>NZ_CP117158.1:0-1350000 GCF_028538045.1 Sphingobium sp. AntQ-1
GTGTCGTCCCACCCCCACCATCGCGAGGAGCGCGCGCAGCTCGATCTGTTCCGGGCGCTGCCCGGCGATCTCGCACCCCGCGACGCGCAGGACCTCATGGCCTATCCGTTCTTCTCGCTCGCCAAGTCGAAGCGCCTGGCGCCGATCGACTTCAAGGCGGGGTCGGTGAAGATCCGCGTCGAAGCCGTGCCCGAGCATGGCATGGCCACGATCTGGGACGCCGACGTCCTAATCTGGGCAGCTTCGCAGATCGTCGAAGCGCGCGATGTCGGCTTGCGACCGTCGCGCCTGATGGCGACCACACCTTATGAAATTCTGAACTTCATCGGCCGCGGCGTGTCGCTCCGCGACTACGACCGCCTCAAGGCCGCGCTCGACCGGCTGCAGTCGACCACGGTCGCGACCTCTATCCGCCAGCCGACAGAACGGCGGATGCACCGCTTCTCCTGGATCAACGAATGGAAGGAACGCGCCGATCACCGCGGCCGCCCGCTCGGCCTCGAGCTGATTGTCCCCGACTGGTTCTACGGCGCCGTGCTTGACGACGCGCTCGTGCTGACGATCGACCGCAAATACTTCGATCTCACCGGCGGCCTGGAGCGCTGGCTCTACCGTCTCGTGCGCAAGCACGGGGGCAAACAGGAGTTCGGCTGGAGTTTCGACTTCCCCCACCTCCACGCCAAATCCGGCAGCCTCTCGCCGCTCAAGCACTTCGCCTACGACCTGCGCGAGATCGTCCGCCGCCAGCCGCTGCCCGGCTATCGCCTGACCATCGAGCAATGCGTCGGCGGCCCCGAAATCCTGTCCTTCGTACCAACCGATCCCGACGCCCTCGGCATCCCGCGCCGCCGACGCCGCTCGACAACTCGCCCTGGGGATAAGCTGTGAATCATCTCGTGCTATCAGGGACCGGCACTATCGTGCCATCGGGGACCGGACTCTCGTGCTATCGGGGACCGAAATCGCCGATTCATCGCGCTGAATCAGCAGCTTGCGAGCCCCGTAACTTATCTAACCTAGATTCCTACGGAATCTTTCTAACGCGAACCCGTTTTTCGGCCGCTGTGGACGAGTCCCCGATCGCCGGGAGACCGTCATGATCATCGCGTTCCTCAACCAGAAGGGCGGCGTCGGCAAGACGACGCTGGCACTGCATCTCGCCGGCGAATGGGCGCGGGGCGGTAAGCGGGTCACGCTGATCGACGCCGATCCGCAAGGCTCGGCGCTGGACTGGTCGCAGCAACGCAGCCGGGAGGGATTGCAGCGGCTGTTCGGTGTCGTCGGCCTGGCGCGCGACACACTCCATCGCGAAGCGCCGGAGCTGGCGCGTGACGTCGATCACGTCGTCATCGACGGACCGCCGCGTGTCGCCGGTCTGATGCGCTCGGCGCTGCTCGCCGCCGACCTCGTGCTGATCCCAGTGCAGCCGTCACCGCTCGACGGTTGGGCGTCGGCCGAGATGCTTGCGCTGCTCAATGAAGCACGCATCTACCGCCCAGAGCTTGCCGCTCGCTTCGTGCTGAACCGCTGCGCGGCGCGCACCGTGCTCGCCCGCGAAACCGTCGAGACGCTCGCCGACCACGACCCGCCATTGCTCGCGACGACCATCGGTCAGCGCATCGTCTTCGCCGATGTCGTGCAGACCGGCCGGATCGCCGCGGAGCAGGACCAGGATTGTCCGGGTGCGCGCGAGATCACCGCGCTCGCGGCCGAAATCTTGAGGATCGGTGCATGAGCGAACGATCTCCCAAGCGTGGGTTCGCATCTCGGCCAGGCGATCCAGAAAACTGGATCAAGGCGCCCGATCGCCAGACACAGCGACCGCAATCCGCCGACGACTTCTCGGCTCGGCTGACCATCGACGTCACCGCCGACATGCGCGGCCGCATCAAGATTGCGGCCTTCCAGCGCGGCCAGACTGTCGCCGACATGCTCCGCACGCTGCTCGAACGCGAATTCCCACAATCCCAAGGAGACGACTGATGTCCGGCCTTGCTGCCGTATCCGCGCGCGCCGGCCGCGCACCTCCCGCGCCGCCTGCGGATCTCACCAAAGTCGAACTCGTCTGGATCGAGAAGCAAATCGAGCACTGGATTCGTTTCGGCCGCGAGGTCCGCGAACAGGTCCTCGACCGTCGCCGCCGTATCCTCTTCTTCCCTTCCGGCGCGGTCTTCGCGCTGGTGCGCTGGGCCGCGAACGAGCACGGCACCATGCTCTCCCGCCTCGACATTCTGCGCGCGGTGGGTCCTCGCGAACCCTGCCAGACAATCCCGACCGTGACGCCCGGCGGCGACATTCTGCTGCGCGTCGACGGCTGGCCGAGGGTGGAGCGCATGCTCCAGCTCATCGACGCGATCGAGGCCATCGGCATCGATCCGGCCGAGGTCGCGCCCGATTACTGGCGGCACGTTCACAATCGCCTGGCCGTCGGCGAGACGCCGCGCGCCTACACGACGCAGCGCCATCGCGCCTTTCTCCTGGCGCGGAGGATCGGCGCATGACCCGGCTTGGCTACGCCGTCACCACGACGGGCGCCGTGTCGTTGCTCGGCATCCTATCGATCGTTTCCTTCGCGCCGAAGCTGATCTGGAATGCGTCGGCCAGCACGCCGATCGGCCTCTATGCCATCGCGCCAAACCCGTCCCCCGAGGTCACCGATCTGGTCGCCGTGCGTGCGCCCGAGCCCCTCGCGAGCTTCCTCGCCGAGGGCGGTTATCTGCCGCGCGGCGTACCGCTTATCAAGCACGTCGCGGCGCTTCCTGGCCAACGCGTTTGCAGGACCGGCCTCGCCATCACTGTCGACGCCGTACCGATGGGCGACGCGCTCGACCGCGATCGTCGCGGCAATCCGCTGCCCGTCTGGCAGGGCTGCCGCGTCGTCGCCGAGGGCGAGCTATTCCTGATGAACTGGCAGGTCCGCGACAGCCTCGACGGCCGCTACTTCGGACCGCTTCCCGCCTCCGCCGTCATCGGCCGGGCCATTCCTCTCTACACCGACGAGGACGGCGATGGTCGCTTCGTCTGGCGCGCGACGACGCGGTGACGACGTGCCCGTTCCCAACCTCACCGCACATCAATGGAGGCAATCATGTCCCTGATCGGTCAATTTAGCCGCACCACGTCGGGCTATGCCGGGCGCATCAAAACGCTCGCTCTCGACGCCGACCTGGTGCTTGTGCCCGCCGAGCAATCCGACGCGGAGAACGCGCCGGATTATCGCGTTCATCTCGGATCGGATGAGGACGGTCCCGAAGTTGGAGCCGGCTGGAAGCGCACCGGCGAGAAGGCCGGCGAATACGTCTCGCTGCAACTCGACGATCCGACCTTCAGCCAACCGGTCCGCGCTAACCTGTTCCAGTCGGCCGACGACAAGTCCGCCTGGGGTCTGCACTGGAACCGCCCGCCCCGGCGCAGCGAGCGGGACTGAACGATGTCGGCCCGCCGCCATCGCGCTGTCGCCGGCCGGCATTCCACCGTCCGGCGCACAGCCTTCCTTCTCCTTTCCGGCCTGCTGACCGCCGCGCCGCTTTGCGCCGACGCGAATGCACAGACCGTGTCGGGCGAACGCCTCTCTCGCGTCGATCCCTACGCCGCCTTGATCGCCGAGGCTGCGCGACGATTTGGCGTTCCCGAACATTGGATTCGTGCGGTCATGCGCGTCGAAAGCGCCGGCGACATGCGCGCCATCTCATCGGCCGGCGCGATGGGCCTGATGCAGATCATGCCCGCGACCTGGGCAAATTTGCGCGCTCGACATGGTCTCGGCAACGACCCCTACGACCCGCGCGATAACATCATGGCGGGCGCGGCGTATCTGCGCGAGATGCACGATCGATACGGCTCGCCCGGCTTTCTGGCGGCCTACAACGCTGGTCCCGGCCGCTACGAGGAATATCGGGCGACCGGCCGCCCGTTGCCGGCCGAAACACGCGCCTATGTCGCCGCCCTCGCACCGATCATCGGCGGCGGCGATCTCGCTGCCCCCGTCACGGTGGCGACCGCCGATCCGCTCGCCTGGACCCGTGCGCCACTCTTCATCGTGCAGGTCGACAGCAGCGCGGGTGCAGTCCAGCGGCAGCGGGACGGCGATCCGGCCGCACCCTCTGCGCGGGAGTCCGCTCGCGATCCGGACCTGCCTGCACCGCGATCGGACGGCCTATTCGTGGCGCGGACTGATACTGCGGGGCCGCGATGAGTGGTTTCGCACTCCATGCGGCATTGTCGGGTTCTGGCGTGGAGTTGGCGTCAGAGGCGGGAAAAACAGGCAGCACAACCGAACGATGGCGAGATAAAAGCGCGCGATGTGCGGCCTGGCGCGGTCGTGTGTTTTCAGAGACTTATGGCGCATTTGCGCGAGGTGCGCCTGATCGGCGGAGCCTGCGCCATCGCGATTTCTGCAAGGATTTCCTCGGCTTTGCAAGATGTGCGGGGCCTCGACCATGAGCGGCGAGGACGATTTCCGCATCCGGCCTGGCCGCATCCGCTCGACCCGCGCCCAGCAGGCGCGGCCCTTCATCGCCCAGGCGCTGGCGGCCGCCCAGCGCGCCGGCGGCAGCGTCTCGCGCTCCGGCAAGATCAGCTCGGGCAACCGCTCGCGGTTCGGTCGAGGCCAGCGCGCAACGGTGCAGGCCAATCGTCTGCTCACCAGCCGATCGCGCAACACAGTGATCAAGACACGCGTCGTCCGGCACACCGCTCGGGCCGCGCCGCTCTCCGCCCACCTCAGCTATCTGCGGCGCGAGGGCGTCACCCGGGATGGAGAGAAGGCCCGGCTGTTCGGGCCGGAGACCGAGGACGCCGATCCCAAGGCCTTCGCGGAGCGGACCCAGGACGACCGGCATCACTTCCGGTTCATCGTCTCGCCCGAGGACGCGACGGAGATGTCCGACCTTAAAACCTATGCCCGCGACCTGATGGGGCAGATGGAGAAGGACCTGGCTACCCGCCTCGACTGGGTCTGCGTCGATCACTGGAACACGGATAATCCCCACGTCCACATCATCCTGCGCGGGCGCACCGATGACGGCCAGGACCTCGTGATCTCTCGCGACTACATCAAGGAAGGCATGCGCGCCCGCGCACAGGATCTCGTCACCCAAGAGCTGGGGCCGCGCACCGATCACGAGATACGCCGCAATCTGGAACGCCAGATCGAGGCCGAGCGCTGGACCAATCTCGATCGCCAACTCGCCCGGGACAGCTATCGCACCGGCGTCGTCGATCTGGCTCCGCACTCCGATCGCCAGCCCGACGAATTCCACGCGATGAAAGTCGGTCGGCTGCGAAAGCTGGAGACGCTCGGCCTCGCCGATCAGGTCGGCCCTGGCCAATGGGTCGTATCCGAGAATGCCGAGGCGACCCTGCGCGAGCTGGGCGAGCGTGGCGACATCATCAAGCGCATTCACCGGGGTCTGACCGAGCGCGGCATCGAGCGCGGTGCGGCCAGCTATGTGCTGGCCGGCGAGAGCATTGACGATCCTGTCGTCGGCCGGCTGGTCGATCGCGGTCTCGACGACGAGCTGAAGGGCACGACCTACGCCGTTGTCGATGGCACGGACGGACGCACCCATCACATCAAACTGCCCGACCTCGACGCTGCCGGCGACAGCGCGCCGGGCTCGATCGTGGAGCTGCGCAAGTTCGACGACGCGCGCGGCCAACGACGCGTCGCGATCGCCGTGCGCTCCGACCTCGACATCGAGCGGCAGGTCACCGCGACCGGCGCGACCTGGCTCGACCGGCAGGCAATCGCCCGCGATCCTGTCGCGCTCGGCGGCGGGGGCTTCGGCGCGGAGGTGCGCGAGGCGATGGAGAGGCGAGCCGAACATCTTATTGGTGAGGGTCTCGCCGAGCGGCAACCGCGCGGCGTCAGCTTCTCGCCCGGGCTGATCGACACACTGCGACAGCGCGAAGTGGAGGCCCTTGGGGAGAAGCTCGCGGCCGAGACCGGCCGCCAATTCACCAAGGCCGCCACAGGCGAATACGTGGCGGGCACCTATCGCCAGCGCTTCGCGCTCGCATCGGGCCGCTTCGCCATGATCGACGACGGCCTCGGCTTCCAGCTCGTGCCCTGGTCGCCGTCCCTCGAACGTCAGGTCGGTCAGCACGTCTCCGGCGTGTCGCGCGGCGCCGGCGGCGTCGACTGGAGCTTCGGCCGCAACCGCGGCCTCGGCATGTAGCCCAACCATGAAAGGAGTACCCGCCATGTCGGCGACCAAAATCCTCTGGGGCCAGATTCTCACCGTCTTCCTGATCGTGCTCATGACGACTTGGGCGGCGACGCAGTGGACGGCCTATCGGCTCGGCTTCCAACAGCAGCTCGGAGTTCCGTGGTTCGACCTGGCTGGCTGCCCGATTTACTATCCGCCCGCCATCTTCTGGTGGTGGTACTTCTATGATGCCTATGCGCCGCCGATCTTCATCGAAGGCGCCTATATCGCGGCGTCAGGCGGCTTCATCTCCATCGCCGTCGCGATCGGCATGTCCCTCTGGCGGGCGCGTGAGGCCAAGAATGCCGAGACGTTCGGTTCCGCCCGATGGGCCGATGCTCGCGAAGTGAGCGCCGCCGGCCTCTTGGGCGCGGATGGCGTCGTCCTCGGAAAATTTGAGCGCGACTATCTCCGCCATGACGGCCCCGAGCATGTGCTGTGCTTTGCACCCACGCGTTCCGGCAAGGGCGTCGGCCTGGTCGTGCCGTCGCTGCTCACCTGGCCCGGCTCAGCTATCGTCCATGACATCAAGGGGGAGAACTGGACACTCACCGCCGGCTATCGCGCACGGCATGGTCGCGTGCTGCTGTTCGATCCGACCAATACGAAATCGGCCGCCTACAATCCGCTGCTCGAGGTGCGTCGCGGCGAGTGGGAGGTCCGCGACGTGCAGAACATCGCCGACATCTTGGTCGATCCGGAAGGCTCGCTTGAAAAGCGAAATCACTGGGAGAAAACGAGCCATGCGCTGCTCGTCGGCGCGATCCTGCACGTGCTCTATGCCGAGGCCGACAAGACCCTGGCAGGCGTCGCTGCCTTCCTCTCCGATCCGAAGCGGCCGATCGAGTCGACGCTGGCCGCCATGATGAAGACAGCCCACCTTGGCGAGGCCGGCCCGCATCCGGTGATCGCCAGTGCTGCGCGCGAGCTGCTCAACAAATCGGACAACGAGCGGTCGGGCGTTCTGTCCACCGCGATGTCGTTCCTCGGTCTCTATCGTGACCCCGTCGTCGCCGAGGTCACCCGCCGCTGCGACTGGCGCATCGTCGATATCGTTGGCGGCAAGCATCCGACGACGCTCTACCTCGTGGTGCCGCCGTCCGATATCAACCGGACCAAGCCGCTGATCCGCCTGATCCTCAATCAGGTCGGTCGGCGGCTCACCGAGGATCTGCAGGCGAAGGGCAACCGTCATCGGTTGCTGCTGATGCTCGATGAGTTTCCAGCGCTCGGCCGCCTCGACTTCTTCGAGAGTGCCTTGGCATTCATGGCGGGCTACGGTCTCAAAGCCTTCCTCATCGCCCAGTCGCTGAACCAGATCGAGAAGGCTTACGGCCCGAACAACTCGATCCTCGATAACTGCCATGTGCGCGTCAGCTTCGCGACGAATGACGAGCGGACCGCCAAGCGTGTTTCAGACGCCCTCGGCACCGCGACAGAGCTGCGCGCGATGAAGAACTATGCCGGTCATCGCCTGTCGCCCTGGCTCGGTCACATGATGGTGTCGCGTTCGGAAACGGCCCGGCAACTGATGACGCCCGGCGAGATCATGCAACTTCCGCCATCGGACGAAATCGTCATGGTCGCCGGCACCCCGCCGATCCGCGCGAAAAAGGCGCGATACTATGAGGATCTCCGATTTCAGGAACGCATCGTAGCGCCACCGAACCTGGTGAAGCCGACAACGGCCCGACCGGACGACTGGAGTACGCTGCCCCTTCCAGCGACGCCGACCGTGTCGATCGCGACTGGCGGCGGGAGCGGGTCGGAGGATGAGGATACGACCGACTCCGAGCGCCGGCACCAGCCAGAACTGAGCCGCGCAAAGCCCGTCGAGCCTAAGCAACCCATCGAAAACGAATTTGAGATCGATCCCCGCGATGACGCCGATGAGGACGCCGCACGCCTCTCGCGCATGAACCAGACCATGCGCCAGGTCGCACGCCAGGCGTCGCTCGATCCCGGCGATGGCATCGAGCTTTAGGAGGCAGCATGGCAAAATCTCCCAAGAAGCAGCGGCTGTCGGTCTATCTCGAACCCGACGTCATGAGGACGCTCGCCGCACATGCCGCCCGGCGCGATCAATCCCTCTCGCTGATCGCAGAAGCCGGCATCGCCTCTTTCCTGTCGCCTGACGCTGCCGAACGGCAGGAGGCTGCGACGACGAAGCGGCTCGACCAGATCGACCGACGAATGGCGCGGATGGAGCGCGACCTTGGGATCGCCGTCGAAACGCTGGCCGTGTTCATCCGCTTCTGGTTGACGACGAACCCGCCGCTCCCCGAGCCTGCCCAGGCCGCGGCGCGCGCCAAAGCCGGCGAGCGCTACGAGGCGTTCGTCACCGCGCTCGGACGGCGACTCGCTCACGGGCCGAAACTTCGACAAGAGATTTCGGAGGACATCGCGCCCGCGCACGACGCGGATTAATCACGACAGCGTACACCGCAAGTATTCCGGCATTCCGCCGTTTACCTGTATTTGTACGCCACAGTACGACGACCACATTATGGTTGTTGTCAGGCCGTGATTTCTGCCTCCTCTACTCATCCCCGATCCAGGGCCGCATGTCGCGGACCTGCAAGAGAACGGGGACGACGTGGCGGCCACTCACCAGAAATCGGAGGCGATCCTTCGCGGCGCGCGCATGCTGCGCACGGCCCTCGGGCCGGCGATCGCTCGATTTCTGGAAGACCCCGCGATCGTCGAGGTGATGCTCAACCCCGATGGGCGGCTCTGGATCGACCAGCTTTCCGAAGGGCTTTCCGACACAGGCGAGCTGCTGTCGCCTTCGGACGGCGAGCGGATCATCCGTCTAGTCGCCCATCATGTCGGCGCTGAGGTTCATCCCGGCGCCCCGCGTGTCTCGGCCGAGCTGCCCGAGACGGGGGAGCGGTTCGAGGGGCTGTTGCCTCCCGTGGTGTCCGCGCCGGCCTTTGCAATCCGTAAGCCCGCCGTCGCGGTCTTCACGCTCGACGATTATGTCGCCGCCGGGATCATGGTTGCGGGTCAGGCCGAGACCTTGCGCCAGGCCGTAGCCGACCGGCGCAACATCCTCGTAGCCGGCGGCACCTCGACCGGGAAGACCACTCTCACCAACGCGCTGCTGGCCGAGATCTCGAAGACCTCGGACCGCGTCGTCCTGATCGAAGATACGCGCGAGCTGCAATGCGCCGCGCCCAATCTGGTCGCGATGCGGACCAAAGACGGCGTCGCCTCGCTCTCCGATCTTGTCCGCTCCTCGCTCCGCCTGCGCCCCGATCGCATCCCGATCGGCGAGGTGCGTGGGGCCGAGGCGCTCGATCTGTTGAAGGCCTGGGGCACCGGACACCCCGGCGGCGTCGGAACAATCCACGCCGGCACCGCCATCGGCGCGCTGCGTCGCATGGAGCAGCTCATCCAGGAAGCCGTCGTCACCGTCCCGCGCGCGCTGATCGCCGAGACGATCGACCTGGTCGCCGTGCTGTCCGGTCGCGGCGCGTCGCGCCGCCTCACCGAACTCGCCCGCATCGAGGGCCTCGGCCCCGACGGCGACTACCGCGTCACCCCCGCAAGCCAGCCCCTCACAGGAGACCCGTCATGATCCAGCATGCTTTGCGCATCCGCCGCCACATCGCCACGGCGGTGTCCGTCACCATCGTAACGCTGGCGCTCGCGCCGGCCGCCCACGCCTCCGGCTCGTCGATGCCGTGGGAGGCGCCGCTGCAATCGATCCTCGAATCGATCGAGGGACCGGTCGCCAAGATCATCGCTGTGATGATCATCATCATCACCGGCCTGACGCTGGCCTTCGGCGACACGTCGGGCGGCGCGCGTAAGCTGATCCAGATCGTCTTCGGCCTGTCGATCGCCTTCGCCGCGTCCAGCTTCTTCCTGTCCTTCTTCTCGTTTGGCGGCGGGGCGCTCGTCTGATGGCCGATGGCGTCGACCATGGCGGCGAGCTGCCGGGCTTCTCGGTTCCGGTGCATCGGGCGCTTACCGAGCACATCCTGCTCGGCGGCGCGCCGCGCTCGCTCGCCATCCTCAACGGCACATTGGCGGCCGCGCTGGGCCTGGGCCTTCGGCTCTGGCTGGTCGGTCTCGGCCTCTGGGCTGTCGGGCATTTCGCGGCCGTCTGGGCCGCCAAGCGTGATCCGCAGTTCGTCGACGTCGTGCGCAAGCATCTGCGCATCCCCGGCCACCTGTCGGTCTGATGAGCGGCGCCGATGATGAACCTCGCCGAATATCGCAACCGCAACACCCGGCTCGCCGACTTCCTGCCCTGGGTCGCTTTGGTCGGCGAAGGGATCGTGCTGAACAAGGACGGCAGCCTGCAGCGCACCGCGCGCTTCCGCGGCCCCGACCTCGACAGCGCCGTGCCGGCCGAGCTGGTCGCCGTCGCCGGCCGGCTCAACAACGCCTTTCGTCGCCTCGGCTCCGGCTGGGCGATCTTCGTCGAAGCGCAGCGCCATGGCGCGGCGACCTATCCGGCCAGCATGTTCGCCGACAGCGCCTCCGCCTTGGTCGACGCCGAACGCAAGGCCGACTTCGAGGAGGCCGGCGCGCATTTCGAGTCCAGCTACTTCCTGACCTTCCTCTATTTGCCGCCGGCCGAGGATGCCGCCCGCGCTGAGACCTGGCTCTACGAGGGCCGCGATCACGCCGGCGTCGATGCACACGAGATCCTGCGCGGCCTCGCCGACCGCACCGATCGCATCCTCCAGCTCATCGACGCCTTCATGCCGGAATGCGCCTGGCTCGATGACGGCGAGACGCTGACCTATCTGCATTCGACCGTCTCGACGAAGCGGCATCGCGTTCGCGTTCCCGAGACGCCGATGTATCTCGATGCGCTGCTGGCCGATCAGCCGCTCACCGGCGGGCTGGAGCCGCGCTTGGGCGATGCGCATGTCCGCATCCTCACCATTGTCGGCTTCCCGACCGCGACCACGCCCGGCATCCTCGACGAGCTGAACCGGCTGGCCTTTCCCTATCGCTGGTCCACGCGCGCCGTTCTGCTCGACAAGACCGACGCGACCAAGCTGCTGACCAAGATCAGGCGACAATGGTTCGCCAAGCGCAAGTCGATCGCCGCCATTCTGAAGGAAGTGATGACCAACGAGGCGTCGGCGCTGGTCGACACCGATGCTTCGAACAAGGCGGCCGATGCGGACATGGCGTTGCAGGAGCTGGGCGCGGACTATGCCGGCCAGGCCTATGTGACGGCGACGATCACTGTCTGGGATGATGACCCGCGCATCGCCGCCGAGAAGCTGCGGATGGTCGAGAAGGTGATCCAGGGCCGCGACTTCACCGCGATGCCCGAGACGATCAACGCGGTGGACGCCTGGCTCGGCTCGTTGCCCGGTCATGTCTACGCCAATGTCCGCCAGCCCCCGATCAACACATTGAATCTCGCCCACATGATCCCGCTGTCGGCGGTGTGGGCGGGACCGGAACGCGACGAGCATTTTGCAGCACCCCCACTGCTGTTCGGCAAGACCGAAGGCTCGACCCCGTTCCGGCTTTCCATCCATGTCGGCGATGTCGGCCATACGCTGATCGTCGGCCCGACCGGCGCCGGCAAGTCGGTGCTGCTGGCGCTCATGGCGCTGCAGTTCCGGCGCTATCCGCAATCCCAAGTCTTCGCCTTCGACTTCGGTGGCTCCATCCGCGCCGCCGCGCTCGCCATGCGCGGCGACTGGCACGATCTCGGCGGCGGCCTCACGGAGGGCTCAAAAGACAGCGTGTCGCTTCAGCCGCTCGCGCGCATCGACGATGTCGCCGAGCGCGCCTGGGCCTCCGATTGGCTGGTCGCGATCTTAGGACGCGAGAGCGTGCCGCTCACGCCCGAGGTTAAGGAGCACCTCTGGTCAGCGCTGTCATCGCTGGCGTCCGCGCCTATCAGCGAGCGGACGCTGACGGGTCTTTCCGTCCTGCTGCAGTCCAACGACCTGAAACAGGCGCTCCGACCCTATTGCGTCGGCGGTCCCTATGGCCGGTTGCTCGACGCCGAGGCCGAGCATCTGGGCGAAGCCAATGTTCAGGTCTTCGAGACCGAAGGGCTGATTGGCACTGGAGCCGCTGCCGCCGTGCTCGCCTATCTCTTCCACCGCATCGAGGACCGCTTGGACGGTCGCCCGACGCTACTGATCGTGGATGAAGGCTGGCTGGCGCTGGACGACGAGGGCTTCGCCGGTCAGCTCCGCGAGTGGCTGAAGACGCTGCGAAAGAAGAACGCCAGCGTCATCTTCGCCACGCAGTCGCTGTCGGACATCGATGGGTCGGCGATCGCGCCGGCCATCATCGAAAGTTGCCAGACCCGCATCCTGCTCCCGAACGAGCGGGCCATCGAGCCGCAGATCACGGCCATCTATCGCCGGTTCGGGCTCAACGATCGCCAGATCGAGATCCTCGCGCGGGCGATGCCCAAGCGCGACTATTACTGCCAGTCCCGGCGCGGCAACCGGCTGTTCGAGCTGGGCTTGTCGGACGTGGCGCTCGCGCTCTGCGCCGCCTCATCAAAGCAGCATCAGGCACTGATCGCCGAGGTCCACGCCCGCAGCGGCACTGACGGCTTCCTTGTCGAGTGGCTTGCCGAAAATCGGCTCGCTTGGGCCGCCGACCTCATCGCCGACCTCACCAACGTCATCCCCCAAACCGATCCGGAGGCACGCTCATGACCCGTACCGTTCGTTCCCGCTCGCGCGCGCTGCGCATGACCGCCGCGCTGCTGACGGTTTCCGTCGCCGCGATCCCGTTCATGGCCGCGCCCGCCCACGCGCAGTTTGGCGGGATCGTCTACGACCCCACCAACCACGCACAGAATCTCCTGACCGCCACGCGGGCGCTTCAGCAGATCAACAACCAGATCACGTCGCTTCAGAACGAGGCGACCGGTCTGATCAACCAGGCGCGTAACCTCACGAGCCTGCCATTCTCGTCGCTCCAGCATCTCCAGCAGTCCGTCCAGCGGACGCAACAGCTTTTGGGCGAAGCGCAGCGCATCGCCTACAATGTGCAGAACATCGACCAGGCGTTCCGCACCACCTACGGCAACGCGTCGATGTCCGCCTCGGACCAGCAGCTCGTGGCCGGCGCGCGCGAGCGTTGGCAGAATACCGTCGGGGGCCTGCAGGACGCGATGCGCGTCCAGGCCGGCGTCGTCGGCAACATCGACACGAACCGGACCCAGATGTCGGCGCTGGTCGGCCAGAGCCAGGGCGCGACCGGCGCGCTGCAGGCGACACAGGCCGGCAACCAGCTTCTCGCCCTGCAAGCGCAGCAACTCGCGGACCTGACGGCTGTGGTCGCCGCAAACGGTCGCGCGCAGAGCTTGACCGAGGCCGAGCGCGCGGCCGCGGCCGAGCAAGGTCGCGAGCAGCGCCGTCGCTTCCTGACGCCGGGCAGCGGCTACCAGCCGGGCAACGCCCGCATGTTCCCTAACGGCAACTGAGGGCGCGGCCATGGACGGCAAGATGCTCGCCCGGCTCGGCGCCGTCGTGTTCGTCGCGGTCGCGATCACTGCGACCGCGATCGAGATGAGCCGGAAAGAGGAAGCGCCCGAGGCGTGGCCGTCCGGCCGCGCTGCCGTGACCGCGGCCGACCCATTGCGCGACGCGCTGATCCGCTGCCAGACGCTCGGCGAAGCCGGTCCCCGCGACCCCGCCTGCTTGCGGGCTTGGGCCGAAAACCGCAACCGCTTCCTCGCGCCCGGCGCGCGACCTGCCGAGCGACTGCCGGACATGCCGCCGGCGCCGCGAAACGACCCCACTCCCCAACCGGGCCGTACCGATCAGCCGGCCTTGGAGCCCGCCGCGCCGATCGCGCCGCCGCAGCTCGACGAGGCGAGATAACATCATGGGCGGCACCGGCGTCATCGACCATTTCCTCGAGGTCTTCACCCGCTACATCGACAGCGGCTTCGGGTTGCTCAGCGGCGAAGTCGCCTTCATCGCCACCACCCTGATCGTCATCGACGTGACGCTGGCCGCACTCTTCTGGAGCTGGGGCGCCGACGACGACATCATGGCCCGCCTGGTGAAGAAGACGCTGTTTGTGGGCGTCTTCGCCTACATCATCGGCAACTGGAACAACCTCGCCCGGATCATCTTCGAAAGCTTCGCCGGGCTCGGCCTGAAAGCCAGCGGGACGAGCTTCACCACGGCTGATCTCATGCGCCCCGGCAAGGTCGCGCAGACCGGTCTCGACGCCGGACGGCCGCTGCTCGACTCGATTTCCAGTCTGATGGGCTATTGGTCGTTCTTCGAGAACTTCATCCAGATCGCCTGCATGTTCCTGGCCTGGGCGCTGGTGCTGCTCGCCTTCTTCATCCTCGCCATCCAGCTCTTCGTCACGCTCATCGAGTTCAAGCTGACGACGCTCGCTGGCTTCGTGCTGATCCCGTTCGGCCTGTTCGGCAAATCGGCCTTCATGGCCGAACGCGTGCTCGGCAACGTTATCTCTTCCGGCATCAAGGTTCTCGTCCTCGCCGTCATCATCGGCATCGGCTCGACCCTCTTCTCCGAGTTCACGTCCGGCTTCGGCGGGGCAACCCCCACCATCGACGAAGCGATGGCGATAGCGCTCGCCGCGCTGTCGCTGCTCGGCCTCGGCATCTTCGGTCCCGGCATCGCCAGTGGTCTCGTCTCCGGCGGCCCGCAGCTCAGCGCCGGCGCTGCGGTCGGCACCGGCATGGCCGCAGGCGGCATGGTGGCGCTCGGCGCTGGCGCCGTCGGCGCCGCCGCATCGGGTGGTGCTGCGTTGGCCGGTGGCGCCGCCGCCGCCGCTCGTGGCGGCGCTGCAGTCGCTGGCGGCGCATCCACCGCCTACAGCCTTGGCGCAGCCGGTCAGTCCGGCGCGTCCGGTGTGGCGTCCGGGCTCGGCGGGGTTGCCCGCGCTGGCGGCAGTGCTGCCGTCTCCCCCCTTCGCCGCGCCGCATCGCGTGCCGCCGAAAGCATGCGCTCGAGCTTCAACGCCGGCGGCAAAGCCGCGTTCGAGGCGACGGGCGGCACGTCCACCGCAGGCTCGATCGGCGGTGACGCGGCCGGTGACGGCACCGCTGCCGCCGCTTCCGCGACCGCGGGCGCTCCCCCGGCCTGGGCCCAGCGGATGCGCCGCTCCCAGCACATGACCCATGCCGTCCAGGCCACGGCCCACGCCGTCCGTACCGGCGACGCCCATGGCGGCGGCTCTTCTGTCAATCTTTCCGAAGGCGATCGCTGATGTTCAAACGACCAATCACCCATTACGGCAAAGCTTCCGAGCCGGAGACGCCCTATCAGCGGGCCGCCCAGGTCTGGGATGAACGCATCGGCGCCTCGCGTGTTCAGGCCAAGAACTGGCGGCTCATGGCGTTCGGTTCGCTGATCCTGTCGGCCGGCTTCGCGACCGCGCTCGTCGTGCAGTCGGCCCGCGGGACGATCGTGCCGTGGGTGGTGCAGGTCGACCGGCTCGGTCAGGCGCAGGCGGTTGCGCCCGCAGAGGCCGACTACCGGCCGACCGATCCGCAAATCGCCTTCCACCTCGCGCGTTTCATCGAGCAGGTTCGCTCGATTCCGGCCGACGCGATCATCGTGCGCCAGAATTGGCTGCGCGCCTATGATTTCACGACCGATCGCGGCGCCATGGCCCTGAACGATTACGCTCGGTCCAACGACCCGTTTGCGAAGGTCGGCCGCCAGCAGATCGCCGTCGATGTCTCCAGCGTCATTCGCGCGTCCCCCGACAGCTTCCGCGTCGCCTGGGTCGAGCGCCGCTATGAGAACGGCCAGCTCGCCGAGACCACGCGCTGGACCGCGATCCTGACGATCGTGGTGCAGATCCCGCGCAACGCCGACCGGCTCAGGGCGAACCCGCTCGGCATCTATGTCAACGCCGTCAACTGGTCACGGGAGCTTGGGCAATGAAGCCGTATTTCCGTAAAGCCGGAAACCCGGCTTCACACATTTCAACGATCCCGGCTCTGCGACGAAGCGCATTGCCGCTCCTGATGCTGGCGACGTCCGCGGTCGCCGGCTGCGCCACCAGCACTCCGCCGCCGGAGATTTCGTACGATGCCGCTGCTCCGGCGGTACAGACTGTGCCCCCCCCGGGGCCAGTCACCGTGGTCGAAATCCCGCGGCCGCTCCCCCTGCCCGGGCAGATGCAGCGCGTCGAACCCTCTCGATCCACGCCGGAGCCGACCGACCCGACGGCGCGCGTCAGCCAGGCCAATGCTGCTGCGCGCATGGAGCCGGTGCGCGACGGCTTCATCAACTCGATGCAGGTCTATCCGTTCACCCAGGGCGCGCTCTACCAAGTCTACACCGCCGTCGGACAGATCACCGACATCGCGTTGCAGCCGGGCGAGCAACTCGTCGGCTCGGGTCCGGTCGCCGCCGGCGATACGGTGCGCTGGATCATTGGCGACACGCAGAGCGGCGCCGGGCCGACCCTGCAGGTCCACATCCTGGTCAAGCCGACCCGGCCAGACCTGATGACCAACCTCATCATCAACACCAACCTGCGCACCTACCATATGGAACTCCGCTCGACCGAGCGCACCTACATGGCCTCGGTCTCGTGGCAGTACCCGCAGGATCAGCTCATCGCGCTGCGCCGGCAGAACAGCCAAGCCGAGGTCGCACAGCCCGTCGCATCGGGCGTCGACCTCGCCAACGTTAACTTCCGTTACGCAATCGACGGGGACCGGGCGCCATGGCGGCCGCTGCGCGCCTTCGACGACGGCCACCAGGTCTTCATCGAATTTCCGCGCGGCATCGGCCAGGGCGAGCTGCCGCCACTGTTCGTCGTCGGCTCCGAGGGCAACGTCTCGGAGTTGGTGAACTACCGGGTACGCGGCCACTACATGATCGTCGATCGACTCTTTGCCGCCGCCGAGCTGCGCATGGGGCCCGGCGATCGCCAGAAGCGCGTCCGCATCGTGCGCACCGATGGGAGCCCGACGTCGTGAGCGAGACCGAGCCGAGGAAAGAGGAAGAACTGGACGAGGAGGCGCGGCCGCTGACCGG
This sequence comes from Sphingobium sp. AntQ-1, assembly GCF_028538045.1. Lineage (NCBI taxonomy): Bacteria > Pseudomonadati > Pseudomonadota > Alphaproteobacteria > Sphingomonadales > Sphingobiaceae > Sphingobium > Sphingobium sp. AntQ-1. The sequence continues at coordinate 17,198 of NZ_CP117158.1, forward strand.
GGACCCCGTCGGTCCGGCGCCGATGCGGCTTCGCGCAGAGCCGCCGCGCGTCACCCGCCTGTCGCGAAAGGTGCTGGCAGGCCTTGGCCTGATGGCCAGCGTCGGGATCGGCGGCGCGCTTATCTACTCCCTTCAGACGCCCGACGGCGGTCGGCCAAACGAGGAGCTCTACTCGACCGAGAACCGCGCGACGGCCGACGGCATCGCCGGCCTGCCACGTGACTATTCCGGCGTGCCTCAGCTCGGACCTCCGCTGCCGGGTGATCTCGGTCGGCCGATGCTGACCGCACAGAACAGAGGCCAGCCTGTTCCCGCGCCCGGCGTGGCCGCTCCCGGCCCGGGTTCCAGCCCAGAAGAGCAGAGGCGCATTCAGGAGCTTGAAGCGGCGCGCACGGCGCGTTTGTTCGCCGCCACCGAAACAATGACAGCGTCCGCACTACCGTCCCAGGCGACGCCTGCCACGCAACCGGCACCCGATCTCGCCGGTCTTGGCTTGGCCTCCTCGCCGGCGACGCCCACGCCACAGGACCGGCAGAACGCGTTCCTCAATGCGGCCGCCGGCCGACGCACCGCCGCTCCCGATCGCGTCGCCGCGCCGGCGTCGCTAAACATTTTGCAGGCCGGAGCCGTGATTTCCGCCGCACTGATCACGGGGATCCGTTCGGACCTTCCCGGTCAGATAACCGCCCAGGTTACCGAGAACATCTACGACAGCCCTACGGGCCGCATCCTGCTGGTGCCGCAAGGGACACGGGTCATCGGTGAGTACGATAGCAACGTTCAGTCGGGGCAAAGCCGCGTGCTCTTGGTCTGGTGCCGACTGATTTTCCCGAACGGCCGGTCGATCGTCCTCGACCGTCAACCGGGTGCTGACGCTGAAGGCTTCGCAGGCCTGCAGGACCGTGTCGATTATCACTGGTGGGACCTTGCCAAGGCAGCGGGGCTTTCAACGCTGCTCGGCGTCGGCGCGGAGCTTGCCGTCGATGATGACGATCGTTTGATTCAAGCGATCCGCAACGGCGGCCAGGATACGATCAATGATGCTGGGCAGCAGATGGTTCGGAGACAGCTCAACATTGCACCCACGCTGACCATCCGGCCGGGGTCCCCGGTGCACGTTCTCGTCACGCGCGACCTCCTGCTCGAGCCATATGGAGGGTGATCATGGCAAAGCTGAAGCTGTCCGGCATCCCGAACCAAAAGCCGGTCAAGGTCACCGTCGAACTACCCGCCGCCCTGCATAGGGAGTTGGTCGCCTATGCTGAAATTCTTGGACGAGAAGCGGGCCAGGCGATCGGTGATCCCTCCGTGCTGATCGCACCCATGGTTCAACGCTTCATAGAAACAGATCGGGGATTTGCGCGGGCACGCCGGGAGGAGCGAGGAGCGCCATCAGTGGCATAAGGATTCCAACGGCCGTTCGCCGTGCTGACGCGGCTGCGATTTTCACCGCGCGCGCGACGCTCATCAATCGCTTCAACGCCGGATTTGAGTTTCTCGCAGACCAGATGGCGCTCGACTCAAGTACGCCCGTTTCGCCGGCGACCCTGCAGGCGACTACGCCCTGCTGCTTGGTATCGACAAATGAAGTCTCGACCAGAGTGAGTCCGTATCCAATGGCGACGAGGTTCATGAGTGTCTCGCGCCCGACTTGCTGAATACGGACATCGGGCTGAAATCCGAACTCAGCCAATCGCCTAACCAGAAAATTGTGGATCTCTGCCCCGGGACCGCCAGCGCTGACGATGAAAGTCTCATGACGAACCTCGTCCCAAGTAATCTCATCTCTACCGGCCAACGGGTGCTCGGAAGGCATGGCTATGAACACGCTCTCCTTCCAGAGCATCTCAGCGAGGTAGCCAGGCGCAGCCTCAACGCCGGTGAGAAACAAGATGTCCAAGTGCCCTGTCGCCAAGCAGTGGAGGCACTCTTGGGGCGTCGCTTCGTGAATGACGACCTCGACATTCGGATGTTTGTCTCGAAACGCCGCTAGCATCTCGCGCAGATGGCCCGAATTCAGGGAGGCGAGGATCCCAACGTGAATCACCCCCCGTTCGCCCCGGTCCGCTGAAGCGGCTAGCTGCATGGCACGATCCAGATAATTGACGCCCCGCGCAGCCTCCGACAGAAACCGGGCTCCAGCTCGGGTCAGCCGGATGCCGGCAGGCGTCCTGTCGAACACAGCGAATCCCAGGCGGCGCTCCAGCAACTGCACGCGCCTCGTAATCGATGACTGGGACGCACCCAGCACCTCTGCAGCCCTGCGAAAGCTTCCTTGCTCTGCGGCGACAATCAGATTTCGCAGGTACCTAAGGTCGAGTCCGAGATCGGGCATGATCCCCCTGGCATCGCATTGTCCCAAATGATCGGCGTTTCATCTACCTAGTCCTGGCATCGCGCCACGCCGAAGGGCACGTCGTTCGATCTGGGTTCTGGTCGGAGAGGCTAGCCGCATGAAATCTCAGTGCGTGACTGATTGGGGTAAGGTGCGGCGTAACCCTCCGACGCTGACCGCACCCCCGAGGTCCGGATCGTCAGCTGCCGCGAAAACGCGACCATCGGCGTTGGAGATAGTTGTCGACCGACCACGGCCCGGCACCCGCGATCGAGAGAGCCACAAGACCGGCGATATAGAGAAGATCGGTCTCGTAGCCCGGCTGTCCGAAATGCGCGCCACTGGCGTCGTAGGACATGAGCTTGATCGAGCTGAAGCCGTTCGGGAGGTGCACGGTGAAGATCGCGACGAGCAGTACCACGATCATGGGAACGGTTGCGAGTGGCACAAAGGCGCCGGCGATGATCATGAGGCCGCCGATGATCTCGACCGCGACGGTTCCCCAGCTCAGCAGTTCCGGGAACGGCATCCCGATGGAATGCAGGATGCCGGCGAAATTCTCAGGGCCCCGCGCGAGCTTGGCGTAGCCGTGGGCGAAGAAGCCATATCCAAGGATGAGGCGCAGCGGGAGCGCATACCAGCCTTGCGGCAACGGCAGCGGGGAGACCGCGTATTTCTGAAGCAATGACATTGGGGGTCCTAACTAACGCGTGGGCGCCCTTGTGATTACGTGGCAAGCTTGGCGGCGGTTACACCTCACGATCCAATCGACGCATCCGTCCTGCCGGCGCTATTCGCTCCTGCCCGGCGTCCCGGCGCCGTAAAGGCGCAGGAAGGCGTCCACGGCTGTGGCGGCCGCATCCTTGGGCGTGAACCACGGATCGGCGCCGAAGAGCAGCGGTTCGACCACGCCCGATTCAAGAAGCCCCTTCAGATGGGCCGCCAAGATCTGCGGGTCCGCCGGGCGCAATACTTCCCGACCCTGGAGCTCGACGAGATAGTCCCTGACCTGGCTCCAGGCGCTCTCGGGTCCGATCTTGAACAGCATCGCGCCAAGCTGTGAATTCCCTCCCTCGGCGATTGCGGCCCGCAGGATTGCGATGGCGTCGGATGACGTCAGCAGGGTCAGCTCGGCCTCCCCAAAGCGTCGCAGCACCGAGGCGACGTCCGGGTCCGAGGGGTCCAGCAGCCCGATCGCCTCCTGGCCCTGATCATCCAGCGCCGACACCATGGCCGCGGCGAAGAGCTCCTCTTTGGATTTGAAGTAGCTGTAGAGCGTGGCCTTGGACCCGCCGACCCGCGCGGCGATCGCGGCCATGCTGGCCCGCTGATAGCCCACCTCGCGAAAAACTTGGAGCGCGGCGCCCAGGATCGCCTGGCGTCGCCCGTCTGTCTTTACCCTCATGCCGGCTCCTTTCCTAAACCAGCCTGTACAGTTTTCCATTGCGAAGCAAGTCGGCCGCCATTACCAGACCGTACAGTCTACTTATAAGGGGGGTGGCCAATGAGACGTTCCGATCGGTCGGGCCGAGCGATCAGCTTCGGCGCCCTAGCCGGAGCCCTAGTGTTGAGCGGCTGCGCCATGCTTCCGGAAAGGGGAGATCTTCCATCGCTTGTCTCGCCAGACAGTCTGGCCAGCGCCAGCAGCCTCGCGGCGCCGCAAGCCGACTGGCCCTCCGATCGCTGGTGGGCCGCCTACGGCGATCCGCAGTTGTCCGGCCTGATCGAGGAGGGCTTGGCCGGGGCCGCCGATCTGCGAATCGCCCAGGCACGGTTCCAGCGCGCCGAGGCGATGGTACGCCAGTCGCGGAGCCGGCTCCTGCCCGCCTTGAACGCCAGCGCCGAATCCGGCGCGACCAAGCAGAGCTATAACTTCCTTATCCCTGGCGACGTCCTGCCGCAGGACTGGCCCGACTACGGCCAGGCCGCGCTCCGTCTCGATTGGGAGCTGGATTTCTGGGGCAAGAATCGCTCGGCCCTGGCGGCCGCGAGATCGGACAGCGCGGCGGCGGGAGCCGAGGCCGCAGCGGCGCGTCTCGCCGTCTCCTCGGGCATCGCTCAGGCCTACGCCGACCTCGCCGCGCTTTACGCCGAACACGACGCCCTCAGCGACGCGGTCCGAATCCGGGGCAGGACGTTCGACCTCATGGTGCGGCGCAAAGCCCAGGGCCTTGAGAACGACGGCGCCGTGGAGCGCGCGCGTTCGGCGCTGGCCACGACCCAGGGCGACTTGGCCGGCCTGGATGAGATGCTGGCGCTGACGCGCAATCGCATCGCCGTCCTGCTGGGCGCCGGTCCGGATCGCGGCGCCGCCATCAGCCGTCCCGCGGCCCTGGTCGACATGGCGTTTGGCCTGCCGGCGAACCTGCCGGCCGACCTGATCGGCCGCCGGCCCGACATCATCGCCGCGCGGCTCCGCAGCGAGGCCGCGGCCAGCCGCATCACTCAAGCGCGCGCCGCCTACTATCCCAACATCAATCTCGCCGGACTGATCGGCCTTCAGGCCCTCGGCGTCGAGAATGTGTTCAAGTCGGGGTCCGAGTTCGGCACGGTCGGCCCTGCCATCACCCTGCCGATCTTCGACGGGGGACGACTGGACGGGGGCTATCGCGCGTCCGAAGCCGACTACCGCGCCGCGGTGGCGCAGTATGACGGCGCCTTGGCCCAGGCTCTGCGGGACGTGGCCGACGCGACGGCCAGCGATCGGGCGCTGGGGCGCAGGCTCGAGCACGGCCTGGAGGCCGAACGGGCCGCGACCGCCGCCTGGACCGTCGCCAACAACCGCTATCGCGGCGGCCTGGCCACCTATCTCGACGTGCTCGCCGCCGAAGACGCGCTCGTCTCCGCGCGCCGGGCCGTCGCCGTCCTGAAAACTCGTGCCTTCGCCCTGGATGTCGCGCTCGTCCGCGCGCTGGGCGGCGGCTTCCGCTCTGAGGGTTAAGCCATGACCAACTCCACCCCCGACATCGATCACCCCCACACCCCCGTCGCAGACGGCCCCGGGCTCGACGATCTGCGCGTCAAGCGCACCCGACAACGGCTGTTCGTCGGCCTGGCCGCCACGGTCGCGGTGCTCGGCGCGGGCTATTTCGCCTACGGCGCCGTGATCGCCTCGAACCATGTGGAGACCGATAACGCCTATGTGGGCGCGAACGTCGCCCAGGTGACGCCGCTGATCGGCGGGCCGGTTCGCGAGGTGCTCGTCGACGATACCGTGGCGGTCAAGCGTGGCGACGTCCTCGTCCGGCTGGACGATACGGACGCAACGCTCGCCCTGGCCCGGGCCGAGGCCGAGCTGGCGGCGACCGAACGCCGTGTCCGCGGCCTGATCGCCAACGACAGCGGTCTTGGCGCGCAGATCACCGCCCGGGGCGCCGACCAGGCGCGGGCCGCCGCGCAGTTCGCGGCCGCCCGCGGCGATCTGGACCGGGCGCGGGTGGATCTTCAACGACGCGAGGCGCTGGTCACGTCGGGCTCGGTTTCGGAGGAGGAACTCACCGCTGCACGAAATGCGCACAGCACCGCGCTTGCGAACTACCAGGCCGCCGACGCGGCGCGCGCCCAGGCGGCGGCGAACCGGACGTCGGCCATCGGCAGCCGCAATGCGAACCGGGCTCTGATCGAAACCAGGGCCGGAGCCGACAACCCCGAAGTCCTCGCCGCGCGGGCCGCGCGCGATCAGGCCCGGGTCGATCTCGAGCGCACAGTTCTGCGCGCGCCCGTCGACGGGATCGTCTCCCGACGTCAGGTCCAGGTCGGCCAGCGCGTGCAAGCCGGCGCCATGCTGATGATCATCGTGCCGATCCAGGCCGCCTATGTGGACGCCAACTTCAAGGAAGGGCAGCTCAAGAAGGTGAGGCCCGGACAACGGGTCACGCTCACCTCCGATCTCTACGGGGAGAGCGTCGAGTATCACGGTACGGTCGTCGGCTTCTCCGGCGGCACGGGCGCGGCCTTCGCCGTGGTGCCCGCCCAGAACGCCACCGGGAACTGGATCAAGGTCGTCCAACGCCTGCCGGTGAGAATCCGACTCGATCCGAGGCAGCTCGCCGAACATCCCTTGCGCGTGGGCCTGTCGATGACCGTCGACATCGACGTCTCCAACTGATCAGCCGGGAGCGTCCTTCCATGGCCGAAGCCATCGCCCAACACGAAGATGAAGCTCACCGGCCCCTGACCGGCATGAAGCTCGCGATCGCCGCGACCTTGCTCGGCCTGGGCAATTTCCTCGTCATCCTCGACACGACCATCGCCAATGTGTCGATCCCGAACATCGCCGGCGGCCTTGGGGTGTCGGTCTCGCAAGCGACTTGGGTCATCACCTCCTACGCCGTGGCCGAAGCGATCATGGTGCCGCTCACCGGGTGGCTGGCGCGGCGGTTTGGCGGGCAACGGGTGTTCATCACCAGCTTCCTCGCCTTCGGCGTTCTCTCGCTGCTTTGCGGCCTGTCGAGCACCCTGGGCATGCTCATCGCCTCCCGGGTCCTCCTCGGCCTCGCCGGCGGCACGCTCATTCCCCTGTCCCTGACCCTGCTGCTGCGCGTCTTCCCGCGCGAGAAGGCCACGGTGGCCACGATCATCTGGGCGATGACGACCACGATCGCCCCGATCGCCGGCCCGATCCTGGGCGGCCTCCTGTCCGACAACATCGGATGGGAATGGATCTTCTATATCAAGATCCCCTTTGCGATCGCCGGCGGGCTCGGGCTGCTCTACATCTTCCGCGGCCGGGTCGAGGCGGTCATCAAGGCCCGGATCGACATCGTCGGGCTCGGGCTGCTCGTCGTCTGGGTCGGGGCCCTGCAGATCATGCTCGACGAGGGCCGCAACCACGACTGGTTCGCGGCCGCGGAAATCCGGCTCCTGGCGGCCGTCGCCGCAGTCGGCTTCGTGGCCTTCCTCATCTGGGAGCTGACGGAGAAGCACCCCATCGTCAATCTGCGGGTCTTCCGCCATCGCGGGTTCGTGGCGGCCTCGATCACCTATTGCGTGGCCTTCGGCACCTTCTTCGCCACGGTCGTCATCATCCCGCTCTGGCTCCAGTCGAACATGGGCTACACGGCCACCTGGGCGGGCTACGCCACCGGGATCATGGGCGTGCTGGCCATCATCGCCTCGCCGATCATCGGCAAGGCGGTCGAGACGATCGACGCTCGGCTGATCGTGTCGATCGGCGTCCTAGGGCTGGGCCTAGTCTCGGTGTGGCGGATGGGCTTCACGCCCGACATGGCCTTCATCCAGATGGCGGGGCCCATGCTGCTCACCGGCTTCTTCCTGATGATGTTCATCATTCCGGTCACGGGCCTTTGCATGGCGAGCGTGGATCCGGACGAGCAGGAGGACTCCGCCGGCATTTCCAACTTCATGCGCGTGCTGGGCGGCGCGTTCGCCACCTCCCTGGTTCAAACCGGCTGGACGAACGCGGCCCGGCACAATCAGGCCGAGCTGACCGGGGCGATGACGCAGGGACAGGCCACGCTCGATGGCATGATGGCCAGCGGCGCCCCGCCGGAGGCGGCGAGGACCCTGCTGGCCGGCCTCCTCGAAGGGCAGAGCTATATGCTGGCGACGCTCAATGTGTTCGCTGCGATCGCCATCTGCTTTGCGTTCGCGGCGACGCTGATCTGGTTCGTTCCCAAACCCAAGGGACCGATCAACACCTCCGGCGGGCACTGACCCGCCGCTCCCCTGGGGCTATGCTCGCGAGGTCAGCTACCAGCGCAGGAGCCGCGGCCCCAGCAGCGCGCCCAGAGCCGCCGCCACGGCGATCCCCAGGGTGTACCAGGTGAGCACGAAGATGGCGGACACCTCGGGACAGTGCAGGCAATAGATGGTCGCGGCCCATGCGCCGGCGCTGAGGCCGGCGATCGCTCCGGCCGCCCGCAGGTGAGCGGGGGCGAGCTTGCGGAAGGACCAGAGCAAGCCGGCGAAGATCGGCGCGGCGAGCGTCAGCACGATCCAGGGACAGGAGGTCCAGCTGCGGCCAAGCCACATCGCCAGCCATTCCGACGACGGCGTGCGGGCGAGCTCGCCGACCCCGATCCCGACCAGGACCAGCACCGGCGCGGCGAGCAGCCAGAGCCCCTGCAAGGGCGCGGGCGCCGGCCGCGCCAGGCGGATGATCGCATAGCTTGCGCCCAGCGCGAGCGAGAGGGTGTAGGTCCACTTCATCCAGAAGGAGAAGCCGTGCATGGCCAGGCGCAGATCCGGACGGATTCCGAGCGTCACGGCGATCAGGAGCATCGCCACAAGCCCGCCGGCCGCCAAGCCGACTGCGATGCGTCTGGGGACCGCGTGACGCGGCACCCGAGACACGTTCTGGCTGAGCGAATCGATAAGCTGTTCGGTCTTCATCATCCTTGGCCTTTGATCCGGGCGGCGAGCGCCTTGAGGCCCCGATGCACCGAGATCTTCACATCCGACTCGCCAATGCCGGCACCGGAGGCGGCCTCGGCGATACTCTTGCCCTCGACATGGGTGTCGCGGATCGCGCGCGCCTGTTTGGGAGACAGGGTCGCGAGCAGGCGATCGACGTCCACACGCGCGCCGGCGGCGTCTTCGAAGCCCTCGGCCATCAGGATGGACTCGACGTCCTCGATCGCCACCGTCTGGCGATGACGCCGATAGTGGTCGATCGTCCGATACCGCGCGATCGCATAGAGCCAGGCGGTGAAGGGACGGCTGCGATCGAAGGTCTCTCGACGGGTGTGCACGGTGATGAGGGTGTCCTGTACGAGGTCTTCGACATCTTCGGCCCGCGCCAGACGCCGTCTATAGAAGGCGGTGAGGAGCGGCACGAGCGCGCGCAGCAGCAGGCCATGCGCGAGCGCATCGCCGTCAAGGCTGCCGATCATCAGCGCTTTGAGCTCGGCCTCGCTCGTCGCCATCCTCATTCCGGTCAGTCTTACGTCGCTTCCGCTCTATCCGTTACAGGGGTTGGGCTCGACTTCATATTCGGCTGCAGGGTTCGCGCGGCGACGTCCCACGCGGCCTCACAGGGCCGAGTGGTCGCGCGCTCCGTCTTCCATGGCGGCTTTGATCGGCCGCAGGGCTTCATCGACAGCCTGGGGGTCGGTCCGGTTTTGCTTCACCATCTCGAGCCGGGCCGGGCCGCCACGCACAACCTCCAGGCGGTCCTGGGTCATCGCCTCGACTATCTCCCGGGCCACATCCGACGGTGTTTCGCGACCGCCGTCCCGTCCCATTCCGGACGTCGCCATCATCGGCGTCTCGGTCGCCGTCGGATAGACCGTCAGGACACGGACCCCCTCCCCGTCCAGTTCCCGGCGAAGCACCTCGCCGAAGTGAGCGATGCCGGCCTTGACCGCGGCATAGGGCGAATAGAACGCCATGCCGACAAGCGCGATGCCCGAGCTGACGTTCACCACCAGGCCGTCGCCGCTCTCCTTCAGCAGGGACAGCGCCGCCCGCGTGAGGAGGATCGGACCCGTCAGGTTCACCTCGACCATCTGGCGGATCTCGTCCTCCGTGATGGCTTCGAGCCGGCCAGCGCGCACGCCGCCGGCGTTGTTGACGAGAACGTCGAGCCCGCCGAGCGATTCCGCCGCCAATTCGAGCGTTCGGGCCCGGCCTTCGGACGTGGTCACGTCGGCTGACAGGCCGCGGATGGGGCCTTGGCCTTCCAGCTGCCGTAGGGCTTGATCGACGGCCCCCTGCCGGCGACCAGTGATGCCGACGATGGCTCCGGCGATGAGCAGTTCGCGGGCGATCTCGAGCCCGATGCCGCTCGATCCGCCGGTGACGAGGGCGCGCTTGCCGTTGAGATTCATTTCGTCGGCTCCTTTAGGGTGTTGCGGGCCCAAGGGCCCTAGATCGCGGTCGACCAGGTGACGACGCGCTCAGGCAGATGATCCAGCGCGAAGGCTTCGATCTTCCGATCGATCCCCGTGAGGATGAAGACGCCGATGATGAGCAGCAGGGCGCCCAGCACGGTCTTTCCGCGTCCGCCGGCTGTCATCATCCGGCCGCGCCACCGCGAGAGGGCGCCTCGCGCCGCGAAGGCGATCACGAGCAGGACCGTCGAGATGCCGAGGCCGAACGCGACCATGACCAGGGCCACCTCGCCCAGATCCTTGCCCTCGGCAGCGAGCGCGACCGCCGCGCCGAGGGTCGGTCCCACACAGGGCGCCCAGACGATGCCCAGCAGGGCCCCGACCGCCGCCTGGCCCCAAAGCCCGGCCCTGTCGTCAAGCGCCGCCTGATGGGAGCTGGCCCAGGCGGCGAGCGGGGTCGCGACGCGGGCCAGCAGGTCCTGAAGCCAGGGCACGAGCAGTACCACGCCCGCCAGGCAGAGGATGACCGCGCCGGCGGCGCGAACCACAAGCGTATCGATCCCCAGCGCCTGCCCGAAGGCGGCCACGACGAAGCCGGTGACGGTGAAGGCGACGACCAGGCCCGCCGCCAACGCCAGCGGCGCGAAGCGGTGCCGCTGGGCCGCCGAGGACAGGACGATCGGCACCAGCGGGAGGACGCAGGGCGAAAGGATGGTCAGCGCGCCCGCCACATAGGCGAGCGCGGGATTGAGCGCAGAAGCCATCCGCAGGTCAGCTGATCGCGCTGCGGATCACGGCGGAAACCTTGCCTTCGTCCGTCTCGTGCGCGATCCGGTCGGTCTCGCGCGCGCCGCGGAAAGCGATCAGGGTCGATTGCTGGGTCGCGCCGAACCTTTGCCACAGCGGCCGCTGGGTGTCGAAGTCGATGCGGAACACGACCATGTCGCGATAGGCGGGGGCGGCCGTAACGCTGGCGATCGTCCTGGCCTGGGCGCGGCAGACCGGGCACCACGGCGCATGGACCCAGACCAGGATCGGCTTGCCCGCTCTCTGGGCCGCGTCGAAGGCCGCCTGATTGTACGGCTGCACGGTCGGCGCGACCTGGGCGGCCGCAGGAGCGGCGGCGACGACCGCCGGAACGGCGGCGGCGAGAGCGGCGAAAACGGCGAACGAAGACGAGTGGCGCATAAGGCCTCCAAGGAGTTGTCGTCTCCCTCCTACGGATCGGCGCGGCCGCCGGTTACACCCGGCAAGGCGAAGACCCGAAAACAGGCCTGCACAAGACCCCGGCGTTAGCCGGTCATTCCAGACAGCTCTCGACGAGACGGTCGAAAGCCGGCCCGCCCCGCATCGGGTCGGCCACCGGCAGGCGCAGGCGCTGGCTGTCGAGAGCCATCAGCCGCGCCGCCTCGTCCGGCTTCAGCGCGTGAGTGTTGTAGGCGACGCCGCCGCAGCGGATCGCCGGGTTGGTGCGCCGGCCGAGCAGAACCGTCGCTTCGATGATGTCCTGGATGCTCGGCAGCTCATATCCCGGGACGCCGAGCACGTGGGTGCGACCGGGCTCGTGGCAGACCACGAAGACATCGGGCTGGCTGCCGTGGAGCAGGCTGAGCGACACCCCGCCATAGGCCGGATGCAGAATGGACCCCTGTCCTTCGATGACGTCCCAATGATCGGCCGCCGCATCGGGCGACAAAATCTCGGCGGCCCCCGCCGCGAAATCGGCGATGACGGCGTCCATCGGTATGCCGCCGCCCGCGATCATGATGCCCGTCTGTCCGGTCGCCCGGAACTCGGCCGCCACCCCCTTTTCGGCAAAGGCCCGGGCGAGCGCCAGCGCCGCGTACTTCTTCCCCAGGGCACAGTCGGTGCCGACGGTGAGCAGCCGCTTTCCCGTTCTCTTGCGCCCAGTGCCGGTCGGGATCGACGGCGGCGGGTTGCGCACATCGATGAGGCGCCGACCACACTCCGCGGCGGTCTCGGCCAGGCCCGGGATGTCGGTGAGCCGCTGATGCATGCCGCTGATGATGTCCAGGCCGGCGCGCAGCGCCTCGATCAGCGACGCCCGCCAGTTCGGCGGGATCACGCCGCCGCTGTTGGCGACGCCGATCACCATCGCCCGCGCGCCGAGCGCCACGGCCTCGGAGGGCGTCATCTGCGGCAGTCCGGTGGAGACGGCGGCGCCGTCCAGAACGAACTCGCCGACGCATTTGTCACCCGCCCAGTCGCGCAGGCCCAACGCGGTCTTTGCGTAGCCGCGCTCGGTCGTATCGCCCAGGAACAACAGATAGGGGTGCGGCAGCGTCAGATCAGCTGTTTGCGCGGACATGGTCGTTCATCTCCTCAAGGATCGTTTGCGTCCGACATCACCTAGGCCCGCGGTGCGCAGCCGCTTGGCGGGTCCTCTGGGGTTAGGCCGCCGCCAGACGGCGGACGGCGTCAGCCCGCATGGCCAGCACGAAACAGCCGGCGGAGAGCAGGGCCGCCGGGACAGCCACGACGACGATGGCGTGGCCCAGCATCGCCTCGCCGCCCAAGGCCTGGCTGACCAGGGCGATGGCGGCGGGTCCCGTCGCAGCAGCGAGGGCGGTCGTGAGCACATAGGTGGCGATCCCGCGCCCACGGATCTCGTTGGGCAGGTTGAGGGTGAGCGCGACAACGCCGATCGTGGGGACGAGGCCGGCGCAGACCAGATCGAAGGCCAGCAAGACGGCGTAGGTCGGGACATCGGCCTGACCAGCGCGCGCTGGCAGGTGCTGGGGGCCTTGGCGGAGCACGGCGCGCCGCGGACCGTGTCGCAGATCGCGCGGGCCATGGGCCTGACCCGCCAGTCGGTGCAGCGGGTCGCCGACGACCTGCGCGGTGCCGGCCTGATCGTCCTCCTGACCAACCCCGACCACGCGCGATCCAAACTCATGTCCATGACCCCCGCCGGGCAGGACGCCTATGCCGAGGCCCTGCGCAGGCAGGCCCCCTGGGTCGCGGGGCTGGCGGCCGGCCTATCCGCGCAGGACGTGGCCGCGGCGATCCGCGTCCTGTCGACCGTCGCCGGCCGGCTCGACGCCGATCCTTCAACCCTTCCGGAGCAATGACCATGACCGCGCTGATCCTGCTGCTGCCGATCGTCCTCAGCGCTGTCTTCGCGGGCGCCGCGCTGTACATCAATGTGGCCGAACAGCCGGCCCGACTGGGATTGGACGACCGAGCCCTCCTCCAGCAGTGGGTCCCGAGCTACAAGCGCGGCACGCTGACGCAGAGCAATCTGGCCCTGGCCTCGGGCGCGGCGGGCGCGCTGGCCTTCTGGCTTGACCCGAACGGGCTGTGGCTGGCGGGCGCCGTGCTGATCGTCGCCAACTGGCCCTTCACCTTCGCCGCCATCAGGCCGATCACCCGCCGGCTCGAGACCGCCTCCGCCGATCAGGCCGGGCGCGACACCCGCAGCGCCATCCGGCGGTGGGGCGTGCTCCACGCCATTCGCACCGGCCTGGGGTTCGCCAGCCTCGCCGCCTACGCCGTGGCGAGCGCCAGGACGTGGCCCTCCGGCCTCTGAACGTCAGGCCGCGACCAACCGGAAGTAGTCCGCCACGCCCCCGACGGTCTCCGAGACCTTGGCAGGGTCTCGTAAAAGTCGAAATGGCAGCCTTCGGACCAGTGCAGGGCTTTCGGAGCGCCGCGCCGGGCGCAGGTCCAGCGGGCCTTGGTCGCGCGAGCGCCTCTAACCTTGGACCGAGCAGGACTCGGCTGGTCCTTGCGGCGCCGGCGCAGCTGTCCAGTCGATCCGAGCTGGCCCTTGCGCGGGCCCGTCGCGCGCTAAGCTTCCGGCGTCAAAAAAGGCGTCGGCACTTTCCTCGCGGCTGGCGGCAAAGCTCGCATCCGAACGCGCGTCTGGGATTCATATGACCTCATTCAGTTCGGGGCAGCGCACGCTGGAGAACGCGTCCCGCCGGCCCTTGCGAAACGCCCGAGTTCCATCGCTTGTCTCGAAATTATAGCCGAAGGTCACTTCGTCTCCAGCGCGGGGAGGGCTGCCACCGGGTGAGCATCGACAGCAGCGGGCCGGTCGGCGGGCGTTGTCGCGAGTATACGCCAGACAATTTCGGCTGACCCCAGCATAGGCAAGGGTTGGCCAAATTGGGTCCGCCATTGTCTGTCTAGCTCGACTTCTTCGGGCGTCATTTGGGTGTTTGTCATGGCCCGGAGAAAGCCTTTTGCGAAGACTCGGTTCCGGCCGCGAATGGCTAACGCGGGGTCCCGCCCCATCGAGTAGCGGGATCCGGCGCGGGGCGGCGGTTCGGTTGTGATGCAGCGCAGTAAACTCCGCCTATGTGGCCTCTATGATATCCGTTCCCCCGACGCCTGCCGGAACCGCCTTTCGCGCCGGTGAATGGCGCAGCATGTATGTCCGTGCGGAAGCGTGAGGCTCCGGTCCCGGGGGCTTAAATATAGACCCGAAGCGATCCTCGACAGCCTACCGCGATGATCAACTCAAACGCGGCGACACGGCCTTGATCGTGCTGCCGGAGGAGGCGGTAGTGCCAGATAGCAAATTCCTTACACCTGACGAGGTGGCTGAACGCTACCGGGGCGGTGTTTCGGTTGGGACGCTTCGAAATTGGCGCGCGATGCGTCTCGGCCCGTCCTTCGTCAAAATTGGCAAGGCCGTGCTCTACCCCCTCCACGAGCTTGATGCGTGGGATGAAAAGAATAAGGTGCAGTGTCGTGCATCCAGGGGACTCGACGAGCACAGGGGTGATCAGGTGTGATGGTCACGTTCGGGCATGATCAACCGCTCCCAGTCTCCGGCACCAGTCCTCGTCCGATTTCAATTTATTGCATAACAATCAATGCCATAGAATACTGCAAGGCATGGTGCATAACCACCCGTCGGGTGATCCGTCGCCCAGCCGGCAGGATATCGACATCACGCGGCAGATCGTGGAGGCGGGCAAGCGGCTGGGCATCAGCGTGCATGACCATATCATCATGGCGGCGAGCGGTCATGCCAGTTTGCGGGCGCAGGGGTTGTTGTGATTATGGCTGGCGGCGAATGCGCGTGGATGGGGTGGATCGCGTCCGCTTCTGGCCGATTTACGACCGGCAACTCGCTGCCCGCGACCTCTCAATTATCGCCTGATCCTGGGGATTTCCCGATTTTGCTGCGGAAGGCACACATCCGCGAAGCCTATGGCGTCGCCGTGTAGCACCTCCATCCGCAGCCTTTATCCATCATCCCAGCCGTCGCCGGGATGACGCGCCTATTGGGTGAAGCCGAAGTTCAGGAATTCTGGGACCGGGCCGTTCCAGCCATCGTCCGGGCCGTCATCGGCTTGGTCGTTGCGGCGGCGCGGCGGCGCGGCAGATGTGGTGCGATCAGGGCGCGAATCGCGGGAGCGGTCTTCACGCTGACCATTGTCGCGCGGGCGATCCTCACGGGCCTTTTCTTCACGCGGCGTCGGCTGTTCAATCTCCGCGCTAGGCCTTTCCTCGACCGGCGCGGGGCGTGCGCCGCGACCGCGACCGCGCGGCGCGCGGGCGAGTTCGTCCCTGACGGGTTCGGCAGATGCGACGACATCGGCGGCGCCAACGACCTCGATCTTCGTGCCGATCAGCTTCTGGATATTGTCGATCGCCTCGGCGTCCGCTTCGGTGACGAAGGTGTAGGCGACGCCGCTGGCGCCCGCGCGGCCGGTGCGGCCGATGCGGTGGACATAATCGTCCGGGTGCCAGGGCGCGTCATAGTTGAACACATGGCTGACGCCCTTGATGTCCAGTCCGCGCGCCGCGACGTCCGATGCGACCAGGATGTTGACGGTGCCGGCGCGGAAGCGTTCCAGTTCGGCGATGCGCGACCCCTGGTCGATGTCCCCATGGATTTCGCCCGACTTGAAGCCGTCGCGTTGCAGGCTCTTGTTCAAGTCCCGCACCGTGGTCTTGCGGTTGCAGAAGATGACCGCGCTGGTGACGTCCGCTTCCCGCAGCATTTTGGAGAGCGTGTCGCGCTTCTTGCGCGAATCGACCTTCACCAGACGCTGGGTGATGTTGGTCGAGGCGCTGGCGGGGCGCGCGACTTCGATCGACTTGGGATTGGACAGGAATTTGTCGGCCAGCTTCTTGATGACCGGCGGCATCGTCGCGGAGAACAGCAAAGTCTGGCGCTGCGCAGGCAGCTTGGTGCAGATTTCCTCGATATCGGGGATGAAGCCCATGTCGAGCATCCGGTCGGCTTCGTCGATGACCAGTAGCGAACAGCCGTTCAGCATGATCTTGCCGCGACCGAACAGGTCCATCAGGCGACCCGGCGTCGCGATCAGCACGTCAACGCCCTTTTCGAGCGCGGCGAGCTGGTCCCCCATCGACACGCCACCGATCAGCAGCGCCATCGAAAGCTTGTGATATTTGCCGTATTTCTCGAAATTCTCGGCCACCTGCGCGGCGAGTTCGCGCGTCGGCTCCAGGATCAGCGAACGGGGCATCCGCGCACGGCTGCGGCCATGGGCCAGGATGTCGATCATCGGCAGCACGAAGCTGGCGGTCTTTCCCGTCCCCGTTTGGGCGATACCGATAATGTCGCGCATCATCAGGACGGAGGGGATCGCCTGCGCCTGAATGGGGGTGGGCGTGTCGTAACCGGATTCGGTTACGGCCCTGAGCAATTCGTCGGAAAGGCCGAGATCGGCAAAAGTCATTCAATGGTCCGGGAACAGGAGGCTTATCCGTCCTGCGCGGATGCGAGACGGAAATCGGCCGCGCATTGCGGAAATATCGGCCTCTTGTCAAGAAAATCGCGCGGTTGCCGGGCTGTGGCGACCGATCAATCCTCCTCGTCGACCGGGATAAGGCGACGAAAACTGTCGATTGCGCAACTCAGGCCGCTGCGCGCCTGCAATTCGTCACGGCCCGAACAGAGCGATCCGTCATCGTCCGGTTCGACATAGAAGCCGGAATAGAAACCCACTGAGTCGCATCCCTTTTCCAGCCGCGCCCGATAGCGGTGATTGTCCGCCAGAATGAGGTCCACGCCATTGTCCACGACGATGCTGCCGCCGCGAATCGAGCGCAGCGCGACGCAGCGCGGCCCCTTTTTTTCCTGCCATCGCTCACGCGCATCGGGCGCGATCCGGGCAGGCGCGCGCCCCTTGCGCACCATCGGCACGCGAATGATGACGCGCTGCTGGATGGACAATTGCGCCCATTGGACCGGATCACCGGTCGATGCGGACAGCAGCAGCAATATGGAATGAACCAAGACGGACCCCTTATATGGGAAGCGATGCTATCGGGTGGTGGTTGAACCGTCGATGAATTCCGGGGATAGGTGCGTCCCATGATTGGACAAGATATGATCGATCGATTCATCGCCCTGCTCGGCCCCAAGGGGGTGGTCACCGATCCCGACGAAATCGCCCCCTGGGTCAGCGACTGGCGCGGCCGTTATCATGGCGCGGCGGCCGCGATCCTGGCGCCCGCCTCCACGCAGGAGGTCGCCGCCACCGTCGCGCTGGCCGCGGAACTGGGCGTGGCGCTGGTGCCGCAGGGGGGCAATACGTCGATGGTCGGCGGCGCGACGCCACCGGCGGACGGATCGGCTCTGATCCTGTCGCTGCGGCGAATGAACCACATTCGCAGCCTGTCTCGGCAAGATAATCTGGCGGTGTGCGAGGCGGGCGTAATCCTGAGCGTGTTGCACGACGCGGCCGAGGAACAGGGCCGGCGGTTTCCGCTGAGCCTGGGGGCCAAGGGGTCGGCGACCATCGGCGGACTGGTGTCGACCAATGCGGGCGGCACGCAGGTCTTGCGCCACGGCACGATGCGCGCGCTGGTGGAGGGGATCGAGGCGGTGCTGCCCGACGGCAGCATCTTCGATGGGCTGGATGCACTCAAAAAGGATAATCGCGGCTACGATATCAAACAGTTGTTGATCGGGGCGGAAGGCACGCTGGGCGTCGTCACCGCCGCGGCGCTGCGGCTCGCGCCCGCCATCGCCGCGCGGGCTGTGGGATGGGTCGGGGTCGCCTCGCCCGCCGACGCGCTGGCGCTGCTGCGGCTGACCGAAACCCTGTTGGGCGACAGCGTCGAGGGGTTTGAGGTGATCGCCGACGAGACGCTGGGGTTCGTGCTGGGGCACATCCCCGGCACAAGATCGCCGATCGAGACGCGCACGCCCTGGCATGTGCTGATCGAGGTCGACCATGCCGACCTGTCTGAGCCGGGTCCGTCGGAGCGGTTGGAAGCGGCGCTGGCCGAGGCGTTCGAACGGGGCATCGCCGTCGACGCGGCGCTCGCCGCCAACGAGGCGCAGGCCGACGCTTTCTGGCGCATTCGCGAATCATTGTCGGAATCGGAAAAGGCGCAAGGGCCGGCGCTGCAATATGACATCAGCGTGCCGGTGGCGAAGATGCCCGCCTTCATGATCGATGCGGCGGCGGCGGCGGAAGCGCGCTTCCCCGGCACCACGGCTTCCTCCTTCGGCCATCTGGGCGACGGGAACGTCCATTTCCATGTGCGCGCGCCCAAGGGGACGGGCGACGGCCCGGCCTGGATCGCGACCCAGGGCCAGGCGATCAACGGCTTCGTCCATGATGCGGTGGTCGCGGCGGGCGGCTCCATTTCGGCCGAACATGGCATCGGCCAGATGAAGCGCGCGGAACTGGGCCGCCTAGCCAGCCCGGCGCGGATCGGCGCGTTGCGCGCGATCAAGGCGGCGTTCGATCCCAAGGGCCTGTTCAATCCGGGCAAGCTCATTCCGCTGCCCGGCGAAGGCTGACGGCGGCAAGCTGAACACGCGCCGCCGACAAACCGATTGCCACCAACCGGCAAGGCCATTATCGCCCTGCCCCAATATTCAGCCCGCGGCGCGCGCATAAAAGGCGGCCGCAAATTGACAGAATGGACCCGGACCATGGCCAGCGCGCCCGCCAACACCCTGCCCATCTTCTACAATGATCTCCTGCCGCTGAGCAGCGTGGACCATCTCGATTATCGCACCCGCCAGATCGATTCGGCGCCGTTCCTGACGACGCAGCACGCCGTTCCGCTGACGATCGACGAATTCGTCCCGGCCCAGCGCTTCGCCCCGATCATCTTTTCGGCCGGCGCCGATTCCGTGCCGCTGCTGCTGATGGGCCTCAATGAAGGTGTGAACGTCTTTGTCGATGACGAAGGCAAGCTGCGCGGCCCCGCCTATGTTCCGGCCTATGTCCGCCGCTATCCCTGGATGCTGGCCAAGCTGCGTCCCGACAGCGACGACCTCTCGCTCTGCTTCGATCCCACCAGTCCGGCGATCGGCGCGTTCGACGAAGGCCAGTCGCTGTTCGAAGACGGCAAGCCCAGCGAGCAGACTCAGGGCGTGATGAAATTCTGCGAGGATTTCGAACAGGCCGCGGCCCGCACCGGCCAGTTCGTCCGCGACCTGCAGGAACTCGACCTGCTGATGGACGGCGAAGTCGCGATCCAGACCCCGGTCGCCGACCAACCCTTCGTCTACCGCGGTTTCCGCATGATCAACGAGGAAAAGCTGCGCGACCTGCGCGGCGACCAGCTGCGCAAGATCAACCAGAACGGCATGTTGCCCCTGATCCACGCGCACCTCTTCTCGCTCCAACTGATGCGTGAAATCTTCGAGGCGCAGGTGAGCCAGGGCAAGGGCCCGATCGCCATGCCCGCCACCGCGGAGCCGACGCAGGAGCCGGTCGGGGCCTGAACGAGAAATTAACCCGAAAGGGTTTGAAAAATTGATGGAAAGGGCATCGCATCCCCTCTTGTAAGGCGATGCGACCTGCCCTATCTATCAATCATGCGATGCACCTGCCCCCCTTTCGGGTGTATCGTATGGGCGCCTCCCCCTTTGGAGGCGTCTCCTCCCTGAACCTTGGCCACCCCATGCTTTGCATGGGGTGGTTTTTTATGTGGGGATTAGTCTGTGCTTCGGATGAGGGGATGGACGCCCTGCAGTTTCGCTTGACGCCATGGATGCGCCTGCCTAAAGGCCAGCCCCTGCCGACCGCCAAGAGCGGTCCATGGCCCCTTCGTCTAGCGGTTAGGACGCGGCCCTCTCACGGCTGAAACACGGGTTCGATTCCCGTAGGGGTCACCAGTTAGATCAATGGGTTAGCGAACCCTTGGGCAAAACCATCAAATAACCGTCGAATAAAGCGTCTGTGGGCATGCGCGAACTTGGACGGATATTGATGTCCGATTAGCCTCCTTCCGGCCAATGCTTAGCGCCCGCCTTACGCATCGCGTTAACGAGATCGAAGACGGCCTGCCCGGCCCCCAACGGTTCAATTCCCCAGCCTTTGCACGTTGGGCATTCTGTTGGAGCCGGATTTCCGTAATCTGTCTGGACAGCGTAGCCCGACGACGCTGGCCGGTGATATTTGCCATCTCCGCCACAGTCTGTGCATTCCTGAAACAACGCCTCTCCCATTTTCGTCTCCGTGTTGAGTCGTGATGTGGGAGTATGCAGCAAACGGAAATCTACTGGACACGAAAGTCGCGCGAGGGCAGCAATTGCTTCGAGCAAAAGGGGTAAGGTATGATGAAGCGGATTGCGGCGTGCGCCGCGTTACTAATCGCAGGCGTGCATCCAGCTTGGGCAAAAGAACCCAAAGTTAGCCAGCAGGAGCTAATGCTGAGACGGCCACCTTCTGCGATTGAACCACTTATCAAGGTAGCTGGTGACCGCCTCGACCCATCGATCGAAATTAGTTCATACGGCGCTAGTGCGATTACAAATAAAGGACTTCTTGTAAGCACTACCACTGAAAATAGCTTCATGCGCGCCTTCATAGATAAAAAGGACGGAAAGGTAAGCACTCAAATATATCACATTGAAAATTACTCGGGTGAATGGAAATATTTCAATTCTGCTACCTATGAAGCTCCAGAAGGCATTAAGGAAGTCTCGGCCAATCGGGTAGGAAGCGACGTGAATTGTTATCGCTGGGGCTGCTCATTCACCGAAGAAGTCGTCTTTCCGGTAGATTTTGCGATTCTTGAAAAAGCCGCCGCAGCTTTCGATCCCGCAAACCCTTTGAATGGACTGCGCTATCGCCTGTTTGCCAAATCGGGTGATCGCGTGGACGAGGCTATACCGATCAATGAGATCGTCGCGTTCGTTGCCGTTGTGAACCGCGCTCGCGGTGACGGTATTGCAAAATAGATTCGGTCGAGCAAATGAAAGATCAACGTGATGTGTTCGAGAAGATGGGAGTGGAGGCGGTTCGGCTTGCGTTAAAAAACGGAAAATTGAACTGGGAGGTTTCCGAGCAAGCCGTGCCATGGCTCGCACAGAAGGATCATGAACGAAATTTGGAAAACTCTGTTAACGCCGAAAAGCAGTTGGAAATTGCTCGCTCCGCATCTGAAGCCGCCTGGGCAGCGGTCACGCAAGCGGCTGTCGCCAATAGCCGTGCCCAAACTGCTAACATTATCGCGACACTAGCCATGATCGCAGCCGTTGTGACGATTGCTATTTCCATAATCACTGCGCTCCTAAAATAGCTGGGCAAACCAAAAGGGTGGACCGGGCGTCACAAATCCAAATCACTCGGCAAAAACCCCGTAAAAATCTTCGCCATTGCCGGGTCGGTGGTGACCATTTTGCGGCAACAAGCCCACCATTCTTCCATCCCGGCCCGTTCGTTTTCGGTAGAGCGACTGGCGATGTTGGCGATTGTGTGTTCAACGTAGGCAGCGGTGGCCACCATTTCAGCGTGCCATGGCGTTGAAGTCCCGGTCGTGGGCTCCAGAGTGCCTACGCGCCGCGCCAATGTCATGGCTTTTCAGCCCAAGCAGGATCGATCAAGCGGCGCACGATGACGTGAGCATCCAACGGAATACCGGCACGCAACCGAGCTTCGGCAATATCTTCGTCCGCTTCTACGGTGAGGCGATGCCAATGGACGGGCTGTGCGTTACGGGATTCCAGCTTCTCCAGCCGTTCGGTCAATTTCATGTCGTAAGCCTTTCTTCAAGGGCAGCTATGCGCTGTTCTAAGTCAGCCGTTTCCACAGCCTTGCGATGCAGTTCCAAGACATCGCCCAACGCCTTGCCCTCGGCTGGGCTAATCTCCCCTTCGGACACAGCGGCGGCTACGGAGGCCAGCGCAGGCGCATGGTCGGCGGCAGTGGTGACGGGCGGCAGATCGATGGTGACTGGCCTATCGCGGCGGGCGGGAGCAATTCGGTCGAGGCACAATCGTAGGGCTGTGATGTCCCCGCCTAACGCCAGCTTCAACGCTGTAGCGGACAGTGCCTCGGCTTGCCCCTCCATCAAGGCCTCAACCGCCAGTGTCGCCTTATGGCGTGCCCCACGGGGGCGACCGGGATTGCCCGGCCCGAACCGCCCCTGAGTGTCGCGCCCCGTAGGTAGGCCGTTGTTTCGGGCGTCGGTGGACATCAGCCGTCCAGCGCAGTCCAGATTGTTCGGCCATTCATGCCATCGTCCAGCCACGCGAAACCGGGCTTATCGAACAGCGGCAGTTTGGCATGGCGCAATCGAGTAACTTGCCCATGGCCATCAGCCCAGACGCCATTGCCCTCATAGCCGCGAGCGACGATTTCGGCGGACTCGAACATAAGTCCGGCCTTGGATAGACGCGCGTCGCTGGCGTCCAGTTGGCGGACGATTTCGGCATAGCGGCGCGTGAGAGCGGGGATTTCGTCGCGGATGACAGCGGCGAGGGCATTGCGCTCGGCAAGGGCGGCTTCTCGCTCCGCATCGAGCTTGGCTTTTTGCTCAGAGGCACGGATTTCGTCCACGCGGGCGGCAAGCGCTGAGCGGGCGGTTGCGAGCCGCTTGGCGCGGAATTGCAACCCGTCCAGCGCATCCTTGGCCTTGGCCGCCGCTTTGCCGTCAATCAACGGATCGAGCGCATCCGCCTCGGCCTCTGCAATGTCGCCAATCAGCGCCGTCGCAGCTTCATCCAAAGCGGCCAAAACGTCAGCAGCGCCAACGCTATCACCGGCACCCCGGAGGACTTGAGAAATTCGACCATCTAGATCGCCGTTGGCTTCCAGAACCGCGCTCATCGTGTCGCCTCCTTACCATTCAACCGGGCAATCATCGCCTGCCGCGCCTCACGGGCCAGCAACGCCGACGTTGCCCCGATGGCGTCCATGACCGGCATGGCGGCGGCATGGCGCGCCTGCCCGGCCTGCGCGTCCGCAAACAGTGCATCGGCCATCCGCGCTGGGCGACCGTTAAGCCGGGCAATCATTTCTTCGCGCGCAACGGCGGAAGCACCGGCTGGAGTAGATGCCCACGCACAGGCATCGGAGATGGAAGTCGCGGAGTCCATGAAGGACATAGAGGTTCGCACGCCATACCCCGCTCGCAATGCGCCTCGCGAGTCCTTAGCATCATGCTCGGAAACCTCCCGACCAAGCGCATCAACAAAAACATATTTCTTCACTATACTTCCTTTCTTCGGTTGGAACGAACCATTTATACACTAAATCAATGTCAGTAGTAAGGTGCGACATTCCCGTTGACTTAAGAAATTCATCTATAGCGCTGCCATAATCGTTTCAGCCGATGCTATCGCCAACGTCATCGGCGCGCCTAATCATTCCAGCCAATGACATCGCCATCGGCATCCAGTTCGTCGTCATCCGCGAAGATGACAGCCCCCTCCTGAAAGGGCGCGGCGGCCTCATGGGCCGCGCCTGATATATATTTATATATAGAGTGTGTGTGCGGGGTCGTTCGGGCCGGTGATAGGGGTCGTTCGGGATCAGTGTTCGGGGCGGGTTCGGGAAGGCGTTCGGGAAGTTCGGGAACCTCGCGAATAACGCTCACGTCGCGACTTTTCGCCACATTTCGGACGGTGACCACTTCGATCTTTCCGAGTGAAAAAAGGCGGTCCATGGCGCGTTTTAGGGCTGGCTTTTTGAAACCCTTGGCCAGTGCCATCCCCGAAAACTGTGCGGGTGCGTAATTCGGCCCCGGAGAAGGCCCTACAGCCCTCGCGTCGCCCTCTTTGGCGCGTTGTCGCAGGCAGGCGAGGAAGGCGGCATTTTCACCCGCTACGGCGATGGCGGCAGCAAGTTCGGCCCGTTGGTCGGTTGGCAAGTCCTCTTCATGGACGAAGGCCCACTTGTGCCAGCGAAAAGATATTTGAGAGCGCGCAGGACCGTAATTCGCCTTGCTATTCGTTAGCGTTCGGGCATCGGAATCAAGGACGACACCATCGTTGTCGGTTACAAAGCCCATGTAGAGCCGCGAGCGGACTTGGTTTTCCCACGCGGTCGAGCCTGAAAACTCCTGCCCAGCCTTGTTCGGATGCCCGAGAAGCAACACCGCTCCACCAATTTTCTGAGCAAGCCTGTTCATCAGACTGACGAAGGCAGCGACTTGAGCGCGGATATTCTCGTTCCCCGCGAAAAGATGCGCTACGTTGTCCAACACAATAAACTGTGCGCCGACTTCGGCGGCAGTTGCCTCCAGTCGCTCGTAGGCCTTGCCTACGATCATGTTCCCCTCTTGCGCGAACGTGGCCATTTCATTGGCGATTTCGCCCGCAAGGGAAAGTAGATGCAGGTTACCGGACAAGTCAGACAGCGACACGCCTAGCGCCTCGCAGATCGCCTTCTGGCGACGATGCAGTTCGTCGGCGTCATCCTCGCACGTCACATAGATCGCGACGGCCTGTCGCGTCTCTACACCGAGAAAAGGCAGGCCAACGGCGACGCAAGTTGCTATTTGTTGCGAAGCCAGCGACTTGCCAACCGAACCCACGCCGGTCAGATAGCTGCACTGGAGCCATGGCATGATGCCTTTGACCGCCCATTCGCGGGGTGGCGCGACGATGCCATCCCACGCTGCCGGATCAATTAGTGCTGGCGGCAAAGCCGGGCCTGCAAGAGCGTCTGGCTGGCCATATTTCCTCTGCGCGCTGGATACCGCGCGGGGTATGTCATCATACCGTGCCTGCCAGCGCTCATCGCGGGTCTGGTCGCTGGCGTTCATCAGATCGCGGAGATGACGAACTGCCCCGCCCGGATGCAATCCGCCGCCCACAAGTCTAGCCGCCAGACGCACATTAGCCTCGTGGTAATTTTCGCCGCTCAGAACGCCGCGCACCAAGCCTTCCCTGTCGGCAACATCCTCCAAAGGCGGCAGCAGCGGCGGCGGCAGCTTCGCAACATCCTCCAACAGTTCTAGTGCCTCGGTGAGGTCAATTTCCGCGTCAGGGTTGACCTGCTCGGCACGGCACAGCCTAGGCGCGGATTTAAGGTGCCATGACCCCGCCCAGCGGATAGGGTGGACGAGCGGCACATTGCTTGCGTCAGCGCCCGTATAGGCCGTCGCCAATGCGCGCAACCGCTTAAGTTGTGCGTGATCTTCGGGCCAGCGCGTTGGCTCGTTAAGCCGCCAATAGGCGTGCAGTTTAGGCTCAATCTCACCTGTTTCTGGATTCATCCATTCGCCGCCTGACGCCGCAACAAGCGTGGGGGGGCCGATGACGCGCGCCAGTTTTTCGAGGGCAGCGCGAGGATTTTTGTCCAACTCGATCGACAGGACCAGCCCATTGGCTAAATCGGTCTCCCTCGCCCCGCGCGGTGCTTTGAACGTCGCTACGGGCGGACAGAAAACGGGCCTCTTAGGCGCAGCCGCAGCGCGGGCGGCTATGGCGAGGGCAATTTTGAGAAGTGTAGCACGGTCGTCATCGTCACTAAGTTCAACGGCCCTAATCTCAAACACTGTAGCGTCATCATTAAAGGCGCGTGCCGATGCGAACGTGCCAGCATCGGCATATCTAAAAAGAACATCAATATACCGTCGCATCTCTTCGGCGTCCGGCACTAGACTTCCACCCTCAGAAATGGTATCAAAATACCCGTCGCTTTTCTTCCTTTTCGCGACTTCTTTCGGTTGGGAAACTTGGGCGGCTTCTTCGGTGGAGGCCGCCCCATTTTCTTCGGAAAACGTCATCGCGACGTGACTCCTTCATCTTGGTGAGCCATGTTCTTAGGCTCCGGTACGAGCCAAGGCCTCTACGTCTTCACGGCGGAACATTGTACGTCGCGTCAACTTAATAGGCTGCAATGCTCCCTTCTTCGCGAGAGCATAAATTGTTGACCTGCTGACGCCACCCAACACTTGGCGAGTAGCGGAAATATCGAGAAGAGCGGGCACTGAGACTTGCACAAGAAAACTCCTTACATCAAACGATGTCAGGAATACTACGCGAATATCCACAATCGCGCAAGTCTCTCGGCGAACGCAATATAGCCATTCTGTTCTAGCGTGTCAACTCTTATGATAGCCGCAGAAAACTGCCGTTTTTTGACTGATTTGCTGCGAATCCGTCGTCGTCATCGACTTGTAAGACCAAAAAAGATTTCAGCGTAAGTTTGCGATTCGAATCATATTTCCACCACCGGCAGGCATCAAAGGCACGACGGCAGCCGCCGCCATTTCTTCCAGCCCACCTGCGATCCACCGCCCATAGTGCCTTTCGATCATCGCCGTCGATGTATCATGAAGCGCGGCCACCAGCCGAATAGGCAATCCTGCCCGTATGCCGCGCACGATGGACGAATGGCGCAAGGCGTAGGGTACAACTTCAGCCGCAAGCCCTACTTCGCGACGGATCGCAGCCCAATGCCGTACAATCTCAACAGGAACGCCCCAAGGTCCGCGTTCGGTCTTGTGCCAAGCGATGCCACCGCGCTGCTCGAACCGCCAGCGCTCTAATAGAAACGTATCGGCTGGGCGGCCGGTCGTTGCGGACAGCAGGGCATCAAGCACGTCGCGCCCGACCGGCACTGGCGTATAGGAAGATTTGCCGCCGCCACGGCCCTTACGCGACGTGGGGACCATGATCCTGCCCGCTGCTCGCTGAACATCGCTGACGCGGATTCGCGTGACCTGAGAGAAGCGCGCGCCTGTTGCGGCCAGCACGATAATCAGGCGATGAAAATCACCTTCCAGCCCTTTTGCCGCGTCCACGGCACCAGCGGCGGCAATGATTGAGCCTACTACAGCATCAGCAAGGATTTGACTATCGCGCGCCACAGCCTCGCTATGGTCAGCATTGTTGCCGTCTGCCTTCAATCCATGTTGGATCACGCTAGGGAGCGTCACGGGCAACTTCCGGCGATGTGCGCTCACAGCAGAGTTCAGCGCCGCTTTCAGATCATTAATTAGCCGCTGCCGCGTCGCGCCCTTCAAATCCGCAGGAAGGCCGTCACGCCACGTTTGCAAAGCTGCCTCGTGCAAATCATGGAGAGCAATGTCAGCAAGAGGCGCGGCAGGGACTGCCTTACGGTTCCCCCTTACCTCCCTTCCCAGCACATAACGTTCCAGTCTATGTGTGGCATCCGACCGCACGATACGGCCTTTGTGCTCACTTTCGCGTTTATCCCGTCTAGCCATGTATGCCAGCACCGCCGTCCGCACCGTCTCAACCGGACCATCTGCAACAGCCTTGGCTTCGCGTCGCGCCGCCTCGACCCGCTCGCGTGCCGCCTTTACCGCGTTAGAATAGGCCAAAGTTCCTTCCGCCAAAGCGTCATCCGCCGTCCCCAGCCGCTCCTGCCGATAGCCCGCCCCGTTCCGCCACCGCACCAGCCACACGCCGCCCCGCTTGCCCTTGCGGTAGCCAAGGTGCGTTTCTGGATCGATCCCACGCCAGTGCAGTCCCACAGCTAACTTTTCGCGGGCGTTGCGGGTCGTCAGAGGGGCTTCAGAAAGTGTCTTCGCCACGGCGTTTCCAAACTTGTCAAATATGCGTCAAATATACACGCGCGCACATTGAGCGACAAGGGGCGACATAATCCGGCATTAATCCACGGTTTTCGTGCATTTCGGCGAACATCAGCGAACAGCAAAAGGATATTTTATCCGCCCTCTCACGGCTGAAACACGGGTTCGATTCCCGTAGGGGTCACCAAAATCCTCTCCCAGAGGGTTTCAGGACGTGCCGGGAACGGCGGAATTCTGCGGTTTTTCATGGTATAGGTATCCCATACGGAGCGGTCTCGGACCACCGGATACCAGCAACTTGATGGTATGTCTGATGGTAGCGCGGCCCTCCTCGAAAAGGAGATACCATCATGGCGCTCACTGCCGCTGCGATCAAAAACGCCAAGGGCAAAGCCAAGCCCTATAAACTCACCGATAGCGATGGCCTTTTCCTATATGTGGCACCCAATGGTGGGCGCTATTGGCGGATGAACTATCGCCACCTTGGCAAACAAAAGACGCTGGCCTTCGGGATTTATCCCGACATCGGTCTTGCCGACGCCCGCGAGCAGCGTGACGCCGCCCGCAAGGTACTGGCGAAGGGTAACGATCCCGCCGAAAAGATCAGACTGGATCGGATTGCCGCGACCATGGCCGCGTCCAACAGCTTTAAAGCAGTTGCCGACGAATGGCTGGTGAAAGTCGAGCGTGAAGGCCGCTCTTCCGTCACGATGAAGAAGCTGCGTTGGCTGCTGGCCTTTATCAATGCGTCGCTAGGCAAACGCCCAGTCACCGCCATCACCGCGCAGGAGGTTTTGACCATGCTGCGCAAAATGGAGGGCAAGGGCCGCTACGAGACGGCCAAGCGCCTGCGCAGCACCTGCAGCCAGATATTCCGCTACGCCATCGCCACGGCGCGCGCGGAGCGTGACGTGGCAGCGGACCTGCGCGGGGCGCTGATCGCACCCAAGCCAGTTCACCGCGCCGCGATCACCAGCGCGGATAATGCGGGCGGACTGTTGCGCGCCATTGAGGCGTTCGAGGGCTTTGCAAACACCAAAGCAGCGCTGCAACTGCTTCCCCATGTGTTTGTGCGCCCAGGTGAGCTACGTCATGCCGAATGGACCGACTTCGATTTTGACAAGGCGCTGTGGACCATCCCGGCGCACAAGACGAAGATGCGCCGCGCCCATACCATCCCCCTCTCCCGGCAGGCGTTGGCAATCCTCGAAACCATCGAGCATGACGCGGACTATAGCGCCTACCTTTTTCCGTCGCTCCGCTCGGTGGACCGGCCCATGTCGGAGAACACTATCAACGCCGCCTTGCGGCGCATGGGTTTCGCACAGGACGAAATGACCGGTCACGGCTTCCGGGCGATGGCGGCCACGCTGCTCAACGAAATGGGACTATGGCATCCTGACGCGATCGAGCGGCAGCTTGCCCATTGCGACAACAACGCCGTGCGTCGCGCATACACGCGGGGCGAATACTGGGACGAGCGGGTCCGCATGATGCAGCACTGGTCCGACCATCTCGACGTCTTGCGCGACGGGCATAAGGTCGTAACCGGCAAGTTCAGTAAGGCGAAAATCCAAGCCGCCCGATGACAGACCATCGAAGTTGCCGTGCCCATGCCTGCAACAGGCGGGGCACGGCAACAAGATCAAACGCCCAACTCCTCCCGATAGCTTACCGGATCGGCAATCCAGCGGTTGATGGCGGACTCGCGCCAGCCAGCGCCGTGGACGCTGATCTTCACTTGGCGCGGGAAAGTGCCTTCGCCCATCTTGCGATAAAGCGTCGTGCGGGAGAGCCCTGTGCGGGCGAGGACGGTTTTCAGGCGAATGATACGATCACTGTTGGTCATGGGGCAGTCTCT
Organism: Sphingobium sp. AntQ-1; assembly: GCF_028538045.1. Classification (NCBI taxonomy): domain Bacteria; kingdom Pseudomonadati; phylum Pseudomonadota; class Alphaproteobacteria; order Sphingomonadales; family Sphingobiaceae; genus Sphingobium; species Sphingobium sp. AntQ-1. The sequence continues at coordinate 46,899 of NZ_CP117158.1, forward strand.
TCAAATCAGGATGTTGCACGCGCCCCCGGCCACGAGCATTGGATGCCTTGCCGTCCCGGACAAGAGTGTACCGGGCGTGCTGGCAGCTACGCTTTCATGGATCGGTGAACGCTGGCGGCAATTGGCGGTCAGCGGCGGAAGACGGCGGAATTTGGCGTAGGCTTCTCACTGATAGCGATCAGCGAAGATTTTTTCCCAGCCTGTACCAAAGTTTCATGTCAAGCCTTCGCATCCGCCCCGTTTCAGGGGACAGCCAGCAGGCGTTAGGTCGAGTCGTTCATTGGAGGCTCCTTTGAAAGGACCACCGTCGGTAGCGTCGTGAAGCAAATTCATGCTCACCCCCAGCCTATGCGCTGTCAAGAAGGCCGAACCCGTGTCGTTCCTTCCCATCCATGTTGAACTATAACGCTCAGTGTTATATACAACGTCAGAAAGCAGGAGAACCGCCATCGCGCGCATCTTCAAAAATGGTTGGTTCGAGCGCTTCGCGCGAAAAGAGCGGATTGCCGATGCCTCGCTTCGTGAAGCCGTGCAGCGCGCAGAAAGCGGCTTGGTGGATGCCGATCTTGGCGGCGGCGTCATCAAGCAGCGGGTCGCGCGTACCGGACAAGGCAAGTCGGGCGGCTATCGCACGCTGATCCTGTTCCGGCAGGGTGACAGGGCGATATTCGCTTTCGGATTCGCTAAGAGTGCGCAGGCGAACATATCGAAGGCGGACCTGGCCTTGCTCCGCAACGCGGCGAGCGAGGCGCTGGAATGGAACGTCGGGGAATTGGACCGACTGGTAGCTTTGGGAACGCTGGTGGAGATAGACGATGGGAACGGTGATGAAGGATAAAGGCTATCGCAGCGAGATTGCAGGCGCGATCCACGAAATGATGAGCGACGCCCATGACGCGGGCGTGGTGTCGCGCGCGACGCTGCGTACGTTCGATGAAGCGTGCCTTGCCCCCGCCCCCGCGCTGGCAGGCGATGAAATCCGGGCGATCCGCGAGCGCGAGCATGTCTCGCAGCCGGTGTTCGCCGCCTATCTCAACGTGTCGCGCAACCTCGTGTCCGATTGGGAGCGAGGGGTTAAGCGTCCTGGTGGCCCCGCTCTACGCCTGCTGTCGATCATTCAACGTAAGGGATTGCAGGCGGTCGCGTAGGTGTCCCTATCGGAAAAACCTGTTTGTTGCATATGTGGTCGATTGCTGACCGACCGGTTTAAAGGTCGAGTACTGCTAAAGCTGCCTTTCGATGAAACCGGTAAGGCGATCAGCGCCCGCTTGGCTCAGTCAGTACTATCCTCCAGTTTAATGCTGGCTTCAAAGACGTCCGAGAAGAATGCTCCAATAGCCTCATCTGGATTATCTAGGTTCATCAACGCTGTACGATTCTTGATGTGGTAGAAAGGTGCTGGACGACCAGAGGCTGGGACGTCCGTTCGCTCAATCAAGAGGCCGTGCGTGACGAGAATTTCCTTCAACGCAGGCCAGTTCTCATCATCGAGAATGCGGCGTGCACCTTTTTCATCACCATCCTTGATCCAGTAAGGTTTGTAACGAGCGACCCGTGCCAGCAAATCGAACAAACCAAAATCACGGAAGGCGTCCGAGAGGCTTTGCCCTGACCTGAAAATTGATGCATTAAATTGATGCTGCAGCCAGTGGCCGATTTCCTCAGGGTCATAGGTTGTTCTGTGCGGCAGTGACACGACAGTTGGCGTTGGGATAGACGGATGCGGCATAGTAGATCCATCGGCTATCAGCGAATAAATCGCGCACGGAGCGTCAAAGTGCAAGGCTCGCATATCCGCCCCTGCCGCTGACAATTGATTGATAGTTGTATTTTGGAGATGCAGATGGGTGACGGTTTCTGTCAAAAAAACCTCGTCTATCGAGACGTTCCGAAGCACAGGAACTTCAGATGGCGTGAACACGCAACATGCACTGAGAACGAGAGATGCAATATTCTGCCTGGCCCGGTCTTGTTCTCCCAAACTATTAAAATTTTCTAAAGCCCGCCTGATGAAATTTTCGGAATCGTCGCCGCTTGCTGAACGAAAAACTTCAGAGAAAGATTCGAGAAAATCAGCCCCGAAAATATTTCGCCTAACGAACTTGGGTATTTCTCCCTGCGAGATAGAACGAATTGTAACACGAGCAAGGAAATAGTTGTAGACTTGTTCATGGGCAAAGTTCTTATAGCCGCGCCGATCGTCATCCTTGAGAAACGCGAGGACGCCAGATCGGTTTTTCAAAATTCCGCTCAAGCTAGCTGGCACAATATCTTCCGCTGAAATCTCTGCCAGCCACGTAAGAGTATCCGAAGGAATCGCGTTGGACTGGTTCTCGGCTAAATCTCGCGCAACCTCCTCCATCACCCGAATGACGAATTCGGCGCGGCTTTCTGAGGTGGTGACAGCCTCTATATCTTTGCCAAACTTCTGCGCTTCTCGGTCTATCATCGCAGTTATGAGTGTCAATCGGCGTGCAAACGGGACCCCTTATCGGCGCGCAAAAGGGACCCCCTGTCAGGATGGCGGAGCGTTGATGTGACGGGCTTCCTTGCGCTGCGCGCGGCGTAGGGAGGGCGTAGCCCGACCGGAGGCGCGCGCAGCGCAAAACATCTTCTAATTGATCGGTGCTGGGGGGGATCAGCTGCGGTTTTTGAAGCGCCAGCTGTCATTGCCGGTCTCGACGATGTCGCAATGATGGGTGACGCGGTCGAGGAGCGCGGTGGTCATCTTGGGATCGCCGAACACGGTGGGCCACTCGCCAAAGGCGAGGTTGGTGGTGATGATGACGCTGGTCTGCTCATAGAGTTTGCTGATCAGGTGGAACAGCAGCTGGCCGCCTGATCGGGCGAACGGCAGATAGCCCAGTTCATCGAGCACGATCAGATCGAGGCGGGATAGCTGGGCGGCGAGAGCGCCACTCTTGCCGATCCTGGCCTCCTCTTCGAGGCGGGTCACCAGATCGACCGTGTTGAAGTAGCGGCCTCGGGCGCCGGAGCGCACTACATTGGCGGTGATGGCGATGGCCAGATGGGTCTTTCCTGTGCCTGTGCCGCCGACCAGGACGATATTGCGCCGTGCGGGCAGGAACGCGCCGCTGTGCAATGAACGCACAAGCCCCTCGTTGATCGGGGTACCCTCGAACCGGAAGGCATCGATGTCCTTTACGACTGGCAGCCTGGCAGCGGCCATCCGGTATCGGATCGACGCGGCATGACGATGCGTCGCCTCCGCTCGCAGGAGATCGGTCAGTATCTCCATGGTGGTGCGCTGGCGCTGAAGGCCGGTGGTGACGGCATCGTCGAACGCGCCCGCCATGCCCTTGAGTCCAAGCCCGCGCATGGCCTCGATCATATCATGCCGCTGCATCGAAGGTCCTCAGCTGGTCGTAACGGGCACAGTCGGCGATCGGGGGATGGCGCAGAGCGCTATCCTCGGAGGTGATGATCGTCAGAGGACGCGGCGGTTCCCGGCGTCGTGCCAGGATGTTGAGGATCAGGTCGTCGCTTGCCGTGCCCGTCGCCAGTGCCTCACGCACAGCGGCTTCGACAGGCTCCAGGCCATCGGTCAGTACGGCCGACAACACACGGACGAACCGGCGATCGGCATCGTCGCCATTACCCAGCTTGCGGCGCAGGCGGGCAAGCGCCGGTGGCAGATCCCAGTCCTGGAAGGGGGCACCGTTCCGCAGCGCGCCAGGCTTGCGGGCCAGCACTGGCAGATAATGCCAGGGGTCATAGATCGTGCGGTTGCGCCCAAAGTAGCGAGGATGTTCAGCGACAACCTCTTCGCCGCAGCGAACGACGATGCGATCGGCATAGGCGCGGACCTGCACCGTGCGTCGTGCCACCGTCGATAGCACCGAGTAGCGATTGCGGTCGAAGCTGATCAGGCAGGTGCCGGTCACAGCATGCTCGCTCTCATTGAAGCCGTCGAACGGTCCCAGCATCGGCTGCAGCGCAGATCGTTCGATCTCCAGCATCTGCGCCACGGTCAGCTCTCCCTGTTCGGGATGGGGCTGCCGTTCCGCCCAGCGCCGACACTCGGCCTCCAGCCAGCCATTGAGCTCTTCGAGACTGGCGAACCGCAACCGGGGCTGGAAGAAGCGACCCCGGATCGTCTGCACCTGGTTCTCGACCTGACCCTTCTCCCATCCCGCCGCAGGCGAGCAGGCCGTGGGCTCGACCATATAATGGTCGGTCATGATCAGGAACCGCCGGTTGAAGACGCGTTCCTTGCCGGTGAACACGCTCGTCACAGCCGTCTTCATATTATCGTAGATGCCGCGCCCTGGCACGCCGCCGAAGAAAGCAAAGCCGCGCGCATGCGCGTCGAACAGCATCTCCTGGCTCTCACGAGGATAAGCCCGGACATAGACCGCGCGTGAGGCACACAGTCGCATATGCGCGACCTTCACCCGCATCGGTGCCCCGGCGATCTCAACATCTTCATGGCTCCAGTCGAACTGGTAGGCCTCGCCTGGCCTGAACATCAGCGGGATGAAGGCCGTGACACCATCGCCGGCATCTTTGCGCCGCTCGATCTTCCAGCGCGTCGTATAGCGCCGCACCGCATCGTAAGAACCCTCAAAGCCTTCGCGCACCAGCAGGTCATGGATCCGCGTCATCCGCAGCCGGTCACGCCTGCCGCGCAGCTCGTTCTCTTCCAGCAGCGTGTTCAGGCGCTCCTGAAACGGACCGATCCTGGGCAGCGGCTGAACCTTGCGCTGATAATCAAAGGCGCCCTCCGGCGCTCGGACCGCTTTGCGGATGACCTTCCGCGACACATGCAGATCCCGTGCGATCGCCTTGATCGCCTTGCCTCCGGCATACTCGCGCCGGATCCGTAAAACTGTCTCCAAAACCAACATCCCGATCTCGCCGCCTGAAAATCCAGCCGGCTGCTTAAACCATCGAAATGAGGGGTCCCTTTTAGACGCCGATCACCCCGCTAACGGGGTCCTTTTTGCACGCCGATCCACACCGGAAGGGGAGCTGTCCGAAAGTGAGTTCATGTCTGTCATGACGGCGAGTTCGGACCCCAATGCTTTCGCTGCGACGATATCGGAGATTGGAGAAAGGAATCTTCTTGCCGCTCTCGCCCAGCGTATGGATGAGTCGGTAGATCGACTGCCCGTATCGAACGCCGCTATTTTGCTGCCAGCTATGTTTGCGATCGGTCAGAAGCTGGCCGTGACACGGACGGCTGATCCGTTCAATTCACCGTGGGTTTCAGCTTGGAGAGCGGTTAGCTGGTTCCTGAGGAATATCCCTGCAAGCGAACGGGGCCACCTGGCCGTCGAGGCACTCAAATCATCCGGAGCTCTGTCAATGGGGGCCATAATCATTCATCTCAGCGATCCGGATGACGCCAAAGAGAATGATCGCGAAAATTTCGATCCAACTCTCGATATTGATGGCGTCAATGCGATGAAGGCGGAATGGCTGAGGCAAATCTCGAACCTCGCAGCCGATCCTGATGCCATGCTCGCGCATGGCGATCTTACAAGCCTGCTCTATCGGTGGCGCGACTATACCCGTACCCCGGATCTTCCGGCTAAATGGGTACAGCAAGTTGTCTCCACTGACGCGCGCTTTGCTGTTCTGATTGACCGTCTGATGTCCCGAGGCAGATCATCAGGCTGGGGGGACCGTGTGTCCGCGCCTTATGATAGCTTCAGTAAGGAAACCATCGAAGAACTATTCGGTCTCGAAACCGCACGTGAGAGAGCGAGTGCTATCGAACTAGATGGTCTTCCCCAAGATCAAGCTCATGCCATGAGGACGCTGCTGCGATTTCTCGACGGATGGCGGGACGGCAACGAGCGCGTGTAGCCCAGTGCCGGGTGCGGAGAATGAGCCCGAATAAGGTCGTTGGCGTCCTCTCTCCAAAGCGGACATTGGACCGGGTCGGGAAAGACGGTTTTTTCACCTAGCGGTTCTCCAGACCGGACTGAGACCAATGTCCCATCCTCAGCCAAAAGCTGACAGGTAATCCGGGTCGCGCCATCCAGATAAAAAATGGCTTCCGACGATCACCGAAAGTCGGAAGCCATCTTGCCCTTGGAAACGCCTTTCCACGGACGGGTCGCGTATAGCTCCGTAGAGGTCGGCAAAGATTTAGTCGATCTGCCAATTTTACTTTTTTGAGGAAAAAGACCGGCTACAGGTCATTCAGCCAATCTCCGCGAAGAATTGCTCTTCGAAGGCCATTGCTCGAGATATTCAGCCCAACGCGCCATAAGGCTTCGGCGCTTGTCGAAAAAATCTGTGCGACGGTACGCTGCCTCAACCTTGTTCGAAAGCTTGTGGGCCAGCGCCTTGTCCGCCACTTCTTTGGGGAAGCCGGTCCGCTCAGCGGTCCAGTCGGTGAAAGCTGATCTGAAACCATGCACGGTCACCCCTTTGATACCATCGTCCCTGAGTAGTTTGGTCATGGTCATATCGCTGATCGGCTTTTCGCCATCGTTGCTGAAGACCAGACCAGTGTCGCTGCTTCGCTGGTTCCACCGATTGCGCAGTAATGCGACTACCGCCGGTGACAACGGCACAATATGGGTGTCGCCCGCTTTCATTCGCTCTCCCGGTATGGTCCAGACAGCCTTCTCAAGATCGAACTCGCTCCAGACCGCGAAGCGCGTCTCATTTGAACGCACGGCATTGTAGATCGTGAAGCGCAGCGCATCGCGCCCGGTCGTCGATGCTGACGTCGCCAGCCGGTGCATAAGCGAGGGGACGTCGGCATATGGCATGGCTTCCAGGTGCCCGGCCTTTTCCGCCTGACGCGGAAGTCCCTTCCGGACCGAACGAAGGGATAGCTCTTCTGGAAGCCAGCCTTTGATGTGCGCGAAATCCAGAACGGCTCCAATACGCTGCAGGATGCGGCGGGCAGTGTCCGGTATGTCCAACCAAATCGGAGACAGCACTTCCACAACAGTAGGGCTGTCTACCTCGTTGATGGGCCGGGCGCCGATCAACGGAAAGACGTGGTTCTCGAGGCTTGCGATCCAGCTTGCGTGCCGCTGGTTCTTCCAGCCTTCTTTCATCGCTTCGTAGCAGTCCCGCGCGGCCGTCTCAAAACTAGGCACGACTTTTCGAGATCTGCGTTTCTCCGCTACAGGATCGACGCCTAAACGCACCTGACGGCGCAGTGCCATCGCGGCATCACGCGCTTCAGCAAGTGACACGTCGAAGGTCGAACCCAAGCCGTAGTCGCGACGACGCCCATCCTTCTGCATCCGCAGAATCCAAGATCGCGCGCCACTTGGTTTGACGACCAAGCATAATCCCCTACCATCGACATGACGGCCCGGCTGGGCGTTCTTCACTTTCAAAGCTGTCAGAGCCATCGGTTCTAATTCCCGCCTGAAATGGTCCCACAATCGATCCCACACATTGATGGGATTTCAGGCAAATCAGAGCGACCGACCGCGAACATGCTACAAGACAAATCTCTGAAATTACAGGGGACTTAGGAACGTCCTGAACCTGCCTGAGATTTAAGTTATACGCCCGTAGGGGTCACCAAATCCTCTCCCAAAGGACCGGCCTATGTCGGAGAACGCCATCAACGCCTTGCGGCGCATGGGCTTCGCGCAGGATGAATGACCGGCCACGGTTTCCGGGCGATGGCGGCATGATCCCGACGATCGCCTGAGTGTTAGTCATTGGACACACAACCCATCCTGCGGAAACTGGCCCTGTCGCTCGTCTCTTGCTTCCATTAAGGAAGCAAAGATGAGCGACACGGACAGCCTATGCCCGATAGACGAAGCCCTGACACAGGATGGCTATGCCCGCCTGTCCGGCGCGACGCTATTCGACCGGCTGGATATCGCCGAACCCGACTGGTCGGCCTTCGCGGCCAGTTGGAACGATCTTGGCCCCGACCTCTTCATGGCCGATGGCGGCCGCTACCGCCGCCGCCGTCACGCCGCTTTCGCGCTGGAACGGGGCCGCTTCACCCGCAGGCCGCACCAGCCCCATTATCAAAGCCGCGATTACAACCCGCTCAATGGCGACGTGCAACGCTGGTTCGATCCCGTCGAAGCGGCGACGGTCGCCAACCCCGTCTGCGACGCGATCTTCGCCTTCGCCGCCGACCATTTCGATCCGGCGCGCCAAGGCGACTGGCACATCGAAATGCATCAATTCCGCATCGAAACGAAACCGAGCGAAAGCGGCCGGCCCACCCCGGAAGGGATGCATAGGGACGGCGTGGACCATGTGCTGGTTATGCTGGTCGATCGCCGCAACGTCCGCGAAGGCGTGACGCGCATCGGCGCGCCCGACGGCACGCCGCTGGGCGAGTTTACCCTGACGGAAGCGGGCGACACGATGCTGATCGACGACCACAGCATCCTGCACGGCGTCACCGAAATCCACGCGCTGGACTCGGCGAAACCGGCCTGGCGCGACGCGCTGGTCGTGACGTTTGTGGCCGAACGCTAACCCAAGCCGTTCGTAACCTACTTCAACAACACCAGTTCTTCCGCCATGCTAGGATGCAGCGCCACGGTATCGTCGAAATCCTGCTTGGTCAGCCCGGCCTTCACCGCGATCGCCGCCGCCTGCAATATCTCCGGCGCATCCGGTCCGATCATGTGCAGCCCAATCACCTTGTCGCTCGTCGCGTCCACGATCATCTTGTACAGCGCCCGCTCCTCGCGCCCAGCCAGCACATTCTTCATCGGCCGGAAATCGGACGTATAGACCTTCACCGTGCCATAATGGTTCTTGGCCTCCGCCTCGGTCATGCCCACGCCCGCCAGCGGCGGATGGCTGAACACGGCCGACGGCACGCAGCTATAATCGACCTTCCGCTTGTTGCCGCCGAACACGGTATCGGCGAAGGCATGGCCTTCGCGGATCGCCACCGGGGTCAGTTGCAGCCGGTCGGTGACGTCGCCCACGGCATAGATGCTCTCGCAACTGGTCTGGCTATAGTCGTCGACCTTGATCGCGCCCTTGTCGTTCAGTTCGACCCCGGCCGTCTCCAGCCCCAGCCCGTCGGTCATCGGCCTGCGCCCGGTCGCGAACAGCACGACGTCGGCCGCAACCGGATCGCCGTCCTTGAAGCGGACGCATAGCGTGCCGTCCTCATTCTTATCGATCCGCTCCATCTTCGCGTTGAAGCGGAAATTAATCCCCTTGGTCATGGAAATCTGGAGCAGCCGGTCGCGGATCTGCGTGTCATAGCCGCGCAGCAGGTCGCTGCCGCGATTGACCATCGTCACATGGCTGCCCAACTGATGAAAGATGCCGGCGAACTCGTTGGCGATATAGCCGCCACCGACGATCACGATCCGCTTGGGGCACGCCTCCAGATGGAAGACCTCGTTGCTGGTGATGCCATGTTCGGCGCCCTCCAGTTCGGGGATCACGGGCCAGGCGCCGGTCGCGACCAGGATCGTCTTGGCCGTCACTTCGCGCCCGCTGGCCAGTTTCACCCCATGCGGCCCGGTGATGGTCGCGCGCTCGCGAATCACCTCGACCTTGTGGCTGCTTAGCGTATTGCCATACAACCCTTCCAGCCGATCGACCTCGGCCAGCACATTGTCGCGCAGCGTGGTCCATTCGAACCCACATTCCGGCACGTCCCAGCCAAAGCGCCGCGCGTCTTTCAGATCCTCGGCAAAATGCGCGCCGTAAATGAGCAGCTTCTTGGGCACGCAGCCGCGAATGACGCAGGTGCCGCCGACGCGAAATTCCTCGGCCACCGCAACCTTCGCGCCATGCGCCGCCGCGACCCGCGACGCCCGCACGCCGCCCGATCCTGCGCCGATGACGAAAAGGTCGAAATCATAGTCACTCATGCCGCGCCTCCGATGGAATAGGCGCGGATATGGCGGGTGGAGGCCCTAGTTACAAATGGGAATATTGTTGCTGGTAGCCAAACCACCTCCGTTCGTTTCGAGCGCGTCGAGAAGCGTTGCGCCCTCGCTTCTCGACTGCGCCCGAAACCAAAGACAGTTTATGCCGCGCCCAGCGCGATCTCGATCAACGCCATGGTCGACGGATCGAACCCGGTCGCCCCATCCGCCTCGATCGACTTGGCGATCTCCTTGCCCAATTCCACCCCGAACTGGTCGAACGGGTTGATCCCCATCAACACCGCATTGGCGAAGGTCCGATGCTCGTAGAAGGCGATCAGCGCGCCCAGCGCCTCCGGCGTCACATCGTCCAGCAAGATCGTGGTCGACGGCCGGTTGCCGGGATAGGACCGCGCCGGATCGGCCTCATTGTCCTTCCCCCGCATCAGCGCCGCGCCCTGCGCGAAGCAGTTGACCAGCAGCGCGCGATGATGCGCCGGGTCCAGCGCATGGCCCGGTTCGATCGAAGCGATGAACTCGACCGGCGATACGATCGTCCCCTGGTGCAGCAACTGGAACACCGCATGTTGCGCATCGGTGCCCACCCCGCCCCAGGTGATCGGCGCGGTCGGGCCGTCCACCGGACTGCCGTCGCGTTGCACGCTCTTGCCGTTGCTCTCCATCTCCAGTTGCTGGAGGTAGGAGGGCAGCAACGCCAGCCGCTCGTCATAGGCGAACAGCGCGCGGGTCTGGCACCCGATGACGCGGGTATAATATTGATCGACAAAGGCCGCGATCAGCGGGGCGTTCTCGCTTGGAGGCGACAGGCGGAAATGCCGGTCCATCGCCGCCGCGCCCTCCAGCAGGCTCTCGAACCCATCCCATCCCAGCGCCAATGCAGCCGGGAAACCGATCGAGGACCAGAGCGAATAGCGCCCGCCCACCGACTCTGCGAAGGGCAGGATGCGGGTTTCATCGACACCCCATTCCATCGCCTTGTCGGGCGCGGCGGTCAGCGCGATCACCTTGCCATAGGGGTCGTCCACCCCAGCCTCGACCATCCAGTTGATCGCGCTCGCCGCATTCAGCATCGTCTCGCTGGTCGTGAAGGTCTTGGACGCGATCGCGATCAACGTGGCGTTGGGATCGAACCCCTCGATCGCCCGCTCCAGCGCGGTGCCATCGACATTGGACACGATGCCCACATCATAACGCACCCCGTCGCCGTCCAGCGCATCGACGATCAGTTTTGGGCCAAGCGCCGACCCGCCGATGCCGATATGCAATATGTGCCGCACCTCGCCTAGCGCGCCCGCCTCGATCGCATCGATCAGGCCGCGCATCCGCCGGTGCAGCATCTTGGCATGGGCGACGCTTTCGGCATGGCCCTCGCCCCGTTCGGCCGGATGCTCGGCGGCGCGGCCTTCGCTATTGTTCACCGCCTCGCCCGCAAAAAGCGCGTCGCGCTGCGCCGCAAAGCCCTGTTCGTCGGCCAGCTTCAGGAAACCCGCCAGCACATCGTCGGTCAGATGGGTCTTGGACCAGTCGAACCGGATCGGCCCCTGGGTCAGGACCAGCTTGCCCAACCGGCCGGGATCGGTCGTGAAAATGGTCTTCAGGTCGGCTTGCGGAAGCGCGGCGATAGACGCCAGTGCAGAATTGGGCATGGATATATCCCTCATGACGTTGGTCGATATCGACGCTGCACCGGTCGATTCTGCCTATGCTTACCCAAATTCGTCATGCTTTGCATCGTCAAGGACTGCTTGACGCGCTGCGTCTCAAGCCCCACAAGCCGCCACGGCCGCCCTGTCGGCTCATACGACCGGCATTTCCAAGGGATCAGACGACACTCCATGACTGCCAAATCGGAAACGCGGGACTTTATCTGGTTTCTCGCCAAGCTGGGCCTGTTCGTCTTCATCCTGCGCAGCTTCATCATATCGCCGTTCAACATTCCCTCGGAATCGATGCAGCCGCGTCTTTTGATCGGCGACTATCTGCTGGTGGCCAAATGGCCCTATGGCTATTCGCGCTATTCGCTGCCCTTCTCGATTCCGCTGATCCCCGGCCGTATCCTGGCCTCCACGCCCCAGCGCGGCGACGTGGCGGTGTTCAAGGCGCCGCCGAACCAGAAAAACGACTATATCAAGCGCGTCATCGGCCTGCCCGGCGACATGATCGGCGTGCGCGGCGGGACCGTCTACCTGAACGGTCAGGCGATCCCCAAGCAGAAGGTCGCCGACCTCGTCATCCCCGTCACGCCCAACATGCTGGATGCTGCCGCCCGTGAAGGTGCGCCATCCCCCTGTTATCGCGCCGATTTCGAGGAAGCCGCGGCCGGCGGCGGCAAACAGTGCCGCTATCCCCAGTATCGTGAAACCCTGCCTGGCGGAAAAAGCTACAATGTCCTCGACCTGCTGCCCGACGGCGCGGCGGACGATCGGGACACGGTGCTGGTGCCGCAGGGCCATCTCTTCATGATGGGCGACAATCGCGATCGCAGCGCCGACAGCCGCTTCCCCGCGGTCGAAGGCGGCGGCATCGGCCTCGTCCCCGAAGAAAATCTGGTGGGCAAGGCGATGATCTCGGTCTTCTCCACCGACGGCAGCGCCAACTGGCTGCTACCCTGGACCTGGTTCACCGCCGCGCGCTGGAGCCGTATCGGGGAAGGCTTTTGAGCAAGCCTGATACGGCCGGCTGGCTCAAGGATCTGATCGGTCGCGCGCCCGAAAATCCAGCCAGGTTCGATCAGGCGCTGACCCATGGCAGCGCCAAGGCGGTCAATTATGAGCGGCTGGAATTTCTGGGCGACCGTATCCTCGGTCTGCTGATCGCCGAATGGCTGTTCGAACGCTTCACCGATGAACCGGAAGGCAAGCTCTCCCGTCGCTTCAACGCGCTGGTGTCGGGCGAAACCTGCGCCGAAGTGGCCCGCACAGCGGGCGTTCCCATCCATCTGGTGCTGGGCAAGCAGGCGCGCGACGATGGCGCGGCCGACAGCGACAATGTGCTGGGCGACGTGATGGAGGCGCTGATCGGCGCCCTCTATCTGGAAGGCGGACTGGAAGAGGCGCGCGCACTCGTCCGCCGGCTGTGGGGCAATCGGGTCGACACCCAGACCAGCGCCCCGCGCCACCCCAAATCCTATCTTCAGGAATGGGCCGCGGCCAACAAGCGCAAGCCTCCCGAATATGTCCTGACCGACCGTTCCGGCCCGCACCATGCGCTGCGCTTCACCGTCACCGTCTCGATCAAGGGCGCAGGCGAAGCCTCCGCCACCGGCGCCTCCAAACAGGAAGCCGAAACGGCGGCCGCCAAGGCGCTGCTGGAGAAGCTGACGGGTTGATCCCAACTATGCTACACCGAGCCCCCGCGCAGGCGGGAGCCCAGTCCCGCCGCTGGAACTGGGCTCCCGCCTGCGCGGGAGTTTTTGGAATAGAATGGAATAAAATTGACGGTTGAATCGGAAACACAGCGCTGTGGCGTCATCGCCGTCGTCGGCGCGCCCAATGCGGGCAAGTCCACGCTGGTCAACGCGCTCGTGGGGCAGAAGGTGGCGATCACCAGTCCCAAGGCGCAAACCACGCGCACCCGCGTCATGGGCGTCGCGATAGAGGGCGATGCGCAGATCGTGCTGGTCGACACCCCCGGCATCTTCGCGCCCAGGCGGCGGCTGGACCGCGCGATGGTGCAGGCCGCCTGGGGCGGAGCGCAGGGGGCGGATCTGATCGCGATGGTGGTGGATGGCAAGGCGGGGCGCGGCCCCAAGCTGGAGCCGATCATCGAAGCGCTCAAGCATCGCACCGAACGCAAATGGCTGATCCTCAACAAGGTCGATATCGCGATCAAGGAAAAGCTGCTGACCCATACCCAGGTGCTGAACGACACGCTGGGTTTCGATGAAATCTTTTTCGTGTCCGCCGCGACCGGGGATGGCCTGCCCGAACTCAAGGCCGCCTTTGCCAAGGCGATGCCGGAAGGGCCATGGCATTTCCCTGAAGACCAGGTGTCGGACGCCACCGACCGGATGCTGGCCGCGGAAATCACGCGCGAACAGCTTTACCACCAGCTTCACGCCGAACTCCCCTATGCCGCGGCGGTCGATACCGAACAGTATAAGGAGCGCGACGACGGATCGGTCGAAATCCACCAGCAAATCCTGGTCGGCCGCCCGACCCAGCGCGCCATCGTCCTGGGCAAGGGCGGACAGCGCCTGAAGGAAATCGGGTCGAAGGCGCGCGCCGAACTCGCCACCCTGCTCGGCGTCAGGGTCCATCTCTACCTCCACGTCAAAGTGAAGGAGAATTGGGAGGACGACCGCAGCATCTACCGCGATATCGGCCTCGACTGGGTGGAGTGAATGTTCGCGGCATAGGGTAAATCCATCCTTTACCTTATGTCGTTACGGCTCCGTTTCATGGGACCGAAACAGAAAATCGCCTTTGCCGTGGGCGTCTCCGTTATCGGGACGATCGTCATCATGGCGATCGTGTCGACGATCCCCGGCATGTTCATTCCGCTGCGCTATTTCAGCGTGGGCATTTTCTGTTCCGCCAGCATTTCCACCCCGGTCTGCGTCCTGCTGGTCCGGCAGGGCGAGGAAAACCGGCTGTTGCGCCACGAACTGGAACGGCGGGTGGAGGAACTGGCCTATCTTGCAGATCGGGACGGCCTGACCGGCCTGCTCAGCCGGAACGCCTTCTTCGACCGTGCTGGCCAGGTTCATGCGCGGCCGGGCAACTGGTATCTGCTGATCGACATCGACCATTTCAAACGCTTCAACGACGATCATGGCCATCAGACGGGCGATGCTGTCCTGCATGCGGTGGGATCGGCCATCGCGCAGGCGCTAGGCCCGGCCGACCTGAGCGGGCGTCTGGGTGGCGAGGAGTTCGCCGTCTGCCTGACCGATTGCCCCGCTGATCTGGCGACACGCCGCGCCGAACATATCCGCGCGTCGATCCAGGCGTTGCGGGTGCGCGCCTCATCCGGTCCCGTCGTGCGCGTGACCGCCAGCATCGGCCTTGGCGCGGGCGATCCAACCCTGCCGATCGAGGCCAGCCTGCACCGCGCCGACATCGCCATGTACGCCGCCAAGACCGGCGGCCGCAACCAGGTGCGGCGCGCCGCTTGATCCTACTCCGCGGCCGCGGCCTTCTTCTTCGCCGGGGCCTTCTTGGCGGCCGGCTTCTTCACGGTGTCCCCGTCCTTCTTGGCGGCAGGTTTCTTGGCCGCCGCCTTCTTCGGCGCGGCCTTCTTCTTGCCCTTCTTCGCCGGCGCCGCCGCGGCCCGCGCGTCGATCAACTGCGCGGCTTCCTCCAGCGTCAACTGGTCCTTGTCCACCGTCTTGGGCAGGGTCGCATTGGTGGTGCCGTCGGTGACATAGGCGCCGTACCGGCCCTCCATCAGCTTGATCTCCAACTCCGTGCGCGGATGCGCGCCCAGCACCTTCAACGGTTCGCGCCCGGCGCTGCGCGGACCACGGTTGGCCGCCTCCGCCAGCTTCACCACCGCGCTGTTCATACCGACCTCGAAAATCTCCGACGTGGATGACAGCCGCCCATATTTGCCGTCATGCAGCAGATAGGGACCAAAACGCCCGATATTGGCCACGATCGGCAATCCGGTTTCGGGATGCAGCCCCACTTCACGCGGCAGGCTCAGCAGCTTCACGCCCCAATCGAGCGTCAATTCGCCATCGGGCAAATCCTTGGGAATGGAGCCGCGCTTGGCCTCCTTGCCCTCCCCCATCTCGATATAGGGACCAAAACGCCCGGACTTCTTGACGATATCCTGGCCGGTTTCGGGGTGCTGGCCCAGCACCTCCGGCCCGCTATCTTCGCCATCCTTGCCGCCCGGCTGCCCGAACTTGCGCGTATATTTGCACTCCGGATAATTGGAGCAGGCGATGAACGCGCCAAACCGCCCGCCGCGCAGCGACAATTGCCCATCGCCGCAGAGCGGGCAGGCGCGGGGATTGCTGCCGTCCGCTCGCGGAGGGAACAGCATCGGCTCCAGAAACTTGTCCAGTTCCGCCGTAATGTCGGACGGCTTCTGTTCCATAATCTCGGCGGTCTTGGGCTTGAAATCCTTCCAAAAAGCTTCCAGCACTTCCTGCCACTGGGCGCGGCCGCCGGAAATATCGTCCAGCTCGTCTTCCAGTCCCGCCGTGAAGTCGTAGGACACATAGCGTTCGAAGAAGCGCTCCAGGAACGCCGTCACCAGCCGCCCGCTCTCCTCGGCGAAGAAGCGGTTCTTCTCGATCCGTACATAGTCGCGATCCTTGAGCACCTGCAACGTGGACGCATAGGTGGACGGCCGCCCGATCCCCAGCTCCTCCAGACGCTTCACCAGCGACGCTTCGGAATAGCGCGGCGGCGGCTGGGTGAAATGCTGTTCTGCCGTGACTTTCTTCTTGGCAGGGGCATCGCCCTCGCTCATGCGCGGCAGCAGCTTTGAATCATCATCGTCGCTGTCGTCGCGGCCTTCTTCATAGAGCGCCAGGAAGCCTGGGAAGATCACCACCTGCCCCGTCGCGCGCAGCGTATGGCTGCCCGATCCGTCGATCATGTCGATCGTCGTGCGCTCCAGCCGCGCCGACGCCATCTGGCTCGCCAGCGCGCGCTTGAAGATCAGGTCGTACAGGCGCGCATGATCGCCCGACCCCACCTTGTCGCGGCCGAACTCGGTCGGACGAATGGCCTCGTGCGCTTCCTGCGCATTTTTCGCCTTGGTCTGATATTGGCGCGGCTTTTCGGGCAGGTAACCGCCGTCATAGCGTTCCGCGATCGCCTTGCGCGCGGCGGAAATGGCGCTGCCGTCCATCTGCACGCCATCGGTACGCATATAGGTGATCGCGCCGTCTTCGTAGAGCTGCTGCGCGATCCGCATCGTGTGGCTGGCCGAAAAGCCCAGCTTGCGCGCGGCTTCCTGCTGCAAGGTGGAGGTGGTGAACGGCGCGGGCGGATTGCGGGTGAGCGGCTTCGTCTCGACCTTGTCGACGGTAAAGCGTCCGGCCTCCACATCGGCCTTGGCGGCCATGGCGTCGCCTTCCTTGCCGATGGTCAGGCGGTCGATCTTCTCGCCCTTCCAGCGGACGAGGCGCGCGGTAAAGCCCTGCCCGCCCTGCTCCATCTCGGCCGCGACCGACCAATATTCCTGGGGGCTGAAGCTTTCGATCTCGCGCTCGCGCTCCACCACCAGCCGCAGCGCGACCGACTGGACGCGGCCCGCCGACTTGGCGCCCGGCAGCTTGCGCCACAGCACCGGCGACAAAGTGAAGCCCACCAGATAGTCGAGCGCCCGGCGCGCGCGGTAGGCATCAATCAGATCCTCGTCCAGCGCGCGGGGCTTGGCCATCGCGTCGAGCACCGCCGCCTTGGTGATCGCGTTGAACGTCACTCGGTCCACTTGGCTCGGCAGCGCCTTCTTGGCGCGCAGCACCTCCTGCACATGCCAGCTGATCGCTTCCCCTTCGCGATCAGGGTCAGTCGCCAGGATCAATCGCGTCGCCGTCTTGGACGCATCGGCAATGGCCTTGAGCTGCTTGCCCTTGTCGCCATAATTTTCCCACGACATGGCGAAGCCGTCGTCCGGGTCCACCGACCCGTCCTTGGCGGGCAAGTCGCGGATATGGCCATAGCTGGCGAGGACATGAAAATCGCCGCCCAGATATTTCTCGATGGTCTTCGCCTTGGCCGGCGATTCTACGATGACAAGCTGCATTTAGGCCCCGGAAAATAGTCTCTCACGTATACGCGCGAGTGTGGAAGGCGATGACGGCGGGCGTCAAGCGGGCTGTGCGTAAGGGAGAAGGCGCGCCAACGCCAGTATCTTGTCGATCCATCCCGGTCGCAGCACCATCTGACCGCTGACCGCCAACTATCCCACTAATGCAAATCAAAGCGGCCGCAACCCATGCGACTTTTACCGCGGACCAGTGTTCTAGCCCCATCGCCGGAACGCCCCGACCGGCGACATCCCTCATCTAGACAGGAATGACGATGTCCGATTCCAACAGCCATGACATTTCCACGCTCAACGGCCTGATCGCCACCACGCTCGACAGCGCGGACGGCTATACCGAGGCGGCGAAGGACAGCGACCATGGTCGCTTCACCACGCTCTTCACCAGCCGCGCGACCGAACGCCGTCAGGTCGTCACCCGTCTCCAGCAGGAAGTGCGCGCCCTTGGCGGCAACCCGGAAGATGACGGCACCATTCTGGCCGGCGCCCACCGCCTGTTCCTGAACCTGAAAGCCACGCTGACCGGAAAGGATGACAAGGCTATCATCAACGAGGTCGAAGCCGGCGAAGATCATATCAAGGCGAAGTATGAAGACGCGATGGCCGATCGCGATCTGTCGCCAGCAGTTCGCGCCGTGATCGAGCAAAGCTATGTCTCGGTGAAGCAGGGCCATGACGAGATGCGCGATCTCAAGCACAGTATGCAGCATTAATCGCAGCGGATCGGGCGGTGGAGGCGATAACGCCTTCGCCGCCATGATTCACCGCAGAGCGACCCGCCCGCCCGCCTGCCGCTCCAGCGCGCCCGCCAGTTCCAGTTCCAGCAGCACCGTCTGCACCACCGCGGGCGACAGGCCAGACAGGCGGATCAGTTCGTCGATTGGCACCGATACCGGTCCCAGCAACCCGACCACTATCGCTCGCTCCTGCGCCGCGACGTCGCTCGACACCGGCGCGCCGATAAAATCGAAGCTGCCTTGCCGCACCATGCGCGGATCGATGCTGCCCACGGCCTCCAGCACGTCGGCGGCGTTCTGGATCAGGATCGCGCCCTCGCGGATCAACTGGTTACAGCCCTGCGCCCGTGGATCGAGCGGCGATCCCGGCACCGCCATCACCTCGCGCCCCGCCTCCCCGGCCAGCCGGGCGGTAATCAGCGAGCCGGACTTGGGCACCGCCTCCACCACCACCGTTCCCAACGCCAGCCCGGCAATGATTCGATTGCGCGCCGGGAAATGGCGCGCCAGCGGCTGGACGCCGGGCGGATGCTCCGTCACCAGCAGCCCGCTTTCCGCCACCTGCGCCTGCAACTCCCGGTTCTCTGGCGGAAAAGCGATATCGATGCCGCTGGCGATCACGCCGATCGTCCCGCTCTCGATCGATCCGCGATGTGCTTCCGTATCGATGCCGCGCGCCAGCCCCGACACCACCACAGCACCGCGCTGCCCCAGATCCTGCGCCAATGTGCGGGCAAAGCGGCACGCAGCGGCCGACGCATTGCGCGCGCCGACCATGGCGATGCACTGGCCGCTCGCCAATGCCGTATCGCCGCGCAGGATCAACGCTGGCGGCGCGCCTTCAAACTGGTCGAGCAGGACGGGATAATCGGGATCGCCCATCAGCAGATAGCGCGCGCCCAGCGCCCGGCTCTGCGCAATCTCCTTCTCCACCGCCCCCGCATCGGCCACGCTCGCGCGCCCGCCGCCCCGCGCCGCGAGATCGGGAATGGCGCGCAACGCTTCCCCGGCCGTCCCGAACCGCGCGAGCAATTGCCGATAGCTGACCGGACCGATCCGGGGGGAGCGGATGAGCCGCAGCCGGTCGAACCGCTCCCGCTCGCTCATTCGGCCGATGTGCCTTTGGGCCCGCCGATCTTCGGCTCTTCGCCCTTCATCAGCCGGGCGATATTCGCCCGATGCCGCCACAACACGATTAGCGCCAGCGCAAGGGCGACCGGCACAAGGTCGATTCGCCCGAACGCCCACATGGCCACCGGCGCGCTGACCGCCGCCGCCATGCCGCCGACCGACGACCATTTCGTCCCGAACAAAGCCGCCAGCCACACCGCCGCGAAAATGCACCCGGCGGGCCAGAACATCGCCGTCACCACGCCCATCATCGTCGCCACGCCCTTGCCGCCGGCAAAGCGCAGCCACACCGGATAGCAATGGCCGATAAAGGCCATCGCCCCCGCCATCGGCCCGCCGCCATCGACCAGCGCCGCGCCGATCAGCACCGCCGCCGCGCCCTTGAGCAGGTCGAGCAGCAAGGTCGCCGCCGCCAGCCCCTTGCGCCCGGTGCGCAGCACATTGGTCGCGCCGATATTGCCCGACCCGATCCGCCGCAGGTCGCCCGCGCCGGTAAAGCGCGTCAGCAGCAGGCCAAAGGGGATGGAGCCGAACAGATAGCCCAGAAGCAGGACGAAAGTGGGGAGAAGCCAGGGAAGTGTCATGAAAATCGCCGATAAATGGTGCGCGCGACCATAGCGTGACAGGCGCGCGGGGCAATGCCCAAAGGCTTGATTTGCGCGGTCATGCCCCTACGCTCTCTGCATCCTTGCCGGAGCCGTCCATGACCGACATGCCGCTAGACGCTTTCACCCGCTCCTGGACCAGCATGGCGCTGGCCCCGCAGAAATTATGGCAGTCGATCAATTCGGGCTGGTCGTTCGGCAATGTGACGATCAACGAAAGCAACAGCAGCGCGCCGCAGACCGAGCAGGCGATACTGGCGCAGGAAAGCTATGGCCGGCAAATCGGCAAATTGCTTGATGCGGTCGATCTGCTGGTGAAACAGCAACCGGATTGGGCGCACATCAAGGCATTTGACGAGATCGATCAGCTCAAGACGAAGATCGACGGCGTGAAGCACGCCCTGGCAGTCAAGCGGATCGCGCAGTTGCGCGGCGACCTCGACCTGCTGCGCCTTTCCACCGACCCGGCGGACAAGGCGCACTATGACGCCTGGATCGCCGCGTTGCGCCAATTGCTGGACGACATGCCCGCCTCGGCGAACTGAAGCCCCGTTGACACTCCGGTCTCCTGCCGCGACACAGCGGCCATGACGGTCGCCTCTGACGCTCCCATTCTTTTCTTCGATTCCGGGGTCGGCGGGCTTTCGATTCTCGCCCCGGCGCGCGCCGCCCTCCCCACCGCGCCGATCATCTATGCCGCCGACAGCGCCGGATTCCCCTATGGCACCAAGAGCGAGGCGGAAATCGCCGCGCGCGTCCCCGCGCTACTCGGCCGGCTGGTCGAACGCTACCGCCCGCGCCTCGCCGTCATCGCCTGCAACACCGCCTCGACCATCGCGCTCCAGCATGTCCGCGCCGCGCTCGACATTCCCGTCGTCGGCACTGTCCCGGCGATCAAGCCCGCCGCCCTGCTCTCCAAAAGCCGCGTGTTCGGCGTGCTCGGCACCGACGCCACGGTGCGCCAACCTTATGTCGATCGGCTCGCGGCCGAACATGGCGCCGACTGCATCATGCTGCGCCACGGCTCGGCCGCCTTGGTCCAACTGGCCGAAGCCAAGCTGCGCGGCGAAGCGCTCGATCCCCATGTCGCGCGGGATGCGCTGGCGGGCCTGCTCGACCAGCCGGGCGGCGACCGCATGGACATGGTGGTCCTCGCCTGCACCCATTTTCCGTTAGTGGAGCCGGAATTGGCGGCGGCCGCCCCGCATCCCATCGGCTACGTCCATGGCGGCGACGGCATCGCCCGGCGCATCCAATATCTGACCCAGGGCCAGCCCTGGCCAGACGCGCCCAGCCCAGGCATCGCCGTCTTCACCCGGCTCGACGAAAAGGTCGAAGCGCTCCGCCCCGCACTCGCCCGCTATGGCCTCGATCGCATCGACGCGCTCTGATTGGGGGTAGGCCATTTGTCCAATGGCCAATTTCTTCGATAAGTCTGATAGCTATTCCTCCTTGGAATTGCGAGCGGTTATCGCTGGTAAAGCCGGGGCGGGGCGGTTAAACGCGGCATCGGGCAGAGGAAGGCGCAGCGGCACAACAGCGCGCGGGCAAACGGGAAGAAGCGTAGTGAACTACAAACACATCTTTTCGCAGGCGATCGACCGTCTTCATGAAGAAGGTCGCTATCGCGTGTTCATCGACATCCTCCGCAATCGCGGCTCCTACCCCAATGCCCGCTGCTTCCACGGCCATAACGGCCCCAAGCCCATCACCGTCTGGTGTTCCAACGACTATCTCGCCATGGGCCAGCATCCCAAGGTCGTCGCCGCGATGGAAGAGGCGCTGCACGATGTCGGCGCCGGCTCCGGCGGCACCCGCAATATCGGCGGCAACACCCATTATCATATCGACCTGGAAGGCGAACTGGCCGACCTGCATGCCAAGGAAGCGGCCCTGCTCTTCACGTCGGGCTTTGTCTCGAACGAAGCGACGCTCTCCACCCTCGCCAAGCTGCTGCCCGGCTGCATCATCTTCTCCGACGAACTGAATCACGCCTCGATGATCGCGGGCATCCGCAATTCGGGCTGCGAAAAGCGCGTGTTCCGTCATAATGACGTCGACCATCTGCGCGAGTTGCTGGCCGCCGAAGACCCCGAAGCCCCCAAGCTGATCGCGTTTGAAAGCGTCTATTCGATGGATGGCGACGTCGCCCCGATCGCGGCGATCTGCGACCTGGCGGATGAGTATAATGCGCTCACCTATCTGGACGAAGTCCATGCGGTCGGCATGTATGGCGCGCGCGGCGGCGGCATTTCGGAACGCGACGACGTCGCGGACCGCCTCACCATCATCGAAGGCACGCTGGGCAAGGCGTTCGGCGTGATGGGCGGCTATATCGCGGCCGACCAGATGATCGTCGACGTGATCCGCAGCTACGCGCCCGGCTTCATCTTCACCACCTCGCTCTCGCCCGTATTGGTCGCGGGCGTGCTGGCCAGCGTGCGGCACCTCAAGGCATCGAGCGAAGAGCGCGAAGGTCAGCAGGCGTCTGCTGCGCTGCTCAAGCAGTTGATGGCGGAAGCCGGCCTTCCGGTCATGCCGTCGGTCACCCACATCGTCCCGCTCATGGTCGGCGACCCGATCAAGGCCAAGCGGATCAGCGACATATTGCTCGCCGAATATGGCGCCTATGTGCAGCCGATCAACTATCCCACCGTTCCGCGCGGCACCGAGCGACTGCGCTTCACGCCCGGCCCGGCCCATGACGAAGCGATGATGCGCGACCTGGTGTCGGCGCTGGCCGAAATCTGGGATCGGCTGGAACTGGAAAAGACCGCGCGTCGGGCGGCTTGAATCCAGGCGACCAGAATTCGGTCAGGGGCGCATCATGCCGGCGCGCAACGCATATCCGCGATAGAGCGATCGGCAATTAGGCAAGCCGCCCACAGCTAGCGCCGTCCGCTGGACCGCCGGTGCCAGATCGGCCCGCGGCGACACATGGAATTGCGCCAGCCAGCCAAATAGGGTGCGTTTCCACAGCGTCGGCAATTCGTCCTGCTGCCCGAAATCCACAATCTCCAGCTTGCCGCCGGGCGCCACGCAGCGCACCGCCTGCGTCAGCGCCTCTTCCCAGTCCGGGATCATCGACAGCGCGTAGCTGATGAACACGCGATCGAAGCCGGCCCGTCCGAACAGTGCCTCCGCATCGAACCCACAGGCGTCCCCCTGCGCCAGCGTCACCCGATCCGCCAACCCGGCCTTCGCCACGCCCGCCCGTGCCGTCTCCAGCATCGCCTCGCTGATGTCGACGCCATAAAGCCGCGTGCCCGGCCAGGCCTTGCCCACTGCGATCAGGTTGCGCCCGGTGCCGCAGCCAATCTCCAGCACGGACCCGCCCGGCGGCGGCGCAAGATCGGCGATCAGCCCATCGCGCCCCAGCAGATAATATTTGCGCGTCAGGTCGTAGATATGCCGCTGGTAGCGATAGACCCCGTCCATCAGCCCGCCATGATCGCTCACAGGCTTGGCTTCAGCACATAGAGATGGACGCCGCCATAGATGGCCGACCGGTCGCGCGCGGTATAGTCGAGCGACTCGTCCGCCCGATAATCCCAGCGATCCAGCACATCCTCGGCGACCCGCCCCGGCAATATGCTCGGTTCGCCGGCGGTGCGGAACAGGACGCGCGCGCCGGGCTTGGCCGTCCGGGTGATCTGCGCCCAGAGCGCGTTCAATTGATCGTCGTCCATCCAGTCCTGCGCGTCGAGCAGGATATAGCGATCGCACGACGCCGCCGGCTGGCTGGCGAGGAAATCGGTGAAGTTGATGTGCCGCACATCGACGCGGCTCGCCCGCGCCCGCACCGCCTCATGGTTCGCGGCTTGCAGATAGGGCGGCAACGGTCCCTCACCCCCTGCATAGCCGCGCCCGAATGCCTGCACCGCGAAATAATTGTCCTTCAGGTCGAAATCGCAGGCCAGCTTCTCCAGCCGCGTCTTGAGCACGCTGTCCATCCGCGCGTCACCGGCCAGCGCCTCGAACTGGGCGGGCGGAATGCCGAGCCCAAACAGCGACGCCGGCTGGCTGGTCAGCCAGCGCACGAACCCCTTGTCGAAGATCGGCGCCAGCTCGCGCTCGAAAATCTCGCGCTGCTCCTCGCGGCTGCGCGCGTCCAGCATCCGCTTGGGATTGACGCCATGCAACCGCGCCAGCAGATGCGCGGCGCCGATGAAGCGGCCGAGCAGGCCATGTTTGTAGATGCCCCGCGCGAAACCGCCGATTCGCCGCCGCCCGATCAGGTCCCGCCCTTCCCAGTAACGCCGGGTCGCCTCGTCCAGTTGCGGCGCCACGATGTCGCGATAAGCGGCGATATTCGCCTTATTGTCCGCCTGCGCGAAAAAGCGGTGGAAGGTCGCATGGTGCGGCAGGCTCTGCGCCGCTATCAGCTTGAGCCGATTGAGCGCGATATGCGCGGTGTTGAGGTCGACCGCGGTGATCTTCGCCGGATCGGCGGTCAAATAACTCAGCACATTGCAGCCGCCCGACGCGATCGTCACGACATGGCTGTCGGGCGTGATCGCCAGCGCCTCCATATCCACGGCCGGGTCTTCCCAGATCTGGGCATAGACCAGACCACGAAAGGCGAAGGTGAAGGCGCGCTCCAGCAACCCCTGCTTCGACAGATGCCGGTGGCGATGCACCGCGCTGGTGATTTTGTGATGGCCAGCCTTTTTCTGATGACCAGTCTGATCCGCCGTCGCTGCCATGGCTGCACTCCTCGCTGCCGGGTCGTTCCGGCGCGGATAGGGCAATGGCATGTCGCCTGCATGACGTACGGGTTACGCCATGATGACGGCCTTTGGGGAAGTCGCCTTGCGGAACCAGGGCGCCCTCTCCCATCTTGTGCAGACATGGCCCATTGGATCGAACCACACCCCACCGGCATCTATGTCCGTCCCGCCGATGCCTGGATCGATCCGTCGCTGCCGCAGGAGCGGGCGCTGGTGACACATGGTCATGCCGATCATGCCCGCGGCGGCCATGGCCATGTCTGGGCGACGCGGGAGACGCTGGCGATCATGGCGCTGCGCTACGGCACCGCCAGCGGCACCGCGGTCGGCTATGGGGAAGAGGTGCGCATGGGCGGCGTCGCGATCCGCTACGTCCCTGCCGGCCATGTGCTGGGGTCCGCCCAGATCGTGCTGGAGCATGGTGGGGAGCGGATCGTCGTGACCGGCGATTACAAGCGCCGCCCCGACCCGACCTGCCTGCCGTTCGAGCCGGTGCCCTGCGACATCTTCGTGACCGAGGCGACCTTCGGCCTCCCCGTCTTCCGCCACCCCGACACCGGCAGCGAGATGGACCGGCTGCTCGCCGCGTTGCACGCCAATCCTGACCGCTGCGTGCTGGTCGGCGCCTATGCGTTGGGCAAGGCGCAGCGAGTCATTTGCGAACTGCGCGCGCGCGGCCATCATGATCCGATCTACATCCATGGCGCGATGGAGAGGATGTGCGCCCTATACGAAGAGTTCGGCGTCGCCATGGGCGAACTGCGCCCCGCGACCGGGGTGCTCGCAAAGGAAATGCGCGGCCGCATCATCCTGTCGCCGCCGTCTGCCCTCAACGACCGCTGGAGCCGCCGCCTGCCCGATCCGATCACCGCCATGGCGTCCGGCTGGATGCGGGTGCGCCAGCGCGCACGGCAGAAGAATGTCGAACTGCCGCTGGTCATTTCGGACCATGCCGACTGGGACGAACTGACGGATACGATACGCGAAGTCGCGCCGAGCGAAACCTGGATCACCCATGGCCGCGAAGAAGCCCTTCTGCACTGGTGCATGACCCACCAGATTCGCGCCCGCGCCCTGGCGCTGGTCGGCCGCGAAGATGAGGATGAGGCGTAATGCGATCGCACAACCCACATCCGTTCGGTTCGAGCCTGTCGAGAACGGAAGCGCGCAAATGAGGCAATTCTCCCAACTCCTCGACGGTCTCGTCTACACCCGTTCCCGCAATGGCAAGCTGGACCTGATCGCCGCCTATATGCGCGACGCGCCGGACCCCGATCGCGGCTGGGCGCTGGCCGCGCTGACGGGCAATCTCGATCTCAAGGCCGTCAAATCCTCCGCCATCGGCGAGATGATCCGTGCCCGTACCGACCCCGTCCTCTATGAAATGAGCCGCGACTATGTCGGCGACCTTGCCGAAACCGTCGCCCTGCTCTGGCCCAAACGGGACGACCAGCCCGCCGAACTGGACGACGGCTCGCTCAGCCTGTCCGCCGTGATCGATCGCCTCCATGGTGTCAGCCGCGCCGCCGCGCCCGATGCCCTCGCGCAGATGATGGATCATCTCGATTCCTCCGGCCGCTTCGCCCTGCTGAAACTCGCCACCGGGGGCCTCCGCGTCGGCATCTCCGCCCGCCTCGCCAAAACCGGCTTCGCCCAGGGCTTTGGCCTAGACGTCGATGATGTCGAACAGGTGTGGCACGCGCTCGCCCCGCCCTACACCGCCCTGTTCGACTGGGCGGAGGGCCGCACCGGCCGCCCGGACCCGGAAGGCACGCCCTATTTCCGCCCCTTCATGCTCGCCCATCCATTGGAGGCCGACAGCGTCGACCTCACTGACTATGCCGCTGAATGGAAATGGGACGGCATCCGCATCCAGATCGTCGGCACCGGCAGCGAAACCCGCCTCTACAGCCGCGCCGGTGATGATATTTCCGGCAGTTTCCCGGAAATCGCCGCCGCCTTCACCGGCCATGCGGTCCTCGACGGGGAATTGCTGGTGAAGGGCGAGGTGCAGGGCGCCGCCGAACATGGCGGCGCCGCGGCCAGCTTCAACGCGCTCCAGCAGCGGCTCGGCCGCAAAACGGTCAGCGCCAGGATGATGGACGACTACCCCGCCTTCGTCCGCCTTTACGACCTGTTGATCGAAGGGGACGAGGATTTGCGCACCCTCCCCTGGACCGACCGCCGCGCCCGGCTGGAAGCGTTTATGCCCGGCCTTGACCCGAACCGCTTCGACCTGTCCGCCGTCATCGACGCCCCCGATTTCGAAGCGCTCGCCGACATCCGCGCCGGCACGCGCGACGCCGCGATCGAAGGGGTCATGCTCAAGCGCCGCGACAGCCCCTATGTCGCCGGGCGCAAGGCCGCGCTCTGGTACAAATGGAAACGCGATCCGCTGACCGCCGACTGCGTCATGATGTACGCCCAGCGCGGCCACGGCAAACGCTCCTCCTTCTATTCGGACTATACGTTCGGCTGCTGGACCCCGGACGGCGAATTGCATCCGGTGGGCAAGGCCTATAGCGGCTTCACCGACGAGGAACTGAAATGGCTCGACCGCTTCGTCCGCCAGAATACGGTCGCCCGTTTCGGCCCGGTGCGGGAGGTCGAAAAGACGCTGGTGCTGGAAGTCGCGTTCGACTCGATCCACGACAGCAAACGCCATAAATCCGGCCTCGCCATGCGCTTCCCCCGCATCGCCCGCATCCGCAAGGACAAGCCAGCGGCGGAGGCCGATACGGTGGAGGGGTTGAAGAAGCTGGTGAGTTAGCGCAGGATGGATCAAAAGGAGAACGGATATGCCCTATACCGGAAGCTGCCATTGCGGCGCCGTGACCTTCAGCGTCGCGGCCGAAGCGCCGACGGAAGGCATGACCTGCAACTGTTCCCATTGCAGCCGCAAGGGCTTCGTCCTCACCTTCGTGCCGGCGGATCAGTTCACGCTCGATAGCGGCGCGGACGAACTGAACGACTATCTCTTCTACAAGCACGCGATCACGCATCAATTCTGCAAGACCTGCGGCACGGAAGCGTTCGCGCTCGGCAAATCGCCCAACGGCCCGATGCGCGCGATCAACCTGCGTTGCGTGCCAGCGGTCGATATCGACGCATTGACGATCAACAAGGTCGACGGCGCCAGCTTCTGACAGTCTGACTTTGCGCTGTCACGCGACGTCCCTATATGGGCGCTTTCGCGCGTCGGGCGCGACCATAGTGATGGAGCATTTGAATTGAGCAAGGTTCTGGTCATCGGCGCGGGCGGCGTCGGGTCTGTCGCGGTCCACAAGATGGCGATGAACCCTGATATTTTCAGCCATGTCACGCTCGCCAGCCGCCGCCTCGTCAGTTGCGAGAAGGTCGCCGAATCGGTTCTGGCGCGCACCGGCGTGACCATCGACGTGGCGCAGGTCGATGCCGATAATGTCGCAGAGACGATCGCTCTGATCGAGAAGGTGCAGCCCAAGCTGGTCGTGAACCTGGCCCTGCCCTATCAGGATCTGGCGATCATGGACGCCTGCCTGGCCACGAAGACCGACTATCTCGACACCGCCAATTACGAACCGCGCGACACGCCCAAGTTCGAATATGGCTGGCAGTGGGCCTATCAGGACCGTTTCAAGGAAGTCGGTATCACGGCGCTGCTGGGGTCTGGCTTC
Source organism: Sphingobium sp. AntQ-1 (assembly GCF_028538045.1). Lineage (NCBI taxonomy): Bacteria > Pseudomonadati > Pseudomonadota > Alphaproteobacteria > Sphingomonadales > Sphingobiaceae > Sphingobium > Sphingobium sp. AntQ-1. The sequence goes on from NZ_CP117158.1 coordinate 75,316, forward strand.
GACCCCGGCGTCACCAGCGTCTTCGCGTCCTATATCAAGAAGCATCTGCTCGACACGATCGACACGCTCGACATTCTGGACTGCAATGGCGGCGACCATGGTCAGCATTTCGCCACCAACTTCAATCCGGAAATCAACATCCGCGAAGTGACCGCGCCGTCGCGCCACTGGGCGAATGGCGAATGGGTCGAAGGTCCGGCATTGAGCCACAAACAGACGTTCGATTTCGACCAGGTCGGCGAAAAGAACATGTACCTCATGTATCATGAGGAACTGGAAAGCCTCGCGAAATTCTATCCCGAAATCAAACGCATCCGCTTCTGGATGACCTTCGGCGACGCCTATCTCAAGCATCTCGAAGTGCTCCAGAATGTCGGCATGACCCGGATCGATCCGGTCATCTACAATGGTCAGGAGATCATCCCGCTCCAGTTCCTCAAGGCCGTGCTGCCCGAACCGTCAAGCCTTGGGTCGACCACCAAGGGCAAGACCAATATCGGCGACATCGCCACGGGCCAGAAGGACGGTCAGGAAAAGACCGTCTATGTCTATCAGGTCTGCGACCATGAAGACGCCTATGCCGAAACCGGCAACCAGGCGGTCAGCTACACCACCGGCGTGCCTGCGATGATCGGCGCGGCGCTGATGCTGACCGGGGCGTGGAAAGCCCCGGAAGGCGAAAATGGCGGCGTCTTCAACATCGAACAGTTCGATCCCGATCCCTTCATGGACATGCTGAACAAGCATGGCCTGCCCTGGCAGGTGAAGGAACTGGACGCGCCGCTGGCCTTCTAAACTTGGTCATCCCGGCGCAGGCTGGGATCTCTCTTTTCTTCTGTGGCGCCACAAAGAAGTGAGACCCCGGCTTTCGCCGGGGTGACGGCGCGGCAGGATGGAGTATTACCCCATGGAAACCCGTGCCGGCGATCCCGCCGCTTTCGCCCGCTTCGACCTCTACCGCGTCCCCTCGCCCGCCTTCGTAGTGGATGAGGCCGCGGTACGGCGGAACCTCGCCGTCCTGCGCGACATAGGCGACCGCGCCGGCATCAAGGTCCTGGGCGCGCTCAAGGCTTTCTCGATGTGGTCGCTTGGGGGCGTGCTGGGCGAATATCTCGACGGCGTCTGCGCATCGGGCATCTATGAAGCGCGCCTCGCTCACGAAGAATATCAGGGCGAAGTCGCGACCTATTGCGCCGCCTACAAGCCCGAAGACCTGGCCGAAATCCTCAAGATTTCGGATCATGTGATCTTCAACAGCCCCGGCCAGATCGCCCGTTTGAAGCCCGTCATAGACGCCGCGCGCGCCGACGGCCGCGTCTTCGACATCGGCCTGCGCCTCAACCCCCTCCATCCGGAGGGGGAAGTGCCGAAATATGATCCGTCGCAGCCGCACAGCCGCCTCGGTTTCCCGGTAAACCAGTTACGGCCGGAGCATCTGGAGGGGGTAGACGGCCTGCACGTCCACAATCTCTGCGAACAGGATTTTGAGCCGCTGGCCCGCACTTGGGCCGCGATCGAACCCTATGTCATGCCCCATGTCGGCGGCCTCAAATGGCTGAACTTCGGCGGTGGTCACCATGTCACCCGCGCCGATTACCAGATCGACGACCTCATCGCCTTCCTGGCAAAGATCAAGGCCCAGACCGGCCTCACCCTCTACATCGAGCCTGGCGAGGCGATGGCGCTCGACGCGGGCATCCTCATCGGCGAAATCCTCGATGTGATCGACAACGGGATGCCCGTCGCCATCACCGACATCAGCGCCACCTGCCATATGCCCGACGTGATCGAGGCGCCCTATCGCCCCGCCATGCTGCATGAGCCGGACGATGGCCCGATCACCCGACTCGGCGGCCCCTCCTGCCTTGCGGGCGACATCATCGGCGACTATCGAATCCCCGGCGGCGCGGAGCCGGGCGCGCGCATCGCCTTCCTCGATCAGGCCCATTATTCGATGGTCAAGACCAACACCTTCAACGGTGTGCCTCTTCCAGCCATCTGGCTGTGGCACTCGGAAACCGATGAACTCAAGGAAATCCGCGCCTTTTCCTATAGCGATTTCAAGACCCGTCTCTCGTAACGCACGTTTCGTAGCCTCCTGCGCAACAAAATTTTCACATGCGCTTTACAGGGGGGACCCCTCCGCATATATCGACCGTCCGCTGCCCCATGGGACTTCCACCGCAAGGCAGCTTTTCGCCCTGAACTACACTGGAGGTCCCTTGAATTGCACAAGCATCCTAGCGCGCTGGGGGTAGCGACCACCCTCAAACCGGCAGCCCCGGTAACGCTGATTCGCCCCGCAGCCGCTGCTAGGGCCGCCCGATTCTTCGTTGAGAAGTTTCCGGGGCGCTCGCTCTATGCGGTCAAGGCGAACCCGTCACCCGATCTGATCCGCACGCTGTTCGCTAACGGAGTCACGCATTTTGACGTGGCGTCGATCGCGGAAGTGCGGCTGGTCGCCGAAACGCTGGCGGGCGAAGAGGGTGTCAAACTCTGCTTCATGCACCCGGTCAAGGCCGAGGAAGCGATCGCGGAAGCCTATCATCGCTACGGCGTGCGCACCTTCTCGCTCGACACGATCGACGAGCTGGAAAAGATCATGCGCGCCTGCGACGATGCGACCGATCTGGAGCTGTGCGTGCGCCTGCGCGTGTCGTCCGAACATTCCGAACTCTCCCTCGCGTCGAAGTTCGGCGCGGAACTGGGCGAAACCCGCGAACTGCTGATGGCCACGCGCCAGGCCGCCGATGCTTTGGGCATCTGCTTCCATGTCGGCAGCCAGGCGATGAGCCCGCAGGCCTATAGCGATGCGATCGAGCGTGTCCGCGCCGCGATCGTCGATGCGGCGGTCACGGTCGACATCATCGATGTCGGCGGCGGCTTCCCGTCCATCTATCCGGGCATGGAGCCGGTCGCGCTCGAAAATTATTTCGAAGCGATCCATCGCGGTTTCGAAAGCCTGCCGGTCAGCTATTCGTCGGAATTGTGGTGCGAACCCGGCCGCGCGCTGTCGGCGGAATATAGCTCGATCATCGTCCGGGTCGAACGCCGTCGCGGCACTGAACTCTACATCACCGACGGCGCCTATGGCGCGCTGTTCGATGCCGCGCATATCGGCTGGCGCTTCCCCGTCGCTCTGTTGCGGGAAGACGAGAGCGAGGAGGAACTGACCGCCTTCTCCTTCTACGGCCCGACCTGCGACGACATGGACCATATGGTCGGCCCGTTCATGCTCCCGGCGGACGTGAATGTGGGCGACTATATCGAAATCGGGATGCTCGGCGCCTATGGCGCGGCGATGCGGACCGGCTTCAACGGCTTCACGTCGGAAGCCACGATCGAAGTCGAGGACGAACCGATGGCCAGCCTCTACACCGAAGTCGTGCCGGTCCGCCGTCGCGCAAACGTCATCAAGCTGGGCTAAACCGACTCCGGTTCCCCCGGAGAGGATGCCTGTTCCCGGCCAACCACGAGCAGGGACGCAAAAAACTGCCAATCCCTCGCCGCTCCCCCCCTCGCGGCGAGGGATTGTCTTATCTACGGAAGATGCCGACCAGCTCGACATGGGTCGTCCAGCGGAACTGGCCCACTGGCTTGACACTATCGAGCCGATAGCCGGCCGCCGTCAGATGCGCCGCATCCCGCGCGAAACTTGCCGGATTGCAGGACACATAGGCGATGACCGGCACGGCCGACGCCGCCAGTTGCAACACCTGCTCCCGCGCGCCTGCCCGCGGCGGATCAAGGATGACCGCGGCAAAGCGGTTCAACTCTTCGGGGGTCAGCGGCCGCCGGAACAGGTCGCGATGATCTGCCGCCAACCGTCGTTGCGCCCGCCCGGCCGCGAGCTTGAGCGAAAGGATCGCATCCCGCGCGCCCTCGCCGGCATAAACCGGACGCCCGTCGCCCAGCGCCAGTGCAAAAGTGCCAAGGCCGGCGAACAGATCGGCGATCGCCCCCGTCTCCGGCAGCGCATCGCGCACCGCGCCGACCAGCGCCGCCTCGCCATCAGGCGTCGCCTGGAGGAAGGCGAAGGGCGGAAAACCCACCGGCACGCCGCCGAAGCTGATCGTCGCCGCCTCCGGCTCCCATCGCGTCTGCGCGCCGTCGCCCTCATCGATGGTCAGCCGCGCCAGCCCATGCGCCCGCGCAAAGTCGCCCAGCGCCTCGTCCGCCGCCAGCCCCTCGACCTTTACCCCCTCCAGCAGCAGGTCGACGCCCTGGTCGATCAGAGACATCTTAACATGCGCGGCGCGCTTGTCGGGCAGGATCGTCGCCAGCAGCCCCCGCAGCGGCGCCACCAGAGCGAACAGCCGTGGATCGAGCACCGCGCACATTTCCAGGTCGATCAGCCGGTGGCTGCCCTCCTCGGCAAAGCCGATGGTGACGCGCTTGCCCGCGCGCGCGGCCCGCAACGCCGCGCGCCGCCGGGTCATCGGTGGGGAGATATGGGGCGGCAGCACGGTGGCAGGCGCCACGCCCTGCCCCGCCAGCGCGCCGGTCACCCGCCCCGTCACGAACGCGGCGTAACTTTCTTCGTCCAGTTGCTGGATCTGGCACCCGCCGCAGGCCGGGAAATGGGTGCAGGCCGGATCGACATGATGCGGTCCGGCGATGACCAAGCCGCCGGGGCCGATCCGGTCGCCCGGCGCGGTCAGCGGGACATGGCGGCCGTCGGCCGTGATGCCATCGCCCTTGGCGGCGATGCGGATGATGATGCCGGAATCGGTTGCTTTGTCGCTATCGGTCACAATCGCGCGGCGATAGCCGCTGGCAGCACGCCAAGCAAATCATCCGCGACAAAGGCCGGCCCGGCCCGCCGCGCCGCCTCGCCATGCAACCACACCGCCTCGCACGCCGCGCGAAAGGGATCGCCCGTCACCGCCAGTCGCCCGGCGCAAAGCCCGGCCAGCACGTCGCCGGTCCCCGCTGTCGACAGCCAGGGCGACGCGCCCGACGCCACCGCCGCCCGCCCGTCCGGCGCCGCGATCACGCTGTCCGCGCCTTTATAGACCATAACCGCGCCCGATCGGCGCGCCGCCGCCAGCGCCCTATCGATCTTGCTGCCGGGCAAGTCCCCGAACAGCCGCTGAAATTCGCCCTCATGCGGCGTCAGGATCGCGCCCGCAGGAATGGCGCGCGCGCCCTCTTCGCCCAGCAAGGTCAGCGCATCCGCGTCCAGCACCAGGGCATGACCAGCGTCCATCGCCGCCGCCAGCCGCGCCCGGCCATCGGCGTCCCGCCCCAGTCCCGGCCCGACCAGCACGACGTCGATCCGTTCGTCCGCCAGCGCCTCGCCGATCCCCTCGGGCGCTTCGATCCGGCGATTGACGACGGCGTGCGGGCCGACGATCGGTCGATCGACAGCAAAGCGCCGCACAGACCCCGCCCCGGAATGGGCCGCCGCGATGCTCGCCAGCAGGCTAGCGCCCGGCATCGCGCCACCGACCACCGCCACCAGGCCGCGCGTATATTTATGCGCGTCGGCCGCCGGCGCCGAAAGAATGGGCGCGCCCAACCGATGCACTGCGCTCGACACCGCTATGCCGATGTCCGCCAGCACCAATCGCCCGCTATGCCCCGCCGCCGGTTGCAACAGATGCGCAGGTTTGTAGGCGCCCAACGCGCTGCAGGTGCCGAAACGTGGCACGGCGGACAGGATCGCGCCGCTATCGGTCTCGACCCCGCTCGGCAGGTCGATGGCGTGGCTGACCGCCGCCGCGCCGACCAGCGCACAGAGCCGCGCCGCCACGGCGTCATCCAGCCCGCGCGTCAGCCCGGTGCCGAACAGCGCATCGACCAGTTGCGTCGCCGGCGCCGCGCGCATCATATCCTCGATCGGCCCGCCCCATGCCGCCCGCGCCCGCTGGCCCGATAGGGTCCGGCTCGCGCCCAAAGCCGCTACGCGCACCGGCACCCCGCGGTCACGCAATATCCGCGCGATGACATAGCCGTCACCGCCATTATTGCCCGGCCCGCAGAGTATCAGCGCATCCCGCTTATGCCCGGCGCGCCAGATGATCTCCGCCGCCGCCGCGCCCGCCGTCTCCATCAATCCATAGTCGTCGATGCCCGCATCGAAAGCCGCCTGCTCCGCCGCGCGCATCTGCGCGGCCGTCAGGATCGGCCCGCCGGTCATCGCCCGGAACCGGCCATCCGCGCCGGCAGCCGATAGCGATCGTCGCCCGCGACCACCTCGATCCGCTTGTCATCCAATATGCTGAGCGTCGCCGCCTCCGCGCCATCGGCCGCCTCCAGCCCGCGTCCGTCCGCCAGCACGCGAAAGCGCCGGAAACCGCCATCGGGATGCCGCAGCGTCAACATGTCCCCGGCCTGCTCGACCAGGCAGTCGCGCGCCCATTCGCCCGCCCCCGCCAGCGCGCAATCCGCCTTGCCGTCATCGACCTGCGCGACGTCCACCGCTGCGGCGGAATTATCGCGTGAAGACCCCGCCTCGCCCCCACAACCTGTCAACAGCAGCAGCGCCGCCAGCCCCATTGCGACCCGAATCATGCCAACCGGCTCCTGCATTCCAGCACCACCGGCCCCAATATCGCCGCGAACCGCGCTTGCCCCTCGGCATCACCGACCAGATCCTGCCGCATCTCCACGCCCAGATAGGGAATGCCATTGGCTTCGGCATGGCGGTTCATCGTCGCATTGAGCAATGTCCCGGCATAGGGCAACTGGTCGCCGACCATCAGCCCCGCCGCCTCCAGCAGCGGAATGGCGATCCGCGCTGCGCGATCGTCCCGGTTATACAGCACCCCGATATCCCATGGCCGCTGCTGCCCCGGATCGCTCGCCAATCGCGGCGTGAAACTATGGACCGACAGGATGAAGGGCGACGTCATGCCTTCCAGCAGCGTCGCCACCCGATGATGATAGGGATGGTGGAAGCGCATCATGCGCGCAGCCAGATCCGCGTCGCGATTACCGGGGATCGCATGGCCATCGCTCATCACCGGCAGCAAGCCGGCTGCATCTTCCTCCCGATTAAGGTCGATCACAAGCCGCGACACGCCGCCCAATATCGCGGTCGCACCTAATTGCCCGGCCAGCAGCCGGCTGACTTCCGCCACGCCAATGTCGATCGCGATATGCTGGCGCAGCAACGCCGGGTCGATGCCCAGGTCGATATCGTCCGGCACATGCGCGGACGCATGATCCCCCACGATCAGCAGGTCCAGTCCGCCGCCGCCAATCTGTGTATAGGCTTCGCTCATGCGCTCCTGATCCGCGTTTCCATCACCCACCAACCGGGATTGGCCCGCCGCACCGCCTGCGCCGCCGCCGCCAGGGAGCGATCGCTGCGAAACAGCGCGAAACAGGTCGCGCCCGATCCCGACATGCGCGCCAGCAGCACATCCTCCTGCGCCGCCAGCATCGCCAGCACATCGCCGATCACCGGCGCGATCGCCAGCGCAGCCGCCTCTAAATCATTACGCCCCATAGCGCACAACACGCCCAGGCTGGAACCATCCAACGGCCCGCGATCCACCCGGTCCCATCCTGCGAAAACCTGCGCAGTCGACACGCCGACGCCGGGATTGACCAGCAGCATCGAACATGCGTCCAGCCCATCGACGGCATGGCGCGCCTGCCTTTCGCCGCGCCCCATAACCATTTGCGTCACGCTGGGCACACAGGCCGGCACATCGGATCCCAGGTCCAATGCCAGCCCCATCAACTCCCCGTCATCGATCCGCACAATCCACAGCCGCGCCAGCAACCGCAGCGCCGCCGCCGCATCCGCCGATCCGCCGCCGATGCCGGACGCCACCGGCAGATTTTTCGTCAGCCGTATCGCCGCCCCGCGCTGCTCGCCCAGATACGCCTGCAACGCGCGCGCCGCCCGCACCACCAGATTGTCCGGACCCGCGTCCAGCGTCGCCCCGAACGGCCCGTCGATCGTCAGGTGGATCGCGCCATCGTCGCTCGCCCATCCCTGCAAGCGATCGCCATCCTCCGCGAAAACGAACAGGCTCTCCAAAGCATGATAGCCATCTTCGCGGCGCGCCCGCACATGCAGCGCGACATTGACCTTGGCGTAGGCGATCTCGGTGACAGGCGTCGTCAACATGTCCACGTCCAGCCCAGCGTCAGGGTGCGGCATATTCGGGCATCATCCCCATCTTGCGCTTCGCCGCCAGCCGCGCTGCCACATCGCCCTCGGCAAAGACCGACGCCGCCGCCCAGGCGTAGCGCGCTTCATAGCGCCGCCCCGCGACCCATAGCGCGTCGCCCAGATGCTCGTTGATCGTGCTGTCGGTCGGCGCCGCCGCTGCCGCCCGCTCCAATACCGGCACCGCCGCATCGACATCGCCCGTCACGAACTGCGCCCAGCCCAGCGAGTCGGTGATCGATGCGTCCTGCGGCTTGAGCGCGCTCGCCTTTTTGAGCAATTCCAGCGCCGCCTCGACATTTTGCCGCCGCTCGATCTGCGCATAGCCCAGATAGTTGAGGATCACCGGCTCATTGGGCGCGATCTTCGCGGCCCGCTCCAGCACCGCCCGCGCCTCGTCCCATCTTTTGCCCTGTTCCAGCGCGCTGCCCTCGAACAGCAGCAACGTCCAGGGCAATTGATCGTCCGCATATCCCGCCTGCGCCGCCCGGAACGCCGCCGCCGCGCCATCGAAATCGTCGCGTTGCGCCAGTAGTCGCCCCAGCCGCACCTGCCGCTCCGCCTCCGCGCCCGGCTCGGCCGCCTGCGCGCGGGCCAGCGCGAGCGCGCGGTCCATGTCGCCCGCCGCCGCCAGCGCGTCGATCAGTTCGGCCTGCGCGAGCTCGCCATACCAGCCATTGGCCGGGACTTTCTCCGCCTCCGCGACGCCGCCCGCCGCATGGCCCTGCGCCGTCAGCAGCCGGGCCGCGACGATATGGATTTCCGGGCCGGTGGGATCGGCGAACGTGGCGATCCGCGCCAATCGAAGCCCCAATGCAGAACTGCCGGAATCGGACGACACATCGACCGCCAGCCGGGCGAGCAGCCGGGCAAAGCCCTGCGCCGGGGTCGTCGCCGCGCCGGCCGCCTTCAATCCCTTGCCCTTGGCGATATCGGCGCGCGCCTGCGCGAAACTGGCGCTGCCGACCGGCAACAGCGTCAACGCCTCCGCCTTGGCGCCGTGCGCCGCAAATTGCCCGGCAAAGGCCAGCCGCAACGCCGCGCCATCGCCGCTGCGCACCGCCAGCGCCCGCCGCGTCGCGGGCGCCGCCGTCGTCAGGTCGCTCCGCGCCAGCGCCTGTAGCGCAGTATGTTCATCGGCATAGCGCAACCCCAGCGCCGCGAAACGATCCTTGCCATCGATCACCGGCGGCGCATATCGCCCCTCGCCCAGCGATATCCAACTGCGGATAATGGGCGTCAGGAACGCGAAATTGCCTTCCTCCAGCATCCGGTCGGTCAATGTCCGCGCGCCGACCCAATTTTTTGCCGACAGGGCCTCGCCGATCAGCAGGAGCGTGCCGTCGCGTGGCAACAATCCTGCCGCGTCCAGCAGCGCGGCCGACTGCCGCGCCAGCAGCCGGTCCCCGCTTTCCAGCGCCTGCACATAGGATCGCCGGGCAATCTCGATCCGCGCCGGGTCCTGCTTCAGCGCCTCGCGATAGCTGGCGACCGCCAGCCCCAGCGCCCCATCCCCGTCCGCCATCCGCGCCCGCGCATAGGCGTGGAGCGCGCCGTCAGGATCGACCGACGCCCCCGCCATGGCCGGAACCACCGCCGGGGTCGTCAGCATCAGCAACAGGGTCAGGCGCTTACATGTTCGGATAATTCGGTCCTCCGCCGCCTTCGGGTACGACCCAGTTGATATTCTGGGTCGGGTCCTTGATGTCGCACGTCTTGCAATGGACGCAATTCTGCGCGTTGATCTGGAAGCGGGGATTGCCCTCTTCCTGACCAACCACTTCATAGACGCCCGCCGGACAGTAACGCTGCGCCGGCTCGTCATAAAGGGGCAGATTGTAGCTGATCGGGATCGCCGGATCTTTGAGCTGCAAATGGACCGGCTGGTCCTCCTCGTGATTGGTGTTCGACAGGAACACCGACGACAGCCGGTCGAAGCTCACCACGCCATCGGGCTTGGGGTAGGCGATCTTAGCGCAGCTATCCTTGGGCCAGATCTTCTCATTGTCGGCCTTGTGCTTCATCGTGAAGGGCAGGCCGATCTTGAGCGTGCGCATCCACATGTCGATGCCCGCCAGGAGGGTGCCGATCGTCCCGCCGAACTTGGACAGCAAAGGCTCGGCATTCTTGACCAGCTTCAACTCGTCCGCGATCCAGCTCGACCGCAGGCGCAACTCATAATCGTCCAGCACGTCGCGGGCGCGCTCATTCTGGATCGCCTCGAACGCCGCCTCGGCCGCCAGCATCCCCGACTTCATCGCGGTATGGGTGCCCTTGATCCGGGGCACGTTCACGAACCCGGCCGAACAGCCGATCAGCGCGCCGCCGGGGAAGACCAGCCTGGGGATCGACTGCCAGCCGCCCTCGTTGATCGCGCGCGCGCCATAGGACACGCGGCGCCCGCCTTCCAGGAACTTGCGGATCTCCGGGTGCTGCTTCCAGCGCTGGAACTCCTCGAACGGATAGAGATGCGGGTTGCGATAGCCCAGCCCCACCACAAAGCCCAGGGCGACCTGACCATTGGCCTGATGATAGAGGAAGCCGCCGCCATAGGCATCGGTCAATGGCCATCCCTGCGAATGGATAACCAACCCCGGCTGATGCATCGCGGGATCGATGTCCCACAATTCCTTCATGCCCAGGCCATAGACCTGCGGCTCGCTGTCGGCGTCCAGCGCGAACTGGCGTTTCAAAATCTTGGTCAGGTGGCCGCGCGCGCCTTCGGCGAAGAAGGTGTATTTCGCGTGCAGTTCCAGGCCCGGCTGATAATCGCCCTTATGCTCGCCTTCGCGGTCGACGCCCATGTCGCCGGTGGCGACGCCCTTCACGCTGCCATCCTCATTATAGAGGATTTCGGCCGCCGCGAAGCCGGGGAAGATTTCCACGCCCAGCGCTTCGGCCTGTTCGCCCAGCCAGCGGCACAGATTGCCCAGCGATCCGGTGTAGGTGCCCTTATTGTGCATCCAGCCGGGCGTCATGATGTGCGGCATGGCGATCTTGCCGGTCTTGGTCAGGAACCAGTGCTGGTTGTCCGTCACCGGCACATCGGCCAGCGAACAGCCCTGCGTCCGCCAGTCGGGCAGCAGTTCGTCCAGCGCCTTGGGATCTATCACCGCGCCGGACAGGATATGGGCGCCGATTTCCGACCCCTTTTCCAATACGCACACCGCCAGTTCCTGGCCCGAATCATTCGCCAATTGCTTCAACCGGATGGCCGCCGACAGACCGGCCGGCCCTCCACCGACGATCACGACGTCATAGGGCATCGAATCCCGTTCGCTCATTCATCCCTCCATTGGGGCGATCGGCGGGCTGCACCCCGTCCTCTCCAATCGCCGCATTAGTCCAACACTTTACCAGTCAAGGCGATGAAGCACCTTGACCCCCTCGTCAACCTCTGGCCCTAACTGTTCGCGATGCGGGGATTATTGCAGGATGATGCGGCGACCGCCGACGCCTATCTGGCGTGGTGGCGGCTGGCGGGCGTGGATAGCGCCATAGGCGAATCGCCGGTTAACTGGCTGCGCCCTGTCGCTGCGCGCCCCGCGACCCCGATGGCCGCCACGATTACAGCGTCCATCGTGGAAAAACCGCGGACGCTCGAATCGTTCCTTGAATGGCTCGCCCATGATCCTGCCCAGCCCGAACGGCGCTGGACGGGCGCACAGATTGCGCCGTCCGGCCCGGCGCAGGCGACGCTGATGGTCGTCACCGACCTGCCCGATCCTTTCGATATCGGCGAAGGCCGGCTGCTGGCCGATCGCGCCGGATTGCTGTTCGACGCGATGCTGCGGGCCATCGGCCTTCACCGCGACGCCATCCACCTCGCTTCGCTCTTCACCGCCCGTCCGCCCGGCGGCATGGTGGAGGCGGCGGACCTGGTCCATGCGGCCGATCGGATGCGCACCCATGTCGCGCTGGCTCAGCCGCGCCGCCTGCTGTTGTTGGGCGACCGGACGATCCGTGCGCTGATGCCGACGGACGGCGCGGCATCGCCCGATAGTTTACGCCAATTTAATCATGATGGCGGCATTGTGCCCGCTGTCGCCACATTCCACCCCCGGCTGCTGCTGACCCAGCCTGCGGCCAAGGCGGAATGCTGGCGCGCCCTGCAAAGCCTGATCGAGGAAACCCGTCCGTGATTCGCGCCGCGACCCAAATGTCCCGTTTCGCCCTGATCGCCATGGGCCTGGCCGCTGCGCTTCCTGCAAAGGCCGAAACCGCCCCCTCCATACCGACACTGTCCATGCAAAACTCGCCGCTGCAACTGGGTGACGGCGACAAGGCGCGCTATCGCGCTATTTTCTCTGCGTTGCAGGCGCAACAATGGAGCGAGGCCAAGGCGATGATCGCTGCGCTGGATGCGCAGGATGCCGTCCGGCCGCTGGCCTTGTCCGAACTCTATCTGGCGAAGGGATCGCCGCGGGTCGAACTGTTCGACCTGCTGGACCTTATCAACAAGGCCGCCTGGCTGCCCAAGGCCGACCAACTTTCTCGTTTGGCGCAAAAGCGCGGCGCCACCATCCTGCCGGACTTGCCGCAAATTCAGAAGATGGTCTGGCTGGGTTCCGCCCCGCGCCGCCAATATGTCGCCGCGATCAAGACCGATGCGCTGGCCCAGGCGCTCGCCGGCCAGATCCAGACTTATGTGAAGAATGACGATCCGGCCGGCGCCGAAGGGCTGCTCGCCACCGGCGAAGCAGGATTGACCTCCGAAGGGCTGACCGAAGTGCGCCAGCGCGTCGCCTGGGCCTATTATATAGAGAATGACGATGTGAACGCCCGCCGCATGGCCGTGAGCGCGCTCGAAACCCGCACCGGCGGCGATTGGACGGTGCAGGCGCACTGGACCAATGGCCTTGCCTCTTGGCGTCAGAATGACTGCCGCACCGCCGCCCCCGCCTTCGCCAATGTCGCCGCGCTGGCGGGCGACTCCGACATGCGCGCCGCCGGCGCCTATTGGGCTTCGCGCGCCTATATGGTCTGCGGCGAAGCGGAGAAGGTCGCGGCCTATCTCAAACAGGCCGCCCGTTCGGACGAAACCTTTTACGGCCTGCTCGCCCGCGAATCGCTCGGCCTGCCCATGCAGGCCGCCGCGCTGGTCAGCCGTTTCAGCGACATCGACTGGGGCGTGCTCAAGGGCAGCCCCAACGTCCACGCCGCCATTGCCCTTTCGGCGATTGGCGACAATGGCCGCGCCGACGAAATCCTGCGCTATCAGGCCAAAATCGGCGGTCCGGCGCAATATGATGCGCTTTTGCGCCTCGCCGGCGCGCTCAGCCTGCCCGCAACCCAACTCTGGCTCGCCCATAATGGCCCGGCCGGCAAGCAGCCGGCCAGCTTCGCCCGCTTCCCCGCGCCAAACTGGCGGCCCGATGGCGGCTGGCGCGTTGATCCCTCGCTCATTTACGCCCACACGCTCCAGGAATCGGGCTTCCGCTCCGATGTCGTCAGCAGCGCGGGCGCACGCGGCCTGATGCAGGTCCGTCCCGGCACCGCCGGCGATGTGGGCCTCACCAACGCATCGCAACTCTTCGTGCCGTCCACCAACATGGAATATGGCCAGCGCTATCTGGAATCGCTGCGCGACATGAGCGCGACCGGCGGCCTGCTGCCCAAGGTGATGGCCGCCTATAATGCCGGCCCGCAGCCGGTCGATCGCTGGAACACGCAGGTCCATGACAAGGGCGATCCGCTGCTCTTCATGGAATCGCTGCCCTATTATGAAACCCGCGCCTATGTGAACATTGTCATGCGCAACTACTGGATGTACCAGATCCAGGCGAAGGGCAGCGCCGATTGCCTGACCGGCATGGCGCAGGGCATGTGGCCGACCTTCCCCAATGCCAAGGGCGTAAAGCTGGTGCGCCTGAGCAAGGCGGATGGCCGTGCGTCAACGGGCGCCAGCATGGGCGGCGGTTCCGACTGATGCCGATCGATGAGGGCCGGGCCTTCATTCCCGTGCGGATCGCCGTCCTCACCGTCTCCGACACGCGCGGCCTGGCGCAGGATCGCTCCGGCGACGCGCTGGTCGAACGGCTGGAAAGCGCCGGCCATATCCTCGCCGCCCGCTATATCGAGCGCGACGACCGGTCCGCCATCGTCGCCCGGCTGCACGCCTGGATCGACGATCCGCAGATCGACGTCATCCTCACCACCGGCGGCACCGGCGTCACTGGCCGCGACGTCACGCCCGAAGCCCTCGCCCAGGTGCAGGACAAGGAAATCCCCGGTTTTGGCGAGTTGTTCCGCTGGCTGAGTTACCAGAGCATTGGCACCTCCACCATCCAGTCCCGCGCCACAGCCTGCGTCGCGCGCGGCACCTATATCTTTGCGCTGCCCGGATCGACCGGCGCGGTAAAGGACGCATGGGACGGTATCCTCGTCACCCAACTCGACAGCCGTTTCCGCCCCTGCAACTTCGTTGAACTGATGCCGCGGCTGATGGAGCATTAAGGCCCACCGTCTATTTAATTAGTTAGCTAACAAATGAAAATGACGAATGCGATTCTAGTGTCGCATTTCTTGTCTCATTTGACATTATGTTCCCTTCATGTTCTCATGCCCCATGGCGATCGAGAAAGGCAGGGGCGCAACGCTGAACGGCGACAGCCACCGCTTCAACCTCCCCCAACGGGAGGCCGACGGCGATTGGCTCGATGCGGTCGAGCATCTGGACGGTCCCGTCCCCCGCCGCCGCACCGAGGTCACGGTCGAACATCCCCGCACCATCCTGACCCGCAACGCCAGCCCCGACATCGGCTTTTCCCAATCGATCAACGCCTATCGCGGATGCGAACATGGCTGCATCTATTGCTTCGCGCGCCCGTCCCATGCCTATCACGACTTGTCCCCCGGCCTGGATTTCGAAACCAGATTATTCGCCAAGCCCGACGCCGCAAAACTGCTGCGCGCCGAACTGTCGAAGCGTAACTATGTCGTCGCACCCATCGCCATGGGCACCAATACCGACCCCTATCAGCCGATCGAAAAGGATTGGCGCATCACGCGGGACATCTTGGAATTGCTGGTCGAAACCCGCCACCCGACGTTCATCACCACTAAGTCCGACCGCATCCTGCGCGACATCGACCTGCTTGCCGATCTGGCGCACGACCGGCTTGTGGCCGTGATGCTATCCGTCACCAGCCTCGACCCCGCCATTGCCCGCACCCTGGAACCCCGCGCGCCGCATCCGCTACGCCGGATCGAGGCGATCCGCCAGCTATCGGCCGCCGGCATCCCCGTGACCGCCAGCATCTCGCCGGTCATCCCGGCCATCACCGATCATGAGATCGAAGCGCTGGTCGCCCGCGTCGCAGAGGCGGGCGCGCGGGAGGTGACCTTCATCCCGGTCCGCCTGCCGCACGAAGTCGCTCCTCTGTTCCGTGCCTGGCTCGACGCCCATTATCCCGATCGCGCGGCCAAGATGATGGCGATCATCCGCGACATGCGCGGCGGCCGCGACAACGACCCCGATTTCGGCACCCGGATGCGCGGACAGGGCGTCTGGGCCGACCTCATCCGCACCCGCTTCAGCAAAGCCCGCAAGCGCGCAGGCCTCGGCGCGGAACGCCTGACGCTCCGCACCGACCTTTTCCGCCCACCCGAAGGCGCGCAGATGCGGTTATTTTAGGGCTGGGTGGAAGGGCGAGGCCGTGTAGGCTTCCGCTCGGCAAACGACAGCGTCCCCCCAATCACACCACCAACCGCATCGCCGTTCGCCGCGTGCGCGTCTTGTAGCCGTCCGCCTTCACATCCATCCGCTCAAACCGGTGGATCGACAGCCCCTTGATCGTGGAAATCGCATCCACCTGATCCGCGCCCAGACTATAGGTGTCGCCCAGGAACAGCCGCGCCGCCTGCCCCTCTCCCACCGGCGCGCGCAGGAACACCTCGCTCCGCCCTCCACTCGCACCCGCCAGCAAAGCCGCCAGCGCCTCGACCGCCTGCGGGGTCTCCACATCGACTGTCAATTCCATGCGCGACGCGCTGGCGATCGCCCGGAACGGCTCGACCCCCCGCACCGTCACGCGCGGCGTCTCCTCGCCCGGCAACCGATCCAGTTCCACGACCAGCAGCGCGCAGTCGCCATCGGCCGCCAGTTCCTCGATCGCCTTGCACGCGCCCTCATCGAAACAACTCGCCTGAAACTGGCCGCTCTGGTCGGAGAAGGTCGCGTTGGCGTAGCGCGCCCCGCGCTTGGTTTCGCGCCAGCGCACATCCTCGACCATCGCCGCCATGATCGTCATCGCCCGCCCTTCGGCGTTGGGCGCAGGCATCGGCGCCTGGCACACCGCGCCATAGCTGCGCGCGCCCCGCGCTTCGGCCAGATGCTTGTAGCGATCGACCGGATGCGCCGAGAAATAGAAACCGAACGCCTCCTTTTCCTGCGCCATGCGATCCGCCACGGTCCAGGCCTGATGCGGCGGAATGCGGACGTCGGCATGCGGCGTCTCGACATCGCCGAACAGGCCGCCCTGCCCGCTTTCGCGCGCCGCTGCATTGCTCGACGCCACCGACAAGATGGTTTCCGCTGCGGCATGAACGCCCGCCCGATCGGCATGGACGCCATCGAACGCCCCCGCCGCCGCCAGGCTTTCCAACTGCCGCCGGTTCAGCAATCGCGGCTCGATCCGGTCGGCAAAGTCGTCCAGCGTCTGGAACGGCCCCGCCGCCTCGCGCTCGGCGACCAGTTGCTCCATCGCCTTCTCGCCCACGCCCTTCAACCCGCCCAGCGCGTAACGCACGGCAAAGCCCAACCGCTTGTCCTCGCCTTCACAGGGCACGGCCTCGACGGTGAAGTCGGCCTGGCTGCGGTTGAGATCGGGCGCAAGACAGGTCAGCCCCATGCGCCGCATATCGTCCACGAAAACCGTCAGTTTTTCGGTCAGATGGATATCGAACGCCATCGACCCGGCATAGAATTCCGCCGGATAATGCGCCTTCAACCACGCCGTCTGATAGGCGAGCAGCGCATAGGCGGCGGCGTGCGACTTGTTGAAGCCATAGCCGGCGAACTTGTCGATCAAGTCGAACAGTTCGTTCGCCTTGGCCGGCTTGATGTCGCTCGCGGCGCAGCCTTCGACGAAGCGCGAGCGCTGCGCGTCCATTTCGGCCTTCACCTTCTTGCCCATCGCGCGGCGCAGCAGGTCGGCGTCGCCGAGCGAATAGCCGGCCAGGATTTGCGCGGCCTGCATTACCTGTTCCTGATAGACGAAGATGCCGTATGTTTCTTCGAGGATCGGCTTCAGCAATATGTGCGGATATTCAATCTCTTCCTGCCCGTTCTTGCGGCGGCCGAACATCGGGATATTGTCCATCGGGCCGGGGCGATAGAGCGAGACGAGAGCGATGATATCGCCGAAATTGGTCGGCCGCACCGCCGCCAGCGTCTTGCGCATCCCTTCCGATTCAAGCTGGAACACACCGACTGTGTCGCCTCGCTGGAGCAGGTCGTAGACCGCACCATCGTCCCAGGCGAGCGTGTCCAGATCTACGGTCACGCCCCGCGCCGCCAGCAACTGCACCGCCTTCTGCAACACCGACAGGGTTTTCAGACCCAGAAAGTCGAACTTCACCAGCCCCGCGCCCTCGACATATTTCATGTCGAACTGCGTCACCGGCATGTCCGATCGCGGATCGCGATAGAGCGGCACCAGTTGCTGCAACGGCCGGTCGCCGATCACCACGCCGGCCGCATGGGTGGAACTGTGGCGCGGAAAGCCCTCCAGCTTCATCGCATAATCGATCAGGCGGCGGACCTGCTTGTCATTGTCATATTCCGCCCGAAACTCGGCGACCCCGTTCAGCGACCGCTCCAGCGTCCACGGATCGGTCGGGTGGTTCGGCACCAGCTTGGCGAGCCGATCGACCTGGCCATAGCTCATCTGGAGCACACGCCCGGTGTCCTTGAGCACCGCGCGCGCCTTGAGCTTACCGAAGGTGATGATCTGCGCCACATGGTCCGCGCCATATTTCTGCTGGACGTAGCGGATCACCTCGCCGCGCCGGGTTTCGCAGAAATCGATGTCGAAGTCGGGCATCGACACGCGTTCCGGGTTCAGGAAGCGTTCGAACAGCAGGCCGAGCTGCAGCGGATCGAGATCGGTGATCAGCAGCGCCCAGGCGACGACCGATCCCGCGCCGGACCCACGGCCCGGACCCACCGGAATGTCATGATCCTTCGCCCATTTGATGAAGTCGGCGACGATCAGGAAATAGCCCGGAAAACCCATCTGGATGATGATGTCCGTCTCGAACTTGAGACGCTCGATATAGGGCTGGCGCGCCTCGTCCGCGATGATGCCCAACTTCGCCAGACGCGCGTCCAGTCCGGCGCTCGCCAGGTCGCGCAGCATCCTTGCTTCGCCCTCGATATCGCCGGCCAGGCTGGGCAGGATCGGCTTGCGCTTGGGCGCGGCCACGGCGCAGCGTTGCGCGACCACCAGCGTATTGGCCAGCGCTTCGGGCAGATCCTCGAACAGGCGCTTCATCTCGCCCGCCGGCTTCATCCAGGCGTCAGGCGAACTGGTGCGGCGATCGGGCATGTCGACATAGGCGCTGTCGGCGATGCACAGCATGACGTCATGCGCTTCATGGAAATGCGGTTCGGTGAAACAGGTGGGATTGGTCGCCACCAGCGGCAGCCCGCGTTCATGGGCCAGGTCGATCAGATGTGGCTCCGCCTTGCCCTCCACCGGGTCGAGACGACGACATATCTCGACGTAAAGCCGACCGGGAAACAGCGCCTCCAGCCGCTCGACATAGGCGACCGCCGCGTCGGGCTGGTCCTCCGCGAACAGCCGCGCCAAAGCGCCCTCTCCACCCGCCGTCAGGGCGATGAGGCCATCGGTCCGCCCGGCCAGCGCCTCGACCGTCACATGCGGCACTTCTTCAACCGGTCGATCCAGATGCGCCATCGATACCAGCGCGCAGATATTGTCATATCCCGCGGCGTCCTGCGCATAGAGCGCCAGCCAGTCATGCATCGGCGCATTGGCCGGCCGCCCCGGCCGCAATACGCCCAGCATCGCGCCGATGATCGGCTGCACGCCTTCATCCTTGCATCCGTCGGAAAAGGCCATCGATCCGTAAAGCCCGTTGCGATCGGTGATCGCCGCCGCCGGAAAGCCCAAAGCCTTGGCCTGCTTGGCGATCTTCTTGGGATCGATCGCCCCTTCCAGCATGGTATAGGAGGAAAAGACGCGCAGCGGTGCGAAGGGAGCATGAGGCATGTCGGCCAATCTAGGGACGATCCCTGATTCGTCCCAGTCCTTCGAAAAGGAAATCTGTGGGTAAAGCGCCTGCGCGTCATCCTTAACAGATTGCCAACCTGTTGCCGCTACCTTCGCCGCATCATGCGTCTCTCCACGATCACCAATTGGGCCTATGGGGCCACCGTCGCTCTCACTCTTTTTTCCGGCGTCACCATGTTGATGGCGTCGAGCGCGGAGGAGCGCGAGCGCGCCGCGGTGGCGCAGCGCGCGACCTTCGATCGCGCGACCGCCACGCTGGAGGAGGATGTCTATCGTTTGACCGAACAGGCCCGCGGCTTCGTGATTACCGGCGATCCCAGCCATCTGATCGCCTATCGCCGGGAAAAGGAGGCGCTGCGTTCCGTCGAGCAGCGCATTACCCATCTGCGCGACGTCGGCGCGGACGACGCCGAATTGACCGCCCTGCGCCAGGCGATGCACTGGGCCGACGCCCTGACCGAGGAGCAGGACGCCGCGATCCGCGCCGCTGAGGCCAACGACGACAGGACCGCCCGCACCATCCTGTTCGGCGACGAATATGGCCGGGAACTGGATCGGGTCGCGGCCCAGGTCGGCAAGTTCCAATATATGCTCGACCAGCGCACCGATCATGCGGTGGTGCGCGCGACCGACACGGCCCGGCAATGGCGGACCATGTCCGAAATCATGCTGGGCATGACGGCGCTGCTGTTTCTGTGCGTTCTTTATTTCGTGCTGAAACGGCGCATCCTGCGGCCGGTGGTGCGGCTGAGCGACGTCGTCACCCGCCTCGCCGCCCAGGATTATGACGCCATTCCGCCCGAATCCGCGCATGTCGATGAAATCGGCGACATGGCTCAGGCCGTCCGCATCTTCCGCGAAAACGGGCTGGAGCGGCAACGGCTGGAGAAGGAGCGCGACGCCGACCGTATGATGCGCGACCTGATCTCGCGCCTGACGCAACGGCTCCAGGGCTGCGACAATGTCAGCGACCTGGTCGATGTCGTGCGCCGCTTCGCCCCGGAGATCGCGCCCGATTTTCCGGGCCGGCTCTATATCCACGACAATCGCCGCAACGCCATGACCCAAGCCTGCGATTGGCTGGCCCCGGCTTATTCGCGCGGCGAATTTCCGCCCTCGGCCTGCTGGGCGCTGCGGCGCGGTCAGACCCACCGGCCGATCGGCGAGATGGTGGACATACCGTGTGAGCATTTGGGCGAGCATCTCGGCGTGATGGAAAGCCTCAGCAGCATCTGCATCCCGCTCGCCGCGCAGGGCGAAAGTATCGGGATGCTGTATTATGAAGAACCGACGGACAGCAGCGCCGATCATCTGGAACGCACCGGTCAATATCTGGATATGCTGGCCGAAAATATCGGCTTGGCGCTCGCCAATCTGCGCCTGCGCGACGCGCTGCGGGACATGGCGATGGCCGATGCGCTGACCGGCCTGCCCAACCGGCGCCAGTTCGACGCCATGCTCCAGACGTTGGTGCAGGACGCCGATCGCCACGGCGCGCCGCTGGCCTGCCTGATGGTCGATATCGACCATTTCAAGCGATTCAACGACAGCTATGGCCATGATGCGGGCGACGCCGTGCTGCGCGCCGTGGGCAATGTGCTGGGCGACTCGCTGCGCGAACATGGCCACGCCTTCCGTCTGGGCGGCGAGGAGTTCGTCATTTTGATGCCAGGCTTCACCCTGGATCAGGCGCTGGGCCGCGCGATGCAGATTCAACGCCGCATCCAGGATTTGCGCCTGGGCCATAATGGCAAGGAACTGGGACCGATCACGGCCTCTTTCGGCCTGTCCGCCTTCCCCGATCATGGACGGCCCGACCGGCTGCTTCAGACCGCAGACGCCGCGCTGCTGCGCGCTAAGACGGAAGGTCGGGACCGCATCCTGGTCGCGACCGTCCGAGACGGGGCTTCAGTGGCGGCCTAGGCGCCTTGCAACACGCCTTCATGCAGCCGCACCACCCGGTCCATCTTCTGCGCCAGCCGCTCATTATGCGTCGCCACGAGCGCGGCGGACCCTTCGCCCCGCACCAGCCGCAGAAATTCCGACAGCACGACGTCCGCCGTCCGCTCGTCCAGATTGCCGGTCGGCTCATCCGCCAGCACCAGCGCCGGGCGGTTGGCCAGCGCGCGCGCGACAGCGACGCGCTGCTGTTCGCCCCCGGACAGCTGGCTCGGCCGATGGTCGAGACGATGGCCCAGCCCCAGCGCCGTCAGCAGCGATTCCGCCCGCGCCTTCGCCGCCGGCATCTCGACGTCGCGGATCACCTGCGGCAGGATGACATTCTCGGTCGCGTTGAAATCGGGCAACAGATGATGGAACTGATAGACGAAGCCCAGCGCATCGCGGCGCAATCGGGTGCGGCCGTCATTGTCCAGCTTCGCCGCTTCTTCGCCGTCGATGCGGATTGATCCGTCGAACCCGCCCTCCAGCAGCCCCACCGCCTGCAACAGCGTCGATTTGCCCGAACCGGACGGCCCTAGCAGCGCGACGATCTCGCCCGGCCCTACGGTCAGGTCAATGCCCCGCAACACGTCGATGGTGACGCCGCCCTGGGTGAAGCTGCGCGCAAGGCCCGTGACCTTCAGTATATCATTCATAACGCAGCACCTGGACAGGATCGGTATTGGCGGCCTTGAAGGCCGGATAGAGCGTGGCGAGGAAACTGAACACCAGCGCCATGATGCAAATCACCGCAATCTCCACCGGATCGGGCTGCGATGGCAGTTCGGTCAGGAATCGGATCGAGGGGTCCCACAGATTCTGCCCCGTCACGAACTGGATCGCATTGACCAGGCTTTGGCGGAAGAAGAGGAAAGTGAAGCCCAATATCATGCCAGCCACCATGCCCAGCGTGCCGATGGTGACGCCCACGGTCATGAAAATCTTGACCAGCCCCACCCGGCTCGCCCCCATCGTCCGCAAAATCGCGATGTCGCGGGTTTTGGCGCGCACCAGCATGATGAGCGAGGAGAGGATGTTGAACACCGCCACCAGCACGATGATCGACAGCACGACGAACATCGCCACCCGCTCCACCGCCAGCGCCTCGAACAGCGATGCGTTCATCTGCCGCCAATCGGTGATGGCCGCGCGGCCGGCGACCTTGCCCGCCAGCGGCTCCAATATCTGGCCCACCTTGTCGGGATCGATCGTTTCGACCTCAATCATGCTGACGACGTCGCCCAGCAGCAGCAGCGTCTGGGCGTCCTCCACCGGCATGACCACCATCGCCTTGTCATAATCATAGATGCCGACTTCGAAGATCGCCGACACCTGATAGCCGACCTGCCGCGGCACCGTGCCGAACGGCGTCGATCGCCCCGCCGGATTGATGATGGTCAGGCTGTCGCCCAGCTGGATGCCCAGATTTTCGGCCAGCCGCGATCCGATGCCGATCTTGCCGCCATTGGCGACCAGATTGTCCAGGCTACCGGCCAGAACCTTGCCCTTGAGCGTCTTGTTGGCGCGAATGTCGGGTACGGTCATGCCCCGCACCAGCACCGCCTCCACCCGGCCGTTGAACGTCGCGAGCAGCGGCTGTTCGATCATCGGCGTGGCGCTGGTGACGCCGGGGGTCGCCTTCGCCTGTTTCAGCACGGACTGCCAGTCGGGCAGGCGCCCGCCATAGCCCTGCACGACGGCATGGCCGTTCAGGCCGACGATCTTGTCGAACAGTTCGGCGCGGAAGCCGTTCATGACGCTCATGACGATGATGAGCGCGGCGACACCCAGCATGACGGCGGCCAGGCTGATGCCGGCGACCAGGAAGATGAACCCCTCCCCCTTGCCTGGCAGCAGGTAGCGCTTGGCGATCATGCGTTCGTAACGGGAAAGAATCATGTGGCGCGAACGGCCCCTTGCAGGATGGTCTGCCTGACGCTCTAGGCATGGAGCCTGACAACGGCAAGCATTGCCCGATTGTTGCATCGTGGCCACAGCGACGAACGGAAAATAGCACGGCCCGGATTTTGGCCGTGACTCAGGCCCCCGGCGGTCATAGCAAGACAGTCGAAGCACAGGTGAATGGCCGTGGTTCAGGGATACTGCATCCCGTTTCGAGCTTAGGGGGCTGAGAAGCGGTTGAGGCAGGCCAAGGGGGAGACGAGCAATCGTCCATTAAACACCCGGATCGTGAAAACACGATCCGGGTGTTTTTTATTGCGCCTTATCGCCATCACAACTTGCTTATTCGAACGGGCCGTAATTGTTATGGCGGGTTACCGTCCAGGCAACTTGTCCCTTGGCCTGAATAGGGCGTCGCCGATCGGCAATTCGGAAAAATGTCGTTGAACCCGGCATAAACTCAGAAGAGTGTCGTATTTTGCTCGCCCACCCCGATTGTCGGAGCACAGCAAATATCGCAGGATACCACCCACAGAATCAAGTAAGCCACCTGAAATTGGGGTTCAAATGCATCATTTCCTTATTGTCCATGCGAAAAATGTCGATGCCCGCAACAGGCTTCTTGATCGGTTGAAAATGGGTGTCGATCATCTGGTTCCTTACGTGCCGGCCAGAAAAAAAATATTGTCCCTATCCGACAATGCCTTTTTCGTATCGACGGAAAGTCACGATTTCCTGGGGCTAGGTGAAAAAAGCGTCGTTAGGGATGGTAATCTCGCGGCATTTGACGGGTACTGCGCTCTCAAAAACCACAACCAGAAGAGTGTCGATTACATATATGATCTCTTCCGGCAACACAGGGCCTTTACGGTAAACGATCATATCGACGGCGAACTATGCGCAGCCAGCTATGATTTCAACACTGGAACATTGAGTATTTTATCTGACTTCACTGGTCTACGACCCATATATTTTACTGAAGATGATAATTATTTTGCGGCGTCGAACCGACAGATGTTTCTCAATCCCTTGCTCACGCCGACGGCGAAACTGGAAATTGATTTTTCACAGATTGCAGACCTTCTGGGTAAGGGCAACAAGTTCACGGACCGCTCCTTCCTAAAAGGCGTGCGATTGTTGCGGCCGGGATTTGCAGGCGTATTCACACCTGGAAAGGGTTTCGAAACGCGGCGGTCCGGGGAGCCTATATTCACCGCACGGGGCGAACCGTCACGGGCCGACTATATTCGTTCGGTTTCCGAACTCGTCAATAATTTCGACACATTATCCAGAATGCCAGGCTTACAAGATCAGCCGATCCGGATATCGCTGACTGGCGGTGAAGATTCACGTCTGGTTCTGGCGGCGGCACTGGAAAGCAGCGTTGCCGATCGTATTGAAACCTTCACATATGGCTTCGCCGACAATCCTGATATTGCGGCCGCCGAAATGGTGGCGCAAAAGGCGGGGGTTCCCCACGTGAAGAATATTCACACACCCCCCACCTCAGTCTCGGAACGGCCCTTAGACAAAATTTGGGACGATTTGCGCCGCCACGCTTTTCGCTTCGAAGGGGCGCCGGGCGCATGGGACGGCGGAGCAGCAACGGCGACCCAGGTCCGCCTCGATCTGGTGGGCTATTTCGATTCCTATTTCAAACGGGTTCGCCCCTCCAACGCATTGATCGATGTCGTGTCCCGCGATGTTGCTCGTGCGTTTATGAAAGAGCCTCAGCAAGATTTTGACCCTATGGGAATTTTGCAGCCGTCTGCCATTGCCGCAGATGAGGCTTTTTGTGACAATTGGCTCGAAACGGTGCTGGATGAAGGCGCCGAGCTGAATGACATTCCTGAACTGTTTTATTTCGATTTCCGCTTGCCATGGTGGGGCGGGGCCATGGCGGCGAATGTCGGCTCTCTGTGTCGAATTGCGCCTTTAGCGTCCAAATTCGCTTCGCGTACAGGTTTGAAGCAAAGCCTGGTCGACCGGCGCGAGCGTAAATTCATTTTTGAAGCCATGCTAACCCTGCGGCCGGACCTGCTTGAACTACCCTATCTGAACAAGAAATGGCCTGACCATTTCCAAGCTCGATCAGCGAGGGTGAAATTGCCAGGAACCGAGCTGCGGCTGCCGACACCCAAGCATCCGTCTGCCCCATCATGGCACATCACTCTGGCCAAACGCGGCGGCAGCCATATCCGCGATTATATCCGATCCCACGATTTCAGCGGGCTGGAGGAAATGGTCGATATCGATCGACTGATGTTGTTTTTGGAGGATGCAAGCCGCGTAAACAATACGCCTATAGTAAGAACGATCGTCAACCTATGCGAAATTCTCGTTCTGGCGGCTGGGGACCAGTTTCGTTCACCGGACAAAATCGCAAATTCGCGAATAAATGCGCCGGACTTGATCACAAATATTCCCAATTTTTCTGACACCCCGATGACAATCCCGGTTGAGGTTCGCACGCCCGGACTACAAGCTCGCAACTTTGACATCGCATTTCCTAAAGAAAAATTGCGCAATG
This sequence comes from Sphingobium sp. AntQ-1, assembly GCF_028538045.1. NCBI lineage: Bacteria > Pseudomonadati > Pseudomonadota > Alphaproteobacteria > Sphingomonadales > Sphingobiaceae > Sphingobium > Sphingobium sp. AntQ-1. The sequence goes on from NZ_CP117158.1 coordinate 101,075, forward strand.
TGCGGATCGACCCTGCGTCAAAGCCTTCAAATCTCGTCCTGCACAGCATGATGTTACGCCGGCAGGATGGAACGGTCGCGGCACTGGAACTCGCCAAACTGCAAACCAATGGCGAGTTGGCCATGGTGGCGCGCCCGGATGGTGGCGTGGACCTGCGCGCGTCGGGCCAGGATCCTCATATTTATCTGCCCAAGGGTACGGATTTATCGGACATAGCAGGGTGTACCTTCAAACTGTCTCTGCCTCCTTCTGGCGGAAATCTGGAGATTTTCTTCGATTATGGAAACGGATTTACGCGAGAAGGCATGGTGGGCATCGCTTATTAGGAACTACCGCCCTGACTGCCAGCGGACCCGAAAGCGCGACGCTGCCCGCTCCGATCATTGATCCGTTGAAAGCCAGCCCGCTGCTTCGCCCCTATTCGCCAACGTGAAATTTCTCATCCTGAACGTCATGGTGACGCGATAAATCCCGCGCCGCATCCATCTTGAAACCGCATTCAGGACGACCATATCCAACCTGTCCGGTCGCCTCCATGGGGCCGGGCGTTCTACCACCGGACGCCTATATCAGGGTTCGGTTCGTTCATTTTGCTCTTTGGGAGATTATGAAATGCGTGCTTTTGACCTGACCCCCTATCGCCGCTCCACCGTCGGCTTCGATCGTCTGTTCGACCTGATCGAAAACAACGCCCGGCTTGCCCAGGGCGATAATTACCCGCCCTTCAACATCGAACGCCTGTCGGAGGATCGCTATCGCGTCACCCTGGCCGTCGCCGGTTTCCGCCCGGACGAAATCGACATCACCGCTCAGCAGAATCTGCTCCAGGTGATCGGTCGCAAGGACGACGCCTCGTCGGCGGACCGCTCCAAATTCCTGCATGTCGGCATCGCCAACCGCAGCTTTGAGCGCCGCTTCGAACTCGCCGATTTCGTGCGCGTCGAAAAGGCCGACCTGGCCGACGGCCTGTTGATCGTCGAACTGGTCCGCGAAGTGCCCGAAGCGATGAAGCCCAAGAAGATCGCCGTCAATGGCGGTCAGTTGGTGGACATCAACGCCAAGGACCGCGACGCCGCCTGATCCCGGCATCGACGCGAAACGAAGGGCGCGACCGCAAGGCCGCGCCCTTTCCTGTCACCACATCGATAAAGCAGCCCAACCGAATGTTATCCTTGGATCAGGATGACCAGGAAATGTCGCGCGGATCAAAGGAAAGATCGCAACCGTCACCGGGTTATTCCTATATCTCGACCTGGCTACCCAGTTCGACGACGCGGTTGGTGGGCAAGCGAAAAAACTCCATCGCGCTTTCCGCATTGCGCAACATCCAGGCGAAAATCTTCTCCCGCCACAGCGGCATCCCCGGCTTGGCCGATGGCAACAGCGTCTGGCGGGCGAGGAAGAAGCTGGTGTCCATCATCTTGAACGCCTGTCCGCAACCGGTGACATTTTTCAGCGCGGCGGGAACGTCGGGTTCCTGCATGAAGCCATATTGCAACACCATGCGGAAGAAACCCCGGCCCAGATCCTCCAGCTTGCACCGGCCGTCATCCTCAACCACCGGCACGTCCCTGATCTTGACGGTCAGCAATATGACCCGCTCATGCAGCACCTTATTGTGCTTGAGGTTATGGAGCAGCGCATGGGGCACGCCATCGGGCGTCGATGTCATGAACACCGCCGTACCGGGCACCCGCACCGCGCTGTTGGCGGCGGAGGCGACGAAGACCGGGATCGGCATCGCCGCTTCGCGCAACCGATCCTGCACCAGGCGGCGGCCACGCGACCAGGTGGTCAGCAAGGTGAAGACGATGAAGCCGATCAACAGCGGGAACCAGCCGCCATCCGGCACCTTGGTCAGGTTGGCCGCCAGATAGGCGCCATCCACCAGATAGAAAATGGTGAGCAGCGGCGCGGCATAATACCATTTCCAGTGCCACAGACGATAAAGCACCACCGTCAGCAGCACATTGTCGATGAACATCGCGCCCGTCACCGCGATGCCATAGGCGGCGGTCAGGTTGGACGATGTCTGGAACGTCAGCACCAGCAGGATCACCATCATCATCAACCCCCAGTTGATGAGGGGGATGTAAATCTGGCCCGCGGTCGACGCGCTGGTATGTTCGATCCGCAGGCGGGGCATGAACCCCAGTTGGATCGCCTGTTGCGTCACGGAAAAGGCGCCGGAAATCACCGCCTGCGACGCGATGATGGCGGCCAGCGTCGCCAACACGATCAGCGGCAATTGCCCCCATTGCGGCGCCAGATTGTAGAAGGGGCTGTGCAGCGCCGCGGCGCCCTCGCGGAATAGCAATGCGCCCTGCCCCATATAGTTCAGCATCAACGCGGGCAGCACGAAGGCAAGCCAGGACACGCGGATCGGATTGCGGCCGAAATGACCCATATCGGCGTAGAGCGCCTCGGCCCCCGTCACCGCCAGCACGACCGACCCCAGCGCCAGAAAGGCCGGCATCGGATCGGTGACGAAGAACATCACCGCCCAATAAGGATTGAAGGCATAGAGGATGCCTGGCGTCTTGATGATCGAGAGAACGCCCAGCGCCGCGATCGTCAGGAAATAGAGCAGCATGATCGGGCCGAAAAAGGCTGCGACCTTGTTGGTGCCCAGCCCCTGAATCCAGAACAGACCGACCAGGATGACCACCGCCACCGGCAGGATCACGGGCGCCAGGTCTGGACTATAGACGGCAAGCCCCTCCACCGCCGACAGCACCGACACCGCCGGGGTAATCATCGAGTCGCCGTAGAAGAGCGCGGTGGCGAATACGCCCAGCAACACGATGCCGCGCGACCAGCGCTGCGTCTTGGTCTGGCCGTTGATCAGCGCCAGCAACGCCAGGCTGCCGCCCTCGCCCTTATTGTCCGCACGCATGATGATGCTGACATATTTCAGCGTCACCACCAGCATCATCGACCAGAACATCAGGCTGATGACGCCCAATATATGATCAGGATCGAGCGTGAGCGTATGATGCCCGGCGAAGGTTTCGCGGAAGGCGTAGAGCGGGCTGGTGCCGATGTCGCCGAACACGATGCCGATCGCGCCGACCACCAGTTTCAGCGTGGCCTTTTGCCGCGCATGACCATGCCCCCCCTGCTCCTCGTCATGGGAAGCCGGGGCGGTATTCGGAAGGAGGTCAGCCATGAAGGATCATGCTCGTATCGACACCCATAGGGGGGCAACGGCGGAATAGTCCGCTTGTCCCCTGTAAACCGCCGCGCCCTATCATGGCTCCGGAAGGCGCGCAATGCGAACGCTGCGCTGCATCATGGCCGGGCCGGCACACCGGCAGCCAACATCGAATCGATACGCGCGATATTGGCCTCCAGTTCCGCCTTCACCTGACTCCCGGCCGGCGCGCTGGCGGCCAGCGGCGCCCACAGATCGCGGGCCGCCTGCAACTGGCCGTTGCGGGCCAGGGCCAGGCCGTAGAAATAGCGGGGCGCCGGCCCTTCCGGATCCAGCGTCAGCGCACGGCGATAGGCGAAGTCCGCACCGGGCGACACCACGCCGTCGGCATGGGCGACCAATGCATTGCCCAGGCCCAGCCACAGATTGGGATCGTCGGGGGTCGCGCGCAGGCCTGACAGCAGGATATTGGCCGCTTCCCGCGTCTTGCCCTGCCGACCCAGGCCATCGGACATCATCAGCCATTGGCCAGCCGGGCCGTAGCGTTCGGCCATCCCGCGGCGCTGTTCGGCCAGCTTCTCGTCAAACTTGTCGCCTGCCGCTTCCCTGCTGACGCGCGGCGCGCCCGCCAGCCCCGGATTACCCTGCCATGCATAGCCGGCCAGGCCCAGCAGCAGCGCCGCCGCGCTGATCTCCCGCGCCGATCGGGGAATGCGGCCGATCAGGAGCAAGGCGATAAATCCGGCGGCGGCGAGGCCGAAGGCGATGAACCAGCCGGTCATGCCCGCTTCCTCTGCTTGATCCGTCCGCGCAGCAACATCAGGCCAAGGCCCAGCAGCAGCACTGGCGCGGCCCAGAGCGGCCAGAGGATCGGCGCAGCGGTGGGTTCATAGCTGACCCAGTCGCCATAGCGGGCGATCAGCCAGCTTCGGATCGCTTCGGGCTGCTCACCCGCCATGATCCGTTCGCGAATCTGCGATCGCATGTCGCCCGCCATGCTGGCCCCCGAATCGGCGATCGACTGGCTTTGGCAAGTGAGGCAGCGGATGGTTTCCATCAACGCCTTCGCCTTGCGCTCCAGCGCCGGGTCGGCGATCTGCCGGTCGGCATAGGGAGCAGGCGGCAGCGCGGTTTGGGCGCTGAGAGGCGTGACCAAGAAAGCCAGAAGGAGAGCAAAGATCAGCCTCATTGCGCGTCCTTCAGCTTTTCTAGGATCATCGGCACGTCGTCGGCGCGGATGTCGCCGATATGCTGATGGGCGATCCGCCCCTTGCCATCGATCACGAAGGTTTCCGGCACGCCCGACGATCCCAGCGCCATCTGCACCGCGCTCCGGGCGTCGAGGCCGATGCGGGCATAGGGGTTGCCGTAGCGCTTCAAGAAAGCGTCCACGTCCGGCCGAGCATCGCGGATGGCGATGGCGTCGATCTGCGCCCCGGCTTTCTGGAGCGCTTCAAGCTGCGGCGCTTCGGCGGCGCAGGGTACGCACCAACTGGCGAAGATGTTGAGCAGCCGCGGCTTGCCGGTGGCGAGTTGGCCGCTGGACAGCGCCGGACGGTCGCTCGCCGCCGCAGGCAGGCTGAAGACCGGCAGGGGTTGGCCGACCAGGCGGGAATGGATCACGCGGTCGTCGGGCTTGAACAAGCCGCTGGCGAACAGGCCGATAAAGCCCAGGAACAGCGCCAACGGCAACCAGATCAGCAGCCTCCTCATAGCCGCGCCTCCCGCGCCCGCCATTTCAGCAGCCAGCCGCGCCGTTCGCGACCGACCAGCGCCAGCGCGCCTCCCAGCGCGATCATGATGCCGCCCAGCCAGATCAGCGTGACGAACGGCTTCCACCAGATGCGCAGCTGCCAACGGCCGCCCTCCACCTCTTCACCCAGCACGACATAGAGCTGGCCATCCCAGCGGGTCAGCAAGGCCGCCTCGCTGGTGCTGGTCGGGGGCGAGGCGAAGAAGCGCGATTGCGGGCGGATCAGCACCGAAGAGCCGCCGCGGCTGGCGTCCATATCCGCCTGCAACGCGGTCCAATTGTCGCCCGCGATTGGTATGATCTGACGCAAGCGCAGCGACCATCCGGCGGTCTGGATCATGTCGCCGGGACGGGCGGCCACCAGCTTTTCGACCGTGAAGGCCGAATCGCAGGCCATGCCGGCCAGGCTGACTGCGCAGCCCAGATGGGCGACGACCATGCCATAGGTGAAGAGCGGCGTGCGCAACAGCTTGCGCTTCCACAGCGGCGCGAGGCTGCCCACGCCGACCGCGACCGCGATGACCAGGCCCAGGAAGGGCAAGATGCCGATGCGGCCCCAGGCGAAAAGAGACAGGGAGATGGACACCAGTAGCGCGATGCACAACGGGATCAGCAATCGTTTTCCAACAGCCCGCGCCTGATCCTTGCGCCAGCGGGTGAGCGGCCCGGCCGCCATCGCCACCATCAGCGCCAGCGCGATCGGCCCGGCGATCCGGTCGAAATAGGGCGCGCCAACCGACACTTTATGGCCAAAGGCTTCAGTCATCAGCGGATAGAGGGTGCCGATCAGGACCAGACCCAATATGACCGTCAGCAGCAGATTATTGACCACCAACATGGTTTCGCGACTGACCAGTTCGAACGGCGCGCCTTCGCGCACCGACCCGATCCGCCAGCCGAACAGCGCCAGCGCGCCGCCGATATAGAGGGCCAGCAGGCCCAGGATGAAGCTGCCCCGCGTCGGGTCGACGGCGAAGGCGTGGACGCTGGTCAATATACCCGACCGCACCAGGAAGGTGCCGACCATCGACATGGAAAAGGCGACCACCGCCAGCATCACCGTCCAGGCGCGCAGGGCGTCGCGCGTGGCGAGCACCGTGACGCTGTGGAGCAACGCCGTCGCCGCGAGCCAGGGCATCAACGATGCGTTCTCCACCGGATCCCAGAACCACCAACCGCCCCAGCCCAGTTCATAATAGGCCCAATAGCTGCCCGCGGTGATACCGAGCGTCAATAGCACCCAAGCCGCCAGCACCCATGGCCGCATCGCACGGGCGAAGGCGGCGTCGACCTGCCGCGTCAACAGTGCGCCAATGGCGAATGAAAAGGCGACCGACAGGCCGACATAGCCGAGATAAAGCGTAGGCGGATGGAAGGCGAGGCCGGGGTCTTGCAGCAGCGGGTTCAGTCCCTGCCCGTCCGCCGGCGCCGGATCGATCCGGGCGAAGGGATTGGAGGAGAAGAGGAGAAAGGCGTAGAAACCCAGCGAAATCGCCGCCTGTCCGCCCAGCGTCGCCATATGAGCGTTCCGCTGCAATGCGCGCTCGAACAGGGCGACGGCCGCGCCCGCCACGCCCATCACCGTCACCCATAGCAGCATCGAGCCTTCATGATTGCCCCATGTGCCGGCGAATTTGTAAAGCCAGGGCTTCATCGAATGGCTGTTGGTGACGACCAGCAGCACCGACATGTCTGAGCGCATGAACAGCGTGATGAGCGACGCAAAGGCGATCGCAGTCAGCACGCCCTGCGCCACGGCGGCCGGACGGACGGCGGCCAGCAGGTCGGGCTTGCCGCCCTTCAGACCCGCAAACGCCAGGACAAGTTGGAGCAGCGCCAGCGACGCGGCGAGCCAGAGCGCGGCGAGGCCGGTTTCCGCGATCATGGGCGGTGCCCCTCGACTATACATCCGGCATGACGGGCTGCGTGGAACTGCCTCACCGTTCCGCCTTCATCTCATGCGTGCTCTCATTATAGCTCATGCCTTCCAGTTCGCGGGGCATGTAGCGTTCGTCATGCTTGGCGAGCAGGTTGGTGGCGACGAAGGTTCCTTTGGCGTCGAAATATCCCTCCGCCACGACGCCGCTGCCTTCCTTGAACAGGTCTGGCGCAATGCCGCTGAAGATCGCCGGGACGGTCGCCTTGCCGTCGGTCACGTCGAACCGAATGGTAACGCCGTCGGCCGCGCGCTTCAGGCTGTTCTTGACCACCATGCCGCCCAGCCGGATCGCCTTGCCCGGCTCGACACCCTTCGTCTTGACGTCATGGGGCGCGTAGAAATAAGCCGCCTCGTCCTTGAGCGCCGACGCCGCGAGCAGCCCTGCCCCCACCAGCGCCACCAGCGCCGCAAGCGCCAGGATCAATCTTTGATGTTTCGCCTTCATGCCCCGACCTTCATGTCCGGTCCGACAGGTGATCGGCGCGCGTTTCCGCGCTGCGCATCGCCCGCCAACTGACGACACTGACGATCGCCGTGCCCGCCAGCGTCACCGTATAGGCGGCGATCACGAAAGCCCATTGGTTCATCGCACTACCCCCTGGCCCTATCCACGAGCAAGCCGCTGCATCCGCGCCTCGACCTTGTTCTGCGCCAGGATCGCGCGCATCCGCATCAGCACAAGTCCGGCGAACAGCAGGGTGAAGCCCAGCAATGTCAGTCCCAGCGGCCAGAGCAAAGATCCGTCGATGCTCGACCCGCGCAGGGTGATGGACGGCCCCTGATGCAGGCTGTTCCACCACACCACCGACCGGTTGATGATCGGGATGTTGATCGCGCCGACCAGCCCGAAAATGGCGGTCACATTGCTGACGCCGCCCTGCTGCGCCTGCCGGGCGCTGGCATTGCCCAGCGCGATATAGCCCAGATAGAGGAAGAAAAGGACCAGCATCGACGTCATCCGCCCGTCCCATTCCCACCAGGTGCCCCAGGTCGGGCGACCCCAGATGGAGCCGGTCATCAGGCAGATGGCGGTGAACAGCGCGCCCGGCGCGGCGATGGCGCGCCCGGCGACGGCGGCGAGCGGATGCTTCCAGACAAGCTGCATCAGCGCGGCGATGGCGATCCCGCTCCAGCCGCCCATGCCGAGCCAGGCCGCCGGCACATGGATATAGAGGATGCGCACCGTCTGCCCCTGAAGATAGTCGGCCGGCGTCACAAACAATCCGCAGGCCGATCCGGCGAGCAGCAGCAGCAGGCCGGGCCAGAACAGCCAGCCCGTCAGCGGACGCGCGATCTTCAAAAAGCGGGCGGGATTGGCGAAACGATGCATCAGGGCTGCGTCTTTAGCCGGGCGCGCAACGCAGCGCCAGTAGGGCATTTTGCCGATAGCAAAGCCCGCGAAGCGCCGCCTTTGCTCGTCCCATCACGTTTTTTATGACAGGAGGGCGACAAAGCGGTCGGAAGTCCCTATATGCGCGCCCAAAGACGGCCCTGTGGGCCTGTCAGGAACGGCTATGGAACCGCTCGCACCCATGATTACGACAAACCCCTTCGACGACGACAAGTTGCGCGAGGAATGTGGCATTTTCGGTGTTTCCCGCGCGGAAACAGCGTCCGCCATCGTCGCGCTTGGCCTTCACGCCCTGCAACATCGCGGGCAGGAAGCCGCCGGCATCACCAGCTGGGACGGGCATGATTTCCATACCCACCGGGCGATGGGCCATGTGGCCGGCAATTTCGACCGGGACGAGGTGATTCGCGGCCTGCCCGGCGATACCGCCTGTGGTCATGTGCGCTATTCCACCACCGGCGAAACGTCGCTCCGCAACGTGCAGCCGCTCTATGCGGAACTGAACTCTGGCGGCTTCGCCATTGCCCATAATGGCAATATCTCCAACGCGATGAAGCTGCGCCGCGAACTGATTCGCCGCGGCTCCATCTTCCAGTCGACCTCCGACACCGAAGTCATCATCCATCTGGTGGCGACGTCCAGCTATCGCACCCTGCTCGACAAGTTCATCGATGCGTTGAAGCAGGTCGAGGGCGCCTATTCGCTGATCGTCATGACGCCCGAAGGCATGATCGCCTGCCGCGATCCGCTGGGCATCCGCCCGCTGGTGATGGGCACGCTCGGCGAAACGACCATCTTCGCGTCGGAAACCGTCGCGCTCGACGTGGTCGGCGCCGACTATGTGCGCACCATCGATCCGGGCGAGCTGGTCATCGTCACCAATGACGGGCAGATCCGGTCGCACCGCCCCTTCGGCGACACGCATCCGCGTCCCTGCATTTTCGAACATGTCTATTTCAGCCGTCCCGATTCGATCATCGACAATTCCAGCGTCTATTCGGTGCGCAAGGCGATCGGCGCGCAACTGGCGATCGAGAACCCTGTCGAGGCGGACTATGTCATCCCGGTGCCCGACAGCGGCGTGCCGGCGGCGATCGGCTATGCCCAGCAATCGGGCATCCCGTTCGAACTGGGCATCATCCGCTCGCACTATATCGGCCGCACCTTCATCCAGCCGGGGGACAAGGTCCGCCATCTGGGCGTGAAGCTGAAGCACAACGCCAACCGCGCGCTGATAAAGGGCAAGCGGATCGTGCTGATCGACGATTCGATCGTGCGCGGCACCACCTCCTTGAAGATCGTGCAGATGATGCGCGAGGCCGGCGCGGCGGAGGTTCATATGCGGATCGCCAGCCCGCCGACCAAGCATAGCTGCTTCTATGGCGTCGATACGCCCGAACGCACCAAGCTGCTGGCGCACAAGCTGGACGTGGGCGGGATGCAGGACTTCATCCATGCCGACAGCCTGTCCTTCATCTCGATCGACGGCCTGTACAAGGCGCTGGGCGAAGCCAAGCGCGCCGACATCCGCCCGCAATATTGCGATGCCTGCTTCACCGGCGATTATCCCACGACGCTCACCGATCAGGATGACGTGGTGGTGACCAACCAGCTGGAACTGCTCGCCGAGCGCGTGGTCTGACCCTTTACATCGACCCGTTCGTCCTGAGTAGCCACTGAGCGAAGTCGAAGTGGCGTATCGAAGGATGCTTCGATACGGGTCTTCGACACGCTCAGCCCCTACTCAGCACGAACGGATTTATATGTCTTCTTCCGACCTTCCCCTTCCTGGCCCACTTTCCGGCAAATTGGCGCTCGTCACCGGGGCGAGCCGTGGCATCGGCGCCGCCACGGCCGAAGCGCTGGCCGCGGCGGGCGCGCATGTGGTGCTGACCGCTCGGACTACGGGCGGGCTGGAAGAGGTGGAGGATCGCATCCACAAGGCTGGCGGCCATGCGACCATCGCGCCGCTCGACCTGACCGATGGCGAGAGCATCGGCCGGCTGGCGCAGGCTGTCGGCGGTCGCTGGCAGGCGCTCGACATTCTCCTGCTCAACGCCGCGACGCTGGGCGCGCTGGCGGCGGTCCCGGCGATCGACGCCAAGGAATTCGCCCGGCTGCTGACGCTCAACATCGCCGCGCCGCAGGCGCTGATCGCCGCCTTCGACACCATGTTGCGCGCCAGCGGCGATGCGCGGGTCGTGGCGCTGACCTCCTCGGTCGTGGCGCCGCGCGCCTATTGGGGCGCCTATGGCGCGTCGAAGGCGGCGCTGGAAACGCTGGTCGGCGCTTATGGCGAGGAGATGAAGAATATTTCCGCCATCCGCACCCACATCGTCGATCCGGGCGCGACCCGCACGGCGATGCGCGCCCGCGCCTTCCCCGGCGAAGACCCGGCGAGCCTCAAGGGGCCGGACGTGGTGGCCGAGGCGATCGTCAATCTGGTCGCGTCCGATGCGCCGACCGGCCACAGGATACGAGTCGAAGGCTGACAGCTACGCCGGTTTGACCAGCGTCACTTGCGCCACGTCGATGCCGCCGCCGCGAAAGCCGCCTTCGCAATACATCAGATAATAGCGCCATAAGGCCACGAAATGCTGGTCGAAACTGGCGGGCAGCTGGCCTTCCTCGATCGCACGGTCGAACCGCTCGCGCCAGCGGCGCAGCGTTTCGGCATAGTCCAGGCCGAAGCGGTGGACGTCGCGCCATTCCAGCCCCTGCGCCTCCGCCAGCGCACGGAACTGGCTTTCCGACATCAGCATCCCGCCGGGAAAGATATAGGTCTGGATGAAGTCGGCGCCGCGGGCATAGCGGTCGAAGATCGCGTCATCGATCAAAATATACTGTATCGCCGCCTTGCCGCCGGGCTTCAGCAAGCGATGGATGGCGGCCAGATAGGCAGGCCAATAGGCTTGCCCCACCGCCTCGACCATTTCGACGCTGGCGATGGCGTCATATTGGCCCAGCGCATCGCGATAGTCGGTCAGCAAAATCTGCGCGCCCGACCCCAGCCGATCGCGGGCATAGCCGGCCTGTTCGGTCGACAGGGTCAGTCCGCTATAGGCGATCGCGCACCGCTCCATCGCCTGTTCGGCCAGACCGCCCCAACCGCAGCCGATCTCCAGCAGCGACGCGCCATCGGTGAGGTCCAGCCGGTCGAGGACCGCATCGACCTTGCGCCGCTGCGCCTGCTCGAAATCCTCGTTCTGATTCGCAGAATCGATAAACAAGGCACTGGAATAATGCATATTTTCATCGAGCCAGAGCCGGTAGAAATCATTCCCCAGATCATAATGATAGGCGATGTTGTGCCGCGATCCCATGCGGCTGTTGCGCCGCAACCCGTGCATCGCGCGGCCTATCCACCGCCCCGGCCCGCGGGGCCGCGCCGCTTGCCCCAGCGCCGCCGCATTGCGCATGAACAGGGCGAAGAGCGGCACCGGATCGGGACTGGCCCACTCGCCCGCCGCCCAGGCGCGATACCAGCCCGCCGATCCTCCCACCGCCAGTCGCACCAGCGCGCGCCAGGAGCGCAGGTCCACTTCGCAACGCGGCCCCGGCGCCCGACCGCCCAGCAGGCGATTTGTGCCGTCCGGCAGCGAGGCGTGCAATTCGCCCGCCTCCAGCCCTTGGTCGATCCGGTCGAGCAGGCGATGGAAAGACGGCGCCAGCGCGCGCGACGCCAGGCCGGGTGCGCCGGATCGCGGTGGATGTTTGATCGATAGCGCGCGCCGACCGCGCCGGGGAGTGATGGCGTTCATGACGCCAATCCTGCCGCAAGCCGCCCGCCGCTGCAATCACCCCTTGCTATGACGATAGGCGGCCAATGCCCGTTCACGCCCCTCGCGATGGCTGATGATCTTCGCCGGATAGTCCGTAGGGCGCGCGTCATGGGCGTCGGGGTCGTGGATCGCCGCGTCCGACAGCTCCGCCAGTTCGGGCACCCATGACCGAATATAGTCGGCCGAGTCGAACTTGTCCGACTGGGTCAATGGCGCCATAATTCGCGTGAACAGATTGGCGTCCACGCCGCTGCCCGCGACCCATTGCCAATTGACGCTGTTATTGGCGTAATCCGCATCGACCAGCGTGTCCCAGAACCAGCGCGCGCCATGCCGCCAGTCGATCAGCAGATGTTTGATGAGGAAGCTGGCGGCGATCATGCGCACCCGGTTATGCATCCAGCCCGTCGTCCAAAGCTGCCGCATACCCGCGTCCACGATCGGATAGCCTGTCCTGCCCGCCTTCCACGCGGTGAAATCGGCCCTCGCCTCCCGCAGGTCGCGCCAAGGCAGCGCATCGAAATTCGATCGCGCATTTTCAGAGCCATAGGCGGGAAATTCGCAAATCTGGACATGCGCATAATCGCGCCAGATCAATTCCTTAAGGAAGATCGTTGCATCATGCCCTGAAGATTCGACCCGGTGCCACACATAGGCAGGCGACACTTCGCCGAAATGCAGATGCGGCGACAGGCGCGATGTCCCCTCGATCGAGGGCAGATTGCGCGCGGTCGGATAATCGCCGGCCTCGTCCAGAAAATGCGCGACATTGGCGCGCGCGCCCTTCTCGCCCGGCGTCCAGTCCGCCGCGAAACCCTGGGCCCAGTCCGGCTTCGTCGGCAATAAGCCCCAGTCGTCCAGCGAATCGCTCGCCGGCCAGTGCGCCGGCCCGTCGATCCGATGCGGCGCGGGATGCGGCGCGGCGGGCGGCATATGCTCCATCACCGCGCGGGAAAAGGGCGTGTAGATACGGTACATGCCGCCCGCCCCGGTCCGCACCGCGCCGGGCGGCAACAACAGGCCGCCGTCATGCAGGCAGAGGTCGAGCGCCTTGCCCACCGCCTTTTCCGCGTTGCGCCACCAGGGTTCATAATGATGCAGCGCATGGACCCGCGACGCGCCGGCCTCCTTCGCCAGCGTGGCCAGAACATCCGAGCACCGCCCGCGCCGCAGAATCAGGCGCGATCCCTTGGTGCGCAGGCTTTCGTCCAACCGCGCAAGGCTATGGTGCAGCCACCAGCGCGTCGCGCCGCCCATTGCCCATTGGCGCGGGCTTTCATCATCCAGGATATAGACCGGGATCACCGGCCCTTCGCTGACGGCGGCGGCCAGGGCGGCCTGATCGGACAGGCGGAGATCCTGGCGGAGCCAGAGGAGAAGGGGAGCGGACATGCCGGGGCAATGCGCCGCGCCGCCGCCGGTTCCAAGCGGCCATTGGGGCATATTGCCGTCATCCCGTCTCTCGTCGCCTCTTCCACCGCATCGCCACAAATCGGCAGGCGGACGATTCGACCGATGGACGCGGAGCCTTCCGCTGCCTATTCTGACCCAAGCGTCGGGAAGCGGCGCCAATGGCGGTCTTTGGAACGGACAACGCCCGAAACCGAACTCTTTTGGGGATGATATGGCATCGATGCCGAACGATACAGAATTGCCATACCGCCCCTGCGTCGGGATCATGCTGGTGAATATGGACGGCAAGATATTCGTCGGCCAGCGGCTCGATAATCTGGTCGAGGCGTGGCAGATGCCGCAGGGCGGGATCGACGAAGGCGAGGATGCCAGGGCGGCTGCGCTGCGTGAATTGCAGGAAGAAACCGGCATCCGCCCCGAACTGGTCGAGATTATCGCCAAGGCGAAGGACGAGCATTTCTACGATCTGCCGCCTGAACTGGTCGGCAAATTATGGGGCGGCAAATATCGCGGCCAGCGCCAATATTGGTATCTCGCCCGCTTCGTCGGCCAGGACGGCGACATCGATATCCAAACCAAGCATCCCGAATTCCGGGAATGGAAATGGACGATCCCCGATACGCTGCCCGACCTGATCGTGCCGTTCAAGCGCAAGCTGTACCGCGACATATTGCAGGAGTTTCGCGCGCTTATCTGACCCGACAGGCGTTTTGGGGGCTTAAAATCCCCGGTCGCTTGGCTATGACGGGACCATGTATGCCCGTCTGATCCCCCTGTCGTTGCTGCTCTTCGCCCTGCCCGCCGCGGCGCAGGCTGGCGAATCGGCACTATTGCCCCCCGCCGTCCGCGAAATGATGGAGGCGGCGATCGCCAACGGCAATGAAACCGACATCGCCACCGTGTCCAAGATCGCCAAGCAGACCAATCCGGCGTCGGCCGACGAAATCCAGCGCATGGTCAATAGCTGGAAGGAGCGGACCAAGGCGACCCACGACACTGTGATTCGCGAAGCGCGCTTCAACGAACTATGGACTGGCCGGGTCGAAGCGGGCGGCTTCCGCTCTACCGGTTCCACCAGCGAACTGGGCATTACCCTGGCGGCGACCGCGACTCGCGCCGGGCTGCAATGGTCGCACAAACTGACCGCCGCCGTCGATTATCGCCGCGCCAATGGCGTAACCTCGCGCGAGCGCTATTTCGCGGGTTACGAACCCAAATATGAATTCGATCCGCGCGGTTTCGTCTACGGTCTCGCGCAGTTCGAACGTGACACGTCGATCGGCTATGACGAGCGATACACCTCGTCAATCGGCGTCGGGTATAAGCTGATCGTCAGCAAACCGATTGATCTATCGGCCGATATCGGTCCATCCATCCGCCACGTTAAATATATGATCGGCGAACGGGAAACCAAATTGGGCGTCCGCGGATCGATGGCGTTGGCCTGGCGCGCGACGCCGACGGTGACGTTCAAGCAGACCGCATCGGGCTACGCCGAAAGCGACGTCTATACCCTCAACGCCCTGTCCTCGGTCGAAACCAAGGTCAGCACACGGCTGTCGGCGGCTTTTTCCTATAACATTCAATATGAATCGGAGACATTGCTGTCCACCCGCGACCTGGACACCCTCAGTCGCCTGACCCTGACCTATGATTTCTGAACCACGCAATTTTATTGCGGGGGTGGAGACGCGCCCGGCGCTCTGATAGACCAGAGCGGATGAGGGATTTTTCATCGCAGGAACGAATGCTGCTCGACCGCGCTGCCGCCGCACCCATGCTGGCGCAGACGCAGGATTGGGCGGCGATCAACAGCGGATCGCGCAATCTGGCCGGGCTGGCCCAGATGGCGGATGTGCTGGCCGACGCCTTTTCCGCGCTGCCCGGCCCGATCCGACTGGTCGATCCCGCGCCGGTCGAAAGCATATCGCCGGACGGCCGCGTCCAGACGATCGACCATGGTCGCCATCTCCATCTGTCCGTGCGCCCCGACGCGCCCATCCGCCTGCTCCTGACCGGGCATATGGACACGGTGTTCCCCATCGATCACCCTTTCCAGCAGCAACGCTGGTTGGAGCCGGGCGTCCTCAACGGCCCCGGCGTCGCCGACATGAAGGGCGGGATCGCGGTCATGCTCTCAGCGCTCCATGCTATCGAGGGATCGGACGCTGTCGCCACGCTGGGCTATGATGTCGTCATCAACAGCGACGAGGAAGTAGGCAGCGCATCGTCCGCGGCGCTGTTGCGGGGACTGGCGGCGGGTAAGCTGGCGGCCTTCACCTACGAGCCGTCCGCATTGCCCGACGGCACGCTGGCCGGCGCGCGGGCGGGGAGCGGCAATTTCTCCATCATCGTCACGGGCCTGAGCGCCCATGCCGGGCGCAACCCCGATGACGGCCGCAACGCCCTGCTCGCCGCCGCTGACCTGGCGCTGCGGCTGAAGGCGGGCAGCGGTGCCGGATTTTCCTGCAACCCTGCGAAGATCGATGGCGGCAGCCCGAACAATGTCGTGCCCGACCATGCCGTGTTGCGCGTCAATTTCCGGCCGCGCACGCCGGAAGACGAGGTCGTCGCCCGCGCCCTGATCGACCGGTCCATGGCCGATGTCGCGCGCGACCATGACGTCAGCCTGCATCTCCACGGTGGCTTTGGTCGCCCGCCCAAGCCCATGGACCCCAAGGCGCAGGCGCTGTTCGGGCTGGTGCGGCAATGCGGCGCGGACCTCAGCCTCACCATCGGCTGGCGCGATACCGGCGGGGTATGCGACGGCAATAATATCGCGGCCTGCGGCGTGCCGGTGGTCGACACGATGGGCGTGCGCGGCGGTAACATCCATAGCGACGCCGAATTTCTGCTGACCGACAGCCTGCCCGAACGGGCGCAACTATCCGCGCTGGCGCTGTGGCGGATCGCGCAGGGCCAGTTCGATCCGGCGCAATTTATAAAAGAGGGGATCACCGCTTGAGCTTCATCATGCGCATCGCGCGCGCCGACGATTTGCAGACGCTCTATGAGATGGCGAAGCTGACCGGCGGCGGCTTCACCAACCTGCCGCCCGATCGCACGGCGCTGTCCGCCAAGCTGGAGCGCACCGAAAAAGCGCTCGCACGCCAAGGCGACGGCATCGAAGACGAACTGATCGTCATGGTGCTGGAAAATGTCGAGACGGGGCAGGTCCGCGGCACCTGCCAGATATTCTCGACCGTGGGCCAAAGCTGGCCCTTCTACTCCTATCGTCTGGGCGTGCTGACCCAGCATAGCCGGGAACTGGGCCGCACCTTCCGCGCGCAGATGCTTTCGCTCACCACCGATCTGGAAGGATCGGTCGAGGTCGGCGGCCTGTTCCTTCACCCGCGCGAGCGGGCCGAGGGGCTGGGGTTGTTGCTGGCGCGCAGCCGCTATCTCTATATCCGCAGCCATCGCGCGCGCTTTGGCGACCGGGTGATTGCAGAATTGCGCGGCGTCATCGACGAAGCGGGTGGATCGCCCTTCTGGGACGGCCTGGCCGGTCGCTTCTTCGGCATGAATTTTCAGGAAGCGGACGAGTTCAACGCGGTGAACGGCAATCAGTTCATCGCCGACCTGATGCCCAAGACGCCCATCTATACCGCCATGCTGACCGACAGCGCCCGCGCCGTCATCGGCCTGCCCCACCCCAATGGCCGCGCGGCGATGCGGATGCTGGAGACGGAGGGGTTCGACAATGCCGGCTATGTCGATATCTTCGACGGCGGCCCGACCATGGTGGGACAGATCGACCAGCTAAAGACGATCGCAGCGGCCCGCGACGTCATCCTCTCCGCTACCCATGAAAAGGGTGGGGACAAGATGCTGATCGCGACCGGCAAACTGGCCGATTATCGCTGCACCTGGGGCTTCGTGCAGGAAGGCGCGGATGGCGCGGTGTCGCTCGACGCGGCCAGCGCGGCGCGGCTCGGCCTCGAAACCGGCGGCTCCTTCACCATGGCGGGGCGGGCATGAGCGTCCGGGAAATCAATTTCGACGGGATCGTCGGTCCCAGCCACAATTATGCGGGCCTCAGCCTCGGCAATCTCGCGTCCGCGCGCAATGCCGGCGCGGTGGCGCATCCGCGCGCGGCGGCGCTACAAGGGCTGGAAAAGATGCGCGGCAATATCCACCTCGGCCTCGCCCAGGGCATCTTCCTGCCACAATGGCGGCCCGACGTCGCCTGGCTGACGAAGCTGGGCACCGATGTCGGCGACGCCGATCCCCATATTCGAGCGGCCGCCATGTCCGCTTCCTCCATGTGGGCGGCCAACGCCGCCACGGTGTCGCCCGCCAGCGACACGGCGGATGGGCGGACACACCTGACCGTCGCCAATCTCGTCACCATGCCGCATCGCAGCCATGAATGGCCGCAGACTCTGGCGCAGCTCCGCATCGCCTTTTCCGACACCCGCGCCTTTGCCGTCCATGATCCCATCCCCGCCCCCTTTGGCGACGAGGGCGCGGCCAATCATATGCGTCTGGCCGAACGCCACGACCAGCCGGGCGTGGAGGTGTTCGTCTATGGCCGGTCGGGCGGCGCCTTCCCCGCCCGCCAGCATCGGGAGGCCAGCAAGGCGGTCGCCCGCATCCATGGCCTCGATCCGGCGCGCACCCTGTTCGTCGAACAGTCCGAAGCCGCGATCGCTGCGGGCGCCTTCCATAATGACGTCGTCGCCGTGGCGAACGAGCGCGTGCTGTTCACCCATGAGCAGGCCTTTGCCGACAAGGACGCTTTCTACGCCGATCTGCGCGCCGCCCTGCCCTGCGTCGAGATCGTGGAGGTGCCCGCCAGCGCGGTCAGCCTGGCCGATGCGATCAAATCCTATCTGTTCAACGCGCAACTCGTCACCCTGTCTGATGGCGGCATGGCGCTGATCCTGCCGACAGAGGCGCGGGACACCCCCGCGGTCTGGACCTGGCTGGAACAGATGATCGCGGGCAACGGCCCGATCCGCCGCGTCGTGCCGGTCGATGTGCGTCAATCCATGGCCAATGGCGGCGGCCCCGCCTGCCTGCGGCTGCGCGTCGTCGCCGATCCCGTCGACATCGATCCGCGCTTCCTGGTGGACGAAGCGCAGTTGGATAATATTGCGCGGATCGTGTCCCAATATTGGCCAGAATCGATCGCGCCCCAGGATTTGAGCGACACACGGCTGATTGCCCGGATCGAGCAATCATGGTTAACGCTTGTTGACCATTTGCAGCTGTCGGGCGATCTTTCGCCCTGATGGCGGGGGCAACGCCGGATGGAATCGATATGGAACGGATCAAGAGCCTCTTCATCATCAAGACCAAGTTCGAGGCGTTTCTGGTGATCTATGCCCTCGCGCTGGGCGCTGCCGAGCGCGGCCATGTCTATATGCAGCAATATCCCGGCGCCGGCGGCCATCTGCTGGCGCTCGCCTGTTCCGGCGCCGTGTTCATGGCGGGTGGCAAGATCCTCGACGCGCTGGATTATCAGCGGGGAATCTAGAGCGTTTTTCAAGCAGGCAGATTCACCTGCTGACTCGGAAAACGCGCCAAATCAAAAGACTAGAGCAACTGAGCAGATGCAATCGGATCGGCTGCTCTTGCGACTGCCCTCGTTCCGAAACGGATCGAACTGCGCCACAACCACAGTCCGTTCTGCATTATCCTGCCTGCGTTCACGACAACGGAGTGCCGACAGGATGCTGGACGATCGACGCAGGCGCAGCGTGCCCGCCGCCGAACTGGTGCGCAATTTCGCCCATTGGCGCGAGGTCGGATCGCACGAACCGGTGATGGTGACCCATCATGGCCGCGAAACCCATGTCTTCATGGGGCTGGACCGGTTCCGCACGATGACGATCGGCGATGATGGCGCGGTGGCGCCCGACCGCACCTTCGAACTCGCCGCCCGCATCCATCAGGGCCTGGTCCTGTGCCGCGGCGACCTCACCATCGACTATGTCAATGGCGTCGCTCTGGCGATGGCCCAACGCTGGGACCGGCATCTGGAGGGACAGTCGCTATGGGACGCCTTTCCCGAACTGGCCGGCACGTTGACGGAGGCGCATATCCGCCACAGTCTGGCCTCTGGCGAAGCGAGCACGGCCGATATCCCGTCCCCCTTTCGCAGCGATGTCTGGCTGCATGTCCAGACCTTCCCCTTTGCCAGCGGCGTCGCGCTGCTGCTACGGGACATCACCGCCGACATGCAGCGCCACCGGCTGGCTGACGTCAAATCGGCCATCCTCAAGGCGATGGGCGTGCATGGCGGTGTGGGCTATGTCCGCGTATCGATGCGGGGTTTCATCGATGTCGTGAACGACAGTTTCTGCGCGATGGTGGGTCTGACCGCCGATCGGCTGGCGGACGCCCCAGTCGCCGATCTGGTCGCGCTGCCCGCCCGGCCCCATTTTCGCGAGCGGATGGAGCGGGTGCTGCGCGGCGAAGGCGACATGCGCTTTCCCACTCAATTGCTGACCAACGATGGTTCGCTCGCGCCGACCGACGCGGCGATAGCCCGGTTGCACGGCATTTATGGAACGGAGGGGGCGGTGATCGTCATGACCCCCACGAACGCCGCCTGAATGTGCGACAACAACGTCCATATCGGAGGATGCCAAGCGGCCCTGCGCAAGCTTTGCGCCAAAGTCCGCTTTTCGCCTGCCGGACGCGCCTGCCGACTATGTAAAATCCGTCAATCGCGCGGTTGGCGAAGCAAACCCGATATTGAGCCGCGCGCTCTAGCATCCCCCTCATGCCCTACGATAGCGCCCGCCCTGTCACCCGCCATCCTGTCACCCGATCGCGTCGACCGCTGGCCGCCCTGCGGCGCCATCAGGCCGGCAGCAGCCTGATCGAGGCGGCCTTCGCCCTGCCGCTGCTCATCCTGCTGCTGATGGGCATATTGGCCTATGGCAACTGGTTTATGACCGCCCACAGCCTCCAGCAAGCGGCGAATGACGCTGCTCGCGCATCGGTGGCCGGGCTGAACGCGACCGAACGCCGCACCCTGGTCGATCAGAGCGTCGTCGCCGCCCGCGCCGCCTTTCCGGTCGCCGGCGCCCAGACGATCGCCGTCAGCACTGGCGAAAGCAGCGGCTATTACACCGTCACGCTGCGCTACACCCTCGCGAGCGCGCCGCTATTCGCGGCCATGCCCTTGCCCATGCCCGGCAATGTGCTGGAACGCAGCGCCGTCGTGCGGATCGCCAGCCAATGATCGGCGCGCGCCTTGGCCGGGCGCTGGCGCGGGACC
Source organism: Sphingobium sp. AntQ-1 (assembly GCF_028538045.1). Classification (NCBI taxonomy): domain Bacteria; kingdom Pseudomonadati; phylum Pseudomonadota; class Alphaproteobacteria; order Sphingomonadales; family Sphingobiaceae; genus Sphingobium; species Sphingobium sp. AntQ-1. Next base: position 121,701 of record NZ_CP117158.1, read on the forward strand.
GGCATGGCGGCGTGACGTTCATCCTGGCCGGGTCGCTGTTCATGCTGGCGGGCGCCGCCACCGTCGCGGTCGATCTGGGGTCGGTCTATCTGGCCCGTCGCCAGTTGCAGGGTGTGGCGGACGCCGCCGCGCTGGCCGCCGCCGATGGCGGACGCACCGCCGCCGAACAACTGGTCGGGCGCAGCGGGATCAGCGGCGCGGCGCTCGCGACCTTCGACAGCGGCAGCTATGTCGCCGATCCTTCTCTTCCGATGGACCAGCGTTTCCGCGCGGGCGACGCCAATGGCGGCGCGATGCGGGTGGAGGTGCGCCGCCGCGCGCCGCTCTTCTTCGGCCGCTTGCTGGTCGGCCGCGACGGCATCGACCTCAGCGCCCGCGCCACCGCCGCCCGCACCGACGCCGCCGCCTTTTCACTCGGCACCGGCCTCGCCTCGATCAGCGGCGGATTGCCTGACATGCTGCTGTCCAACCTGGCCGGGACCGAACTCAACCTGTCGGTCATGGACTATAATGGCCTGGCCAGCGCGAATCTCGACCTGCTGCATGTCGCCGATGCGCTGCGGGTGCGGACCGGGCGCGACGGGGAAGCCTATGGCGCACTGTTCGACCGGGACATTCCGTTGACCGACCTGCTGGCCGCGATGGCGGACAGCGCCGGGACCAGTCCCGCCGCCGCCACGCTGCTGGCGCTGTCGAGCCGCATTCCCGGCCGCTCCACCCGCCTGAGCGACATCGTCGATCTTGGCCCGATGCGCGGCGCGGTCAGCGCCACCGGCCAACCCAATATCCTGCTCGATGCTTTCTCGATGCTGCGCATGGTGCTCAGCCCGCCATTGGGAACGACCGTGCCGATGGACCTGCGCGTCACCGTGCCGGGCCTCACCAGCACCCGGCTGATGCTGGTGACGGGCGAGGGACAGGCCAGATCGCCGCTGATGAGCATCACCGCCAAGCGCGACGTGGTGCTGCGCACCGCCCAGACGCGCGCATCTATCTGGAAAGCACGGTCGCCACCGTCCTGTCCGGCATAGCCTCCGTGCGCGTGCCGCTTTATGTCGAACTGGCGGCGGCGGAGGCGCGCCTGTCGGATATCCAGTGCGGCAGCGATGGGGGCGTCACCCTGGCGGTCACGCCATCGGTCGGCACCGCGGCGCTGGGCGATGTCGATATGACTGCGCTGACCAATTTTTCGGTCCCCGCCAACCCGCGCGCCGCCATGCTGGCACAGGCGCTCGGTACGCGCGTCACCGGCTATGCCAATATCAGCCTGGGCGGCACCCAGACCCATAGCGTCCATTTCTCCCCGTCGGAGATCAGCGCGCAGCAGGCAAAGACCGTCAGCACGCAGGATCTGACACAGGGCATCGCCGCCAGCTTGGCGGGCCAGACCCAGATACAGGTGTCGCTGCTGGGCATCACCATAGGCAATAGCCCGCTCAGCCCACTGGTCGGCGCCGTACTGGGCACCACCGCACCGCTGCTGGACGGCATCATCAACAGCGTCACCGCCACGCTGGGCGTCCGCGTCGGCTCCGCCGAAGTGCGCGTGCATCAGCGGCGCTGCGGCATGGCGGCTATCGTCGCCTGACCCTGGCCTTGATCTCCCCTTGCGCTGGCGGCGCTGCACCGTCAGGAGCAGGCCATGGGCGCTATCATGTTGCAGGGAACCGGATCGGACGTCGGCAAATCGGTGCTGGTCGCGGGACTATGCCGCGCGCTGCTGCGCCGGGGCTATCGGGTCCGCCCGTTCAAGCCGCAGAATATGTCGAACAACGCCGCCGTCACCAGCGATGGCGGGGAGATCGGCCGGGCGCAGGCGTTGCAGGCGATCGCCTGCGGCATCGCGCCGCATACGGACATGAACCCGGTGCTGCTCAAGCCCCAGGCCGACCGGACGTCGCAACTGATCGTCCATGGTCAGGTGCGCGGGACGCTGGGGTCGGGCAATTTCCGCAGCGCGCGCGGGCCGTTGCTGGGCGCTGTGCTGGAAAGCTACGAACGGCTGCGCGGCCAGTGCGACATCGTCGTGGTCGAAGGCGCGGGATCGCCGGCCGAGATCAACCTGCGCGCCGGCGATATCGCCAATATGGGTTTCGCCCGCGCCGCCGATGTGCCGGTAATCCTGGTCGGCGACATCGACCGGGGCGGCGTGATCGCGGCTGTGGTCGGCACCCGCGCGGTCATTGATCCCGACGATGCGGCGATGATCCGCGGCTTCCTCATCAACAAATTCAGGGGCGACCCGGCGCTGTTCGAGGATGGCTATGCCCAGATCGAAGCGCTGTCGGGCTGGCGCGGCTTTGGCGTCGTGCCGTGGCTGAACGCCGTCGCCCGGCTACCCAGCGAAGACGCGGTGGTGCTGGAACGGCGTGGTTTTTCGACCGCCGCGCCGCTGGTCGTCGCCTGCCCGGTGCTGCCGCGCATCTCCAATTTCGACGATCTCGACCCGCTCAAGCTGGAACCGGGTATCGATCTACGCATGATCGGACCGGGCCAGGCGATCCCCGGCGACGCGGCGCTGGTGATCCTGCCCGGATCGAAAGCCACGGTCGCCGACATGCGCGCGATGGTCGCGCAAGGGTGGGATATCGACATTCGCGCCCATCATCGGCGCGGCGGCGCGGTGCTGGCCCTATGCGGCGGCTACCAGATGCTGGGGCGCCTGATCGCCGATCCCGACGGGCTGGAGGGACCGGCTGGGTCCGTCGCGGGGCTGGGGCTGCTTGACATCGAAACGCGCCTGTCCGGGGTCAAGACGCTGGAGCAGGTGCGCGGCCGCGCGCTCGATGCCGACTTTACCGGCTATGAAATGCATATGGGCGTAACCCACGGCCCGGATTGCGCCCGCCCCTTCGCCCTGATCGACGGCGGGCGCCCGGATGGAGCGATCAGCCGCGACGGACGGGTGATGGGCAGCTACATCCATGGCCTGCTCGCCAGCACGGCGCTGCGCGATGCGCTGTTGCGGCGGCTGGGCGGCGCGTCGGCGGGGCATGACTATGACCAGTCGGTCGAGGACGCCCTGGACGAGGTCGCTACGCTATTGGAAAGCCATGTCGATATCGACGCCATGGTGGCGCTGGCGATGGCCTGACCGGCACGTAAAAAAGGCGGCCAGATGCCGCCTTTTTATTCGATCATAATATGGTGCACCCAGAGCGATTCGAACGCCCGACCCTCAGATTCGTAGTCTGATGCTCTATCCAGCTGAGCTATGGGTGCGAAGGAAAGACGAACGAACCGCGGCTGTAAGCCCGGACCAAAAGCCCTTCTGAAACTATGGTGCACCCAGAGCGATTCGAACGCCCGACCCTCAGATTCGTAGTCTGATGCTCTATCCAGCTGAGCTATGGGTGCGTGGAGACGCGCAGATAGAAGCGCTTGGCCGATTGGGCAAGCCCCTTTTTTGCACTTTTATGGCCGGGCAACTTTTATCCCCCGTCCCTCGTTCAGTGGGGCAGGAGGACGCCATGATGAGCTTCAATCTGAACGAGGTTGCGTTGCTGCTGGTGGTGCTGGTCATCGGCTGGCTGCTGGGTCTGATGATGAGCGGTCGCGGCAAATATCGGCGGCTGTGGCAGGACGAACAGGCGGTGCATCGCAGCGCTATCAAGGAGCGGGACGCCCGCATCGAAGCGTCCCATAAGCGGATCGCCGAACTGGAGCGCCACTCGGCCGCCCCGATCGCCGTCGGCGCCACCACGACGGCCGCTGGGGTTGGTCATGGCCGCGACGATCTGAGCCGGATCAGCGGCGTCAGCCAGGCGCAGGAAAGCGCGCTGAACGAAGCGGGCTATCACCGCTATGGCCAAATCGCCGCGCTCAATGCCGAGCAGGAAGCGACGCTGGAGGCGCGGCTGGGCCTGAAACCCGGCGCCATCGCGCATGACGACTGGCGCGGTCAGGCTCTGGCGCTGGAACGGGGCGACAGCAAGCCCGGCTTGCTCAGCCGCCTGACCGGATCGCACTGAAACGAAAAAAGGGCGGGGTTGACGCCCCGCCCTTTCCTCATCACTTCCGGGCAAGCGCCGCCTGCGCCGCCGCCAGTCGAGCGATCGGCACGCGATAGGGCGATGCCGACACATAATCCAGGCCTGTCGCCTCGCAGAAGGCGATCGACGCCGGATCGCCGCCATGTTCACCGCAAATGCCGAGCTTGATGTCGGGACGGGTCTTGCGACCACGCTCGGCGGCGATCTCGATCAGTTCGCCCACGCCTTCCACATCGATGCTGACGAAGGGATCGCGCGCAAAGATGCCCTTGTCCACATATTGCGTCAGGAACCGGCCCGCATCGTCGCGGCTGATGCCGATCGTCGTCTGCGTCAGGTCATTGGTGCCGAAGGAGAAGAATTCGCCCACCTCGGCAATCTCGCCCGCCTTCAATGCCGCGCGCGGCAGTTCGATCATGGTGCCGACCAGATAGTCGACGCGCTCGCCCTGCTCTTCGAACACTTCGGCCGCGACGCGATCGACGATCGCCTTCATCAGCTCCAGCTCCTTGGCGGTCGCGACCAGCGGGATCATCACTTCGGGGATCGGCGCTTCGCCGCCCCGTGCCTTGACGATCAGCGCGGCTTCGAAGATCGCGCGCGCCTGCATCTCGTAGATTTCGGGATAGGTCACGCCCAAGCGGCAACCGCGATGGCCCAGCATCGGATTGAACTCATGCAGTTCGTTCGCGCGGCGCTTGAGCGTATCGACGCTGACGCCCGCCGCCTTCGCCACTTCCTCGAACTCCGCTTCGCCATGCGGCAGGAATTCGTGCAGCGGCGGATCGAGCAGGCGGATGGTGACGGGCAGGCCCGCCATCACCATGAATATCTGTGCGAAATCGTCGCGCTGTTCCGGCAGCAGCTTGTCGAGCGCGACGCGGCGGCCCTTCTCGCTGTCCGCCAGGATCATCTCGCGCACCGCGGTGATGCGCGCCGCGTCGAAGAACATATGTTCGGTGCGGCACAGCCCAACGCCTTCCGCGCCGAACTCGCGCGCGACCTTGCAGTCCTGCGGTGTTTCCGCGTTGGCGCGCACCTTCAGGCGACGGACCTTGTCGGCCCATACCATCAGCGTGCCGAAATCGCCCGCCAGTTCGGGCTGCACGGTCGGCACTTCGCCCGCCATCACTTCCCCGGTCGACCCGTCGATGGTCAGGATGTCGCCTTCCTTCAGCTCGCGGCGGCCGACGCGCAGGATCTTGGTCTTGCCGTCGATCGAAATGCCGCCCGCACCGGACACGCAGGGACGACCCATGCCGCGCGCCACCACGGCCGCGTGCGACGTCATGCCGCCGCGCGCGGTCAGGATGCCCTTGGCCGCATGCATCCCATGAATATCTTCCGGGCTGGTTTCCACGCGCACCAGGATGACCGCGTCGCCCATTTCCGCGCGCCGTTCGGCGGTGTCGGCATCGAACACGATCGCGCCCGAAGCCGCGCCTGGCGAAGCCGGCAAGCCCTTGGTCAGCACGTCGCGCGGCGCCTTGGGATCGAGCGTGGGGTGCAGCAACTGGTCGAGCGCAGCCGGATCGACGCGGGCGACGGCTTCTTCCTCGGTGATGAGGCCCTCATGGGCCATGTCCACAGCCATTTTCAGCGCAGCCTTGGCGGTGCGCTTGCCCGACCGGGTCTGGAGCATCCACAGCTTGCCCTGCTGCACCGTAAATTCGATGTCCTGCATGTCGCGATAATGGGTTTCCAGGATCTGGAAAACGCCTGCCAGTTCGGCATAGGTTTCCGGCATCGCTTCTTCCATCGACAGCGGCTTGGCCCCTGCCCGCTCACGCGCGGCCAGCGTCAGATATTGCGGCGTGCGGATGCCCGCGACGACATCCTCGCCCTGCGCGTTGATCAGATATTCGCCATAATAGGCGTTCTCGCCGGTCGACGGATCGCGGGTGAACGCGACGCCGGTCGCCGACGTTTCGCCCATATTGCCAAACACCATCGCCTGCACGTTGACGGCGGTGCCCCATTCGCCGGGGATGTTGTTCAGGCGGCGATAGACCTTCGCGCGCTCCGACTGCCACGATCCGAACACGGCCGAAATCGCGCCCCACAACTGGTCATGCACATCCTGCGGGAAGGGCTTGTTCCACAGCTTCTGCACCAGCGCCTTATATTCGGCGACCAGCGCCTTCCAGTCGGCGGCCGTCATTTCGGTGTCCAGGCTGTAACCCTGGTCTTCCTTGGCGACCTCCAGCGCTTCCTCGAACGCGCCATGGTCCAGTTCCAGCACCACGTCGGAATACATCTGGATGAAGCGGCGATAGCTGTCCCAGGCGAACCGCTCGTCTCCGCTGGTCGTCGCCAGGCCGATGACGGTCTCGTCGTTGAGGCCCAGGTTCAGCACCGTATCCATCATGCCCGGCATAGACGCGCGCGCGCCCGAACGGACCGACACCAGCAGCGGATCGGCGGCATTGCCGAAACGCTTGCCGGTGATCCCCTCGATATGGGCGATGCCGTTTGCGACTTCGGCGTTCAGGCTTTCGGGATATTGGCCGCCATCTTCATAATAGCGGGTGCACATGGCCGTCGTGATGGTGAAACCCGGCGGCACCGGCAGGCCGATCGCGGCCATGCCGTCCAGATTCGCGCCCTTGCCGCCCAGCAGGTTGCGGTCACCCTGCCCGCCATCATCCACGCCGCCGCCGAAACGATAGACATAGCGCGTCGCGGTGCTGTTCATGATGGCCTCTTCCGTCGTAACCATGTGATCCGGCTCTCCCTGCACTGATTGCCGTGAATATTGTGCGCTGCAACAGCCTTTACAAAAGACGTGCGGGAATTGCACCCGCCTTTATTGGACTTTGTCGTCATATCGTCATTTTTATGGACGGATATGTCCGACTTGTCTCTCAGCCCGTAATTTTCGAAAAGTCCGCGACGCCATGCACAGCCGCCCGCACCCGGTCGAGCAGCGCAAGACGCGCGCCCCGTTTTGCAGGATCGGCGTCGTTGACCGTAACGGACTCGAAGAAAGCGTCGATCGGCGCGCGCAGCGTGGCGAGCGCGGCCATGGCGTCTGCAAAGCGTTCGTCAGTGACAGCCCGCGCCGCGAGGGGCTCGGCAGCGTCGAGCGCGGCGAGCAAAGCGGCTTCCGCCGGTTCGGACGGCGCCGCCGGGACGATCGCGGGATCGACGGCTTCCTTTTTCAGGATATTGGCCGCCCGCTTGTACCCGGCGAGCAGGTTCGCGCCATCATCCGTCGCGACGAAGGATTGCAAAGCATGGACGCGCGCCAGCAAGCGGACGAGATCATCCTCCCCGCCAAGCGCGAACACCGCGTCGATCAGGTCGTGGCGGACGCCGGCTTCGCGTTGCTGGACTTTGAGGCGGTCGGCGAAGAAGTCGAGGAACGGCACATCCGACGACGCGAACGCGCCCACGAAGGATTTGATCTCCGGCCGCGACAGATTGGCCGCCTGCCAATCCACCTCGGTCACCTTCGACGGATCGAGCCCGAACTTCGCCAGCGTCTGCGCATCGACATCGGCCAGCGCCTTGGTGTTCAGGAACACATGGCGATAGACATGGTCGCTCAGCGCAAAGGCGTGCACCTTCTTCAGGTTCAACCGCAGCCCGTTGGTTTCCAGCAGTCGCAGGATGGACAACGCAGCGCGACGTAGCGCGAACGGATCTTTCGACCCGGTCGGTCCCTGCTCAATGCCGAAGAAGCCGACCAGCGTATCCAGCTTGTCCGCCAGGCTCACCGCCACCGTCACTGGCGCGGTCGGCACGTCATCGCCCTGCCCGACCGGCTTATAATGGTCGCGGATCGCGTCGGCCACCGCGTCGGGCAAACCCTCCGCGCGGGCGTAATAGCCGCCCATGACGCCCTGCAATTCGGGGAACTCGCCGACCATCTCCGTGACGAGGTCGGCCTTGGCGAGGCGCGCGGCCTGTTCGACCAGGTCTGCATCCGCGCCCTTGACGATCCCCTCCTCCACCAGCCACCGCGCCAGCTTCGCAACCCGCTCCACCTTGTCGGCGACCGTACCCAGCTTCTCGTGGAACGTAATCCGCTCCAGCTTCTGCGCATGATCGACAAGCGCTGTCTTGCGATCCTGCTCCCAGAAGAAGCGCGCATCGCTCAACCGCGCGGCCAGCACCTTGCGGTTGCCCGCGACGATCGCCGCGCCGCCGTCCTTCGCCTCGATATTGGCGGTGCAGATAAAGGCGGGGGCCAGCTTGCCCGCGCTATCGCGCAGCACGAAATATTTCTGGTTGATGCGCAGCGTCAACTGGATGACTTCGGGCGGCACCTCCAAAAAGGCCGGGTCGAAATCGCCCAGCAGCGGCACCGGCCATTCGGTCAGCCCCGCATTCTCCGCGACCAGGCCCTTATCCTCGATCACCGTGTAACCATGCGCCGCAGCAGCCTGCGCCGCCTTCGCCGCGATGATCGCCTGCCGCTCCTGATGGCTCACGATCACATGGCAGGCGCGCAGCTTTTCGACATAATCGTCCGCGCCGCCGATCGTGATCGCGCCGGGATGGTGAAAGCGATGGCCCAGCGTCGCATAGCCCGACCGCACATCCTCGACCACGATATCGACCAGTTGCTCACCCAAAATGGCGACGATGCCCTGCAACGGGCGGACCCAGCGCAGGCTCTCCGTCGTCTGGCTTGCCACGCCCCAGCGCATCGCCTTGGGCCAGGGAAAGGCGCGGATGACGGCGGGCACGGCGTCGCCAAGCACATCCATGGTGGCGCGGCCGGGCTTGTTCACGACGGCGAACCAGACGCCGTCCCGGTCTTCCAACTGGTCCTGGGTCAGGCCGGTCTTGCGCAGAAAGCCTTCGAGCGCCTGGGGCGGCGCGGATGTGCGCGGACCTTTATGCTCTTCGCTCACCGCCGCGGTTTCCAGCGGCAGGCCACGCGCGATCAGCGCCAGCCGGCGCGGCGTGACAAAACTGTCGATCGTAGCGGGCTTGAGGCCGGCCCTGGCCAGTTCTTCGCTGAACAGGCGGGCAAGGTCTTCGGACGCCTTCAATTGCATACGCGCGGGAATTTCCTCGCAGCGCAATTCGAGGAGGAAATCAGTCATCACGCGGTCCACCCCGGAAATTTGGCGCTCCAGGCGTCGGCATTGCTGGCGATCCACGCCTCGCAACTGCCCTTCGCCATGTCGCGCACCTGGCCCATATAGCTGGCGCGTTCCTGCACGGAAATCACGCCGCGCGCCTGGAGCAGGTTGAACACATGGCTCGCCTTGATCGCCTGGTCATAGGCGGCCAGCGGCACGTTCGCTTCGATGCAACGACCATATTCGGCCTGGCAATCCTTGAACCAGCGGAACAGCTTGTCCGTGTCCGCGACCTCGAAATTCCATTTCGACATCTGCTGTTCGTTGGCCAGAAACACGTCGCCATAGGTGACGCCGGCGTCGTTGAATTTCAGGTCGTAAACGCTGTCGACGCCCTGAATATACATGGCCAGCCGCTCCAACCCATAGGTCAGCTCGCCCGCGACCGGCTTGCAGTCGTAACCGCCCATCTGCTGGAAATAGGTGAACTGGGTGACTTCCATCCCGTCGCACCACACTTCCCAGCCCAGGCCCCAGGCGCCCAGCGTCGGGCTTTCCCAGTCATCCTCGACGAAGCGAATGTCGTGGACCAGCGGGTCGATGCCGATCTCCACCAGACTGCCCAGATAGAGTTCCTGGAGGTTCGCTGGCGACGGCTTCATGATCACCTGATATTGGTAATAATGCTGCAACCGGTTGGGATTTTCGCCATAGCGCCCGTCGGTCGGGCGGCGGCTGGGCTGGACATAGGCGGCGTTCCAGGGCTGTGGCCCCAGCGCGCGCAGCGTGGTCGCCGGATGGAATGTGCCCGCCCCCACTTCCATGTCATAGGGTTGGAGGATGACGCAGCCCTGTTTCCCCCAATAGGCATGGAGGGTCAGGATCAGGTCCTGGAAGGAAAGCGCTTTGCCTTCGGCCACGAAACGTCCTTATCGAAATCGCTGAATTACGTGGCCGCGCCTTGGCGCATGGGGCCGATAGGGTCAAGGGCCAAGGGTCGGGGCCAAGGGTCGGGGGCCAAGGGCCAAGGGTTGGGGAAAGCCGCCCTAAACAGGGTTAAGCGGCTTGCCCTCCCGCCCCGCGCTCCCCATTGAAGGAGGCATGAAGCTGCTTCCTACCCTGTTGCGGGCCATCGGCGCCGCATGGCTGCTGATCGGCGGCGTCCCGGCCCATGCCAAACCCGCCGTCACCACGACGACCGCCACCCCGGCGCTGTGGGCGGTGCAGGATGCCGACACCACCATCTATCTGTTCGGCACCGTCCATGTGATGAAGCCGGACATTGACTGGTTCCATGGCGACATAAAGCGCGCCTTCGACCGCTCGAACGAACTGGTGCTGGAAATCATCGAGCCGGACGATCCAGACGCGATCGGCGCGGCGATGGCGGGCATGGCGCTGGCCAAGGACGGGGTGAAGCTGTCCGACCGGCTGACCCCGAACGCGCGCGCGCGATATCAGGCGGCGATGGACGCCAATAGCCTGCCCTGGCGCACGTTCGACATGTTCAATCCCTGGATGAGCGGCATGGCCCTGTCGGTCGCGCCGCTCGCAAAGCTGGGCTATAAAAATGATCTGGGCGCGGAGAAAATCCTGCGCATCGCGGCGCAGGCCGCGAGCAAGAAGGTCGATGCGCTCGAAACGGTCGAACAACAGCTAGGCTTCTTCGCCAGCCTGCCGATGGCGCAGCAGGTGCAGTTCCTGAACGCCACCGTGGACGGCCTGCCGGACATGGAGAGCGAATTTGGCGACCTGCTGCGTTACTGGCAGGCGGGTCAGCCGGACAGGCTGGCCAAATCGATGAACGAATCGCTCGAAGCGACGCCGGAACTGGCGCAGGTGCTGCTGACCGGCCGCAACGCCAACTGGGCCAAGTGGATCAAGGCCCGGCTCGACCAGCCCGGCACCGTCTTCGTCGCCGTGGGCGCGGGTCATCTGGCCGGCAAGGGCAGCGTGCAGGACCAACTCAAATCTTTGGGCCTGCGCGCCCGCCGCCTGAAGGACGTAAAACCATGATGCGCCTCGTCACCCGCCTCCTCGCTCTGTTCGCGCTGACGCTGGTCGCGGCGTGCGGACAAAATGACGCGCCGGCCGCCAAGGCGCAGGGCGGCCCCGCCCTGTGGCAGGTGCAGCGGGGCGAACTGAACGGCTGGCTGTTCGGCACCATCCATGTCCTGCCCAAGGGGCTTGCCTGGCAAACGCCCGCCATCACTGAAGCGATGACCGCGTCCGACCGGCTGGTGCTGGAGGCTGCCGATTTGCAGGACGAACAGAAGACCTTGTCGCTGTTCGAGAAAATGGGCCGCAGCGCCGGCCTGCCGCCACTGGAACGGCGCGTGCCGGACGAGGAAAAAACGGCCCTGGTCAAGGCGATGGCCGATGGCGGCACCAACAGCCAGCTGCTGTCGGGCTATGAAAGCTGGGCCGCCGCGATGCTGCTGTCCGCTTCCAGCCAGCAGGGCCTGGGCGTCAGCCAGGATGACGGCGTGGAGCCGGTGCTGATCGAGGCGTTCAAAAAGGCCGGCAAGCCGATCGGCGGGCTGGAGACGGTGGAGCGGCAATTCGCCGCCTTCGACACGCTGCCCGAAGCGGCGCAATCCCGCCTGCTGGTCCAGACCATCCATGAAGCCAAGGGCATGAAGGCGCTCTACGACCGCATCCTCGCCGCTTGGGGCAAGGGCGACATGGAAGCGATCGCCAAGGAAGACCAGATTGGCGAGCAGCCCGACCCGATGGTCGAGGAAGCCGTGCTGGTCGCCCGCAACCGCGACTGGGTGAAGGCGATCGAACCGATGCAGGGCCGCCCCTTCATCGCGGTGGGCGCGGGCCACCTGACCGGCCGGGAAAATCTGATCGAGTTGTTGAAAGCCAAGGGGTTTACGGTGACGCGGGTGCAGTAACGCCTCCCCCACCACCAAACGGAACTTGCGCAATATAGCTCCCGCTCTTGCATTCCCGCCCTTTTCTGCTAAAGGGCCGCCTCCCGCTATGGTCATCCCTGGAGGCGTGGCGGGAAAGTACATCAATTTTGCTTTTGGAGACACGCAATGAGCGAGCAGCTTACGCTGTCGGCCGAGGCACGCGATCGGGCAGGCAAGGGAGCCTCCCGCGCCCTCCGCCGTGAGGGCCGCGTACCCGCCGTCATCTATGGAATGAACGAAGAACCCCTGTCGATCCATGTCGAGGAAAAGCTCCTCAACAAGCAGCTCGGCACCGGCCACTTCTTCAATTCGGTCATCATGGTCGAAGTCGGCGGCAAGACCGTCCGCACCCTCGCCAAGGACGTGGCCTTCCACCCCGTCTCGGACCGTCCGCTGCACGCCGATTTCCTGCGCGTTTCGGAACATGCCTCGGTCAACGTCAACGTCCCGGTGCGTTTCGAAAATGAAGACGCTTCGCCTGGTCTGAAGAAGGGCGGCGTGCTGAACGTCGTTCGTCATGAGATCGAACTGATCGTCGATGCCGCCGAAATCCCCGAAGACGTCGTTGTCGACCTCAAGGGCTTCGAAGTCGGCGATTCGATCCACATCAGCGCGGTGACGCTGCCCAAGGGCGCGAAGACCGCGATCGACGATCGCGACTTCACCATCGCGACCATCGTCGCCCCTTCGGCTCTCAAGAGCGCCGAGGGCGAATCGGAAGCTGAAGCGGGCGAGGCCGAATAAGTCTTTCGAGCTATACGCTAATGGCTCAACCCCGTTCGGGCTGAGCCTGTCGAAGCCTGATCCTTCCCTATTCGGAAGCAGAAAGGCCCTTCGACAGGCTCAGGGCGAACGGGGTTTTGCTTTTCTGGAGGATATGGATGCAGATCTGGGCGGGCCTTGGCAATCCGGGGCAGCAATATGCGATGCACCGGCACAATGTCGGCTTCATGGTCGCGGATCTGGTCGCGGACATGCACCGTTTCTCCCCGCCCAAAAAGCAGTTCCAGGGCTGGGTGCAGGAAGGACGGATCGGGCCGGAAAAAATCATCCTGCTCAAACCCGCCACCTTCATGAACGAAAGCGGCCGGTCGGTCGGCGATGCGATGCGCTTCTACAAGCTGACGCCGCAGGACGTCACCGTCTTCCACGACGAACTCGACCTCGTGCCCATGAAGGTCAAGGTGAAGCGCGGCGGCGGCAATGCCGGGCATAACGGCCTGCGCTCGACCGACGCGCATATCGGCAATGATTTCCGCCGGGTGCGGATCGGCATCGGCCATCCGGGGCATAAGGACAAGGTCCATGGCTATGTCCTGGGCAATTACGCCAAGAGCGAGATGGACGCCCTGACCGACATGCTGGCCGCGATCGGCGCGGAAGCCGAATGGCTGGCGAAGAATGACGACGCCCGCTTCATGAACGAAGTGGCGCTGCGGCTGGCGGCCTGAAAAAGCTTAACCCGATTGCGCGTTGCAACATTGCCGGGCCATAAGGCCCATAATATTGCAGTGCGCAAACGCAGTTCAGGGGATATTGGGTGATTCACACCGTTGCCACGACGCCGTTCGACGACCAGAAGCCCGGCACGTCCGGCCTGCGCAAAAAGGTCCGCGTCTTCGCGCAGCCCCATTATGCCGAAAATTTCGTCCAGTCGGTGTTCGACAGCCTTGATGGCTTTGCCGGGCAGACGCTGGTGGTGGGGGGCGATGGCCGTTACCTCAACCGCGAAGTCATCCAGATCGTCCTGAAGATGGCGGCGGCCAACGGCTTTGGCCGGGCGCTGGTCGGCCAGGGCGGCATCTTGTCCACCCCCGCCGCCTCCCACCTGATCCGCGCATCCGGCGCGTTCGGGGGACTGGTGCTGTCGGCCAGCCACAATCCGGGCGGCCCGGACGAGGATTTCGGCATCAAATATAATATCGGCAATGGTGGCCCCGCGCCGGAAAAGGTGACCGACGCCATCGCCGCCCGTTCGCTCGTCATCGACCACTACGCCATCCTCGACGCCGCCGATGTTGACATCGACACGATCGGCGAAATCCAGTTGGGCGACATGACGGTCGAAGTGGTCGATCCGGTGGCCGCCTATGCCGATCTGATGGAAAGCCTGTTCGATTTCGCCGCGATCCGAGCCCAGATCGCGGGCGGCTTCACCCTCGCCTTCGACAGCATGAGCGCTGTGACCGGCCCCTATGCGGTCGAGATTTTCGAACGCCGTCTGGGCGCGCCGCAGGACACGGTGATGAACGGCACCCCGCTCCCCGATTTTGGCCATCATCACCCCGATCCCAATCTGGTCCATGCCAAAGCGCTTTACGACCGGATGATGGCCCCCGACGCGCCCGATTTCGGCGCGGCGTCGGACGGCGATGGCGACCGCAACCTCATCATCGGCCGGCACAGCTATGTGACGCCCTCGGACTCGCTCGCGGTGCTGGCCGCCAACGCCCATCTGGCGCCCGGCTATGCCGCGGGCCTAAAGGGCATCGCCCGTTCCATGCCCACCAGCGGCGCGGCCGACCGGGTCGCCGAAAAGCTGGGCGTGCCGCTCTATGAAACGCCGACCGGCTGGAAATTCTTCGGCAACCTGCTTGACGCGGGCATGGCGACCATCTGCGGCGAGGAAAGCGCCGGCACCGGCTCCGACCATGTGCGCGAAAAGGACGGCATCTGGGCGGTGCTGCTGTGGCTCAATATCCTGGCCGTCCGTCAGCAAAGCGTCGCCGCGATCATGGCGGACCATTGGGCGACCTATGGCCGCAACTATTATGCCCGCCACGATTATGAAGCCATCGCCAAGGACAAGGCCGATGCGCTGATGGCGGCGTTGCGCGCCAAGCTCGACAGCCTGTCCGGCACGGTAAATAGCGGCGGCACGGTCAAGGCCGCCGACGATTTCGCCTATACCGACCCCACCGACCAGTCGGTCAGCCGCAACCAGGGCGTCCGCATCCTGTTTACGGACGGATCGCGCGTGGTGTTCCGCCTGTCCGGCACTGGAACCGAGGGCGCCACCCTGCGCGTCTATATCGAACGCTATGTCGCCCCTGACGGCGACCTCGCCCTCGAAACCGGCGACGCCCTCGCCCCTCTGATCGCCGCCGCGCAGGAATTGGCCGACATTACGGGTTATACCGGCATGGATCAGCCTAGCGTCATCACCTGATCGCCCGGCTTCGCTGGCGCAGATATAAACTAACGCATCGGCAACAAAGTGGAAACGCGCGCGGATTAGAGGGACGGGCATCCCTTTCCCAACTCCAGGACATCCATGCGCCGCCTCGCTCTCTGCCTGTCCGCCTGCCTCGCGCTGCTCTCTGCCCCTGCCCGCGCGGCCACCAGCGAGGATGAGCAATTCTGGCTTAACCTGACCGCCATGGGATCGATCAAGGACGAACTGGTCTATTTCGCCGAAATTCAGCCGCGCTTCGGCGATGGCGTCTCGCGGATCGACCAGTCGCTCTTCCGCGGCGCTGTGGGCTGGAAATTCTCGCCCACGCTGACCCTCTATCAGGGCTATGCCCATGTCGTCGCACCGATCGAGGGCGGCAAGGACGTCAACGAGGAACGCAGCTTCCAGCAGCTAAACTGGACGCTCGGCAAGCCCTGGGGCGGCGAACTCTCGTCGCGCACCCGCCTCGAACAGCGCTGGCGCTCGGACGGCGACGACATGGGCTGGCGCGTGCGCGAAATGCTCCGCTACGAAAAGCCGCTGCGCGCCGACAGCGACGCCGTCAACGCGCTGGTCTATGCCGAGGGGTTCGCGGCGCTCAACGACACGGACTGGGGCGCGCGCAACGGGTTCGACCAGCTACGCAGTTTCGTCGGCGCGGAAATCGGCCTGCCCGGCGCATCGACGCTGGAGGTGGGTTACCTCAACCAGTTGGTCAACCAGCGCGCGGGCAACATGCGCGTCAACCATGTGGCGTCGCTGACGCTGTTTTTCCGGCACTAAGGACAGCGGCGACGTCCTCGTCAGGATGATTTGCGCGAATTTACCGTCAATCACAGACGTCACAAGTCATTGGTTATAAAGAAAAATAGGATGATTACCGTCCACATCGAATGACAGGCTGTCAAAAAATCCCCGCATAACAATAGCTTGCAATCGCCCGATGTGGCGCAACTGTCCAACTCGCTGTCTCGGAACGCGGCTTATCGCCCGTTGTCGGCGATGATGTCGACGCTGGTCTTGCCGCCCGGCGCGTCGGTGAACAGGATGAAATAGGCGCTGCCGTCGGACCTGCGGGTGCCGCCCAGCACATGGTCGCCGCCCAATATCTTATGCTCGCCATCATAGCCTGCGCGGCGCGCCAGCGTGTAATAATAGTCCATCACGCCCTGCCGCGGCGCCGGCGTCACGAAACTCGCCGCGCGCAGGGTGCAGCCATCGACCTGCGCGCCCGCCGCCTCGGTCAGTTGCGCGCCGGGAAACAGGCCGAAGGGTTCGGGCAGCCGCTGCGCCCATTCCATGCCGTAATTCAGCTTCTTCGCGCAAGCGCCGTTGCCGCCACGACGGCCGGAGTCCGCGCGCGCGACCGCGCCCAGCGTCACGGTCGACGCCATGGCCTCACCCTCGCTCGCGGTCGGCGTGGATAGCAGCTTGCCGCCGGCCAGCTTCACCGCTTCCGCCTGCGCCGCGCCCGCATCTCCGGCCAGCGCCGGCAGCGCGCCATTGGCGGGCCGATCGGCGGAGCGCACGGCGTTGCGATTGGCCTGGCCCACCAGTTGCGGATCGACCACGATCGGATCGGCGAGCACCCCCTTGAGCGCCGGGTCGGTCGCATTGTTGGTCAACTGCGCGTCGAGCGCGGCCAGGCTGGCGTCCTTGTCCCCCTTGCCGCAGGCGGCCAGCGCCAACGCCAAAGACACCATCGCTATAGATCGGACACGCGCCATGCTTCACTCCTTCGTAAACAAGCCATGAAGAGGGCAAGTTAATTTTCCATTAGGATATGTGGTGAATCTGCCGATTTTTGCGCAGATGGCCAGCGCTTATCGACTGGCCTTGTCCCGCTGTCTTGCTCTGGGACAATATCGCGGCCATGATGGGCCGATGCTCAATATATTGTCAGGCTTCATCGGCCTTGTCACCCTCATCCTCATGATCCCGGCGGTCATCCCGCTGCTCGGCGCGCTCAACTGGATATTGGTGCCGCTGGCCCTGTTCGGCGCGCTTGTCGGCATGATCTCGTCGAAAAATGGCGGGCGGAACTTCTGCCTGATCGTCGCCGGCTTCGGCGCGCTGCGACTATTCCTGGGCGGGGGCATTTTCTGAGCGACATCGACGCGGAAACGCGGCGTGGCTTGCTGGCCGCAATGGTCGCCTATGGCCTGTGGGGGCTGCTGCCGCTCTTTTTCCGCCTGCTGCACCATGTCGATCCGGTGGAGATCGTGACCCAACGAATCCTTTGGTCGCTGCTGCTGATCGCCGCCATTCTCGCCGCGCGAAAAAGCCTGCCCGCTTTTCTGGCCGCCATGCGCGACCGCCGATTGGTGGTGCCGCTGGCCGGATCGGCGCTGATGATCGGCATCAACTGGCTGACCTATGTCTGGGCGGTCAATGACGATCATGTCGTCGCGGCGAGCCTGGGCTATTTCCTCAATCCGTTGGTCAATGTCACACTGGGCGTATTGGTGCTCAAGGAAAGGCTGCGCCGGGGGCAGATGCTCGCGATCGGGGTGGCCACGATCGGCGTCGCCATCCTTGCCGCATCGGCGCTGACGACATTGTGGATCAGCCTGGCGCTGGCGTTCAGCTTCGCCTTTTACGGCCTGCTGCGGAAACTGACGCCGGTCGCGCCTATGACCGGCCTTGGCGTCGAGACGCTGTTGTTGGCGCCGCTCGCCATCGCCTATCTGTTCTGGGAAGCAGGCCATGGCGGCATCGGGTTCGGGCAGGACATATCCACCAGCGCCTTGCTCATCCTCTCCGGCGCGGTGACGACGGTGCCGCTGGTGCTGTTCGCCGTGGCGGCGCAACGTCTGCCGATGGCGACGCTTGGCCTCATGCAATATCTCGCGCCCACGCTGCAATTTCTCTGCGGACTGCTGCTGGGCGAAAAGCTCAGCATGGGACAGATGGCCAGCTTCGGCCTGATCTGGATCGGCCTGATCCTCTTCGCCGGCGACGGCATCGCCGCCGCCCGCCGCAACCGGCAGGCGACGACATGATCCGTCATCCGAACTGGGTCGCCTCGAAGCGCACCGCTTCGCCGACCGCCGCATTGGCCAGCGCATCCTCCCACATCACGCGATTGCCGCGAATGATGGTGCCGATGGCCTTGCCGGTCAGTTGATCTCCCTCGAACGGCGACCAGTTACAGCGCGAGGCGAGCCACTCGCTGCCCACGGTCCAGCGCTTCTTGAGGTCGACTACGGTGAAGTCGGCGTCATAGCCGAGCGCAATCCGCCCCTTGCCGACCAGCCCGAACACCCGCTGCGGTCCTGACGAGGTGAGTTCGATAAAGCGCCGCAACGACAGCCGCCCCTGCGCCACATGGTTCAGCAGCAGCGGCACCAAAGTCTGCACGCCGGGCATCCCGCTTGGCGAAGCGGGATAGGTCTTGGCCTTTTCCTCGATCGTGTGCGGCGCATGGTCGCTGCCCAACACGTCGGGCACGCCCTGATTGAGCCAGAACCACAGGCCGTCGCGGTGCGCGCCCGACCGGATCGGCGGGTTCATCTGCGCATAGGTGCCCAGCCGCGGATAGGCGTCTTCGCCCGCCAGCGTCAGATGTTGCGGCGTCACTTCGCAGGTCGCGATATCCTTGTTCTGCGCGATATATTCCAACTCGGCGGGCGTGGTGATGTGCAGGATGTGGATGCGGCGACGCGCCTTGCGGGCCAATGCGATGATCCGCTTGGTCGCGATCATCGCGCTTTCGTCGTCGCGCCAGACGGGGTGGGTCGACGGATCGCCTTCCAGCGCATGGACCTTGCGCGCGTTCATCCGCGTCTCGTCCTCGGCATGGATGGCGACGCGGCGGGTGCCCGACGTCAGCACGCGCGACAGGGCATCGTCATCATCCACCAGCAGGCTGCCGGTCGATGCGCCCATGAAGATCTTCACCCCCGATGTGCCGGGAATCCGCTCCAGTTCCTTGAGCTGCTCGGCATTGTCCGCCGTCGCGCCGACATAGAAGGCATGGTCGCACCACATGCGGTGATGCGCGCGCTTCAGCTTGTCATGCACCCGCTCGGCGGTATCGGTGTTGGGATTGGTGTTTGGCATTTCGAACACGGCGGTCACGCCGCCCAGCACCGCGGCGCGACTGCCCGATTCGAGGTCTTCCTTATGCTCCAGCCCCGGCTCGCGGAAATGGACCTGGCTGTCGATACAGCCGGGCAGCACGTCCAGGCCGGTGCAGTCGATCACCTCGCCCGCATCGCCCAGCGCCGTGCCGATCGCCACGATCTTGCCAGCCCGCACGCCTACATCCACGCTCTCCGCGCCGCCCGGCGTATGGACGGTGCCGTTCCTGAGGATCATGTCGAAGGTCTGGGTCATGACGATATTCCTATATTCCGTTCGCGCAGACGGCTTGGCTAAGTCGTGCTGCCGTCCTACCTAAAGCCGATGACCGGCACCACCCTAAGCGATCGCGCGATCCTGAGAATTTCCGGCGAGGAGGGCAAAGCCTTCCTGCAAGGGCTGCTCACCCGCGACGTCCTGACCCTTGCCCCCGGCCAGCCGCGCTGGACCGGGCTGCTGACGCCGCAGGGCAAGGCGCTGTTCGATTTCATCCTGTGGGGGGATGGCGACGACATCCTGATAGACTGCGAAGCCGCGCAGGCGGATGCGCTGGCCAAGCGGCTGAACATCTACCGCCTGCGGCGCAAGGTGGCGATTGCCCGCGAGGAAGGACTCGCAGTCCACTGGTCGCCCGACGCCAGCGACCACCCGCTCGACCCGCGCCTGCCCGCGCTCGGCCATCGCTGGATCGCGCCCGCCACGCCGGGCGACGCCGCGCCTGCCTTCCGCGCGCACCGCCTGGCGCTGGGCGTGTTCGAAGGCGCGGCGGAACTGGGGCAGGACCAGACGCTGTGGCTGGAAACCAATGCGGAGGAACTGCACGGCGTCGATTATGACAAGGGCTGCTATGTCGGGCAGGAGAACACCGCCCGGATGCATTACCGCAACAAGGTGAGCCGCCGCCTCGTCGCCGTGCCGATGGCGCAGGCGGACGAAAAGCGCCAACGCGCCGCCCTGCCCGATATGGGCCTGTCGATCGAGTTGCGCCGGGTCGAAACGCTCGATCCCGCTACCCTTCCCTCATGGCTGGCTACCGCGATCGAAAGCCAGGCGGCGGAATGAATCGCATCCTGTTCGCGCTCGTCAGCGCCTTTCTTCTGGTTCCCCCCGCCCAAGCCGACACCCCCTGGAAGCTGGTCGCCACCCATCCCCACGACGCGACCGCCTTCACCGAAGGTCTCTTCTACCATGACGGCGCGCTCTACGAGAGTACCGGGCTGGAGGGCCAGTCGGACATCCGCAAGGTGGCGCTCAAGACGGGGAAAGTCCTGCAACGCCGCATCATCGACCCGCCCTATTTCGGCGAGGGCATCGTCAACTGGGGCGACAAGCTGGTCAGCCTGACTTGGCGGCACCGTCGGGGCTTCGTCTGGAACCTGGCCGATTTCGCACCGCTATCCGACTTCCGCTATGATGGCGAAGGCTGGGGCATGACGCAGGATGGCCGCAGCCTCATCATGAGCGACGGCACCGCGCAACTGCGTTTCCTCGATCCCGACAGCCTGGCCGAACAGCGCCGTATCACCGTCACCTGGAACGGCCGGGCGGTCGATCGGCTGAACGAGTTGGAATATGTGAAGGGGGAGGTGTGGGCCAATATCTGGTACGACACCCGCATCGCCCGCATCGATCCCGCGACCGGCGCCGTGATCGACTGGATCGACGTGGCGCGCCTGCGCAAGGCCGCGGGCGTCACCGATAGCGAAGCGGTGGCCAACGGCATCGCCTATGACGCAGCGAAGGACCGCGTCTTCATCACCGGCAAAAACTGGCCTAAACTGTTCGAGATAAAGGTCGCGCCAAAGCCTTAGCCGCGCGGCGGGCCATCATGCAGCTTGGCCCATAGCGCGCCCGTCCCAGCCTCCTGCGCGCGAGTCGTGAACTGGGCGGCGATCAGCCAGCCTTTGATTGGCCGCATGGGCAGCAGGGTCGTCAGGATCAGCACCGGCAACCCGACGGCCAGATGCACCCAAAGGCCGGGACGCGCGATAATCTCCAGCATCAGGATGAACACCACGCCCGGCACGCAGGCGAACAGTTGCACGAACACCGCCGGGCCATCGGCCGGGTCGGCGAAGCTGTAATCAAGCCCACAGACCTCGCAATGGTCGCGCATCGTCAGGAACCCGGTGAAAATATGCCCCTCGCCGCAGCGCGGGCAGCGACCGAATACGCCCGTTTCATGCGCCGGACGCTTTTTCCACGCCCGACCCTTTTCGTCGATCCAGTGGGTTTCGCTGCTCTGTTCCATATCATCTCCCGACATCATCCCCTATGTCGGCAAAGCGCCGCTGATTGCAATTGCGCCTTTTGTCCCACCCCTTCTGGCCCACGAACGCGCCAAGGCTGGCCATCGGGCGCGCAAACCGCTATCGGGCGCGCCAATGTTTCCGATCTTATAAGGCAGTCAAATGGGTTTTCGTTGCGGTATCGTCGGCCTCCCCAATGTGGGCAAGTCCACCCTGTTCAACGCGCTGACCGAAACGCAGGCGGCGCAGGCGGCCAACTATCCTTTTTGCACGATCGAACCCAATGAAGGCCGCGTCGCCGTACCCGACGACAGGCTCGATACGATCGCGAAGATCGGCGGCAGCGCGAAGATCATCGAAACCCAGCTCAGCTTCGTCGACATCGCCGGGCTGGTCCGCGGCGCATCCAAGGGTGAAGGGCTGGGCAACCAGTTCCTGGCCAACATCCGCGAAACCGACGCGATCGTCCATGTCCTGCGCTGTTTCGAGGATGACGACATCACCCATGTCGAGGGCAAGGTCGATCCGATCGCCGACGCCGAGACGGTCGAGATGGAATTGATGCTGGCCGATCTGGAAAGCCTGGAAAAGCGCGTCCCCAACCTCGCCAAGAAGGCCGCGCAGGGCGACAAGGAGGCCAAGGCCGCCGCCACCGTGCTGGGCCAGGCGCTCGACCTGCTGCGCGAAGGCAAGCCTGCTCGCCTCACCGTCCCGCGCGACGCCGAGGAAGAGCGGCTGTTCAATCAGGCGCAGTTGCTGACCGCCAAGCCGGTCCTCTATGTCTGCAATGTCGAGGAAGACGCCGCATCGGAGGGCAACGAATTTTCCGCCCGCGTGTTCGAAAAAGCGAAGGCCGAAAACGCCAGCGCGGTCATCGTGTCGGCCGCGATCGAGGCCGAACTTGTCACCATGCCGGTGGAAGAACGCGCCGAATATCTCGAAGCGCTGGGCCTGGCCGAAGCCGGCCTCGCCCGCATCATCCGTGCGGGTTACGAACTGCTGGGCCTCATCACCTTCTTCACCGTAGGGCCGAAGGAAGCGCGCGCCTGGACCGTCGCCAAGGGATCGAAAGCGCCCCAGGCCGCCGGCGCGATCCATAGCGACTTCGAGAAGGGCTTCATCCGCGCCGAGACCATGGCCTATGCCGATTATGTCCAATTTAACGGCGAAGCCGGCGCCAAGGAAGCGGGCAAGTGGCGTTCGGAAGGCAAGGAATATGTGACGCAGGACGGCGACATCATGCTGTTCCGTTTCAACGTCTGATCCCATGGCGCTGCGGCTTGGCCAGATGCCTGCCCGGCGCAAGGCCGCCTTCCCGCCCAGCGTCGACGCCGATACGCGCCTGCTGATCCTGGGCAGCCTGCCCGGCGATGCGTCGATCCGGCAGGGCGAATATTATGCCCATCGCGGCAACGCCTTCTGGGCCTTGCTCGGCGAGGTGTTGGGCGAGGATCTGCGCGGCCAGCCCTATGCGATGCGGCTGAAACGGCTGCGCGCGCGCGGCGTCGGCCTGTGGGACGTGATAGAAAGCGCCGAGCGCGAAGGCAGTCTGGACGGCGCGATCCGCGGTGCGGAACTGCGCGACCTTGGCGCCTTCGTCGCCCGCCTGCCCGCGCTCAAAGCCATCGCCTTCAATGGCAAGACCGCCGCGCTGCATGGCCGACGGCAATTGGGCGCGCGGACGGGCCTGGCGCTGATCGACCTGCCATCCTCCAGCGGCGCCTATGCCAGCCTGTCGCGCGACGCCAAGCAAGCGGCCTGGATGCCGATCGCCGATCATCTGCCTGCCGCATCCTGACGTCTTCGTCACTTTACCGACATGGTCCGGCTGCTAAGCAGCGAACAACGCCAAACATGAAGAGTCGCTGATGTACATCCGCTCCCTGTCCCTCGCCCTCACCCTGTCCGTCTCCTCCTTGGTCGCCGCCTGCGCCCCGGTGCAGCAACATCCCGTCGCCAGCGCATCCGCGCCGACGGAGCAGCGCGCGCCGGTCACCATATTGGTGTCGATCGACGGCTTCCGCCCCGATTATCTGACCCGCGGCGTATCGCCCCACCTCAATGCATTGGCGTCCGGCGGCGTCGAAGCGTCGATGCGCCCGTCCTTCCCGACCAAGACCTTCCCCAATCATTGGGCGATCGTGACTGGCGACCGGCCCGATCGCAGCGGCATCGTCGCCAATAATATGGAAGATGAGAGCCGGCCCAAGGACAAGTTCACCATGGCCAGCGACGATCCCTATTGGTGGAACGAGGCCGAGCCGATCTGGATCACCGCCGAAAAGCAGGGCGTGCGCACCGCCACCATGTTCTGGCCCGGCTCCAACGTCGCCTGGGGCGGCGCCAAGGCGGCGGAATGGCCCTACACCATCAGCAACGGATCGCGCCCTAGCGACTGGGCGCAGTTCAACGAAGCGATCAGCCCGACCCAGCGCGTGAACGGCGTGCTGGACGTGCTGCGCCGCCCTGCCGATATCCGCCCGCAGTTCGTCACCCTCTATTTCGACGAGGTCGATACCGCCGGCCATATCAACGGTCCCGATGCGGCGCAAACGACGCAGGCCGTGGCCGATGTCGACGCGCATATCGGCAATCTGGTCGCCGGGCTGAAGGCGCTCGGCCGACCCGCCAACATCGTTATCGTCTCCGATCATGGCATGGCGGCCAAGGCCAACGACCGGGTCATCGTGCTAGACAAGATCGCGAACCCGGCCGACTATCGCACGGTTGAAACCGGCCCCTATGCCAGCCTGGCTCCGATACCCGGCCATGAAAAGGCGCTGGAATCTGCGCTGTTCAAGCCGCGCGACCATATGCAATGCTGGCGCAAAAGCGAGATCCCGGCCCGCTTCCACTATGGCACCCACCGCCGCATCCCGCCCTATTTCTGCCTGGCGGAAACCGGCTGGGTGTTTCAAAATACGACCCCGACCAGGCCGATAACAGGCGGTGACCATGGCTGGGACGATCGCGCACCCGACATGCAGGCGCTGTTCATCGTCAACGGCCCAGCCTTCGATCGCGCATTTCGCCCATCGGCCGACTTCGCCAATATCGACGTCTATCCGCTGCTGGCTCGCTTGCTGGGTGTGACGCCGCTGGCGTCGGATGGCGATGCCACTGTGTTGCAGGGGTTGGTAAAGCCCTGACATTGACGTAAACGGAAAGCGCCTCTAAGCCATCACCTGTTGAAATGGGAGTGGGAGACGGGTGATGGCGGAAGAAATTGTCTATTTCGAAGATATCGCGATTGGCGATGGCTTCGACTTCGGCCCGCTGACCGTCTCGCGCGAGGAAACGGTCGCCTTCGCCGCCGAGTTCGACCCACAGCCCTTCCATCTGTCCGACGAAGCGGCGGCGCAGACCCACTTCGGTACGCTGTCCGCCAGCGGATGGCACACCACAGCCCTGTTCATGAAGATGTTCGTCGCGGAAATGCAGCGCCAGCCCGGCCGCCAGGCGGCCAGCCTGGGCGCCATGGGAGTGGACGAACTACGCTGGCTGCGTCCCCTCCGCCCCGGCGACGCGCTGCATGGCCGGAGCGAAGTGATCGACAAAAAGGCGTCGCAAAGCCGCCCGGAAATGGGCATCGTTCGCAGCAAGGTTACGATCTTCAACCAGGACGACAAGCCGATCCTGACTATGATCCCGATCGCCATGTGGCGCACGCGGCCGGCTGGATTGTGATGCTCAACGAAAAAAAGTGCAGCGCTTCGACAGGCTCAGCCAAACGGGTTTAGGGTTCAATTCGCAGGGTGGTTCGCCTGCGCATCCGCCGCCATCACCCGCACCGAAGCCGCCTTCGATCCCACAATCTGGACCAGATGCCTCCCGGCGCGCAGGTCGAACCAAACAATCTTGCGGATGCCCGAACAGTCCGGCCCATGGCCATGCTCTACCGAGGCGATGGAAGCGTCGCCCGTCACCACATCCACCCAGGCAGGCCCCGACAGCGCGATGCCGACCCGCGCCGCCTGCTTGAGCGACAGGCTGAACAGCCCGCCATAACCGTCCTTCGCCCCCTTGCCTGGCGCAACGCGAAACTGGACCTGCGCGGCCGGGGACAGCGCGGCGGTCAACGGCTTGCCCAGGATCAGCGCCGGCGCGCCATGCGCCAGCACGCCGGCCGTCGCCTGCCCGCTCCGGGTCCAACTGGTCCAGGGTTCGTCCAGCACCGCCGGCACAGCGCAGACGGGTTCGGCAGCGGCCAACAACAAGGCGGCTAGGATCATCATCGACTCATTTCCTCCCGAACAGCTTTTCTATGTCGCCATGGCCCAGTTTCACCCATGTCGGCCGCCCATGGTTGCACTGGCCCGACCGCGGGGTGACTTCCATCTCGCGGAGCAGCGCGTTCATCTCCGCGACGCTGAGCACCCGTCCCGCGCGCACCGATCCGTGGCAGGCCATGGTCGCGGCGACCAGATCGAGCCGTTCCTTCAGTGACAGCGCGCTGTCATAAGCCGCCAGATCGTCGGCCAGGTCCGTCACCAATCCCTGCACATCCGATTGCCCCAGCATTGCCGGGACCGAACGGACCAGCATGGCCGATGGGCCGAACCGCTCCAGGTCGAGGCCGAATTCCTTGAGTTCGGCGATCCGCGCCTCCAGCCGGTCGCAGGCCGGCTCGTCCAGTTCGACCACTTCGGGCAGCAGCAGCGCCTGACTGGCAACGCCCTTCCCGTCCATCGCGCGCCGCATCCGCTCCAGCGTCAGCCGCTCATGCGCGGCATGTTGGTCTACGATGACCAGCCCATCCTCCGCCTCCGCCACAATGTAGGTGCGCGCCACCTGGCCCCGTGCGACGCCGAGCGGGAAACTGGCGCCTTCCGGCGCGGGCGCGGCAGCCGGTTCGGCGCGCGCCTGGGGCGGTGGGGTGATGAAGGACGGGCGATGATCGGCGAAAGAGGATGGCGCGAACTGGTTGTAGCTCGCTGGTGAAGACATCGGCGCTTCGAAGATCGGCATCGCCCCGATGGGAGTGGGCGAAAGCGGTTCGGGTTTCCATGCCGACAAGGCCGCCGGATCGGCATGTTGCACAGCGCGGAAACCTTCGGCATCGAGCGCGCGGCGCAGGCCGGACACGATCATGCCGCGGATCAGCGCGGGATCGCGAAAGCGCACCTCGGTCTTGGCGGGATGGACGTTCACATCCACGTCCAGCGGCGGCACGTCGAGGAACAGCGCGACGACCGGATGCCGGTCGCGCGCCAGCATGTCGGCGTAGGCGCCGCGCAGCGCCCCGATCAACAACCGGTCCTTCACCGGCCGTCCGTTAACGAACAGATATTGATGATCGCCCACGCCGCGATTGTAGGTCGGGATAGATGCGACGCCCGACAGGCGGATGCCTTCCCGCTCCAGCGATACGATCACGTGATTTTCCGCCAACGCCCGGTCGGTCAGCGCAGCCACCCGCTCCTCGCGCGCCTCATCGGCCTGCACGCCCAAAACCCGGCGGCCATCATGTTCGACCGAAAAAGCGACGGTGGGATGTGCCATTGCGAGACGACGGACGATGTCGAGGCAGGCGGCATATTCGGCCTTGGGCGAGCGCAAAAACTTGCGCCGGGCCGGCACCTTGCCGAACAGCTGCTCCACGACGACGCGGGTGCCGGGTGGCAAGGCCGTCGGCCCCTCCGCCACCAGCTGTCCATTGTCGACCGTACGGTTCCATCCGTCGGTCCCGCGCGGCCGGCTGTCGATGGACAGGCGCGCCACGCTGGCGATCGACGGCAGCGCCTCCCCCCGGAAACCCAATGTGGCCACATTTTCAATGGCATCGTCGGGCAGCTTCGACGTAGCGTGGCGCTCCAGCGCCAGCGCCATGTCGCCCGAATCCATGCCGCAGCCATCGTCGCTGACCTCGATCCGGTCCAGCCCGCCATTGGACAGGCGGATGGCGACGCGAGTCGCGCCCGCGTCCAAAGCGTTTTCGACAATCTCCTTCAGCGCGCTGGCGGGTCTTTCGACCACTTCACCGGCAGCGATACGATTGACCAGATGTTCGGGCAGACGGCGTATTGACATTGATTAGGGACTAGCCCAATCGAGCGCTTTCCGCGAGCCGCGAACCTCATATTTTTTGCACTGCAAGGCGCAAGAAAGACAAGGTGAACGGCAGGAGCAGAACAGCTTTCCGACCGGCCCCCTATCGCGTCGCGGGGACGGCGGGCGATACAGGATAAGGCATGTCGATCTTCTCGCGTCTCTTCAAATTCACCTCGCAGGATATGGCCATCGACCTGGGCACCGCCAATACGGTGGTCTATGTGCGCGGCCGCGGCATCGTACTGAACGAGCCGTCGGTGGTGGCGGTCGAGACGCTGAACGGCGTCAAGCGGGTGAAGGCGGTCGGCGTGGACGCCAAGCTGATGATGGGCAAGACCCCGGATTCGATCGAAGCCATCCGCCCGCTGCGCGATGGCGTGATCGCCGACATCGACGTCGCCGAACAGATGATCAAGCATTTCATCACCAAGGTGCATGGCGGCAAGCATAGCCCCTGGCGCGCGCCTGAAATCGTGATCTGCGTGCCGTCGGGTTCGACCAGCGTGGAACGGCGCGCGATCCGTGACGCCGCCAGCAATGCCGGCGCCAGCCAGGTGTTCCTGATCGAAGAGCCGATGGCCGCCGCGATCGGCGCCGACATGCCGGTGACCGAACCGATCGGGTCGATGGTGGTGGACATCGGCGGCGGCACGACCGAAGTCGCCGTGCTGTCGCTGCGAGGCCTGGCCTACACCACGTCGGTGCGCGTGGGCGGCGACAAGATGGACGAGGCGATCGTGTCCTTCGTGCGCCGCCATCATAACCTGCTGATCGGCGAAGCGACGGCCGAGCGGATCAAGAAGCAATATGGCGTCGCCCAGCCGCCCGAAGACGGCGTGGGCGAGACGATCCACATCAAGGGCCGCGATCTGGTGAACGGGGTTCCCAAGGAAATCTCGATCAACCAGGGGCAGATCGCCGATGCGCTGGCGGAACCGATCAGCACAATCGTCGAAGGTGTCCGCATCGCGCTGGAAAACACCGCGCCTGAACTGGCCGCCGACATCGTCGATCAGGGCATCGTCCTGACCGGCGGCGGCGCGCTGCTCAAGGGGCTGGACGACGAATTGCGCGACGAAACCGGCCTGCCGGTAACTATCGCCGAAGACCCGTTGACCTGTGTCGCCATCGGTACCGGCCGCGCAATGGAAGATCCCATCTTCCGGGGCGTGCTGCAAACGGCCTGATCGAGAAGGACGATTAAATGGCGCGGCCAACCAGCCGACGCCCCGGTATCAACCGGAAGGCGCAATATAGCCTTTTCGCCAGCTATGTCGTGGCGGTGACTGGTGCAGCCGCAGGCCTGTTGCTGGTGGTGGTCGCGATCTTCGATCCCACGGGTTTCTCTGCGATCCGCATTGCGACAGCCGAGATCGGTCGCCCGGTTTCCATGGCGCTCAAGGGCATGGTGAGCGGGGTCAGTTCGCTGGACGAGGTTCTGGCCGCCTATTGGCGCGCCGGGTCGCAGAATGTCGCGCTGCGCCGACAGGTCGAGGCTGACCGTAACCGCATCATCGAAGCCAAGGGCGTGGCACAGGAAAATCTGCGCCTGAAAAAGCTGCTCAAGCTCGTCGATGCCGACGCCAGCCAGGTGCTGACGGCCCGCCTCATTGCCTCATCCGCCACCAGCACGCGGCGATTTGCGCGGCTCAATGCGGGACGCTGGCAGGGTGTGCGACCGGGTATGCCGGTGCGTGCACCGGAGGGGTTGATCGGCCGCATCCACATTGCCACGCCCAACAGCTCGGACGTGCTGTTGCTGACCGACACGAGCAATATCGTGCCCGTCCGCCGCACGAACGACAATATCCCGGCCATCTCCACCGGCCTTGGCGACGGGACTGTGGAAATCCGGGCGCTGACGGCCGGGCGCAACCCTTTCAAACCGGGCGACCTGCTGGTGACGTCCGGCATAGGCGGCGTCTATCAACCCAATATACCTGTCGCAGTCGTTGTCCGCGCGCAGGGCGAAATCGCCTATGGCGTGCCGCTGGCGAACCCCGGCCGGGTCGATGCCGTCGTGGTCGAACGCGCCTTCGAGGAAGCGGTGACCCGGCCCGGCCCGGCAGCACCCCCGATGTCCGAAGAGGGCGTGGCCGACAACGGCGCCACGCCATGATCGACCCGCATCTGCACCATGTGCCCAGGCTGGGTCGACACCCCTCGCGGTTCCGACTGGCCGGTACGCCAGTCATCACCGTGATGTTGGGTTCGTTCCTGACGGCGCTGCCGGTTATCGCGCAATCCCCAGTCATGCCGCCTTTTGGCCTGCTGCTGCTCCTGTCCTGGCGATTGCTGCGACCCGATCTGTGGCGCACCTGGATCGGCCTGCCGCTCGGCCTGTTCGACGACATGATGAGCGGGCAACCGATCGGCTCGGCCATGTCCCTGTGGACCGTGGCGTTGATCGGCATCGACATGATCGAGCATCGCATGGTCTGGCGCAGCTATCGGCAGGACTGGCTAATTGCAGCGCTCGCCATTATCTTCTGCATCGCCGGTGGCCTGTTCTTCGCAAGGATCACCGGTGGAGGTAATGTGCGTTTCTTGCTGGTCGCGCCACAGATGGTCTGGACGATATTGCTGTTTCCCTTCGTCGTCCGGCAGTGCGCGCGGATCGACCGCTGGCGCGTCATGGCATGAAATTCCTTACCCCCAAGCGCAAGATCATCACCGAAGCCGCCCAGTCCTTCACCTTCACCCGCCGCGCGATGGTGGTTGGTGGACTGCAAGGCGCGATCGGCGCCCTGCTGGTCGGGCGGATGGCCTGGATCAGCGTGGCGGAGAATGAGAAATACAGCCTCCTGTCCGAAAGCAATCGCGTCAACCTGACACTCATTCCGCCAAGGCGTGGCTGGATCGTGGATCGCAACGGCCGGCCGCTGGCCAATAATCGCACCGATTTTCGCGTCGACCTGATCCCCCAGCGCATCGTCGATGCCGAAGCGACCATCCGTCACCTGGCGCAATTGCTCGATCTGGAGCCGGATGAGGTCGATCGCATCCGCGAGGATCTGGAAAAGTCCGCCGGTTTCCGGCCGGTGCAGGTCGCCGACAAGCTGACTTACGACCAATATGCCGCGATCAGCGTGCGCCTGCCCGACCTTCCCGGCGTGGCGCCCAGCCAGGGCTTTTCCCGTCATTATCCCGCCGGCGCCACGGTCGGCCATCTGCTCGGCTATGTCGGCGCGGCGACGGCGGAGGATTATAAGGCGCGCAAGGACCCGCTGCTGATCACGCCCGGCTTCAAGCTGGGCAAGGACGGGCTGGAAAAGGCGTTCGACCGGCATCTGACCGGCAAGGCCGGCGCGAAGCGGGTAGAGGTGACCGCGCGCGGCAAAATCGTGCGGGAATTGACCACGCGCCCCGATACGCCGGGCAAGTCGATCAAGTTGACGATCGACGCAGGGCTTCAGGAATATGCCGGCCGCCGCCTTGCCACGCAGAGCGGATCGGTGGTGGTGATCGACTGCCAGAATGGCGATGTGCTGGCCCTGGCGTCGATGCCCAGCTTCGACCCCAACAGTTTTTCCGACGGCATCAGCCATCTGGAATATGAGATGCTGTCGAAAGACGACCATGTACCGCTGCGCAACAAGACGCTGCAGGGCCTTTATCCACCCGGCTCGACGGTCAAGCCGATGGTGGCATTGGCGCTGCTGGAAGCCGGCATAGGGCCGCAAGAGACGGTCAGTTGCGGCGGCGCGATCCGGGTGGGCAATACCCTGTTCCATTGCCATAAGAGGCGCGGCCATGGGCCGCTCAACATGCGCGGCGCGATCGCCCAGAGTTGCGACATCTATTTCTACCAGATGGCGCAGCGCATCGGCATGGATCGGATCGCCAGCATGGCTCGCCGGGTCGGCATGGGCCAGAAATTCGACCTCCCTTTCCCCAGCCAAAGCTATGGCACCGTGCCGGACCCGGCGTGGAAGGAAAAGAAATATGACCAGAAATGGCAGGTTTACGACACGGTGAACGCCACCATCGGCCAAGGTTATATGCTGATCAACCCGCTGCAAATGGCGGTGATGGCGGCGCGCCTGGCGACCGGCAAACAGTTGATGCCCAATTTCATCCATAACGCCAGGCGGCCCGATCCCGCGACCGTGGGCGCGACCGAAGAGCATTTGATCGTCATCCGCGATGCGATGAACGCGGTGGTCAATGGCGGCGGCACCGGCGGCGCGGCGCGCAGTTCGATTCCCGGCGTCATGATCGCGGGCAAGACCGGCACCGCGCAGGTCCGGCGGATCACCATGGCGGAGCGCGCGGGCGGCGTGCGCGGCAATAGCTCGCTGGCGTTCAAGCTGCGCGACCACGCGCTGTTCCAGGGCTTCGCGCCGTTCGACAATCCACGCTATGCGATCGCCTGCATCATCGAACATGGCGGGCATATGATCCGCAATGAAGATGCGCCGATGATCGCCAGCGACACCTTGTCCTATCTGTTCGATCCAGCCAAAGCGATGGAGAAGCTGGAAACGCTGGAAAAGGGCTGGGGTGGCACGCCCGCCCAGCGACAGGCGCGACAGATGGCCAGCTTCCGCATCGCAAAAGCGATCGAGAAGGGCGATGTTCCGCCACCTTCGGACAATGTAGCGGACAATGCCGGCAATGCAGCCGCGCTCTCCCCGGCCCCATCGCCACCTGCGCGCGATGAAAGCGAAGATGATGCGCCGCCGCCGGGCGCCGATGTGACCGGCGCGCCATGAGCATCATTCCGCAACCCCTGACCGAATTTCCCTGGCGTATACTGGCTCTGCTGCTGGCGATCGCCGGCTTCGGAACGATCGTGCTCTACAGCGCGGCGAGCGGGAACATCTTTCCCTGGGCGGCGATGCAGGCGGTGCGCTTCTGCATCTTTTCGGCCATGGCGCTGACGCTCAGCCGCATTCCGGTGGAAATTTTCGCCCGCTTCGCCTTCCCCGCCTATGGCGCGGTTCTGGCGTCCCTGTTCCTGGTGGAACTGATCGGCGGCGTCGCGGGCGGCAGCCAGCGGTGGATCAATCTAGGCTTCATGCAACTCCAGCCGTCGGAATTCATGAAGCCGATCATCGTCCTGACGGTGGCGCGCTTCTATGCGATGTTGCCGGTGGGCGAAATCCGGCGCTGGAACGCGATCTGGCCCGCTTTGGTGCTGATCGGCCTGCCTTGGGCGTTGGTGCTCATACAGCCTGACCTTGGCACCGCCACGATGATCGCGGCGGGCGGGGTGACCGTCATGTTCTTGGCCGGCCTGCCGCTGCGGCTGTTCATCGGCACCGGCCTCCTCGTGGCGTCGGCGATCCCGATCGCCTTTAGTTTCCTGCACGATTATCAGAAAAACCGTGTCCTCATATTCCTTGATCCCGAAAGCGATCCGCTGGGCGCGGGGTATCATATCAGCCAATCGAAGATCGCGATCGGATCTGGCGGCTTCTGGGGCAAGGGATTCCTGCAAGGCACGCAGAGCCATCTCGACTACCTGCCCGAAGGCCATACCGACTTCGTCTTCGCAACCATGGCGGAGGAATGGGGATTGCTGGGCGGCGCGTTGCTGATCCTGGCCTTCATGCTGCTGTTCCGCTGGGGCATCCGGGTCGCGATGCGCAGCCAGGACAAGTTCGCGCGCTTGGCGGCGGCAGGGCTGACCACCACCATATTCTTTTATGTCGCGATCAATCTGATGATGGTGATGGGATTGGCCCCGGTGGTGGGCATCCCCCTGCCCTTCATGTCCTATGGCGGTTCTTCGATGCTGACCGTGATGCTGTGCATAGGCGTCATCATGGCCATCGATCGCGCGAGCAAGCGTCGCACGGGAACGGGAAACTGGGCGTAAATCGGCTCGGCCGAAAAATTTCCGGCATAGGGGCGATTTATGGTTTGCAAACAGCCGAGCGACTGCTAACAGCCCGCCCACACCGGAGCGCCTACCGCATCGGAATGGACGCATAGCTCAGTTGGTAGAGCAGCTGACTCTTAATCAGCGGGTCCTTGGTTCGAGCCCAAGTGCGTCCACCACTTTCCTCAATAAGTTGAATGGTTTAGCGGGCGTCCGGAGCCTTGCGCTCGCCTCCCTTTGCTCTACTAGGTAGCTCTCTAGGTAGCAGCGTAGATATGCGATTGGCTTGATCGCTTTGGCAGTTTGTCGCGTCCTGGATGTGGACGCATTCGGAATCGCAAGGACGGCTGCGATAGCGCTGGAGCTACGAAGGTAGTTTTTAGTCCGCAGAGTTTCGACAGATGCCCGTGCGAGAGCCGCTTGTCGCATAGTCTGACGCTCTGCTTCGTGCCGCACATACCTGTTTGCAAGGCTGGAGATCCGCCGAGATGAGCCAAAGGTTCACCCGCGAAGAATTCTATGAGCTAGTCTGGTCAAAGCCGATGACGCACCTGGCCAAGGATTTCAGAATGTCGGACGTTGCACTTCACAAGATATGCAGAAAGCACGACATCCCCAACCCACCTCTCGGCTGGTGGGCCAAGCATGCCGCCGGCCACAAAGTGAAGCGAATTCCGCTTCCGAAGGCCAAAGCTGGGGTAGCCCTCACAGTAGTCATAGCAAGTGGTGAGGTCAGGCAAGAACCTGGCAACTTAGCGTCGGCACGAGAACAAGCACGTATAAAGGCGTCAGAACTGGATCTGTCGGGAGAGGTGCTCTCGCATCCCTTGGTGCTGTCAATCGGCGTGCAAACGGGACCCCTTATCGGCGCGCAAAAGGGACCCCCTGTCAGGATGGCGGAGCGTTGATGTGACGGGCAAAACATCTTCTAATTGATCGGTGCTGGGGGGGATCAGCTGCGGTTTTTGAAGCGCCAGCTGTCATTGCCGGTCTCGACGATGTCGCAATGATGGGTGACGCGGTCGAGGAGCGCGGTGGTCATCTTGGGATCGCCGAACACGGTGGGCCACTCGCCAAAGGCGAGGTTGGTGGTGATGATGACGCTGGTCTGCTCATAGAGTTTGCTGATCAGGTGGAACAGCAGCTGGCCGCCTGATCGGGCGAACGGCAGATAGCCCAGTTCATCGAGCACGATCAGATCGAGGCGGGATAGCTGGGCGGCGAGAGCGCCACTCTTGCCGATCCTGGCCTCCTCTTCGAGGCGGGTCACCAGATCGACCGTGTTGAAGTAGCGGCCTCGGGCGCCGGAGCGCACTACATTGGCGGTGATGGCGATGGCCAGATGGGTCTTTCCTGTGCCTGTGCCGCCGACCAGGACGATATTGCGCCGTGCGGGCAGGAACGCGCCGCTGTGCAATGAACGCACAAGCCCCTCGTTGATCGGGGTACCCTCGAACCGGAAGGCATCGATGTCCTTTACGACTGGCAGCCTGGCAGCGGCCATCCGGTATCGGATCGACGCGGCATGACGATGCGTCGCCTCCGCTCGCAGGAGATCGGTCAGTATCTCCATGGTGGTGCGCTGGCGCTGAAGGCCGGTGGTGACGGCATCGTCGAACGCGCCCGCCATGCCCTTGAGTCCAAGCCCGCGCATGGCCTCGATCATATCATGCCGCTGCATCGAAGGTCCTCAGCTGGTCGTAACGGGCACAGTCGGCGATCGGGGGATGGCGCAGAGCGCTATCCTCGGAGGTGATGATCGTCAGAGGACGCGGCGGTTCCCGGCGTCGTGCCAGGATGTTGAGGATCAGGTCGTCGCTTGCCGTGCCCGTCGCCAGTGCCTCACGCACAGCGGCTTCGACAGGCTCCAGGCCATCGGTCAGTACGGCCGACAACACACGGACGAACCGGCGATCGGCATCGTCGCCATTACCCAGCTTGCGGCGCAGGCGGGCAAGCGCCGGTGGCAGATCCCAGTCCTGGAAGGGGGCACCGTTCCGCAGCGCGCCAGGCTTGCGGGCCAGCACTGGCAGATAATGCCAGGGGTCATAGATCGTGCGGTTGCGCCCAAAGTAGCGAGGATGTTCAGCGACAACCTCTTCGCCGCAGCGAACGACGATGCGATCGGCATAGGCGCGGACCTGCACCGTGCGTCGTGCCACCGTCGATAGCACCGAGTAGCGATTGCGGTCGAAGCTGATCAGGCAGGTGCCGGTCACAGCATGCTCGCTCTCATTGAAGCCGTCGAACGGTCCCAGCATCGGCTGCAGCGCAGATCGTTCGATCTCCAGCATCTGCGCCACGGTCAGCTCTCCCTGTTCGGGATGGGGCTGCCGTTCCGCCCAGCGCCGACACTCGGCCTCCAGCCAGCCATTGAGCTCTTCGAGACTGGCGAACCGCAACCGGGGCTGGAAGAAGCGACCCCGGATCGTCTGCACCTGGTTCTCGACCTGACCCTTCTCCCATCCCGCCGCAGGCGAGCAGGCCGTGGGCTCGACCATATAATGGTCGGTCATGATCAGGAACCGCCGGTTGAAGACGCGTTCCTTGCCGGTGAACACGCTCGTCACAGCCGTCTTCATATTATCGTAGATGCCGCGCCCTGGCACGCCGCCGAAGAAAGCAAAGCCGCGCGCATGCGCGTCGAACAGCATCTCCTGGCTCTCACGAGGATAAGCCCGGACATAGACCGCGCGTGAGGCACACAGTCGCATATGCGCGACCTTCACCCGCATCGGTGCCCCGGCGATCTCAACATCTTCATGGCTCCAGTCGAACTGGTAGGCCTCGCCTGGCCTGAACATCAGCGGGATGAAGGCCGTGACACCATCGCCGGCATCTTTGCGCCGCTCGATCTTCCAGCGCGTCGTATAGCGCCGCACCGCATCGTAAGAACCCTCAAAGCCTTCGCGCACCAGCAGGTCATGGATCCGCGTCAT
The DNA here is from genome assembly GCF_028538045.1 of Sphingobium sp. AntQ-1. Classification (NCBI taxonomy): domain Bacteria; kingdom Pseudomonadati; phylum Pseudomonadota; class Alphaproteobacteria; order Sphingomonadales; family Sphingobiaceae; genus Sphingobium; species Sphingobium sp. AntQ-1. The sequence continues at coordinate 157,974 of NZ_CP117158.1, forward strand.
CCGCAGCCGGTCACGCCTGCCGCGCAGCTCGTTCTCTTCCAGCAGCGTGTTCAGGCGCTCCTGAAACGGACCGATCCTGGGCAGCGGCTGAACCTTGCGCTGATAATCAAAGGCGCCCTCCGGCGCTCGGACCGCTTTGCGGATGACCTTCCGCGACACATGCAGATCCCGTGCGATCGCCTTGATCGCCTTGCCTCCGGCATACTCGCGCCGGATCCGTAAAACTGTCTCCAAAACCAACATCCCGATCTCGCCGCCTGAAAATCCAGCCGGCTGCTTAAACCATCGAAATGAGGGGTCCCTTTTAGACGCCGATCACCCCGCTAACGGGGTCCTTTTTGCACGCCGATCCACACTCCGAAGCGTTCAGTGCCATATGGTTTCTGAGCGACCGTAGCGCCGATGTTCGGCAGACCCTGCCCTATGGACCGGGCCGCTCACCGTTGGCCGCATCGCGCCATCTTGAATTTCTGCTTGGTCATCGGTCCGAATGGAAGGAAGAGATTGCCCGCCCCTATGGCGCGGACGTCATCGTTGCGGGTTCGGCGGCCGGCGCCAGAAGGATATCGGTACTTCTGGAGCACGCCTTTTTGCGGCTTCTCCATGCCGAATTCGCTTTGGAGGACGCCTATGAGTTGGTGGTCGCGACTGGAGTTGCGCCCGAGCGGCACAAGCAGGAGATCGAGGCATTTGCCGAGCGCCTGTTTCCTCAGGCAAGCCTTATGCTCGCGCCTGTCATGCGGGTATCGGGCGGCCACGGCGAGGTGGTTCTCGCGGCAAAGGTGCCATCAATGCGGGCGGTGTCGGATCGCCATTTCGAGCAAGTCTGTGCCCGACAGCTCATCAGGGCGAACTGGGAGATACTGGAAAGCCTCGACGATGGCCCCGGCTTTGTCATGGTCGAGGGAGAGGAGCGTTATGAGGTCGAATGCCGGCTCAGTTCCAGGTCCTACGACGCAAGTCGAGATAATGGCGACACTCGCGGCTGGGGCGGCGACAATATCATCGTCGTAGGCGAGCCTGTCCGGCAAAGGGCTTTTCTGCGCCATGTCCTGAACGGACGCACGATGATCCATTACAGCCGCATCCCTGCCCTGCGCTCCATAATTCGCAGACGCTACGACTATGCGCTGACCGCGCTGCGACGGGGCCAGATCGATATCGAGCAGGACGTCATCCCGGCATGCCTGAACTGGCTTGCTGTCCAGCAGCAGGTTCACGCCCTGCTTCCCGGTAAAGCGCGCATATCCCTAACCACCCATGAGGCGGCGGCCGAATATCGCATCGGAACCGATTTCCTGTCGCTTGACCTGCCTATGCTCGTCAGCCCGCGATCCACCAGGCGGCAGTCCATCCCTGGACAACCCATCGGCGGACAGGCCGACGCTCCACGATCCTTGGAGCCCCGCGCGGTACGCGCGCCCAAAACGGTGACAGTGACAGCGAGGATCGCACTCCTCCGGAGCGGCTGGGAAATTACGGACCTTGTCAGCGCGTGATCGGGAGAAAGATCACAACTTCTGGTTCGACAAGGATCGAGGCGCGATGAGATCGATGTTCGCACGCGCGGGGATTTTGCTCGGGATCCGTGTGAAAAGCGCGGCGCGCATCTCGGATGGAGACTTGAACTCCGTAGCGCGCCTTGGGCTTCCAGACGGAAGAACGGTCATCGCGAAGCGCGGCCCGCTGGTGGAAAAGGAAGCTGCCATGATCGATGCCATCCGGGAGACGGGCACGCCAGTCCCGGCCACGCTGGCTGTCGAGAAAGGCCTTCTCATTCTTTCCGATCTGCCCGCGGAGGGGTGGCTTGCGCGATCATGGGGCCGTCTCTTGCGGCGGAGTCCGTGCCAGCGATCTTTATCGAATGCGCGATAGACACCAGAGGCTGCGTGCCGCGTCCGACAAGATGGAACATAGAGCGCGATCGCTCATCCTGGGTAGGATGATTTCCTGAAATACGTCGATACGCAGTAATGCATTGGCGTGCCTAGGCCTGGTTACACGACAAGAGACGAACGGGAAGGTCCGTGCGCAAACCAGGTCGATTTGAGCTTCACGTCGCTTTCCGAATCCCATCCGTCCAACATGATGGAACGCGGCTGGATCACCATCAACTGCGTCTCGCGGAAGGCCATCACCTAAAAACAGATCGAATCAACCATTGTTTCGGTATGATAACAACGTCCGATATTAGCCATTTTCTGAGCCGAAATGGGCCGCTATTCCAAATTCCCTTGACAGATCGTCAACGCGGGCGTTGACAGTAAGAAAGATCGTTCCAAGGAGAGATGTGTCGTGAGTGGAGTTGAGACGAAGCCGGATTATGATGCGATCGTCATCGGTGCAGGTGTCACTGGCATGAACCAGACATACCTGCTTGACCGGGAAGGCTTGCGGGTTCTGGGCATCGAGGCGGGCGAAGATGTCGGCGGGACCTGGTACTGGAACCGCTATCCCGGATGCCGGCTCGACACCGAAAGCTACACCTATGGCTATTTCGCGCTGAGCGGCATCATCCCCGAATGGGACTGGAGCGAAACCTTCGCCGGGCAGCCCGAGATGCTGCGTTACGCCAATTATGCAGCCGACAAAATGGATGTCCGCCGCCACTACAAGTTCCGCACAAAGGTGGAGTCTGCTCATTATGACGACCTCGCCAATGTCTGGAAGGTCGGCCTGGACAGCGGCGAGAAGCTGACCTGCCGCTTCCTGATATCGGCGACCGGCCCGCTGTCTGCCTCGCGGATGCCGGACTATGCGGGGATCGAGGACTTCAAGGGCGAAGCCTTTCACACCTCCCGCTGGCCTACCGACGACGAGGGCAATCCGCAGACGATCGATTTCACGGGCAAGCGGGTCGGCGTCATCGGCACAGGCGCGACTGGCGTGCAGATCATCCCCATCGCTGCGCAGACCGCCCAGGACCTTTATGTTTTCCAGCGGACGCCGAACTGGTGCACGCCGCTAGGCAACATGCCGCTTGAAAAGGACGAGATGGATCTCATCCGCAAGCGCTATCCCACGATCCTGGAATATGTGAAATCGACGCCGACGGCGTTCCCCTATCACCGCGACACGCGCAAGGGGACGGAGGTTTCGGAGGCGGAACGCGAGGTATTTTTCGAGCAGCTTTATAACCAGCCGGGCTATGGCATCTGGCTCAGCGGCTTTCGCGACCTCCTGCTGAGCAAGGAGTCGAACAAGTTCCTCGCCGATTTCATCGCGAAGAAAATCCGCCAGCGTGTTACCGATCCGGCGGTTGCGGAGAAGCTGATCCCGACGGACCACCCGTTCGGTGCGAAGCGCGTGCCGATGGAGACCAACTATTACGAGGCCTATAACCAGGCCAATGTCCATCTGGTCGATATCAAGGGCGCCCCGATCCAGCATTTCACGCCCGAAGGGATCGTGACGGCGGACGGCGCATATGATCTCGACGTGATCATCTTCGCCACCGGTTTCGATGCCGTCACCGGCTCACTTGATCGCATCGACATCACCGGCAAGAACGGCCAGCGCCTCAAGGATGCCTGGGCCGATGGCCCTTCGACATTCCTGGGCCTCCAGGCGCGCGGCTTCCCCAATTTCTTCACGCTGGTCGGCCCGCACAATGGATCGGCCTTCTGCAATGTGGGCGTGTGCGGTGGCTTGCAGGGCGAGTGGGTCACCCGCATGATCACCTATATGCAGGATCGCGGCCTGACCTTCTCGGAAGCCAGCGAAGCCGCCGAAGCGCAGTGGACCGAGGCGGTCTATGCCGATTTCGCCCGGACGCTCATGGCCGACGCCAATGCCTGGTGGGTCAAGACCACGACCAAGCCGGACGGTAGCACGGTAAAGCGCACCCTCGTTTATGTCGGCGGTGGCCCAGAGTATCGCAAGCGCTGCGAGGAAGTGGCCTATTCGGACTATGCGGGGTTCGAGCTCGCCTAGGCGCATGATCACGGGTTCGCGCAGGTGTTCCAGGATCGGCGAACCCGGCTCGAAGAGCGCAGTTCCATTGCCACAAGATTCATCCCGCGCGCCGGCGCGACCGTCCCGCAGGACGCCATCGGCGCATCCAGACCCGTCCACCGAAAGATGAGGAAGCCATGAAACCAATCTACATCCTGTCCGGCGTACGCACCGCGATCGGCGACTTTGGGGGAAGCCTTCGCGATGTTCCGCCTCGATGAAGTTCCGGTTGCGTTCGTCGAAATTCATCCGGGACATGACATCGACGAAGAAGGCCTCATCGCGCACTGCCGGGGCCGGATCGCAAGCTACAAGGTACCGCGCGCGATCATATTTCTTGCTGCATCCGACTGGCCGATGTCCGCCACGAAGGTCGACAAGCGGGCGCTCAGGGATCGGCTCAAAGAGCCGGCTTCGTGAGCGAGCCCAAGGCTATCGTTGCCGCGTTTCTGGATAGCTTTTCATCGGGCGATGTAGAGGCGATCCTCGAATATCTGACCGAAGACGCGACATGGTGGGTCTTGGGGAACCTGGATGGTATGTCCGGGACGATCGACAAGGCCACGCTCGGCAGTTTGCTGCGCCAAGTAAAACCGCTCTATCTCGACGGGGCGTTAACGATCACGCCGTCGAGCATGATCAGCGAGGGCCGACAGGTGTCAGCGGAAGCCACCTCGCATGCACGGCTGTGCGACGGTCGCGTCTATGCCAATGCCTATCATTTCAGGTTCGATCTCGACGGGGACCGGATATGCAGCGTGCGGGAATATTCCGACACGCAGCATATGCTGGAAATATTCGGACGGCAGTCCGGGGTTGGCGTGCTGGACAACCTCAGCCGGTGACGGCGCTGAGGACCGGCGGCGATGGAAGCGCCTTAGCACGGCCCGCGTCGGTAAGCGCTCCGCCGGTATAGATCGACCAGAATGTTTCGGCGACCTGTCGTCCTGTCAGGCTGCCGCCCGGTACGAACCAGCGATGCGTCCAGTTCAGCATTCCGAACAGGGCATTCTCATGGAGACGGGGCGGTATGTCCGATCGCAGATCGCCATCCTCGATACCCTCCTTAATGAAATCGATCAGCATCCGGTCGAACAAACGCGTGCGCTTCATGATCAACTGCGCCCATTCGGTTTCCTGCACGCCGACCTGATGCATCTGCTCCTGGATATAGACGAAAGTCGCCGGATAATTTTCTTCATAGCTCGTCATTAGGATCACGAAGATCTGATGCAGCCGCTGCATGCCGGTGAGTGCGTCATTCGCACGCAATTCCTCCGCGGCAGCGATGGCCGTGTCTAGGACACCCCCAACGATATCCTGCAGCAGTTCCTCCTTGCTACCGGCGTAATAATAGATGGTAGCCCGATCGAGACCAGCTTCTCGGGCGACATCCACGAGCCGCGTGGAATGGAAGCCCTGCTGCTTGAACAAAGTGGCGGCCGCGCCCAGCACCTCCGCCCGCTTGGCGACGTAATCGGCGCTGTCTTTTGCACGAGCCGTCCGCCGGCGTTTAGAAATGTTGCTGCTTTTATCATTCATGTCCCCGAACTTGCACTCAACACACGTGGGAGGCAAGCGGCGTCATCAACGTCAACGTCGGCGTTGACGACATCCGGTTTTCATATAAGATGAAATCTGGAGAGGAATAAGTGAGTCTAAGCCATTTCCCTGTGAACCCGGAATATGGGACCGGCTGCTTTCGGCGGCTGGTTCGAACATTCCGCGTGCCCGGAAAAATCCTCGTTACGCTCGACGATACCCATCATTCGATGTGGCTGGTCATGCATCATGCCAATGGGCATGTAACTGATATCGAGGCGCGAGTGGCGCGTGGACCGGCAACCAGCTGTGGTTCGGCCGACCGTCCGCTCGGCAAGTTGAAAGGCCTGCCTGTCGCTGGTGACATGCTGGCGTTCCGCGAGCGTTTGCCACCTGTTCTCAACTGCACGCATCTGATGGATCTGGCATATTGGGCGTTCAGGAACGCCACCAGCCAGACGCCGCTCAAGCGCGAGGTTCTCATCGAGATACCCGACGAAGCTGGTGCGCCGGTATGGATCAAGGTCGAGCGAGACGGGGCGATCGTCCACAACTGGTACGTTCAGGATCACCATATAGTCGAGCCACCGAAACTTGCTGGCAAACCGATGATGAAAGGCTTTGCGTCGTGGGCACGCGAGCAGTTCAGCGGGGACGACCTCGATCTGGCGATCATGCTGCAGCGAGGTGTTTTCGTCGCCCGAGGCCGGCGGCATCTGGTTGATCTTTCGCCGGCAGTGCCACTCAACGCTGCGCCAGCGATGCGCGACGCCTGCCACAGCTATTCCCAGGACCATTTCGACACCGCGACCAGCATCGTCGGCTACGTCCGGGACTTTACCGACGGCGTCGCCGTCGCCTCACTTCCACCGCATGTTACCGCATATTTCAAAGGCTTTTTCCAATGACTGACTATGGTGAAATTGCGCCGATCGAAGAGATCATCGAGGATGCGCGCAACGGGCTTCCCTATATTCTCGTGGATGCGCCGGATCGCGAAAACGAAGGCGACATCATCATTCCCGCGCAGTTCGCGACACCGCGGATCATCACCTTCATGGCGACCCATGCCCGTGGCCTGATCTGCCTAGCGATCACAAACGAACGCGCCAAGCAACTCGATCTGCGGCCGATGGCAACCCGCAACGAAAGCGGTCATGGTACGGCGTTCACCGTCTCGATCGAAGCCCGCGAAGGGGTTTCAACCGGGATCTCGGCGCATGACCGGGCTCATACCATTGCCGTAGCGGTGGACCCCTCCAAGCAGGCGCATGATATCGTCTCGCCCGGACATGTGTTCCCGCTTACCGCCCGCGACGGCGGCGTGCTGGTTCGCGCTGGCCATACCGAGGCAGCCGTCGATATCTCGCGTCTGGCTGGCCTCACGCCTGCTGGCGTCATTTGCGAGGTCATGAATGACGACGGCACGATGAGTCGCTTGCCTGATCTTCTGCGCTTCGCTCGCGAACACAAGATGAAGGTCGGGACGATATCCGACCTTATCGCCTACCGTCGACGTCTTGAGACGTTGGTAGAGCGCGTGGCTGAGGCGCCGTTCGAGAGTTGGCATGGTGACTTCCAGGTGATCGTCTATCGCAACAAGATAGACGGCGCCGAGCATGTCGCGCTCGTCCGGGGCTCGCCTACGAAGGATAAACCGACGCTGGTGCGCGTGCATCAGCTGGATCTGACGGCGGATATTCTGGGCTGGCGGGAAGCACATCGCAACTATGTCCCGACAGCACTGGCTGCACTTTCGGAGTATGACGGGCCAGCCGTGGCGGTGTTCGTATCCGATCCCAATCCGTCATCGATTTCGGAGCGGATCAAGGGCAACCGCAAAGCCTATTCCGACACGCACGGCTATCGCGACTACGGTATCGGAGCGCAGATGTTGCTTGATCTGGGGGTAGGAGAAATGATCCTTCTCACCTCAAGCCCGACGAAAATGACTGCGCTGGAAGGCTTTGGTCTGAAGGTGGTGGCCAAGCGACCGCTTGTTGAGCCGGCCATGCGCCTGGTGCAGTCGCAGGCTTGACTTGTATCGCCATCGGGAATGCCGGCTCGCCGGCATTCCCCTGAAGCGCATGCAGCGCCCGGTGACCTGACGCGATAAGCCAACATACACTGCTCGAACGACGTACGGAGCGCGACCGGTAGGGCGCGCTCCGCAGTTTAGTCGTCCTATCGGGTAAGGTCAGTCTTCAGGCGCGATCGTCAACGCCATCCCGTTCATGCCCGCATTGACCACGAGCTGACAGGCCAGACGCGAGCGCTCGTTCCGGTGATCGGAACTGTCCAACAGGTCGTTTTCATCATCGGAGAGCGCGGGCAGCCGGTCTTCAAACTCCTCAGCCACATAGACATGGCAGGTCGCGCAGGAACAGCATCCGCCACATAGCGCCAGCAGCTCGTCGATCCCGGCGTCCCTCACCGCTTCCATTACGCTGATGCCTTCAACCACTTCGATTATGCGCGACTCGCCCGTTCGCGTCATGACATTGATACTCGGCATAAGTTCAGCGCTCCGACCAGATAAGAGGGACATTGTCGACAGCTGCAACAATGCCGGAATGATAGATAGGCTGCGCTCCTGGCTTCATGGCGAAGGTGGGAATGCGCTTGAGCCATTCCTCGATGGTGACGATCACTTCCATGCGCGCAAGGTGGAGGCCGGCGCAGCGATGAGGACCACCGCCGAAGGTGCTGTGCGAGATGCCGCGACGTTCGAGATTGATGCGCCAGGGATCGTCGTTCAACTGGTCGTCCAGGCCATGCAATGCGGTCGGCAGCAAGATCATGTCGCCCCGCTTGAGTTCGATGCCTCGGAAATCCTGGTCCTTCGCGACCATGCGCGCCTCGGAAACAACCGGAAAACGCCGAAACATCTCTTCCGCGCTGCGCATCAGCTTCAGGGGATCAGCGCGCAATTCGTCGACGACCTGCGGGTTCTTCGCAAGGTGGATCATCATGAAGCTGAGGAAGTTCACGACCGTATCGAGACCACCCAGCAAAAGCAGGGAAATGAGACCGAGCGCCTTGTCATGCGTGATCCGCTCGCCGTTGATCTCGGCATTCACCATGACGGTGATCAGATCTTCGCCCTCCTTGCCTCGACGGGCCTGGATGATCGGTTCGACATAGGCGAAGAAGCCCTTATTGCCTTCCTCAAGATGCTTGGCCATTTCCTCGGGCGTGTTGCCCTCCGGGCGCGTCATCATCTTGGCGAAGCGGCTGAGCGTGGGCACGTCGCTTTCGGGGAGATCTGCAAGCGCCATGAAGACCCTGACAGGGAAGACATTGGCATATTCGGCCGAAAAGTCGCATTCGCCCCGGCTGACGAAACTGTCGATGAGATCGACCGCGACCTCGCGCACTTTCGATTCCACCTTGCGAATCTGGGCAAGGCTCAATCCCTTGTCGAGCGCCTTGCGGTAAGGCGTATGCTCTGGCGGGTCCATGCGGGTCGGGACCATCTCATATTTTTCGCCAGCTTCCTTCGGCAGGAAAATGACCTCGCTCGAGAAGCGGGTAGGATCACTGTAGACCTCGCGGACGGTATCCCCATTGGTCGCGATCCAGTGACCACCGGTAAAGGGGGTCCAGATGAGATCTGGCATGTCGGGCTTGGGGATATTCTTCCAAGCCTCATGATAGCCCTGCTCGATGCCTTCGAGTGCATACATGTCGATTTCATGCACATATTGCTCGGGAATATGGTCCGGGCGGGGAGCGCGGGCGCGCGACATCGTTTCAGGGACATGTTCAGGCATCGTAGCCAAGATCGCTCTCCTTATCTCAACATGCCCAGCCGTTCCCGGGCCATGCGTGTTCTTTACACGCACGAAAAATACCGCGCAAGAACTTTCAACGCGGGCGTTGATCCGAAACATTTGCGCCGAACGTGGTCACGCGCTTAGGTAGTCGACATGAAAATGCGCGAACTAGAAGAGCGGACCGGTGTTGATCGCGAGGTCATACGGATCATGATCCGTGAAGGCCTGCTGCCCGAGCCACAGCGCCCAGCGCGCAATGCTGCGGAATATGACGAGGGTCACGTCAGCGGCATCGCCACGATCAGGCATTTGCAACAGACTTCGCGCATGACGCTCAAGGAGATCAGATCCGCCCTGTCGGGGGAGGCGCTCGAACGCCCAGGCCCCGCATCGGCTTACAGTCACCTGGAGGCTTTGCTGTCACGCTCTTTCGGACTGGAGCAACCGACATCGGTCTCTTTGCAAAGCCTTTGCGAGCGCTATCCCCGCGCCGAACGCGATGCCCGTGCGTTCGAGGCCATGGGTATGCTGACACTTTTGCCGACCGAGAGCGGTTGCAGCCTCAGCCTGACCGATGCGCGACTTGTGGAAATATGGGGAAAGATACGGGAAGCGGGATTTGTCGAGGAGCAGGGCTTCCCTCCGGAAAATATCAGCTTCTATCGCGAAGCCGCGGAGCTGGTCGCCCGGCATGAGGCATCGATATTCTTCAGCGGGTCGGATGGCGCGATCAGTGAAGAAGATGCCGCCAGGATGCTCCAGATAGCTCTGCCACTGATGCTCGATTTCTTCGGCCTTCTCCGGATCAAGGCTTTTATGACCAATGTACATCGGTCCCTCGAGACGGGCGACCGCTAGGCCGTCGCGGCTCTCTTCCGATCCAGACATCGTGCCAGCAAACGCAAGAAGGGATTTTCGACCGCCAAACCCCTTTCGATTAGGCTGGTTAGAAGCAACTGGAACGGTTACGGACAATATTGTCCGGATAAGACGAATGGAATTGGGTGTGCGCAGAGATGCCAAAGATCGGCGTGAGCGGATTATCGCAGCGGCGGCGACGATATTCGCAAGGCACGGATATGCCGTGGCGCTTGATGCGATCGCTGCGGAGGCTTCCGTCGGCCGTACTACGCTCTACCGGAATTTTGCCGATCGATACGCGCTCGCTCTTGCGGTTATGGAACGTCGCATCGAGGATGTCGCAGCAATAGCGGACGAACATCACGACCGGCCCGACACCTTTCTCCTGATGGTCAGGAAGATGTGCGAGAGCCGTACCGATTACGCAGCGCTGGCCAACGCCGTAGCCATCCAGCATGGCACCGAAGGTCGCCAGGCAATCGCCGTGCTGCGCGCTCGCATGGAGGGGGTCTGCTCCGTTCCGATCGCACGCGCCCAGCGTGCCGGCCTCATTCGATCCGACTTCGCTATCACCGAAGTTCACCGCCTCACCATGATGCTGGCCGCCGGTGCCACGGAATGGGATCAGGACGACCGCGATCGCGAATTCGATCGCGCCCTGCGCCTCGTCATGGAAGGGCTGCAGCCACCCACGGCGGCGCGGAAAAAATAAATCATCAACATTGATGTTGACGAATCGCTTAATAAGCGGTCATTTGTGTCCGGAAATGTCAATCGGCGTGCAAACGGGACCCCTTATCGGCGCGCAAAAGGGACCCCCTGTCAGGATGGCGGAGCGTTGATGTGACGGGCTTCCTTGCGCTGCGCGCGGCGTAGGGAGGGCGTAGCCCGACCGGAGGCGCGCGCAGCGCAAAACATCTTCTAATTGATCGGTGCTGGGGGGGATCAGCTGCGGTTTTTGAAGCGCCAGCTGTCATTGCCGGTCTCGACGATGTCGCAATGATGGGTGACGCGGTCGAGGAGCGCGGTGGTCATCTTGGGATCGCCGAACACGGTGGGCCACTCGCCAAAGGCGAGGTTGGTGGTGATGATGACGCTGGTCTGCTCATAGAGTTTGCTGATCAGGTGGAACAGCAGCTGGCCGCCTGATCGGGCGAACGGCAGATAGCCCAGTTCATCGAGCACGATCAGATCGAGGCGGGATAGCTGGGCGGCGAGAGCGCCACTCTTGCCGATCCTGGCCTCCTCTTCGAGGCGGGTCACCAGATCGACCGTGTTGAAGTAGCGGCCTCGGGCGCCGGAGCGCACTACATTGGCGGTGATGGCGATGGCCAGATGGGTCTTTCCTGTGCCTGTGCCGCCGACCAGGACGATATTGCGCCGTGCGGGCAGGAACGCGCCGCTGTGCAATGAACGCACAAGCCCCTCGTTGATCGGGGTACCCTCGAACCGGAAGGCATCGATGTCCTTTACGACTGGCAGCCTGGCAGCGGCCATCCGGTATCGGATCGACGCGGCATGACGATGCGTCGCCTCCGCTCGCAGGAGATCGGTCAGTATCTCCATGGTGGTGCGCTGGCGCTGAAGGCCGGTGGTGACGGCATCGTCGAACGCGCCCGCCATGCCCTTGAGTCCAAGCCCGCGCATGGCCTCGATCATATCATGCCGCTGCATCGAAGGTCCTCAGCTGGTCGTAACGGGCACAGTCGGCGATCGGGGGATGGCGCAGAGCGCTATCCTCGGAGGTGATGATCGTCAGAGGACGCGGCGGTTCCCGGCGTCGTGCCAGGATGTTGAGGATCAGGTCGTCGCTTGCCGTGCCCGTCGCCAGTGCCTCACGCACAGCGGCTTCGACAGGCTCCAGGCCATCGGTCAGTACGGCCGACAACACACGGACGAACCGGCGATCGGCATCGTCGCCATTACCCAGCTTGCGGCGCAGGCGGGCAAGCGCCGGTGGCAGATCCCAGTCCTGGAAGGGGGCACCGTTCCGCAGCGCGCCAGGCTTGCGGGCCAGCACTGGCAGATAATGCCAGGGGTCATAGATCGTGCGGTTGCGCCCAAAGTAGCGAGGATGTTCAGCGACAACCTCTTCGCCGCAGCGAACGACGATGCGATCGGCATAGGCGCGGACCTGCACCGTGCGTCGTGCCACCGTCGATAGCACCGAGTAGCGATTGCGGTCGAAGCTGATCAGGCAGGTGCCGGTCACAGCATGCTCGCTCTCATTGAAGCCGTCGAACGGTCCCAGCATCGGCTGCAGCGCAGATCGTTCGATCTCCAGCATCTGCGCCACGGTCAGCTCTCCCTGTTCGGGATGGGGCTGCCGTTCCGCCCAGCGCCGACACTCGGCCTCCAGCCAGCCATTGAGCTCTTCGAGACTGGCGAACCGCAACCGGGGCTGGAAGAAGCGACCCCGGATCGTCTGCACCTGGTTCTCGACCTGACCCTTCTCCCATCCCGCCGCAGGCGAGCAGGCCGTGGGCTCGACCATATAATGGTCGGTCATGATCAGGAACCGCCGGTTGAAGACGCGTTCCTTGCCGGTGAACACGCTCGTCACAGCCGTCTTCATATTATCGTAGATGCCGCGCCCTGGCACGCCGCCGAAGAAAGCAAAGCCGCGCGCATGCGCGTCGAACAGCATCTCCTGGCTCTCACGAGGATAAGCCCGGACATAGACCGCGCGTGAGGCACACAGTCGCATATGCGCGACCTTCACCCGCATCGGTGCCCCGGCGATCTCAACATCTTCATGGCTCCAGTCGAACTGGTAGGCCTCGCCTGGCCTGAACATCAGCGGGATGAAGGCCGTGACACCATCGCCGGCATCTTTGCGCCGCTCGATCTTCCAGCGCGTCGTATAGCGCCGCACCGCATCGTAAGAACCCTCAAAGCCTTCGCGCACCAGCAGGTCATGGATCCGCGTCATCCGCAGCCGGTCACGCCTGCCGCGCAGCTCGTTCTCTTCCAGCAGCGTGTTCAGGCGCTCCTGAAACGGACCGATCCTGGGCAGCGGCTGAACCTTGCGCTGATAATCAAAGGCGCCCTCCGGCGCTCGGACCGCTTTGCGGATGACCTTCCGCGACACATGCAGATCCCGTGCGATCGCCTTGATCGCCTTGCCTCCGGCATACTCGCGCCGGATCCGTAAAACTGTCTCCAAAACCAACATCCCGATCTCGCCGCCTGAAAATCCAGCCGGCTGCTTAAACCATCGAAATGAGGGGTCCCTTTTAGACGCCGATCACCCCGCTAACGGGGTCCTTTTTGCACGCCGATCCACATCGGAAGGCTTCCTGTGATCATTCGAATAATTCTGAGCACTTCGACGGCCTGATGACAGAGAGGGACGTCGTGCCCGAAGGCAGGATTGTCCTTGTCCTCGACGACAAGCTTCATCCGGCTCGCCGGGATACGCCAGATCGGTTGGTCTGGCGGTGTATCAGGATCGTCCCAATCTATTCCCTGAAACTCCGACCATGGTGCTGCCCTCAGGACGCCAACGCGAACCAAGGTCAGGCCCAAAAGCCGGGATGCCAGTTTCGTGAGAAGATTGGAGGTCGATCGATCGACACAGCGCTGGAACTCGATGATATCAGCGATTTCGGTCAGCGCGGGCTGACGTCGCCCCCGCCGCGCGGGCTTCAATGCGCTTTTGATCTCATCGATTTCCATGAGGATGGGAAGATCGACGAGCCTCTCCCCCTTTGCCCGTTTGAAGATGCTATGGACATAGCCGCGCACCCGCTTGGCGGTCTCGATCGATCCTCTTGCCTCGATCCTTCGCAGCGCGCGCAGGATCGCCTCGCTTTCTATGTCGCCGATTGGAATGCTTCCAAATTGCGGAAAGAGATCGCGTTCCAGCCGATTCTTGACACGCGTGTAATTCGAAAGCGACCAGGTCGGTTTCATGTCTGCGAGCCATTCGTTGCCGAGCTTGCGGAACGTCGCCTCCGATGCCGCCCGGCGCTGCATCTTCACCTTCTTCTTCTCGATGGCAGGGTTTTTGCCCTGCGCAAGAAGTTCAGCGGCCTTTGTCCGAGCCTCCCGCGCCGCGACCAAACCGAGGTCGGGAAACTTACCCAAGGTCAAAAGTCGCTCGCGCTCGCCGAAGCGATATTTAAAGCGCCACGACTTTCCTCCCGCCGGCGAGACGATCAGGAACAAGCCTTTCGAATCAAACAATTTATAATCCCGCGATGCGGGCTTGGCGTTTGCAATCTTATTATGTGTGAGTGCCATCGGAAAAATACCCCAAAAACGGAGCTCCGATACCCCCAAATCTACCCCTCGATTCGTGAACAGTTTCAAACTGCTACGAACTATTCTGAACGCTCATGGCTAGATAATCCTTTGTTTTACAAGGGATTATTGATAGCATGGAATAGTGCTGGATGGTAGTTTTGGTGGACCCGGCAGGAGAGGATTGCCACTCGCCAAACCCACTGAAATATAAGACTTTTACGAGTCGTCTGTAGCAGTTGAAATAGCCGAATGTTACAGTTAACTCAATCCTTTGATGCCGAAGTCGGTTCGGCTGCGAGGTTTTTTCTGTCAAGCCAAGCAGCGAAATCCAATCCCTTCTCTGTCATAGTATAAAATCTTGACCCGTTAGAACGGTGCTCAACCTGAACTAATCTATGAGTAACGAGTGGACCGTATACATGCTTCTCAAAAAACTTTGCACGATCTTTAGAGTATGAATATAATGTTGCGCCAGATATTAACATAGACGTATTCAATTTAAAAAGCTTCAATACGGTAGTTAAAAATTCTTTACCATTATTTGAAATCTCTGCTGGGAAATTTACTGGACAGTTAGCAAGAATTGACTGCACTTCCACGAAATCCGACGCGGATTTTCCAGGAATACCAGCATCATCCTCAATCATTCTGACTTCCAACAAATCGGATTTTAGCCGCTCATTCTCAGCGGTCAGGTCAGCTATGCGGTCTTGAAGTGAGGATGCTTCTGCAACTTTATCGCCTCTAACCCACCCGACCAAATCATTTCGATCCAGATAATCCAAAAGACTTTCATAAACATATGATTTTATATCATTTATATTCGTATATATAGAGCACATTTTCCCAAGGACTTTAGCTCTAAACGCCTTAAGCTTTTCTGGATTGTCTTTTTCTACAAACTGATACCCCGTATCCTTTAGCTTATTATCTATCGCTGCATCACTCATTACCAGTGCAAAGAACGGCTTTCCTGTAGACACCGCATAGTCATACTCCATTTCTGTGTAGCCAATTGAACTATCAGGCTCTAAAGAACCATACCTTGTCCCCAGTATAAGCATATAAACATCAGATTGATCTATCCATTTCTTGATAACATCAAGCTGACTTTTATCTCCAGCAGAAAACAATTCCATACCAGCGGGAATATGCCCAGCCTTTAGTATTGATGAGACAGCTATCTGCCGCTCTTCAAGCAAATCAGTAAACGTACTTGAAACGAATACTTGAAGCTTACGCCTATCCAATGCCATTAGAAAGCCATCCCTCTACACTCAAACGATACAACCCTTAATCCCTTCGACCCAAATTTTGCTAGAGATTTGCGAGAGGGCAACTCAGACAAGCGCGTGACCGATTTCCCCCATCGCGGGCATGGCCCCAGCCAACGCAGAGGGACGGCCTGCCCTACCCGGATCAAACGTGATGCAGCCCAGCCGATGCCCAGCCGCCACATCGTATCGCAATCGACCGTTTATGATACGCATTGATGGGCTGTATCATAAACTAGCTTGACCGGTCTTATGATACAGGTTTATTACTGATGCACCTATTCGATACGCGCGGAGGGCATCATGGCTAGGACGTTTGCATATTGCCGCGTCAGTACGGCGGACCAGACTACCAACAATCAGGTTGGAGAGATTGAGGGCGCGGGCTTCACGGTCGAGCCTAAGCGGATCATCACAGAGACGGTTTCGGGCTCCCTGCCTGCCATGGAGCGGAAGGGCTTTGCCAAACTACTGGACCGGCTAGAGGCTGGGGACATCCTTATAGTGACCAAGCTGGATCGGCTGGGCCGCAATGCCATGGATGTTCGGGCAACGGTCGAGAAGCTGGCCGCTGAGAGCATCAGGGTTCATTGCCTTGCCTTGGGCGGAGCGGACCTAACCAGCCCAGCCGGGAAGATGACCATGGGCGTTATCGCCGCCGTCGCTGAGTTTGAGCGGGACTTGCTGATAGAGCGGACGCAGGCAGGATTGAGCCGCGCCAAGGCTGAGGGCAAAGCACTGGGCAGGCCCATGGCACTAACCCCTACTCAACAAGCTGAGATTGCCGACAAGCGCAAGGCAGGCATCAGCATCCGGGCATTGGCTAAGGAATACGGCACCAGCATTGCGTCGATCCAACGGGCTGAGGCTCGATGTTTAGCAGGCGATTAATCACGCTCTCACTCCATAGTAATGTAGCCGCTTCAGATCAGTCTGCACGCCAATCTCATTGCAAACCGCAACTCCGAGCAACCAATCGAAGATTTCAAAATAAACCATTGAAATATGGCATTTTAAAATTCGGTACACTAGTGAGTACAGAAGCATTCCGCGTAAGCAGAAATACGGATGTACCAACAATGCCTTGGCCGCAATGCTGAAGCACGTCTGACAGTACGGATAACTGTGTGATGCCGCAGCCAGTGATGGTTAGCCGAAAGGCGGAGGGTGCTATGCTTCCAAGCATATGCAGGCATCAAGCGAGAGGTACCAAGTTACGCCCGATTCAAACTCAGGATCATGCAAGCTGGATGCCCTCCCCAATGCTCAGGAGCAGAAATAATCTATTTCTGTATCTATATGAGCGAGGGGAGCGAGGGAAACCAGTTACAACCCATTTAAATCTAGGATCATATATTATACATAATTATAATATAATTAGTTAATATTCATAAAATCTTCAATACTAATTGCAACGCCACCATCTACCAAGTTTCCAATTAAATTATTGATTGCGACATAGCGAATTGGCCTATCCAATTTATCTGCAACGATAGCATTTTTGATAAGAGCCTTAGTAACTTCATGCTTAGGAAATTTTCTTAAAAACGAAACACCGCTATCAAATATCTTATTCGCTTCATATTGTTCAGGCACGGATAAACTGTCCACACCGCCGCCCATGCCCACTGGCAGAGTGTAACGGCTAAGCTCAATTTTCTCCATCACGCTTGTCATTTTTGTGAGATGCATACCCAGCCGTATCTGTCTGATGGGGCCGCGAAGCAATACAGTCCCAATAACAATCATTCCGGTAAACATCAGCCAATTCATTTGCCCTAACTCCATACCAATCGCGCAAGGTATGAAGGAATTAAAATGGGTCGTAAATACCGTGGAGATAAATTAGCTCAGTCTCGATGGCTCTGCTGTGGTACGGATTGCAGCACATCAGGACACAGACGGACGACTGATCCGGCTAGGCGTTGCAATTCGAAATAAGCGCAAAGCGGCTGGCCTTTCGCAAGAGGCGTTGGCTGACGCTGCTGGCATTGATCGATCCCACATGGGCAAAATCGAGCGGGGCGAGCGCAATCTTACCCTACTGAACCTATGCCGAATAGCATCCGCCACCGGATTACGCCCTTCGGAGCTATTGAAGGACGCAGACCTGTAAAAAATTCGTGACGGCAAAGGAAAGAGTTGGACCGCGAGATATATCCGCCATTTTACGGCCCCAGCATAGGCCACAGGGGCGGGACAGCAATTCCTGATGGGGGGTTCGAGCAGCAAATCTTGATCGCCCTTGTACGGGGCTCCAGCGGCCCCAGATCACGCATGGCGACCAGTCCGCATGGGAGAAGGTATCCCAAGGCCCGGCACTTTGTAACGCAGGACTGCCTGCACCAGATTATGCAAACCGTACCCCAGTCCATAGCTTGCCGCGACACCTTGCGTTTTGTGCCCCATTAAGCGGTTTGCAAGCGGCTCCTCTATACTGGCCAGACGGCAGTAATCCTTGAATGTGTGCCGGAACGAATGGAACGTAATCCGCTTGTCGGTGATGCCGGTATCGCTATCCACATAGCGACCGTACCACTCGCCCCACTTGGCTGTTTGACGGCCATAAGCTCCAGCCCTCAATTCGGGGAACACGCGCCCTTTCTTGTCGCTTAGGCCCTCCACATATTTGAGGAAGCCTAGGCGTTCCAACTCTGGATGCAAGGGCACGAAGCGTTCGCTTTCAGCATTTTTAAGCCGGGTCACTTGTCCATTGTCGTCAGTATCGGCCACGAAATGCAGCCCCCAACATGACCGCATCTCGTTGTCAGCATCGGGATAGCTGACCTCCTTTATGTCTCCTACCCGGAGTTGCCCCAACTCCTCCATCCTCGCGCCGGTGAACAACGCCAGCACAGGAAGCCAATAAGCCGCCTCTCCCCGGCCCTGCTTTGGCCTAGCGCCGTCGGTAAAAACCGGGCTGCTAAAGAGCGACTGTAGATCGGCAAGGCCATAAGTCATGCGCTTATTAGCAGGCGCTTTTAGAACGATGCCCATTGCCGGATTGCTTTCGGCATAATCGTTCTCGACCGCCCATTGCAGCAAGGTCCGCAAATTGCCCAGTTTGACGTTTACATTCTGGGGCGTTTGCCCATCTGCCAACAAGCGATCCTTGAAAGCCAGAATGTCTTTTCGCGTAAATTGCTCGACAGACTTGCGGCCTATTCGCTCATGCAACCATTCCGCCACCCGCCTGTAGCTGTCTTTGGTTTTCGCTGCGGGAGAACGCTCAGCCGCCCATAGCTCGACTATGTCTTTGTCGAGATAGACCCCTCTACCGTCCGCAACCACCTTGTCGCCGCCGCAGTCAACGGCCTGACTCTCCTTCTTTGATCCACGTCCAGCGTTAGCCATCTGCGCATGAAGGCGACTAACAACCTGCTGATGATTGATTTCAGCCATTTCCCGGCGATGAGCGACCAACAACTGTACGGCTCTTGCAACATCAGCCTGCGACGCATCGACGGGCTTGCCAGCAGCTAGGGCATCCATGATCGGCTCTAATGCTTCAATCTCGCAATCTTGATCCAAGAGCGCTTGCCCTAGGCGGCGTGGACAAATTGGCGGGCGTGAGCTTATCGCGGCTGACGGGCGATCTCGACTGCGGCCTCGATCAGGTTTGCGGCAACTTCCTTGCCGAAGGTGTTGACGGTGATGTGACCGTCATCCAGTATGCTGATGTCGAAGAGTGTAGTTCCGTCGCTTGAGAGCACCTCCAGACGTATGCCGTCGAAGTTTACGTCGGTTGCCCACTGGTATTCCGCAGTGCGATCTTCGAGTTTCAGCGTTCCCATATAAATAGCTTATCGCCTACCGGTCCGGTTTGCTATCGATCCCGCGCTGTAGGTGTCGGCCATCAGCGAAGACGATTGACGTAGCGCAGGCGGATTGATTCAAGGCTGCTTTTTGGAGGCAGGCTTGAGCAGGGGCGATCTCACTGAATCAGAATGGCGCGTTCTGAAGGCCTTGTTGCCCATCGAGCCTGAAAACCGTGGTCGAGGCAGGCCGCCCGAACAGAACCGCTCCATCATCAATGGCATCCTCTGGCGACTTCGTTGCGGCGCTCCGTGGCGTGACGTGCCGCCTAAATATGGCAGTTGGAACACCATCTATCGACGATTCCGGCGGTGGAGCGAGGCCGGGGTCTGGGAGGCGGTCGCCGTGACGCTGGCCGAGATCATGGCGGACAGCGGCCACTACAGCATCGACAGCACCACCGTTCGCGCCCACGTCTCGGCAGCGGGCGGAAAAGGGGGACTCATCGACGCGCTCTTGGCCGCTCGCGGGGCGGGTTCACAAGTAAGCTTCACTGCTTGGCTGATGCCCTCGGACGACCACTCGCCTTCATCCTGACGGGCGGTGAAGTGGCGGATTGCAAGGCATATGATGCCTTGATCGGCCTGCCAGAACGCGCACCTGATGCACTGTTGGCCGACAAGGGCTACGATGCCGACGCAATCCGTGCCGACCTCGCCAAACGGCAGATAGAGCCCGTAATTCCGGGCCGCTCAAACCGCAGGGTGAAGATCGAGCATGACCGAACGCTCTACAAGCAGCGCAACCGCATCGAGCGTATGTTCGGGCACCTCAAAATCAACCGTGCCATCGCAACCCGCTACGACCAACTGGCCAATAGCTTCCTCGGCATGGTCCATCTCGCCACCGCCAGATACTGGCTCAAATTTGTCCACGCCGCCTAGCAAATCATTCTGTTCCTGCTCAGCTTCCCAGACGAGTCGCTCCCGCTCTAGCTGGGCTGGACTCTTAGCTACTAGCTGTAGGCCCGCCCCCCGATGCCGCGCAGGCATTTTCCGCGCACTGGAAAACAGAGCATCAGATTTAATGATTTCTGCCGGAATACGTCGCTTAGCTTCCTCCCGATCCTTAGTCCGTAGGGACAGCATGATTTCACGCTTGCCAAGGGCAGGACGCAAATGATCGGGTACAATACGCCGAAAATAATAAACGGAGCCACGCTTAGCGAGATAGGACATGGGCGTTTCCATAACTGTTACAGATGTAACAGACGCCTGTAAAAAGTCCTTATCTTTCAACGTTTTCCAAGCCTTTCAAGAGCTTAGGAACGATGGTGGGCCCGGCAGGACTTGAACCCGCAACCTATCCGTTATGAGCGGACAGCTCTAACCAATTGAGCTACAGGCCCCACCTGCGCTGCCGATAGGCAGCATCACGCCGCTTGGCAAGCCCGTCCGCGCATAGGGACTGCGGCAATGAATTGATCCAGGCTGGCGGCGGTAACGCCGCGGCGCTCCAGATGGGTCAGCACGCCGTCCCACCAGCGGTAAAAGGTCGTCCGATCGCCTTCAGTACGGACATAAGGCGTATGTCCAGGCTCCAGCGTGGGCGAATGGAAGCTGAAATTCAGCACGCGCACGCCTTCATCGATCAGCGCGTCGATCGCCGATATCGCCTCATGCAGCGGCACACCTTCAGGCGTCAGCGGGATGCGGCTGAGCATCCGGGCGCGCGACAGGGCTCCCGCCAGCGGCCCCATCGCCTGCGCCGCGCGATACAGGCGCTCGCCGCCGCCGCGCAGCAGCCCGGCAAAGGCCGTGGACAGCGGCAATTCGATCAGCGACCGGGTCGGTCCCGCCCAATAAGGATGTTGTGGCAGGCCATGGAAATCGGGGCCATGCTGGTGGCTATAGTCGAACCGGCTGCGGACCGAACTGTCGAGGCGAAAGCCCGCCTCCTCCAGCAAGCGTGCGCTGCTGGCGCCAACGCCATAGCGCCCGGCGCGATAGGCGATGGGGCGACGGCCGAACCGTTCCTCGATGCGCTGGCAGAGCGCCTCCAGCTTGGCGCGCTCGATCGCTTCGGGGAGGAAGCCGACATAGCTGTTGGCCGCGTTCACATCCTCCACATGGGGCGGATTGACCCAGGGGTGAAGGTGCGCGCCGATATCGGCCGCGCCATCATTAACCCATTGTCCCATCATTGCGGCCGCCGCATCGCTGTCGATCACTGGATAATCGGTGACATAGATAGGCTTGACCCCAGCGGCGGCGAAATAGGCCTGGCCGCGCGCCATGCCCGGCAGGGCCGTGACGCGATTGCTGGCGCGGCTGAACGGCGCATCCCAGTCAAACTCTTCCTCGGTATCGACGAACAGCATGAAACGGGCGCCGAAGGCGGGATCGAGGGCGATCATGTCCTGCGCCAGCGGCGGCCGGAGCAGATTGCCATCATGAAGTTGAGCAGTCATGTCGCATTTCTATCGCTCAATGGTTGCGATAGGGTTTCCCTGCCCCCTTCAGACTTGGCCTCATGCCTAGCCCTTCAGGCGTGATCGGCCAGACCGCTGGCGACCGCGACCGCGGGGATGGTCAGCAGCAGCCGTCCCGGCTCAATCGTCAGTCCGCCGCCGCACGTGGCGGCCAGGCCGCGGATCAGCCGCAGCGAAAAGCCCAGGCCCAGCAACGGACCATCGACCCAATCGCCGCTGGCGTCATAGCCCGGATCTAGCAGTTGCGCCTCGTCCATGCCGACCAGGGTGGAGGGGCGGTCGATCGCGAAGACAACCCGCCCGGCCGCGCCGTCCGGCTGAAACCAGCAGGCGCCAGTCACCGGTTCGGCGACCGGCGCGACCGAAATGGCGGTGCGCAGCAGATGCTGCACCATCCGTTCGCCCTGCACCGGATCGATCCGCACCTGCGGCAGGCCTGGTGCGATGGCGATGTCGATGCCGACGGCGCCCTGATCGGCAAAGCGCGTCGAGATCTGCGTCACCAACAGCGCCGGGTCGATAAGCTGGGGCATGGTCGCGCCGTCGCCGCGCGACACCTTGGCCGCCAGATCCAGATCGTCGAACGCCGCGAGCAGGTGGCGCGCATCAACCGCGATCTTGCCCGCCATGTCGCGATATTGGATGCCGGCCGCGCCGAACAATTCCTGTTCGATGATCTCGGCAAAGCCCAATATGGCGTTCAGGGGCGTGCGCAATTCATGGACCAATTGCCGCAACGAGTCGGCCGACAGTCCGGCAATGGCCATGGCTGCGGGCTTGGGTTCGCTGGCGACTTCATGCAGGAAAGGACGGCGCGCCTGTCCGCGATAGCCCTGGAAACGGCCTGAGCGGGTGTCGAAAAAGGGCGTTGCGGACAGACGCCACTCGCCCGCCATGGCCCCGCCGACGATAGTATAGCGCCCATTCTGGAAGCCGCTGCGGCGCGCGAAAGCGCCGGCGACATGGGCGTCGGGTCCGCTGCCGCCTTCGAGCGCGACATCGCCCAGCATCAGCCCGATCAACGCCGCGCGCGGTCCCTGATCGATCCACAGGATGATGCCCTCTGCATCGGTTTCGAACGTGAAGTCGCGGGGCGCGGCCTCTCTGTCGGGAAAAGCGTCGCCATTGGCGGCTTCGGGCGGCTTGCGCGCGCTTGTGAAGCGCGCAATCCGATCGACCAGGTTGCGGATCTGACCTTCGTCGCCCGGTTGCGGGCGAAGCGGCGTCACCTTCGCGGATGCCCTTGGCTCGACGGGCGAGGGATCAGGTTTCGCCAGCATCTCCGGCGTCAGGATCATGTCGCTGTCGCCGATCATGTCCTGACGCGCGGTGGACAGGACCAGATCATGCGCGCCGAAGGCTTCGAGCGCCTGCCGCGTTGCCGGACCGATATCGCGCCGACCGCGCAGCACGCCGCGCGCCGTGGGCGTCAGATGCGGCAGCAGGTCGATCCAGGCCGTTTCCAGCAACTGTGCTCGCGCCGTGGCGGCAGCGGCGATCGAGGGCCGATCATTGGCGAAGAAGGCGACCAGGCTGGGCGAGCGCAGGCGACCGCCCAATTCCACGACCGTCGCGATTCGTTGCGTTTCAGTCAGTTGCGGCCGTAGCGCGGACAGCCGGTCGAGCAGCGCGCCACGCGCCGACGCGGCCATGGCGGGCCGATCCGACCTATCGCGCTGGGCAAGGAGGTCGACACATTGGCGCCACAACGTCACCGCGCCCAGCCCGCTACGGTCCTGCGCCGCCAGCACTGTCTGCATGAGATCGTCGAAACGCACCAAAATCCCCAAATCATGCGGGTTATCAGCCTGTGCCCCGCAGCGCACGGATACGGCCCCGATCATCGATAGGCGCTCCACGCGGAAAGGAAAAGGCCCCGATGCCGCGAACGAAAGCGATCGTCGCATAGTGGGACAATTGCATTGCCCTGAAACATTATTATGATGGGTCGCATAAACAGGACAGGAAATAAGCGAAATAATGGCCGGCCCCAATATCGACGACATCGACATGCAGATTCTGGGCGAACTGCAACAGGACGGCAGGATGACCAATGTGGAATTGGCACGCAAAGTCGGCCTGACGGCGCCCCCCTGCCTGCGTCGCGTGCGCGCGCTGGAGGAAGCCGGCGCGATCAAATCCTACCATGCCGTCGTCGATCCGGCGATGCTTGGCTACACCATCACCGTGTTCGCCATGGTCAGCCTGAAAAGCCAGGCGGAGGCCGATCTGAAAGCGTTTCAGGACCATGTCGCATCGCTGCCCGAAGTGCGCGAATGTCACATGCTGAACGGCGAAATCGACTTCATCCTGAAAGTGGTGGCGCGCGACTTGCAAAGCTTCCAGCAGTTCCTGACGTCGAAATTGACGCCAGCGCCCAATGTGGTCAGCGTCAAGACGTCGCTCACCATCCGCACATCAAAGAACCAGCCCGGCGTCCCCCTGCCCGTCTGAACCCGGACGGCGCAGGGGGTCCGGCGCGTCAGCCGACCTTGCGATCCTGATGCTGCGCCCAGGCGGTCCAGAAACCCGCGATTGCGGTCCAGGGACCACTGACCCGCGCCAGGGTCGCCTGGGCGCTGGGCAGGTCGCCGGACCGGGCCAGCGCCACGCCCAGCCGCGCATTGGCGCGCCCTTCGTCGATCCCGCCCTTGCTCAGCGCCAGCCGATATTGTTCGACCGCCTGCGGGAATTGGCCTAGCGAGAAATAGCTGTCCGCGACGGCCAGCGCATCCTTGCCATTGCCTGCCACCGCCGCTTTTTTCGCAATTGCGGGCAGAGCGACGATTTCCTTCGTCGCCTTGGGTGTAACGCTCTTGAGCAACTGGCTGGTCACGCTCTGGGTCGGAGTCAACTTGCCCGCCTTGCGGCCGGATTCGATGATCGCCTTGGCTTCGGAATAATAGCCTGATTTCTCCGCCGCCTGCGCATAGGCCTGATAGTCGCGCTCGCTCGCCATCGCGCCATTGGCCGCCTGCAGACGGTAAAGATCGAGCTGCAGTTGCGGCTCCAGTTCAGCGGCCGATTGGTAATTAACCAGCGCGGATCGCCATTCTTCCTTGCCATCCCGCTGGTTCAGCCGGTCGCGATAGAGTTGCCCGACTTCAGTCCAGTCACCGGCCTGATAGGCCATGGAGATCGCCCGATCGATCCAAGCCAGCGGCACCGGCTGACCCGACGCTTTGTGGCGGGCTATGGCTTCCTGCACGAAGGGGCGGGCGTCCTTGGGCTTGTTGCGGCGCAAAGCGATATCGGCGCGCAACATGGTTGCGTCGATGCCGTCATACCCCAGCGTCTTGGCGTAATCGAGCTGCGCGGTGGCGTCCGTATAATTGCCGACCATGTAGGACAGATAGGCCGCTACATAGCGCAACCGCGGCGCTTCGCTGCGCGGCAGGGCCGCGGTCTTGAACAGGTCGGTCAGGGCGATACGTTCGGCCTGCACGTCGCGGCGTTGCGCAGCGAGTTGGAAGCGCATGCCTGCCGCCACATAAGATTCAAAATCATTGGTGGGGATGAGCGATGCGATGCGGGCGCTCGCCGTCGCCACATCACGCGCCTTGAGCGCCGCTTCGGCCGCTTGCGCGCCAGCGCGAAAACCGTCGGACATTTCGATCGGCGGGCCGACCACGGCCGGCGCTTTCTTCTTTGCTGCCACAGGCGTTGCGACGACCGCAATGGCGGCCGCCAGCGCCGCCAGCGGCAGGCGGGAAATCTTGATATCGATGCGCATGGGCCGCCCCGGCTCCCCCAAAAATATAGTCTTCAAAGCCCATGGGCGCGCGGCCAGCACGCGCCCATGGATAATCATCAGGCCCCCTTGGTGCCCAGATAGGCAAGCCACAGGCCAGCGACCTGCTTGCGCGAACCGGCCTGCACCGCTTCAAACGCGGCCTTGGCGCCAGCCGTGTCGCCGCCCAGCGTCTTGGCGATGCCAAGTCGCGAATTAATCTCGTCCGCTTCCACGCCGCCCTTCTGCTTGGCGAGTTCGAACATGGCCGCAGCCTTGGCGTAATCGCCATAGCCAAGATAAGCGTCGCCGGTGGCGGCTGCGATCTTGCCGTTGGCAGCCTTCTGCGCGTCGGCTTCGGCCGCACCCAGCGTGCTCTTGTCGCCTGCGATCTTCGGCACGGCGGTCTGATAGACGTCAGCGCCCTGGGTCGCGTTCAGCACGCCCTTGGACCGGCCAGCGTCAATGGCGGTCTTGACCTCGCCATAAATGCCGGTCTTCGAGGCCATTTCGGCATATTCGGTATAGTCGGCCGCAATGACCAGGCCGCCCGAAACCGACAGAAGACGCAGAACGTCAAGATTTTCGCGGTTCGAAATATTGGGGTTGGCGCGCTGGAACAGGCGCACCAGTGTCCGCAGATTCTGACCGCTCGGTTCAGCCTGATAGGCCATCTTCGCCCATTCGGTCACGTCCGGCAGCTTGGCCGCCTCGGCCCGGCTGACGCCGATCTGATACCATTGGGCCGGAACCTGCTGGCCCGCCGCCTTCATCGCATCAGCCGCGGCCTTCAGCGCCGTCAGACCCTGCTGATTGAAGCCGCGCGCCGGCTCGACCGAACCATTGCCGGTGCCCGCCTTGCCGAAATAGGCCTGGGCGATGGTGGGCTGCACCGATTCCGCTTTGTATCCGGCGGCAAGCGCCGCCTGGCCGCGCTGGATCGCCACGTCGTAATTCTTCGCGGCCATCGCCTGATCGGCGGCGATCGCATTGAACTGGCCTGCCTGTTCAGGCGGGGTCAGGCCGCTATCGAGCATCTGGTTGAGCGCTTCGCTCTGCAAGGCCGTGTCCTTGGCGGCGATCGAGGTGTTCAGCTTGATCGCGCCGATCTGATATTTGTCGTCATTCGACGTGGCCTTGCTGTCCGCTTCGGCCAGCGCGGCTTTGGCGCCCGCAAAATCCTGCGCTTCGGAAGCCTTTTGCGCGGTTTGCAGCGCCTTGATGACGTCAGGCGACACGTTGAGCTTCGGGCCGGCCTTCTTCTCTTCCTTCTTCGCGGCGAAGGCAGGCGCGCTGATCGCGCCACCGGTCATCGCCAAAGCCAGCGCGAGCGCCACCGGGGTAACAAAACGCATGATCATCATCTCCTCTTGCGCGCCTGATGGGGGAACAGCAGGCGACCTTTCGCGGTTGAGCGCCGATTAGGGGACGGCGCGTGAACGGCCATTGAACAAGCCGATATCGTCGGATTTTGCAACCGTTATACAGCCGCTTCGTTCCACTTGCGAACATATCGCCTCCCCATAACGCCTCGGCTACACATACCGGCGCGCAGGCTTGGCCAAGGGGTGACAGATTTGTTTCGCTCGGCTAGGGGTTGGGCAACAGAATCCATCCTGAAAAAAGAGAATCGCATTGACCGACGAGACTGTCCTCGCCGACCCTTCGGACATCAGCCCCATCTCCATCGTGGACGAGATGAAGGCCAGCTATCTCGACTATGCCATGTCCGTCATCGTGGCGCGCGCCCTGCCGGACGTGCGCGACGGTTTGAAGCCGGTCCATCGCCGCATTCTGTTCTCCGCCCAGGAATCGGGCTTCGTCTACAACCGCCCCTATCGCAAGTCTGCGCGCCTGGTCGGCGAGGTGATGGGTAAATATCACCCGCATGGCGACAGTTCGATCTACGACGCCTTGGCGCGCATGACTCAGGACTGGTCGATGCGGGTTCCGCTGATCGACGGTCAGGGGAATTTCGGTTCCATGGACCCCGATCCGCCAGCGGCCATGCGCTACACCGAAGCGCGCCTGGCGAAGGTCGCGACGGCGCTGCTGGACGATCTCGACAAGGACACGGTCGACTTCACGCCCAACTATGATGCATCGGAAAGCGAGCCGCAGGTTCTGCCCGCGCGCTTCCCCAACCTGCTGGTCAATGGCGCGGGTGGCATCGCGGTCGGCATGGCGACCAACATCCCGCCGCATAATCTGGGCGAAGTGCTGCGCGCCTGCCTCGCCTATATCGACAATCCCGGCATCACGACCGACGAACTGATCGCCATCGTCCCCGGTCCCGATTTCCCCACCGCGCCGCTGATCCTGGGCCAGTCGGGCGCGCGCAGCGCCTATCATACCGGCCGCGGCTCCATCATGATGCGCTCGCGCCATGTGGTCGAGGAAGGGCGCGGCGACCGCCAGTCGATCGTCCTGACCGCCATCCCCTATCAGGTCGGCAAGAACGGCCTGGTTGAAAAGATCGCCGAAGCCGCCAAGGACAAGCGGATCGAAGGCATCAGCGACATTCGCGACGAGTCCAGCCGTGAAGGCGTGCGGATCGTCATGGACCTGAAGCGCGACGCGACCCCCGAAGTCGTGCTGAACCAGTTGTGGCGCAACACGCCGGCCCAGTCGAGTTTCCCGGCCAACATGCTGGCGATCCGCGGCGGTCGCCCCGAATTGCTGGGCCTGCGTGAGATCATCGAAGCCTTCGTCAAGTTCCGCGAAGAGGTCATCACCCGCCGCACCAAGTTCGAACTGAACAAGGCGCGCGACCGGGCGCATATCTTGCTGGGCCTGGTCGTCGCGGTCAGCAATCTTGACGAAATGGTCAAGATCATCCGCGGATCGTCCAGCCCGGCCGAAGCCCGCGAAAGGCTACTGGCGCGCGAATGGCCGATCGGCGAGATCGCCCCCTATCTGCGCCTGGTCGAAGCGATCGAGACGGATGTCCATGGCGACATCTACAAGTTGAGCGACATTCAGGTCCGCGCGATCCTGGACCTGCGCCTGCATCGCCTGACCGCTCTGGGCCGCGACGAAATCGGCAAGGAACTGGCCGAACTGGCCGAGGCGATCGCCGAATATCTCGCCATATTGGGCGACCGGGTGAAACTCTATGCGGTGATGCGCGAAGAGTTGGAGGCGATCGAAAAGGAATTTGCGACCCCGCGCCTGTCGGAGATCACCGCCGCCGCCGACGGCATCGAGGACGAGGATCTGATCGAGCGCGAGGAGATGGTCGTCACCGTCACCGTGCAGGGCTATATCAAGCGCACCCCGCTCGAAAGCTTCCGCGCTCAGGCGCGCGGCGGCAAAGGCCGGTCCGGCATGGCGACCAAAGATGAGGACGCCGTCACCGAAATGTTCGTGACGTCGACCCATACGCCGGTGCTTTTCTTCTCAACCGCCGGCAAGGTCTATCGCATGAAGGTGTGGCGCTTGCCCGAAGGCGGCCCGGCGACGCGCGGTCGGCCGATGGTCAACCTGCTGCCGCTCGGCCCCGGCGAAACCATCCGCACCGTGCTGCCGCTGCCCGAAGACGAGGATAGCTGGAAGGATCTGCACGTCATGTTCGCGACAGCGAACGGGACAGTTCGACGCAACAGCATGGACGCCTTCGCCAATGTGCCAAGCAACGGCAAGCTGGCGATGCGCTTCGATGAGGGTAGCGAAGATCGCCTGATCGGCGTGGCGCTGCTGACCGAAGAGGATGACGTTCTGCTCGCTACCCGCCAGGGCAAGGCGATCCGCTTCGCCGCGACCGACGTGCGCGAATTCCAGAGCCGCACTTCCACCGGCGTGCGTGGCATGACGCTCAAAAATGATGACGAGGTGATCTCGTTGTCGATCCTGCATCGGTCCGGCGCGGAGCAGGAACAGCGCGAGGATTATCTGCGTTTCGCCCCGTGGAAGCCGGAAAAGGAGGGCGAAATGGCCGATCAGGCCATGTTCGTCCATATGCGGGAAAATGAGCAGTTCATTCTGACCGTCTGCGCCAATGGCTATGGCAAGCTGTCGTCCGCCTATGACTATCGCCGCACCGGGCGCGGTGGTCAGGGCATCACCAATATCGACAATATCGGCCGCAACGGCCCCGTGGTCGCCAGCTTCGCCGCTACCCAGGCCGATCAATTGATGCTGGTCACCGACCAGGCGAAGTTGATCCGTATGGGCCTCGACAGCCTGCGCGTCATCGGCCGCAATTCGGCGGGCGTCCGCCTGTTCGATGTGGCCAAGGACGAACATGTCGTGAGCGCCGCCAAGATCGAGGAAAGCGAGGAGGCCGAACCGACCGAGGCTACGCCGGTAGCATGAGCGACCTGTTCGCCTACAAGGTGCTGACGGCGGAGCAATATGAACAGTTCAAGGCCGACGGCGTGTTCAAAGGCGCGCCGATCGACCTGACGGACGGTTATATCCATATGTCGACCCGCGACCAGGCGGCCGAGACGGTGGCCAAGCATTTTGCCGGGCAGGACCGGCTGGTCATGCTGATGATCGATCTGGCGCCGTTCGGCGATACGATCAAATGGGAGGAATCGCGCGGCGGCGCGCTATTCCCCCATCTCTATGCCGACCTGCCGATCAGCGCGGTTGCGGGCAAGGTCGTGCTGCGCATCGGCGACGATGGGCGGCACCAGTTTCCGGCAGGATTTTGATCCGCCGGCATGTGTTGATCAGGGGACGCGCTGCATCCCCGTTACGCGGCCGCGACTGACCCGATAGTCCCAGCCGCCCCAGCGGATATGGTTGGACATGACGGCCATCGCCTGCACCGCCAGATGCGCCCATGTCACAGCGAAGGGCGCCACCATATCCCATAGCAGCGATCGCCGCGCCTTCACCGCCTGTTTCGGCTCCAGCACCGCGCCGATGATCGATCGCCGCACCAGCGCCCGGCTCCACGCAGCGCCATAGCCGATCGCGACCGCGATCCAGCCGCCCCAGCCCAGCGCCCAGGCCCAAGCGGCCGCCTGCACCGCGACCACGCCGGTTGCCAGGCCCCACATGCCGATGCTGTTGGTGGCGATATGACGGTACTGGCGAACGCCGAAATCCAGCAGGTCGGCGATGCGCCCTTCCAGCGGACTCGCCACCAGCAGGTCGCGCACCGGCCGCAGCCGCAATTGCGCGCGCCAGCCCGCCAGCCCGATCGTCATGTCGTCGGACAGGCGACCGGCCAGCGCCGCGCCCAGGTCCAGCCGATCCGCCACCGCCCGCGTCAAGGCCATGGCCCCGCCCCAGGGCATGGTCGCGCTGGCGAACCGCGGCAGCGTCGCCAACTGCAACTCGACCGCGCCGACCAAGGTCGCCACCGCTCCGCTTTCCGGCAGCAGCAGGCGATAGCCAGTGACGATGTCGGCTTTTCCCCGCACCAGCGGGAAAAGCAGCCGCGCGACCAGCCGCGTCGGCGGCTCGATATCGGCGTCGATGAAGACCAGGTAGCGATCGTCGGCACGCAACGCTCGCAGGGCCGCGCGCAACTTGTGGACCTTGCGTCCTTCATCCTGCGCCATCCCCGCTGCGACGAGTTGCACCCAGTCGCCCTCCCGCGCTCGCAATGCCTCGGCCGCCGGGCAGGCGCCCGACGTCGCCAGCAACAGGCGGAACGGCGCGCTTTGCGCCTTCAACCGCGCGATCAATTCATCGCCGCCATCCCAATCGTCACGGACGCTGAGGATCAGCACGACGCCATCGGGCGCTTCCTCTTTCCGGTCCTTGGGCAGGTTGCGCCCATAATTGACGACGCCCAACACAGTCAGCGCCTGTAACAAGAACCAGACCCACAACATCATCACAACGCCCACGCCTCTTTACCGTCATGCACGCTGCTGTATGACTCTTGGGCGATGCTCTCCAACCCCTTTCTCTTCATCGTGATGCGGTTGCTGCCCGCCCGCCTGGCCTCCTGGTTCGGGGGCTGGCTGTCGGCCCATGTCGCACGCCGCAATATGAAATTGCGCGACGCGCGCGCGCGCGCCAACCTCGCCCTTTTGCGCCCCGACCTACCCGATGCCGATCGGGAAGCCATATTGACACGCCGCTGGACGAATATCGGACGCACCATGGCCGAACTCGCCAATATCGATCGGCTGGTGAACGACGCTCATGTCACCGTAATCGACCGGGTCGGGTACCAGGCGGTTTTGGAAGGTCCCGGTCCCATGGTCGCCTTCACCTGCCATCTGGGCAATTGGGATCTGCTGGCCGCCTATATCAAATGGTCGACCGACCGACCCGGCCTTGGCGTCTATGAAGACCCCGAAGACCCCAGGATCGCCGCCCAACTCAAAAGGGCGCGCTCCAGCTATATGGGCGAAGCGATCGGCGGCGGCGGCGCGGCACGCGGCGTCCTTAAGCACCTGACCCAAAAGGACCGGGCGACCCTCTATATATTGGCCGACGAACGACGCGAGCGTCAGGTCTGGTTCCCCACCTTCGGCCGGTCGATCGAGCCGTCGGGCAACCTGTCGATCGCGCTGCGCCTGGCGCGCAAGGTCGGCGCGCGCTTCCTGCCCTTTTATCTGGTGCGCACAAAAGGCCCGCATTTTGCGCTGCATTGGCATCCGCCGCTCGATCCTCGCGACATGAGCGACGCGGATATCGTCGCGACGCTCGACCGTTTCCTGGGCGCAGCCTGCATCGCCCATGCCGACCAATGGCTGGCGCTGCATGATATGGACCTGACCGCGACCGCCATGTGACTTGCGCGCGCTTCCCCGCTAAAGCCCGCAGCATGTCCCGACTCGCGATCAAGATTTGTGGTCTGTCCACGCCCGAAACGGTGGGCGCGGCGGTCAGCGCCGGGGCGAGCCATATCGGGTTCGTCCATTTCGCCAAAAGCCCGCGCCATGTGGAGGCCGACCAGATTCGCGGCCTGGCCGCCCATGCCCCGGCCCATATCGAAAAGGTCGCGGTCGTCGTCGATCCGACCGACGAGATGCTGGGCGAATTGGTCGGCGCCGGCGCCCTCACCGCTCTGCAATTGCATGGCAAGGAAAGCCCGCAGCGCGTCGCCGCCATCCGCGCGCGGTTCGGCCTGCCGGTGTGGAAGGCGATCGCGGTAAAGACCCGCGCCGACATCGATAGCGCCAGCGCTTATGTGGGCGCGGCCGACCTGTTGCTGTTCGATGCCAAGACGCCCGACGGCGCGGCGCTGCCCGGTGGCATGGGGCTTCGCTTCGACTGGACGCTGCTGCGCGGGTTGGCCATCCCGGCGCCATGGGGGCTTTCAGGGGGGCTTTCGAGCGACAATGTCGTCGAGGCGATCTGCATCAGCGGCGCGCGCCTGATCGATATTTCGTCCGGCGTCGAGAGCGCGCCGGGCATCAAGAGTGTGGACAAGATCATGGCCTTCTGCAAAGCGGTGTCCGCATGTTGACGCAGACATCCCTCGTGATGCGCATTGGACAACGATGGCGCTGATCGCTTCCCTTTCATCGAAGCGAACGCCCTATTTTGTCCCGGAAAGACTGACACCATGACCGACACACTGAGCTTGCCCAACAGCCTGCGATCGCAGCCCGACGCCAGCGGCCATTTCGGCGCGTTCGGCGGCCGCTATGTCGCCGAAACGCTGATGCCGCTGATCCTGGAACTGGAGAAGGTCTATAAGGAGGCCAAGGCCGATCCCGCCTTCGACGCCGAGTTCGCCGAACTGATGCGATCCTATGTCGGCCGCCCCAACCCGCTTTATTATGCCGGGCGGCTGACCGAAGCGCTGCGCGCCAAGACTCCCGCAGGCAAGGGCGCGAAAATCTACCTGAAGCGCGAAGAGTTGAACCATACCGGCGCCCACAAGATCAACAATTGCATCGGCCAGGCGCTGCTCGCCCGCCGCATGGGCAAGAAGAAAGTCATCGCCGAAACCGGCGCAGGCCAGCATGGCGTCGCGACCGCGACCGTCGCCGCCCTGTTCGGCATGGAATGCAAGATCTTCATGGGCGCGAAGGATGTGGAGCGGCAGAAGCCCAACGTCTTCCGCATGAAGCTGCTGGGCGCGGAAGTCATCCCGGTTCATTCGGGGTCGTCCACGCTCAAGGATTCGATGAACGACGCCCTGCGCTACTGGGTGTCGAACGTGCATGATACTTTCTACATCATCGGCACGGCGGCCGGCCCGCACCCCTATCCCGAACTGGTCCGCGATTTCCAGTCGATCATCGGCAAGGAAACCCGTGCGCAGATCATGGAGGCTGAAGGTCGCCTGCCCGACATGCTCATCGCGCCGGTCGGTGGCGGCTCCAACGCCATCGGCCTGTTCCACCCCTTTCTGGACGACCCAGAAGTTGCGATGATCGGCGTGGAAGCGGCCGGCGAAGGGCTGGACGGGAAACACGCCGCCTCGCTGGCCGGCGGCGTGTCGGGCATCTTGCACGGCAACCGCACCTATCTGCTCCAGGACGAAGACGGCCAGATCACGGAAGCGCACAGCATTTCTGCTGGCCTAGACTATCCCGGCATCGGGCCGGAACATAGCTGGCTGCACGAGATCGGCCGGGTCCAATATATGCCGATCAAAGATGAAGAGGCGCTGACGAGCTTCCAGACGCTCAGCAAGCTGGAAGGAATCATCCCCGCGCTCGAATCCGCCCATGCGGTTGCCGCCGCCGAACAGATCGCACCGACGCTAAATGCCGACAAGATCATCGTCATCAACCTGTCGGGCCGGGGGGACAAGGATATCTTCACCGTCGCCGACGCGCTGGGAGTGGAGATGTGAATATGGACCGTCTGGCTTCCCGCTTCGCCGCTTGCAAGGCGCAGGGCCGCGCCGCGCTCATCACCTTCGTCACCGCTGGCGACCCTGATGTCGCATCGACCCCCGCCATCCTCGATGCGCTGGTCGCGGGCGGCGCAGACATCATCGAACTGGGGATGCCCTTCACCGATCCGATGGCTGATGGTCCGGCGATCGAACTGGCGAACCTGCGCAGCCTGGGGTCGGGCACGAAGACCAAGCATATCTTCGCCCTCACCGCCGATTTCCGCGCGCGTCATGCCGACACGCCGATCGTCCTGATGGGCTATGCCAATCCGATGCTGATCCGCGGCGCCGACTGGTTCGCCGATCAGTGCAAGGCGGCTGGCGTCGATGGCGTGATCTGCGTCGATATCCCGCCGGAGGAAGATGCCGAGATCGGCCCTGCCCTGCGCGCAGCCGGCGTTCACCTCATCCGCTTGGCTACCCCCACGACCGACGCGGCGCGTCTGCCCGCGGTGCTCGATGGCGCCAGCGGCTTCCTCTACCATGTCTCGGTCGCGGGCATCACCGGCAAGCAGTCGGCGGCGCAGGCCAATATCGAAATCGCCGTCGATAAGCTGAAGGCCGCCACCGACCTGCCGATCGCGGTCGGCTTTGGCGTACGCGGGCCGGAACAGGCTGCCGCCATCGGCCGGATCGCCGACGGCGTGGTCGTCGGCTCCGCCATCGTCGATATCATCGGGTCGCATGGCGACGCCGCCGCGCCCTTCGTCCAGGACTTCGTCGCTACGCTGCGCGACGCCCTTCATATTCGGGAGACCGCCGCATGAGCTGGATCAACCGCGTTCGCAACGCCCTGCCCTTCACCAAGAAGGAAACCACCGCCGAAACGCTGTGGCACAAATGCCCGTCCTGCAACGAGATGATCTTCATCAAGGAATGGGAAGAAAATCTGTCCGTATGCCCCCGCTGCGATCATCATGGCCGCATCGGCCCGTCGGAACGGTTCGAACATATATTGGACGCCGGCTTCATCCTGCTGCCGACGCCGCATGTGCAGGAAGACCCGCTTAAATTCCGGGATTCCAAACGCTATCCCGACCGGATCAAGGCTGCGCGCGCGGCGACCGGGGACCAGGACGCGCTCATCAACGCGCGCGGCGCGATCGACGATGTGCCGCTGGTGATGGGCGTGCAGAATTTCGCCTTCATGGGCGGCTCCATGGGCATGGGCGTGGGCGCGGCCTTCATCCAGGGCGTCAACGATGCGATCGCCCATAAATGCCCCTATGTCATCTTTACCGCCGCCGGCGGCGCGCGGATGCAGGAGGGTATTCTCTCCCTGATGCAGATGCCGCGCGCGACCGTGGCGATCCAGAAGCTGCACGCGGCTGGCCTGCCCTATATCGTCGTGCTGACCGATCCGACCACCGGCGGCGTGACGGCCAGCTACGCCATGCTGGGCGATATCCAGATTTCCGAACCCAATGCCCTGATCGGCTTCGCGGGCCAGCGCGTGATCGAAAGCACGATCCGCGAAAAGCTGCCCGAAGGCTTCCAGCGCGCCGAATATCTGCTGGACCACGGCATGATCGACATGGTCGTCCATCGCGGCGAACTGCGCGACACGCTGGCGCGGGTGATCGGCTATCTGACTCCTCGCGCGGCGGATTGAAGCAGCGCTCGCGCTAAAGGGGGACGGGCGCGCCATGGCCGACCATGCGGTTTCGGACGATGCACAAGTGCAAGCGCAACTCGACCGGCTCTGGTCGCTCTCGCCCGGCGCGGACATATTGGGGCTGGAACGCATCACCCGACTGCTGGAGCGGCTGGGCGATCCGCACCGCGCCCTGCCACCGATCTTCCATGTCGCGGGCACCAACGGCAAGGGATCGACCTGCGCCTTCCTGCGCGCGGCGATGGAAGCGGACGGCAAGACGGTCCATGTCTTCACCTCCCCGCATCTCGTGCGCTTCAACGAACGCATCCGCGTGTCGGGCCAGCTCATTTCCGACGCGCTGCTCGCGCGTTATCTTGAACGGGTTCTTGATATCGCGGAAGGCGTCAACGCCAGCTTCTTCGAGGTAACGACGGCCGCCGCCTTCCTGGCTTTCGCCGAACATCCTGCGGACGCCTGCATCATCGAAGTGGGCCTGGGCGGCCGGCTCGACGCGACCAATGTCATCGTCGACCCGGCGGTATGCGGCATCGCCCAGCTCGGCATCGACCATCAAGCGTTTCTGGGCGACACGCTGACGCAGATTGCCGCGGAAAAGGCCGGCATCGCCAAGGCCGGCGCAGCGCTGGTGACGCAGCGCTATGCCGAATCGCTCTTCCCGGTGATGATGGACGCCGCCGCCCGCGCGTCCACCCGCTGGATCGGACAGGGCGATGGCTGGGACGCGGCCATCTATCGCGACCGGATGCATTATCGCGACGAGCAGGGTCGGCTGGAAACGCCTATACCACGGCTGGCCGGCGCGCATCAGGTGCAGAATGCCGCGCTCGCCTTCGCCATGCTGCGCCATCAGGATGCTGTGCCCCTGTCCGAAGCGGCGCTGAAGGCCGCGCCGCTGTGGGCGCACTGGCCCGCGCGGTTGCAGCGGCTGGATCGGGGGCCGTTGCTGGACGCCCTGCCGCAGGATGCCACCGCCTGGCTCGATGGCGGGCATAATGCCGGCGCGGGCGAGGCGATCGGCGCCTTCTTCACCGCAGATCGGCTGGAGGGACACAAGCTCCAGCTCGTCATCGGCATGTTGGCGAACAAGGAAGTGGACGCCTTCCTCGCGCCCTTCGCAGGTAAGATCGCCCATATCCATGCCCTGCCGGTGCCGGGCCACGACCATCACCCGCCCGCCCGCTTCGCGGCCATCGCCGCCCAATGGGGCGTCGGTTGCACCGCCCATGACGATGCGCGCCAGGCGATCGACAGCATCGCCGCGACGTGCGGGGCCTCCGGCGATACCGCGCCCAAGCTGCTGATCGGCGGTTCGCTCTATCTGGCCGGGGAAATTTTGCGACTGAACGAGCAACTACCCGACTGATTATACTTGCGACTGACTCGCAATAGCGTAGAATGAGCCTCTGACCTATGCAGAAGGCGCGATTCTATGGCTTATGGAGAGACTTCCCCCCTCGACCTGCCCCGGCCCATTCCGGGCGGTTATGGCAATCGCCTCTTCCTGTTCGTGATGCGCCGGATGGCCACCGCTGGGGTCAATGACGCCCACGCCGCCAATGCGATGCTAGGCGCGTTCGGCCGGAGCTATCGCCGACCGCTGGTGCTGATGCGCGCGATGATGCTGGAACTGGCGCGGGCGTCGAGCCGCAAGATATTGGTCGCGCCCTGCTGCTGCGCGCGCATGACCGCCGACGAAGCGCTGATGATGCAGGCGACGGGCGACGCGCTGCGCGATCCCAACGCCGCCTATGAGCAGGTGAGCACCTTGCTGGGCAATGATCATGCGCTGGGCGCGCTGACCTGCCTGCAGGCGGTGGCGCAGGCGCATTGCGACCTGGGCCGGCCGCTGGACCTTTACGCGGCAGGCTGATCGCCGGGTTCGGTCGTAGCCGCGGTGCCCACGCTGGCGTCGATCAGGCCCGCGCGCATCATCAGCCAGAAGAGCAGGATGCCCGGCACGGCGAGCGCGGTCGTGAGCAGATAGAAATCGACATAGCCGAAGCGCTCGATCAAGCCGCCCGCCGTCGTGCCGGTCAGGAAACGCCCGACGATGCTGGCCGCCGCCGAGATCAGCGCATATTGCGCGGCGGTGAAGCGCAGGTCGCACAAGGCAGAGAAATAGGCGACGACCGTGACGCCGCCGATGCCGCTGGCGATATTTTCGAACCCGATCGCCCCGGCCATGCCCCAATTGCTCTTCCCCAACGCGGCCAGCGCGGCGAAGCTGAAATTGGACACGCCCATCAGGATAAGGCTGAACAGCACGGATCGCTTCATGCCCATGCGGGCATAGAGGATGCCGCCGATGAAGATGCCGATCAGATAGGCCCAGAAGCCGATGCCGACATCGTAGATGACGATCTCGTCATTGGTGTAGCCCATATCGTCGAACAAAAGCCGAAAGGTCAGGTTCGCCAGCGTGTCGCCGATCTTGTGCAGCAGGATGAAGAGCAGGACTAGGAGCGCGCCCTTGCGCCGGAAAAATTCGAGCAGCGGCCCGGTGATCGACGCCATCACCTCCCCCATGCCGCGCCGGACGACAGGATCGCGATGCCGTTCCGGTTCGCCGAAAATGAGGCCAGTCAGCATCGCTGGCAACGCAAAGGCGGCGCAGGCGAGATAGGCGCCTTGCCAGCCGACCCGAGCCGCGAGAATCAGCGCTAGAGAACCGGCCGCCACCGATCCGATGCGCCAGCCATATTGCGACATGCCCGATCCGACGCCCAGTTGTTCGGGCTTCAATGTTTCGATGCGGTAGGCGTCGATCACGATGTCATAGGTCGCGCCGGCCGCCCCGACCAGAATGGCGGCATAGGCGGTCTGCAACAGGCTGGATGTCGGATCGACCAGCGCCAGATTGGCGACCGCCGCCATGACCAGAGCGCCCGCCAGCAGCAGCCAGGACACGCGCTGCCCCAGCCGCCCGATGATCGGCAGCCGCACGCCATCGACCACCCAGGCCCATAGCCATTTGAGATTATAGACGAGGAACGCCAGGGTGAAGGCGGTAACGGCCTTCTTGTCGATGCCGTCCTGCGCCAGACGCGTGGTCAGCGTCGCGCCGATCATCGCATAAGGAAAGCCTGACGAGACGCCCAGGAAAAAGGCCGCCAGCGGCGCCTTTTCGACATAGGGTTTCACGGCGTCGAGCCAGCTGCTGCGGCCCTCTATGGCGTCGGTCATTTTGGCGTGCGTCCCCGGTGGCGTCGAATTGTGCGCCACCATATGGCCTGATCGCCGCCAGGCAAGCGTCCTGTGCGCCGATCAGCCCGCGGGCGCGAACAGGCTGAGCCCCGGCGGCAGCTTGGGCCGCCTTGCGCCGCGCAACTGCGCATCGACGACGCCGATCGCCGCGACCAGATCGCGCGGCGCATAGGGCTTGGCGAGGCAGCCCACCGCCAGAGCGCGCGCCTCCATCGGGCAGCGGGCGGTGACGAACAGGACCGGCAGGCCCAGCGCTCCAGCGTGACGGGCGACGTCGATGCCGGTCTTCTCGCCATGCAGGGCGACGTCTGCGATCACCAGGTCCACGCCGCCGCCGTCCATGACCCGCACCGCATGGTCATGATCGTCCACCGTCGCCGCTATCCGGTAGCCCGCCTGCTCCAGCGCATGTTCGTTATCGAAGGCGACCAGCGCCTCATCCTCCACCACCAGCACGGTGCGGATCGCCTTACGGCGCGACAGGTGCGCGCCTCCCTCTTTCACCAGCCCGAAAAACATTTGCCGATCCGCCCTGATTCCGCCATGCACCCGATGAAACGCCGCGCCCCCGCACCGGGTTGCCTGCTGGGAGGCATAGCCCCCTCGCCCAAGCGCCGGAGCGGCACATTTCAGCCTGTTGCTGGCTTTGCACCCATATGGGAAGTGCCAGTGCCCATGAAAAGGAACCCGCCCTTGGAACCGCCGAAAAAATCAGGACCGCCCCGCAGGGCAGGACCAGGCGGCCCGAAACGTCCCGCCGGCCCCGGCCGGAGCGGATCGGGCGGGCGTCCCGGCGCGCCCACTGGACGTGGCGCTGCGCCGCGTCAGGGGGATGGGCGACAGGATGACGGGCGGCGGAGCGAGAGCCGCCGGGGCGACGCCAAGCCGCGTTTTGAGAAGAAGGACGATAGCCGGACGGATCGGCCGAGCGGCGGCAGGACTCGCCCCGATCGGGCCAAGGCCGACGGCGCACCATCGCGCCCTGCACGCAGCGCGGGGCCACGCGACACCATCGACAAGCCGCGCTCCCCCCGCAACGAAGGCGAACGGACTGATCGTCCCCGGACGGATCGGGGTCGGCCTGATCGCGCCCGACCCGATCGCGCAGGGGGCGATGCGCCTCGCTTCGGCGCCGCCAAATCCTATCCGCCGCGCAAGCCGCGGGTCAAGGGCGCTGCGCCGGTCCATGCCGCCAATCCGCACCCGGCCCGCGCCGCTGCGGCGAGCGGCGGCAAGGGCGAGCCGCAGCGTATCGCCAAGCTGCTGGCCCGCGCCGGGGTCGCTTCCCGCCGGGAGATCGAGCGGATGATCGAGGAAGGGCGCGTTTCCAAGGACGGCGTGGTGATCGATACGCCCGCGACGCTGCTGACATCGCTGCATGGCGTGACCGTCGATGAGGTGGCGATCGCGGCGCCCGCGCCGATGCGCCTGTTCCTGTTCCACAAGCCGACCGGCTTCCTGACCACCGAGCGCGATCCGGCGGGGCGGCCGACCATCTATGACCGGCTGCCGCCGGACCTGCCACGGCTGATGCCGATCGGCCGGCTGGACATGAATACCGAAGGCCTGCTGCTGATGACCACCGATGGCGGTTTCAAGCGCGAGATGGAACTGCCCGCGACCGGCGTGCCGCGCACCTATCGCGCCCGCGCCTTTGGCGAGGTGAGCCAGCAGCAGTTGGAGGATCTGTTCGATGGGCTGGAGATTGACGGCATCCGCTATGGCGCGATCGAGGCCAATCTGGAGCGGCGCACCGGGCGCAACCAGTGGATCGAGATGACCCTGACCGAAGGCAAGAACCGGGAAGTGCGCCGCGTGCTCGAACATCTGGACCTGAAGGTCAACCGGCTGATCCGCACCAGCTATGGCCCTTTCTATCTGGGCGACCTGCCGGTCGGCGCGGTGGAGGAGGTGCGGCAGCATGATCTGGAACTGTTCCGCAAGAGCCTGAAGGACCTGAAATGAGGATCATTTCGGGCCAATGGCGCGGACGACCGCTGACCGCGCCCAAGGGCGACGCCACCCGGCCTACGGCGGACCGAACGCGCGAGGCGCTGTTTTCGATGCTGACCAGCCGGCTGGGATCGTTCGAGGGGCTGGCCGTGGGCGATTTCTTCGCCGGATCGGGTGCGCTGGGTTTTGAGGCGCTGTCGCGCGGCGCGGCCTCCTGCCTGTTCGTCGAGCAGGACAAGCCGGCGCTGGACGCGATCCGCGCCAATGGCGACCGGCTGGGCATCCGTCCCGACATCCGGCCGTCCAGCGTGTTGTCGCTGGGGTCGGCGGCCAAGCCGCTCGACCTCATCTTCATGGACCCGCCCTATGGCACCGGCGCAGGCCAGGTTGCGCTCGACAAGCTGGGACGGCTGGGCTGGACCAATGCCGCGAGCTGGATCAGCATCGAAACCGACAGGCGCGAGGATGTGGTCGTGAAGGGTTTTACCATCGACACGGTCCGCGATTGCGGCAAGGCGCGGATCACGCTGCTGCGGATGGACGACTGACGCGATCGTCCGACCGGTCAGGCTGTGAGCAGGCCTGACCACCCTTCTTTCGTTTCGAACGAAATGGGATCAGGCCGCCGCTGCATAGGCTTCGGCCTCCTGCGCGATCAATATGTCGGCCAGAAACTGATAGGCTTCGCCCCATGCCGCCAGCACCGCGTCGGTGGCGACCTGCTCGCCCAGCACGTCGCGGATGGCGGGAAGTAGCGCGGCCGCGACCTTGGGATAATGTTCGGGCTTCACGCCGGTATCGACATGACGCGCCACCATGCGCGCCACCGCGCCGCCCAGCACCTCCAGCCGGTCGATATTCTCCGCATAGCCCAGGATCGCCGCAGCCAGCCGCCTGGGCTGCTCGCCGCTATCCTGCGCCGCCTGATCGAACATCGCCTTCACTTCGGCATCCTGGAACAGGCGGGCATACATGGCGGTGGTGATCGCCACGCCGTGCTGGCGCAGCGCCGGGCCGGTGGATTTCACGATGGCGATGGTGTGCGGAGACAGCGAGTTGGACATCTGATTGACCTTTTCCTGAGTCGATAAGATGCATTTAATTTACGCCTTTAAAGGAGTAAATAGAATATATGTTTGAAGCGCGACCCCGCGCCGGTATCGGATGACGCCATGCAATTGACCCGTCACACCGACTATGCGCTGCGCGTGCTGATCCACCTCGCCGTCGCGCCGACGGGACGGGCGACGATTCCGGAGATCGCCGACGCCTATGGATTGTCGCGCAACCATCTGATGAAGGTGGTGCATCACCTGGCGCAGGGCGGTTTCATCGCCACCCAGCGCGGACGGGGCGGCGGCTTCGCCCTGGCGGACGCACCGGAAGCCATGAGCATCGGTGCGGTGGTCCGGCATAGCGAGCCGGACATGAAAATGGCGGACTGCGCAAACTGCGCGATCCGCCGGGCTTGTGGCCTGACCGCCATATTGGCGGAGGCCACCGGCGCGTTCATGGCCGTGCTCGATCGCTATAGCCTGGCCGATGCGGCGCGCGATCGGGGCGGGCTGGCGGAGTTGATCGCCGCCCTGCCCGCGCCGACGCCGGCGGTCAGCGACGCTTGCGCATCTTCCCGGCCTCGCCCGGATTGACGCAACTGTCCTGGACCGTGCGAGAGCAGCGCGGATAGTCCTTCGCCTCTGTCGGCGGCGGCGTCATGTTGCCGCCGACCGTCACCGGATTGGCGGAGGAGCCGACTGGGGCGGCCGGGTTATTGGGCACGCCCGCGGGCGCGGGGACCATGCCGGGGTCCGCCGGGACCGCGCCTGTCGGCTGGCCGGCATTGGGATCGCTTTGAGGCGGGGTCGCAGGCATGGCGGGGCTGGCCGGCGCGGCAGGCGCGGGCGGGGTCGACATGCCCGGATCGCCGGGCGTCGCGGGGGC
Organism: Sphingobium sp. AntQ-1; assembly: GCF_028538045.1. NCBI lineage: Bacteria > Pseudomonadati > Pseudomonadota > Alphaproteobacteria > Sphingomonadales > Sphingobiaceae > Sphingobium > Sphingobium sp. AntQ-1. The sequence goes on from NZ_CP117158.1 coordinate 201,089, forward strand.
TGCGGGCTCGGCGGGGGCGGACGGCGGCGTGGCCGTCGGATCGGCGGGTGCGGGCGCATCGGCGGGCGCTGGCGTCATGGCGTCACCGGGCGGTTGGCTGCTTGGCGCTGGCGTGTCCTGCGCGACGGCTATGCCGCCCAAAGTGGTGAAGCTCAGCATCGCGACGCCGGCCAGCATGATGGATTTCATCGGGATCATCCTTTCCTATATTCTTCGACCCGCAGGTCGCCCGCTTCTGAGACGGACAGCCGAAGAACCGGCTTTGGGACATCCCCGTTCCGCAGCCGCGACCAAATGTGGCCCAGGCGCGGCCAGATGAACCGAACGGGGGGGTTAGGGACCGTCGGGATAGCGATCATATTTCGGCAGTTCGTGCGCCGTCGCCATCCATGGCACGGCGTCGGCCATCTGGACATGCCCCTCCGGCGGCAGCGCCGCGGCATCGTCCAGCGTAGCACTCTGGATGTCGATCGCGCCGGGGAAGATGACCGGATTGGTATAGAACAGACCAGTGCCGCATGTGCCGCAGAAATGCCGGGTCGCATTGTCGGACGACTGGTAGCGGACGGGATCGCCGATGATCGTCACGGCGTCTTGCGGGAACAGCGCCCAGCCCACCATCGGCGCGCCGGCACTGGCGCGGCAGTCGCTGCAATGGCAGATGGCGCTATAGGCCGGTTCGCCGGTCGCTTCATAGCGTATCGCCCCACATTGGCATCGTCCCGTCACCATCCGCTTGCTCCCTTGCATGATTCGCCTTTTGTTCTCATAGAAGCCCAGTCACCGCAAGAGGCGCGCCCCTTGCCCCCGATCCACCCCATGCCTAGTTGTCCAGCCATGACAGTCCCTGCCCCCTCCCCCAATGATCCGCCCTATCTCGACGGGCTCAATCCGCCCCAGCGGGAGGCTGTGCTGACGACCGAGGGGCCGGTGCTGGTGCTGGCGGGTGCGGGCACCGGCAAGACGGCGGCGCTGACCGCCCGGCTGGCGCATCTGATCGGCACGCGGCGGGCCTGGCCGTCCGAGATCCTGGCCGTGACCTTCACCAACAAGGCCGCGCGCGAGATGCGGGCGCGCGTCGGGCGGATGATCGGCGATGCGGTGGAGGGGATGCCCTGGCTAGGCACTTTCCATGCGATCGCGGCGAAAATGCTGCGCCGTCATGCCGAACTGGTCGGGCTGCAATCCAATTTCACCATCCTCGATACCGACGATCAGTTGCGGCTGCTCAAGCAACTCATCCAGGCCGAGGGCGTCGATGAAAAGCGCTGGCCGGCGCGGCAACTGGCCGGGCTGATCGACCAGTGGAAGAATAAGGGCTGGACCCCGGAGGATGTCGGCGCGGGCGAGGCGGAAAGCTATGCCCATGGCAAGGGGCAGAAGCTCTATGCCGATTATCAGGCGCGCTTACGTCAAGTGAATGCCTGTGATTTCGGTGACTTGCTGCTGCATGTTCTGACGATATTGAAGAAGCATCGCGACGTGCTGGCGCAATATCAGGAGCGGTTCCGCTATATCATGGTGGACGAATATCAGGACACCAATAGCAGCCAGTATCTGTGGCTGCGGCTGCTGGCGCAGACGCGCAAAAATCTGTGCTGCGTGGGCGACGACGACCAGTCCATCTATTCATGGCGCGGCGCGGAAGTCGCCAATATCCTGCGGTTCGAAAAGGATTTTCCGGGCGCGACGATCATCCGGCTGGAGCAGAATTATCGCTCCACGCCGCACATATTGGGCGCGGCGTCCGGGGTGATCGCCGAAAATGGCAATCGCCTCGGCAAGACGCTGTGGACCGACATCGACGTGGGCGAAAAGGTGCAGGTCATCGGCGTGTGGGACGGGCCGGAGGAAGCGCGGCGGGTCGGCGACGAGATCGAAGCGGTCCAGCGGAGCGGCGGATCGCTGGACGAGGTCGCGATCCTGGTCCGCGCCCAGCACCAGACTCGCGAGTTCGAAGATCGCTTCATCCAGATCGGCCTGCCCTATCGCATTGTCGGCGGCTTCCGTTTCTACGAGCGGGCCGAAATCCGCGATGCGCTGGCCTATTTGCGGCTGGTCAACCAGCCCGCCGACGACCTGGCGTTCGAGCGGATCGTCAATGTGCCCAAGCGCGGGCTGGGCGACAAGGCGGTGGAGAAATTGCACCGACTGGCGCGGGCGGAGGGCATACCACTGGCGCTGGCGGCCGCGCGCATCCTCGACACCGACGAACTGACCCCGCAGGCGCGGCGATCGCTGGGCAGTTTCATCGGCGATCTGGCGCGCTGGCGCGACCGGGCGACGCAATTGCCCCATGCCGAACTGGCGCGGCAGATATTGGACGAGAGCGGCTACACCGCGATGCTACAGGCCGAACGTACGACCGAGAGCGCCGGGCGGCTGGAAAATCTGTCCGAACTGGCCCGTGCGATGGAGGAATATGAGACGCTGGGCGCGTTTCTGGAGCATGTCAGCCTCGTCATGGACAATGAGGCGCAGGCGGAGTCCGCCAAGATCACGATCATGACCATCCATGCCGCCAAGGGGCTGGAATATGACACCACATTCCTGGTGGGGTGGGAGGAAGGCGTCTTCCCGTCGCAGCGGGCGCTGGACGAAGGCGGGCTCAACAGTCTGGAGGAGGAACGGCGGCTCGCCTATGTCGCGATCACGCGCGCACGCAAGCGCTGCACCATCATCCATGCCGCCAATCGCCGCATCTATGGCCAGTGGACCAGCAGCATCCCGTCGCGCTTCGTGGGCGAATTGCCGCCCGAACATGTCGAATCGGAAAGCAGCATGAGCGGCGGCGCGTCGCTATGGCGCGCCAACTGGTCGGAACGCGACGACCCCTTCGCCAATGTCGCGCGGGGCAGCGGTCGGGGTCCGGGCTGGCAGCGCGCGCAGACGAGCGGCCAATTCAGCCGGGAGCCGGTGCGGATCGTGGAGGCGCGGTCATCCGCCGTATCTCTGGGCAACAAGGGTCGCGACGACATGCGCGTGGGCCTGCGCATATTTCACCAGAAATTCGGTTACGGCACCGTCGCGGAGATCGAGGGCAACAAGTTGGAGATCGATTTCGAGACGGCCGGGCGCAAGCGCGTGATGGACAGCTTCGTTCAGCCCGCCTGAGGGCGATGGACGTCTGTCGTGGCGGACCTCGTCGGGTGCGCCAGGATGCTGGCGGACAGGAGGGCGCTGACGTCGCGCGCGAAGCCTTCGATGACCGCGACCGTCGCGGGATCGCTGATCAGGCGCGGCATGGGATCGATCGCGCAGAGCGTGCCGTAGAAGCTGCCGTCCGCCAGGATGACCGGGAAGGACACATAGCTTTTGAAGCCGTAGAAGATCGGGACGGGATGCTTCTGCCACGCGATATCGGCATCGACATGGTCGATGACCACATAATTTTCGGTCTGGCGGATTTCCTTGCAGATCGTCATCTGCATATCCAGTTCCGCGCCAGGCTCCAGACCGAAGGCGATCTTGTCGAGCACCTGGCAGGCGATCCAGCGATCCTCGGTCACGCGCGCCACCGCCGCAAAGCCCATATGCGTCACATCGCATAGCTGCGTCAGGATGGCGCGAATCGCGTCGTCGTCGCCCTGTTCGGCGGCCTGGATGGCCAATTCGTCCTTCATGTCGCAGCGATGGCAGGAAAAATCCGCCTTGACGAGTCTCGCGCGCAATGAACGAGCAACATCGGGATATAGGAATGAGGGGACGCCCCTCGCTTGCGCTCAGGCATTTTTCGGGAAAATGTCCCCGGACATTGTCATGTTCCGAAAAATTGGTGGAGCCTAGCGGGATCGAACCGCTGACCTCCTGCATGCCATGCAGGCGCTCTCCCAGCTGAGCTAAGGCCCCATCATGCGCGGCCGGGCCGCAATCATATGGTCAGACCATGTCCGGCAATGCCGTCGGCCGTCTATATTTCCTGGCAAGTCGGCTGCGCCTCCCGGAGGATGGACGCCCCTCACTTGCGCTCAGGCATTTTTCGGGAAAATGTCCCCATGGGCATTTTCCTGTTCCGAAAAATTGGTGGAGCCTAGCGGGATCGAACCGCTGACCTCCTGCATGCCATGCAGGCGCTCTCCCAGCTGAGCTAAGGCCCCGTCACCAATGAAGCGCCGTTGGGTCCGGCACCTTGGAGGTCGCTGCCATTAGGTGGCGGCAATCCCATTGGCAAGAACAAATTTCAGTTAATTGTCGTCGCTATCGTCATCGGTCGCGGCATCGACGCCCAGATCATCGTCGCCGCCCAGATCGACATCATTGTCCGGCGAATCGCCGTCGTCATCGACGTCGATGTCCAGATCGTCGTCGGCCGTTTCCAGCTCGCCGTCGGCGGTCTCGATCACCTTCTTGGGCGCCGCTTCCTCATAAGGCAGCGGCTGCTTCGACTTCAGCACAGGCTCAGGTTCCCAGGCGCTGCCGCAATTGATGCAGGTTACCGGATCATCCTTGCCCAGGTCGTAGAAGCGAGTCGCGCATTTCGGGCAAGTCCGCTTCGTGCCCCATTCAGCCTTCACCATGTCCGGCCTGTTCCTTTATTCGATGCTCTAACAGATACTCACACGGCACAACGCTTGTTGCCCGCGAAACGTGGCGCGCCTTGCCATAGCAGGATCGCGCTGTCAAAAGCCGGGCGCATTTTTTCGGTTCCAGGATAATGGATACCCCGTGACCCATATAGACGACCAGCCCACCCCGATGACCTTCGCCGCCGCGCCGCCGCTGGCGGGCAGCGTGACCGTGCCGGGCGACAAGAGCATTTCCCACCGATCGCTGATGCTGTCGGCGCTGGCGATCGGGCATAGCCGGGTCGAAGGGCTGCTGGAAGGCGAAGATGTGCTGGCCACCGCCGCCGCGATGCGGGCGATGGGCGCGACCATCGAGCGTGATGCCGATGGCGTCTGGCATATCCATGGCGTGGGCGTTGGCGGGTTGCTCCAGCCGGAGACGGCGCTGGACATGGGCAATAGCGGCACCTCCACGCGCCTGTTGATGGGGCTACTGGCCAGCCATGACCTGACCGCGACCTTCGTGGGCGACGCATCGCTCAGCAAGCGCCCTATGGCGCGCGTGACCGGGCCATTGTCGCGCATGGGGGCGAGCTTCACGTCCGGCCCCGGCGACCGCCTGCCGCTGACGATGAAGGGGGCCTGCCCTGCCGTCCCTCTGGACTATCGGCTGCCCGTAGCTTCGGCGCAGGTCAAGTCGGCGATCCTGCTGGCCGGCCTCAACACGCCGGGCATCACCCGCGTCGTCGAGCCGATCCCGACCCGCGACCATAGCGAACGGATGCTCAAGGGTTTCGGCGCGGACCTGAACGTCGAGGTAGAAGCGGACGGCACGCGGATCATCACCCTGGTCGGCGAGGCGGAATTGCAGCCGCAGCAGATCGTCGTGCCGGGCGACCCCTCCTCCGCCGCCTTCCCGATGGTCGCCGCTTTGCTGGCGCCGGGATCGCGGGTGACGATCGCCAATGTGGGCCTCAATGCGACGCGCGCCGGCCTTATCGACCTGCTGCGCGAAATGGGCGGATCGATCGAGATCATCAATGCGCGCGAAGTCGGCGGCGAGCCGGTCGGCGACCTGATCGTCACCGCATCGACGCTCAAAGGCGTGGAGCCGGACCCGGCGCGCGCGCCCAGCATGATCGACGAATATCCGGTCGCTTTCATCGCCGCCGCCCTGGCGGAAGGGCGCAGCGTCTTCCGCGGGCTGGAGGAACTGCGAGTCAAGGAATCGGACCGCATCGCCACGATGGCGCAGGGGCTGCGCGCGATCGGCGTGCGCGTCGAGGAACTTGAGGACGGCATCGTCATCGAAGGCAGCGGCGGCGCGATGCTGACCGGCGGCGGACCGATCGCGACCCGGCTGGACCATCGCATCGCGATGAGCTTCGCGGTCGCGGGCCTCGTGTCGAAGGATGGCGTCACCATCGACGACATGCGGCCGGTGGCGACCAGCTTCCCGACCTTCGTGCCGCTGCTCAGGCAATTGGGAGTAATCGCATGACATTCGATCTGGCTAACGTCGTCGGGCTGATCGGCAGCGCGCTGATGGTCGTCGCCTATGCCTATAGCAATATGGCGCGCACCCTGAATTTCGTCATTTTCAACCTGATGAACCTGGCAGGCGCGCTGCTGCTTATCTGGTCGTTGACGGTGCATTTCAATCTGGCGTCGATGGCGCTCGAAGTGGTCTGGGCGGCGATCGCGCTGCTCGGACTGGGCAACGCGCTGAGGAAGAAACAGCCATGATCATCGCCGTCGACGGACCCGCTGCATCGGGCAAGGGCACCATCGCCAAAGCGCTGGGCCGCCATTATGGGTTGCCGGTGCTGGACACCGGCCTGCTGTATCGCGCGGTCGGCCTGTCGGTGCTGAAAGCCGGCGGCGATCCCGATCAGGAGACGGATGCGCTGGCTGCGGCCGGATTCGATGATGCGATTCTGGCCGATCCTGCGTTGCGGAGCGAAGCGGTCGGCTCCCTCGCCTCGCGCGTGTCCGTGCATCAGAGCGTGCGCGACGCGCTGGTCCAGCGGCAGCGCGATTTCGCCACCCAACCGGGCGGCGCCATCCTGGACGGGCGCGATATCGGCACGGTGATCGCGCCCGACGCCGACGCCAAGATCTTCGTGACGGCCAGCGTCCATGTGCGTGCAGAACGCCGGTTCAAGGACGCGCTCAGCCAGGGCGGGCACCCGGACATGGATAGCCTGATCGCCGACATCCAGGCCCGCGACACGCGCGACATGAGCCGCGACCATGCCCCACTTAAAGTCGCACAAGGCGCAGACTTGCTAGATACGAGCGATTTGACTATAGACGCGGCCGTCCAGCGGGCGATTGCGCTTGTGGACGCCCAGCTTGAAGGTCGCTCCAGAAGTTGACCCGTCAAGGCGCGCGGTTGTTCCGGGCGCCCTTTTCGCTTTTCAAGGCAGCGCGTTCACAATCCTCTAACGCGCGGGATATGTTCAGAATATTCGGTTCTGAACATGTTTTGGCCAAAGACCATCGGATACAACCGGTTGGCCAGCAATGACGAGTGAAGGACTAACCATGGCCTCTACGGCATTTCCCACGCGCGACGATTTCGCCGCGCTTCTCAATGATTCTCTCGGTGGTGAAGACGGCGGCTTTGAAGGCCGCGTCGTCAAGGGCACCGTTACCGCCATCGAAAACGACCTGGCCGTCATCGACGTAGGTCTGAAGTCCGAAGGCCGCGTGCCGCTGCGCGAATTCGCAGCGCCAGGCCAGAAGGCTGACCTGAAGGTCGGCGACGAAGTCGAAGTCTATGTCGACCGCGTCGAAAACGCCCATGGCGAAGCCATGCTGTCGCGTGACCGCGCCCGCCGCGAAGCCGCCTGGGACAAGCTGGAAGCCGAGTTCACCGAAAGCGCGCGCGTCGAAGGCGTCATCTTCGGCCGCGTCAAGGGCGGCTTCACCGTCGACCTGGACGGCGCCGTGGCGTTCCTGCCCGGTTCGCAGGTCGACATCCGCCCGGTGCGCGACGTCACCCCGCTGATGGACATTCCGCAGCCTTTCCAGATCCTCAAGATGGATCGCCGCCGCGGCAACATCGTCGTGTCGCGTCGCGCCATCCTGGAAGAAACCCGCGCTGAACAGCGCAGCGGCCTGATCCAGACCCTGGCCGAAGGCCAGATCATCGAAGGCGTCGTCAAGAACATCACCGACTATGGTGCGTTCGTTGACCTGGGCGGCATCGACGGCCTGCTGCACGTCACCGACCTGTCGTACAAGCGCATCAACCACCCCAATGAGATGATCAACATCGGCGACACCGTTCGCGTGCAGATCATCCGCATCAACCGCGACACGCAGCGCATCTCGCTCGGCATGAAGCAGTTGGAGAGTGATCCGTGGGAAGGCGCCGCCGCCAAATATCCGATCGGCGCCAAGCTGTCGGGCCGGGTCACGAACATCACCGAATATGGCGCGTTCGTCGAACTGGAGCCGGGCATCGAAGGCCTGGTCCATGTCAGCGAAATGTCCTGGACCAAGAAGAACGTCCACCCCGGCAAGATCGTGTCGACCAGCCAGGAAGTCGAAGTTCTGGTTCTGGAAGTCGATCCCGAAAAGCGCCGCATCAGCCTTGGCCTCAAGCAGGCCCAGAGCAATCCGTGGGACAGCTTCGCCGAACGTCACCCGATCGGTTCGACCGTCGAGGGCGAAGTCAAGAATGCGACCGAGTTCGGCCTGTTCATCGGCCTGGACGGCGACGTCGACGGCATGGTCCACATGTCCGACATCGCCTGGGGCATTTCGGGCGAAGACGCGCTGGCGCTGCACCGCAAGGGTGAGGCCGTTTCGGCCGTCGTTCTCGACATCGACGTCGAGAAGGAGCGCATCAGCCTGGGCATGAAGCAGCTTGAGCGTGGCGGCCCGGCCGCTGGCGGCACCGCTGCTGCGGCTGCCGGCCTCAACAAGAACGCGATCGTCACCGTGACCGTTCTGGAAGTCCGCGACGGCGGCCTGGAAGTCCAGGCTGGCGAAGACGGCGCAGCCGGCTTCATCAAGCGCAGCGACCTGGGTCGCGACCGCGACGAGCAGCGTTCGGAACGCTTCCAGATCGGCCAGAAGTTCGACGCCATGGTGACCGGTTTCGACCGCGCCAAGAAGCCGACCTTCTCGGTCAAGGCGATGCAGATCGCCGAAGAGAAGCAGGCAGTCGCACAATATGGTTCGTCCGACAGCGGCGCGTCGCTGGGCGACATCCTGGGCGAAGCGCTCAAGGCGAAGAGCGAAGGCTAAGCCTTCCTGTCCTTCGACAAATGAAAAGCCCGCCGGACCCATGTCCGGCGGGCTTTTTCATGTCCATGGTGCCATCGTCCTTTTGGAAACGTAACGATCTTGATGTTGCCCGATTGTCAACGCCTTGCGGAACCTCTATGCAGGACATGGGGCACGGCAGAGGGGCGCTGGAGAACCAATGATCCGTTCGGAACTGATCCAGAAGCTGGCCGAGGAAAATCCGGGGCTCAGCCTGCCGGAAGTGGAAAAGATCGTCGATCTCTTCTTCAGGGAAATTGTCGACCGGCTTTCCACCGGCGGCCGCGTGGAATTGCGCGGATTCGGTGCTTTCACCACGCGCGCACGCGACGCGCGCACCGGGCGCAACCCGCGCACCGGGGAACAGGTGCCGGTATCCGCCAAGCGGGTGCCCTATTTCAAGCCGGGCAAGGAAATGCGCGAACGGTTGAACGGCAAGGACGACGTCTGAGTCCATCCATCGTGTCGATCCATGGCTTGACCTGCCGCGCGCCAGCCGTCAGGGGAGACGCTGTCCAACGGCATTATGGGCGGACGTGGCGAAATCGGTAGACGCAGCGGACTTAAAATCCGCCTTCCCCTGGAAATGCGGGTTCAAGTCCCGCCGTCCGCACCATCCTCGATAATCGGTTTTTTCAACCAAAAGACTGGATATTGCGGCCCGCACCCGTAAGGATGGCGGCATGGCCGGTGCGATCAATCCCAATAGTTTCAGCGACTCTCTCGTCATCCTGGGGGCGGCGGGGCTCGTCATCCCCGGCTTCGCGCGATTGCGCATCAGCCCTGTCATCGGGTTCATCCTGGTCGGCCTGGCGGTCGGTCCGGCGGGGCTGGGATCGCTGGTCAGCCAATATCCCTGGCTCTACCATGTCACCATCTCGGACGGCGAGGCGATCGAGCCTTTCGCCGAACTGGGCGTCATATTATTGCTTTTCTCGATCGGCCTGGAACTGAGTTTCCGGCGATTATGGACGATGCGCGCGCAAGTGTTCGGCGTAGGCGCGACCGAACTGATCGGCGGGGCGCTTTTGATCGCGACCGGCCTCTATCTGCTGGGACAGCCGACCGCCGGCGCGATCGGCCTGGGCCTGGCGCTGGCGCTGTCGTCCACGGCGGTCGTGCTGCCGATGGTCGGTACGCAGAGCGCGGTCGGTCGCGCGGCCTTCTCCATGCTGCTGTTTGAAGATCTGGCGTTGGTCCCGATCATCTTCATGCTGGGCGCGCTCGCCCCATCCGTGGCCGCCAGCCCCGACGGCGCATGGAGCGAGATGGCCAATACGCTGATGAAGGGCGGCATCACCATCGCAGTGATGTTGGTGCTGGGCCGGTTGGTCCTGCCCCATATCTTCAGCCAGGCGGCGCGGACGAAAAGCCCGGAGGTGTTCCTGGCGGCCAGTCTGCTGGTCGTGATCGTCTCCAGCCTCGCCACCTCGATAGCGGGCCTCTCCCCGATCGTCGGCGCGCTGCTCGCCGGCATATTGATCGCCGAAACCGACTATCATAGCGAAGTCGAGGTGATGACCGCCCCCTTCAAGGGCCTGGCGCTGGGCGTGTTCCTGATTACCGTGGGCATGAGCCTGGACATCCGCGTCATCCTGGCCAACTGGCCCAGCCTGCTGCTCGCCGTGATGGGCGTGGTGCTGGCCAAGACGGTGGTGACATCGGCGCTGCTCTATCTGTCCGGCGTGCGCAAGGGCGTGGCGCTGGAGGTCGGGGTGCTGATGTCCAGCCCGTCGGAAACCACGCTGATCGTGTTGTCGACGGCCGCGGCGGCGCAATTGATCCTGCCGTCCACCGCCGCCTTCTGGCAGATCGTGACCGCCATCGGCCTGACCATCACGCCGCTGCTGGCGCGCATCGGTCATGACGTCGCCCGGCGGCTGGAAATGGCGATCGGCGAGGAGCGGATCGAGGCGACCGAGGATCATGTCGAGGCGGCGGCGGTCGTCATCGGCTTCGGCCGTGTGGGCCGCATGGTGTGCGACTTGCTCAAGGCGCACAAGCAGCGTTTCGTCGTGGTCGAATCCGACCCCGATGTGGTCGCGGAGGCGCGGCGGCTGGGCTATCCGATCCTGTTCGGCGACGTGGCGCGGGTGGAGATGCTCGACAGGCTGCGGCTGGGCCATGCCCGCGCGCTGATCCTGACGATGGACGATCCGGTCCTGTCGGTCCGCGTCACCAAGCGAGTGCGCGGATGGGTGCCCGACCTGCCGATCATCGCGCGCGCGCGCGACACCGATCATGCCGCACAACTCTACAAGGCCGGGGCGAGCGACGCGGTGCCCGAAACGCTGGAGAGTTCGCTGCAACTGGCCGAGACGGCGCTGGTTGACCTGGGCGTCGCCATGGGGCCGGTGATCGCATCGATCCACCAGACGCGCGAGGATCTGCGCGTCGGCATCAAGGAAGCGGCGCAGATGGAAACCGCGCCCAAGCTGCGGCGGCTGCGACCGGACGAGGTGGGCTAATCCCCCTCCTCCGGCGGGCTGAAGACCGACCAGCCGGTGCGCCGCGCCAAGAGTTCCAGCGCCTGGGTGCCAAGGCAGCTATTGCCGTTTTCGTTCAGGCCCGGCGACCAGACCGCGATCGATGCGCGGCCCGGCACGATGGCCAGAATACCGCCGCCCACGCCCGATTTTCCTGGGATGCCGACGCGGAAGGCGAAGTCGCCTGATGCGTCATAGTGGCCGCAGGTCAGCATCAGCGCGTTGATGCGCCGCGCGCGGCTGGGCGAAACCACCCTGCCCCCGTCCGGGTGTCGGCCGTCGAGCATCAGATAACGGCCCGCCAGCGCCAGTTGACGACAGCTCATCTCGATCGCGCATTGGTGGACATAGCTGCCGAGCACCAGATCGACAGGATGGCGGACATTGGAGAAGGCGCGCATATAATTGGCGAGCGCCATGTTGCGATAGCCGGTGGCGGTTTCGGACGCCGCGACATCCTCATTGATGGCGACGCTGTCGTCGCCGCTGAGATAACGCACGAAGCGCAGCATCTCGCCGATGGCGACGCGCGGCTGGTGCCCGCCCAGATTGACGTCGGACACGACGATGGCGCCGGCGTTGATGAAGGGATTGCGCGGGATGCCCTGCTCCCGTTCCAACTGGACGATGGAGTTGAAGGCGTTGCCAGACGGTTCCCGCCCGACCCGTTCCCAGAGCTGGTCGCCGACCTTGCCCAGCGCCAGGGTCAGGGCGAACACCTTAGACACCGACTGGATCGAAAAGCCGGTGTCGGCGTCGCCGCCCGTCAGCAAATCGCCATCCGCAGTGGCGATGGCGATCGCAAATCGGGCGGGATCGACCTTGGCCAGTTCGGGAATATAGTCAGCGACCTTGCCACGATCGGTCGCTTCACCCATCTGTGCGACGATATCTGCGATGATGGTCGAAAGCGCCGGCTTCATGCTTGTCCCCAGTCCAGCCGCAGCGCCTGCGGGCGTTGCGCGCCGGTCAGCCCTTAGCGATCGTCATTCGATCCAGATATCATCATTGCTGACATAAAGGATATTCTTGCCGCAAAAATTGATCGGCCGCGTCGTGCGGCCACCGCCGGCGAAGGTGACGCGAACGGTGTGGGTGCAGGTCGTGCCAGTGGAGAAATTCATCTGGCGGAACAGATTGGCGGCGAGCGGCCCGCTGGTGCGGAACCAGTTGGCGCTGGGCGTGCCCGAAGCGCCCATCATGGCGAATTCGACGATCGATTCGCTGCTGGCGTTGAACAGGCGGAAGGCGAGGTCAGCCTTGACCGCCGCGCTGCGCGCCGCATCGCGGCTCCCGGCCCGCTCTGCCGCGGCGCGGGCGCTGGCGCGGGCATCCCCGCCGGCGGGCATGGGGGCACTACCGGCCACCCGCGCCGACGCAGCGCGGGGCACCCGCGCCATGGACTGGCCGGTATAAGGCGTGCAACTGCCGGAGAAATTCGCCAGCGAGCCGGTGATGCGCAGGGTGCCGGTTTCACGGTTGAGCGACATGACCGGACTGAACAACCAACCGAAATAGACTTTGCCGGCGATCATCGACGGCGTCACTTCCAGCTTCTTGATTTCGTGCCAGCCGCGCTGGTCATCGTCACCCAACATCGCGTCGGGGATCAGCGCTTCGCCGCTATCGCCCGCGACCTTGATCCGAATGGCGTCGTCAAAGGGCACGCGACGGCTGTTGGACTGATTCTTCATCGTGCCGTCGGACTGTCGCACCTTAATCTGGGTGGTGACGAAGCGATCGCCCCGCCCACGGCAGAACAGATCGACGGTCGATACGGACGGCGCGGCTTGCAGCCCGATCGCGGCGACGATCGATGCGCTCAAGATGATGGCAACCACAATAATTCCCCCCCCAGACACAAACCCAGGCAGGGTTCATGCGACAGGTCAGGACAATGACAGAAAAAAGCGGACCGGCAAATAATTCAAGAGCATGAGGCCATGATATTCGGCGGCCTCACCCTTCATTTGATGTACGACGTCATTGGGATGACGAATTGGGATAAAGTCGCCACCGGCCCCGGATCAGGCCGGAACTTTGGCCAGCGCCGCCTTGACCGCATCGATCGCCGCCGCCGCCTTGTCCCCATCCGGGCCGCCGCCCTGTGCCATATCGGGACGGCCGCCGCCGCCCTTGCCGCCCAGCGCTTCGACGCCGACGCGGACGAGATCGACCGCGCTGATGCTGGCGGTCAGATCGTCGGTCACGCCGACCGCGATGGTGGCGCGGCCTTCGACGACTGCGACGATTGCGGATACGCCGCTACCCAAAGCCTTCTTGTTGCCGTCCACGATGCCGCGCAGTTCCTTGGGATCGAGGCCGTCGATGACCTGGCCCAGGAAGCTGACAGCACCGACCTGTTCGGGACCGGCCGGGGCTGCGCCCGATCCGCCGCCAAGGGCCAACGCCTTCTTCGCTTCGGCGAGGTCGCGTTCCAGCTTTCGGCTCTGTTCGACCAGCGCGGTGATGCGGGCCAGCACATCTTCGGGCGACGTCTTGAGCGCGGCGGCCGACTGGCGCAGCTTGTCGTCGCGATCGACCAGCCACAGGCGCGCGGCCTCGCCGGTCAGCGCCTCTATCCGGCGGACGCCGCTGGACACGGCGCTTTCCGACACGATCTTGAACAGGGCGATGTCGCCGGTCGCGCGGACATGGGTGCCGCCGCACAGTTCGACCGAATAATGATGCTCGTCCCCCTTGCCCATGGAAAGGACGCGGACTTCATCGCCATATTTTTCGCCGAACAGCGCCATCGCGCCCGCGCCGATCGCGTCGTCGGGCGTCATGAGGCGGGTCGTGACCTCCTCATTATGACGGATCTGCGCGTTCACATCCGCTTCGACCTTCGCAATCTGCGCATGGGTCAGGGCTTCGGGATGCGAGAAATCGAAGCGCAGGCGCTCGGCCGCGACCATGCTGCCCTTCTGCGTCACATGGCCGCCCAGTTCCTTGCGCAGGGCTGCGTGCAGCAAATGGGTGGCGCTATGGTTGGCACGGATGCGGTCGCGGCGTTCGACATCGACGGTCAACTGGACGGTGTCGCCCACCTTGACGCTGCCCGCGTTGATCGTCGCCTGATGGGCGTGGAGGCGGCCCAAGGGCTTGGACGTGTCGGCCACTTCGGCGGACAGACCGCCAAGCGAGGCGATCGTGCCCGCGTCGCCATTCTGGCCTCCGCTTTCGCCATAGAAGGGCGTCTGGTTGGTGATGATCGCGACAGTGTCGCCGACGGTGGCGCTATCCACGCGCACGCCGTCCTTGACGATGGCCTGCACTTCGCCTTCGCCCTGGGTGGAGGCGTAGCCGACGAACTCGGACGTGCCGAAAGTTTCGGCGATGTCGTACCAGATTTCGTCCGACGCCTTTTCCCCGGAGCCCTTCCAGGCGGCGCGGGCGGCGGCCTTCTGCTCCGCCATCGCGGCGTCGAAGCCGGCGCGATCGACCAAAAGCCCCTGAGTGCGGAGGGCATCCTCGGTCAGGTCATAGGGGAAGCCGTAGGTGTCGTAGAGCTTGAACGCGGTTTCGCCCGGCAACGTCGCGCCTTCGGCAAGGCCGGTGGTCGCTTCATCGAGCAGGCGCAGGCCGTTTTCCAGCGTCTTGCGGAAACGGGTTTCCTCGCGCAGCAGGGTTTCCTCGATCAGCGGCTGGGCGCGGACCAGTTCGGGATAGGCGCCGCCCATTTCCGACACGAGGCTGGAGACGAGGCGATACATGAGCGGGTCTTTCGCGCCGATGATGTGCGCATGGCGCATGGCGCGGCGCATGATGCGGCGCAGGACATAGCCGCGGCCTTCATTGGCGGGCAGCACGCCGTCCGCGATCAGGAAGCTGGTCGAGCGGAGATGATCGGCGATGACGCGGTGGCTGGCCTGAAATTCGCCATCCGTCGCGGTGCGGGTGATCGCGCCGGACTCCGCGATCAGCGCCTTGAACGTGTCCGTATCGTAATTGTTGTGCACGCCCTGCATGACGGCGGCGATGCGCTCCAGACCCATGCCGGTGTCGATCGACGGCTTGGGCAGTTCGCTGACGATCTCGTTGGCTTCCTGCTCATATTGCATGAAGACGAGGTTCCATATCTCGACGAAGCGGTCGCCATCTTCCTCCGGCGAACCGGGAGGGCCGCCCCAGATATGGTCGCCATGGTCGTAGAAGATTTCCGAGCAGGGACCACAGGGGCCGCTGTCACCCATCGCCCAGAAATTATCCTTTGTCGGGATGCGGATGATGCGATGGTCGGGCAGGCCGGCGATCTTCTTCCACAGGTCGAACGCCTCGTCGTCCGTGTGATAGACGGTCGCGGTCAGTCTGTCCGCGGGCAGGCCCCATTCCTTGGTCAGCAGGGTCCAGGCGTGGGTGATCGCCTGTTCCTTGAAATAGTCGCCGAAGCTGAAATTGCCCAGCATTTCGAAGAAGGTGTGATGGCGCGCGGTGTAGCCGACATTGTCGAGGTCGTTATGCTTGCCGCCTGCGCGGACCGACTTCTGGCTGGACGTCGCGGTCTTGTAGGGGCGGGTTTCAAGGCCCGTGAAGACATTTTTGAACGGCACCATGCCCGCATTGACAAACATCAAGGTCGGGTCGTTGTGCGGCACCAGCGGCGCGGACGGAACGATGGTGTGGCCGTTGGCCCCGAAATAGTCGAGGAAAGAGCGGCGAATGTCGTTGGTCGAGGTCATGGGGGCGATTTAGTGGGAAGCGGCCCGCCGCACAAGCGGGGGATTTCATCGCCCCGCCAACAGTTTTGCGACCTAGCCTCCTCTTGCCCTTCCACCCACCAACTGCCTAGGCGGCGTGGACAAATTGGCGGGCGTGAGCTTATCGCGGCTGACGGGCGATCTCGACTGCGGCCTCGATCAGGTTTGCGGCAACTTCCTTGCCGAAGGTGTTGACGGTGATGTGACCGTCATCCGGTATGCTGATGTCGAAGAGTGTAGTTCCGTCGCTTGAGAGCACCTCCAGACGTATGCCGTCGAAGTTTACGTCGGTTGCCCACTGGTATTCCGCAGTGCGATCTTCGAGTTTCAGCGTTCCCATATAAATAGCTTATCGCCTACCGGTCCGGTTTGCTATCGATCCCGCGCTGTAGGTGTCGGCCATCAGCGAAGACGATTGACGTAGCGCAGGCGGATTGATTCAAGGCTGCTTTTTGGAGGCAGGCTTGAGCAGGGGCGATCTCACTGAATCAGAATGGCGCGTTCTGAAGGCCTTGTTGCCCATCGAGCCTGAAAACCGTGGTCGAGGCAGGCCGCCCGAACAGAACCGCTCCATCATCAATGGCATCCTCTGGCGACTTCGTTGCGGCGCTCCGTGGCGTGACGTGCCGCCTAAATATGGCAGTTGGAACACCATCTATCGACGATTCCGGCGGTGGAGCGAGGCCGGGGTCTGGGAGGCGGTCGCCGTGACGCTGGCCGAGATCATGGCGGACAGCGGCCACTACAGCATCGACAGCACCACCGTTCGCGCCCACGTCTCGGCAGCGGGCGGAAAAGGGGGACTCATCGACGCGCTCTTGGCCGCTCGCGGGGCGGGTTCACAAGTAAGCTTCACTGCTTGGCTGATGCCCTCGGACGACCACTCGCCTTCATCCTGACGGGCGGTGAAGTGGCGGATTGCAAGGCATATGATGCCTTGATCGGCCTGCCAGAACGCGCACCTGATGCACTGTTGGCCGACAAGGGCTACGATGCCGACGCAATCCGTGCCGACCTCGCCAAACGGCAGATAGAGCCCGTAATTCCGGGCCGCTCAAACCGCAGGGTGAAGATCGAGCATGACCGAACGCTCTACAAGCAGCGCAACCGCATCGAGCGTATGTTCGGGCACCTCAAAATCAACCGTGCCATCGCAACCCGCTACGACCAACTGGCCAATAGCTTCCTCGGCATGGTCCATCTCGCCACCGCCAGATACTGGCTCAAATTTGTCCACGCCGCCTAAAGCCCCTGGCAAGACGACGCTTCCAGCTCAAAGCATCGGCCGGGACAGGAGCTGGCGGTTCCCGATTAACCGAACCGGCGACATCTCCCGACATGGTCGACGGGTCATCACCCTCTACACTTTCATTGTCGCCGCCAACATTTGCGGCGTCCATTTCGGCAAAATTATAGTGCTGGCTGCAATAACCCAGCCCTTTATGGAAGCGCACCTTCGCCAGATGCGGGTGAGTAGAGAAGAAATAGGGTTCGGTCGTCTGCGGACAAAAATGTCCGACCAAGCTTTGCCGCGTCAATTGCGGGTTGGTGATCGCCGAACCACCATGTGCAAGATCCGCATGCCAGACCAGAATATCGCCTTTTTTGGCCAGAAAACATTCAACGCCCTTGGCACTTTTCTGCGCGTTCTCTACCAGATGCGCGCCCCAAAGATTGTGCGTTTCCTGGCCATCTTCAGCCATGCTCCAATGTTTTCGATCGCCGCCGAAATTCCAGTCTGGCAAGCGATGCGAACCAGGCGCATAGAATAGTTCACCCGACCCCGGTTGAACGTCTTCCAGCGCGATCCAGCAGGCAGCCAGTTGCAGAGGCTGCTGCACGACGACATAGGCTGTGTCCTGATGCAGACCCTGCTGCGAACCCTGATCGAAACTCAGGCTCTGGAACAACAGCGGATCAGCGTCGAATATCAAACGAAGAAAATCGAACAATGCGGGAACATGAAATAAATCAAGCGCCTGCGGCAGCGCAACAAATGCATCCAGGACGCGTCCGCCCATGCGATCGGCGGGATGATCCAGACGCTTGGTGATATAATCCCGGTGACTTTGATAAATGATATCAGAGTTGCCATCGCGAAAGGACGTCTCGATGCGTTGCTGAAAAGCATCGACGAGTTCGTGCGAAGCCGCACCCTCCAAAATAATATAGCCGTCGGACGCGAATTTCTCGACCTGCGCCTTTTGTTGCAGGTTCAACCCTCGCGCCTGTATCTCTTGCTGCCAGTCCGATCGATCAATCCATAGACCGCCATATTTTGAATGAAACGACGGGACTTCTTCCTGCATAATCCACCATCCTAATCAAAGGCTAACAGCCCGATCCGAAAATTTCTGAATAATATTAGTATGTTGTGATTGGCTACGTTGACATTCGGCTCACGCCTCGTTGCGAAGAGATGGAGTGAATGGTGGCATGGACTGGTATTGCCCGGCGAGAGCATAGCCGGGCGGGATTGCGATATCCATCGGATACGAGAGATGCGGGGTGGGGGCTGGCAGCGCCATTTGCGCCTCCGGCAAGGCGTGGAGGTCGACCTCGATCGGCAGACATGCGCGAGGTTTTTGAACGCGATGCTCTACATCGCCGCAAACGGGTGCGCGTGGCGACTTTTGCCCAAATGCTTCCCACCAGTATCGACGGTTCGGCGCTACGTCCCTATCCAATCGGCTGCTCGATCGACACAGGCGGCCTCGAAAACCACGCCGGTCCCTGGGCCGTCATGTGGAAGCAATCCTCCATCCGCACGCCCATCACCCCCGGCAGATACAGGCCCGGCTCGTTGGAGAAGCACATGCCGATGTCCAGCTTCGTGGTTTCGCCGTGGACGAGGTTGACCGGCTCATGCCCTTCCATGCCGATGCCATGGCCGGTGCGGTGGGACAAGCCGGGGAGCGCGTAGTCGGGGCCGTAGCCCTGTGTCTCATACCAACCGCGCACTGCGTCATCGACCGATCCCGCCGGAACGCCGAGCTTCGCCGCCGCGAAGGCCATCGTCTGCCCCTCCGACACGTCGTTCCAGACCTTGCGCTGCTGGGCACTGGGGGCCGCGCCATAGACGAAAGTGCGGCTGATGTCGGACTGATAATCCTCGACCGTGCAGCCGCAATCCATCAGCACCACCTCCCCTGAGCGGACCGTCTGCGGCTTGCCCGATCCATGCGGATAGGCGGCCGCTTCACCGAGCAGGACGAGGTTGAATTCCACCTGCCCGCCCAGTTGCTTCGTCGCGGCGCTCATCAGCGCGCCGATGTCGGCGGGGGTCATGCCGGCCTTCACCTGCGGCCAGGTCCAGCGATAGGCGGCCATGGTGACGTCAGCGGCGGTCTGCATCAGTGCGACCTCGGCCTCCGTCTTGCGCATACGGATGGCGCGGGTGACAGGGTCTTTCACCAACGTCGCGGCGGGCAGCGCAGCCTTGACACCATCGACCGCGAAATAGCGGACCGTTTCCTCGATGCCAATGCGCCCCTTGGCCAGTCCCTTCACGGTCAGGTAATCGGCGATCGGCGCATAGGGGCTTTCGTGCTCCTGCCAGACGCGAACCTCCGCGCGGACGGAGAGCGATTCGTCGATAGAGGGTTTCTCGAAAAAGGGACAGACGACCAAAGGCGTACCGCTGGCCGGGATGACCAGCGCAGTCAGACGTTCCGACCGGCGCCAACGGATGCCGCTATAATAGATGAGGCTGGCGCCCGGCTCGACCAGCAGGGCGTCGATGCCGGCCGCCTGCATCATCTTCTGCGCGCGAGCAAGACGGTCCGCGCGCTCGGCCTTGCCGATCGGCGCAACACCGCCGGTCAGGGATTTGAGCGCTTCGCCCGCCTTATCCTGCGCAAAGAGGCGCGGGCTTATCAGCGATGTGGCGAGGCCGACGGCGGCGGTGCGCAGCAGGGTGCGGCGGTCTGGATGATAGGCGTTTCTGCTCATATTGTTTCCACGGCTACGTCGGCCAGATGGCTAACGCAGCCGGCGTGCGATCACAACAGCCGTCTCCCCTATCGGTGCGCAATCCACCGGGTCTGCACGCTGTCAAGCCTTGCCATCCTCCACTGGCCCTGCGAGGGCGTGTCTCAAACGGTAATATTCGGAGTCACGGCCGCATGGCAGAGCAGCTTTTTCTCAATTGGCCCAGCAACCGGCAAATTCCGCCCATGCCGATGCTGTGGAATGACGGACTGACTCATGCGATCGACCAAAATCATGCAGTGAAGCTGGACGCGCCGTCGGCAAGCATCTGGGCGTTCGAGGATGCGCAACTGATCGGCCCATGTATCCCGCCGGTCCTGCAAAGCCTGTCGGATGCCATGAAAAATGCGCTGTTTCCCGGCTATATCACCCGCAAATATGCCGACCAAAGCTATACGGGCCAGTTTCTGCAAGGCGGCGGAGAGCATAGGACGATCGACACCGCCTGGACGGTCTGGAACTATAATTGCGTCATTTACGGCCATTTCCTGCTGGAGGTGATGCCCCGCCTGCTGGTCATGCGCGCGGCGCACCGTGACAATCCATCGCTGGCCGCCATCCCGATCATCCTGCCCTCCAACGCGCCTTCCTATGCGCTCAAATGGATCAGCCTGCTGCTGCCCGACTTCCACGTCGAAACGAAGGCGCTACAGGATGTGCTGACCGTGCGCCGGCTGCTGATCCCCGGCTGGGGCAGTCGCTTCGTCTATTCCGATGTCGTCCAAGACGAACTGGAATTGCTGACGACGCCCTATCGCCAGGAAGGGATCCCTCGAAAGCGCATCTTCGTGGACCGGCGCGTCCAGTCCTATCGTATTCTGGCCAATAGCCAGGCGCTACAGGATATCGCGGCCAGTTACGGCTTTGAAAGTATCAGCCCGGAAAATCTGACGCTGGAACAGCAGATCGCGCTCTTCGCGTCGGCCGACGATGTGATCGGCGAATTTTCCAGTGCGCTGCACAACAGCATCTTTTCGCCCGCCGGATGCCGGGTGATGGCGATGAATTACATCACCGAATGCCAGTCGCGCATCGGCAATTTCCGCAAGCAGCGGGTCGGCTATATATTGCCGCGCGAAGGCCCGATCAGCTTCGATCCCAGCATAAAGGGCGAGCGCCATTTCGAAATAGATCCCGCCACCTTCGAGCGGAAACTGAATATCATGCTGAAGAGACAATAGGGTCAGGCATAGGCATAGGGGCCGCCGGCTGCCAGCGCGGCCGTGTAGGCAGGCCGCGCCTGCATGTCTTCCAGCCAGCGGATCAGATGCGGACGGCTGCTGTCAAGGCCGCCGCGTGCACGCGACGCTTCCAGCGGAAAGCTCATCATCATGTCGGCGGCGGTGAAGGCGTCGCCAGCGAAATAGGGACGGCTCGCCAGTTCCGTTTCGAGCCAGTCGAGATGATCGTCCAGCATCCTTTGCACCGTCGGTCGCGCAGGGCGGCCGAACAGGCCGAGCTTGCCGATGATGAGCAACGCCAGCAGCGGCGGCATCATCGATCCTTCGGCATAGTGCATATATTGGCGATAGCGGATCGCGCCGTCCGCATCGGCGGGCGGGCCGAAGCGGTTGCCGGCGCGGGCGACAAGATGCTCCATGATCGCGCCGGTTTCGATCAGGCGATGGCCGTCCACCTCCACTACCGGCGAACGGCCGAGCGGGTGGATGGCGCGCAGGCTTTCGGGCGCGCGCATCGTCTTGCGGTCGCGCTCGTAGCGGCGGACTTGATAGGGTTCGCCCAGCTCCTCCAGCAGCCAGAGGATGCGCTGCGATCGGCTGTTATTGAGGTGGTGGACGAGGATCGTCATGATGGCTCCCATGCTGCCCGCCGGTGAGGGCGTAACGCAGCATGGGAACCGCCACAACAGGTTTGGAAATGTTATGCGTCCTCCAGCGCCTCCGCCTTCTGTTCCGCGCGGAAGGCGTGGAGCAAAGGTTCGGTATAGCCGCTGGGCTGTTCGACACCCTCGAACACCAGCGCGCGGGCGGCCTGATAGGCCAGGCTTTCGGCTTCGCGGCCGCTCATCGGCTGATAGAGCGGATCGCCGGCGTTCTGGGCGTCGACCTTGGCGGCCATGCGTTGGAGCGCGGCATCGACCTGCTCCGCCGTGCAGACGCCGTGCAACAGCCAGTTGGCCATATGCTGCGAGGAAATGCGCAGCGTCGCGCGGTCCTCCATCAGGCCGATATCGTGGATATCGGGCACCTTGGAACAGCCGACGCCCTGATCGACCCAGCGGACGACATAGCCCAATATACCCTGCGCATTATTATCCAGTTCCTGCGCGATCTCCTCGTCCGAGAAGTTGCGGCCCACCGCGACGGGGATGGTCAGCAACTTGTCCAGCGGCGCGATCGCCTCCGCCTTGCGCTCCGCCTGGCGGGCGAAGACGTCGATGCGGTGATAATGGGTCGCGTGCAGCGTCGCTGCGGTCGGCGAGGGAACCCAGGCTGTGTTCGCGCCGCTCTTTGGGTGCGACGCCTTCTGCTCCAGCATGTCGGCCATGCGATCGGGCGCGGCCCACATGCCCTTGCCGATCTGCGCCCGGCCCGACAGACCACAGGCCAGGCCGATCTGGACGTTGCGATCTTCATAGGCGGCGATCCAGTCGCTCGTCTTCATCTCGCCCTTGCGGATCATCGGACCGGCCCGCATCGACGTGTGCATCTCGTCCCCCGTGCGATCGAGGAAGCCGGTGTTGATGAAGACGATGCGGCCGCGGACAGCCTCGATACAGGCGGCGAGATTGGCCGAGGTGCGGCGCTCCTCGTCCATGACGCCGACCTTGATGGTGTAGCGGGCCATGCCCAGCATATCCTCGATTCCGTCGAACAGGCGGTTGGTGAAAGCCGCTTCCTCCGGCCCGTGCATCTTGGGCTTGACGATATAGACGCTGCCGGCGCGGCTGTTGCCGCCGTCGCGCTTCAAATCGTGGAGCGCGATCAGGCTGGTGACGATGCCGTCCAATATGCCTTCGGGCGCTTCGTCGCCATCGGGCAGGCGGATCGCCGGGCTAGTCATCAGATGGCCGACATTGCGGACGAACAACAGGCTGCGCCCCGGCAGGGTGAAGCGGCCGCCGTCGGGCGCGGTATAGGCGCGGTCGGGGTTGAGCGCGCGGGTCATGGTCGCGCCGCCCTTCTCGAACGTCTCGGTCAGGTCGCCGCGCATCAGGCCCAGCCAGTTGGCATAGGCCGCGACCTTGTCCTGCGCATCGACGGCGGCGACGGAGTCTTCAAGGTCGCAGATCGCGGTCAGGGCGGATTCGAGGATGACGTCGGCTATGCCGGCCGGATCGGTCGCGCCGATCGGATGCGTGGCATCGAAGACGATTTCGATGTGCAGACCATTGTGGCGGAACAGGCGGCCCTTCTCGCTGGCGCCGACATATTGGGTCGGATCGCGCAGGATGATGGCGTCGCTGGACAGGTCGGCCCAGCTACCACTCGCCAGCGGGATCGCATCGTCCAGGAACGCCTTGGCCCAGGCGATGACCTGTGCGCCGCGCGCGGCGTCATAGCCCTTTCCTGCCGCCGCGCCCGGTATCGCATCGGTGCCGTAGAGCGCGTCATAGAGGCTGCCCCAGCGCGCATTGGCGGCGTTGAGCAGGAAGCGGGCATTGAGGATCGGGACGACCAGTTGCGGCCCCGCCAAACGCGCGACCTCGTCATCGACATGGTCGCTGCCGATCCGGAACGGTGCGGGTTCGGGGACCAGATAGCCGATCTCGCGCAGAAAGGCCTGATAGGCGCTGGCGTCATGCGGCTGGCCCCGGCGCTGGTCGTGCCAGTCGTCTATCTGCGCCTGCATCGTGTTGCGCTTGCGCAGCAGGGCGGCGTTGTCCGGCGCGAAACGGGCGAACAGGTCCGCCGTGCCCGCCCAGAAGGCGTCCGGCGCGATGCCGGCGCAGGGCAGCGCGCGGCTGTCAATGAAATCGGCCAATGGCTCGGCGACCTGAAGGCCGGCCTTGTCGATCATGCGGTCGGTCATCGTCTTCTCCTGCTCCATCCTTCGTCCTTCCCGCGCAGGCGGAAAGGACAACTGTTGCGATAGCGATAGCCGATTCCCATTATGCCGTGTATACGCTATTATACGAATACAGTCATTCCTGTGGTGAACGAATATGATGGATCCCGATCATGAACTGTTCGTATGCGTGGTGGACGAGGGCGGACTGGCGGCGGCTGGACGGCGGCTGCATGTCTCGCCCGCGATGATGTCCAAGCGGCTGGCGCGGCTGGAGGAGCGGCTGGGCGCCAAGCTGGTGCATCGCACTACGCGGCGGCTGGCGCTGACCCCGGCGGGCGAGCGGCTCCATGCCGACCTGCGCGGCATATTGGCGGCGCTGGACGAGGCGGAGCGGCGCGTGTCGGGCGCGTCGGCGGTGGCGAGCGGGCCGCTGCGCATCACCGCGCCGACATCCTTCGGGCGGATGCACCTGGCGCCCTATCTTCAGCGCTTCATCGACGCGCATCCCAGGGTGGAACTCAGCATCGACCTGTCGGATGATTTCAGCGACCTGATCGAAAGCCGCGCGGACCTGGCCATCCGCATCACGGCCGATCCGGGGGCCGCCCTGACCGCGCGCCAACTGGCGACCAATCGCCGCATCTTGTGCGCCGCGCCCGCCTATCTGGACCGGTTCGGCGTGCCGGAGACGATTGCGGATCTGAAAGGCCATCGCCTGCTGGCCGCAGACGGACAAATGCCTTGGCGGCTGGTCGGACCGAAGGGGCCAGTGGTGGTCGAGGAACACAGCCATGTGCGCACCAACAGCAGCGAACTGGTGCGCGAACTGGCGCTGGCGGGCGGCGGCATCGCGCTGCGATCGCTCTGGGATATCAGCGCGGCGCTGGCGCAGGGCGAACTGCGCCAGATCGTGCCGACGCATGAAGGGTCGAACGAGGTCGCACTGTTCGCGGTGCAATTACCGCAAGCCAATCCGCCGCGCGCCATCACTGCCTTCGTCGATTTTCTTGTCGGACTATACGCCCCCATCCCCCCTTGGGAGCTATCGGCGGTTGCCCTAGCGAAACGCAGTCACTAAGGCGCATTTCCATGGACGATAACACCCGCCGCGCCGCTCTCGACTATCATCGCTATCCCCAGCCCGGTAAGCTCCGCATAGAGCCGACCAAGCGCATGGTGAACCAGCGCGATCTGGCGCTGGCCTATTCGCCCGGCGTCGCCGCGCCCTGTGTGGAGATCGCCGCCGATCCCGACAAGGCGATGGACTATACCGCGCGCGGCAATCTGGTCGCCGTCATCTCCAACGGCACCGCCGTATTGGGTCTGGGCGCGATCGGCGCGCTGGCATCCAAGCCGGTGATGGAGGGCAAGGCCGTCCTGTTCAAGAAATTCGCCGATATCGACGTGTTCGACATCGAACTGGATACGACCGACCCGGACAAGTTCGTGGAGGCCGTGGCGCTGATGGAGCCGACCTTCGGCGGCATCAACCTGGAAGACATCAAGGCGCCCGAATGTTTCGCGATCGAAGCGCGGCTGAAGGAACGGATGAACATTCCGGTCTTTCATGACGATCAGCATGGCACCGCCATCGTCGTCGCCGCCGCCGTGCGCAACGCTCTGGTGCTGCAGGGCAAAACGCTGGCCGACGCAAAGCTGGTGACGTCGGGCGCGGGCGCGGCGGCTTTGGCCTGTGTCGACCTGCTGGTGTCGATGGGCCTGCCGATCGAAAACGTCACCATGACCGACAAGGATGGCGTGATCCATGCGGGGCGCGAAGGCATGTTGCCCAACATGGCGCGCTATGCCCGCACCACCAATGCGCGCACCCTGCCCGATGTGCTGCCGGGCGCGAACCTGTTCCTGGGGTTGTCGGCACCGGGGGTTTTGAAGCCCGAATGGTTGCCGCTGATGGCGCCCAATCCGCTGATCTTCGCGCTCGCCAATCCGGAGCCGGAAATCCGCCCGGAAGCCGCGCGCGAAGTGCGGCCGGACGCGATCATCGCCACCGGCCGGTCGGACTATCCCAACCAGGTCAACAACGTCCTGTGCTTCCCCTATATCTTCCGCGGCGCGCTGGATTGCGGCGCGACGCAGATCAACGAGGCGATGAAGGTCGCCGCGGCCGACGCCATCGCAAACCTCGCCCGGATGCCCGCCCATGACAGCGTCGCGCAAGCCTATGGCGGGCGCAGGCTGGTGTTCGGCGCCGACTATATCATCCCCACCCCCTTCGACCCGCGCCTGATCGGCGAGATAGCGGTCGCGGTGGCCCGCGCGGCGATGGAGAGCGGCGTCGCGAAGAAGACGCTGGACCTAGAGGATTACAAGCGCAGCCTGTCGCGCCAGAGCGCGCGGTCGGGCCAGTTGATGCTGCCGGTGTTCGAAGCCGCGCGCGGCACCGGATGCCGCATCGCCTATGGCGAGGGCGAGGACGATCGCGTGCTGCGCGCCATTCGCGACGCGCTGGACGAAGGCATCGTCCGCCCGACCATCGTCGCGCGCCGCCGCATCCTGGCGCAGAAGCTGCCCGAACTGGGGCTGAGCTTCGACCTGGACCGCGATGTCGAGGTGATCGATCCGGAAACCGACCATCTGGTGATGGGCGAACTGGTCGAGGCCTATCGCACGGTCGCGTCGCGCCGCGGCGTGCCGGCCGACGAAATATTGCGCCATGTCTATCGCCGCCCCACCATCACCGCCGCGATGCTGTTGCAGACCGGGCGGGTCGACGCCGCGCTGGTCGGCGGGCGGTCCGAATATTGGGGGCAGGTCGAACATGTGCTGCGCATCATCGACCGCACGCCCGGCCACAGCCGCGTCTATGCGTTGTCGGGCCTGATCCTGGACGCGGGCGCGCTGTTCATCACCGACACCCATATGGTGCCGGACCCGACGCCGGAACAGATCGCCGAAATGACGTTGCTGGCGGCGACGGAAATCCAGCATTTCGGGCTGACGCCGCGGGCGGCCCTGCTGTCCCACTCCAATTTCGGCGCGTCGCACACCGACAGCGCGCGCAAGATGCGCAAGGCGTTCAAGATCGTGCGCGACGCCGCGCCCGAACTGGCGGTGGATGGGGAAATGCATGCCGACGCGGCGCTCAGCCAGGCGTTGCGCGAACGGCTGATCCCCGATTCGCGGTTCGAGGGGCCGGCCAATTTGCTGGTCATGCCGAACCTCGACGCGGCGAACATCACGCTGACCGCGCTGTCGGCCTCCTCCAGTTCGCCCACGGTCGGGCCGATGCTGATGGGCCTGAGCAAGCCGATCCATGTGCTGACGCCCGGCGTCACCTCGCGCGGCATCCTGAACCTGACCGCGATCGCAGCGGCGGAAGTGGCGCGGGAAGGCTAGGATTAACCTTTGGCGCCTATGCTGGCCGGGCATGGAGGCATGAGGATAGAGATGGCGGGTTTCCTGAAACAGGTCGGGCCGAAGCTGGCGATCGGCGGGATAGTGGCGTTGACCGGCCTGGTTGTGTTCGCGTCGATCGATCGGCCGGCGCTGGAAGGCCATGCGTCGTCCGAAACGGCGGCCGCACCCGCCGCTACACCCTCCCCTCCCTCCGTCCCCGCCCCTGCCCCCGCCAAGCCGATCGAGCGGCGCAGCGACCAGGGCATGGCGGTCGATCCGGGCGCGTTGCGGGTCAAGCGCGTGCTCAAGATCGACGGGCCGTTCCGCCATGGCGACTATGCCTGGGACGAACAGGGCGCGCCGGCGACCGGCCCCGTCATCATCACCGTCGACCTGCGCGCGCAGACCCTGTCGGTGTTCCGCGCCGGCTATGAGATCGGCGCGGCGGTGATCCTCTACGGCGCGACCGACAAGCCCAGCCCCAAGGGCGCTTTCCCGATCATGGCGAAACATGCCGATTATTTTTCGCGCACCTATGACAATGCGCCCATGCCCTTCGCGCAGCGGCTGACCAGCGACGGCGTCTTCATCCACGGCAGCGACGTGCAATGGGGCCGCGGCACCCATGGCTGCATCGGCGTGCCCAAAGAGTTCGCCGAAAAGCTGTTCGGCGTAACGAAGCTGGGCGACATGGTGGTGATTACCGATGGCAAGATGCTGGACGTCAGCCAGGCGCAGGTGAGCGGTTAAACCCGCTTATTGCGGCGCGTCTTCGATGGCGGGCTTGTGTCCGACCGTCAGGGCGCTCCCGGCTGACGCCGCCATGATGCAGAGGATCGCGATCCACTGGAGCGGGGTCAACCGCTCGTCCAATATGATGAAGCCGGCCAGCGCCCCGACGGCCGGCGACGCGCTGACCAGCAGCCCGAAGACATGGGCGGGCAGGCGCCGCATAGCCTCCATCTCCAGCGAATAGGGCAAGGCGCTCGACAGGATGGCGATGACCAGCCCGACGAGCAGGACGCCGGGCGACAGCAGCGCCGCGCCTGCATGGGCGACGCCCAGCGGCAGGACGAGGATCGCCGCGGCCAGCATCCCCCAGGCGACGGCATCCCCGCCAACGACGCCCGACACCCGCTTGCCCGCCACGATATAGAGTGCCCAGCACAGGCCGGCCGCGCAGGCGAAGGCGACGCCGACCGGATCGAGCGGGGCGTCGCTGCGCAGCGGCAGCAACAGCAGCAGGCCGGCCACCGCCGCCGCCAGCCAGCAGAAATCGCGCGGCCGCCGCGCCCCGAACAGCACGACCGCCAGCGGCCCCACCACCTCGATCGCGATGGCCACACCCAGCGGTATGCGCTCGAACGCCAGATAGATGCACAGGTTCATCAGACCCAGCGTCGCGCCATAGCCGGCCAGCCACCAACCTGCGCCCACAGGCACGGACCACCGCCACGGCCTGCGCAACAGCCACAGCAAGACCGCCGCCAGACTGATGCGAAGCGCCGCGACGCCGGCCGCGCCGAGCAGCGGAAATATCGTCTTGGCGAAGGCCGCGCCGAAATTGACCGAGATGAGCGACGCGAGCACCGCCCCCGCCCCCAGCAGCGCCGCCCTGTCGCCGTCCTGTCCGTCATGTCTGTCCATGTACGGAGCCTATAGACGATCCATCGCGCCAGGCGAGCGGCTTGCGCACCGCCGCACCAATTGCGCCAACCGGCGACGCAGATGCAGAAAACTCATACGAATGCAGGGTTGACCAGCGCTGTCACTAGGCCCATTTGCGACGCTTCCGTACATTTTTGCATTGCAGCATGGAGCTTGCCATGGGCGCTTCCCAGACCGCGCTTCCCCATCAGACGCATCCCGCGCTTGTCCTGTTCGCCCTGGCGGTCGGCGCGTTCGCCATCGGCACCACCGAATTCGCGTCGATGAGCCTGCTGCCCTTCTTCGCCCGCGATCTGGGCATCGACCTGCCGACCGCCGGCCATGCGATCAGCGCCTATGCCCTGGGCGTGGTCGCGGGCGCGCCGGTGATCGCCGCCTTGGGCGCACGCCTGCCGCGGCGGACGCTGCTGATCGGCCTGATGGCGATGTTCGCGCTCGCCAACGGCTTGTCCGCCCTTTCGCCCAGCTATCATTGGATGCTGCTGTTCCGGTTCCTGAGCGGCGTGCCGCATGGCGCCTATTTCGGCGTCGCGGCGCTGGTCGCCGCCAATCTGGTGCCGATCGAACAGCGCACGCTGGCGATCGCCAAGGTCATGTCGGGCCTGACCGTGGCCACGGTGATCGGCGTGCCCGTCGCCAACTGGATGGGGCAAGTGCTGGGCTGGCGCTCCGGCTTTTTCGTCGTGGCGGCGCTGGCCGTGGCGACGGTGACTCTCGTGGCGCTCTACGCCCCGCGGGACGCTGGCGACACAAAAGCCAGCCCGATGCGCGAGTTGACGGCGCTGGCCAAGGGGCAGGTCTGGCTGACCCTGCTGACCGGCGCGATCGGCTTTGGCGGTCTGTTCGCCGTCTATACCTATGTCGCCTCGACCATGATGGAGGTCACCCATGTGTCGGAAAGCTACGTGCCGCTGATCCTGGCGATCTTCGGCATAGGCATGACATTGGGCAATCTGGTCGTCGCCTGGCTGGCGGACAAGGCGCGCAACCGCACCGTCATCGGCGTGTTGCTGTGGAGCGCCGCGTCACTGGCGCTGTTCCCGCTAATGGCCGGCAATATCTGGACGCTCAGCCTCAACATCTTCCTGATCGGCATCGGCGGGGGGCTGGGCACGCCGTTGCAGGCGCGGCTGATGGACGTGGCGGGCGAAGCGCAGACGCTGGCGGCGGCGTTGCACCATAGCGCCTTCAATATGGCCAATGCATTGGGACCGTGGCTGGGCGGCCTGTCGATCGCGGCAGGCTATGGCCTCGTTTCGACGGGCTGGATCGGCGCCGCGCTGGCGCTGGGCGGCCTCGCCGTCTTCCTGCTGGCGATCATGCTGGAACGGCGCGCACCGGGCCTGATCCCCGCCGCCGCCGAATAAGCCGCTTTCGCGCCGCATCGCCGCCGGATATGGCGGTGGCATGAATGATCCGGCGAGAGAGATAAGACTGCAGGAGGCGGCGGTGGCCGCCCTGCGCCGCGGCGATGCCGATGGCGCATTGGCGACGCTGCGCGAGATGGGCGATCCGCCCGCGATGCTGCTGGCGCAGGCGCATAGTCGCGCCGGAGATCTGGACGGCGAAGCGGCGGCGCTGCGGCGCATATTGGACGGCGATATGCGCAACCTGCCGGCGCTGCTCGCCATGGGGCGGAATGCGCTGCGGCGCGACGACGAGCGCGGATCGATAAGCTGGTTCCGCGCGGCGCTGGCGCAGGCGGCCGCAACCGGCGCGCCGCCGCAGCTCCAACCGCTGTTGCAACAGGCGCAGGCCAACGTCGCCCGGTCGAGCCAGCGGTTCGAGGATCATCTGACCGCCGCGATTGCCGACCTGCCGCCCCTGCCCCGCATCGCCCACGCCACCGACCTGCTGCTGGGCAAGCGCGACGTCTATCTACAACAACCCAGCATGTTCTATTTCCCCGGCCTGCCCCAGCGCGCCTTCTACGAACGGAAGGAGTTCGACTGGGTCGCGCCGATGGAGGCGATGACCGATGCGATCGTCGCGGAACTGCACGCCGTGCGCGCGCAAGAGGCGGATTTCGCCCCCTATGTGCAGACCGCCACCAACAGGCCTGCGCCCAACAATCCGCTGCGCGACGATCCCAGTTGGGGCGCGCTCTATTTCTGGCAGGGCGGCGCGCCGGTCGCGGAAAATGCGCCGCGCTGCCCCGCGGTGATGGAGGCACTGGCGCTGGCGCCCATGCCGGTGATCGCAGGCCGATCGCCGATGGCATTATGGTCGCTGCTCAAGCCCGGCACCCATATCCGGCCGCATCATGGCCTGCTCAACACCCGGCTGATCTGCCACCTGCCGCTGCTGACGCCACCCGATTGCACGCTGCGCGTCGGCGCGGAGACGCGCAACTGGCGCCAGGGCGAGATGCTGATCTTCGACGACAGCGTCGAGCATGAGGCGTGGAACCGCAGCGCCGACACCCGCGTCGTGTTGCTGTTCGAAGTGTGGCGGCCGGAGATCGACGCGGA
Organism: Sphingobium sp. AntQ-1; assembly: GCF_028538045.1. Taxonomy (NCBI): domain Bacteria; kingdom Pseudomonadati; phylum Pseudomonadota; class Alphaproteobacteria; order Sphingomonadales; family Sphingobiaceae; genus Sphingobium; species Sphingobium sp. AntQ-1. The sequence goes on from NZ_CP117158.1 coordinate 232,516, forward strand.
AGAGCGCGAGGCGCTGACTCGGCTGTTCCAGGCGATCGACGCCTTTGGGCCGGCGCAGGTCGATACCGGCGGTTGAACGGGACGCGCCGTCCCGCTATCAGCGGCGCATAAGCACATATGACGCCGGAAAATGGGCAAGAGGATGGCCGGGCATGATCCCAGGAACCTTGCCCGCATGACCATCACTGCCCCTTCTCCCCGCCCCCACAGCCTGGCCGAGGACGGCTATGCCATCGCCATCGGCTGCGCCTTCATCGCGCTGGGGCTGATGATGCTGAAGGCCGCCAATCTGGTGACCGGCGGGATGGCGGGGATCGCGCTGCTGCTATCCTATCTGCTCCACCGGTCGCCCGCGCTCCTGTTCTTGCTCATCAACATTCCCTTCTTTCTCTTCGCGGGCCGGGCGATGGGGGTGGCGTTCGGGTTGAAGACGCTGTTCGCCAATGTCGCGATCATGGGCGTGGGGCTGGCCATGCCGGCGGCGCTGCACATCGCGCGAATCAGCCCCTTCTTCGCCGCCCTGTTCGGCGGGTCGATCATCGGCTTCGGCATATTGGCGATCGCCCGCCATGGCGCGGGCGTGGGCGGCGTCGGGGTCGTCGCGCTGATCCTGCAACGGTCGCGCGGCTGGAATGCGGGGCGGACGCAAATGCTGTGCGACATCGCGATCCTGCTGGCGTCCTTGCCGATCCTGAGCGTCGAGCGGTTCGGCCTGTCGATCCTGTCCGCCGCCGCCATCAATGCGGTGCTGATCGTCAACCACCGGCCGGGGCGTTATATCGGCCACTAGAGCGGTTCGCGGTCCGATTGCATCGGACCAGCCACTCCAGATTATTGGATTTACGCGATGTCCGAGTCATCAGATGATTCCATCGGATTAGAAATCGCTCCAAGGCCGCTAGCCCTCGCAGAGCGCCTTGCCGTCGCTGTCGCGGGCGCGCAGCGCGCTGGCGGCGTCATTGGCGATGCGGGGGAAGCTGACTCCCTCCAGCGTGCCGCGGCCCTCGCACAGGTCCGCACAGGCCATGTCGACCACGCCCGGTAGCGCCACCTGGTCGCCATCATATTGGGCGACCACGATGCAGCGGTCGCCGCCCTTGAAGCTGAGGATCAGCTTGTCGCCCGCGCGGCGTGCCGTACCCTGCCCGCGACAGCTCTGGTCCTCGCCGAAATTGGCCTGCAAGCCGAAGCGGAAGGCCGCATCCTTGGCCGGCATGACGCAGAGCAGATCGCGCCCGGCTTCATGGCTGCGCTGGTAGAGGCCGACGGGCGACGTCTTGCCCGTATCGGTGATCGCCCCGCTTTCGATAGCGGCCCGTTCCAGCCCGGACGCCGGCGCACCACCAGCATCCGATGCGGCGGCGTCGGCGGCCGTCGGCGCGCGCTGGCACGCCGCCAGCAGGAGAAGAAGCGCGAGGCTAGCCCGCGGCATCGATGGACGGATCAGCCGCAAGATCGACGGGCGTCAGGCCATCCGGCCCGACCCGACGGAAAAAGCAGGACCGCGCGCCGGTGTGGCAGGTCGGGCCGGCCGGGACCGCTTTCACCCAGACCGCGTCCTGATCGCAATCGATGCGGATGTCGCGCACCTCCAGCATATGGCCGGACGTCTCGCCCTTCTTCCACAGCGCCTGGCGGCTGCGCGACCAGAAATGGGCGAGGCCGGTTTCGACCGTCAGCGCCAGCGCCTGCGCATTCATATGCGCGACCATCAGCACTTCACCGTCGGCCGCGTCGGTCACGACAGCGGTGATCAGGGCATGATCGTCATATTTGGGATTAAGGGTCAACCCCTTGTCGCGCGCATCGGTCATGGGGGCGCTATAGAGCATCGCGCGGACAAGTGGGAACCGCTTTTGCGTATCCGATGATAGGAAAGGCATGACCGTCCCGGCGCGAGACGATCCCCTCGGATCAGGGGGAAAATCAGAAAATGGGGCGATCGACGGGATCCGAACCCGCGACCTCCGGTACCACAAACCGGCGCTCTAACCAACTGAGCTACGATCGCCACAGGGCCTTCCGGCCCGCGAGAGTTGGCCACATATGCGGCCCATTACCGGCCGTCAAGCGAACAAATGCCGCAGGCAATTTTTACCTGCCGTCAAAGGCCGACAGCGCGCAACTGCGCTCTCAAATTGACCAGCGTCCTCTCCGCAACCCTTGGCCGATCCGACGCGGGCTTCCCCTTGCGCAGCCGTTCCCTATCCTTTTCGGGTGGATCGACGAAGCGGACGCGCACAGCGGCATGGCCCTGGGCGCGGATGCCCAGTTGTTCGGCCGCGCCGCGCGACAGGTCGATCACCCGCCCGCGCCCGGCGAAGGGGCCGCGATCGTTGACGCGAACCAGGATGGTCCGGCCGGTATCGAGCGCGGTCACCTCGACATAGCTGGGCAGCGGCAGGCTGGTGTGCGCGGCGGTGATCCATTTGGCGCGGAATCGTTCGCCATTGGCGGTGCGATTGCCCGATTCCGAACCATACCAACTGGCGTAGCCCAGCATGTCATAGGTCGGTTCCGCCGCCGGGACATAGGTCGTGCCGCGCACCTTGTAGGGCGGGTCGATCCTGACCGGCGTATCGCGCACCGGCCGATAGTCGCCGCCGGCGCAGGCGGAGAGCATCGCAAGCCCGCAAATGATCCAGATATATCTGCCCGCGCGTCCCGTCATGCGGCCTTCCTATCGTCGGCAGACGAGCGGGTCGAGGCCGGGTGGGCAAAAAGAAAGGGACAAAAAGGCATGGCGCCTCTTCGTCCCTTCACCTTACGGCATCTTGCGTCGCGGAAGATCGCTTCCTGTCGCCGCATCACTCTCCTGAAAAACTTTCCGGCCGCGATGCCGGTAGGTCGTCAAACGGTGGGCGCCCGCCAGATGACAGGCGCCACGTCCGTTAGTTGACCGAATCCTTCAGGCCCTTGCCGGCCTTGAACTTCGGCTGCGCCGAAGCCTTGATGGTCATCGTCTCGCCGGTGCGCGGATTGCGGCCGGTCGAAGCCTTGCGCTGCGAAACCGAGAAAGTGCCGAAACCGACGAGGCGCACTTCGTCGCCCTTCTTCAGAGCGCCGGTGATGGCGTCGAACACGCCTTCCACAGCCTTCGTCGCGTCATTCTTGCTGAGGCCGCTGCTTTCAGCGACTGCGCTGATCAAATCCTGCTTGTTCATGCCTTGGGAACCCCCTTGTGCTGTTGGTTGATTAGGAATCGCGGCGTAGGCGGCGCAATAAGGCGCGGATTTCTGCGCCTGTCAAAGGGAAAGCGACAAAGCCCTCCGCTTCGATAGAAATTTGCGCCCACCTGCGCGAAATATGCCGAAACCGACGGCAAACCGCCGGTTTCGGATTGGCTTAGTGACGGAGCGCGGGATCGCTGTCGCGGCCGGGCGCATTGCTCGGCTGGGCGGCGAGGTCGTCCTCCTCGGTCCAGGCGATCGCTTCGGGAACCGATGCCAGCGCACGCGCCAGCACCTCATCCACATGGCTGACCGGCACGATTTCCAGCCCGTCGCGGATGTTGGCGGGAATTTCCGCTAGGTCTTTCTCGTTTTCCTGCGGGATCAGCACCGTCTTGATGCCGCCGCGCAGCGCGGCCAGCAGCTTCTCCTTGAGGCCACCGATCGGCAGCACGCGCCCGCGCAACGTCACCTCGCCGGTCATTGCTACGTCCTTGTGGACGGGAATCCCGGTCAGGGTAGATACGATGCAGGTCACCATGCCGATGCCGGCCGACGGACCATCTTTGGGCACTGCGCCTTCGGGCAGATGGATATGGATGTCCTTGCGGTTGAAAACGCTGGGCTTGATCCCATAGCCGGGTGAACGCGCCCGGACATAGGAAAAGGCCGCCTGGATCGATTCGTTCATGACCTCGCCCAGCTTGCCGGTGGTCTTGATCATGCCCTTGCCGGGCACTGTCACCGCCTCGATCGTCAGCAATTCGCCGCCCACCTCGGTCCAGGCCAAGCCCGTCACCGCGCCGATCTGATCCTCGTCCTCGCCCATGCCATGACGGAATTTCCGCACGCCGGCATAATCGGCCAGATTGTCGGGCGTGATGACGACCTTGTCATAAGCGCCCTCCAATATCTTGCGCAGCGCCTTGCGGGCGAGACGCGCAATTTCGCGCTCCAGCGTGCGGACGCCGGCTTCGCGGGTATAATAGCGGATGAGGTCGCGCACGGCGTCCTCCGTCACCACGAACTCGTCGCCCTTGAGGCCATGGGCGTCGATCTGCTTGGCGATCAGGTGACGCTGGGCGATCTCGACCTTTTCGTCCTCGGTATAGCCTTCCAGCCGGATGATCTCCATGCGGTCGAGCAGAGGCTGCGGCAAATTCAGCGAGTTGGCGGTCGTCACGAACATGATGTCCGAAAGATCGACGTCGATTTCCAGATAATGGTCCTGGAACTTGCTATTCTGTTCGGGGTCCAGCACTTCGAGCAGGGCAGAAGCCGGATCGCCGCGGAAATCCTGGCCCAGCTTGTCGATCTCGTCCAGCAGGAAGAGCGGGTTCATCGTCCCCGCTTTCTTGAGGTTGGTGACGATCTTGCCCGGCAGCGAGCCGATATAGGTGCGGCGGTGGCCGCGAATTTCGGCCTCGTCGCGCACGCCCCCCAGCGACTGGCGCACGAACTCGCGCCCCGTCGCCTTGGCGATCGAACGGCCGAGCGAGGTCTTGCCGACGCCCGGCGGACCGACGAGGCACAGGATCGGGCCTTTCAATTTATTGGTGCGCGCCTGCACGGCGAGATATTCGATGATCCGGTCCTTGACCTTCTCCAGCGCGAAATGATCCTCGTCGAGGATGTCCTGCGCCTTCTTAAGGTCGTTCTTGACCTTGCCCTTCTTGCCCCAGGGCAGCCCCAGCAGCACGTCGAGATAGTTGCGCACAACGGTCGCTTCGGCCGACATGGGCTGCATACCCTTGAGCTTCTTCAGTTCCGCCGTGGCCTTTGACCGCGCTTCCTTGCTCAGCTTGGTCTTGGCGATCTTCTCGGTCAGTTCAGCGAGTTCGTCGCCCTCCTCACCCTCGCCATTGCCCAGTTCGCGCTGGATCGCCTTTAGCTGCTCGTTGAGATAATATTCGCGCTGGGTCTTTTCCATCTGGCGCTTCACGCGGCCACGAATCTTCTTTTCGACCTGCAACACGCCCAGTTCGCCTTCCATGAAAGCGAAGACCATTTCGAGGCGCTTGACCGGATCCGCCTCGACCAGCAGCGACTGCTTGTCGGACACCTTGACGTTGATGTTCGCCGACACGGCGTCGGCCAGGCGACCGGCATCCTCGATCTCGCGCAGCTGCACCGGCGTCTCGGCCGGCAGCTTCTTGTTGAGCTTGGCGTAATTTTCAAACTGTTCGGCGACCGACCGCATCAGCGCGGAGGCTTCCGGCCCTTCCGCGACGATCTCTTCCACATCATCGACATTGGCGACGAGGTAGGTTTCGTGCGCCTCCATCGAATCCAGCTGGGCGCGGTGCTTGCCTTCCACCAGCACGCGGACCGTGCCGTCGGGCAGCTTGAGCAACTGGAGTACGACCGCGACGACGCCGGTGTCGTAGAGCGAATCACGACCCGGATCGTCCTCCGCCGGATCGAGCTGCGACACGAGGAAGATTTCCTTCGAACCTTCCATCGCCGCTTCGAGCGCAGCGACGCTCTTGTCACGACCGACGAAGAGCGGAACGATCATCTGCGGGAAGACGACGATGTCGCGCAGCGGCAGAAGGGGATATTGCACAGTCATTCAATCTCCGGGGCCGAAGGAAGCGGCCTCTCTACGGTTCATCGCCTTTATGGGGACGCCCGTCGCAGCAATCAATTGCGAGCTGTCATAATGACGAAGCGATGAACCGCAGGTGATCGATCCATCGCGTCCGGCATCAGAACGGCAGCTTGAAGCCGGGGGGCAGCGGCAGGCCGGCGGTCATTTTGCCCATTTCGGCATTGCTGATCTCGTCCGCCTTCTTGCGCGCATCATTGAACGCAGCGGTGACAAGGTCTTCCAATATCGGCTTTTCGGATGGAGCCATCAACGTGTCGTCGATCGACACGCCCAGGATGCGGCCCTTGGCCGACGCCCGCACCTTGACCAAGCCGCCACCGGCCGCGCCCTCGACCTCCAGCTTGTCGAGATTGTCCTGCGCACGCTGCAATTCCTCCTGAACACGGCTCGCCATGCCCAGTATTTCGTTCAAGTCCTTCATTGTCCTGCACTCCATTGTTCGGGCCGGTCGGTTTCGACCAACTCCGCTTCGGGGAAGGCGGCGATCGCCGCCTTGACCACCGGGGTTTCCAATATCTCGGCGCGCGCCGCAGCCTTGCCCGCCTGCTCCTGCTCCAACAGCGTCTGATCGCCGCCGCTCTCCGCCAGCGTCACGACCCATCGCGTTCCGGATGTCGCGGCGTTCAGCGCCTGCTCCAGGTCACGCTTGAAGTCGCCATGCGTCCAGGCATGGGTCAGGCGAAGGGCGATATCAGGCGGGCTAAGGGAGACGAGCGCGGCGCAATCATTGAGATGATTGGCCAGCAACGGCTTCTGCCGGTCGATCAGCGCGACGATTTCCTGCATCGTAGCGGGCAGCCGCGCGGCGGGCGCGGAGGACGGCGCGGCAGGCGTTCCACCGGAAGCAGGCGCAACCATGGCGGGCGCCCCCTCCCGCAGCATCCGCGCCAGTTCGCCCGGATCGGGCATGGTCGCGGCGTGCATGACGCGCAGCAGCGCCATTTCGCAGCTTTCGATCGGCAGGACGGCGCTGGCCACCTCGTCATGCCCCTTGAGCAGCAATTGCCACAGGCGATGCAGCGGCGCGAAGCCCAGTTGCGCAGCCCAATCGGCCAGCGCCTCCCGCTCTTCGGCCGACTGGCCGGGGCTGGCGATGTCGCGACCGGCCTTCGCCAGGGTCACGGCATGGACCAGCTCCATCAGGCCGCGCATCAGCGCGAGCGGCTCGACGCCCAGCGCATATTGGTCGCGCACCGCGCCCAGCAACGCGCCCGTATCGCCTTCCAGCAGCAGGCCCAGCAGCCGGCGCACCGATCCGCGGTCCGAAAGGCCCAGCATGTCGCGCACCTGCGCGGCGCTGACCATGGGATCGCCGTCCCCCATTTCCGCATGGGCGATCGCCTGGTCGAGGATCGACAGGCCGTCGCGCGCGGACCCTTCGGCCGCCTGCGCGATCAGCGCCAGCGCATCGGGTTCCGCCGCGACGCTTTCCGCCTCGACCACATGCGCGAAATGGCCCGCGAGCAATTCCGCCGGGATGCGGCGCAGGTCGAAGCGCTGGCAGCGCGACAGCACCGTCACCGGCACCTTGTTCACCTCGGTCGTGGCGAACAGGAATTTCACATGGGCGGGCGGCTCCTCCAGCGTCTTCAACAGCGCGTTGAAGGCGTTTTTGGAGAGCATATGGACTTCGTCGATGATGTAGATTTTGTAGCGCGCCGACACGGCGGCATAGCGCACCGCCTCGATAATCTCGCGCACATCGTCCACGCCGGTGTGGCTGGCGGCGTCCATTTCGACCACGTCGATATGCCGACCCTCGGCAATGGCGACGCAAGGTTCGCACACACCGCAGGGGTCGATGGTCGGCCCGCCCTGCCCGTCCGGGCCGATGCAATTCAACGCCTTGGCGATCAGCCGCGCGGTGGAGGTCTTCCCCACCCCGCGCACGCCGGTCATCAGGAAGGCGTGGGCCAGCCGGCCGCGCCTGATCGCATTGCCCAGCGTCTGGACCATCGCATCCTGCCCGATCAGTTCACGGAAACTGCGCGGTCGATATTTGCGCGCCAGGACGCGATAGGGCTGCGGGGAATCGGACATAGTCATCGTCTAGCCGTTCGGGTGGCTATTGTCGAAGCTGGATGAAGGTGGAGGGTGGGAGCCGGAACGACCCGTGACGAAATCACTGTGGCTGCTTCCGTCAGGACCTGACCAGGTTCGCGACGATCACGTCCGCCCGACTCCCGGCGCGGCATATGGCGAAAGGGGACCGGGATGGCAAGGGGGCTTAGGCTATACATGTTCCCGCCTTCGCGGGAACATGCCACATATTATTCCAGCCCGCTCTTCTGCGCCTTGCCCACGAAATCGAGCGCGGCGCGCGCGGTTTCGGCGATCGCGGCCTCGGCCTTCTTCGCGTCCACCGTTGGCCGGTCGAGATAGATGGCCAGGACATATTCGTCGCCATTGGGCGCCTTCACCAGCGCCACGTCATTATAGGCGGTGCCGCATGTCCCGGTCTTGCTGCCCGACGTCCAGCCTGCGGGCAGCCCCGCCTTGATCCGCTTGTCGCCGGTGCTGCTGGCGTTGAACCAGCTGCGCAGCTTGTCGACGCTGGTCGGCTTCATGTCGCGGAAGAACAGCCGGCCCATCAGTCCGGCCATGGCGGCCGGCGTGGTGGTGTCGCGCGGATCGCCCTCCGCATTTTCATTCAGCGTCGGTTCGGTGCGGTCGAGCCGGGTCACGGCGTCGCCATGGGCGCGCATGAAGGACGTCAGCCCCTCCGGCCCGCCCAGCATCGGCAGCAGCAGGTTGGCGGCGCTGTTGTCGCTCACCTCAACCGCGGCCTGGGCCAGTTCACCCATGCTCATGCGGCCGCGCTTCTTGTTCTTCTTCACCACCGGAGCGTAATCGAGGATGTCGTCGCCGCTGAAGGGGATTTCGCCTTCCAGCCCGAACTTGCCGCCTTCCGCGCCGATCAGCACGGCGGCGGCCAGCGGCGCCTTGAAGGTCGAGCACATGGCGAACCGCTCGTCGCGGTTGAAGCCCAGCAGCAGCGCGCCACTCCGATCGACCAGCGCGACGCCCAGCCGACCGCCCGTCTCCTTCTCGATCTCCGCCGGGTTGCGCACCGACGTCAGCGCCGATTGCGGCACCAGATAGCGCGGCGCAGGCGGCAACAGAGAATCGAGCCGTCCGGTCGGTTCGGGCGGCTTGGCGGACGTCGTCTTCTTATCAGCGGCGATCGAAGGCGCCGCCAGCAAGGCCAGCGTCGCCAGAGCAGTCAAATTCTTCACGGTCACATGCCCTGCATATTGTTGAATTCACCGGGAATACGGACCGTCAGCCGGTCCATCTTGTCGTCAATGATGATCTGGCAGGACAGGCGGCTGGTCCGGGTGGCGGCGGCGGCGAGGTCGAGCATATCCTCTTCATCCTCGCTGGCGCGCGGCAGGCGCGCGAAATCCTCTGCATCGACGACGACATGGCAGGTTGAACAGGCCATCTGCCCTTCGCATGTGCCCTCCAGCGGCTGACCTGCGGCCTGGGCGATATCGAGCAGCACCGATCCGGCGGGCGCGTCAACCTCCTGTCGTCTCTCGCCATCGGCGCTGATGAAGGTGACCCTGGTCATGCTAATGCGTGCGCTCCCTTTTACGGCGCCGCTTGTGCGGCTGCCGCCTCATTCAATGCTTCTGCCGCCCTCTCCAACTCTTCCCGGCTTGTGTAGCGGCCAAAGCCGATCCGCACCGATCCGCGCGCCTGGGCATCGGTCAGCCCCAGCGCGCGCAGGACATGGCTAGGCCGCCCGGACCCGCTTGCGCAAGCGCTACCGAGCGAAAAAGCAACATTGCGGCAATCCGACAACAGCCGCGCGCCATCTATGCCGTCGCGGCGCAGGTTCAGATTTCCGCGATAACGCGCCGTTTGCGACCCGTTGAGCGTCCAGTCCGCAAACAATGTGGCGGCCAGTGCGGCGAGGCTTTCCACATGGGCGCGGTCGCTGTCCGCCCGCTCGCGCATCAACCGCGCCGCAACGCCGAATCCGGCGCAGAGCGCAGGCGATAGCGTGCCGGACCGCAGCCCGCCTTCCTGTCCGCCGCCATGGATCAAGGACGTGGGCCGCACACCGTCGCGCAGCCAGAGCGCGCCCACGCCCTTGGGACCATGGATCTTGTGCGCGCTGATTGCGACCATATCGCAGACGGACGGGATCGGGATGCGGCCATAGCCCTGCACCGCATCGCACAGGAACAGCGCACCCGCGCGGTGCGCGAGGTCGGCGAGCGCGGCGACCGGCTGGATCACGCCGATCTCGTTATTGACCAGCATGGCGACAACGAGTGCGACACCTGGAACGATGACGCGGGCGGCGGCCTCCAGATCGACGATGCCGTCCGGCCCGACCGGCAGGACGGTCACATCCCGCCCGGTCCGGCGCATCGCCTCTGCCGTATCCAGCACCGCGGCATGTTCGGTCGCGATGGTGACCATGCCGCCCGGCGGCGCGCCCTGGATCGCGATGTTGAGCGCCTCGGTCGCGCCGGAGGTGAAGATCAATTGGCCGCCGGGCGGCAGCAGCCCGGCGATTGCGTTGCGGGCCGCCTCCACCTGCGCGGCAGCGGCGCGGCCCAATCGATGGGTGCTGTGCGGGTTGGCGAACTGGTCGCGCAGCAACGGCGCCATCGCGTCAAAGGCTTCGGGCGCGAGTGGGGTAGTCGCCTGATAATCCAGGTAAATCATTGACTTGCCCGTTCCGCCATACTTTTCCAGACTGCGATAAACCTGTCCATGTCGCTGTCGCATGTTTGCGGGCCGAAGCTGACGCGCACGACCTCCGCCGCGGCCGCCTCGTCCCAGCCCATCGCACCCAGCACATGGCTGGTCTTGAGCGAGCCGGACGAACAGGCGCTGCCTGCTGAGACGGAAATGCCGGCCAGGTCGAACTGGATCAACTGCGCACGGGCCGACAGGCCGGACATACGGTAGCTGGCAATGACGGGCAGGCGCGGCGCATCGGGCGCCACGATGATGCCGCCCGCCGCCTCTATCCCTGCGTCCAGCCGGGCGCGCAGGGCGGCTGCGCGGGGCAGCCAGTCCTCCCGCGCCTCCAGCGCCGCCGCCATGGCAAGGATGGCGGGCAGATTTTCGGTCCCGGCGCGATAGCCCTGTTCCTGCCCGCCGCTCGGCTCGATCAGCGCCAGGTCGCGGATCAGCAGCGCGCCGATGCCGGGCGGACCGCCGAATTTATGCGCGCTGATCGCGATCATGTCCGCGTCGGGCAGCGGCAGTTTGCCCGCGCTCTGGGCGCAATCGGCGAACAGGATCGCGCCGTCGCGATCAATCCGGTCGAGCGGCTGGATGACGCCGGTTTCATTGTTGACGTGCTGGATGGCGAGGAGTGTTCCTACCCTTGCTTGATCGTCATGCCCGCGAAGGCGGGAATGACGAAGAGAAAGGGCGAGACCAGTTGAAGTGACCGCCAGCCGATCCGCGCCCTTCGTCACGCGCAGCACCGCGTCATGTTCGACCGGCGATGTGACGACCCGCCCGGCCTTCGCGCGCAGCAGGCCGATGGCGATCGCCTCGCTCGCGCCGGAGGTGAAGATCACATGGCCATTCCAGCCCAGCGCCGCGGCGATGCGCGCACGCGCATCCTCCAGCTTGGCGCGGGCGGCGCGGCCGTCGGCATGGGGGCTGGACGGGTTGGCCCAGTTCGCCATCGCTTCCATCATCACGTCGCGCGCGGCGGGCAGCATCGGCGTGGTCGCGGCATGATCGAGATAAAGGCGGTCGGCGGCCAAGCGGCGTTACTCATTGATTGCGGAAATGGCGGCGGCTTCTATATAGGCGGTCTGCCGCGCAGCGCCAGCAATAGCATTTGCCTATGCGACTGTCTGTGCGATCCGCATCCATTCGCCGCCAGCCTATCCGGGCATGGTGGCCCAGAACGATAACAGGTGCCATGCCCGACGTCATTTTCCCCGGACCCGAAGGCCGCCTCGAAGGCCGCTTCAGCCCCCCGCCCCGCCCGCGCGCGCCGGTCGCCATGATCCTGCACCCCCATCCGCAGGCCGGCGGCACGATGAACGACCGCATCACCCAGGCGCTCTACAAGACCTTCGTGAAGCGCGGCTTCGCCGTGTTGCGCTTCAACTTCCGCGGCGTCGGCCGCAGCCAGGGCACATTCGACAATGGCATCGGCGAATTGTCCGACGCGGCGGCCGCGCTCGATTGGGTGCAGAGTTTTCATCCCGAAGCCCAGACCACCTGGATCGCGGGCATGTCATTCGGCGCATGGATCGGTATGCAATTGCTGATGCGCCGCCCGGAAATCCGCGGCTTCATCTCGGTCGCGCCGCCCGCCAACATGTACGATTTCTCCTTCCTCGCGCCCTGCCCCTCGTCGGGCATCATCGTGCAGGGCACGTCGGACGAAGTGGTGACCGCCAGCGCGGTGCAGAAGCTGGTCGACAAGCTGCGCACGCAAAAGGGCATCACCATCCATCATGACGAAATTCGCGGCGCGAACCATTTCTTCGAGCATGAGTTGGACCAGTTGATGAAGTCGGTCGACAATTATCTCGACATGCGCCTGTCCCCGGATTCCCCGATCCGCTGAGCGATCGGGAAGTCTACGAACGAGAAAGGCCGCCCGCGAGGCGGCCTTTTTTTGTGGAATGTGAGGCTGGGAGGGGTGGGAAGCGGAATGGCGGCTGATAGACGAATATCCAAAAATAGCGGACATGGCTTGTCCTCAGAGAGCATCTTGATATTTAATATCCAGATGGCGAGAGGGCTAAAAACTTTACTTCCGTTATTTGCAATATGTGCTTCGGCGTGCGTTCATACGGATTCATCTGTTCCAATCTATCGCTGTAATGCGATGAAAATCCGATCGGGTGATGAAATTGTTAGCGCTATAAAGGTAACTTCTACGGTGCATGGGGACATTGGCTCGTTTGAGCATTGCAATGGATTTTTTGGCATCGGGTTTGGTAATTATCTTCTTTCTCCAAAATTCGAAGAATTGCGCCTTTTTCTCGCTCGACAAGCCAACGGCGAGGCAATTGAAATCACTGTAACCGGCTTAATGAAATTTGAACTCCGCGATGACGCTAAATACCCAGGATCAGCTAATTTTATTTCTGTCGATAATTGGCAATTAAAAAAAATCGAAAATCCATAGTAGACAATTGAATTTATAGATTCAGCTCACATGGCATTGACAGATGAGCGTCCTAAATTGGTCGATTCCCGACCAACCGCTTTTACGCCCTCGCCTATATCTGGCGCTTGGCATCGAAGGACGCGACGATCTTGCAGCGGTAGGCGCGCACTTCGTCGATCAGGCCGGTGTGCAGTTCGGTGGAAAGGACCAGGGTCGACCGGTCCAGCCGTTCCAGCCGCCGCATGTCGCTGAGCAGGCCGCTGAACATCCCGCCGCCTTGCTGGACCAGGGTGATCGTCGCATCGTCCTGCGCCGCGATCTTGTTCCAGCCCTGGCCGCCTTCGCGCCACCGGCCAGCGGTGAAATCGATCACGATTTCCCGCACGGATCGGTCGTCGGCGGTACAGGACAGGCCGCGGATCTGCGCCGGAGCAGGCGGCACGGGCGAAACGGCCGGCGGCGGCGCTGGCGGCGCAGCATGGCCTGGGGCGGCAAGACTGGGGGTCGCAATCAGGCAGCCAAGCGCTGCCAGGATGGTCGAGGCCGATCGGTTGAGCATGACGTCGATCCTACCAGACATGCGGGGCGCAGGATACCGGCTAGCGCAAGCCGCGCCTGACGGCCGGGCGCGACCGTGCAAAGCCCCCTTTACCCCGCCCCATAATTTCCCGCTTGGCGCACCGTCCGGCCGGCGATAGCGATCCGCGCCATGTCCGACGCCCCGAAAAACGACGTTCGCCTGATCTGGAGCCGCTATTACAGCGCCTTCATCCCCGCCGGTCCGCCGGGACCGGGCTTCCTTGAGCGGCTAAAGGCGGCGAGTGGGGCGATCGGGGGGATCGCGGTGACCGGGCTGCTGTGCGGGCTGATGCTGGGCAATGGTCTGGCCCATCCGCTGCTGGTCGCACCGATGGGCGCGTCGGCGGTGCTGCTGTTCGCGGTTCCCGCCAGTCCGCTGGCCCAGCCCTGGCCGGTGCTGGGCGGCAACGTCATTTCCGCGCTGGTCGGTATCTTCGTGGCGAAGGCCGTTCCCGATCCCACCTTCGCCGCCGCGCTGGCGGTGGGCGCGGCGATCGCCATCATGTCGCTGCTCCGCTGCCTCCACCCGCCCGGCGGCGCGGTGGCGCTGTCCGCCGCGCTGGGCGTAAAGGGGGTGGCGAGCAGCTATCTGTTCGCGCTGGTGCCGGTGGGGGTGAACACCCTGCTGCTGCTGGTCGTGGCGGTCCTGTTCCATCGCATCGCCGGTCACAATTATCCCCATGTGCCGCCCAAAGCGCCCGCCCCGCACGGCACCGCCGATCCCGCGCCGCTGCTGCGCGCCGGTCCGAGCGCGCAGGACGTGGCCGACGCGGTGCAGGGCTATGGCGATGCGCTGGACGTGGACCAGGCGGACCTGCGCCAGTTGCTGGCGGACGCCGAACTGCGCGCGGCCGAACGGCTGCATGGCGCGGTGCCCTGCGCGCAGATCATGGCGCGCGACGTGATCCATGTGCCCGCCAGCCAGCCGCTGCGCCAGGTGCGTGCGCTGATGCTTATGCGTGGCCTGTTGTCGCTGCCGGTGCTGGACGATGCAGGGCGGGTGCAGGGAATCATCGGCGCGCTGGACCTGAGCCGAGAGGGTGAGCGCGCCGGCGACATCGCCCGCCGCGCGCTGCTGGTCCATGCCGACACGCCGGTCGCGCGGCTCATCGGCCCCCTGAGCAGCGGCGCGCGCCATGCCGCCATCGTCGTGGATGCCGACCAGAGATTACAAGGACTGGTGACGCAGACCGACCTGCTGGCGTCGCTGGCGCAGCGCTCTATTTCTGCTCCAGCGCCGACAGGTCCGGCCCCGGAATAGCGCTGATCGCGACGTTGCCGAACATGACAATCCCCGCAAGAATCATCAGGCCGCCGCGCTTGCGGTCGCCTTTCTTCACGATCGCGTAAACGCCGCCGCCCGTCAGCAACATGCCCGCGAGCATCAATATGGATAAAATCGTGCCAGCCATGGGCGTTGCCTTAAGCGCCAAGCTCGACGGTGGCAATTGCCGTCCTGTCCCCCTATGAGGCGCGCAGAACGAATCACCCCAGGAACGCAGGGGCCGCGCCTTATGAAAATCGCCATCGCTTCCGATCATGCCGCCACCGACCTGAAGGCGGAGCTTGCCCAATGGCTGCGCGACGAGGGCCATGCGGTCGCCGACCTTGGCCCCGCGACCGCCGATCGCGTCGATTATCCCGATTATGGTTACAAGCTCGCGACAGCGGTCGCGTCCGGCGCGGCGGAGCGCGGCATCGCGCTGTGCGGATCGGGCATCGGCATATCGATCGCGGTCAACCGCAACCCGGCCTGCCGCTGCGCGCTGGTGGGCGAGCCGCTGTCGGCCGCCCTGTCGCGCGAACATAATGACGCCAATGTCCTCGCCATGGGCGCCCGCCTGACCGGCGTGGACATGGCGAAAGCCTGCGTCACCGCCTTCCTCACCACTGATTTCGGCGGTGGCCGCCATGCCGGCCGCGTCGAAAAACTGTCCCAGCCCGCGCTCTGAAAGGAAGTTTCGATGAGCACAGACACCCTCGCCCCCGCCATCCGCCAGGACGGCTTCTTCAGCGAAGCCCTCGCCAGCGCGGACCCGGAAATCTTCGGCGCTTGTCGCAATGAGCTGAAGCGCCAGCAGGACAAGATCGAACTGATCGCGTCCGAGAACATCGTGTCGAAGGCGGTGCTGGAAGCGGCCGGTTCCATCTTCACCAACAAATATGCCGAAGGCTATCCGGGCAAGCGCTATTATGGCGGCTGCGAATATGCCGATGTGGTCGAGACGCTGGCGATCGAACGCGCGAAAGAGCTGTTCGGCGCCAACTTCGCCAACGTCCAGCCCAATAGCGGCAGCCAGATGAACCAGGCGGTGTTCCTGGCGCTGCTCCAGCCGGGCGACACCTTCATGGGCCTCGACCTGTCGTCGGGCGGCCATTTGACGCACGGGTCGCCGGTCAACATGTCGGGCAAGTGGTTCAAGCCGGTCGCCTATGGCGTGCGCGCGGACGATCATCTGATCGATATGAACGAGGTCGCCCGCATAGCGCGCGAATGCAAGCCAAAGCTCATCATCTGCGGCGGCACGGCCTATTCGCGCGTGTGGGACTTCAAGCGCTTCCGCGAAATCGCCGACGAGGTTGGCGCCTATCTGCTGGCCGACATGTCGCACTTCTCCGGCCTGGTCGCGGGCGGCGCGCATCCCTCGCCCGTCCCTTACGCCCATGTCACCACCACCACGACGCACAAGTCGCTGCGTGGCCCGCGTTCAGGCATCGTCCTGACCAATGACGAAGCGATCGCCAAGAAGATCAACAGCGCCATCTTCCCCGGTATGCAGGGCGGCCCGCTGATGCACATCATCGCGGCCAAGGCGGTGGCGTTCAAGGAAGCGCTGACGCCCGAATTCAAAGCCTATGCCCATCAGATCGTCGCCAACGCCCGCGCGCTGAGCGAGACGCTGGCCGATGCCGGCCTGTCGATCGTGTCGGGCGGCACCGACAATCATCTGATGCTGGTCGACCTGCGCGCCAAGAACACCACCGGCAAGGCCGCGGAAAAGGCGCTCGATCGCGCCTATATCACCTGCAACAAGAATAACGTCCCGTTCGACACGGCCAGCCCGTTCGTCACGTCGGGTGTCCGTTTGGGTACGCCAGCGGGCACGACGCGCGGCTTCCGCGAGGAAGAATTCCGCGAAATCGGCCGCCTGATCGCCGAGGTCGTGGAAGGCCTCAAGCGCAATGGCGACGAAGGCGATGGCCAGGTCGAGCAGCATGTGCGGGAAAAGGTGCTGGGCCTGACCGCGCGCTTCCCGATTTATTGACCCACACACCGTTCGCCCTGAGCGAAGTCGAAGGGCTTCACTGAACGAAGTGAAGTACCTTCGCTTCGCTCAGGCGACGGCTTCGACAGGCTCAGCCCGAACGGAGTGATATAACCCCATGCGCTGCCCTTTCTGCGCCCATGAAGACAGCCAGGTGAAGGACAGCCGGCCGACGGAAGATGGCAACGCCATCCGCCGCCGCCGCCAGTGCGAAGCCTGCGGCGCGCGCTTCACCACCTTCGAGCGCATCCAGTTGCGCGACATCTGGGTGGTGAAGAGCGAGGGGCGCAAGGAAGCGTTCGAGCGCGACAAGCTGGCCCGCTCCATCGGCATCGCCTGCCGCAAGCGGCCGATCGACCCTAGCCGCCTGGAAAAGCTGATCTCCGGCATCCAGCGCCAGTTGGAAACCAGCGGCGACAGCGAAGTCCCCGCCCGCGCGATCGGCGAAATGGTGATGGAAGGGCTCAAACGCCTCGACAGCGTCGCCTATATCCGCTTCGCCAGCGTCTATAAGGACTTCACCGACGCCAAGGATTTCGAGGAATTTGCAGGAACGGTGAAGGAAGTCGGGCGGGAGTGAGTTCTTACCTAATTCCTCTCCGTTCGGTTCGAACGAAGTCGAAGGCTTCTCTTCCCTCCGCCGTTCGTCCTGAGTAGCCATTGAGCGAAGTCGAAATGGCGTATCGAAGGACCATAGAATGACGTTCCATGCCTATATGTTGCGATGCGCAGACGGCAGCTATTATCTGGGGCATACAGATAATCTGGAGCAACGTGTCGCACAGCACCATTCAGGGGACATTCCTGGATATACGCAGAGCCGTCGCCCGGTCGCTCTGGTCTGGAGCCAGGATTTCGGCACACGAGACGAAGCGCTTTCCGCCGAACAACAAATTAAGGGCTGGTCGCGAAAAAAGAAGGAAGCGTTGATCGTCGGGGATTGGGACGCAATCCGACAGGCGGCGCGCAAATCCTTCGATACGGGGCTTCGACAAGCTCAGCCCCTACTCAGGATGAACGGAAATATGAACGAAGTTGCCCCCCTCCCCCCCGTCATCGTCCCCCCCGTCATCGTTCTGGTCCGCCCGCAACTGGGCGAGAATATCGGGAAGGCCGCGCGCGCGATGCTGAATTTCGGGCTGACCGACATGCGGCTGGTGACCCCGCGCGACGGCTGGCCCAATCCCGATGCCGGCCCGGCGGCGGCCGGCGCGGACTTCATCCTCGATAAGGCGCAGGTGTTCGAAACGCTGGCCGATGCGGTCGCGGACTGCGCGCATGTCTATGCCACCACGGTCCGCAAGCGCGGCGTGACCAAGCCGGTCGTGACACCGGAGGAGGCCGCGCGCGAAATCCATACAGCGCAGGGCCGCGCCGCCTATGTCTTCGGGCCGGAGCGGTCGGGACTGGAGACGGAGGATGTCGCGGTCGCGCGCAAGATCCTGACCGTGCCGATCAACCCGGAATTCGGGTCGCTCAATCTGGCGCAGGCGGTGATCCTGTGCGCCTATGAATGGTCGAAACAAGCCGATCTGGCACAGCCCACCATCACCGATCTGGGCGAACCTGCGCCACAGGCGGAACTGGAGGGCATGATCGAGCAGCTCGATGCGCTGCTGGTGAAGGTCGGCTATTTCTTCCCGCCCGACCGCGCCGGCGCGACCCGACTGACGCTGCGCAACCTGCTGACCAAGCCGGGCTGGAACCATCTGGAAGTGCGCACGCTGCGCGGTGTGCTATCGCATCTGAACCGGCCACGCGAACGCTGAATGCCCCCCTTCCGGGCAGTTTACCCCCGCGTCCGGTCAAACTCCGCCATTTCATAAGCGATAGACGCTTCGACCAGCTCTTCCCACATCCCCGCGATCAGGTCGCAGGGCACGCCCAAAGCCTCAGCCTCGGCGCAGGCATTGGCGATCACCTCCGCCTTGCGCGCTTCGTCGCGCACGGCGCTGCGGTTCGGCTTTATCCGGGCGGCGGCGCGCATATGGGCGAAGCGCTGGGCCAGCAGGGCGACGATCTGGCGATCGAGATTGTCGACGCCGGCGCGCACCTGCGCCATGGTGGAATAATGTTCGGGAGTCATGCCTGCGGAATTAAGCTGCCGCCGCCATCGTGTCGAGACTTGACTCGCCGGCCTCTTCTGGTCATAGGCGCGCCTTCGCAATTGGCTCCGCATCCCGGTGAAGCGGTGGCCCTGCCCCTGAGCGATCAAACGCAAAACGGACGTAGGCGATACCGGGAATCACGTTGTTAGCAATTACTAGGAATTATCTATGACGAAGCGCACCAGCGCCAAGTACAAGCTCGACCGTCGCATGGGCGAGAATATCTGGGGCCGCCCCAAGTCGCCTGTCAACAAGCGCGAATATGGTCCCGGTCAGCACGGCCAGCGCCGCAAGGGCAAGATGTCCGACTACGGCATCCAGCTGCGCGCCAAGCAGAAGCTCAAGGGCTATTATGGCGACATCACCGAGAAGCAGTTCAAGAAGAACTATTTCGAAGCCAGCCGCATGAAGGGCGACACCGGCCAGAACCTGATCGGCCTGCTGGAGCGTCGCCTGGACGCCGTCGTGTACCGCGCCAAGTTCGCGCCGACCATTTTCTCGGCCCGTCAGATCGTGTCCCACGGCCACATCTATGTGAACGGCGTGAAGTGCAACATCGCGTCGCGTCTGGTGAAGCCGGGCGATGAAATCACCCTGGGCAAGAAGGCGCAGGAAATGGCGCTGGTTCTGGAAGCGCAGAACCTGCCTGAGCGTGACATCCCCGACTATGTCGCCCCCGACGGCGCCGCCAAGGTCAGCTATGTCCGCGTGCCCACGCTGGACGAAGTGCCTTACCCGGTGAAGATGGAACCGAACCTAGTCGTCGAATTCTATTCGCGTTAATCGGTTTTCCGAGCATAGCTACAAAGAAGGGCGGCCCTGCAAAGGAGCCGCCCTTCTTCTTTGCCCTAACGCTACAAGGGAAAGGGTCGCCCCCGTTGCCCGTCATTTCCGGCCGCCAGCAGGGAGTCGGCGCTCTTCTGCAGCATGTCCGCGCGTGCGTCGCTGTCGACCAGGCTATGCTCCAATCCGTCATAGATGACGAGTTGGCTGCGCTTGCCGCGCCCTCCAGCTTGCATTGGCAACCACCTTGCTTGCCCTTCTTCCCGCGCGGTGGCATCACTTGATCATTCGTACAATAAAGGGTGACTTCCATGCGTAGCTCCATCGCGGCGATCGCCGCCGTTCTTGCCCTGTCGGCCTGCGCGACCGACGGCGCCGACACGCCGCCCACCGCGGCATCCGCCACGCCGCCTGCCGCAGCTACCGCAGAACCGTCGATCGATACGATGAAGCGACTGGTGCAAGAGCTGTCCTCCGACGCCTATGAGGGCCGCGCGCCAGGTTCGCCCGGCGAGGAGAAAACGCTGGCGCTGCTGGCCGCGGAATTCGGCAAGCTGGGCCTCAAGCCCGGCAACAAGGGCAGCTGGTTTCAGGACGTGCCGCTGGTCGAGATCAATGCGAAGAATGTCTCGCCGCTCAGCTTCACCGGGGGCAAGAGCGCCGTCACCGCCGCCTATGGCCCGGAAATGGTGATCGGCACCTATCGCACCACCCAGCCGAAGATCGCGATCAAGGACAGCCCGGTGGTGTTCGTGGGCTATGGCATCAACGCGCCCGAAAAGGGGTGGAACGACTATGCCGGGCAGGATGTGAAGGGCAAGACGGTCATCATCCTGGTCAATGATCCCGATTATGAGACGCCGGGGTTGTCCGGCCCGTTCAATGGCCGGGCGATGACCTATTATGGCCGCTGGACCTATAAATATGAGGAAGCCGCGCGGCAGGGCGCGGCCGCCGCGATCATCGTGCATGACACTGTGCCGGCCGCCTATGGCTGGAATGTCGTGCAATCGAGCTGGACCGGAGCGCAGCATGTCGCCGACAGCGCCAACGGCAATGCCGGACAGAGCCAGGCGATCGGCTGGATTCAGAAGGAAAAGGCCGCCGCCCTGTTCGCCAGCGCGGGCCTGAACCTGGACGCGCAGATGGCTGCGGCGAAAAAGCCGGGCTTCAAGGCGGTGGCGCTGACGGGCGTGAAGGCCAATGTGTCCTTCGACAACGACCTGCGCAAACATATGTCGAAAAATGTCGTGGCGTTGCTGCCGGGCAAGACGCGGCCGGACGAATATGTCCTCTACAGCGCGCATTGGGATCACCTCGGCCATTGCCAGGCGGCGCCCGACGGCGACGACATCTGCAATGGCGCGGTGGACAATGCCACCGGCACGGCGGCACTGGTGGCGCTGGCGCAGGCCAATGTGCAGGCCGGGCCGACCGACCGCAGCCAGGTGTTCCTGGCGGTGACGGCCGAGGAATCGGGGCTGCTGGGATCGGCATATTATGGCAACAATCCGGTCTTCCCCTTCGCCAAGACGGTGGGCGGCGTGAACATGGACGCCTTGAGCGTCGCGGGCCTCGCCAGGAATGTCGTGGTGATCGGCAAGGGCAAGTCGCAGCTTGACGCCTATCTGGACCGGGCGTTGAGCGCGCAAGGCCGGGTATCGACGCTGGAGCCTACCCCGGAAAAGGGCTTCTACTATCGTTCCGACCATTTCAGCTTCGCCAAGCACGGCTTGCCGATGCTCTATTTCGAGGGCGGCGAGGATCTGGTGAAGGGCGGCGCCGCTGCGGGATTGGCCGCGGCGGAGGATTATACCAAGAACCGCTATCATGGCCCCAAGGACGAATATGATCCCAATTGGGACTGGACCGGGGTGCTGGCGGACCTGAAGCTCTATTACAGCGTAGGTCGCGACCTGGCGACCACGACCGACTGGCCCAACTGGCTGGACGGCGACGAATTCCGCGCCATTCGCGACAAGGATCGCGCGGGTAAGTAGAGGGAAGCGACCTATTCCCCGGCCGGGGAATAGGTCCAATTCTGCGCCTGGCTGCCATCCATCCTGGCGGTTTCCGCCATCAGCAGCCGCCCCTCGCGCCAGTAGCGGATGCGCTGGGGATAATCATGGTTCGGGTTGGCGAAGCTTATATCCCGCACCCCTTCCGCGACGACCGGGAAGATCGTTGCTGGCCCGCCTTCGGGCGCACCGTGGAAAGCCAGCGATCCGTCGGCCGCGCGCACGATGCGCATGACCTCCCAAGAGCGCAGCGTTTCCCCGCGTCCTGTTCGCCCGACGCCGATCATCGTGCCGCCACGCGGCAGGGTCCACACCTCCTCGGTCCAGCGATCGTCTCTCTGTTGCAGCCATTCGCCGGTCAGCCAGTCGGGCAACTCACCCGAATTGCTAATGGTTGGCAGCACCAGCAGCAGCGCCGCGGCAAGGATCGAAACTTGTCTCTTCATGATCTTCGCCCTCTGTCCACACGCTATCTGGCACGCTATGGAGCGCGCGCAACCCCCGCTATCACGGATCGGCGCCCTGCCGAGCAAGGATAAACGCCATGACTTTCCGTATGCCCGCCGAATGGGCGCCGCATGACTGGACCTGGATCGGCTTTCCGACCAACCCCGCCGAATGGCCCGGCGCGTTCGAGGAGGCGCGCGAACAGATCGCCGCCTTCGCCAGCGCCCTCCATGCCGACGGCAAGGGCGAGGAGGTGCGCCTGGTCGTCGCCAATGAAGCCGACGCGATCGCCGCTCGCGCGTTGGTGGCGCCGGGCGTATCGGTCATCGTCCACAGGCTGGGCGACGTATGGCTGCGCGACACCGCGCCGATCGCGGTGCTGAACGGCGCAGGGAGTCGCGCACTGGTCGATTTCGGCTTCAACGGCTGGGGCGGCAAGTACCGGATGCCGGGCGACGAGGATATCGGCGCGCGGCTGGCTGCGACCACCGATATGCCCGTTTCCACCCAGCATTGGGTGTTCGAAGGCGGCGCGATCGACACTGACGGCACCGGCCTGTTCGTGACGACCGAACAATGCCTGCTGAACCCCAATCGCAACCCGGACCTGGACCGCGGCAAGATCGAGACGCTGCTTGCCGGCGCGCTGGGCCTGTCGGACATGCTGTGGCTGGGCGACGGTTTGCTGAACGATCATACCGACGGCCATGTCGACAATCTTGCCCGCTTCGTCGCGCCGGGCAAGCTGGCGCTGCCGATCGCGACGACCGACGACGATCCCAATGCGGCCCTCTATGCCGACGCCCGCGGCCGCGCGAAGGCGCATGGCGTCGACGTGGTGGACGTCCCCTCCCCCGGCCTGGTGCTGGTGGATGGGGAGGCGATCCCGGCCAGCTACATGAATTTCTATGTCGGCAACGCCGCCGTCATCGTGCCGATCTATGGCCAGCCCAATGATCAGGCTGCGCTCGATGCCTTCCGCCCTTTCTTTCCGGGCCGGGATATTGTCGGGCTGCGCAGTGACGCCATATTGTCCGGCGGCGGCAGCTTCCATTGTTGCAGCCAGCAAATGCCATCCGTCTGATAGATTCAGGGACAGACATGACCAAAGTGACCGTAGCCGCGCTGCAACTCAGCTTTTCCGACGATATGGGCGAGAATATCGCCAAGGTTGCGGACCATGTGCGCAAGGCCGCCAGCCGCGGCGCGAAGATCATCCTGCCGCCCGAACTGTTCGAAGGGCCGTATTTCTGCCGGGTTGAAGACGAAGCGCTGTTCGCCAGCGCCCAGCCGACCGACACCCATCCCGCGGTGCAGGAAATGCGCAAGCTGGCGAAGGAACTGGGCGTCTATATCCCCACCAGCTTTTTCGAGCGCGACGGCCATCATCATTACAACTCGCTCGCGATGATCGATGACGCGGGCGAGATTATGGGCGTCTATCGCAAGAGCCATATTCCCGACGGTCCGGGCTATGAGGAAAAATATTATTTCCGCCCCGGCAATACGGGGTTCAAGGTGTGGTCGACCAAATATGGCACCATCGGCGTCGGCATCTGCTGGGACCAATGGTATCCCGAAACCGCGCGCTGCATGGCGCTGATGGGGGCGGAGATGCTCTTCTACCCCACCGCGATCGGCTCCGAACCCTATGACACGGAATTGGACACCAGCCGCATGTGGCGGCGGGCGATGATCGGCCATGCGGTCAGCAACTGTATGCCGGTGATCGCCGCCAACCGGATCGGCGACGAGGACGGCCAGCTCTTCTACGGCCACAGCTTCATCACCGACGAATGGGGCGATTTCGCCGCCGAAGCCGATGCGAAGGACCAGGGCGCGCTGGTGGCGACGCTGGACCTGGCCAAGGCGCGCACCCACCGCGCCGGCATGGGCTTCTTCCGCGATCGGCGGCCCGACCTTTACGGTCGGATCGCGCAGGATATCTGAATGGATGCGATCGATCAGCCTGACGATCTCAGCCGGCCGCAAAAGCGGCTGCTGAAGCGCTTATATAATGGGCGGACCGTCCCGGTCATGGCGGACGATCGCCCCTTCCTCCGCTATAAGGATGCGGCGCTCTATCTGCTGTCCCTACCCATCGACGCGCGCGAGACCGCCTATACCCAGATGAAGGCGCAGGCCAGGGATGGCGTTCGATAGACGCGCGCCAACTCTATGTGCTGGCGCTGGGATCGAACCGGCCGCTGTCCGCCCGCCGCGCGCCCGCGCGGCTGCTGGCGGAGGCGATAGCGCTGATCGGCGAACAGGCGCGGGTGCTGCGCATCGCGCCCACGCTCTCCACCCCGCCGCTCGGCCCATCGGCCCGCCGCTTCGCCAATAGTGCGATTCTGGTCGAAAGCGCGCTGTCCCCGCCCGCGATGCTGGCAATGCTTCAGCGCATAGAAAACAGGCTGGGCCGCCGCCGCTATCGCCGCTGGGGCGCGCGCAGCCTCGATATCGACATCATCCTCTGGTCGGGCGGCCGATGGCGCAGCCGGACGCTGACCATACCCCATGCCGCCTATCGCACCCGCAGCTTCGTCCTGACCCCGCTGCTGGCGGTGGCACCGGACTGGCGCGACCCGCATCTGGCGATCACCGTCCGCCATCTTCATGCGCGACTGCAAAAAGCCGCGCCAAAGTGTTGACCATCCGCCCCGCCGCCTTTAGGGCAGCCTCCACCGCTTCGGGGGTCCATAGCTCAGTCGGTAGAGCAACTGACTTTTAATCAGTAGGTCGCTGGTTCGAACCCAGCTGGACTCACCATTTCCCGTGATGGGCGCATCTTCATTGGCGCCCTGCCGCCGCTGTATTAAGGCGAGGCGGAACCGGAGCGCGCCGATGACCATCATCCTTTCGACAACACCGATCTATCAGGGCTGGCTCAACCTGCTGCTGGTGGCGATGCGAGCACCCGATGGCGCGGCGTTCGATCGGCATGTCGTGGAGATGCGCCGCGCCGTCGCCATATTGCCCTATGATCCCGATCGCCGGGTCGCGCTGGTCGTGTCGATGCCGCGCACCCCGGTCATGCTGGCGGGATTGCCCGACATGCTGGAGCCGATCGCCGGCATATTGGAGGATGAACCCGCCAATTGCGCCCGGCGCGAGGCGCTGGAGGAAGCGGGCGTCCGGCTGGGCGATCTCTTTCATCTCGGACAAATCTGGAGCATTCCCAGCGTCGTGACCGAGAAGATCGACTATTATCTGGCCGAATATCGCGCGGAGGACCGTATCGCCGCGGGCGGCGGGCTGGCCGAGGAGCAGGAACATATCACCGTCCACGAACTGCCGCTGGACGATCTTTGGACGCGGTTCGCCGACAAGCGGATCGGCGACGGCAAACTGGCGATCACGCTGATGGCGTTGCGGCTGCGGCGACCGGACCTGTTCAGCGTGCCGGTCGCCTGATCGCCACCGCGCGCGCCGCCACTTCGACCGCATCATCGGGCAAATGGAAGCGGCAGGGTTGCGCGGCGCCATTGACGCAGATCGCGACCCCGCTCGCGCGATAGCGCAGCGTCAGGCGGCGGCGTGAGGGGTCTTCCCACTGGCCGACGGTCAGCGCCCGCCCATCTTCGTCCAGCCATTCGACGTCAGCGTCGGACAATAGCACCACGCCGCGCAGATCGGGCAGCTGCGCTCGCAGCGCCGCCAGCGCGAAGCTATGCGCCTCCAGATCGCGATTGCGCCCGTCCCAATCGATCCATCCGATCGCATTATCCTGCGCATAGGCGTTGTTGTTGCCGTGCTGGCTGCGGCCAAACTCGTCACCTGCGGTCAGCATGATCATACCGCGTGATGCGAACAAAGTGGACAGCAGCGCCTTGCCGTCGCGGATCCGCGCGGCCTGCACCGCCGGGTCGTCGCTCGGTCCCTCCACGCCATTATTCCAGCTGAAATTCTCGCCATGGCCATCGCGATTCTGCTCGCCATTGGCGTCGTTGCGCCGCTGTTCATAGGCGGTCAGGTCGGCCAGGGTGAAGCCGTCATGGGCCGCCAGGAAATTGACGCTGCGGGTCGCGCCATCGCTGAAAATGTCTGATGACCCAGCCAACCGCGTCGCGAATGCCCCCAGCGTTCCCCCATCGCCGCGCCAGAAACGACGCATGTCGTCGCGATAACGGTCATTCCATTCCAGCCACCCCTCGCCGAAATTACCCAGTTGATAGCCGCCCGGCCCGATGTCCCAGGGTTCGGCGATCATTATGCGGTCCGCCAGCAATGGATCTGCGCGCATCTCATCTAGCAGCGGAGCGTGGGGATCGAAGCCGTCCGCCATCCGCCCCAGCGCAGGGCCAAGGTCGAAACGGAAACCGTCGATCCCGGCCTGCGCCACGAAGTAGCGCAGCGAATCGAGGATCAGGCGGCGCGCAACCGGCGCGTTGCAGGCGATACTGTTACCCGTGCCGGTGTCGTTGACCAGCCGCCCATCGGCTTCATGGCGGAAATAACCGCGCGCATCCAGCCCGCGCAGCGACAGGGTCGGCCCTTGGCAGTCGCTTTCGCCGTCATGATTATAGACCATGTCGAGGATCACGCCGATCCCGGCCTGATGCAGCGCCGCCACGGCTCCACGCAACTCCGCCATGCCGCCCGGCGCCAACCGCGGATCGATCGCGAAATAGCTGACCGGATTATAGCCCCAGGCGTTGGTGAGGCCGAGCGGCCCCAGATGCCGCTCGTCGATCCAGGCATTGATCGGCATCAGCTCGATCGCCGACACATGCAGGCTTTGGAGATGCGCGATCACCGCCGGATGGGCGAGCGCGGCGATGGTGCCGCGCTGCGCTTCCGGCACATCGGGATGCAGCATGGTGAAGCCGCGCACCTGCACTTCGTAGATCAGCCCGCCTGACGCGAAGCGGGGCGGTTCCGGAGGCGGCGGCTCGACGGCCGCCGCCACGACGCCCTTGGGCACCAGCGGCGCGGTGTCGCCCCCCTGCCCACGCCGCGCGCCCAGCGCCGGATCATAATGGAACGCCCGGTCGATCGCCGGCGCATAGGGATCGAGCAGCAGCTTGTCGGGATCGAACCACAGGCCCGCGCCGGGATCATAGGGGCCATCGGCGCGCAAGCCATAGCGCGCGCCCGCGCCGACGCCTGCGGCCTCGCCATGCCAGCAGCCGTCCGCATCGCGCAGCATCGGCAGGCGGACCTCGCGATCGTCGCTATCGAACAGGCAAAGCCACAATTGGGCCGCGTCGGGGGACCAGACGCAAAAACGGGTGCCGCTTGGCCCCACCAACACGCCCGGCTTCACGCCGCCTCCGCCATCAGCGCACGATAAAGGTCGGCATATTTCGCCGCGCTATGGCACCAGGAGAAGTCGGCGCGCATTCCGGCGCGCTGCATCGCCTGCCACGCCAGCTTGTCGCCGTGCAGCTCGATCAGCCGGTTGATCGCGCCATGCAGCGCCAGCGGATCGGACGGCATGAAGACGATGCCCGTCGCCGCGCCTGCGCCCACCGCGGCCTCATTGGCGTCGATCACCGTGTCCGCCAGCCCACCGACCCGCGCCACCACCGGCACGCAGCCATAGCGTAGCGCATACAACTGGGTCAGGCCGCACGGTTCGAAGCGCGAGGGGATCAATATAGCGTCGCCACCCGCCTGCATCAGGTGCGACAGCGGCTCGTCATAGCCGATCTGCACGCCGATCCGCCCCCGATGCCGGTCCGCCGCGCCCAGCAGCGCGCCTTCCAGCGGATGATCGCCCGATCCCAGCACGGCCAGCTTGCCGCCCATCGCGACCAGATGTTCGGCCGCGTCGATCATCATGTCCATGCCCTTCTGCCATGTCAGGCGACTGACGATGATGCAGATCGGCGCGCCGTCATGGTCCAGCCCAAAGCGCCGTTCGAGCGCGCGGCGGTTCGCCGCCCGGCCGCCCAGTGCGCGCGCGCTGTACGGCTTGGCGATCAGGCCGTCGGTCGCCGGGTTCCAGATGTCGGTATCGACGCCATTCAATATGCCGTGCAGCCGGTCGACCCGGCCGTTGATCAGGCCATCCAGCCCCATGCCATGGACCGCGGACCGGATTTCCTGTGCATAGGTTGGGCTGACCGTGGTGATCGCGTCGGCCGAAACAAGGCCCGCTTTCAGATAGCCGGTGCCGCCATAATATTCGACGCCGTCCACGCCCCAGGCTTCGGGCGGCAGACCAAGGTCGGGGAAGATGCCCGCGCTATATCGCCCCTGAAAGGCCAAATTGTGGATCGTCACGACCTTGGGCACCTGCGCCGCCGGGCCGAAACGCATATAGGCGGCGGTCATCGCCGCCTGCCAGTCATGGACATGGACGATGTCGGGCCGCCAGCCCTTCACCCCGTCCGCCGCGATGTCCGCCCCTGCGCGCGACAGCGCGGCGAAGCGCCGCCAATTGTCGTTCCAGTCATTGCCGCCATGATCGCCATAGGGGCCACCTTCGCGCGCGAAAAAGTCCGGCGCGTCCAGCACCAGCAAATCCAAGCCATCGACCGTCGCGGCCAGCACGCTGGCGCGCGCGCCGAACAGGGCGTCGTAGCGGCGCACCGCCTTCGCCTTGCCCAGTCGCGCGATGACGGCGGGATAGCCGGGCACCAGCGTGCGCACCTGCACCCCCTGCCCCGCCAGCGCGCCGGGCAGCGCGCCCGCGACATCGGCCAGCCCCCCGGTCTTGATCAGCGGATAGATTTCGGATGCGACCGACAGCAGCTTGATCGTCATGGCGCGGGTCAGGCGACCAGCCGGTCGATCATCGGCTGCGTCACCAGGCATATGCCGCTGTCGGTGCGGCGGAAACGCTGCGCATCCTCTTCGGGATGTTCGCCGATGATGAGCCCCGGCGGGATGATGATCCCGGAGTCGAGCACGCATTTATGCAGCCGCGCCCCGCGCCCGATCTCGCAATCGGGCATGATGACGCTTTCCGTCACCGACGAGAAGCTGTGGGTGCGCACCCCCGAAAACAGCAGGCTGCGATGCAGCGAGGAGCCGGACACGATACACCCGCCCGCCACTAGCGAGGATGTGGCCGAACCCCGGCGACCATCTTCGTTATGGACGAACTTGGCCGGCGGCGTGACTTCCGAATAGGTCCAGAGCGGCCAGCTGCGATCATAGAGGTCCAGGCTGGGCACTACGTCGGTCAGGTCGACGCTCGCCTGCCAATAGGCGTCGATCGTGCCGACATCGCGCCAGTAAGGCTCCAGCTCGCTTTCGGCGCGGACGCAGCTGCTGGAGAAGCGATGCGCCACCGCTTTACCATGCTTGACGATATAGGGGATGATGTCGCCGCCGAAATCGCGCTTACTCTTTGGATCATCGGCGTCGCGGCGAAGCTGTTCGATCAGGAATTTGGTCTGGAAGACGTAGATGCCCATCGACGCCAGCGCCATGTCCGGCTGGCCGGGAATGCCCGGCGGGTTTTTGGGCTTTTCGATGAAGTCGGTGATGACGTCCTTCTCATCGACATGCATGACGCCAAAGCCGACCGCCTCCATCCGTGGCACCTCCAGGCATCCGACGGTGACGTCCGCGCCACTGTCGACATGCTGTTGCAGCATCAGCTCATAGTCCATCTTGTAGACATGGTCGCCGGCCAGCAGCACCATATATTCGGGCGCATAGCTTTCGATGATATCGATATTCTGGAACACCGCATCGGCGGTGCCTTCATACCACTGGCTTTCCGACACGCGCTGGCTGGCGGGCAAGATGTCGAAGCTTTCATTGCGTTCAGGGCGCAGGAAGTTCCAGCCGCGTTGCAGATGCCGGATCAGCGAATGGGCCTTATATTGGGTCGCAACGCCGATGCGGCGGATGCCGCTGTTGAGCGCATTGGACAAAGCGAAATCGATGATCCGCGCCTTGCCGCCGAAATGGACGGCGGGTTTCGCGCGCTTGTCGGTCAGTTCCGCCAACCGGCTGCCACGTCCACCGGCCAGCACATAGGCCATGGCGTCACGCGCGATCGGCTGATGTCTCGTCTGCATTAAGCCTCTCCTTGCGTTGCCCGCTATCGCCTGCACATGACTGCCTGCACGCGCCGTCCGTGTTCAATAATCCAATTCCAGCATCAAGGTTGCAAAGGGCGGGATGGTGATGTTCGCCCATCCTTCCTCGTCCGCCTGCACCTGTCCCATATTGCCCGCGCCGCCGCCGCCATAATCGGCCGCGTCGCTGTTCACTATTTCCCGCCAGCGCCCGCCCGACGGCAGGCGTATGCGATAGCCATGGCGGAGCATCGGGGTGAAATGGCTGATGATGACGATCGGCCGGACGCCGGGCGCGCGCCGTTGCCAGGCGAAGATCGAATCCGCCGCGCCATCCACCAGCACCCATTCGAACCCTTCCGGCTCACAATCGCGCTCATGCAGCGCCGGGCGGGAGCGGTAGAGATGGTTGAGATCGCTCACCAGCCGCTGCACGCCCAGATGCGGGCCATGGTCGAGCAGATCCCAGTCGAGCGGGCGCTCCTCGCTCCATTCGTCGCGCTGGGCGAATTCCTGCCCCATGAACAGCAGCTTCTTGCCGGGATAGCCCCACATAAAGCCATAATAGGCCCGCAGCGTCGCAAATTTCTGGGCATCGTCGCCCGGCATCTTGTGCAACAGCGAGGCCTTGCCATGCACCACCTCGTCATGGCTCAGCGCGAGCACGAAATTTTCGGTAAAGGCGTAGAGCAGACCGAAGGTGATATCGTCATGATGATGGGCGCGATGCACCGGGTCGCGCTGCAGATAGCGCAGCGTGTCATGCATGAAGCCCATATTCCATTTGAAGCCGAAGCCCAGCCCGCCGGTGTGGACAGGTTTCGACACGCCGGGCCAGCTGGTCGATTCCTCCGCAATGGTCACGATGCCGGGCTGCGCGCCATACAGCGCCTTGTTCATCTGCTGAAGGAAGGCCACCGCCTCCACATTTTCCCGGCCGCCATGGTCGTTGGGCACCCATTCGCCGGGCTTGCGCGAATAATCGAGGTAGAGCATCGAGGCGACCGCGTCGACGCGCAGGCCATCGACATGATAGCGTTCGGCCCAGAACAGCGCATTGTTGACCAGATATTGCGATACTTCGCGCCTGCCGAAATTATAGATGGCGGTGTTCCAGTCGGGGTGGAACCCCTTGCGCGGGTCGGCATGTTCGTAGAGCGCTGTCCCGTCGAAATGCGCCAGCCCATGTTCGTCGGTCGGGAAATGCGCCGGCACCCAGTCGAGAATGACGCCGACCCCCGCCCGATGCGCCCCGTCCACAAAGCGCGCGAACCCCGCCGGATCGCCGAACCGCGCAGTCGGCGCATACAGGCCCAGCGTCTGATATCCCCAACTGGGATCATAGGGATATTCGCTGATCGGCAGAAATTCGATATGGGTGAAGCCCATGCCGACGACATAGGGGATCAGGCGGTTGGCCAGTTCGTCCCAACTGAGAAAATCGCCCGCGTCGTCGCGCTGCCATGACCCGGCATGGACTTCGTAGATCGACACGGGCTGACGACGCGCGTCGGTGGTGCGCCAATGTTGGCGATGCCGGTCGTCGCCCCATTTGTGATCCAGCGGCGGCGCGACGATCGATGCGGTGGAGGGCCGCAATTCGCTCTGGAAGGCATAGGGATCGGCCTTGAGCGGCAGGCGCACGCCGTCCGCGCCGATGATTTCGAACTTGTACGCGCTGCCAGGCCCAACTTCGGGCAGGAAAATCTCCCACAGGCCCGCATCGACGCGACGACGCATCAGACCGCGCCGCCCATCCCAGCGGTTGAAGTCGCCCACCACCGACACGCGCCGCGCATTGGGCGCCCAGACCGCGAAATGCGTGCCCTCGACCCCCTCATGAGTCATGAAATGGGCGCCCAACTTGTCGAACAGGCGGCCGTGCGATCCTTGCGCCAGATAATGATCGTCCATCGGCCCCAGCACCGGCCCGAAGCCATAAGGATCGACCAACGCATAGCTGCCGCCATCCCCAAAGGTGGCGACATAGCGCAGCGGCTGGCGCTTGCGGATCGCGACCTTGCCGAAGAACAGCCCGTCGCCATGGACCTGCGCCAGATCGCCGACCGGTTTGCGGTCCAGCGTCTGCGCCGTCACGCTGACCGCTTCGGGCATCAAGACGCAGGCGGTGAAATCCTTGTTCGCCGGATGCACGCCAAGCGTGGCGAAGGGATCGTCGTCAAGGCCCGTGACCAGCCGGTCGATCTGTTCCGGCGTCAACGCCACCCTATCCCTCGCTTACGCTCATGACGTGATCTTCCAGATGTCGGCCGCATATTCGCGGATCGTGCGGTCGGACGAGAACCATCCCATGCGCGCGACATTGTGAATGGCCTTCTTCGCCCAGAGCGACTGGTCCATCCAGAGCGCATCGACCTGCCGCTGGGCCGCGGAATAGCTGTCGAAATCGGCCGCGACCATGAACCAGTCATGATCATATAATCCCTGCACCAACCCCTTGTAGCGGTCCGGGTCGTCGGGCGAAAAGACGCCGCTGGCGATCGCATCGAGCGCCTGCCCCAGTTCGCGGCTCTGACCGATCACATCGCGCGGGACATAGCCGCTGGCGCGCTGGTCGTTCACCTCCTGCGCCGTCAGGCCGAAGATGATGATATTATCCGCGCCCACATGATCGCGCATTTCGACATTGGCGCCGTCCAGCGTGCCGATGGTCAGCGCGCCATTGACCGCGAACTTCATGTTGCCGGTGCCGGACGCTTCCATGCCCGCAGTCGAAATCTGTTCGGAAAGGTCGGCGGCTGGGATCATCACCTCCGCCATGGACACATTATAATTGGGCACGAATTGCAGCTTGAGCAGCCCCTGGACCGCCGGGTCGTGATTAACCGCGCGGGCGACGTCACCCGCCAGTTTGATGATGAGCTTCGCATTATGATAGCTGGACGCCGCCTTGCCGCCAAACAGCTTGACCCGCGGCACCCAGTCCTTTTCCGGGTGCGACCGGATCTGGTCGTAGAGCGACACGGCTTCCACGATGTTGAGCAACTGCCGCTTATATTCGTGGATGCGCTTGATCTGGATGTCGAACAGGGCCGCAGGGTCGATCCGGGCGTTGAACCGCTTGCGCAGCAGGTCCGACAGGGCGGCCTTGTTGGCGCGCTTCACCGCCAGGAACTTCTCCTGGAACCCGCGGTCGTCGGCAAATCCGTCCAGATCGCGCAGCGCTTGCGCGTCGTCCAGGAAACGGTCGCCGATCGCCTCGCGGATGAGGCCGGTCAGACCTGGATTGCACTGCATCAGCCAGCGGCGGAAAGTGACGCCGTTGGTCTTGTTGTTGATCCGCGTGGGATAGAGTGTGTGCAGGTCGGCAAAGACCGTGACCTTCATCAGATCGGTATGCAGCGCCGACACGCCATTGACGCTGTGCGACCCGGCGAAGGCGAGGTTGCCCATGCGCACGCGCCGGTCGCCGCCTTCGTCGATCAGCGATATCGTGCCGATCGCATCGTCGGTGAACTGCCCGGATCGCCGGGCCTCCCCCAGCAGGCGGCTGTTGATCGCATAGACGATCTGCATGTGGCGGGGCAGTAATCGCTCGAACAGCGGCACCGGCCAGCTTTCCAGCGCTTCAGGCAGCAACGTATGGTTGGTGTAGCTGAAGGTGCGCCGGGTGATGTCCCACGCCTCGGCGAAATCGACGCCATGATCGTCCAGCAGGATGCGCATCAGCTCCGCCACCGCCACCGCGGGATGGGTGTCGTTGAGCTGAATCGCCGCCTTGTCCGGCAGGGTCAGGATGGTGCCGAAATATTGGATGTGCCGCCGGACGATGTCCTGCAACGACGCGGAGGAGAAGAAATATTCCTGCCGCAGCCGCAATTCCTGTCCTGCCGCGGAACTGTCGGCGGGATAAAGGACGCGGGTCAGCGATTCCGCCCGGTTGCTCTCGGCCAGAGCGCCCATATGGTCGCCGGCATTGAACTTGTCGAGCAGGATAGGATCGATAGGCTGCGCTTCCCAGAGGCGCAGCGTATTGATGCGCTTGCCGCGCCAGCCCGCGATCGGCGTGTCATAGGGGGTGGCGATGACGCGCTCGGCCGGCCGCCAGCGCATCTGGTGCGGCCCGGCATCCTCGCCCTCGGCCGGATCGACCCGTCCGCCAAAGCCGATCTCGTAACTCGCCTCGCGCCGCTCAAACTCCCACGGATTGCCGTGCGCCAGCCAGTTTTCTGGCAGTTCGACCTGCCAGCCGTCGCTGATCTCCTGCCGGAACATGCCGTTCACATAGCGGATGCCATAGCCATAGGCCGGCACGTCGACTGTCGCCATGCTTTCCATGAAGCAGGCCGCCAGCCGCCCCAGCCCGCCATTGCCCAGCGCCGCGTCCGGTTCCAGCGCGGCGATGATGTCGATATCGACCCCCAGAGAGGCAAGCGCCGCCTGCATGTCATCCAGCATTTCCATGTTGGACGCCGCATCGCGCATCAGCCGGCCGATCAGAAATTCCAGGGACAGATAATAAACCCGCCGTCCTTCTTCCTCATAGGTTTTCTGGGTCGAGGTGATCCAGGCGTCGATCACCCGATCACGGATCGCCAGGATGACGGCGTGGAGCCAGTCATGCGGCTTGGCCGCGGCAGCATTCTTGCCGATGCGATAGGTCAGGCGCTCGACAATTTCATGGGCCAGGACTTCCGGGTCCACCTGCCGCGGTGCGGGTATGGGAAGCTTGGTCTGGCCCTTGAGATTCACAGGCGCGGTCCCCCTTCGCTGAGTCGGACCCGATGATGACACAGCCCCCCGCGCCGCGCCATGCACATTTTTGCAGCGCAGCAAGAAATATCGGCTGTTTTCAGCCGTTTTCGCTGGAACCTTGCGCCGTTATCGCCGTAGAACCGCCCCTGCCACGCCGACGCGCAGTTCGGCGCGCACCGGATAGGTGCTGGATGGCAGATGCTGGGTCATGAAAATGCCGATCAGCCGTGCGAGGGGATCGATCCAGAAATAGGTCGAAAAGACGCCGCCCCAATAATATTCCTGGCTTTC
This sequence comes from Sphingobium sp. AntQ-1, assembly GCF_028538045.1. Classification (NCBI taxonomy): domain Bacteria; kingdom Pseudomonadati; phylum Pseudomonadota; class Alphaproteobacteria; order Sphingomonadales; family Sphingobiaceae; genus Sphingobium; species Sphingobium sp. AntQ-1. The sequence goes on from NZ_CP117158.1 coordinate 267,595, forward strand.
CATGCCCATGGCGAAGCCCAGGCCAAAGCCGACGTCCTGATAATCCGCTTCGCTGAACATCGCGCTGGACATGGTGGACAGGTCGCCGCCGCCCGGCAACTGGTTGCTGCGCATCTGCTCCACCGTCTCCGCCGCCAGCAGCCGCACGCCGTCCAACTCGCCGCCGCGCAGCAACATGCGGGCGAAGCGATGATAGTCCGCCGCCGATGAGACCAGCCCGCCGCCGCCCGACAGGAAACGCCCCGTCCGCCGCCAGCCGCTGCGCGCGCCGATGTCCGCGATGGCAAGGCCGCCCGCCTCGTCCAGCCGCCAGGCGTCCGTCATACGGTCCGCCTTGTCATCGGGCAGGACGAAAGTCGTATCGACCATGGCCAGCGGATCGAAGATGCGGGTGCGGAACACCGTCTCCAGATCCATGCCCGACAGTCGCTCCACCACCACGCCCAGCACGTCGGTCGACACCGAATAATTCCAACGGTCGCCCGGCGAAAATTCCAGCGGCAGGGTGGAAAGGTCCGCGACGAACTGGTCGGAGGTCCGCTTCTGCTGGAACTCGTCCAGGCCCAGCTTGCGATAGCGCGCGTCGATCGGGGTCTGGCGTTGCAGGCCATAGGTGAGGCCCGACGTATGCCGCAGCAGGTCGATCATCAGCATCGCCCGTTTGGGCCTGGCGCGATTGGCCTGCCCCACGCGCAGGTCGGCAAATTCGGGGATGACGTCGGTGACGGGCGTATCGAGCGCGACCCTCCCGGACTCCACCAGCATCATGAAGGCCACGGACGTGACCGGCTTGGTCATCGACGCGATGCGGAACAGCGCGTCGTCGCGCAGCGGTTCGCCGGTCGCCCGCGCCGCGCCGCGCGTCACCGCCACCAGCGGCCGTTCGTCGCGCGACAACAGCAATTGCATGTGCGGCAGCTTGCCGGTCGCCAGATAGGTGCGGTCCAGAAAGCCGACCAGCGCCTCCAGCCTGTTGGCGTCCATCCCCGCGGCCTGACACGCCGCCCTGTCTACACCATCCGTCATGCCGATCCTCTTGTCGTGCCGGTCCGCGCTAACCCAGCGACGCCGACAGGTAAACAGCTTGGCCGTTGCCAAGACCCCACCCGCCCCTCTATGGCAACGCGCCAGAACCGCTTACACTGGACCACCACAGGCATGGCCACCGGCCTCTCCGCAATCTTCATGGCCAACCGCGCCGCCCTGCTCCGCTTTCTGCGCGCGCGTGGGGCGGGCGAAGATGCCGAGGATCTGTTGCAGGATATGTGGATGAAGCTGGAGGCCAAGGATCTTGGCCCGGTGTCCGATCCGCTGCCCTATCTCTATCGCATGGCCAATAATCTGATGCTGGACCGTTATCGCTCCGCCACCCGGCGCGAGCGGCGCGAACAGGATTGGGCGGAGGGCGCGGGCGGCGTGATGGCCGACCCGACCGAAGATATCGCCGTCGACGACCGCATGGTCCTCAACGAACAACTCGACCAGGCTCGCGCGGTGCTGCGCGACCTGGGGCCGCGGGTCGAAATGGTGTTCCGCCGCTTCCGGATCGAGGGAGTCGGCCAGCGCCTGATCGCCGACGAACTGGGGGTCAGCCTGACCACGGTGGAGAAGGACTTGCAAAAGGCCTATCGGGCGATGCTGACGCTCAAGCAGACACTGGATACGGAATGAGCAGGCTGGCGGCGTCTGCCCTAGTACGGGGCGCAAAAGAAACGGGGCTGGAGCCATGATGAACGAGGAAGCGCTGGGCTGGGTCGTCCGCACGCGCGATCCCGACTTTGCCGATTGGGACGGCTTCACCGCATGGCTGGAGGCTGATCCTGCCCATGCGTCGGCCTATGACGCGATGATGCTGGCCGACAGCGAGTTGGACAGCATCCTGCCGCCCGAACCCGTCGTAATGCCGGTCGCGGCCAACGATCCGGGCGTGCGCACGCGCCGCCCGCTGCGCTGGATCGGCGGCGGCGCGATTGCCGCCGCACTGGTTGCGACTGTCTCGATCGCGGTCCTCAATCGCAGCGATATCTACAGCGTCACCACCCGCCCCGGCGAAACCCGCGTGATCGCACTGGACGACGGCACCACCGTCGAACTGAATGGCGGCACGACGATGCGCTTTGACCGGAAGGACGCGCGCTTCGCCGCGCTCGATATGGGCGAGGCCGCCTTCACCGTGCGCCATGACGCCGCCAACCCGTTCCGCGTGACCGTGGGCGATACGGTGTTCGAAGATGCCGGCACGATATTCAACATCGTCCATACCGACGCCGCGACCCGCATCGGCGTGTCCGAAGGCAAAGTGATCTACAATCCGCAGGCCGAAGCGATCGCCCTGCCCGCCGGCCGCGCGCTGGCGGAAGATGCGCAGGGCCTGCGCGTCATGGACATCGCCCCCGCCGCGGTCGCCAGTTGGCGCCAGGGCCGGCTGGTCTATGCCAATGCCGCCGTGGGCGACATCAGCCAGGATATCGGCCGATCGCTGGGCGTCACGCTGACCGTGACGCCGGGCGCGCGGGCGATGCGCTTTACCGGCACGATCCGGCTGGACCGCGATCCGGCGCTGTTCTTTGCGCAGGCCGCGCCGCTGATGGGGCTGACCGCCGTGCGGCGGGGCGATGGCTGGCTCTTGCAGGAAGGGCCGACTAAGGAAGGGAATGGGCCGCAGAGCTGACCTCCTTATCGTCACCGCCCCCGCAATCGCGATCGTCTTAGCGACGGCAACGCCCGCATCCGGGGCGGAAAGACAGGCTATCAGCATCGCCCCCGGCAGGTTGGGCGAGGCGGCGATAGCGCTCGGCCGTCAAACCGGCGCCAGCATCGGCATGTCGGACCAGTCGCTGGCCGGCATCCGCACCCCCGCCGTGCAGGGCCGGATGAGCGCGGAAGCCGCGCTGAAACAGCTACTAAAGGGCAGCGGCGCGAAGGCGCAGCGGATTGGCGACAATGGCTGGCGCATCGTGCGCGCCCGCGTCGTGCGCCCCTCGCCATCCGCCGCGCCCGCCCCGATCCAGGCCGCCCCGGTCGCCGAACAGCCCGCCGCAGAAATCATCGTCACCGCCTCCAAGCGCGACACGCCCCTGCCCCGCTATGCCGGCATGGTGGAGGCGCTGGATGGCGGCCTGTTCAGCGCGGCGGAGGCGGCGGGCGGCACCGCCACTTTGCTGGCGCGCGTCGCGAGCCTGAGTTCCACCCATGCGGGCGCGGGCCGCAACAAGCTGTTCATCCGCGCCATCGCGGATTCGGGGGTCGCCGGACCGACCCAGGCGACCACCGGCCAGTATCTGGGCGACATGCGCCTGAACTATGCCGCGCCCGACCCGGACCTGAAGCTCTATGATGTCGGCCGGGTCGAGGTGCTGGAGGGGCCGCAGGGTACGCTCTATGGCGCGGGATCGTTGGGCGGCATCATCCGCGTCATGCCCAATGCGCCGAATCTCGCCGAATATGGCGGACAGATGTCGGCCGGCCTGTCCGCCACCCAGCATGGCGATCCGGGCGGCGACATCAGTGCGACGCTCAACCTGCCGATCGTGGCGGAGAAGCTGGCGCTGCGCGTCGTGGGCTATGGGGTGCAGGATGGCGGCTATATCGACGACGTCAATCGCGGCAAGGATGACGTCAACCGCACCCGGACCTATGGCGGCCGCGCCGCGTTGCGCTTTGCGCCCGACGCCGACTGGACCATCGACCTGAATGGCGTCTACCAGCATATAGACGGCGACGACGCCCAATATGCGACCCGGTCGGTCGGGCGTCTGCAACGCGCCTCCGCCGTCGCCCAGCCATATCAATCGGACTATCTGCTCGGCAACCTGCGGATCGAGAAACAGTGGGACAATCTCCGCTTCGTGTCGTCCACCGGCTATGTCCGCCATGTCCTGGCCGAAAGCTATGACGCGACCCAGCCGGGCGGGCCACCCGCCCTGTTCCGCCAGCGCAACAAGGTCGCCATCTTCACGACCGAAAACCGGCTGGTGCGTGACCTGGACAATGGGCTGGGCTGGATATTGGGCGCCTCCTATCTGCAAAGCATGTCCGACCTCAATCGATCGCTCACCTCCTTCGGCACCGCCGAGATGCAGCCCGTCATCATCCCCGGCGTCGCGATGTTCGGCCGCGGCATGGCCGCACCGGCGACCGGCGTGCGCAACATGGTCAAGGAAGCGACCCTGTTCGGCGAAGCCTCCTTCGAGCCGGTCAAGGGGCTGATCGCGACCTTTGGCGGGCGCCTGACCAACAGCCGCCTGTCGGGCGAGGCGCTCGATCCGGTCGCCGCGCTTTCCGACAGCGAACTGGCGCGGGCGGAGGCGCAGGCCGACCGCAGCGAAACGATCTTCCTGCCCTCGGCCTCGATTCTGACCGACGCCATCCCCGACGTGACGCTCTACGCCCGCTTTCAGCAGGGCTTTCGCCCCGGCGGCCTGGCCGTCGACGACCAGCGGGTGCGCCGATTCCAGAACGACCGCGTGTCCACCGTGGAGATCGGCGCGCGCAAGGGCGTGCCGGGCCGCGACCTCTTCGCCGCGAGCGCCAACATCGCCTATACCGACTGGCGCAACATCCAGGCCGACGTCACCGACCGCATCGGCCTGCCCACCACGGCCAATATCGGCGACGGGCGCATCTATACGGTCGAAGGGCGCATCGTCGTGCGGCCGACCCCGGCGATCACGCTCGACGGCAGCATCATCTATAATGACAGTCGCCTGACCCAGCCCAACGACTATATTCGCGCGCTATCCTATGACGGCCGGTCGCTGACCCTGCCCAATGTCGCCAATCTGGGCGGCCGGATCGCTGTCGATTATAATGCGCAAGTGGGCGACGCCATGCGCTTCCATCTGTCCGGTTCGGCCCGCTATGTCGGCAAGTCGCGGCTGGGTGTCGGCCCGATATTGGGTCAGACCCAGGGCGATTATGTGGACACCAGCCTGTCCGCCAGCCTGACGCGCGGTCCCGTGCAATATTCCCTGTCGCTGACCAACCTGCTCGATAGCAATGGCAATCGCTTTTCATTGGGCACGCCGTTCGACCTGCGCACTGACTATTATACGCCGCTGCGCCCGCGCACCATCCGTGTCGGGGTCGATTTCGCTTTCTGAACAACCATTCATCGCATCGCCTGACGGAAGCCACGGTCCGGCGTCGTCCCATGCGCACGCGCGCACTTGATACAGCGCGACACGCAGAGGAGACATCATGCGACATCTATTGGCCTGCACGGCGATCGCGCCCGTGCTCGTGGCCCTTACCGTGGCCGACGCGGCAGCAGAGACCACCATCAGCACCGCCACCACGACCGCCGTCAAGACCTCCACCATAGCCAGCGGCGCGGCCGACGACATCACCATCGGTTCGGCCGGCTCCATCACGCTCACCAGCGGCGCCGCCGTCACGGTCGACAGCGACAATGACGTGTCGAACACCGGCGCCATCACCATCAACGACGCCGATAATGTGACCGGCATCCTGATCGCGCCGGGAACGACCGGCAATATCACCAACAGCGGCACCATCACGCTGACGGAAGACTATAGCGCAGAGGATGAAGACGACGATGGCGATATCGACGGCGCGTTCGCCGAAGGCGCCAACAAGAAGGGCATCTGGATCCAGTCCGGCGCAGGCCATATCGGCGACATCGCCCATAGCGGGACAATCACGATCGAGGGCAACCAGTCGGCGGGCATCCGCCTGGACGGCGCACTGACGGGCGACCTGTCCACCAGCGGCGCCATTTCGGTCGTTGGCGACAACAGCCATGGCGTATTGGCCAATGACGTCACCGGCGACGTGACGTTGCGTGGATCGACGTCGGTGTTGGGCGCCAACAGCATCGGCGCGGCGCTGCTGGGCGATATCGACGGCGCGCTCAAGATCCAGGGCACGATCGTCAGCACCGGCTATCGCAGCACCACCCGGCCGACCGATACGGACGATCTGGACGCCGACGACCTGCTCCAGGGCGGATCGGCCGTGGTCATTGCCGGCAATGTCACCGGCGGCGTCATTTTCGACGTGCCGCCGACCGCCAGCGACGATGATGACGAGGACGATACCGACATCGATGATGACGGCCTGACCGACAGCACCGAAGGCGCCGCGTCCGTCGTCACCTATGGATCGGCCGCAGCGGTGCAGGTCGGCGCGGCCGACAGCCCCACGACGATCGGCGCGGTGGCGGCCGACAGTTCAGGCTATGGCCTGATCGTCAATGGCGCGATCGCCGGCTATGGCATCTATGACGGCGTAGACGCCAACGGCCTGGTCGTGGGCGGCCTGGGCGGCGACGTGACCATCGCCAAGGGCATTTTGGTCGATGGCACGGTCGCGGCGATATCCTATGACAGCAACGCCACCGCGCTGCGGCTCGGATCGGGCGCCAGCACCGGCACGATCGAGGTGAGCGGCGCGGTGGGCGCCACCGGATCGGCGCTGGAAAACACCAGCGCGCGCGGCATCGTGATCGACGCCGGCGCTTCGGTGGATGCGATCAAGGTCAGCGGTACGGTCGGCGCGAGCGCGTCGAGCGACGAGGATGGTACAGCCATCGCCATTCTCGATTCGTCCGGCACCCTATCCAGCCTCAGCAATACAGGCGCGATATCCGCCGACGGCGGCGCGACCAATATCGCGATCGATCTGAGCGCCAATGGCAGCGGCGTCACCGTGACTCAGGCGCTGGCCTCCTCCACCGCCACCGCCCCCAGCATCATCGGCGACATCCGCATGGGATCGGGTAACGACGTGCTGACCGTATCGGCCGGCGCGATCACCGGCGACCTCAGCCTGGGCGCGGGGAATGACAGCGTCTCGCTGTCGGGCACGTCCAGCCTGACCGGCGACATCGCCTTTGGCGCGGGCAATGCCAATCTGACGCTGGCGGACGCCGCCGCCGTCACCGGGGGCATCGATTTCGGCGGCGGCGCGGGCACGCTGACGCTGGGCGGCGCCTCGTCGCTGACGGGCGCGATCAGCAATGGGGGCAATATGGCGGCAGTGCTGAACGGCGGCACGCTGAACGCCACCAATAGCGGCGCCGTGGCGCTCGCTTCGCTCGCCGCCAGCGGCACCTCCACGATCGGCGTCACCATCGACGCCGCCACCGGCGTCAACACCGTCTATGACGTCGCCGGCGCGGCCAGCTTCGCCACCGGCTCGCAGGTGAAGGTCAACCTGACCCAGGTGGGCGGATCGGAAGGCGATTATGTCATCGTGCGCGCCGGATCGCTTACCGGATCGCCGACGCTCGGCGCCACCACGCTGCTGCCCTATATGTTCAAGGGCAGCGTCGCGGGCGACAGCACGGCTGGCACCGTCACATTGTCGATCGCGGCCAAGACAGTATCGGAACTGGGCCTGAGCGGATCGACCGCCAGCGCCTATTCGGCGATCTTCAACGCGCTGGACAATGACGCCGACGTGGCCGGCGCCTATCTGGCGGTGACCGACGGATCGACGCTGACCGCCAATCTGCGCCAGATGCTGCCCGACCATGCCGGCGGCACCTTCGAAGCCGTTACGTCGGGATCGCGCGCGACCGCCCGCATCCTGTCCGACCCCAATGGCATCTACCGCACCAAGGACGGCCGTCTGGGCTTCTGGCTGCAACAGGTCGCCTTTGGCAGCGCCAAAAGCGTGGGCAGCACCGCCTCCTACGACATCAACGGCTGGGGCGCGGGCGGCGGCCTGGAATATCTGAGCGACATTGGCGCGTTCGGCGGCTCGTTCGCCTATATCCATGGCAGCGACAGCAGCGGCAGTTCCAACAATGCGGTCGATTCCGACCAGTTCGAACTGGCGGCGCACTGGCGCGGCCAATGGGGTCCGCTGCTCAGCTTCGCCCGCCTGTCGGCCGCGCGCATCAAGTTCGACGGCAGCCGCCATTTCGAAAGCGGCGATGTCGTGCGCACGGCGAACGGCAACTGGAACGGCACGCTGCTGTCCGGCACGGCCGGGGCTTCCTATCAGTGGCAGATGGGCCGTTTCGGCCTGCGTCCCGCGGTCGGCATCGACTATTACCGGCTCAAGGAGAATGGCTATAGCGAAAGCGGCGGCGGCGATGCGTTCAACCTGACCGTGCTGGGCCGCACCAGCGACGAACTGACCGCCAACGGCACAGTGACCGCAGGCTACGACTTCGGCAGCCTCAACAAGGCGGATGGCTGGGTCCGGCTGGAACTGGAAGGCGGGCGTCGACAGATCGTGGGCGGGTCGCTGGGCGACACCAGCGCGTCCTTCAAGGATGGCGACCAGTTCACCCTGGTCGCCGAAGACCGCACCAATGGCTGGACCGGCCGCGCGCGCCTCTATGGCGGCACCGACACGTTCCGCGTGGGCGGTGAATTCGGCGCGGAAGAACAACAAAATCACGTCGCCATCTCATTTCGGGCGACGGTTAACTTCGTCCTGTGACGTCTTGAACAGGAAAGGACGGGCCACACCCCACAGACCCTCCCGGTCCGTCCCTTCCGCTCCGGCAATATCCCTCCCCAAGGGCGCCGGACATAAAAGAGGGGCGTCGCCGGTCCCCCCGGCGGCGCCCCTTTCTTATTGTTGTGTTTGGATGATTCAGTAGCTTTCACATCCGTCGCGCTGAACTATAAACCAACGGACTACCGAATTTTCCAAACAAGGGGGGCCAACATGCGTGCTTATTTTCTGGTCGCAACAACTATACTCTTGTCGGCTTGTGCTTCAACGCCAGCCCCCAACTATACGCCCATACGGACGCCAATCAGTTTTCCAAAACTTGGCGAAGAAACGCAAGTTTCGCTCGGTGAGGATATGCTCCGCCAAGGCTTCTACACTGAGGAAGATGGGATCGATTTTTCAACAGAAAATAATATCAAAGGCTATCGCCTGAGCAAAGGATTTTACCCGCAGATCGCCGAAGATAAGGACAATACCTATCATTCCTATCGCATGACCCAGAACCGGGAGGGTGCAGGATATCTGCCGCAGGCGCGCGATTTGCTGGGCCTGCCGTTGCCCTTTCCTCAGTCGATACGCGCTTCAAAGACCAAACAGGAAACCTGCATAATTACAGGTGGTCTCAATGGCCCGATGTGCGATACGGAACATGCTTTTCAAAGGACGCGACAGCCTGTCCTTTCCGATCGTGATTTGCAGCAAACCCTACTTTATAGCGGTCGTGTCGGTGATCGCATCAAGATTGGCTATCGGGAAAGTAGCGGTAGCATCGCACGGCCCGCTTTTTCCAACGAAGCCGAATATGATTTGTCAGCATCAACAGAGATTGCCTATCGCGGTGCACGCATAAAAGTCTTGGCGGCCGATAACCAAAAAATTCGATATGTGGTGCTGTCTAACTTCAACACGAATTAAAATGGCGGAAGAAGGTGCTGGCTTACGCCAGCGCCTTCTTCACCAGTTCGTTGACGACCTGCGGGTTCGCCTTGCCCTGCATTGCCTTCATCGTCTGGCCCACGAAGAAGCCGAACAAAGCCTCCTTGCCGCCGCGATACTGGTCGACCTTGTCGCCATTGTCGGCCAACACCTTGGCCACCGCCGCCTCGATCGCGCCAGTGTCGGACGTCTGCTTCAGCCGCTTTTCCTCGACGATCTTGCCGGGCTTATCGCCGGTTTCGAGCATGATCTCGAACACCTGTTTGGCGATCGTGCCGCTGATCGTGCCGTCCGCGACCAGCGCCAGCAGTTCCGCGCCGTCGGTCGGGCCGACCGGGCTGGTGTCCAACGTCTTGCCCAGGCGATTGAGCGCGCCATAGAGTTCTGACAATAGCCAGTTGGCCGACGCCTTGGCTACGTCGCTCTCGCCCTTGCCCTGGATGCGCGCGGCCTCGCTCACCAGCGTCTCGAACCAGCGCGCCGTGTCGGCGTCGGCGGTCAGCGTCGCGGCGTTATAGGCGGACAGGCCAAGCGCCTGCTCGTACCGCTTGCGCTTGACGTCGGGCAGTTCGGGCAGCGAGGCGCGGCACGCCTCCAGAAACGCATCGTCCAGTTCCAGCGGCAGCAGGTCAGGATCGGGGAAGTAGCGATAATCATGCGCATCCTCCTTCGACCGCATCGACCGCGTCTCGTTACGGTCCGGGTCGTAAAGCCGCGTTTCCTGCACGATCTTGCCGCCCGCTTCCAGCACGTCCACCTGGCGGTTCGCCTCATGCTCGACCACGGCCATCACGAAGCGCACCGAGTTGACGTTCTTCGTCTCCGTGCGGGTGCCAAATTCCTCGCCGGGCTTGCGCACGGACACGTTCACGTCGGCGCGCATCGACCCCTGGTCCATATTGCCGTCGCAGCTACCCACATAGCGCAGGATCGTCCGCAGCTTCGCCAGATACGCCCCGGCTTCGGCGGGTGAACGCATGTCGGGCTTCGACACGATTTCCATCAGCGCCACGCCCGACCGGTTGAGGTCGACATAGCTACTGGTGGGATGCTGGTCATGCATCAGCTTGCCGGCATCCTGCTCGACATGGATGCGCTCGACACCGATGACCTTGGTGCTGGTGTCGGGGTTCTTTTCGTCCAGCACGATCTCGACCTGCCCTTCGCCCACGATCGGGTGATAGAGCTGGCTGATCTGATAGCCCTGCGGCAGATCGGCGTAGAAATAATTCTTGCGGTCGAAGCGCGACCATTTGTTGATCTGCGCGTCGATCGCCATGCCGGTGCGCACCGCCTGGCGGATGCACTCCTGGTTGGGCACGGGCAACATGCCGGGCATGGCCGCATCGACCAGGCTGACCTGCGTGTTCGGTTCCGCTCCGAAGGCCGTGGCGGCGCCGGAGAAGAGCTTGGCGTTCGACGTCACCTGCGCATGGACTTCCAGGCCGATCACGACCTCCCACTCGCCGGTTGCGCCCTGGATGCGATAGCTGCTCATTTTTTCCGTCTGCTTCTGTTCCGGTGATTAATATAGTTGATGATCGTCAATACGGTGTTGCTCATCAGCAAAGCGCCGATCCAGCATTCGCTGAGAACCCGCAGGACGACCACCTCGAAACCCAATTCCCCGCCCGCACGGAAAGCGTAAAGGCCTGCGATCAGGGCGACAAGGGCGAACATCGCGCCCATGGTGAAATCGCCCCGCAGCATGACCGTGTTGCCGACGCACAATCCCAGGATGGAAATGGCGATCAAGATGAAGAAGCGGGCTAGGGTGGCATGATTGTAGGAATGATGGTCGATATTGGCCAGGGAATTGCCGACATAAGCGCTCAATATGGCACCGAACGCAAGATTGAGCGCATTATGCGCTTCCATGAGGACGATCGCGTTGCGTTCATAGAAACCGCCTGACTTCATCGTCTCGCCCCCATGCCATCATGTCTTGCGTCGCTCAGACCTTACCACCACTTGTCCGCCCGCGCGGTAAAGCCCGCCCGTTCCTCGATCGCCAGACCCGCGTTCAGAACCGTCTGCTCGTCCAGCGCCTTGCCGATGATCTGGAGGCCGATGGGCAAACCCTGGCTGTCCAGCCCGCCCGGCACCGCCATCGCCGGCAGTCCGGCCAGCGACGCCGGCACGGTGAAGACGTCGTTCAGATACATGGCCAGCGGATCGGCCTGCTTTTCGCCCAGCGCGAACGACGCGCTTGGCGCGGTCGGGGTCAGCAGCAGGTCGCATTGTTCGAACGCCAGCTCGAAATCGCGCGCGATCAGCGCCCGGACCTTCTGCGCTTGGGTATAATAGGCGTCGTAGAAGCCCGCCGACAGGACATAGGTGCCGATCATGATGCGGCGCTTGACCTCCGGCCCGAAACCGGCGGCGCGGGTGGCGGCATACATATCCTGCAAGCCTGCGCCATCGGGCAGGTCGCGCTGGCCATAGCGCACGCCATCATAGCGGGCGAGGTTGGACGAGGCTTCGGCAGGCGCGATGATATAATAGGTCGGCAGCGCATATTTGGTATGCGGCAGCGACACGTCGACCACCTTCGCGCCCGCATCCTTCAGCCAGGCGATGCCGCGATCCCACAGGGCGGAAATTTCCGCGTTCAGGCCATCAGGGCGATATTCCTTAGGAATACCGACCGTCTTGCCACGCAGGTCGCTCGACAATCCCGCTTCCCACTGGGGCACGGCCAGGTCGAGGCTGGTCGAATCCTTGGGATCGAAGCCTGCCATCGTCTCCAGCAGGATCGCATTGTCGCGCACCGTGCGCGCCATCGGCCCGGCCTGATCGAGCGAGGAGGCGAAGGCCACGATGCCCCAGCGCGAGCAGCGGCCATAGGTCGGCTTGATGCCCGAAATGCCGGTGAAGGCGGCGGGCTGACGGATCGATCCGCCGGTGTCGGTGCCGGTCGCCGCCGGACACAGCCGCGCGGCAATCGCCGAAGACGAACCGCCCGAAGACCCACCGGGCGCGAGGGCGGCATTGCCGCCGTCATTGCGTCGCCAGGGCGAGATCACATTGCCATAATAGCTCGTCTCGTTGGACGATCCCATCGCGAACTGGTCGAGGTTCAGCTTGCCCAGCATCCCCGCGCCCGCCGCCCACAGCTTGCCCGACACGGTCGATTCATAGGTCGGCACGAAGCCTTCCAGCATGTGGCTCGCGGCGGTGGTCTGCGTCCCTTCGGTGCAGAACAGATCCTTCATGCCGATCGGCACGCCGGCCAGCGCACCCAGCGTTTCGCCCGCGGCCTTCGCCTTGTCCGCGGCATCGGCGGCTTCCAGCGCCTTGTCCGGCGTTTCCACGATGAAGGCGTTCAGCGCCTTGGCGGCGGCGACATTGGCGTTGAAGCCTTCCGCCACTTCGCGGGCCGAAAAATCGCCCGCGCGGAAGCCGTCGCGAATTTCCGCGACCGTCAGATCAGTCAGATTGCTCATATTATTCGATCACCTTGGGCACCGCGAAAAAGCCATGTTCGGCCTGCGGCGCATTGGCCAGCACCTTGTCGCGCACATTGCCGTCGGTGACGACGTCCTGGCGCAGCCTTTGGTGGTTGGGGATGACGGCGGTCATCGGCTCTACGCCGGTGACGTCCACCTCGCCCAATTGCTCCACCCAGCCAAGGATGTTGTTGAGTTCGGGCACCATGGCTTCGGCTTCGGCGTCGGTCACCGAAATGCGCGAGAGGCTGGCGATCTTTTTCACGGTTTGAAGGTCTATCGACATGGGCCGCCGCTACCACCCGCGCCGGTCCGCTTCAAGCGCGTTTCGCAGGCTCCGCCCGCATGGCCGCTTTAGCGCCTCTTGCGCGCGCGTGCCCCATGCGCCAGACAAGGGCGACAATTTCGGAGAGCATGGGTGGCCCGCAAATTCCTCTATGTCATCGCGACCCTGGTCGTGCTGGTGATCGCCGCGCTGCTTGTTTACCGCATATGGGGGATGCAGATCATCCGCCTGGTGATGGTGCCGCGCGAAGCCTTTACCCAGCTCCAGCCGCTGCCCGCCAACGCCTATGACGGCGCCGATATGTGGCTGGCGCGGCCCGACATCGTGAAGGATAATGTCGCGCTCTGGACTCCCGCCGGGGTCACCACGCCCAAGACGAGCCAGAAGGCCACCATTTTCTTCATCCACCCGACCAGCTACATCACCACCTTTGGCGACGCGCACTGGAACGCCCGGATCGGCGACAAGGAAGCGGACGCCACCGCCCGCCGTTTCGTGATGGGGCAGGCCAGCGCCTTCAACGCCGCGGGCGCGGTCTGGGCGCCGCGCTATCGCCAGGCCAATTATGGCGCCTTCCTGACCGACAAGCCGGCCGGCGACCAGGCATTGGCCGCCGCCTATCGCGACGTGGCCCAGGCCTTCGCCGCCTTCCTGAAGGCCAATCCCACCGGCCCGCTGATCCTGGCCGGCCATAGCCAGGGGTCGCGCCACCTGCTGCAACTGCTGCGCGAACAGGTGGCGGGCAAGCCGGTCGCCGACCGCATCGCCGCCGTCTATGCCGTGGGTTGGCCAGTATCGGTGGAGGCGGATCTGCCCGCGCTCGGCCTGCCCGCCTGCGGCCGGCAGGACCAGGCGCATTGCATCGTCAGCTGGCAAAGCTATGCCGAACCGGCCGATCCCTCCGCCGTGGTCGAAAGCTTCGAACGCAAGACCGGCTATACCGGCAAGCCCCGCAAGGGCACGCACATGCTTTGCACCAACCCGATCACCGGCGCGTTCAACGGCGCGGCCCCGGCCAGCGCCAACAAGGGCACGCTCGACGCGCGCGAACAGGGCCAGCCGCCCAAGCTGCTCACCGGCATCGTCCCCGCGCGCTGCGACACCAGCGGCGTGCTGATGATCGGCGAGCCGGTCGACATGGGTCCGTTCACCCTGCCGGGCAACAATTACCACGTCTATGACTACAGCCTCTTCTGGGGCAATGTGCGCGAGGATGCGCAGAAACGACTGGCGGCTTTCACCGGCAAGTGACTCTTGTCTGAAGACGTGGCAGGGCGAACGCCATGACACTGGTTACAACGGATCGCGCGGCCTTCCGCGCGGCGCTGCCGCAGGGCGGACGGCTGATCGGCATGGATGTCGGCACGAAAACGATCGGGCTGGCGCTGTGTGACGCCGAATGGTCGATCGCCAGCCCCGCCTACACCGTCACGCGCGGCAAGTTCAGCAAGGACAAGATCGGCCTGGCCGCCTTCATGACGCAGCAGAATGTGAAGGGCATCGTCATCGGCCTGCCGCTGAACCTCGACGGCACCAATAGCCCGCGCAGCCAGTCGAGCCGCGCTTTTGCCCATAATGTCGCGGACCTGGGCTGCCCGGTGCTGCTGTGGGACGAACGCTGGTCGACCCAGGCCGTCACCCGCACCCTGCTGGAAGCCGACGCCAGCCGCGCCCGCCGCGACGAACTGGTCGACAAGCTCGCCGCCAGCTACATATTGCAGGGCGCGATCGACGGGCTGGTCGCGGGGATGGAGTGAGATGACCATGCAGCCCCAACATTGGCTCTACGCCGCTCTCTTGGCCACTGGCGCGGGCCTGCCGATCGCGGCGCAGGCCGGATTCTACAGCGGCGACGCCCTCTACGCCGTCTGCACCGCCGACAAGGAAGGCAAGGATTATTTCGAGAAAAGCTATGAATGCGTCGGCTATATCAGCGGCGCGGTCGATGCGTTCAACACGACGCGGGAGGCCAACAAACTGAAAAGCTGCATCCCCGGCGACGTGACGATCAACCAGTTGCGCGTAGCCACGGTCGATTATCTGGGCAAGAACCCGATCGACCGCCAGCAATCCGCCTCCTCCCAGGTCTTCGCCGCGATCCGCAAGGCCTGGCCCTGCGCAAGTGCGGCCAAGGCGCCGGCGAAGAAGAAGAGCCGCAAGAAGCGCTGAGGGCGGTTGGCAGAAGGGCGCGGCGCTTTTGGGTAGGTAGACTCTACTCCGCCTGTTATTCCACTCTCACCCCTCGAACGCCGCGATGATCGGGCACGGCCCTTCCTCGCTCGCATGACATTCCCGCGCCAACCGCTCCAGAGCGCTCCGCGCCGCCTGCAATTCGGCGATCTTAGCGTCCAGCGCCGCGATCCGATCCGCCGCCAGCGCCCGCGCCCGCGCCCGGTCCTGTCCGGCGTCCAGTTGCAGCAACTCGCCGATCTGCTCCAATGTGAAGCCTGCCCCCTGCGCCGAGCGGATGAAGCCCAGCCGCCGCGCATCACTGTCACCATAGCGGCGCACGCCCTCGCCCCGCTCTGGCGTGTCGAGCAGGCCGCGCCGCTGGTAATAGCGCACCGTCTCCACATGTACCCCGGCCGATCGGGCCAGTGTGGAAATCGTCATGCTCATCTCTTGACTCCGTACCATGGTACGGCCCCTATATGGGGCGCATCCGTCCCATGACCAAGGATGCCAAGATGACCAGCCCCGACCCCAAAACCGGCGAACGCAGCGCCAGCATTTATCGCATGGTGATGCCCGGCCACATCTGCCCCTATGGCGTCAAGGCGCGCTGGCTGCTTAAACGCCACGGCTATGATGTGGACGATCACTGGCTGAAGACCCGCGCGGAAACCGACGCATTCAAGGCGCAGTATGACGTCAAGACCACGCCGCAAATCGTCATCGACGGTCAGCGGATCGGCGGCTATGACAATCTGCGCCGCTATCTCGGCCTCAAGGTCAAAGACCCCAACGCGACCAGCTATGTGCCGGTGCTGGCGGTGTTCGCCGTGGCGGCGCTGCTTGCGCTGGCGGTCGACTGGCTGACGTTCCTGCCGCTCGTTTCCTTCATGACGCTGGAGCGGTTCGTCGCGATCGCGATGATCCTGCTCGCCATGCTGAAATTGCAGGATGTGGACCGGTTCGCGACCATGTTCCTGAACTACGACCTGCTCGCCCGCCGCCTGCCGCCCTATGGCCTCGTCTATCCCTTCCTGGAACTGGGCGCGGGCGTGCTGATGCTGACGCGGACGCTCGACTGGCTCTCGATCCCTGTCGCCCTGTTCATCGGCGGCATCGGCGCGGTATCGGTGTTCAAGGCGGTCTATGTCGAAAAGCGCGAGCTCAAATGCGCCTGCGTCGGCGGCGGCAGCAATGTCCCGCTGGGTTTTGTGTCCCTGACCGAGAATGTGATGATGGTCGCGATGGCCCTGTGGATGGTGGCGGGGATCGGACATTAAACCCGACGTCCGTTCGGGCTGAGCGAAGCGAAGTGACTTCGCTCCGCTCAGCCAAACCCTTCTACTTCGCTCAGGGCGAACGGTTTGAGTGATAGCCTCACTCCCCGTCCCGCCCATAAACATCCAGCAGGAACTGCACCCCCTGCGCGGTCGGCACCGCGGTCAGATAGGTCAGGAACACCGGCACCGGCTGGGGCAGCGGTTCATGCTGTTCGGGCGCATCGCTGTCGGTCGTCGGCGTCTTGCCAAAGAACCAGCGGCCCAATCGCTGCGCATCCTCCAGCCGGACGCAGCCATTGCTATAATGGCGATCCTTCTTGGCAAACAGGTCGCGCTGGGGCGTGTCGTGCAGATATATGCCCAGATCGTTGGGGAACATGAACTTGATCCGCCCCATGGCGTTGGTGCCGCCGGGCAACTGCCGCACGCGCACTTCGCTCTGTCCGGCCGCCACCGCCTCCCAGTCGATCGCGCTCTGCGCCAGCGGCGCAGGATTGGCGCTCCAGTCGGACAGCGCTTCATAACGCAGGCTTTTCAGCGACGCGCCGCTCAGGATCTTGGGCGCAACCTTGCGCTCCACCAGGTCGGACGGAATGTTCCAATAGGGGTTGAGCGTCGCATAACGGATCATCCCCGCCATCATCGGCGTCTGCGTTTCCTTCGTCCCGGCGACGACCTTCATCGTGCCGTCCAGCGCGCCCTTGCTATAATACCATAGCCGCGCCGATGCGGCGTCCACCACGACATGGCGGGTCCATGGGCCGGGCAGGACGCGCGCCCGTTCCAGATTGAGCGCCAGCAGCCGGTCGTAGCGGTCCGGCCCGTCGTTCAGCGCCGCAATCGTCATCGCGCCGGCGACGCCGTCGGGCTTGAGGCCATGGTCGGTCTGGAACGCCTTCACCTTCGCCGCCAGCGCCTTGTCATAGGCGACGCCGTCCGACAGGCCGATCCGATGGCGCAGCAGCGTGATTTCTGGCGCCTTGCCGCCGGGGCGCAGCTTGACGCCTTCGGGGATCTGCACCGCGGGCAGTCCGCCCCATGTGTCGAGATAATGCGCCCGCGCGCTGCGCAACCGCATATAGAGCGGACTCATCCACCCGGCGGTCTGGATATAGTCGGTGAGCGATGGGGCCAGCGATGCGGCGCGCACAATATCGGCCGGGCTGGGCGGTTTGGGTTCCGCCTCCTGATCGATATAGCGCATCTTCACGCCCCTGGCCGGGCGGCGCATGTCGGCGACCAGCGCGGCGAAGGCGCGCGACAGAGCGAGGTCGGCGCGGGCCAGCGCCTTGGTATTGCCCTCGGTGTCGGCCACGTCGATCAGGCGCTTGAGGTCGCGCGCGTCATAGTCGCGCGGGCTCAGGCCATCGGCCTCGCTATCCGCGATCAACGCCAGAAGCGCGTCGGCCTGCGGCCCGATGCGATCCTGTTCAACCCAGAGCGGCCAGAAACCGCGCGGGCTGTAGAAATCCCTGAGCTTGCCGCTGACGCCCGCGCGAATTTCGGCGGCGACGCTCGATTGGGCGGCCTTGTCGGCCGCGGCGCCCTGCGCCTGCACCCCGTGGGGAATTACGGCGGCGGCCAGCAGACAGGCAAGCAGCGAAAGCGAAGGGGCGCGACGAACTCGCCGCGCCCGAAAAGCCGCGTGGATCAGCCGCGTTCTCCCCGGCGGGTCGGCGGCGGCGGCGGCGGCGGGCAAGGCGGACCCTGGACGGCGTGGTAGATGCCATCGGCGGTATAATAGCCATCGACATAGCCGTCGCCATCGCGATCGGCCGCGACGGTGCCGGCGATGGCGCCGGGTCCGACCGGCGGCGCGGCCGTGACCGGCGCCTCATTCTTGGCGCAAGCGCTGAGCGCCAATAGCCCGCCAGCGGCCAAAGCCAGATATTTATAGTGCATAGAAACTCCCTGAACGCCTGGGCGGCAGGCCGCCTTGCGCCGTTAGACTCCTCGCCGCGACCCATGCGGCTCGATCCCAACGTGCGGGCACGGAATAAAATCCATTACTCGAACGAAATGACGATGAAGCGTGGCCGATCAGCGGCGAGCCGCCATAAGCAGACGAAGGTGTTCCCGCGTAGGCGGGAACACGCTGCCCTACTCAGCCCATTCCGCCGAGGGGATGCCCTGCGCATAGAGCAGCACCGACAGGTCGCCATGCACGATTTCGGCGGCGGCGGCGGCACGCGTCACCGGCTTGGCGCGATAGGCGACGCCCAGCCCCGCCCCCTGGATCATCGGAATGTCGTTGGCGCCATCCCCCACCGCCAGCGTCAGCGCCCGGTCGATCCCGCCCGCGATCGCCGCCTCCAGTTCCGTCCGCTTGCGCGCGGCGTCCACGATGGGCGTGGTCACGGTGCCCAGCAAGGCGCCGTCGGCGATCTCCAGCACATTGGCGACGTTCGCGTCGAAACCGATCTCGTCCGCCACCGGCCCGGTGAAGCGGGTGAAGCCGCCCGACACCAGCAAGGTCTTCGCGCCCCGCGCCTTCATCGTGCGGACCAGCGCCTTGGCCCCGCCCATGACGACCACGCGCTCTTCCCTGCACTGGTCGATGGCGCTGTCGGGCAGGCCCTTGAGCAGCGCGACCCGGCCATGCAACGCGCCCTCGAAATCCAGTTCGCCGCGCATCGCCCGCTCGGTGATTTCGGCGATCTGCGGCTTGATGCCCGCATAGTCGGCCAGTTCGTCGATGCACTCGACGGTGATCATGGTCGAATCCATGTCCGCGATCAGCAGCATCTTTGCGCGGCCCTCTACCGGCTGGACGATCACGTCCACCTTGTCGCCCACGCCGGTCAGCGCCGCGCGGGCCGCGACCGGATCGATCGTGAAGAAGAGATCGGCGGCCTTGCCCTCGTCCAGCCATGCGACATCGCCCGGTTCGCAGCCTGCATTGCGCAACCGATCAGCGGCGGCGGCAATATCCCCCTGCCCGATTCGATCACTTGCCACTAAGGTCGCGACGAACATGCACACTCCTGAACCATCTTCGAGCGAATCCCGCCCGCGCGTCGCGCTTATTGCCGGACCCACCGCCAGCGGCAAGAGCGCGCTGGCCATCGCGCTCGCCAAAGCCACCGGCGGCATCGTCATCAATGCCGACGCCAGCCAGGTCTATGCCGACCTCGCCATCCTGTCCGCCCGGCCGAGCGCGGCGGAAATGGGCGACGTCCCCCATCGCCTCTTCGGCCATATCGATGGCGTGGAGGCTTGCACCGCCCCGCGCTGGGCGGCCGAGGCGAAGGCGCAGATCGATGCGGCCCATGAGGCTGGCAAGCTGCCGGTGCTGGTCGGCGGCACCGGCCTCTATATCCGCACCCTGCTGGACGGGATCGCCCCGGTGCCGGAGATCGACCTCGACATCCGCGCCGCCGTGCGCGCCCTGCCGGTCGCCGACGCCCATGCCGCGCTAACCCGCGAAGACCCCGAAGCCGCCGCCCGCCTGGCCCCGGCCGATGCCACCCGCATCGCGCGCGCGCTGGAGGTGGTGCGCTCGACGGGCCGCCCGCTCAAGATATGGCAGCAGCATAAGGCAGGCGGCATCGCGGGCCGCATCACCCTGGCCCCCATGATCCTGCGCCCGCCGCGCGACTGGCTGGTCGACCGCTGCGACCGCCGTTTCGCGCAGATGGTCGAGGCTGGCGCGATCGCCGAAGTGGAGGCGCTGCTGACCCGCAACCTCCACCCCGACCTGCCGGTGATGCGCGCGATCGGCGTGCCGGAGATCGCCGCCTATCTGCGCGGAGACAGCGATCTGGACAGCTGTATCGCGAAGGCGACCCTGGCCACCCGCCAATATGCCAAGCGCCAATATACCTGGTTCACGAACCAGCCCCCGCCGACTTGGCCGCGCGAGGAACGAGAAATAGATGCCAAAATTACCGACGAATTAGTAATTAAATTACAACTATAGGGGTTGACCCGTCATTTTATGTCCACTAGAGGCAGCCTCCTTGCCATCGCAGGCGTGCTGTCGCAAAGGACGTCGCCCTGCACCTAGAACAGAAGGATTTTATCGTGGCCGAAAAGAGCGGCGCGGACATATTGGTTGAATGCCTGATCGATCTCGGTGTCGAGGTCGTGTTCGGCTATCCCGGCGGCGCGGTGCTGCCGATTTATGACGCGCTCTACAATCATCCCACGATCAAGCATGTGCTGGTCCGCCACGAACAGGGCGCGACCCACATGGCGGAGGGCTATGCCCGATCGACCGGCAAGCCCGGCGTCGTGCTGGTCACGTCCGGTCCCGGCGCGACCAATGCCGTCACCGGCATCACCGACGCGCTGATGGATTCGATCCCGATGGTCGTCATCACCGGCCAGGTGCCGACGCAACTGATTGGCACCGACGCCTTCCAGGAAGCCGACACGATCGGCATCACGCGCCACTGTTCCAAGCACAACTATCTGGTCAAGACGCCCGGCAAGCTGGCAGAAGTGATTCATGAGGCGTTCCATATCGCCACCACCGGCCGCCCCGGCCCGGTCGTCGTCGATATCCCCAAGAACGTCCAGATCGCGACCGCGCCTTATGCGAAGCCGCAACTGAAGGTCCATGCCAGCTACCGTCCGCAGACGAAGGCGGACGCGGCGGGAATCGACGCGGCGGTCGAAATGCTCGCCGCGGCCGAACGCCCGGTCTTCTACACCGGCGGCGGCGTCATCAACTCCGGCCCGCAGGCGAGCGCCTTGCTGCGCGAACTCGCCGCGCTGACCGGCGCGCCCGTCACATCGACGCTGATGGGCCTGGGCGCCTTTCCCGCGTCGTCCGAGCAATGGCTGGGGATGCTGGGGATGCACGGCACGTTCGAAGCCAATTGGGCGATGAACCAGGCCGACCTGATCCTGTGCATCGGCGCCCGGTTTGACGATCGCGTCACCGGCCGTCTGGACGCCTTTGCGCCGGGCAGCCGCAAGGTCCATATCGATATCGACCGCAGCTCGATCAACAAGATCGTCGATGTCGATGTTCCCATCGTCGCCGACATCGCCAGCGCGCTGGAAGACATGATCGCCCTGTGGAAGCAGCGCAATCACAGACAAGTCGATCTGACGCAATGGTGGTCGCGGATCGATGGCTGGCGTGCGAAGCGCAGCCTGGACTATGCCGAAAACGGCGTCGAGATCATGCCCCAGCGCGCGATCGCGAACCTCTATGCCGCGACGCAGGCGACCGGCAAGGACGTCATCATCACCACCGAAGTCGGCCAGCACCAAATGTGGGCGGCGCAGCATTTCGGCTTCGACGCGCCGAACAAGTGGCTGACGTCCGGCGGCCTTGGCACCATGGGCTATGGCTTCCCGGCCGCCATCGGCGCGCAGATGGGCAATCCCGACAGTATCACCATTTGCATCGCGGGCGACGCCTCGATTCAAATGAACATCCAGGAACTGGGCACGGCCAGCCAGTATCGCCTCCCGGTGAAAATCTTCATCCTGAACAATGAATATATGGGCATGGTTCGCCAGTGGCAGGAACTGACCTATGAAAGCCGTTACTCCAACAGCTATTCGGACAGCCTGCCCGATTTCGTGAAGCTGGGCGAAGCCTATGGCTGGACCGGCATCCGGATCGAGGGGCCGCAGGAGCTGGAGGCCGGCATCCGCCAGATGCTGGAAACCGACGGTCCGGTGATCGTCGATTGCCGCGTCGCGAAAATGTCCAACTGCTTCCCGATGATTCCGTCGGGCGCATCCCATACCGACATGCTGCTTGATCCCAACCAGATTGCCGGCGTGATGTCGGACGAGGCGAAGGCGCTGGTATGATGGCCGTCCTGTGACGCAGCATCTGAAGCTCCGCATCCATGTGACGGAGCCTTGGGATTTCGAACGGATCGCGGGCACGGCCGACATCGCCGGCTGGACCACCGATCATGCCGTCCCGGACAATGAGGAATGGGAAGTGCATCTGGACGAGGGGTTCGACTTTAACGGGCGGCATATCGGCACGCTGCTGGCCGGTCCCCGCTATGTGGGCGAACATCTGGTCCGCATGTTCGACGCGGTGACGGGCTTTCCCGTTCGCCTCGCCCATCGACAGGACGGCGGCTGGCACTATGCCTTCATCGCGATGATTTCGCAGCGCCATGACGATCATGATGGCGCGGCAGTTACGGATAACGGGACAAGCATCTGATGCATATCCAGGAAGAACTCAGCCAGCGGCACGTCCTGTCGCTGACCGTTTCGAACGAAGCGGGCATATTGGCGCGCATTGCGGGCCTGTTCACCGCGCGCGGCTATAATATCGACAGCCTGACCGTGGCGGACATCACGCAGGACCATGGCGTCAGCCGCATCACCATCGTCACCAACGGCCCGCCCAAGGTGATCGACCAGATCATCGCCCAGCTTGACCGGCTGGTGCCGGTGCACAAGGTCACCGACCTGACCGAAGCCGGTCCCTTCGTGGAGCGCGAACTGGCGTTGGTGAAGGTCGCGGGCGTGGGCGAGGACCGGATCGAGGCGCTGCGCCTGGCCGACGTGTTCCGCGCCAAGGTGGTCGATACGACGATCGAAAGCTTCATCTTCGAAATCACCGGCACGACCGAGAAGATCGATAATTTCGTCGGCCTGATGCGCCAGATCGGTTTGGTCGAAGTCGGCCGCACCGGCGTCGTCGGCCTGATCCGCGGCAAGGAAGCGAACTGAGGATTTGACCCCTCTCCCACGGGGGAGAGGGAGGGGCCCGCCGCGCAACGGTGGGAGGGTGAGGGCGACGCAAGCGCCAACACCCGGTGGTTCCCCCTCACCAACTTCGACTAGGGCCTGTCGGCCCAAGTCTTCGTATCCTCTCCCTCAAGGGAGAGGGTCAGGATATGAAAAGGGAAGAGACATGAAGGTTTATTACGATCACGACGCGGACATCGGCCTGATCAAGGGCAAGAAGGTCGCCATCCTGGGTTACGGTTCGCAGGGTCACGCCCATGCGCAGAATCTGCGCGACAGCGGCGTCGCCGAAGTCGCCATTGCGCTCCGCGCCGGTTCGCCGTCCGCCAAGAAGGCCGAAGGCGCAGGCTTCAAGGTTCTGCCCAACGCCGAAGCCGCCGCCTGGGCCGACGTGCTCATGATCCTGGCCCCCGACGAGCATCAGGCCGCCATCTATGCCGACGACATCCACGCCAACCTGCGCCCCGGCGCGGCGCTTGCCTTCGCCCATGGCCTCAACGTCCATTTCGGCCTGATCGAAACCCGCAAGGACGTGGACGTCATCATGATCGCGCCCAAGGGTCCGGGCCACACCGTGCGCTCCGAATATCAGCGCGGCGGCGGCGTTCCCTGCCTGATCGCCGTCCATCAGGACGCGACCGGCAATGCGCATGACATCGCCCTGTCCTACGCCAGCGGCGTCGGCGGCGGTCGCAGCGGCATCATCGAAACCAACTTCCGCGAAGAATGCGAAACCGACCTGTTCGGCGAACAGGCTGTCCTCTGCGGCGGCGCGACCGCGCTGGTCCAGGCCGGTTTCGAAACGCTGGTCGAAGCCGGCTACGCGCCGGAAATGGCCTATTTCGAGTGCCTGCACGAACTCAAGCTGATCGTCGACCTGATGTATGAGGGCGGCATCGCCAACATGCGCTATTCGATCTCGAACACCGCCGAATATGGCGATATCAAGACCGGCCCGCGCATCATCACCGAAGAAACGAAGAAGGAAATGAAGCGCGTGCTGGCCGACATCCAGTCGGGCCGCTTCGTCAAGGACTTCGTCCTCGATAACCGCGCTGGCCAGCCGGAACTCAAGGCCAGCCGCATCGCGGCCCAGCGCCACCCGATCGAGGAAACCGGCGCCAAGCTGCGCGCCATGATGCCCTGGATCGGCGCCAACAAGCTGGTGGACCAGGAAAAGAACTGACGGTCACAAAAACCGTTCGTCCTGAATAGCCATTGAGCGAAGTCGAAATGGCGTATCGAAGGATGCTTCGATACGAGGCTTCGACAAGCTCAGCCTCTACTCAGCACGAACGGCGTTGTGCTCAATTCTCCTGCTTCCATCTTGCGGCCGAAAAGGGAACGATCCGTTTCCGGTTACGGCTCTGGAACAATCGAGGGGCGTGGCTTATTCAAGCTGCGCCCCTTGATCGTTTTGGAGAGTCTGTCTCATGAAGAAGTTCCTCATCCCCGCCGCCGCCCTGATCGCTATTGCCGGCGGCACCGCACTCGTCGCCCAGATGCCAACCGCTGCGCCCGGCACCAAGGACGTCGCCAAGGTCACCGGCGGCGCCTATAAGGTCGATGGCGGCCATACGCAGGTCGTTTTCGCCTGGGACCATATGGGTTTCACCAATAATGCCGGCACGATCGCCGAACCGACCGGCACGCTGACGCTGGACAAGGCCAACCCGGCCGCATCCAAGGTATCGGTTGAATTCGCCGTCGCCAATCTGCGCACCGGCGTCGCGAAGCTGGACGAGCATCTGATGAAGGCCGATTTCTTCGATGCCGCCAAATTCCCCACCGCGACCTTCGTGTCCACCAGCGTCAAGCCCGAAGGCGCGAGCGGCGCCGAGATCACCGGCAACCTGACCATCAAGGGCGTGACCAAGCCCGTCACCCTCGACGCCGAATTTTACGGCGCTGGCGTGCAGCCGATGAGCAAGAAGGAAAATGTCGGCTTCGTCGCCACCGGTACGATCAAGCGCAGCGAATTCGGCATGGGCTATGGCGTGCCGGTCGTCGGCGACGCGATCGAGTTGAAGATCATCGCCGGCTTCGAAAAGCAATAAGCCGTGCGCCGTCCGGCACAAGCCGCGCTGCTCCTAAGCATCGTCGCGCTTGTGCCGGCGGCCGCCGCGCCGCCAGCCCTTTATGCACCCGGCCGCTATCAGGTCGATAGTGTGGCGACCAGGGTACATTTTCATGTGAAGGCGCTGGTCGGCGGCTATGAAGGCGACTTCGTCGCGCCCGAAGGCGCGGTGGTGATCGACCCTGCCCAGCCCGACCGCGCGACCGTCGACATCAGCTTCCCGGTCGAAAGGCTGACCACCGGCGACGCCTCCACCGACGCGATGCTGAAGGGCGACAGCTTCTTCGACATGGCGAAATTTCCCACCATCCGCTTTATCGCGCAAAATGCCCCGCTGGCGCGCAGCGATGCGCCCACGCCCATTGCCGGCGAACTGACAATGCACGGGCAGACCCGTCCCGTCACTCTCTCCGTCCGGCTGGTCGGCACGACCCTGAAAGAGGCGTCCGGCCCGGACGAAGCGCCGGGCCTGTCCACCATGCATTTCTCCGGCGCCATGACGGTCGAACGCAGCCAGTTCGGCATGGGCTTCGGCCGCCCCTTCGTATCCGACAAGGTAGACCTCAGCATCGACGCCATTTTCAGCCGCGCCCAATTATGAGCTTTACCCCTCCCCCACAAAAGGGGTAAGGGGACGCATCATGCAGAGCGTCAGCCTTCTTACCCTGCTACGACTTACACGCCCTTAGGCGTGGTTTTTATGCTGCCTTTCGACTATGGGCAGCACCGATCCGCCTAAGGGCCTTCATCGCAGTCAAGTCGTATACCGGAAAGCGCCGACCCGCGCGCCGCTGGCAAAGAAGTAGTTTGATCCCATGATGCTGACCGATCCCTCGCAGAAATACCGCGCCTTCCCGCAGGTGGACCTGCCCAATCGCCAATGGCCTGCGCAGGTCATCACCGCCCCGCCCCGCTGGCTGTCGACCGACATGCGCGACGGCAACCAGTCGCTGATCGACCCGATGAATGCGGAAAAGAAGCGCCGCTTCTTCGACCTGCTGCTCAAGGTCGGCGTCAAGGAGATCGAGATCGGCTTCCCCGCTGCGGGCGCGACCGAATTCGACTTTATTTCCGGGCTGGTCCGCGACGGCGCAATCCCCGACGACGTGATCGTGCAGGTGCTGACCCAGGCGCGCGCCGACCTGATCGCCACCACCTTCGAATCGCTGCGCGGCGCGCCCAAGGCGATCGTCCATGTCTACAACGCCGTGTCGCCCGCCTGGCGCAACATCGTGTTCCAGATGAGCCGGCCGGAGATCAAGGAGATCGCCGTCAACGCCGCCAAGCTGCTGCGCGACAATGCCGCCAAGCAGCCGGACACCGACTGGCATTTCGAATATTCGCCCGAAACCTTCTCCACCGCGGAGCTGGATTTCAGCCTGGAATGTTGCGAGGCGGTGATGGACATTCTTGCACCCACGCCCGATCGTCCGCTGATCCTGAACCTGCCCGCGACGGTCGAATGCGCGACGCCCAACATCTATGCCGACCAGATCGAATGGATGTGCCGCAACATCTCCAGGCGCGACAGCGTCGTCATCTCGCTGCATCCGCATAACGACCGCGGCACCGGCGTCGCGGCGGCGGAACTGGGCCTGATGGCCGGCGCGGATCGTGTCGAAGGCTGCCTGTTCGGCAATGGCGAGCGCACCGGCAATTGCGACATCGTGACCGTGGCGCTCAACATGTACACGCAGGGCATCAACCCGCTGCTGGACTTCAGCGACATTGACGAGGTCATCCAGACCGTCGAATATTGCAACCAGTTGCCCGTCCACCCGCGCCACCCCTATGCCGGCGAACTGGTGTTCACCGCCTTTTCCGGCAGCCATCAGGATGCGATCAAGAAGGGCTTCGCCGCGCAGGAAGCGCGCAACGACCTGATCTGGGACGTGCCCTATCTGCCAATCGACCCCAAGGATCTGGGCCGCGATTATGAAGCGGTGATCCGCGTCAATTCGCAATCGGGCAAGGGCGGCGTCGCCTGGGTGCTGCAACAGGACAAGGGCTATAAGATGCCCAAGCGGATGCAGGCCGAATTTTCCAAGGTCGTTCAGGCGATGGCCGACGAAAGCAGCCGCGAACTCAACGCCGCCGACATCTGGAGCGCGTTCCAGACCCATTACCGCCTGTCGGGGGATCAGGCCTATAGCCTGATCGACTATCATGAGAGCGGCGTGGCGGGCGACCGCATCTTCACCGGCAAGATCGTGCATGAAGGCGTGGAACGCTCCATTTCCGGGCGGGGCAACGGCCTGCTCTCTTCGGTGCTGGCCGCGCTGCGCGACGAGTTCGGCGTGCAGCTCGAAATCGCCGACTATAGCGAACATGCGATCGGCGCAGGCAGCGACGTGAACGCCGCCGCCTATGTCGAATGCCGCGCCCCCGACGGCCGCACCGTGTTCGGCGTCGGCACCGATGCGGATGTCGCGACGGCGTCGGTGCAGGCGGTGCTGTCGGCCGCCAACGGGATTGCGGTGCGGGGTTAAGCGCCTACCCGACACCTACCCCCGTTCGGTTCGAGCTTGTCGAGAACTGTTCTCGACGGACGCTTCTCGACTTCGCTCGAAGCTGCTCGAACCGAACGGGATAGAGAGGGTAAGCCCGTCCCCTACTTCGCCAGCCCGCGCACCACCGCGTCCCACTGCTCCAGCGATTCCCTAATCCCCGCCACCGGCACCCGTTCGTTCAACCCGTGGGCGAAGCCATCCTCCGCCTTCATGAACAGGCTGGACACGCCATAGCTCGGCACACCCAGCGCGCGAAAATAAAGGCTGTCGGTCGCCCCCGCCGACATGCCCGGCATCACCGCAATGTCGGGCGCCCGCGCCATCACCGCGTCGCGCACCACCTTCATCACGTCGGCGCGCAGGGGTGACGCATCGCTGGCCAGCGGATCGCCCAGCGTCTTCACACGCGCGCTCGGATCGGCCACCACCTTGACCAGTTGCGCCTTCACATCGTCGATCGCGACACCGGGGAAGATGCGGCAATTCACAACGACCTTCGCGCTCTGCGGCAGCGCATTGGGCGCATGACCCGCGCTCGCCATCGTCGCGACGCAGGTGGTGCGCACCTGCCCGACAAATTCCGGCCGGGTCGACAGCAGCTCCGCCGCCGCCGCATCGCCCGTATCGGCATAGCGCTTCATCGCCTGTCCCACGTCGCCGCCGATCCGGTCGGCGGACAGCGCCAGCGACGCCCTGGTCAGTGCGTTCCGCATCGGCGGGAACTGATAGGCCGCGATCGCGTCGATCGCCTTCGCCATCCGATAAATGGGATTGCCCGGCGTCGGGGCGCTCGAATGACCGCCCGCATCGGTGAAGGCGAATTCGAAATCCGCATAGCTCTTCTCGCCCGCCTGCAACTGGTACAGCACCGGCCTGCCCTCGTCGTTCAGCAGCCCGCCGCCGCCATCGCCGTTCAGCAGCAGTTCGATGTCCTTATATTGCCCCGCCAGCGCCTTGGTCGTCACCATGTCGGTTTCCTCGTCCCCCGACAAAAGCAGGATGACGGTGCGGCGCGGTTTCCAGCCTTCCTTCTTCAACTGCGCCATGGTCGCGACCATCATCGCGACGTCATATTTATTATCCTCCGCCCCGCGCCCGAAAATGTAGCCATTCTCCTCCACCGGCACGAACGGATCGCGGGTCCAGTCCGCCCGGTCCGCCGCGACCACATCCATATGGCCGATCAGCGCCATGGGCTTCAGCGTCGGGTCGCTCCCCTTTATCGTCGCGGCGAGGGTCGCCGTCTCGCCCATCGGCGTGATGACGATGTCCGTATCGGCAAAGCCCGCGGCCTTCAGCACCCCCGCATAATAGGCCGCCAGTTTGGGCACCTGCCCCTCGCCCTGCACCGTCTTGATCGCGACCGATCGCATCAAAATGGCCTTGGCCGCCCCGGCATCCGCCGCCGCCATCGCGCCCTGCGGCAGCGCCAGCAGCGCCAAAGCCGAACATGCGCCGCGCATCATCATAGTTTGCAACTCCCCGATGGATCGATATCGCCTGTCTGGCATAGCGGATCGGTCGCGCCAATGCGTTGATCCACCACAGCGGAAAGAGGGCCACCTTATCCCTGTTATACACACGTCAAGAATTGCTTGCGCGCAATCGGCCGACCGCCAACCGATATAGGCGGCCGGTCGCCCAGAGGAAACAGACATGGCCCTTCCTTATCGCAGTTTCGGATTTCAGGTTCTGGCCGGCATGGTCGTTGGCCTCTTGCTGGGCCTCGTCGCCCGCCAGATCGGCGCGGGGCCGGATGGCGACCTCAACTGGCTGGCCACCGCGCTCAAGACGGTCGGGTCGATCTTCGTCTCGCTCTTGAAGGCGATCGTGCCGCCTCTGGTCTTCGCCGCCATCGTCGCGTCGATCGCCAATCTGCGCGCGCTGGACAACGCCGCGCGGCTGGCCGGGCAGACCCTGCTCTGGTTCGCCATCACCGCGTTGATCGCCGTCGCGATCGGCATCGCCATCGGCGTCATCGTCCAGCCGGGCGCAGGCCTGCACGGCACGGCGCTCGCCATGGGCAAGAACGAGAATATGGGCGGCTGGCTCGATTTCCTCAAAGGGCTGGTTCCGGCCAACAGCCTGGCACTGTCGGGCAGCACCAAGATCACCGACGGCAGCGCCTCCACCAGCATCAGCTTCAACATCCTGCAACTGCTGGTCATTTCGATCGCGGTCGGCCTCGCCACCCTGAAGGTCGGGGAAAAGGCCGACCCCTTCCTCGGCTTCGTCCGTTCAGCTCTCGCGGTGGTGCGCGCGCTGCTCGGCTGGGTGATCCGCCTGACCCCGATCGGCTCGGCCGCGCTGATCGGCGCCGCCATCGCCACCTATGGCTGGAGCGCGCTGGCGCAACTCGGCGCCTTCACCGCCGCCATTTATCTGGGCCTCGCGCTGGTGCTGCTGCTCGTCTATCCGCTGCTGCTGGTCGCCAATGGCCTGAAGCCCGGCCCCTATTTCGCCAAGGCCTGGCCCGCGATCCAACTGGGTTTCGTGTCGCGCTCCTCGGTCGGCACCCTGCCCGTCACCGAAGCCGTGACCGAGCGCCTCGGCGTCGACAAGGGCTATGCCGCCTTCGCCATTCCGCTGGCCTCCACCACCAAGATGGACGGCTGCGCGTCGATCTATCCCGCGCTGGCGGCGATCTTCGTCGCGGGCTTTTACGGCATCCCGCTGCATTTCGTGGATTATGCGCTGATCGTGTTCGTGTCCGTCATCGGATCGGCCGCGACCGCCGGGCTGACCGGCGCGATCGTGATGCTGACGCTGACCCTCTCGACGCTGGGCCTGCCACTGGAGGGCGTGGGGCTATTGCTGGCGATCGACCCGATTCTGGATATGGGCCGCACCGCGGTCAACGTCGCGGGCCAGGTGCTGGTCGGCGTGATCGTGGCCAAGCGCGAGGGGATTTTGGACGAGGCGGCTTATTATGGGGATGGGGCGTTGGTGGGGGTTTGAAGACACCTGTCGCTATTTAGGCTCCGGGCGAGCGATCGCTCAAACGATCTCTCATTCATTTAACGATTTTCCGGCCGCATTGCCTCCAGCCACTCTTTTGGAGGCGAGTCGGTCGATGCTTGGCGATCTTCTTTTTCTTGGCCAAATGCAGTCATAACGAAGAAGTCACTTAGGCCGAAGTTCTTCCGGTCGGCGTATGGAAGGTTGTGCAGCAGAGCATATTTCTCAACCAAGGGTCGAAACTTACCGTACCACAAGAGCGCGGACGCTACGTTGACCGACGCACAGGAAAAGGCGTTTAAGCGGATGACGGCCGCATTGAAGGAGGCGTTACGATGAAGACTGAAGATTTCGACGGCATTATGGCGGGCCTCACCGATGCCATCGCCTAAGCCAAGGGCGATGGCGCGCGCGGGCATATTGTCGCTGGGCCGGATGTGAAGGCGATCCGTCAGGCTGCCAAGCTGACGCAAGGCGCCTTCGCCAAGGCCTATCGCATTCCGGTGGGCACTGTGCGGGATTGGGAGCAGAATCGCCTCCATCCGGACGCGCCCGCCCGCGTTCTTCTGTCGCTGATCGAGGCCGATCCGGTGGCGATCCAGTCCTTGCTGGACAAGGCATAAGGCCATCCCGCCGCAACCCAAAAGAACACCACTTCGCAAAACCCCTCCTATTGCGAAGTCCGCTCTGCCAACCCACACCCTCGCAAAAGCGAACCCTGCGACGGTGTGAACTTCGCAGTCTTCGCCAATCGCCCGCCGCGCCCAAAGCCCCTCACCGCGCCCTGTCCTACTCGCCCGCCATCGGCTATAGAACTTGCCCAAAGCGGCGATATGTCCCACGGACGCCCGCACCATCCGCATCCCCCAACACATGCCATAAAGTCATACGCATCATGTCCAATCATCAGGTCCATATCATCGGCGGCGGCCTCGCCGGAACGGAGGCTGCGTGGCAACTGGCGCAGGCCGGCATTCGCGTGCGCCTGTCGGAAATGCGCGGGAGCGGCGACATGACCCCCGCGCACCAGACCGAGGGGCTGGCCGAACTGGTCTGTTCCAACAGCTTTCGCTCCGACGATGCGGACAAAAATGCCGTGGGCCTGCTGCATCAGGAAATGCGGCGGCTGGACTCGCTCATCATGGCCAGCGCCGAACCGGCCAAGGTGCCCGCCGGCTCCGCGCTGGCGGTCGATCGCCATGTGTTTTCGGGCGCCGTCACCCGCGCGCTCGCCGATCATCCCAATGTGGAGATCGTGCGCGAACGGATCGACACGGTGCCGACCGAAGGCATGACCATCATCGCCACCGGCCCGCTGACCGCCCCCGCGCTCGCCACCAGCATCGGCCAGGCGGCGGGGATGGAGCATCTCGCCTTCTTCGACGCGATCGCGCCGGTGATCCATCATGACAGCATCGACATGGACCAGTGCTGGATGGCGAACCGCTGGGACAAGATCGGCCCCGGCGGCGGCGAGGGGAAGGACTATATCAACTGCCCGATGGACAAGGACCAGTATCAGGCCTTTGTCCAGGGGCTGCTCGACGGCGAAAAGACCGAGTTCAAGGAGTGGGAGGCCAGAACCCCCTATTTCGAGGGCTGTATGCCGATCGAGGTGATGGCTTCGCGCGGGCCGGAAACGCTGCGCCACGGCCCGATGAAGCCGATGGGGCTGGACAATCCGCGCACCGGTCGCTGGCCCTATGCGGTGGTGCAGTTGCGGCAGGACAATGCGTCCGGCACGCTCTGGAACATGGTCGGCTTCCAGACCAAGCTGAAACATGGCGCGCAGGTCGAGTTGTTCCGCACCATTCCCGGCCTTCAGAACGCCGAGTTCGCGCGGCTGGGCGGGTTGCATCGCAACACCTTCATCCAGAGCCCCAAGCTGCTCGACCCGACTTTGCGGCTGAAGAGCGCGCCGCATATCCGCTTTGCAGGCCAAATGACGGGCTGCGAAGGCTATGTGGAAAGCGCCGCGATCGGCCTGATCGCCGGGCGCTTCGCCGCGGCTGAACTGCTGGGCCGCGACCTGACCCCGCCGCCGGCCGACACGGCGCTGGGCGCGCTGCTCGGCCATGTGACCGGCAATGTGGTGAGCGCCGACTATCAGCCGATGAACGTCAATTTCGGCCTGTTCCCGCCCCTGGAAGAGATCAAGAAGAAGCAGCGCAAGGAAGCCTATACCGCCCGCGCCCGCGCCTCCTTCGGCGTGTGGATGGGGGAGATGGAGTTGGCCTGACCCCTTACGGATCGGCTCAGCACTTGCACTTTGCCTTCGCCGCCCGCTTGGGCGCGGTGGCGGCGAACTCCGCGGGGGTCAGCTTGCCGTCCTTGTCGGCATCCGCCGCGCCGAACCGGTCCGCCGTCGCCACCGCCCACTCCTCGAAGGACAACAGGTTGTCGCCATCCTTGTCCAGCGCCTTGAACGCCCTGGTCCGACTGCCCAGCATCTCGACCCGCGTGATGACGCCATCGCGGTTCCGGTCGTAGCGGGCGAAGCGCTTCTGCTCGCGGCTTTGCGGACTGGCCTCGCCGGGCATTGGCGGCGCATCGCCGACGGCATCGGGGTCGCCCTCCGGCAACGCTTCTATCTGCGGC
Source organism: Sphingobium sp. AntQ-1 (assembly GCF_028538045.1). Taxonomy (NCBI): domain Bacteria; kingdom Pseudomonadati; phylum Pseudomonadota; class Alphaproteobacteria; order Sphingomonadales; family Sphingobiaceae; genus Sphingobium; species Sphingobium sp. AntQ-1. The sequence continues at coordinate 300,972 of NZ_CP117158.1, forward strand.
GGTGGTGGCGGAGCGGAGGCAAGCTGGGGCACCGGCGCCGTATCCGCCCGTCCCTGCCACCAGAACAGGCCGCCCGCGACCAGCAGCAGCGCCGCCATGCCACCCGCCAGCAATCGCCCCATGCCGCCCTCCTCCGTCCGTGGAGGGCCAGCCTATCCCGACACGCTAGCGTCCGACAAGCGCGATCCGCAGCAACCGCCCTGCCAGCGCCCGCGGCATCCCCAGCGGCGCGCCCCGCCCCGCCAACACATCCTGCCGCGCCATAGTAAACGCGATCCGCAACGGCTTCCATCCCCGCGGCCAGCGCACGCCCTCAACCGACGGCAGTATTTCGACCGCCAAAGCCAGCGCCGCTTGCCCCAGCGCCTTGTCCCCGACATGCCCGGCCAGATCCCACAGCGCCCAAACCTGCCCCGCCGCCGCCAGCCAGTCCGGCGCATCGGCGGCATCAGCCAGCGCCCGGAACAATCCGCCGCCCCGCCCCAATGCATAATCGCGCAGGCCCTTCATATCGATGTCCGGTTCGACCAACAATATTTCCCAGCCGTCGATCACCCCCACCAGTCCCGGCGCTCCACAAGCCCCCGTCGCCCGCATCGCGTCCACCACAGGCTCGCCCTGCCCCTTAATGCCTGTGGAATCCTCGATGACGTCATTCCACCAGGCCAACCGCATCTGACCGATCATCGGCTCGCTGGTGGTGCGCGCGACCTTCGCCAGCCGCGCATCGAACGCCCAGAGCGCGCGATGCCGCGACGCTTGTGCGCCACCGGCATGGGCGGCGAGCAACAGGCCCAACGGCGGCACGGCGTCTTCGTCCAGGCTCATCGCGCGACTCCTGTCCTGACAGGGGATACGCAGGTTATCGGTCCTTTAACCATCTTCCTCATACACATTCTAACGAGTGCGCCTGCATAGGCGGAAAGGCTGCCCAACCCGGATGTGGGGGGTTCTTGGGCGCGACATGGGTGATTGCAGGCAAATGGGCAAGGTAAACCAGTATCGACACGGCTTCCTGAAGCGACTGGCGGGCAACCAGGCGGGCAACGTCATGGCGATGGTCGCCGCGGCGATCATCCCGCTCGCCGCGCTGATCGGCGGCGGGCTGGACATGAGCCGCGCCTATATGGCGCGCGCCCGGATGCAGCAGGCCTGCGATTCCGCCGCGCTGGCGGGCCGCCGCGCGATGACCGGGGCGACCATGTCCACGACCGATATCGCCGAAGCGCGCAAGTTTTTCGACTTCAACTTCCCGCAAAATACGTTCCAGGCCGCAACCTTCACCCCGGTCATCCGCAGCAAGCCGGGCGAAACCACCACGGTGCAGGTGACGGCGGAAACGACCATGCCGACCACGATCATGAAGATTTTCGGCTATCAGACCCTGCCGCTCGCCGTGACGTGCGAAAGCCGGTTCGACATCGGCAATACCGACGTCATGCTGGTGCTCGACACCACCGGCTCCATGTCCAGCAACATGACCGACACGGACGGCACCGTCATGACGCGGTTGGCCGCGCTCAAGCTGGCGGTGAAGGATTTCTACGACACGCTGGGCGCGGGGTCGGACACGACCGGACGTATCCGTTACGGCTTCATGCCGTACAGTTCGACCGTGAATGTGGGCTATTCGCTGCCGTCGAGCGCGCTTGTCGGCGGAACGACCGGCGAAACCTGGAACTACCAGACGCGGCGAGCCATTTATTATTATGAGACATCATCGACGCCGTCGACCTGCTACCGGCGATATGGCCTCAATAATTGTTATACGTCGTCCAGCAACGCTAACAATGCATCGACATCATCGACCTTGTCTGCTTCCGGGTGCACGAGTTGGAGCGGCAACTACGGATCTAGCCCTGCCACCACAGGCAGCGCGCCATCCAACACGACCACCACCACATACAGCTACGATAGCTTCAACGGTTCCACCAACACTCCTTCAGGCAACAACAACCGCAAATGTGTCCGGCGCGAAAACATCGTCGCCAAAACTTATGCGACGACATACACGGCCGGCTCAGACCGGACATTCTACCAATGGGAGTATGGCCAATATCCGCTGGACGTGTCGAACTATGTCACCGGGAATGCGACGACCAACCCAACTTCCGTGACTGGTGCCACCACCGACGGCAACAATACGACCGTGTCGGCGACCAACACATGGGCGGGCTGCATCGAGGAACGCGATACGGACAGCAGTATCACCGCGACGACATCAACGTCCTACATACCATCGGGCGCCTATGATCTGCAAATTGACACCGCGCCGACCAATAAGGCGACCAAATGGCGTCCGCATTGGCCTGACGTGGAATTCACCCGCGCCGGCCGCTGGCTGAATGATAATCGGGATTATGATTATCGATCTGGCTCTGGCGGCTGGAACGCGTGCCCCAGCAAGGCGCGCAAGCTGGCGAGCTATACCAGTCGTACGGCGACCCCGACGGGCATGACCAGCAGTTTCAATAGCTATGTCGATGGCCTGATCGCGGTCGGCGGCACCTATCATGACATCGGCATGATGTGGGGCGCGCGCTTCCTGTCTCCCAGCGGTATCTTCGCCAGCGAAAATGCCAACGCGCCCAACGGCTTCAACATTTCGCGTCATATCATCTTCATGACCGATGGCGACCTGACGGCTTATCAGTCCGTCTATGGCGCCTATGGCTATCAGGCGCTGGACGGGCGGGTCGCGGCCACGAGCACGGACGATACCGGGCTTAAGGCCATCCACAAGCGGCGGCTGGAAATGATGTGCAATGCCATCAAGGGCAAGGGCATCACCATCTGGGTCGTCGGGTTCAAGGACAAGCCACCAGCGGGCACGCTCGATTCGGCCATGCTCGATACCGAGTTACAGACATGCGCCAACAGCGGCAACCACTGGTTCATGGCCTATAATCCGTCCACGCTGCGCCAGAAGTTCAAGGATATCGCCAAGAATATCGGCGGATTGAGGCTTTCCCAATGATCGGCCGGGTCGCCCATGTCCTCGCCCGGCTGCGCGATCATGTGCGCGGCGCCACTTTGCTGGAATTCGGTCTTGTCGCGGGACCGCTGATCCTGTCAATCATGGCGATCGGCGATTTGGGCTATCAATCCTATCTGCGCGCGGTGACGCGCGGCGTACTGGAGAAGGCGGCCCGCGCCGCATCGGTTGGCACGCTCAACAGCACGCAGATCGAAACCTATATCGATGCCCAGATGGCGGCGATCAATTCGAAGAACGGCACAACCTCCACGATCAAGAAAAGCTATTATAATTTTTCACGCGTGGGAAAGCCGGAAAAGATCACCACCGATACCGCGCCGCTGGGCAGCTATAATGTGGGCGACTGCTATGAGGACGCCAATGGCAATGGCGCCTATGACGCGGCGGGCGGATCGACCGGCCTCGGCAGCGCCGACGACATCGTCTATTATGAAGTGACCGTGTCGATGCCGCGCCTGTTCCCGATGGCCAAGATGCTGGGCTGGAGCGCGACCCAGTCCGCCACCGCGACCACCATTGTCCGCAATCAGCCCTGGGCGAACCAGAGTAAACCGACGATCAAATGCACATGATGACCATGCCCCCGCGCCTTTCGGCGCTCACGCGCCGCCTGCGCCGCGACGATCGCGGCCTGGCGCTGATCGAATTCGCCTTCTCGCTGCCGGTGCTGGTCGTGCTGTGCATGTCGGGACTGGAATGCGCGAACCTGGCGCTGGCGCATATGCGCGTCAGCCAGGTGGCGATGCTGGTCGCAGACAACGCCGCCCGCGTGCGCACGTCTATCGACGAAGCGGACGTCAACGAAATCATGACCGGCGCCGAACTATCGACCAATAGCCTGGCGTTAAAGGCCAATGGCCGGATATTCCTGTCGGACCTGGAGCCGAACGGTCTCAGCGGATCGAACGAGGGACAATATATACGCTGGCAGCGCTGCTGGGGCAGCGGCAGCTTCACATCCAGCTATGGCGTCGCCAACAATGGCAAGACCGACGCCAGCATGAAATTTGGCATGGGACCGGGCACGACCGCCGACAAAAAGGTGAAGGCGGCCAGCAGCACCGCCGTCATGTTCGTGGAAGTGGCCTATAATTATCAGCCGCTGATCACCAACTCGATCTTCGGCGCGAAGGTGATCCGCTACACCAGCGCCTTCAATGTGCGCGAACGAACCGACCAGCAAATCAAGAATGCCGGCGGCCTGGCGACATCGGCCACCGCCGCCTGTAGCTGATAGAAAAAGGGCGGCCGTTAGAGCCGCCCTTCCGTCTTATTTGTAGCAGACCTTCTTGGCCGCCGCGACGACGCGGCTCGCATCGATCAGCGCGGCCTTTTCCAGGTTCGCCGCATAAGGCAGCGGCACATCTTCGTTGGTGACGCGCAGCACCGGGGCGTCGAGATCATCGAAGCCCTGCTCCATGACGACGGCGGCGATTTCCGACGCGATCGAGCAGGTCGGCCAGCCTTCTTCCACCACAACGAGGCGGTTGGTCTTCTTCAGGCTTTCCAGCACCGTCGCGGTGTCGAGCGGGCGCAGCGTGCGCAGGTCGATCACTTCGGCGTCGATGCCTTCGCCCGCCAGCGTCTCGGCGGCTTCGAGGGCCAGGCCTACTCCGATCGAATAGCTGACCAACGTCACGTCCTTGCCGGCGCGCATGATCCGCGCCTTGCCGATCGGCAGGACATAATCGTCCAGCTTGGGCACGTCGAAGCTGCGGCCGTAGAGAAGTTCATTCTCCAGGAAGACGACCGGGTCGGTCGATCGGATCGCGGCTTTCAGCAGGCCCTTGGCGTCGGCCGCGTCATAGGGAGCGATGACGATCAGGCCGGGAACGGCGGCATACCAAGGGCCGTAATTCTGGCTGTGCTGCGCGCCGACGCGGCTCGCCGCGCCATTGGGACCGCGGAACACGATCGGGCAGCGCATCTGGCCGCCGGACATGTAATTGGTCTTGGCGGCCGAGTTGATGATGTGGTCGATCGCCTGCATGGCAAAGTTGAACGTCATGAACTCCACGATCGGGCGCAGGCCGCCCATCGCCGCGCCCGTGCCGATGCCGGCAAAGCCATATTCGGTGATCGGCGTGTCGATCACGCGCTTGTCGCCGAACTCGTCCAGCAGACCCTGGGTCACCTTATAGGCGCCCTGATATTCCGCGACTTCCTCGCCCATCACGAAAACGCGCTCATCCTTCCGCATTTCCTCGGCCATGGCGTCGCGCAGCGCTTCGCGCACGGTCGTCTTGACGAACTCGGTGCCTTCCGGGATCGCGGGATCCTGGACCGAGGCCTTGACGTCACTCGCCAGCTTGGACGTGCCGCTTTCAGCCTTCTTGGGCGCTGACGCGGCTTCCGCCTTGGGCGCTTCGGCCTTGGGCGCCGGCGCAGCTTCTTCGCCGCCCTCGCCCGCCATCTCGGCGATGACGGTGCCCACCTTCACGCCTTCGGTGCCTTCGGCGATCATGATCTTGCCGATCTTGCCTTCATCCACGGCTTCGAATTCCATCGTCGCCTTGTCGGTCTCGATCTCGGCGAGGATGTCGCCGGACTTGACCTCATCGCCTTCCTTCACCAGCCACTTGGCCAGCGTGCCCTCTTCCATCGTCGGCGAGAGCGCCGGCATCTTGATTACGATACCCATTAATATTGCTCCACCAGCACGTCGGTATAGAGTTCGGACAGTTCAGGCTCTGGCGAAGTTTCCGCGAAGTCGGCCGCCTCGGCGACGGTCTTGCGGATATCCTGGTCGATGCCCTTGATGTCTTCCTCGCTGACGCCGGCCTCGATCAGATATTTCTTCACGCCTTCGATCGGATCGGACTTGTCGCGCATCGCCTGCACTTCCTCGCGCGACCGGTATTTGGCCGGGTCGGACATGGAGTGGCCGCGATAGCGGTAGGTCTTCATTTCCAGCAGGATCGGGCCATTGCCCTCCTGCACCCACTTGAGCGCTTCCTCGGTCGCGCCGCGCACGGCCAGCACGTCCATGCCGTTGACCTGAAGACCCGGAATGCGGAAGCTTTCGCCGCGACGATAGAGCTGGTCTTCGGCCGACGATCGATTGACGCTGGTGCCCATGGCATATTGGTTATTCTCGATCACGAAGATGATCGGGAGCTTCCACAGTTCGGCCATGTTGAAGGATTCATAGACCTGGCCCTGGTTGGCCGCGCCGTCGCCGAAATAGGCGACGCACACGCCGCCATCGCCATTATATTTATGCGCAAAGCCCAGGCCCGCGCCCAGCGACACCTGCGCGCCGACGATGCCATGGCCGCCGAAAAATTTATGTTCGACGCTGAACATGTGCATCGAACCGCCCTTGCCGCGCGAAATGCCGGCTTCGCGGCCGGTCAGTTCGGCCATGATGACATTGGGGTCGATACCATAGGCGAGCATGTGGCCATGGTCGCGATAGCCGGTGATGACACTGTCCTTGCCGGGCTTGAGCGCGGACTGAATGCCAACCGCGACCGCTTCCTGGCCGATATAGAGATGGCAGAAGCCGCCAATCAGGCCCAGGCCGTAAAGCTGGCCGGCCTTTTCCTCAAAGCGGCGGATGAGGACCATCTGCCGATAAAATTCCAGCAACTCTTCCTTGCTGGCCTTGTAATCGGTCGGGGTTTGCGGGCGAGGCCGATTGTGGTCCGCGCCGGCAGCGGGTGCAGCCGCTTTCGCCTTTGCAGTCGAAGCACGCGGCGTCGTTGGTTTCGCCAAGGCTCTTATCCTTTTGCGTGGGGGTAGGATGGAAGGAAGGCCGATATAGCGGCAGAGTTGCATATATTGCAACGGCGGACCCCGCGGAATCCGGGCATAACCAATAGCCGCGTCCGAAAATTGATGGCGGAAGGGAATAGGTGCGCGGGCGCTCTGGAAGGGCTTGCAGCAAAATTACCGAGACGGCATTTTTAGCGCAAAATCATTTCATAAGCCTGCGCATGATGTCTCAGCTCAATTTAGCGGCACGACCACTTCGTCATGATGGATCACGCCCAGTTGACGGCGGATCAGTTCGTCCGACAGGTCGGGATCGACCCGGCGCGGATTGAGCAGATCGACCCGGTTGCGCAGTTCGGCGCGCGCCTCCTGCACATGCTTCAATTCAGCCTTCGCCTCATGCAATTGACGCGAATAATCGCCCCAGGCGAGCACGCCATTGGAGCCCAGCACGACATAGCCCGCGAAGAACAGCAGCAGAAGCAGCGCGATCGCGGGGCCGATGGCCGACCAGAGGAGGAGACGAAGTTTAGCGATATGCGCCATGGACCAGAAGAATCACAGGAAAAGGCTGGCCGCAAGCAAAAAATGCGTCGTTTGCGGCCAGCCGAGTCTCCTGATGCTTAGCGGAAGATCGAACGCCCGGCATAAACGGCGATGTCGCCCAGTTCTTCCTCGATGCGGATGAGCTGGTTATATTTGGCGAGCCGGTCGGAACGCGCCAGCGAACCCGTCTTGATCTGCCCGCAATTGGTCGCGACGGCGAGGTCGGCGATGGTCGCGTCCTCGGTTTCGCCAGACCGGTGCGACATGACCGCGGTGTAGCGGGCGCGGTGCGCCATGTCGACGGCGGCCAATGTCTCGGTCAGCGTACCGATCTGGTTGACCTTGACCAGCAGTGAGTTGGCCAGCCCCTTGCCGATGCCCATCGACAGACGCGCCGGATTGGTGACGAACAGGTCGTCGCCGACGAGTTGCACCTTGTCCCCGATCAGGTCGGTCAGCGCCTTCCAACCTTCGAAATCATCTTCGCTCATGCCGTCCTCGATCGACTTGATCGGATAGTCGGCGCACAGCGCGGCGAGATAATCGGCCATTTCGACCGGTGAGAGCGACAGGCCTTCGCCCGAAATCTCATATTTGCCGCTCTTGAAGAATTCGGTCGCGGCGCAATCAAGCGCCAGCACGACGTCGTCGCCCGGCTTGTAACCCGCCTTTTCGACCGACAGCATGATGAAGTCGAGCGCGTCGCGGGTCGATGCGATGTTGGGGGCAAAGCCGCCCTCGTCGCCGACCGACGTCGCCAGCCCCTTGTCGTGCAGGCCCTTCTTGAGCGTATGGAAAATTTCGGATCCGATCCGCACGGCGTCGGCGATGCTTTCCGCGCCGACCGGCATGATCATGAATTCCTGAAAATCGATCGGGTTATCGGCATGTTCGCCGCCATTGATGATATTCATCATCGGCACCGGCAGCACATGTGAGGACACGCCACCGACATAGCGATAGAGCGGCAGACCGCGCGCATCGGCCGCAGCCTTCGCGGCGGCGAGCGACACGCCCAGGATCGCGTTGGCGCCGAGGCGCGACTTGTTTTCCGTGCCGTCCAGGGCGATCATCGCGGCATCGACTTCGCCCTGGTCTTCGGCGTCCAGGCCGATCAGTTCGCCGGCGATTTCGTCATTGACGGCGGCGACAGCCTGAAGGACGCCCTTGCCCAGATATTGGCTCATGTCGCCGTCGCGCTTTTCTACCGCTTCATAAGCGCCGGTGGAAGCGCCCGAAGGCACGGCGGCGCGGCCGAAGCTGCCGTCTTCCAGCATGACATCGACTTCGACGGTGGGATTGCCCCGGCTGTCGAAAATCTGGCGGGCGTGAATATCGAGAATGGCGGTCATGATCGCTCCTGCACTTAGCGTCGTAACGGGCGGCCGTTGGCCGGGAATGTGCGATCCGCTTAGCCAGCGCCTCCGCCAATGGCAATGCAGGGGCTTGCGCAGGCGCAAAAAATGCCGATGGTCGAAAATGTAACGGCAACGGAACTGTAGGCCGCCGCGATGCATTTGTTCGGTGACCCCACGGCCTTTCTGGGCCGCGATGCCGATTTGAAAGGGAGACTAGAGGACCATGGCCGACACACCGGGAACCCCGCCCATCAGGCGCGTGAAGAAGACGGCAGCCGTCAAGCCCGTCAAGGCGAAGCCCGCCAAGTCCGCTATCGCGACTCCCTCTGCCCCCGCGGTGAAGGCCGCGCCGGTCAAGAAGGCCGCCACGCGCAAGGCGCCTGCCGCCAAGACGCCGGGCAATGGCGCCGCCACCCATGGCTGGACCGCGCAGATCGCCCCGATCAAGGCTCAGGCTGAAAAAGCCGCCAAGGCTGCAGCGGACACGCTGAACGCAGTTGATTGGAAAGCCCATATCGACCCGATCAAGGAACAGGCGGGCAAAACCGCCAAGTCGGCTGCCGGCGTCGCCAAAGGGAAGACCGGCACCGCCATGCAAAGCCTGGCCAAGCTGATCGCTGACACGGCCGGCACCGTCGATTCCAAGCTCGGCCCGCAATATGGCGATTACGCCCGCCAGGCTGCGGAATCGGTCGCCGGCGCAGCCGACACGCTCGATGCCAAGGATGTCGACCAGTTGCTGGGCGAAGCGCGCGATTTCGTGCGCAAAAGCCCGGCGGTCGCGATCGGCGCGGCGGCGGTCGTCGGCTTCGTGCTGATGCGCCTGGCCAAGGGGTCGGACGACAAGGCCTGACACAGCCGCGTATTTCCTGACCGACGCACGATCCTGCACGGCGGGATGGAGGCCCAATTGATTGACGAGCCAGCGGATACGGCGGTGACGCCGCACACCGATGGGCAGCCCGACGGCGCGCCCGAAGAAAGCGTACGCGAAACCATCGCGCGCCTTTATGTCGACGCCCGCGCCTATGCCGCGGCTGAAGCAGACAAGCAGAAATTGCGGGCGGGCATCATTGGTACTGGCGTGCGCAACGCCGCCATCTTCGGCTTCGTGGGGCTCATGCTCGCCTTCGCCAGCATCGTCGCCCTGCTGGTGGGCCTGACCATTGGTCTGGCGCAGGTTATCGCGCCGATCTGGGCCACGCTGATCGTCGTGGGCTGCGCATTGATCCTGGTCGCGCTGCTGCTGCTCGCGGCCAAAAACTGTATCACGCGGATGAAGAAGGCGATCGCGCCATGAACCTGGAAGCCCGCTATCGCCAGGCCTGCCAGCGTGCGAACGCCGCGCGCGGCCGCCTGTCCATCACCGCGGAAGAAGCCAAGGCGCGTGTCGCGCCCGCCCGGCTCAAACAGGATGTGAAGGACAGGGCCAGCAATGCCGTGTTGAACGGCGTGGCCAATGCCGCCGCTCAGGCGCAACAGCGGCCCGTCGCGATCGCCGCAGCGGCCACCGCCTTCGGACTCTTTCTGGCGCGGCGTCCGCTGGCGGCACTTTTCCAGCGGCTGTACGTTCGCTTCCAAGACACCCAGGTAGACAATTCGGAGACTGACGATGGCTGATATCCGCGCTCAACTGACCCGCGTTCGCGAAGCAGCGAACGACGCCGCCACAACCGCCACCGACCGGATCAAGGACACCGGCGAAAAGGCGCGCGAAAGCGCGGGCGAACTGATCCAGACCAGCCGCGATAAAGCGAGCGAAGCCTATGGCGAAGCGCGCGACAAGACCCAGCGCGTCGCCACCCGCGCCAATGAGATCGTGCAGGAACATCCGATCGTCGCCGTGGCCGGCGCCGTCGCGGTCGGCGCGGTCGTCGCCTGGATGTTCCCCAAAAGCCGCGCCGCCATGAAGGCGCTGCCGGGCTTGGCCATGACCGCCGGCTCGCGCTTCCTGGAGGCCGCAGCCGTCGCACGCGCCGCCGCTGCCGAGGGCGCCGAAACGGTGAAGCAGGGCGCGACCCACGCGCTCCACGCCGCCGGCGATGTCGCCGCCGATGCGCGCGACAGCGTCGCGTCTGCCGACCTGTCGGCGAAAGCCTCAAGGCTGGCAGATGAGGTGACTACGCTGGTCGCGGCGAAAGTCGATGCATTGAGTGACGCGATCAAGGCGCGATTGCCCAAAAGCTAATCACGATTGCGGCGAACGCAATCGATCCGGCCTCTGCTCTTCTTGGCGTATCGCGGTGACGATGCTAAGGCATCGCGATACGCATAAGGAGAATAGATAACGCCATGAGCAAAATGCATCTGGTGATGGGGGGTCGCGTGACGAATCCGCAGACCCTTGAATTTCAGGACCTCAGCAAGGTCGATCTCGTCGGTGTGTTCCCTGACTATGCGTCCGCAGAAAAGGCTTGGCGCAGCGCGGCGCAGCGCACGGTCGATGATGCGGAAATGCGCTATGTCATCGTGCATCTGCACCGCCTGTTGGAACCGGAACTTCCGGCCGCCTGATCGCCCTCCGTTCGCTCTGAGCTTGTCGAAGGGCTTTTCTTTTCAGAAGGAAGAGCAGGGACTTCGACAGGCTCAGCCCAAACGGACAGATTTTTTTAACCTTAATGGAGCGCGCGCGGCTTCTTTCTGAAGCGCCAGCGCAGGAGGGGCCGGGTCAGCGCCAGCCCCACCAGAAAGCCGCCGATATGCGCGGCGATCGCGATCTGGCCAAGTTCGCTCATCCCCGCGCCGCTCGCCAGCCCAATCATCAACTGCACCGCGATCCACGCGCCCGCCAGCCACAGCACACGCACCAGATTGGACGATATCGGTCCGATGGCGCGCACCTGCTGCTGGCTGTAGAGCAACGCATAAGGCGCGATGATGGCGGAAATGGCGCCGCTGGCCCCGACCATCGGGTTCGTGGAACCCGGATCGATCGCCCATTGCGCCAGGCAGGCGCCATAGGCACCGACGACATAAAGGGCGAGCGTCCCGGCCCACCCTAGCACATGCTCCACCTGCCGCCCGCAGAAGAGCAGCATCAGCATGTTGAAGCCGATATGCAGCCAGCCGGCATGGATGAAGGTGCAACTGAGCGGCGTAAGCCAGGCGGGCGCCGCGGCCATGCCGTCAAGCAGCGCAGGATCGCCCAGGCGCGCAGGAATGAAGCCGCCGACGATCGCGGCGTTATCGACCTGCCCCGTCAGATAGAGCAGCAGGAAGGCGGCGACCGTAATCGCCCCAATCCCATTGGTCAGTCGGCCAGCCGGCAGCTTCACGGTCAGATGAAATCGATCTTGTCGACTTGGTAGAATTTGTCCCCGGACGGCACGGACACTTCCACGTCCTCGCCCACCGTGCGGCCGATCAGCGCGCGGCCCAGCGGGCTGTTATAACTGATCATGCCCTGCTTGGCGTCCGCTTCGGCCTGGCCGACAATCTGGTATTTCACCGGCTTGTCGTCTTCATCCAGCAACGTCACGGTCGCGCCGAACACGATCTTGTCGCCCGACAGGGTCGTCGGGTCAATCACCTGGGCGCGGGACAGCTTGTCCTCCAGATCGTTGATCGTCGCCTCGACCTGGCCCTGCCGCTCCTTGGCGGCGTGATATTCGGCGTTTTCGGACAGATCACCGTGCGCGCGCGCTTCTTCGATGGCGTCCACGATCAAAGGCCGCTCGGCCTTCAACTCGCGGAGCTGCGCGGTGAGCTTGTTATAGCCCATCTGCAGCATCGGCATCTTCTCGACGGTCGCCATTTGCAAATCCTTCGTCAAAACTTCCCTTTGGCGACCCGAACGTCGGGTCGCCCGCAGCATGCTTCCTTGTGCAGGGGATCAGGCTTGCGACAGGGGATAATAGGACTGGAGCGAGCGCACTTCAAGGGCATGACCCCGTAAAGCCTCGATCGCATCGGCCGCAGCGACGCTGGCGGCGGCCGTAGTGAAGCTGGCCACCTTGTGGCGCAGCGCGCTGATGCGGATTGCCTTGCTGTCTTTGAGCGACTGCCAGCCTTCGGTCGTGTTGAAAATGAGCTGCACGTCGCCATCGCTGATCTTGTCCACGATATGCGGGCGGCCTTCGGCGACCTTGTTGACCCGCTGAACGGCGATGCCCTGCTCTCCCAGATATTGGGCGGTGCCGCCGGTCGCGATCAGCCTGAACCCCATGTCCACCAGCTTGCGCGCGGCGGGCAGTATGACCGGCTTGTCGCTATCCTTGAGCGAGATGAACACCGTGCCCTCGGTCGGCAGCATGGTGCCCGCCCCAATTTGCGCCTTGGCAAAAGCGGTAGCAAAATTGCTATCAATTCCCATGACTTCGCCGGTGCTTTTCATTTCCGGTGAGAGAACCGGATCGACGCCGGGGAAGCGGCCGAAGGGGAATACCGCCTCCTTGACCGCCACATGGCTGATCGCGTTGCGGTCGATCTTCGGCAGATCCTTGATCTTCTCGCCGGCCATCACGCGCGAGGCGATCTTAGCGATGGGGGTACCGATCGCCTTGGCGACGAAGGGCACGGTCCGGCTGGCGCGCGGATTGACCTCGATCAGATAGACAATGCCGTCCTTCACCGCGAACTGGATGTTCATCAGGCCGCGCACCGACAGGGCATGGGCCAGCACTTCGGTCTGGCGCTCGATCTCTGCGATGATCCCGTCCGACAGGCTGTATGGCGGCAGCGAGCAGGCGCTGTCGCCCGAATGGACGCCCGCCTCCTCGATATGCTGCAACACGCCGGCCACGACCACATCGTCCCCATCACACAGCGCATCGACATCGACCTCGATCGCGTCGCGGAGATATTGGTCGATCAGCACCGGCGAGTCGCCCGACACCTTGACCGCGGTGGTGATATATTCCTCCAACTGCGCCTGTCCGTCGACAATCTCCATCGCCCGGCCGCCCAGCACATAGGACGGGCGCATCAGGACGGGATAGCCGATGCGGTTGGCGACCGCGATCGCTTCCTCGCGGCTGCGCGCGATGCCGTTGGCGGGCTGGCGCAGCTTGAGCTTGTCGATCAGCGCCGCGAAACGCTCGCGATCCTCGGCAAGGTCGATCGCGTCGGGGCTGGTGCCCAGGATCGGGATGCCCGCATCCTCCAGCGCCTGCGCCAGCTTGAGCGGCGTCTGGCCGCCAAACTGCACGATCACGCCTTTCAGTGTCCCGTTCGACATTTCGACGTTCAGGATTTCCAGCACATCCTCGGCCGTCAGCGGCTCGAAATAGAGGCGGTCAGACGTATCATAGTCCGTCGAAACCGTCTCAGGATTGCAGTTTATCATGATGGTTTCATAGCCGACTTCGCTCAGCGCGAAGCAGGCATGGACGCAGCAATAGTCGAACTCTATCCCTTGCCCGATCCGGTTCGGCCCGCCGCCCAGGATCACCACCTTCTCCCGGTCGGTAGGCGCGGATTCATTCTCGGCCTCGCCGAAGATCGGCGCTTCATAGGTCGAATACATATAGGGCGTCTTCGCCTCGAACTCGGCGGCGCAGGTGTCGATGCGCTTGAACACCGGGCGCACGCCCAGTTTGTGGCGCAGTTTGCGCACTTCATCCTCGGTCACACCGCCGGTCATCGCCTTGACCGCTTCATGGATCAGGCCCGAACCGCGCGCGATGCCATGCTCGTTACCTGCCAGATTGGCCGACTTGAGCGCCAGATAGGCCAGCCGCTTATCGGAAAAGCCCATGGCTTTGAGGCGCCGCATCCCGTCCGCATCGCGCGGCAGGCCGTTTTCCAGCACTTCGGCTTCGGCATCCACGATTTCCTTGATCCGTTCCAGGAACCAGGGATCGAACTTGGCGATATTGTGGATTTCCGCGACACTCAGCCCTTCGCGCAGCGCCTGCGCCGCGACCAGCAACCGGTCCGGCGTCGGCTGGGCGAGCGCGGCGACGATGTCGTCCTTGGGCGCGCCGACCAGATGATCGACGGTGTTGAAGCCGCTGAGGCCCGTTTCCAGCCCGCGCAATGCCTTCTGCATCGATTCATGGATGTTACGGCCGATCGCCATGACTTCGCCGACGGACTTCATCGCCGTGCCCAGCAGCGGCTCGGCGCCCTTGAACTTCTCGAACGCGAAGCGGGGGATCTTCGTCACGACATAGTCGATCGTCGGTTCGAACGACGCCGGGGTCGCGCCGGTGATGTCGTTGGTGATCTCGTCCAGCGTGTATCCCACCGCCAGCTTCGCCGCGACCTTGGCGATCGGGAAGCCCGTCGCCTTGGAGGCCAGCGCGGACGAGCGCGACACGCGCGGGTTCATCTCGATCACGACCAGACGGCCGTCCTTCGGATTGACCGCGAACTGTACGTTGGAACCACCTGTTTCGACGCCGATTTCCCGGAGTACCGAGATCGATGCATTGCGCATGATCTGATATTCCTTGTCGGTCAGCGTCAGCGCCGGGGCGACGGTGATAGAGTCGCCGGTATGGACGCCCATCGGATCGACATTCTCGATCGAACAGATGATGATGCAATTGTCGTTGCGATCCCGCACGACCTCCATCTCATATTCCTTCCAACCGAGAAGGGACTCCTCGATCAGCACCTCGGTCGTGGGCGACGCATCCAGTCCGCCGCGCACGATCGTCATGAACTCGTCGCGATTATAGGCGATGCCGCCGCCGGTGCCACCCATGGTGAAGCTGGGCCGGATGATCGACGGCAGGCCGGTGAATTCCAGCCCCTCCAGCGCCTCTTCCATCGTATGCGCGATCCGCGAGCGGGCCGATTCCAGGCCGATCTTGTCCATCGCGTCGCGGAACTTGATCCGGTCCTCCGCCTTGTCGATCGCTTCGGCATCCGCGCCGATCATCTGCACGCCGTACTTCTCCAGCGTGCCATCGTTGAACAGCGCCAGCGCCGTGTTCAGCGCCGTCTGCCCGCCCATCGTCGGCAGCACCGCGTCCGGCCGCTCCTTCTCGATGATCTTCGCCACAATGTCGGGCGTGATCGGCTCGACATAGGTAGCGTCGGCAAATTCCGGGTCGGTCATGATCGTGGCCGGGTTGGAATTGACCAGGATGATGCGATAGCCCTCTTCCTTGAGCGCCTTCACCGCCTGCGTGCCCGAATAATCGAACTCGCACGCCTGGCCGATGATGATCGGGCCAGCGCCGATGATGAGGATGGAGGAGATGTCGGTTCTTTTGGGCATTATTGGCTCGCCAAACTAAGATATGAAAAGTACGCAGCAATACAGGCCGCCACGGCAGCGATCAGAGCTGCTACCGCATTGACTGCATTCCAATTTAAGTCGGCAATTCGTTTCTTAAAACTGCGCTTTAACAAGCGCTTATTCGTTTGCCGCGCCGCCTCTTGCCCAGCTTTGCTGAAAGAAAAATACGCGCTTCCTTCATTTCGAAGGTGTCCCCATCCCTTTCTCTCCCATTCGATCGCGATTAAAATGATGTCACGACTGTGGTAGGAAGCACTATTGAGACCGAAAGACGAAGGAGCCGGAACATTCAGTAGATCAATTTCACGTCTTGATTCATTATAAGCAAATGAAACCGCTTCTACCAAAAAATGGTCCGCTTGACGCTGTAGTCTAGGTCTTAACAACTGGCTCACGTTGCTTCCCCCGATGCATCGATACGTTGAAAAGCAAAATAAATGCCACTAATTGTTAACGCGGCCCAACGATTGTTGCTGCAAAACGCTAACATGCGATTAGCCAAGGCATGTCCCATCAATGCACCGCCCCCGTCTGCGCCTCGCACCCCCAGCCGTCATATTCGACGCCGCAGAGGATTTCGATCTGGAGGCATTTGCGAGTCAGCGCGCGGATCGACTGCTCGTCGACGGGCTGCACGCATTCCAGGAACAGGTACAGGTCGCCCTCCTCATCCTCTTCCCGGTCGAGTTCGACAAAGCCGAACTGGCTGGCGATGGTGAGCAGCCGTTCGAAATCCTTTTCGCTGCCGCGGAAGGACACATCCACCGGCCGCGCGATCCGCGCTACGTCGCCATTGGCGGCGAGGTTGGCGAGCACGTCCTTGTCCGCCTCCCACTCGGCGGCGAGGCGGGCTTCATCGACGGGGGGGAGGTTGAGGCTCATGCCGCGACCGGACCTTTGAGGCCCGCCACGAACCGCTTGAACAGGTAGAAGCTGTCCTGCGGCCCCGGCGAGGCTTCGGGATGGTACTGCACCGAAAAAGCGTTCCTGTCGGTCAGTTCGATCCCGCAATTGCTGCCGTCGAACAGCGACACATGGGTCGCGCGGACATTGGCGGGCAGCGTGTCGGCATCGACCGCAAAGCCATGATTCATGGACGTGATCTCGACCAGCCCGTCGTCCAGCCGCTTGACCGGATGGTTCGCACCGCGATGACCCTGATGCATCTTGATCGTCTTGGCGCCCACGGCCAGACCCAGCAACTGATGGCCCAGGCAAATACCGAAGATCGGCACATTCTCGGTCAGCAGCGCGGCGATCACCGGCACGGCATAGGCGCCGGTCGCGGCCGGATCGCCAGGGCCGTTGGAGAGGAACACGCCATCGGGCTGCAAGTCCATCACCTGCTCGAACGTCGCGGTCGCGGGCAGCACGGTGACGCGGGCGCCGGCTTTCACCAGATTGCGGAAGATATTGTTCTTCGCGCCGTAATCGATCGCCACGACATGCGGGCGCGGCGCGGGCGTCGGCAGATCCTGTTCCGCGAACAGCAGCGGCTCGCCATCCTCGCCCACCGCGGGATAGCCCGCCGCGACCGTCTCCAGCGCATCGGTGGCGTCGACATCATAGCCCTTGCCCAGCGTCCAGCCGCCATCCTTCCACAGGCGCGTCTCCTTGCCCGTGACTTCGATGGCCAGATCCATGCCCTCCAGCCCCGGCCAGCCCGCCGCCTTGGCGGCCAGCGCGGCGATATCGAACTGGCCGTCGGGATCATGGGCGATCACGACATTGGGCGCGCCTTTGACGCGGATCAGGCGGGTCAGCGCGCGGGTATCGACACCGGCGAGGCCAATACGGCCATTGTCCGCCATCCACTGGTCAAAGGCCATGACATTGCGGAAATTGCTCGGCGCGGTCACGTCCTCGCGCACGATGCAGCCCAACGCGTAAGGATTGTCCGCCTCGACATCGTCCAGGTTGGTGCCGACGTTACCGATATGGGGAAAGGTGAAATTGATGATCTGCCCGGCATAGGACGGATCGGTCATGATCTCCTGATAGCCGGTGATCGACGTGTTGAAGCACAGTTCGCCCACAGCCTCGCCGATCGCGCCGAAGCCGCGCCCGAACACCGCGGACCCATCGGCGAAAACCACGACCCCTGTCGCTCCTTTAGGCACGGTAAGGGTTTTGGCGTCAGCCATGGCGGTCGGTCCTTTATGCTTTTGCGGGAACCCGTCTGATGCGGGTTAAACGGCCGGTCACCTATGCCCCCACGCCCGCAAGGTCAACGTCTGTTAAAAATCTCTTTTGGCGCTATATCTGCTCCTTTCCGCAAGCAACAGGATTAATGCGTCGATGATTCGCGATACCATCAAGAGCGCCCAGGTCACCGCCATGAAGGCCGGCGACAAGGACAGGCTGGCGGCCGTGCGCCTGATTCTGGCGAAGCTGAAGGACCGCGACATCGAACTGCGCACCGCCTCCACCATGCCGGACGACGACGCCATCGTGGTCGAAGTGCTGCAAAAGATGGTCAAGCAGCGCCGCGAATCGATCGAGATGTTCAGGAACGGCGGCCGCGACGAACTGGCGGCCAAAGAACAGGCGGAGCTGGAGGTGATCGAAGGCTTCCTGCCTGCGCAACTGAGCGAGGACGAGACGAAGGCGACGATCGAGAGGATCAAGACCGAGGTCGGCGCGGCAAGCGTGAAGGACATGGGCAAGGTGATGGCGGTGCTGAAGGAACGCCATGGCAGTGTGATCGACATGAGCAAGGCGAGTGGAATGGTAAAGGCGGCGCTGGGCTAAGCTATCATTGATAGTTCCCCTCCCGCTTGCGGGAGGGGTTAGGGGAGGGCATGTTCCACATCAATGGACAAAGGCTACGCCCGCCCCACCGCGAAAGCGCGCGCACTGCGTAATAATGCCACGGACGTCGAACGCGCCCTATGGCACGTCATCAGTGCCCGAAAAATCTCCGGCATCCGTTTCAACCGTCAGATTCCCATCGGCCAATTCATCTGCGATTTCGTGGCGCGATCCATCGGCCTGGTGATCGAAGTCGACGGCGGACAGCATAATGATGAGGTTGATGCGGAACGGACGCGCTACATCGAAGCACAGGGCTTTCGCATGATCCGTTTCTGGAACAATGATGTTCTGGGCAATATCGAAGGCGTGATTGAGGAAATCGAACGGGTGATTGCAAACATGCCCTCCCCCGACCCCTGCCGCAAGCGGGAGGGGAGAGATTGAGCCTTTCCCCCGCTTTCCTCGACGAACTGCGGATGCGCACGTCGCTGTCCACCCTGATCGGCCGCACGATCAAGGTCACCAAAGCGGGCCGCGAATACAAGGCTTGCTGCCCCTTCCATAATGAGAAGACGCCCAGCTTCACGATCAACGACGAGAAGGGCTTCTATCATTGCTTCGGCTGCGGCGCGCATGGCGATGCGATCCGCTGGATGACCGACCAGCGCGGCCTGCCCTTCATGGAGGCGGTCAAGGAACTGGCGCAGGCCGCCGGCATGGACGTCCCCGCCCCCGATCCGCGCGCCGCCAAGCGCGCCGAACAGGCCAAGGGCCTGCATGACGCCATGGCCGCCGCGCAGGGCTTTTTCGAGGAGCAACTGGGCGGCATCGACGGCGGTGAAGCCCGCGCCTATCTGCAAAAGCGCGGCATCAGCGATGCGACACGCCGGGCCTTCGGCTTCGGCTTCTCCCCTGACGGGCGCGGCCGTCTGAAGAGCGCGCTCAAGGATTTCGGCGAGCCGATGCTGGTTGAGGCCGGACTGCTGATCGATCCTGAAGCACTGGAGCAGGGCAACGCCAGGAAACGCGAAAGCTATGATCGCTTCCGCGGGCGCCTGATGCTACCCATCCGGGACATTCGTGGCCGCGTCATCGCCTTTGGCGGCCGCATATTGAGCGCGGGCGAGCCGAAATATCTGAATTCCCCCGACACGCCGCTGTTCGACAAGGGCCGCACCCTCTACAATATCGACCGCGCCTCCCCCGCCAGCCGCCAGACCGAACGGGTGATCGTGGTCGAAGGCTATATGGACGTGATCGCGCTTGCGCAGGCCGGCTTCGGTGATGCCGTCGCCCCGCTTGGCACCGCGCTGACCGAACATCAGATCGAGCGGCTGTGGAAAATGGTCGAAGTGCCGATCCTCTGCTTCGACGGCGATTCGGCGGGACAAAAGGCCGCGATCCGCGCCGCCACCCGCGCCCTGCCGCTGCTGCGCCCCGGCCATAGCCTCTGCTTTGCCACCCTGCCGCCGGGCAAAGACCCCGACGATCTGCTGCGCGAGAGCGGCCCGCAGGCTATGGAAGCGGTGCTCAAGGCGGCCGAACCGCTGATCGAACGGCTATGGAGCCATGAACTGAGCGCCATGCCGCTCGACACGCCCGAACAGAAGGCCGCGCTCAAGCAGCGGCTACGCGCCATAACGGATGCGATCGCCCATCCCGACGTCCGCGCCCATTATGCCCATGAATTTCGCGAACGCTATGACGCGCGCTTCTTCGCCCGGCGCGATAACACCCCGGCGCAAAGGCAGGCGCGCGGCGGCGGGGATGGCGGCCGCTGGCAACGTGACAAGCGCGGCAACTGGAAAGCGCCGATTCCCGCGGCCGGTTTTGAAGTCCGCGCGATCGGCGCCAATGGCCTGGAACAGCGACTGCTACGCGCCGTCCTGGCCAGTCTGCTGCGCCATCCCGAACAGATTCTGCCCCATCGCGAGATGCTGTCGGCGCTGCAAATCGCTGATTCGCTGCTGGCGCAATTGCTGGACGTGATGATCAGCACGTCCTTCCGCAAAGAAACAGTTGAAACACAGGCCCTCCTTACCATATTGGGGCAAGGTGAGTTGTATAATATGGCTAAGGGGATGCTCCGGGCCGATGCGTTCAAACTCACTCCCGACAGGACGACCACCGATCCTGATCGCGTCGCACGCGATCTTGAGGAGGCCGTTCGGGTAATGACGCAGGGACCAGAGCTTGAGCGGAATTTGGCCGTAGCGACCGAGCGGGTGAAGGCGGATGTGAGCGAAGAGAATTTGCTGGCGCAAAATCATGCGCTGGTTGCTCATCGCAACCATCTTCTCCGCTTGGCGGAACTCGGCCAGTCCGAAGACATTATTTGATGAGATCGTTCTTGCGAGAGCGGCGGAGTTAAGGCGAATAAATGGCGACCAAGGCGAACAGCAAGAGTGCGGCGGGTGCAGGCGATGGCGGGGATGAAGGCGGCGACGCCCCCCTGCTCGACCTCAACGAAGCCTCGGTCAAGAAGCTGATCGCGCGCGCGAAAAAGCGCGGCTACATCACCTATGACGAGTTGAACAACGCCTTGCCGCAGGACCAGATGTCCTCCGAGCAAATCGAGGACGTGATGTCCGCGCTGAACGACATGGGCGTCAACATTGTCGAAAATGAGGAAGCGAGCGAAGACGGCGACGAGCAGCGCGAGCGTGAGGATGCCGACGACGCCGAAGATGATTCGGGCGATGATGATGGCGGCCCGAAGCTCATCACCGAAAAGAAGAAGGAAACGGTCGATCGCACCGACGATCCCGTTCGCATGTATCTGCGCGAAATGGGCGCGGTGGAACTGCTCAGCCGTGAGGGCGAAATCGCCATCGCCAAGCGGATCGAGGCGGGCCGCGACACGATGATTCTGGGTCTGTGCGAAAGCCCGACGACCTTCAACGCGATCATCGAATGGTCGACCGCGCTCAACAATGGCGAAATGCAGCTGCGCGAGATTCTCGATCTCGACGCCATGCTGTCCAAGGACCCTGCCCCGGAAAGCCTGGAGGAAGGCGCCGAGGATGATGATGGCGAGATCAGCGAGAAGACCGCTGGCCCTAGCTTCAAGGAAGAAGAAGAGCCGGAGGAGGAATCCGCCGACGCCGACGAGGATGAGGACGGCGCCCCCCGCGCCCGCCGCGTCGAGGAAGAAGAGGAAGAGGACAACACCCTCTCCCTCGCCCAGATGGAAGAGACGCTCAAGCCGATGGCGCTTGAAAAGTTCGCGACCATCACCGAAATCTTCCGCGCCTTTTCCGCCGCTCAAGAAGCCCGCATGGTCGCGATGGCGGTTGGCGAAGTGCTGAGTCAGAAGGCCGAGGATGATTATCATGATTTGCGCGAGCAACTCACCGCGCAGGTCGAAAGCGTCCAGTTCCACCAGCAGAAGATCGAATATCTGGTCGATCAGCTCTATGCCTATAACCGGCGCCTGACCGCGCTGGGCGGGCAGATGCTGCGCTTGGCCGAACGCCATAAAGTCAGCCGCAAGGATTTCCTCGACCGCTATGTGAATCATGAGCTCGACGACGCCTGGCTCGACAAGGTGCAGGGCCTCGACAAGAAATGGGCCGCCTTCGCCGCCGCCGAAGGGCGGGCGGTCGATCGCATCCGCAATGAGGTGAGCGAAATCGCCCAGGCGACCGGCATGTCGCTCAGCGAGTTTCGCCGCATCGTCAACATGGTGCAAAAGGGCGAGCGCGAAGCGCGCATCGCCAAGAAGGAAATGGTCGAGGCGAACCTGCGCCTGGTCATCTCTATCGCTAAAAAATATACAAACCGCGGCCTGCAATTTCTTGATCTTATTCAGGAAGGCAATATCGGCCTGATGAAGGCGGTGGATAAGTTCGAATATCGCCGCGGCTACAAGTTCAGCACTTATGCCACCTGGTGGATCAGGCAGGCGATCACCCGTTCGATCGCGGATCAGGCGCGGACCATCCGTATCCCGGTCCATATGATCGAAACGATCAATAAGCTGGTCCGCACCAGCCGACAGTTCCTGCACGAGCAAGGCCGCGAACCTACCCCGGAAGAGATGGCCGAGCGCCTCTCCATGCCGCTCGAAAAGGTCCGCAAGGTGATGAAGATCGCCAAGGAGCCGATCTCCCTCGAAACGCCAATCGGCGACGAGGAGGACAGCCATCTGGGCGACTTCATCGAGGACAAGAATGCGATCATACCGGTGGACGCCGCGATCCAGGCGAATCTGAAGGAAACTGTCACCCGCGTCCTGGCGTCTCTCACCCCGCGTGAGGAGCGCGTGCTCCGGATGCGCTTTGGCATCGGCATGAACACCGACCACACGCTGGAGGAAGTCGGCCAGCAGTTCAGCGTCACCCGCGAACGTATTCGTCAGATCGAAGCGAAGGCGCTGCGCAAGCTCAAGCATCCGTCGCGCTCGCGCAAGATGCGGTCTTTCCTCGATCAGTAACGAAAGCATCGTTCGGAAAAGTGGAAACTGGTTTTCCGTAAAAACGATTCGGCGACAAAAACTAAATTGATCGGTAAATAGTAATTAACCATCGTTGACGAAAAAGGGCGGCTTTCACAGTCGCCCTTTCTGATTCCGTAAACCGGACGTTTACTCCGGCCTACTATGCCTTGGGATCGCAGCCTGCCGATGCGGGCGTAATAGGGATTTGGGCATGAGCGAAGCGGCACCGCGCTATCAATTTGGCGACATAGCGCGAATTTTGGAGGCGCTGGTCGCCGCCGATGGAACGGCCGCTCATGCCTATGCCAATCGCGCCGGCACCGGTGTAGCGCGCGACGCGCTGCTCTCGCTGTCCGACCTGGCCGACGCGACCTATTATCTCTGCATGCTCCACGGCCGTCATCCCGGCGTGATCGATCATGCCGCGACCCGTTCGGCCGACAATGCCGCACGCCAATGGCTGATCGAGACGGCAGACGCCTTCGCTCGCGAGCGCGCCTATCTCACCCAGGTCACGGTCGCCACCGGTCCCGCGCCCAGCACGGCAGGTCAGGCCGATTGTGAAACCGCCGTCAGCCAGCAGCGCCATGCGCTCGACATGCTGGCCCAGTCCGACCGCCGCGGTTGCGCCATGGGCGCTGCAATGGCTTTGGTGCTCGATTGGCGCGCGGTGCGCCAGGTCCTTGACATGGCGGCCCTGCGCGCAGGCCTGGAGCCCCATCCCTATGCCATGCCCGATCGTAACGCGACGCTGGATGTCGCCCGCGCGATCGGCGGCGACGATGGCATCGACCGCGCGATCCAGTTCGGCGCGCGCCAGTTGCTGAACCAGCATCGCGGTCTGTGGGATCTGCTTGCCGCCCGCGCCGACGTGCGCGCCCGACAGGCCTAATTTCCCCTTTTACGATTGCGCCTGCCCATCGCTTTGCCTAGTCCGGTTGTCATCGGCAACCGAATGGAATAGCAATATGCGCTTTGAAGGCACGCAGGATTATGTCGCCACCGACGACCTGAAGGTCGCGGTCAACGCCGCCGTGTTGCTACGTCGCCCCTTGTTGGTCAAAGGGGAGCCAGGCACCGGCAAGACCGTCCTGGCCCAGGAGATCGCCAAGGCGCTGGACGCGCCGTTGATCGAATGGAACGTCAAGTCCACGACCAAGGCGCATCAGGGCCTCTATGAATATGACGCCGTCGCCCGCCTGCGCGACGGCCAGTTGGGCGACGCGCGCGTCCACGACATCGCCAACTACATCCGAAAGGGCAAATTGTGGGAGGCCTTCACCTCGCCCAAGCTGCCCGTGCTGCTGATCGACGAGATCGACAAGGCCGACATCGAATTTCCCAACGATCTGTTGCAGGAACTCGATCGCATGGCCTTCCACGTCTATGAGACGGGCGAGACGATCGCCGCGGCCGATCGCCCGGTCGTCATCATTACGTCGAACAACGAGAAGGAGCTGCCCGACGCTTTCCTGCGCCGTTGTTTTTTCCATTATATCAAATTTCCGGACCGCGACACGCTGGCGCAAATCGTCGACGTCCATTTCCCCGGCATCCAGAAGATATTGGTCAGCAAGGCGATGGATATCTTCTACGATATCCGCGAGGTGCCGGGCCTCAAGAAGAAGCCCTCGACCTCCGAACTGCTCGACTGGCTCAAGCTGCTGCTGAACGAGGATATGCCGCTAGACGTTCTCCAGAACAGCGATCCGACCAAAGCGATCCCGCCGCTCCACGGCGCGCTGCTCAAAAATGAGCAGGACGTCATGATGTTCGAACGCCTCGCCTTCATGGCGCGCCGACAGGGGCGGTAACGCAGGATCACCGCCAACCTCCGTTGTGCTAAGGAATATCTATGTCCCACACCGCCGGATGCCTCTGCGGCGCCGTCCGCATCATCATCGACGCCGAACCAATCGCCGCGCGCATGTGCTGGTGCCGCCTGTGCCAATATCTGGGCGGCGGATCGGCGACCGTGAACGTCGGCTTCCCATCGGACAAGATGACGACCAGTGGCGACGTCCGCTGGCATGACAGCGTCGCCGACAGCGGCAACGCGATGAAGCGCGGCTTCTGTCCCACCTGCGGTACGCCACTGTTCAGCCTGGCCGAATCGCGCCCGCATCTTACCTTCATCCGCGCCGGCGCGCTCGACGATCCTTCGCTGATCGGGCCGCAGGCGGTGATCTGGACCGATGCCGCCCCTGGCTGGGCGCATCATGATCCCGACCTGCCCCATTATCCTGCGCAAATCCCGCCTGTGCCCTGAAACAGGCCCAGAGCGCCACGCGCGCAAAATAGACGCTTGCGCCCCCCGGTTTAGTCTGTAGCCTCTCCTTCATAGTTCAATGCCGCGCAAAGACGGTATCGACCTGGAGAGTGATGACAATGCCGAAGCGCACCAAAGGACTCATAGCCGCTATAGTCTCCGCGACAGCGTTGTGCCTTTCCATTCCGACTATCGCCCATGCCGCCGACGCCGAAGCCTGGACCCCGACCGAAAGCGCCATCCGCGCCGCCTCCGCCGGCATCGCCCTGCCCCATACCGTCGCCGGCCTCTCGCTCAGCAAGAGCGGCGAAGCGTCCAATGGCGGCCGCGCGGTCGACAATTATGCGCAATATCTGTCGGAGGATGGCGCCATCCAGGCGACCCTTTACGTCTATCTGCCAACCTATGCCGACGCCTCGCTGGCCGCTTATATGACTGACAAGGCGGTGATGGAGCGGTTCGGCGCGAAGACCCGCCGCACCGCCTATGCCAGCGCGCCCGTCGCCGGCCGGGCGGACGGCGCGATCCGCGCGGTCTATGACGATGCAGCCGACGGCGCGCTGACCACGGCCGCCGGGTTCGTCCATGCCGGGCGCTGGATCGTCAAGATCCGCGTGACTGGCCCGACCGAGCGTCGCGGCGAAGTGCTGGCCGGTCTAGACGGCATGCTGGCCAACCTGACGGTCGATGACCCGGCCAGCTTGCACGCCACCGCCCCCGCCAGCTTCTCCGCCTGTCCCGCCGCGCCGACCGCCGACGCCCGGCTGACTCCGGCCAAGCCAACCGAGGAAGCCGCGCCGCAGGATGTCCGCATCCCGCGCGATGGCAAGGATGCGCTCTGCATCCGCGGCACGGCCGCCACTGCCGACGGCCGCTACGACATGCTCCAGCAGGCCGGGCGCAGCGATAGCGCGATCATCGTGCCCGTCGATGATAGCGGCACCGTGCTGGCCTTCGATCCCGCCGCCAACGGCGCAGGCTACAAGCTATCGATTCACATGGTGGGCCAGACCGATATTTATGGCGTCTATGACAGGGTGCCCAGCCCGCATCAGATCGCCGCCATCATCGACGGCAAGGACACCCAGACCGCCGAGGCGCAAGCCGTCGCCACCTACGCCGCCAATGGCGAGGTGACGGTCAGCCGCCTGGCGCAGAAGGGGCGCTGAAGGCGCTTTCGATCTTGTCAAAATGCGGCTTTAACATGCCGGGATGAATCAGCCGACAGACGCGACCCGCTTCGCCCGTATCCGCGGCCGTCTGGAGGCGATCAGCATATCGGCCGGTCCAGCGGCATGGGCGTTCGAATTCCTTCTTTTCGGCTTCAAGCAGGGCTGGGCGTGCCTGTTCGGCGGCTTGATGCTGGCGCTCCTGCTGGCTACGCACCTTTTCTACCCGTCCGGCGCATTCCTCCATCGCTATGATTTCCTGACGTTGGCGGCGCTCTCCATTCAGGCCGCGATGCTGGGCTTCCGGCTCGAAAGCTGGGACGAGGCAAAGGTCATCTTCGCCTTCCACCTGATTGGCACGATCATGGAATTGTTCAAGACTCATGCCGGTTCGTGGATCTATCCGGAGGCCAGCCTGCTTCATGTCGGCCCGGTACCGCTCTTTTCAGGATTCATGTACGCGGCGGTGGGCAGCTATATCGCCCGTATCTGGCGCATTTTCGATTTCCGCTTCCTCCATTATCCCCCGGTCTGGGCAACGATGTTGTTGGCTGGCGCCATCTACGTCAATTTCTTCGCCCATCATTGGCTGCCCGATATCCGGCTCGCCCTGTTTGCAGCCGCCGTCCTGCTATTTGGCCGCACCTGGATCATCTTTACGCCCTGGCGCGCGCCGCGGCGGATGCCGCTACTTTTTGGCTTCTTCCTCGTCGCCCTGTTCATCTGGTTTGCGGAAAATATCGGCACTTTCGCCAACGCCTGGACCTATCCCGACCAGCGCCATGGCTGGCAGATGGTCAGCGTGGCCAAGCTGGGCAGTTGGTATATGCTCATCATCATCTCCTTCGTGCTGGTGTCGCGCATCCACAACGGCGGCGCGAAATCCTCAGATCAGATAGCCCACCTCATATAGTCCCCAGCGCCGCCCGCTGAACATCAGCGGCACGAACACGCTGCGCAGCGCGCGGTAGCGGCCTTCGCCCAGATCCTGCCGATAGGTGTAGAGGAAGAAGTCGCCCTCCTCCTGCAAGGCGCGACGGGTCTGGCTATCCATGAAAATCTGCCGGTTGCGGGCATTTTCCATGTTCCAGTCAGGGGCGCCTGGCCGCTGCGGCTGGCAGCGCGCGCTAATATGGGTAGGCAGATAGCCGTTCATGTCGAGCAGGCAGCAGCCCACGATCGCGTTGTCCTCGCTGGTGCGGCGATCCAGCACCGGCCGCAACATCCCGTCCGCGAAATTGGTGAAGCCGTTGAGATATTGGGTGGGCGCCGATCCTTCGATCGCGCGGTAATCAGTGTCGAACAGTTGCGACGGGCTGATCTCCCCCTTTTGCAACGCCTGTTCGATCAAGGCGCCGACCTCTTCCGCGCCATCCTCCGCCAAAGCGATATAGCGGCTGTTGCGTGTCTTCTGCGGCCCATGCGCGGCCGTGTTGAGCATGGCGTTGGCCATACCCTCCAGCCCTTCGAGTTGCTCGCGCGCGCTGTCGACCCGCGCCGCGCTGTCGCTGGCCGACCGGCTGAACGCCGCCAGCCCATGGCGTAGCGCATTGACGTCGCCATCGGCCGCGTCGGTGCAGGCGACGATAGCGCCCGACCGCTCGCCAAACTGGGTGACCAGCGAAGCGATCTCCGCCATGCCCAGGCGCAGTCGGTCGATATGCGCGCCCGCCCCCCGGCCGCGCACGATATTGGCCTCAACCCCGCCGATCAAGTGGCGCGCATCCCGGTCCAACTGGGTCAGTTTGTCGCCGGCCGACGCCGCTGACTCGCCCGCCTGCCCCGCCAGCCGCCTGATCTCGTCCGCGACCACGGCGAAGCCCTGAGTCGCCGCGCCTCCGCGCGCCGCCTCGATCGCGGCGTTAACCCCCAGCATCCGGGTCTGGCGCGCGATCGCGCCCAGTTCTTCCGAAATATCGCCCGCCGCCTCGATCACGGTAAGGAATTGGCGCAAATGCCCCTCCAGCCCGGTGACATGCTCCACCAACGCCGCCACCTCGCCCAGTGACAGGCCGATCACGTCATGCCCATCGGCGATGATCCGGCCGGCGCGTCGGGCGGTCAGGCTCAATTCCTGCGCCGCGGCGACGCTCTCATTCTGGCTCGCGGCCAGCGTTTCCATATTGGCCTGCAATTTCGCCAGATGCGCCGAATCGCCCTGGATACGGCGGTTCAACTCGCTCAAATATCCGGCCGTCTCGCTGCACTGCAATGCGATGTCGCCCGACCTTTCTCCAAGATCAGCCAACAAGTCCCTGTTTTCCAAGCGCGCCCCTGCTCATCTTTGTGCCGTGGATAGTGACGGATTAACCATGCGCTGCAACACTTAATATTCGAACAACTTTGCAGCGACGGCGGCTTGCATCGCTGCGCGCGGTGGACGACAAGCGATCCATGCTGCTCAATTTTCTAGACGCGCTCCGCGCCGCCGGCATCCAAGCCAGCATCAAGGAGCATCTGCTGCTGCTCGAAGCGCTCGAACGCGACGTCATCGCGCGGCGGCCGGAGGATTTCTATTATCTCGCCCGCGCCACTTATGTGAAGGACGAAGGGCTGCTCGACCGGTTCGACCAGGTGTTCGCCAAGGTCTTCAAGGGCGTGCTGGGCCAGGACGGGGTCGAGGCGGATATACCCGAAGATTGGCTACGCCTGGTCGCCGAGAAATTCCTCAGTCCTGAGGAAATGGAAAAGATCAAATCCCTGGGCGACTGGGACGAGATCATGAAGACGTTGAAAGAGCGGCTGGACGAACAGCAGGGCCGGCACCAGGGCGGCAGCAAGTGGATCGGCACTGGCGGCACCTCCCCCTTCGGCAATGGCGGCTACAACCCGGAAGGCGTGCGGATCGGCGGCGAATCCCGGCACAAGCGCGCGATCAAGGTGTGGGAAAAGCGGGACTTCGCCAATCTCGACAACGCCAAGCAATTGGGCACCCGCAATATCAAGGTCGCGCTACGCCGCTTGCGCCGCTTCGCGCGGGAAGGCGCGGCGGACGAACTGGATTTGGATGAAACCATCCGCGGCACCGCGCGGCAGGGCTGGCTCGACATTCGGATGCGGCCCGAACGGCATAATGCGGTCAAGCTGCTGCTCTTTCTGGACGTCGGCGGATCGATGGACCCGTTTGTGACGCTGTGCGAGGAGCTTTTCTCCGCCGCCACGGGTGAATTCAAGAATATGGAATTTTTCTATTTCCATAACTGCCTCTACGAAGGCGTGTGGAAAGATAATCGCCGCCGCTTTGCCGAGCGGATTTCGACTTGGGATATCCTCCACAAATATGGCCATGATTATAAGGTCATCTTCGTCGGCGACGCGGCGATGAGCCCTTATGAGATCGCCCAGCCCGGCGGATCTGTCGAACATATGAACCCGGAAGCCGGCGCGGTATGGCTTCATCGCGTCACCCACACCTATCCCGCCTGCGTGTGGCTCAACCCGGCGGCCGAAGCCCATTGGGGCTATAGCCAGTCGACGAAGATGATCCGTGAGTTGATGAACGATCGCATGTATCCGCTGACGATTCAGGGTATCGACGCGGCGATGCGCGAACTGACGCGCAAAAGATAGATTGATCCATTCTGGAATATGAAGATCAATAGCTGGTGGATCCGATGAAATCGGTTCAAACTCCCATTGTTAGTATATAAATAAAGGATCAGCCTTTTTCTGCCATAATAGGTGGGAGAAGACTCATGCGAGTACTACACATCATTTCTTCACTTGCACTTTCACTTCCAGTCCCGACATGGGCGCAGGCCAACGCCTGCAAGGCTCAGGAAGATGCCGTCAATGACGTCGCCCAGATATTTGCCAAGGATCAAAGCGACCTTAATGATCGATCGAACAGCATTCAGGGGGATGCGGGCAAGGCCGAACTGTCCGGCACCGTCGATATCAAGATGGTGGAGCAACGGTGGGTGTTCGACATTCCAACGGTTATAATGAAAACCAAAGCAATGGCGTTGGACATTCCGCAGGTCACCATGAACCTGCGAACGCTTTCGTGGGACAATCCAACTGTCGTCATGCGCGCGAAAAAGGTCGGCCAATATCCGGAATTCAAATGCAGCGGTGGCCTGATCCCCAAATGCACCGTCAAATGGAAGGACATCATCACCCATGTCCCCGTCACCGAAATGCGGCGACAGGAAATCAAGATGCACATCCCGGAAACCCGCATGGAGCGTACAGATTTCACGATGGACATTCCCGAAATTCATCCAGATCGCAAGGAATGGTTCGTGAAGATTCCCGAAGTCACGCTCCGTAACATCATAGTAGAAGCGGAAAAGCTGAAGGAGCGCGGAGACGCCTTGGGCGCTGACGCCATGGCGCTCGCCAATCGGCAAAAAGAGGTTGCGGCGGAACGCACGGCTGCCCTATTCCAATGTCATGTCGATAGCCTTCAGACCAAACGCTTGGAGGTCGCCAGTCAGTTCGACACAGTCCTGAACAGCATCGACAGCGCGATCGATACGATACGCAAAAATGGCGGCAATCCGAGCAAGATCGTGACCGACGCTGGAGGCCCTCCCTTCGACATGCTGGCCCAACGGCTGGACCTGATTGCAAAGCGCGACGCCGCGCTGGCCCAAATCGACAATGCGCTTGCGGCGATGCAGAAGGACGAAGTTCTCCAGATCGACAAAACGATCGCCTGATTTTCAATGACGACCTTGCCCGCCGTTCGGGCAAGGTCGCTTTTCATGCCGAAAACAACACTCCGCCCGTCATCGCCTCCGGCGCGCCGGTCGTCCCCGGAAAGCTGATCGGCAGCCCCTTCAGGCGCCGCACCGCCATATAGGCGAAACCCTGCGCCTCCAGCGCGTCGCCGTCCCATCCCAGCCCGTCGACCGATAGTATCGCCGCCCCGGTCCGCTCCGCCAGCATCGCCATCAGCGTCGCATTATGCCGTCCGCCACCCGCGACATGGATCGCCGCCGGCCGCTGTGGCAGATGATCGACCGCGCGCGCCACCGCCGCCGCGGTGAAGGCCGTCAGCGTCGCCGCGCCATCCTCCAATGATAATCCCCGCACCACATCAATGCTGAACTGCTCGCGATCGATGCTCTTGGGCGGCGGCGCGTCGAACCAGGGGTCGGCCATCATCGCCGCCAGCCGCGCGTCATCCGGCCGCCCCCGCGCGGCGCAGGCCCCGCCCGCATCATAAGCGGCATCGCCATGCGTCTGCATCCAATTGTCGATCAGCCCGCTCGCCATGCCGGTGTCGAATGCGATCAACGTCCCGTCCGACCCGATGAAGGTGATGTTCGCCACCCCGCCCAGGTTCAGCACCGCCGCTGGCTTGTCCAGCCCCGCCGCCAGCGCCCGGTGATAGACCGGCATCAGCGGCGCGCCCTGTCCGCCCGCGGCCACATCGGCGCTGCGCAGATCGGCGACCACCGCTATGCCGAACGCCCCCGCCAGCCCAGCGCCGTCGCCAATCTGCCACGTCCAGCCCCGGTCGGGCCGATGCGCGACGGTATGGCCGTGAAAGCCGATCACCGTCACATCCTCCGCTATATGCCCGCTGCGCCCCAGCAGGTCGGCGACCACCTGCACATGCCGCTCGGTCAGTTCCGCCTCGACCGACGCCAGCAGCGGTTCGAACCCCGGCTTCTCCATCGCCATCGCACGTCGACACGCTTCGGCTAGGCGCACGCGGAAGCCGTCATCATAAGCCATGGCGTGAAATTCGACCGCGTGGGCTTGCCCTTCGCCGTCCGTTTCGATCAGCGCCGCGTCGATTCCGTCGCGCGATGTGCCGGACATCAGGCCGATTGCTAGCATGATCGAAGACTCCGCCTCTTTAACAGTCGCAACCGCAATGCTACAGGCGCGCGCCATGAGCAACTATCAGTCCGATCTCCTGCGCCTGCTCGACACGCGCGGCTACATCCACCAGTTCACCGATGCGGGGGGGCTGGACGCCCTTGCTAAAAGCCAGGTGGTGCCCGGTTATATCGGCTTCGATCCGACTGCCCCGTCGCTCCATGTCGGCAGCCTGGTCCAGATCATGATGTTGCGCCGGATGCAGCAGGCCGGTCACAAGCCGATCGTTCTGATGGGCGGCGGCACAGGCAAGATCGGCGACCCCAGCTTCAAGGACGAAGCCCGCAAGCTGATGACCGGCGACACGATCTCGTCCAACATCGCCAGCATCAAGCGGGTGTTCGAACGCTTCCTGACCTTTGGTGACGGCCCGACAGACGCTGTGATGGTCGATAATGCCGACTGGCTCGACGCCCTGGAATATATCCCGTTCCTGCGCGACATCGGCCAGCATTTTTCGGTCAACCGGATGCTCAGCTTCGATTCGGTCAAGACACGGCTGGACCGCGAACAGTCGCTGTCCTTCCTCGAATTCAACTATATGATCCTGCAGGCCTACGACTTTCTGGAACTGTCGCGCCGCTCGGCCTGCCGTCTGCAGATGGGCGGCTCCGACCAGTGGGGCAATATCGTCAACGGCATCGAATTGTCGCGCCGGGTCGATGGCACGCAGGTCTTCGGCCTGACCAGTCCGCTCATCACCACGGCGGATGGCGGAAAGATGGGCAAGACCATGAACGGCGCGGTGTGGCTGAACGCCGACGCGCTGGCGCCCTATGATTATTGGCAATTCTGGCGCAACACGCAGGATGCCGATGTCGGCCGTTTCCTGGCGCTGTTCACCGACCTGCCGCTGGACGAGATCGCCCGGCTGGAGGCGCTGGAAGGAGCAGAAATCAACGAGGCGAAGAAGATCCTCGCCCATGCCGCGACCGCCATGGCCCACGGTGAGGAAGCTGCGACCGCGGCCGCCGAAACGGCGCGCAAAACTTTCGAGGAAGGCGCGTCGGACGCCAACCTGCCGACGGTCAGCCTCGGCGCGGAGAGCCTGACCATCGTGCAGGCGATAACCGGCCTGGGATTCGCCACCTCCAACAAGGAAGTGCGCCGCAAGCTGACCGAAGGCGCGATCCGGGTGAATGGCGATGTCGTCACCGACCCCGCTCTTACGCTCACGCCCGGTGACAGGCTGAGTTTCGGCGCGAAGAAACACGGGTTGGTCGTCGCGTAACAACAATGTGTTCCCGCGCAGGCGGGAGCACACATGATTTGGCCGAAGGTCAAAACAGCGTTAGCCCATCATTAACACTCCTTCCTATCAAATCGTCCATTTTCAACTGCTTAGGCTGCGGACCATGTCGTCTTCCGTCTTTGCCAATCTCGGCCATGTGCTGCGCTCGCGCGACCCTGCGGTCGATCAACGCCGTGCGCAGCGCGAACTGGTCGATATGGTCAGCCATGTGACGGCGCAGGGGCGCAGCCATGGCGTGCGGATCATCAACATCTCCGCGCTCGGCCTGATGTGCCGCAGCGACAGCCCCTTGTCGCAGGGCGAGCGGGTCAGCATCTGGTTGCCGATCCTCAAAGACTATCCTGCTGAGATACGCTGGGTCGAGGATGGTCGGGTCGGCATGGAATTTTACGAGCCGATTTCCCCCAAAATCTATGATGCGATGCTCTCGATCATCCCGCCGCGCCGGACGGCCTGGTAGCGGCTGCATCGAGGCTGGGGAAATCGGGCCGGGCAAAGCCCTCGCCCGCTTCCACCCGCTGACGCCCGCGCACCAGCGCTTCGGGCATGTCGGTGCGCAGGAATGTCAGCATCGCTTCCCGCACCTCGCAGCGCAGGTCGAACGCGATGCCCGCATTGCGCGCGCTCAGCAGCCCGCGCAGTTCCAGCGCGTCGGCGCGATGATCCGTCACCTGCAAGATTGCGACCCGCCCGTCCCAGCGCGCGTTCGCCTGCACCGCCTCCACGAACCGGGTGCGGATACGCTCGATATCGGCGGTCGGATCGACGTAGAGGAACACCGTGCCCAACAGGTCGGACGTCCTGGTGGTCCAGTTCTGGAACGGCTTTTCCAGGAAATAGGACACCGGCACCACCATCCGCCGGTCATCCCATATGCGCACCACGACATAGGTCAGCGTGATATCCTCGATCCGCCCCCATTCACCCTCAACGATCACCACATCGTCCAGCCGGATCGGCTCGGAAAAGGCCATCTGGATGCCCGCGATCAGATTTTTGAGCGCCGGTTGCGCCGCCGCACCCACCGCCAGGCCGACCAGCCCCGCCGACGCCGCCAGCGTCACGCCGATCGTCCGCACGCCGGGAATCGCCATCAGCATCATCGCGATCACCAGCACCGCGACGATACTCTGCGCGATACGATAGAGGATACGCACCCGCGTATGTCGCTTGCGCGCTTTGAGATTATCCTCAGCATTGATATCCGCGCCGCGCTCGATCATCACCCGCGTCGCACGCATCAGCCGCAGCAGCAGCCAGCCGACCAGCAGCGCAAACACCATCTTCGACCCGATCGACCAAAGCCCCTCGACCCGCCGCCCCATGTCGAGCGGCTGCAACCCCGCCCCCAGCGCCAGCAACACCACCAGCCACCGCGTCGGCTGGAAAATCGCGGGCAACAACACCGGATCCATCCGCCGCCGCACGACCCGCAGCGCGACCGCATAGAGCGCCCAGTGGATCAGGAACGCGGACACCACTGCGGCCAAAATCGAAAAAACGGCGGTCGATGTGATATGGGTCAAGCTGATGTCGGTCATGCGGGGCCAACGCGACGGCGTGAGGATTTGTTTCGCAGGTGCGGCATGCCCCATCCACCGTCATCCCCGCGCAGGCGGGGATCCATCTCCCCAGCTTGGTACTTGGCGCGAGATCAGGAGATGGATTCCCGCCTTCGCGGTAATGACGAGAAAGGGTGGGAAGCGGAAGGTCTGCTTTTAGCAAGATAATTGTCGATGGCTGACGTCGCACGCTGAAAATTATCCCGCAGATTATCAGGTTGCAGACGTTTTTTTCGCGTTGTAGGCACGCCGTATGAAGCAAGTAACGATGCTACTGGCTGCGGCTATTTCCTGCATTCTGGGAAGTTGTGACAATCCACAATATAGCCTTGTCGGCGATTGGGAGATCGCACCAGATAGCAAACTGGCAGAAGAACATATCATCCTATTTTTCAGGAAGGAGAATGGCACCTACTATCCCGCTACACTCTCCTATTCTCTTTCGCCAAGCGGGTTACTGAGCATCGAAAAAGGTCGAGATCATGCCGTTTGTTGTTTCGGAGGCATTGATAAACACTTTGCCGACCTTCGTCAGAAGACGCAACTTTCGAAGGAGAAGCAATTCCTTATCAGAAGGATGCTCGCGCGCCTTCGGCCACGAGTGCTGTCGTCAGATGTGCCGTTTGCGCTTCCGCAAGGTTGCAGCTTCACCTTCGATTCCCGATCATGGAATTCGGTTGGCTTCTCACGAGGAAAAGCTGCTGGGGCGTTCATATTCCAGCCAGATTGTGAAGGGTTGGGCGCAGACAAAGCTAAACACCTCCTTCGTTCTGTCGTTGCCGCATTGCCACCCGTTGAAGGTTCAATGGCCTTCCTCGAAGGACATTGAAGCCTCCAATCAAATGACATTAAAGCGTCAATTCCGTCCAGATTCGGTGTCCAGCATTCAGCTTGCCCCCTGAATAAGCGGCGGTTCATAGCCTGCCGTTGACAATGTCGGCTGGTGGGCAAAGAGCTTTACAATCTGAACGGCAAAAAGTGGTCGTTTCTCGACACCCACCCCGCTTCCAACTACCCCCCCCTGAGCAACCCCACAGCCGCATCCTTCTCGAACAGATAGAGGCACGTCCGCGCCGCCTGCCCCCGCGCGCTGTCCAGTCCGCCGTCCCGCTCGATCAGCAGATGCGCGTCGTCCCGCGCGCTATCCACCAGCGCCGCGACATGCTCCGGGGTCGCGACCTTCAACGCCGCTTCGCCCGACTGCCGCGTGCCCAGCACTTCGCCCGCGCCACGCAGTTCCAGGTCCGCCTCCGCGATCCGGAACCCGTCATTCGTCTCGCGCATCAGCGCCAGCCGAGCGCGCGACGTCTCGCCCAGCGCATTGCCGCGCAGCAGCAGGCAGGTCGACGGCTTGTCGCCGCGCCCCACGCGCCCGCGCAACTGGTGCAACTGGGCAAGGCCGAACCGATCCGCCCCCTCGATGATGATCAGGCTGCTATTGGGCACGTCCACGCCCACTTCGATCACCGTCGTCGCTACCAATATCTGCGTCCGATTGGCGGCGAAGGCCTCCATCGCCGCATCCTTGTCCGGCCCCTTCATCCGGCCATGGACCAGCCCCACCCGCGCGCCGAACCGCTCGCGCAGCGATTCCGCCCGCATTTCCGCCGCCGCCTGATCGCTCGTCTCGCTCTCCTCGACCAGTGGACACACCCAATAGGCCTGCCCCCCGCCCTCGACATGGCGAGCCAGCGCCTCCACCACCTCGTCCAGCCGCGTGGCGGCCATCACCAAAGTCTGAATCGGCTGGCGCCCCGGCGGCATCTCGTCCAGTCGGGAGACTTCCATCTCGCCATAATAGGTCAGCGTGAGCGTGCGCGGGATCGGCGTCGCCGTCATCACCAGCAGATGCGGCGATCGTTCCGCCTTGCTCGCCAGCATCATCCGCTGCGCCACGCCAAAGCGATGCTGCTCATCGATCACGGCGAGGCCAAGCGCCTTATACTGCACCGCCTCCTGAAAGATCGCGTGGGTGCCGACCAATATGTCGATGCTCCCGTCCGCCAGCCCCATCAACGTGGCTTCGCGCGCCTTGCCCTTGTCGCGCCCGGTCAGGATCGCGATTGCGATCGGCAGGCCCGACGCCATTTTCCGCAGCGTCTCATAATGTTGCCGCGCCAATATCTCGGTCGGCGCCAGCATCGCGCCCTGCATCCCGGCCTCGACTGCATTGAGCAGCGCCATCAGCGCCACCAAGGTCTTGCCCGATCCGACATCGCCCTGAAGCAGCCGCAGCATCGGCGTCGCCTGCGCCATGTCGCCCTCGATCTCGGCGGTTGCGCGCCGCTGCGCCCCGGTAGGCGCAAAGGGCAACTTCAACATATCCCGCAGCCGCCCATCCCCTTGGATTGGCACGCCCCGCCGCCGCCGCGACGATTGCCGCACCAGCATCAGCGCCAGTTGCCCGGCAAAAATCTCGTCATAGGCCAGCCGCGCGCGGGCCATGGCGTCCGCCGGATCGGCATGGACCCGCGCCAGCGCCTCGCGCCACGCCGGCCAATCCTTGCGCGCCAGCAGGCTCGGCTCGATCCATTCCGGCAACTCCGGCGCCCGCGTCAGCGCCTGCCCCACCAGATCGCGCATCCGGTTGTTGGTCAGCCCTTCGGACAGCCCATAGACCGGTTCGCGCGCCGAGAGCATATGCGCATCCTCAGGCGCCAGCACATCGGGATGAACGATCTGGAGCGTATCGCCATAGGCCTCCAGCTTGCCGGAGATATATTTCGGCTCGCCCAGCGGCAACAGCTTGCGCGGCCATCCGCTATTCTTCCCGAAATAGACCAGCGCGACATGATTGCCATAGCGATCGACCGCATCGACCCGGAACGGCGCACGTGCGCTGCCGCTGGCGCGATAATCGACCGGCGTCAGTTCGATCCCGACCACCCGCCCGGCGTCCGCCATGTCGAGCCGGTCGGTCAGGTGCCGATCGACCCAGCTGACCGGCAAGTGAAAGGCCACATCGACCGCGCGCGCCAGCCCCAGCCGCTCCAGCGGCCGGGCCAGAGCGGGGCCGATCCCCTTGAACAGGGATATTTCGGCAAAGAGCGGATTGAGAATATCGGGTCGCATGTCTATCTGGCTGCCTGTAGCTGAGCGGGGGCGGTCATACAAATCCCCGATCGGCCATTTTGCCATGCCCGCAAAAGGAACAAATTGTGAACGACGATCCCCTGATGCGCCGCCTGAAATTCCGCGCTTGGCACCGCGGCACACGCGAATCGGATTATGCGGTCGGCGGCTTCTTCGAACGCTATCACGCCGAATGGAACGCCGAGGAGATTGCCTGGTTCGAACGCTTCATGGACGAGCAGGATGCCGACATCATCGGATGGGCGCTGGGCACCATCCCGGTGCCGGACGAATGGAAAGGGCCGATGATGGACAAGTTCCTGAAGCTCGATTTCGTGAAAATCGAGAACTGACAAGTCCCCCTCCCGCTTGCGGGAGGGGTTAGGGGAGGGTCTGTCTCTTCCCATCCTTTACAAGCCCTCCCCCGACCCCTCCCGCAAGCGGGAGGGGAGCAATCGAGGAGAGGACCGGACAGCCAGATATGACCGATCTCCAGACCATCCTGAAGGCCACGGCGCCCCTCACCCTGTCGGGCGTTCCCGCGGGGTTCCAGCCCTGGCTGCTCGCCGACATCGCCCGCGCCGCGGGGGCTGCGGGCAATCGCGCGGTCTTCATCGCCTCCGACGAGCAGTTGATGCGCGCGGTCGCGGACACGGCGCATTATTTCGCGCCAGAGATCGAGATCATCGAAATTCCCGCCTGGGACTGCCTGCCCTACGACCGCGCCAGCCCCTCGCTGCGCGCCGCCTCCGCCCGCCTCGCCGGTCTCCATGCCCTGCAAGCCAGGCCCAAAGGCCCGCAACTGGTCCTCACCACGCTGGCCGCCATGACCCAGCGCACGCTCACCCCGTTCCGCGTTCGGCAGTTGGTCGCCAAACTTGCGCCCAAGGAACGGATTGCTATCCAGACGCTGGCGCAGATGCTCCAAGCGAACGGCTATGTCCGCACCGACACGGTCCACGACCGGGGCGAATTCGCCATTCGCGGCGGCATCGTCGATCTCTTCCCCGGTGGCGAGGACATGCCGCTGCGCCTCGATTTCTTCGGCGACGAGATCGAAACCGTCCGCCGTTTCGATCCCGCAGACCAGCGCACGATCGAAAATGTCGACGGCTTCACCCTTCTCCCCGCCTCCGAAGCGCTGCTGGACGAAGACACGATCAAGCGTTTCCGGAGCCGCTATCGCGAAACCTTCGGCGCGACTGCGACCGGCGACCCGCTCTATCAGGCGGTCAGCGACGGCCGCCGGCTCGCGGGCATGGAACATTGGCTGCCGCTGTTCGAGGAAAAGCTCGTCCCGCTCGCCGATCATCTGGGCGAGGACGCCGTTCTGATCCGCGACCCAGGCGTGGCCGGCGCAGCGGAAAACCGGTTCGAGGCGATCCGCGACTATCATGCCAACCGCGTCCAGGCGAAGTCCGCCGATCCCGGTTCCTACCGCCCGCTCAAACCTGAATTGCTTTACCTGAGCGCCGCCGAATGGGACGCGGCCGTCGCGACCAAGCCGATGCACGGCACCACGCCCTTCCGTGAACCGGAAAGCGCGACCGTACTCGATTTCGCCGTCGACGGCCCGCGTGATTTCGCCCCCGAACGCGCGCAGAACACGAACATCTACGAAGCCGTCGGCAAACATATCGCCGCCCTGCGCAAGACCAGGAAAAAGGTCATCATCGCCAGCTACTCGGTCGGCGCGCGCGAGCGTCTTTCGGGCCTGCTCGCCGACCATGACGTCACCCGCCTCGCCGCCGCCGACGGCTGGCAGGAGGCGCTGGGCACCGCCGCCAGTGGCAGCGTCACGCTCACCGTCCTGCCGCTTGACCACGGCTTCACCGCGCCCGACGTCGCCGTCCTCACCGAACAGGATATGCTCGGCGACCGCCTCGTCCGCCGCGCCAAGCGCAAGAAGAGCGCCGACGCCTTCCTTCAAGAACTGGCCACCCTCTCGCCCGGCGATCTCGTCGTCCACATGGACCACGGCATCGGCCGCTATGAAGGGCTGACCCAGATTCCGGTCAGCAAGGCGGCGCATGACTGCGTGGCGCTGACCTATGCAGGCGGCGACAAACTCTACGTCCCCGTCGAAAATCTCGAAGTCCTCTCCCGCTACGGCTCCGAAAACGAAGGCGTCAGCCTCGACAGACTGGGCGGCGAAGCGTGGCAGCGGCGCAAGGCCAAGATGAAGGAGCGCATCCGCGAAATCGCGGGTGAATTGCTCAAGACCGCGGCCGAACGCGCCCTGCGCGCCGCCACCGTGGCGGAACCGGATCAGGCGGGATACCCCGCCTTCGTCGATCGCTTCCCCTATCAGGAAACCGAAGATCAGGATCGCGCCATCAGCGACGTGGTGGAGGATCTGGGGTCGGGCAAGCCGATGGATCGCCTCGTCTGCGGCGACGTCGGCTTCGGCAAGACCGAGGTCGCGCTCCGCGCCGCCTTCGTCGCCGCGATGGCGGGGATGCAGGTCGTGGTCATCTGCCCCACCACGCTCCTTGCGCGCCAGCATCATATGCAGTTCGAGGAGCGTTTTCGCGGCTTCCCCGTCAATATCGGCCGCCTCTCCCGCCTCGTGCCGGACAAGGAGGCGAAGGCGACCAAGGCGGGCCTGGCCGACGGCACGGTCGACATCGTCGTGGGCACCCATGCGCTGCTGGCCAAGGGGCTGGAATTCAAGCGCCTCGGCCTCGTCATCGTGGATGAGGAACAGCGGTTCGGCGTCACCCACAAAGAACGGCTGAAGTCGCTCAAGACCGACGTCCATGTCCTGACCCTGACCGCCACGCCGATCCCGCGCACGCTGCAAATGGCCATGTCGGGCCTGCGCGAACTGTCCGTCATCCAGACCCCGCCGGTAGATCGCCTGGCGGTCCGCACCTACATCATGCCCTGGGACGGCGTCGTCATCCGCGAAGCGCTGCTGCGCGAACATTATCGCGGCGGCCAAAGCTTCTTCGTCGTGCCGCGCATCGCCGACCTGACCGAGATCGAGGAGTATCTCCGCAACGACGTGCCGGAGATCAAGGCCATCGTCGCCCATGGCCAGATGAGCGCCACCGAAGTGGAAGAGCGCATGTCCGCCTTCTACGACAAGCGCTACGACGTGCTGCTTTCCACGACGATCGTGGAATCCGGCCTCGATATCCCCAGCGCCAACACGCTCATTATCCACCGCGCCGACCGTTTCGGCCTGGCCCAGCTCTACCAGCTACGCGGCCGCGTGGGTCGCTCCAAGACACGCGCCTATGCCTATATGACGACCCCCGCCAACCGCATCATCACCGAAACGGCGGAAAAGCGATTGAAGGTCTTGTCGGACCTCGACACGCTGGGCGCCGGTTTCCAGCTCGCCTCCCACGATCTCGACATTCGCGGTGCGGGCAATCTGGTCGGTGACGAACAGTCGGGCCATATCAAGGAAGTCGGCTTCGAACTCTACCAGTCGATGCTGGAAGACGCGATCATGGACGCCAAGGCGGGCGGGGTCGGTATCGAAAAGCGCAGCGACAGCTTCTCCCCCCAGATCAGCGTCGACGCGCCCATCCTCATCCCCGACGATTATGTGCCTGACCTTGACCTCCGCATGGGCCTCTATCGCCGCATCAACGAGATCGAGGATCGCCAGGGCCTTGAATCCTTCGCGGCCGAACTGATCGACCGTTTCGGCAAGCTGCCGCTGCCCACGCAAAACCTGCTCAAGATCATCGAAATCAAGCAGAATTGCATGACCGCGAACATCTCGAAGATCGACATGGGCGCAAAGGGCGCGCTGGTCAGCTTCTTTGAGGACCGCTTCCCGAACCCCGCCGGGCTGGTCGCCTATGTCCAGCGCCTCGACGGCGTCGCCCGCCTGCGTCCCGACAGCAAGGTCGTGGTCAACCGCGCCTGGCCCGACCCGCAGGCCCGCCTGAACGGCGCGCTGCAATTGTCGAAGGGATTGGCCAAGGCGGCGGGGTAGAAGCGGGAGGGGAAAATCCCATCCCGCTTTCCTACGTCGCGCTTTTCTGGTCTATCCGCCGGATGGAACAGCCTCACGGAAGATCATCCGCAACCGTCACCGGTGACCCGGATGGCGCGCAACTGGCGCGTCGCTGTGACCCTGGTGGCGCGTCAAAGATACGTCGCTGTAACCTAAGGCGCACTTGGCCCACGCAAAAGCGCCAAATCCGGCCTGTAATTTTTGCGACGACGGTGTGAACTTCGCCGTGGCGCATCGCTGTGACCCAAGCGCGCTCTGTCCTACCTGATCCAGATGCGCTAAAATGATCTGACAAAAGGGGACAATATCATCATGCCCGTCGAAATCACGATCCTCGCCTGGTCCATGGTCCTGCTGCTGGTCCACATCTTCGCCGCGGCGCATGTGAAGACGAAGCAATATGGTCCCAAATGGAATATGGGCGCGCGCGACGAAAAACTGCCGCCGCTCCATCCCCTCGCCGGACGTCTCGTCCGCGCTGAGGCCAATTTCAAGGAAACCCTGCCCATCGCCATCGTCGCGCTGATCGGCGTGGTGGTGGCGGGCAAAACCAGCGAATGGACCGCCATGGGCGGCTGGATCTGGCTGGGCGCACGGGTCGTTTATCTGCCGCTATATGCGGCGGGCGTCCCGGTGGTCCGCACCATCATCTTCCTGGCCAGTCTGGCGGGCATCCTGATTACCCTCTGGCCGCTGTTACGCTTCTAACCCTTCAGCACCAGATTGATGAGGTCGGCGGACGACACCCCCGCCGACCGCAGGAAGCCCTGATAATAGTCGCACCCTTCACGGGCGAGCAGATCCAGTTGCTCCTCCGTCTCCACCCCTTCGGCGATGACCTTCAACCCCAGCGATTTGGCCATGTGGATGACCCCGCGCACGATGATCCGGTCCCGCGCCGTCCCGGCGATATCCTGCGCCAGCCCGCTGTCGATCTTCAGGAAATCGAGCGGCAGGCTCTTGAGATAGGCAAGACTGGAATAGCCCGTGCCGAAATCGTCGATCGCGACCGCCAACCCTTCGGTCCGCAGCGCGGTCAACAGCGCGGCGGCGGCGTCCACATCCTCGATCAACCCGCTCTCGGTGATCTCCACCGTCAGCCGGGACCGTGGAAAGCCGCTGCGATCGACCAGCCCCAGCAGGCCGGGCATGAAGCCGGGCTGGGCGATGTCCGCAGCCGTCACGTTGATGGACAGGCGCAGGTCGGACAAGGCCCGCGGCCAAGCCGCCGCCTGCCGCAGCGCCTCCGCCTGGATATGCGCCGACAGCGGCAACATATAGTCGGATCGTTCGGCGGTAGCGAACAATATGCCCGCCCCCAGCGGCCCATAATGGGGATGGTTCCACCGCGCCAGCGCCTCCACGCCGCTGATCTTGTCGCTATCGACCGGATATTGCGGTTGGAATACGATGCCGATCTCGCCCCGGTCCAGCGCCAGGCGCAGGTCCGTCTCCAGCCGGTCGGCGTCCACCTGACGGCTGTGCTTTTCCGCCGACAGAATGCGAATGCCCTCGCCGCCCGCCTGCCGCGCATCGGCCAGCGCCGTGCCCGCGCGGCGCAGCAACTGGGTCACGTCATCCTCGGCGCGCGCCTGCGCGATCCCGCACCGGGCGGTAAGGCGGATCAGATGATCGCCCGCGCTAAATGGCCGTCCGACCGCGCCAATCAACTGCCGCGCCAGGAAGGTCGCCCGGTCGCTGCCGGCCGCCTCACCGGTCAGCCCGATCAGAAATTCGGTGCCCGCGATGCGCGCGACCATTGCGCCGGGCGCGACATCGTCCACCATCCGCTCGATCCGTCGGGCGATCCGCCCCAGCAGCGCGTCGCCGACCACCTGGCCATAGGCGGCGTTCATGCGGTCGAATTGACTGATGGAGAGCAGCAATATGGTGGTGGCGAGGCCCGCCCGCCGGTCCAGCCAATCGAGCGCCGCCTGCCGCGATCGCAGCCCGGTCAGATGGTCGCGCGTCTCGCTTTCCCTGTCATGCCCGTCCGACAGCCATTCGACATCGGCAGCCAAGCCTCCGTCCGACAGCCGCAAATGATGCACCAGCCGCTGGCCGGGGCGGCCAGGCACACCATGCGCCAGCGCAGCGGGACGACCGGCGCGGATCATCGCCTTCAGTGCGACCAGCACCGCTCGCCGTTCCGACCGTGGCAATCGCCGCAGCAAGGCCGACGGGGCGATATGCGAATCGGCCAGGTCCAGATGCCGCGCCAGACTGTCGCTGAGCCGCAGCAGCGATCCGGCCCGCGCCAATTCCCAATAAAGCGCGTCGCCCCGCCTGATCCGCTGGGCGCGCTGGTTGTGGGCCACGCCGCCGCCCACACGCTCAACCAGCCGGTGCGCCGACGCCAGAGCGGCGTTGAGCGCCGCATCCGTCACCGGCCCCACCAGATAATGAGTCGCCCCCGCAGCCATCAACGCGGGCAATTGCCCCTGGTCCTGCGGATCGACCAGCACCAGCAATGCGCCGCCGCCCGCCTCCATCGGCGGCACCAGCGGCGACAGCAATCGCTGCGCCTGCCCGCCCGATCGCAGGTCGACCAGCGCGACCTGCGCCTCGCTATGCAAATAACGCTGTGGCGCGTCCTTGGCCCGCCGCGCGCCGATCGCGCGCCAGCCGATCCGTTGCGCGGCGTGGCACAGCCCGTCGCGATCGCCCGGCGACAGGATGAAAAGGCTGCGATGGCTGTCTGCGGTATGATCCCCGCTCACTTATATCTGTCCCCCGGCGCAGCGCATCGCTCCACCTTGTTGTCAGGCC
This sequence comes from Sphingobium sp. AntQ-1, assembly GCF_028538045.1. Classification (NCBI taxonomy): domain Bacteria; kingdom Pseudomonadati; phylum Pseudomonadota; class Alphaproteobacteria; order Sphingomonadales; family Sphingobiaceae; genus Sphingobium; species Sphingobium sp. AntQ-1. The sequence goes on from NZ_CP117158.1 coordinate 345,876, forward strand.
TTAGCATCAAGCCGTTACCGACCTCTTGCGCCCCCCGCAACTTCGCTTGCGCAGGCCATGTCCATCGCCTAGCTAGTCGGCATGGCCATGGCCGATCCCTCACGCCCCCTAATGACCGACGGCCTAGGCCGCCGGATCAGCTATCTGCGCATTTCTGTGACCGATCGCTGCGACTTGCGCTGCCGCTATTGCATGGCGGAAAAGATGCAGTTCCTGCCCAAGAATCAGGTATTGACGCTGGAGGAGATCGCGCTGCTGGCCGATCTCTTCATCGCGCGCGGCATCCGCAAGATTCGCCTGACGGGTGGCGAGCCATTGGTCCGGCGCGATATCGGCGATCTGGTGCGCCGGATCGGACGGCGTATCGGCACGGGCCTGGATGAGTTGACCCTTACCACCAACGGCACGCGGCTGGTAGATCATGCGGAGATGCTGGCGGATGCGGGCGTGCGGCGGATCAATGTCAGCCTGGACAGCCGCGATCCCGAACGCTTCGCCCATGTCACCCGCGGCGGGAAGATTGATCAGGTCTTGGTCGGGCTGGACGCCGCGCGTGCCGCGGGGCTTGCGGTCAAGATCAACATGGTCGCGCTCAAGGGCGTCAATGACGATGAAATTCTGCCGATGCTGCGCTGGTGCGGCGAGCAGGGTTTCGACCTGACCCTGATCGAAACCATGCCGCTCGGCGATACCGGCGAGGATCGCACCGACCATTATCTGCCCCTGACACTGGTCGCCGAACGCATTCGCGCCGAACATGCGCTCACGCCCCTCTCCCACCGGACTGGCGGCCCTGCCCGCTATCATGCGGTCGAGGGGATGAGCATCAAACTGGGCGTCATCACCCCGCTCACCCAGAATTTCTGCGCCGACTGCAACCGTATCCGCATGACGTGCGAGGGCAAAATCTTCATGTGCCTGGGCCATGAAGACCATGTCGACTTCAAGGAGGCCCTGCGCGAAGGCGGCCTGCCCGCCGTTGAGCCGCTGATCGACCGGGCGTTGCGGTTGAAGCCGGCCGCCCACGATTTCCGCATCGGCGCAGGCGAAGGCGCCGCCACGCGGCGGCATATGAGCGTTACCGGCGGATGAGCAGCGAGCCGCGGCGCGCCCTGGTCGCGTCCCCCACCCAGGCCGCGCGGGCCGCGGAGGAGCGGCTGCGCGCCGCCTATGACTTCGTGGCCGTCGAGCAGGCCGACATGATCATCGCGTTGGGCGGCGACGGCTTCATGCTCCAGACGCTCCATTCGATGCTGGAAGGGCGGCGAATCGTACCGATCTTTGGCATGAACCTGGGCACTGTCGGTTTCCTGATGAACGAATGGCGACTGGAACGGCTCGACCAGCGGCTGGAGAAGGCCAAGAGCTTCAAGGTCAATCCGCTGCGCATGACCGTGGATACGATCGATGGCGAGCGTTTCTCCATCCCCGCCATCAACGAAGTCTCCCTGCTGCGCGAAACCCGCCAGACCGCCAAGCTGGAGGTGCAGGTGAACGGCCGCACCGTGTTGCCCGAACTGGTGTGCGATGGCGTGCTGGTAGCGACCCCGGCCGGCTCCACCGCCTATAATCTATCCGCCCACGGTCCCATCCTGCCGCTGGGGTCCGCGCTCGTAGCCCTGACCCCTATCAGTCCGTTCCGTCCCCGACGGTGGCGCGGGGCCATCCTGCCCGAAAACACGGTCATTCGTTTCATCGTGCTCGATCCCGTCAAACGCCCGGTCAGCGCCGTGGCCGACCAACGCGAAGTGCGCGACATCGCGCAGGTGGAGATCGGCATCGACCGCGCGACCCCGCTGACATTGTTGTTCGACCCCGAACATACGCTGGACGACCGCATCGCGGCTGAGCAATTCATCGCATAAATTTCCATCATTTGGCGCTTGCCATGGCGGGAAAGCCGCTGCTATAGGCGCGGCCTGCCCAGCGAAAGCGGGTTGCTCCCCGATAGCTCAGCGGTAGAGCATTCGACTGTTAATCGAATGGCCGTAGGTTCGAATCCTACTCGGGGAGCCACATTTGCCGGCCGACAGGACGGGCATTTTTTTTCAAAAGATAGCGTCGTTGCGCCAACCCGCAGGCTACCTGCCCTGTCGTAAATCTCTGACATGAATTGACCTGATTTTTCGGTTGTCAGCCGCGCGATGCTCTTGCCATTTCCATTTCGCCGATGCATAGGCGCGGCCTGCCCGGCGAAATCCGGTCGTTCCCCGATAGCTCAGCGGTAGAGCATTCGACTGTTAATCGAATGGCCGTAGGTTCGAATCCTACTCGGGGAGCCAACTTGAAACTCCAGAGCCACCCGACCCGGTCGGGGGCTCGGCGGGCGGGGCTCCAGACACAATTTTCTCAAGCATATCAAATGGTTCGCGGAAGGTGACCGTCAGCTGGCCGTTTGCCCACGTGCTGTTCAAAACCAACAGATTCAAAGCGATGTTTTTGCCGTTTTGTGACTGTAGGTTGAAGGTTGAGTGAGCCTTCCGAGCAAGATTCAGCAGCGCGATACCATCGTCGACGAAAGCGTCTTCCGCATTGTGGAGGGCATCTAGTCGCCGTAGACAGACCGCCCGCTCTTCGCGCCACGTCGCTGCCATTCGATCATGCATGTCGCTCGATATCCGACCGTCAAGATTATCGACATAAAGAGTGTCCAGGCGGTGCTGTAGCCGATCGGCGTCTGCCCGCAGTCGGGCAATCGCCTCAACCCGCTCCCGGCTCTTATCTGTATGAGATTCGCGAATAGCCCGCTCGATGAGCGAGAAGACCTCGTCATCCATGTGCAAACGGGCGAGTTGCTCCGAAAATGCCTTTGCTAAGGCTTCCTCTCGGACGTACTTCTCAGGGCATTTCTGCTTGAATCCGGAACAGTGGTAATAAATGTAGCGGCCACGCTGCATCTGAGCCACGACCGCACACCCACAGTGTCCGCACGTGATAAGGCCCGTGAACGCAAATCGTAATGGCTCGGCACGAACATTGCTCGCGCTGCGACCGTCCAGAACCTCCTGGACGTTCTCCCATGTCTCACGGGTTACGATCGGCTCATGGGTTCCCTGAAAAAGGCGTCCTGCCCACTCGAAAGCCCCTGCGTAGAGCCGGTTCCGAAGCATGTAGTGGATTGTGCTGATTCCAACCGGCCGTTGGCTGCGACGATAGCGGAGGCCGGCAGCTCTCGCTTTTTGTGTAACGTCCTTCAGAGCATAATCGCCAGTCTCGAACCATTCGAAGACGCGGGTTACGATGGGTGCGAGGTCGGGGTCAGGAACGATAATTTTCTTCCCAAGAGGCCCGACGACGTTGAGATACCCCAAAGGCGCCTGAGAGGGCCAGATGCCCTGCTTCGCCTTCTCCAGCATGCCCTTGCGGGCCTCTTCGGACAGATTGTCCACATAGTTCTTGGCCATGAGAACCTTGATCCCATGCATGAACTTTTCCGAAGAGCGCGAATCGCGAGAGAGGACCGTTCCTTCCTTGACCAGATGGAGCTCGATGTCGAACCCATCAAGCGTTACCCAGTCTTTGATGTTGCGATAGAGCCTGTCCGTCTTTTCCACCAGCAGATGTCGGACGCCTGGATGCCCGCGAAGATACTTGAGCATCGCCTCAAACTGAGTTCGACCCGTTTTTTTGGCGGTTTCAACGTCTACGTACTGCTCGACGATGAGGAGACCCATGCGCTCGGCGTATTCACGCACTAGAGCCACCTGGGCGTCGATCGAGAAGCCTTCCTTTTCCTGCTCAGCGGTAGATACGCGAGCATAGAGGACAGCCTTCTCGGTTCCGGCGGGGCGTCCCCGACCAGTTTGCTGCGCTTTGGGTTTACGTGGGCGTGCCATTTTCTCTGTCCTGAATCCTAACAAACGCCGTCCCATCCCCCCCCTTCCCTCCACTAAACGGCGAAGGACATAATTATGTGGGTGGCGATCGACGTGACTGTCTTCGCTTTTCATAATCGGATTTCCGAGACCGTCCACGGGGTTTGCCCCGAGGGTTCTTTTCCCGGATCGCTGCGGTCGGATCAACGGCGGACACCTCCCACTCGACGAGCATCCAGACATAATCGGCGAGATTGCCTAGCATGTTTCTGGCCCCGTTTTCGGAGACTTGCCGTTGCATTCTCTGCTCGAAGAGCGCCTGAGCATCGAGAACTAACTGCCGCGACAGCGCGCCTCTCCTGACCGTCCAACGGTCCTCTCTGCCGGACGGTTCATCCACGAAAGGCACGCGCGCCGTCTCGTCTACCTCATCGGAGACAGGTTTCGCCTCTCCATAGGTGGTGGAATCGAGCCTGGTCCGCCTCATTGCTTCACCGACGAGCGATCAGAGCCAAAGACGCGGCTACCGAAGCGATTCGCCAGATGGCGCGATACGGCGGCGGCATACCTTCGCTGTCGCCAAGCCGTTGGACTATGATAGACGCCGACCGCTTTCCAATAGTCGCGTGTTACGGACAGGCCTTTGAGGAATATCCATCTCGCCGCCTGCACGTTGAAGCATGGATCGCGAATCAGCCAAGCGCGCACGTCGGCGGGCGGGCGACCCACAGCATTAGCGAGCTTCGGCACCCAGAAGCTGTTGACCTGAAGTGGACCGAGGTCATGCGTGCCGTTGGTGTTGGCGATTTCGGCACCGATCCAGCCTGCCTCTTGGTCGCGCAGACCCCATAAGGTTTTTTCAAGCCAAGCACGGCCGCCTGATGCCTGCCGAATGCAGTCACCTATGCGAGCCTCGTGAATAGCCGCCGCCACAGGCCGCGCATTCGCGCCCGCTGGAGCAACAATCAGGATGAGCAGCGTCAGAAGCCGGCGGGTATGTCTGGCGTTAGCGATCATGGCCGGCGTCGTGATCCTGGGAGGGCGCGTGGGCAGATTCAGGAGCCGGTCGCGGCGCGGTCGTAGCGGACCGCCCGTCTTCGTGATCCTCTGCTTGGGCGGGACTTCGGTCGAGCAGCGAGACAATCCATCGATCCAGAATGGTCGCTGCGGACTGAGCACGGCTGGCGATGCGTTCGGCTATCCCCCTCGGACGAGAGATTTCCGAGGGTTCTCGTTGCGCCGCGGACCGATCCTCGCGGGCCTCGCGGGCCTCGCGATCGGTACGCTGCTCGGCTCGGAGCCGATCCCAGCGTTCCCCGTGGCGGGCCGTCCGGCCCCTGACGCTGTCCCGTTCGATCCGTCCCAGACCCTGGAGCGAAGAGGTCTTCTCGCCCGAGCGCTGTTTCAGCTTTTCGACCAGCCGCTTCCGGTCCTCTGTCCAAAGCTTCGCGCCGAACCTCGCGCGGGTGATGGCGGTGTAATAGTTCTGGCCAGTGACGAGCGGCGAATTCACCGGCGCAAGGACGTAGACCCGATCGTAGGTCTTGGACTGCGCGGAATAAACGGTTTCGCCGTAACCATGGTCCCAGTTCTTGTGCTGAGACAGATCGATCTCCTGGTTCCTGCCGTCTCGATCCCAGCGGATTGTCGCGAGGGTACCGTCGAGTCGCTCGACGGTGCCGCGCTCGGCATTTTTGAGATCCAGATGCTTGTTGACCAGACGCCACTGGATCCGATCGCCGGCGGCAAGAACGCGCGCTTCTTCCCTGAACACATTGATCTGGGAGGCCCGCCCTAGCCGGGGGTCCCAATGGATGCTTCGGCCATGCTCATCGACCAGATTGACTGTCTGGCGTCCGCGAGCATCCCGCCCGACCCCAATCACCTTGTATTCGGCATCCCGGGCGATCCCGAGCCCAACATTGTCGCGGGAGAACACCACGACCTGTCCTCGGGAATAGAAGCGCGCGAAATGCTTCTCCTGGTCGGACATGCCGGAGGGTGACAGGATTGAAAGCCGAGTCTCTTCGGCCGCGATGGCGTCCTCGGTTTTTAGAGCTTCGCGGACCTTGGTGTTGACGATCAGGCGGGTGGCATTCTCCAGCACCAGGATGTTGGTCTTCGCCCGTCCCTCGGGCGTCAGGCGCGTCCAATCAGCGACCAGAGACTCCGCAAGCTTCTCGCTGGTTTCGCCGCTAATGACCTTGTCCAGGGCCCCGATCGAACCGTCATAATTCTGGAGACGGGCCAGCCGGACGGCCTGCATGATCTTGTCGTCTTGCTGGCGGATTGGATCCTTCAGCTCCGCCCTGGGCATACCCAATCGCATCATCAGCCAGAAGGGTTTGCCCTGCTCGATTGCTCCTGTCTGACGGGTGTCACCGAGCAGGATGATACGCGCGCCGGTGGTCCGGCTGATCTCGAGTAGACGGATCGCCTGGCGGTTACCGAGCTGCCCGGCTTCGTCGATCAAGAGGACATGGCTGTCGTCGAGCCTCGCCCCGCCGGTGGCGAGCAGACTCGCCACCGTGCGCGATTCGATATTGGCTTTTTGACCCAATTCACCGGCAGCCGATGAGGTGGGAGCCAATGCTATCAGGGTGGCACTCTCCCCTACGGCTTCGCGTAATGCGCCGATGATGGTCGACTTTCCGGAGCCGGCCACACCGTGCACGGCAACAACCCGATGGTCGGTCGTGCCGATATGGAGAAGCGCCGTTCTCTGCTCTGACAAGAGATTGTGGGCAATCCCGGCGTCGCGGAGCGCCTCGACGGATGCGAGTGGCCGCGCGTCGTTTAGGGCGAGCGCCAGATGGTCCGACAATGCCATTTCCAGGCGGGCCGTCTTCCGTGTGGTTCGGCCGCGCGTGTGGATTTCGTCACCAGTGCGATGCCGGGTTTCCAGGAGCTTGGCCCGCGCCTGATGTTCCTCGACGACGGGTCGGATGTCCGAGAGGCGAACCTCCCCGACATGCGAGGCCAATGCGGTCTGCAACAGTCGCCCGAGATTGTTGACCGCTTCCTTGCCTTCAGACTGGCGAAGGCCGAAGAGCATTGCGCGTGCAGCGGTCGCGAGCTCGACTTCGATCTTCCGCTGGCCGGCTCGGTCGGCGCTCGCGCGAGTCTCATTCACCGCCTCGGCATGTTGGCCAAGTCGACCATCCCATCGCAGGTGCAGGTCTTCGAGCGACACCTTCTGCTTTGGACCGCGGGTAACGTAGAAGGCCTGCTGCCGCGCCGCCTGCCCGGTCAGACCATGTTCCTTCGCATGAGCTTCGATCTGCTCGGCGCGCTGGGACATCTCGGTGATCAGATCCCTGGGAACGCCCTTGATTTCGAAGAGGCCGCGCCGGGGATCGAACTCGACCTCATAACCAAGCTCCTTGAGAAGGTGCGCCAGTTCGTTCCGATAGACCTGTCCCGCTGCCATCTGCTCGGCGAACATGGCGCGCGTCTCGAGGCTGACCTTCTTTGCGCCATCACGTTCATCGGTGATGTTCATGACGACGACATGGGTGTGAAGATGAGGATCGAGCTCGCGCGACGCATGTTCCGTGAAACGAGCGTAGATCAGGCGCCCGGTCGTCTTCTCGACAACCTCTCTATCGACGCGATGCCGCATTGTGGCATGCTCTTCGAGGTAGGAGAGCGCGACCCCGACCGCCCGCTCATGCGCCTGTACGATACGATCATCGCCTGCCACGAGCGCCATGATCGAGACCGATTTCGGAGCGTTGACCGCGAAATCCCAGCCCGGATGATGCTGGATGTTGCCATCCTTGCGGCGACGGCCAAGCTGTTGATCACCAACCTTGCCGGCAAGAAGCTCCTTGAAAACGCCGGGATCGACCTTCCCTTCAAGGCCGAGTTCGGCGGCGATCTTGCCACCCCATTCGGAGTGCTCGTCGGCACCTTTGGTGTAATAGTCGCCGACGGTATAGTAGCGGGCGATGTTCGCGGGTTTCCCCTTCAGGCGGATGGGATTGATCATGCCGGCCTCGCTGTGTTGCGGGCGCCGTCATGGCGGCCGTGCTGGCTGAGGCGAAATCCCGCGGGCTTGCCGAACAGCTCAAGCGGGGGTGAAGTGGGTGCCGGTTCGTTGTCCCCGTTCGGATGGGACGGCGACATCGGACCAGCACTTGGGGCGCCATCCGATGTTCCTGTCTCTTCTGGTGGCGGAGGAAGTGGCAGCTCGGCCTCGTGCGCCTTTGGATCGGGCCGGCGTCGCTTCTGGGTGCCCGCCCTCGGCTTAGCCGGAGGCGGCGGCGTAACCGAAATAGGCGGCGCCGGTGGGACCGCGACCGCCAGCCGAATGGGCGGTGCTCCGCGCTCCTCGAACGCATCGGCGACAGAAGCGACCTTATGGTAGCTGTCCTCGAACCGGACCACCGGCAGGCTGCGTCCGAAGCGCAGATAGCCCACCAGATTGGGCAGGTTGGTGACCTCGGTGTGCATGACCAGGGGCCGCGTCACCTGCATGCGCGAGAGGTTCACACCGTCGCGCATGTCGTTCACGCCATAGGACATGCCTTCGTTTGCCTCGACCTGCTCGACCTGGCCGAGGTTCTCGCTGACATGCTTTGCGGTCGGGGTGTCGTTGGCTCTGAGCGCCACCCACGTCGAGCAGTAGCCGGTGATCGCTGCGGCGTCCTGGATGCCGTAAGTCGCCTCGAGCTGAGGGTAGCTCTGAAAACCGAGGATGCCGCAGCCGCCGTATTTCCGGGCGCGGGCAAGGAAGTCGCCGAGCGAGGGCAGACGCTGGAGCGTCGGCAACTCGTCGATGACGCAATAGAGGCGGCGGCTGCGATCGGCTGTCATACTCATGATCGCGCTGATCGCGATGTCGAGCCACACCGTGATCAGGGGGCGGAGCGAGGGAAGCTGGTCCGCCTTCACGGTGATGAAGAGCCAGCTGTCGTCCCTTTCGTTGGCAACCCAGTCGCGGATCGAGAAGCCGTCGGCGGTATCGTCGAGATAGGAGAAGCTGCGCATGACGGAGGCGAGCTCGGCCTGGATGCCGGCGCTGGTACGCTCGCCTTCGGTCGAGATGAACGCCGCCGCATCGGTGCCGGCGGCGAAAGCAGCGAGGTCCTTCAGCTTGGAGCGCAGCAGCGTGTCGAGCAGGATCGAGACGAGAGTCCGTTCCTGGCGCGCCAACTTCCGCAGGACGGCGACCAGAGTCCCGCGCGCGGCCTTTGCCCAGAAGGGATCGCCAGTCTTGTCCGGGATCGTGGACTCGGCGATCTGGTCGTAGTGATAGTCGCGAGGAACATCGACCCAGGGCGACCAGCAATCCGCCCGGGCGTCGAGCGGGTTCAACAGCACGTCGATACCGGGCCGGTAGAATTTCTCGACGAAGGTTCCGGCAGTGTCATAGACGATGGCGCGGCGCTTCCGCTTGCGGATGCCGTCGAGCATCTTGACGATGATGTTGGTCTTGCCGGTGCCCGGAGCGCCGCAGATGAGAATGTGCTCCGGTTCGAAGGCGTCGGGCACGTTGACGCCGCCGATTTCGAAGCTGCCCCTGGCGTAGCGCCAGAGCGCGCGGCGAACCTGCCGAACGGTTCCAAAGCGCGCGCCGCGCAGGAACTGGTTGGAGCCAAGCCCTCTCCCCGTTCGGGTGAAATAGAACCAGGCCCAGAAGAGCATGGCGAGGGCGAAAAGCCCGGAGAGCGCTGCACCGTGTAGCAGGTAGGTCTCGAAGGCAGCGAGCGTCTTGTGGGCAACACCGGAGTCGAGCAAGCCCTTCGGCGTCGTCCAATACTGCTTGCCCGCCGGAGTCTTGAAGAGGATCGGGGTCGCGTTGCCGGGAACAGTGTCCCCCATGAAGGCCGCCTGGCCGAGCTTCACCAGAACGAAGCGCTCATACTCTGAGGATTTCTCAAGCGCGTACCAGATGATCCCACCGATCCAGATGACCAGTCCTGCAAGGAAGGTCTGGTAGAAGACCTGGGTGGTCATCCGGACGTTGTGGACGATGGCTTGCCCGCCGCGGGTCCAGGAGCCCAGCGTGTCGTGGCGGAAGATGCTCATGGCCGGTCCTGCTCGGGATCGAGCAGCCCCCTTTCGCGGAGGAGCCGGCGCGCCTCGCCCAGTCCCTTCTGGAGGATGTCGGGCGACCGCTCGCCGACAGACGTGGCGAGGATGGCGAAGGCCTGGATGACCGTCGCATGGAGCTCATCGAAGCGGGCATGGTAGCCCGAAGGATCTGTGCCTTCGAAGCGTTCGAGGATGTCGCGACAATAGGTCGCGGCGCCGAGACCGGCATTGCGCGCCTGGATAGAAAGGCGCGCATAGAGGTCATCGTCGATGCGAATAGTGATGCGTGCCAAGCGGCGGACTCCTTGTCCGGCACGCCAGCAACGTGGTGAAGCGTCACCCTTATAGCCGATTTACGCCGTGATCTCAACAATTTATCGAAACTGCCGGTGGCAGCCAGTGAGTGCCAAGCGAGATCAATCGCTTAGGCCCGCATCATTCCGGGCCTGGCTGCCGGCGGCAGCCGATCAGTGCCCGATCGACAGCCGCTCTGTGCCCTCGGAAAATGGCGGAATTCCTGGCGATTCGCGCCCGCAGCACCCGTGCGTGGGGTGCATTACACCCGCCTCCGGCGTGCGTCCCTCGCCCGCAGCGCGCTTGCCCGCTGCGCCCGTCGATCCCGATCGGCGCGGGTCCTCCCGGCAGGGGAGCCGCGCTTGATCGACTGCGCTCTGTTGGCGGGAAGGCGTTGCAAGCGAAAGCTCCTTGATGAATAGTCGGGACTGGCGAGCAGACCTCCTTCCTAGAAGGAGTCCAAACATGCCCAAGATGACGGAACGGGAACGGCTCGCGAAGATCGAGGCCGACCAGCGCAACCTCGCGCAAGAAGCCGAGACGGTGCGGCGCGGATTGCGGGCGCATTATGGGAGGCTCGCGACCGAGCTTGCGGTTGAACGCTTGAGCGAGCGCGAGTTTCGCGATGTCCTCGGCCAAGCGATCAGGGTCGGCGGTGGTGCCGCGCTGGCAGCCTTGAAGGCGCTTCCCGCTGCGTCCGATGATCCGCCCGCACGGGGTTTGCCGGTCAAGACTGGTGCCGCCGCGCGGGGGAAGTCCGGCGCCACGCCGCCGCCCGGATCGGAGGCCGGAGGAGCGAGCCAGGCGACGGTGCAGCCTTAGCGGAAAGGGGAGCGACGTTGGCGGGCGGAACGCCCGGCAAAAGGAGCGACGCGGGGGAAACCGTTCGGGTTTCCCCCGCTCGTGCGACAAGCACGACAAGGGACCGGCTGCGGTGTGCCGCGCCGGTCCCTCTCGTTCGGTGTTCGTCCGATCAGGCCGCTATGACGCGGCGCTTGCGCTTGATCGGCACATCGGGTTCCTGATCGGTCCTCATGAAAACATGCGTGGGCACGCGGTGGCCCTTCTCCGGGTTGAGCAGGTCATAGAGGCTCGACTGGATGCCGGAACCTTCGCACAGCAGCGCCTCGACCGGCATAAGCTCGGCAATGTCGCGGTTGCGCTTGAAGCCCTTGCCCTTGCCGCGTCCATAGAGGCCGAACGCGATACAGACGGCACCGCGCTGCGCTGCCCATGCGGCGGCGGCGGCGTCCACACCGGCGCGCTGCCCGGTGGTGACAAGCACCATGTGCGGGATGCGCGCCCTGATCTGGTCGAGCCTGTTCCAGATGACGCGCCAGTCGTGCCAGTCCTGCGGGCCGGAAACGACGACGACGGGGCCTTGCGGGTCGTAGCGATCGCGCCGCCGCTCGGATCGTGCGCGCAGGAAGTCGAGCGCGGAAATCTGGCTGGCGGTGGTGACATGGGATGCGCGCGAGCCTTTGGCCGGAGACCAAGGGCGACCGGCATAGGCGCGAAACATGGCGGCGGCATAGTCGCGCATGGCTTCCATTGCCGCGCGCTGTTCGGCGACCGACTGGCATTCAAGCTGGGTGTCTTCCAATTCCTTGTTGAACACCTCGCCCGGTTCCAGACGGCGGGCCATGTCGCGGATCGTATCGGCCAGCCTGTCCTCCCGGCTTTCCAGCTTGTTCGCGACGAAGTGAAAGCTGTTGACGAAGCCCCATGCGAGTTCCGGCGCAAGCGGGTCCAATCGCGTATCGTCCAGCAGGTCGAAAATGGCGGCGATGATCCCGCCGCATTCCGCCTGCGCCGCGAGCGGGTTGGGCATGGTGTGTTCGGCGGGTTCCTCGCCCGCGTCGATAATGGTAAGAGGCAAGGGATCGCCGAACGACGCCACGAAATCGGGGGTTGCGGTGAGTTCGGCATAGAGTTCCGGCAGGTCGGCAAAGTTGCTAACGCTGCGCAAGGCCGTTGGCTTGCTCATGGGATGGACTCCTTTGGTCGGGTGACGGTTCAGGACCGGGGAAGCGTTCCAGCGCTCCCCCGGCCCGCCTTTAGTGCCGCTTAGAAGGGCACCTCATCGTCAAGGCCGCGTCCGCCTCCGGTATATTCGCCGCCTGCCCCTGCGGTGCTGCCGCCGGAGAAACCGCCACCTGACCGGCCTCCGAAACCGCCCTGTCGTTGTCCGCCATTGGAGCGCCCGCCGAAGCCGCCGCCCTGCGCCTCGCGCTCGCGTTCGCGCCGCCACTGGACATCGAAGCCGTTCGTTTCGTCCCCGAACAAGGCGATGGGGAGCGGCTCGCGGAAACTCGGATCGTCGACCATGCCGGACAGGAACACCTCGTCATTGGAGCGCATCTTGCGTTCCCAGACGACACCGATCTGGATTTCGTCGCCCGCGCGGTTCGTCTCGTAGATTTCATAGACGGGGGCGCTGTCGCTCTGTCGATCCTCGACACGGCGCATGATGAGGTAGGGAAAGCGCATCTCGCGAGTGGCGATCTTGCCGATAATGTCGCTGGCGCGCTCGTCGAATTTGAAGCTACCGATCTTCATGACTTCATCCTTTCTCTTGGGTGCGGTCCGTTTTTCTTTCCCGGCCGCATCCAAACCCTACTCCCTCCCCTCCATTACTTCCATGTTATTGATTTATTGACAGATTTTCATCGTGCCTGGTGAGCCCGAGCACAGACGGCCGCGTCAGCGGCCCACAAATGACGAAGACGCACCGGCCGCGCAGCAGTCGGTTCCGCTTGAATGGAAAGGGAGCGTGGGCCGGCTCGATCGTCATCGCACCCGGAGCCGCCCTCGCAGGTCCGAAGGCGCAGGGCGGGGCTCTTGTCCGCAAGAAGCACGGGAGGGGCTCTAGCGAAGCTTGGCGAAAAGGGGCCGGCGCTTCTGTTGAAAACAGACAAACATCGCCGGCCCCTTTTCGCCTAGCGTAGCTTTGTCCCGACGCAATTCTTGCGGACGAAACCCGTCCTGCAACGCACGGATCCTGCGAGGGCGGCGAAGGGGGCGATGCGGTCGGGCTGGCTCCACGATCCGCATCGCGCGACTAGCGCGATTCCTTAGGCGAAGCCTGCATTGCGGTCGTCGTGCGGCCGGACCCTTCGGTCGAGAGGGAAGCGCCTCACATGCCGCGCGCACCCGCGGAAGGGATCGTTACCGCGAAGCGGACAAGACCCCGCAAGGGGGCTTGGTCGGAGCGTAGCGGAGATAGAGCCCGGTGCCCGCCTCGGGCGGGCATCCGCCCACCCCGGCCACGACTGTCGGCCATTGCGAACCTCGCTGCGGTCATGTGATCGGTTCAAGGATTTCGCCACCGCCGCGTCGAATGCGCACACAATCGCTGCAAAGCCTGAGCGACGGCACCCCGGGCATTGCCTCGGCTGCGTTCACGAGGCGATAGTCGTCGGCCGGATCGCCGCATGCCGAACAGACATCCGGTGACCCCATACGCTGGATGGAGATGCGCGCGATGGCGCCAAGCCGGGGCTCCACGCGGTCCACGATCGAGAACCACAGATCCGAGTGCGGCGGAATGCGCTGCAAATGGCGAGCGGCTTCCTCGGGGTGGTGCCGCTTCAGCCAGGCGAGAGCAACGTCGCGCCGTGTCTGGTCGTTTACCACGAGCTGTTGGTAGAGCATTACGAGTTGCGCAGTGGTCTTCCGGCGGTTCGCCTCCAGAGCACGCTGGTAGTGAAGGAGATTGACGGCGAAGCGCAGGCCACCGGTGTGGAATTCCCGAACGGTGCTGATGCAATATTCGAGGAGGCCCTGATCGGGGTGAGGTCCGGCGCTCTCCTCCATATGGTCGAGATCGTAATGCCACGGGTTGATCGCGAAGTCGGCTCGCCAAAGGTCGAGATAGCCGCTCTCCCGATAGACACGGGCGATCTCCTCGTCCCATTCCGGATGGTCTTGCACAAGCTGGTCGAGGTCGCTGAAGTTCTCGACCGATGGATCGAGCCGCCGCGCGACGGTCAATATGCGGTTCTGGACCTCCTGCATGTCGGCGATCGGGTTCGGGCGCTTGGCCCACGCCGCCAGCTCGGCTGATGACACCACCTCGGTCATGACCGGAAGCTCGGCGAGAAGCGGACTGCGCCGGATCTGCTCGGGCGTGCAATAGTCGGCGTCGGCCACGAGGTGGATGCCCGCGCCGGCGAACGCCCGGACGACAAGGCGCGAGCAGAAGAGTTGCCGTGTCCTTGGCTTGGGACCGCTCAGGACCGATCGCACCGCTTCGCTCTTGGAGTAGCGTGTGCCGATTTCGGAGCGCGCGAAATCGATGATGATGCCAAGCTGAAGGTCGCTCGGGGGCAAGCGAAGGCGGAGTACGGTGACATGATCGTCCGGCCCGTAAAGCTCGCGCTGGATATTGTGCGCCTGCACGCCGTCATCGGTTGAGTCGACGATCGAGCCGTGCTGGACGCAGATCATGGCGTGAGATACCTGCCCCTTGGTGGCGAGGCGGATGGCCTTGCTCACCTTGCCGCGGGACGCGGTGAGGATGATGTCGCCCGGCATGAGCAGTTCGACCTTGATGCGGCGGGTCTGTTCGTCAGGCATGGGGCACCGTTAGCTGAGGTTGGTGGAGTCGAGCGTTCCCCGGATCCATAGCGTTGGCGGCGCTTCGGTATCGATATAGTTGCGGATCGCGCGCTCGGCGTCCGCGGGCGATCCGCCAACGCCGGCGCAGGACCATATGCGGTCGATATGGGAATGCTCCGCATGCACCCAATCGAGGATCGTGAAGGCGGCGTGGCCATCGACGGTGCGGCTCGGAAAGCTGGGGGAGATCCGTGCGCTGTCCAAGGTCGCGACGGTGAGGATCGATCCTTTAATGGGATTCCTCGCATCGAGCTTGTTGGCGGCGATCAGCGCGGTTCCCATGACGGGCAACAGCGTCATGAGGCCACTTCCGAGCGACACGCAATCGTCCGACCCGTCGCGCGCGATGGCCTCCCGGATCACCTTGGGCCACAGCCCCGAGATGTCGGCGAATTCCCCTTCGGCTATGGCAGCGCGGGCGAGACATCCGGCACGAGAGATGTGGCGCATGAGCGCAACGGCGATGGCGGCGCAGCGATCGAGCTGGGGCTCATGGAAGTCGGCGACGATGATGAATCCGTCCCCGAACTGGTGGGCGAAGAGGCGGTCGCCGTCATCGCAGTAGAGCCGGGTTCCGAGGCTGTAGATGCCCTCCATGAGCGCGCTCAGGCCCAACACGGCTTTGTGCCCACGCTCCCAGAGCGTGCTGAAGCCTTCAACGTCGATCCAGATCGACCAGCGTCTTCCATCTTCAATCGGCCGGGGTTCGACAGGCGCGCTTCGTTCGGTGGTCATCCGGCTCGTCCTGCCTTCTGCTGCGTGCTGCATATTGCGGTCTCCCATCGGGCATCTTGCGGCAAGGCCCTGCGGAGCGTGGCGCTCTCCTTGGGTGGCTTATGGGACAAGAGTGAGCCTTTGTCCGATCGAACGGTCGAGCCCTTCGCGAACCTCGGCGGCGACCGACCCGGCCAGCTCGTCGGGTGAGAGCCCGAGCAGGGCGACCACGCGCCGGCGCAGTTCGGGGATATATTTGCGGAACTGGCGTTCCTTGGGCCGGTCGGCCAAGGAATTCTCGATCGCATCGAGGCTCCAGAGGACGGTGATCCAGCACTCCATGAAGTCGACGGGCATGCCACTATAGTCACGCGCGATCATGAGCCGGGTGATCGCCGGCGTGCGGCCGCAGAAGAAGGCGACAAGGATACGGACGATGAAGCGCGGCCAGGATAGCGGGGCGCTCGAACCGTCGAGGCCGTGAGGGAGATCGGGACAGCGGGCCTTATAGAGGAGGAATAGGATCCAGAAGCGCAGTCGCAGGACATCACTCGGGCCGAGCGGTTCTTCGTCCCATTCGAGACCCTCGGCATAGCCGATAACGTGGCGCTCATAGAGGCGCCCGTCGATCGGGGCGGGATCATTCGGCTCCTCGTCCGGCTGGCGCGGCTGCTCAAGGTCGCCACCGTCGGCGCCATCATCGAGATCAGCGTCACCGCCCTCTTCCGCAAGCTCGTCATAGGCGGAATCATCGTCTTCGCCAGCGGTAGGAGCGGGAGTTCGGCCGGAGAGCAGATTGAGGAAATCGCGGATGCTGTCGCTGTAGGTCCCGGCGAGACTGTTCGCGCCAGCGGCGCCCGACCGCCCGCCGACAGGCCGCGCCTGCACGAATTCCTCATAGCTGAGCGCGACCGGGGGTTCGACCTCGCCATCGGCTTTGCGCGTCGGACTGCGTTTGGCCGCAATCCGAGGCGCATTGGTCGCTTGCTCGAAGTCGGCCCGGGCGAGGGTTTCGAAGGCCTGGTGCATCCAGAGATCGAAATCGGTTCCATCGGTGAACGGCGCGAGCGCGCGAGCGACAGCCCCGGTCGCCACTTCCCTGCGACGTCCGCGCAATGCGTTCCGGTGTGTGACGTGGGCAATGGTCGAGCTGAAGTCGCCAGAGACGAAGCGTGCGAAGCACAGCGTCCGTTGGAGCGCCGGATCGATTGGCACCGTGCGCGTGTCGCCGGAATGGTGGAAGGACGCGCCCGGGATGGACAGGAGCAGGTTTGCTCCATTGTCGAGGAGTTGGACCTCGCCTTCCTGCATCCCGCCGCGCGCCGGGCGCCAGATGAGAACATCATCGTCGAGATCGAAGCTGCCGGGCTGGCGCGCTTCGATTGCCTTAAGGGGAATGGGTGTCGATGGGGTGCGTGGCGGCAAATCGGCAAGCGCGATGACATCGCCGTCGAGCCAGCGATCGAGCCCGAGGGCTTCGCGTGCAGCCCCGCGCTGTAGCCTCCGATAGATGCAGGCCTCTGCATTGGAGCCGATGGCCCCTGCCCGCCCCAGCGCCGGGGTTGTGCAGTTCGCGCTTCCGAACAGGATATGGTCGTGACGCGCGGTGGAAGCGATGAGGATCTTGGCGTGGGTGAAGCGCCGGGTGGGCCAGCCAAGCTCGACGATACGGGGTTTGCTGGCGAACGGCGCGTCGGTCGGAAACTCGTGACTCGTGCTGTCGATCGGGAGGATGATCCGCTTGGGCGCGAGACGCCGGGAAAGATCGGCAAGGGCGGAAAGATCGTCGTCCCAATAGGGGCTGATCACCACCAGCGACTGAACCTTGTCGCCTCCGACGAACGAGACGAAGTGATCGCCGATTCCCGCTTCATCTGGGGCGTGGAGGAACGCGATCGCCGAACCGTCGTCCAGCTCCTGCAGGACCAAACCGGGCGGACCGTCGAGCCACGCCGCGCGCTCGCCCGCCCAGCGCAGGGCTTCTCGGGCAGGCGACGGTTCGGATGGCACGAGCGCGTTAAGATAGCGCCAGATGGATCGGACGATCTCGCGCTCGGGACCGTCCTCATCCTTGCACTCGATCTCGATCGAGACTTCGGCGTTTCCGGCAAGGCCCGCCGCGGTCAGGTTGGCGGAGCTGACGAAGGCGCGGGCGCTGTCACGGCCGATCTGAAGGATGATCTTGGGGTGGAAAATCCCGTCGGCGGCTGGCGGACTGTGGAGCGCATAGTCGCGCCCGAGCGCTGTCGGCAGGATCGATCCGTCCGAAAGGGCGAGTGACGCCATGCGTGCGTCGGTGATGAGGAGCAGGTTCGATGCGCCGCTCGCCATCAGCTGAGGCAGGAGGATTTGTTCGACAGCAGCGAACTCCACTGCGAAGCTCGTGGCGATCGCACTGTGAAAGGGACGGCCGAGGCGGCGGCCGAGACGATCCGGCAACCTCATCGGGAGGTCTCCAGCGCGTCGAGCCCGAGCGTGGTCAGCCCATCCTCGTCCAGGAGATGGATGTCCTCGAGAAACTGGATGGCGGGCGCAAGGCGGGGCGTGGTGGCGACCGGCTGATATCCGGCGAGGAAGAAGAGGCGTCCATCGCGCAGTTCGAACAGGAAGGTGTAGTCGCGCTGCCGGCGGAGCTTCTGCATGGCGACCCAGCTATGCCGGCGGACGACGCGGACGATCACATAGTCGGCGATCCGGTTGACGACACCGTCCGTCTCCCTGCTTTCGAGCCAGTCGAGTTCCGTGCGGAGCGATCGTGCAGGATCGCGGCCAGGCAAGCCGCGCGCTGCCGCATCGGCGAGATCGGGACGTGTCCGAAGCCGCTGGTGCAAGGCAGCCATCAGGGTGATGGCAGGAACAGCCTTGTCGGCCGGCGCGCCGCGGGCGCTCGTCAGGTCATCCCACATGGCCTGATATGGAAAGGTCCCCGGATCGAGGCTCAGGCGCAGGTCGCGCCAGCTCCCTGCGAACGCGTCCTCGTCATGCCCGGTCAAATGGGCGACCACCTCGGCGCGGATATCGGAGAGGGTTTGGCCCTGCCCGTCCGCGTTGATGATCGTGATTGCCCAGGCAAGCAGGGCGGCCGATGCCACCTGCATCAGATCCTGGCAATGATAGGCTTCCCAGTTGAGGCGCTGCGTCTCGAGAGGTTCGAGCAAAGGTGCCTGTGGCGGATTGAAGAGGTGCCAGCGGACATCCTCCGGTCCAGGCTGTTCCTCGATGGCGCGCGCGGTCTCCAGGATAAGGGTGAGCGTGGCGGCTCGGCTTGCCGCGCCCTGTGCGGGCGACGGCTCGCGTGCGAAGAGAAGGGCTTCGTAGAAGCTGCGCTCCTCGCTTTCCAACTGGATCTGGGAGGGCGCGATCGGTTCGAGACGATTGAGGTCGCGGATGCTGACGCGGGCATCTGCGATCTTCAGGCGCAGGAGCTTTGCGAGATCGGGTCCGATCGCGTCGGCGAACAGGCCGGCCGCGCGCCGGCCGAGATCGCGGGTGGCGACCTGTATCCCGTGGCGGTTCTCGGTGAAGAGGCCCAATTCGGCCATCTGGGTGTAGTAGGCGCCGCCGAAGACGCCGAGCGACTGGCGCAGATAGCGTTCCTGCGATGCGTCGGTGGAGGCCGCGGCGGCAAAGTCGATGACCCGTTCTTCCGCGGCCAACCGGCGGTTGGCCCAGTCGACGCCGCCCACGCCGGTTTCCCCTGCCCGCGCGGAGACCAGGGCATAGAGCGCTTCGGCGCGCCGCACCCAGGTGCGCCAGGCCTCGAAATCGCTGGTGGCGCCGCGGCGAGCATAGGTCTCGCTCACCCAGCAATAATAGCCGTAATAGCGCATCCGCAGGGTGACGTTGCTGATGCCGGGGAGGAGCGACTGGTAAAGCACAACCCCGCTGTTCTGCATTCCAAGCGGATCGAGGCCGCGTTTGTCGGCCCTTTCGGTCCATTGCGGCAATAGATACAAATCGCCCCCATATCGTCATGCACTGAGCAGAGTTACATGCCCGAGATATCCTCGGTAGAAATCAGCCTAAACCGAAAAACGCAATGCTAGTCGCTAGCAGGACCAATCCAGAGCAGTTCCAGCAGGCTCGGTCCGCGTTGCCAGGCTTCGATCTGGACATTCTGGTCCCGATGAGCATGCAAATCGTCACGCGTTTCGAGTCGCCAGACCAGGCCATCCGCGACTTCCAGCAGTGGCCCGCGATCACTCATTCGGACAATCCCGCGCAAACGCAGCGGGGGCTTGCTGTCGGTCACGACCGAGAACCTCCGATGTCCGCAAGCACGGCAATGTCATCGAAAGGGCAAGCGAGAAGGGTGAAGAAAATCGAAGGAGGCATGCGCTGACTCATGGCATAACCGGGACAGAGGTTGCAATCTTGTTCATTCTATGTTCCTTCGCCAGCTCAAGGAGCTAACCATGATCCGGGACTATCTCGCCGCATATGATTTCAACCTGCCGCTCGACGATGCAGCGGTGGATCCCGAACTGCTGCTGGTACGCCGCCGGCTGGCGAGCCTTGCCATGAGTGAGGGTCTTGATGGCGGCTATTATGAAGCGCAGGAACTGGCCGAGGCATTTCTCGATGCGGCGCGTGAAGCGAATGAAGAAATCGAGGATGGCGACAGCCCCGCGCGCCGGCGGCTGCGAAGCATCCTCGCGCGCGACCTCGATTATCAGCGGGAGCTATTCGAGGAAGTTTGCGGACTGCCGCTGGCCGACGCGGCCGCGCATCTTTGCTGGCTCACCGACCTCATGAAGCGGCGTGTCGACATGACGCGGCCGATTGCCGATATTCTCGGCCAGTAGCTCGAAAGTGCGGGAGGGGTAGGTCGTAGCCGGCTGACCTGCCTCTTTCCCGGCCCCAGCGCAACAGATCGGATATGGCGCGCTTCATGGCTCCCGATCAGTCCAGCCGGCGCTAGATATCCTTTGCGCTGTCAGCATGGATCGCAGCGAGACCTCGTGTATCGAGTTCCGCCTGAACGCAGCAGACAAGGTCGCGGAGGATACAGACTTTGGATTTCGAGCACAGTGCGCTGGCGTTCCCCTGCTTTTTATAGGCGGAGCAGGCGCTTTCCATCAGCACCATACGGTGTTTGATCCACCGTTGCAGCATGTCGAAGACATCGTGCGCAATGCGCAGCATTTCTACAACCGCTGGCGGTTCTGGCCGATGGAAGGATGGACGCCGGTCTCCCCAAAAGGGGCCGTTCATAGACGTAGAGATCGAACAGCGCCCGGCCATTCACAAGCTCATGACGCTCGTGGACCCGCGACCAGGGATGTGTCGTGTTGAGGTCGGTGTCCGCCCAATCGGGATCGTCACTGATCGCGAGGATATTGAGGGCCGTTCGGCCGGTCGTGAGATGAAAGCGTTCGGCGATCTCGATCGTGTAGCGGGACGCGACCCTTTCTCCCTGCGCGATCTGCTCGGCGACGTTTCGCAGCTGCCGGATATCATTGGCGGACGGTCGAACGGTTCCGGTCATTTGTCGGATCTCCTGTCGTGGGCGGTCGATGCGCCTGCATTGGCTATGCGGTGCGCACGAAGCGTTCGCCGGACGCGGTGAATCTGTAGCCATTGGCACTGATGCTTTGGTCGACCGCTTCGTCGGAACTGAGATATTCATACTCCGCGCGAAGACCGCGATAGAGCCAGCAGGCGAGGTCGCGGAGCGCTTCGGCGATGGCCCCCTCGGCATCGGCGGTCATGTCCTGGGAGATCCCGTCGCGCTCGACCGAAATCGCCATGCTGTGTTCGTGATAGTAGCGCCCGCGGTGAGAGACATCGGCGCTGAGCTGATAGAAGTTGCGGCTCTGCACGGCCCGCAGCGCATCGGCGATGCGGTGAAGCTCGGTGTCGAGGGGCGCGTGGTCCCGTATCCGACGGTGGGCGCTCTTCGCATAGGAGTAGAAGCCCTCGTAGCAGGCACCGTCGCCCTGGCTCCAGAAACCGGTGAAGTAAATGCGCGGCTCCCTGCGTGTCCCTCCGCCATGGAGGCGCACGATATTGGTCTTGAGGCTGACACCGAGAATGTCGCAGACCCGTTCGAAGTCATCGTATGTGAAGTCATGCCAGTCATAGTCAAGGCCGGTTTCCCGATACCAGCTGCGGGCGTTTGTCTTCGCGCGCTCGGACAGTTCTTCGAGCCGATAAGTCTCGATTTCCATGAGTTCGGGCATGGTCTGGGATCCTTGTGGGATGCGGCCGAGGCCACGGGAATCCGTTCGGCGGCCCGGCACCGTGGGCGTGGAGCGGTTGGTTTTTGAGGGAGCCCCCGTCCTTGTAGGCCGTTGTCAGCCGAGGCGGCCGGACGTCACGAAGGCTGTCATTCCTGATGGTTCGCGATGATCCGGCGTGCGAGCTGTTCGATCTCGTCCCGATCGGCGGTCGTCGTGCAATCGCCGGACAAAACTACGAGGTCGTCCAATGCCGCGCTGCCCTTGCTGATGAAAATCCGCCAGACATTGCGCCGGATTTCGCCCTGCTCGCGAGGTTTGGTGTCGGGGTGGAACATATCCGCCCACTGGCGCCGATCGGGATCATCGGACATGTCGGTCCAGTCACCGAGCATGGCCCAAACCGAATAGCCGTCGATCTGGGCATGGTGCTCGCGGGCTGCGCGGCGTTCGGCGTCCCTCTTGGGCTGCTCTCGCCTTGCCTTGGCCTCTGCCTGCTTCCATTGGACCGATGCAAGGCCGCATTCGAGGCCCTGAATGACGTCGGCCGCCACGGCTTCCTGCCTTCTGGGCAGGATATGATTATGTCGGGCGGTGTCGAGTTGGTCTGCGCCATATCGTGCGAGGTTGAGCAAGGCCTGCAATTCGGTCTTCGTCAGCGTGATCCGAAGTCCGCTCGCCATGGCATGGGTTTTCATGTCCGGCGTTCCTTGTCCCAGGGTTTGAGACCAGCGAGCGGCAGCTTGTGCTCGCGCGCGGTGTGGTGGTTGCTCTCGGAAAAGAACCCCCAATGGCCGGTCGACGAGTATCGTCGAAAGAGGAGTCTCTCGTCCTCCTCCGTTCTGATCCACATGCCCGGCTTTATCGGATATTGATCGGCACTATTCATTGGATTGCCTCGTGACGGTCGGTGATCGGGGGAAGCTTGCCGGCATCGCCGTCAGCTCCGCACGACAAGAACTTCTGCGGGTGCGATCCTCGACGACGGCGGGCATTACCCACAGGACCGTGTTGACGCGGGACCGGTCCGCGTTCCCGACTTCACTGATGGGAATTGCTTTCGTGTTGGGCCTGGTGGGCCTCCGGGTCACGGATCGGCGCGGGCGCGGCGGCGAGCGGCTGTCCGGCGTCGGGAGCGCAGGGCTTCCAGTCGCAGAGGGAATCGCTTTCGGCCTCGCAGGTCTGGCAGATCGTGGAATCATAGACGGCCGCGAGCACCCATTGTTGGGCTGCGCAGTCCCATTCGGCCGAAGCGTCGCGGATCAGTTCGTTGCTGCCACAGCGATCGCATTTTGGTTCGACGCGCGGTCGCGCTGCGAGCGCGTTCAGGGCTGACTGGTAGCGATCGGTGTCGATTGCCAGGCCGACCGCATTGACGGCGATTGCGCAACGTCTGCGTGCCTCCGCGGTGTCGAAGTCCGCGCCGGCGCCAGTCATGATCTCATGATAGCCGCGGGCAAGGGTTTTGGCATCGCCGAGCAGGATGTCGGCGATCGCCTGAAGATGGCTGATACGCATGTCGGGTCTCCGGCAGGGTATTGGAGGAATCCGGGATTTGGTGACGGTGTAAGAGAGCGGAGGTAGGCGACGAACCGGGCTGAGCTGCCCCATCGGAGATCGAGTTCAGGCGACGCGCAGGACCAGATCTTCGTCATTGGCCGGAAGCGCCTCCGTTACGCGGAACGGCTGGATGGGATTGCGGGTTCGGATGACGAACTGGTTGCGGCCGGTGGCGGTCCAGCGCTGGATCGCGCAGGCATATGCGTGCGGAAAGCCTGCCAAACGCGCCCTGAGCGGAGACAGAGGGGCCATGATATTCTCCATGTGGATTTGCGGTGCGGTAGCGCTGGCGTCCGCCGAGCGGGCGAGGCTGGTGCTGGAGCAGGCCCTATTTCGGTGGGCGATCCCCATCGTCGCGGACAATGGGAAGCCCGATGGTGTCGATGACGATACGTGCCGATCTGGTCCAACCGGCCTGATCAAGGATATCGGCGGCCTCGATCCTGGCGGCGTCCAGTTCTCGGTGGCTCGAAGCGAGCGCTATTCGCTTGAGCGCTCGAAGCGCCATGTTCATGTCGATCATGAGGACACCGCTTCGACGGTGATGCGGAACGCGGCGCCATCGTCCAGCACAAGGTAGATTTGCGTCCCAGTTTCTATGTCGCAACTGGCGATGCTGTCGATGTTCGCGCTGGTGCCGTGAACCTGCGAGATCACATGCGATGGCCGGTCTTCGGCGCAATCGCCGCTTTCGTCGCATTTGGCGATATGGGTTTCGATCAGTTCGCAGATCATCGCGGCGATGGTAGACGCGCGGGTCGGAATATCGCTCGGGCGCACAAGGTTATCGAACGCGTCGCGCAGGATCGGCGTCAGCGCGTCATTGATCTGGACAAGCAGGTTCGACCGGTCGGTCCCGCCCAACATGTTCAGCCATCGGTCGGGGATGAGATTGTTGACCGCATGGGTGGCGTCGTCGACCAGAGCATCAAATTGGTCATCGATCATGGGTGCGCTCCTGGAAGCGTTGCCCGGCCCGGCGCGGCGCCGGCTTGGTCAGACCGGGTGGGGAAAGGATTGTTTGCTGGCGTTGCGCGCGGGCGTGCTGTCATCCGCGAATTCGGTCCTGACCGATTGGGCGACGCATGCGTGGCGATCGCCTGATCTGTCGGGATCAGGGGCGGTTCTTCCATCTGGCGTGAAAGTAAACCCGCACCGGCAGGTCCCGTGCGGCCGCCCCTACTGCTTCTTCAAGCCCCACGCGCTCTTCGACCGGAATCTCGACCATGACGTTGGTGCCGCGAAGACCGGCGTCGGGCTCGATCGTGATCGGCGCTGTGTCGGTCCAGGCTTCGGGAGGTATCGTCGCGCTCCATCCGCGTTCGGTTTCATCGGGACCCGACCGAACGATCACATGGCGTCCCGCGAGGCTTGAAAGTGCTATCCTGTCACCATTTCCGGGATGCGACAGGGATCCGCGCCACCCGATCGCATCCAGTGCGAGCAAGTCTCGCGGACTCTCGATCCCCGAGCCATTGTCATAGACGGAGGGAATCGGACGCCCCTCATAGTCGAACGTCTCGACGTGGATCTCATATAGGCGTCGGCTTGCTGGGCGATGCGGAGCAGTTCGTCCAGAATGTCGGGGAGCGATCCTGAACGTCTGTCGACAGGTCCAACCCTGGACCGGCGGTCGGCAAGAGGGATCGTGGTGGAAAATGGCATGAGAACCTCCGGGTGGGCAGCGAACTCTTCGTCGCGACCACGCCCCGCCCCCTTCCCTCCACGGCGGTCTTCGATCGGTCACGGTGGATCAGTGGCCGAAACGGCGTCACCGCCGGTTCTTCACTTGGCCGCGGATGCGCTCGATCCACTTCTGCGGGTTGTTGTGATGGTCCAGGAACTCCTGCGACCATTGGAACACGGTTTCCGCATCCGGCTCGATCGTCTCGAGTGCGTCGCCATAATCGGGATGGTGCGCGCCCTTGGCGCAGTTTCGCATGAAGATGAGGGCGCCCGCGCACATGGCACGCGCATCGCTCCCGTCTCCGGGAATGGTCTTGTGGCAAGGCAGCGGCGGACCATCGAACTGGATCTGCTCCGTGAAGTCTTCGGCGCGATAGCCGCCAAGCCATCCGGCCGGATGGTTGCGGCGCCACGGGCATTCGTTGCAGGGCCGTTTGAGGACGGATTTCATGAACGGCCCTCCACCTCGGCCGAGCTGTCCTCGATCAGGATTCCCGGCGGGCTTTCGCCGGGGTCGAAGATCATGCGGAGACAATCGCCGATGTCGGGCTCTTTGCGAGTGCCGCAGAGGGATACGAACTCGGCAAGAAGCTCTTCGGCAAGGCGCGTCGGCTGTGCCTCGTCATGGATCTTGTGGTCGAGATGCGCCAAGGCATATGCCCTGTGGGCGTGATCCCATATGGCCTGCGGATCGAGAACCTCGACATAGAGCGTCACGCTGGCGCTGATCGTGTCCGCCATGGTCACGCTCCCGCCCGCAAGGTTTGCAGGGTCTCGTGCATCAGCCAATGCGTCGAGCCGCCGAGGATTTCGGTCTCGGTGACGACGAAATAGCCGCCACCGAATCCACCCGGTCTGTCCTGGTCGGTCACCAGCGCCCATTCGAAGCCGAAAGGCAGCGCCGACTTGCAGACTCTCTGGATCAGGGATGCGAGTGCCGAAATATCGACCTCGTGACCATGAATGTAAGCGACCTGTCCTTCGCCGCCGGGGTCGGCGCTTACAGTGAGGTCTGCGTCGAAACAGGGAAAATCGGGATCGGACCAGAGACCAAGGAATGTCGCGAAAGGATCGTCTTCGTCGGCCTGCGGTGGGAAGGTCGCCCTGAACAGGCCGCTGCGAGATGCATAGCAGGTTTTCGCGGCCTCAAGCTCCTCCTGCGGAATGCTGGCGAACCCGGCAGATATCTCCGCGGTGGTGGCGAAGCATTCTTCGAGCAACGCGGCCTCTTCGGGCGTGACCGGCACATTGAACGCCGTTTCCAGATAAGTGTTGGCCATCTTGTGTCTCCCTGATGGCGATGTCGTGAAGTGCGAATGGGCCGCTCGCGAGACCGGCGATGGCAGGAGTCATGGGCACCGCCGCCTGAGCAGCGCTGACGGTTCGCGAGCGGTCGCTTTCGCAGCGGATATTAGTCGATTTTGCCCTGCTCGATCGTGAGCAGATTGGCGTGGAGCAAGCGGTTCAGGCGGTGGTGATCGCCGGCGCCATGTCCTTGTCCGCGAAGGCAGCGTCCACCTGGTAATTCACCGCGCGCACAGCGATCGCGCGGTCCTTCGGAATCAGCCAGGAAACATGCTCGCGCATTGCCTCGCGAACCCGCTCTATGATCGCGGCGTCCTCGCCGAGCAGTAGCAGATTGGCGGTAAAGCGTGCCTGCATATCGAACGCCGCCTGCTGGGTATGATAGCTGTCGGCATCACTGTCTTCATCTGGATAGAAACAGGCGCGTTCCAGCAGGGAAGCAAGTTCGCCGGGCGTGATCGCGCAGTCGGTGCTGAGCAGGATGCCGACCTTTTCGAGATCGGTCCAGCAATCGCCGGGAACGATCAGAAGGTCGGCGGGCAGCGCGATGACTTCGGCGGGGGCATCGGAAACAGTCGTTTCCTGGACGGCAAGTTCGAGCGCGATTCCATCGACGCGTCCGGAGACGAGGTTCGGTGGTAGCTGTGTGTCGGCGGCATAGTCGAAGACATCGCCCTCGCCTCGTTCGATCCGGAAGGAATAGCCGAGCGCGCGCGGCAAGGCATCATACCAGCCGTAACCCGTAAAATCGCCGACCGGGTGGACCGGCGTCGCGCCGAGCGGCCGGCCCGAAGCGATGGCTCGGCCAACGCATTGTTCGATATGGGGCTGGTCCGTTGGCATCAGGATCATCGGCTCGCCGGCCACCCTGTCGCCGAGTAGAACACTGTCCGTCTCCGCGGTGCGCGGCGTCCATGCGTTGAGCCAGGGCGCAGCTTCGGGCAAGGTCACGCCCAGCGCCATCGCCCGCAGCCAATCGGCGTGGGAGAGCCGGTGGTGGCCTTCGCGGGCAATCGTGCGGAAGATCGCCGCCTCGCAGGCGTCACGCAGCGCATCGAGGGCGGCGTTTTGCACCATTTCCTTGCGCGCGGGGAGCACGAGCTGGAGCTGGGGCGCATCGACGATGTCAACCTTGGCATACCAGCCGCGACCGCCGTCGGCGTCATGGATATGCGGCAGGCGGCAAGGCACGGTCAGACCGTGGAAGTTGATCCGGACCTTTTCGCGGTTCAGATGATATTCGTCGACGAAGATGCCGATGCGGTAGCCCTTCCATTCCTCGACGCGTTTCGCTTCCCGCAGGAAGCTCTCCTGGGACTGCCTGTGGTCGCCGAACCAGATTGGCACTGGGTAGAAGCGCGCGACGTCCTTCACCGCCTGTTCGAGCGCGCTTGCCCAGCTTTCCGGCAAGTCGATCTCGATTTCGGTGCCCTGGCCGAGGGAGGAGGGGATAAGATCGAGGAGCTTGCCGCTTTCCCATGCGTCGGGCGTGATGGTCACCTGCCAGGCCGCACCCAGTTCGGCCGCGTGGGAACGCACGGTGACGTGGCGGCCCGCCAGACTGAACACGCCCATGCCGGCCGGATCCTCCGAGCGGGCAATGTCCTCGTTCCACCCGGAATCGCCGAGCGTGAGGAACTTGGCCGGTTCGGCAATGCCGCGCCCGTCGTCGCGTATGCGGAGCACCGGACGGTCGTTCTTCTCGATCCTGGCAATATCGATACGGGTCGCGCCGGCGCGCCTGCTGTTCTGGATTGCCTCGGCCAGACAGTCGGACACGCTTCCATTGAAGAAACGTCCAATTTTGGTGATCAGGGACTGACCGACTGTGGTCTTGATCGTGGTAGGAAAGGTCATGAAGGCCTCCGGATTTGCAGCGACATCCTCGTCGCAACCATCCCCGGCTTTCTCCCCTCCGGTCTCGTCCGCTTGCTCGCGGGAATGGCCAGGCTCCTGTCGAAACAAGGGATGGCACGGGTCAGACCAGTCGACATGACGGATGATCCAGTCGGGAACGAAATCCCAGTCGAAGCATCCGAGATACCCGTCGGCGACGCTGGCCCAAGCCGCGTCAACGGCATCGGTCCAGCCGATGACGGTCATGCGCAGGGCGGCGGTGCCGATAGCGTTGCAGGATTCACGGATGAGCAACGCGCGTTCGATGTCGGCCGGATTGGTGACAGGATGGTCTCGCAGGGACAGCACCGCTTCCCAGAGGCAGGCCGCGGTTTCGAGCGCGAAGGCGCAATTGGAGTCCTGCATGATGCAAGTCCTTTCGCTTGGGGAAAAGATCAGGCGGCGATCTGGTCGGAGCCTGGGCCAGCAAGATCCACGGTCGAGATTGCGCTGGGTGCGATCGGCGACGGTTCAAAAGACCACCGCTTTCGTCCCGATTCCGTCGGATGCGGGTCGGAGCGAATGCGGATGATCTTGGTCCGCACCTTCGCGGTGGCGAACGTGTCATCGGGCAGGTGCTCGAGCGTCTCCATGTCGTCGGTCTGAAAGGTGATCGGCACGAGTGCGACCAGCGTCGGTGCCTCGCCATGTCCGTTGGGGCCCAACAGGTCGCGAGCCGCCGCGATATGCTTGCGCACGTCGCGGAACGGCGGGTTCATGATGACACGGGGAAACTGGACCTTCCCACGCACGTCGACGGCATATTCGAGGAAACAGCGGTTGATCACGGTCCCGAACCGGTGGAGCTGTGCCGCAAGCTTGATATGGCGCTCGACCTGGACAAGTTCGTAGCGGCTGTGCCCGCTTTCGATCAGGGCCCGCGAGAGATTACCGGTCCCTGCGCTCGGCTCGAGGGTCAGATAGTCGCCGACTTCGCCAAGATAGCGCACCATGCGCGCCGCGACATCCGGCGGCGTCACATGGCATTCGGTGGCACTATCGACGGCGATGATCTCGGGCGCTCGCGCGATCTCAACATTTGCGAAACCGGGCCGCGACTTCACCGTGATCCGCATCGGCCTGGCGGGCCGCGTGTAAACGCCCGGTTTCATGCCGCCGCCTCCTCCTCGCCGGCCGCCTGGCGCGCGGCTGCTTCGAGGGCGTCGAGGTCCATCGGCAGCGGCTTGCTCGGCTTGTCGGTGATGACAAGAAGCGCGTCGGGCTTGTAGAACTCGGCGCCGATCGTCGAAATACGGATGCGGGCGACCGGCTCGCCGGAGCGCACGCGTTCCTGTCTTTGCCATTCCATCCGCACACGGCGGCCGTCGGCGGCGATCTCGATCGTCTTGAAAGGGGCGTAATCCCCCTTCGAATTGGCCGAATAGGTGGTCTGGGTCGTCGAATAGATCGAGTTGGGCTTGGCCGCGCTGTGCTTGCCCTTGCAGGCCGCGACCATATGCAGGTTCCATATCGTCTGCAGCTGCTCGGCCTGTTCCTCTGACGGATTGATCAGCGGCACGGCGTCGGGTTTGGCCGAGACACGGCGCGCCGTCCTGGCGGGCACGGTGTAGCCGCTGGCCTGCATGAGATCGCGCCAGCCATCCTCGCTCAAGGCGAGCGAGGCTTCCGGGGCGATGTGGGCGGGAAGCAGAACCGGGCTTTCCAGCCGGAAAACCCCTGCATGGGGCACGGTGCATTTCGGGACTTCGGCGCCCTGCTCGCGTGCGAACGCCTGGATGATGACCGGGGTCAGCTCGCCGTCATAGTGCGGGACGTCGCCGAGCATGGAACGCTCGAACGCCAGCCGGTTCAGAACATGCTCGATCCATCGGCGACGGACCGGGCCATTGACCGCGAGGGTTGCCCCCTCGATGCACGATTGGCGGGCGTCCGCCGGCGTGATCTCGCCTTTGTCGACCTTGTAGTAGAGGTCGTAATTCGACCATGTCTTGCGCGTTTCCACGTTGCCGAGCGCGTGGCGAATTTGTTCGTCGGTCGTGAAGAGATCCCAGATCGCCAGCGCCGCATGCGCCGTATTGATACCCCGTTGCAGGTCCCGAAGCTCGGCCAGCAGCGCCTTGATCCGGTTGGCACGGGTGCGCGGATCGCTCTTCATATTGGCGAAGCGCTCGACACCGGTGGCGCGGTAGAGCCAGTAAGTCGCGGCCTTCTCGGCGTCGCTCGAGGCGCTCATGGCCGAATGCATGCGCTCTTGCGTCTTGCGCGCGCCGCGCTCGCTATGATGACCGACAAGGATGGGCTGGCCCATATGGAAGGCCTGCGAGAGCTCGTCGGCACGGCGGGCGAAGGCATTGGCTTCGGCGTGGCGTTTGTGCGCGAGGCCGTCGAGACGTTCGGCCTTGATCGCGGCGCGTTCGGCGAGCGTCATCTCTTCGGCTTCGATCTCGCCCGCCAGTTCGACGGCAAGATCCTCGCGCTGCGGCGTCCATTTGGGAGCAACGAAAAGCTCCTGCTTCGGGGCCCATTGGAAGCCAGCCTCCTTGACCCGTGCATAGGTCTCGGCGTCGAGACGAGACGACGCATAGAGGCGGATCTTGTTGTCCTCGGGGCTATATGTTGCGGTGAAGCTGGTCATTGATCGTCCTTTCAAGGGGCGCGGCGGTCATGTGCCGGGGGCAAATCGGTGCATCACGCCGATGGGGGATCGGCGCGGCTGATGGCTTGAGGGTCTGAGCGATCGCCTGGCGGCGAGCCGGCGAACTGGTCGGGCGGGAACCCGAACTTCAGGCAGGGCTAGGAAAGCCGAAGCGTCTTTTCGTCCGGAGTTTCGATATGGACATAGCGCTTGCCGCCGCTGCGGCGTTTGCGAATGCGGCCGTCCAAGAACGCATCGGCCCATCGCCTTGCTTCGGCGGCGCGGGCGCCGTCGGCGCATTCGTCCGCCTGCTCGAAGAGCGTATAGGCAAGGGCATATTGCTCCCGCTCCGGGAGGGCGAGCAGCGCCGAAGCGATCGGCAACGCGCTTTCGTAGAATTCGAGAACATGACGGCCACCGCCATGGTGGATCAGGATTGCAAGTCGGCCTCTGCTCCCGGTGCCCGTCGGTCGGGCAATCCGCACATCATGGGAGGCATAGGTGACCGAGACGCGTGAGGCTTCGAATTCACCGCGATGAAAGACGCGGTCGTCGCGGCTGGGAAGCGGATGGGCGAGGATTTCATAGCCGTCGAACCTTTCGACCCTGCGGATCAAATTGTTTCCGATAACGGTCATGACATGGATTCTCCGGTTCGGGGTGAGGGAAGTTGGGCGCCCGGCGTCACGCGGCGCGGCGGCCATCGGCGTCGCGAAGTCCGAGATCGAAGGCGGTGAGGATGTCGAAATCGGGTTCGAGACGGTCGAAAGCGTCCGTAAGATCGTCAATATTGATCCAGGTGAACGCATCACCGGGGTCATCATCGAGCTGGAACACGATGGGCAGCGAGCCTGCGGTCATCTCGGGGAAATTGGCTCGGATGATCAGTGTCTCGATCCGGCGCGCGAGGAGACCGATGCGGGGAGCAAGCCCGCCTCGCTCGGCATGTTCCATCGCAAAATAGCGCACCGGCGCCAGCAGCGGGGCAATGCGAACGCATGGGACGCGCCCGACGCTTTTCGGGCCGGCAACGGTACCGGTAAGCGCCCGGCGTTCGGCGGATACCGTGTCGGCGGGCACCAGCGCGCGATAGACATAGTGAGGCAGCGTCCCCGCAATGCGGGAACGGGCGACGATGATGTCCATGGTGGATCTCCTTCAGGCGACCAGCAGCGTTGCCGCAGCGTCGGAGCGGGGAAGATGCAGTTCGCGGCGGATGCGCGCCGCAAATCGCACCGGCTGGACCAGCTCGTCGACCGATGCCCAGTTGTTGCGATCGCCGACATAGTCCTTGGGGCCGGCAACCTTGCGGAACATCACTTCGCGGCTGAAACCCATCGCGCCGAGGCTGAGCTGCACGTAGATGCTCACGCCGTGGAGGATCACTTCACCGCTTACGGCGATGCCCCCACGGTTCGAACGAATATCGTAACTGTCTTCAGCGAGGCCGAGCGCGTCGGCCAGCGCGCGCAATGCCTTGCGACCGTCGCTGTGGAACAGCTTCTTCGCGGGTTCGTCATAGGCGACGCCCTTGTGGGCCAGCGCGATCAGTGCGGGCTTGCGCCGAATATCGGCGATGGCGTCGATGCAGGCACGTCGAAGTTCGACATCGGAGTCCTCGATCTCCGAGGCGATGGTGCCGAGGTGGCGTGCGAGCAGGATGACGGCCGGATCGCTGTCTTGCGGTCGCCCGGCGTTGCGGGAGTCCTCGATCGCGGCATTGAGCGCGTAGAGGGCGGTTGCCAGGGTAGGAAGCGCCGAAGGGTCGAGCGCCTGCTGGTGCCGAAAGGCCAGGTCATAGGACATGGGGATTTCTCCTGGGGTCCGGACGCATCTTCACGCCCGCCCAAATCCCCTCCCCCCTTCCCTCCCGTCAGGTGGTCACCACTCGAAATGTGGCAGCCGGTCGGTCGCGGCGGCATCGCGATCCAGGATCAGGTAGTCGCAACCCTTTTCTTGCGCGAATGTCAGCGTATCGGTGAGGTCGGCCGGAATCGCGGATGGGTCGCCGAACGAGGACGCAATGGTGCATATAAGCCAGCCATAATGCGTATCGGCGATGCTCAAGGGACGGTCGGACGGTTCGCGTGTCATCCACTCGTCGATCATCACGGTCGTCGGCCATGAAACATGGCGCGATGACAAGGCGAGATAGTTTCCGATCTCAAGGCGCTCGCGATCATAACCGACTTCCGGTTCGATCCACTCCATGCGGCTGAGGAGCTGGTCTTCGGGGTGAAGATTGAAATAGTCGCGCACCACAGCGGGATCATCGACGCGGTCGGGATCACGGCTGTCGTTGATCTCACCCCATCGCGATCGACAGAAGACCGCCACCTGTTCCACCAGCCCCTTGTGGCTGACGGCGGCGGCGACATTGGTCCCGTGACCATGGCTGATTATGGCGAGATGGACAGGAAGGCCCCAGGGAATTGGCATCTGGTTGATCCGTCCCATGGCGGCGTCGAGATCGGCAATGGTGTCGGCAATGTCACCGGATGCCCCGGCATGGGGTGCCAGGGCGGTCTTGGCGCGCGCCAGCAGCGCGAGATGCGCGGATCGCGTGTGATCAGCCATAGGATATCCTTTCACATATGGATTCTGGCGAGGACTTAGGTCACGCTCCATCGGTGCCCTCAGGCGGCAGAGACAGCCGGGTCGGGCAGCAGGTCGCCTTGGGTGCCCTCGGCCAAGGGCGCGTTATCGTTGCCTGGTTCGAACTCGCCCTTGGTGTTTGCCAGCTCGGCTTCGAGGTCAGCGAGTTCCCGAAGTTTGTCTTCGAGCAATTCAGTGTCAGAGAATTCCTGACCCAGGCGCGCCTCGAACGCCGGGAGGCGCCGTTCATCGGCTTCGAGGTTTGCCCTCAGTTTGGCGAGGTCGGCGTCGAGATTGCGAATGGAAGAATCGATCCGGCCAACCACGGTGCTCGACCGCGTTTTGTCGGTGACTTCGAATCCGCGATGTTCGCCGTGGTGCTGAATGGCGATCGTGGTGCAGATACACCGATCCCCGTCGTCATCTCTGGCCTCATAGCCCGAAATCTCCAGGTCGATGCCGTTGAAGCTTCCGAGCATCTGGCGCGTGGGAATGCCGCTCGCTCGCATCTCGTGAGCCTGTCGGAGGATCTTTTCCCCGGCGGCCTTGCGGTCGGCGATGATCGTGCCGTCGGAAGCGAAGATGATCTCGTCGTCATCGGTGGGAATACGTTGATCAATGTCGGATTCCAGCCAGGCGATCTGCCGGCGGCAGGTCTCGATATCATCTGTCGTTCGCCTGATCGTCCTGCGGATATTGAACTGGTCGTCGATATGCGCATCGCGCAGGCGCAGGAGTCTTGCCACCTCGGCGTCGAGACCAGCTTTCTTCATCAGGCGGTCGTCACCGGATGCGAGCGCCTTTGCCAGGGCGAACTGATTGACGTTGGAACCGACGTCCTCGATCCGCCGGATGGAGCGGTCGCCCGACATGGCCATGTTGATGAAGCGCGCCTTGCGCTCGAGCATTTGCCAGTTGGTGGCATCCATCGAGCCGCTGGTGGCGTAGCCGTAGAGCTCGATTTCGTCGTTCTGGTTCCCCTGGCGCTCGATCCGGCCTTCGCGCTGCTCGATATCGGAGGGGAGCCAGGGGACATCCAGATGATGCATCGCGATCAGGCGTTGTTGCGCGTTTACCCCGGTGCCCATCATGCTGGTCGAGCCGACGACGAAACCCTTTCGTCCCTGGTTGAGGTCGTTGAACAGGCGCTGCTTCGCACTGTTCTTCTTGTAGTGCTGGATGAACGCGATCTGGTCCGCGGGCACGCCCATTGCGACAAGTCGATCGCGGATCCAGACATAGGCGGAAAAGCCCCGCGTCTCGAGCGCGGCCTCGGTGCCGAGGTCGGAGAAGATCATCTGTACGGCGCCGGGCAGCGGGTAGGGTTTGCCGGTTTCGGGGTCCGTGTAGCGATAGGCGCGCGTCTCGTGCCAGATACGGTATGCGTTCTCGATCAGGAGATTGAGCTTGTTGCCCTCCTCGTTCCCCATCATGGGGTCGACGAAGCGGAGATCGATCGCGGAGTGCCTGCCGTCGGTGATCACCGACAAGAGGATGTCGTCGCCCTTCTGTGGCCGTCCGCTGCGGTTCTCGATGGCCTTGATGCGTCCGGCCAGCACCCTCTGATAGGCTTTGAAGGGCGCGCCCGACTTGGCGACGATGATCTTCCGCTTCCCGCCCTTGATGGTGGGCAGCCGGACATATTGGCGCAGATCGTCCTTCAGCACGACGTCGGCCACGCTGCGGTACATCGCCATCAGGTCGGCGACGTTCACGAACTCGCAGAAGCGGGTGACCGGCTTGTAGCTGCCGCTCGGCTGCAGCTCGAGTTCGGTGCGCGTGTCGCCGAAGTTCGCCGCCCAGGCGTCGAACTCGTGCAAGCCCTTCGCGGTGAGCTCGTCGGGCTGCATGAAGCGCTGCAGCGTATACATCTCGCCGAGGGTGTTGGTGATCGGCGTTCCAGACGAGAGGATCAGCTCGCGTCCGGGATTGATCCCGGCCAGATAGCGGCTCTTCACATAAAGGTCCCAGGCGCGCTGCGAACCCGCCGGATCTACCCCTTTGAGGTCGCCCAGATTTGTCGCGAAGGTCAGCTTGCGGAATTGCTGGGCTTCGTCGACGAGGATCTGGTCGATACCGATCTCGCCGATATGCACGAGGTCGTCCTTGCGGGCCTGCAGATTTTCGAGTCTGTTCTTCAGCCCTTCCTTCAGGCGCTCCACGCGCTTGCGGGAGACACGATCCTCGTTGTCGATGCCCGTGATCAGCACCTCGTAACTGGCGAGCTGGTCTTCGATCAGCTGCTTCTCGAATGCGGCGGGCGTCGGGATGAACTTGAAGGCATCATGCGTGATGATGATCGCGTCCCAGCTGCCGGTTGCCGCGCGCGCCAGGAATCGCTGACGCTTCTCGCGCACGAAGTTCGTATCGTCGGCAACGAGGATCCGTGCCGTGGGATAGAGCATCAGGAACTCGCGCGCGATCTGGGCCAGGCAGTGATTGGGCACCGCGATCATCGGTTTGTTCACGAGACCTAGCCGGCGCTGCTCCATCACGGCGGCGCACAGGCTGAAGGTTTTTCCTGCGCCGACCGAATGGGCGACATAGGTCGAGCCGGCGGCTAGGATACGCCAGATGACGCGCTTCTGGTGATCGCGCATCCTGATCGCCGTCGATGCGCCCGGCAGATGCAGATGCTTGCCGTTGAATGCGCGGGGTACGAGGTTGTTGTAGGCATCGTTGTAGATCCGCACGAGCCGGTCGGCGCGATCGCTTTCCTGCCAGACCCAGGTCTCGAAGGTCGACTTGATCGCCGCCAGCTTCTCCTTTGCGGCTTCGGTGTCGGTCGTGTTGAGTTCCCGGCGCTCCGAACCGTCCGCCTCCCGGTGGATGTCGTAGATCTTGGGTATGTGGGAATTGAGCGCGTCTTCGAGCAGGTCGGCCGCGCTGCGGCGCGCAGTGCCCCAGGTCGAGGTTGAACTGACGTGTCCGAGGAACGGGGCCTTGTCCACCGTCCAGCTCGCGAGCGCCACGGTATGACGGATCCGGGTCTGGACCTCCATGGCTTCGGCGACGAACGCTTCGATGACGTCCACCGGAATCCAGGGCGCCCCGAGACGCGCCGTGATCTCGCTCGGTTTGAGATCGACGGGCTGGACGGCTTCGAGAGCGGTTGCGGTCGCATTGAACCGCGGATCGGTTTCGGCCTTCGCGCGCGCGAGGGCCAGCTTGGTGCGGACAGGCCCCGAAAGGGCTTCGTCGGCCGGAACCCAATTGTCGAAATGGGGCGTGCTGCGGACGGGGTCGAGATAGACATCACCGGCAAGGTCGGCGAGCGCTTCGACTTCGGTGATCCCGAGCAACCCGGCGATCAGCGGAATGTCGACGCGGCCGCGATCATGGAGCGACAGCGCCAGGGCATCCTGGGCCGATTGGATCTCCTGGACAACCGGCGGCTTGACGACGCGTTCGGTGAAGATGGGACCCGGCGTGCCGGCGTCATCCGCCTCGTCATAATTCTCGATCGAGGCTACCAGCCATACGTCGGGGTCATCGAGGAAGGGCTGAAGATTCGGGCGGCGCGGATATTCCTTCTCGGCGCCGGTTTCCGGATCGATGCGGATGCTGGTGATGGTCCGGTTGATCGGCCCATGCTTCTTGATGAAGTGCCTGTAGTGGCTGAGCAGCTTTTCTTGGCAGTCGGCGTAGGGCCGGTCATTGAGCTGGGCGCGCAGGATCGCGCGGACCGTATCCCGGATGGGGATCAGCCCCCTGACGATGTTGGCATGCTTGGCGAACATGCCCGACCCGCCGCGCCCGTTTTTCACCTCGACCGCGGTCGGAAGTCCGTTGACGATCTGTCGCAGAATGCCGTCCGAAGCGAGATAGCTGCCTTCCTTGAAGTCCGCTTCGTCGGCGGCGGTGCCGACGTCGAGGTCGAAGGTGACGTCGAACTTGTCGCGCAGTGACGTGGTGCGCTCGACGGGGCGATAGATGCCTGCCTGTCTTGATG
Organism: Sphingobium sp. AntQ-1; assembly: GCF_028538045.1. Lineage (NCBI taxonomy): Bacteria > Pseudomonadati > Pseudomonadota > Alphaproteobacteria > Sphingomonadales > Sphingobiaceae > Sphingobium > Sphingobium sp. AntQ-1. The sequence continues at coordinate 383,127 of NZ_CP117158.1, forward strand.
CGATCGCCGACAAGGTGGACGAGAGCGCGTCCCTCAGGTCGACCCCGGGCTCGGCCGCGCAGGAATATTCCATGCCGTACTGGCCGCTTTGCCATTGGTGGACGCCGAGAACATGGTCGGGATTGTCGAGGAAATAGCTGTTGATCCGGAGCGACCCGAACCCTTCGTCGCTGTCGGGAACCTCGGCCAGTTCGATCCAGTTTCGCATGGCGAACGGAGTATCGGGCGCGCGCTTCTGGAAGAGCAGGATATCGACGACGACGTCGGTGCCGGCCTCCTCCCTCATGGCCTTGCTCGGCAGGCGCACCGCGCCGAGGAAATCGGCGATGGAATCTATATGGAGCCGCGCTTTCGGGTCGCTTTTGTCGAGGGAATATCGCGACGTCACGAACATCGCGATGCCGCCTGGCCGGACGTGTTCGAGCGATTTCGCGATGAAGAAGTCGTGGAGCGACAGACCCAGGCGGCCGAGTTGCGTCTTATTGTGGATAGAGAGGTTCGAGAAAGGCGGATTGCCGATCGCCAGGTCGAAATCGCCGGGCAGCGATGCCTTGTCGAAGTCGATGCAGCGGATGACCTGGTTGGGATAGAGCGCGCTGGCGACGCGGGCGGTGACGGGGTCATTCTCGATGCCGACGAACACCGTACCATCGGAGAGATCGGGCGGCCGAAGCCCCATGAACAGGCCGCTTCCGCATCCCGGCTCAAGGATATGCCCCCCGCTGAAGCCGAGGATCCGGGTGGCGTCCCACATGGCCCGGACGATGTACTCGGGCGTGTAGTGGGCATATTGCGTAGCGCGCTTGAGCGACTGGAGCTCGCGGTCGGTGGTTTCGGTGATCAGGCTCTTTCCGAGGTCTTCCCAGCCCTCCCGAAATGTCTCCGAGCGATCCGCGAAGATGCTGTTCGCAAGCTCGGAAGCGCCGAACCCGATGAACCTGGCGATGCGCTCCTGTTCGGCCGGTGTCGCCGGTCTTTGCTCTTGATCCAGGAGGTTCAGAAGCTTGATCGCCTCGACATTGTCCCGTGCGCGGCCCTTCCAGGATGGCGCCAAGTCCCGCCCCGCAGCGAGCGAGAAGTCGAAGGACGCAACTGGCGATGCGGCAGCGGTGAGGGAGATCGCGGCCGATGGAAGGAGCGCCGTTTCCCGAATGTCGCGGGCAATGGCCTCGCTGGCGGACGCAACGATCTGGTCGAAGTCGAGGCTCAGCTGGAGAGCCAGCGCGGATGCACTGTTTCGCATGGGGTGCTTCCTTTCGGTGATTTCGAGGGTGCCGCACGGCGTCTCGGGTTCGTGCCGGACACCGGGCAGCGATGTGGTCGGAAGGGTAAAGAGGCGGATTTGCGCGCGCCCGGATTCCAGCGGCCGGCAAAGAACTGCCCTCGCCAGACGTGCGTCGGACGATCGCTATCGAAGGCGCGCCGTCGTTCCAGAGGCCACGGTCGCAAGAACCAGGATCATGGCCATCTCCGATTTGGAGTGTCAGTGGCTTGAGAGCAGAAGGTCCAAGGCTCGCCCGAACACCTCATCGCCGGCGTCGTTGACGACGACAGCGTCGGGATTGGTGGCGCGCACTGCGCGCTCGATGGTCGCAAGCGGCCGCTTCCGCAGCGGATATTGCAGGATCTGATCATTCTCGATCGTGACCAGATTGGTGCGCAGCAAGCGCTTCAGCCGACGGCCCTCGACGGCGCGCGAAAGAAGGTCGCTTATCTCGGCCTCGAGATCATGATCGAAGGTCATGTCGCCGAAAGAGCGCGGTGACCGGTTGGCCTTGAGCCAGGCGTCGACTTCGCCTTCGGTCCATCGGCCGACCTGATGATAGAAATCAGCGCCGCCGGTTCCCTGGTTTCGGGCGTGAAAGGCCAGCTCGCCGTCGATCCAGATCTCAGCGGTGTAAGCAGCCGTTTCTTGCGACAGCGCGGCGCTATATTGGATGTGCTTTAGCTCGATTTTCATGGGGAAGCTCCAGACCGCTCCAGCAAACGGAGCGCCCCTCCCCATCCTCCTCCCCTCCTTTCGGTCAGTGCGGACCGTCCTGCGCTCCGAGGGGCCTGTATTCCGCGTCATAGGAACAGCTCTTCTCGAACTCCGGATCGTCCGTTTCATCGACCAGAAAACCGGTGATCTCCTCGGCAGGCTCTGCGTCGAGCACTGCGGCAGCATTGGGAAGCAGGCGGACAGGGAATATCCCCGTCCCGACAATTCCTTCGGCTTGCCGCATTGCGTCGGTGTGATCCTCCGCCGTTACCGCGACCTTGACCCTGATCGTCGCATAGACATGGACATGATGAAGCTTGCTCATTCGTCGATCTCCTCGACGCTGCTTTCACCATCGACGTCGAACGGGCCGGTGTCGGTGTCGATCGGCTCGTGGTCGGAACTGTAAACGTCGATCTGCTCGATTGTCGGGGACAGCCATTCGACGAAACGGTCGGCGCGACCCTGCGCCTGGGCGGCGCCTTCCGCATCGACGATCACGGAGATGAACGCCTTCACGTCGACCTGGTATCTAGGCATCGTTCGTCTCCCTTCCCTTGCCCCAGCGCTGGACGGTCTCGGTCTCGACCTGTTCGACCTGCACGATCCGGCCCCGGTTCATCGCCGCGTCGACGGGCGCGCAAAGCACGAAGTCGACTTCGAAGGCGCGTTCGGGGTCGTACCAGGGACCGAAACCCGGCTCCGTCTGTCCGGGAAGAGGCTCCTGGCGACGCAAGGCCTTGCGCGTCTCGCGTTCGATCGCGGCGAGGTCGGCTTCGACCCTGGGATTGATGGCGTCGCCGATGACGTTCACCTTGGCGGTGATCTCGACCAGCTCGGTGTGGAGATGGCTGGATCGTATGACGACGAGCACCTTGCGTTGTATTGTCATGATGATTCCTTTCTGAGAGCGACGTGTCGGCGGGATCGCCTTCGACGATGAGGGGCGGCAGGCAAAAATCGGCAGCGTCGAACCAGGCGATGATCGCTTCGAGCGAGCCGAGCTTTTCGGCAGTTCCCCGGTTCAACACGACGTAGCCGCCTTCGTCGGCCGGATAGGAAGCCGGCTCGCCCTCGCCGGTGAAGACGACGCGTTCGGGATTCCACTCGCCGGGATAGCCGTCGCACGAGCGGATAAAAGGCAGGTTCAGCTCGATGCATCGCGCTTCGAGGTCCTCGAATTGTCCACCCACGACGCCGTGAGCATAGAGGTCGAGTGGCTGGCCGGGCATGCGATGGGACGGATCGAAGGGTTCGCCATCCCACTCGACCGACAGCCGCTCGGCGAGGATGATGTCCGCCAACTCGTCATAGGCGGCTGCGGAGAGCGTTCCACCCAATCGGATGGACGCGGGTACTCGATTGGCCATGATAACCTCCGTAGGTTTGCTCCCGCCTGACACGGGGGCTGGATCGGACTGCTTTGGATTTCGATGTGCTCGGAGCAGCGGCTGGGCATGGCCAGCACAGCTGCGTCTGAGCGTCAGCGATCAAATGGCTAGCTGGCACCGGATCGGATCATCCCAGGCGAAGCGCAGCGGCATATTGGCGTAGCAGGTCGGCCATCGCGCTTCGGGCATGGCCCTTATTGCCGATGACGATCTCGGGCTGGAGTTCCCGGCCGAGCGCGGTGCGGTAACCGAGCGCCAATTGACCGTTTGCGTCCTCGACGACGATGCGGTGGCCACGAGGCTCCGCTGGGCCACCGTAACGCGCGGTGAAATCCCCGAGGCGCCCCGAAAGGCCAGCGGCCATCTTGCTCCAGCGGATGTGTCCGGCGGCAAATTGGTCGCCGGGCGCGCGGCCGCGCGCGAGCCAATGGCGGAACTGCGCGCGCTGCTGGAGCACTGAATTGCGCGTCCGTTCCATTGTTCGGGCGAGAGGCAGCATATCGGCATCAGCGTCGATGCGGCCGAGTTCCGCGTCGTCGGCAACGACCAGAATATCGGTATAGTCGCCTTGGCGCAGGAACTGGCGAAGCGCAGCACCATCGCCAGGTGCCGGGCCCGTCGATGTCCATAGCGGGCGGAGCCCGGATTCGGCGTTGACCACAAAAAGGGCCGCGGCTTCGTATCCGGGCCGTTGGTGCAGCATCGCGAGGATACCGATAGCCCCTGCCGTGATTTCGGATTCGCCGAGCAGAAGCAGACGCCGATGCCATGAAACGGGTGGAGGAACGTCGCTCGGGCTTGGCCATTGACTGGGAAGCGGGCGTGCGGCTCGCGGGGTATCCGCGCGAATGGGCTCGGACGGAGTGGCCGCGAAGGACCGTCGGGCGACGTCGAAGACGTCGTTGGGTTGGCCGCCGCCATCCAGAAAGCCCTGATGGTAAGCGGGTCGGCGAACATCCGGTTGGTCCGGACGGGGCGACGACGGCGGCCGCGCCACCCATCCGGCGCGCGCGGCATAGCGGCCATCGGCATACGCAACGGCGGCGTCCCAGTCATAGCCATGAATGTTGCGAGCATGGAGAATGGCGACATGGCGACTGTCTGTGCTGCCCTGCGCGATCTGACGTTCGACAAAGGCGAAGTTCGCAGCCCTACGCTGCTGCTCAGTCTCCAGTCGGATAGTCTCGTGGAGCGGACCAAGCATCTGGACGCGCTCGCGGGTCCGCGCCATGCGGACGTCCAGCGGCGCGTCGTGCGGAAGATCGGGAAAGCATCTCCAGGCATCGGCTATCGCTCGAGCGTGGTGGGCCGGACGGCCGCGCGCTATCCAGCATCCCGCGTCGGCGGGATCGAAGATGTCGATCATGTCGGGAGTCCTTTGCGCGGCTGTTCAAGCTGCGAACTGAAGCAGCGGCAACGCGGTGACATCGCCTTGCGTCGCGGCGCGATCGAGTACCGGGTAAGGCAGGATCGGGACCTTTCGGGCCGCGATCCGGGCTGCCTTCGTGAGAGGAAAAAGAAAGGTATGGCAGCCGGGGTGGCGCCGCCTGCGCAGGAACCCTGTTCGTTCAAGGTCGGCGAGCCAATCCGCGCGGTTCTCGCCGAAGTGCGGAGGCCTCGCCCCCGCTTCGAGAAGCGCGTCCATCGCATAGCGCTGGCCGCACTCGGCGTTGCGTATCTTGGATATGGCGCGCGAGGAGTTCGGCTGGCCGTCAGGCAGGATCAAGTCGGTGCGCGGGCTCGATCTCCCAGAATATTGGCTCCCGGCCGCGCAATATACGAGGCCGATATGCCCGGGCAGGACCAGTCGGCCATCGGCGTCGACGCGTCGCACGGGATCCGCGTAGGAGATGACCGAGAGGATTTCAGGCTTCTCGCGCCGCAGGAGCCGGAATGCTCGGGCGATCATGAAAGTCTCGGCGTTGCCGCCTTGGGAATCGTCGATGACGAGACGCCCGAGATCGCAAGCCGTCCGTGGATCGGTGAGACCCGCGCTCTTGGGCACGCTGGCGTTGTTGACCGGGTGCGAGAAGACGCACACTCCGACCAGCTCGGAACGACCGCCCTTGCCATTTGCGAAGAGGCCCACCGAAAGGCGCGCGACAGGCATAGAGGCCGTATAGTGATGCGCCTGCACGAAGGGCGCCGCCTGGCGTTTGGTGCTGATGACATCGACGGCGAGGTGCTTGGGATCGATTTCCGTGGCGTTCGGGATCCAGCGGCAGCGTCGATCGCGCCAGCGCTGGGTGCGGGTGGTGAGCATGGCAATCTCCTTGTGGATTGCCTTCCGCCCTCTTCCTCCCCTCCCTCTGCTCTTCGGCGGCTCAGTCTTCCCAATTCTCGAAAGAAAGCCCCTCGACGCGGGAGAACTCGCGGATATTGCGGGTGATCACGGTGAACCCGCGCGCAAGCGCCTGGCCCGCGATCAGGGTATCGAGCGGCCCGATGGGTTTACCTATGCGGGCCAGGTTCGTTCGAACCTCTCCGGCCGTTCGGCTATCTGCGCGCGCGAAGTCCACGACCTCGAACCGCAAGGCACCGATCCGATCCAGATTCTCCTTGACCCGCGCGCTGTTGAACGCGCCGAAATAGAGTTCGTGCATGACGATCGACGACACGACGCAATCGAGCGTGCTGTGCCGCTCGAGATTCTTCCAGATCTGCTTATTCCCCTTGAACAGCGCGATGATTGTGTTGGCATCGAGCGAAAACGTCATGCGTCAGGGTCCATGGCGTCGCGAATTTCGAACTTCTGCGGCTCGTTGACCGCGGCCTCAAAATCTTCGTCCACCGGACCAACCAGCGCCTTGAGCCAGTTCCAGTCGGACGAGATCGGTTCGAGGATGACGGCATCTCCTTCGCGTCGAATGCGAACCTGATCTCCCTCGAAGCGAAACTCCTTGGGTAAACGCACGGCCTGGGAGCGGCCGGTCTTGAATATCTTGGCGATTTCCATGTTCGCCTCCTATGCCTGTGGTAGGTATCAAAGATATATATCACGGTGCGGGGCGTACCGGAAGCGCCAACATGCCATTCTCCGCCCGGTGTTCCGTCCACAGAAGCGTGAAGCAGCGGCGGTCAGGGTTTCTTGGCCATTGGGCCGCAGCCCTCATCGCTGTGTGAGGGTTGAGTCGGAGGCGGTCGATTACTCGCCGAGCCTTTCAGCAGCGCATGAATCAGCCGCTCTTCTTTTTTGCTGATCCGGTGACGCCGGCGATCGCGCTCGATTTGCTGTTGCACGGCGTCGGCGCTGTAGCCGGTTGGGGAATTCTCGGTCATGCCGGTATCTCCGACCAGCCGCCAGCAGCGCTGATCCAGACCATGCCTAATGCTCCCGGCCGGGCCTCTTGCCCATCGATGGTCCGGGTGCCGGGATCACGCACGATCACGCCGCCGCTGTCATTGACGCGCAGCGGCGCCCTGCCGCCGAGCACGATCCAGTCGCCACGGCCGCCAGGCAAATGAACCATGTCGCCTGGCTCGACCTCGGCAGCCAGTTCGCGACCGATCGTGTAATGGAGCGTCCAGCCATTGCCGGTAATGTGTGTCATACACATCCTCCTTCCAAAAGCTCGTTGAGGTCCACAGTGCGTCGCGACCGCGGGATGGGGAAATCCGGATCGAGGACATAGGAAATGTCTTTGCCTGCGAAGGCGGGTGGTCAGGCGCGCTGCTTCAGTCGCTTCGCGGCAGCGGGATCGGGACGGCTTGCCCGCTGGCGAGGTTGAGGAAGGCGCCAGCGTGGCCGATGGAGCCGCGCCCGAGGAGATCGAACAAAAGCGCGAGAGCGTGGCTCGCCAGGACGCGGTTGACGAACAGCGATTGACGCTCGAGCGCCTCGGCAACCGAGCAGGAAGGGGCATTGTCGTCGGCCAAGCTTTCGTCTGCGAGTTCCGGGAAATATTCGAGCACGGTCGGAAGACGTCGGACGGCCTTGTCATTGGCACGGCCCGGGCAGCCGATAAGATATTGTCCGTCGGTCGCGCGATTTCCGAGATCCATCCAGTAACTGGGCATGGATTTCCTCGCGCCAAGCGCCGAACCAATCGTGCGACGGGCCGAGGCGGTGTCGACGCAGGTGATGAGCATGTCGGCGTCTTCCACACCGATCGCGCCGGGTGCGCGACCATGAACCGCCTCCCAGGAGAGCCCGTGCGCGAGGTTGATCCTTTCCGTCAGTGTGCGCGCCTTCGAATTCCCTAGATCGCACCGGTAGAAGGGCTGGCGGCCGAGATTGGCTTCGCTGACGGTATCATCGTCGACCACGGTGACATGGAGCGATCGGGAGGAGATCGCCCGCAGTGCCGTGTCCAGTGAGGCGAGACCCATCAACATCTGAGCGCCGTTCCCTCCGCAGCCGGCGAGCAGTATCCTTATGGTGCGATTGTCGAAGGCGGCGGGAAGATAGTGGCGGTCCTTGTGGTCAGGCTGCATCATCATCTCCTGAGAAAGGACTGCGCGGGACAGCCAGGAACAAGCCGTTGGCGCAGAGGCGCAACGCCATTTCCAGACCGTCCGCGTGGTCGAGCCGGCCGATCACGATCGCTATCTTCGTGGCATCGGCGTCGTCGGCATCGTCGGTGGCGCTGAAGAATGCACGACCGGATCCGTGGCTGTGAATGTCGCAGACGACATGCCAATCAGGCGCCAGGACAGGCGTGCGGTACACGAGGCGCGAAGGCGTTGCCTCGTCGATGGCGGGGAAATGCAACGAGAAGGCCTTGGTCGCCTCGTTCCAGAGCACGAACCCGGCGCCCTCGTTAGGCAAGGCCGCATAGAAATGCTCGAGAATGGACACAAGATGCTCGCGCGGGATCAGGCCGCACCGCAGATCGGCCCTTGGCTCGCCGGCACTGCCATAGGGGAGATAAGGGGAGATAAGCGGAGATCGGCGGCGTTAGAGAAACATCGAGCGCGAGCCAGGCCCGGCGCAGGATGAGCATGACACCGTCGTTCCCGATGGCGAGACCGTGGCCGGTGCGTGCGGCGCGAAGCGCATCGAGGGCGGGCGATCGCCCGCGGGGCGGAACCGGGTAGCAGGGTACAGCGGAGAGCACTGCGGCGGCTGTCGGATCATCGGCCAGCAGGGTCATCGCCGCGCGCTCGCAATAAGCTTCCCGACCGTCATCGGCTCGGCCGAAGCTGCCCGCGAGGTTTGCCGGCCGCGGAAGGGCCTGAGACGGCGGACTGGAAAGCGGACCGCACGTCGCGCGGCGAGATCGTCCCAGAGCCTGACAAGTCCCCCCTTGCCGGTGACGGTCAGTTCCTGGCCCGTATTGGGGTGCGTCGACCAGGAGTCGAATACCGCGCGCTCGAATTCCGGGATGGACGCGATCGTCGGCGATTTCGGCTGCGGGATGTTCCCCCAGCAAAGCCGCCCGTCGACGTAGACATTGAGGACCGGCGAGTGCAGCAGCTCGGTGTCGGCGGTGGGGCGCTCGTCTGTCGGAAGAGCATAGACGCCAAGACCGGATCGGGTGGCGACAAACAGATGCGCCGGGTACGGGACCGGCAGGATCGTTCGCTCGGACAGGGTCTTGAGGCCGGCGGGCGGGCTCGACAGGGCGAAATAGGCTGAGCGCACCTGTGCCGGAATCCACCATGCGAGCATGTCGGGATGGGCAACCAGCACGTTGGCTGGCAGTATCTCGGGCAGGACGGTCCGACCAAGCGCCTCGGTCCATTGCCGCAAGTGCGCGCGCGTCAGCGGAGCTCCCGCGCCGATCGACGGCTGGCCTTCATCATCGTGCCCTACCGCGTGAATGCTGGCAAAGGCCGGCGCATCCCGTCGGGTCGCACCGTAGGAATTGATGTTGCGGGGCGCGTCGCGCCTGTAGAGCAGGATGGCGTTGGTCAGCACCACGCCGCCACCGCTCGCTTCGAAATGGGTGCTATGGTCGGGCATGTCGGCCTCACAGATTGGTGGGATCCAGTTGGATCAGATGCTGGGCGGCGAGCAGGAATTGCGCGCCAAGCCGCAATGAGGTGAGCCAGTCGTCGATCCGACCCGCTTCCGGCAGCGGGCAGAGTCCCGCGATGTCCATGAAGCCCATTTCCATGCCGTGGCGGCCGACATCGTCGAGTTGGGGCGCGAACTGCTCTGTGGGCACGAGCGTCAGCGGCGGCAATGACGAGCATTCCTCGAAGCCGGGGACGTATTGGTAGATGAGATCGATGTCGAAGTGCCAGGCATTGCGTTCCGGTTGCAGCCGCTTCAAGGCGCGCCGCGCATGGTGGAGGCTCCGCAGCTTCTGTTGCAGGCCGGTAGGGAGTTGCGCCGGTGGTGCGGCGTTCGCCGTGATCATCCAATCGGGGCGGCGGGCGTTCATCGTGGACGGCAGTGCCTGCTCCTCGAGGTCGGCCTCGTCCGCGCCATGGTAGTAGATCAGGGATTGACGGGCGCCTTCGTCTTCCGTCTCTCCGTCCCAATAGTACATGGCGATTTGGTCGAAGAGGTCCTGGTAGCCGAAGACCGGAAGCACGCAGCCCAGGCTTTGCTCGAGCGCATGATAGGCAGCGGCGCGCCAGGAGATCGACGCATCGCTGGTCTCGATCCACCCGAGGTCCATCTGCCCCATGCTGTCGCAGACGATGGCGATCGCCGGCGGGTCGCCGTCCTCGCCCTTCAGGACGGTCATCCGGAAGTCAGCGAGGTCGACCGGCGCGAGGATTTCAAGCACCGCTGCACCGAAGACCTGTTCGATGCGGCGACGGGCCTGCGCGCGGGTATATTGCCTCGCCGACGTTTCCCGTGCCGCGACCCAGCCGCCGATCAGCTTGTGATGCGGTCCCAGCGGATGGTCGAAGAGGGCGGGAATATCGTCGGAGAGCGCGACGGATCGTCCCGCGAGATCAGCCGAGGGGCGGGAGGCTGAGGCCCGGAGGGGGTTCGAGCGGCCCGGCGGCTTCGCTCGAGTGGTTGTCCGGGTCGAGGAGAAGCCGAGCGTGGAGGGCCTGGACGTGCGTGCTGCAGGCAGGCGGGGTGAAGTCGGTCGTGTCGCCATCGTCGGACTCGATCCAATGGAGGAGCGTTTTGCGGGGTGCTGCCGGGATGGCCGCGCGCTTGCCGTGGGGCATGATCAGCCCTTGGTGCCGACCGCGCGGCGATATTCGGTGACGTGGGCAGTGCCCGATACGCCGGCATCCGCGATCTCGGCGTTGAGGATCGCCGGATAGAGTGTGGCATGATAGGCGCGCAGGCCTTCCGGGTCGTTCGCGAGGTGCGGCGGGACCGGAAGGTCGATGCCGTCATATCTATATGTGCGGGTGAGATGATTGATCTGCATGGTTAGTCTCTCGGGCTTGTGATCGTGGAGCAGGCTGAGCGAAGTCCGTCAGAAGAGGCTGGCGGGTCGTCTAATCGCCCCTTTGTCAAGCCAGCCAAATCAAATCGTTTATAACTGAAGCCATGCGTATGCCGGGTACAGGGTCGTCTACGCGGTCGACGCAAGTTGATCGCCGCAGGATGTGTTCCGTAGGCAAGATCTTCCTATGTTCGTGACGCAATCTGCTCACGAGGGCAGTTGCTTCCCGCTTCGCGGAATGATCTCAGCCGCGTCCCGGCAGGGACGGCTCGGCGCGTCCTCAAAGGACGCTATCAGTGAAACGTTAGATGTGCTGGTGAAGGTGTGCCGATGTAGATCAAGTAGGCACGGCGGCTCCAGCATTGGGATCAAACAGCTCGCCCGACTTCAACATCGCATGCATGATGACTGCCAGTTTGCGCGCGAGGGCGACGGCGGCTCGTTTGAAACCGAGCCGTTCCTTCAGCGCCAGAGCCCAGGTGCGCAAGGTGTTCGTCTCCGTCGACCTGTTCAAAATGACCGAAGCCGCCTCGTACAACAAGGTGCGTAACTTTGCGTCGCCGCGACGCGAGATGTGGCCTTCATAGTCAACCTCTCCCGACTGATATCGCTTCGGGGTTAGACCGACCCAGGCGCCTACAGCGCGCGAGTTCTTGAAGTTGATCGGATCCTCTACGGCTGCTGCAAAGGCCGTGGCGGTGACCGTTCCCACACCAGGCACTGAAGTGAGCAGGCGGCAGCGTTGATCCGTGCCCGCCATCGCGACCAGCTGCTTGGTCAACTCCGCAACGCGAAGCCGAATATCGCCCCAAGCTTTAAGGAGCGGTAGAATGATGCGCGACAAATCGTCTTCGGCTTCCAGAAGCGTCAGAACGTTGCGCTCAAAGACGCTGCCGGCGCCTTTGGGTACGACCAGCCCGAACGTCTTCATCAGCCCGCGTATCTGGTTCGACATCTGCACTCGCATCTTCATAAGTTGGCGGCGGGCGGCAATCAGCGTCCTCATCAACATGCTGTCGAAGCCTTTGACGCGAACCTCCCGATAAAAACCGACCTCAGCCAAGTGCGCCAGACCGTCAGCGTCGTTCGCATCGGTCTTGTTGGCAGCCATATCCAGAGCAGCCTTGGCATGGCGCGCGTCTATGCAGATCGCTGGCAAGCCTTCCGCTATGAGCGCATGGTAGAACCAGACTGACAACGGTCCGGTCTCAAATACCACACGCTTTGCATTCGGCGCGCGCTTGCGAATAATTTCTGCGAGCAACTTTGGGTCGGATGCACACTTGCCACGCCAAACGCGCTTGCCATCCTGACGAACCGATATCGAAGTATCTTTTAAGGAGACGTCGAGTCCTATATGCTGATCCACGGTTGTCCTCCATTTGATGCTGGGCCCGGTCCAAAATCGTGAGCCCGTTCTTCATCTTATCGGGGGGCAACCAACCTTCCACTAATCTCGTGCACATGGCCCGTGGCCGGCGCTCCCGCGATTACGTCATGTTCGTCCGGCTTTGCGTTGGCCGGCGGACTGTTCGGGGCCGGAGGTTTCGTGGCGACGGCGTGCGCGGTCGACCTGGGCGGCGGCGGCGCGGTCTTCGCCTTCGCGGCTTCCGCGGCGGCGGCCTTCGCGTCTTCGGCCACCTGCCGTTGCTCGGCGAGTTGGTCGGCGAGCGTCTTGCGCGAAGCGATGAGCTGCCCGAGCGCGCCGTCCGGCCCCTTGGCGAGTTCCGCATCGATCTCGGCAGCGCTCGCCGTGATCGAGATCGGCCGGGTTTCGCCGGATTCGAGCTTGGAACCCGGGCCTTCCGCTTTGCGGGGAATGACGGTCAGGGTGACGGTGTCGTCGGGGCCGGCGATGAGGTCGAAGCCGAGCGAGTAGCGGGTGAGCAGCGGGAGCAGGCTTGCAATCAGCATGGTGGTCAGTCCTTGTCCTGGAAGAGCGTGGGAGCGGGTCAGGCAGCGATTTCGGGGATCGGCGCTTGGGCCGGCGGGACGGCACGGATCGGAGGCGGGCCATATTGGCCGTCGAGCGTCATGGCGCTCGGCAGACGGCCGGCCCAATCGAACCCGGTTCGGTTGAGCATGCCCGCGATGAGGTCGACCCTCTTGGAGGTGAGGAGCCTGGCGAAGGCCTTCTCGCCAATATGAGCGACCAGACCGCATTCCTGGGCGATGAATTTGAGCTCGTCCTTGGTGTAGCGTTCGAGGAACGCCTGATCGACCTGCCAGCTGTCGCGCAGGTCGACCTCGAAGACCCTTGCGAGGTCGGCGACATGCCCGAAGGCGAGAACATCCTTGGCGTAGGCCGCGCCGATGATTGAAAGCACGACTTCCGCCTGGCGGTCGGGCAGCGCCTGGATCGCGGTGATCTTGGCGCCATAGTCAAGGTCCGGGAAGGAGGCGCCGACCAGCAAGCCGGCGCGCGAGGTCAGGGTCTCGGCCTTGATCTGCGAGAGCGTCCCGGACATCGCGGCGACGAGGATCGTCGTGTGGGCGCGGCCAGAATTGCCGGCAAGCGCACGCGCGAGCGCGGTTCGCCATGTCGCCTCGCGCAGGTCGGTGGTGCGTCGCGCGATCGATTGGGCCGTGACGGTCTGCTTGTGCGCGGTCGACGTGCTGCTCGCGGAAGGGACCGAGGGCGAACGGGCGAATGCGCGCGTCTCGTTCCCGCCGGAGGATCGGGCATCGTCGGCTGACAGTTGCCGGGAGTCCCCCGCCGATGCGGTTTCGTCGACGGACGGCTCCTGTTCGTCATCATCAGCGTTATCGTGAGCAGGCGGAGCCGCGGCCCTTGCCGCCTTCTCGGCGCGTTCCTGCTCCTCGAAACGGATCATTTCGGCGGTTTGGGTCTTCAACTCGAAGCATGTCGGATTGGTGCAGTGCCCGTCGTCGACATGGGTTTCGAAGAGGACGCGCTGCGCACCCGAGTTGAACGGGCAGGTGGTGCATTCGGTCTTATCGAAGCAGGCGTTGCCAAGGTTCTGCGTGACGCGCATGAGCAGTTCGCGCGTCTTGGCGACGTCGAGGCCGGCGCTCAGGATCGTTTCGAGGGCCTTGTCCTGCTTGTCGCCGGGCACGGCCGCGAGCAGCTCGGCATGCCCGATCTTGATCCGGCGTTCATCGAGTGCGAGCTTGACGGAGTCGTTGAGCTCGGCGAGCGCCAGGCGGCGATCGAGCTTGGCCCGGGACCAACCGAGCCGTCCTGCGGCTTCGGCACGGTCGCCCTGGCACGCTGCGAGGTAGCGGACGGCGGCATCCGCCTGCTCGGTTTCCGAAGGGTCGTCACGGTCGTCATTCTCGGCGATCGCGGCTTCGAGTGCTTCCTGATCGGTCATTTCGCGGATGACGACAGGAACGTGACCGTCAGGACCATAGGCTTCCAGCGCGGCCCGGTAGCGGCGCTCGCCGGCGACGATGGAGAAGACGTCGCCCTTCGGACGAAGCAGGATGGGCTGGAGCACGCCACGCAGCCGGATCGAGGCTACGAGATCATCATGCTTTTTCTGGTCGAAATAGCGGCGGGGGTTATCCCCCTTTACGATCCTGGAGAGTCGCAGCGTGGTGGGATAGGTCGGTTGCGGTACGTCCATGGCTGATCTCCTCGTGGATGTGACAGGCCCCGTCGTGCCGGGCCGTGTGTGCGGCTGCTGCGGGTCGAGCTGTCGATGGCGAAGTCGCGCGATCGATATCGGTCAGGTCACCGAATTGGTGGGGATGACGGCAACCTCGGTCGGATCACCATTACCCCTCCCCCTTCCCTCCCGTGGCCGGAGGGCCCGGTGGAGGGGCAGTCGTTTTCGAATGGGTTGAGCTTTCCCACGCCGAGCGTTGAGAAATCTCGCACGGTGCGCGTCACTTGCGCCGTTGGTTATCGCGTGATCACGCGGCGGGTGAGGTCGGGGATGCGAACATTGTCATAGGGACTGCTGACCGACATCTCGAGCGCGTCACGCTGCGCGCGATACCAGTCGGTGGCCTCGACCTTGTAGGTCTCGGTTGCATAGGGCTCACCGCCGCTTGAGAATTCGATCTCGACGGTGAAGCTGTGGAGCTCGATGTGCGAAGATGCGTGCATGGTGACTTCCTTTCGAAACGAAAAGGGCGGCTCCGACCAAGGTCGAAGCCGCCGAGCATGAGCGGGGTTGAAACTGGAGGGGCCGCCGCCGTGGTCCGCAGCTGATCGAGTGCGATCTTGCCGAATGAGTTCGGAAATACATGCGAGCGGGATTTGCCCGTCGATGGCTATTTACGCGGGAACCGATCCGCCATGGGCCTTCTCCAGGACGATACTGCGCGGCCCAATAACCACGCCAACCATGACCGCCCTCCTCCCCTCCCTTTTTGACTCGCGCGATGAATTTCGGCACTTGTCGTTTACGCTTGCGCAAGTGAGCCCGGTTCAAGACCGCTATTTCCAGCCAGAAGAAGGACGTTGCATGGCCGAGACCGAAGAAGCGGGCGTCATGTCTTTGACCGTGACGCTACTCAGCGCTTATTTTGCGAACAACACCGTCCCAAGCAGCGAACTGCCTGCACTCGTCGAGGGCACACGACGGGCCTTGCTGGGCGGCGCACCAGTCGCTGCCTCGGCGCCCGAAGTGAAGACCGAGGAAGACGGGGTCGAAGTCCCCGCTCCCGCATCCGATTTCAGGCCGGCCGTGACGGTGGAGGAAAGCCTTGCCTCGCCCGACCAGATCCTGAGCCTGATCGACGGGAAGCCATACAAGGCGCTCAAGCGTCATCTCTCGACGCATGGACTGACGCCGGCCGAATATCGCGCGCGCTATGGCCTGTCCACGGACTATCCGATGGTCGCGCCGGGCTATTCCGCAGCGCGGCGCGAAGTCGCGATGCGGCTTGGATTGGGTGGAAAGCGCAAGGGCGTGTCGCCGCCTCCAGCGCCCGAACCCGAAGTTGCGCCGGCAAGTGTCGTAGAAGCGGCAGCGCCGGTTGCTGTCGAGGTTCCTCCGGCAAAATCCGAACCCGTTCGGCGCGCTCGTGGAAAGGCTGCGCGGGCGGAAGCTGCGACGGTCGCGCCCAAGAACGCCAAGCGTAAGGCGGCGAGTCGCGACGCCAAGCCCATTGCGGCCAAGGCCGCACCGAAGCCCAGACGGAGCCGGGCACCGAAGGCCGTCGACGCTGCAGCGACGCTACCGGATACAGCGCCCGTCGAGGCGCCTGCGGCCGGCTAGTGGTGAAAATCTTACGCTTGACACCCAAGCCGTCTCCGTCCGCTGTCGCCAACAAGGGCGACACTCAACGGTCCGAAGCGGATCCCTGGAACTTGCCTTCCGTTCATCGGCTGTCGCAGCGGAGCGACCGACCGGCCTTGGGACTTTCGCGAATGTTGGCTTCAGCGATACAGATCCAAGTAAGCTGCCGTTTACAGCTCAGAAACGGTCGACAGTCAGAGGGCCGCAACGCGCTCCATCCCGGTCGTAGCTGTAGAAATGAGCCACTCCCGAAACCTGCCGCTACCGGAGGTCTGGCGCGCGTCAGTCGGAAGGGTCTGGTCTGGGCTGGACAAGATCGCAGTTCGATAACAAAATATCGAGAGACGACATTGTCATGCGGTTGTGACACGAGCAGAATCTTCGGCTACTCTCCAAAGACCATCTGTTCGATCGCGAGGTTTGCTTGGCCAAAGACGCAGACGCCGCGAATTCCAGCGGCGAATTTTCCTCAGTTGATGGCTCTGCGGTCATTGATGAAAAGCAGCTGATTCGGATCGAGGCCGTTCATCGCGGCTTCCTTTACCAGCACCTGTACAACGCGATGTGCCTGCTCTTAGCTGGAGCCGCCCGCGTTCAACAAATCGTCGTCGAAGGCGACGAGGATGTTGAGGTCGTGCTGCGCGATCGGCGGATATATGTTCAGATAAAGACGCGTGTTGGAAAGCTCGCTGCGGGTGACATTTCCGGCGCGCTGGAGCGATTTAACGACATTCGGGCAAAACACGTCAACGGCGACCGCCCTGGTGTTCCGAGCTTTGTGATCGCTTCGAATGCTGCGCCGAATGGTCCGCTGGAAAAGCAGCTAGCATCCGCCGATTGGCCGAAGGACGTCGAACTGCATTGGTCAGACGGCCCCGAACCGAAGGAAGCGTGCCTGCCTCGCCCGCCACGCGATCTCGCTGATGCCGTCTCGAAATGCTCTGAGCTTGCGGGTCGGCTTCCGTTTGCTCTGCTCCGGCCTGAAACGTTGACATGGAAACTCGCCAGTCAGGTTATGTTGGCATCGGCGGGATCTCCACCGCGGAAGGGCCACAGCTTCTCATCAGCTGAGCTCCCTGAGCTCTTCGAGCAGCTGATCGTCCAGATGCAAGAGCTGCCTGCGCCACCTTCGGTGTATCGCGCGCAGATTAACGAGCCGGCGTTGCTGGCAGAACAGCCTGTCCGGATCATCGTGGGGCTTTCGGGAGCCGGCAAGACCGCCTGGGTTGCGGAGGCGGCGCAACATACAGCCCTGCCCGTCACATATATCGACGTCGTAGAGATGCCCGGCCCCGCGCTTGCCTCTTCCATTGCACGCCAGGTCGCAGGCAGGATGTACGGGCGCTCGACGGGTAAGCTCGGCGAAATTCTGCTGCCGGGCGCAAGTGGCCTCGATATGCTGGGGACCCTAAGCGTCACGCTCGGCAAAGAGGGCCTGCATGCCGACGTTGTCATCGACAATGCTCACCGCATCCCGGCAACAGACATTCAGGCCATCGTCAGTCGCGCGCCTAACTTGCGCCTGCTCCTCCTTTGCCAGCCGGGCTTGGATGTTACGGCGCTCGAGGCGCGGTTCGCTTTCCAGGCGGAGGTGCTCAGCGGGTGGGATGAAGATACGATTGCAGCCGCGACGCATGATGCGGGCTGCGTGGCGAACTTTGCAGACTGCCAACGCCTCTCGCGTTTGACCGGCGGCCTACCCTTCTATGTGCTCAACGCAGCTACCGTCGCCGCGCGTGACTATGACGGATCGATAGAAAGCTTCTGCGAGGATGTGGAAGCTCAGACCCACATTGTCGAGACGGCGCAGGAGATCATTCTGCGGAGATCCTTCGAAGGCTTTTCGACCGAAGTGCGGGAAAGCGTTGCCGTGCTCAGTGTCGCCGATGTTGCCCTCTCCAAGGATGAGGCAACCAAGCTGTTGCAGGGTGCTTGCGGTCTCGACATGAAAGGAGCGGCCGCGCGCCTGCGCTCTCTGCCCTCGACCGGCGCGCTCGAACTGTTCGGCATGACGGGGCTCAAGATACACGATGCGGTGCGGATGCTTGGCAGGGCAGAGCTCACCACGCGCGGACCTGACCTTGAAAAAAAGGCTCGAGAGGTGCTTCGCGGCATCATAATGCGCTCGATCCGTGAGGACTGGAGCATTGGGAAGCTCAACCTTCTCATTCGTCTTTTCGGCCAGCTGGGCGACGCGATGATCCTTGTCCAGTTCGCGACCGACGAGCTTTTCCACGAAATGGGCGTCTGGCCTGAAATCGAACCTTATCTTCTGGCGATCGCAGCTGACGAGGCAGCTGATGCTGAAGTCCGGCTCTGGGCGCTCGATGGCTTGGTGTTCAATGACCTACGAACCGGGCAAACCGAGACAGGCGAAATCCGTATCGATGCGATGAAGGCCCTTCTCGACCAACATGATCTTGGTGAGGACGAATGGCTTGCTTGGGGCATGAAGCGCATGCTGCTCAAGTCGATGGTCGGGGACGCCGAAGGGGTCGACGAGATGCTGGAACTCGTCAAAGAGCGCGTCCCAGCCAAGGCCGAGCATATGCGCGTCTTCCGGTACAACCGCGCGCTTGCCTTTTTCAAGCTGGGGGACAACACGACGGCGATCGCCGAAGCGGGCGAGTTGGTAGAAGAATATTATGAGGCTCTCGGCCTGACGCCTGACGATGTCATGGGCCGCAACCCTCCCCAACTCCGGCCCCTTCTGCCAAAAGGACGAGATAATACCGACCAGCTGAAACATCTCGCGGACACGCTCGACCTCCTCGCCCAGGCGGCCGGTAGGAAGAGCCAGCGCTCCACGATGGCGCGTATCCACGCGATGAAATTCTACGAACTCGCACAGGCATACTCATCGTTCGTCCGCGTCGGTATGGACCTGGTCGATGAGCTTGTTTGGGTGAATGACTTCGAGTCCGCTCGCTATACAATTGAGCGCAACATCTTCCCGGTCATCCAGGCGATCGGCCTTACTTCCGATGTGCTTGAGCTCCGGGCGCTCTACGCGGTGGTTCTCGCCTATTGCGGCGATCATCAGGCGGCAGCGAATGAGGTGCGGCGCCTTGGTCCCTATGAGCAGGCGATGGCTCCCGGGCACCGTGCGGCGTTCCAAGATCAGAAGCAGATCATCGAAGACGTACGACGCAATGGCGGTCCGTCTCAACGTGGTGTGGATATACCCGCCCCGCTCCAAGCCCTTTTCGACCAGCGGAGTGGTGTGAGGCCATCCATAGAACCCCGCAAAAAAGTCGGGCGGAACGAACGCTGCCCGTGCGGCTCAGGGCTGAAATACAAGCGATGCCACGGCCGCTAGGAATCAGATCAAAGCAGGTTGCACCTCGAGTGGCGGATAAACCTGCGTCACATGACTCGCAAGACTTCGCTCGCCGGCACGCTCGGGTCGAGCCAATCGGCCCAGCGATCACGAGAAAGCGGTATAATCTGCCGCTTGTGATAGGGCTTGATGTCGTCGCCCGGGGCCATCGTGAGCATCGTGAAGGCCTTACCTTCATCCGTTTTTCGCCAGATCCCGGCGATGCAGAACCACTTACGGCCTTTCATCTTGAAGGGATTGTGGGGCGGGTTCGTCTCCCCGCAATTGTCAAGAACAGGCGAAGGGAGGGCGCTGGTCCCGATGGGCCCGAGGAATTGAGAGCCGACAGATGACGGCTGTCGGCTTAGATCGTGCCTGCGGCCCGACCACCCCTGGCGACGACGGACGCGGTGACGGTAGCGATCGGCTGCCCCAGAGCGCGCGTAATCGCCGGCCGCCGCTGATAGACGCTGCGGGCCGCGTCATGGCTAATGAGGCCACGCCGGTCGGATTCGGCAAGGGCCTCCCACCAGACGGGCGAGATGTAGCTGTTCTCGAGATATTCGAGCGCGAGCCGCGTGGCTGCTGCCGCCTTGAGCTGGTCGTCCAGTGCGTCAAAGGATTGCACGAACCGCGCGGCGGGGCCGTCCTCGTCGCCGGTCCACCCGAAGACGATGACCGATTGCCCGGCAAAGGAGGTAATGTTGAGCGTCACATGCTCGAACGCCTGCGTCCCATGGGCGATGCGTTGGAGGAGCGTGCCCGTGAGGTCATTGTCCGGAAGGAAGGTGCCGCAGCAAGCGACGGGGAGCAGCCCGTCGAAGCGGGTCCAGGAATACGAATAGCCGGTAAAGTCCTGCGCCGCGAGCCGCGCTTCATAGGCTTCCTTGCGTGCATGGGTCGCCGCTGCGGACCGGCGTGCGCTGTGCTGCACATTGCGCGCCATGTTCTGCGCTAGCTCGTGATCCTCGACGGGCGAACCTTCATCGAGCCGGAAGAGGATGTCGGAGGCGGCAAGCTGCGCCCGCTTGGAATAAGCCTCGAAACACACGGCACGATAGGAGAAGAGCAGAGCCTCGGCCTCGCCGATAGCGCAGTCCTTGCCTTCGATCGGCAGGAAGAGATCGCGGTCGTGCTCCGCGCAGAAGCCGGGGAAGACCGAGGCCTGGCCGATGCCGACAAGGCGCGGTACGAGCCTGCCGCGATTCTTTACCATCTCGGGCATGGTGGTGGTCAGCGAGTAGACCCGGCTGTCGCGCGCGATCGCCTCGAGGCCGCCGCTCTTCTGGACGGTATGGGCCCTGACAATCTGGCCGCCGCAGGGCTGGCCTGCGGCATTAGCATGGGAGCAGTAGCGGCGCTGCAGCTCCTTGATGTAATGGGCAGCCGCCTGATGGATATTGAAGGGCGGCATATGCTCACGCCCGTCATGACAGGCCTTAAACTTCTTCTCCGACCCGCACCAGCAGCGATCGTTTCGGCCGATCCTCTTGGGCCGGTAGACGGTGGGTGGCCGGTTGAGGGGCTGGGTCAGCGAGGAATGGGGCAGCGGTGTTCGGTCTGTCATGGCGATCGTCTTCGTCTGGTGGTCCGCCGGCCGTCACGAGGTGCGCTTGACCTGGCCGGCGCGGCCCGCGTCAAAGGCCGCGAGCCACTTGGTGCGCACGAGATCGTAGAGGCTGGCCGGCAGCATGCCGTAGGCGACATTGCCGTCCTTGTCTCCGGGCACGGGCCGCAGGTCGGGGCCCGGCCACTGGAAGCGGTTGGCCTCGGTGAGGACAATCCAGGAACGCGCGTCATCGAGCCCGAGACGCGCTTTGGTACGGATCGGGATCTCCACTGCGAAGCGGTCGTCAACCGGAGGGGTGTGCGTAATCGGCAGTGCGGTCACGAATTGCTGGCCATCCTTGGTCGCCGTTGTGAGCAGGACGGCGCACGGCCGATCCTTACTGCCGTCTTCGACGCCAGCCTTGGCTTCATGGCTCCAGAGAAACGAGTAACGAATTACGAGACCGGGTACCGGGACTGGAAGCGGCATCAGTGATCCCGGGTCTCATCATCGAACTGGGCGGCCTCGGAGGGGATGCGCGCGGCGGCAATGGCGGCGCGGTCCTCGTCGGTGAAATCGCTGAGCGTTAGGATCTCGCGATCGCGGCTCTTGAGCCGCCGATATTCGGCGTGCGACATGAGGACCAGGCTATCATGGCCATGATGAGTGATGGTGAGGGGGGCTTCGAGCGCTTGGCGGCTGATGCGGCCGAATGACTTCGAGGCCTCGACGGAACTGACAGAATGGGTCATGGCGATTCTCCTATCCGGAAAGTACGGAGTTTCCGGATAAATTTCAAGTCGCGCCATGCGATCACCTCGCGCGAGGCGAGCCGGCGGGCGCGTGGCGCCCACCGGCCCTGCCATCAGAGACTTTGAGGGTCGCGAGCAGGTCGAAGCCGAGGTTCGAGGTCAATCCACTCCGGAACGGCTCCACCGCGGCGTTCACGCCGTCGGCGCCGAAGCCCATGCCAACGACGGTGCACGCGGGAGAATACCGAGCGGGTCGCGGCCCGCATCCACTCGCCCCAGTTTGGTCCCTTAATTGTCGCGCGAACCCATAATGCGCCGTACCCATTCCGCATAGCCTTCGAACCGGCGGTCGATGAGGATGTAGAGGTGCTGATATTTTCGTGATCGACGGAGAGCAGGACCGTCACGTTGGAGCGATCCTGCCTCAGAACGCCGGCAACCGAACAGAGTCGGTGCTCTTTGGCCTAGCCATCGACGGCAGCTTCTCGACGCAACCCGCCCACCGCATGCTTTGAAGCGAACTAGCACCTAAGGAACCTCTGATTAAGTCCCTTTCGCGAGAATCACGCCGTTGTTTTGACTCACGATTTTTGGCGGTTTTTGGACTTAATCAGAGGTCCCCTAAATAGTTCCGGCACATTGCAATAGGCTGACGGGGGGCATTTAAAGAGGCTGGCGCGCCCATTGGATTGAAAGTTGGGCGATACGTGGGTGCATTTACGAGTGGACCCGAAGGCGCCGCCCGATGATGTGGAAATGAGACGCAGCCTCTGCTCGCATATCATATTTGAGAATTTACTTGACGTGAGATCGATAAATCGGTAATCCACTTGCAGAACATTTTGAGGCGCAAGGCATGGCTATTTTTCAGGACCAACTGGACGAGGCCTTCCCGCCCAACACGGATGCCGCACTCGTTCGAATCGTATCGCAGGCAATTATCCTTGCGAGTGACGTAATGGATCACGAGTCCTTTCTCGCATCTCTGATCGGCGGCGACATCCGTGGCCATATCCGCCGCGCCGCCGTCCTCTTCAGTGTCCATGAAGGCTGTCAGGTCGGCAATCTCCCCTTTGCCTCCGAAATGACCAGAATGCCGCTTGGCGGCGGTCACTGGGTTGAGTTGCGCTCCGGAGCTTACCGCGCTCATATCTGCCGCACCGACAACCCTATCGCGTTTCCGGACGAGACGCCGACGCGTCAAGACCAGCGCTTGAGCAACCAGCCGGACTTGTTCATGCGAGATCCGGTCGTGGTTCCAATTCGCCCTGATCTGACTCCCGAGATGTATGCCTGGCTCACATTTGGCGCGACTGGTCGCCTGCTGACGCATCTTTGCTGGGGCATGCCGGAAGCTGGTCGCAACTCTTGGCTTGCGCGTACGAACATCATCAACCGGCTGGGATCGGCGATCGAAACAGTAGCGTCGGAAACTCCGACACCCGCAGTTGTTCTGCGTTTTCGCGATCATATCGAGGAAGCGCTGCGGAAGGACGATGCAGAGTCGGATTCCGATCACAGCGCCTGATTATTGGTGACGACATGAGCAATGATCGAGATGCTCCTGCCTCGGCAGGAGCCAAGCCGATTCCTGAACGGATCAGGGAAGCCCGAGAAGCGCGTGGTCTTTCCGGGGAAAATCTTGCGGAGATCATAGGCGTCAGCCGACAGGCGGTTGCCCAGTTCGAAACCGGGCAGTCCTCGCCAGGCGGCGAGACCATGAGCAGGATCATCGCGGAAACCGGGCAGCCGATTTCCTTTTTCACCAGCATGCCGGTTCGACCGGGCGAACCACGTTCACCATTTTTCCGAAGCCTGAAACGCATGGAGCAGCAACACCGTCGCCGGATCGTCCGGCGGATGCAGTGGGCCGGGGACATCGGTATGCTGCTGGAGCGTTTCATCGACTTGCCAGCGGTGAACTTCCCCGAGTTCGAGTTTGACGCGGATAACGGCGATGAAGATGACATCGAGCGTGCCGCCGAGAAATTGCGCGATCATTGGGGACTGGGCCGGGGACCAATTCGCAGCCTGGGAGCGGTCATGGAAGCGAATGGGATTCTGCTCGTTCGTGAACCTGTCCGCTGTCAGGATATGGATGCTGTTAGCTGTTGGATCGGTGGTCGCGCGATTGTCCTCCTATCCAAGGAGATAACTAGCGGGCCACGTGATCTGTTTAACCTCGCTCATGAACTAGGCCACCTCGTTCTCCATCCGGATGTCGAGGTAAACGGCACGAACCTGGATATGATCGAAAAGCAGGCGAACCGGTTCGCGAGCGCGTTCTTGCTTCCACGCGAGTCTTTCAGCCAGGAAGTGCTCGGCAGTTCCCTCGCTTTCTTCAAATCTCTCAAAGCACGGTGGGGTGTGGCCATTGCGGCGATGGCTTACCGAAGCCGGGATCTCGGAATACTATCCGAGAACCAGTTCTCTTACCTGTTTCGTCAAATGAATGCTCAGCGCATTCGAAAAGTTGAGCCGCTGGATGATGCCTTCCCGGTTAATCAGCCGGGTGTTCTTGCGGAAGGCCTGCGCATGTTGGTAGAGCATGGCGTGCATACACGTGCCCAGATCGAAGCCTCTCTCGGTCTCAATTTGCGAGATGTCGAAGCGATCGCCGGCCTCTCCGAAGGCTACCTCGATCAGAGGGTCGTGCCGATCCGCTTTCGACAACCGATCTCGGACGAGGGTTAGATCATTGAATAATGAACTGACTAACCGCCCAAGAAGATCGACATGGCCATTGCCGAATGATGCACGGAAGTAGAGTCTACTGCGCGCCTATCGGTGCGACGGTTTTGCAGTAGATCTCGGAGGAATACGAACATCATCACAAACCGCTTCGATGAACATGACAGGCAGTTGAAACGCGGACTGTGTACGCATCCGGTGAGGACCGCAGCTACTGACGGTTCGCTGCAGGATTTGGCATCTTACTTGCCGAGGAAGGCCTCGACGCCTTCTTGAGCGAGCACATCGCGGAATGCAGCATCGGCATCGCGGTCGGTGGGGAATAGATTGTCCCAGACCGTCGAGGTGCCGTGCTCGTTGACGACCTCGAGGGACCAACCGCGTTCGGTGGCGATCCGCACGATGTTGATGGTCAGCCGTACGCCCACCTGTTCGATGGACCGGCAAAGAGAGGATTCAATGAGTTCGGGTTGCGGGCCAAATTCCATGCCGTGATGCTATGAGATCACGGCTCCAGCTTCAACGCTGTTGGTTTCCAATTCCATGGGAGTAGATCGCCAAGCCGATTAGCCGGATGACCGGCGATGCGGGCGAGGACGTCAGCGAGCCAAGTCTGGGGATCGACGTCGTTGAGGCGACAGCTCTGAATGAGTGAAAACATGATGGCGGCGCGCTGACCGCCGCGATCGGAGCCGCAAAATAGCCATGCTTTCCGCCCGAGTGGCACACAGCGCAGCGCCCGTTCCGCTGCGTTGTTCGTGAGGCATACCCTCCCATCGATGAGGAAGCGGGTGAAGGCGTCCCAGCGCCGGAGCATATAGTTGATGGCCTTGGCGAGATCATGGTTACGCGACAGCTTGGCGAGTTGGGCGTTCAACCAGTCGTGCAGTTCGGCGATCAGCGGCGCGCTCAACTCCTGACGGGCGGCAAGCCGCTCCGCTGGTGTCTTGCTGTTGATACCGCGCTCAACGTCGAACAGGGCGTCCAGCTTCTGCACCGCCTCCAGCGCAATCGGATAGATGGGGCCAGTCCGCTCGCCGCGGCTCTTCTTGCGCGCTGCGCCCTCGACGTCGGCGAGTTCGAAGAACTTCCTGCGTGCATGGGCAAAGCATCCTGCCTCCAGGATGAGACCAGGCTGGCGGTCGGGAGCGTACAGCTCGAAATAGCCCGCATAAGCA
The DNA here is from genome assembly GCF_028538045.1 of Sphingobium sp. AntQ-1. Classification (NCBI taxonomy): domain Bacteria; kingdom Pseudomonadati; phylum Pseudomonadota; class Alphaproteobacteria; order Sphingomonadales; family Sphingobiaceae; genus Sphingobium; species Sphingobium sp. AntQ-1. Next base: position 408,505 of record NZ_CP117158.1, read on the forward strand.
TCTGCCTGCAGAATCCCGGACCAGGACGCGAGATGCGCCTGGGGATGTTCGCCGCGCCGGTCGCGCGAATAATAGAAAACGACCGCTGGCGGATCGGCGCCGCCAAACGGGCGGTCGTCCCGGACATAATCCCATAATCGACCGGTATCAGTCTTGCCCTTGGCCATGACCGGCACGGTAGTGTCGTCGCCATGTACGCGTTCGGCGGCAAAGACATGGGCCTCAATCAGCCGGAAGATCGGCATCAAGGCGAAGGAAGCCGCGCCGACCTGGTCAGCGAGCGTGGAAACGCTCAGCGGCACGCCTTCACGGGTGAAACGCTCGGCCTGGCGGTTGAGAGGCTGGTGCTGCCCATACTTCTCGAACAGCAGCATGGCGAGGAAGCTTGGGCCCGCCCAGCCACGCGGCACGACATGGAATGGCGCGGGCGGCTGCGTGATCTTCTCGCAATCTCGGCAGGAGAACTTCTCGCGCACGGTCTGGATGACCTTCCAGGCGCGCGGGATCACCTCTAGCGTCTCGGTCACATCCTCGCCCAGCTTCGACAGGCGCATGCCGCCACAGGCCGGACAGGAACAGGGCGCCGGAACGACGACGCGGTCGCGGGGCAAATGGTTGGGGAACGGCTTTCTGACCGGCCTCTTGCGCTCGAAGGCGGTGACGTTCGTGGCCTTTGTCGCGGCGGTCTCGGCGGCCAGATCGTCTTCGGCGGCGTCGGCCTCCAAATCTTCGAGCTCAAACTCCATCTGCGCAAGAAGCCGGCGGGTGCGTTCGGCGCTGGGGCCGTATTGCTCGCGCCTGAGCTTGGCGATCTGCAACTTGTAGTGCGAGATCAATGCCTCGGTGGCGCTCTCCCGGGCACGGGCATTGGCCAGTTCGGCCTCGGCGGTGGTAGCGCGCTGTTCGGCCGCATCGGCGCGTTGCGTGCTGAGCCGGACCAGCGCCTTGAGCACTTCAATGTCGTCAGGCAGGGGCGAAACGGCGGCGTCCACAACCAGGATGGAATCACAGAAAACCGCCTGGTTAAAGCGGAAAATGCGGCCTCGACGAAGAAAATCCGCGCCTATCCCGCGCTCTGCGGGCGCCAGCTATATTGCGGGTTCCGCCAGTCCACGCCGTCGAGCAAACAGGCCAGCTGTGAGCTCGTCAGCGAGACTACGCCGTCCTTCGCGGAGGGCCAAATAAACTTCCCCCGTTCCAACCGCTTCGAATAAAGCGACATCCCGAGACCGTCGTGCCAGATTATCTTCACCAGCGACCCGTTACGCCCGCGAAAGACCCAAAGATCGCCGGCAAATGGGTCTCGCGAAAAACTCTGCTGTACCATCGCCGCGAGGCTCTGCATGCCGCGACGCATATCGGTATGGCCCATTGCGATCCACACCCGTGCGCCTGCTGGGATCATCGCAAGGCCTTCAGCGCCGCCGACACCAATGCAGGTGATGCCGCAGCTGATACGTTCACGCGTCCCTTGGCGCCGAGATCGATGATGATCACCGGCATCCCGGCCTGTTGCCCGCCTTGCTGGGTGCCATCGTCTACCACCGCCTCGGCGAACTCGGTCAGGGCGGGCGGTTGTCGCAGCTTGCTGCGCCATGTGTAGATCCGCGCCGTGGAAATGTCGTGCCGTCGCGCCACGGCCGAAACGCTGGATCCCGGCGCAAAGGCTTCCGCCAAAATCTGCAGCCGTTCCTCGTCGCTCCAACGCCGCCGCCGTTCCGGCCCGGTCATTACCGTTATGTGCCCCATGAACCGCTCCTAAGCCTACTCTCGAGAGCATTCTTAAGAGCAGTCCACTACCTCACGACAAGGCGGGCGCCGCCGGATGGATACCGGACTGTCGCGCAAGGGGACCGAACACGGATGGGGATTGGATTTCAGATCATAGACGGTGTTGGCCGCTTCTCAGTCGATTGCCTTTTCCATCAGGCGGAAAAGCGGCTGGACGATGTGCTTGATCAGCACAGCGCCGGGATGCTCTCTGATCCGGCCTACATCGCCGAACTCAAAGCGATCATTACGGATAGTCCCGAATATATCGACGGCCACGCTCATTTGGGCCATGCCTTGCTCGCATCGGGGAAGACCAGAGCCGCCTTGTCCTCCTATGAGTTCGGCATCGCGCTCGGTGAAACCGCCATTCCCGTAGATTTTTCCGGCACCCTCTCCTGGTACGAATTGGACAACCGGCCTTTCCTTCGCGCGCTGCATGGTGCGGCGCTGGCGCAGTTGCGCCTAAAGAAGCGCAAAGCGGGCATTTCCCTGATGGAGCGCATGCTGTCGCTCAACCCGGATGATAATCAGAGCGTCCGTTACCTGCTGGGATCGGAATATATGCGGAACCGCGAACCGGAAAAGGCCAGCTTCCTGTTGGAAAGCTGGGCCGAACACTATCCGCCCTGCGCGTATGATTTAGGTCTGTTGCGCTTCAAGCAGAACAAATTTGTTGCAGCCGCCACACAGTTGCGCCGGGCGTTCACCGCAAATTTCTACATCGCCGAAATCCTGTGCGGACATCCCGATCCTGCGCCGCTGTCGATATGGCACGACTCCAATTACGCCATGCCTGAACTCGCCCGTCACTATGCCCAGGATTACGGAAAACTCTGGCATGACACCTGCGATGCGCTGCCGTTTCTGCACTGGCTTTACCATCATCCGAAAGTGTTGCTCGAAAGGGCCGATGTCCTGGACTGCCGAGAGCAGTTGGAGTGGGAGCACAGCGTGGAACGGCGACAGAAAATTCTGTACCGTGAGCAGGAATTTCTGGCGCAGATCGACGACCGAATTTCGGAAGAGATTGTCACCCTGCGTTCCGCGCGCGATGGTCGGCCTGTTTATCCATGGTGGCGATTGTGAGCGAGGCGCTGCGATGAGCACAACGCAAAAGGGAAATGCATTTCGCGATGCCGTTGCCCAACTCCTTCGTGCGGCGGGCTTTTCTCACACTGAGACCGAAGTCCAACTCGGCTACAAGAATGCCGATGTATCTGCGGTCTGGCTGCGCGACGAGGTGGCGGGCGAACAACGCTACGCCTTCGAGACGAAGGCCTATTCCGGCAGCCTGAAGCTTAGTGAATGCAGCAAGTTTGCCAATGACTATGGCCCGCTGATCTCGAACGACACGATGAATCAGGCCTGGCTCGTCTCCGAAGGTCCGATCACGCCGGAAGGCCGGAAGGCCGCGCAGAGCCAACGCGGACTTCAGGCGATGACGTTCGCTGAACTACAACGGCGTCTGATGCGACTCGACCCTTATCTCAAGGCCCTTGTCGAGGCACACGAGCGCAGCCGGCTCGACAAATATTACGTCCCGCCGGAGACCACCATCGGTGATGATCTGGCCGCCTACGTCGAGGCATGGCAGGCTGAGCAGGACGCGCCGCCGCTTTTCGTCCTTGGCCCTTATGGCAAAGGCAAATCGACCTTCGCCAACCATCTGGCTGCAAATATGGCCACGCGCGCGCTGGAAGACCCCACAGCGCGTGTGCCCATATTGGTACGCCTCGGCGAGATCGCGGATGAGCAATCCCTAGAGGGCCTACTGGGCAAGGTATTCGCCAGCCAGCATCGCGTCCCTGGCTATCATTTCGACACCTTTGCCGCTCTCAATCGCAACGGCCGTTTTCTCGTCATTTACGATGGCTTTGACGAGATGAAGCATGGTCTGACGCCATCGAAGTTTCAGACTGTCCTCGCCGAACTCATGAAGCTGGATCAGGGCGACGCCCGCATACTCGTACTCGGCCGCGACACCGCCTTTCATGACGATGTGGAATTCAAGGCCGTCATAGATGGCGTCCAGACCACTCCAGCCGGCCGATCACTCCCAACGCCGGGACGGCGGGCCTATCGGCATGTAGAGATTCGCGGCTTCACACCCGCTGAAGCTCGGTCTTATGTCGAGCGATACTTCCCGATCCGAGCGGCGGAGGAACAGGATGGCCCCGCGACCGATCCCAAATGGGTCGAGCAACGCGTGGCCGAACTGGTCTCAGGCCGATTTGACCAGCTTCTAGAGCGGCCTGTTCATGCACAGATGTTGTGCGAGATCGCAGCGCACCCCGACCAGCTCCGCACAGATATGTCGGTATATGAGCTGTTTGACAGCTTTGTGCATTACCTCCTCTTGCGCGAACTGGAGAAGCGCGGACGTGACAAAGATTTTCCTATCAAGGTCAGGCGCCGGTTCAACGCGAGCCTTGCTTGGTGGCTGTGGGAACGCGGAGGAGCATCGACGACGACCCTGAACGACATCCCCCAATCCCTATGCGACGAAGCGGCTCGCGACATCAGCCATTCTCTTCAGAAGGAGGAGATGCGTCGAGAACTAATCCAGGGCTGCCTGATCGAGAAAGGCGCGCAAACAATCTATTTCCACCGCTCGATTCAGGAGTTTCTGGCAGCCGAGCATCTTATCGAAACCGACCTTCTCCAGCGCGGCGGCTATGGCGCCAACTGGCTCCAGACTTTGACTTCCGCAATGACGCCTGAAGTTATCGAGTTCGTCGTGGCCGGTGCGAATGTGAATTTAGAACGGCGAGAACGCGCGCTGAAATGGTTCGATGCTTTATCCAGCGCTCGCGCATATCGCGTGCCGCTCGCCGGTTTCGATCTGTTTATTCAACTGGCGAAAGCAGTTGATGGGACGTTGCCAGCGGTTCCCGATTCTCCCTGGCTGGTCTGGTTAGCATTCTTCATGCGGACAGGCTCGAAGGATTTCGCTCATCGGGGACGGAACACCTTCCCAGTCCTCGCGGACATGCTCTTTGCCGCGCGCAACGCCGATCGCGAAGTTCAGGCAGCCATTCTCTATGCGCTGTCACGCATATTATTTCATTCGCGTAGGGGGCAGGACGGGAACGTAGCCCTGACAGCTTCCGCCCATCTCCCTGTCGAGCAGCTCAAAGCTCTTGTTGCTGAAGCGGCCGCCAAAAAGTCCGAGCGGCAAATCGTCCGCTATAATGAGGATTATCTCCTGTGGAGCCTTTTGAGGTCTTGGCGGGTGGAGCGCAACGACGCCGATGTGCTGACGCTGACGATCGACGTTGGACGGATGCACAATGATGCCATGGGCGTCATGCCCGATGGTTTCGACGGTGATGTCGATAATCCTCAGCAAACGGTTTCCTTGACCGTCCAATCGCTTTACGTCGCACTCAGCAACCGTAAGCCGCCAGTAAGCGAACGCGACATCGACGCGATACGCCCCTTCTTCAACGATGCAAAACTGCGAGCGGCATTCTCACCGGTGGAGATCATCCATCGGCAGACGGTGCCTGTTCTCGAGACTGCGCCACCGGTGCGGGTTGCAAAACCTAAGCTCGGCCTTCGCACTGCACAGCGCGAATAACGATCCTCCGCTACCTACCGCCAAACGAATCCTCAACTGGCACGCTAGAGACCGCTATCCTCGATTGACTTTCCGGAAGCAGTCAGCCTTCAATCGGCCAGTCTTGGGGCATCCCAGAATGGCATAGCGGACCGGCCGCACCTGGGAACGGAAACTCGGCGGCTGAACGGCCGGCAAGGGTCGGACCCGGAAGCCGACACCGACACATTCGAATGTCCGCTGTCCCGTTTTCGTGTCCCGTAACCTGCCGACCGGAGTGTCCAACGAAGCGGTCAGACCGTTCACCACCATTCATTGTCGTTCCCCCATGCCTGGCGGGGTGCCAAGCGTCAGATTTGACCACTAGCTCGCCAGCCTCTTCATTCGCTCCCCTCCCAATCGCAGCACGTCGTTCCAGTCCTTGAAGCCCATCGGCGGGTATTCGGTCTCGATGAGGCGTCCGGGCATCACGTAGGCCTCGATCGCGCTCGCGGCGCCGATCTCGCCCGCTATGTCATTGTCTGGGAAGAGGACGAGCCGCCTCACGTAATCGGGTATCGCAACCTGGTGCAGACGGTCGCTGCCTAGCGTCGCCCATACCGGAATGCCGAACAGGATCATCGCCGAGAGCGCGGTCTCGATGCCCTCGGCAAGACCAAGAACGAATGTCGCTGGAGCGAGCATCACGGCGGCGCGATCGGGCCGCCCGAGCATCATCCTTGGATCGGACAGGTCGCGGGCGCGGCGTGCGTCATCGCGGTCGAAGAAGGTCCGCTGGATCGCCACGAAGCGCCCTTCGGGGTGGAAACCGCCGTCGTGCAGCGCCGCGATCATTGCGGGACGGAAATCCACCGCCTCGGCTTGGCCGAGAGGTGTGCGGGGATGGAAACGGAGCGCGCGCGGCAGAATGGCAATGCGACGGCGCCGTAAGTATAGTTCGGCCGGCGTCCCGCTGAGCGGCCGAGCATCGTCCCAAACGCGTTGCGCACGCTGGCGCCGCCACAAATCCTTTCCTATGGCTGAGGACGCCTTTGCGGCTTTCTCGACATGGTGAAGGGCATTTTCGTCGAGGCGCAGGATCTCGTGGATGACGTCACGCGTGTCGCAACCGGCGAAGCATTTGAAGAGCAGCGCATGGTCCCCGACCCGCACCGAGAGGCTCGGAGCCCGGTCCGCGTGCGCGGGGCACAGGCACATGGCCCCACCGGGCTTCCATGTGCCGCCCAGCCGTTTAACGATGTCGGAACCGATCGCCTCTAATTCCGGGCTTCGGTTGTTGCTGGTGCGTGCCATGGGGATATCCGAGCGATTGGCCCAGCCGCTCTCGGTCCCTGAGCGAAGTCTTAACGACGGCTTGGACGGACAGGCGGTTCAGGCAAGTGCTGGCGATCGCAGGGCTGAAGCAGCCTTGAAATCATCCGGCAACCCTGCTCTCCCTCCCCTCCCGAACGGCGCTCGCGCCGCTATCCCATCAACGCTCCGTCAATGAGCCTCGGCCCCCGGAGCCGATACTGGTATCCACAGGTAGCGAAACCTGCCGGCCATGACGCCTAGATCAGAATAGTCCCGCCAGGCGAGCGGGTACCGGCCAGTCAGCTGCAGAGGGACATCTCGTCCCCTGATCGTTCCGGCGCCGGCGCTGGCGCCCCATTGGAGTGTCCCGGCGAGCTCCTTCGCCTCCGCAATATCGAAGGCCGCATCGACCGTATCGGTGCGCCGGCGGGGTTGCCAATAGGCAGGGTCGTTTGAAACGACCAGAACGGCAGCGCCGTGGTTTGTTCGGCGAACAAAGGCCTCCATTCGCGCGACATCCTTGCAGACATCATGGCGCCGAATGTCATGGGCGCTCTGCTGGCGGAGTGTAAATCGCTCTCCGTCAACCTCGGCAACAAGCCCCTTGCAGAGATATTTCAACTCCAGAGCAAAGGGTCGCTCCCCAAGGAGGAGGACATCGATCGCTCCGCGCAGGTCACCGCCAAGCGGATATTCCAATCGGATCTGCTTGTGTGGTTGGCGCAAGCGCAGCTCCATGGCGAGTTCATGCTGGAGATCGGCCTCCGAACAGAAGACCGGACGCCGCCTGGCCATTTCGGACATGATCTGGTCGATCTCGATCAAGGTAAGCTCCATAACCACATCGAGCGCGGCATCTATACCGAGCACCGTTAAGCGAGCGTAGCACGGCGAGGAATCACCATCTGGCGCAGACAGGACAAAGTGAGCCGCATGCGCGAACGGTCCAACGGCGATTGTCGCGCATGCGTTTGGCTGATGCAATGCATTGCTTCATGAACGCCCCACTCGAACTCAGAGCCCGATTTAGCGGCCCCCACATAATCATCCAGAATGGATCAATGCAGTCCGGAAGTCATTTACGGGCAAGAACTTACAATATGGCGCGTGGAGACATGAGATTCTTTCTCGCCTGAGAAAGGAGCGTGTCATGCCCATTCGCCCTAAGATGATTCCCGTCGGTTCCCGCCCGTCCGACAAGTCGGATCGGGAGCAGCTGAAATGATGGAGGGTTCGCGCATCACAGCCACCGTAAACAGGTGCAGCATGGTCGATTTTGCAGAACAGGTGCAGCGGTTGCGAGCAGATGAGTTCGGCCGGGACTTATTTACGATTCCCGCATTCGAGATGCTCCTCGATCTCTATACCTGCAGGAGTCGCCAGCCGCGTTCGCTGACCGCTCTAACAGCAGCATCGAGCGCATCGGAACGGAATTCGCAACGGATCGTCCACCGACTGGCTCAACGCGGGCTGGTCAAACTCCGACGCGATCCGAACGATGGCCGAAGGATCCTTGTCGAGCTGGAGCCGGCGGCGAGAGAATTGCTCGACCGCTTCTTTGACCGGTTGGTCGAACTCGTCGCGGTTCCGCCGGCGCGCAAGCAGAACGAGGGCTGATGAGGCGATGCAGATGGGAAAATGGGAGTTCCCTTCTTGTAGCGCCTTGCAACCATCTGGAAATCGTTGCAGAGTTTTCGCGCAGCGCGGGAAACGGCTGGGGACCGCCTGCAGGATAAACCTTCCAGGCATGGCAACGTGTCCATCCATGACGGTTGGGCGCACGCATTGGACGCTATTGCCCGCCACCCTTGGGTGGTCCTGTCATGCTGCCTTCGCTACTTTTCTGGCGTCGCCCTTTGGCGCGCTTCGCCCTCCAAACGTGCGCGTAGACCAATGTTTCGCGGCAACGGGGATGATGGCATCTGCGCGCGTGCGTCTGCACGCTATGAAGATCGCCAGTTCGAAGCCGTTTATCGAAGGGAGGCGCCGAAGCTGCTTTCCTTTCTCAAGCGGCGCATCTGGCTCGAGGAGGACAGGCATGATCTGGTGCAGGAGGCTTTCACGAGGCTGGTCGCTTCGCGATCCACCGCCGCCTTGAGCAATCCCGGGGCTTATTTGCAGGGCATTGTTCGACATCTCCTGGCCGATCGCGTGCGCGCCTGGACCAAGGCACAATCCTTCGATCCCGTGGTATATTCGGCCGGCGAGGAGATTGCCGGGCCGGACGCCATCGCGGAAATGAACGAGATGCGGCACCGCTATCGACTGGCTGTCGAGCGCCTCCCGCCAAGGACGAAAGAGGTATTTTTGTTACATCGCGCTGAAGAACTCGGGTATAGGCAGATAGCCGAACAACTCGATATCAGTATCCGGACCGTGGAGTGGCATGTGGCGGAGGCCATTGTGCGCATTGGCAAGATTATCGGAAATGCCCATGGCTGAAGATGAGATGCCGGAGGCTATGCCGAGGATGGACCAGCAGATGCGTGAGGCATCCCTGTGGTTCGCCAGGATGCGGGGTCCTGATGCCGAGGAGTGGCGCGCCCAGTTCGAGCAGTGGCTCGCCCTCGGGGCATCGCATCGAGGCGCATACAACGAAGCCGGCGAGATATTCGCATTGGGGCGCTTCATGGCGGCTCAGGACGAAGAGCAAACCGGTGAAGCCAACGACAATGAAGAGAGCGGACGCGCTTCGAAATGGGTGGCAATCGCAGCCAGTCTCCTCCTGACCGTCGGTATCGGAGGATGGATCGCAAAGGTGGAGTTACCAGGCGCTGGAGACGCTCCGGTTCAGGTGGCACAGCCCAAGGTTGATCAAGCGGTCGAGCGCCAGCACTATGCGACGCTGAACGGTTCCCGAAGGACGGTGCGGCTCGCAGATGGTTCGTCGGTCGATCTCGATCCCAACAGTGAACTCCTCACGAGCTTCAGCACTGGTCGGCGCGAGTTGAAGCTCGAACGTGGTCGTGCCCGCTTTGATGTTGCGCATGAGACGCGCCCCTTTGTCGTCCTAGCTGGTGGAGGAAGCGTGACTGCACGCGGGACGATCTTCGACGTCAGTCTAGATCGCTATGAGCGCGTAACCGTTAGGCTGCTGCGCGGTGCAGTCGACGTCGAACGCCCCAGCACTATCAAGGGAACGACCGGCCGGACAGCCGTGGCGCGTCTTGAACCGGGCGAGACCCTCAGCTTCGCGGCTATCACGCCGACCGTGCTTCGATCCGCGCCGGGAAGAGCCGAGCTTCAGCCTATAGCCCCGCTACCGGCCATCTCGGCCGTGCGTGAGTATGAGCGCACGCCCCTCGCTGCGGTCGTGGCCGAAGCCAACATGGATTCTACAACCGCTATCCGTCTGGGCGATCCGAGTATCGGGACGTTGCGAGTTAGCGGCCGATTCCGGGTAAATGATGCCGATCAGGTCGCCGACCGACTTGCCACTCTGTTCGATCTTGAAGTCGAAAGGACCAAACCGGACGAGATCACGCTCCGGAAGCGATAACCGAAAACATTTTTGTCCCTTACCCCGTAGGTTGCAGTTTTGTTGCGATGCTCCCTGAAAATCTCGCCAAATTGTCGGGAGTTTCGAAGGGGGCAAAAGATGGTTCGAATGGGGTCTCGGTTTCGGTGTGCGCTCCTTGGCGCGGTGGCGATCGGTACGCTCGTGCCGGTCGCCCCCGCCCTTGCCGCGGCGGAGCGTCGCATCGAGTACAACATCGAGGTCGAGAACCTGGGCGAAGCCCTGAAGACAGTCAGCCGCCTGTCGGGGAAGGAGATCATCTTCAACTCCGAAGCGGTGCTCGGAAAGGCAGCTCCCAGACTGCATGGAACCTTCAGCGCTGACGAGGCGGTTCGAGCGCTCCTGGAAGGAACGGGGCTGACAGCTCAGTTCCGAAAGGATGTCATCATCATCCGGGGGCGATCGGATCCGTCGGGCCAAATAGCTGAAGGTCCGACAGAAACGTCCGATATTATCGTCACTGGATCACGAATCCGAGGTGGAGAAGCAACATCCCCGGTAATCAGCGCCACGCGCTCCGATATAGAGCAGCGAGGATTTTCTGATCTCGGAGCATTTGCACGTGTTTTGCCACAAAATTTTGGTGGGGGCCAGAATCCGGGGGTATTTTCAGGTGGTGGCCAGGGGGGCAGCACCAATCTGAACTCATCATCGAACCTCAACCTGCGTGGCCTCGGCCCCGATGCGACGCTCACGCTCTTGAACGGGCATCGAGTAGCTTATGACGGCGTCACTCAAGGCGTCGATATCTCGGCAATCCCTGTTGCCGCGATTGAGAAACTCGAAATAGTCCCTGATGGCTCGTCAGCACTCTATGGTTCAGATGCGGTTGGAGGCGTTGCTAACATCATTCTCCGCAGAAGATTCAATGGGCTGACGACATCTGCGCGCGTCGGCACCACGACAGACGGCGGCGGAACCCAACAACAGTATAATGCCGTTTCGGGCACGAACTGGCGTGGAGGAGGTATTCTCGCAATAGTCGATTATCAGCGTTCGACCGCAATCACCGCGCGCCAGCGATCCTTTGTCACCGGACTTGACGACTCAGCCACACTTGTCCCTGGCCAAAAGCAAATCAGCGGCGTTGTCTCCGGGTTCAACCAACTGCTCGACGGCGTTCGCTTTAACTTTGATGGACAGTATAGTCGCCGGTCATCGTCTATCACGTTACCTTATTCTTTGAACCTCAACGCTCTAACCAGTGGCAGTGTCGTTAACAGCAAAGCCGAGACGTTTAGCCTAAACCCATCACTCAACGTCGTGCTTCCAAAGGGATGGGAACTGACGGTCAATGGCGGCTATGGCGAAAGCACAACGAATGCCCCAGGATCCGTTTATCAGCGTGGCGTGCTCACCACTCGACGAGAAGTGCGATACCGCAATACCATCGCAGACGTCGAAGCGTTCGCCGAGGGCCCGTTGGCTCGACTGCCCGGCGGAATCGCTCGCCTAGTCGTCGGCGGCGGATTTCGAGAGACCGGACTCAAAGCCAATAGCAGCCAGACTGAGGGAACCACGACCAGACCGATTTTCGATTTCGATTGTCAATCGGCGTGCAAACGGGACCCCTTATCGGCGCGCAAAAGGGACCCCCTGTCAGGATGGCGGAGCGTTGATGTGACGGGCTTCCTTGCGCTGCGCGCGGCGTAGGGAGGGCGTAGCCCGACCGGAGGCGCGCGCAGCGCAAAACATCTTCTAATTGATCGGTGCTGGGGGGGATCAGCTGCGGTTTTTGAAGCGCCAGCTGTCATTGCCGGTCTCGACGATGTCGCAATGATGGGTGACGCGGTCGAGGAGCGCGGTGGTCATCTTGGGATCGCCGAACACGGTGGGCCACTCGCCAAAGGCGAGGTTGGTGGTGATGATGACGCTGGTCTGCTCATAGAGTTTGCTGATCAGGTGGAACAGCAGCTGGCCGCCTGATCGGGCGAACGGCAGATAGCCCAGTTCATCGAGCACGATCAGATCGAGGCGGGATAGCTGGGCGGCGAGAGCGCCACTCTTGCCGATCCTGGCCTCCTCTTCGAGGCGGGTCACCAGATCGACCGTGTTGAAGTAGCGGCCTCGGGCGCCGGAGCGCACTACATTGGCGGTGATGGCGATGGCCAGATGGGTCTTTCCTGTGCCTGTGCCGCCGACCAGGACGATATTGCGCCGTGCGGGCAGGAACGCGCCGCTGTGCAATGAACGCACAAGCCCCTCGTTGATCGGGGTACCCTCGAACCGGAAGGCATCGATGTCCTTTACGACTGGCAGCCTGGCAGCGGCCATCCGGTATCGGATCGACGCGGCATGACGATGCGTCGCCTCCGCTCGCAGGAGATCGGTCAGTATCTCCATGGTGGTGCGCTGGCGCTGAAGGCCGGTGGTGACGGCATCGTCGAACGCGCCCGCCATGCCCTTGAGTCCAAGCCCGCGCATGGCCTCGATCATATCATGCCGCTGCATCGAAGGTCCTCAGCTGGTCGTAACGGGCACAGTCGGCGATCGGGGGATGGCGCAGAGCGCTATCCTCGGAGGTGATGATCGTCAGAGGACGCGGCGGTTCCCGGCGTCGTGCCAGGATGTTGAGGATCAGGTCGTCGCTTGCCGTGCCCGTCGCCAGTGCCTCACGCACAGCGGCTTCGACAGGCTCCAGGCCATCGGTCAGTACGGCCGACAACACACGGACGAACCGGCGATCGGCATCGTCGCCATTACCCAGCTTGCGGCGCAGGCGGGCAAGCGCCGGTGGCAGATCCCAGTCCTGGAAGGGGGCACCGTTCCGCAGCGCGCCAGGCTTGCGGGCCAGCACTGGCAGATAATGCCAGGGGTCATAGATCGTGCGGTTGCGCCCAAAGTAGCGAGGATGTTCAGCGACAACCTCTTCGCCGCAGCGAACGACGATGCGATCGGCATAGGCGCGGACCTGCACCGTGCGTCGTGCCACCGTCGATAGCACCGAGTAGCGATTGCGGTCGAAGCTGATCAGGCAGGTGCCGGTCACAGCATGCTCGCTCTCATTGAAGCCGTCGAACGGTCCCAGCATCGGCTGCAGCGCAGATCGTTCGATCTCCAGCATCTGCGCCACGGTCAGCTCTCCCTGTTCGGGATGGGGCTGCCGTTCCGCCCAGCGCCGACACTCGGCCTCCAGCCAGCCATTGAGCTCTTCGAGACTGGCGAACCGCAACCGGGGCTGGAAGAAGCGACCCCGGATCGTCTGCACCTGGTTCTCGACCTGACCCTTCTCCCATCCCGCCGCAGGCGAGCAGGCCGTGGGCTCGACCATATAATGGTCGGTCATGATCAGGAACCGCCGGTTGAAGACGCGTTCCTTGCCGGTGAACACGCTCGTCACAGCCGTCTTCATATTATCGTAGATGCCGCGCCCTGGCACGCCGCCGAAGAAAGCAAAGCCGCGCGCATGCGCGTCGAACAGCATCTCCTGGCTCTCACGAGGATAAGCCCGGACATAGACCGCGCGTGAGGCACACAGTCGCATATGCGCGACCTTCACCCGCATCGGTGCCCCGGCGATCTCAACATCTTCATGGCTCCAGTCGAACTGGTAGGCCTCGCCTGGCCTGAACATCAGCGGGATGAAGGCCGTGACACCATCGCCGGCATCTTTGCGCCGCTCGATCTTCCAGCGCGTCGTATAGCGCCGCACCGCATCGTAAGAACCCTCAAAGCCTTCGCGCACCAGCAGGTCATGGATCCGCGTCATCCGCAGCCGGTCACGCCTGCCGCGCAGCTCGTTCTCTTCCAGCAGCGTGTTCAGGCGCTCCTGAAACGGACCGATCCTGGGCAGCGGCTGAACCTTGCGCTGATAATCAAAGGCGCCCTCCGGCGCTCGGACCGCTTTGCGGATGACCTTCCGCGACACATGCAGATCCCGTGCGATCGCCTTGATCGCCTTGCCTCCGGCATACTCGCGCCGGATCCGTAAAACTGTCTCCAAAACCAACATCCCGATCTCGCCGCCTGAAAATCCAGCCGGCTGCTTAAACCATCGAAATGAGGGGTCCCTTTTAGACGCCGATCACCCCGCTAACGGGGTCCTTTTTGCACGCCGATCCACAATTTCGATCGAAAGCACAAAGTTTCCTTTGCATTCGGTGAGCTTTCTTTGCCGTGGGTCGGGCCAGACAACGCCCTCTCATTCATATCGCAGTTCAAAACGACGGTGGCAGTCCGCTACGAGAACTATCAATCGGTCGGCGATTTCGTCGCCCCACGTCTTGGGGCAATCTACGTTCCGTTCCCCGGGGTCACCGCCAAATTCAACTGGGGCAAGTCGTTCAAGGCACCAACGCTCTACAGCCAATATCGCGGATATCAGGCGACGTTGCTACCGGCGGGCTATTTCGGCCCTGGTCCAACAACAGACGGTGCCACAATTCTGTACACGGGAGGGGCCAACTCAAGCCTGAGGCCCGAGCAGTCCGAGAGCTGGACCGCTACGCTTGCGTTCGCGCCGAGTGCCATACCGAAGCTCAGGCTAGAGGCCAGCTACTATCACATTAACTACAAAGATCGCGTCGGTACGCCGATAACGTCTCTCTACGGCGCCCTTACAAATCCGATTTACAGCCACCTCGTGAACGCAAACCCATCGGCCGCCCAGATAGACGCCCTCACGCGAGGAGCACTGTTTGGTCTAGAGAATTTCACGGGCGCGCCCTACGATCCCACGTCCGTCTATGCGATTGTCGAGAATGTTTCCCAAAACACCGCCCGTCAGAAGATCAGCGGCTTCGATCTGTCCGCGGCATATGAGCTCACGCTGACAGACCGAGATATTCTGAACGTTTCAGCATCCGCCACATATATTAAAAGCAAACGCCAGTTACTCGTCGGCACGCCTTTCGCAGATGCTGCCGGGACGATCTTCAATCCGCCTCACTGGCGAGCACAGGGGGGCGCGAACTGGCAACACGACCAACTGACTCTATCCGGCTTTGCAAACTATGTCGGCGGCACTCTCGACAACCGACTCACTCCCCTCGTGGACGTGGGATCTTTTCTGAGCGTTGATTTCACCGCTCAGTGGCGAAGCCCAACAAGATCCGGCCCCTTCCAAGGGATTGACGTCATTTTTTCGGTGGGCAACGCGTTTAACGAACGACCAGCTTCAACCCGCACGACAAGCACGAGCGATCCGTCTTTCGATACCACGAACTACCCTGCAAATGGTCGGACGGTCAGCATCATGCTCCGGAAAGCGTGGTGAGCTGTGCCTTCCAAAATATCGGCCCTCGCCTTGGCGGCGATGTCTCTTACCTTGGCTCAGTCATCTGACACGGCGCGCGCGGCTGCACCTTGTGCCGATGTCGTTCCGCCAACGGGTGCCGTGAGTGTCTCCGCCAAGAGAGAGGTGCGCCCTGAAGACCTATTGGGGCTTCGCGATATCGGCCCCTACGAGGCCATAGGCCCGCTTTTCACCATCTCACCAGATGGCAGTTCGGTAGTCCTGCAACTAAGGAAAGCAGACGCCGGATCGAACAGTTACTGTCAGGCGATCATGATCGTTCCCTTGTCCGGCGCGCGCCCAATTGTTGTGGACCAGGGAGGCGACCTGATCCGTGCGGAGATCGTCGGGGTCGCCGATCTGACCGTCGGCAGTGGGATCTCTGAAATCATTACACCCTTATGGTCTGCAGATGGCCAATGGGTTGCGTTCCTTAAGAAGGAAGACGGTCGAGTGCAGGTCTGGAAAGCCCGGTCTGATGGCACTGGCAGCGAGCCACTGACCAAGAGCCAGTCGGACGTCGTTCGCTTCGCGCTGACGCCTGATGGCGGTTCGCTCGTGTTCGTCACTCAGCCGGAAATCGCGCGTCAGAGAATTGCCGTCCAGCGAGAAGGTCTTGGCGGGTTCCACTATGATGACCGCTTCATCCCGATTGCAGACAGCAAGCCTCAGCTGCCTGGAACATTGACAGAGAGCGTAGAAGCACTCGACTTGGCGACAGGGTCAATCCGTCCGGCCACGGACCCCGAACGCGCATTGCTGTCGCTACCATCGTTGATGCGGCCCAAGTCAGCTGGATACATCCCGATCGATCGACGCAGCCGCCAAGCGTGGGTCGAAGCGGCAGGCGGCAATTTCGCGACGCCGGATACAACCGTCAGATATCAATCTTCAACCGGGGCTGTCATCCCCTGCGCGAATGCGCTTTGCTCTCAAGCCCGCGCGCCGGCCTGGCTGACGGGCAATGGAAGCCGGGTCATTTTCCTCCGTCGAGAAGGCTGGGCGAATGGGACAACTGGAATATACGAATGGGTTCCCGGGCAAAGCGCGCCGAAGCGCATATTGCAGACCACTGACTATCTTGCAGATTGCCGCCCAATAGCCGATGCGCTGCTCTGCCTACGAGAGGCGGCTACCGAACCGCGACGCCTCGTTCGAATCGATCTTCAGACGCGCAAGGTGACGACGATCTTCGACCCAAATCCCGAATGGGCCAAGTTGTCATTCGGCCGAGTCAGGCGCATGAACGTGCGTAACGATTTCGGTTTGGAGAGCACTGCCGATCTGGTCTACCCTGCCCAATATCGGGCGGGACAGCGATACCCAGCGATCGTGGTGCAATATGTGTCGAGGGGCCATTTGCGCGGGGGCGTTGGCGATGAATACCCGATCCTAGCTCTCGCGGCCAAAGGATATGCGGTTCTCAGTGTCAACCGCCCTCCTCATCTTGGGCTTCTCGCGGGGGCCGGCAACCTGATCGCGGCCGAGCGGACCAATTTGCAAAACTGGGCGAACCGGAAGAGCATTCTTTCCTCGATAGAGACGCCTCTCCGGGAACTGATAGCGGAGGGTCTGATCGATCCGAAGAAAATCGGGATCACGGGCCTGAGCGACGGGGCGACTACCGTGCAATATGCGATGCTCCATAGCTCGATGTTTGCAGCGGCGATCATGAGCGGCTGTTGCTGGGAGCGAAATCAGGGTGCTTTGCTTGGCCCTCAGATAGATCGCACCTTCAGCCAGGTCGGATATCCCAACCTGCTCGCCTCGGCGCCTGAATTCTGGCGTCAAATTTCCATTGTGGAGAATGCGCAGGCCATTGGCATACCTCTCCTGCTTCAGGCGGCCGACAGCGAATATTTGAGCGCGCTTGAGGCCTATACGGCCTTGCGTCAGGCGCACAAGCCGGTCGACCTTTTTGTTTTTCCGAACGAATTCCACAACAAGTGGCAGCCGGCACATCGATTGGCAATATATCGGCGAACGCTCAGATGGTTTGACTTCTGGCTAAAGGGTGAGGTTCCAAGCGGCGGCGAGGATGCAAAAGAGGTTCAATTTTGGAGGGACCTTCGCGCAGGTCAGCTTGGAGCGGAACAAGGCCCGCTGGGGAGTGTCAATTGAGCGCCGGGCCGGTCAGTATTGGTGCGCCCGCATCCCTGGTCAACCAGCCGTCGATCCACGCCTCGGTATCCAGCAGAAGGAGGAGACGCACATAGGTCGCGTCTCTGCCCAGTCGTTCAGGCGCCAGTGCAGCATCGACGGCTGCGATATCGACGATCCCGTTGCTGGCCAGCCTGCCGGTCAACAGCCGATCCCTCACCAACTCCATATTCGACCGGAGGATCTGGATTGCGAAGGCATCGGGACCGCCTTTGGTCTGGCGGCGCAAAATGTTCGTGGGTATGCGCGATTCAAAGCCACGACGGGCGGCGGAGCGGTCTATCCCACCCTCACAAGCAACCCAGGTCGGGATGCGCAACGTCGCTTCGACGACCGGCTGCGACAGCAGCGGAGCGACCGAGGTGAAGGGAAGGCCTCGATCATAGCCGTGAAGATATTGCTGCGCACGAGTGATCATGGCGATGTGTCCAGCCTTGCCGGGAAGCGCATCAGGCGGGGCTGCGAGCCAGGGATGATCGGGACGCTTGCCTCTCAGCTCTGCGAGGCAATCAGCGTGAAGGAAAGACCCATCGTTTCGCCATTCGTACTTCCTGCACCTCCGGCTCAAGAAACGAAGCGCATGTCCAGCTACTTCCAAAAGGCTGGTCTCGGTTATCCTTGCGATGTCACGGATCGTATCGAACAGCCCCGACGATATCCCTTCGGCCAGAAAGCGGTCGATGACCGGCCGGACCGAATGGGTCAGATAAAAGATGTTGTCTCCCCCAGCCCCGGTCAGAAACAGGTCCGCTCCTATGTGATCGGCATGTCTGATTATCGCCGCATCAAAGGCGATCATCGGTGTTCTTGCACCGGGTCTGGGCAAGTGCGCCACGGCAGATGTCAGCACGTCCGCGTCTTCAAGGCAATAGTGGAAGCAGGAAAGACGGAGAGACAGGCTCTTACAGAGCTCGCGAGCGTAATCGGTCTCGTCGCCGCGTGGGTCGGCGGTGGCCATTGTGACGCATTCGCGGTCAATTTTCGGGTCCAAGCAACTCGCGACAATCGAAGAGTCGAGCCCTCCGGACACGGCTAGCAGGACCTTTGAGAAGCTCGACGACCAACCACGAGTACACTGCTCGACGGCGCGCCGAAGCCGATCAATATGTGGCTGAGAATCTTCCTTTCCACCCCGATCGACAAACTGCCATGGCGACCAGCAACTGGTCTGCCCGCATCCGTTCGCATCGACCCGCGCCACTGAGCCAGCGAGAAGATCGGCAACACCCCCCAAACCGGTTCGCACCTGCGCGAGATCATCCGCGTAGAGCAGGTTCGCCACGCCGTCCCAGTCGATCGACGGACGGACCAGCGTAAAGCCAAAAAGCGTCTGCGGGTCCGAGGCGAATGCGACAAGCTGCTCGTGAACCGTGTAGCAGCAAGGCAGTAGGCCGGAGGGGTCTCGCATGACAATGACCGCATCGCCATCCGTCCATATGGCGAGATATGCGCCCCAGAAGCGGGCGAGCAGGGTTCTCATCGGATCGGCCAGGATGGAGGCACCCAAAGACGGCTCTAATTTATCAAGGGACGGCCCTGAGCCGAAGCGATGAAACAAGTCACCTACGATTATGACGCGACCGCGGTCGATTTTGATCGGTGCCCGTCCGCCCGAAGTCAGGCTGGCGACATTAGACCCGCCGCGCTGCACGTGCATGCCTAGCCGCGCCGCAACGTCCTCGACCATCCCTTTGTCAAGAACTCCGGCTCGGGCAACCAATATGAGATACTGCAACGCCATCAGGCTGCAAATATCGGCGTGAAGCAGCGAACCCGTTCCAACGTATCGTTGAGAACGAGACCGCTAGATTGAACCCATGCGTGCGCCGAGAATGGATCCAGAGTCACCCCGATTACGAGGGTAGCCCTCACGCCACTTGCCTTACACATCCGCGTGAAAGCAATTGATCGAGGCAGACATTGGTCCCGCTGCCTAAATATCCCGGCGGTAGCCCGAAATGCCGTCGCGATGCGTGTCAACCGTGCATCGGCTGCCTCGCTCCTATCAGGAAGCTGAGAAGGTGTTGGTCCCAGAAGATCGGCAAGGACCTCTACCATAGGTCGCGTGCGAATGCCCAGCCAGGCCTTTAGCTGATAGACTGCAGCGCGAGCAGCATCGACCCGATGACGTCGCATTGGTTCGAGCGCGATGAGTTCAGAGCTAGCTGGTACAATCGTGGAGGGACGGCGACCGCCACGTGGTGCTGTGCAATCGGTCACCACGACACCCGTTGATCTCAGGCGCCCGAGGTCGAGTTGATCTCGTTCTTCTGCAGGCTCGCAATTCCACAGTCTGAGAAATGCCGAGCCAACTTCCTCGGGAAGCATGAAATACCTATCGGCCTGAGTATCCAAGAGAATAATGCGCCCCGTGCAACTGCAGCAATAGATGTTCTCTCGGATTGTGAAGTCCATGTGCCTTCTCCGGTAGCGGACGCACACTGTGGGGCGTGCGTCCGCATCGTTTCAGTCGTCGGCGATTCCGGGGCCGGTCAGATCCCGACCGTTCTGGTTATCGAAGATGACCGACTGGCCGCCCTTGGTGGCTTCGGTCGCGACGCCGAGATCGATCAGCGCATCGATGTTGTGATCGTCATTCCGTTCCATGACACACTCCTCATCAACTGCCGCGTTAATGGCGGCAATTTAAAGTAGTGCCATTCTGAACTCACGTGGTGCGAATATATCGCGACAGGTTGGCGCGATATTCTGCGGTAGACGGCGGAGAGGTCGTTCGCGACCAGCGGCCACTGGGACTCCTTTATTAAATGACTGAATTTATTTAGTTATTCTGATGCCTGCCCCATTTGGATAATATGCTGTTGACGGCATATTTTCCTCAAGTGGTAGGCTTCTATTCTCCTTCGCAAAGCTTTTTGAAAATCCGCGACTTGAGGGCGCGTGAGAGTCGAAAGTTCCCTTTCGGCAATCTTCGGTTCGACGGCATCTGCAATTCTCGCGTAGTGGAGTCGTTCGTTCAATCGACGGACATGGATTGATGCTTGGTTATTTCCTCCTGCATCAGCCAGTGATGTAAAGATTTCCATTGTTCGCGACGCGAAAGCCACCGCGGAGGAATCCTCGACCATGTTGGAATATTGCTGAAGGGCACGTCGCAGCGCAGGTTCTCTCAGACCCGAGATACACGCCATTATCAGCTGCATATGCCACTCGAGGAGCTCAATGAGCTCGGCTGGCTCGATGATCGGAACCAAGAATCCCCCATCTGCATGGTGCATGAAAATCCCCTCGCCGACGAGGATAAAGGCAGCCTCGCGAACGGGGGTCTTGCTTGAGTGATGCCGGTTGGCGAGGTCTTGGATGTCGATCCGTTTGCCCGGAACGAACTGACCGGCCAGGTAGTCGGCCTTCAGCCCAAGATATACACGCTCCTGCAATGGAGGGTCCATTGCCGACATCATAGCCCCGCTCCTGCCGGGACCGGAGGACTCGCCCACGCCGGGGTGAGAGCCTGGGTCAGGTGATCCAAATTTCGCTGCGCAATCATCTCGATGCACATGCGCTCAAGATCGCTGAGGTCTCCCGTTGCCAACTGCCGTGGAAAGCACATCTTCTGCCCCGCGAAGAGCAGAGGAATGAGGATGTGGCCGGTCGAGAGCCCCAGTTTGTAGGCGCAGACAAGATGATCATCGAGCCGCGAACGGGGATTGCCGGCTTCGATTTCACGAAGCCAACGCACACCCATGCCGAGCTCGCGCGCCAGATCGCGCTGCGTCAGGCGCCGTTTCTTCCGTGCCTCTTCAATTTGCCGCCCCGATTGCACCTTCACATACAGGATCGGACTTTCAGCAACGGAAGTCGCTATCAAATGCGACATATCCGCGTCTCCTTACGGGAGATTCCGCCCGCCAAGGCATTTCCGTAAGGTCGAACGCTAAGGTGTACTTACCACTAGTGTCAATATGGAACCTCGGCCAACTTGTCGGGATTTATCCAGCAAGATCATGGGTATCCCGGATAGCAGGCGTTCTGGCTCCCGATTGTAGAGCGCGATCAAACGCGCGCAACAGCGCCGACTGGTCGGCCGTGGTGATCTGCCGGAGCGCCAGGATGTAGATCATGCCGAGGGTCGGCGCCCGGCCTTCCGCCATGTGACCCTGGACGCGTTCGGTAATGCTTGTGGCGATATTCCAGAGCTGGTGCGACGCCCCGACATGATGCTCCTCACTTCCACCAAAGCCGGCGAGTTCCGGCTCCTTCAGTTGGTCGGCAATTATGCTGGGTGGTAGGGTATTCAGATGTTCGATCGCCACGTGAAGCGTGGTTCCCCAGGCGATCAGCGAGCGCGTAACGCGAATCAGATGGCAGTGGGAATCGATCAGGACGTCAAGGCCTGCGGATGAAAGCCGGAGTTTGAAGCTGCGTCGTGCTCGACCCATTGCCTGTCTCTCCTGCCTGACTAGTGCGCCGGCACCCGTTCGCGAACCCGAACAGGTGCTTTTGCAAGACGAACGGAGGCAAAAGCGGCATTATAGTGCCGCTTTACGCCAAATCTGATCGTCTCGACATTCCTCGACTTCATTCGATCCGTTCTGCTCTATCTCTTCTTTGTTGCGCCGCTTCGGCACTTCAGTGCCCTGCCTATTGCGGCAGTCGTTCGAGACCGCCATTGCTGTGAACGCACCGGATTGGGGGAGGTCTAGAACCTAACTCCAGCTCCACCGTCCGAACCATCCAAACCCCAGACCCGAGCGCCTTGCGGCGCCATGAGGAGACGCGTGCCATGGACTTTCCATGCTCCCCGCCCATGCTTGCAGCAGCCCTTCTGCATGTCATCGGCGCCAATCCCGCCAGCGGCCAGAGCTATCGTCCCGACGCGGAAGCCTATCCTTGCGCCCGTACTGCCCAACTCGCGGTCGTCCAGGGCGAGACCGGCTTTTCGATCCGCGAAAAGACCGACTCTGTCCCGCCTCCCCCTGCGGCGACACCGGCGCCTCTGTCGGCGGCGATCAAGCTCGGAAACTCGCTCACTCTCGACAGGCGAATTTTCGCGCGCACCTCCCTCGTTCGTCCGGAGTCCTCCGATGTCCCGCAGCGGTAAACTGATCCTGGCTGCGCTACTTTGCGCGTCGGCTCCCGCCTATGCGCAAGAGAACAGCGCCGAGCCGCTCACGGCGGCCGCCGCGGAGGCTCAGCGTCAATTGCGCCAAACCTTCACCAATCTGACCTTCGAGGACTTCGGTCCGGCGCCTGTCAGTGGTCCGATATATCAGGCTATTGCCGGTGGACGAGTCATCTATTTCGCGCCGGAGAGCCAGCATCTGCTATTTGCGGCGATCTACGACAAGAACGGGGTCAACCTGACAGCGCTGGCGCAGGATGCGAGCGCCAGGAAGCGCCTCAGCGCGATCAATCCCGCAGAGGCCCTTGTGATAGGGCCTGCAGGCGCGCCCAAGGTCATCGAGTTCACCGATCCCGACTGTCCCTTTTGCCAAGCGCTCGAACGCTTCTGGCTGGCCAAGGAAGCCGAGGGGAAACCAGTCCAGCGCCTCGTCTACTTCGTGAGCGGTATTCACCCGCAGGCGGCAGCGAAAGCCGAGCATATCCTCTGTTCCCCGGACAGCCAAGCGGCCTTCAAATCCGTCTACTCCGGTGCTCAGCCCGCCACGCTGCACAAATGCCGTCCCGGCGCCGAGAAGGTCGCCCGCGACGCCGAAACCGTCCGCAGGATGGGCGTCTCAGGCACGCCGACGCTCTTCGTCAACGGCAAACTCGTTTCGGGCTTCCAGCAGGCCGAACTCGAAGCGTTCCTCGAGACCGAAAGCCGGAAACCCAAGCCCAGTCCCTGAAGGGTCGGCCCGAATGACTTTGGCGGATCTCGCACGTGCGCGGCGAATGCCGCGCTGGCGAGGACCGGGATGCCGGCGGCAGCGCGCCTCCAGGGGCCGTCCAGCGAAGCCGCCGGCCGGACACGACCACCGATCGGTACCGGCAAGCATGATCTGGACGGCTCTGGTGACCACAAGGAGACTGAACATGTTGACTTTGCTTCGGGGAAGGACGTTCCGCACGATCGACGCGGCCGTCCTTTTCCTTCTGGCCGCGATCGCCGGCACGAGCGTCGCCCACGCCTTCCAGGCGCCGGCCGCCGGCGACCTTGGTTACGACATTTACGACATTGTCGTGAACCAGGGCGTGAAGGGACCGCTCGGCTTCGTGGGCGGCGTTGCCGCCTTCCTGTTCGGCGTCTCGCGGCTCTTTTCGAACATCATGATCGGCATCCCGACGATCGTGGCGGCGGTCTGCCTCATCAAGGCGGATTCGATCCTCCAGACCTTCGGCATGCTGATCTGAAGACAGGTCGGGTGGCCGGTCCGCCGGCGCCCGTCCACCGCAACGGAAGGTGATGGTCGCCTTCCGAAGACCACGCTCAGCAGCGTGGTGAAGCAAGGGAGAAGGGCGTGGACGAACGACTTCCGCAGTTCCTGCACCGGCCGGTCCAGATCCTCTGGTTCGACAGTCAGGAGTTCATCGTCGTGATGAGCGTGATCTTCGTCGCGGTCATCGTCGGCGGAATCATCGGCTGGTCGCTCATCGGCGCTCTTCTCCTCTTCATTCCCTGGAAGCGGACCAAGCCGCGCGGCTTCATCCCGCACCTGGCCTGGCGATGGGGCCTTGCCCGCTTCCGCAACTATCCGGGTCCGACCCAGACCCGCTTCTTCGAGTAGGCGAGATGGCACATCCATTCCGACGCAAGGCAGCGGCCGACATGATCGGCGACACGCGCCCGAGCTGGCACCTGCATCGCTATCTGCAGGGATCAGCCAACCTGTTCGAGGAGAACCGGCTGCTCAAGGTGGCGATCGCCGGCTTGTTCGGCATCACCGCGGTGCTCGGCACGCTCATCTACACCTCGAACCAGAACACGCGCACCGTGATCGTGCCCTTCGGCGCAGACGGCGACCTCTATGTGACGGGGAACAAACCGTCGGAGAGCTATCTCCGCTCGATCACGTTCAACATCGTGGGTCTCGCCGGCACCTATTCCGCTTATTCGGCGGACCGGCAGTTCCAGGAACTGCTGCGAATCGCGCATCCCAGCGCGTATAATGGCCTGCGCGACAGTCTGAACCGGCTGCTCGATGAGCTCGGCAACAATCCCACGCTCTCGATCGCGACCTATATCCGCGGCGACCAGCCCGTCACATGGACGGGCAGCGAAATCCTCGTGCCCGTCGAAAAGGTCCGTGTGATCGGCGGCGTCATCCGCAAGTTCCGCGGCAATCTGCGCATTCGCTACGCGCTCGAGAACGGCCGCTTCTGGCTGACCGCCCTCCAAGAGGAGAATTTCAGTGCCGATGTCCGGTAACCGCGCGAGGCTCGCTTGCCTCGCGGGGGCGTTCGTCGCGTCCCTTCCCGCTTGCGTTCCCGCATTCGCCCAGTCGATCGCGGCACTGCCCGATCAGACGAGCCGCATCCGGCTCTCCAATCGCGACGTCAATCATGTCGTGTGCATCGGCGGCGACATCGAGGACGTCAAATTCTCGGCCGAGAAGGGCCTCGCGGTCGAACGCGGTGGATCTGACGCATGGATCAAGTTCCTCGTCCTCGAAACCGAAGATCCGGGCGCGGCGCCAGGCGACATGAAGACGCGCACCTACGTGACGACACCGTCCGAATTCTTCGTCTCGTGCAACGGCGCAATCTATCCGCTCTACACCGAGCCCGCCGACATTCCGGCCCAGACCGTGACGCTGGTCCCCGGCGGGGCACAGCGCGCGCGCGCCAATGATGCGCTTCTGGGTCCGTTAGTGGAGGAAGAGCGGGCTGTCGGGATTGCGCTTGCGATCCTGCAGGACCGGGTGCCCGCGTCGTTCTCCGAGGTGGCACCGTCCCACGACAGGCTCACCCTTGCCGACCTTCCCACGGCGTCGCTCAGCGAACGGCGGCGTCTCGAAGTCGAGGGCGCCGGGCTTTCGGTCAGTGAATATCTGGTCCGCACCAGCGTCGCGATCACGCTCGATGAACGCGACTTCCTCGATACAGCGCTTGGGGCCGACATCTTTGCCATCACGATCGACCGACTGACGCTGGGTCCCAATGAGACAGCTCGGCTGATCGTCGTTCGCCGGAGTGTCCAGCCATGACAGCGCCCGAAGAGAAACCTCAGGGAGAGGCTGGCCCGTCGGCCCGTCAGGGTGGCGACGCCGACGAGACGGCGAATACCGCGCGCCCGGCTCTGCTCGATCTGCCGGCGCAGTGGTCGAAGCTCAGTTCCAACCAGAAGTTACGCGCCAAGCAACTGGGGGTCGTATCGACGATCGCACTGCTTGGCCTCGGTCTCTACACGGCGAGCACCAGCGGCCAGAAGGAGGCGCCCAAGGCGCCCCAGGCCTCCAATCTCGACATGGGCGCGGGCCTTCGCGGCGACAGCCTCGAGGTGAAGCTGCGCGGCGATCTCCAGAAGATCCTCGACGGACAGACGCTGCTCGGAGACCGGGTGACTGCCATCGAGGAAGGCAAGGTGGTCCCGGGCGCCGCCGACACCGGCCACGCCCAAAGCGCGAGCGGCGACGGAGACCTTCCGCCTGCCCTACCCGGCGAGGCCCCCGCCTACCCGCCCGCTCCTCCCGACGCCAGGGGCGCAGCCGACGAAATCCCTGCGCCGCCTACTGCTCCGGCGGCACCACCCGCGCCGCCCGCGCCGCCCACGGAACGGCAGGTTGGCGCGATCGGCGCGGCGACCGCCACGCAAGCGGCGGAGGGAGGCGCGGGCGGCGGGGCCGCGTCAAAAAAAGCGAAGCGGACGATCTATTTGCCACCTGGTTTCATGAAGGCGCGGCTGCTGACCGGTATCGACGCGCTGGCAAGCCGGGACGCGACCAGTAATCCCGAGCCGATCATCGCCCGGGTCCAGGCGCCCGCCGTGCTTCCGAATGAGGTGAAGGCCAATCTCGCCGGCTGCTTCGTCATCGGCAACGCGACCGGCAGCCTCGCCAAGGAGCGGGTCGAGATCCAGCTCGTCTCGATCTCGTGCGTCGATTTCGAGAGCCACGCGGTGGTCGACCAGGCGATCAAGGGCTTCTTCGTCGATGCCGATGGAAAGAAGGGGCTGTCCGGGAAGGTCGTGACCCGCGCCGGCGCGACGCTCGCGCGCTCGTTCATCGCCGGGACGATCGCCGGCATTTCGCAGTCGGTCGAAGGTACGATCGGGAGCCTCTCGACCTCGGCGCTTGGCAGCGTGCGCAGTCTCGACGCGGGCGATGCCGTCAAGTCGGGCGTTGCCGGCGGGCTCTCCAAATCGTCGGACAAGCTCACCGATTTTTATCTCGATCTCGCCCGCCAGGCCGGCCCGGTGGTCGAAGTCGGCGCGGCCAAGGATGTCGTGGTCGTCATCCAGGAAGGCCTCGCCCTCGAGATCAAGCCGTCGGTCGGAGCCAAATTCTGATGCGACGCTCCCCCCATCTTACAGGAGGTTCCGCCATGCTCTTGCTGGCCCACCAGTCTCTCCATCGGTCTCTGCTCTCGCTCAGCCTGCTCGCGGGCTTGAGCGGATGCGCGACGGTCGGCTCGATGATGTCGCCCTATTCGGAGAAGTTCGACTGCAAGAACAGCGACCACGGCCAATGCATCCATCCCGATCGGGCCTATGCGGATGCGGTTGCCGGCGTCACCTCGAAGTCGGACCCCAAGGTTACCAATGACCGTGCCATGCTGCGCGGGCAGGACGCCGACCGAGCAGGCTCCCGATCGCCGGGAGGAAGCGCGGGCAACGCCTATGGCAGCTATCGCGACAGTGTTTATCGTGAACTGAAAGGCCTGATCGAAGCACCGGTCACGCCGATGCTCAAGCCCGCGCAGACCGTCCGGACGCTGATCCTTCCCTATGCCGATCGGCAGCGCCCGGATCGGCTCTACATGCCACGCTATGTTTATTCGGTGGTCGACAAGCCGGTCTGGGTCGTGGGCGGCGCACTTGTCGCCGCCCCGGATCGTGCGGCTCAGGCACCGATCCTCGGCCAGGTGCGCGATATCGCCGCACCCGATGGCGAGCCCGCACCGGCAGGGACGACTCCACCCGCACCGGCCATCGTGCCGCCGGCGCCGCAGCCATGAGTGGCCTGACTTTTAGCCGGCTGCGCAATGCCGTGCGGCGCGACAGCTTCTCCGACTATCTGCCGCTTGTGGCCTGGAAGGAGGAAACCGATGCGTTTCTCTGTATCGACGACACCTGGGGCCATGCCTGGGAGCTGGTGCCCACCGCCTATATGTTCGCGCATGTCCAGAGTGCGCTGCAGGGGTTGCTCAATATCCACTTCCCCGACGGGACAGTCCTGCAGCTCCATACCTTCGCGGATCCGCTGATCGACGACGCCCTCGACGCGTTTCTCGATCTGAAGACCCGCGACGATCCGCTCATTCAGGCCTCCGCGCGTCACACCCACGCGTATCTCAGCGAAGGGCGTCATGGCCTGAAGGCCCTGCACGGCATCCCGGTCCGCAATTTCCGCACGCTGCTGTCGATCAAGACACGCCGGCCGCTGGGCGAGGATCTGCGTCGGCAGGTCGAGGAACAATTGTCAAAGCTCGGCATCCGCCGGCTCCCGCCAGAGGAGATGGTCGCCTTCTACCGGCGCGTCTTCAACGGCGTCGCGACGCAGGCCCCTGGCGTCTTCGCCGACGGCACAGCGACAGGCGCGCCGCCGATCGCCAAGCAGATCATCGATGCAGGCCCCGATCTCGTGTTCGAGGGCGCGGAGGTTTTCCTCGGCAACCAGGTTGCACGCTGCCTGACGCCCAAGGCGCCAGCCCGGCGCATCACCGCGGAGCGCGCCAACCGTCTGATGGGCGGTATGCGAGGCGCCTCAGAGGATAGCGACCAGATCGGCGGCCCCTTCCTCTATACGCTCAATATCCTGTTCGATCATTCGCAGTTCGAGATCCACAAGCGGGCGCAGATCCTCTCGGCGCAAAAGGCCGCGGGCAGTTTCGCCGTCGAGGTCGGCAAGCAGATCGAGGAGATCGGCTGGATCCTCGACGAGGCGGGGAACAGCAAGTTCGTCCGGGTCATTCCCACCATCTGGGTGTTCGGTCGCGACCGTGCCCATGCCCGCGATCTCGCCGCGCGCGCCAAGCGACTGTGGGAGGGCGAGCCCCTGCCCTTCTCGATGCAGGAGGAGAGCTATCTCAACCCGACCCTGCTGGTGATGAGCCTGCCGTTCGGGCTCTATCCCGACCGCGCGACGCTGCGCCTGCTCGAGCGCGACTTCCGCATGCCCGTCAAAGCGGCGGTAATGCTGGCGCCGATCCAGACCGACTTTCGCGGCGGCGGGCGTCCGGCGCTTCTCTACACGGGGCGCAAGGGCCAGCTTGTCACGCTCGATCTTTTCGACCCCAGGATCAACAACTACAATTTCATCGTCTCGGCGGAGAGCGGCGCGGGCAAAAGCTTCCTGCTCAACAATCTCTGCCAGCAATATTATGCCTGCGGCGCGCTCATCCGTATCATCGATATCGGCGGCAGCTACCGGAAACTCTGCACGCTCTGCTCGGGCCGCTATATCGACATCGGCGAAGAGCATCTGGTGCTCAACCCCTTCGACATGGGGCTGGCGCTCGACGGCGACGACAAGCAGTCGGCCATCACCATGGCGGTCGCCATCGTCGCCGAGATGGCCAACGCCTCGACGCGCAAGGGCGTCACCACCTCGGAATGGAACCTCCTCAAGTCCGCCGTTCAATGGACGATCGACACAGGGAGGGCCGATCATGGCATTGATGCCGTGCGCGAGTGGCTCGGCACCTATCCCTCACTCGTCGAGACCGATCTCGACCGCGTCGATCACCTCGTGCCGACGTCACGCGAGCTGGCTTTCAATCTGCGGGATTTCGGCTCGGGCGGCGCCTATGGCCATTATTTCAACGGGCCGTCGACCCTCGACATCCGCAATGACGAATTCGTGGTGCTCGAGCTCGAGCGCCTCAAAGCGATGCCCGACCTCTTCAACGTCATCGTCATGGTGGTGGTGAACGCGGTCACGCAGGAACTCTACCTGTCCGCGCGCGACCGTCCCCGCTTCGTGCTATGCGACGAAGCCGCGCAGTTCATGACCCGGACTGACGGGCAGGATCTCTCGCGCCTCGCCGAGGCATTCGGCCAGGGCTATCGGCGCGCGCGCAAATATCGCGGTTCGTTCGGCATCGTGCTGCAGTCGATGAACGACCTGACGCTGTTCGGCGGGACGGGTCAGGTCATCCTCGAAAATGCCGCGACGCGGTTCCTGCTTCAGGGCTCGACCTATGATCGGGCGGTTGACAACAAGATCCTCGACTATTCGGGGTTCGTCCTCGATCTCCTGAAGTCGGTCCGCAACTCGAAGCCCAACTACAGCGAGGTGTTCATCGACTCGCCCCTGGGTCTTGGCATCGCCCGGCTCGTGGTCGATCCCTTCTCCTACTGGATCAACACGTCCGCGCCCGACGAGGTGGCTGCGTTCGAGGCGCTGATGCGCCAGGGCCTCTCCCCGCTCGAAGCCGTGTGCCGCCTGGCCGGTGTCGACCCCTCGGAAATCCTGGGTACGCCGGCCGTGTCCGGCCTCGTGGGGGTATGAGGGTCATGGGACGCCATACTCCGCACCCCGATCAATTGCCGCTCAATTGGTCCGACAACGAAGCCATCGAGATAATTGTCGAGCAGCGCCTCGCCGAACGGTTCGAAGCGGAATCCTTCCAGTGGCGCTTCCGGCTCGTGATGATCGAGACGGCGATGATGGGTCTGCTGGTGCTCGTCGCCGGGCTGTTGCTCAAGCAGCCGACGATGATGGTGCTCCGCGCTTCGCTCATCATTGCCGCGTCGTGCCTGGCGACCGGTCTCCTTTTGCTCAGCCTGTCGGCGGGCACCGCGAGGGTCATGAGCCGCCTGCGCAGGAGAAGGGGCAAATGAACGGCCTTACCTCTTCCGCGCCATCACAATCGGCGATCCGGCTCACCGTCAGCGGCTTCCTGCTCTTGGCTGTCCAGAGCACGATGCTGCTCGTGTCGCCGTCGCTCGGCGGCGATGCCGGCACGCTGATCTGGATTCTGACGCCGCTCGCATTTTCCGCCTTCGTCGCGGCCCTCATCGGCATTCCCGAGCCTCCCGAGAGGCATTGGAGGCAGCGCCATGGCCGCTGATCCGCTCCGCCGTGTTCGTCGCGGTCCTCTTCTTGTGCTCGTCACGGGCAGCATGCTGGCCGTCGCGGCAACGCTGCCTGCGGCCGCGCCGATCGCGGGCAGCGCCCAATCGCGCAGCACGATCGGGCGAACCTGGCCGATCGCGGAGCCCGACGCGCTCGCCGAGATCGAGGCCAAGGTCGCGACTCTGCCCAGCGACATGAGCAAGGCGTTCGGCCCGCGCGACAAATGGAGCGCTCTGAAGGCGGCGCCGCTCGGCGTCGCCGGCGCCGATCGCGTGCGCAGCGTCGTCCCCTTCTACACGCTCGACTTCGACATCACGCTCCCGGGCGGCAAGACGCTCTACCCGAAGGGCTTCGCCTTCAACCCGCTGACCTATGTGAAGCTGCCGCAGCGCCTTGTCGTCGTGCATCGCCAAGACCTTGGCTGGGCGCTCCGTAGTGCCCGAGCGAGCGACTTCATCCTGCTCGCCGCGCTTGGGGCACAGAATGGCGACGCGATCGATCTGAGCGAAAAGACCGGCCGCTCGATCTACATTCTCGAGGAGCGGGTCAAGCAGCGTCTGGGACTCACCGTGGCTCCGGTCATCGTCGAGCAGTCCGGCACGCGCCTCGTCCTCACCGAGTATGGGCCCAAGAGCCGGGCTGCCGCGACCGCGGCGAAAGGAGCGACGCGATGATCGGGCGTCTTCCCGTCTTCGTCGCGGGCCTCGTCATCGGGTTGCTGATGACGCTCGCCTGGCCGAGTCAGGCCCATGCCTCCAAATGCGAGGCCGGCACGGTCTTCAACCCCATCACCAAGGTGCGCTGGACCTGCATCTTTCCGATCACGGTCGGCGGCATCCGGGTGGGGAGTTTCGACAAGCTCGACAAGGCGCTTGACGCACAATCCTCGTCCAAGCCTCTGTGCGCCTGCCGCAAGGGTCTCCAGTTCTGGTTCGGTGTCAAGGTCTCCTATTGGTCGCCGAACCGGATGGTCGACATCGTGACCGAACCCGGCTGCATGATGGCGCTTGGCGCCGATCTCCTGCCGACCGGCGGCAAGCTGCAAGGCAGCCAGTCGTCGATTTCGGACGGGACAAACACCCGCAAGATGTTCGCGCAGATGCACTATTACATCTCGCCGGTCTGGGCGATGCTCGACATGTTCACCGACCTGCCGTGCCTCGAGAATGACGGCTTCGACGTCGCCATGATCACCGAGGTTCTGCCGACCTGGCAGTCGGGCACGCTCGGCGCGATCATCCAGCCCGAAGGCATTCTTTTCGGCAATCCCGCCGCCGGTCTCGCCTGCATGGGCGACAGCGCCGCGGCAGCGGCGGGCAAGGTGATCGACCCCTTGTTCTGGTGCATGGGCTCTTGGGGCGCGACCTATCCGATCGCCGGCGACATCCATTTCGACGACAGCGTCGAGGCCTGGGCGGGGCTCGCGGCGCGCGGGGTCTTCATGATGGGTCGGCTGGGCGCGCTCACCATCAGTTCGGCGGACGGCTGCTCCTTCATCCCCCAGCCCGTGTGGACCAAGTCCCGCTACAAGCTCCAGATCGTGGAGCCGGTGAAGGGCGGCAAGTGCGTCAATATCGGCAGGCCCGGCGCGCTCTGGTCTTCAGCCAAGCACGCGCCGGGCAAGGACAACGCCCAGTTCATGCTCTTCGAAAAGGTGATCTGCTGCGCCGGGATACCCGTGCCATGAACAGGTCGCTTCCGCCGTGTTCCGCGCGAGACAGCCGTCCATTCCGGAGGTCTGTTCGCCAAGGCCCCTACGGCCGATGGCTTCCGTGCGGAACCGGAGCGGCGTCGCCATGCCCCCCTGGCGGCGCCGCTCCACCCCCGGCCAGCGCGGCCGCAACACTCCCCCGATGGGATTGGCGCTTCCTCTCCGCCTGTTCCGTCCTAGCGACCGCGCTGGCCATCCCGCTCACCGCGCCCGCGGCGGCGCAGACGATGGAAGAGCGCGCCCGGGCCGCAGCCGAAGCGTCGCGCGCAAAGAGCGGCGATAGCGACGCGCTTCAGCAAAATTATGTGACGCCGGGCCTGGCCGGGCAGCAGATTTCGACGGTCGACAACAGTCGCACGTTCGCACCGAACATCGCCTGCCAGAAAACCGCGACGATGCTGGAGGTGCTGGTGCAACCGGCAGGGACTGGCGATCTCGGCAAGGTCACGATCGCCCGCGACACCGATCTCGACGGAACGGTCGACAGCACGGCGAACCTTCCCGTTCCGGTATCGGGCATTTGCGCGAACGGGATCGTCTCCTGCCAGCCCGGCACCTGGAATGGGTGCAGCTTCTTCCGCTGGGATGTCGACGGGGGGCGAGCGCTCAAGCTGACCTCGGTCGACATGCCCAAGCTCGCCGGATGCTATTGCCTCAACAATAGCTGCGGCACCAACCTCGCCTGGGGCAATATGGCCTCGGTGCTGCGCGACCTTGGCGGCGGGATGATTGGCGCGCTCACCACCGCCGACCCGCGCTACGGCGTTGCCGAGGCTGTGATCGACGGCCCCTCCATCCGCTATGTGGGCGCCAGGTCGACCGCCTGCTCCGCCAATCCCGACCTTCCCCAGACCGCCTATCGCGCCAATCCCGCGACGATCGCGTCGGACGCCTATGCCGCATCCACCGGCAATATCGTGTTCCAGGCGCTCAAGGGGTCAGCGATCGGCGCCGGCACGGCGCTTGCATTTAGCCATTGCTCGATCGAGCGGCGGGTGACCGTATTGAAGCCCCGCGCCGAGGATATCATCAGCCGAACCTCGGGCGGCTACTCGACGGTACAAAACGGCTCCTCGTTCGACTTCCTGATGGGCTCACCGGCGGACAACAGCCTCGGCGGCGGAAGCTGCACGCTCATCGACTTCCGCATGACTCTGCATGTGAACGACCCGGACCGCATCGTCGGCGCGCGGCTTGCTCAGTTCTTCGCCGACGATTGGGCGCAGGTGCGGATCGATGGGCAGTTCATCGGCTCGGGCCCCTCCGCTTGGACTAGCCTTGGCCTTCCTCCGGGCAAATGCGAACTCAAGAAAACCTTCTACGCCTATCCGAACCTCGATCTGCGGCCTTATCTTACCGCAGGCGATCATGAGATCTGGCTGCGCGTCGCGGTCGCGGAGGGCGGCGAAGGCTTCGCGCAGGTCCATGTCGACGTCGACAACAGCTGCAAGACGCTGGAGCAGGTCGTCGATGGTTGCGGCGCGATCGCTTCCGATCCGCAATGCAAACTCGACAGCGAGCTGGTCGATGGTGTCCAGACCTGGATCAACGGCGTCGTGACCGGGCTACGCCCCCTCCCCCAGACCCGTATATTGGGCGGGCCGAGCTGCCCGACACAACTCACGCGCGACTTCTTCCTGAAGGACCGCACCTATCGCTGCGCGGTCGATGACATCGCGAAGCCCGACACGAGCCGCGGCGCCTATATCGTCGACCATTCGACCGAGACGATGCTGGCCGACCGGACGCGCCAGAGCGACGGAAGCTATGCGACATCGACGCGCGCCTTCAGCCTTCCCGACCGGGGCTCGGTCGCGGCCTGCGAGCCCGTGTGCAAGACCCGCGCGGCCAAGGCCAACAGCGAGGCGGCGCCCGATGGCGTCGTGGGTGCGAAACAGAATGTGCCGACCGGCTACGACACCTTCTTCCACGCCTGCACTGCGGACAATCAATGCCCGGCAGGCCCCGGTGAGGAGGTCGTCTCCGCCTGCGGTTGCCTCGACGATTTTCCCGAAGCGGTCGTGATGATGCAGACCGTGCGCCTCGCCGGCGCCGACATGGTCTGCACGGGGAGCGTGCAATGAACGGCCTCCCGACAACGAGATATTGGTATCTCGATCCGCGCGGCGCCGCGCTCGCGCTGGTGCTCGGCATTGGTTTCGTTCTCGTCTGCCCCAGTGCCGCCAGGGCGCAGCAGATCTGCGCGGCGGATCTCAACAATAACGGCGATGCGGCCGATGAAGGTGAGCAGGCGAGCTGCCGTTCCACCACCAGCGGCGCTTGGGCTTGCCCGATCCAGGAAGTCGCCTGCGTCGCGGATGCGATGGGCCAATATAGCTGCCCGGTCGGCCCGCAATATGCTTGCCTCGTAAAGACTGAGGGTGGCGCGCCGGCCTGCTCGCCCAATCAGTGTGCCGATCTCGCGACCAATCCCATCGTGGATGAGCCGCCGATGGACGATCCAGGCACCGCGCCGGACGGCGGCGTCGATGCCGACGGCAATTGCCTGGGAAAGATCGAGATATTCTCGGGACGCGGAGTGCGGTGCCGGCCCGCCGGGCTTTCGACCACCTTCGCGAACTGCTGCAAGGACAAGGGCAAGATCGTGATGGACGGGATGGGTTCTTCCATCTCGTCGATCGGTACCAAGATCGCGGTCGCGAAGGGCGTGTTCACGGGCATGAAGGCTGCCTATGTCGCCTTCAAGGCCGGTGCGACCGCGAGCCAGGCCGCGAGTGCCGGCGCCAACGCCCTGATCGTCGGCCTCGACCCCACCTCGATCGCCGTCAGCCTGGCGATCAACTTCATGATGGAGTTCCTGTTTTCCGGCTGCGACAGCCAAGACATGGAGACGGCGATGCTGCGCTCGTCAGGCATGTGCCACGAGATCGGCAGCTACTGCACCTCGAGCTTCCTTGGCGTCTGCCTGCAGAAGGCCCGTGGCCATTGCTGCTTCAACACCAAGCTCGGCCGAATCATCCAGGAACAGGGCCGTCCCCAGCTCAAGGCCTTCAACGGCAACCTGTGGGGCACGGCCAAGAAGCCGATGTGCCGCGGGTTCACGCCGGAGGAGTTCCAGGCGCTCGATTTCAGCAAGATGGATCTCTCCGAATATTATGCGGACATCGAAGCCCGCGCCCAATCCGAAATCCAAATCGACATGGGGGAGCGCATCGATGCGTATCTCAAAGCGGTCAATCCATAGCGCCTGCATGGGCCTGCTGTTGGGCGTGGCGACGGCCGCGCTCGCGCAGGGCTTCGCGAGTGACGCCCCTCGCGGCGCTGCGAGGCAGTCCGCCGCGGACCAAGGCCAAGCGAGCATGAACCGGCTGGAGCACGCGGTCTCCCGCGGCAAGAACGATGCGGCGCAACTTCCCGATCCCAGGCTTCCGCGGACCGACGATCCCGCCGACCGAAGGCGCGCGTTCGACGGCCTGCAAAAGCGACTTACCGAGCCGGACATGGAAGCACGCGCTCGCGCAGCGCAGGCGCGCGGCGAGGCAAGTCTCACGGCCGAGCGTGAGCGGCAGGCCAAGGCTCTGCGTCGGGCGCTCGGGCTAGAGCCGGCGGAAGAGCTGGCGCTCGCCAAAGCTGCGCCGCCGGTGGCCGCAGCGGGATGGGTGCCGGTCCTGTTTGTGTCCTCGTCCATGCCGATTTCGACACTGCGCAATTATGCCGTCCAGCTCGAAAAGGTTCGAGGCGTCATGGCATTCCGCGGGGTGCCCGGCGGTCTCATGAAGATGGGCCCGATGGCGAAGCTGACGGCGCAAATCCTTAGGCTTGACCCGGGTTGCGAGGGCCCGAACTGCGTGATGCGCGACGTGCAGCTCATCATCGATCCGATCGTGTTTCGCCAACATGGGATCGCCCAGGTTCCGGCGCTCGCGATGATCCCGGGCGATCCGACCCAGGCCTATTGCGAGCGCGACGAGGAAAGCCCCCGCGCGACCCATGTCGTCTTCGGCGACAGCGCGCTTTCGGGAATGTTCGAAGAATATGCCCGTCTCGGGGGGAAGGAGGAGGTGAGCCATGCTCAGGCTCTTGCTCGCGCTCGCTAGGGCGATCGCCGGCCTGTGGCCGCGTCTGCGCCGATTGCCGCGCAAAGCGGCGGTGGCGCTGGGCGCACCCGGCCCTGACGCACCGGCGCGACCCGAACGCCTGTGGCTGGCAATGCTGGTCGTCCTGCCCCCTGCGCTGTTCGCGGCGCTCGTCGTCCCGCAGGTCACTCTGGTCATGTCGCCATCGATCGAGGCTTTCGCGGTGCACAAGAGCCCAGGGCCGATTGCACGCGGCGACTATGTCATGTTCACGCTTCATCACCCGATCG
This sequence comes from Sphingobium sp. AntQ-1, assembly GCF_028538045.1. Classification (NCBI taxonomy): domain Bacteria; kingdom Pseudomonadati; phylum Pseudomonadota; class Alphaproteobacteria; order Sphingomonadales; family Sphingobiaceae; genus Sphingobium; species Sphingobium sp. AntQ-1. Next base: position 445,217 of record NZ_CP117158.1, read on the forward strand.
CCGGGCCAAAGCCGGTGTCCGTCACCAAGCATGCACTCTGCATGGCCGGCGACCGGCTGACGATGTTCGAGACCCCCTCGCCCCTCATCCCTCGTAGCAGAGACGGTCATTATTATTGCAACGGCGTGCTCCTGGGCGTGAGCCTTCCGCAAGCCCATAACGGGATGAAGCTCGAGCATATGAGCTGGAGCGGAATCATTCCGCCCGGCATGGTCTATGTGGGTTCGACGCATCCGCGCGGATTCGACAGCCGTTATTTCGGACTCTTACCGATCGCGCGTCTCACCCGCATGGAGCGCATCCTGTGACCGCGCGCGATCAACGGACGCTCGCCGAGCACATCCCGCAGCGGAGTGACTCTGGCGATCTTCAGGAGGCTGTGATCGCCCATACGCAATGCGGGGTGTCGTCAGTCTTGCAAGGCCCGGACGGCCTCGATGGGCATCAGGAGAACGCGCTCTCCCAACGGCGAGGCGATGAAGCCATGCCGTTCGTAAAAGCCCACGGCATCGTCGTCGATCGCGTGTACGATGACGGCGCGAACGCCGGCGATCTCCGAGGCGGCCGCGCAGCGGCGGAGCGCGTCGGCGAGCAGATCGGGACCCAAGCCAAGCCCCTGGAAGGCGGAATCGACGGCCAGCCTTGCGATGAGAAGGAGAGGCACCTTGTCCGGCATGCCCTTTCGCAGCTTTGCCGTGGGCAGCGCCGCACGCTCCTCCATCGCGGTCGTGATCGTATAATAGCCCACAACTTGACTGGGCCGGTCAGCACCGCACACGACGTAGGTGCGGGCCGAAGCGCCTTCACTGGCGAGCGCGCGCTCGTTGAGCCAAAGATCGAGCGAGGCATGCCGTCCATTGCGGAACGCATCGACATCATGGTCGGAGTTCAATCGCTCAGGCGGCGTAACACGGCGCGTGGACATGGAAATGAGCGACGCGTCCGATCATCGATTCCAGAGCGGTTCGCGCTTCATCAGCTTTTCAAGGCTAGGCGACGGCACGGCCGGCGCATCGAGAAGGCTAAGAAACTGCTCATGCTGCTCGGCATCCAGAAAGAAGGTTCGCTGATCGAGGATGGCGGCCTCGGCTTCCCGCCGCGCGCTCGCAAGCATGAACTCGGACAGTTTCTGGCCTCGCAGAGAAGCGGCGCGGCTGAGCATCGCCTTGAGCTCGGCTGCAGCCCTGATCTGGATGACATCGTCCTTACGCGCAGAGGCGCTTCGGTTGGAACGGGCGTGCTGTGCCATATCGCTAAACTCCTTGCCGGCATTTGGCGATTTGCCACGACAATGTCAATACATTTGTACTTCCCTCTTCATCGGCTTGTCGTCGTGGGCTTGGCCGGGGCAGCCTTCTTCGCCGTTCCCCAATCAGTCAGTGCGCAAGGCGCGAGCCCGACTGCCGTGGCGTCCAAGCAGGGCTATTGGTGGTATCAGGCGCCGCCTGCGCCTCCCGAAAAGCCGGATGAAGCGGATGTGCTGGTGAAGCCGGTCATCCCGCCCATGGCGGAGCTGGCCACCTGGACGCCGCCGAAGATTCGCAAGCTCATCGAGCAGCAGCGGGACTATGCAGCAACGGTGCTGACGGTCGATGCCGTCGCGGATTTCTGGCGGCTTCAGGATTTTGCGCGGCGCAAGGCAAGAGCGTTCGCCGGCGTCACCCAGATCGCGATGCTGCAATATCCCGAACTCAACTCGAAGTCCGCAAATCCGATGGTGGGCGACGCGCGCTCCGAGCTGACCGCAGAGAAGGACGCCACTCGCCGGTCCTATCTGCGCGCGCATGCCGGCGAGTTCGCACTCGTCATGTTCTCACGTTCGACCTGCGGCTATTGCCGTGTCCAGTGGCCGATCATCCAGCGCTTCCAGGAAGAGATGGGCTGGCAGGTCACGCCCATGGATCTGGACAAGCGGCCCGACCTGAGGGAGCGGTTTGGAGTCGAGATCACACCGACGACGATGGTCATTCGCCGAGGAAGTCAGCAGCGCATGATCATCGCCTCGGGCGTCGAGGCTTATCCCAACCTCGCGCAGATGGCTTATCAAGCGGTCCGCCTGCTGCGTGGCGACATCCGGCCGGAACAGTTCATGACCGGTCCGGGGGAGGATGCGGGCTTCTTCGATGCGCTTGGCAACGGCCCGGTATCAGCGACCGATCCGCGAGCGCTCGGCGGCGATCTCGTGAAAACCTCCAGCGAGCCGAGGCCATAATGCGCGGTCTCATCCTCCTCGGCATCCCGGGCCTCGTCATCGGCATGGGCTCGGCATCCGCGCAGACCGTCAGCCGCGAGGACGCGATGCGAGCGGCGATCCACCCGGTCGGCGATGCGAAGACCCTGCAGGCTTGGCTCTCGCGCGTTCCTGTCACGCATGACTTTCCAGATGACTTCACGACAACGCTACGCGGACATGGCGCCGCCTTCATCATCGAGATGACGACAAGCCCCGGCTGCATACCGTGCGGCGACCTCTGGACAAAGCTGGCCGCGCTGGGCGCGCGCTATGGTTGGCAGGTACACACCATCGGCAGTCAGGAGGCGATGATCCGGTCGGGACGCCTCGGTTTGCCCTGGGTCGGGCATCCGGTCGCCTGGGTGCGGCCGATGGCGGACGATGCGCGTGTCGTGCCGGTGGCGATCGGCACCGACCATTCGCCCAATCTGGCTCGCAATCTCTATCTGGCCGCGAAGATGCTGACGGGGGTGAGGCCCGACGTCGGCGTCCGGGCTATGTCCAAGTTCACCGGCATCGTGGGGCTGTCGGCGAAGCGTGCAGGAAGGCGCTGAGCAATGGCGGCCTCGGTCCTTCCTTCGTCATCCCCAATCGTCCGGAGTCCGCCATGTTCGCTTGCCACCGCGCCATCGTCCGTTCGCTGATCGCCCTTGCCCTCGCGACGATCGTTGCCGCAGCTCCCGCTCACGCGCAGAGCTGGGCCGAGAGCTGGTTCGACAATGTGACCTATACGTCGCCGGGCAGCTTCCAGGACCAGACGCGGGGTTACGTCACGGCCGGTGGCATGTCGGGCCGCGTCGATGTCCACAACGACTATCTCATGTCGGTCAGCCTGCCCAAGGTCCGCGCCGGCTGCGGCGGGATCGACATGTTCCTTGGCGGTATGTCGTTCCTCGATCCGGACTATCTCGTCCAGAAGCTCGAAAGCATTCTCCAGGCAGCTCCCGCAGTCGCGTTCCAGTATCTCCTCGAGACGCTCGACGAGAAGATGGGGAACATCATCTCGAAGATGGAAGCGGCGACCAATTTCCTGAACTCGATCCAGGTCAACGATTGCCGGCTCGCCAACCGCATGGTGCAGATTGCCAAGGGCGACGACAATATGTCTGGGATCATTGAGGAGATGACCGGCTATCGCTCGGTCAAGCAAGGGTTCGCCAAGAGCTACCAGCAGAGCCGCGAGAAGATCGAGGCCAACAACAACAATCCCACCGAGGATTTGAAGGACGCGCTCGCCAACTGCCCGGCAGAGGTGACGGACATTTTCCGCACCGGCTCGCTTCTCGCCCACGCAGCGCAGCGGGTCGGCGCCGGCGACTGGGCGAGCGTGATGCGTGCCCGGGTCGGCGACGTGTACATGCGCTGGGACGATGGCGACCGAGTGCCGCTCTTCACGGCCATCCCCCAATGCCCCGCGCAGGACACGGAAAGCGCGCAGGATTTCCTGACGGGAGGCGTCCAGCGCCGCACGCTCAATTTCCCGCCCACTGGCGCCGACTGCGCGCAGGACGGCAGCGGACGCGGTGCGCTCGTCCTGGCGCGCGAGCGCATGCAGTCGATCGCCACCAAGATCCGCACGCGCGCTGCGCTGGCGGCCGAGGAACGGCAGTTCGTGGCCAATGTCCGGACGCTTCCCGTCTATCGCATGCTCGAATGGGGTGTGCGCCAGGGCGTCGTCGACTCGGTGATCGCCGACACGGACGAACTGGTCGCGCTCACCCTCGCCTACCAGATGCTCAACGATCTCACCCGCACCATCGACTTCACGGTGACCAATGCAGAGCGAGGAGCCACGGTGGCGGGGTCGGCCGACAGCAACAACGCCAATGTCTGCCAGACGCGGATATTGTCCAAGGGAATCGAGCAGCTACGGGATTTGAGAGACGAGGTGCTGCGCCAACGCGCGCAGATGCGCCAGAGCTATATGGCGGCCCTCAACCAGACCAACCTCTCCGCCAACTATGCCGGGCTCCTGCGCGAGCGCGATCGGGACGCCCGTGACGCCGCCGGCGCCGCGGCCCGCAACCAGTAGGATCGTCTGTCATGCGCCGGCTTCCAAGGCTTCTTGCCGCCCTTCCCGCCCTGTTCCTCGCTTCCCCCGCCCTGGCGGTCGACACGAGCTTCCACACCTATGACGGCTTTGCCGAGACGGTCGAGGCTTTCCGGCTGGTGTCGATGATCTTCGGCGATCCGCGTTACGAGACGCTGGTGATGATCGTCGCGACGGTCGGGATCGGCCTCGGCGCGATCATCGCCAGCGTGCGCGGGACTGGCATGGGGCTGGTCGCCTTTGGCTTCCAGATCCTCATCGGCGTCGGCCTGTTCGTCGGACTCGTCGCCACGACGGGAACGGTCCATGTCTACGACCGGGTGCGCAACGCCTATCAGCCGGTCGGCGGCGTTCCCAACCTGCTCGTGCTCGTCGCCGGCGCGACCAACATGATCGAGCGCGCGATGGTTGAGACGATAGACGACAACACGCTCGATCCCAATGCCAAGATCGAGTTCGGGGCCGGCGGGCACAGCTTCGACTTGTTCCTGAACGCCGTTTCGCCGCGCGGGCCAATGACCGACGTCTTCCTGGACGCGACAATCAAAGACTATGTCCGGCAATGCTATCCGGTGGCACGGGTTTCGGCTGCCTATGGCGTGGACGATGACCAACTCTTCCGGACTTCAACCGACTTGCCGGCTTCCTTCGCGGCGATGGCAGGCCCCGCTACCTTCTCAACGGTCTATACCGAAGCCGACAAGGGCGGCACGACGGTCAGTTGCAGCGATGCCTGGACGTATATTTCGGATCGCCTGTCCGACCCGGTCCTGTTCGACGGCTATACGAAGCAAATTTGCGCGCGAACCGGCTATGACACGGACAATGTCCAGCAGATGACACGATGCCGGCAACAGGTCGGAGAGATGGGCCAGATGATGCTCGGCCGGCCGCTGAGTGCGCAGGCCTTCCTGACGCACATTCTGCTCGGCAACACGGTGGGCGACGTGCTGTTCGAGGATTCACCGGCGAGTGCGGCGAGAGTCATGGCCAATCGGGCAGTCATCTCCAACGGCCTCGCGACCATGTCGGTGGCGAACGAATGGATGCCGACGATCCGCGCCACCGTGTTCGGCATCATGCTGTTCATGATCCCGATCGCGCTCCTGTTCATCCTGACGCCGATCAATCTGCGGGTCGCGAGCTTTGCGCTCGGCATGTTCGTCTTTGTGGCGCTCTGGGGCGTTATCGATGCGGGCATCTATCAGCTCACGCTCGGTCGCGCGACGGCGACGCTCGCGGAGTTGCGCTCGAACGCGCTTGCGGCCAACGCTTGGCTGCTCGCGCCTTCGGCGGCGATGAAGGCGCTGGCGATCTTCGGCAGCTTTCGCACGGCCGCGGCCGGCCTAGCCGGCGCGTTCGTCTTTACCGTGTTCCGCTTCAGCGGCAATGTGTTCACCTCCTTCACGTCGGGCTCCCTCGGCGTGGCGAGCCAAGGCACGGCCGCCGCCGCGCCCATGGGTACGGCCGAGGGACAAGCGTCTGCGCTGGAAGCGCAGGCCTCGGCATTGGGCACCCGCTCCCGCGCCGCTGCGTCATCGAGCTTCGGCGATTTCGGGGAACGATCGACCTTCGGCGCCAACCGCGTCTTCGGTGAGGCAGGTCATATCCTTGGCCAGCGACCCGGCACCCCGGGCGGGACGGCGATGGCGCTTGGCGGCATCGAGGGCTCTCGTCAGCTTGGCAGCCTTGCGCCGGCGTTGGCTGGCCGGGATCTCGCCGACCCGGCGGTTGCGCGCGCCGTTCAGGCCAATGCCGCGACCACTGCGATCCACCAATTTGCCGAGAAGGATGCGCTCAGGAGCCTCGGGACGGGCTATTTCGGCCAGGGTGAGGCCGGCGAGAGGACGTTCGCGGCCTTCAGCCAGAACCTGGTGCAATGGCGCGCGTTCGGCGACAGCCGAGCTTACGGCATGATGATGCAGGCGGCCACGCGCCATTTTGAGCGGGCCGGCTATTCGGCGAGCGATGCCGAGCTCAAAGCCTCGGGCGTGATCGGAGAGGCCCAGGCCGATCCGACTTTAGCCAAGCTGATCGCCAACACCTTCGACCAGGAGCAGATGCTGAGGAACGACCTCACGTCGGCGCAGATCCAGGTCGGTGCGATGGAAGGGCGCCGCGACTATGCCGGCGATAATGTCGCGGGCGTCGAGCGCACCAATGTCGCGACCGAGCAGGGCTGGCGCAGCGGCAGCAATCACGGCCAGCGAGAGGCGGCTTCGATGCTCGGTCTCTCCGTCGATGAGACGGCGCGCCGGGTCGGGTTCATCAATGCGCTGTCTGGCGAGGCGAGAAGCACCGCCGTTACGCAGCTCGGGCGCGCGACGGGAAGGAACGAGGCGCAGGTCATGGCGGCCCTTGAGCGCTACAATATGGCGGTGCAGGTCGGGACCGCTGATGGCGCCACTGCCGAAGCGGGCCGCGAGGGCACCAGTGTCTACGGACGGACGGCCGAGGCGGCTGGGTACGACTTTGCCGAGCGCTCCGGCAAGCTCGATGCGCAGCGGGAAGTCGGAACCGCAGGCACGCGCGGCGCGGCGCGGATCGGCGAGCAGCGGCGTCAGGCGGAAAATTTCGGCTTTGCCGAGGGCGCGGAGGCAGCCGGCGTATCGACGCGCGAGGCAGCGCGGCTCGACAGCTTCATCCAGGCATTGAGCCGCACCGCAGGCAACCAGATCGACATGGCCGAAGGTGGCGCTGGCGGTATCGCCGATCGCGCTCGGAACGAGCGCTTGACCTCGATCGTCGACCGGGAGCGGCTGACCCGGATGCAAGGCCTGCTCGCCGAAAACGGCATCAAGCTGTCGAAGCGGCAGATAGCGATGGACCAGAATGGCGATCTCAGCCTCAACCTTACTCCCGAGACGGCGGCTGCCATGTCGAAGGCTGGCCTCATCAACGAGAGCCAGCTCGGCGCGATCGCGAATGGCGGGCATGCCCGCTTCAGCTTCGCGCACAACGATCTCCTCGTCTCCAGCGGAACGGATTTCAGCCGGTCGGCGCGCAGCGACACCAGCACGCGGTTCGAAGCCGGCAAGCAAGCCGGACCGGATACGATCGAGCATTTCATGGGCGGCGGCGCCGAAGGCCAGGCCATGCTCTCCAACTGGCTGCGCGGCGGGTTCGAGATGGACCGCAAGGGCGAATGGCGGCTGAAGCCGCAGGTCGCCGACACGCTCCAGCGCGATGTTCAGGCGATCATGGCGCAAACCGGCTGGCAGAGATCGCTGTCACGATTGGCCCAGGATCAGACAACGATGGGAACCAACCTTGGCATCGACGTTGGCCGGGACATCAGTGTTTCCGATACTGAAACGACTGGCGGTCGTGCCAGCAGTCCGGGCCGGGGTCGGCGGGCGCCACCGGGGCCTGTCGAGAAGACAGACCGCGCCACGGTGGGACGTTTCGGTGCGAGGGTAGGCTTTGAAAGCCACGATACAGGCAGCACCAGCGAAAGCGCACAATCAAGTTTGGACATCGTCAATTATGATGTGCGGGAGTCGATTGCTGCCGCTGAGCGTGCCGCAGCGCGCTCGAGCGATCCCGCAGCCACCTTCTCCCGTGAGCTATCTAATCGTGTCTTGGGGAGCGAAGGCATGCGCAATCGCTACCTTCAGGATGCGGACAACGGGCGCGCCACATTCGATATAACCGGGCCGCTGACCTCGCTCGAGCAAAACTCTGTTCTCGCGAAAGGGAGCTTCTCGACCGATATCCAAGGTAGTCCCGGCGACAGCGACAGCACATTCAAGAAGCGTTGAATTTCCCGGTGTGAGGATTGATGTGCCCCGGGTTAGTTGGATTTAAGGGATTGCCGATCCAGAGAGGCCCAGACCGCGGGTCCGCTGGGTCGAACCCGGCGCGCCATCTTTTCGCCCAACGATCATGTTCTTCAAGAGCGCGCCTTCTGTAGAGGGCCTCTTCTTCCTCTTCGTCTGACAGTGGCGTTCCGTCGCCGGGCTGCACAAAACCGTCGAGACGCTCCCGAACATAGCCGACGCCCAGCACCATGAGCGCCGTCATCGGGAAGAACAGGATATCCAGATAACCGGCGAGCGCACTACCGTAGAGGGCTTCGAGCGAGGAAACTCGTGTCGCCACCGCCATGCCCAGCCACCAGATCGGAATGGAAGTCCACCAAAGCTTCGCGTACCACGGCCGCCAGATCCAGGCCGCCAGTCTCGGCTGGTCACTGACGCTACGCGGCTCCTGATCGTCGATGGCAGCTTCCACCGGGAATATCCCTTCCACTGCCCCATATCACTGATCGGGCCAGATTTCCACGGTCTACATAGTCGTCTCAAGGCGAGATTCGGGCGGCGCGTGACCTTTCGCCGACTATATTGCGCTCTCAACATCGGTCTTGGTGAAGTCGTCCCCTACGAAGAGGAGAGGACATCCATGCTCCCTGGCGACTTCGTAGGCGAAGCAGTCGCCAAAGTTGAGGCCGGCTGCATGAACGCCCTTTCCCCACTTGGAATAGGCCGAGGCAACGCGGTGCGCAGCGGCTGGGGTCACACTCACGATATCGAAGCCAAGCCCGTCGATTAGGCTCACCATTTCCTCAGCGACGTTCCGTCGGGCCGAGACGATCAGAGTTTCAGCCACGGTTCCGGCGGAGATGATCAATTCATCCGCAGCCTCGATCGCATCGCTACAGGTAGCCGCATGCGGTTCATCAAGGACGATCGCCATCAGTGCAGACGTATCGACCGCGATCACGCGGGCAAACCATCGTCGCCATAGAGGAAATCCTGGCTATGCGCGGCGTCAGGACCGGTGGTTGCCTTCGCTGCTCCAGCTATCCGAGCGGCGTCGAGGAGCTTGCGGCGCGCCGTTCCATCGCTCGCCGGACGGACGGGGACTAACCTCACTGCCGGTTGTCCATGTCGCGTCAGGACAATCTCGTCTCCCGCTTCGGCCCGCCGCACCAACTCGGTCAGCTGCGCCTTGGCGTCGCTCACAGAGACTCGCATGTTGAACTCCCACTGGCCGTCGGCTACATGAACTTTTTTGGACTATTGAATGGTCCATGTCAAGATATTTGCTCAATGCCGTGGCCACGTCAGGGCATAGCTCCCTAGTCAGCGGGTACCCTGCGACTATCTGGATCAAGGTTCGTCATGTGGGCGGCCGCGCAGCAGAATGCGCCATAATCGGGCAAGCGGATGACGTTCCGGTCCGCAACGGACCCGAATGTGAAGGCTGGCAGGTGGCGGGTCTGAAGACAAATCGCCTTGAGTATCGGATCGGGAGGCAAGGCTGTTGCGCCTGGGTGAGGGCAAATCGCCTTCGCGGAACAGCGAGCCTTGGTACGAATCGTTCTTCGTGGACATCGCCGGAGTATAGTGGATGGATGTGCCGATAGAACACCTCCGCAGACCGACGCTCCCTGGCTGACATGGGAGGTCCACGGGCGGAGCCTTGCACTTAGCCATATCAGCCGTTTGCTCGCGAAGGGGCGATTGGTCTTGCGATAGCGGCTGGGGCAGTCTATATCTGACTAGCTGGTCAGGAGATAACCAATGGGCACGGCAGTTGGCAAGACGGAAGGTGAGAAATCCGGTCCCCGCAGTACGTGGAAACTCGAAGATGCCAAGGCCCGCTTCAGCGAAGTCGTCAGGCGTGCCCAGAGCGAGGGACCGCAGCGGGTCACGGTCCGCGGCCGGGAGGCCGTAGTGGTGATGAGCGTGGACGAACTCGACCGGCTTCTGCCCAGGGATGCGGGCAAGCCTGCGTTCGTTCCGTTCCTCGAGAGCCTCGGACTCGACGGCCTCAACCTTGAGCGCGAGATCGACCGCGGGCGGGACGTCGCCTTGTGAAAGGCTGGCTGCTGGACACGCATATCGTATCTGCGTTGGCCAGCCCGAACGGTGCGCCAAGCGTCAAGGCATGGGCGACAGCGCAACCCGAGCACCGGATGTTCCTGAGCGTCCTGGCGCTCGCGGAATTCGATAAAGGCATCCACAATCTCGAGCCGGAACATCCGGATCGTTCGCGCTATATAGCGGCCCGCGACGCCCTCGCTGAACGCTTCAGCGACCGGCTCCTCTCCGTTCACGACGCCATCGTCTATCGCTGGGGCGCAATTTCGGGTGAGGTGAAGCGGCGGACGGGGCAGTCCCCACCGGTGATCGACACGCTGCTCGCGGCAACCGCGATCGAGCACGACCTCTTCCTCGTGACGCGAAACACCAAGGATACTCGCCACAGCGGCGCCGTGATCTTCAATCCGTGGGAAGACGAACCATCGCGCTTCCCTCTCACCTGACCCGAATGACGATGAGACGATGAAAACCGAACTCGACCATCTTCCGGTAAACAAGCGGCGCGAACTCGATCGGGTCATCCGGATCCTCTTCGAGGAGTTCGAGGACGCGCTTGGCCAGCCGACGGGGCCGCGCAAGCTTGGCCGCATCCTCAAGATCATCCTCTACGGCTCCTATGCGACCGGAGGGTGGGTGCATGAGCCGCATACCGAGAGGGGCTATCGATCGGATTTCGACCTGCTCATCATCGTCAACCAGAAGGAGCTGACGGACAGAGCCGAATATTGGGAGAAAGCGGAAGAACGCCTCGACCGGGAAACCATGATCCTCAACCGCCTGCGCACGCCGGTCAATTTCATCGTTCACACGCTGCAGGAAGTGAACGATGGACTGGCTCATGGCCGCTATTTCTTTATGGACATCGCGCGCGATGGCATTGCGCTGTATCAAGTCGACAACAGCGAACTGCACGAGCCCAAGCCCAAGACCCCGCAGCAAGCCTATGACATGGCGAAGGGTTATTTCGACCAGTGGTTCGGCCTCGCAATATCGTCACGGTTGGGCTTTCAGTTCTTCTACGACAACAAGCAATTTCCCGACGCAGCCTATAATCTTCAACAGGCGTGCGAACGCCTCTATTACTGCGTTCTTCTCGTCTACACCTTCTACACGCCCTATAGTCACAATATCAAATTCCTTCGGACGCGCGCTGAAGCGATTTCTGCGCGCCTCGTCGAGGCCTGGCCAAGGGAGACCCGCAAGCAGGAAGCGCACTTCAACAAGCTCAAGGATGCCTATGTGAAGGCCAGGCATTCCGAGCATTTCAAGATGACGGAGGAGGAATTCGCGTACCTCGCCGAGCGCGTCGAGGTGCTTGGCACGGTCGTCAACGAACTCTGCCAGGAGAGGCTGTCAGAGCTGAGCGCGCAGCTTTAAAGCATCAGAAGCGCCTCCTCGAGCCGAGGAGACCGATGCTTCCAACTCTGCGGGTGGGAGGACTTAATGCCCGAAGAGAAAGTGCCTGACGAAGCAATGCGCAGGGTCGCTTTGGCGCTCGTGGAGCATTGTGTCCGCAATACCCGGCTGGAAGAAATCCATGCCGGCACCGTGCCGGACAGTGTCATCGGTGACTATAGCGATGTGAAGGTGGTCACGCCCTATGGCGAGATCCCCTGGAGCCAAGCTTCTCGAATTTCCGATGCCGAGATGAAGGCGTTGATGATCGACATCGTCAACAAGGTCTACACGTTCCTCACGCATCTTGAAGATGTGGTGGTTCTGCGGGATTCTGCGCGCTGGAATCGGCCTGAGCATGACCCTGCCCTGCTCGCCTTCGCCAATCGCCGTGCGGCTTCTCGAGGAGCGGAAGGCGAAAGGAAGGACTGAGAGATCAGCCTTGCCCGCGCTATGAAAGCTCAGCACGTGCAAATCTGACGGCGCCATTTTGCAGGCGTTATGCCGGATGCCTTGGCAAACGCTTTGGTGAAGTGGGCCTGGTCGGAGAATCCGCACTCGAGAGCGACTTGCACCAGCGGTAGCGCGGTATCGGCCAAGAGGCGCTTTGCGCGCACGATGCGCTGCTGAACGAACCAGGCATAGGGTGCGATTCCAACCGTGTTCGTGAAAGCTCGCACAAAATAGCAGAGCGACAATCGGCACAGAGACGCGATTTCGGAGATCGAGATTGCGTTGCTGAGATTACACCGCATCGTGCGCATGGCCAGACTGACCCGCCAGGGGGCGAGCATCGGCCGACTGCTCGTCTCTCTTCTGTGCCCCCCGAAACCCCTCTGCCGTCCGACCGACACAGATTGTGTTTTAGTCTGCGCCAACCGCGCGCACGACGTCGCGCTCGCGCCTACACTTCCAAAAGCCGCCATGGCGACCCCCAACGGGTTGCGAGGCAGATTGCTTGCGCCGGGGACCTCAGCGCCCTGCCTCATCGGCCACCACCAGGAGACGCTAGGGCGCAAGCCGAGGCGCGTTCGAAGGAGGAAGCCCTACTATTCCCAATGGGGGGACACATTGGCGATCCAAAATGCGCCCCACTTTTTTGTCCGAGTTCAGCGCCGGGCCTCCCGTAGCCATCCGGTGAAGACCGCAGGCCGCCACCGAATGGCGGCTTCAGCGGACGCCCAGAGGAGCAATGATGTCGTGGGGACCGGAAAATCTGCTTTCTGGCGCGGAAGGCAGGTTAACGGCCAGCGATCCGCCTTATGACGATATGGCCAAAATCATCACTATTGCGGCTTTGAGAGTCGCTATACCTCACCAACTCGCGCCGTCGATGAACCGGCGGGGCAGCCCATTCCACAACGCCGGGTCAAATAGTCTGAGATTGATGCCCATCCGGTCGTACGTCGGATCGTGAGGGCTCCAGTGGGTGGTGACCCCACATGTCGCGCAATGCCACAACGTCAGGGTGGCGTCGCCCTGTACATAGCCTACGCCCATGCCCGCGACTTTCACTTGGCTGGGCGAGCGGTAGGTCCACAGTGCTCCGGTTCGCCGGCAGATCGAGCAATTGCACTCACCGGCATCGACAGGATCAACCTCAATCGCAACGCGGATTGTCCCGCAGTGGCAGCTTCCCTCATGCTTCATGCCAGCATCTCCTGCACTCAACCGGACAAGCCTTGGTTTGTTAGATCTGCAACAAATACGATGCCAAGGGAACGCCATACCAGGTTAAACCGGTACGGTAATGTCGTCCCCGTGCAACCGTTCGGTGGCACGGACGTGGGCCTCGACTAGCCTTTCGAGCGGCATCAGCGCCAGTCAGACCGGCCGCTTGGGACGACGTAAGACCTTCCTCAGATATATCTCCGCTCGAGTGAGCTCCTTTTGAACCGTGCGCTTGTGCAACCCGAACTCGGCGGCAATCTCGCTTTGCGATTTCTCGTCGCGCCACTTGGCCAGGAATATTGCCTGCCGCCGAGGCGGGAGGGTATGAAGCGCCTGCAAAGCTCGCGTCATTTCGTCCGTGGCCAAGGTGGCGGCTTCCTGACTCGGCGCATTGTCCGGAATATCGAGAAGCCCAGCATCCTCCATGTTGATCGCGCGCCAGTCGCTCCGCCTCCTGTTCTTTGCGAGATTGATGGCCATCCGGTAGAGGTAGAAGCGTGGGTTATGGAGATCGCCGATAGACGGGTCCGCCCTCAGCTTGACATAGACGTCGTGGAGCGCCTCAGCGGCAGCCTCGGAGGAACGCAGATGCGCCGAGAGGCGCATTTGCAGCGCCCCATATTCAATCTCAAGAAGGGCAAGAAGTTGCTCAACCGGGCTCTGGTTGGTCGCTTGGAACGAAGCGTCGAATTCGCTCGCCTGCGCAGGCTGGAGTGGTTCCGAGTCGTCAATCATTGCCTTCCAGACTTTAGCAGGGATCGGTTCGCCAATTCCGACGTGAACTCGTTGTTTGCTCTCACCGCAGCTGACCGAGTTCGGTGCGGAGTAAGCGGGGCCTGAGGGCCGCCTTGCGCGGTGCCCATTCGCGAGGATGATTGCCGCTTTTTGAGCGAGGTGGCAGGTGTCGGACGAGATTGAGGATTCAGCAAGCGAACGGGCGAGTAGTCATATGAGTAATCGTATGAGTAGTCGGATCGAGGTCGTTAGCCGGGTGTCGGGCCGTCGGCGCTGGACGGTGGACCAGAAGGTGGCGGTATTGCGGGATGCATTCGGGTCCGACGGTTGCGTGCGGACGGCCTGTGAGCGCCACGATGTTGGCAGCGGTTCGATCTACACATGGCGACGGCAGGCGATGTCTGGTGAGCTTGCCGGGGTTCGCAAGCTGCCCGAGCCAGCCTTCGCTGAGGTCCGGATCAGCGAGCCGCCAGCGTTGCCCGCTCCCATTGCACCGCTCGTCCCTGGCTTGATCGGGATCGAGCTGCCATCGGGCATCAAGGTGACGGTGGACGCTGCAGTTGACGTCGATGTCCTGTCGCGGGTGATCGGCGCGCTGGCACGATGATCCCGCTGCCACCGTCTACACGGATCTTCCTGGCCTGCGGCGCGACCGACATGCGTAAGGGCTTAGACGGCCTGGCGGTGATGACTCAGCAGGTTCTGGAGCAGAGCCCCCATTCCGGTGCGCTGTTTGCCTTTCGGGGCAAGCGCGGCGATCTGGTGAAGTTGCTCTGGTTTGATGGCCAGGGCATGTGCCTGTTCTCGAAGCGGATGGACCGGGGGCGCTTCGTATGGCCGTCCACCAAGACCGGGTCAGTGATGATGACGGCGGCGCAGCTTTCAATGCTATTGGAAGGCATCGACTGGCGGCGACCTGAACGCACTTTTACCCCTTCATTGGCGGGGTAAAACGCCCATTATCTGGCGCTTTTATTAGCATTGCGACCACCGGTCTGCTATATAATCGTGGTGTCGGACGCAGGCCTTTCCACCCCCGATAAGGACGCTCGGATCGCCGAGCTCGAAGCCGCATTGTCGGCTGCCCACGCCGATATTTCCGCCCGCGATGTCCTGATCGATACGCTGCGCGTGCAGATTGCTCGCCTTAAGCGGATGCAGTTCGGCAAGTCGTCCGAGAAGCTCGATACCCAGATCGCCCAGCTTGAGCTGGCGCTCGAAGAACTGGAGGGCGAGGCCATCGTCGCCGCCGCGCGTCGAGGCGATCCGGCAGCCGTCGATCGGGCATCACCGGTTCGCGCGCTGCCCGCCCATCTGCCGCGCGAGGAACAGCGGATCGAGCCTGAGCAGGGCAACTGCACCTGTCCCGACTGCGGCGGCGCGCTGCGGCCCCTGGGGCAGGACAGCGATGAGATGCTCGATGCCGTGCCGGTGCAGTGGCGCGTCGTTCGGACCATCCGCCCCAAGTATAGCTGCCGATCCTGCGAGAAGATCGTGCAGGCACCCGCGCCGGTAAAGGCGATAGCGCGGGGCAAGGCGACCTTTGGCACCCTGGCCCATGTCGTCGTCTCCAAGTTCGACCATCATCTGCCGCTCTACCGCCAAGCCGAGATCATGGCGGCGCAGGGTGTCGACATCGACCGCTCGACGCTGGCAGGCTGGGTTGGCCAGACATCTGTCCTGCTCGATCCGATCATCAGCCGTATCCGCGAAGTTGGACTGGCAGCCTCGAAGATCCATACCGACGATACGCCGGTCCCCATGCTTGATCCTGGACGTGGCAAGACGGCGACCGGCAGGCTCTGGACCTATGTCGTGGATGATCGCGGCTCCGGCGCCACAACCCCGCCGCTGGTCTGGTATGAGTTCACCACCGACCGGACCGGCGCACATCCTCAGCGCCAACTCGCCAGCTTCACCGGCTATCTGCAGGCGGATGGCTATGCCGGCTATGACAAGCTCTACGACACCAACCGTGTCACCGAGGTCGCCTGCTGGGCGCATTTCCGGCGCAAGATCTTCGACATTCACGCGAGCAAGCCGACCCCGCTCACCACCGATCTGCTGGAACGTATCGGTCAGTTCTATGAGATCGAGGCAGAGGTTCGCGGCCATCAGTCCGATATCCGACGACAAAGCCGCCAGGACCGAACCCAGCCATTAATCGACGATCTGCGCCTGGCGCTCGACGATGCAACGCGCCGTCTCTCGCCCAAGTCCGAGATGGCAAAGGCGATCGCCTATGGCCGCAAACGCTGGGTCGCTCTGACGCGCTTCCTCGACGATGGACGTCTGGAGATCGACAACAACATTGCGGAGCGCGCCATGCGCTGCGTGGCCCTGGGCCGCAAAAACTGGTTGTTCGCAGGCTCAAAAGCAGGCGGCAATCGGGCCGCTGCCATCTACTCGGTCATCGAGACTGCCAAGCTCAATGGCCTCGAACCGCAGGCCTACATCGCCGATGTCATAGCCAAGATCGCTGGCGATTGGCCTGCCGCTCGCTGGGATGAACTCATGCCTTGTTGGGGTGGACGGCTCCCAACGGCATCGCAATGTGCCAGAGTGAGTGCGTTGCAAGACTCAATCAAGGGAGCCGCCCGTGGAGCAAATTACCCGCATAGGCATGGATACGTCAAAGAACGTTTTTCAACTGCATGGCGTCGATGCAGCGGAGAAGCCAGTGCTGCGCAAGAAGTTGACGCGCCGAGAGATGATTCGGTTTTTCGAAAAGCTGCCACCCACCCTCGTCGCTATCGAGGCATGCGGCAGTTCACATCATTGGGCTCGTCTTCTCGGATCGCTCGGGCATGATGTAAGGTTGATCGCGCCGCAATTAGCGAAGCCCTACGTCAAGCGCGGCAAGAACGACGCTGCGGATGCCGAAGCTCTCTGCGAAGCGGTGAGCCGCCCAACAATGCGCTTCGTTCCGGTAAAGACTGCAGAACAACAGGCCGCGCTCATGTTGGTCGGGGTGCGCGAAAGGCTTATTCAGAAGCGCACCCAGCTCGTCAACGCTATACGAGGGTATGGCGCGGAGTTCGGCATCACCGCGGCGACGGGTGCATGTCGCGTCGTACCGCTTCTCGAGTGCATCGCGGAAGATGAAACGATACCCGAATTGGCGCGCGAACTTTTTGCGCTGCAGGGAAAGGAATATGCGCAGCTCCAGTGCGAGATCGAACGGATCGACGCGAAGCTGATGGAATGGCATCGCAACGACGAATGTAGTCAGCGACTGGCCAAAATTCCCGGCGTTGGGCCTATCGGCGCGACCTTGCTCATGATGAAAACGCCCGATCCGCATCTATTCAAATCCGGTCGGGATTTTGCGGCATGGATGGGCCTGACCCCCAAAGATCACTCGACCGCCGGCAAGACAAGACACGGCGTTATCACTCGCGCTGGTGATGAGCTTCTCAGAAGCACGCTCGTGGTCGGAGCCACCGCAGTCGTTCAGCACGCCCGCAATGGGCGAGGCAGGAATCTAACACCGTGGCTTATCGGCTTGATTGCACGAAAATCGCCTAAGCTCGTTGCGGTTGCCGTTGCTAACAAAGCCGCACGTGTCGCGTGGAAACTCATGGTGAGCGGCGAGCGATACCAGTGCGTCGCGCCGCCCGCGCTAACTGCGGTAGCAGCATAAGAATTAGCCAGGGACGATGAGCAAAATATCAATGCTATCGTACTGAGCTGATCCGTGATCTTGCATGAAGAGAGCAGATGGTGCGATCGATCGATCCGAGGCGTGTGACACTCCGTCAGTTCCAATGGCCATCACAGGCCGCTGCCTTGTTGGGAACACACACCGCGGAAACCATCTTGGCCAGCGGTCACGTGCGACCGCACCGAAAGGCCGGACATATGGAAGCAAGCGATCCGATCAAATTTTCCGTTCAGCCCTTGCAAGAGGGAGCCGTCCACATATGGAACTGGCAGCCAGATAATCAGGCAATCGCCGAAGCCGCCTGAACTGCGGTCCTCAGGCCACGCTTACGGTGCGGATAGAAGCTGTGGCGCAGATGTTGTGAGGAGCTAGGCCCTTTCACCAAGACTCATGGCCCGGTTACGACCTGCGCCGCGGAGCCAGAATCGGACCGGGTTTGCGGCCTCGCGATCGCCGGATATCCCGGCGCCGCGCGGCCTGCGCTTCCGTTCGCATCTGTGCGAGCACCTGGCGAAGGCCATGCAGTTGATCCACGAGGTGGAGCACGATGTCGACGCCTTCGTCGTTCACGCCGAAGTCTCGCTTCAGATCATGTATGAGGCGCGCGCGGGCCGCGTCCATGTCGGTCAGGACGATGGTCGTGGATCTGCGCTCGCCAAGGAGCCATTCGCGATCGATCCACTGCTCGAGCGAGCGGAGTTCGATCCCCGAGTGGGATAGAAATTCGTCCAGGTCTATCATCGCGAGGCCTCACGAGGATTGAAATTCTTGCCGGCTTCCCAGGTCGAAACGAATTGTATGAGTTCCGGATCGGCCGGCTTGGGCAGCACGATCCCAAGCTTCACGAATTGATCGCCACGACCGCCGCCCAGCCGAGGGGCACCCTTGCCTTTGAGGCGCAGCGTGCTGCCACTGTTCGAATTGGCCGGCACGGTCATCGTCACATCACCGGTTGGCGTGGGAACGCGGATCTTGCCGCCGAGGACGGCTTCCCTCAGCGAGATCGGAACGTCGATCGTGATGTCGTCGCCATTGCGGAGGAAGCGTGGGTCGGATCGAACCTCGATCTCGATATATGCGTCTCCTGGGCCGCCCTTGCCGGCGCCAGGTGCGCCCTTGCCCT
This sequence comes from Sphingobium sp. AntQ-1, assembly GCF_028538045.1. Lineage (NCBI taxonomy): Bacteria > Pseudomonadati > Pseudomonadota > Alphaproteobacteria > Sphingomonadales > Sphingobiaceae > Sphingobium > Sphingobium sp. AntQ-1. The sequence continues at coordinate 463,916 of NZ_CP117158.1, forward strand.
TGAGGCGCAGCGATTGACCATCAACGACGCCCGCCGGGATCGTCACGTCGAGCGTGCCGCCCGCTGGCAGGGTTATCCGCTGTGAACCGCCGGTGATCGACTCCACGAAGCTGACCGAAAGGCGATAGTGCAGGTCCTGCCCGCGGCGATTGGCGCGCGCCTGTGCGCTGCGACGGAAGAGTTCGGCGAACGGATCGTCGCCTGCGGCAAAATCCGCAAAGCCGGCGTTACTCGAATAATGGCCTGGGTCCGACCCGGCATAGTCACGATAATATTGCTGTTGGGGCCGCTCTGCGCCGGTCTCGTCGATCTCGCCCGTGTCGTAACGCCTGCGTTTCTCCGGGTTGCTCAGCAGATCGTAGGCGCCTGCGACTTGCTTGAACTTGTCCTCGGCCGACTTGTCGCCAGGGTTGAGGTCCGGATGGAGCTTCTTCGCGAGCTTGCGATACGCTTTCTGGATATCGTCCCCGCTCGCGGACGCGGCGACGCCGAGAACTTCATATGGATTGCTCACCTGCTACGCCTCCTGGTCGCGCTGAGGATCGGCGCGAACCCTTCCGCAGCATTCGCCGTCAGCCTCGGTGTATCCATCTCCTGGCCGCATCCCCTCGTCACGCGGACTTCAGCCGCCTCAGGCCAAAGGCAAGTGAGATAAGGAAAACACCGCGGAAGAGAAAGCTGAAGCCGATGATCGCCGCCACGAAGGCAAGCCCTGCCAGCGGGCCGCTGATCACCAGATAGGTACCCAGCCCGATATCGACGACGCCGAGCAACAGCCTCCATCCCTTGTCATGCGTACCTTTCAGTCCATAGAAAAGCTGGGAAACTCCTGAGACGAACAGCCACAGCCCGATCGCCCAAGCGAGCGATGCGGCACCCTGGAATGGATCGAACAGCACGAAGAGGCCAGCGAGTACCGCCACGACGCCGAGGAGCAACTCCAGCACCTTCGATCGGGTGGAAAAGGCTGACAGTCCAGCGACTATCGCGATGACGCCATAGGCAAGCAATATCGCTCCGAAGATCACGCCGGCGGCAAAGCCCGTCGCGAGCGGGTTCAGGAAAGCCAGGATCCCGCCCAGGATCAGGAGCACGCCATAGGTCAGAACCCATCCCCAACCGGTGGATGCCGGAAACGGCGAACCCCAGACCCCCTTATTTGCTTCGTGCGCGCTCATAAGCTTTCTCCCTAATTCGTTCGGGCAATCCTTCGTCAACTGCTGCTGTCGCCCAATTCAGTCCCACGTTATTCCAGGCGGCCATCGTAACTCTTAGCCTATCTTCAGCACGAGTGCTCCGTCACCCTCATCGATATGGACGGTCGATCCGTCGCGGATCTCGCCCTGGAGGATCAAGTCGGCGAGCGGATCCTGGAGAAAGCGTTGCACCGCGCGTTTCAATGGCCGCGCGCCGTAGACCGGATCATAGCCGGCGCGGCCGAGCCAGGCGCGGGCCGCATCGGTGAGGTCGAGCGTGATCTTGCGGTCCTGGAGCAGCTTGCCGACGCGGGCGACCTGAATATCGACGATGGGCGCCATATGGTCGGCGCCGAGCCTGTGGAACAGAATAATCTCGTCGAGGCGGTTGAGGAATTCCGGTCGGAAATGGCCGCGGACGATTTCCATCACCTGGTCCTCGACCTTCTCGACCGATTCGTCGTCGGCGAGGCCCGCAATATACTGGCTGCCCAGATTGCTGGTCAGCACGATGATGGTGTTGGTGAAGTCGACCGTGCGGCCCTGGCCGTCGGTCAGCCGCCCGTCGTCGAGCACCTGCAGGAGAATGTTGAACACGTCGCCATGCGCCTTCTCGACCTCGTCGAAGAGGACGACCTGATAGGGGCGGCGGCGAACCGCTTCGGTCAGCACGCCGCCCTCTTCATAGCCGACGTAGCCCGGAGGGGCGCCGATCAGCCTGGCGACCGAGTGTTTCTCCATGAACTCGCTCATATCGATGCGAACCATCGCGTTGTCGTCGTCGAACAGGAAGCCGGCGAGCGCCTTGGTGAGCTCGGTCTTGCCGACGCCTGTGGGCCCTAGGAACAGGAATGAGCCCAGGGGCCGATTGGGGTCCTGCAGACCGGCACGCGCGCGGCGCACGGCGGTCGACACGGCGCGGACCGCATCGGCCTGGCCGATGACGCGCTTGCCGATCGTCTCTTCCATGGCGAGCAGCTTCTCGCGTTCGCCGGTCATCATTCGCTCGACCGGAATGCCGGTCCAGCGCGCGACGACGCCGGCGATGTCCTCCGCTGTCACCTCCTCGCGCAGCATTGCGCCTTCGGCTGCGCCCGCCGCATCGGCCAGCTGCTTTTCGAGCGTGGGAATGGTGCCGTATTGCAGTTCGCCTGCCTTGGCGAGGTCGCCCGAGCGCTGCGCCTGGTCGAGCTCGATGCGTGCAGCGTCGAGCTGTTCCTTGATACGGCTCTCACCCGCGATCTTTTCCTTCTCGGCCTGCCAGCGCGAGGTGAGTTCAGCCGATTGCTGCTCGAGATTGGCGAGATCCTGCTCCAGCGTCTCCAGTCGGTCCTTCGACGCCTTGTCGGTCTCCTTTTTCAGCGCCTCCCGCTCGATCTTGAGCTGGATGATGCGCCGATCGAGATTCTCGATCTCCTCGGGCTTGGATTCGACTTCCATACGCAGGCGCGAGGCCGCCTCATCCATGAGATCGATCGCCTTGTCCGGCAGGAAGCGGTCGGTGATGTAGCGGTGGGACAAGGTCGCCGCCGAGACCAGCGCGCCATCGGTGATGCGCACGCCATGGTGCAGCTCATATTTTTCCTTCAGGCCGCGCAGGATCGAGATGGTATCTTCGACCGTGGGCTCACCGACGAAGACGGGCTGGAAGCGCCGCTGGAGGGCTGGATCCTTCTCGACATGCTTGCGATATTCATCGAGCGTGGTCGCGCCGATGCAATGGAGTTCGCCGCGCGCGAGCGCGGGCTTGAGCAGGTTGGATGCGTCCATCGCGCCTTCGCCCTTGCCGGCGCCGATTAGCGTATGCATCTCGTCGATGAACAGGACGATATGGCCCTCGGCGGCCTTCACCTCATCGAGCACACCCTTCAGCCGCTCCTCGAACTCGCCGCGATATTTGGCCCCGGCGATCAGGCTGCCCATGTCGAGCGCCATCAGCGCGCGGTCCTTGAGCGTATCGGGCACGTCGCCATTGGCGATGCGCAGGGCGAGCCCTTCGGCGATCGCGGTCTTGCCGACGCCGGGTTCGCCGATGAGGACGGGATTGTTCTTCGTGCGCCTGGCAAGGATCTGGATGGTGCGACGGATCTCCTCATCGCGGCCGATGACCGGATCGAGCTTGCCTTCGCGGGCCGCTTCGGTGAGGTCGCGTGCGAACTTCTTGAGCGCGTCGTAGCGATCCTCGGCCGAGGCCGTGTCCGCGGTCTTTCCCTTGCGCAGCGCGCTGATCGCCGCATTCAGCGCTTCTGCCTTCAAGCCCGCTGAGGCCAGGGACTTGCCGGCCGCGGTGTTTGAGGCCAGCGCTAGCGCAAGAAGCAGCCGCTCGACGGTGACATAGCTGTCGCCCGCCTTCTGCGCGACCTGCTCGGCCTGATCGAGCACCCGCACAGCATCATTATCGAGGCTCGGGGCCGATTGCGCGCCGCTGCCTGAAACCGATGGCACCTTGGCGAGCGCGGCGTCGGTCTGCCGCGTCGCCACGGCGGGATCGCCGCCTGCCGCGCGGATGAGGCCGCTTGCCATGCCCTGCTCATCCTCGAGCAAAGCTTTCAGAAGATGTTCCGGGCTTATCCGCTGATGGCTCATGCGGATCGCGACGGTTTGCGCGCTCTGGAGGAAGCCCTTGGCGCGATCGGTGAATTTTTCGAGATTCATTGATTCCTCGTTTTTCCGTTTGGCGTGAGTACCGATCGCGTCTCACCCCATTGTCGGTTCGACGTCGCACGTGATGGCCAAGGGTTATCGAACCGATTCCAACACGGCCGATGAAGGCCCTATCGATTGGTTCGGCAAAGTCGGAGATTTCTTGGCATAGCGTGTTCCCCCTCTCTCGTTCGCTCAGAATTCTTGGCGCTTATCTTTCAAGCCGAAGCCCAGAAATATACGGGATGTTCCGATGGGCGCGGAATTCAGCCAAGTCCGGACCGGCGATGTTCATGGCTATCTGCCGATCGGCTGCGCCGGACATGGCTGGAGAGAAGAGCGCTTGTGCTGCCCACCTCTGGCGAAATGGCTGCGACACGGCCGTGCCTCCTTTCTATGTCGCTCCTTTCCCATTGATGCGGACGCGCCGCAGGTGAAACCGGCCCGGCCCGGCCCGATCTGATCGTCGTTCCGATTATGGCGACTCGCAGCATCGCCCGGGGGGACGGGGGGCAAATTCAGCGTCCGGCTGGCGGGAATAGAACAGCCATAAGGCGCCAGACCCGGCGTTCTGGCCCAATTGCGGGCCTCACGCTATCGATCGTGACGTCAGGTCGTTCGCGGCATCGCGCTTGGCGGTCTCGGACTTGCGCTCAGAATATCGATCGACAAGCTGCTCGGCATGGCCTCGGATCAGAATGGTGAACCGGATCAACTCTTCCATCACGTCGACAATGCGGTCGTAGTAGCTGGAGCGTCTCAAGCGGCCTGCCTCATCGAACTCCTTGAATGCCATTGCGATGCTCGATTGGTTCGGGATCGTGAACATCCTCATCCAGCGGCCGAGCAGACGCAACGTGTTGACCGCGTTGAAAGACTGCGAGCCGCCTGAGACCTGCATCACCGCGAGCGTCCTTCCCTGGGTCGGGCGCATACCGCCAAACTCCAGCGGCAGATGGTCGATCTGCGCCTTCATGATGCCAGTGATCTGGCCATGACGCTCGGGACTGCACCACACCATGCCCTCGGACCAGAGCGCGTGCTGACGAAGTTCATGGACCGCCGGATGGTCGTCCCCCCTGATCTGATCCGGCAGCGGCAGGTCGCTCGGATCGAAGATCCGCACCTCGGCGCCGAACAGGATCAACAGGCGCGCCGCCTCCTCGACCGCGAGTCGACTGAATGATCGCTCCCGCAGGGATCCGTAAAGCAGCAAGATGCGGGGCGGATGTTCGAGCGAACCGAGGCCGACGGCGGGACTAGGTCTAACGAGCGACCGATCGAGCGCCGGCAGGTCATCAGGGTCGGCAAGGGAACGAAGGCGCGACATCAGGCTACCCGACGCTCATACCAAGGGCGTGTCGCCTTCACGATTCTGACCACGGACAGCATGACCGGAACTTCGACCAGCACGCCGACGACGGTAGCAAGCGCTGCGCCGGAGTTGAGACCGAACAGACTGATCGCGGCAGCGACCGCCAGCTCGAAGAAGTTGGACGCGCCGATCAATGCGGCGGGGGCGGCAACGCACCATGCCACGCCGAACCGACGGCTCAACCAATAGGCGAGCCCTGCGTTGAAATAGACCTGGATGAGAATCGGCACGGCGATCAGCGCGATCACCAGCGGATGGGCTATGATCGCCTGCCCCTGGAATCCGAACAGCAGCACCAGAGTCGTCAGCAACGCGACCAAAGATACTGGGCCAAGACGGCTGAGCAGCCGGTCAAGCGCGGGCTGTCCGCCCGACGAGAGCACGGCACCCCGAATGACCTGCGCGACGATCACCGGCACGACGATGTAGAGTAGGACCGAGATCAGCAGCGTGTCCCAGGGTACGGTGATCGATGCGACGCCGAGGAGAAGGCCGACCAGCGGGGCGAACGCGAACACCATGATGGTGTCGTTGAGCGCGACCTGGCTCAGCGTGTAGGTCGGGTCACCATCGCAGAGATTGGACCAGACGAACACCATCGCCGTGCAGGGCGCTGCGGCAAGCAGGATCAGTCCGGCGATATAGGAGCTGATCTCAGCCTCCGGCAACAGCGGCCGAAACAGCCAGCCCAGGAACAGGGTGCCGAGCAGCGCCATCGAGAAGGGCTTTACCGCCCAGTTGATGAACAGCGTTATGCCGATTCCCTTCCAATGCTGCCTGACCGAACCAAGCGCGCCAAGATCGATCTTGAGCAGCATCGGGACGATCATCAGCCAGATCAGAACCGCAACGATGAGGTTGACCCGCGCAACCTCGGTCGACGCAATCACGCCGAACAGGCCGGGCAGTGCATAGCCGAGTGCGATGCCGACGATGATGCAAAGCGCTACCCAGACGCTGAGATAGCGTTCGAATGTGCTGATCGCCGACCTGGCCGGCGCCAACGTTCCAGCAGTGGTGGCGTTCATGATGCGACCCGCTGGCCGCGGTCATCGACAATGCGTTCGCCATCTTCCTTCGCGAAGGCGCCACGCTGATCGCTCGGCAGCAGATCGAGCACGTCCTCGGAAGGGCGGCAGAGCTTGACGCCGAGCGGTGACACTACGATCGGGCGGTTGATCAAGATTGAATGCGCCATCATCGCATCGACAAGCTGCCCATCACTCAGCGACGGGTTATCGAGCCCCAACTCAGCGAAAGGCGTGCCCTTCTCGCGCAGCAAAGAGCGCGTGGTAATACCCATGCGCTCGATCAGCCACATAAGCATCGACCGCGACGGAGGAGTCTTCAGATAGTCGATCACATGCGGTTCGATTCCAGCATTGCGGATCATCGCCAGCGTGTTGCGGGAGGTGCCGCAATCGGGATTGTTGTAGATTATGATATCGACCGGCATCAGGCTGCGTCCCCGCGACGGCTGCTCGCGCCTTCGCCATGCCCGATCTCACGGACACGGGCCCGCAAAGCCATGGCGTCGAGCCTGTCGAAGGGCAACGCCGCGAAGAGCTTGATGCGGTTCTCAAGATAGCGCAGCGCTGTCACGAACGCGCGCTCCCGCTCGATCTGCGAACCCTGGACGTGGCTTGGATCCTCGATCCCCCAATGGGCGGTGACAGGATGACCCGGCCAGATCGGGCAGACCTCGCCCGCCGCGTCGTCGCAGACGGTGAACACGAAATCCATCACGGGCGCGCCAGGCACGGCGAACTCGTCCCAGCTCTTCGAACGGAGACCTTCTGTAGGATATTCAATCCGCTCGAGCAGAGCGAGCGCGTCAGGGTTGATCGCGCCCTTGGGGTAGCTCCCGGCCGAAAAGGCACGGAAGCGACCGCCGCCCAGCTTGGTGAGGGCGCTCTCCGCAAGAATCGAGCGGGCCGAGTTACCGGTGCACAGGAAGAGGACGTTGAAGATGCGGTCGGACATGGCAGACTCCATCAGCAGCAGGGGGCGAGTTCGGCGATCAATGGCGCGCACAGCGCCGCGTTGCCGCCACAGCAATCCTTCACGAGAAACAGGGTCAGCGTCTTCGCCTGGTCCAGCTCGGCGCGATAGTTGATGACCCGGCTGCGCCGCTCGGATCGGATCAATCCGGCTCGTGAGAGCGTGGCCAGGTGAACCGACATGGTGTTCTGGGGAACGCCCAGCGCCTTGGCGATCTCGCCGGCAGCGAGCCCGTCGGGCTCATGCCGGACCAGAAGCCGGAAGGCGTCGAGGCGGGTGCCCTGCGCGAGAGCGCCTAAAGTGGCGATGGCCGAATCATTATCCATATATCTACATTAACGGATATATGGATGATGATCAACGACGACATTCACAGCGATTTACATGCTTTTCCAACATCCCCAGCCGGATCGCGGCCCAGCCGGGAGAGCCGTTCGGGTCGCTCAAGCGGCGCGAATCTCTTCAGCAGCGGCCTTCCCGACGGTACGGTCGTCCGCAACCGTCGGGAAGGAGACCTTCTTTAGGATCGGTCGCCGCGACGTCCAGCCTCTTGAGGACGCGTTCCCGGCGCCTCAGAGCGGCGGACGGCAGCCTCTTGCCTGGTGGATGCCGCGCAGGAAGCCCCGTCGCGCAAAACCCGCATCGATCGCGGTGTTGAGGCGACGCTGCGCCGGCGCCGCGCCGGTCGCCTCCCGCACCAGTCCCCGGAAGGGAATGAGCGAGTTCACCACCATCTGGCCGCCGGCCTCTGCAAGTTTTCCGGCGCTGTTCTCTTGCTGTTTCGCACCGACAATGAAGTCCGGTCCAAGCACCGCGCTCAGTTCGGTTACCGCACGGGCCAGTTCGGTGCAGGCTCTAAGGCCGTCGAGGCTGTAGGGGTTCTCGCTCGCTCTTTCCAACACCGGCGGAATATTGGTCGCGGCCACACCGACGTCGCGAACCGGCTGGGTCACGATCTCGCCCGCCCTCCTGCCCGTCTGGTCTATCTTGCTTTCCGGCTGCGCGACGGGTGGCGCGGCTGCGCCGGTCTTGGGCGGCGGGCTATGGGGAATGCAGCCGGCCAGCAGAAGCGAAGCGATCAGCAGGGCGCAGAGCGGAACCCCGGCGGCTGCCGTCGACTTGCGTGGGCAGTAAGTGGGCAAGACCGTCATATCCGAAATATAGGGTTTTAGATGCGTCAGGCAGGTCCCTCTGTAAGGAATTCCCCTAAGTCCCAAGCGATGGGAGATTTCTGCCCACGATGAGGACCGGGCCATCGGTCCTTGCCAGAACCACTTCGTGCAGGACATCATGTGGCGTTGGACGCTGCCCTCGGCAGCGCCTTCCTGCCGCGGCTGGCCACCGGCTTTGCTGCATCGGGATCATCGGCTATTCCGAGTTCCTCCTATATGTGCGGTACGGTTGACCAGATCGTTGGGCTTGCTGCCGGTCCCCAAGCGCTTCCACCGCGGCAAGGAACCTTCCGCGTCGGCACGGCACCTGGGCTTCTGGCTGAAGGACGACCGCTGCGACAAGATTGTCGCTTCGCATCCAGTGGAAGGACTATGAGGGACGGTGATCGCCGGGACCTACGTATGTATACGAATTCGTCCGGTTAAGAGCATGAGGCAGGCTCGGATCAGCCACAGATTTTCATATGGCTCGTGCAGAGTCGGCTCAAGCCGAGCGAAAGGCACGGCTCGATTTGCCATGGCGGCAGGAAAATACGGGAACGATCATGCGCGGCAGCTTCTTCTGGGGAATGGTGGTCGGAGCGGGTGGCACCCTGGTGGCGTCGATCCCGTGGGAAACGACGAGGCCTGCGGCCAAACGGGCGCTGCGGGCCGGTCTTGCCGGCTATGCAGCAGTTCGCGGCGCGGCCGCGCGTTTCGCTGAAGATGTCGAGGACCTGGTCGCCGAGGTCGCCCATGAGATGAAGCAAACACCGGCGCCAGAGGCCGCTTCCGCAACCGCGGCCACGCAAGGAGCAGCCAGCCAGGAGAAGGACGCCGTCGATGGATCGCAGTCCAAAAGCTGAAACGACGCGTGGTCATCTCAAGCACCGTATGCCCGGACGCGTCCGGATCGTGCTCGATCGTCCCCTGCCCCACAGCACGCGGCTTGAGTCGCTTGCTACGGCATTGGCCGCGATTCCGGGCATAGACTCCGCCGAGATCAGGCCGACAAGCGGCAGCATCGTTATCAGACACCGAGGCGATTTTGATGAGTTGCGGGAGTCGATCGCCAGAGAAGGCATCCAGATTGCTTCGTCCATCACGCATCTTCAGCCGATCGATCCGATGGGCGCCGCCGCACAGAAGCTTGGCACGGTCGACGGAGCGATAGCGCGCCTGACGGACGGCCGTGCGGATCTGTGGAGCCTGGCTTTCGCGGGGCTCGTGGCCGGGGGTGTGATCCAGCTCGCAAGAGGCAGGGTTGCCGGACCGGCGCTGACCCTCCTCGGTCAGGCCGCCACCCTGACGATGGCCCGGCCACTGCGAACATTCATTCGCTGAGTCCGTCGCAGTTCGCCGACGCCGAAAGAGGTCGCCGCCAGCCCGGCGGAGAGCGCCAGGTCGCCCGGACCGGGCACACCCAGCCCGAGCAGCGTTCGCAGTGGTCGGATCAGGAAAGGCGCGGCAAGCAGTCCGCAAGCCGCTGCCAATGCGCCGCCAAGCCGTGTCTCCGATACCACTCGACCTGCGACCGATCCGGGCGTCCGGTCACGCAGCCCCCAGGCGTGGGCAAACTGCGCCAGCGACAATGTTATGAAGGTCGCCGCGCGTGCCTGTGGTCCGGCGCCCTTGCGCGCCAACAGGATGAGATGGGCGGCCAACGCCGACGCAGCGAGGTGCGCGCCGTCGAAGCCGAGGTCCCGAAGCTCGTTGTGGCCGAACAGCGGCGCATCCGCAGCGCGCGGGGGGCGTGTCATCACGTCGCCGCGCGGCTCGGCCATCGCCAGCCCCAGACCTGGCATGATGTCCGTCACCAGATTGAGCCAGAACAACTCCATCGGCGTTTCGAGCCCGCCCCGGCCATGCAGGGTTTCGCCGAGCATGAGGAGCACCTCCGACAGGTTCGTCGACAGGAAATAGCGGGTGGCCGCGCCGATGCTGTCATCGGTCGCGCGCCCGCGGGCGATCGCCCGTGCCAACGCCCGTAAATCATCGTCGGCGATCACGATGTCCGCCACCTCGCGCGCGACATCGGTTCCCTGCCTTCCCATGGCAACGCCTACCGCAGCAGCCCTGAGCGCGGGACCGTCGTTGACGCCATCCCCGATCATCGCCACGCGCCGGCCCGCGCCCTGAAGCGCGCGGACGATGCGCAGCTTGTCACCAGGGCTGACACGGGCGAAGACCGACGTCCGGAGCGCCAAAGCGCCAAGCGCCTGATCGTCGAGATCCGCAAGGTTCGCGCCGTCCACGACGGGGATGATGCCGGTCCGTGACACGGCGACCGCTTCGGCGACCGAAAGCGCGGTGGCCGGCTGGTCTCCGGTGATAATGATCGTTCGAATGCCGGCGCGGTGAAAGATCTCGACCGCTTCCTGCGCCTCCGCGCGAACAGGGTCAGCGAGCGCCACGAGGCCCAGCCAGACGAGGCCGTCCGGCAATCCGTCGCGAAGATCACCTTCCTTCCTCGCAACGCCGAGCACCCGCAAGCCTTCCCGGGCAAGCGTCTCATTGGTGGCAAGGATCCGGCGACGCCGTTCCTCGTCGAGCGGCCGAAGCCCATCCTCCGTCAGTTCGTGGGCGGCAAGCGCGAGCAATTCGTCCGGCGCGCCCTTGACCGCGACATAATCCGCGCCGTTGAGGCGATGCGCCGTCGCCATCCATCGATGCGCCTGATCCCGGCTCTGCAGGCGCACTATCGGCGACTGTTGTTGGACGGCATCGGGGTCGATGCCGGTGTCACTGCAAAAGCGAAGAAGCGCCAGTTCGGTGGAGGATCCCGTCTGCATTGCCAGATTTGCCTCATTGCACAGCGCCAAGGCTTCGGCGATGGCCCGCAGCAGGTCTGGGGCTAGGCCATCGCTATGCCCGTCCGCCGAAGTCCGCCGAACCTCTTCTCCGATGGCGACCCCCACGACCGCCATCCTGTTCTCGGTCAGGGTGCCGGTCTTGTCGAGGCAGATGGTGTCGATGGTGCCCAGGGCCTCGACCGCGGGCAGCGCCCGAACAAAAGCCTGCTCGCGCTCCATCGCCCTTGCGCCCAGCGCAAGTGTCGTGGTCGCGATGGCCGGAAGACCCTCGGGAATGGCAGCGACGGCGAGCGCGACCGCGCTTCGCGCCATGGCCAGCAGTGGCTCGCCGCGCAGTAGCCCGACCAGGAACACAACGCTCGATGCGCCGACGCAGAGCAATGCGAGACGGCCGCTGAGGGACGAGAGCTCCTCCTCGATGACGGGTCGGGGCGGACGCGCAAGATCGATCAAGGCGCGGGTTCGTGCGGCCTCCGTGCCGCTGCCTGTACGAAAGACGACTGCGCGCCCGTCTCCACCGCTGACGATCGTTCCATCGTGGACGATATTGTGCCGGTCGGCGACTGCGACCGGCGCCTGGTCCAGCACCTTGGCGTGCTTTCGAACTGGCAGGCTCTCGCCCGTCAGCGTCGATTCATCCACCGTCAGATCCCGGCATTCGAGAATTCGGGCATCGGCGGGCACGAACTGGCCCGGCGCGAGGACGAGGATATCGCCGGGCACGATCGTCGCGGCGAGCACCTCAAGGCGATTGCCGTCACGCTGGACCTCCGCCATATGCTCCGTCGGCCGCGACAGGCGGCGGATAAGGCGCTCCGTGGCATTTTCCGAAGAGAAGCCGATGGCGGCGTTGGCGAGTACGACGCCGATCGTCAAAGCGGCGTCCAGCAGGCCACCGGTGGCGAAGGAAAGAACCGCCGATCCGAACAGCAGCGCCACCGGCAAGCCCGTGAACTGCGCCGCGACCATATCCCGCTGCGAGCGGCCGAGCGGCGGCGGAGTCCGGTTCGGCCCGTAGACGGCGAGCCGGCGGCGCGCCTCGTTCGCAGAAAGACCGTCCGCCCCGCTACGCAACAGCTCGAGGATATCCTCGCCCCGCGAACGGAAAATGGCGTCACTCTCCAATGGCGGTTCGTCCAAAAGCCTCGGTCGCCGCGGACCGGAGCGGGAAAGCCGGTCATCTGGCTGGGCGGCCGCCTCGATCGGCGTCGATTCCTCCAACCAGGAGACGATGGCGGCAATGGTCACCGCGGGATCATGTTCGACAAGCATGCTGCCCAAGAAGGCATTGCCCTTCCCTACACGGCAACCGCGAGCCACCAATCTGCTTCGGAAACGCCGTAACGCGTCATCGGCAGGCCATGGAGAAAACCGCAATCGCGTCCGACCCGGAATGTGATGATGTATCGAAATCGCCACTGGTATTCGCGATCCTTTCATTCTTCCGGACGCTGCCCGGGAAGCATGACCAATCATATGTCCGCAGGCGTTACATCATCGAGAGACCGCAGCAGATTGGTATGTTCCCTCAACGTCGTCGCTTTGCGAGCCAGAGCTCACTGGTCCGCAGCCCCCGGGACCGCGCGGCAGAGTGGCGTGAGCAGATCGCCGCGGTCACATCCCCGGGGACGTGACCGCGGCACAAATTCCGACACAAGCGAGGTGGTCGCGGGCCATCACGAACTGAGCGTCTTGCGCCTCTCCGAAGTGGTGCGCGGGACTGATGACGCCCCATCCGGGGCTTTACGTAACGCACCGCGCAGTAGTGCCCGGTATCGGGAGCGATGCAATATCTCCTCTCCGAACGGAACGACATGACATACCGAAACACTGTTTCGGATTCAGGACAGCCGAAGATCCTGCTTGCAGAGGACGATCCCGCGGTCAGGCGATCGCTTCAGCTGGCCTTGCAGGCGCGGGGCTATGACGTCAGGGCGCACGCGACCGGAAAGACGCTGCTCGACGATCCGTTTTGCACAAGCGCTGCCTGCCTGGTGGCAGACTATCGGCTCGACGAACTCGACGGCTTCGAGATTTTGTCGCGCCTGCGTTCGCGGGATTGGAATGGACCCGCCATACTGATTACCGCCTACGCCGCCCCAGGCCTTCAGGAGCGAGCTGCCAGCCTCGGCTTTGGGGCGGTGATCGAGAAGCCGTTCCGCGAAGGAGCCGTCGGTGACACTATCGACCGTCTCTTGCATGCGCACCGTCAGTCAGGCGGAGCGCGTCACGATGGTCAGTGAAAGGGAGCCAATCACCAACCGCCTTTTGCTCTCGCTGCCTCCGGCAACGCTCGCACGGCTGACACCCGAGATGGAGCTTATTCGGACGGAGTCGGGGGCCGTCATCGATCATGTTAATGGGTTGATCCAGCATCTCTATTTCGTAAACCGGGGCATCATCTCGATGGTCAAGGTGATGCGCGACGGCCGTTCCGTCGAAGTGGGCGCGATCGGCCTCGAGGGCATCACCGATTCCAACGCGCTGTTCGGCGTCGATGTGGCGATCACCGAGACGATGGTGCAGGTGCCGGGCAGCGCGCTCAAGATCAGCCGAACTTTCCTTTCGCGCGAGCTCGAGCGGGATCGCGATCTGAGGCGGATGATGGAGCGGTACTGGCGCTTCGCCTTTGGCCAGCTCGCACAGACTGCGGCTTGTAACCGACTGCATACGCTCGAGGAGCGCTGCTGTCGTTGGCTGCTGACGAGCCATGACAGCGCGCTTGCCGACAGCTTTCCGCTCACGCACGAGTTCCTCGCGACGATGCTTGGAACAACCCGCTCCAGCGTCTCGCTGACCGCCAAGGTGCTCCATAGGGCGGGATACATCGACTATGTGCGTGGGATCATTACGATCGTCGACCGGGCGGGTCTCGAGGAGACCTCATGCGAATGCTACGCCGAGACCACCGCAGAGATGAATCGATTGTTCGGTCCGGAAACGCAGCCGAGCGGCTGATTTTTCGGGAAAGGTTCGGAAACGCTCATGCTATGTTCGACATCGAACAGACGCGTGCGCGAACGGTCATCACTCTGTGCATTCCGACACGCTGAGTCGATAGGATAGCCGCCAGCGGCGCTCCGCTCACCCGTAGGCAGGTCGCTAGCGGGAGCGTTACAAATGGCGCGTGAGGGCGGGAACGGTCGGAGCGACTTCGAGAAGCAATCCTGGGCGCACAACCAGAATATCCTGCGCTTCCAGTCCCTTCTCCATAATGCCACCCATCTCGACAGGCATGATGAGATCCGCAAACTCCTTCGCGATGAGGAAGAGAAGCTGCGGTCGCTTGAGAAAGATGGGTGACTGCAAGAGGGGCAACGCGCAATGCCCAACGTCTGGGAGATAGCAGCGCCGAGCCTGACGATGTTCATCGCTTCGACGCGGTCCATTTCGGCGTCAATGAAGATTTTCCGGAACCGGTCGCGATCCAGTCTGGGCGACGTTCTGGATGCGGATCTGGCAGGAAGGATGACGGCCCGCTGGCGCCATGATGATGATGAGCGCCGACTTTGCGTCCTTTCGATCAGGCGCGACCACGAATGACTGTCCAAGGCTATTCTGCCCGATCATGCTCGAACCCTCGTTCAAGCAGCTTCAAACGATCAACGATGGAAAAGAAGAAGGCGGTGGACCAGCCGATCAGAATAATTCCGCTGGCGCCCTCGATCGCGCCCAGGATGCGACTGCCCGGGGGAAGAACCAGATCTCCGTAGCCTATTGTCACATAGGTCGAGGTGGAGAAGTAAAGCGCCTGCTCGAAATCAGGAAAAGCGTTGAGCCACCGGTATACGCCCGCCCAGATCCAGATCTCGACCGAATGCAGCGCAAAGAGGCCGAACGCCGCTAAAAGGATCGCCGCTGTGTTGAACATCGCCGCCAGCATTCGGCTCGATGCGTGACGGTGTCGGCGCAGAATTGCAAGCAAGGCCCCAAGCCCCACGAGGTGCACCAGCACCGTCAGGGCGACGACCGCTGTTGCGATACCCAGTTGCGTGGACAATGTCATGGCAGTCGGATTGGCATGGACGGCCCGTCCCGCCCAGGACAATCCATTCGATGGAGGCACGTTGGTCGGCGTAAGCCGGGCTTGCACCGGCATCCGTTTCTACGCCAGCGATGAGAGCCGGAACTATCGGTCATCGCCAGAACCGCTTCGTGTCGATCAGCGCGTCATGCGCGACCGCCGCAGCCTTCAACAGCGCCTTCTTCCGGGCGTTGACCAACAACATTGACGCATCGTGATCGTCAACGATTCCTAGCGTTTCCAGCAGGCGCGGCGCCGTCGCCAGGTCGTTGAGCAGACCGAGCTGGTCCTGAAGTTCTTCCAGCGCCACGAGGAATCGCTCGTACCGCCGCCTCTCGTGCTTGCGCTCGAACAAGGTGGCGAAGAACTCGGCACCATAGCGCAATTTCTTGACGTTCTTGCGGACCCGGTGCCGGGCGGCATCGGCCGCATGAGCGAGATCACCTCCCCCCTTCTTCACTTTGCGGCGAAAGCGGCCGAGCGCGGCGACCGCGAATTCTCGCGCCGGCTGATGGCGATCCGCCTCGGTGGCGGACACATGTAGCCAGTCGCCGTTCACAGTCCACTCCGCAAGATCGAGCATCAGCTTCCGCGCGCGCGATGACGCCAATGCATCCGCGACCTCGCCATAGGCCGCTTGGCGCGCCGCCTCGATGCGATCGTATAGTGGACCCGATCGGGCGCGTTCGAGCAACACATCAAGGTTGCGGGCGTCGCCAAGCTTCGAAGCGACCCACCGCAGCTCCTCGCCCAGCTTCACTTTCATGTCTCCGCCGATCAGCGGTTTGAAGATTGAGAAGCTTGATCGCAGGCGGCGCAACGCCACGCGCGCCTGATGCAGCGCCTCGGTGTCCCCGCCCGTCAGCAGCGGCGTCTCGTTCAGCCGGAACTGCCGCACGCAGCTCTGGACAATATGCTGGAACGCCTGGGCCGCCGTCATGTCGCTGGTTAGCGCTATCGGCTCGGCCTTGACCATCGTCGTGACCGGTCCGGTGAGCCGGTAGCCCCGCTCGGCCTTGGTCTGTACACTGAGCCGGACGGGCGCAACCTCATCGATGCGCCGGGCAAGCGTGAACAATGCGGCCGGATCGCCGGCCTTCAACTCCAGCTCGATCTCGCAGATCGGCGATGTTCGGTCCCCCGCCGCCGCCTCGCCGCGGTCCAGAACCACTTCGATCGTCGCGCCCTCCTGCCTCAGTATCCACGTGCGCCGCGCGATCCGCACCTCGAAGACCGAACCGACGCTATCGACCGCGCCGCCGATCATGGCCCGGACCGGCGTCGTATCATCGAGGATTGGCTTGTCGTCCTTGACGGCGCGTTCCCATTCGGAGCGCACGAACAGGCCCGCGGCACTGGCGCCATCCGCCTTCACGGTCTGCGTGCGCTTCCTGCCCGAACGGCGGATGCGAAGCGAAAACCCCTTCTTCGCCAGAGCATGATCCGGAGTGTCGAAATAGACCGACCCTTGCTCGATCTTTTCAGGATTGGCCGGCAGCAAAGCGGAAGCTTCGAACGCATCGGCGGCGTCCGGCGTCAGTTCGAGCTTCAGTTCGATTTCGTCCGCCATGCATGCCTTCTCTCACCGTTTCGTGATGTCATCTAGGAGCCGTCTGAACGCCAAGCCGCCTCGCGCAGATTCGGCCGATGGGCGTGGTCGATGTTCCCGCTGGGTACCGCAATTTGCAAAGGTCATCGGGGACAATTCTCCTCGCCCGGCACCGGCATGCCGCGGTCCCGATGGTAAACGTCGGGAAAATAGCGGATACCGCCTTCGCCGTCCGGTTCGGCCGTGAAATAGGCGACATAGACGGGAACCGGAGCAGCCATCGGTACGGTAGCCGTCCGCCCTGCCGCGACCATGGCATCCGTGCGCGCCCGGTCCCAGCCCGGCTCGGTCGCAAGAAGCGCCGTGGCGAGGCCGAGCGCGTCCCCGACCCGGACGCAGCCATGGCTGAAGGCGCGTACATCCTGCTCGAACAGACCCTTGCTCGGTGTGTCGTGAAGATAGACGCTGTAAGGATTGGGCATGACGAGTTTCATCCGCCCGAGTGCATTGGTTGCGCCCGGGCGCTGTCGATACCGGCCACCCTGCACGACATAGCCCTTGCGCGCCGCCTCGGCAGGACGGTTGCGCACCAGGGCGCCGACGCTTTCCGCGACGATGCTCGACGGAATCTCCCACCAGGGGTTGAACGTCACACCTGTCACTGTTGCGGCGAATACCGGTGTCGGCGAGCCGGTCTTGCCGACGATTACCGCCCAGCGGCCGATTTGCTTCTGGCTGTCCCACAGCGTCGCTTCGAAGGCCGCGGTGTTAACCAGCAGGTAGCGGGCTCCGAGCACGCGCGGCATCCAGCGCCAACGATCGAGATTGGCGGCGATTGTCGCGCGCCGCGCAGGATCCTGCTCGTGCGAATAGGCTTCGCGAAGCGAATAATAAAAGGGATGCGAGGCGCGCGCCGTGCCGAACAGCCGGTCGAGGTCGTCTCGCGCCAACGACGCCGCCACCGCAGCAGCCGGTTCGGCCCCAAGCGGCTCCCCCGCGATGCGCCAACCGGTGCGCAGGGACGCATTGCAGCAACCCGTCCGGTGAGCCTGCAACAGCCGGATCGCTGCCGCCGTCGCCACCGTATCAAGGCGCACCTCTTCACCGGCCGCAATCGCCGCGCGGACCACGTGCGCTTCCTTGCTGACGGGCGCGAGGCCGTCGTCGGCAGCTGCGTCGAGCCATTCGACGAGGCGTTCGGCCTGCGCCTTGTGCCAATGCGGCGGGTTGGGGACGGATGCCGCGGGCAGGAAGCAGGCAAAGGCGAGAAGCAGGAATTTCTTCATGGCTTTTCCTGTCGAAAGCCGGGGCGTGACAACATAGGGAACAATACGGAGCCGTGTCCGCACCGAAGCCCACTCGATAGCTGCACAGGGGTATGGCGGTGACAGAGCCGTCGCGGTGGCCATGGCAGTCAAGCGAGCCGAACTGCGGAGCATCTCGGGACATATACTTATTCCGACGTCAAGGCTCGCGATGATAACCTCCCGGACATGAAGAGAATTGCGACCCTTACGATGAACCCGGCCATAGATGTGGCCTATGAGGCGGACCGCGTCTTTCACACTCACAAGATCCGGGCCCGCCAGGAACATTATGACCCGGGCGGCGGCGGCATCAATGTGGCGCGTGTCATTGCCCGGCTGGGTGGCACCGCGCGCGCGCACTATCTCGCGGGCGGCGCCACCGGCGCTACGCTCGATAGTCTTCTCGATCTTCACCAGATGGTTCGCTCCCGCATCCCGATCCAAGGCAACACCCGCATAAGCACGGCGGTCTATGAGCGGGAAACAGGCAAGGAATTCCGGTTCGTGCCGCACGGCCCCGTCGTCACCGAGCAGGAATGGCAGGCATGCCTCGACCATCTCGACGGCATCGAATGTGATTATTTGGTCGCGAGCGGATCGCTGCCGCCGGGCGTGCCCGACGATTTCTACAGCCGCCTGCAGGCGAAGACGCGAACTCGCGGGATCGAACTCATTCTTGACAGTTCAGGTGCTGCGCTTCAGCAGGGCCTCGCAGCTGGCGGCATATTGCTAGTCAAGCCAAGTCTGGGCGAGCTTCGGCAACTTATCGGCCGTCCATTGGCGGGCCGCCACGAAATCGCGGCGGCTGCCTTGGACATCGTCAACAAGGATCAGGCCAAATATGTGGCTGTGACGATGGGCCGTGAAGGCGCCCTCCTCGCCCAGCGTTCCGGCGTCCTGTGGCTGCCCGCGGTGCCCGTTGAAGCGAAGAGCGCCGTCGGCGCCGGCGATAGCTTCCTGGCGGCAATGACATTCGCGCTGGCTTGCGACCGGAATCCGATCGACGCCTTTCGATATGGAATCGCGGCAGGTGCGGCCGCCGTCCTGACGCCTGGCACCGATCTTTGCCATCGGGATGAGGTGGAGCGGCTGTACCTCATTGTCGATCCGGGCGAAACGCCGGCGCAAGCTTCGACCAATACGGCAGCGCCTGGCAGGCGCATAGCGGAGCCACATCGCGCGTGAGGGACAAACGCCCTGCCTTGCTGCAACGGCAGGCAAATGATCGAGCGGACGGAGAGAGAAGATGAAAGCAAGCGACGTTATGAGCCTCGGAGCGGCGACGATCACACATGATGCTTCGCTTGCACAGGCGATACGAACCATGGCCAACCACCACATCAGCGCCCTGCCCGTGGTCGATCGCGACGGGCATCTCCAGGGCATTATCTCCGAGGGGGATTTCTTCCGGCGTGACGAGCAGCCGACTCGGCTGACCGCGCTCTTCGGCGCAGATGCCAACGCGCGCGTGAACGCGCTCGAAGCCCGGACCGTTGGCGAGATTATGTCGCGCGACCCGATCACGATCGGATCCGATGCATCCATGGAGGAAGCGATCGAGCTCATGGAAGGCCATGCTGTCAAACGGCTTCCCGTGGTAACGGACGGCCGGGTTGTCGGCCTGATCAGCCGTGCCGACGTGCTGCATGCCTTGGTCGCATAAGCAAAGCCCTCCAGCTCGCAAATTCCTGCCCCGTGCATCCGCTCCAACCCAAATCCTCTTGGCGCAGTGCTCAGGCCTCGGGCTGACACACTGAACGGCAGATCATGCCGTTGCCTTTCGGCGGACGGCCGGCGACCGCCCGGCGCGAAATGCCTTTACGCCGGATCGTTCTCTCGGCCCGGATAATCCTGGTCGGGAACGTCTGGAATGATCTCCGGCGGCTCGGAAAAAGGATTTTCCGCCGGACCGGGCCCAGGCGGGGCCTCCGGTGGCGACTGGGGTTCAATGGTATCTGGCGGCGGGAATTCTGGTTGGGTTGCCATGCTGTTTCTCCTCATTTCGATCTTTGCCCGCAACTCCGGATTGGGGTCAGAAATGCCGAGCGCCATCAGCCTGTGCCGGAATAGATTCGTACGACCTCGTTCAGCATCGCCAGAGCCTCGGAGCGGGGCCGCTGGAAGCTGTTGCGGCCGATGATCGAGCCGCTGCCGCCACCATCGCGTATGGCGCGGGCGTCCTGATACAGCGACTCTGCGTCCTTGGCCGCGCCTCCCGAGAAGATCACGAGGCGACGCCCGGCGAAAGCGGCCTGGACGACGTGCCTTATCCTCTCGACCGGGTCGGACCATTGCCGGTCGGCATAAGCCGGCCTGGCGGCGTCCTGTTCGATATGCTCGCTGGGCAGCTTCACCTTCACGATATGAGCGCCCAGCTCGACAGCGATGTGCGCGGCATAGGCGATGATATCGAGCGCGGTCTCGCCCTGTTCGGAAATCAGCCCGCCACGCGGATAGGACCAGACAAGCAAAGGAAGGCCGGCGGCGCGAGCCTCCTGGCCCACGATGCGCAACTCCTCGACCTGGCCGATAAAGGCATCCGAACCGGGGTAGAGCGTGAATCCTACCGCCGCGCAGTTGAGGCGCACAGCGTCGTCCACGGTCGCGACGACCGCTTGATCCTTGATCACCGTGAGGCTGTTGGCGGCGTTCAGCTTGAGGACCGTGGGGATCTGTCCGGCGAACGAGTCAGCCCCGGCCGCGAGCAAGCCGGCCGGTGCTGCGAAGGCAGACAGGCCCGCATCGATCGCGAGCCGAAAATGGTAGTGGGGATCGTAGGCGGCTGGATTGGCGGCAAAGCTTCGCGCTGGGCCGTGCTCGATCCCCTGGTCGACGGGGAGGATGATCAGACGGCCGCTGCCGCCAACCCGGCCATGCATAAGAATGCGCGCTAGGTTCATCTTGATCTCGGCCGACTCTCCTTCGTAGTGCGCGAGAATCTTGTGGACCGTGTCGGAAATATGCATCCGCACAGGGTGTTCACGCTGAATATCCGGCTCGGGGAGGTCGTCGCCGTCTTGCGTGTCCGTGACACTGGCTGTGATCACCGCACCCTCCAGCGCCGGCCGCCGGCGTCCGTCCTGGCGCTCTCGTGATCTGCGTACGGCGCGGTCACCTACGGGGTCGCGCGGCTGACGACGTTGGCGGTCCCGTCCGGCAGGACCTGGATGAGGTGCGCGACGCCGTCCTCGCATTGAGCGCGCCACATCGGCGCCTTCTCGCCAGCCGCGGTCTGCTCGGCTCCGGTCACGCTCTGGCACGGCAGACCCGCGTCCCGGATCGCGCGGAAGAAGACCGCATTTCGCTGACGTTCGGGTAGAGCCACGACCTCTGCGACATAATTGGTCACATTTCCGGCCGCTTCCGTCGGCTCTGTTACATTTTTTTCGGCCGCGTCGCAGGCACAGAGCGCGAGGAGCGCCATGCTTGTCAGGATCGTGCGCATCATGCTTCTCCGTTGTTGGCAGCAGGATGATCGTTCGCCAGCCGTGCGCCTATGCGTAAATGACCGGATCGGAACATCGCGCAGGTTACGGCTTCGGCGAGTGTCGCGGGACAGATCGATATCAGCTGCGAACCGGCGCAATCTGGTGCGCAGCGACGCCTGTCCCCTCGAAGCTGGAAAGGTTCTCAATCGTCGCCGCCGCAATCGCGGTCAGGGCCTCGCCCGTGAAGAAGCCCTGGTGCCCGGTGACGAGAACGTTGGGGAACGTCAGAAGGCGCGCGAAGACATCGTCCTGGATCACGTCTTGCGACAGGTTCTCGAAGAAGAGCCCATCCTCCTCCTCATAGACATCGAGCCCAAGATAGCCGATCGCCCCCGTCTTCAACCCATCGATCATCGCCTGCGTATCGATGACCCCGCCCCGGCTTGTGTTGATCAGCATGACGCCGCGCTTCATCCGGGCGACGGCGCGGCTATCGATGATATGCCGGGTTTCCGGCAGGAGCGGACAGTGCAGCGTGATGATGTCGGATGCAGCCAGCAACGCATCCAGCCCCACATAAATGCCGCCCATGGCGACAATTTCGGCGTTCGCGGTGGGGTCACAGGCGAGAATATGGCAACCGAAACCGTGGAGAATGCGCGCTACCGCTGCCCCGATTTTTCCGGTTCCGACGATGCCGACCGTCCGCCCGTTCAGGTCGAACCCCAGCAGTCCTTCGAGCGAGAAATTGCCTTCGCGCACGCGAGCGTAGGCCTTGTGGATCTTGCGGTCGAGGGACAGGATGAGGGCGAGCGTATGTTCCGCGATCGCTTGGGGCGAATAGGCCGGAACCCTTGCGACCGGGAGTTTCAGCGCATCTGCGGCGAGAAGATCGACATTGTTGAATCCCGCGCTGCGCAGCACGACGAGCTTAATACCGAGCACGGCGAGGCGTTCCAGCACCAGGCGATCAAGGCAATCATTCACGAAGACGCAGACGGCGCCGGATCCGGCGGCAAGCGGCGCGGTCTCGACGCTGAGCCGCGCTTCCAGGAAAGCGAACTCGTGCGGAAAGCCGGCCGCAGCGTTGCTGGCCTCGAGGAACTGCCGGTCATAGGGCTTGGTGCTGAAAACGGCCACCCGCATCGCTTCACTCCCTGACTAACGCAAGGACCCGCCCCGGGATCATGCCGGATTTCAGAGCGGCAGCCACTACGTATCATCCCCGACAGACAAGCCACCATGGGCGAACATATCGTCCTCCATCTCTACAGAGGTGGACCAGACAATGACCGAAAGCCCGATACTTTGGTTCGACAAAATCGGAATCGGCGATATCGCGTCGGTAGGCGGCAAGAATGCCTCGCTCGGTGAAATGGTGCGTACGCTTTCGGGCAAGGGCGTGCGTGTTCCCAATGGCTTCGCCACGAGCGCCGGCGCTTATAGAAGCTTCATTGCGGCCAACGGGATAGAAGCCGCGATCCGGGCGCAGCTTGCCACCTATGAGGAAGGCAAGGCGACGCTCCAGGAAGCCGGCCATGCGATCCGGTCTCTGTTCCTTGACAGCGAGGTTCCCCCTGCCCTCGCCGATGCCGTCCGGGCGGCCTATGACGAACTCAAGAACAGGGCTGGCGCCTCCAATCTCGCCGTGGCGGTACGCAGCAGCGCAACGGCGGAGGATCTGCCGGACGCCAGCTTCGCCGGTCAGCAGGAGACCTTCCTCAACGTGCGGGGCCACCGCGCCCTGCTCGATGCTTGCCGTCGCTGTTTTGCATCGCTCTTCACCGACCGGGCGATCAGCTACCGCCAGACCAAGGGGTTTGACCATTTCGATGTCGCACTGTCGATCGGCGTCCAGCAGATGGTGCGATCCGATCTTGCCGGATCGGGCGTGATGTTCTCGATCGACACCGAAAGCGGCTTCCCTAACGTGGCGGTGATCAGCGCCGCCTGGGGCCTGGGCGAAACGGTCGTGCAGGGCAGCGTCGACCCGGACAAATATCTTGTCTTCAAGCCGCTGCTCGAACAGGCGAACGCGCGTCCCGTGATCGAGAAAAGTCTCGGCAAGAAGGCGCTGAAGATGCGCTATGCCGAAGGAGGCAGCAAGCGCACCCGGATCGTGGAGACCAGCCCCGCCGAACGCGAAGCCTTCGTGCTCGATGACGACGACATCCTCGAGCTTGGTAGATGGGCCGTCATCGTCGAGGCCCATTACGGCCGACCGATGGACATGGAATGGGCCAAGGACGGCGAGAGCGGCCTGCTCTATCTGGTCCAGGCACGTCCGGAGACCGTCCAGGCCGGGCTAAGCCGCTCGTCCTTCCAGCGCTATCAGCTCAAGACCAAGGGCGGCACTCCGCTGGTGACCGGCGCCGCCATCGGCAGCGCGATCGCATCGGGGCAGGCCTGCGTGATCCGCAACGCCGCCGACATCGGCCAGTTTCGCGACGGCGCGATCCTCGTCACCGGCACGACCGATCCCGACTGGGTGCCGATCATGAAGCGCGCGGCGGGGATCATCACCGACCATGGCGGCGCCACCAGCCATGCCGCGATCGTCAGCCGCGAACTGGGCGTTCCCGCGGTCGTGGGGACCGGGAACGCCACGACGGTCCTCGGTCACGAGCCGGATATCACGCTCTGCTGCGCGGAGGGCGACGTCGGCAGCGTCTATGACGGTCTTCTCGCCTTCGACCGGGAAGAGATCGATCTGGGCGCCATCCCCAAAACCCGGACGGACGTGATGGTCAATATCGCCAATCCGGCCGCCGCCTTCCAGTGGTGGCGCCTTCCGGCCAAGGGCGTCGGTCTTGCCCGCATGGAGTTCATCATCAACGCGCTGATCAAGGCGCATCCGATGGCCCTGCTTCATCCCGAGCGGGTTAGCGCCGAGGACAACCGCCTGATCCGCGACCTGACTCGAGGCCATGCCAGTCCGGCGGATTATTTCGTGGAGATCCTGTCGCGCGGGATCGCCAAGCTGGCGGCGCCCTATCATCCGTATCCGACAATCGTACGTCTGAGCGATTTCAAGACCAACGAATATTCCCACCTGCTGGGAGGGCGCGCGTTCGAGCCGGAGGAGGAAAATCCGATGCTCGGATTTCGCGGAGCGTCGCGCTATTATGACGAGCGGTATCGCGAGGGCTTCGCGCTCGAATGCCGGGCGCTCAAGCGCGTGCGCGAGACGCTCGGCTTCACAAATGTGATCATCATGGTCCCCTTCTGCCGCACGCCGGCCGAAGCCGACCGGGTGCTCGCGGTGATGGCGGAGAACGGCCTGCGCCGCGGCGACAGCGGGCTGCAAGTCTACATGATGTGCGAGATCCCTTCGAACGTGATCCTGGCGGAGGAGTTCGCCAGCCGTTTCGACGGCTTCTCGATCGGATCGAACGACCTCACCCAGCTCGTGCTTGGCGTCGATCGCGATTCCGATCTGCTCGCGGCGCTGTTCGACGAGCGCGACGAGGCGGTCAAGCGCATGGTCTCCGAAGCGATCCGCAAGGCGCATGCCGCCGGCATCAAGATCGGCATCTGCGGCCAGGCACCCAGCAACTATCCCGATTTCGCGGCATTCCTGGTGAACGAGCGCATCGATTCGATCTCGCTCAATCCCGACAGCTTCGTTCGGACGATGGCCCATATCAGTCAGGCGGAGCAGTCCCCTCATGCAGAGCCGACGCCGGCTCCCGTACTGGCCGCGTGAACGAAATGAATCGCCGCGCCCGCGTGGCTATCTCCATTTATGTCCGTATCCTTGATAAACCAGATGCGATGGCGCCGGTCGCAGTCATTATTCGCCAAGATTAGCGCCCTGTTGTCTGTCAGGTGCGACGCTCCGCCCGAATGGGGCCCGGGACCCGATCGCGGAGCCGAATAGATAAATCCTGCCCGCGGCCTTTCACGCTGCGAATGACGCAGGAAGCGCTTGTCAGGGGTCCGCGCCCCTTTTCGGGGAATGACCACATGTGCTTTTCAGCCAGTTCCAGCTTTATCGCCAGCGCCGTGATTGGATCGATCGGCGTGGCGACATTGCGGCATGTCCGCGAGCCGCGCGCCCTCCTGTTCGCTTCCGTGCCGATGCTGTTCGCGGTTCACCAATTCTCCGAAGGGTTCGTCTGGCTCGGCCTTGATGGGCATATCGGCAAGCTTGCGCTTGATCATGTCGCCTTCCTGTTCATGCTCTATGCGCAGGGGATACTGCCCCTGCTGATGCCGGCCGCTGTCGTGTTGATGGAGCCACCCGGCTGGCGCAGAAAGGCCATTCTCGGCCTGACCGCCGTCGGCGCGCTCGTATGTGCGTGGGATGTTTACGGGTTGATATTCTTTCCGAGCCAGGTCTTTGTCGAGCAGAACTCGATCGCCTACCGCAATCCGCTGACCGGCGATTTCTGGATATCCTGCCTGTATATTATAGCGACGTGCGGCGCTCTGCTGCTGTCCACCCATCGCGTCGTCAAAGCCTACGGCGTGGTGAACATCATTGCGCTGACGGTCGCGGAGATCGTCAAAGAATACGCATTTGCTTCTGTCTGGTGTTTTTACGCCGCGATCATGAGCGTGATGATCTATTGGCAATTCAGGCGTCTGAACATTGATATCGAGACGCCCAACGGCACTTCGCCAAACCTCAGGCCGTTCCTTCTCGCCTGGTTACGTCCGGGCAGGTCAGCTCTTGTGGGGGCGGATTGAACACCCGAGGCTGGTTGATTGGGAGCTCTGCAATCGACCCTCTGGCCTCGCCCTTATCGCCGCCCTGAGGAACCGGGCAACGTTTAGAACACCGGCTCAGGGGAAGCGTCTACCTCTGACGTCCGCGCCTGGAGCAAGCCGTCAAAAATTGCCGGTGCGTGCCGTCAGCCAAGGCGCGAAATACTTGATCGAGATTATCCGCATGAATGACCCACGATGCATGGGAATTTCTAGCTGAAGTTGCGTTGTGCGCGCATGCCGCGCGGCGGCGGGGCATCCGCCCCGTCACCCCGCCCGGACTTTTGATGATCGGGTGGAGCGCGAAATGTTCGGGTTGTCTCGTGGGAAAGTCGCTGTAGCGACAAAGCCGCCTTTGGGCTGGTTCGCAAAGCGGATGGTGGCACCTTCGCGATCGGCCAATGCGCGGACGATTGCGAGGCCAAGCCCGGCGCCCCCGGTCTCACGGTTGCGCGAAGGGTCGAGCCGCCCGAACGGCTCGCCCAGCCGCTGCAGCGTCTCGGGCGGAACGCCGGGTCCGTCATCGGCGACCGAAATCGTGACTGTCTGATCATCTGCGCTTGCCTCGATCGACACATGGCCACCATGGCGCACGCCGTTGTCGATCAGATTGGCGAGCATGCGGCGAAGCGAGATCGGCGTCGCTTCGATCGCGAGATCGGGAGGTATGGCGCCGAGCGTGACGGCATCGCCCATGTCGACGCGCAGCGCAACGATCGCGGCGAGTTCTGTCGCCAGATCGATGCGTTGGGGCTGCGGTGTCGCTCGGCCATCCCGCTTCGCGAGCAGCAGCGTGTCGTCGAGCAGCGCCGCCATTTCGTCGAGATCGGCGGCGGCCTTCGCACGCTGCTCGCTGTCGTCGATAAACTCGGCGCGCAGCCGCAGCCGGGTCAGATAGGTACGCATGTCGTGCGCGATTCCCGCCAGCATGCGCGTGCGCTCCGCCATCAGCCCACCGATCCTGGCCTTCATCTCGTTGAAGGCGGCCGAGAGATCGCGCATCTCGCGCGATCCGGCGACGGGGAGGTCGGGCGTGTCGAGATCGGACGTAAAGCGGCGGACGCCTGCCGATAGCCGGACCAGCGGCCGTGTCGTCTGGCGGACCGCGAGCGCCAGTACGCCAAGCACCAGCAGTCCGCCGACGGCGCCGAGGAACGCGCGCTGGCGCAGATAGGCCCGCACCACCATCGAGGGCCGACTGTCGACCACAAGCAGATCGCCACCGCGCATCGGCACGGTAAGCGTGATCGGCGCGAAGAAGCGGCTGGTCCAGGGGCGTGTCCCCGCCATGCGGCCAAGCAGCGGCCGTCGTCCGGTAAGGCCGATATCACGGCCGGGCAGCGCCGCTGCATAGTCGACGCGCAGACGATCCAGCCCCTCGCGCTGCGTGGCTGGCGCCGGCGGCGGCTCGCGCAGAATCCGCACGGTATAGAGCGAGCCATTGAACATCGTGACGAGCGATGCGCGGCGGGCCGGCGGTGCGGCCTCCAGCGTGTCGACCATCGTCCGCGCCTCGGTCGGCAGCGGCAGATTATAGGGGCGCTGATCGTCCCCGCGCGAGGGGAGCGCCATCACCACCCAGATCAGCATCTGGAGCAGCACGAAGCCGCCGAGCAGGATCGCGGTGATGCGCAGCGAGAGGTTGGACCCGATCGTCATCGGCTCAGCCCCTGGCGACCGTGGGCGTGAAGATATAGCCGCCGCCACGCACGGTCTTGATCAGCGCCTCGCCGGTCGGATGCCCGGCGAGCTTGCGGCGCAGGCGGCTGAGCTGGACGTCGACCGCCCGGTCATAAGGGCCGGCGCTGCGCCCGCGCGTCCAGTCGAGCAACTGGTCGCGGTTGAGCACGCGCTGCGCGTGGGTGACGAGGCTCAGCAGCAGGTCATATTCGCCGCCGGTCAGATCAATCAGGCTGCCGTCGGGATCGGTGAGCGCGCGCGAACCCGCGTCGAGCACCCAACCCCCAAAGGCGTAGCGTTCCGACGGCAATACCGGCGCGACCCGATGCGCCTCCCGCGTGCGTCGCAGGATAGCCCGCACGCGGGCCACAAGCTCGCGCGGATTGAATGGCTTGGGCAGATAGTCGTCGGCGCCGATCTCGAGCCCGACGATGCGATCGACGTCGTCGCCCTTGGCGGTGACCATCAGTACCGGGACATCCCCGCGGGCGCGCAGTCGCCGGCACAGCGACAGGCCATCCTCGCCCGGCAGCATGATATCGAGGATCGCGAGATCGACTCGCTGGCGCTCGATCAACCGGTCGAATTCCACCGCGGTGCGGCACCCGATCGCCTCGAAACCTTCGCGCACAAGCAGCCCGGTCACCAAGGACCGGATCTCGTTGTCGTCCTCGACGACGGCAATGAAACTTGTCTCCATGAAGTGTTTGTGCCGCTTTGCGATGAAGGAGGGAATAAGCGTGCGGCAGTGCGTTACAATTCGTCACCGTCCGTTACCGTGGTGCGGCACCAGGCTTACGCAACGCGCCCATACCGATTCAAGGCGGCCAGACCGTCGGACAATCAAGGAGCGTATCCATGTACAAGCAACTCTTCCTGATCGCGGCCGCGACGGCAGCGGTCGCCAGCGCCACCGTCGCCACGTCTGCGGAAGCCCGCCAGCGCGGTCGCGTCGTGAGCGTCCAGGGCTCGGGCGGCCGCGGCTATATCAAGCAGCGCTCGGTCTCGCGCCAGCCGGGCAGCACCTCGATCAACCGCAGCCTTCAGACCAACAATGGGCGCGGCTACAACAGCAACCGCAGCGCCAACTGGGGCGACGGCAGCTATAATGGCGGCCGCACGACCACGCTCAACGACGGCACGAGCTTCGGCCGCAGCACGACCGCGACCAACAATGGCGACGGCACCGCGAGCTATGCTTCGACCCGCACCCGCCGCGACGGCACCAGCACCTCGGTGTCGGGCACGGTCAATCGCGATCCCTATTGATTGCCCCCGGCCGCGCTCGTCCCCCGGGCGCGGCCACCCCGTCGAAGGAATTCCCGATGACCCGATTTCTCATTCTGCTCGCCGCGGCCGCTGCCGTCGCCACGCCCGCCTGCGCCCAGCGCTTCGGGGGCGGCGACGGCGCCGCGGCGTTCGACAAGGCCGACGCCAATCATGACGGCATCATCACCCGCGCCGAATTCTCCGCTGCGCGCACTGCTCGTTTCGACACGATGGACCGCAACCATGACGGCGCGATCAGCAAGGCCGATTTCGCACGCCTCGCCAAATTCCGCCCGCAGGCGGTGGACCGCCTGGAGGCCATGATCGCGCAGGCCGACGCCAATCGGGACGGCCGGCTGACCAGAGCCGAGATGGCATCGGCTCCGACACCCATCTTCGAGCGTGCCGATAGCAACAATGATGGCGCTATCGACAGCGCAGAGCTCGCTGCAGCCCGCACCGCCATGGCCCAGATGCAGGACGGAGCGAACTGACATGAGCCCCGAGCGCTCGCCCGTCTGGTTGGCAATGATGCTGGCGCTGGTGCTGGCCGAGGTGGCCTGGCGCATACGCAAGGGGCATGGCTATGATGCCCGCACGGCGCTCACGACGCTCGGTATCGTTGCCGGCAACATCCCGTTTGCCGCGCTCAACGCGCTGCTGCTGGGCGGGCTATTCACGGCGGCGTGGACGATCGCGCCAATCCGCTTGCCGTTCAACGACTGGCGAACGTGGGCGGCGGGCTTCCTCGCGGTCGAATTCGCCTATTACTGGTTTCACCGCGCCAGCCACCGCGTGCGCTGGCTGTGGGCGTCGCATTCGGTGCATCATTCGGCCACGCAGATGACCCTGCTGTCGTCCTTACGGCTCGGCTGGACCAATCTATTCTCGGCCGGCTGGATCTTCTATGTCCCGCTGGTGTTCGCCGGGTTCGATCCGCGGCTGGTGTTCGGGCTACTCGCGCTCAACCTGCGCTACCAGTTCTTCCTGCACACCGAAGCGGTGGGCAGGCTCGGCCCGATGGAATGGATTTTCAACACGCCCGCCCACCACCGGCTGCACCATGCGTCGAACCCTGCCTATATCGACCGCAACTATGGCGGCGTGCTGATCGTCTTCGACCGTCTGTTCGGGACATTGGCGACCGAACGGCCCGATGAGCCGATCCGCTACGGCCTGGCCCATCGCGAGGCGACGGCCAATCCGATCCAGCTGGCGCTGCGCGAGTGGAGCTACATCGCCCGGGACGCCGCCGTGGCCAGGGGACCGCGTCAGCTAGCGCGCGCCCTGTTCGGCGCGCCCTGAGGAAAAGCTCATGAAGATCATTCTGATCCTGATAGCCGCACTGAGCCTCACCCCATCGTCAGCCGCCTGGGCGACAACGTCGCCCGGCCCCGTGTGCGAGGCCAGCTGGGTGGATAGCGCCCGCACCCGCACGGTGCCCGTCCGCATCCGCATGCCGGAAGGGTCGGGCAAGGTGCCCGTCATCCTGTTCAGCCATGGCCTCGGCGGCTCGGTGGATTCGGGCATGCTCTGGGCGCAGGCTTGGGCCAGCGCCGGATTTGCGGTCGTCAACCTCCAGCACCCCGGCAGCGACCGGAGCATCCTGCGCGGCGGCGCGGTGCGTGGCGCGATGTCGCCGCAACAGCTCGTTTCCCGCATTACGGATGTCCACTTCGTCATCGACGAACTCGGCCGCAAGGGGCGCGAGGGTGCGTGCGATCTCAGCCGCCTCGACCTCTCGCGGATCGGCATGTCGGGCCACAGTTTCGGCGCGCATACCACCCAGGCGGTCGCAGGCCAGCATTTCCCGATGGCTGGCAGCGATGGCTTCACGGACACTCGCGTGAAGGCAGCGATCGCCTTCAGTCCTTCGCCTCCGTTCCGGGGTTCGGCGGAAGCGGCGTTCGCCGACGTGTATAATCCCTTCTTCTCGATCACCGGAACGGACGACAGCGTTCCACTGACCCCGCAGATCAGGCCCGCTGACCGCGAGCGCCCGTATCGCGCCATGCCGCCCGGCGGCAAATATCTGCTGGTGCTCGACGGCGCCACCCACATGGACTTCAACGGCTGGGGTGATGGCCGTCCCGCACCTAACGCCCATATCCAGGCGGTGGTCATCGACGCGACGATCGCCTTCTGGCGCTGGACCTTGCTGGGCGATGAAGCGGCGAAGCGCCAGCTCGACGCGGATGACGTGGGCTTGGTCGCCGGCGATCGGCTTGAACATCGCTGAACCTCGACCCAGTTTCGGGGATTGGAGCACCCATGAAGCTCAAGCGGTCGGCTTCGCCGAGACTCAAGCGCTATGCCGACGAGATCGACCGCGTGCAGCGCGACCTCTACGGGGAGGACTAGGCAAGCCGGGAAGCCGGGAAGCCGACGGAGTCCGCCCTCGGCCAGGCCGATCCAGACAGCGCAATGCCAGTCCGCTGTTATGGATCGGTTGACGCTGTCAGAACAGGAGTGCCGCTTCGGTCCGATCTTCACGCCAAGCCTTCGACGGGGTATCATGAGTGACCCTGCCAAAGGCCAACCTTTTCAGGCAATTTTTGCTGAACCTCCCGCACGCTAGCCTTCGGTCGCCAATTCCACCGCTCAGGAAGATGGGCGATTAGGATCTGCCCAGGCAATGATGGACTGACGATCCATTGCACCCGCCGTGCGCTTGATTTCGTGACCATTGGCAAAGAGGATCATCGTCGGAATGGAGCGGATGGCGAATCGCGCGGCAACGGCCTCCTCTGCCTGGGTATCAATCCTGAGCAACCGCATGCCGGGCTCGAGTTCCCGGGCAGCGGCGGCAAAGGCGGGCGCCATCGCGCGGCAAGGCCCGCACCAGGGCGCCCAGAAATCAACCAGCACCGGCAATGAGCCGGCTTCGACGTGGCGCGCAAACGCGTGCGAGTCCGCGACGATCGGCTCACCCCGAAAGAGCGGCTGCTTGCAGCGGCCGCACTGCGGATGTTGGTCAAGTCTTCGCACCGGAACCCGATTAACCGAAACGCATCGCGGACACACCACAAGGGCCGGATCGGACTGGATTGCTGTCATGCGGCTTTACTCCGGCCATTTAGTTGATTACATGACTTATGTAATCAAGAGATCACGATTGCCAAGATGGCTATGGAACGGAAGACGTGAATGAACGATGCGATGGCCACCGCCCAGACGCCAGATATCCTGCAGATCGGAGACCCGGCACCCAATTTCCAGGCGCGCAGCACGATGGGCACGGTCAGCCTGTCGGATTTCCGGGGTCGCTGGCTGATACTGTTCTCGCATCCGGCGGATTTCACGCCGGTGTGTACGAGCGAGTTCGTCGCGCTCTCACGGGCGTCAGAGCGGTTCCAGGCGCTCGGTTGCAAGCTGCTCGCGGTGTCTGTCGATAGCCTCTACGCGCATCTGGGCTGGATCAGGGCGATTCGCGATGCTTTCGACGTGACGGTCGCCTTTCCGATCGTCGAGGATCCCTCGCTGATCATCGGCCGGGCCTATGGCATGATCTCGGACCGTTCCCCCGACGCAGCGACGATGCGCTCGACCTATTTCATCGATCCCGATGGCATCATCCGGGCGATGATCTGCTATCCCGCGACGGTCGGTCGGTCGGTCGATGAGATGCTGCGCGTGCTTGCCGCGTTGCAGCGGGTCGATGCCGACAATGTAGTGACGCCCGAAGGCTGGCGTCCGGGCGACGATGTGCTTTTGCCGCCCCATGCCGATCAGGCCGCGCTTCTCGCCGGCGCAGCCGATCCGCTCTGGTTTCACAGGTCTCGTCCCGATCGGAAGGACGCATCGACGTGACGGCCAAACCCTTGTCGGAAATCGAGCTGGAGACAGTTGCCGAGGTGATGCGCGTCCTGGGCCACGAAACACGGCTAAGGCTGATCGATGCGTTGCGCATACGGGGTGAGCAATCGGTAGGCGAACTCGAAGCATTGACCGGGATTGGCCAGCCCGGTCTCTCACAGCAGCTGGCGATCCTGCGCAAGGCGGAGCTCGTCAGGACGCGCCGCGCCGCAAAACAGGTCTATTACGACCTCGCGCCAACGGCACTGGCCGGCACGGCCGCCTTCATGGCAGATCTGGCCGGGATGAAGACCTCGGGAGCCGAACCCATCAAGGCCATCCCCGCGCGCGGTTCGGCGGCCACGTTCGCGAAGATCCTTTAATCGGGCAGCTCCAGGAAGCGATACGCAAGTGGCAGCATCGCGGAACGGTGGGTGACCAGGACCAGTCCGGTTCCAGTATCCCGCAGCCAGGAATCCAGGTTGCCGCAGAGCACCGCCTCCGTGGCAGGATCAAGCCCCTCGCTCGGCTCGTCGAGGAGCAGCCAGGGTCGCCCAGCCAGCAGTGCGCGCGCCAGGGACAGCCGTTTGCGCTGTCCTCCCGACAGGCGGGCGCCGCCATCGCCAATCCAGGTCAACAGTCTCTCGGGCATGACGCGAACGTCATCTGCCAGACAGGCTATGCCGAGCGCGTGCCAGAGGGCCTCGTCTTCGAGGCCAGGCCGCGCCAGCCTCAAATTGTCGGCAATGGTGCCGGCGATCATTCCCCCATCCTGCGGCGAGAGCGCGAACAGGCGCCGTCGCGCTTCGGGCGGACATTCGGCAAGTGGCCGCTGATCGATCAGCAAGCTATGGCCACATGTGGTGCGCCAGCCGGCGAGACACTCTAGCAGACTGGTCTTGCCCGCACCGGACCGGCCCGTGATCGCGAGCCGGTCACCCTTTGCAAGCATGACCGAGCGCGGATCGTCGCCGAGCGCAATGCTCTCACCGATCAAAGCGACAGGCGCCGCCGTGGGCCCAGGAATAGCGGCGAGTTGCGCCAGCCGCTCCAGACCTGCCGCGACGACGGCGTCGCGGCCGAGGGACCTGATCGTGGCGCCGAGCGCTTCGAGCGCCCCTGCGGCCGCGAGGGCGGCAAGCAGGGTGAGGGGAAGGCTTGCCCGCGACAGGGCAATCATCGTCGCAATGGCGAGGCCGCCCAGCGCGGTCACCCCCGCGCCGAGCAGCGCCTCATTCCGGGCGAAGCCGACACGGGCGTCATCGAGCCGGGCGGCCTGCCGCGCCAGCAGCGCCTCGATCGAGGGAGCAAATCCATAGGCAGCGATCTCGGGCGACGCCGCTGCATATTCGACGAATTCCTGCTTGAGCCGTGCGATCTGCTCCTGGATGTCGAGCGCCCGGCGCGGCAGCACACGCCGGGCGAACGATCGCGCGGCCAGGACTCCCGCAGCCATGATGACGAACAATGCAAGAAAGGCGCGCGGTCCGGCGGGCACCGCCAGCGCCAGCGCCGTGGCTGCGCCAAACATCCCGGCGAAATAGGCTGGCGCGCGTACGAATCGATCCTCGAGCGCGTCAACGTCCTGCTGCAGCAACGCGCCAGTCTCGCCCGCCGAGCGGGTGTGTTCTGGCGACGGCGCGTTGATCAGGCGCCCGAACAGTCGGGCCCGGAGGGCAGCAAGAGCGAACAGTGCAGCCTTGTGCCCATAGAGTCTTTCGCCGTAGCGCGTGACGGTCCGTACGATCGCGAGCAGGCGGATCGCGGCGCCGGGGATCAGATAGTTGAACGCCTGGATCGCGGCTATTCCCGCCGCCCCAGCAAGGGCCGCGGCGGTGATGAACCAGCCCGCGAGTCCAAGCAGCGAGATCCCCGCCATCGCGGCAGCCGCCGCGCACCACAGCGCGACGCCGCTCGCGCGCCGCTG
Organism: Sphingobium sp. AntQ-1; assembly: GCF_028538045.1. Taxonomy (NCBI): domain Bacteria; kingdom Pseudomonadati; phylum Pseudomonadota; class Alphaproteobacteria; order Sphingomonadales; family Sphingobiaceae; genus Sphingobium; species Sphingobium sp. AntQ-1. Next base: position 498,784 of record NZ_CP117158.1, read on the forward strand.
TGGCTGGGACACATCGGCCAGCAGCGCCGCCAGTTCGCGATTCATGAGAGCACCACGCGATGATCGGCCAATGCAGCGATCGCGGCGCTATGGGTGACGAGGAAAACCGTGCGCCCCCTGCCCGCCTCGACTATGTGCCGGGCCAGTTCCATCGCGGAGCCTTCGTCGAGATCGGCGGTGGGTTCATCGAGGAGCCACAGCGGGGCGTCGCGGAGCAGCGCCCGCGCGATACCGACGCGCCGGCGCTCGCCGCCCGAGAGGCCCGATCCGCGTGGGTCGATGAGGGTTGCAAGGCCCGCCCCTCGGGTCTGCACGACCTCGGTCAGTCCCGCGCGCCGCGCGACATCCTCGACCTCCGCGTCGCTCGCATGGGGACGCGCCAGGCGGATATTGTCGGCCAGGCTTCCCAGCACGAGCGCCGTCGCCTGACCGGCCCAACTGACCTCCCCGCGCAGCGCCTCCGGCGAGAGTGGGCGTCCGTCGAGAAGGATATCGCCCGCGACCACCGGCGCCAGCCCCAACAGCGCGTGGAGCAGGCTCGACTTGCCCGTTCCGGTCGTACCCGAGAGCGCCGTCACGCAGCCGGCGGCGATGTGCATCGAGATCGGTCCCACTCTTCGTTCGCCATAATCTATAACGACTGACTCGAACCGGATGGCAGGCGGAGCCGCCAGCATATGGACCGGCGACGTGGCGACCACCGGCGCCGGAGTCAGGGCGGCCAGACGCTCGAGCGCCGCTTCACCGACCTGCTTGTCGTGATAGGCTGCGGCCAGGCGGCGCATCGGCAGATAGAATTCAGGCGCAAGGATGAGGACATAGAGGGCGCGGCTCAGGTCGAGCGTCTCGGGCACGGGAAAGGGCAGCAGCCCGAGCAGGTTGAAACCGCAATAGACCGCGACCATTGCAACGGACAGCGCGGCAAAGAACTCGATGATCGCCCCGGAGAGAAAGGCGATGCGCAGAACCGCGACGGTGCGCCGGGCGACCTCCTGTGTCGCCTCGGCAAGCTGGCGCGTAATCCGATCCTGCGCGCCAAAGCCAAGGATCAAGGGGAGCGCCCTGATGCGATCGATAAACAGTCCCGAGAGCCGCCCCAGTACGTCGAGCTGCCGAGCGGCTGCCCGGCTCGCCACGGATCCCGCCAGCGCCATGCCCAGGGCAAAGGGGATCAGCGTCGCCAGGAGAATGGCCGCTGCAATCCAACTCGCCAGCGCTGCGGATGCCGCGATCAGCAAGGGCGTCGCCACCGCCGCAAAACGCAACGGTAAGAAGCGCGCATGATAGCCGTCAATGTCCTCTATCCGGTCGATAGCATCGGCGACCTGCTCCCCGAGCATCCGTCGCGAGCCGGCAGCAGCGCGCAGCACCGCGCCGAATGCAGGCGATCGCCATGCGCGCTTTGCACGAGCCGCGTCCCAGTGCCCCTGAGAGAAGGCCGTTATCTGGAGAGCTGCGCGCGTTGCGGCAGCGGCGGCGAGCAGGAGGAGCGCGACTACGTAATGTTCACGATTTCCGGCCCGCGTCGAAATGGCGATAGCGACTGCTGCGGCCACACAGACGGCCAACACTCCGTCCACCAGCCATAACAGGGAAGCGCGCCTCATTCGCATCAGTTTCGCACCAAAGGGTGCTTGTTCATATACATACTTACGCCTAATGACTAATCAATATCGCGACTGACTCGGTGGGCAGGATGCCGCAACCGACCGCACAGGAGTTCCGCCAATGGTGGATATGGCAGTAATCGAGCTTTCGCGCCTGCAGTTTGCGCTGACCGCGCTCTATCACTTCCTGTTCGTGCCGCTGACGCTCGGCTTGTCCTTCATACTGGTGATCATGGAGAGCATCTATGTGATGACCGGCCGGCCAATCTGGCGGACGGTCACTCGTTTCTGGGCCAAGCTGTTCGGGATCAACTTCGTACTCGGCGTCGCCACGGGCCTCACCATGGAATTCGAGTTCGGCACCAATTGGTCCTATTTCTCCCATTATGTCGGCGATATCTTTGGTGCGCCGCTGGCGATCGAAGGCCTAATGGCCTTCTTCCTCGAAGCCACCTTTGTGGGCCTGATGTTCTTCGGCTGGGACAAGCTGTCGAAGCGCCAGCACCTCTTCACCACGTTCATGGTGGCGCTCGGATCGAATCTTTCCGCGCTGTGGATCCTGATCGCCAATGGCTGGATGCAGCATCCCGTCGGCTCGCGCTTCAACCCGGACACGATGCGCATGGAAGTGACCGACTTCATGGCGGTGCTGTTCAATCCGGTGGCGCAGGCGAAGTTCGTTCACACGGTAAGCGCCGGCTATGTAACGGCGTCGGTCTTCGTGCTCGGGGTTTCGGCCTGGTATCTGCTGAAAGGCAAATGGGTGGCGGTCGCCAAGCGCTCGTTCACGGTCGCCGCCGCCTTTGGTCTTGCGTCTTCACTCTCGGTGGTCGTGCTCGGCGATGAGTCTGGCTACGCACTTACGGACAACCAGAAGATGAAATTGGCCTCGCTGGAGGCCATGTGGCACACCGAACCCGCGCCTGCCGGCATCGCCATCTTCGGCATACCCAGCCTCGAAGGGCGCGACACACGCTATGAGATCAAGATCCCCTATGTGCTGGGCCTGATCTCGACGCGCAGCCTGACCGGCCAGGTTGAGGGTATCACGGAACTTGTCGCCAAGGCGCAGGGTCGGATCGAAAATGGCATCCAGGCCTATGATGCGGTCGAGAAGCTGAAGGTCGATCGCACCGACATGGTCGCGCGCGAACAGTTCGAGCGGCACAAGCTCGATCTCGGCTATGCCATGCTGCTCAAGCGCTTCGTTGCTGATCCACGGACTGCCACGCCTGACCAGATCGTCCAGGCTGCATGGTCCACGGTCCCCAACGTGCCGGTCATGTTCTGGGTGTTCCGGGTGATGGCGGGCCTTGGCTTCTTCTTCATCGGCTTTTTCCTGTTGGCCTTCTACTTCTCGACCGTCCGCCGTTTCGATGCGCGCTGGTTCCTGCGCGCCGCCGTCTGGATCATCCCGCTCCCCTGGCTCGCCGCGGAGTTCGGCTGGGTGCTCGCCGAGATCGGGCGACAGCCCTGGGCGATCGAGGGCGTGCTGCCGACGTTCCTGGGCGCCTCCAGCCTCACGGTCGCCCAGCTCTGGACGACGATCATCGGCTTCACATTGCTCTATGGCACGCTGGCGGTGATCGAGGTCCGGCTGATGCTGGCGGCGATTCGCAAGGGGCCGCTGGAACACATCGATGAGCCGTCGGATGCTGCTGTAGCGGGGCACGGCTACACGCCGCTGCCCGCCGAATAAGGAGAGCGATCATGGCACCTCCCATCGACTATGAGACGCTTCGCCTGATCTGGTGGGGCCTGATGGGCATATTGCTCATCGGGTTCGCGCTGACCGACGGGTTCGATCTCGGTGTCGCCGCCTTGCTGCCTTTCGTCGCGAAGACCGACGCCGAGCGGCGCATGGTCATCAATTCCATCGGCGCGACCTGGGAGGGCAACCAGGTCTGGTTCATCCTGGGCGGCGGCGCGATCTTCGCGGCCTGGCCGTTCGTCTATGCGGTGAGCTTCTCCGGCTTCTACCTCGCCATGTTCCTGGTGCTCGCCGCGCTGATCCTGCGTCCCGTCGGCTTCAAATACCGCTCCAAGAAACCCGACGCGGCGTGGCGCGGTCGCTGGGACTGGGCCTTGTTCGTCGGCGGGTTCGTGCCGGCGCTGGTGTTCGGCGTGGCCGTCGGCAATGTGCTGACCGGCATTCCCTTCCGCCTGGATGGCGACCTGCGCGCCTTCTACGAAGGCAGCCTGCTCGGCCTGTTCCATCCCTTCTCTTTGCTGGCGGGCCTGCTGTCGGTCGCGATGCTGGTGCTGCACGGCGCAAGCTGGCTGGCGATCAAGATCGAACGGGGCGCGGTGCACGATCGCGCAAAGCGTTTCGGGCAGATCGCGGCTATTCTTTCCGTCCTGCTCTTCGCCATCGGCGGCCTGATCGTGGCACGCGGTGGCATGGGGTTCCGCATGACAGGCGCAGTCGATCCGATGGGGCCGTCCAATCCGCATCTGATGGCGATGATTGCCGCGCCCGGCGCATGGATGAGCAATTATGCGCTTCATCCCTGGATGCTGGTGGCGCCGGTGTTCGGATTTGCCGGGCCGCTGATTGCCCTGGCTGGAATCCGGACCGGCCGCGAAGTCCTGGCTTTCGGCGGCTCGTCGCTCGGCACGCTTGGCATCATCGCGACGGTCGGCTTGTCGATGTTCCCCTTCATCCTGCCCAGCTCGATCGACCCGGCCTCCAGCCTGACCGTCTGGAACGCGTCCTCCAGCCATGTGACCCTGTTCATCATGCTGCTGGTGACGCTGGTCTTCCTGCCGATCGTGCTGCTCTACACCGCCTGGGTCTACAAGATACTGTTCGGGCGGATCACGCTCAAGGACGTTGGCACCAACCCGGACTTCTATTGATCTCGAGGAAATGAACCATGTGGTATTTCAGCTGGATATTGGGTCTCGGCCTGGCCGTCGCCTTCGGCGTCCTGAACGGGCTCTGGCATGAATTTCATACCGACCCCGACGAAGACATGACGGCGTAACGCGCGAGCAAGAAACACGAACAGCATTTCCAGCGAAGATCGGAAGATAGTCATGAGCCTCAACATCGGCATCAGTGATACGGATCGTGCAGCGATCAGCGACGGCCTCAGCCACCTGCTCGCGGACACCTATACGCTGTACCTGACCACGCATAATTTCCACTGGAACGTCACCGGGCCGATGTTCAACAGCCTGCACGCGATGTTCATGGCGCAATATACCGAATTGTGGAACGCGGTGGACCCGATCGCCGAGCGCATCCGGTCACTGGGTCATCCCGCCCCGGGCTCCTACGGCCAATATGCCAAGCTGAGTTCGCTTCCCGACGCTCCGGCGACGCCCCCCAAGGCGCTCGAGATGGTTGCCATCCTGGCGCAAGGCCATGAAGCGACGGCGCGAACCGCGCGGAGCCTCTATCCTGTCGTCGAGGCTGCCAGCGACGAACCGACGGGCGACCTCCTGACCCAGCGGATCGGCGTGCATGAGCAGGCGGCCTGGATGTTGCGCGCCCTGCTCGAAGATTGAGGGTAGGGTCTCGTAACAGATCCTGCATCTGCCTATCCCAGAGTCAGCAGCAAGCTGGCCGCCGCGATCCAAATTCCGACGGGCTCCGTCCCATCGGCTGATCGACATGCTTCATTTGATCTCGTCACGGAGAAATTCCGGGGCGAATATGGCAGGTCTCGGAAAAGAAAGTAGCGGTGAGCGACCGCGACGACGGCGCAGGGTGAGCAACGCAGGTTCGGGCTACATGTGAGCGCGGCGTGTCCTGCAGCGCTCGACATTGCGCTTCGCGATGCCCGCGAACGGCTTTCGAGGATTGCCCCCACTTCTATGTGGATGTGATGACCGAACTGGCGAAGCCATGTTGCTTGGTCGGACCGACATGCTCCACGTCGATGCCGGCGATGAGATGATCGAGCGCCAGCAGAATACGCCGCAACAGGTCACTCTCGTCACCGGGCATCCCTTCTTCCAGGGCGACGCTATTTTCGCTCGCGTCATATTCCCACCGCTTGAGCAGTTCGATCTTCTCTTCCCGAGAAAGACCCTCATGCAAGAGAAGTTCTTCGGGGTCCGCAAAGATCGATCCCGGATCGAGGAGCGCCTGGGCCATATCCACAGACGCGGGTCCTGTCGTGCTCACCATGATATTGCCTCCCTGCCCGGTGTTGCGCTGATAGCTGCGATCAGCCTTCGCCCATGCCTTCCGCTGGCTTCGGCGCACCGCCGCCGCGGACAGTTTCCTCGATCCGGCGGCCGACATCGGCATCTATGCTCTTCCAATATTCGAACGCCCGCTCGAGAACCGGCGAGCGAACGCCGCCGAGCAGACTGCCTGCGACCTGATCGACCAGCTTCGTCCGCTGCCCGTCATTGAACACGTCGCGAACCATGATCCCGGGTTGCGTGAAGTCATCGTCCTCGGCGCGCAGCGTATAGGCGCTGCGAACCATTGGGCCATCGGCCTCCCAGCCGTCCACGACGGGCCCTGTTTCGTCCGCCCAGCTTCTGCCCCCGCTGTTGGGCGCGTACACCGGAGCGCTACCGCTGTGATGATAGGCCATGTGGCCGTCGAACATGTAGGTGTTAACCGCTACCTTCGGCTGGTTGACCGGCAGCTGGTGAAAGTTGGTGCCGATGCGGTTACGCTGCGCGTCGTTGTAGGCGAACGCCCGGCCGAGCAGCATCTTGTCGGGCGACAGGCCGATGCCCGGCACCGTGTTTCCTGGTGAGAACGCCGCCTGCTCGATCTGGGCGAAGAAATTCTCCGGATTGCGATTGAGCGTCATCGTGCCCACCGGGATTAGCGGATAATCCGCATGCGACCAGGTCTTGGTCAGATCGAACGGGTTGATCCGGTAGGCGCTGGCATCTGCATAGGGCATGACCTGGACCGAGAGCGACCAACTGGGATGCTCGCCGCGCGCGATAGCTTCAAACAGGTCGCGACGATGGAAATCCGCATCGGCGCCCGCCATCGTCGCGGCTTCGGCATTGGTAAAGAAGGCCATGCCCTGATTGGTGTGAAAGTGATATTTCACCCAGAATCTCTCGCCTTCGGCGTTGATCCACATATAAGTGTGGGAGCCGTAGCCGTTCATGTTGCGCCAGGTGCGGGGCAGACCGCGTTCGCCCATGAGATAGGTCACCTGATGGGCGGATTCCGGATTACTGGTCCAGAAGTCCCACTGCATATGATTGTCGCGCAGACCCGAATCCGGCAAACGCTTCTGACTGCGGATGAAGTGCGGAAATTTCATTGCATCGCGAATGAAGAATATCGGCGTGTTGTTGCCGACCAGATCGTAATTGCCTTCGTCGGTGTAGAATTTAAGCGAGAAGCCACGCACGTCGCGCCAAGTGTCGGGACTGCCGGCCTCGCCGGCAACGGTAGAAAAGCGCGCGAGCATGTCAGTAGTCGTGCCCGGCTGGAACAGGGCAGCCTTGGTATAGGCGGAAACGTCCTTGGTCGTTTGGAATATGCCGAAAGCGCCCGAACCTTTGGCATGCGGTTGCCGTTCGGGGACCTTTTCGCGGTTGAAGTGCGCCATTTGCTCGAGAAAATGAACGTCCTGAAGCAGGATCGGGCCGTCCGGACCAACCGTCAGCGAGTTGCGATCGCTCAGCGCCGGAGCGCCAGTGCTCATCGTGGACCCGCGTTCATCTTCCCGGTCGGTCATTGCACTTCTCCAGCAGAAATCGGTGTTTCCTGTCTCGGCGCTATCCTCCTTTGCTGATATCCGTAGAGGCCCTTATGCTGAAGAAGCGGCGGTCACTGGCAGCCAGAACTCGTCTAGAAATAGGCGCGTTTCGCTACGTCGAGTGGAGCAGGATAGTGCTACACGGACATGTGCTGATGCTCGCGTGAATTCTGTATGATCATGACGTTGGGCGAGTCACTTCGTGCATGACGACATCGATAGCATGCAATAGCTCGGTTCCAATTGCATCGCGACGGCGCGGGACAGGTCGGTGCCGGATTCCATGGGTAGCACTTTCAGGAACACCACGGCGGCCGCCTATCCATTTCTCATATATGCTCTTCCGTTCGCCCGAAACGGCTGCACAGGAATTCCATCAGCGCATCCACATGGGGGTTTGCCATGCTATAGTAGATCGTGGTCGCTTCACGGCGGGTTTGCACCAGGCCGCCCTCACGCATCTTGCTGAGATGCTGGGAAACGCTGGATTGGGACAGGTCGCACAATCCCACCAGTTCGCCCACCGAAGCTTCGCCCTCGCGCAGGCGGCACAGCAGCAGCAGCCTTTGCTCATTGGCCACCAGCTTGAGCAGGTCGGCGACTTCCGTCGCACGCTCGCAGAGCATTTCGGCGGCAGCACTCCAGGCCATCATCGTGTCGCGCTTTTCCCATCATCCCGCAGCACGACATAGATCGCCGGGATGACGAGAACGGTGAGCAGGGTCGATGAAGCAAGGCCGAAAAGCAACGAGATTGCAAGACCCTGGAAGATTGGGTCGGTGAGGATCACGGCCGCGCCGATCATCGCCGCCCCGGCCGTCAGCACGATCGGCTTGAACCGGATCGCGCCCGCCTCGATCAGCACGTCGCGCAGCGGCTTGCCGGGTGTCGCGGTGTGGCGGATGAAATCGACCAGCAGGATCGAGTTGCGCACGATGATGCCGGCGAGCGCGATGAAGCCGATCATCGACGTCGCGGTGAAGGGCGCCGCGAACAGCATATGCCCGATGACGATGCCGACCAATGTCAGCGGGACCGGCGTCAGGATCACCAGGGGCAGCTTGAAATTGCGGAACTGCGCCACGACCAGGATGTAGATGCCGAGCAGCGCGACCATGAACGCTGCCCCCATGTCACGGAAAGTGACCCAGGTGATTTCCCACTCGCCGTCCCACAGCAGCGAAGTCACGGATTCATCCTCGGGCTGGCCGTTGAGGCGTATGATCGGTTTGGCGAGGCCCTTAGCCGCCCAGTCATAGGCGTCGACCGCCTTGTCGACAGCGAGCATGCCGTAAATCGGCGCCTCATATTCGCCGGCGAGCTCGGCCGTGACCATGTCGGCGAAGCGGCCATCGCGCCGGAAGATCGCGCGGCTGCCCTGTTCGTTGCGCGCGTCCACGACCGCGCCCAGCTCGATCAGCGCACCGTTGGGTGCTGCCGCGACCGGCGTGCTGGCCAGCGTCTGCGACCATGCCTGTGTCGACTGCGGCAGGGCGATGGTGATCGGCAAAGGCGTGCGGCCTTGTCCGCGCGGCGCATAGCCGATCGTCTGGCTGCCCATCAGGGCGCCGATGCTATCGGCGACCTGGCGCTCGGAGAGCCCATAATAATCGATGCGGTCGCGCTGCGGGATCAGGCGCAATTTGGGCCGAGGCTGGCCGAAGCTGTTATCCACATCGACGACATAGGGGACAGAGCGGAAGATCCTTTCCAGTTCGGTCGCGGTGCGCTGCCGGGTCTGTGCATCGGGGCCATAGATCTCAGCCAGCAGGGTCGCGAGCACGGGCGGCCCTGGCGGCGTCTCGACAACCTTGACCGACGCCCCGTCGGGCAGTTTCAGCGCCTTGAGCTTCTGGCGCAGAACAAGGGCGATCTGGTGGCTTGACCGGTCGCGCTCGCCCTTGGGCAACAAGGCGACCATCACATCGCCCATCTCCGGCCTGTTGCGCAGGAAATAGTGGCGGACCAAGCCGTTGAAGTTGAACGGCGCGGAGGTTCCGACATAGGCTTCCATCGCGGTCGCCTCGGGAAGACGACGCGCCACGGTCGCCACATCCTCAAGTGTGCGGCCGGTCGCCTCAAGGCTCGTACCTTCGGGCATGTCGACCACCACCTGCAATTCCGACTTGTTGTCGAAGGGCAGCAGCTTCACGGTGACGGCCTTGAAATAGAACATCGAGCAGGCGATCAGCGTGGCGATGCCGACCGCGATCAGGAAATTGCGCGCCGAGGCACGGCTGTCGATCACGCGGTGGGCAACGCGGGCATAGAGCCTACCGAGCTTTCCGCCGCTATCGTCATGCGCATGGCCGACATGTGCCGTTCCGTCCGCCAGCGCCTTGCGGGCGAAGCGGATCATCAGCCAGGGCGCGATCACGACCGCAACAAAAAAGGAAAAGACCATCGCCGCCGAGGCGTTGACCGGGATCGGCGCCATGTAGGGGCCCATGAGGCCGGAGACGAACAGCATCGGCAGCAAGGCGGCGACCACGGTGAGGGTTGCCACCACGGTCGGATTGCCAACCTCGGCGACAGCCTCGATCGCAGCCTGCGTCCGGGTTCGATCGTCCGGCATCGCCCAATGGCGGGCAATATTCTCGATCATGACGATGGCGTCGTCGACCAGGATGCCGATCGAGAAGATCAGCGCGAAAAGGCTGACCCGGTTGATCGTGTAGCCCATGAGGTTTGAGGCGAACATCGTGAGCAGGATCGTGGTGGGGATGACGACGGCGGTCACGCCGGCCTCGCGCCAGCCAATGGCAAAGCCGATCAGGATGACGATGGAGATGGTCGCCAGCGCCAGATGGAACAGCAGCTCATTGGCCTTCTCGTTCGCGGTCGCGCCATAGTTGCGGGTGACGGCGACATCGACGCCTTCAGGGATGAGCTTGCCCTTGAGACTTGCGATCCTGGACAGCACGGCGTCGGAGACGACAACCGCATTGGCGCCCGACCGCTTGGCGATGGCGATGCTGACGGCGGGCGCGCTCGACCATCGGTCGCCTGCTCGCGCCCAGCGCCACGCGCGGGACTGGTCCTCGCGCGGTCCCTGGCTGACGGCGGCGACGTCGCGCAGATAGACCGGCGCTCCGCGCGCGGAGCGGACGGTGAGCATGCCCACTTCCTGCGCCGAGGACAAAGTGCGGCCGGCCGTGACCGATACCGCCTTGCCCCCTTCGCGAATGCTGCCAACTGGGAAGCTGCGATTGGCTTGTCCGGCCGCTTCGATGACGCTGCCGAGCGGCACGCCATATTGGTTGAGCTTGGCTGGATCGGGAGCGATCCGGATCTCGTCGGGACGACCGCCGGTCAGGAACGTGAGGCCGACATTGTCGACCTTGGCGATCTCGGTGCGCAGCTTGGTGGCGAGATCATAGAGTGCCTGATCGCCCCATTGCCCGGCGGCGCCAGGCTTGGGCGTGAGCGTCAGCACGATTGCCGGAACGTCGTTGATTCCGCGCACCGTGACCTTGGGGTCGGGAATGCCCACCGGGATTCGATCCCAATTGGCGCGCAGCTTCTCGTCGATGCGGGTCGCGGCGTCCTCTGGGTCCGATCCTACCAGGAAGCGCGCCGTCACCATGACGCCGTCATCTTCGGCCTGGGTATAGACATGCTCAACGCCATCTACGCTCTTGACGATGGTCTCGAGGGGGATGCCGACCAGTTCGACGGCGTCGGCAGCGGCGAGGCCAGGCGCCATCACCTGGATGTCGACCATCGGCACGCTGATCTGCGGCTCCTCCTCGCGGGGAATCGAGAAGATGGCGAGCAGCCCGACCGCGATCGCCGCCATCAGAAATAGCGGCGTCAGCGGCGACATGATGGTGGCGCGGGTCAGGCGACCGGAGATGCCGAGGTTCATTTGCGCGCGCCCGCCAGGAAGAGCGTGTCCCCAGCCGCGGCGCCGCTCAGTATCTCGATCCGGTCGGGGTCGGCGGTGGGCGCAACCTGCACGGGCACGGCGCTCACCCGGCGGTCGGCCGTCACGACATCGACCTGGTCGATACCGTAGCGGGTCGAGACGAAGCGGCGCGGCACGACCAGGGCACGGCGGCGGCCCACTTCGATCGATACGCCGACGCGGCGTCCCACGAGCTGCGTCGAAAGGCCGGGCACGGTCGCATCGACCCGTACCCGACCCCCGGTGACAGCGGGATAAACCTGCGTCACTCGGCCCTGACGCGACCCCTCGGGCAGATCGCCTTCAGCCACCAGGATTTGCGCGCCGTTGCGCACCTGCCCGGCAAGCGATTCCGGCAGCTCGAGCCGCAGCAGCGGCGGACCGGCGGTGATCGTCGCCACCGACATGCCCGGCGCGACGACCGATCCGGCCGGGATGTCGGCACGCAGCACCCGGCCGGTGGCCGGTGCAAGGATCGCGCCTTGCCCGGCGACGCTGGCGCTTGCGCCTTGCTGCGCGCGTGCGGCTGCGACCTGGGCGTCAGCGGCGCGCGATAGGGCGACCGCCTGGTCAAGGCGCGCCTTGGCATAAACCTTGTTGCTGTAGAGATCCTGGACGCGGGCGAGGTCGCCGCGCGCGCGCACCGCCTCGGCCTGCGCGGCGGCGATCTGCGCGCCATAAGCGCTAGTCTCATAGCCCAGGCGGGCATCGACGATCATGCCGATGCGCTGGCCTTTTTCGACCATATCGCCTTCGCGGACCGAAAGACTGACAAGTGTCCCGGATATCCGGGCGAGCGCCTCGGCGGAATCGCGCGTTGTGATCTCGGCGCCGACCGCCTTCATGTCGGCGATATCGCTTGCCGCAAGCTTCAGCGACTCACCGGCGGGGAGCGTCGCGGAGGCTTGCTCGGCTTCTTCCTTGCCGCCGCAGGAAGCCAAGGCGAGCGATGCGCTCGCAAGCCAGACCCAGTTTGTCATCCTGCGCATCCCCCACCCTTTCGCTCTTATTTGCCGCTGACGATCGGCAGACCGGCGTTTTTCCAAGCGCCGATGCCGCCGCCCAGATGCGTGTCAATCGCCGTCTGCGCCTGCGCGCAACGGTCCAGCGCCATGCCGGAGCGTTTGCCACCCGCACATTGAAGCACGACCGTTCGCCCGGCTGCATCCGGAACATTACGCGGTGAAAAGGTCGACAAAGGGATGTTCACTGCGCCAGCGATGTGGCCCGCTGCGAATTCGTCCGGCTCGCGCACATCGATGAGCAGCGCGGAACCGTCCGCGAGCATGCTCTTGAGTTCCAGGGGCTGCAACTCACGATGCGATTTTGACTTTCCGAAACCAAACATGAGATTCTCCATCAATTTGCTTATTGCATATATCGTGTAATCATTATATTCCGTCAAGCCAGTTCTTGAGAGGTGCGAGAGGAAGTCATGGACAAGCCGAAGATCGTGGTGCTGGGCGCCGGGCTGGGCGGCACCATCGCCGCCTATGAAATCAACGCGGCAGTAAAGGCGCGCGCCGAGGTGATGATGGTATCCGACTCGGAAACGTACTCTTTCGTGCCTTCCAACCCATGGGTCGCGGTCCGCTGGCGCGAGCCCGAGGCGATTCAGGTACACCTTCCGCCCATCTTCGCGAAGAAAAAGATCGGCTTCACGGCGGTCGGCGCAAAGCATCTCCATGCTTCGGAAAAGCGGCTGGAGCTCAATGACGGCACCTTAATCAATTACGATTATCTTGTAATTGCAACCGGGCCTGATTTAGCGTTCGACGAAATCGAAGGGCTCGGGCCGCATGGCGGTCACACCGTTTCGATCTGCCAGACTGCCCATGCTTCCGCCGCGGCAGAAGCCTTCGATCGCTTCGTCGAAAATCCTGGGCCGATCGTGGTCGGCGCCGTTCAGGGCGCCTCCTGCTATGGTCCGGCCTATGAGTTCGCGCTGATCCTCGACACGGAACTGCGCCGCCGCAAGATCCGCGACAAGGTGCCGATGACCTTCGTCACCGCCGAGCCCTATATCGGCCATCTCGGCCTCGATGGGGTCGGTGACACCAAGTCACTGCTCGAAAGCGTCATGCGCGAGCGGCACATCAAATGGATCACCAATGCGCGCGTCGCCAAGGTCGACGCCGGCATGATGCATGTCGAGGAAATCGCCGAGGGCGGCGCGGTCGCCAAGACCCACGATCTGCCCTTCGCCTTCTCGATGATGCTGCCCGCATTCCGTGGCGTACCCGCCGTCCGCGACATTGCCGGGCTCACCAATCCGCGCGGGTTCATCCTGGTCGACAAGCATCAGCGCAACCCGGCCTTTCCCGAAATCTTCGCGCTCGGCGTCTGCGTGGCCATCCCGCCCACGGGCCCGACCCCGGTCCCGGTCGGGGTGCCGAAGACCGGCTTCATGATCGAGAGCATGGTCACCGCGATCGCCGCGAACCTCGCCATGATCCTGGACGGCAAGGAACCGACCGCCGAGGCGAGCTGGAACGCCGTCTGCCTGGCCGATTTCGGCGATGGCGGCGTCGCTTTCGTGGCGCAGCCGCAGATTCCGCCGCGCAACGTCAACTGGGCGGCGAGCGGCAAATGGGTCCACCTCGCCAAGATCGGCTTCGAGAAATATTTCCTGCGCAAGGTGCGCAAGGGCGAGAGCGAGCCCTTCTACGAGAAGTTGGCGCTCCAGGTCATGGGCATCCGCAAGCTGCGGACGTGATCTCACTTCAGGAAGGGAATCCGACAATGACTCTCGATCGCGCCGTCATGATATTTGCAGGCTGTGTCGTCCTTCTGGGCATCGTTCTGGCCTATCTGGTTCATCCCTGGTGGATCGCGCTGACCGCTTTTGCCGGCCTCAACATGATCCAGGCTGGCTTCACTGGTTTCTGCCCCGCCGCGACCGTCTTCAAGGCGATGGGCGTCCGACCGGGGACCGCCTTCAAATGAACCGATCCCGCCGGGTCTCTCGCCTGACGCTGTGGTTTGCCGCTTCGCTGCTGGCGAACACGGCGGCCAACGCCACGACGCTTGATGAAGCGATTGCGGCGGCGATGCGCCATGCCCCCGAGATCGTGGTCGCGGATGCGGAGACCGACGCGGCCAAGGCGCGTCTCGATCAGGCGCGGTCGGGACAGCTTCCGACCGCAACGCTGAGCGGGACGATCGGTTATGGTCGCCTCGATCCCCAGAGCTTTTTTGGGCTGGGCGCCGCCAATGTAACCCCGCGCGCGGCCCAGGTGACGGTCGAGCAGCCGCTCTTCACCGGCGGACGGGTCGGCGCGGGCATCGATCGGGCGCGCGCAGGGATTGCAGGCGCCGAGGCCGGGCAAAGCGGCGCGCGCGCGCAACTCGCCACGGCGGTGACCCAGGCTTATGGCGACGTCCTGACAGCGGCGCACATGCTGGCTCTTTATGAGCGGCTGCTCGCCGAGACGACCGAGATCGAGCGCCAGGCGCGACTGCGCTATCGAGCCGGTGAAAGTCCCAGCACGGACGTCGCGCAGGCTGGTGCGCGCTTGGCCGAAGCGCGCGCGGGTCTGGCCCGGGCGCAGGGCATGCAGGTCTCGGCTCGCGCGCATTTCACCAACCTGACCGGCCTTGAGCCCATCGATTTGCAGCCCTTGCCCGCCAATCCGCCGCTGCCCGCGACGCTCGACGAGGCGATGGAGGAGGCGATGCGCAGCAACCCCCTGGTCGTCCAGGCCCAGGCCCGCCTGCGCGCGGCGCAGGCGGCGTCCCGTGGCGCGCGCGCCGAACGATTGCCCACTGTCGGGGCTTTTGCCGAAGCCGGAACGGTGCGCGACCAGTTTTTTCCCGATTATCGCGCGGACAGCGCGACCGTCGGTGTCCGGGCTCGCTGGGAACTGTTCAATGGCGGTCGCGTGTCGGGCAAGGTTGCCGAAGCGAGCAGCGAAGTCCGCGCCGCCGACGCGCGGATGCGCGCCGCCAGCATGCAGGTCGAGGAGCAGGTCATATCGGCCTTCCAGGAGGTGCGGACGGCGCAACTCGTCGAGCAGGCCGCGACCGAACAGGCCGCCTCGGCCGCGCAGGCGCTCGAGAGCGTCCGTCACGAGGTGCGGGTGGGTATGAAGCCGCAACTCGATCTGCTCGACGCCGAGCGCGAAGCGATTGCCGCCGAAGCGGGGGCCACCCGCGCTCGCACCGACCGAATCGTCGCAGCCTATCGGGTTGCAGCGCTGCTCGGACGCCTTTGAAGCCTGGAGGAAAGAAAATGCACAAGGACTGGCCAGCTATGGCCTCGGAATTGACCGGGGCGATCAAGGAAGTGCGCCTGGGCACTCCAGAGGTAATGAAGGCCTTCTCGGCGATGGCGCGCGCCGCGACCGAAGCGGGTGCTCTCGACACCAAGACCAAGGAATTGATCGCGCTCGCCATCTCGGTTGCGATCCGCTGCGACGGATGCGTCGCCTTCCACTCGCAGGCGGCCGTAAAGAATGGCGCCACGCGCCAGGAGATCATGGAGGTGATGGGCATGGCGCTCTACATGGGTGCAGGTCCGAGCCTGATGTACGCGGCGCAAGCGGTGGAGGCCTTCGACCAGTTCGCGGATAAGGCACCGGGCTCATAGTGTCCATCGGGCGACCTTCCCGTCCCTCCTTACGCGTTAGAGGTCAGCTGCCGCCATCTGGCCGCTTGGACATCATACTGCGAACGAAGCTGCGCCTTCGGTCGATTCTTCGGAGCAATGCATCAACGGGGACGCGCCCGAGTCGCCTTATCGAGCTGGACCAACAGCGCCTGTTCTTCGATCCAATTCGATCCGTGATCGATCGGTTCATGCCAGCCCTATCGATCCACGCGCTTCGGCGCGGGCTTCCCGGCGATCCTGCTTCAGCATCCGCTATATCCTGCTGGAGCAAGCCCCGGACCAATGCCCGCGCATGATCCATCCTGGCGAGACGTCTCACAGCCTATGGACTATTTTGGGAACACGAATGCACGAACGCGGCGGGCTCGGATCGACCACCTGCTGCTGAACCTATCGGTCGCCGCCCACCTAGCTGACGCGCAGGGTGGATCGTGCCGTACATGGCTGGGGAAGATGTGCAGGCACCCGCCGGTCCGTCGAATTTGCCCTACAGCCGCATCAAGGGGGTGCGTATGCACGGCTGCGGTGCCAATGTCGGCCCGTGAAGCAGGTCGCGACCATTCTCGAATTCTCGACGCGGCGGCAGGGGCTCGTCGAGATCACACGGCACGTAACCGACTGGGTCGCTGAAGCGGGATTTCGGCAGGGGCTGCTCACCCTGTTCTGCCGCCACACCTCGGCATCGCTGCTGATCCAGGAAAATGCGGCGCCCGAGGTACGCGTCGATCTCGAGGCCTATTTCGCGCGGATCGCACCGGAAGATCCGTCAGCATATGTGCATGACGATGAAGGTTTGGACGACATGCCAGCGCACCTGCGGACTGCGTTGACGCAGGTGCAGCTTTCCATCCCGCTGATCGATGGGCGCCTGGCGCTCGGCACATGGCAGGGCATCTATCTGTTTGAACACCGGCGACGGCCACATCGCCGCACCGTCGCGGTGCATCTGCTTGGCGCATGAGCGCAGTCGTCCGAGAGGCAGCGTCATGGCACCGATGAGCGCGGGAGTTCTGCTGTACAGGCGCCGCGGTGCGGAGGTTGAGGTTCTGCTTGTCCATCCAGGCGGGCCTTTCTGGCGTAACAAGGATGCTGGGTCATGGCAGATTCCCAAGGGCTTGATCGAGCCGGGCGAGGAAGCATCCGCTGCGGCACGGCGCGAGGTCGAGGAGGAACTCGGCATCCGCCTTACCGGCGAGCTCCATCGGCTTGGACAGCTGAGGCAGGCGGGAGGCAAATCTGTCGAGGCGTTCGCTCTTGAGCAGCAGGTCGATATCGACGCCGTGGAGAGCAATCTGTTCGAAATGGAATGGCCGCCGCGATCCGGCAAGATGCAGTTGTTTCCGGAAATCGATGAAGCGCGCTGGTTCGCTCTCTCCAGCGCCTCGCCCAGCATGCTCATAAGCCAGCGTCCGCTGCTCGATTGGCTCGCAGATTATCTGCGGAACGACGATAGTTCGGCTTCGCCGTTGGAACGGTGACCGGCGCCGTCTGGAATAGCCGGCGACAGCGGGAAATGATTGAACGAGGACCGTTCCCGTGGCTCAGCAGCCCTGCCGACAAGTCGTCACTCGCATCGATGATACGCTAACGAGAGAGGCTGGAGGTGGCGGCCGCGCGCTCGGGTGGGGACTGCACTAAGGCAGCAGGTGGCCGGGGGAGACGATGGTATCCGGACCGAAAAATCTATAGAGGATTCCAGCCATTTGACATTGATATCCACGCGACGATGCGTTCTGTGGCGCGGCACCCCGACTGGCTGCCTTCCGCTTTGGTCAAACCTGCCAAGTCCTGATCGTTCGGTAATGTTGCGTATACTGGGGCGGCATGGCGCCCTGTAATCGTTCGGTGAAGATCCCGCCCGAACGAGGAGAATGTCATGTCCCCGGTTCCTCTCATGAACGAGAGCCCCACCCGATCCGACGCGGCAATAATCAATTGTCCGGGAAGCGCATCAAGGGCGCGCGGATGGAAAATCGCACTCTCCGCGCTTGCACTCGCCGCCCTCCCCCTGGTTTGCGGATCTGCGCTCGCACAGAGCGCTGTCGATCAGCGGCGATGGACGGACGCCCAGGAACGCTATCGCGCGGAGGTCGCCCGCTACGAGGCGGAGCGCGATCGTTATGAAGCCGTCGTGCGCGCCGATCATCCTGACACGACCGGTCGGCGCGGCAGCGATCCCTACACGACGGAGTATGACGCGGCCCGTTACTACCGGGACGATCCCCGTTATGGTGAGCGGCGCCTGTCCGACCGCGACGAGGTTTATCGTGGATCCGATGGACGCTATTACTGCAAGCGGAGTGACGGGACGACCGGTCTCATCATCGGAGCCGCGAGCGGCGGGATTCTCGGCAACATCATCGACGGCGGTCGCCATCGTACCGCCGGTACGCTGATCGGCGGCGCGCTGGGCGCGCTTGCCGGCCGATCGATCGAGCAAAACGACATCCGCTGCCGGTAAAACGCCCTGTCCACGGGAAGCATGAAGTCGTGACCGTGGACAAGCCGCATCGACTATCTCGCAACCCTGACGCCGTCCAGAATGGCAAGTTAGAGGCCATCATCGTGACCCACAACACTCGCGCTCGTGCCGGATGTTCCGCCTATAGCCGCCTCTGGCTTCGCTCCGCGCTGATACTCGCTGCTTCCCTCTCTCCGGCGATTTCTCCGGCCCAGGCCGCTGCTGCGGAGAACGACATTTCGCAGCGTCGGGCATTGTGCACCCGCTCGATTGCGCTCTCCGGCTTCGATCAAGTCATGGACGCCAACATCCGCGAAGCGGTCGAAGACTCCTTCCGGACGCTGTCCGCCGCCTTCCCCGACGACACAGATACAATCTCCGCCTATCGCGACTCATTGGGAGAGGCGATGGTGGCCGCGAAGGCCCCCCGTCCTTTCAAGGCTTCGCGAGAGTTGCGCGGCGGCCTTCACAGTGGAAGAGTTGACGGGAATTAACGCCTTCTATGAGAGCAGTGCCGGTCGCGCCTGGCTCGAAAAGGGCCGCACGCTCATGGTTCCGGCACTTGAGAAGGCGGTGAGCGATGTCACTCCCGAGATCATTGTCGATGCACAAAGACGATTCTGCGCCCGCTTGGGTGGGTGCAAGAAGGAGCCGGCGGCATCCTCTGCCCATCCGACATTGTGAGAACGTTCGGCGATCCCGCTGGGAGCGTCTCGCGAAACTGGCCGGATGTCGAATGGTGGCGTGCCGAATCGGGTCCGAACCACCCTGAAAAGATCGAGCCCTGCGGAAAAGCACGTAGAGACCTGGACGTGCAAAGCTTGCTAGTCAAAGATCAATCAGAAGCGATGATGAAGATCCGGATCGTACAATTTGTGCAGATGCTCGGATGGTCGGTGGCGCAACGGTGGAAATGCGCCAGGCGCGATGCAGGATCCGGGGTTTCGCCTGCCGCCCACGACCGGGCGATATCGTATCGATTTTGATATCAAGCGGGAGATGAAGATGGCCTCGCCAGTCGATGAGTTCGTCCGTGTTGGCCAGCTGAACTTCCAGCTTGGCCTTGTCCTGACGGATATCGCGCGTGCTGCCTGGGAACGCTTTGTCCAGATCAGCGAAAAGATTAGCATCGAATGTTCCACGGAATCGGATGCGGTGATGCAGCGACTTTTCCAGCCCAATGCCGAAAGTCAGACAGATGTTCGCGGCGGTCAATGGGATGATATCGTCGCCGATGTGGAGGAATGGCGGCTGGAGACGATGGAGCGGAGCAGGACGGCCTGCGAGGACTGGCGGCGGGCTTGGCTCAATGGGGCAACGGGTGAGTCGCTGCTCCCAGCCGCTTCGACGGTCTTATGTCCTTGGCCCGTCGCCCTTACGGACCAGGCTGATATAGGTCAGACAAGGTCAGCTGGCGATACCTGAGAAGAAACCCGCTCGACTCTTCGCGGGCCATGCTGGTCGCAGGGACCAGCGGCGCTCACCTCGTCGCCCAGACGCCCGGGATGGCTTTTCCGAAGGAACCTGCCGGAGCGAACGCAGCCATCCAGACAGTAGAGATCGACTCGAGCGTTTCGGTCGATGGCGTGACTGACGAGAAGGAGGAGATCGAACGCCGTCAGGTGCGCATTCTCAACCGACAGGGTGCGGCGATGCTCGCTGCAGAGAAGCAACGTGCGGATGCCATTCAGCGCAACTATCGCAACTATGATGAGGCTATGGTCGCCGCGTACGTTGACATCCACCGGAAGGCGACTTGGTGACCAAGCGCCTCCATGCTCAAGCCGCCCGGCAGAACGATATCTTGTTCGGCAATCGCCTCGCATCGGGAGGGCTGACAAAGCCGCGATGAATATAGGGGGGTGAAGATTTCTGGAGTTGGGATCGATGCGTCCCGCCAAGATAGGCGAGCATGGCAATCCGTGCCCTGTGAACCCGGCTTTTCAGAACTGCCAGTGATACGCCGCATTGTTCGGCAGCGTCCTCATAGGCGAGTTGGTCCTCGACCACGGCAAGCAGCGCCTGCCGGTTGGATTCGGAGAGCGCTGCCAGAGCCTGGCCGAACTCCTCGCGCAGAAGGCCAATCTCCTGATCCGGTGGCGAAACCGGCAAGCTATGCATCGCGAGATCGTTCCAATCGACCTTCCTGCGCTCGCGCCGCACATGTGAGAGGAAGAGGTTGCGCAGGATCGTGAAGGTCCATGCCTTGAAGTTGCTTCCGGTTTCGAAGCGCTCGCGCGCTTTCCATGCTCGCGACAATGCCTCCTGCACCAGATCCTCGGCTCCGTCGGCGCCATTGGTGAGCCGTCGCGCATAACGGGTGAGCGCTGGTAGTGATGCCCGTGTCGCACAGTCGAATTCTCCTGGAGTCATGGATTCGCTCTACCTTTGGAGTTGCTTGCGACATCATTCTTTGTGTCGACGACATTGGTTATCGACGGCCGATTGACGACCTCACCGTCCACGACGACGCGGCCACACGCGCACTGGCGGCACATAAAAGGCGACGAGGCAGGTCAACGCCAGGAACACAAGGGCTATGGCCATGGCCACGACCCAGAAGCGGGGATCTTCTTTCGACACGAACCAGCCCGCGATCAGCGCGGGTATGATCAGCAGCAACCTGGCGACCCAAGCCATATTTCCATCCTGACATCATCCACCAGGACACTGCATCCCAGCTATTGTTGAAGGTGGGCACCGGCACAGGGCAGGTGATCCGCGATTTCGAACAAGAAGTTAGCCCGGGCATGATGGTGCGGGCATACGTAAGTTTACGAAACCGCGACGGCGGCTCGGCCCTTGGTCGTTGCCGCAGATGACAATGATTCACGCATGACCATCCGTTCCCCCAACGCTTCCAACCGCCCCTCGCCGGAAATCTAAGGACTTTTGCGCATTGCCCGCAGACCTTCGATCTCCTTCTTACGCTCCTGGGCTGCCGCAAAGAACCGGCCGGCGATGTCCGCACATGAACCGACTCGAAACTGGGAGCAGCTGTGAAGACAGAGACCGCGATGGCCGACAACACCGCCGGCAGCGTACCCCGACACATTGACTTTCTCATCGTCGGCGGTGGCGTCGCGAGCGCGATCGCAGCCGAGACGCTGCGCGCCGAGGGTGCGAGCGGCGCTGTTCTCATACTATCGGCGGACGAATTACCGCCCTATCATCGCCCGCCTTTGTCCAAGCAGTTGCTGCCCGAACGTGAAGACGAGGAACGGATCTTCGTCCATCCGAAAGGTTTCTACGACGAGCGTGATATCGAACTGCGGCTCAACAGCCCGGTGGTCGGCGTGGACACCGTCAGCCAGATCGTGCGGACCGCGGCAGGTGAAAGAATCGCCTATGGCAAGCTTCTGATCGCCACGGGAGCGACGCCGAAGTCTCTCGGTGTTCCGGGAGAGGCGCTCGCGGGCGTTCACACGCTAAGGACCAAGGCCGACACCGATGTTATCCGCGAAGCCGCCGGGACGGCAAAGCGCGCGGTCGTCATCGGCGCCAGCTTTCTCGGTATGGAGATTGCCATGTCGCTGGTGGCTCGCGGGCTCGACGTCACCGTCCTCGAGCGCGGAAGCGTGCTCCTTCCCCATCTCGAGGCGTCGGACCTTTCGGCCCATTTCGAACGCCGTGCGCAGAGCCAGGGCGCTACGGTGCTGCTGAACGACACCGCGATCGCGTTCCACGGGAGCACGACGATCGAGGAAATCGAAACGAGCGCCGGTCGACGGATAGCCTGTGATCTGGTCGTGGTCAGTATCGGCGTTTCGCCCACCAGCGGCTTTTTGGAAGGCAGCGGGATCGCGCTGGAAGACGGCTATGTCGCCATCGACGCGCTGCTGCGCACAAGCGTGCCCAATGTCTTCGCGGCAGGCGACGTCACGAGCTTCTACGATCCGGTCTTCGCGCGCCGGCGCCATATCGAGCATTGGGACAATGCCATAAAGCAAGCCCGCCTCGCCGCGCGAAACATGCTGGGCCGACGCCTGAGATATGACGAAGTCTCCTATTTCTTCTGCGAGGTCGGCGACATCGGCTTCAACGTGCTGGGCGCCACCGAGGAAGCCGACGAATGGATTACCCGGGGCTCGCTGGACGACTGCTCATTCGCGATGTTCTATCTCAAGGGCGATGTGCCGCGCGCGCTGTTCTCGACCGGACGACCCGCCGACGAGACACGTGTTGCCGAAGGGCTCATCCGTTATCGGGTCAACCTTGGCTCGGTGAAGGAGCGCTTGCGGGAGGCCGACTTCGCGCTCGAACAGATCCCGACGCAGACCGCGCTGATCCTGCAGGGCGGCGGCGCGCTGGGCGCGTTCGAATGCGGGGTCGTGAAGGCCTTGGAGGAAGAGCAGCTTTTCCCGGACATAGTCGCAGGTGTTTCGATCGGCGCGTTCAATGGCGCCGTCATTGCCAGCAATCCCCGGCAGGCGACGCAGGCCCTGGAAGCCTTCTGGAACGAACTGGCCGTGCTGACCTCGGCGCTCTCGCCCGCTATTTTCCGGCAGACGGTGGCCGCGGCCCAGATCCTGACGTGCGGTGTGCCGAATTTCTTCAGGGCAAGGTGGCTGCCGCCGTTCACCCCGCTGGAATGGCCCGTGGCCTGGACAAGCTATTATGACACGACGCCCATGCGCCAGCTGATCGCGAAACATGTCGACTTCGCCGCGCTCAAGACGAGCCCGGTGCGCCTGCTGATCAGCGCCGTCAACGTGGCGACCGCAGAACTCGAGGTCTTCGACAGCTATGTCGATGACCTCACGCCGGACCATATCGTGGCGAGCGGCAGCTTGCCGCCAGGCTTCCCGTGGACGGTGATCGACGGCAAGGCCTATTGGGATGGCGGCATTATCAGCAACTCGCCGCTCGATCTCGTCGTCGACCGCTGCGGCCCGGACGGCAAGCGGGTCTTCATCGTCGACCTTTATTCGGGACAGCGGGCGCTTCCCTCCAACATGATCGAGGTTCTGGCCCGGCGCGATGAGATCGTTTATTCCGAGCGGGTGCGGAGCGATCTGCACTACCGGGAGACGGTCGACAGCTATCGCAGGCTCATTGACCATGTTCTCAGCTATGTCGATCCTGCCAGCGCGGCCCGGGTCAAGCATCTGCCCGATTATATCCAGCTCATGGGGGACGGCGCGCCGACGAGGATCACCCGGTTCGTGCGGACCGGCCAATCGGACGAGCATTCCTCGGGCGACTATGATTTTTCGGATGTGGCGATCGAGGCCAGCCGGTCCGAAGGCTATGCGGTCGCAAAAGGAATACTCGGCCAGGCGCGCGCGCCTTCCGCGGATCCCGCACGGCCATGATGGCTACATGGACCCCACCGCGTTCTTGCCGATCCGCCAGCGCCACAGGAGGAGTGTGATCAGCGCGATCGCAGCGAAACAGGAGCCGGCGGCAAATGTTAGTTTTGGCCCGTATCCGTCCCAGAGGCCACCCGCGACGACGCTCGCGACCAGCATGGCGATCCCCTGAGCAAAGCTGAAGATGCCGAAGCCCGTCCCGCGCAACCGCGCAGGCGCCGTATCGGCCACGAGGCTGGCGAAGAGCCCCTGGGTCAGCCCCATGTGCAGGCCCCAGAACAGCACGCCCAGCATGACGCCGGCGACCGTCGTGCCGAAGGCGAGAATGAGATCGGCGCTAATCAGGCAGGCAATGCCCATCGAGAGAAGACCTGTCCGGCCGATGCGGTCGGACAGCACGCCCGCCGGATATGCCGAGCCGGCGTAGACGATGTTCATCACCACCATCACGCTCGGGACAAAGGCAAGCGGCAGGCCCGTATGCTGGGCGCGCAGGACGAGAAAGGCCTCGGAAAACCGTGCGAAGGTGAAGATGATCGCGATGCCCGTCGCCATCCAGAAGGCGACCGGCATGAGACCGGCATCCGACAGCCGGAGTCTCTCCTTCTCCTCGGCATGGTGTTGCGGCGGCTCGCGGACGCCGAAGATCATGATCCCGAGCGAGGCAAGAGCCGGGACTACGGCGATCCAGAATACCAGGCGGATATTGTCGGAGCTGAGCGCCATGAGCGCGATTGCGGCAAGCGGGCCGACGACGGCGCCCACCGTATCGAGCGATTGACGCAGGCCAAAGCTCGCGCCGCGCAGGTCAGGCGGCGCAATGTCGGCGATGAGGGCGTCGCGGGGCGCGTCGCGCACGCCCTTGCCGATCCGGTCGATAAAGCGCGCCGCGACCACCCAGCCGATCGTCGCGGCGAGCGGGAAAACGGGCTTGGTCAGGGCGGCGAGACCGTAACCCACCGTCGTCAGCAGCTTGCGCCGGCCGAGCCAGTCCGACAGCCCGCCTGAAAAAAGCTTGGTCACATTGGCGATGGCTTCCGCGATGCCCTCGATCAAGCCGAGTGTCAGCGCGGACGCACCAAGCGTGGTCACAAGAAAGACCGGCAGCAACGCGTGGATCATCTCCGAAGAAATATCCATGAACATGCTGACGAAACCCAGCATCCAGACACCCGACGGCATCGCGCGTGACAGGGCGCGGGCGGGAGGCGATTCAGCCACGATGGGGAGGGACGCCGGCAAAACCGGTTGGGAGTGATCGCGCCGCCTGGGCCACGAGGCGTCCCGCGCTCATTCCGGTGCGCGTTTCAACCATCGCGGCGGACCGGGTGACCATGAAGGATGTGGATATAGTTGGCGCGCTCGAACGCCGCTGGATCCTTGAGGTGCCGCTGGCTCATTCTGCCGCGCACATCGGCCAGCGAGGCGACACCTCGCGCGGCAAGCAGCGTGGTCAGTCCCTCGATCAATGTCTTCATGTGCGGGATGCCATGCCGCAGCAGCGCCGAGGTCGTCATCACGGTATCGGCGCCCGCCAGCAGATATTTCAGCACATCGCCCGGCGCCTCGACGCCGGTGCTTGCGCCAAGCGAGGCCCCTACCCGCCCGTGTAGCACCGCGATCCACAGCAGCGGCAACCGCATCTCCGCCGGCGTGCTGAGCTCGAGGTCCAGTTTCAGTTCAAGCGTAACAAGATCGATGTCGGGCTGGTAGAAGCGGTTGAACAGCACCAGAGCGTCCGCGCCCTCGCCGGCGAGGGCGTGCGCCATCGCCGCCATGCCGCTGAAATAGGGGCTGAGCTTGACCGCGACGGGAATGGCGACGACAGCCTTCACGGCTTTCAGGGTGTCGATATAGCGCTGCTCGACCGCGCGGCCGTCCGCTGTCGGGTCGGCCGCGATAAAGTAGATATTGAGTTCGATCGCATCGGCTCCGGCCTGTTCAAGATCGCGGGCGTATTCGGCCCAGACTTCGCCGGACACGCAGTTCAGGCTGGCGATCACCGGTATTGCGACGGCCTGCTTCGCGCGTCGGACGATATCGAGATAGCGCTCTGGTCCAAAGCCGTACCCGCCATAGAGCGGGAAATAGCTCTGGGCCTCGGCCGAACCGGTCGCTGCAAGTTGGCCCTGCCGCTCGAGCGCGTGGCGCTCGGCGTCGATCTCCTCCTCGAAGATCGAGGGAAGCACCACGGCACCCGCGCCATGGTCCTCCAGCGCCCGCAGCGTCTTGATTTCCCCGTTCTGCGGCGCTGCCGAGGCGATCAGCGGGTTGTTCAGGCGCAATCCCATATAGTGGGTGGTCAGGTCCATGCGCCGCTCCCGGTCAAAGGCGCGAGATGCGAGCCTGCCCGGCACGAACCGTTCCACGACCGGCCCCATGCGGCCACGCCAGAGCGATGTTGCCCCTTGGCGCGCGCGAGACGCGTGCGCGCGAACGAACGGTTGCAGGCGACGGGCCGCGTCATCCCGCCTCGCCCGAATGGTCGCGCCTGGCTGGCGCGACAGCCGGTCGCCTGGCCTCGCGTGTTTCGGGATGGAAGCCATCGCCACCGCGGCTCGCAAGCGCCTCGTATTGGCGATATTTTTCGTCGGCGACCTGCTGTGCCTGGGCGAGCAGCGCCGCGGCTACGGCCGGATCGCTCTGGGCGAGCGCGCGATAGCGCAACTCGTTATAGGCATAGTCCTTGAACGCTATCGTCGGCCGCGGTGAATCGAGCAGGAACGGCCTTTCACCGATCGCGCGCATCGCCGGGTTGAAACGGAACAGCGGCCAGTAGCCGCTGGCGGTCGCCAGATCCTGCTGCTTCATGCCATGGCGGAGGTCGAAGCCGTGCGCGATGCAATGGCTATAGGCAATGATCAGCGACGGACCCGCATAAGCCTCGGCTTCCCGCATTGCGAGCAGCGTATGCTGGGGGTTGGCCCCCATCGCAACCTGGGCGACATAGACGTCGCCATAGGCGATCGCCTGCAGCGCGAGATCCTTGCGCGCCGCCCGCTTGCCCGCGGACGCGAATTTGGCGACGGCGCCGAGTGGGGTCGCCTTGGAGGCCTGGCCGCCGGTGTTGGAGTAGACTTCGGTGTCGAGCACGAGGATATTGACGTCGCGTCCGCTCGCCAGGACGTGGTCGAGGCCGCCGTAGCCGATGTCGTAGGCCCAGCCGTCACCGCCGACGATCCAGACGCTCCGCCTGACGAGATGATCGACGACCGAAAGAAGATCACGGGCCCGCTCGTCATCCAGCGCGGCAAGCTTTTGTTTCAGGGCATCGACACGGGCGCGCTGGGCGCGCAGGTCCGACTCGCGCTCCTGCGGCGCGTCGAGGATCGCCCGGGCGACCTCCTCGCCCAGGCTCGCGGCCAGGTCGAGCAGCAACGTCCTTGCCAGATCGAGGTGCTTGTCCGCCGCAAGGCGGAAGCCCAGCCCGAACTCCGCATTGTCCTCGAACAGCGAATTCGACCAGGCGGGGCCGCGGCCGGAGGCATCCTTCGTCCAGGGCGTGACCGGAAGATTGCCGCCGTAGATCGACGAGCAGCCGGTCGCGTTGGCGATCTGCAACCGATCGCCAAACAGCTGCGACAGGAGCTTGAGATAGGGCGTCTCGCCGCAGCCGGCGCAGGCGCCCGGGAATTCGAACAGCGGCTCGAGGAACTGCACGCCGCGCACATTGGCGAAATCGACGCGCGCGCGATCGTTGACCGGCAGCGTTTCGAAGAAGGCGATGCTGGCCTTCCCCGTCTCAAGGATCGGCGCCTTGTCCGCAAGGTTGATCGCCTTCCTGCCCGGTTCGCGCGAACTGTGCGCGGGACAGACCTCGACACAGATGCCGCAACCGGTGCAGTCCTCCAGATAGACCTCCAGCGCGAAGCGAACCTCAGGGTTCCCGCGGGAGTTGACCGGCGCGTGCTTGAACCCTTCCGGCGCGCCGTCGCAGGCATCCTGTGTGAAATATTTCGAACGGATGACGCTATGCGGGCAGGCAAAACCACATTGGCCGCACTGGATGCAGACGTCCGGATCCCAGAGCGCGACGCTCTCCGAGACGTTCCGCTTCTCGAACGCCGCGGTTCCCGAAGGATAGGTTCCATCGATCGGCAGTTGGCTGACGCGGAGATCGTCGCCGCGACCACGCATCATGCTGGCAGTCACTTCCTGGACGAACGCCGGCGCGCGCGACGGCACCGTTGGCGGTCGTTCGAACAGGCTCGTCACGGTGGACGGCACCGCCACCTCGAACAGATTGGCCAGCGCATGGTCGACTGCCGCGAAATTCGCGCGCACCACGCCCGCGCCCTTGATCCCGTAGCTCGCCTCGATCGCGTGCTTGATCCGCCCGATCGCCTCGTCGCGCGGCAGCACGCCCGAAATGGCGAAGAAGCAGGTCTGCAGCACGGTGTTGATCCGCTCGTCCAGGCCCGCCTCGCGCGCGACCCGGGAGGCGTCGATCACGAAGAAGCGCAGCTTTTTGTCGACGATCTGGCGCTGGAGCGAGCGCGGCAGATGATGCCAGACGGCCTCCTGCCCATGCGGCGTGTTGAGCAGGAATGTCCCGCCATCGACCGCCAGCCGCAGCACATCGAGGCGGTCGAGAAGGCCATACTGGTGACAGGCTATGAAGTTGGCCGATTCGATCAGATAGCTCGATCCGATCGGATGCTTTCCGAACCGCAGGTGCGAGATCGTCTGCGCGCCCGACTTGTGCGAGTCATAGACGAAATAGCCCTGAGCATAGCTGTTGGCATCCTCGGCGAGGATCTTGACGCTGTCCTTGTTGGCGCCGACCGTGCCATCGGCGCCGAGCCCGAAGAACAGGGCCCGCACGACATCCTCGCGCTCGAGCGAGAAATCCTGATCGACCGGAAGACTGGTCTGTGCGACGTCGTCCTCGATGCCGACGGTGAAGCCGTGCTTGGGGTTGGCGCTTTTCAGTTCGTCGAACACCGCCTTCGCTTGCGCCGGGCTGAAGTTCTTCGATCCCAGACCATAGCGTCCGCCGATCACCCGCGGCATGGCCGCGCGCGTACCGCTTGCCACCGCCTGGGCCAGCGTCGCGACGACGTCCTGGTAGAGCGGCTCGCCCGATGCGCCCGGTTCCTTGGTCTGCTCGATCACCGCAATCGCACAGCAGGTCTCGGGCAGGGCCTGCAGGAACTGCTCGGTCGCGAAGGGGCGGTAGAGCCGCACCTGCAACACGCCGACGGACTCGCCCTGCGCTCCGAGGAACGCCGCCGTCTCGCATGCGGTCGCCACGCCGGAGCCCATCAAGACGATCACGCGCTCGGCGTCGCTCGGCCCGGTATATTCGAACAGATGGTAGGCGCGGCCGGTCAGCGCGGCGAAGCGATCCATCGTCGCCTGCACGATCGCGGGCAGGCGGGCGTAATAGGGGTTCACCGTCTCGCGCGCCTGGAAGAAGGTGTCCGGATTATGCGCCGTGCCGCGCACCACGGGATGCTCGGGTGTCAGCGCCCGGGCCCGGTGCGCGCGAACGAGATCCTGGTCGATCATCGCGCGGATCTGGATATCCGAGAGCAGGCTGATCTTGTTGAGCTCGTGCGAGGTTCGAAAGCCGTCGAAGAAGTGCAGGAACGGTATGCGGGCCTCGAGCGTCGCCGCCTGCGCGATCAACGCTGCGTCATGGGCCTCCTGCACCGAGGCGGACGACAGCAGGGCAAAGCCGGTCGTCCGCACCGCCATGACATCGGAATGATCGCCGAAGATCGAAAGGGCCTGCGTCGCGATCGCCCGGGCGGCGACATGGAACACGGTCGAGGTCAGCTCGCCGGCGATCTTGAACATGTTGGGCAGCATCAGCAGCAACCCCTGCGATGCCGTGAAAGTCGTCGTGAGCGCACCGGACTGCAGCGCACCATGGACGGCACCGGCAGCGCCGCCTTCGCTCTGCATTTCCTGCACGACCGGCACATTGCCCCAGATGTTGGTCAGTCCCCGCGCCGACCATTCATCGGCCAGTTCGGCCATCGTCGAGGATGGCGTGATCGGGTAGATCGCGCACACCTCGTTGATCCGATAGGCGACATGGGCAACCGCGGTGTTGCCGTCCATGATCTCGGTGCGGGGCATATCGGGCTGCATCACACCTTCCGTCAGCTCGCCGCGACTTCGGGGATCATTTCGATCGCATGGCAGGGGCAGGCCTCGTAACAGACACCGCATCCGGTGCAGCGATCGTAAAGCAATTGGTAGCGCAGCCCGGGACCGAGTTTTTCGATCGCCTGCTCGGGGCAGGCCGCATAGCATTGGTCGCACTCGAAACAATTGCCGCACGACAGGCAACGCTGGGCCTCGTAGCGGGCGTCCGCTTCGCCCAGTCCGGCCACCACCTCCTCGAATCCGGCGGACCGCGTCGCTGCCGGCAATGCGGCCTGCGCGCGCTGCTCGGCGTCGCTGTAGATCGGCAGATGCAGCATCTCGAAGCCGACGACGGGGCGCGGCTGTGCGGGCCGCGCGTCCTCGCCGCGCAGCCAGCCGTCGATGGCGCGCGCCGCCTTCTTGCCGTGCCCGACGGCGGCGGTGACGGTGCGCTCGCTCGGCACCATGTCGCCGCCCGCGAAGATGCCAGGATGGCCGGTCATCATGTTCGGGGCGACGACGACGGTGCCGTCCGCCGCTACCTCGATACCGGGGATCTTCGCGAGGAAACCACTTTCGGCCTGCTGCCCCAGCGCCAGCACGAGCGTGTCCGCCGTCAGCGTTTCGATTTCGCCGGTACCGCGTGGCGTGCCGTCGGCCCCCAGCTCCATGACCTCGACCGTCAGGCTCGGGCCGGCGATGTCCCTGATGCTGGTCAGCCACCGGATCTTCACGCCCTCCTCGAGCGCCTCCTCGGCCTCGAAGGCGTGGGCCGCCATATGCGCCCGGTCGCGATGATAGATGATCAGCGCTTCGTCGGCGCCCAGGCGCCTGGCGGTACGGGCGGCATCCATCGCCGTGTTGCCGCCGCCATAGATGGCCACCCGCCGCCCCAGTTTTGGGTGCTCGCCGGCCCCGACCCCGCGGAGCAGGCTGACCGCGTCGAGGACATGCGCGGCGTCGCGCGCGGGAATGTCGACATGCCTGGAGGCATGCGCTCCAATCGCGACGAACGCGGCGTCGAAGCCGCCGGCATCCTTCTCCGCGAGCAGATCCTCGACCTTGTGATCGAGGACGATGCTGACGCCCATCGCCTCGATCCGCTGCACCTCGCGCATCAGCTCCTCGCGCGGCAGCCGGTAGGCCGGGATGCCGAAATGCATCATCCCGCCCGGCAACGGGCCAGCATCCCGGATTTCCACCGTGTGACCCAGCCGCGCCAGATGATAGGCGGCGGAAAGACCGCTCGGTCCCGCTCCGACGATCAGCACGCGCTTGCCGGAGGGAGTTGCCTCGACAGGCAGACGCCAGCCTTCGCGGGCCGCCTCGTCGCCAAGGAAGCGCTCCACCGCGTGGATCGAGACAGCGCTGTCGATGTCCTTGCGATTACAGCTCGCTTCGCACGGATGATAGCAGACCCGCCCGTGAATGGCCGGCAAGGGATTATCCTGCACCAGCGTCAGCCAGGCCTCACGGTAGCGACCCGCCCGGGCATGGGCGAGCCAGGCCTGGATGTCCTCGCCTGCCGGGCACGCATGATTGCAAGGCGGTAGAAGATCAAGATAGAGCGGATGGCGCCTGCGCACCGGACCAGTTCCCGGCTGGGCAACCAGATCGATGAGGGGTGTGAAATCGCTCATCATCGCGGTCCTGCCGGGCATATCGGCCGAGCCATCAGCTTCGCGCGGTGGCCCCTTTGTCCGAGAAGACGCTCATTGGACGATGACACGATACCGGCCGCTGGACAGCTGGGCAGACACATGGTGCGCATCGCATCATGTGAGCGTGAATCTGCTGCCTGACGACCGGCGGGAGCCACGCCGTCAGGCGGCAGGCTGCGTGTTGGCCGACGCCGCGTTCCTGGCCGCGCCGGCGAGCAGCTTCGCGGGATTCCAGGCATCAGCCATGGAGCGCTGCCAAGCTTCCCACGCGCTGGCGAGCGTCCGGGTCGTTCGCTCCCGGCTCTTGTTCACGGAGGCAAGAACGCCTTCGCCGAGATTGCCCGGAGCGATCAGCGAAAAAGGCAAAAATCCGGCCTTGCCATTGGTCTCAGCCGGTTTGCCGACATGCGTGAACGCCTTCCCCGCAAGATCCATCCAATCTTCTCCGGCCTGGCGGGCTGTCTCGACCATGCTTGTCGCGAGGCGGACATTAGCCTCGGAAGTCGCGGTCAGTTGATCGAGGGGATAGGTCATCGAGTCTTCTCCTGCGGTGCGAATTCAAGGGGAAGCATGCGTTGTGGCGAAACGCAGAACCGACATGCATTGGGAATGCTACGTAGGCCGGTTTGGGAAGTTTGCCGACAGCGGCACGGGCTGCGGGACGCGCGGCGGTAACACTATCGGCTGCCTGCGTGAACGCCGAACGCGAGAGAGCGAATCTCCGCACAAAGCAACGCCCGTTGAGATTTTGCACCGATGTGGATGTGAAAGTACGCGGAAATGGAGTCCGAAATGCGAACTCTCGGCATATGTGAGCGCCCATTGGGTCGGGCCATGCTATGCTCTGTCAGACGACTCGGACAGGTCCGGGCAGCGTTCCGAAGGAACAGCGGCCATGAAGGAATTTGTTACCCAGACCAATATCGAGCGGTTCGAGAATCTGCTCGCGAGCGAAACCGACGCCTGCAAGGCGACGACTCTTCGCGGACTGCTGGCAGTCGAAAAGGCGAAGGCTGTCGCGGCCCGGCGGAGCGAGCCGGGAGACATTCGAGTGATACCGGCGGTCCCCGTAGTCTGAATCCTATCGAAAGCTTCACCTCCCGCGAGGTGCGGCGTGTGGGGCGACTGGGGGCGCGGCCGCTGGACCGGCGATGGTTGGAGCATGTCCGCGAATGTCCTGCGCGAGCCTCCGGGGCTGATGCGATCCTCCATCCAGCCGCGGCGCACGTCGGAGCCTCAACGCGGCCACGAGAATGGGATGGCCGTTTCACCCTCCCTGTCTCCACTCGCGCCGAAACGACGCTCGAAGATGATGCCGCGCCCGACACCATCAATCGCGACGACGGTGCTGCACCGCGTCCCGTAAACCGGATCGCGGATAAAAATCGGCGAAAGAGGTGGCTCCTGCACCACGTCAGATGGGCCGACCGGCCAATCGGACGGTTCCGTAAGGGTCTCTTCCATTAGTCCGTCCAGAAGACTCTCGGGGTGCTGCGCGCCGGCGCCGATCCAGTCGCGAAGAACGGCCTTGAGGCGAACAGTCTTGGGCCAGGGCTCGTCCAGCCCGCCGTTGGACAGACCATAGACCTGCGGCGGCAGGATGTGCCGCGTGGGACCGGGCCTGTTGGACCAGAATTCGGCCTGGCCGGGCTGGACCACGATGAGGTTGAACGGATTGAAATCCACGAGGTCCGCGTCGGCTGGTTCGGCATATCGCCCCTCCCCCGCCAACAGATCCTTCAATAGAAGGCCGCGGGACGGTCGGCCTGGCTCCGACGGCCCGAAGCCTCGCAGGTTCGTGACCACGGCAAACCGTCCCTGCTCCGAGGCGCCGAGCCATGTGCCGCCGGATAGCAGATCCCTGCCCGCAAGCACATGATCGGGCTCGTCCCATCTTTGTAACGGTTCTGCAGGGCGCGCGTGAAACTCGTCACGGTTGCCGGCAACGATGAGGCGCCAATTTGGGTGCGCACGCCACGCCAACGCTAAGACGCACATAGGCGCTCGCCGATGGCCGTCGGATCAATCGAAACGCTGTTCAACGGGATGGCGTTCCGTTTCCGATACGCAAGAGCGAGCGGTCTCGGGATTTTAAGTTGCCGCTCGCCGTTTCGGCCGACAACCTGATCAGGCCCGGCAACACCTATCATCATCTGTTTCCTCCCGTTTGTCGCCATAGCGGTTTTGCAGGGCTGTTACGCGTGTGCCGCCCACAATGCGCGCTGCCGATGTGCGGCGAATAGAGCTGCTCGCCGGGCAACGCGTCATTGCTTGCCCAAACGAAGCGTATCGTGCTCGGGGACCGTCAGAACGGCCGCTCAGCATCATCGCTGATAGCTTCAGCCGCCGCGAGTGTCTTCGCGCACGTACAGCGGACGCCCACTAAGGGATCATTGTCGCGGCCGTCAGGCTGTCGTCAGTAAGCGACCCTATGCGATTGGGCAAAGGAGATGTCGATGCTCGTGGCAAACCCCGCTGGTGGCAATACATTCAAGGTCTGGGACGCGCCGCTCAGGCTGTTTCACTGGCTGCTCGTCGCTGCGATAACAGCGGCCTTCCTATCCTCGGAAGGTGACAGTCCGATCGCCGCCTGGCACATGGCGGCCGGCTGGGTCGCGGCCGTGCTCCTTGCGTTTCGTCTGATCTGGGGATTTGTCGGAGGCGAGCATGCGCGGTTCGTGAATTTCATCCGGCCTTCGGGTATCGTGGCGCATATCCGTGGCCTCGTGACCGGCCATCCGGAGCGCACGATCGGGCATAATCCGCTTGGCGCGCTTGCTGTGCTTGCCCTGTTCGCGGCGGTCGGCGCAGTCCTGTGGACCGGCATCCAGGTCGATACTGGCAAGGCGGATGAGGACATCCACGAAGCGCTCGCCTACGGCATGCTGGCGCTGGTCGGCATCCATGTCGCCGCCGTTCTCGTGATGTCGCTGGTCACTCGCGACAACCTCGCCAGAGCAATGGTCACGGGTCGCAAGCGCACCGCACTCTACCCGGGCGCGCGGGATGCGCGGGTCCCGGGTTTCATGGCGGTCGTGCTGGGCGGCGTGGTCGTCATCGCGGCGGTGTTCGGCATCACGCGGTTCGATCCCGCCGCCTTCAGCCCGCAGGCGCATGGCGAGGCGGGAGACGGCCAGGGCGGCGAGTACACAGCCGCCGGGCACGGCGAAAATCCTGACGGGGATTGAGCGTAGCTCCCGGCGCGGTTTGACCCGGACTGCCGCAACCTCCATGTCGCTCGTGCCAATATACGCAAAGAACAGGGGCAGAAGCCCTGGAACGGGCTATATTGGAGAGGTCCATTTTTATGCGTGTCCTTGTAGTCGAAGACAATGACCGGCTGGCGAAGCTGGTCGCGGACGGCCTCCAGCGCCGGGGCTTTTCGTGCGACGTCGCCAGCTGTCTGGCGAGCGCGGACAGCGCGATGGACGGCGCGGCCTATGACGCCATCGTCCTCGACCTGGGCCTGCCCGACGGTGACGGGATCGACTGGCTGGCCGCGCGGCGGCGATATCGGCAGGTCCCGCCCGCGATCGTCCAGACCGCGCGCGGCGCGCTGGAGGACCGGGTAACGGGACTTGACGCCGGCGCCGACGATTATGTCGTCAAGCCCGTGGAGATCGACGAACTGGCCGCACGCCTTCGCGCATTGCTTCGCCGCCCTGGCCCGCGCACCCAGACCGTGCTGCAAGTCGGGCCGCTACTGTTCGACACCGCTGGGCGGACGGCGCGCCATGACGGCAGGGAGATTGACCTGTCCCGCCGCGAGGCCGACCTGCTGGAACTGCTGATGCGGCGCGCGGGCGCGGTCGTTCGCCGGGAGGCCATCGAGGACGCGCTCTATAATTTCAACGAACCCGTCACGCCCAATGCGGTGGAAGCGGCGATATCGCGGCTGCGGCGCAAGCTCGAAGATGCCGGCGCGGGTGGAAACCTCCATACCATCCGGGGCGTGGGCTATATGTTGCGGGACAATGGCGCATGACCTATCGGCGGTCCGTTTCCCGACGGCTGGTGCGTGGCCTGGGCTTGGTCGGGCTGGTCGGCACGGTCCTGCTGCTTGCGGCCGTCGCCTTCTTCTATCGGCTGTCGTTCGCAGACCTTGCCGCAGGCGAAGCGACGTCCCGCGCACTCAACGAGATGCTGGATCATGTCGCCCTGCCGGTGGTTATCCTGATGGCGCCGGTCGCGTTCGTCGGTCTCCGGGTCATCAGACAGGCCTTCACCCCGCTGGCAGAGGCGGCGGCGGAGATCGAGGCGGCACGCGGGCATGAGCGCGGCTTCCGGATCGATACCTCGCGAATGCCCTCCGAGGCGTTGCCGTTCACCGATGCGGTCAACGATCTGCTCACCCGGCTCGACGATGCGGCAATGCGTCAGGAGGCCTTCGCCGCCGACGTCGCGCACGAACTGCGCACGCCGCTCGCCGTGCTGTCGCTTGAACTCGACCGGCTCGATCACGCCGAGGCAGGCCGTCTCAAGGGAGATGTCGCGGCCATGCGCCGGCTGATCGACCAACTCATGCTGCTCGCCCAGATCGACGCCGCCACGGCGGCCCAACTGGTGCCGGAAGCCGTTTCGCTGACGGATGTGGCGACCGACGTCGTCAGTTTCATGGCCCCGGGGATCATCGCGACGGGCAAGACCATCGCCCTCGAAACTGGAGAGCAATCACCGGCCGTGCGTGGACGGCGCGAGGCGATCGCGGCGGCGCTGCGCAATCTCATTGAGAATGCTGTGCGCGTGACGCCCGCCGGCGGGGCTGTCCATGTCAGCGTCGGTCCCGGAGCGGCGATCGGTGTTCGAGACGATGGGCCGGGCCTTTCGCCCGATCGCCTGGGCGATCTTGTGCGGCGCCACAGCCGCGCCGATCATGCGAGCAAGGACGGCGCGGGGCTGGGCCTCGCGATCGTCGACCGGATCATGGCGGCGCACGGCGGGATGCTTGCGACCGATTCGGACAGGCGCGAGTTGTCGCTGCGCTTTCCCGGCGCCTGACGTTCCGCTCCCGTCAGGGAGTCGTCAGCATCGTCCGCTAGGCGAAAGCCATGTTGAACCGCAGCTTCATCCTTGCCGGCGTCGCCGTGATCGCGCTGACGCTTGCCGGCCTGTGGTGGTTGACCACCCGTGCCGACACGGCGCCGCCCGCCGCTCAGTCCAGCCCCCCTGTGGACTCTGTGAGCGCGGCGCCGGGCCATCTACGCGTCGAGGCCGGGCAGGCGGCGCAACTCGGTATCCGCCTTGCACCCGCCGTTGCGGCGAGCGAAGCGCCGCTCGCGATCGTGCCCGCCCTGATCCAGCCGCCCGCCAATGCGCGCGTGGCTGTGGCCGCAACCTTTCCGGGCGTGGTGATGCGCACCCTGGTCGTCGAAGGCGACACGGTGCGGCGCGGACAGCCACTTGCGGTGATTTCGAGCCGCGAGGTGCTGATGATGGGCGCGGACCTGACGCGCGCGAACGCACGGCTGGGGGTCGCTCGATCGAATGCCGCTCGTCTCTCGCAACTCAGTCGTGAGGGCATCATTGCCGGCGCCCGTGCCGACGAGGCCAGTGCGATCGCCGTGGAAACGAGCGCCGATGTTTCGGAGAAGGCGCGTATCCTGCACATGGTCAACGGCCATGGTGCAAGCGGCAGCTACACGCTGACGGCGCCGATCGCCGGCCGCATCACCACGGCCAGGATCCAGACCGGAAATTCGGTAGACGGCACGAGCGCGCCTTATGTGATCGATGCAGCGAACCGCTACGAAGTGCTTGGCCAGCTGCCCGAGCGGCTGGTTGGGCTGGTCCGTCCGGGCATGTTGGTGCGGATCGATCCGAACATACAGGGCCGCGTCACGGCGGTGGGGTCGACCATCGATCCTGCAACACGCTCGGCCAGTGTGAAGGCCGAGATCGCCGCCGGTCCAGGCATCGTGGCGGGGCGGGCGACCAATCTGCTGATTTCCGGCCCTGCTCCCGCGGGCGCGGTCGGCGTGCCTGCTGCCGCCGTCGCAACGATGAACGGCCGGACTGTCGTCTTCGTCGCCATCAAGGGTGGCTTTGCGGTGCGCGACGTGAAGAGCGGCGGGGCGAATGGAAGCCAGGCCATCCTGCTGTCTGGCGTGAAGCCCGGCGAGCAGGTCGTCATCGCCGGCACGAGCGCGCTCAAAGCGCTCGCCTTGTCGCGGTAACCGGCCAATGCTGCGCTCACTGGTCGCCGCGGCTCTATCCTATCGCGTGCTCGTGCTGGCTCTCGCGCTGACGGTTGCGGGCCTCGGTGCATGGGCCTTCGTGAACCTGCCGGTCGATGCCTATCCCAATATCGCTCAGACGCAGGTCAAGATGATCCTGAAGGCGCCAGGGATGACGCCCGAGGAGGTGGAGAGCCGCGTCATCACGCCGATCGAGATGGAGATGCTGGGCATTCCCAACCAGGCGATCCTGCGCTCCACCGCCAAATATGCCATTGCCGACATCACCATCGACTTCACCGACGGCGCGGACATCTACTGGGCCCGTCAGCAGGTTGCCGAGCGCCTGTCGGGCGTGATGGCCGATCTGCCCGCGTCGGTCAGCGGCGGCCTCGCGCCGATTTCGACGCCGCTGTCCGACGTTTACATGTTCACGATCGAAGGGCCGCTCTCGCTCCAGCAGAAGCGCGAACTGCTCGACTGGACGATCCGGCCCGCGCTCAGGACCGTGCCCGGCGTGGCTGACGTGAACGCCTTGGGCGGTTTCGTGCGGACGTTCGAGGTCAGGCCCGATCTGGTGGCGCTTGCCGGCACGGGACTGTCGACCGCAGACATCAGCGCTGCGATCGAAAGCGGCAACCGCAACGACGGTGCCGGCCGCCTGACAAGCGGAGAAGAATCGCTGATCGTCCGCGCGGTCGGCGCGATCCGCACGGTGGAGGATCTCCAGTCGCTGGTGATCGCCAGTCGCGATGGCCACATCGTCCAGTTGGGCGATGTCGCGACGATCGGGATCGGCAGCCTCACCCGTTACGGCGCCGTCAGCAAGAACGGCAAGGCCGAGGCGGTCGAGGGGCTGGTAATCGCCTTGCGCGGCGCCGATGCGCGGCAAGTGGTCGACGGTGTGCGCGCCAGGCTCGCCGAGGTCGAAAAGACGCTGCCCGCCGACACGCATGTCAACGTCTTCTACGATCGTTCCGATCTGATTGAACGCGCCATCGGCACGGTCGAGGAAGCCCTGCTTGAGGCGACGATCCTCGTGGTCGTGCTGCTCATCCTGTTCCTGGGCGACTGGCGGGCGGCGGCGATCGTCGCCGCGACCCTGCCGATGGCGGCCCTCATCACCTTCCTGTTCATGCGCGGTATGGGGTTGTCGGCGAACCTGATGAGCCTGGGCGGCCTCGCCATCGCCATCGGCATGCTGGTCGACGGCACGGTGGTGGTGGTCGAGAATATCGTCGAGCGGCTCGGGCGGGCTCATGATGACGACCATCCGCGCCTCAATCATGTCTTCCAGGCGACCAACGAGGTCGTCGTTCCTGTGTCGGCGGGCATCGTCATCATCGCGCTCGTCTTCCTGCCCTTGCTTGCGCTCCAGGGATTGGAGGGCAAGCTGTTCGCGCCCGTCGCGCTAACCATCGTCTTCGCGCTGGCTGGCTCGCTGTTGCTGGCGCTGACGCTGGTTCCGGTGCTGTCCTCCTTCGGCCTGAAGAGCGGCCACCACGGCGATCCCTGGATCATGCGCCGGATCTCGCCGCGTTACCGCGCGCTGCTGGACGCGGCATTCGCCCGCAAGCGACTGGTCTATAGTCTGGCGGCGGCGGGGCTGGTGATCGCCGGTATCGCTTATGGTGCGGTCGGCAAGACCTTCATGCCGACCATGGACGAGGGCTCGGTGATCGTGCAGCTCACCAAGCTCCCGTCGATCAGCCTCGACCAATCGGTCAAGGGCGACATGGCGGCGCAGCGCGCGTTGCTGACGGTGCCCGAGGTCGGCGACGTGATCGCCCGCGTCGGCGCCGACGAGATCGGCCTCGATCCGATGGGGCCGAATGAGACCGACAGCTTCGTGCGCTTGAAACCGCAGTCGGAATGGCGCGGCGACAAGGACTTCGTCGTCGGCGAGATGCGCAAGGCTATGGAAGGCCTGCCCGGCATCCAGCCCAGCTTCACCCAGCCGATCGAGATGCGCGTGTCCGAGATGCTGACCGGCGCGCGCGGCGATCTCGCGGTCAAGATTTTCGGGCCGGACCTCGCGACGCTCGCTGACCTCGCCGGTCAGGTCCAGCGCACCCTTTCCAGCATAAGCGGGGCGTCGGAAGTGCTGACCGTCGCCAACGACAGTGTCGATTATCTCCAGCTCGACATCGATCGCGCGGCGGCCGGGCGTTTCGGCATGCCGGTGGACCGGATGCAGGATGCACTGCGCGCCCAGGTCGAGGGCATTCACGCGGGCATTGTCGCGGAAGGTCAGAAGCGCGTTCCGATCATGATCCGCGGCGACGAAAGCCTGCGCTCGGACCCAACGCGCTTCGCCGACCTGCAATTGCGCACGCCCGGGGGCATTCTCGCCCGCGTCAGCGACATGGCGCGGGTCGAGCGGACCCAGGGGCCGGTGAAGCTCGACCATGAGAACGGCTCGCGCTTCGCGCTGGTGCAGGCGTTCGTCTCGGGCCGCGACCTGGTGGGTTATGTCGACGAAGCCAGGGCGGCGGTGGCGGTAAAGGTCAAGCTGCCGGCTGGATATCGCATCGTCTGGGGCGGCCAGTTCGAGAACCAGCAGCGCGCCTCGGCCCGGCTGATGCTCGTCATCCCGGTGGCGCTGCTGCTGATCTTCTTCGTGCTGCTAGCGACGCTCCGGTCGCTGCGCGCCTCGATCGTCATCCTGCTCAACATCCCTTTCGCGATGGTGGGCGGCATCGTCTCGCTCTGGGCGTCGGGGGAATATCTCTCGGTGCCGGCCTCGGTCGGGTTCATCGCGCTGCTGGGGATAGCGGTGCTGAACGGTCTCGTGCTGGTCGCCTATTTCCGGCAGCTTCGCACCGAAGGGCGCAGCATGACAGAATCCGTCCGTCTGGGCGCGGAGCGCAGGTTGCGCCCGGTGCTGATGACGGCGAGCATCACCGCCTTCGGCCTCGTCCCGCTGCTGTTCGCCAGCGGCCCAGGCTCGGAAATCCAGCGCCCGCTCGCCATCGTCGTCATCGGCGGGCTCATCACCTCGACGCTGCTGACGCTGGTCCTCCTGCCCATCCTGTTCGAGCGCTTTGGTGAAAGTGCCAGGGAAACCGAAAATGCCTGACCTACTCCTGACCTTTCACTGCGCGACCCGCGATGTCGAAACCGTCGTGGCGGCGATCCGCGCGGCATCACAGGCGCCGATCCACATCCACGATATCGCGGTGCGCGGCCGGGATTTCAGCGACGCACGCACCGCCGAGCGCGTGACGGGCAATCTTGATCGAAGTGCGATCGAGCTGATCGTAGCGGACGATGCGATGACCGAACTGGTTCGAGCCGTGGCCGAATCCAGGCGCGACCTGCCGGTTCGCTGGCGCGCCGTTGCGGTCGTGGCGCGGGGCAGGCTCGCATGAGGCCGTCCATTGCCGTCCTCGCCATGCTCTCGCTGCTGGTGCCCGGCATGCTCCATGCCCAGCGCGCAGACCTCCCGCCGGTCGAGAAGGTCAACGAAGCGCTCGACAACCATCCGACCGTCATGGCCGCCGCCGCCAGGGTCGAAGCCGCCCGTGCGCGCGGGGGCATGCTGCGCAAGGGCGCCCATGAATCGGTTATCGCGGGCAGCTATATTCGCCGCAGCGTTGACCGCGAAGGCGGCTATGACGAGTTCGATGCGACCCTCTCCCGTCCCTTCCGTCTTCCCGGCAAGGCGGCGCTCGACCGCGAGTCAGGCGCGCTGGGAGTCGAGGTTGCGGAGAACCAGATGGAGGATGCGCGCCATCAGGCGGCGTTGGTCCTGACCGGGCTCTGGCATGACTGGCTGACCGCCGGCAGCCATTATCGCAACGACCTCGACACGGTGCGCTCGCTGGAAGCGGCCCTGACCGCCTTGCGTCGCCGCGTCCAGCTACGAGATGCCTCGGCGCTCGATCTCGACCAGGCTTCCGCCGCACTGGCGCAGGCGCAGGCCCAGGCCGCTGCATCTCTCTCCGCACGCGAGCAGGCGCGCGTGATCCTGGTCGCGACTTTTCCAGAGATACCGCTTCCTCCCGAGCCAGCCGAACTCGCCTTGCCCGAACTGCCGCCACAGAAACTCGAAACCATGCGGACGCTGGTGATGGAGCGCAGTCACGAGATCCGCGCCGCCGACCGCGAGGCGCAGCGGTTGGCCGTCGTTGCGCGACGGGTTCGAGCGGATCGGATCGCCGATCCCTCTTTCGGTGTCCGCCTGTTCAGTGAGCGTAGCGGCATGGAGCGGGGCGCGGGCGTGGTGGCGTCCATCCCGCTGGGAGGCGGCTACCGCCGGGCAGCCGCCTCCCAGGCGTCGGCGGAGGCAAACGCCGCCCGTCTCGAACTCGCCAATATCCAGCGATCGGTCGCGGCTATCGCCGACGCCGACCTGTCGAATGCGCGCACCCGGCTGGAAGCGTGGCGAAGCGCGCAGGCATCGGCGCAGAGCGCTTCCGACGCCGCCGGGCGGACGGAGCGCGGCTATCAACTGGGCCAAATCGATCTGGTCGACCTGCTCTATGCCCGCCGCCAGGCGAACGACGCTCGCCAATCCGAGATCGATGCGCGATCGGAAGCCTCGCGGGCGCTGCTGAAATTGCAGATCGATTCCCATAGCATCTGGGTTCCCGATGGCGACCATGATTGAGAACGGCTTTGTGCACGGGCGCGAAGCCAGGCCCTCTGGTTCAGCTTCTTGGCGGCACAAGAGATGAAATGTGCAGGGAAGCCGAGTCCGGACCTCACCGACGGCGGCGTACCGCGAACGCCTTGATCGCTTGACTAAAGCTTGGCCGCGTAGATCATTCGGCCCGGGCCGAGCCGGCCGAGAATTTGGGCTATATCGGCCTGTGCAACAGCAAAGCACCCCTGGCTTCGCCCGAGCTTGCCGGTGGCGCGAACGATGTCATCCGATACGTAGGATGCCGCATGGATGACAATGGCGCGCGCCTCGGCGTTGCTGTTCTCAGGGTCAAGGCCGATCAGGCGCTGCGAGCGACCATGCTTGCCTGAATAGCCGTTGCCGACCAGATAAGCGCCCGCTGAAGACGCCGCCGAGCCCGGTGAATTCGAGAAGCGCTCGACCCAGCCGCTATGATCCGGATCGGACCCGCGCCCGTGCGCGACCAGCAGACTTTGGCTTCGCCCGCTCATCACATCGACGATGTGGAACCGGGGAATGCGCGACGCCTGGCTGAAATCCACGATACCGATCACGTCGCGATGCTTTATCGTCGCGTGGTGGCGGTCCAGCGCACTCAATGCGCGTTGAAGCAAGGCCGGGCGCGGAAGAGCTGGTCCGGGCAGGGCGGCAAGCCCGTTCGTCTGCTGTAACATGCCCAAAGCAGCGGCACCGCCACCCAGAAGCAGGTGGCGCCTGGAAATGAATGTCACGCTTGTCTTGAACCACTATCTGTTTGCTGATCAAGACCATGATAAGCATCATATGAGCCACTTCACAGATAAGTACTAAACCTTACGAGAATCGGGAAGATTGCCGGGCGGGCTGGTTCGAGACGATCGCCGAGACCGATGCGGACGCCGCCTGAGTACCGAGCGCATCATCATAAGACCGGGCAGAAGCGGCAGCCACAATGTCAGGATCCTCAGCAGCATGGTGGCGGCAAAGGCATTCTCGATCGGCACACCCAGGAAACCAAGCGTTGCGGTCGACGTCGCCTCGAAGCTGCCGAGACCCAGCGGGATCGGGCCCAGCGTCACGACGATCGACGCCATGATCAGCGCAATGAACGCAGTTCCGAAACCGGCGGGTCCTCCCAGCGCGTCAAGACAGGCCCAGAGCGTCGCGGCGTCGGCAAGGAAGACCAATGCATTGAAGCCCGTGACGCGAAGCAAAAGCGGGCGATCACCGATCAGATGGGCCGGGGCCTGACCGACGATCTCCAACAGGTTACGGACCACGCCCACCCGTTCGAGCCGGGGCGACAAGGGCTGGCTGCCGCGATGTCTGAGCCAGAGCGCGAGCGACGGAATGGCGAGCGCCACCAGCAGAAATGTGGTGACCATACCGGCCATCAGCGGCGTCGCCTTGTCGTGGAGCCATAACAGGACCAGCATGGCGACCGCGAAGAAGGCGAAGGCGGCGTAATATCCTGTCATCGAGACAAGCAGCGCCGCCACGGCCGTCCCGCGCGGCACGCGCAACCGCACGAGTTGGTCGACGAGGAGGACATTGCCCCCCATTCCCGCGCTTGGCACCGCCTGGTCCGCGAACAATTTGGTGAGCGCGATGGGCATCAACCAGGAAAGCGGCCGCGAGGCGCCGGCGCTGCGCAGCACCGCCGCCCAGCCAGCCGCCACGCTGGCATAGGTCGAAAGCTGGAACAGGACGGCAAGAGCCAACCAGAAGAGATTGGCGCGAGCGACCAGCCGGCCGAAATTCTCGATCTCGCCGAAATGCAGCACCGCTCCGACCAGCGCCGCCACAAGGATGATGCCGAGAAACCAGGACCGCCATGCGCCCGACGGCTTTGTGGCGGTCGCCTCGTCAGCTTTCGAGGACATAGCTG
This sequence comes from Sphingobium sp. AntQ-1, assembly GCF_028538045.1. Taxonomy (NCBI): domain Bacteria; kingdom Pseudomonadati; phylum Pseudomonadota; class Alphaproteobacteria; order Sphingomonadales; family Sphingobiaceae; genus Sphingobium; species Sphingobium sp. AntQ-1. The sequence continues at coordinate 542,797 of NZ_CP117158.1, forward strand.
CCCGGCGCGTTCCCGAGCGTTCCAGCGTTCACGCCAGAACCGCCGAGCGGCGGCGGTACGCCTGGAGGGCTTGAATGCAAATCGAGCCAGGCGGCCCATGCCGGCCACCACGAACCAGCTTCTGACGATGTCCGGGCCATCCAGGTTTCAGGATCGACGCCGTCCGCGTCTGCCGGTCGTGCGAGCAACCGATAGAATCGATCCGGATGGCCGGGTTCGGATACAATTCCGTCGTCATGGCCGCCGGTGGTGAGCAGAAATGTCACCTCCGTGCCCATCAGCCGATGGATCTTGTAGACGGAGCGCCAGGGCGCGACATAGTCGCTTTCGGCGCCGACCGCGAAAACCGGTACATGGATATTTTCGAGGGGGATCGGTCGACCATCGACCTCATACCGTCCCTCGGCCAAATCGTTAGCAAGAGCCAGGGAGTGAAGATACTGGCTATGCGCTGCAAATGGCAGGCGCGTGGCGTCGCTGTGCCAGGCTTGCAGGTCGCTCATCGGGCCGCGTGCGCCCATGAGATAGTCGCGGACAAAATAGGGCCAGACAAGTTCGTTCGAGCGCAGCGCCTGGAAAGCGCCGCTCATTTGCGCGCTGTCGAGATAACCCCGTGCGCGCGCCATCGTCTCAAGAAAATCGAGCTGCGCCGCGTCGATGAACAGGCCGACCTCGCCCGGTTCGCTGAAATCGGTTTGCGCGGCGAACAGCGTCATCGACGCAAAACGATCATCGCCATCGCGCGCCATCGCCGCCGCCGCGATCGCGAGCAAGGTTCCCCCGAGACAGTAACCCGTAGCGTGAACTCTGTTCCCGCCGGTGATCGCGGTGATCGCGTCAAGCGACGCCATGATACCCAGCCGACGATAATCCTCCAGGTCGAGCGCGCGACCGCCTTCGCCGACATTGCGCCACGAAATCATGAACACCGTATGCCCCTGCCCCACGAGCCAGCGCACCAGCGAATTCTCAAGCGACAGGTCGAGAACATAATATTTGAGGATCCATGCCGGAACGATCAGCAACGGTTCCGGACGGACGGCCTGCGTTGTCGGCGCATATTGGATGAGCTCGATCAGATCGTTCCGATAAACTACCTTGCCCGGCGTGATCGCCACGTCGGCGCCAGGACGATAGCATTCGGCGCCGGCCGGCCGCTCTCCCGCAAGCGAGCGGAGCCAGTCCTCGATCAGGGTTGCCACACCATCGACCAGGCATTTGCCCTGGGTTTCGATGATGCGGTGCTGGAGGACCGGATTGGTGGCGACAAAGTTCGAGGGCGCCAGCATGTCGAGTATCCGGTGGATCGAAAAGCGCATGATTGCCCGATGCTGCGCTGTAACCCCAAGAATATCGCACGCCGCCTCATCCCACCACCTCTCGCTGTGCAAAAAGGACTGACGTATCAGATCGAAAGGCCATGCCTCCCAGGAAGGATCGTCGAAGCGGTGTTCCCGCGTTGGAGGGCCGGCTTGGGGCTTGGGTGCGCCTGCGGACGCAGCAGTCCGCCACTCACCACCGGCGAGCGACATAAATTCGCGGACGGTCTCGGCAACAATATGCATTTGGCTACCTGGAAATAAGGCGAGATGCGTCGCCCAGTCTGCGAAGGCCTCACCGAGCGACGACGGCGCCAGCCCGCCTGTAAGGGTTGCAACGGCCGCTCTCGTGGGGCGAAGGAACAGTTCGGCCCATCCGTCATATGGACCACCAGCACATTTTGTTGCCATTCCGTCGGGCGTCGATAGCGAAACCACTGCCTGCTCCTCGTTGCCTGTCACTTGGCTCATAGGGACTTCGGCAGCGCCACGAATTAGGTAAGCCTACGGACCCGGGCCGCCCGTCAGCTTACGTAGCTTTGCGGATTGGTCGCAGCGACGTGCCGACACAGGGTAGAAGTGTAGCTTTTACCCAAGGCGAGGACCGGCGTATGCTCCATCGAAGCAACGAATTTGAGTGGCCGGCATCCGGCAATGCGAACGGCGGGTATCGTGGGCTGGGCGCCTATATGAGCGCGGTCTATCTCCACATGGCCGGCGGCGTGATCCTATCGGCAGCGTTCGCCCTTCTGGCCTCCTACAGCCGATCGCTCGCGGACGCCCTGTTCACTGCCGACGGGCTCACCATCATTGGATGGATCGTGACGCTGGCGCCCCTGGGACTGGTGATCCTGCTCGGCGCACGGGTCGATCGGCTGTCTGCCTCGACGGCCAGCGCGATCTTCATCCTTTACACCGCGCTCGTCGGATTGTCGCTTGGCAGCTTGCTGCTCACCTACAGCAGCGACAGCGTCGGCTACACCTTCGTTTCCGCTGCGGCCGGATTTGCCGTGCTCGCTCTGGTGGGCACTGTCACGCACAAGGATCTGTCGGGCCTGGGCGCCTTCTTCACGATCGCGCTCGTCGGGCTCATCGTGACGATGCTGCTTAATCTGTTCGTGCGCTCAGGCACTGTCGATCTGCTCACCTCGGGCGTCGGCATCCTGCTGTTCGCAGGGCTCACCGCATTCGATGCACAGCGGCTGAAGCGTCAATATGAGGAGGGCGCCGCGGATGGGCGCAATGGCGCTGCGGTGCTGGGTGCGCTGACGCTCTACCTCGATTTCCTGAACCTGTTCCTGTCGTTGCTGCGGTTCAGCGGACGGGAGCGGTGGTGACCGAGCCGCAGGCGTTCTGGCAAGCCACGCCCGACGATTCTCTCCGCACGCTCGCCGCGACCTGCGACGGGCTGTCGTCGAATGAGGCTGCCGCGCGTCTCGACCGTGACGGGCCGAACGAGATCTCCGCGGCGAAGCAGCGGCATCTCCTGCTCGACCTCCTGCGCCGCCTCGGCAATCCGCTGATCGCTATCCTGCTCGTGGCCGCCGGCATAGCCGGGGCCACCGGCGACATGGCGAGCTTTGCTATCATTTTCCTCGTCGTCGTGCTGTCTACCACCCTCGATCTCGTCCAGGAGCACAGGGCCGAAGCGACGGCGGAAGCGCTCAAGCGGGCGATCGCCCTTCATGCGACCGTGCTGCGCGACGGCAAGCCGATCGAGTTGCCCGTGCGCGAGTTGGTGGCCGGCGATATCGTCATGCTTGCGGCGGGCGATCTCGTCCCCGCCGATGGCGTCGTCCTGGCGGCGAACGGCGCGCAGGTGAACGAGGCGCTGCTGACCGGCGAACCCTATCCGGTCGAAAAGCAGATCGAGCCCGTCATGGTCGCCGAGACGCCGGCCGACGCGCGCAACGCGCTGTTCCACGGGACATCGCTCATTGGCGGCACGGCGACAATGCTCGTCGTCCAGACCGGTTTGCGCACGCGCTTCGGCGCGATCGCGCGTTCGCTCGCCGGCAAACAGCCGACGACTGCTTTCGAGCATGGCATCCACAAGCTCGGCGTGCTGATCGTCAGGCTCACGATCTTCCTCGTGCTGTTCGTGCTGCTCGCCCATCTCGCGCTCGGGCGGCCGCCGCTGCAATCCTTCCTGTTCGCGATGGCGCTCGCGGTGGGCCTGACACCCGAGCTTTTGCCGATGATCATGACCGTCGCGCTCGGGCGCGGCGCTCAGCGGATGGCGAAAGCCAAAGTCGTGGTGAAGCGGCTATCCGCGATCCACGACCTCGGCCAGATGGATATATTGTGCACCGACAAGACCGGCACGCTCACCGAGGCGCGGATCACACTCGTCGGCCACCCGGGCATCGACGGCGAGGATGACGAGCGGGTGGCGGAGTTGGCGGCGGTCAACGCCCGCTTCGAGACCGGCCTGAAAAGTCCGCTCGACCAGGCGTTGCTGCTCCACATGACCGGCCGCTCGCTCGAGGGCTGGCGCAAGCTGGATGAACGGCCGTTCGATTTCGAGCGGCGGCGCGTCGCGGTGCTTGCCGAGCAGGGAAGCGAGCGGATCGAGATCGTCAAGGGCGCGCCCGAGACGCTGCTCGCCTTGTGCACAAGAGCGCAGGACCGATCGGGAGAGTTCGTGCCGCTCGACGATGCGCTGCGCGCCCGTCTGTGCGCGCTGCGCGACGATCGCGCGGCGCAGGGGCTGAGATTGCTCGCGATCGCATGGAAACCGGCGGCCGGGCAAGAGCGAATCGACGCCCGGGGAGAGGACGAGCTGGTGTTCGCGGGCTATTGCGTGTTCGTCGACCCGCCCAAACCGAGCGCCACGTCCGCAGTCGCCCGGCTCGAAGCGGCGGGCATTCGCATCAAGGTGATTTCGGGCGATGCGGCGCCCGTGATCCAGCATCTCGTGGCGGCGCTCGCCCTGCCGGTCGAAGGTATTTTGACCGGCGAAGAGATCGCGAAGCTGAATGATCCAGCACTAGCTGCCCGGGTGGAACAGGTCGACCTTTTCGCTCGGGTCACGCCCGACCAGAAGACGCGGATCGTCCGCGCTCTCCGTGCACGCGGTCACACGGTGGGCTTCATCGGCGACGGCATCAACGACGCGCCGGCGATCCGCGCCGCCGATGTCGGCCTGTCTGTCGACGGCGCCACCGATGTGGCCCGCGAGGCGGCCGACATGATCCTGCTCGCGCCCGATCTCGGCGTGCTCGCCGATGGTGTCGCGGAGGGGCGACGGACCTATGCCAACATCATGAAATATGTCCGGATGGGAACGAGTTCCAACTTCGGCAACATGCTGACCATGGCGATCGCGTCGCTGTTCCTGCCGTTCCTGCCGCTCACGCCGGTGCAGGTGCTGCTCAACAACCTTCTCTACGACCTTTCCGAGATCGGCATCCCGTTCGACACCGCGGACAGCGGCGATCTGGCGCGTCCGCAGGGATGGGACATAAGGGGGCTCGTACGCTTCACCGCGATCATGGGACCGCTTTCCTCGCTCTTCGACTTCGCGACTTTCGCGCTTCTGCTCGGCGTCTTCCACGTCGGCATCCCGGAGTTTCGCACGGCCTGGTTCATGGAATCGATGATGACGCAGATCCTCGTCGTGTTCGTGATCCGTACATCCCGCCCGGCCTGGTCGAGCCGGCCTCACATCGTGCTGACGGTCACCGCGCTGGCCGGCCTGGCGGCAGCGCTGCTGCTGCCGCTGCTGCCTTCGGCCGGTCTGCTCGGCTTCGCGATACCGGGTGCAACCATATTCGGCGCCATCGCGCTGTTGGTGGCCGGCTATCTGGCAAGCGCGGAGTTCCTCAAGCGGTTCGCATTGCGGCCAGCGAGGTCCGCGCGTTGATGACGAGGCCGCCGTGGCTGCATGACCGCGACCCTCGATCTTATCGGGATGGTTTGAAATGCCGGCAATTGGCATCGCGGCGGAGCGATAGGCCGGGGCCGTAAGCGCCCATGCGGACGCACGGCGCTGGCGCACGGGCCCGGTATCATGAATGCTTGCAGGCAGTTTGAACACGATCGGAGATTCGGGACGGTGAAGGAACGACGTATTGGTTACGAAGCGCTGCGGTCGAAGCTGATGAGCGCGCAGGATGCCGCCCGGTTGATCGCACCCGGCACCACAGTGGGCATGAGCGGCTTTACTGGTTCGGGCTATCCCAAGGCGGTCCCGCTCGCCCTTGCCGAGCGGATCGAGGCCGAGCATGCCGCAGGCAACCCCTTCTCGCTCCGCGTCTGGACCGGCGCGTCGACAGGTCCGGAACTCGACGGTGCGCTCGCCAAGGCTGATGGCATCGAATTCCGCCTGCCCTACAACTCCGACCCGATCGCCCGCGACAAGATCAACCGCGGCGAGATGGAATATTTCGACATGCATCTGAGCCAGGTCGCGCCGATGGCGTGGCAGGGCTTCCTGGGTCCGCTGGACACGGCGCTAGTGGAGATCAGTGGCATCCGGCCGGACGGCTCGCTGATCCCCTCGTCGTCGGTCGGCAACAACAAGACGTGGCTGGACAGGGCGAGCCAGGTCATCCTCGAGGTGAACAGCTGGCAGAACCCGGCGCTCGAGGGCATGCACGACATCTATTATGGCACCGCCCTGCCCCCGCACCGCGTGCCGATCCCGCTCGTGCGGCCGGACGACAGGATCGGCGAGACCGGATTCCGGTGCGACCCCGCCAAGATCATCGCCATCGTCGAAACGGACGCGCCCGACCGCAATCTGCCGTTCAAAGCGCCCGACGAGGACGCGCTGACCATAGCCGGTCACCTGCTGGATTTCTTCCGCCATGAGGTCGCACAGGGCCGATTGCCCGCGTCCCTGCTGCCGATCCAGTCGGGGGTAGGCAACATCGCCAACGCCGTGCTGACCGGCCTTGTCGACAGCCCTTTCGAGGACATGACCGCCTATACCGAGGTGATCCAGGACGGGATGCTGGACCTGCTTGCCGCCGGCAAGCTGCGGATGGCATCCGCGACGGCCTTCTCGCTCAGTCCCGAGGCCGCCGCCGGGCTCAATGCCGACATGGAGCGTTTTCGGGGCAAGATGGTGCTGCGTCCGCAGGAGATCAGCAACCATCCCGAGCTGATCCGGCGGCTGGGCTGCATTGCGATGAACGGGCTGATCGAAGCCGACATCTACGGCAACGTCAATTCCACCCATGTCATGGGCTCGCGCATCCAGAACGGCATCGGCGGATCGGGCGATTTCGCCCGCAACGCCTATGTGTCGATCTTCATGACGCCCTCGCTCGCCAAGGGTGGCGCGATTTCCGCCATCGTGCCGCAAGTGAGCCATGTCGACCACATCAACCAGGACGTCCAGATTCTCGTGACCGAGCAGGGCCTGGCCGACTTGCGCGGTCTCTCGCCCAAGCAGCGCGCGCGACTGATCATCGAGAAATGCGCGCATCCTCGCTACAAGCCTGCGCTGTCCGACTATTTCGAGCGGGCCTTGCGGTCATCCTACGGCAAGCACTCTCCGTCCCTGTTGGCCGAAGCCCTGTCATGGCACCAGCGCTTCGTGGAGACAGGCACGATGATGGCCTGAGCCAGCGCGAGTCCCTCGGATCATCGTCTCTCAATGCCGCCGGGCGGCGCGCTTGTCCCGGACCTTCTTGTAGCTCTCCAGAACAGCCCGCATATCGTCGAGCGCCTGCTGACGGATCCTGGCATCCTGTATTTCCGCCAGTTCGCGTTTCAGGCCGGCGGCGAAATCAGCGTAGCTGTTCTGCCAGTCGCGACCCACGGCCTGCTGAAGCTCCGGGTCTCCGGTCTTGATCCGGGCTGCGGGCGTGCCGACGGGCAACCGGAACACTTCGCCCATCTCCGGCACGACGATGGAAGCGCTCAATTCGCGGGCCTGGGTGATGCGACGCAACGTCTCGATCGCCGTCGCTTCCCCATGCGAGAGGAAGAGACTGCCCCCGACAGGACGCCGCGCCTCCATCCACGCCAGCAGATCGTCCTGATCGGCGTGCGCCGAATAGGTGTCGATGTGCCGAATCTGGGCGCGCACGACGATGTCCTCACCCGAAATGCGCACGCGCTCGGCGCCGTCGAGAATGATCCGGCCCAGCGAACCCTCCGCCTGGAAGCCGACGAACAGTAGCGTGGATTCGCGTCGGAAGAGATTGTGCTTGAGATGGTGCCGGATGCGGCCGCCTTCACACATGCCCGATGCCGCCATGATAATGGCGCCCGACAAGCTGTTCAGCCGGATCGATTCCGCGACATCATCGACGAAATGAAAAGCCGCGTGACCAAAGACATTCTCGCCCTCCATATCCTCAAGCGACCCGGCATATTTGGCGAACACGCTGGTCGCGCGATTGGCCAAAGGGGAATCGACGAAGACGGGGGTGGATGGAATGCGGTTGGCGTCGACCAGCGCGGCGATATCCAGCAGCAGTTCCTGCGTGCGCTCGAGCGCAAACACCGGAATGATGAGATTACCACCGCGCGCCAGCGCGCCCTTGATTTCGGCTTCCAGCAAGGTTCGGCGCTCGCCGATGGCGAGATGGTCGCGCTTGCGGTCGCCGTAGGTGGATTCGCAGATGACATGATCGAATCCCGAGGGACCCTCGGGATTGCGTTGAAACGCCTTATGCTCGGGACCAAGGTCACCGGAACACAGGACATGCGTCCCACCGACATCGAGCTCAACCGACGCCGAGCCCAGGATGTGCCCGGCGTTCCAAAGGCGCGCTCTGAACCCGGGGACGGGCTCAAACCATGTCTCGAGCTCAACGGGCCGGGTCTGCCGCCACGCGGCCATCGCGTCCTGCTCGGTGTAGATCGGCAGGATCTCTGGCTGGTCCGCACGATCCTTGCGTCGATTGCGTCGGGTTGCGTCGCTCTCCTGGATGCGCCCCGCGTCGGCCAGCATGAACTCGAGCAGATCCGCCGTTGGCGCCGTGCACCAGATCTCGCCCGTGAAGCCTTCGGCCACGAGCCTGGGCAATAGTCCGCTATGATCGATATGGGCGTGGGTCAGGATGACCGCGTCGACCTCCTCCGCGTCGAACGGGAAGGCACTCCGGTTGAGCGCTTCGAGCGTACGGGAACCCTGGAAGAGCCCGCAATCGACAAGCAACCATTTCCCGTCACGGCAGAATTCCATGCATGAGCCAGTGACAGTACGGGCTGCTCCGTGGAAGGCGAGTGTGAGGTCGTCAGTCATGAAGTATCAGATCATTGTCCTGGATCGGCTGGGGACAGGTCGTTTCTCCCACTCGAACTTGCCCATGTCCATTGTTTCGGCGGAGAGTGTCCGACGCGTTGCAAGCGAAGCAACCCAAGCAGGACTTGCCGCCACGAAAACAGTATTTGGGACGATATTCTGGGCGGCATTCATCCGGACGTTGGCTGAGCAGCCTATCGGCGCGGATGGCGCCGCGATCAACGAAGCTTCAAATTCAGAAGAGATGGCGCGGATGCGGCCGCCGGAAATCGTCGGCAGCCGCTCCGCCATTCGCCAGACGAAGGTCAGACGACGACGATATTATCCTCGACCTTGGTCACGCCGGGAGCGGCCCATGCAGCGCGCTCGGCGATCTGCCGCTCGTTCCACGCCCTGACCTTGCCGCCCAGCGTCACCTTGCCGCCATCGGTGAACACGGTGACCGAAGCGGCGTCGAGATCGGCGTTGCGCTTGATCGCCGCCACGATCCGATCCTTGACGTCGCCGGAGGTCGGCAGCGTGTGCAGTTCGATCAAGTTGCTGACGCCGATGACGCCGTTGACCTTGCCGGCGACCTTTCTGGCCTCATCACTCTGATAATACCAGTCGACCGTGCCGCTCAGCGTCACCCAGCCATGCTCGACCTTCACCGCGATCTTGTCGTCGGGGATCGAGACGTTCCAGGAGAACAAGTCGAGGATGCGCTTGGCGATTTCATGATCGGCCGTCTTCGGATCGGAGGCGAAGCGCACCTTGATCTCCTCGGCGAGCGCCTTGACCCCAGCAACGCGCCGGGTTGCCTTCTCCGCCGCCATCTTCTGCGGATAGCTTTTGACGAATCCGGAAAGTGTGACGACGCCGTCCGTCACGGCCACGCCGATATCGGCGTGGTCGATGCTCGGCTCCCACGCCAGCTCATCGAGAACGTCACGCTGTAATTGACTGTCGCTTTTCATGTCTGATCTCCTTGCGGGTCATTCTATTCCACCGGGCGGGGGCCGTCGCGGCGGTCTCAGCGCCGGCGACCTTGAGGACCAGCGGCAAGTTCAGGGAAGCGACGGAGCCGCGGTTCTCGCTGCTCCGGAAACGCAGGCGGCCATGGGCGTTCTCGACGAAATGCCGGACGCGGTCGAGGCCGAAGCCGTTCACGGAGGGCTGTTCGAATCGATGCAGCGCCGCGTGGAGTTCGGCGGCGCTCATGCCGCGGCCATTATCGGCGACGATGAGCCGGACGCGGCCTCCGAGCCGTCTGGTCCGGATCCGGATGACGCCCGGTCTCACCAATGCCGCGCAGGCGTTGGAGACCAGCTCCAGGATCACGGCGTCCAGATCGGCGGGATCGAGCTTCACGGGCAGTGAGCCGACGGCCGGTTCGAACCGGATTTCGACGTGCCGACCGGCGCGCGCGCGCATCAGCGACCCGAGACCGGCGAGATGCTCGTTGAGGTCGAAGCGCGTCGCGGCGCCTCCCGATCGGCCTTGCCCGAGCATCGCGCTGGTAAGTCGTCCCCCGCGCCACGCGGCGTCCTCGATCGCGTCGAGCAGCAATGTCCGCCGATCGCCCGTCGGCCTGTCGTCCAGCATGTGCCGCGCGGAGGCCACGACGCCGAAGAGGTTGCGCAGATCGTGAATAGTCTCACGCGTGGATATATCCGGATCCTGGTGAAGTGAGACACTGTGCATGGCGCCCTCCGTTGACGCAATTCTTGTCCCTCTCAGGAAGCGCCCGGAGAATCGGGAATGTTACTTAGGGGTCGATCCCCCGTGCTCGCGTCCTTCCATATTGATGTTTCACGCCGCGGGCTCTTGGCGACGGCTTCATCGTGGCCGTCAGCCGAGCGACACGCCGACCATTGCCCCGGCACCGTAGGTGACTGCGGCAGCGGCAATCCCGATGACGAGTTGGCGCGCCGCCGAGAACAGCGCGGAACGGCCGGTGAAAAGGCTCGTGCCGGCGCCGATCAGCGCGAGGGCAAGGCCACTGGCGGCCAGGCTGGCGATCAGCGCCGGTCGCCCCGAGAGCAGCAGGAATGGCGCGACCGGGATGATCGCGCCGGTCGCAAAGAGCAGGAACGACCATGTCGCGGCCGTCCAGGCGGACCCGCCGAGCTGATCCGGATCGATCCCGAGCTCCTCGCGCGCCAGCGTGTCGAGCGCGGTTCCTTCATTGCTCAGCAGCCGCTCCGCCAGTGCGCGCGCCTGTGGTTCGGCGATGCCTTTGGCCTGATAGATCAGGACAAGCTCCTCCTTCTCTTCCCCGGGAACCTCGCGCAACTCTTCGGCTTCGGTCGCGATCTGGCTCTGGTAGAGTTCGCGCGAGCTTGTGACCGACAGCCATTCGCCCATCGCCATCGAGCAAGCGCCCGCGACAAGACCGGCAAGCCCCGTGAGCAACAGCGTATTGTCCGCCGCGGCGGCGCCGGCCACACCCATCACCAGGCTGAGATTGGAGACGAGGCCGTCATTGGCTCCGAGCACGGCGGCGCGCAATGTGTTGCCACCGCCGCGGTGGCGTCCCTCGAGGAGCGCGATCGTCGGTCCGGAAAGACCTCCTTTGCCGGCGGCGGCCCGCATCAGCGCGGCATGCGATCGCTCGTCGCCCGGAAGCCCGGCGGCCCTCGCCTCGGGCTGTGCGTCATAGGCCGTGCTGCCGCGCATCTCGCTGGCCGCGATCGCCGGCAGAACGAAAGCCGGTCCGAATCGCTTCGCCAGCCAGGAGAGGATGCGTGCGCTTGCGGAGGGAGCAGGCGAAAAATGGCCGCCGCCGGCTTCGATCCGCTTGCGCCAGAACTCGCCATGGGCCTGCTCGACCGCGGCGAGCCGGTGGAACACCTCGGCCAGCTTTGGATCGGTCTCGCTCTCGGCCAGCGCCGCATAGACCGCCGCGCCGTCGACCTCGCCCTGGAGATTGGAGCGATAGCGCGGCAGAGGGTCAGGGTCGGTCCCGGTCGTCAAGCTTCTATGATCACTTTCAGTGCCTGGGTCGTAGCGGCGCGGCCGAACGTATCATAGGCGTCGAGAATGTCCGCCAGCGCGAAACGGTGCGTGATCAGCAGCTTGGGATCGATCTTCTTAGATTGAACCGTCTTGAGCAGCATCGGCGTCGTCGCGGTGTCGACCAGCCGCGTCGTGATCGAGATGTTGTGCGACCAGAGCCGCTCCAGATGGAGGTCGACCTTGGAGCCGTGGACGCCGATATTGGCGATCACGCCGCCCGGGGCGACGATGTCCTGGCACAGCACGAAGGTGGCGGGAATGCCCACAGCCTCGATCGCGGCGTCGACGCCGCGTCCCTCGGTCAGCACCTTCACCGCGTCAGCCGCTTTCCCGTCGGCGCTGTTGACGACGTGCGTCGCGCCGAAACGGCGGGCGACTTCCAGCCGGTTGTCGTCGAGATCGATCATAATGATCTGGGCAGGAGAATAGAATTGCGCGGTCAGCAACGTCGCGAGCCCGATCGGCCCCGCGCCGACGATGGCGACGCTGCTCCCGGGCGCGACCTTGCCGTTGAGCACGCCGCACTCGAAGCCGGTCGGCAAGATGTCGCTCAGCATCACCAGGGCCTCCTCGTCGGCGCCCTCGGGGATCGGGTAGAGGCTGGTGTCAGCATGGGGGATGCGGACATATTCGGCCTGGGTGCCGTCGATCTCATTGCCGAGGATCCAGCCTCCCGTCGTGCAATGCGAATACATGCCGCGACGGCAATAGTCGCACCGGCCGCAGGCAGTGACGCACGAGATGAGCACGCGGTCGCCCGGCTTGAAGACGGTGACGCCCGCGCCGATCGCCTCGACCACGCCCACGCCTTCATGACCGAGGATGCGGCCCGGGGCGCAGGTCGCGACGTCGCCCTTCAGGATATGCAAGTCCGTCCCGCAGATCGTCGTCCGCGTGATGCGAACGACCGCGTCGCCGGCGTCGCGGATTTCGGGCTTGGGCCGGTCCTCGAGCGCCTTGGCGCCTGGACCCTGATAAACGAGCGCTTTCATGCACAAACCTTTCTGTAGCCGAATGTCGGACATGCGCCTTGGCGCGTCCCTTCAGGACCGGTGATGAAGACCAGCGATGTGAACCCGGACTCGCGCCGAACCTATCCGTAGATTAACGGAAGGATCGAATCCTGTCGGCGTCTTGTGACCTCTGACGGGTTTCAGCTGTCCCGTGGGGCTGGCTAGAGATAAGTCTCTGGCGCTGGAATGTCCCGATAACGGAACGCGATATCCAGAAGCGCCGAGAGACTTGTGACGCTCAAACGAGCGTCACCGCCGCCCATATCGGTGTCACAGCGAACGCTGGCGTCGTGACGCTCACGGGTCATGTCGAAAGCTTTGCGGAAAAGCAGGCAGCCGAAACCGCGGCGCGCAGGGTGAAGGGCGTCAAGACAGTGGCCGAGGAGATCGAGATCCGGCTCCCTTTCGATGACCGACATTTCGGCTGCCGCGATCGGTCGTCTCGCCTGGGACGTTTCCGTTCCGCTCGACTCCATCAAGGTAAAGGTCGAAAAGGGGTGGATCACCCTGACCGGCGAGGTCGACTGGCACTATCAGAAGGACAGTGCCGAACAGGATGTCCGACGGCTGCTCGGCGTGATCGACGTGTCCAACCAGATCACGATCAAGCGCCGGGTCGACGTCTCGAATATCAGCGACGACATCATGCACGATCATGCACGCGCTTCATCGTTCGTGGTTCTTCGACCCGAAGACTATCACGGTCAGCGCGCAGGAGGGGAATGTCGTGCTCTCCGGAACGGTTCACTCGCCGCACGACAGGCGGGTTGCCGCGGCAACGGCATGGGCCGCACCGGGGGTCACCGATGTGCGGAATGACATCATCATCTCGTGAACGCGGTGACGGGCTCTGGTAAACGACGATATTGTTGCTGCGCTGGTTGATAAGGCGCGCGTCGCCGTTCATGATACCGGGACGGCCGAGGACGAGATCCCGCTGCCTGCCAGCTACGCTGTGGCTGGCCGCAAATGGCTGTAGGCCATGGGTCGGATATGCTTACCGGGTGTGACTTCTGGCGGCTCCTGCGACAGCACGAGAACGTTGTTTGAATGTTGCGCTGAACTGAACCGTTGGGGGGCGCGGCGCCAATCCGTAGATAAACGGAGTGTGCTGGAGATCGCCGGAGCCTAGCAAGCAGTCGTTGGGCGTTGGACCGTAGAGGCATAGGAGGCGAACATCATGATCTACACGCAAGGATCGCGCTTCGGCGACGGCCCGGCTTCGCTCGAGCAGCGCGGCGCATGGCGCTGGTTCGCGGCGCTCGGCATCGCGCTTGTTCTGTTGGGGGCCATTGCGTCCGCAAACCTGTTCATCACGACCGTTGCAGCGACTTTTTACGTCGGGGCCGTCATGCTCGTCGCTGGCGCGTTCCAGATCATCCATGCCTTCGGCGTCAGAAAATGGACGCGGTTCACATTCTGGCTTCTCAGCGGATTACTTTATCTTGCGGCCGCTGCCGCGATGTTCCTCGATCCCCTGTTCGCGGCCACCCTGCTGACCCTGTTCCTCGGCGTCTCGCTCGGACTCTCCGGCGTTCTGCGTCTCTTCATCGCGCTTACAACGCGCACGCCGCCCCGTTGGGGATGGATGGCCGTCTCGGCCGTTGCGAGCATTGCCGTCGCGCTGGTGATTGCACTCGGCTGGCCGGTCAATTCGATCTGGGTTCTCGGGCTGGTGCTGTCGATAGACCTGCTGTTCCAGGGGGTCGCCCTCCTCCTGATCGGTCTGTCCCTGCGTAACGCCACGTTCTGCATGCGCGCTTCGGGCTGGCGCTAGAGCGCAATGGGCAATCGGCTCGATCCGAGGGCACGACCGCTCATGATGCGTGAGCCAGGCTTCGCAGAGCTGTTCACGCCCAAGCTCTTCACGGTGCTGCGCGAAGGCTATGGTTTTTCCGCGCTCAAGGCCGACGCCGTGGCCGCGCTGACGGTCGCGGTCGTCGCCCTGCCGCTTTCGATGGCGATCGCGATCGCCTCGGGCGTGACGCCGGATCGGGGTCTTCATACCGCGATCGTCGGTGGCTTCCTCGTCTCGGCGCTGGGCGGCAGCCGGTTCCAGATCGGCGGGCCGGCCGGCGCGTTCATCGTGCTGGTGGCTGCGACGGTCACGCAGCACGGGTTTGACGGGCTGATCCTTGCCACGCTGCTGTCCGGCCTGATCCTGCTCGCCATGGGCCTTCTGCGGCTGGGCACTTTCATCAAATATATCCCGTACCCGGTCACCGTCGGCTTCACCGCAGGCATCGCCGTCATCATCTTCGCCAGCCAGTTCAAGGAACTGCTGGGGCTGACCCTAATCGGCAAGGAGCCCGGAGCGATCATCCCCAAGGTCGCGGCGCTGGAGGGCGCATGGACGACGATCAGCCTGCCCGCGGTCGCAATCTCGCTGCTGTCGATCATGATCATCGTCGCGGTCCGCCGGCTTCGTCCGCACTGGCCGGCGTTTCTGATCGCCGTCTGCGTGGGATCGATCACCACCTGGATGATCGGGCTCCCCATCGAGACGATCGGCACGCGCTTTGGCGGCATTCCCCAGCTGCTCCCGTCACCCCAGCTGCCGGCCCTTTCGCTCACCAAAATCGGCGCCGTATTGCCCGCCGCCCTCTCCTTCGCACTGCTCGGCGGCATCGAAAGCCTCCTGTCAGCCGTGGTTGCCGACAGCATGACCGGGCGGCGGCACCGCTCCAATTCGGAGCTCGTCGGCCAGGGCATCGCCAATATCGGCTCCGCGCTGTTCGGCGGCTTCTGCGTGACCGGCACGATCGCGCGCACCGCGACCAACGTGCGCGCCGGCGCCCATGGCCCGGTAGCCGGTATGCTGCACGCCGCTTTCCTGCTGCTCTTCATCCTGCTCGCGGCGCCACTGCTGAGCTATGTCCCGCTCGCCACGCTTGCCGCGGTCCTCGTCGTGGTCGCCTGGAACATGATCGAGAAACAGGAGATCGCCACGCTGTTTCGCGCTTCGCGCGGCGACGCTGTGGTGCTGCTCGCGACACTGCTGCTCGTCATCTTCCGCGATCTCACGGAAGGCATTCTGGTCGGCTTCGGCATCGGGACGCTGCTCTTCCTCCATCGCATGGCGCAGGCCGTGGAGATCGAGCGTCCCCAGCCCCTGATAGAGACGGACTTGGCCGACCGCGGTGAGGAGGGCCGGACGCCCTATGATGTCGCCCTGGCGACAAATCCCGATGTCATCGTCTATCGGATCTCTGGCGCCTTCTTCTTTGGCGCTGCGGCGAGTGTCGCGGCGGCGCTTGATCGGATCGGCGAGCATCCGAAGGCCTATGTGATCGATTTTTCCGCTGTGCCGCTGCTCGACTCGACCGCCGCGGCGACGATCGAGGGTTTCGTGCGCAAGGCGCACCGCAAGGGCGCAATCGTCTATATCGCCGGCGCCCGGCCCGCCGTTCGCCGGACGCTTCTGACCCACGGCGCCCGCCCTCCCCACGCCCGGTACAGGAAGACACTCTCAGGAGCAGTGGAAGCGGCGCATGCCGATATCGAGGGTACTCGACTCCCGGAAGCCGGCGGGATGGGGTCCGAGCTGGCGGAGCCCTGATCGACGACCGCCGTCGGGTGTACCGGTAGGATCGAAACGCGCTTGGCCTCGATAAGGTCGCATGTGACGCCGCCGAGCAGAACTTCGCGGAAGCGCGAACGCGCATAGGCGCCGATCGCAAGCAGATCCGCCTTGGCCGTGACCGCGACACGTTGGAGCACGTCGGAAACGGACCGTCTCCGGGCATCCGGGCATGAATCTCGACGACGAATCCATGATGCGCCAGGTGACCCGCGATATCAATCGATGGTGGTGCCCGGCTCGGCAAGCGCGATGAGCGTGCCCGGCGCGCGACGCCTCCGGCGAAGCGTTTAAGCCGAGAATTGCGTGCCGCACCGGTGCCGGCATCCAGCCTGTCGGATGAAGGGCGTGGGTGCGCCCGAACCCCAGCAATGTCGCCATCGCGACGTGACGGCGCAACCTTTTGTCGGTCCATTAGGGACTGGGGCCGATCGACACGAGGTTAGCGTAGCGGCCCTGGATATTGGCCAGACTCGGAAGGGCCGCTGGTTCGTCACAGAGTCCCTGCACATCGACCGGAATGGTCGCCCTCACCGTCCGTTCTCGAACTTCGTCGAGATGGTGTACATGTCTGCTTCGCGCACCGGCTCAGGCCAGCAATATCCTACCGGATCGAAGGCGGCGATAAGCATTTGCCGCTTGGTGGGCATTGTCAGTCCGAGATGAGTGCCATGCAGTTCGGCAAGGGCAATTGCATCATGGATCGCGAGAACCGACTGCTCGCCGCCCTCGATGATCGCAAGCATATCCTTCCGCATACCGGCCTCTCACGCAGGGTCGATATAGGCAGGGTATGCCGCGTCGAATGCGCGACCGAATTGGGTAAGTCTACTTAGGGCGGTACCCGGCAAAGTGTGCGAGACTGACCGTACTGCCAATGATAGGATCATGACATGGGCCAGATGCGCGCCATGCAACTCGACGGACCCGGCAAGCCGTTGCGCATGGTCGCGCGGCCGTTGCCCGTTGCCGGCCCGGCGGAGCTCCTGATCAAGGTGGCGGCCTGTGGTGTCTGCCGCACCGACCTCCATGTGCTCGACGGTGAAATTCCCGCCCATTACCCAATCATCCCGGGTCATGAGATTGTTGGCCGGGTGCTTGCCGTGGGCGAAGAAGCCGCAGGTTTCGCGATCGGGCAACGCGTTGGCGTTCCGTGGCTCGGCCACACCTGCGGCGTCTGCAGCTTTTGCAGGAGCGGTCACGAAAATCTCTGCGATCAGCCGGAGTTTACGGGCTGTACCCGCGACGGCGGCTATGCCAGCCATGTCGTGGCGGACGCACGCTATTGTTTTGCGCTACCCGATCGCTTCACCGATGCGGAAGCTGCCCCCCTGTTGTGTGCTGGCCTCATCGGCTGGCGCGGGCTGCGTCTCGCCGGCGACGGGCGGCGGATCGGGCTGTACGGTTTTGGCGCGGCCGCGCACATCCTCACCCAGGTCGCGACATGCCAGGGACGTGAGGTCTATGCCTTCACCAAGCCAGGCGACGAAGACGGACAGGCCTTCGCGCGGTCGCTCGGCTGCGTCTGGGCCGGGTCGTCCGAGGCGGCGCCTCCAGTTCAGCTCGATGCCGCGCTGATCTTTGCGCCCGTAGGCGCGCTGGTGCCAGCCGCGCTGAAGGTCGTTCGCAAGGGTGGACGTGTCGTCTGCGCGGGAATTCACATGAGCGACATCCCTGCCTTCCCCTATGCCGATCTCTGGGGTGAGCGTGCGATCCTTTCGGTCGCCAATCTGACGCGTCAGGACGGGATCTCCTTCTTTGAGATGATCGAAAAGACGGGGATCAGGACCGTGACCGAACGCTTTACGCTGGAGCATGCGAACGAGGCATTGCAACGGTTGCGCGAGGGTCAGTTGACTGGCGCCGCCGTGATCTGTCCCCATCCGGAGACATAGGCGGGCCATCAGAGACACCATGCTCCCCGTGAATGATGGCGGACGGGACGGGCGCGGGCCAGACAAGCATCTCGTTCGGCGGACTCCTGAACAACGACGTCTCCCGCGCCGTCGGTGAACCGTCGTGTCCCGATTAAGCCCGATAACTGAGCGTGAACCAGCGTCACTCAGCCCTTTCTGAGCTGAACCTTGTTGCGCGCCATCGTTCAAGCCTCCGGAATGGGTCATTTGTTCCCATTTCGTATCAACAAATCGGCTGACGATGGTGCCTAATCAGGAAAGTGAATGTTACAGCCAGCCCGGTCTTTCGGGTGCCTCAGGCACTCCGTTATTATACGGATTGGAACCGCTGCATTTCCGATCGACTCTGAACCGACCAAAAAGCCGCGGGGACGATTGCCCACCGGCGCCAGCGGCATCGGACGAAACCAAGCCTCGATCTATTGCGGAGTGCAGCACATGGACCTGACTGAAGCGATCTACGGACGCCGTGCAACACGCGCCTATACGGCGACTCCTGTTTCAAAAGATGTACTGGAAAGCTTGATCGACGCCGCCATTCAGGCCCCGAGCGCCGTCAACGAACAGCCTTGGGATTTCACCATTGTCCAGAACATCGCGCTGCTCGATCGGATTTCGGCAGCCGCCAAAGCGTATATGGTAGAGACGATGCCACGCGGATCTTTTCCGGAACATCTGCACAAGACTCTTGAAAGTCCAGATTTTCACATTTTTTATCATGCGCCGGTCCTCATCACTATCTCAGCACGCGCCGGAGGATGGGCGATCGAAAATGCCACCCTGGCGGCCGAGAATCTGATGCTGGCGGCGCACGGACAGGGCCTGGGATCCTGCTGGATCGGCTTTGCCCAACGCTGGCTCGAGACTGCGGACGGCAAGCATGCGCTGGGCGTTCCTGACGATTTCGTGCCGGTTGCCCCGATAATCATCGGCCATTCCGCCGCGCCCGCCGGCCTCGTCCCCCGCCAACCACCGCAGTCGCGGTGGATCGATTGAACGCCCGCCTTCCGGCGGGCGAACCGCCGCAAGGAAGCTGCGCCTGATACCTTTGGGGAAGATTTGGCGGGTTCAACCGGTCGTCGCTCGAACGACCTGTCCATCCGCGTGCGTAATCGCCAGTCCTGTTGGCTCTCCAGTTCCAGGAAATGGTAAGGCGCACGTCTGCGGGCGATTTCGATCTCCTTTGTCGAAAAACAGAGATCGCGTGCATTGGCGATGAACCGCTGCCGGTTCGCGTCGGCGTTGGATAGTCGCGGTACCCGCTGTCCCGTCGCGGTGCAGCGGGTGCGAGCCGATCATCTCGTAATAGCGGATCATCCGCTGCGAGACCCCCCTCACCTTCCAGGCCTCGCCTATGTTCATAGCCGCTGCCGGTTGAGCCGAAGCGCGTTGGTCACTACGCTGACCGACGAGAGCGCCATGGCGGCCGCCGCGATCATCGGCGACAGCAGGATACCGAAGAGCGGATAGAGCAGCCCCGCCGCGACCGGTATCCCCGCTGCATTGTAGATGAACGCGAAGACGAGATTCTGGCGGATATTGGACATGGTCGCCTGGCTGAGCCGACGCGCACGCACGATCCCCATCAGGTCGCCCTTGAGGAGCGTGATGCCCGCGCTCTCGATCGCCACGTCGGTGCCCGACGCCATCGCGATCCCCACCTCGGCGGCAGCGAGCGCGGGCGCATCGTTGACGCCATCGCCGGCCATCGCGACCGTGCGGCCTTCGTGCTTCAGGCGCGCCACCACCGCGCTCTTGCGGTCGGGGAGCACATCGGCCTCGACCTCGTCGATGCCGAGCGCCCGCGCCACGGCTTCGGCCGTCGTGCGATTGTCGCCGGTCAGCATGACGACGCGGATCCCCTCGGCCCGCAAGGCGCTGAGCGCCTCGGGCGTCGTCGTCTTGATCGGGTCGGCAATCGCCAGCACACCGGCGACAATGCCGTCGAGACCCGCGAAGATGGCCGTAGCGCCTTCACGCCGCAAGGCGTCAGCCTGTGCGGCCAGCGGCGCGGTATCGACGCCATGTTCTTTCAGAAAGGCGGCATTGCCCAACAGCACACGCCTGCCCTCGACGGTGCCGAGCGCGCCCTTGCCGGTTGGGGAGTCGAAGTCGGCCACCTCGGGAATGACGATCGGGCGACTGACTGCAGCCTCGACGATGGCGCGCGCCAGCGGATGCTCGGACGCACGCTCCACACCAGCGGCCAGCCGCAGTAACTCGTCCTCCCCAACGCCCTCGGCAGCTATGACCTTCGTTACCGAGGGATGCCCCTCGGTTAGCGTTCCGGTCTTGTCGACGACCAGCGTGTCGACCTTTTCCATCCGTTCGAGCGCCTCGGCATTCTTGATCAGCACGCCGAGACCCGCGCCGCGACCGACGCCGACCATGATCGACATCGGCGTTGCGAGGCCCAGCGCGCATGGGCAGGCGATGATGAGCACCGCCACAGCCGCGACCAGACCATAGGCAAAGCGCGGCTCCGGTCCCCAGATTGCCCAGCCGGCGAAGGCGAGCACCGCGATCGCCAGCACCGCAGGCACGAACCAGCCGGCAACTTGATCGGCCATGCGCTGGATCGGCGCGCGCGAGCGCTGTGCCGCGGCGACCATCTGGACGATCCGCGCCAGCATCGTGTCGCGCCCTACCTTGTCGGCCCGGATGATGAGAGCCCCAGTCTGGTTGAGCGTGCCGCCGATCACCTTGTCACCAATGACCTTTGTTACGGGCATCGACTCACCGGTGACCATCGACTCGTCGAGCGAGGAACGACCATCCTCGACCACGCCATCTACCGGGACCTTTTCCCCAGGCCGCACGCGCAGCCGATCGCCAACGGAAATCTGGTCGACGCCGACCTCTTCGTCACTGCCGTTTGCGGCGATGCGTCGCGCAGTCTTGGGCGTAAGATTGAGCAGAGCCTTGATCGCGCCTGATGTGCGCTCGCGAGCGCGCAGCTCGAGCACCTGCCCGAGCAGCACCAGCACGGTGATGACCGCGGCCGCCTCGAAATAGATGGCGACCGTCCCGTCCGGCGATCGAAACGCCGATGGAAAGGCGCCGGGCGCGAGCGTTGCGACAATGCTGTAGGTCCAGGCGATCCCCGTCCCCATCGCGATCAGGGTGAACATGTTGAGTTTGCGGGTCCGAAGCGACGTCCAGCCGCGCTCGAAGAACGGCCAGCCGGCCCACAGCACCACCGGGGTCGCCAGCACGAGCTGGATCCATGCCGAGATCCGCATCGGCACCAGATGATGCAGCGCCGGCAAGACATGGCCGCCCATCTCGAGGACGAACACCGGCGACGTCAGCATAAGAGCAAACCAGAAGCGCCGCGTCATGTTGGCGAGTTCGGGACTCGGTCCAGCATCCGCCGTTACCAAAGCTGGCTCGAGCGTCATCCCGCAGATCGGACAATTGCCAGGATGATCCTGCCGCATTTCCGGGTGCATCGGGCATGTCCAGATCGTACTCGGCGCGGCATCGTGAGCGGTGGACGTTGCCTGGGCCGCATAATGGTCGGGATCGGCCACGAACTTGCTTCGGCAAGTCGCGCTACAGAAGTGCCAGATCTTGCCAGCATGATCGGCGTGGTGGGCGATCTTTTCCGGATCGACCGTCATCCCGCAGATTGGGTCTTTAGGCAGTGCATGATCCGCCTGCGATTGCCCATGACTATGAAGGTCGTGCTGCATCAATCTGCTCCTGTGGCAACGCCGCTGCATATGAGGTTTGATACTATGTCAGGGTCAAGAGCTGCTGGCGGTCGGCATCCGGTCGACGACAAGGCCATAACAAACGGAAGAGTCCACCGGTCTCCGTTACATTACCTATAGAAGTGCGCGGGACGGCGGGAGACCATGCGGACAACTCCTCGAAGGATCCGTTCCATGCCATCCAGCCTCAAGATCCTGTCTCTCTGTGCGGCATTGATCAGTATGCCGGCTCTCGCCCAGACCGATCCCCATGCCGGACATCATCCTCCAGTCGTGCCGCCTGCAACGGCGCTGACCGCCGACCGGACCAAGACCGATCCGGACTGTCCGATGATGCGGGTGCAAGGGACATCCGGCGGCACGATGCCCTCGACTCCGCCGCAGGGAGGCTCCGAGAAGATGCACGGTGGCAGAATGATGATGGACAAGTGCATGGAGGGAGGACATCGACCCGCCAAGGGTACGGCAACACCTCCGACGCCTCCGTCCGAATAGCGATCCGAGCCAGAATGTATATTCGACCGCGTCAACCAGGAGGTCCACGACATGGGCGGTTACCGGCACTTCAGGTTAATGCTCCTGCTAGCCATTGGTTCGGCCGTCCTCTTCTATTTCGGTCGGGAGCATTGGGAACACACCTTCGGCTTCCTGCCCTATGCGCTGTTCCTTGCCTGTCCGCTGATGCACCTGTTCATGCACCATAACCGTCATCACCGACACAGTGCAGGATCAGTAGCCGAGGCTGGGTTTCCTCCACACCGTCCATAGAAGATAGCCCGCTGTCAGCTGGATCCGTTAACTTGCATCTCTCCGGAGCGCTCGGCAGGCCGCGTGAAGGCATGTCTGCAGAGACTAGGATGCGATGTTGGGCCGGCCTTTGAAACACTTCCCCTGGAAATAGGCGCCTTCGGGCTGAACCCAAACGCCCGTCAGGCGATGACGAGGTCGAGGAGCGTTCGTACAGGGGATTTCCCGAAATGCTACGCGCGGAAGACCAGGCGGTCAGATATGTCTGATACGCCTTGCATTTCGAATATGACGCACTGATAAGCAGCGCAATGGATTCCGGGAATGTCCTCCTGCTTGCGGCGGCGGACCATGATCACATAGCCAGTGTTGCGCTGATCTGCACTGCGTGAATGATCGAATATCCCTCTCCAACATTCGATATGCAGGGAACTATGCTATTCCCGCGCTGGAAGAGCCGGGATTATTGCCTCATCTAGTGCTCAAGAGCTGCGCAGGGCGCGCCAGCAACCGTCGCCTCCTGTGGAATTAGGACGCCAAGGCAATGCGGCGAGCCAGAAGACACCGAACTTCGCGCGTCTCGCCTTCAGAGGGAAAGGGGATTCCGTCCCCGGGGCATTCTGCGCCATCGACCGTGATGCGCGCGTCGCCTGAAGCAAGCCCATCTGGGTTTTCGACCCGGATATGCAGACTTCCCGCCGCCCTGGTGATCGTTGCCTCGAAGAATTTCCACCCCGCAGGCAGGCACGGCGCGAGATGCAGTCTGCCTTCCACCAGCCGCAGCCCCAATATGTCCTCGACCGCCAGTCGCCATGTCCAGCCGGCCGCGCCCGTATACCAGCTCCAGCCGCCGCGGCCGACATGCGGCGGCGTCCCGGCCACATCCGCCGCCAGCACATAAGGCTCGGTTCGATAACGCGCGATGTCTTCGGCCGAGCAGGTCTGGTTGATGGGGTTGATGCGCTCGAAGACCCGCATCGCGCCCTCGGCATCGCCAAGCCGGGCAAATGCGATGCCGAGCCAGGCGGCGGCATGCGTGTACTGACCGCCATTTTCCCGGATGCCGGGTGGATAGGCCTTGATGTAGCCGGGGTCGCGTGGCGTGGCGTCGAAGGGGGGCGAGAGAAGTCGGACCAGCCGATCGTCGTCACGGACCAGATGCTGCAGGGCCGCAGCCATGGCGCGCGCCATCCGCTCTGGACTGCCGGCGCCCGACAGCACTGCCCAGGATTGAGCGATCGAGTCGATCCGGCACTCGCTGTCCGCAGCCGAGCCCCAGGCCCGACCGTCGTCGTCGAAGGCCCGCAGGTACCATTCGCCATCCCAGGCGGATTGCTCGGCCGCCTTGGCAAGCGCCGTCGCGCGGGGCTTCCAGCGCTCGGCCAGATCGTTGCGCTGCAGCCGGCCGCAAAGGCCAACGAACCCATCGATCGTGGCGATCAGGAACCATGCGAGCCAGACGCTTTCACCGCGCCCCTGCTCGCCCACCCGGTTCATACCGTCATTCCAGTCGCCGGTGCCCATCAGCGGCAGCCCATGGGCCCCGAGGCGGTGACCGCATTGGAGCGCACGCTCGCAATGCTCGAACATGGATCGGTGTTCATCCGCGATGTCAAACCTCGCGTAGCGGTCGGCCTCGTCCCCGGCCAGCGGGGGACCGCGCAGGAACGGCACCTCTTCCGCAAGAATGCCGACATCGCCCGTAGCCTCCACATAGGCGGCAGTGACAAAAGGCAGCCAGAGCAGGTCGTCTGAGCAATGCGTCCGGACACCCCGGTCCAGCGGCGGATGCCACCAGTGGAGAACGTCGCCCTGCTCGAACTGGTGAGCAGCGGCCGCGAGAATGTGCCGTCGCGCCAGATCGGGATCGGCATGCAGCAAGGCGAGCACGTCCTGTAGCTGGTCGCGATAACCGAAGGCGCCGCCGGCCTGATAGAAACCCGCACGGGCCCGCAGACGCGCACTGATTGTCTGGTAGGGGAGCCATCTGTTGACGAGCATGTCGAACGCAGGATCCGGCGTCTTCACCTTGACGGCGCCCAGACGCCTGTCCCAATCATCCTGGCATTGCTGGAAGGCGCGCTCCACCTCAGCGTTATCCTGCCACCGCAGCACCAGCGTTCGGGCGTGGGCACGGTGATCCCCCTGCCCCAGTACGAATACGACCTCGGCGGCTTGCCCGGCGGCGATATCCAGATGGACCTGCAAGGCGCTGCAGCAATCCGCGCCGACTGACTGCTGCCGACCGCCCAGATCCCAGTTCAGCAGCGCTTCGGGCCGGCGTGGATTGCCATCGCGTCCCATGAAGTCCCGTCGCGATGTCGTCAGGCTGTGCGGTGGCCGGCTGCATGAAAGGAAAGCCGTCCGCTCTCCGAATTCTTCGTTCCACGGGTTGTTCGCCATCAGTGCATGGACTTCGGCATCATAATGCGCGGTCCGCAGCGGGGCCGGTTCGCCGTGAACCGCGCCCAGCAGCCATTCGGCATAATAGGTCGCCGTGATCCGGCGGGCATGGGACAACAGGTTGCGAAGCCGTAGCCGGACGATCTTGACTGGATCGTCGACGGGGACGAACACCTGAAGTTCCTGTTCGAGGCCTTCGCTGCTGCTCTCCCAGCTCGTATAGCCCGCGCCATGTCGGATGCGGCAGGCGGTTCCGGCCCCGGCGGGCTGCGGCGTCGGGGTCCACAGATGCGCGTTTTCCTCGTCACGCAGATACAGGATCTCGGTCTGCGGATCCCGAACGGGATCGTTGCTCCATGGGGTCAGACGGTTTTCGCCGCTGTTGATCGCCCAGGTGAAACCGAGACCGGCCTCGGTGACGATGGTGCCAAAGCCGTCATTGGCGAGGACGTTCGACCAGGGCGCGGGGGTGGTCTCACCCGGCGCGAGGTGGATCACATAGGCCTCGCCTTCCGGCGTGAACCCGCCGCGACCATTGTCGAACGCCAGCTCCTTGAGCGGGAGCAAGCCCAAACCGGCGCTTGGCGACGCCCCGGTGCTGCCGACCGGCTCGAAGCGCGGGCTCCGAAGCTGGGGAAATTCGGCGCGCGCGAGTTGGTCGCCGAGCGCACCCGCCGCTTCGTCGAGCACGATCCGCGCAGCGCGTTCCAGAAATTGGGCGCGATCAGTGTCGCCGTGCCCGATCCCCACGAGGTGGATTCCGCCATTTTGCCCGAGCTGCTCCTGCACGCCCGCCTCGCGGAGGAGCTCGATCAACCGCTCGCGCACCGGCTCAAGATAGCCCGCTGCCCCTTCGTGCATCATCACGAGATCGATCGCGATGCCCCGCCTCCGCCACAGCTGCTGGGCTGCCGCGAGAAACCGTAGCAGGGCGGTTCGCTGGCCGTCGCCTGCGCGCACCAGCAGAATGGGATGATCGCCCGATATTCCAAGCGCCCAGAGATCGCCTCTGCCATGATGGTCGGCGACAAGCGCATTCTGCATGCCGGGAGATGACTGAACGGGCTGGAGCAACGCGGACAGCAACATCTGCGCGTCCCGCACGCGGTCGGGGCCAAGTCCGAGTTGATGCATCTCACGCGCCGCATCCGCCACGGCGTCATTCATGGCCCATTCGAGTGCCGTCAAAGTCGCATAGCGCTCGGCGATCTCCAGAGCGGATTCCCGTGAGCCCGCTACGATCGTGACGAAGGCGAGTTCGCGTCTCCCGTGCGGCGGAAGCTCCAGCTCGGCGCGCATCGCCAGGATCGGATCGAGGGTCCAGCCGGTCGTGCCGCCCAGTTCATCGGATTGCATCGCGGCGGGGTCCGCCTGATTACCGTGGCGCGCCAAGAAGGCCGCGCGGTCGGTTTCGACGCCCCGCGGCGTGAAACCCTTGTCGTCGGCGATCACCCGGTGAAGCAGTACGGGCGGGCGGTCGCCCGCATCGCGTGGTCGGCGCGTGAACAGCAGGCCGTTCGCACCCGGAAGCAGCTCGCTGCCGACGAAGAGCTTGCTGAACGCCGGGTGGCGCGCGCCGTCGAGCGGCGGCGCGAGCATGACCTCGGCATAGCTCGTGAAGTCGAGTGTTCGCGGCCGGTCGCTCTCGTTGACGACGGTGACCCGGCGGATCTCCAGATCGTCCCCGTGCGGGATGCCGACAGCCATAGTCAGAGCGATGTCGTGATCCCGACGATGATATTCGACCTGGTGCGCCTGAAAGAGTATGCGCGCCTCGGTCGCCGGCGCGCGCACCGGCTCCGGCGTCGCCGACCAGAGCGCGCCGGTGTCCCGATCGCGGACATAGATCCAGAGCCCGGCGTCGCCAGGGATCCGATCGGGGCGGGTGAGCGCATAACGCTGCCAGTAGAGCCCCCCTCCCCCATTCGCCGCCAGTCGACTGGTCAGACGGCCATTGCCGATCGCATGCAGCGCAGTGGAACCGCCGATGGAGCCAGGGTTCCAAGGCTGGAGACGGGGGATCGCGCCTTCGGCGACCGGTTGCAGCTCGCGGAGTTCGATGCGCGAAATCTCGGGCGGGAGTTCCCAGGGAATGCGTTCGTTGAGGAGGAGGTCGATCGTGCGGATATGGGGGTCGGCGTGGAACCAGCGGACGAACATATCGCCGCACAGCGCATTGCCGAGAGCGGCCATACTCATTCCGTGATGGTGCGCCATATAGGATCGGACGATCGCGAAGCGCTCTCCCTCCGGCACCCGCTCGGGTGTGAAGTCGGCGGCCTCATAGAAGCCGTATCGCCCGAGCATGCCCAGCCCCGCGAGATCACGAAGGTTACGGACTGCCAAGACCGTTCGCGCAGCGAGTGCGAGCACAGTCGCATAGGGGGCCACCACCAGATCGCGCGCAAGCCCACGGCGCAAGCCCAGCCCCGGGACGCCGAACGCATGGTAGCGATACACGCGATCGGAACCCATCGAGGCGAAGGAGGATTCGGATATGCCCCAGGGGATGCCATGCTTGGCCGCGTAGGCATGCTGAAGATCGACGGCGGTCCGGTCGCTTTGGCCGAGAAGTGTTGCGGGATCGCTGCGCAGGAACAGGTTTGGCATGAGATATTCGAACATCGAGCCGTTCCACGAGACCAGCGACAGGCCCGAGGCCTTCTTCGTGATCGGGCGACCGAGGAAGAACCAATGCTCGGGAGGCACATCGCCCTTGGCGATGGCAAAGAAGCTCGCGAGCCTCGCCTCGCTCGCCAGCAGGTCATAATGGTGCTGATCGATGCGGTCGGCGGTGACATTGTAGCCGATATGGAACAGCCGGCTGCTCATATCGAACAGCAAGGCGAAATCCATGCCATGGGCCCAGGCGCCCGCTCGCCGGGCGAGGCCATCCAACTGGTCGCGCATGGTCTTGTGGGCATCCGCAGCGCGGGCGAGAGCCGAACCGAGCTCTTCCGCCCAGCTCCTTGCTTCGGAAGGATCGAGGGAGCCGCCGAATGCGTCCAGCAGCGCGCTTGCCTCCTCGCACGCGGCCTTGACTTCGGCAGGCATGCGCTCGCCCGCGAGCATGGGGCCGATCCGGGCGGCGATGTCGGCGCAATCGGCGGGCGGGCGCGTCAGCAACGGCAGCCACGGGAGGAACATCTGCACGTCGCGGCGCATGCTGCGCAGATGATGATCGACCCGCTCGAGCCACAGCTGAACATCGCGGATCACGTTCGTCGGGAGTGTCCCCGCATTGGCGATGCCTTTGCGGATCCTTTCCTGCAGCTCGGGGCAGTCCCGATCGCAGAGCGCGTCCAGCCGGTCGCCCCAGCAGGCGCTGTCGTCCCGCGCCGCAGTTGCGGCGTCCCGCATCGCCGCAACAAGAGTACGACAGGCATGATCCGGGTCGGCGCGATCGGCCGCAAGCGCGCCGGCAAGCAGATCGAGGGTGTCGTCGAGACCGGACCATAATGCAGGGGAAAGCACGGGGGCTCGAACAGCATCGCGGCACGCCTCGTTCACGACGACAAGACTGACGGCCAGATTGCCGCTGTCGACCGTGGAGACGTAGCGCGGCTCGAGCGGCTGCAATGTACGGGTATCATACCAGTTGAGCATATGTCCCCGGTAGCGATCGAGCCGGTCGAGCGCGTCCAGCGCATTACGCAGTCGCATCTCGAGATCGGTCACGCCGATATGCCCCAGCTTCCATGCCGTCAGCGTGGAGAGCAGCATCATGCCGACATTGGTCGGCGACGTCCGATGGGCGATCTCCTCCTCGGGCGGCTCCTGGTAATTGTCGGGCGGCAGCCAGTTGTCCTCCGGCCTCACGAAGGTTTCGAAGAACAGCCATGTCCGCCGTGCGATGCTGCGCAGGAACAGTCGGTCCTCGGCGCCCAGCGTCTCGACCGAGGAGCGGCGCGGACGGCTTATCCGGTATGCGATTTCAGGCGCCAGCACCCACAGCATCAGTAGCGGCGCGGCGGGCAGGAGGGCCGTGGCATGTGCCAGCACCAGCCCCGAGCCGACTGCAAGCGCGAATGCAGGCGACACCCACATCTCGCGCCAGGCCGCCCGCCGCGGATCGAGCGCGGCAAAATGCGCTGTCGTATGCGCGGCCGACGTCCACTCCAGCAGTCCACGCCCGGTGCCTAGCCGCCAGAGCGTGATCAGTATCGCATTGAGCGCGATGGCGGCATCGCTGATCAGGAAGGCGATCGACAGCGCCCATCGTCCAAGTTCATCGCCCAGCCGTCGCAGGACACCCTGAAGAACGCCGCGCCGGCGGCCGCGCGCGAGACCGGTGACGACGTCGGTGAACAGATAGGCTGCTGGCGCGACGATGGCGAGCGATGTCCATATCCAGGGATTGCCGCCCAGGATGAACCATCCGCCAAGCAACAGGGCGACAAGGCTGGGCGGTACGAGGCTGCGGCGAAGGTTGTCGAAGATCTTGAGCCGGTCGAACCAGGTGAGACGGTTGTGGAGGCGCGTTCCGGCACGGCCGGGGACCAGCGGAAGCAGCCAGGGCAACAGCTGCCAATCGCCGCGCACCCAGCGGTGCCAGCGCCGGCGATAATCGAGATAGCCGGAAGGAAAGCCCTCATAGACGATGATGTCGCTGGCGAGCGCCGCGCGACCATGAAGTCCCTCGAACAGGTCATGGCTGAGCAGGTTGTTCTCGGGAATTCGCCCTTCGACGCTGCGCTCGAAGGCGGCGACTTCATAGATGCCTTTACCGACAAAGATGCCTGAGCCGAACAGGTCCTGGTAGACGTCGGATACGGCGCGTGAATAGATGTCGATCGCGGTGTCGCCGCCGAAATAACGCGTGAACAGCGATCGTCCGCTGGTCTCGGGTGCGATCTCGACCCGCGGCTGGAGGATCGTGTAGCCGCTTGCCACCCGCCCGGTGCGCGGATCGAAACGAGCCTTGTTGAGCGGATGGGCGAGCGTCGCCACCATCCGATTGACTACGCCCGTCGGCAGGCGGGTATCGGCGTCCGCGGTCACGACGAACCGAACCTCGCGAAGTGCTTCGATGCGGCCGGCGGTGCGTGAAAAAGGGCTGAGGTCGCCGCGCAGGATATAGCCGTTGAATTGCTCCAGCTTTCCGCGCTTGCGTTCCCATCCCATCCAGACCGACTGGGCGGGATTATAGAGACGCGGCCGGTGCAGCATATGGAAGGGGCCGCTGCCCGCGCTGCCATAGGTGTCGTTGAGGCGCTTCACGCCATTTTCCAGCGCGGCCTCGACATCCACATCACCAGGATGGCTGTCGCTGTCGGCATCGGCATGGTCGCTCAACAGAACGAACTGCAGCCCTGGATCGGGATTGCCGAGATAGTGGCCTTCCAGCCGCTGGAGGAGCGCCGCCACGTCCGCCGGATGCGCGACAAGCACCGGCATCACGACCGCTGTCCGGCAATCGTCGGCGATCCCCTTCTCGAAATCGAGCTTTGGGAGCACGCGTGGCGACACGAGCAGTGTCGCGACCCAGTTGACGAACGTGACGCTCAGGATGGTAGCCGGCAGCGTGGTGAGCGCGATGCCCAGCAGCCACCCAATTGCGGTCGCCTCGACCAGCGCAAGGTAGAGTGCCGGAACGACAAAGCTGACGAATCCGGCCAGGAACAGCGCCGCCGTATAAAGCGCGGCGGGATAACGCAGGAGCCTGCGGCCGATCGATTCCAGCGCCAACGGCCGCACGTCGATCGCATCCTCGAACGCCGGCCGGCCCTCGCCGACCAGCCAGTAGCCAACATGATCGGCCGGCACATCGTCATTGGCCCGGCATTGAACGAGCAGGCGTTCGGCGACATCCAACTCTGGCAGGCCGCCATGGTCCGACAACTGCTCGATAGCGTGCCGGTAACGGTCGCGCGTGTCGAAATCCATGCGCGGATAGACCTTGGCAGGGTCGAGCCGCAGGATCGCCTCGACGCGGCTTGTCCGGTCGAAAAAGTCCTTCCACTGGATCGTCGAGATCACCGCGAGGTTTGCGATCGCGCGCGAGACGCATTCGGTGTCGTCCGCTGCGGCGGATTTGGCGGCATCGGGCCCCACCTCGAACGGCGGCGCCACATCCGGGAATATGCGTCCGAAGCCTGTTACCAGAAGCTCGAGGCAGGCCAGGCGAAGCATGGCCGGAAATGCCCAGAGCTCGGCAATGCTCAGAGGCTCTTCATCCTGATAGCGTTCGATGAACGGAATCGCGGTATTGAGAGATATCTGCAGATGCGACGCGTGGAGCAGCCCATGGGCCAGGGCATAGATGCGAGGCAGGCCCTTCGCCGCTTCACCCGCGAGGCCGGGCAGGCGCCGGTAGAACGGGGCCGGCATATCCTCCTTGATCTGAAGGATTGCGCGTTGAACGTGATAATCGTTGTCGAGCAGCCATTCGGCCGCCGAGCTGCTTTGCGGCTCCGCGGCGCCAGCGGCGATCCGGGCCATACTCAGCCATGCACGCAATGCCGGCAACTGCGACCAGGTTGTCAGCGGTGCCGCTCTGCGGGCCAAGCCCACAAGACGGTGACGGCGCGCAAGCTCGTGCGCAGCGGCGACTATCGGGTCCGCATCCTCGACATCCGCCATTCTCAGACCGGACCTACGGCCGGGAGGCGCGCATTCTGGACATTCGTCAGCACCATCGGCTCCACTGCAGTCACGGATGGACGAACGATCAGCATCGGCACGGGCGAATGGGTCATGAGGTAGGCGGCGACGCTGCCATAGGGAACATCCATGTGATGGCGGCCGCCATGGCCGCGCGCCGACAGCACGACGAGGTCGGCCGCTTCGGCGCGGATCAACCCGGCCAGAGCAGCGCGAACATCCTCGCTGCGCATCGAGATCGCCCGAACTGTCAGCCCCATGGCCGCCACATATGTCCGAACATGGTCGAGATAGGCGCGCGCCGTCGCTTCATTTCGTTCGACAACATGCCGTTGGAGTTCGAGATCGCGAGGCTCGAGCGGCCTGGTTTCAGTGAGTTCCGGCGTCGGGACGACGTGCGCGAGGATCAGTTCCGCTTGCGCCGATTTCGCAAGCCGGGCCGCGAGCGGGATGACGCTTTCGGCCCAGGTCGATCCATCCACGGGCACAAGGATGCGCCGATAGCTCGGCGCCGGCGCGACGGAGGCCGCGATCGGGACCAGCAGGATCGAACCGGGCGCCCGCTCGAGAACATTATGGGCCGTGCCGCCAATGCCTTTCTGGCTTGCGCCATTCTCGCCCTGAGTGCCAAGTACGAGAAGGCAATCGGGCTGTCCGCAGGTGAATCGGCAGATTTCCTCGGCAGTTGCACCTTCTGCAAGTTTGATCTCGGCGATGGTAGTCGAGGGCTCGGGAGCGGCTGCCAGTTTCCCCAGAGTGCGTCTCGCCTCGTGCCGGCGAAGATCCCATTCGATCGGGTCAGGCCGCATCTCCTTTGCCGGCTGGCCTTCCAGCACCTGCAGCAGCGTTACCGGAACCTCGAGCGCCTGGGCGATCGCAAATGCATGGGAAACGACGCCGGCCGCGTGCTCGGATCGATCCAGGCACGCGACGACGTGACAGGTTCCCGCTTGCGTGTCGGCGCGGCCTGGGAAGAGTGCGTTCGATGTCGACATATTCCGGCCTCCTGTTGTCTTACGCGGCATTTTTCCGTGCGCCCTAACACAGGGCCACCACGCCCAGCGCCAGGCGTTCGAGGACAAGCCCGAAGCTCGTTGCGACGCCGCAATTTCTGATGGCGGCCACGGTGACCGATCCGGAAGAGACTCGAAATAAGTGTATCTACGGAGTCATGGCGCGTGCCGTCCGCCTCGAACAGCACGACTCGCCAGTCCCGATGAGGCGTGAAAGCTATCTGTCCAACAGCCACTCCTGATCGAAGGACCCAAGGACGGCCAACGGCTCAATCCGCGCAAGCGGCTTTCCTGGATCGCGGGTCAACAATGCTGCCGAAAATCCGATTCTCAGTTCGTATGCCGCACACGTCCGCTCAGCATCCCGTCAATAGAATTGGATCATGTGCGGAGCGCCTGCTGTGCTTGGGCGCCACCGGATATTCTCACGGAGCGGCTAATGCGCCAGCAGCAGCGGAACGGACGTGTCGGACAGGAGGTCGCGGGTCACCCCGCCGAGCACCGTCTCACGCAGCCGAGAGTGCCCGTAGGCTCCCATAACGAGAGAAGATGCCGCCAGTTCTCCCGCTGCGTCCAAAAGCGTCTGCGCGATCGTGCGCGCCTCTTGGGGCCATTCGTGCAACTGAGAACCTATGCCATGCCGGGCGAGATATCGGCTCGCGTCCATCGGTGGAAAATCGTTGTTATCGCTTGAGATGTTGACGATGTGGACTTCGCTCGCCACCCGCAGGAAGGAAAGCGTCAGACGCAGGCTGTGCGCGGCTTCGATCGATCCGTTCCAGGCCATGACGACCGGCCCGCTGGCGTTGAAGCTGGTCGTGCCCGGGGGCACGACCAGCACCGGCGCGCGCGCGTGAATGGCCACGTCGGCGACGATCGGCAGAGGCTCCGGCGTGTCATCCTGCCCCTTGTACTGGCGGCTCAAGATCAGGACGTCGGCCAGGCGCCCGCGGCTCACCAGCGCATCGGCGGCATTTCCATCGGCATGCTCCCAATCCCAGGAGATATCCTCGCTTTTCAGTCGCTGCTCGATGCGTTCTCGCTCCTCATCGTCGCGCGCCTGAAGGGCCTCAAGCAGTTGCGAAGAGGCATAAAGGCCGCCGAAGGGGTCGCCGACGACATAGCTGTTGAACGGAGTGACCTGGACGCAGGTGATATGTGACTGGTGGGCGCGCGCAAGGTCCAGCGCCACGGCAAGCCGCTCCGTCTGTCCGTGATCGTCATGGATATGCAGAAGTATCGATTTCACCACGCCCTCCTCGTTTTCGCTACGATCCCGTTTAAAATCGCACGCTAGAGGTTAGGGCGGCGCGGATAACTAGGGGATAATACCAATCCCGGGACGGTGCCGATCACATCATTCTCGCGTGCGACGGGTCCAGATACGGATCGTTGTCCGCAGGATCGACATGACAGATTATCGAGGATCAAATGCGATGCGTTCGGCCGGCACATACGCCTCAGCTACGCGAACCATGCCGTGTTTGAGCTTGGCGATATATCCGATTTCGCGAACCTCGACGCGTTTGGGTCGCAGCATAGGGATGGCCATGATGTCGGCATTGCTCCTTGGCATGCTGTCCGTGCCGCTGTCCGCGCAGCAACCGACGCTGGATACGAGTTCGGTCCTTGAGACGGTCGAGCGGCTAAAGCCGGGGGAATATATCTGGGCGCCTGATATTGCTCCCGCCGGCCCCGTGCTGATCATCATCAGCCTCGCCAACCAGCGGGCCGTCACCTACCGAAACGGCGTGCCGATCGGCGTCTCCACGGTCTCGACTGGAAAGCCCGGACATGAGACACCAACGGGGCTGTTCACGATCCTGCAAAAGCATGTCGACCACAAGTCCAACCTCTACGACGATGCGCCGATGCCCTATATGCAGCGCCTGACTTGGGGCGGCGTAGCTCTGCACGGCGGCAATCTACCTGGCTATCCCGCGTCGCATGGCTGCATCCGCCTGCCGCTGGGCTTCGCCAGGCTTCTCTATGGCGTCACCCGCCTCGGCTTGACCGTCGTCATCACGAAAGAGGCGGCAGTGCCGCGTGTCGCCCCGGTACCCGATCCCATGCGGCCGACCGCCTCCGACATCGATGACGCTCCACCTTCCGGGCCGTTCACATGGCGTCCCGAACTGTCGCCCTCGGGACCTGTATCCATCGTGATCAGCACCGCGGACCGACGAATGATCGTGCTCCGCAACGGCCGCCAGATCGGATCCGCACCCATAGCACCCGACACCGCCGTCGACCGAACGACGGCTTATACGCTGCGCGCTATCGATGAAACCGGATATCACTGGCTGCACATCCCGTTGTCCGGCGAGGCATCGCCGGCGCAGCAGACGGCGCCATCCGAGGATCGGAACCGATTGCGCGTCGCCGAGGAATTCCGGCGTTCCATCGCAGCGATCCTGACCGAGGGCGCAACGGTGCTGGTTACCAACGACAGTCTCGCAAGGAGTGAAACGGGCCGGCGGCTCACAGTCATAACCGGCGAAGACGAATAACGGCGCGGACAAAGGCTGCGGCCAAAGTGCCTACCGGCATGATGTGAGGCGTTTCCATCAACAGAGTCCCAGTTTGGCGCGCCCCACCGCTGCCACCTCGTCCAGCGATCCGTCCGCCTGGACCCTATGCCACGAGCCGAGATCGCCGATTTCCAGCTGGGATTGGGCCTGCGCGACTGCGACATCGGCATCCGACGCGTCGGGGCCGCGCGTCCCGACCCGGCTGAGCCGCGCGGTTGCCGCCACTTCTAACCAGAGACCATCGAAGGGAACACCCGACTGCCGCCCGACCGCCTCGATCCTCTCGCGCTCGACACGCTGCGCGAACACCGCATCGGCCACGACGGATTGACCGAGCGCAAGCGCCGATGCGGCCATCCTGTCAGTTGTCTCATAGACCCGGGCGGCGGCCTGCGCCGAATAGCTGCCGCGGGGAAGCCTTGCCTCGGGAGACAGCCCCGCGAGGCGCTTGCGCAGTACATCGTTCCGAAGGATCCTGGCACCGGGCGCGCGTCCGATCGCGCCGCCGAGCCGACGTGCGAGACTGGACTTGCCGGTTCCCGAGAGTCCGCCGATCGCTACCAGCCGCGGGGGAGCGGGCACCAGCATGGCGAGCGCAAGTTCGAGATAGGATCGCGCATTCTGCGCGAGCGCCCTGTCTTCAGGAGCACGCAGGCTCTGCGCTGCCAGCACATGCGCGCGGATCGCGGCGCGAACCGACAGGAACAAGGGCAGCAGCCCGATCCCGCTCTCATCCGCCGGCGACAGATCGAGATAGCGGTTGAAGACGATGTTCGCCTCGGTGCGGAGGTTGCGATGCCAGAGATCCATCAGGAGAAAGGCGAGATCGTAGAGGACATCGATCGTGGCCAGTTCGACGCTGAATTCCAGGCAGTCGAACAAGGTCGGCTCGCCGTCGATCAGCGCGATGTTGGCGAGATGGAGATCGCCATGACCATGTCTAACCCGGCCTTCCCGCGCTCGGGCATCGAGCAGCGGTGCCATATCATCGGTCATCTGGAGCAGGCTGTCGCCGAGATGCTTCGCCTTGTCCGGGTCGAGGATATCGGGAAAGGCCCCCATGCTGGCAATATTGCCGTCTATGACGCGGCGGAACGATATCGCACCCGCGTGAGCCCGATCAGCCTCCGCTGCCGAGTGAAAAGCGCCTATGTGGTCCGCCAGCCGCATCAGCAGGCGCTCATCGAGCTGGCCGTGATCGGCGATATGGATGAGCAGCGCATCATCGGGGAAGCGTCGCATCTCGAGCAGCCAGTCGACCACGTCACCGGCGCCGTCGATCGCCAGTCGACCGCCGGCTTCCCGCGTGATCGGATGAAGCGCGAGATATAGATCGGGCGCGGTTCGGCGGTTGAGGCGAAGCTCCGCCTCGAGCGCGGCATGGCGCTTGTCGAAGGTCGAGAAATCAAGATAGCCGAACCGGACCGCGCGCTTGAGCTTCCAGGCGCGGTCGCCGACAAGGAAAATACTGGCGCAGTGGGTATCGATGCGCGTGGGGCGCGTTCGCTCGAAGGCGTGACCCTGGTCGAGGAAGGCGACGACATCGGCTTGGTCGTCCGGCGTGCCGGGGCCAGGCGATGTCGTCGCCATTGGCTCAGACCTTCTCGATCGCGATCTTGCGCGTGCGTGCCGCCACATTCTCGTCCTTGGCCAGCGTCACTGTCAGGACTCCGTCCTTGAACTGCGCCTTGATACCCTCGGCATCGACATCGGCGGGAAGCGAAATCTGGCGCCGGAAGGAACCATAGCGGCGCTCGTTGAGCAGGAAGCCCTTCTCCTTGCGCTCTTCCTCTTCCTTCTTTTCGCCCGAGATGCTGAGCACGCCATCGGCGACGTTGATCTCCACATCCTTTTCATCGAGCCCGGGAAGCTCCGCGGTAAGACGATAGGCCTTCTCGTCATCGACCAGCTCAAGCGCCGGCACGATTGCCACGGCGCCGCGCGGAGCGAAGTGGAAAAGGCTGCGGCTGGAGCTGCCGAAATCGTCGAACAGGCGGTCGATCTCCGATCGCAGCCAGCCGACCGGCTCGCTGATCTGGGTTGCGAGATCGCGCAACGATGACGCCGGACGCGTTTTGGTCACTGGAACATTGGTCACACCGTTCATCTTGCTTCTCCTAAGGTTAAAGATGGTCGATCCCGTGACGAGGGAAAGACCTTTCGTCAGGCGAACAGGGCATGTTCGCTTTCAGCCTCGATCGGTTCGGGAACCACGAGCTGGTCATGCTCGTCGTGATGGTGCGGATGCGGCATATGTGGCCAAAGTGTCTCCACGCCCACATTCCACCAACTCGTGTAGAGCGTCAGCGGCAACTGCCACAGGCGTTGGGCGGCAAGCATCGCCGCTGCTGCGTCTGGACCACCGGACGGCCAGCTCGCCCGGATGGTGCTCTTGTCACTCATGATGACCTCCTTCGCCGAGTCTTGTTGAGGATAAAGGCGGTCCATCGGCGCCTATATTGGGGAGTTTACCTAGCCGACCATCTTCGGGCGCCGTCCTGCGGCCGCACTCGGCTGAAATTTGTCGCTTGGCCAAGGAGTCGAGCCCCGGCCTGCAGGGATGATGGCATACCCTGGTCCCTCCGGGACAATACGGATTCTGTGGCAGCGCCAGGCAACAGACAAGGGACGTTGCAGGGATTCCCCGATGCGCGGTCAATCCATTGGCGACCCTGCGATGAACTTGCCGATGGTCCCCGGCTTATGGCCGTCGATGAGCTGCCGACCCACCTGGGACGGTTATTTTACGAGCCAAGGAGAGCTGAGATGAAGAGCGACAGTCAATTGCAGCGTGACGTGATGGCGGAGCTGGAGTGGGAGCCGAGCGTCGATCATGCGGATATCGGGGTGGCGGTGACCGACGGCGTGGTGACGCTGTCGGGTTTCGTGAAGAGCTATGCCGAGAAGCTGGCGGCGGAAAAGGCGGCACGGCGCGTGGCTGGCGTGAAGGCGCTCGCCGAGGAGATCAAGGTGCGCTTCGCCTCCGATCCGAAGACGGCCGATCATGAAATCGCCAAGCGCATCCTCGACATGTTCTCCTGGAACGTCTCGATCCCCGACGACAAGATCGCGGTGAAGGTCGAGCATGGCTGGGTGACGCTGAGCGGCACGGTCGACTGGCACTACCAGAGCGACGAGGCCCGGAAGGTCGCGGGCAAGGTCAACGGCGTCGTCGGCGTCGGCAATCTGATCGAGGTGCGCAAGCTGCCGACGTCGGGCGATATCAAGGACCGGATCATGGCGGCGTTCAAGCGCAATGCCGATCTCGATGCGGCATCGGTGACGGTGTTCACCGATGGCGGCAAGGTCACGCTGGGCGGCAAGGTCAAGGCGTGGAACGAGCGCCAGATCGCCGAGCGTGCGGCTTGGGCCGCTCCCTGCGTCACCACGGTCGACGACAATATCATCGTCGCTTTCTGACCTTCGCAGCGAGCACACGAGCAGACGGCCGTCGGGATATCCCGGCGGCCAGCTTCGATAATCGCTCAAGATGAACGTGAAGTCCGCGCCTGTCCGTTCCTGGCGATCCTTCCTCTTTGCATTTTATGCAGGAAGCCCGGCCGGCGAGCACATCGACCCGGTTACATTATCTGTGGGTTGGCATTCGATTTCTATGTCGCCTACCGGCGACCGACGCATGTGGGCTAGACTTTGAGGTGCCCGCCGTCGAGGACGCTCGCGTGGCTATCGATACCAACGGCTCGCCTCAGACGGTATGAACAAAACCGGCGTGGAACTGGCCAAGATCCACAGGCCAGAAGTAGCCACTCCGAGCGCGCGCCACCAGGACTGCGGACAATCAAGCGAGAAGCTCCTTGGGCATCACGCGCCGATTCGACAGCGATTAGAGCCGCTGACTGGCTATTCGGTCTGGGAGTTCTATTACCGGGAATGCGCCATGATCGTGGATGCCCGCGCATCGATTTGGGGATGGACTTGCCGTGTGCTGAAGACCGCCGACAAATGAGGTAGGGGGTCAGCCCCAGTCGCCATCGACACCATGATCTGGCTCGCAACCACGCCGCACAGCATGATTATACCAATCCGCAAACGGTTGGCGCCGTCGGGCAGGTTTCGGCGTGTTTGGATGGACCGGTTCATCAGGGACTCCTGGGTTTAATCTTTGTCCGGGGTCTGGCCGGAGAACGTCGGAGTCGTACGCAACGAACGACCTGTTCGGCATCCGGAAGTCTACGCAGTGGCGCACCGCGAACTCTTCCTCCGTATCCTCACGTAATGATTGTCGCGAACGTGACCGCCATTGTTCGGCTACGACTCCGCCTCGATGGCGGGCATGCGCTGGAGATTCATATGAAGAATGTTCTGCTGTTGATTCACGATGACGCCGGTGAAGAGGCTCGCTTCCAGGCCGCGCTCGATCTTGTCCGCGCGACCAACGGGCATCTCACATGTCTCGACATTGTCCAGGCGCCAATCCTGGTCGGCGCAGACTATATGATGGCCGATGCCGAAGTCGCCCTGCTCGCCGACGCGCGCAACCGGGAAGCGGTTAATCGCGACCGGATCGAGGCGCGCCTTTCAGTCGAGGACATCGCATGGGACTGGGCTGACGCGACCGGCGACATTGCCGGTCTGCTGGAAGCCGAGACGGGGCTCGCCGACATCATCGTGCTCAACACTATGTTCGCCGATCATGAGCCTCCCGACATGCGGGCGATCGTTTCCGACGTCGTTATGCGCGCCGGAAAGCCAATCCTCGCGGTTCCACAACAGTTTCGCAGCCTCGATGCCAATGGACAGGCGCTGGTCGCCTGGAACGGTGCTCCCGCTGTCGCCGAGACGCTTCGCGCGGTCACGCCGCTCCTCGCCCTCACGAAAGGCGTGACGATCGTGGAGATCGGCAAGACCGATGGACCGCCTGCGGAAGAGGCCGCCGCCTATCTCTCACGCCATGGCATCCATGCCCGCATCGACCGTGATGTTCCGCTGGAATGGACGGTGGCGGATGCGCTTCTCACCGCCTGTCGGGACCGGCAACCAGCCTACTGCATTATCGGCGCCTATGGCCATTCACGCCTGCGCGAGCGGCTGATCGGCGGCGTGACCCGGCGGATGCTCGCCGAGAGTCCGGTGCCGCTCCTTCTTGGGCATTGACAGTGGGCCAGACCTGACAAGGAGATCCGCATGCCGAACGCAGCGCTACACGACCGTATCGGCCGGGAGGCACCGGCGGCGCTGATCGAAGCGCTGCGCCGCCACGCCGAACCGCTGCCGTCGCCCGAGCAGATCGACGAGTTCGGCAGCTTCTTCGATCGCTTCGGCGATGCGCGGATCGTCCTGTTGGGCGAGGCGACCCACGGCACGTCGGAATTCTATCGTGCGCGAGCAGCAATCACCCGCCGCCTGGTCGAGCGTCACGGATTTACCGTCGTGGCAGTCGAAGCCGACTGGCCGGACGCCGCGCAGATCGACGATTATGTCCGGCATCAAGCACCGCGCCCCCTACGCGGCGACAGCGTCGTGCGCTTTCCGACCTGGATGTGGCGCAATGTCGAGGTGCTGGAATTTGCCGACTGGATGCGGGGGCATAATGCATCGCTTGACGAAGATTGCCGCGCGTCATTCCATGGTCTGGATGTCTACAGCCTCAGCGAGTCGATCCACGCAGTGCTCGCCTATCTCGACACGGTCGATCCAGAGGCCGCCGGGAATGCGCGCCGGCGCTATGGGTGCCTGACACCATGGCAGGATGAACCGGCGCATTATGGCCGCGCCGTCGTTCATGGCGGCCGCGCGAGTTGCGAAGATCGCGCGGTCGCACAGCTTCATGAACTGCTGACCCATCGGCTCGCATATCTGCACGGAGACGGCGAAGCCTGGTTCGACGCCGTCCAGAACGCGCGCATCGTGCGCGCCGCCGAGCGCTATTATCGCGCCATGTACCGCAGTTCGACCGAGAGCTGGAACCTGCGTGACCGGCATATGTTCGAAACGTTGCAGGCGCTGCTCGCCCATCGCGGCGATGGTGCCAAGGCTGTCGTCTGGGCGCATAACAGCCATGTCGGCAACGCCGCCGCGACCGCGATGGGCTGGCAGGGCGAATTAAACATCGGCGAGCTGTGCCGCATGGCCTATGGCGAGGAAGCGGTGTCGATCGGCTTTGGCACCGATACCGGTACGGTCGCCGCCGCCAGCGACTGGGGCGCCGACATGCAGATAAAGACCGTGCGGCCGGCACGTGCCGACAGCTACGAGCATGCGTTTCGGTCCACGGGACTGGCGCGGGCGCTGACCGATTGGCGGAGGAAGCCCAATCTCGCCGGGCTGCTGCGCGAGCCCCTGCTCGAGCGCGCCATAGGCGTCGTGTACCGCCCGGAAACCGAGCGCCTCAGCCATTATTTCGAGGCGGTCCTGGCTGAGCAGTTCGATGCCTGGGTCTGGTTTGAGCAAACGACCGCGGTGACCCCGCTGGGACATGAGCATCCCCATGGCGCGCCCGAAACCTGGCCCTTCGGACTGTGACGATGATCGCCCTCGCCGCCCACGATCCGGTTCCCGTCACCGTTCAGCCCGATGGGCTCAAGGGGCTGCTGGGCGTGCCCGTCGCTGCCAAGGGGATCGTCATCTTCGCCCATGGCAGCGGCAGCGGACGGCTCAGCCCGCGTAACACTCATGTCGCGCAAGGCTTACGCGACGCGGGGCTTGGGACATTGCTGATTGATCTGCTGACTCCGGCCGAGGAGCAGGACCGCGTCAATGTGTTCGACATTCCGTTATTGGCGTCCCGGCTGAAGGCCGCCACCGGGTGGGTGAGATTGCTGCCAGGAATGGCGCCGCTGCCGGTGGGCTATTTCGGCGCGAGCACGGGCGCGGGCGCGGCTCTGCTGGGCGCGTCCGGCCCCGACGCACGCATTGCGGCCATTGTCTCGCGCGTGGCCGGCCGGATCTGGCGGGTTCGGCCGCGCTCGCGCATGTCCGCGCGCCAACGCTGCTGATCGTGGGCAGCCGGGACCTGCCGGTGATCGAGCTGAACCGGATCGCGCAACGCCATCTTCATGCCGAGAACGAGCTGCTGATCGTACCGGGAGCGACGCACCTGTTCGAAGAGCCAGGCACGCTCGACGCAGTGATCGACCACGCCGCGCGATGGTTCCGGCAACATTTCCAGGAGGCTTGACCATGGCCGGCCATAAACCTGAGTTTCACGACAGGCGCGAGGCCGGCCGGAGACTGGCGATCGTGCTCGCCCCCTTGGCGGGGGCGCATCCACTGGTGCTGGCGCTGCCCCGCGGCGGCGTGCCGGTCGCGTTCGAGGTGGCCAAGGCGCTTGATGCGGAACTGGACCTACTGTTCGTCCGCAAGATCGGCGCGCCGGGCTATGAGGAGTTGGGCATCGGCGCGGTCGTCGATGGTGCCGAACCGCAGCTCGTGCTCAACGAGGACATCGTCCGCCAGCTGGCGCCCAGCCCCGACTATATCAGGGCCGAGATGCGGCGGCAGCTCGCGGAAATCGAGCGACGGCGCTCATCCTATGTCGGCGGTCGCGTCCCGGTGGAGGTGACGAGCCGCACGGTCATCGTGATCGACGATGGGATCGCGACCGGGGCACGGTGAAGGCTGCCCTCAAAGGACTGCGCAAGAATCGGCCGGCACGCCTTGTCCTTGGCATACCGGTCGCGCCCAGCGACAGCATCGCCGAGATTTCGCCAGAGTGCGATGACATCGTCTGTCTGGCACAGCCCGATCCTTTCTACGCCGTTGGAACACACTATGCCGTGTTCGATCAGACGACGGACGAGGAGGTGGTCCGGCTGGTTCGAGAGGCGACACCTTTCGGTCACTCGCACGGCTCGCCCGGGCGTCCGACCGCCATGCGAGGCGCACGGGGTCCGGCCCCAGGATAAGGAAGAGACGATGCTTATTCCCCACGATACGACGATTCTGGTTGTCGATGGCGGCCATGTGCAGGTGCTTCGCAATCGCGGCACCGACGCCGCGCCCGAACTGGAGCTTCTGCACGAGCGGGCGATGAAGAATCCGCCGAGCCGCGCGATGGCCACGGACGCTCCGGGGCGCAGCTTCGGCAGCGCGGTGCCGACGCGCAGCGCCTATGCCGATGCCGACTATCACCAGCGCCGGGAAGACCGTTTCGGACAGGAGGCGTTGCAGGCGGTGGCATCGCTGGGCAGGC
The DNA here is from genome assembly GCF_028538045.1 of Sphingobium sp. AntQ-1. Classification (NCBI taxonomy): domain Bacteria; kingdom Pseudomonadati; phylum Pseudomonadota; class Alphaproteobacteria; order Sphingomonadales; family Sphingobiaceae; genus Sphingobium; species Sphingobium sp. AntQ-1. Next base: position 585,991 of record NZ_CP117158.1, read on the forward strand.
AGGGCAGGCCGCTGATCCTCATCGCGCCGCCGCGCATGCTGGGCGTGCTTCGCAGCGACCTCGACCCGACTATGCAGGGTCATATTCTGGCGGAAATTGCCAAGGACTTCGCCCAGCGTCACGCCACCGACATCCTGAAACTGCTCCGATCGCATCAGATCTGAAAGGCTGCCACCAGACCTTATGGCGGCCACAGCGTCCAGGGTCGATGCAGCGGCTTGATACGGAAGGTTTTAACGATGCGCCGGCGATCATCTTCGTTGCCAATATCGGTTCTGCGGACGGACAGTCATTCGGGAAACGACACGGTCGTATCTTGTGGACAAGCAGGGGCGATCGGCATAGCCTTTCCTCGCCCGTCCGATCTTGATCGTGAAGAGGGGTCCGCATCGCGCGGCAAACATGGGTTCTCGGCTTCGGTCGGGCGGCCTGCGGAATACAAAACCTTCGGGAAATACGCCGGGCGCGTTTTCCTATGTTTGCGCGCGATCAACCGTCCCGACTGGCGGGACGCGCGGCAGGCACGGGACGGCCAATGACGTATGCCTCATGACCCGCGATGCCTCTTGGCTTGCTCACGCATCGACCGATGCGTTGGCGCCCACTGTTGGCAGGATTGCACTCGGCTGCGAACCCGAACGATGCCTGGCATCGCGGATGTTTTGATGCTTTTCCAAGGCAAGGTTGCCAGATAAAGGTCTCAAAGTGAGACGGAACCTGCGAGGGTCTTGGGCCGATTCGAGGCTTTTAGAAGGACGGCAGTGGAGTTGCGAAGACGGGCTACGATCTCATTCCAAAAAGTCCTTCTGTTCTATCGAGTAGCATTTTCTGATGTAGTCAACTGACGAGTTCCGACGCTCGGAATATAATCAAGGTGCAACCAGAGAGGATGGATCAAAGCCAGACGGGATTCCATATGGAAAGTGACGCGCAGGATAGCTCAACACGGCAGGCCCGCTGGGGCTATGCGATTGGTATCGTGGCCGTTCTCCTCGCCGTACCCGCCGATCTTGCTCTCCGCGCGTGGGGCGTCAACCACAGCCCCTATCTGCTGCTCATCCTTTCGATCATCGTTGCAGCCGCGCTGGGTGGAACGGGCGCCGCAACGGGCGCGGCTATTCTCGCTATTCTGGTCGGGGCCTTGTTTGCCCTATTGCGCCCATTGCCTGGTCTTGAACCCTTCGATCTGCTGCTTTCGCTGCTGGTGGCCGCAGGCATCGCCCTGCTCGACGCTCGCAACGCGTCCTTGCGACGGCGGCGTGCAGCCTGGGACAGGAGACGCCAGAACCAGCTCTCGGAGATCGCCGACGAACTTAACCTGCTGATCGACGGAGCACAGGGTTATGCAATCTACATGCTCGATCCCGAAGGCCGCGTCACGATCTGGAACGACGGCGCCGAGCGGCTGAAGGGCTGGAGAGAGCAAGAGGTCGTCGGCCAATATTGCTCGATCTTCTACCCGGCGGACGCCGTCCAGGCCGGCAAGCCCGAAGCCGACCTCAAACGCGCGCGCGACGAGGGCAAATTCGAGGAGGAAGACTGGCGGCTCAGGAAGGATGGTTCCGAGTTCCTCGCGCATGTTTCGATCACTGCGCTGCGTGATGAAAGCGGAGCCTTGCGCGGCTTCGGCAAGGTGGTCCGCGATGCAACGGGGGAGCGCGCCGCCGAGAGTGCGCACAAAGCCAGCGCCAGCCATCTCCGCTCGATCCTCTCGACGGTCCCCGATGCGATGATCGTGATCGACGAACACGGCATCATCCTCTCGTTCAGCGCCGCGGCCGAACGGCTGTTCGGCTTTTCAGAGGCTGAGATTCGCGGATCGAACCTGAGCCTGCTCATGCCGTCGCCCGATCGTGAACGCCATGACAGCTATCTCGAACGCTATCTTGCAACCGGCGAGCGAAGGATCATCGGGATCGGGCGCGTCGTCATCGGCGCGCGGCGTGATGGTTCGACCTTCCCGATGGAACTATCTGTGGGCGAAGCCATTGGCGAGACCCAGCGCGTCTTCACCGGCTTCATCCGGGACCTGACCGAACGCCAGGAGACCCAGGAGCGCCTCGATGAACTGCAGTCCAAGCTGATTCATGTCGCCCGGGTGAGCGCGATGGGCACGATGGCCTCGACGCTCGCCCACGAGCTCAACCAGCCGATCACCGCCGTCGCCAACTATGTGGAGGCGGTGCGCGACCTGCTCGCCGAAGCCAATCCCGAGGATCTGCCGATGATCCGCGAAGCCCTGGATGATTCGGTTCGAGAGGCTCTGCGCGCCGGACAGATCGTACGGCGGCTGCGCGACTTCGTTGCGCGCGGGGAGGTTGAGAAGACCGTCGAGAATCTTCCCACCCTCATTGGCGAGGCGGCGGCGCTCGGGCTGATGGGCGCTAGGGAGAAGGGTATCGACGCCCAGTTCGATCTCGCTCCCGACGCTTCGAAAGTGCTTCTCGACAAGGTGCAGATCCAGCAGGTGCTAATCAATCTCCTTCGCAATGCGGTGGAGGCCATGGCGGAATCGTCCGAACGGCATCTGTGGATTGCATCCCGCCGTGACAAAGCTGGCTTCATTCGGCTAACTATTGCTGATTCTGGCCCGGGCGTTTCGCCTGAAGTCGCGGAACAGCTCTTCACCGCCTTCGTCAGCACGAAGAGCGAGGGCATGGGTCTGGGGCTCTCGATCTGCCGCACCATCGTCGAGGCGAACGGCGGTCGGATATGGCTGGAGCCACGTCCCGGCGGCGGGGCTCAGTTTCATTTCACGCTCGTCGAAGCCGAGCCGGAGACTATCGAATGACCGAAAGACGTATGATCCATATCGTCGATGATGAGGAGGCGATCCGGCGATCAGCCGGATTCATGTTGAAAACATCGGGTTTCACGGTGGCGAGCTACGCGTCCGGAGTCGCCTTCCTGCGCGAGGTGCGGCACGCCGAGCCCGGCTGCATCCTTCTCGATGTCCGCATGCCCGAGATGGACGGACTGGAGGTGCAGCAGGCGCTTCTCGAGCGCGGCGTCGCCATGCCCGTCATCATCTTGACCGGGCACGGCGATATCTCGATTGCGGTGCGGGCCATGAAGGCAGGCGCAGTCGAGTTCATCGAGAAGCCTTTCGAAAAGGCCGTGCTACTGGATGCTATCGCCGCCGCCTTCGAACGGCTCGACGACAGCGACAAACGGGCGACAAGGGCGGCCGACGCGGCCGTGATGATCTCCGCGCTGACCGGACGCGAACAGGACGTGCTCAAGGGACTGGCCGAAGGTTTACCCAACAAGACAATCGCCTATGATCTCGGCATATCGCCCCGGACCGTCGAGGTGCATCGCGCCAATCTGATGACGAAACTGGGGGTCCGTAGCCTGTCCGATGCGCTGCGTATCGCATTCGCCGCCAATCTCGGCGACGACCGCTCATAGGACCTCTACGTAGCGACTTGCCGCGATTTTCCTGCGATTCCTTGCATCCGGTCGACGTTAGGAACCGGATCAATGCGAGACGATCATGAATGGCACTGTTGCACCTCTCCCGGTGGAGCGCCCTAAGATTTTACTGGTGGAGGACGAGCCGGCCGTCCGCCGCTCTCTCCAGCTTCTCCTTCACGCCCGAGGCTATGACATCCGCTCTTACGCATCGAGCACGGCCATGTTTGCCGATCCGCTTGTGAACGACGCGATCTGCCTGGTGACCGACTATCGCATGCCCGAAATGGACGGTCTGGATGTCTTGCAATCGCTTCGTGCGCGCGGATGGCGGGGACCGGCCATCCTCGTCACCGCCTATGGCTCGCCAGATCTTGTCGAGCGGGCGATGAAGGAGGGCTTCAGCATCGTCATCGAGAAACCGTTGCGCGAGCATGCGCTCGCTGACGCTGTCGCGCGATTGACGGCCCCGCCCCGCGCCTCCCCTGCCCCATCTTCGTGAGCGGCGAAGCGGCGTTGGCCGCTGCAGCGCGTGCATGGGAGCGCGTACCCCTGCCTATTGCTGCGTCTAACCGAGACCCAGAGGCAGGACTCCATCGACAAGGCCAAGCAGCACATGGTGCGCGAACGGCTTGTGGAGAATATGCGCGTAGCCCGCACCGCGTGCGCAGAGTTCGGTCTCCGCGGAATGATCGGCTGTGGTTAGAATGGCCGGGCGCTGCCAGCCCGCCGCCCGGAGCTGACGCAGAAGGTCGATTCCATCCACATGAACGGGCCGATGCTCGGCGATCAGACAAGCTGCCTCCTCTCTCATCGGATCTGCCAGGATGCGGGTCTCCTCTGCATAGGCTTTCACGCTATAGCCGCGAGCCATAAACAACAGGTGCAACGCGCGCCTCAATCCGGTGTCGCTCTCGACAAGGAGGATCACAGCGTGAGGAATCTGCGGGTCGGTGGGCCTATGTGTCACTCGTGCCAAACAAACCAAGGACTGCCGGAATCGTCCGGTCGATTCGGTCTAACGGCAACGTCGCCGCTCTGAACTACGTAGATTTCCCAAGTGACGGATAGCGCCACTGCTGATTTCCCCTCCGAGGGGAGCGATCTCAATCCATCCGCGACCGATCCTGCGAACCCCCTGGCGACAGCGGCAAGAAGCGCGCTCTGGATGACCGTACGGAGAGCATTTGTCCGGTCGCGATCTGGTGCCGCACTATAGGGTCACAATGTAAGGACGGCTGGGCAAGACCGTCTGCTTCTGCTCGATCATTGGGTTTACCAAGATCAATTCCGCCGTGTCGCACCTATGTCATCCATGAAGGCAAGCTGCTTTTCAGGGGACGCGCGCGGCGATGGATCGCTGACGAAAATGTTCGGGAGCAACCGACGGACTTGCGCTGCATCTAACCTTTGCAGTACCGTTTATTGCCGTTGCGAAGGTGCGATTCTTTTCCAAGGCACGGATCAAGCCCTGGCCCAAAATACCTGAGAATACAGGCGAAAGTGATAGCAATGGAATGCCGCGGGACATGCGGCATGGGGCATTTACGTAATGCGCTTGCGCGTGTTCAGCCGCAGTAGAGACAGGATTTTTTCAGGAGCTCCAAGATGGCAGCAGCGCATTCACGTCAGGACGCGTCCGATCCGCTCGACGGCATTGCCGAAACCCTGGACCGGGCCGCGATCGCGGGCATCGCACAGATCACCCACGGCCTGTCGCCCGCAACGATCTTCCAAGCCTTTTCGGACTGGGGCATGCATCTTGCCGGCTCGCCGGGCAAGCAGTTGCAGCTGGCGGCCAAGACGACACGCAAATTCATGCGGCTCGGCGAATATGCGGTGCGCAGCATCGGTGACCACGACGCCGCTCCCGCAATCGAGCCGCTGCCGCAGGATCGTCGCTTCGTCGATCCGGCCTGGAAGGAAGCGCCTTTCAGTCTGATCGCGCAGGCTTTCCTTCTCAACCAGCAATGGTGGCACGCGGCCACGACCGGCGTGGTGGGCGTCACGAGGCATCATGAAGACATGGTCGCCTTCGGGACGCGGCAGATCCTCGACACGATGGCGCCGACCAATTTCGTCGCGACCAATCCCGTCCTCCAGAAGCGGATATTCGAGACCGGCGGGCAATGCCTTGTCGAGGGTGCCAGGCTGCTGCTGGAGGACATGCAGCGCACGATGCGCGGCGAGCCGCCGGCGGGGACCGAAGCGTTCGAGGTCGGGAAGGACGTCGCCGCCACGCCCGGCAAGGTCGTCTACCGAAACGAGCTGATCGAGCTGATCCAATATGCGCCGACCACGGACACCGTGCGGCCGGAACCCATTCTGATCGTGCCGGCCTGGATCATGAAATATTATATTCTCGACCTGTCGCCGGAGAACTCGCTGGTCCGCTGGCTGACCGGGCAGGGCTATACGGTCTTCATCATCTCCTGGCACAATCCCGTCAGCGCGGACCGCGACCTCGACATGGAGGCCTATCGGCGCCTGGGCCCGATGGCGGCGCTCGACGCGGTGACAGCGATCACCGGGGCGCCGGCCGTTCACGCCGTCGGCTATTGCATCGGCGGCACGCTGCTGTCCATCGCGGCGGCGGCGATGGCGCGCGACGGGGATGAACGGCTCGCCACCATCACCCTGTTCGCCGCGCAGACCGAATTTAGCGAGCCGGGCGAACTTGGCCTGTTCATCGACGAGGCGCAGCTCAACGTGCTAGAGAACATGATGTGGAGCCGCGGCTATCTTGACGGGGCTCAGATGGGCGGCGCCTTCCAGATCCTGCGCTCCAACGACCTCGTCTGGTCGCGGATCCTTAACACCTACCTGATGGGCGAGCGCGAACCCATGTCGGACCTGATGGCTTGGAACGCCGACGGGACGCGGATGCCCTATGCCATGCACAGCCAGTATCTGCGCCGCCTGTTCCTGGACGATGATCTTGCCGAGGGGCGCTACAAGGTCGATGGCCGCACGATCAGCTTGGGCGCGCTGCGCAAGCCGATGTTCGTAGTGGGCACCGAGCGCGACCATGTCGCGCCCTGGCGGTCGGTCCACAAAATCCACATGCTCAGCAATGCCGAAATCTGCTTCGTTCTGACCAGCGGCGGGCACAATGCGGGGATCGTTTCCGAGCCCGGGCACAAGGGGCGGCGCTATCATATCCTGACCCGCGAGACGGACGGCGCCGCGCTCGATCCGGACGACTGGATGGCGCATGCGCCGGTGCGCGACGGGTCCTGGTGGGTCGCCTGGGAAGAGTGGCTGCGCGCGCGTTCGGGCGAGCCGGCCGCCCCGCCGCCGCTGGGCGCGCCGGACAAGGACTATCCGGTGATCGAGAACGCCCCCGGCCGCTATGTGCTGGAGCATTGAGGGATGGCCGTCCCGGAAATGATCGAAAACCGCACCTTCGACGAGATCGCCGTCGGCGATACGGCGAGCATCACGCGCACGCTGCGGGAAGAGGATATCCAGCTCTTCGCGCTCGTCTCGGGCGACGTGAACCCGGCCCATCTCGACGCCGATTATGCGGCGACCGACCTGTTCCACCGCGTGATCGCCCACGGCATGTGGGGCGGCGGCCTGATTTCGGCCGTGCTCGGCACCGAGCTGCCGGGACCGGGCGCAATCTACCTCAGCCAGTCTTTGCGCTTCACCCGGCCGGTGGGCCTGGGCGACGCCATCACAACCTCAGTGACCGTGACCGAAAAACGATCCGAGCATCATGTGCTTTTGCTCGATTGTCGCTGCGTCAACCAGAATGGCGACGAGGTCATTACGGGCCAGGCCGAGGTCAGGGCGCCGACCGAGAAGATCCGCCTTCCACGGATAGCGCTTCCCGACGTTCGCATCTCCGACCATGACGGCTATCGCAAGCTGATCGAACGGACGAGGGCGGACGCAGCGCCGCCGACCGCTGTCGCCCACCCCTGCAGCGCCGCGGCGATCACCGCGGCGGTCGACGCCGCCGAAGCCGGTCTGATCCTGCCGATTCTGGTCGGGCCGGAAGCGCGAATCCGCGCGGCGGCGGAAGAAGCGGGGAAGGATATCTCCGCTTATCGCATCGTCCCCGCCGCGCACAGCCATGCCGCGGCGACCGCCGCGGTGGCGCTTGTCCGTTCGGGCGAAGCGAAGCTGCTCATGAAGGGATCGCTTCACACCGACGAACTGATGAGCGCGGTGGTCTCCTCCTCGACTGGCCTGCGGACGGAGCGGCGCATCAGCCACGCCTATTTGATGGACGTGCCCGACCACCCGACGCCGCTCATCATCACCGACGCCGCGATCAACATCGAGCCGAGCCTTGAGGAAAAGGCGGACATCATCCGCAATGCGATCGACCTCGCCCATGTGATCGGGATCGAAAGTCCCAAGGTCGCGATCCTGTCGGCGGTGGAGACGGTCAATCCGTCGATGCGATCGACGCTCGACGCCGCCGCGCTCTGCAAGATGGCCGATCGCGGTCAGATTTCAGGCGGCGTGCTCGATGGCCCGCTGGCGTTCGACAATGCGATCAGCGAGGCGGCGGCCAAGGAAAAGGGGATCGTCTCGCCCGTGGCGGGCAAGGCCGAGATCCTGGTCGTCCCGAATCTGGAGGCCGGAAACATGCTCGCCAAGCAGCTCACCTTTCTGGGCGGTGCGGACGCGGCGGGCGTCGTCCTGGGCGCCCGGGTACCGATCGTGCTCACCAGCCGCGCCGACTCCGCGCGAACACGCCTGGCTTCCTGCGCCGTGGCCGTGCTGCTGGCGCGCGCCGCCACCAAGGCTTCGCCGGGCCTGCCCGAAGGCAAGGCTCTGACATGAGCCGCGCCGTCGTCAGCCTCAATTCCGGCTCGTCGAGCATCAAGTTCGCGCTGTTCACGCTGGGGCCGGACGGCCCTCAGCATGCCGCCGCCGGCAAGTTGGAGGGGATCGGCACCGCGCCGCACCTCGTCGCGCGCGATAAGGACGGAACTATCCTGATCGACCGGAACTGGGACGATGGCAGCGGGCTCGGCCACGAGACCCTGCTGCATGACCTGTTCGCGTGGGCGGGGGATCATCTGCCAGATCACGACATCGTTGCTGTCGGGCATCGCGTTGTCCATGGCGGGACAAAGTTCTTCCACCCTCTGGTCGTCGACGACGCCCTGCTTGCCGGGCTGGAAGCGCTATGTCCGCTCGCGCCGCTCCATCAGCCCCACAATCTCGCCGCGATCCGGGCCATTCGCTCGCTCGCGCCCGATCTGCCGCAGGTCGCCTGCTTCGACACCGCCTTCCATCATGAGCTGCCCGAGGTCGCCACCCGCTTCGGGCTGCCGCGCGCGCTGCACGACAAGGGTATCCGGCGCTACGGGTTTCATGGCCTGTCCTATGAATATATCGCCCGCGCGCTCGGGGAGGCCGATCCGGGGCTCGCCTCGGGTCGCGTGATCGCCGCCCATCTCGGCAATGGTGCCAGTCTCTGCGCGATGCAGAACGGCCGCAGTGTCGATACCACGATGGGCTTCACCGCGCTGGATGGGCTGATCATGGGCACACGGTGCGGCGCGATCGACCCCGGAGTTGTGATTCATCTACAGACCCAGGAGGGCATGAGCGCGGCTGAGGTAGAGACGCTGCTCTACAAGCAGGCCGGACTGCTCGGCGTATCCGGCATCTCCAGCGATATGCGCGCACTCCATGACAGCGACGATCCGCGCGCTGCCGAGGCGATCGATCTCTTCATCTGGCGGGCAGCGCGCGAGGCGTCGGCCCTCATATCGTCGCTCGGCGGCGTCGATGCGCTGATTTTCACCGCGGGTATCGGCGAAAATGATCCCGTCATCCGCGCAGCGATCTGCGCGCGACTGGCCTGGCTGGGCATCGTCATCGACCCATTCGCCAATGCGCGCAACGCCCCCATCATCAGCGCGGAGGACAGCCGAGTTGCCGTTCGTGTCATTCCCACGGACGAGGAGCGTATGATCGCCATTCACACACTCGCCGCGCTGACCCCGGCAGGAGGACAATCATGAAACCGCTGGTCGATCTTGCCGGCAAGCGCGGGCTCGTCGTTGGCATTGCGAATGAACACAGCATCGCGGCCGGCTGTGCCGAGGCGTTCGCGCGTTGCGGGGCACGGCTCGCCGCCACCTATCTCAACGCCAAGACGGAACAGTATGTGGCGCCGGTCGCGGAACGGCTGGGGGTCGAATGGACCGCGCCTTGCGATGTCCGCGTTCCCGGCGAGCTGGAGGCGCTGTTCAACGAGGTGAACACGAAATGGGGCGGCCTCGATTTCCTGCTCCATTCGATCGCCTTCGCGCCGCGGGAGGATCTTCATGGCCGCGTCGTCGATTCCTCTGCGGAAGGCTTCGCAATCGCCATGGATGTTTCCTGCCACAGCTTCCTACGCATGGCGCGACTGGCCGAACCGCTGATGCCCGACGGAGGCTGCCTGCTGTGCGTAACCTTCTACGGATCGGACCGGGTGGTCGAGCACTATAATCTGATGGGGCCGGTAAAAGCGGCTCTGGAAAGCGCGACCCGTTATGTCGCCGCCGAACTGGGGTCCAAGGGCATCCGCGCCCATGCGATTTCCCCGGGTCCGATCGCGACGCGGGCGGCGAGCGGCATCGAACGCTTCGATGAACTGATCGAGCGCGCCGCGGCGGCCGTCCCGGAAGGCCGGCTCGTCGATGTCGACGATGTCGGCGCGCTGGCGGCGTTCCTGGTCAGCGATGCTGCCAAGCGGATCACCGGCACGGTCATCCCGGTCGATAGCGGCCTGCACCTGCTCGCATGACGGGTTTCAACCGGCAGCACGCGGATTCCCTTGCCGACGCCGCGGCCGTCTGCTTGAATTGCATGCTCGGCGACGGACCGGAAGTCTATCCCTTCGGCCAGAGCTTCGCCGGCTATGGCGAGAACCTGCTCGACCATAACCGGCGAACGACGCGCCTGCGCATCGGTGTGGCGCTCGTCCGGTGACCGAGGCCGACTGGCGCCTCGACGACACCGATGTCCCGACGCTTCACCCCAGCGGTGACTGGACGGCGCTTGATCTGGGCGACGCTGCCGATCGCCTGGCCACGAAATTCGGGAGCGCGCAGCGCCTCGACGTCTCCGAACTGGGGCGAGTGGATACCGCCGGTGCGCTGGCGCTGCTCCGGTCCATGACAAACGGCGGCGATGTCGACTGCGGCCCGAGAGAGGATCTGCGGCGGTTGATCGACCTCGTGCGACCTGCCCTCGAGAAGGAAGCCCCGACGAAACAGGGCCTCAAGGGGTGGACAGGCTTTTTCGACCGGTTCGGCCGCCAGGTCGTCCAGTTCGGCGGCGACGCCTACGACATGCTCGAATTCGCCGGCCGGCTGGTTGTGGCGCTCGGCCGGACGGTCGTGCACCCGCGCCGTCTGCGTCTGACGCCGCTGGTCGCGATGATGCAGGACGCGGGGGTCAACGCGCTCCCGATCGTGTTCGTGATGACCTTTTTCATCGGGGCGGTGATCGCGCTCGTCGGCACCAACCTGCTGACGACGCTTGGTGTCGAGGTGTTCACGGTTCAGCTTGTCGGCGTGGCAATCCTGCGCGAGTTCGGCGTGGTCATCGCCGCGATCCTGCTGTCGGGCCGCTCCGCATCATCTTTCGCCGCGCAGATCGGCTCGATGCGGATGAACCAGGAAACCGATGCGATGCAGGTGATGGGCGTCGACCGCTTCGACGCCCTTGTCATTCCACGGGTTCTGGCAGCGCTGCTGATGATGCCGCTGATGACCTTTTGCGCGGATATCGGTGGCATCGCCGGCGGCCTGCTGGTCAGCTGGGCCACGATCGACATCAGCCCGGTCTTCTTCATCCAGCGCACGCTCGAGACGGTGAGCATAACGCATTTCTGGATCGGGATGAGCAAGGCGCCGTTCCTGGCGCTGGTGATCGCCTCGGCGGGTTGTCGGCATGGCCTGATGGTCGGCGGCGATGTCCAGAGCCTCGGGCGCAACGTCACCTCGGCGGTGGTCCAGTCGGTCTTCATGGTCATCATGTTCGATGCGATCTTCGCGGTGCTCTTCATGGTGTTGGACCTGTGAGCGCTCCATCGACCACCGACGCCGTCGATGCTCCGATCCGTGTCCGCGGCCTCAGGACCGCATTTGGCGAAAAGGTCATTCACGACAATCTCGATCTCGAGGTCCGGCACGGCGAAATACTCGGCGTCGTAGGGGGATCGGGCTCCGGCAAGTCAGTCCTGCTCAACACCATACTCGGATTGAAACGGCCCGATGGCGGGACCGTCGAAATCTTCGGACGGAACATCGACGATGCGGACGCGCAGGCCGATATCGAACGGCGGATCGGCGTGATGTTCCAGCAGGGCGCTTTGTTCTCCTTCCTGACCGTGCAGGAAAATGTCGAGACGCCGCTCCTCGAGCATGCGCATCTTTCCAAGGGCTTCGTGCGTGATCTCGCGCGATTGAAGATCAAGCTTGCCGGCCTGCCCGATAATGCCGGCATCCTGAAACCGTCTGAACTTTCAGGAGGCATGCGCAAACGCGCGGGCGTCGCGCGTGCGATCGCGCTCGACCCCGACATATTGTTCCTCGACGAGCCGACAGCCGGTCTCGATCCGATCGCGGCGGGAGAGTTCGACGACCTCGTCAAGACACTGCGCGATGCGCTCGGTCTCACAGTCTTTATGATCACCCACGATCTCGACACGCTCTATGCCATCTGCGACCGGGTCGCCGTCGTCGCCGACAGGAAGATCGTCGCGGTCGCGCCGGTCGCCGAGCTTGAGCAATCGGACCATCCTTGGATCAAAAGCTATTTCCTGGGGCCGCGCGGCCGTGCCGCCAAGAAGCAGAAAGAAGGCTGATGGAACGCCACGCCAATTATGCCCTGGTGGGCGCCGTCTCGATCGTGCTGCTCATCGCGACGCTCGTATTCGTGGTGTGGCTGGGCGGCTCGCAGTTCAGACGGGAGCACGATCCCTATCAGATCGTCTTTCATGGTCCCGTGCGGGGGCTGAGCGTGGGGGCGGAGGTCCAGTTCAACGGCATCAAGGTCGGTCAGATCCAGCGGATCAGGCTCGACGAGCGCGATCCCAACCGTGTGGTCACCGATATCGAGGTCAACCGCGGGACGCCCGTGCGCGTGGATTCGATGGCGTCGACCGAAACGCAGGGCATTTCGGGGGTCAGCATCGTCCAGATCAGCGCCGGGACCGCGATCAAGCCGCTTCTACGGAAGGTCGATCATAGCAAGCGCCCGGTCATTCCGAGCAAGCCCAATGCGCTCTCGTCGCTGCTGCAGGGAGGAGGGCAGATGGTCGCGAGCGCGACCGAAGCCCTGACCCGCGTGAACAAGCTGCTCTCCGATCGCAACATTGCCGATGTCGGCGCGGCCATCCACGACATCAGGACGACGACTGGGGAGCTTGCGGCGAACCGGACCATGATCGCCAACGCCGCCTCGGCGCTGACCAAGCTCGACCGCGCCGCCACCGATATTCAGGGAGCGGCGGCATCCGTCCGTCACATCGCCGATGGCGACGGCAAACGCGCTTTTGCAGACATCTCCGGGGCGGCTGGCGAACTCAAGGTCGCGGTTCACGAGGCCCGCGGCGTCATCGCGAAGCTCGATACCCAGAGCGGCGACATCGGCACGACCACTCTCCCCAACATCAACGCCACGATGCGCAGCCTGCAGGAGACGGCCGAATCCCTGGACGGGCTCATCCGTCAGATCCGGCAAAATCCCCGTCAGGCATTGGGCAAGGACAGTGGCAAGGAACTGGAGCTACCGCGATGAGGCATTCCCCTGGATATCGGACATCCGCGACCCTGATGGGAGCGCTGTTGCTGGCCGGCTGCGGGAGCCTGTTGGGGGGTGGCAAGCGTGATGATCTCTTCCGTTTCGGCGTGATCGAGCGGACGAACGACACCGCCCCGCAGGCGGCGGTCGCCCGCCGGCCGCTTTCGCTGTTGCGGCTTCGCTTCGCACCGGAAATCGAGGGCGATCGCATCCTCACCACGCGCGGCGCGCAGGCGCTCTATATCAAGGACGCCCGCTGGGTCGCATCGGTCCCCGATCTTTTCACGCAGGCGCTGACGCGGCAGTTCGGTGCGCGCGCGCCCGACCTCCGCCTCGCTTCGCCCCGAAGCGCGACGGGAGCCTCGCAGGCCCTGCAGGTCACCATCGACAGGTTTGAGGCGCGCTACACGCCGGAAGCCGATGGCAAGACCCCGCCCACCGTCGTCATCGCCGGGGAGGTGACCCTGTTTGGTGCCGATGACAGACAGCCGGTCGCGTCGCGCCGTTTCTCGGTCGAGGAACCAGCGCTTGCGAACAGCACGAGCGGGATCGTGCCGGCTTTCGACCGGGCGGTGACCCGTTATGCGGCACAACTCGTCGACTGGACGGCGCAAACCAGCCGCAGCGCGTCCTCCAATCCACCATCCGGAAAAGGCCAGAAAGATGAATGACAAGACCGTGGAACTCGTGACGCGGAGCGGGCTTCGCCTTTGCGTGCGGCAGGCGGGCTCGACGGACGGGCCGATCCTGACGCACTTGTTCCACCATGTGAGCCATGAGGATCTGCGCTTCCGGTTCCTGTCGGGATTGAACGAAATCGGTCCAGAGCAACTGCGCGCGCTGACCCCGATAGATGACGGCAACGCGGTAAGCTTCCTCGCATTCGATGCCGAGAGCGGTGTCGCCGTCGCAAGCGCGATGCTCGTCTCCGATGCAGCGGGCGAGCGGGGCGAGGTGGCGATCTCCGTTGACGCCGACTATCGGCACCGAGGCGTCGGATGGACTCTCCTCTCCTTCGTGGCCGATCGGGCCGAAGCCCGGGGTCTTTCGAAAATCGAGTCGATCGAGAGCCGCGCCAATGTCGCCGCGATCGAACTCGAACGCGACATGGGCTTCTCGGTCGAGGAATATCCTGGAGACTCGACCCTGGTGCTGGTCAGCAAAACTCTACGCGCCGGTTGAACCCGGTGTCGGCGCTCAACCCTTCAGCGCTGCGGCGATCGCGTCCTTCAGGGGCGTGGTCGGCCGGCCGATCAGCCTGCCAAGGTCATGGCTGTCGTCGAACAGGGCGCCCTGGCCCGCCGCCGCGTCCGATTGGGCGAGCATCGCAGCGACCGCCTCCGGCAGTCCGGCTCCGACCAGCGCCGCCTTGTAGTCAGCTTCGCTCAGGTTCTGGAAGGTGATCGTCTTGCCTGTCTGACGAGAGAGTTCGTCCGCGAATTCGGCGAGCGTATAGGCCTCATCGCCCGCCAGTTCGTAGACGCGTCCAGCCTGATCCTCCGGCGCGACGAGCACGGCCGCGGTTGCGTTGGCGAAGTCAGCGCGGGTCGCCGAGGCGATGCGGGCGACTCCGGCGGAGCCTATCATGACGCCATGCTGGAGAGCGGCGGGTATCGAGGCGGTGTAGTTCTCGGTGTACCAGCTATTTCGCAGCAACACGGTCGGCAGTGCGCTTTCGCGGAGGAGCGCCTCGGTCTGGCGATGCTCCTCGGCAAGGCCGAGCGGTGACGTATCCGCGTGCAGCGCGCTGGTATAGGCGATGAGCTTCACGCCGGCCGTCTTCGCGGCATCGATCACCGCCTTATGTTGCGGTACGCGGTGCCCGACCTCGTTTCCCGAAATGAGCAGCAGCTTGTCTACGCCCGCGAGAGCCGGGCCGAGGGTCTCCGGCCGGTTATAATCGGCTTCGCGCACGACGACCCCCTTCGCAGCGAGGTCGGACGCCTTGTCGACGTCACGCACCAGGCCGCGATCTCGCCAGCCGGCACCGTCCTGAGCAGTGCTGCGATGACGAGCCGTCCGAGTTGTCCTGTCGCTCCGGTGATTGCGAGCATGGTTCTTCCTCTTCTTTGCTTGGAGGGCGTTCCGATCGTCTCGCCTTTGGCGTCCATCGAGTCGTTGGGCTCGGGCAATGTCAGCGAGTGGATCGTCGGCATACATAATATGCGATCGAATCGATCCAATCTAATCTCTGATCGCGCGACGGCGTTTTCTGCCCCAGCCCTGGGAGCTGGGCGGCAACGCCTCCGATGAGATCGACTCTACTTGCGCTGTGCGGACGGCGCCAACGCCCGCAACCCACTGATCAGCGTGTCGAGCCGCTGTTCGGCTTCGCCTTGATCAGCCTCGGGATAGGCCGTCGCGACGCGAGCGCCCCAACAGCCTAAATCGACCGTCGTGAGGCTGAATTCAAAGGGAACGCCTTCGCGGCTGCCGCGGAACCGTCCGCGCCAGACGGCATCCTTTGGCATGTCGGGAAGAACGACCGGCCTCTCGGACAGCGGCGTGCTTTCATCGAAATAGCTGCGCGCAAGCCACTTCATGATCGTATAATGCTCCTTCGCCGACATTTGCTCGATATGAACCAGCGAGATGCGGGCAACGATCGTCGAACCGTGCACTGGCGAACGATATTCGACGGAAACATACTGGCCGCTGGGATCATATCCCTGCTCGGCTACGCGGGTGAATCCGGCGAGCATATGGGGAAAGCGCGCACCGCTTCCCACATGCACCAAGGTCCCGTCGGAATCGAGGCGGAAGCCCGCCGGGGCGGTCGCTTCGGCGGCAGCGGGCGCCGACTGGGCGGCGGTGTGAATAGAAAGCCCAAGAAGAACACTCAGAACGAGCGGCGCAAGACGCCTGAGACGCGTCTTCCTTTTCATTCGGGAAGCTTCGCCATGATGATGGAGGCGATCGCCATCACCAGACCGGCCGTCAATCCATACAGGAAAATGACGTCGATCGACTGACGAATTCTGTCCAGGGCGTGCATGGAGATTCTCCCCTTTGTGGTGAGAAAAGTTTCGCGCAGCCGCGCTGTTGGGCATATTGGTAGTGTTACTGAGGCGGCCATCACCATGTGCCTGCTTATGCCATCGTTCCGATCGTCCGGCGGAACCGCGCGAGCGCGATCAGGAAAAACACTGCACCGATCACGGCGATGGCAAGGAACTGGGGCCAGACCACGTCGAAGCTCGCTCCCCGGTAGAGAATCGCCTGCGCCATTCTCACAAAATGGGTGGTGGGCGCGGCGAGCATCACCGTTTGCACGAACTCGGGCATGCTCTCGCGCGGGGTCATACCGCCGGACAACAGCTGGAGCGGCAGCAGCACGAGCATCAGCAACAGACCGAACTGCGGCATCGAGCGCGCGATCGTGCCCATGAAGATGCCGATCGACGTGGTGGCGAACAAATGCAGCGCCGCACCCGTCAGGAACAGCGGGATCGATCCCTCGATCGGCACCTTCAATATTCCTTCGACCACCACCAGCAGCGCGAAGGCGCAGGCGAGCAGGACGACCAGCCCCATCGCCCAGACCTTGCTCGCCATGATCTCGAACGGCGTGATCGGCATCACCAGCAGATGCTCGATCGTGCCATGCTCGCGCTCGCGGATCAGCGCGGCGCCGGTCAACACGATCGAGAGCATGGTGACGTTGTTGATGATCTCCATCACCGACCCGAACCAGCTTTGCGCGAGCGTCGGGTTGAAGCGGGCCCGCAGGGCGAGATCGGCGGGCGGCGCGGCCGTGGCCCGCGTTCCCTTCATGAACTCCGACACCTCCCCCTGGACGATCTGCTGGATATATCCGCCGCCGGTGAAAGCCTGGCTCATGCGCGTGGCGTCAATGTTGAGCTGGACGGTCGGTTGCCGGCCGGCGAGCACGTCGCGCTGGAAATCGGGCGGCAGGTCCAGCGCGAAGGTGTAGCGGCCGGCATCCATCGCCGGATCGACCTCACCCAAAGCGAGCAGCGCCGGCTGTTTGAAATGGGGTGGATAAAATGCCCCGGTGATCCGGCTGGAGAGCGGGGACTGATCCTCGTCGACGATCGCGATCGGCGCCTTGTTCAGCGTCTCGGGCATGGCGGAGGCCGCCACATAGATACCAAGCGAGAAGGCGTAGACAATCAGCACCAGCATCATCGGATCGCGCCACAGGCTGCGCAGCTCCTTGACGCCCAAACGCAGGATATTGCCGGCGTGCTGCATCTCAGTACTCCTGCTTCTTGAGAAGCGCGACGGACAGCGCGAGCAGGACCGGCACGGCCGCCGCCAACGCCAGAAGCGGCTGAGCCAGATCGCCGAAGCCCAGCCCCTTCGAGAAGACACCTCGGCAGATCGTCACAAAATGGGTGGTGGGGAAGATGCGCCCGACGAACGCGCCGACGCCCTCCAGCGACGATACCGGGTTGATCAGTCCGGAAAACTGCACCGCCGGCAGGATCGTGCCGATCGCGGTGGCGAACAAGGCAGCGATCTGGCTGCGCATGAAGATGGAGAAGAGCAGCCCGATTGCCGTCGCCGACAAAGCGTAGAGCAGCGCCCCGACGGTCATCGCCAGCACGTTGCCGGTAATCGGCACGCGGAAGACAAATAGTGCCAGCAAGACCAGCAGCACATAGTTCAGCATGGCGAGCGCGACATAGGGCAACTGCTTGCCCAGCAGGAACTCGATTCGCGTGATAGGTGTAACGTAGAAGTTGATGATCGAGCCCAGCTCCTTCTCACGCACGACGCTCAAGGCGGTCAGCATCGCGGGAAACAGCAGCAGCAGGACGGGAATGACCGCTGGCGCGATCGCCACCAGGCTCTTGACGTCGGGATTATAGCGATAGCGGGTCTCGATGGTGACGAGGCCGGCCGCGGGCCGCGCGCCGAGTTCCTGCACCGCCATGTCGCCCAGCCATTGCGCGTGCATCGCCTGGATATAGCCCTGCACGGTCTCGGCGCGCTGCGGCATCGCGCCGTCGATCCAGACGCCGATCTGCACCGGCGTGCCACGCCTCAGATCGCGGGCGAAGCCCGGCGGAATCTCGATCGCGACGCTAAGCTCGCCGTCGCGCATCCGACGGTCGAGCTGCGCATAGTCGGTGATCTGGGGGCGCTCGACAAAGTAGCGCGAGCCGGCGAGATTGAGCGCATAGTTCTGGCTGGTGGTGGTGCCGTCGCGATCGAGGATCGCAAAGGGCAGATCCTCCACATCCATGCTGATCCCATACCCCATGATGAACATGAGCAGCACGCTGCCCAAAAGGGCGAGCGTCGCGCGGATCGGATCGCGACGCAGCTCCAGCGCCTCGCGCCGGGAATAGCTCATCATGCGTCGGCGGCTGAAGGTGCGGGAAAAGGACGAACCGGACTCGGCCTTTGTCTCGGTGGCTGACGCCGCTGCGCGCCCTCCCGGCTCCGCCCTTTCGTCTCCGCCCGCCGCCTCTTCCAGATAGCTGATGAATGCTTGCTCGAGGGTCTTGCTGCCACGCTTCTCGACGATTTTCGCCGGCGTATCGCTGACGAGCACTTTGCCGGCATGCATCAGCGAGATGCGGTCGCAACGCTCGGCCTCGTTCATGAAATGGGTAGATATGAAGATCGTCACCTTGTCGTTGCGCGACAGGTCGATCATCATCTGCCAGAACTGATCGCGCGCGATCGGATCGACGCCGGATGTCGGCTCGTCGAGGATCAGCATCTCGGGCTTGTGGATCATCGCCACCGCCAGGCTGAGCCGCTGGCGCTGGCCGAGCGGCAGCGCGTCGGGCAGCGCGTCCATGATGTCGGTCAAGCCGAAGCGTCCGGCGATCTCCTCGACCCGGCCGGGAACTTCAGCGGCGGGCACATGGAACAGCTGCGCGTGCAGCTCGAGGTTCTGGCGGATGTTGAGTTCGGAATAGAGCGAGAACGCCTGGGACATGTAGCCGACGCGGCGGCGAGTCGCCATGTCGTCATTCTCGACCTCGCGCCCGAATAGCCAGGCCTGGCCCTCGCTCGCCTTGAGCAGGCCGGTCAGCATCTTCATCGTCGTCGACTTGCCGCAGCCGTTCGAACCCAGGAAGCCGAAGATCTCGCCGCGCTCGATCCGGAAGTCGACATGATCGACCGCCGTGAAGTCGCCGAACCGCATCGTCAGCCCCTTGGCCTCGATGGCGACCTCGGCATCGCTCCCGTCGCGGCGTGGAGGGATCGTCACGGACTTGTGGCCACGCCGACGCTCTTCGGGCAGCAATGCGATGAAGGCCTGCTCCAGCCCATCCGTGCCGGTGCGCTCGTAGAAGTCCGCCGGCGTCCCGGTCGCGAGGATCTGCCCCGCATCCATCGCCACCAGCCAGTCGAACCGCGCCGCCTCCTCCATATACGCGGTGGCGACAAGCACGCTCATTCCCGGCCGGTCGGCGCGGATGCGGTCGATCAGATCCCAGAACTGGACGCGCGACAGCGGATCGACGCCGGTGGTGGGCTCGTCGAGCAGCAGGAAATCGGGGTCGTGAATCAAGGCGCAGCACAGCCCGAGCTTCTGCTTCATGCCGCCCGAAAGCTTGCCCGCGGGACGTTTCCGGAATGGCGCGAGCCCGGTGCTCTCGGTGAGCTGGGCGATGCGCCGCTCGCGCTCCGGTGCATCCTGCCCGAACAGGCGCGCGAAAAACTCCAGATTCTCGTCGACGGACAAGGTCGGATAGAGATTCTTGCCAAGGCCCTGTGGCATATAGGCGATGCGCGGGCAGACCGCTTCACGATGCGCGCGGCCGGCCATATCGCCGCCAAGCACCTCGACGGTGCCCTCCTGAATCACGCGCGCGCCGGCAATCAGCGAGAACAGGGCGGACTTGCCGACGCCGTCGGGGCCGATCAGCGCGACCATGCGTCCGGCCGGGATTTCCAGGTCGATGCCGTCGAGCGCCCGGGTCTTGCCATAGTGCAGGCTGACACCCGAAAGGCGTGCCGCCAACGGAGGCGAGGCGCCCTCCGACATGCCGGGCGCGGTCATCGCGACACGTTGACGGACAGCTTCGCCGGCCATTCGGTTCCGCGGTCGGTGCGGACATAGGCCATGCCGGGAAGCCCGGTCTTGACCTGGGTGATGTGGCGCTCGAGCAGGGCGGGATCGATCCGCGCCTTGACGCGGAACATCAGCTTCTGCCGCTCGCTCTCCGTCTCCACCGTCTTGGGTGTGAACTGCGCGACGTCGGCCACGAAGCTGACCTTGGCCGGGATCACAAGGTCCGGCGCGGCGTCCAGCACGATCCGCACGTCGCTCCCCAGCGCCACGCGTCCCGCCACCGTCTCGGGCAGGAAAAAGGTCATGTAGACGTCGCCCAGGTTGACGAGGTTGAGCACCCGCCCGCCGCCGGCGACGACCTCGCCCGGCTGCGCCACGCGATACTGAACCCTTCCGCCCACCGGAGCGCGCAGGTCGCTGTCGCGGATATCGGCCTCGATCCGCTCGATCGTCGCGCGGACGGCATCGACGTTCGAGCGCGCGCCGATCACCTGGCTGCGCGCGGTGCCGATGGCCGCATCGACCGCGGCCAGCTGCGCGCGCGCCGCCTCGACGGCAGCCGTCGCGCCTTCGACCTGCGCCTGATCGTCGTCGCGCTCCTGAACCGCGGTCGCACCCTCGCGCGCCAGCGTCTCGGAACGCGCCAACCGTTTGCGCGCGGCATTGAGCTCCGCCTCACGCTGGCGCACGCCGGCAAGCGCGGCCGCGCGCTCGCTCTGACGTTGCGATACCTGGCTTTGCGCGGTCAGGATCGAATTTTGGGCCTGGGCGAGCTGAGCCTGCGCCTCGGAGCGCTGGGCGTTGAGGACGTCGACGTCCATATGCGCGACGACCTGGCCCGCCTTCACGAAGTCGCCCTCATCGGCGACGATGTCGCGGATTCGCCCGGGGGTCTTCGCCGAGATGTCGATCTCGATCGCCTCGATCCGGCCATTGCCGCCAATGATGCCGTCTGGAAGGTCAGCGGGCTTGAGCAGCAGCCAGAGGATGATGGCCACGGCAACAATGGCCATGGCGATGCCGCCCCTGATGATCCACTTCTTCTGGGGCATCGTCATTGCACTGGATTCCTGGTTTCAGCTGCGTTGATGTCGAAGGCTGGATTCTGGATGAAGCCCCCGCCCAGCGCCGCATAGAGGGCGACGGCGCTCCCGAGATGGGCGCGCCGCATCTGGACGAGCGTCTGCTCGGTATCGAACAGGTCGCGCTGCGCATCGAGGACTTCGAGATAGGCCGAGCGCCCGTTGTCGAAGCGCAGCAGGGCGAGCCGCGCGCGTTCCTGGAGCGCCGCGAGCATGGTGCGCGTCGTCTCGATCTGGAGGCCGAGTTGCCGGCGCCGGACCAGCGCGTCGGAGACATCGCGGAACGCCGCCTGCACCGTCCGCTCATAGTCGGCGACGGCGATCACTTGACGGGCTTTTGCCACGTCGAGATTGGCCGCGAGGCGTCCGGCATTGAACAAGGGCAGGCTCAAGGTCGGCGTGAAGTTCCAGGAGAGGCTTCCATCCTTGAACAGACCGTCCAGTTCGCTGCTCGCGGTCCCGAAGGCGCCGGTCAGGCTGATATTGGGAAAGAAGGAGGCGCGGGCAGCGCCGATATTCGCATCGGCGGCGCGCAGGGCATATTCCGCCGCCACGATATCGGGCCGGTTGACGAGAAGCTCCGACGGCAGGCCCGGCGGAAGCACGATCTTCGGCGCGGCCTCGACAAGGCCGAGCGGCCCGGACGGTATGTCGACCGGACGCCCGACCAGCAGTGCCAGCGCGTTGCGATTGACCTCGCGATCCTGATCGAGCGCCTGCAGTGCCGTCTGCGCCTGCGCCAGCAGGGTCTGCGCCTGCGTCATCTCGAGCTTGGAGCCCGAGCCCACCTCATAACGCCGCCGCAGGATCCGAAGCGCCTCCTCGCGCGTCGTGATCGTCCGGCTCGCCAGCGCGACGCGTTCCTCATATTCGCGCTCGAGCAGATAGCCATTGGCGACCTGGGCGATGAGATCGGTCGCGACCGCGCGCCGCGCTTCTTCCGTCGCCAGATATTGCGCGCGCGCCGCCGCGTTGAGATTGCGCAGCCGGCCCCAGAAGTCGATCTCCCAGCCGGCGCTGAGCTGCGCATAGACCTGGTTGCCGGTGACCGCCCGGCCCGTCACCGACAGATTGGCGGGGGTTCGTCCCCGCGTTCCGGTCGCCACGGCATCGAGCTCGGGGTAGAGCGCCGATCCCTGGATCCGCCACGCCGCCCGCGCCTCCGCGACGCGCCCGGACGCAATCCGGATATCGCGGTTGTTCTCCAGCGCCGCAGCGATCAGCGCGCGAAGCTGCTTCTCGCGAAAGAAATCATACCAGCCGATGTGGGCGATGGACGACGAGTCGGACGCCGATGCGGCATAGGTTTGCGGAACGGGCTGCGATGGCCGGACATGCGCCGGCGCGAACGAGCATCCGGCCAGAAGCATGGACGCAGCAAGACAGGCTGCGCTTATCGCTGGCCGTCGGTATCCGCCCGCTGTGATCCCTGAAACGGCCATATCGTCGCGCACTGCCCCTGGTTCGGTCTTCAAATAGGCGGCTCCCGTCCGGAGGGCCGGGCGGGAGCCTTTGTTCGCCGTGAGTTGCGACCCTCAGGCTGTCGCGAAAGCTTTTGCAGGTGCCGGTGCCGCAGGCGCCTTCGCCTTCTCGGGCTCGGCCACAGATAGCTGCTTGGTCAGGGGCTGGAACCACGTCCGGAAGGTATCGGACAGCTCCTGCTGGTTGGTCGTCTGCGAGAGCAGGTCTTTCCAGCTACCCTGCCATTCGTCGACCGCCGCCTTGATCTTGCTCACCGAGGCCTCCCGGCTCTTTTCCACCTCGCCAAACAGGCTCGTGACCGCTTCGGACTTGAAGCTGGGAACGGTTCCCGGCTTCAGCTCTTTCAGCTGATCGACGAAGAGGGTCGCCGCCTTGCTGCCGATCTGCGCATACTCCTCGCCGCCGCTCCGGGCGATCTCGGCGAACTTGAGGACAAGCTCGCCATTGGCCTTGGCAAGGGCGGTAATCTGATCGAGGGGATAGCTCATGGGTCAGGTCCATTCGAGAATCGAGGTGGGGGAGAAACAGTTTCCGTTGCGATGCTGCGCTGCGATATGAGGCATTATCCTTACGAATGATCGCAGACGAGGCTCAGCCATTGGCGATATATTGCCCTCCGTTGATGGTGAGCACCGAGCCCGTGCAGAAAGCCGCCTTTGGCGAGGCGAGATAGGAGACGGCCTGCGCGACCTCGTCGGGATCGCCGAGACGTCCGACGGGGATTCCGGCGATGATCCCGGCGCGCACCTCCTCCTTGACGGCGGCGACCATGTCGGTGTCAACATAACCGGGGCAGACGGCGTTGACCGTGATGCCACGCGCAGCATTTTCCTGAGCCAACGCCTTCGTGAAGCCGATCACGCCCGCCTTCGCCGCGGAATAGTTGACCTGCCCGACCTGGCCCTTCTGCCCATTGATCGACGAGATGTTGATGATCCGGCCGAAGCGCCGCTCGCGCATGCCCTCGATGATTGCGCGGGTCATGGTGAACATCGAGTCGAGGTTGGTCGCCAGCACGGACCGCCAATTGTCCCAGCTCATCTTGTGGAAGACCCCGTCGCGGGTGATGCCCGCATTGTTGATGAGGATGGACACGGGCCCAAGCCGTTCTTCGACCTGGGCCACGCCGTCCCGGCAGGCCGCCTCGTCCGCAACGTCCCATTGGAACACCGGTATGCCGGTGTCCTGCTTGAACCGGGCGGCGGCGGCGTCATTGCCATGATAGACGGCCGCCACCTCATGGCCTTCGGCCTTCAGCGATCGGGCGATGGCCGCGCCGATCCCGCGCGTGCCACCGGTTACGAGTGCGATATCCGTCATGATCGTCCGGGTCCGTTCCTGTTTCAGATGCGCCGCGAGGTTTCCCCACAGCTCCTCCCCGGGGCAATGCGTATGTATACTTAGCGGTTTTGTTATCGCCTCCTGGCGATACCGGATCAAGTCAAAATTCATGCAAGACCTGGATAATCGGGTTAGAGACGGTTTTATGACACGAGCAACATCAACCGGAAGCGTCAGGCGCCTGCCGCCGCGTGACCCCAAAGGAGGCCGGCCAACGCAGGAAGTCGCGGCCCGACTGGGCGTTCATATTCTTGATGTGGCACTCGAGCAGTTCGTCGCCCATGGCGTGGAAGGCGCGAGCATGGAGGGGATCGCGATCGCCGCTAGCGTCTCGAAGCGCACGCTCTATTCCCGGTTCGGGTCGAAAACGGCGCTGCTTTTTGCTGCCATCGAACATGGGACGGCGCATCATCTCAGGCCAATCGCCGCGAATATTCCGGCCGGCTCGGCGCAGGACAAACTTCTCCATGTCAGCAGGAAAATGCTCGATGCATCGCTCAAGCGCGAAGTCATAGGCCTGGAGTCACTTGTCAGCTGGATTGCCGACCATAGATCGGAGGTCAGCCAGATCACGCCTTCGATGGGCGCGAAGGCGGGGATTGCGTTGATCCAGTCCATCCTCGAACAAGCCTGCGATGGCGACGAAAAGCGCGCGTATGATCTGCCGTTCCTCGCGACCTTCCTCTTCGATGCGTTGGTCACCTGCCCGCGGACGCGCATTCTCCTGCGGCACGAACTGGAAAACACATCCCGCGCCAAAGCCGACTATCTCAAGCGCACCATGAATCTCATCGCGCGCGGAATGCCCTTCCTGGACGAAGACTGCTCCGGTTAACTCCATGTTCGATCCTGTTGGATACGGACTCCGACCGCAAGTCTGGCGTCATGCCGTCGCCCCGATGCATGAACACGAGCAGGCCGCCGTCGAGGCTGGCCCGGTGCTGAGCGGCGGCAACGGAGCGGCCATGATCGACCAAAGGACAGGTCACTGCTCATAGTTCTCGCCAAGGTAGAGTCTGCGCACATCGGGATTGTGAAGCACGGCGTCGGGCGCCCCCTCGAACAGCACCCTCCCCTCATGGATGACATAGGCCCGATCGACCAGTTCGAGCATCTCGTGGACATTATGGTCGGTTATTAGGACGCCGACCCGATGCTGCTTGAGGTCGCGCACCATCAGCTTGATATCGACGATCGACAAGGGGTCGATGCCGGTAAAGGGCTCGTCCAGCAACATGATCGCCGGCTGTGCAGCCATCGCACGAGCAATCTCGGTGCGGCGGCGTTCTCCGCCTGACAAAGCCGGAGCCGGCGTATCGCGGACATGGGCAATACTGAACTCGGCGAGCAGTTCATCAAGGCGCGCCGCGATCACCGCGGGATCGTCCGTGCGGCACTCGAGCACCGCGGTGATGTTTTCCGCAACCGTCATTCCCCGAAAGACCGATGGCTCCTGCGGAAGATAGCCCAGACCCCGTGCCGCGCGCCTGTCCATCGGAAGCGCCGTGACATCCGTTCCGCCAAGCAGGATCGTGCCGGCATCGACGCTCGTCAAGCCGACGATCGCATAGAAGCAAATCGTCTTTCCGGCGCCGTTGGGACCAAGCAGCCCCACGATTTCGCCCGGTTTGACGTTGAGCGAAACGCCGTGGAGAACCTTTCGGGCGCCGAATGATTTTTCGATCCCGACAATCGAGAGTCCTTGGGCCGTACCGTCGGAGCTCTGCAATTCGCCTAGTCGACCGGTCACCGGACCGCCATCCGTATGAACAGACGTGCCGCTATCCACGGCTCTCCGGTTCCCCTGCGAGAGTGGGTTTTCCAGAAAGCTCGCGATGAGCATGGGCACGCGACACCTTATCGGTTGCGTTCGGACCGGAGCGGCGTCGACGGAAGATCGATCGCCGCCCCAAGCCTCTTCGCTCAGGAGACGGCTTCAAGAGCCAGGGCAACGCCCTGCCCGCCCCCGATGCAAAGCGTGACAAGCCCGCGCCTGAGCCCGTCGCGCCGCATCGACTCGAGCAGCCGCGTCGTCAGCACCGCGCCCGTCGCGCCGATCGGATGGCCATGGGCGATCGCCCCGCCTTCGACATTGACGATGTCCTCCGGCAGCCCGAGTTCCCGTACGACGGCGATGGCGATCGCGGCAAAGGCTTCGTTGATCTCGACCCGTTCGAGATCCGACACCGACCAGCCCGCACGGGTGAGCGCCTGGCGCACGGCCGGGACCGGCCCCAGCCCGAACAGTCCGGGCTCCACCGCACCCACGCCGAAAGCGACCAGCCGACCGACCGGAGCTACGCCGTGCTGGCTGGCCCAGTCCTCGCTCGCCACGATCATCGCCGCCGCGCCGGTATTGAGGCCGGGCGCATTGCCTGCCGTGATTGTTCCTTCCGGACGAAAGGCCGGCTTGAGGTGGGCGAGGCTTTCGAGCGTCGCATCCGGTCGGTTCTGCTCGTCCCGCGAAAAGCTGGTCGGCCCCTTTCGTCCCGGAATTTCGACCGCCACGATCTCGCTGTCGAACTTGCCGGCCGCCTGGGCCGTACTGAACCGCTGTTGCGAGCGCACTGCCCAACTGTCCTGGGCGTCGCGCGAGATCTGAAATTTCGTGACGAGGTCCTCGGTCACCCAGCCCGAATGCTGATCGACGAACGCGTCGTTGAGACCGTCATGGAGCATGCTGTCGAAAAGCTTGCCGTCGCCCATGCGATAACCCCAGCGGCCCTTCTCGATAAGGTAGGGCGCCTGGTCCATATTCTCCATCCCGCCCGCGACAGCGGCATTCGTCAGGCCCAGCATGATCTCCTGCGCGGCAGTGGCGATCGCCTGGGCTCCGGAGCCGCAGACCCGGTTGACGGTCATCGCCGGCACAGTGTCAGGGATTCCGCCACCGATCGCCGCCTGCCGCGCCGGGTTCATCTTCGCTCCGGCCTGCACCACCTGGCCCATGACGACCGTATCGATCGCGTCGCCGGTTACGCCGGCGCGCTTGAGCGTCTCGGCAATGGCGATACTGCCGAGTCTCGGCGCGGCCATGTCCTTGAGGCTGCCGCCATAGCTTCCGATCGCGGTTCGCACGGGTGCGCAAAGAACAACATTCTTGGTCATGATCTTCTCCTTCCATTCGGCCGCTTCAGGCCATGTATTTGCCGCCGTTGATCGAAAGCGTGGCGCCGGTGACAAAGCCGGCTTCGTCCTCGACAAGGAAGAGGACGCCGCGCGCGATCTCATCGGGCGTGCCGAGACGGCCCACGGGAACGGCGCCAAGAACAGCCTTCATCGCCTCCGCCGATACCGCGGCGACCATGGCGGTGTCGGTATAGCCCGGCGCTATCGCATTGACCGTGACGTTGCGCGCCGCGCCCTCGAGCGCGAGCGCCTTGGTGAAGCCGATCACGCCCGCCTTGGCGGCGGCATAGTTGGTCTGGCCGAACTGCCCCGACAGCGCGTTGACCGAACTCACATTGACGATCCGGCCGAAGCGCCGCTCACGCATGCCCTCGATCACCGCGCGGCACATGTTGAAGCAGCCGCCGAGGTCGACGTCGATCACGCTGCGCCATTGCTCCTCGCTCATCTTGTGGAGCGTGCCGTCGCGGGTGATGCCGGCATTGTTGACGAGGATGTCGACCGGCCCGACCTCCGCCACGACCTTGGCGACGCTCGCCTGGCTCGCGGCAAAATCGCCCACGTTCCAGCCATAGACCGGAATGCCCGTCTCGTCGTGAAACGCCTGGGCTTCGGCCTCGTTGCCGAAATAATTGGCGACGACGGTGTAGCCATGCGCCTTGAGGAGTCGTGCGGTCGCGGCGCCGATACCGCTCACGCCGCCGGTGATAAGCGCTATACGGGACATGAGAAATTCCTTGCTGCTGGTGCTGATGAAAAGGGAGTGGGCGACGCGGTCACTGCGCGAGATAGCCGCCATCGACGGGATAGTAGCCGCCGGTCATGAACGAGGCGCGATCGGACAGCAGAAAGGCGACAAGCGCCGCCACCTCCTCGGGCCGGCCGAGCCGGCCAATGGGATGCTGATCGATCAGCGCGGGCGACGGTTCGCCCTGCGCCCGGATCAGCGGCGTATCGATGACCGCTGGCCCCACCGCGTTGATGCGAATGCCCTTGCGGGCATAGTCGACGGCTGCGGTCCGGGTCATGCCGACCACGGCGTGCTTGGCAGCCGCGTAAGCGATGGTGCCGGGCAGGCCGAGCATGCCGCAGATCGAACTCATGTTGACGATCGCACCGCCGCCCGAAACCAGCATCGCCGGGATCTGATAGCGCATGCCGTAGAACACGCCGTCCATGTCGACGCTGAGCACGCGCCGCCATTCGGCAAGATCATATTCACCGGCCGGAGCGGAGGCGCCGCCGACGCCGGCATTGTTCACGGCAAGATCGAGCCGGCCGAAGGTCTTCACCGCGAAAGCCACCATCGCCTCGACATCCGCGGCATTCGCCACGTCCGTCCGAAGCGGAAAGGCCCTGCCGTCATCGATCTGGGCAGCGAGAGCGTGTACACGGTCGATATCGAGATCGGCGAGCACGAGCCGGGCGCCGGAGGCGGCCAACTCACGGGAGATGGCCTCGCCCAGCCCGCTGGCGGCTCCGGTCACGATCGCGACCTTGTCATTGAAGTCGAACATCCGGTTCTCCAGAGCGCACGAAAGCCGCCGCCCAAAACGGGCGTCGCCAAGCCGATCCGGCACCTCTCCCTGGCGTTTTGGATTCCCGATCACCACGGGATATGCGGTTCATGTGCATCGCCGGAGCACCACCCCGCCATCGGGAACTATACTTATGCGTTTCGTATCGACGCTAATTCGTTCCTCTTTCCATCCGGGAAAGCGTGAGGAATGGACGACGGCTGGAGCGGCAGGATCGTCACAAATCGGATGGCGGAGGACATATTCTGTGTCGGGCCAGGCGCAAATATACTGATGGCCGGGGTTGCGCCTTATCTCTCCCCTGCAGTACCGTTCTGTGAAATTGGCGACTCTCGGAAAGACATGCGTGGTGGTAAGATGAGAGTAGCCGCTTGATAACGATGGTATAATCGGAGGCGGTTTCAGGGGAGGATGCTGAGTCAGGCTACGTCATCGCGTAGTGCGTGTTCCTCGCTGTCAGGCGATGGAAGGGCATGTCCGATTGGAGATGAGGAACATGGACACATCCGCCGCCACTTCGCCACCAGACCCGTTGGAAGACGTTGCAGAGACATTCATTCGCGCCGCGGTTACCCGGCTCGCCTCGGCTTTTCCGCCCGCAATGCTCCTCCAGGTCTTCTCCGACCGGACATTTCACCTCGCCCTCCCGCCGGGCAAGCGACCGCGGCGCAACGCCAGGATCGCGCGCGAACATACGCGGCTGTTCGATTATCCGGTCCGTGGTGCAGGCGACAGCGGTTGGCACCTGCGCGCATGACGATCCGTCCGCACTTCTGGTTCATGGCTGGCGCATCGATTCTCCTCGCGCCGACGGCCCATGCCGCCTCGCCGGTCGAGATCCTGATCGGCGACGCCGGCCAGCGCGACCAGGACGGCGCCATTCTGGTCGATCTGCGATTGCTCAACGGGGACCGCGATCCGCAAACGGTATCCTTGCCCGACCGAATCGAGGCACGGATCGGGGCTGCCGGATCTGTCCGGACCGTATGGCTCGAACGCGCCGCGAATGTCCCGGCCAGCCTGACCGTGCCGCCTGGCGGGTTCATGCGCGCTCGCTATTGCTTTCGCGCGCCTTCCGACCTGACGCTGGATGGCGCGACGCTTTCCATTCCGGCGTGGCGTTCGCAGCAGATCACTGTTGCTTTGCGGTCGGCGACGCAAGTGGCGCAAGCCATATCCGCACCGCAGGCGCCTTCCGAGCCGGAGCGGGAAGCGGCGCCGCCGCCCGCCGACCGTTCGGCTGGCAATGCCTTTCTCGTCAATCTCTCGGCCTATGAGCCGATCTACGCCGTCTACGGGCCTGGCACCAACAGTGAGGCAAGGATCCAGATCAGCTTCAAATACCAGCTGTTCGGATCGAGACGGGCTGATGGGCTGCCGGGGTCCTGGCGTGATGGGCTTCACTTCGCCTATAGCCAGCGTATGTTCTGGGACCTGGGCGGGAACTCCTCGCCGTTCCGCAATGTCGATTATCAGCCCGAACTCTTCTATCTGACCCCTTCCGCCACTTTGTCGAACGGCATCTCGGTGAGCGCGCAGGGCGGTATCCGGCATGAATCGAACGGGCGCGACGGCGCGGCGTCGCGCAGCATCAACAGCGTCTATGTCGCGCCGATGGCGGCGATCCCGCTCGGCGGAGACTATCGCCTCTCGGTCGCACCACGTCTGGCGCTTTTCGTCGGCGACAAGTCGGACAATCCCGATATCCGCCGATACCGCGGCATCACGGGGCTATTCGTGGAGATCGGGGAGGATGAAGGACTGCGCCTCTCCACCTCCACCCGGTTCAACTTTTCGAGCGGCAAGGGCGCGCTCAGTGCCGATCTCTCCTATCCGCTGCCTCGTCTGCTGGGGGGTGGTCCGGACCTTTATCTGTTCGGACAGAGTTTCGTTGGCTATGGCGAGAACCTGCTCGACTATGATCGGCGCATGACGCGGTTCAGAATAGGCGTCGCGCTCGTGCGATAACGGAGATCGAGACCGGGATCGAGACGGCGATTCCGGACGAAACCTGCATCCCCCCACTCGACGACACTCTTCATAGGCCAAGCAGACAATAGCTGGCATATGAGTGCGGGTCCGGCAAGGGTCGGACCGGCGGGCCGCGTCGACTCTGCCGATCTGCGGCATTGAGTAGGAATGGAGAAAATCGGTCGTACCTCGCGTCGCTTCGGGGTCGGCCTCGCTGGACTTTGGCTGGGCTGGACCTTGGCCGCCTCCCCTTCTTGCCGCTGACCCCGTACCTGAACCGGCCATCTTCACGCGATTCCATCCTGGAATAAGAGAAATATATTGTTTGAAATTATATCGTGTGCAATTGAATGATCCGCGCCCGCCGAGTCGGATACGCGGGAACGGATCGTGGCGGCTCGTGAGCGATAATCACGGGACGTGGCTGCGATCGAACGAGAAGGAGACCATTCCATCCCCGGAGTTGCCCAGCTTATGTGCCGCGGAGAACATCCTTCCCGACTGTGAAACGATCCTGATCGGCAATATTAGCGACGCCTGCGAACGCTTGACACGATCGAACGTGAAATACTGCTTCGTCATAGGCGTGGCCACCCTGTCTGGCACACGCACGGCTCGAGGATATCGAGGACGACGGTTCCGAGGACAATGGAACGCGGCATGTGCACAACATTTCAACTGGAGGACTAGCACTACTTTGGCAGATTTTACGTAACTGGGTCCCCGAGGGATTTGTCACAGTGGGGGCATCGGGTTCGCGGTGGTTGCATGAAGAGGTCGAGAATTGCCTGCCTGATGGCTGGCATGGTCGGCTTCGGCGGCGGTCCACCGACTCTTTTTTTTCCGTCCCGCTGCCGTGAGGCGGCGGGATTGGAGGAAGGCGAAGGCGATCATCGCCATCAGGCAATGTCGGTGCAGCCCTGTCCATGATCTGCCCTCGAAGTGATCAAGGCCAAGCTCTTCCTTGAGTTGCTGGTGGGCCTGCTCGCAAATCCACCTCGCCTTGATCGCCGTGGCCAGCATTTTGAGTGTGGCGTCAGCGGGCAAGTTCGACAGGTAGTATTTTTGCTCACCGGTTGTGCGCCTTTCGCCGACCAGCCAGACTTCCTGTTCCCCGGGCATGGCCTGGACACGGCCGTCGCTCATGCGATGCCGGTGACCATCTGCGACCCGAACACGGCGAGCCGCAAATTGACAGGTCAGCTTTCCTTTGGTTCCACGCCGCCAACTGACCTTTCGCCACTTTGCATCGGCCAACATCAATTCGGAAGAGATGGCAACATCGTCCGGTACGTGGTATTTGCGTCGCCTTCCGGTCGCAGCTTCCGGGAAAATCAGTCCAATATCAGCCCGATACACATTCTGGCGTCGTGATATGCCGACGGCCCACAACAAGTTGCGCTTGCTCAAAGCTTCGCGGAATTGCCCACTCGATCCATAACCCGCATCGGCAAGCACACAGCCAAAGCGGGCACCAGAGGCGATAACGCGATCAATTTCCTCAATGGCGATCTCAGGCTTGGTCAGCGCGACTTGCCGCTCGGCAGGGACCCGGACACGTTTCATGCGCTCGGCATCACCAGTCCAACTCTCCGGCAAAAAGAGGCGCAAGCCTACCATGACCGGCACTTCACGCGACGCCAGCGTCACAGAAACAAGAGACTGACAGTTGGATGTCTTGCCAAGCGAAGAGGCGTATTGCGGGGCCACGCCGACCGAATGACTGCCTTTCTTCGGCAGAGATGTATCGTCGATAACCAGATATCCGGCTTCGTCCCCCACCAGACGATCGGCTTCCTTCAGGAGGACAGCCTCAAGGGGAGCGCTTTCCCATACACCGTCAGCAACGAAATGGTGGAGTTGGTCATAGCCGAACTCGCGATTACGAGCTGCCATCGGTTGAACACTCTTGCGGTCCCCGGGGCCAATCAGACCCGCAACGTACGCAGGGCAAAGACGCATCCGGGTCTTGTGTCGCAACGCCGCCAGGAACGGTGCCAGCCAGACCTCCAGATCGTCGCGCCAATCTTCCACCATCACCAGCCTCCCATGAGCTGGCATCCTATGAATCAGGGAAATTGCCCCTTGGGAATCGAAAAATCAGATTTCTGCCAAAGTAGTGCTAGCATGAACACACTTTATACGACGAAAGTCAAAGCCGTGGGCGGCCGTGCGGGCACGGTTCGCAGCGATGACGGACTGCTCGAACTTTCCCTGGCCCTGCCGACGGGGCTGGGAGGCAAGGGCGGAGCCACCAATCCGGAGCAGCTGTTCGCGGCCGGCTATGCCGCCTGTTTCGAGAATGCGGCCATTCACGTCGCGCGGAGCAAGAAGCTCGCTATTGCCGATGATGATCTTGAAGTGGTCGCCACGGTCAGCCTTCTGCCCAACGGCAGCGGCGGTTTCAAATTGGCCGCCGCTCTCGACGTTTCGATCGCGGGCCTGGAGCAGGCCGCCGCCGAAGAGCTGATCGCAGCCGCGCATGCCGTCTGCCCTTACTCGAACGCAGTCCGGGGTAATGTGGACGTTGCGATAAGCGTGAGCACGCGCTGATGGCGAAGCGGGAAGCGGACGCCGACGAGATCTCGGCGGAAACGGTAATGAAGGAGGACGATCCCCTGCGACTGGACCGTCAGGTCTGCTTCCCGCTTTATGCCGCATCGAACCTTTTGACCCGGCTTTATTGTCCGGTTCTGTCAAAGATCGGTCTCACCTATCCTCAGTATCTTGTCATGCTGGTGCTCTGGGAGTCTGAGCCCCGCACCGTCGGCGAGCTTGGCGCTACGCTGCATCTGGACAGCGGAACGCTCACGCCGCTCCTGAAACGGATGGAGGCTGCCGGACTTCTCACGCGTCGACGGGATCTCGCCGACGAGCGCCGCGTAATCGTTGCGCTGACCGAGGCCGGGCGCCGCCTGCGGGTGCCGGCGAGCAGCGTGCCCGCAACTCTGGGCGAAGGCCTTGACCTTTCTCCAGAGGCGATCGTCTCGTTGCGGGATGCGGTGCAGAATTTGGTGGCGGTGCTTACGAAACGACCGCGGCACAAAGGAACATAAGCCATGTTGACCGTCCATCATCTCGGTATATCTCAATCGGAGCGGCGGATTGTGGCGCGGGCTGCCCGCCGGACCGCTCAGCCTTGCCTCAACCCGCCGCGTTCCGCATCAGCTTGCCACTTGAGGCATTGATCAGTGCTATCTTGCTGTCTTCGTTTCAGCACAGCTGGCCTCCTCCAGTGCCCTCCACTTTGCGTAGTTGCTTTCATCCTGGGCCTGCAGATAGGCTGCGGCCGCCAACCCGGCCTGTAGGCACCGATCCGCCGCGCTGGCCCCTTCCGTGTTTATCTCATATTGGGTCACCGCCGCCGCGGCCGCCCTTCTGTTGGTGTCATTGCTGCGTGGATCCACCATCTTGTTACAGCTTGCGAGGCCGAGTGTGACCAGGACCAGCACGATCTTTTGCGACGTCACGATCACTTGCGCTGATCGCGCGTTTGCTTTTGGAGCCAGCGACCGCCCGCCTCCTATGTCGACAGCGGTCAATGGGACAGCATTGTGCATCTTACGGGATCCAGCAACAGATCGGCGGTCACGCCACCAAACGCCCATTCCCGGAGCCGGCCGTGCCCATATGCTCCGGCGACAACGACATCGGCGTGCTGAGCGCGAGCGACCGCCGCAAGGGCAGCCACATCATCGCCGGTCGACGGCGCCACCAGCGTCTCCGCCAGAATACCGTGTCTTTTGAGCCATGCGGCCACATCGGTCAGCCGCCGACCGGCCGCAGCTTCGTCCTCCTCCCTAGCGACCTCGACAACAGTCACATGGCCGGCCATTTCCAGTAGCGGCAATGCATCAAGTGCGGCACGCCGGGCTTCACGGCTGTCCTTCCAGGCCACCAGCACCTGCTCCGGTCGCAGCCCCTTAGCGTGCGTAGGAACGACAATTACCGGTCGCCCGGTCTGCATCACCAGATCGCCGATATTTGCGCGTCGTGTATCGGGAAGCAGCGAGCCGCCACGATCCGGTGCGGTCAGGATGACATCGACGCCGCGTGCCTCGCGTGCGAAATAGTCCGCAAGCGGCGTGGCCATCTCCACGCAGCGCCATTCAATATCCGCGACTCGACCGTCCAGCAGAGTTCGAAACTCTGCCTGGGCCTCCTTGGCTTCGCTTTCAATTTCGACACGATCCAGTTCGATCGCTTCACCGGAAACATAAGCGCCAGCAAATGCCGTCGCCATCAACGGCTGGCACGCGGCAATTCCGATGACGCCAGCCTGCGATCGTTCGGCCAGGTCGGCAGCAACATTGAGCAGCGCGGCATTGGACCGGCCGAGCTCCAGATGCACCATCAAAGTTGCGTAACTCACTGGCGGGCCTCCTACGATGTGTCACGTTGCCGGGACGAATTCCCAAGGTATCGACAGAAGATATCCGTAGGCTATGCGACATTGCTTCCCTATCGGGTCATCTACTTACAGGCGCGACGATGAGCGCTCTCGTCGCGTGGATCGCTCAGTAGGTTTGGCACCTGGACGGGCCTTACGGTCCCGCTCGACGCCACCGGAAACAGGCTCTCGCGCCGCGGCGGAAATCGAGACGACCTCGAATGTTGCGTGTCCATTCGGCGGCGATGCGGGTGGATATTTCTCATGCGTGCATGATACGATTCCAGGCGCTACCGGCCATTCCGACAACGCCGTTCGCGCCCGCTGTGCCCTCTCACGCGCGCGCGAACGTCTATTGGTCGAGACTATCGCGCGATCGTTATGCTATGGCGAGGTCACCAAATGCGGGATGTGTCCAGCATTGGATTTCCTCATCGCAATATCTTCAGGTTCGTTCTTGCAACGACCTGAGACGGTGAATAGCCAGTGGCATGATGCAGATTCGCAAAACCTTGACGCTCCGCCATTCAGGCGGCGGAAACGCGCCGGAAGATGAGGGAGAGAGCGTCTTCGCCCACGCGATCACCCATCAGCTGTGTGTGCGGGCAAGCTACAATCGTGGGCTGGTGATCCTTGCGCCGCACATCCTCTACACGCGGCACGGCGACCGGTTCGCGGATGCTGTGGTTATCGAGCGCAATGGCGCCAGGTCCACCGAAACGAAACTGGGCACCTTCAAGCTTTCGGGTCTTCGCGGTGCGGTCATCACCTCAGAGCCGTTCAATCCGTTCGATGGCTATGGTGCAGGTGATGACCGTTATACCGAGACTATCATCGCCCGCATCGATTCCTGACCATGTTGGTGGATACCAAGGTCTGAGGGCGGTCGAAGGACCTGCCGGCGGGATCGCCTGCCCATGATTCCGCCGAGGGTTTCGGGCGCTTCATCGCCAGAAATCAGGCACCGCCGTCTCGCGCCAACTTTGCAAGGGTCTGAAGGCCTCGACGCAGCGATCCGGAAGGCTCTGCGATGATGTCCTCAAGCAGAATGAAACCGGCAGCGTTGCCGTGGACCCGGCAGCAACGAGCATTGCCATTGCCTTGCGGCTCTATATTTCCCCTGCCAGGACCGTGCCTCGCTTGGCCGAGCCCACGCGCAATCTCCCGGGGAGAGTCCGTAGCATTGCGTATGACATGCCCACCGCCCCCTTCGTAGGTTGCACGAGTGGAAAGGCGGGACGGTGAAGGATTTATCGGCGGCTGCGGGAACTCCCGCAGTCTACTGTATCGGCAACGAGCTGCGCCCTGAACTGATGTCAGCGCTGAGTGGTGTCGCTTCGCGTTGCTTTGCGACGCTTCACGACTTTCTTGTGGCTTCGACGCGGCTGGCGCCGGGTATCGTCCTGTTCGACGCCGACAGTGTTCAGGATGACGTGTCGGATGCCATCGCCACCCTTCGCAAGCGTGGATCGGTGCAAGCTGTGTTGCTCGCGAAGGCAGCGCCGGACTTCGCATTTGGCGTTGCCGCTATTCGGGCCGGCGCTGTCGACATCCTTGAAAAGCCGCTGTCCGAGCAGCGTCTTCTGGATGCCATCCAGCTGGCGACCAGCAAATGCGGACACCTTCACCGGCCGCCCGATGCCAGGGACATCGATCGGCTGACGGCACGTGAGCGCGAAGTCGTGGCCTGGCTCCTGCACGGGCTTACCAACAAGGAAATCGGTCGGGAGCTGGGAATCAGCCACAGGACAGTGGAAATCCATCGCGCGAGGCTGATGCGGAAGCTCGCGGTGCCGAGCCTTCCCGCGTTGATCGACATTGCCCTTGCACAGCGCGACAAGCTGCCCGATGTCGGAGCCGCGCAACCCTCGTAAACGTCCCGTGTGTCGGTCCTTGCCCCAGCGGCAGAATGCTGACTCGGCGTAGAAGCCTTCCTCCCGCAGACGCACCAATCGATCCAACTGGTGCGGAGATTCACGTAGCGACATCTACCCCGTCAGGCGGCACCTTCTCATGGAAGGAGGCCTGCCATCATGGATGATCCCGACATTTCCTACCTGCTAAGCCGCTGCCGTTCACACCGGACATTGGCCCGTATCACCAGCTGTGCTGAAGCCCGTTGCATTCATCAGCAGTTCGTCAGCAGTTACCAACGGCGGTTGCTTGCCCTGCGACGCGCGCGCGCATCGGCAACTCCGATGTATCAGGAGCGGCTGGCCGCATGATGCCCGCCCGCTCGATGCGCTGGCGCCGCCGTGTACGAGCGGTAACTACACACCTGTCCCCAACGACAAACTTCGATCGGAGAAAAGATGAGTGAACTTGGCCACGATCTGCACGCGCTGTTTCCCGCGCAGCGCGAGATCCTTCACGCGCTGAAGCTGGAGAGCGCGCATTACCGCGACCTGGCCGACCGCCATCATAAGTTGGCCCAGCAGATATACCGGATCGAGGCGGGACTTGATGCCGCTTCCGATGACCGACTCGAAGACCTGAAAAAGCAGCGCCTGAGCCTGCTCGATGAGGTCGCAGCGATGATTGCGGAAAGGCAGGATGCGTGATGGATTTCGACCTTATGCGCCAGCGTCTCACCGATCGCCTCTCCGAACTGAACGCCCAAGTCGAGCGCATCGAGGAGGAGCAGGGCCAACCTCTCGACGCCGATTTCGAACAACAGGCGATAGCCCGCCAGGATGATGAAGCACTGGATGCTGTCGAGCGCTCGACGTTGGCCGAAATCGCCCTCACGCGACAGGCGCTCGCAAGACTGGATTCGGACACCTATGGCCTGTGCACCACGTGCGGGGAGCCGATAGCGCCGGCACGGCTCGAGGCGCTGCCCGCCGCCGCACATTGCATCCGATGTGCAAGCGCGGCGGAGCACGACAGGGCCTGATGGACCGCGTATGCGCCGCATCGAGGACACGAGCTTTGCTGTACTCATCCTGGCCGTGTCGATGGCCTTCGCGTGGATCGTGCAACCGCTGTTCGGCGCCATTCTCTGGGGCGTCATCGCATCGATCCTCTTCGCGCCTCTCAACGATCGCCTGCTGCGTGCGATGCCGACGCGGAACAACCTTGCCGCTCTGCTGACGCTGCTCGTGATCATGGCGATGGTAATCCTCCCCGCCATCCTGCTTTCTGCGTTCCTGCTTCAGGAGGTGGCGGGCGTCTACGCGCGAATGCAAAGCGGCGAGGCTGATCCCGGCACCTACTTCCTCCGGTTCCAGGCACATCTGCCGCAATGGCTGAAGTCGCTGCTGACAGGGTTGGGCCTGAGCGATTTCGATTCCGTCCGGACCAAATTGACCGCCGGGATCGCCGCTAGCTTCCAGACCCTGACGGCGCGAGCATTCAGCATCGGCCAGAGCGCCTTCGGCTTCGTCGTCGCCCTGGGCGTCATGCTCTACCTGACTTTCTTTCTTTTGCGCGACGGCAAGCAGGTGGCTGCCCGGGTGGAAACGGCCATTCCGCTGGATCCGGACCAGCGCGCCGCCCTGCTGGTGAAATTCGCCGCCGTTATTCGGGCGACGATCAAGGGCAGCCTCGTGGTTGCGGTCATCCAGGGCGCCATCGGCGGGATCGTCTTCTGGGCGCTGGGCATCCATAGCGCGTTGCTCTGGGGCGTGCTGATGGCATTTCTGTCGCTTCTGCCGGCGATCGGGACAGGCATCGTCTGGGCGCCGGTCGCCGTCTATCTGCTCGTAACCGGCGCGGTCTGGGAAGGCGTCATTTTGATCCTGTGCGGCCTGTTCGTGATCGGCCTCGTGGACAATCTCCTGCGCCCGATCCTGGTGGGTCGGGACGCGCGCATGCCCGATTATGTCGTCCTGATCTCCACCCTCGGCGGTCTGCAAGTACTCGGCTTCAACGGGCTCGTGATCGGTCCGGTGGCGGCGGCTTTGTTCATCGCTGCATGGGATATATTTGCACGCTCGCGATTCCAGCCTCAATCGGATGCATCATAGGCACGTGTCACGTTCGCGGCTGCCGTGCAAAGCTTGACGCCCACCGCAACTCGACCATCTTGCTCGCCTCAAGCAGGATCAGGAGCAGCGCTGCTGACCCCATGGTGATCGCGAGGTCGGGGCCATGGAGCGGACCGAATTTAAGCAGGCTACGAAGTGCGGGAACGGTCATGATGATGGCCGCGACCGCAACCACCGCGCCCAGGACGTAGCGCAGGGCCGCATTGCCCCGGACCAGCGCGTGAAGGAGCGATGTGTCGAACGAGCGATTGACTAGGATCAGCACCAGGATCACGCCGATGAGCGAAAAGAAGGTCAACGCGCGCGCATCGGCTTCCGGCATGCCGGAATAGCTCGATGCCAGAAATATCCCGGCGAGCAGCACAAAGCCCAGCCCGCCCTGGAACACGCTCCAGCCGATCATGCGCAGCGAGAAGAGCCGTTCCTCGGGGTGGCGCGGCTTACGGTTCATGAGATCCTGCTCCTCGCGCTCGGCTTCGAAGACGAGCGCGCAGACAGGATCGATGATCATCTCGAGCAACGCGATATGGATCGGCCCGAACAGGATGGGCAGGCCGAAGGCAAGCGGCAGCAGCGCGAGGCCTGCGATCGGCACATGGACGGCAAAGATGAAGGCCATCGCCTTGCGGATATTGTCGTAGATGCGCCTCCCGAGCCGCACCGCCTTCACGATCGACCCGAAATCATCGTCGAGCAGGACGATCGCCGAGGCTTCCCGGGCGACATCGGTGCCGCGCTTACCCATGGCGATGCCGATATGCGCGGCCTTGAGCGACGGTGCGTCATTCACCCCGTCTCCGGTCATGGCGACGATTTCGCCATCCGCTTTGTATGCCGCCACGATCCGCAGCTTCTGCTCCGGCATGATCCGCGCGAAGACTGTCACCGTCTTCAGCCGTTCTGCAAGCGCCGCGTCGTCCAGGGCAGCGAGCTCGGTCCCGGTCAGCACATCGCCGTCCATGATTCCGGCCTGCGTCGCTATCGCTCGCGCGGTGGCAGCGTAGTCGCCCGTGATCATCACGACCCTGATCCCGGCGCTACGGCATTCGGCCACGGCGGCCGGCACACTGGCGCGCAGGGGATCGGCAAGGCCGATCAGACCGATCAGGGCAAAATCATGCTCCTGCTGGGATTCCGGCAAGCTGTCGCCCGGGCCAGTCGATGCCGTCGCGACACCCAGCACGCGCATGCCCCTTAGAGCCATGGTATCGACGGCAGCCTTCAGGCGCGCGCGCTCATCCGGCGACAGATGACAGAGCGCAGCGATGGCCTCCGGCGCGCCCTTGGCCGCCACCGTGCAGGCCGCCTCGGGGTCGGGCGCTTGCCAGACGTTCGACATCGCCAGCAATTCAGGCCGCAGTCCATAGCTGTGGGCCAAACTGAGCTTGGCACGGCGTTCTGCAAGGTCCGGGATGCCCGCGCCTGCCTGGTGAAAGGCGACCTCCATCGGATCGACCGGCACCGGGGCGCTGGCCAGGATACTGGTATCCAGGAGTTCGTGAAACCGG
Organism: Sphingobium sp. AntQ-1; assembly: GCF_028538045.1. NCBI lineage: Bacteria > Pseudomonadati > Pseudomonadota > Alphaproteobacteria > Sphingomonadales > Sphingobiaceae > Sphingobium > Sphingobium sp. AntQ-1. Next base: position 626,603 of record NZ_CP117158.1, read on the forward strand.
GTCGAAGGCTCGGTCACGCCGTCGACCGTCGCCGTCTCGCCCGACGCCAGCCACAGCTCCGTCACGGCCATCCGGTTCTCGGTGAGAGTTCCGGTTTTGTCGGTGCATAATATTGTCGCGGAACCGAGCGTCTCAATGGCGGCCGCCCGGCGCGTGAGGACGCCGGCTTGGGCAATGCGCCATGCCCCCATCGCGAGGAAGATCGTGAGGACCACCGGGAACTCCTCCGGCAGCATGGACATGCCGATCGCGATTCCCGCGAGCATAGCGTCGATCCATCCTCCGCGCAGGAGCCCGAAGAGCAGGACGACAAGGAGGGCGACGAAGCCGCCTCCGATCGCGCAGAGCCGGACGATCCGGGCGGTTTCCCGGCGTAGGCGCGGCGGCTCGGCATCGAGCGTCGAGAGCGACTGGCCGATCTTGCCGATCTCGCTGCGCGGGCCGGTCGCGATCGCCAGCGCCAGCCCCGAGCCGCGGGTGATGAGCGAGCCCGAATAGACAAGCGGCTGGTCCTCCCCGCCCGGCCGTCGCCGCAACGATTCCTCGCCCTGAAGCACCGCCTGCTTGCGGACAGGTACGGACTCACCGGTAAGCAGCGATTCATCGGCCTGAAGATCGTCCGCCGCGATCAGCATCGCGTCGGCGGCGACCCTGTCCCCCTGCTCCAGGACGAGCAGGTCGCCATCGACCACCTCGCGCCCGGCAATGCGGATGCGGGTCCCGTCGCGGATCACCAGCGCACGCGGCGCCGACAGGTCGCGCAGCGCCTCTAGGACATGCTCGGTGCGGCTTTCCTGGATGACCGTGATGCCGATCGAAAAGGTCGCGAAGCCAAGGAGGATGAGCGCTTCGCCAAGGTCACCCAGCAGCATATAGGCGACGCCGCCCGCAAGCAGCAGCGCCAGCATCGGCTCCCGGACCACTTCAGCGAGAATGTGCGGCACCGTGCGCCGCCCTGCTCTAGGCAGTTCGTTCGGTCCCTGGGCATCAAGGCGTCGCCGGGCCTCCGCTGCGGTCAGCCCGGACCGGGATGGCGCGGTAGGTCGCTGGTCAGTGGCGATCGGCATCCATTCTCTTCCTGTTCGAAGTGAGCGACGTGCTGCGTCGCCGGCCTGCTTCAAGATCATTCTGGTGCAAGCCGACTACCGGCACATTACGGGTACTTACGGATTCCTCTGATCGTCATTCCTGTTATCCTATTATGCTCGCCAAGATTGGCGCCGTGAGCCTTGGCCGCTACCCGCAGCCAATAGATATTCGCATTTGGATTGGGTCATACGGTCGCATCAAGGCCATTGGACGACCTTGCATTCAGAACCGAGGACATAAGTGACGGCGTTTGAGATGGATTTTGCGATAGCCGGAGGCGTTGCTACCATAGTCGGCATCGCGCTAGCGCTGGCCCTTGGCCTTCTCATCGGCGTCCAGCGTGGCTGGACCTTGCGCCATGAACCGGCCGGCTCCCGCTTCGCGGGCATCCGGACCTTTGGACTTCTGGGGCTGGCCGGAGGTGTCGCGGGCGCGCTTCGGCCGATCGAGCCAGGGGTGGCGATCATCCTCATGGCTGCTGCGGCCATGTTGGTTCTGATGGGATATGCGCAAGCGGCCTGGCGGGGCGGCCCGATCAGCGGCACGGCGAGCCTTGCCGGGCTGCTGACGCTTGGCTGCGGATTCCTGGCAACCACCCGGGAGGAACGCCTCGCCACGATCATCGCCGTGGTAATGACGCTGGTGCTTGCGCTCCGATCGCAGCTTCACGGCTGGATCGGGCGGTTGAGCGAGGTCGAGGTAAGCGCCATCGCCCGATTCGCACTGATCTCGCTCGCCATCCTGCCACTCCTCCCCGATCGCCCTTGCGGTCCCTATGATGCCTGGAATCCGCGGCAACTGTGGATGGTGGTCGTCCTTGTTTCGGGCTTTTCCTTCGCCGGCTATATGGCCAGCAAGCGCCTGGGCGCATCGCGCGGGACGCTCGCGACGGCCGCTGCCGGCGCCATGGTTTCATCCACGGCGGTAACCGCCGCCTTGGCGACCCGGCTGCGCGACGATGCGGAAAATGGGCCCATTCTGATTGCAGGGATCACCACCGCCTCCGTGGTCATGCTGGTGCGCGTGCTGGTGTTGGTGGGCGCGCTGGCGCCGTTTGCGCTGCCGGCGCTGGCGCTGCTGGTCGCGCCGGCGGTGGTGGTCAGTGCCCTCGCCACGGCCTGGCAGCTCCGGGCTGCAGCGCTACTGCCCTCATCGTCCAGCCGGGAAGTTCTTGTTCGTAACCCGTTCAACCTTGCGCCGGCGCTCGGCCTCATGGCGCTGGTGATGCTTCTGTCGCTGGCCTCGCGCTGGGTGCTCGATCGGTTTGGCGATGCCGGCCTTGCCACGGTTCTGGCCCTGTCGGGGATGGCGGATGTCGATTCCGCTATCATCACGATGGGGGGGTTGCCAAAGGGCGTGCTGGACGGCCAAGCGGCGGGCCTTGTTCTGACCGCCCCGGTCATGCTCAACACCCTCGTCAAGGCCGGGGCCACGATCAGCCTGGCCGGAAGGCATCGGGGCAGGTCCGCCGCCCTGGCCCTGATCGCGAGCGTCGCAGCGAGCCTACTGATGCTGCCCATCCTCTTGCACTGACCGATCGGGGGCGTCCGGCCACCCCGACTTCGCGGTCAGGAAATCGCCAAGGGCCGTTGCACCGACCCCAGCATTGGAGAGGTGATCGGAGCATTCGTCAGCGATGACGGCGCCTGGCGGGACAGGTCCGCCAACGAATAGCCGTCAAGCACGGCAAGAAATGCGCCCAGGGCTTCGCCGAGCGCGCCCTGCAGGCCGCAGCGATGCGTGATGACGCACGAAGCACAATCGACAAGGTCGAAGTCCCCTTCCATCTCCCGTACGACAGCGCCGATATTGATGGCGTCGGGCGGCCGGCAAAGGCGCATGCCGCCGTGGCAGCCGCGCGCTCTGGACATAGCCCGCCTTGCCCAACTCGTGGACGACCTTCATCAGATGGTTCTTGGAAATCGCATGCGCGGTGGCGATCTCGGCGATCGCGCAAACACGTTCGGGACGCTCGGCGAGATACAGCAGCACCCGGAGCGCATAGTCGGTGTAACGGGTCAATCGCATGCCGCCAGATATGGGAGAAAGCCGGTCCAAGCACTATAAGTATATATCCCAAATGCATGTTTCTCTGTGCCCCGATAGATGCATCTCCAATACATGATTGGAGGACGAGACGGTGGCGCAGCGTACCGATATCGACGAAATTGGGCTGCGGCAGTTGGTCGACGCTTTCTATGCCCGGGTGCGGGCCGATAAGCTGATCGGCCCACTCTTCAACGGCGCGATCGACGACTGGCTAGGCGATCTGACAAGGCTTGCCGACTTCTGGGGGGCAGCCGGTGCCGGCGCACGCACGCTATCGCGCGCAGATCACGCCGGCCATGTTCGACCGTTGGCTCGCCTTGTGGGCGGAAACCACGAACGCGCTGATGACGCCCGAAGCGGCGCATATGTTGCAAGGCAAGGCCGCCCGCATTGCCGAAAGCTTGAGCCTCGCCCTGTTCTTCAAGCCATCGCCTTCCCCGACCGGCCGCAGGCCGGCCCGATCTCCAGGAGTATCGTCATGTCCGTGCTTCCCGTGGAGACGCAGCCCGCCCCCTATCCCGCGCATGCCAAAGACATACGCCTCGCGGCCTGATTTCCCGGTTCGACCGCAGCGAGGGGCATGCGGACGATCCCACCACAACGCCCCAATCTGGAGAAGATCTCATGGCACGCACGATGTCGGCTGAAACGATGGCTATCGTCAAATCCACCGCACCCGCGCTTCAGCAGCACGGCTTGGCGATCACGACACGAATGTATGAACGCCTGTTTGTTGATCCCGAGATAAAGGCATTGTTCAATCAGGCCGCGCAACGGTCGGGCGAGCAGCCGAAACGCCTAGCCGACGCCATCCTCGCTTTTGCCAAGAATGTCGACAAGCTCGACGTCCTGACTTCCGCGATCGAGCGCATCGCGAGCCGGCATGTCGAGACGCATATCAAGCCTGCGCATTACCCGGCCGTCGCCGATGCCCTGCTGCCGGCGATCAAGGACGTGCTGGGCAACGCGGTAGATGAAAAGGTACTCGCGGCCTGGGGTGAAGCCTATTGGTTTCTTGCCGACGTGCTGATCGCGCGTGAGGCGGCGCTCTACGCCGAGGCGGCCTGATCCGATGGAACTGGCTCCCGCAGCGGTCACTTTGCCCGATGGGATTGCCGCCTATCGACGTACCGCCGAGTTTACGTCGGAGACGATCCCGGCGGCCCTGCTGCGGGACCACAGCACCAAGCCTGGTACATGGGGACTCATCCACGTGACCGAAGGCGCGTTGCGCTATAGGGTGACCGATCCCCGCCGGCAGCCGGGTGAACGGCTTTTGGCCTCTGGCGGGCCGCCCGGTGTCGTCGAGCCGACAATCCTTCACCATGTACTCCCGGTTGGCCCGGTTCGCTTTTATGTCGAATTCCGGCGCGCGGCGGACGCGTCGTGATCGACGATCTCGCCCTCGCGCGGACTCTGCATGTGGCAGCTGTCGTCCTTTGGATCGGTGGCGTCGCCTTCGTCACGACGGTGCTCATGCCAGCCATCCGGCGACGCTATCCACCTGGCGAGCGGCTCGCGACCTTCCATGCTTTCGAGGGGCGGTTCGCGGCGCAGGCTCGACTGTGGGTGCTGCTCGCCGGGTTAAGTGGCGGCTGGATGGTCGGGCGCGGCGGCATGCTCGAAAGGTTCGCCGACCTGCATTTCTGGTGGATGCACGCGATGCTGCTGCTCTGGATCGGCTTCGCTGCCATGCTCTTTGTAGCCGAGCCGTTGGTCGCTCACCGGCGCCTGGCGGATCCGGTGACGCCGGCGGCCGTCTTCGATCGCATGCAACGGATGCATAATGCTGTGCTGGTCCTGTCACTCCTGACGGTCATGGCTGCCGTCGCGGGAAGCCATGGCCTCATCTGAGCAACGCTGAACTCGCAAACTATCGGAGGCCGTCGGCCGGCCGGCGGCCAGTCCCCGGGGGTACGCCACCGACAATGCCACCATCCATTTGGTTTGCCGCAACGCGAAGCCGCTTTGCCGCCACAGGTTGCTGAGCGAACAGCCATCCAGTGATCGCTGCAGTCACCATGTGACTGTCTCGCATCAGTATAGTCCCGCATATTCTGAGCCGTGGGTCGCAAATAGAGTCCCTCCATCAATATGGAGGCGACGATGAAGAACATTCTTTTGCTGGTTCACGCCGACGATGGGCAGGAAGCCAGGCTGCAGACGGCGCTCGACCTGACACGTGCCCTTGATGGGCATCTGACCTGTATCGACGTCACGCAATCGCCGGTGGTCGCGGGCGACCTCTATGCCGGCTTTGGTGAAGCCGTGATGCTGACCGACGAGCGGGAGAACGAGGCAAAGAACAGGGCTGCGCTGACGGAGCGCCTCTCGCATGAAGACGTTCGCTGGGACTGGATCGACGCGACCGGCGATATCGCCAGTTGTGTCCTCGAGGCGGCGACGCTCGCGGATCTGATCGTGCTCAATCGGACGCTCGACGCCTATCCCCTTCCCGATATGCGCACGATCGCCAGCCGGATCGTGATGCACGCGCACAAGCCCATCATTGCTGTTCCTGAGAAGCTGGAACGGTTCAACGCGGCCGGTCGCGCGCTCATCGCCTGGGATGGTCAGGCGTCTGCGGCAGACACGATGCGCGCCTGCGTGCCCCTTCTTCAGCTCGCATCCGACGTCCATATTTTCATGGCCCGTGACGGCGCCGAAAAGACCGAACCGACCGAAGCCGCCGAATATCTGTCACGCCATGGCGTGCACGCGAGCGTGAAGATCGTCGACGACGGACTTCACGCGCCGGACGCGTTGATCGCCGAGGAAGCGGCTCTTTGGCACGCCGACTATGTGCTGATGGGCGCCTATAGTCACGGCCGACTGTTGGAAGCGTTTGGCGGCGTCACGAAGCGGATGCTCACCAAGAGCAAGCTGCCGCTGGTGCTCGGGCACTGAAGGGGCCGTGTGCGTAAGTGCGACGGTCGACTGCCGTCATCCAGAGGTTCGCGCCGCCGTGGCCATGGAAGCAGTCACAAATTACACTCTGACTCCTTGAAGGGCATATCAGCCCCTCAGTGAATAATTTGACCACGATCAAAGAGAGAAGCGCTACCCTCGCCTAACACCATACCGGACGCGGGCTATCTCCTCCCCGCCCGCGAACGGAACTCGCCCCCTCCGGGCAACCGGGTGGGGCGTCCTTTCGTACGTATCGCGGAAACGAAGCTCAAACCTCCGCATCCCCTTGAAGTACTCCTGTTCGGTCGAGCCAGATCACGGCACGGCCCTCGCAAGCCAACGGTCTTCGACGGGGCGAGTTCATGCTGCAACGCGGCTCGGTATTGTTCGAGAACGGCCGCGACACCACCACTTGAGAGATACTATCAGGCGCGCTTCGAACAGTGCGCCAGAGAGCGGAGCGGATCCACGGCAATCTGCGCGACATCTATCGCGCCAATGCGCATAATTTCCGCCTCTGTAGTCCGACGAAACCAATGCGACCGGGTCTATTGGAACCAAATCAGATCGCGCACATATGTTTGCGCTCGGTCAAAGTTCGAAGTCGGCAAGTCTCCTAATCCATATCTAACACGGCATGGAGATAGGCATGAAAAGGATAGTCCTTGTATCGATTGGCGCAGTTGTTGCCGCGCTCGCGGTCCCGGCCCATGCCGAAGAAGCAGACAAGCGTTGGATCATCCGTGCCCGTGCGATCCGGGTGACGCCGACCGAGGAGACCGGCCCGATCCTTCCGAGTTTTCCGACCGCCCATACGGCGGTGACAAACAGTTATGCGCCGGAAGTGGACTTCACCTATATGGCGACCAGGCACATCGGCGCCGAACTGATCCTGGCCACGACGAAGCATCACATCGAAGGACGCGGCGCGCTTGACGGACTCGGCAAGGCAGGACGAACCTGGGTGCTTCCGCCAACGCTCACGCTTCAATATCATTTTGCCCCCAACGCACATATCCGGCCCTATGTCGGCGCGGGCGTCAACTACACGATCTTCTATTCGGAAAAGGCCAGCAATGCGCTCCAGTCGGCGATTGGTGACACGAAGCTGAAACTGAAGGACAGCTTCGGCTATGCCCTGCAGGCCGGCGTCGATATCGACATTACCCCTCGCATTTTCCTCAATATTGACCTCAAATATATCGACATCGATACCACGGCCCGTCTGACGACGGGCAGTCTGATCAACCGCGAGCGTGTCCACCTTGACCCTCTGGTGCCTGGTATCGGCATCGGCATGCGGTTCTGAGCGATGCAAGCCGCCACGAACCTGGTCCCACCGATGGGTTGGTACATGATCGACGAGATCGACCTGATCGCGCTGCTTATCGACCACGCCGAGCTTGCCTGTCTTTGCGACATGCTGGAATCGGTTGCGGACGCTCTGCCGACCCTTCCGGAAGAAGATGACGCGGCTTGGGTTTGCCGTGAGCTTGAGAACCGGCTTCCCACCCATGAAGCTCGAGAGCGCAGGTTCTTGGAAACCGTTTTCGCCCCACGGGCGATGCCGAACGGCGAAGCGGTCCTTGATCGTATCCGCTGCCGCAGCGCGTCACAGGTTGTGCAAGCGCAGGACCTCGTCGCGGCTCTCCAGCCTGGCGCCTCTCCACTGCCGGCAACAACATTGGGATATATGCTTCGCTGCTTCTTCGAAGCGTGCCGGGCCGATATGGCGTTCGAGGAGTTGGCGATCCTCGGGCTCGCGGAGCAGCGTCTTACGCCCGCAGCGCGAACATTATTGCGCGACAGCCTCGACCGGCGCTGTCGCGCCTAGCGGCCACGATCATTCAGGCAGCGTCGGCCATTCGCCTGAGCGCGTCGCGCTTGAGTATCGTCACCGCGCGACCGCCCGGCAGGGCAATCACGCCGGCCATCTTGAGCTTGGTCATTTGCCGGCTGACCGTTTCGATGGTGAGGCCCAGCACATCGGCGATTGCGCCTCGGGAAAGAGGAAGATCGAAGGTTACCGGTCCATTGGCGCTGGCGCTATAGCCCCCGATCCTCTCGAAAGTTTGGAGCAGAAAGTCTGCGATCCACTCGCTGGCACTTTAACGACCGAGTAGAAGCATGCGCTTGCGCGCATCGCTCAGCGTATCGAAGGTACGGCGCAGGAGAGCCTGGGTCATCCCGTTTCGCGTCGACAGAAACCCTTCGAAATCGGACTTACGAAAGGTGCAGATTTCCGCGTCTCCCAACGCCGTCACTGTGAATTCGAAGCTGCCCACGAAGGGCTGTCCCACGAAGTCCGACGGATAGAGTAAGCCGACAATCTGTTCGCGGCCGTCGGCGGTCAACGCGCTGACTTTCAGGATTCCCGAAAGGACGTTCGCGCAACCGCGGCTCTCCTCTCCTGCCCAGGCGATCGATTCGCCGCGACGTAAACGGCGGCGCCGGCCAAGCTTGTGCAGCATGATGAGGTCTTCACCCGCAAGCGTTCCGCACAAAGAGTCCCGGCGAACCGCGCAATCCATACAAACCGATGTCGGAAACCTCTCCTCACCATCGGGCCAATCCAAGGTTGTGCGGCTACCGAGCATCTTCATCCCCACTCACGCATCTACGCCGGCGGAGTCCAGAGTTCAGGCCGGCAACGGTTTCGGAAGCTCAGTTTCGTCCGGCACCGTCGCCCCATTGGGCAAGTGGACCTCGTGCCAGGTGCCGTTGAGGATACTGAAGCCGACCGCGAGGCCGAGCCCGAGAACCCAAGCGAAATACCATGTGGCGATGTGCCTGCTATCAGTAGTAATCCGGATGCGTGGAAACGACCCCGGTCGTCAGACGGCCCCACATGATCTTGTGGGCCCAGGCGGTGCCGCAGGACGCCGTTCTGCTCGCCGAGACGATCGGGGACAACCTACCGCTGGCCCTCGAGGCCGTGACCGATGCCGAGCTATGGGCCGTGTTGCATGTCGCCGTGATCGATGATCGGCTGGTAGCACTTCTGGATGGCCTCAACGCTGGGTCGGTGAGAATGACATCGGATTTTCGGGTGGGGAGCGTCGGCGCCTCTCACTGGGTCGCACCTATCTTACTCCTGCGCACGGGCTCCTACTCGATAACCTCAGAAGGCCTGAATTATGAAAGCGGGTTTGGTGGTCGAACGGCTGGACAGGGACCTGAATGTATAACCGGCAGCGTCTGATTCTCGTCAGCCACCGCCTGTCCCGCGCAAGCGATCGGGCGATCGAAGCCATCCACATTCTGGCGGGACAGCAACTGGCCGCTTCGTCAGTGATGTCCATCGTTGCGTAATTTCCCCAAGGGCGAGCCATCGTGCGGTAGGGTAGCATTGCAGCTGAAGGAGTCGTTCGATGGCTGACGCGGCAAAGGGGCATGCCCGACATGTGGCGATCCTCATCCATCCCGATCCACAGAGCTTCAATGCCGCCATCGCACACGCCTATTGCGAGACAGTTCGGGAATGCGGGCAAGAGGCAATCCTGCGTGATCTCTATGCGATGAAGTTCGATCCGGTACTCAAGAACGAAGAACGGCCCGACAGGCGTGGTTTCGAGATCGCGCCTGACGTGCGTGCCGAACTCGAAGCCATCGAAGGTTGTGATGTTGTGGCGCTCATCTATCCGATCTGGTTCGGTCTGCCGCCGGCCATGATGAAAGGCTACGTCGATCGCGTGATCGGCGCGGGCGTCACGCCGCATCAAGTCCAGGATGGCGCAGGACGAGGCCCGTTGACCGCAGGCCATATGATCACGATCACGACATCGGGCGCCCGCGACGCATGGCTGGACGAACAAGGGCAGTTGGACTCGCTGCGGGAATTATCGAGCCGATATCTCTTCCGGGCCTTTTCGATGAAATCGGCTGACTATCTTCACATCGGCAGTATCGTCGAAGGCCTGCCCACACGCTTCATCGACGAGCATCTTTCCGATGTCCGTGAGCGGGCGCGCAAGATCTGCGCGAGGCTTGCCGTGGAACAATATGGCGCTGCGGCTCCGCCTTCGATCTCGGACGGAAGTTGAACGACACCATCCTGGTGCGCGATTAGAGTGGGTCGAGCCTTCATGGCGATGATCGCGATGCCCGGTCACCAACTCGAAGAAGTGATCATGGGTGCGGATCGGGTGCCCCATCATGCGGTCTTCGATGAGATTTGCGGCACCCGCTCGCCTTCGATGAACGGGATTGGCTCGTGCACGTCCGACATTTTCTCACCGTCGATCGGCCACATAGACCGCTCCATGTTGCCGGTGAGGTGGATGTCGATGCTCCGCGATGGTGCCGATGACGACATCATGCCTGATTGAGAACCCGCGGCCCCGCAGCAAGCACCGCCGCATCGACTTTGTCCTCGAACTGCCTGAAGTTCTCAGCGAACTGCATCGCAAGGTTCAAAGCAGCCTGATCATAGGCATCCTTGTCTGCCCAGGTCCCGCGCGGCTCGAGAATATCACCGCTGATCCCCGGCGCTGTCACAGGAACCTCGAACCCGAATGTCGTATCCCTGGTGAAGATGATCCCTTCGAAACTGCCATTAAGTGCGGCGTTCAGCAGAGCGCGGGTAACCTTGATCGGCATGCGCTTACCGACGCCGTATTTGCCGCCCGTCCAGCCGGTGTTGACCAGCCAGCAGGTAACCCTGCCCCTGGCGATCCGCTCTTTCAGCAGATTGCCGTAGACGCTCGGGTGACGCGGCATGAACGGCGCGCCGAAGCAGGTCGAGAAGGTCGCCGTCGGCTCTGTTACGCCAATCTCCGTGCCGGCGACACGCGCAGTATAGCCCGAGAGGAAATGGTACATCGCCTGTTCTGGCGTGAGCTTCGCAATCGGCGGCAGCACGCCATAGGCATCGGCAGTCAGGAAAATGATGTTCTTCGGCACCGGCCCCAGATTATCGACGCTCGCATTGGGGATGAAGTCGATCGGGTAGGAACCGCGGCTGTTCTCGGCCAGGCTGTTGTCGTCGAGATCGATCTCGCGCGTCTCCCGGTCGATCACCACATTCTCCAGCACCGTGCCAAAGCGCTTGGTGGTCGCATGGATCTCTGGTTCGGCCTCGGCCGACAGGTTGATCATCTTGGCGTAGCAGCCGCCTTCGAAATTGAAGACCGCCGTGTCTGACCAGCCATGCTCGTCATCGCCGATCAGCGTCCGGCTGGCATCGGCCGAGAGCGTGGTCTTCCCAGTGCCGGAGAGGCCGAAGAAGACCGCCGTGTCACCCTTGGGGCCAATATTGGCCGAGCAGTGCATCGGCATGATGCCCTTGGCCGGCAGCAGATAGTTGAGGATCGAGAACACCGACTTTTTCATCTCGCCGGCATAGGCCGTGCCGCCGATGAGGATCAGCTTCTCGGTGAAGTTGACCGCGATCACCGTCTCCGAGCGGCAGCCATGACGGGCCGGGTCTGCCGGGAAGCTCGGCAGGTCGATGATCGTGTACTCCGCGATAAACCCTTCAAGCTCCGTTGGGCTTGGACGAACGAGCAGGGTCTTGACGAACAGGCTATGCCAGGCGAGCTCGGTATAGATCCGCACATTGACGCGATGATCAGCCTGTGACCCGCCGAAAAGATCCTGGACGAAGACCGTCTTCTTCGCGCCCAGCGCGGCAAGAAAATCCTCTTTCAGTGCCGCGAAATGCTCGGGCGTCATGGGCACGTTCGTCGGGCCCCACCAGACCGTATTTTCGGTCTCGGCGTCCTTGACGATGAACTTGTCCCTGGCCGAGCGGCCGGTGTGCTTGCCGGTCGCGACGACCAGGGCACCGTCCCTCGACATCACCCCTTCCCCGCGCTGGATCGCCTTTTCCACCAGTTCGGCCGTCCCGAGATTGCGATGGAGCTGCGTCCCGTCCTTGACCGCATGGTCCGGGTTCTGGATCGGGAAAGCCGTCATTTTTGCATCTCCTAAGCTTCATCGTTACATGCCGAACAGTGGCGCATTCGCCATATCATACCATATAGCTGATTGTTAAGATTGCTATTTGATGTCTTATCCATCATGAGAGGGCTATGATCACGTCACAGCAGATGCGCGCCGCGCGCGCCCTTCTCGGCATCGACCAGCGCCAGCTTGCCGAGCTGGCGAAACTGTCGCTGCCGACCATCCAGCGCATGGAAGCATCGGACGGCCAGGTACGAGGCGTAGTGGATACGCTGGTCAAGGTGATCTCAGCGCTCGAGAGCGCGGGTATCGAACTGATCGGGGAAAATGCACCGAGCATCGGCATCGGCCGCGGGGTGCGGTTGAGGGAGTCGCTGAACAAACGCGCGTCCACACGCGTGCCATCGATGCTGTTCGACCAGATCGAAGCGCCGGTGGGCAATGGCCACGTTGCATGACACACCAAGGACAGCCGGCGGGCCGCTGCTGACACCTGTATCGAGCGATCAATACCAACCTGTTCGTCTGGGATGGATGTGACGGGCCTTACGGCTGTCCGAGCCGGGGCAGTGTGACAGCTCGCCCGTCAAACTGGCGCACGACCTGCCCGAACCGTCAGATCATGGGTTCGGATCCGAGCTCCGCCCAAGCCTGCAAGCCCCATGAGGGCGTATCTGCAACCGTGCGATCCGCACAGAATTGTTTTCCGAAGCGCGGCACATCGCGGCGCCCATCGTGAATGTGAAGAGCGCGCCGTCACACGGCCCAACCGACCCTCGCGGGAGAATGCCACGATGACCGATACGAACGACGACTATGTGTATGACGAAGCAACAGGGGAATGGATCAGCGCTGCGGAAGCGGCCACCAAGAACGCAGCAGAGGAAACGGTTGAGGTGCGGGATTCGGTCGGCAATCTCCTGGCCGATGGCGACAGCGTGACCTTGATAAAGGATCTCACGGTCAAGGGCGCCAACCAGACTTTGCGGCGCGGCACGGTGATCAAATCGATCCGGTTGACCTGCGATGCCCAGGAGATCGACTGCCGCTACGAAGGGATTAAGGGCCTGGTGCTCCGCGCGGAGTTCGTCAGGAAGCGCTGAGCGCATCAAGACGAAAGAAAGGACCCTATTTCAATACGCGAAGAGGAAGACTGTTGGAAACCATCACGATCGTCCTGCTCCTCCTGCTCGCCGTCATCCTGAGCGGCATTCTTTCCCGTATGGTGCCCCTGCCGCTCCCGCGCCCACTGTTCCAGATAGCGCTCGGGGCGCTGATCGGGCTCGGCGCCGATTGGCGGGTCGCGCTGGATCCGGAGATATTCTTCCTCCTCTTCCTGCCGCCTTTGCTCTTCCTCGACGGTTGGCGGATCCCGCGCGAGGAACTGTTCAAGGACGGCAAGACCGTCGTCGAACTGGCCCTCGGCCTGGTGATAGTCACGGTGATGGGCATGGGCCTCTTCATCCACTGGATGATCCCGACCGTGCCGCTCGCCGTGGCCTTCGCCCTGGCAGCAGTCCTCTCGCCGACCGATCCCATCGCCGTATCCGCCATCGCCCAGCGCGCGCCGATTCCCAAGCGGATGATGCATATATTGGAAGGCGAATCGCTGCTGAACGATGCCTCGGGTCTCGTTTGCCTGCGTTTTGCGATTGCGGCAGCGCTGACCGGCGCCTTCTCGGTCCATGAGGCGGCGCTGAGCTTCCTCTGGGTGGCCCTTGGCGGCATCGCCGTCGGCGCCGGCCTTACCTGGTCCGTGTCGCGCATGAAAAGCTGGGTCTCTCGCCACTATGGCGAAGAAGGCGGCGCCCAGATCCTGATCAGCCTGCTCATCCCCTTCGGCTCCTATCTGGTCGCCGAGCATCTGCACTGCTCGGGCATCCTCGCCGCCGTCGCGGCTGGCCTCACCATGGGTTTCGTCGAAACGAGCGGAGAGCTTCTGGCGACCACCCGGATCCGGCGGAGCACGGTGTGGGACGTCATTCAATTCACGGCGAACGGGGTCATCTTCGTCCTGCTCGGCGAGCAGTTGCCCGCCATCCTCGCCGTCGCTGCAGAAACCGTTCGCATGACCGGGCATCAAGAGCCGTGGTGGCTGGCGATCTATGTCATCGCCATCAACCTTGGGCTCGCGGCCTTGCGCTTCCTGTGGGTCTGGCTCTCCTTCCGCCTGACCCTCTTTCGTCGGGGTGATTGGCGCTCGACGCCCAATTGGCGGATCGTTGCCGCGATGTCGTTCGCCGGTGTGCGCGGCGCCATCACCCTGGCGGGTGTCCTGACCCTTCCGCTTGCGCTGAACGATGGTTCGCCGTTTCCGGCAAGGGATCTCGCGATCTTCCTTGCGATGGGCGTCATCATCGTTTCGTTGATCGCTGCCAGTTTCGCCCTGCCCTGGCTGCTCACCGGACTGGAGATGCCGGCGGAACATGATCATCAGGCAGAGGAAGACGCCGCCCGGATCAAGGCGGCCGAGGCAGCGATCGCCGAGATCGAGAAAGTCCAGCACGGCCTTGCGGTAGGAAAGAGCGATGCGGATATCTATGTCGCCGCCGCCGCCCGTATCATGGATATTTACCGGCATAGAATCGAGAGCCAGACCAGAAATGCTGAAGGCAACGCTCTGGGGCGGCAATCCGAAGCGATTGAAAGGAACCTCCGCCTGGCTGCGCTCAAGGCCGAGCGAACCCAGATCTTCCGAATGGTTCGCAAGCGCGAACTGGGCAGCGAACCTGCGCGCAGGCTCATCCGGGAGATCGACCTCATGGAAGCGCGCTATGCCGTCGCGAGCCAGGCAGGCGCGTAAATCATGTGGAATGGAACAATGAGAAAGATCGGCAAGCTGTGTCGCCTGAAAGGCCAACTCATCCGCTGCGGCCGCGGAATGTGTCTGCGACACGAGGCCGATGGAGCTTTATGGCCGCTCAATATGGAGGACAATGTTCCCGAATTGCTGGGTCGGCCTGTCTGCGTGGAGGGTATCCTGTCGGCGACCGAAACCCTGGACGTCTACTGGATTGGGGAATTGGCGGGGTCTGACCCCACCTGACGGCCCACAATTCAGGCGGTTTAGAAACTCGCGATGAAGCCGCGCGGGAGAACGACATTCAAGGCGCAGAAGGCCGTGTCAGCTTGCTCCGGCCAGCTTCCCAGCACCAAAGGCGTTCACGGCGTGCAGGATGTTGAAGGCGAGGACCGATAGCGCCGCTTCCGCCTTCACCTTCCTTAGCCCTCGGGTCAGGAACCTGCCGCCGCCGGACATTCCTTTGATCGTCCCGAACGGATGCTCGACGGTGTATCGTCTGATCCTCATCAGACCCGAATCGGCATTAATTCGCCTTTCCAGCTGATCGAGGGCTCCTTGGTCGATCAGCCGATGGATGGTCTGCTGGGCGCCGGGCGTGCATTGCGCTTCAGCCGACAGTCCTTGCAGGCGGACGTTCGATAGCGGATCGCACGGTTGCGCGCATGCGCGCCCGAGGGGCGCAGGTCTTGGCCGGCCGGACAGGGATCGTGTCACTCTCCTCGTTGTGGTGAAACTGCGTCGGTCGAAAGTGCTCGCTGTCATCGCCCCTCGCTTGACGGGCGCGGACACCATGGCTGGAAGCTCAATTTGTGGAGATGCTTGTCCAGATAACGGCTGATGACGTCATCGGTGATGTTGCCGGATGTGGTGGAGAAGTATCCGCGCTGCCAGAAGCGTTGGCCCCAATAGCGCTTGCGGATGTTCTCGAACTCCTGCTGTATCTTGCGTGAGGATCGCCCCTTGCCGCGGCGCACGAAGTTGCTGACCGAGACGTGGGGCGGGATTTCGACAAACATATGGACATGATCACGCGACACGACACCGTTGACGATCGTCACGCCCTTCTCGTCGCAGACCTGCCGGATGATCTCACGAACCCGCAGCCGGACTTCGCCATGCAGCACCTTGAACCGATATTTCGGTGCCCAGACGTGATGGTAGCGATGGTGAAATGTGACAACCGGTCGAATAGCCCATAGCTGGTATCCTCGGGAAAGTGAGACTTCACGCCCTCCAGGCGGTCTCACTTTCCGAGGATGCCAGCAAACCAGGCGACGATCGCAAGCGCGCCAAGCCTCAGAGCAGATCCAGCTGCTGGATAACAGCGGGGAGCCGCGTCGGCGCTTCGATCCTCAGTTGCTTGTTGACGTTCATACGCCCGAAAACGACCGTGATGGCAGATACAGGCACGCCGAATTCGCCAGCGAGAAACCGCACCATATGGTCTGTTGCCCGTCCAAGCTTCGGCGCTGCCGTGACACTGACCTTCAACTGATGGCCTTTGATCTTGCCGATGACGTCGCCACGCGCGCTGGGTTTGCCCAGGATGTTGAGGACGAGCGTCGTGTCTTCCCACCAGTAAAAGCCGTTGGCCGGTCTTTCTGCGGGCGGCTGGGGCGCTGGTTTTTTCATGGCTCACACATTGAGCGTGACATGGTCTGAAACCTCTCAACGCCGCGGGTTGATGCTACAAAGCAGTATACACATGTTTGATGCATGAGAGAAAAGGTATAAATTATCTCCGGCGCCGCCTTTCGGCCGAAGTACGTATGTCGAATGAGGGTGCTTTTCAGACGCTTAGGGTGCCCGCCAGCACCGCCATCGTCACCAAGTCGGCAGCGGTGGACGTCATCGCCGCGACTTGAACCGGCTTTTCCATGCCCACCAGGAAGGGACCAAGAACGGCGACGCCGCCAAGTTCCCGAACAAGATTGGCCGAAATATTGGCAGACTGTAACCCGGGCATGATCAGGACGTTCGCCGGCCCGGTCAGGCGGCTGAACGGATAATGGCGTTTGAGCGCACTGTTGAGCGCCACGTCCGGCGACATCTCGCCCTCATATTCAAAGTCGACCTTGCGAGTATCGAGCAAGGCAACGGCATCACGCGAGGGCTTGAGCCACTCGCCTGGCGGATTGCCGAAATTTGAATAGGAAAGGAAAGCAACCCTCGGCGCGTGGCCCATGCGACGGGCAATGGAGGCCATCTGCTCGGCGATATCGGCGAGGTCCGAGGGCGCTGGCCGCTCGTTCACGGTC
The DNA here is from genome assembly GCF_028538045.1 of Sphingobium sp. AntQ-1. Lineage (NCBI taxonomy): Bacteria > Pseudomonadati > Pseudomonadota > Alphaproteobacteria > Sphingomonadales > Sphingobiaceae > Sphingobium > Sphingobium sp. AntQ-1. Next base: position 643,616 of record NZ_CP117158.1, read on the forward strand.
GTATCGGCCACAAACACCGTGCTGCTGCGCCCGACGATGATGTGGAAGCCGAAGGGAAGGCGACCCTTTTGCGAATCGAGCACCAGTTTGACCTGCTCGAGCGTCTGACCGAACGGACGTGTCACCCCGGTGATCATGGCTTCCCCGTGTCCCATGTCGAGGAGCAGGGCACCGAACACGTTCCGATCCTGGTTCACCATCCGCAAACAATCGCGGTAGAGATACCCCTGCCGTTGCAAGCGCTCGTAGAGCCGGTCGGCCATATCCGGGATGAGGGGGGATATCCGCGCATTGTGGATTTCAAACCCTTCGGCCTCGGCACCTAGCGCTTTCAAACCTTCAGTGACGCGCTCGGTGTGACCGACCAGAATTGGGCTGCCATAGCCTTCTTCCCGATAGGCGATCGCGGCGCGCAAAACGGTTTCCTGTTCGGCCTCGGCGAAAATCATTCGTTTTGGCCGCGCGCGCGCACCGTCGTAGGCCGACGCAAGCACCGCTGTGGTAGGATTGAGCCGCGCCCTGAGCGCGCTGCGATAGGCTGCCTCATCGGCGATGGGCAACCGCGCCACGCCGGTCGTCATGGCAGCGCGGGCCACGGCCATCGGCACGGTTTCGATCAGACGCGGATCGAAGGGGGCCGGAATGATGTAATCCGGGCCGAAGCGGCTCGCCTTTCCACCGTAAGCGGCCGCGACTTCCTCCGGAACGCGCTGCCGGGCCAGTTCGGCGATCGCGTGGGCTGCGGCGACCTTCATTTCCTCATTGACGGTCGTTGCCCTGACGTCGAGCGCACCGCGGAAGATGTAGGGGAAGCCAAGGACATTGTTGATCTGATTGGCGTAGTCGGACCTGCCGGTCGCGACGATCGCATCGGGCCGGATCGCTTTGACGACCTCCGGCTGGATCTCGGGATTGGGATTCGCCAGCGCGAAGATAATCGGCTTGGGCGCCATCGAGTCTACCATCTCGGCTGAAACAGCGCCTTCGACAGACAATCCCAGAAAGACATCGGCACCACGCATTGCGTCAGCGAGCGTTCGCGCCTCGGTATCCACCGCATGGGCCGACTTCCACTGGTTGATGCCCTCGGTCCGGCCTTGATAGATTACGCCCTTGGAGTCGCACAGGATGACCTGGTTGCCCGGAATGCCGATCGACTTTGCAAGAGCGGTACAGGCGATCGCCGCCGCGCCCGCGCCGTTCACGACCATCCTGACATCTTTCATCTCTCGGCCGGTGAGGTACAGCGCGTTGATCAAGCCTGCGGCCATGATCACGGCGGTGCCATGCTGGTCGTCATGGAAGACCGGGATGTTCATCCGATCGCGCAGCGCCTGTTCGATGATGAAGCACTCGGGCGCCTTGATATCTTCCAGATTGATGCCACCGAAGGAGGGCTCCATCAAGGCAACGGCGGCGATGAATGCCTCCGGGTCTTCAGTGTCCAACTCCAAATCGATCGAATCGACGTCGGCGAAGCGTTTGAACAGGACCGCCTTGCCTTCCATCACCGGCTTTGACGCCAGCGCCCCAAGATTGCCCAGCCCCAGGATCGCTGTGCCATTGGTGATCACCGCGACCAGATTGCCTTTGATCGTATAGTCGTAGGCGCGCGCTGGATCGGCGGCGATGGCGTGAACCGGGACGGCCACACCCGGCGAATAGGCGAGCGACAGGTCACGCTGCGTGGCCATCGGCTTGGACGCGAGGATCTCGATCTTGCCTGGCCGGCCTTCGGAATGAAACAGCAAGGCTTCCCGGTCCGAAGACCGAAGTTCGTCTGGCACGGGCATTGGAATATCCGATTCATCAATTACTTGCGGCGCGGGGTGCCACGAGGAAGGGGCTGGGCGATCTGCAGTCGCGCATTAATGATGTCTCATACATCAAAATGCATCTTTAACGGTGGATAACGATGCGCTATATATGATCCTTTAGAAAAGGTGCCGCAAGGTTTTTCCGCCAAGATGGTTTCGAGAGGTCGCACGATGGAAGGCACATGCCGAAGGGGAGCGCTGGTGTCATTCCCCTGCGGCACAGTCGCTCGCAGCCGGTCAAAGCTGCCGTGATCGCGTACCAGTGGTGGCACGGCATGGGTGGGTTCGCGAGCCGCGACACGACAGCGAAGAACGCGGATCAACCCTGATGGCGTCGGTACTGCAAATACGTCGCCTCGGTTCTGCCGAGGTCAAAGCCGCTGTTGCATTGTGGTGGGTGACCGACCTGCTCAAGCCTTGGAACGATCCAAAAGCCGATGCCGAACGGGCCCTCGCGACGCCGACCTCGACTATTTTGGCGGGCTTCTTGAGCGACCAGCTCGTCGCTACGGGAGTGGTCGGTTCCGACGGCCACAGGGGGTGGGTTTACTATCTCGCCGTGTCTCCTGGCCGCCAACGCTGTGGCTTTGGTCGGCAGATGAATGGCTGCCTGCGAGGCATGGATCGAGGACCTGGGCATCGCGAAGATCCAGCTCACGGTCCGCTCCGAGGACCATGACATTGCGAAGTTCTACCGGCGGATCGGCTACGACGTGGGCGAACAAATTTTCTTCTCGAAACGCCTTGGCCAGGACGATCCGGAAGAATGAAGCCCCGCACACGATCACGACCGGCAACCTAGCCGAGCACAACACAATGAGCAGGAATCAGACTATGGGTATCGCCTACATCATCGACACAGTCCGCACACCACGCGGGATCGGCAAGCCCGGCAAAGGCGCCCTGGCGCACCTTCATCCGCAGCATCTCGGCGCGACCGTCTTGAAGGCTCTGGCGGAACGCAACGATCTCGCGACATCCGAAGTCGACGACGTCATCTTTTCGACAAGTACCCAGAAGGGCAAGCAGGGAAGCGACATCGGCCGCATGTCCGCATTGCTGGCAAATTATGACCCCAGGTCGAGTGGCATGACCCTCGACCGGTTCTGCGGCGGCGGGATCACCAGCGTCAATCTGGCTGCGGGCCAGATCATGTCGAGCCTGGCCGACTGCGTGGTCGCGGGCGGCGTCGAGATGATGTCATACCATGCCCAACTCGCCGCCGAGGACGTCGCGAACGGCGTGAAGGCGCTGGGTGTCGGGACAGGAAATCCGGCGCTGCAGGCAATCCATCCCCAATCTCACCAAGGGGTGTGCGCCGACGCCATTGCAGCGATGGAGGGCATCTCGCGAGAGACCGTCGATGCGCTTGGGCTCGAAAGCCAGCGCCGCGCCGATATCGCCATCCGGGAAGGTCGCTTCGCTCGAAGCCTTGTCCCCGTGTTGAACGAGGACGGCAGCATCGCGCTTGACCGCGACGAGTTTCCACGGCCTGAAACGACTGCCGCCATTCTGGCAAATCTGAAACCGAGTTTCGACGGCATTGCCGACCATGCCCCGTATGAGGACGGTGTCACCTTCCGGCAGATGATCAACCAGAAATATCCTGGCCTAAAGTGGCAGGGCATTCACCATGCCGGCAACAGCTCCGGTGTCGTCGATGGCGCCTCGGCCATTCTCCTGGCCTCCCCCGACTATGCCGCTCGCAACGGCTGGAAACCCCGCGCCCGGGTGGTGATGGCCGCTAATATGGGGGACTGCCCCACTCTCATGCTGAACGCTCCGGTCCCGGCCGCCAGGCGCGTTCTCGAAAAGGCTCGGCTGCGGATCGAGGACATCGATCTTTGGGAGATCAATGAAGCCTTCGCCGTGGTCGCTGAAAAATTCATGCGCGATCTCGGGCTGGATCGCGACAAGGTGAACGTGAACGGCGGCGCCTGCGCGCTCGGTCATCCGATCGGAGCGACAGGCCCCATGCTGATTGGCACGCTTCTCGACGAGCTCGAGCGACGGGATCTCAAGCGCGGTCTGGTCACAATGTGCGCCGCGGGGGGAATGGCGCCAGCAATCATCATCGAGCGGATCTGACACCAGACCGCGACGACCTCTGAGCCATGGAAGTCTAAATGATTATATTCGTCATTATCGTGATCAGTGTGATCCTTATGGCCATTTTCATGGCGACCACCATCATGGGGGGCCGCTTCCATGACGAGCAAAAGGCAATACGGGAGCGGGCTGAAGAAGCGGAGCGTCTGAAGATGTCCAACGACCTGGACAAGAAACCATGATGTTGGCCGCGCTGGCCGCTCCATCGAAGGGCGCTATCGCGCCTGAGCGTGGGCGTGGGCGTGCCAGATGAGTCATCCGCGCCTTGTCAGTATTCCAACCGCTGATCATCATGATGCGCTCGGCTTTGCGTTGAGCCTCGAAATGGTTCGGGCGGCACTTTGCATGAAGACGGGTGAGCGATTGCGGCTCCACCTGTCCGACGAAGTGCTGATCTGGGGTCCGCGCGATGCACTGACCTATAGCCGCCGCGAGCGCAGCGGCCAGGTTGTTTCCATCGCACTCGACGGCGGATGCGCCCGCAGGGCGTTCGCGCAGCTTGTCCAAGATGGAGGAGAACAGCATTGAGCAGCGGTGAGGACGATAGTCCCGGCTCGGCCGATGGCCCGAAGGCGGACGCGCACGGAGGCTTGTCATCGCCTGGTCCCGCTGCGCCGCATCCGCCGGCCGGGGCCCGCCGATTGGCGACGCTGCCCCTTGTCAGCAGTGGCATCGGGTCTGCGGCAATCGTAGCGGCTCTGCTTTACGCCGGCCTTCGGAAAAAGGGACCGCCGGGCTCGAAATAGCCGAGCCCTGTCGCCGATCGGCACGCGGCGGTCGGCACATTCTTATTGAAACGGATGACTATGAACACGGCACAGCTTTTTGCAGACGACGATGAGTTTCTCGAATGGACCAAGGATCATCCGGAAGCCTATGTCATCAATTTCCGGGCCAATCGCAGCGCCGACTATATCGTGTTGCACCGCGCGAGCTGCCGCACGATCGCCGTCAGTACCCAGGCATCCGGGTCGCTCACGGCGGGCGCCTACCGTAAGGCTGGTAGCCCCGACCCGAAGGTCTTCGATTCCTGGATCCCGAAGAACATCGCTGGTGGTCAGTGCGTTTCAGATGAGTGCATTATCTGTAAGCCGCGAAAATAGCGCCTGCGCCCTCGCGCTGCCGCCCCGTGTCGCCGGCGATATGGGGACAGCATTGAGCTAATGCTTCCTGGCGATTTTCAGTTGTCGAAATATACGTTTCCCCACCGCCGGAAGAAATCGGGCGCAGCTTTGTCTGAACAGAGGGATCACCTCCTCCATCTGCGTTTTCGTCAGGATAAGACCTGAGCCTTTTCGGGCTATCACCGTCTGGTTGGCACTTCCGATCGAAGGCACCAAAATCAACTTTCCCGAAAAGATGTCTTTGACAAGCGCGGCATGACGAAAATGCCCGGGATCGTCACCCCATAGATTGACGACCAACAGGCCATCGGGTGCCAACCGCTCAAAGCAGTGCCGATAAAATTCAGGACTACATAACTGAGGCGGCTGCCCGCGCGCGTCAAAGCCATCGACCAGCAGCACGTCGGGCCGGCTCGGCGACGCGTGGACATGGGTCGCCCCATCGCCACACAGGATGCGGAAGCGCTCGCTTTCGGCCGGAATGGAGAAGTGGTCGCGCAACGCGATCACGTCTGCGTCCAGTTCCACCACCGTGATATCCGCGCCGGGCAGAACGTGGTGGCAAAACTTGGCAAGGGATCCACCACCGAGCCCGATCATTTCGATGACACACGGTGCCGGATTGAAGAAGAGAAATCCCATCATCGCCTTGGTGTAATCGATCGATAGCTTCAACGGGTTGGCAACGCTCATCCCGCTCTGCACGCGTCCCCAATCGAAATGCAGCGAGCGGTAGTCGCCGATCTCCGACACAAAGGGCTTGCCCGAAGACGGGTCACCGATCGTAGCGCGACCTGGCCAGGCTCCCAGCCGCTGCAGTGTCTGAATATGCGAGGCCAGATTGACGTCTGCAATCCAATCCGACGCGTCATGGCGCAGGGCAGACCAGCCACTGAACAGCTTGCCTGCGACACCCGGAGTCTCAGCGTCCGACAAGACCGAGCCCCTCTACAACCAGCGGACCGCTGGACCGGCGGATGGACGTGGCCATGTGACGCAACCCGGCTGGCGCTTTTTCGGCGATCGTCGCGTGACAGCGGCCTTGCTGCCCAATGCGGGAGCACATCGTCTCATTGAGAGTAAGGCGCCTTCGGACGATGACGCTCACGCCGAGGTCGACTCGTGCCCGAGGCGGTACGACGCGCCATGGCCACTCTGGAGGTAGTCCGCCGATGCCATTTCGTTGAGCCGCGAGATGGTGCGCTCGAACTCGAATGCGTCATCCGTGTCGGCATAAAGATGCTTGGGTTCTGCGTCAGCCGCAGCCAGAAGCTTGACGCCGTGTTCATAAAGGGTGTCGATCAGGATCTTGAACCGGGCGGCTTCCGACCGCCGATCGGCTCCCAATACCGGTATCCCGACCAGGATGAGGGTATGATAGCGGCGGGCAAGCGCGAGATAGTCCGGCACGCCCCGCGCTTCGCCGCACAGACGGCGAAACGAGAACACCGCCACACCTTTCAACGATTTTGGCACGAACATCGTGCGTCCGCCCTGCACAGCCAGATCTTCGGCAGGGACATGTTCTCGGTCTTCCACCGGAAAGTCGGTCAATCGGAAGAAGGCGCGGCTCAGCGCTTCAGTCGAGGGCGAACCATTGGGCGCATACCATGTCTGGAAACCACCCAGTCGCTGCAGGCGATAGTCGGTCGGACCGTCCAGCGTCAGGACGTCGAGCCGGTCCTTGAGCATTGCGATGAAGGGGAGAAAGTGCTCACGGTTGAGGCCATTTTTGTAGAGGTCGTCCGGCGCGCGATTGGACGTCGCGACGACAGTGACGTCGCGGGACATCAAACGCATGAACAACCGTGACAAGATCATTGCATCGGCGGAGTTGGTGACGATCATCTCGTCGAACGCGAGTAGCCTGGCCTCTTGCGCGATTGCGTCTGCCACCGGGATTATGGGATCAGCCACCTCACGCGAGCGTTCAACGCGCAGGCGATCGTGGACGTCCTGCATGAACGCGTGAAAATGGACGCGACGCTTTTCCCGGATCGGGATGACGTCGTAAACCATGTCCATCATCATGGACTTGCCGCGTCCGACCCCGCCCCACAGATACACGCCGCGAACCACCACCGGCTTGCGCTTGACGAACCGCGACAAGAGCGACGGCCGACCTGCTTCATGGTCGAATGCCGATACGAGTTCACCGAGTCTCTCGGCAACACGCCGCTGGGCCGCATCAGGGCTCAGCTCGCCCCTCGCGATTGCGGCATCGTACCGAACAATCATTGCATTATCGACCAACTTTCAATGCTCCATAAATCTTCAAAGCCTGCGCCGTCGCTCGGTGCGGCGGCGCCTCCGCATCGAGACGCTGACATTATATGTGGACGATCGATCCCCTCGCGACGCGGCGGAACCCGGTTCGTTCGCGAAACTCCTGCGCAGCGGTTCTGCGCCACATCCGTGCGCCGCCATTGAGGCACGCCTGATATCCAAGGCTCGCGCGCTCGACGCCTGCGGCGGCAATTGCGGCCCGCCATGCGCGGTCATCGGTGACCGGGCCTTCCAGCGAGAAGGTAGCTTGAGCGGCATCAAAAACGATAAGGAGGAACGGGGTTTCGGGCGGCTCGATCATCGGCGGCTCACATAGTGGCAGGACGACACACCGGGGAGGGGCCGCGCCCGCGCTTTGCGACAGGCTTGTCGATCAAGGTCGACTTGGGTCGCAATCCTACGGCCGACCGCAGACAAGAACCCATCGTGATGCGGTGCAAGAGCCGCCAGGGCCGTTTCCAACTGGTTCGGCGACAGATCGAGGCTGCCATCCTTGCGAGCAATCGCGGCGCGGTTGCCGCCGCCTTCGGTCTCCACCACGATGGCGTTACCGAAGAAAACTCGACGGATGCGATCGGAATAGACCTCATGGTCGCCCCAAAGGTTGGCGATCAATATGCCCGCGGGCGCCATCCGGTCGTAGCAGGCGCGGTAAAAGTCCTGCGAGCATAATTGGGGCGGCTGGCCGTCTCTGTCGAACCCATCGATGAGAATAACCTCTGGGCTTCCCGCCGCCCGCGCCACGAAGTCGGCGCCGTCAGCACAATCGACACGAAAGCGCGGTCCATCAGGAGGTATGAGAAACGCATCCCGAAGGGCGATAACATCGGCATCGATCTCGGCGACGGCGATGTGGGCGCTCGGTATTTTGTGGTAGCAATATTTGGCCAGTGAGCCGCCGCCGAGACCGATCATTTCGATCGACCGAGGCGCGGGGTTGAAGATGAGGAAGCCCATCATCATTCGCGTGTAATCGAACTGCAGCTCGAGCGGATCGTTCAGGCTCATGCCGCTCTGAATGCTCGACCAGTCGAAATGCAAGGATCGAACATCGCCGGTCTGACAGACATAGGGGCTCCCGGGCCTGGTCGGTAGAGAAGTAACGGGGCGGGGCCAAAACCCCAGTCTCTGCAGCATGCTGATGCTGTCAGGATCGAGCCCAAAGTCGCCCGCAAGCGCCTCAGCGTCGCGATGCGCCCATACCAACTCATCCATCATCGCGCGCTGCGGCTCGGTCATAGAAGCTGCAGGGCAATCGTCGTGGCCTCGCCGCCGCCGGTGCACAGGTTTGCGCCGCGCTTGCGATCACCACGGCGCTCGAGCGCTGCTTTCACGGCGACGACTCCGAGCTGCGTCGATGTCGCCCCGGATAGAGCACCCTGAAACGGGCCCATGGGGGTACGAGCATAGCTGGCGATAACGACGGGATCGGTCATTGGTTGTCCTTGTTTGCGCCAAACTGACACCCTTGCGGCTATCGGCATGGTGCCGTCCGCGATGCGCTTACGCTTGTGCGGAGTTTCAAAATGTCGCTTGCCGAAGACCGAGGCAGGGCTCGGCGGCAACGATGAATGCCGGTGTCTTTCTGAGCCGCCGCCTTCCGTACCTCTTGCATGATGTTTAGTATATCAATATACAGAGTTATAGCATGGAAACGATGTATGGGATAGCAGGTGTCTATCACAGAATTTTGCCGGCTTTGGTTTGGGAATGGAGCGATCCCTGCGAACGGGGGAGCAAGCTACGTTAGGTGCTTGCCGTTGTGGCCATGCCTGAGGCCAGCCGCGACGGCGGGAGATATGCGGCACGAGCTGTTCGATGTGTCCCGCCGGCCCGCTCGCGGCTTGAACGGTGGCTGCAGCTGCTTCGCGCATTGGCCGATTCAGGTTTTCGGACTGGCAGGTTTCCGGCGCGCGCTCTGCGATAGCCGCCGCTCATGACGCAGCATCCGATCGCTCGCTTTGCGCGCGCGACACGCGATGTGCAGCGGAAAGCCAGAATGTTTCTACACACCCTGAATAGCATTGCCCCCGAAAATTCCGGCTCCTTCTACCCCTTTCCGCCACCGGGTCGGGATGAACCCATCACTTGGCAGATGCGCTTTGCCAGCGCTTCAAACGGAACGGAATGAAGCTGTGCCAGTCGGCGGGCGGTTGTTCGAAGCCTGTCTGGCGCCGCCGGAAATTGTGCGGCCTTGCGGGCAAAGACCGCTCTGTTCGCGCGGCATTCGGTCGGCACCGCGAGGACATTTTTCCCGAAGCTTCGACGGACAAGAGCAATGGGCCAGTGATAACGGGCCTCCTGATCCTCGCAGAGATTGACCACGAGCAGCCCGCCAGGCTTCAGTCGATTGTAGCAGTCGTCATAGAAGCGTGCCGAGCAGAGTTGGGGCGGCTGTCCGTCCCCGTCGAAGCCATCGACAAGGATGACGTCAGGCCGTGATGGATCGCTGCGGACATGATCTGCCCCATCGGCACACACTACCCTGAACCGATCATCGTCATCGGGAATCTCGAAGCTAGCCCTCAGCCCGATGACATCGGGATCGATTTCGATGGCGGTAATCCGGCTCTCCGGCAGTCGAGAATAGCAATATTTCGCCAGGGAACCACCGCCGAGCCCGATCATCTCGATCTCGGTGGGCGCCTCGTTGAAGAGGAGAAATCCCATCATCATTTGGGTATAGTCGAAGATCAGCCTTGAGGGATCGCTGATCCGCATCCCGCTCTGGACGATGGTCCAGTTGAACAACAGGGTGCGCATATCTCCCAGGTCAAAGATCAGCGGCCCATTCGATCCGATCGGCGCTGCCAAAGCGATGTTTATTTCGGAGGGGGGTTGTTCATAGCCTTCGTCATCGAACGCCGCATAGAGATCGTCCTCATGTCCACCCCCACCGCAGTCGAAGTCCGCGATGGCGTCGAGGACGCGCACGACGTCGTCGTTGTAGACGTCCGTCCGATCGAGGTCGAAATCCTGATCGGAACGGTCAGGCACGCCCTTTCTCCGCCAGCCGGCTCGCCAACACGCGACGGTTGTGCAAATGAGATAGCATCGGCCTTCGTAAGAACGACCACTGGCGTGCAACCACGGTCAGGGATGCAATCGGAGCAGCATTTCTCATTGTCACGGCCGGATAGCTCAACTCGAAACACGCTCGATGATCAGCGCTATCCCCTGCCCGCCACCGATGCACATCGTGATCAGCGCATAGCGGCCTGCCATGCGCTGCAACTCGTACATCGCCTTGATCGTGATGATCGCGCCCGTCGCGCCGATCGGATGGCCGAGGCCGATTCCGCTGCCGTTGGGATTGACCTTGTCAGGCGGGAAGTCGAGGAGCTTGGCCACCGCGCAGGCCTGGGCCGCAAAGGCCTCGTTGGCTTCGATCACATCGATGTCGTCAAGCGTGAGCCCTGCCCGCCGCAACGCGATCGGCACCGCCTCCACCGGCCCGAGCCCCATGACATCAGGCGCGACACCGGCATGACCCCAGCCGACGATACGCGCCATCGGCACAAGGCCGCGACGCCTGGCTTCGTCTCCGGATGCCAGGACGAGCGCCGCGCCACCGTCGTTCAATCCGCTGGCGTTACCTGCCGTTACGGTGCCCTTCTCCTTGCGGAAGACGGGCGCCAACGCGGCCAGACCAGCCGCATCCACGTCGGAGCGCAAATGCTCATCGCGGTCGAACGACTTGACGGTCCCGCGCGATTTGATCTGCACGGGCACGATCTGGCTGTCGAACCGCCCCTCGCTTTGCGCCTGCGCCGCACGCCGATGGCTCTCGACCGCGAGCGCGTCCTGCATCTCCCGCGTGATATCATGCCGCTCGGCGATGTTCTCCGCCGTGACCCCCATATGCCCGGCGCCGAAAGGATCGGTCAGTGCCGCGGCCATCGCATCGACCATCGCCTCATCGCCCATACGCCGTCCCCAGCGCAGGCCTTTGACGACATGGGGCGACTGGCTCATGCTCTCGACGCCGCCCGCGACCGCGATCTCGCACTCCGAGAGGGCGATCATCTGCGCGGCCGAAATAATGGCCTGGACGCTGGATCCGCACAGACGATTGAGTGTCAGGGCCGGCACGCGATCCGGGATACCCGCCGCCATCGCCGCCACGCGCGAGACATACATATCGGCAGGTTCGCTCTGGATAACCTGGCCAAGCACGACATGCTGGATATCATCAGGCTGGAGCGCTGCGCGCCTGATCGCCTCGGCAATGACGATGCGGCCAAGCTCAGCCGGAGCGACGGTTTTCAGGCTTCCACCGAAATCGCCTATGGCGGTGCGTGCCCCCGAAAGAATGACGACGTCCTGCAAGTTTGTACCTTTCCGAATTTCCATCGCCTCATTTTCGCGCTCAAATGGCGAGGCAAACGACAAATCACATCAAACATGATGTATGAAACATCATATCTGATTATTATCAAGGCATAAGCCATGTGTATATACGCGTCTTTGATCACTATATTGCCTCGAAGGTTTCCAGCGGTGCCGGATGCCCTCTTCTCCAGTTCCCGCGCTGGCGGCTGGACAATCATCGACGAGAGATTGCCAATTGCCCCCCGCTGACATCTACTATCAACGTGCCATCGCCGAACGCGCGGCCGCCGCGATCGAAGCCCTACCCTTGCGCAGGCAGCAGCTTGAGCGAAGTGCGCAGCGGTGGGAGGAGATGGCACGACAGGCCGAGGATACCGGGCGCAGGGCCGAGATCAATGAAGCCGAGAAGCGTGCGAAGTCGGTGCCATATTACGCACAACGCGACAGAAACTGAGGCCGTGCTGCCCTCGAGAAATGAGCGCGATAATCCGATCAGACCGGCCGTCTGAGCGGTTGCCCATTCGCGGCTCTGGCCGCTTCTTCGAGGGCGAAACCAATCTCGAACATCAATTCGGCGGCTTCGCCGGCTGTCAGATGTAGCCGGACCGTGCTCGTCCCAACGCGCGCTTCCAGTAGGAGCATGCGGGCGTCGTCGCCCTCTCTATTCGGTAGCGCCCGCACGCGCACCTGCCGGACCGGTGCGTTCTTTTCCGGATCAGAGTCGAACCGAAGCGACAGGCGCCCTGCTTGGCCCTTGTCTTTCGGCAGTCCGCCGGTTTCACCTGTCATCGCCTATCCATCAATCAGGGGGTTGGTCACGGAATCGCTTTTGGTCGATTCAGCCGATAATCATATTTCACACATGGACTATAGATCAATACAACTACATTTTGATGTACTGAACATCACACGATATCGGGAAGTCGATGCCTAAAGCGCCTGACGAGCCGCAAACCCGACCGCACCGAATCCGGCAACTCCAATGCTCATCAGCGCAGGCCATCCGACTGCCGCTATAACCGGCCATCCAAGAAGGTCGGCTGCAGCCACTACGATATGGGGCGGCGCCACGAGCGTGAGCACGGCCATGGCGATCGCGGCCAACCAGACGCGAACGAGCAGTTCGCGGGTCACCGCATTCGGCGCAGCGGGGTTCATACCATGCGATATTTGTCGAATGCGGGCGGCGGTCCGTGCCATGACCCGCCGACTTGTCAGAGCCACGTTCATCGCCAGGAGAAGACAGGCCCATGACAAGAGCGGAGAGACGTCGACATGGTCTGCGCGATCGACGAGCATCGGCCCTGTCAGATCGTATCGCGACAACAGGGCAAAGCCCAAAACGGCAAGGATCCCCATCGCAAACTGCTGGAGTGCGGCAACGACACCGGCGTGAAAGAGCCATAGCGTCGGCACGCGCATCGTCACCTGGACGGGACCTTCCGGTTCGACTGCTCCATCAGCGCGATGAGGCCTTTCAAGAGCATGACCGGCGAAGGCGGGCAGCCTGGGATGTGCAGATCGACGGGTACTACCGCCGATACGCCGCCCAGGACGGCGTAGCTGCCGGCGAAACAGCCTCCATCGGCCGCGCAATCTCCGGCGGCAACGACCCATTTGGGCGCAGGGGTCGCGTTGTAGGTCCGCTCCAGCGCCTCACGCATATTCTTCGTCACGGGCCCCGTCACCAGCAGCACATCGGCGTGACGCGGCGAGGCGACGAAGCGCAGGCCGAAGCGCTCGATGTCGTAGAATGCATTGCCCAGCGCATGGATTTCGAGCTCGCAACCGTTGCAGGAACCGGCATCGATCTCGCGGATCGAGAGGCTGCGACCGAGCTTCTGCCGGGCGACGCCCCCCAACCGACCAGCAATATCCGCGATCATCGACAGATCCGGGTCGGGCCGCGGCTCGGTGAGCGGCGGTCGGATCAGGCTTTCGAACAGGAGCTTGCGCATGGGCGGAGCCTATAAGTCATGCCCCGAATAGGAGCAGTTGAACGATTTGTTGCAGAGCGGGAAATCCGCGACGATGTTGCCCTCGATCACGGCTTCGAGCAGCGGCCACTGGAACCAGGACGGGTCGCGCAGATGGCAGCGCTCGACAGTACCGTCCGGACCGAGCCGGAGCCAGCACAGGATATCGCCGCGAAAGCCCTCAACCAGTGCGAGGCCCTCACATGTTTGCTTCGCCTTGGGGAGCGCGACCGCGATGTCGCCGGGCGGCATGCCCTCAATGATCTGGTCGATCAGGCCGAGGCTCTGTTCCACTTCGCGGATGCGCACCCAGACTCGCGCATTGACGTCGCCTTCAGCCAAGATCGGTACGTCGAACCGAAGCCGGTCATAGGGCGCATAGGCAAGGTCATAGCGTGCATCGAAGACACGTCCAGACGCCCTGCCGACATATCCGCCGGCGCCATATTGGCGCGTGAGGACATGGGAAAGCGTGCCGGTGCCGACGGTGCGATCCTGCAGCGATGCGGTTTCGTCGTACAGGTCGACCAGCGGCGGGAAGGCTTTGCGGATCATCGCCACAAGCGCGCTTATGCCGTCCTGACCGGGGCAATCGAGGTCGACGGTCACACCACCGGGAACGACCCGGTCCATCATCAGCCGATGGCCGAAGCATAGATCGGCCTGGCGCAGCACGCGTTCGCGCAGCACTGCGGTGTGGGCATGCATCAACGCGAAGGACGCGTCGTTGCAGACCGCACCGATGTCGCCCAGATGGTTCGCGATCCGTTCCAGCTCGGCCATCAGCGCCCGCAGCCAGTGCGCCCGACCAGGGATTTCGATCCCGAGCGCGGTTTCGGCCGCACGGGCGAATGCGATGGAACAGGCCACGGTGCTGTCGCCCGACAGTCGCGCCGCGAACCGCGCCGCGCGGTCCGGCGCCGCGCCCGCCATCTGCGCTTCCACCCCCTTGTGCGCGTAGCCGAGCCGTTCCTCGAGCCGCACGACGGCTTCGCCGTTCGCGGTGAACCGGAAATGACCGGGTTCGATGATGCCGGCATGGACGGGGCCAACGGGGATCTGGTGCAGACCCTCGCCCTCGGCGGTAAGGAAGGCATAGGCTTCCCCTTCGCCGCTCGCTGCGGACCGCGCGCCGAGCGGATGGTGGACGGACCAACGGCCATGATCGAGCCAGGGACGATCATCGGGCGCGCCCACGGGCTCGAACCCGAACAGGTCCCGGATCGTGCGCTCGAGCCGATGTGCGGGCGCATGATGCCGGGCGACCGAGGGAAACCGCCCCTCCTGGCAGGCAAGGCTTGCGACCGCCAACTGACCACGCTCCGCATCGAGCACCGCCATATGGACCGTGCCTTCATCGCCCCACAGCCCCGACAGCGTCCAGCGTCCCTCGGCAAGCTGCTCGATCAGCATCGACCATGTGTCGGCATCGACCGGTATCCGCGGCCAAAGCTTGTGAGGATGCAGCGGAACCGCGCCGGAAAGCGTTTCGATCAAACTCGGCATGGTTGTTCCCCGGTCAATGGAGCAGCCTCGCGACATGCTGGAACCAGGCGACCAGCGGCGGCGGCAGGTAAATCCCCGCGATCAGCACCAGCATGAGATGGGTCGCCAAGGGAAGATAGGACGCCTTGACCGGCTCGCTATGTCCGCTGGGTTCGCCGAACGCGACGCCCTGAAGCCGCAGCATGAGCGCGCCGAACGCGAACAGCAGGCCGATCACCAGCGGGATCGCGAGCAGGGGCTGGCGCGCAAAGGTGGAACTGACCACCAGAAACGCGCTCATGAAGATGCCGAACGGTGGCATGCCGGCGATCGCGACGACGCCAGCGACCAGCCCCCAGCCGAGCAACGGGTGGGAGACGGTAAGGCCGCGAAGATCTGCGAGCTTCTGCGTGCCCTTGGCCTGCGCGATATGACCGACGGCGAAGAAGATCGCGGACTTGGTGAGGCTGTGCATCGTCATGTGGAGCAGCCCGGCGAAATTCGCGAGCGGGCCGCCGATGCCGAACGCGAAGGCGATGATGCCCATATGTTCGATCGAGGAGTAGGCGAACAGCCGTTTGATGTCCCGCCGACGGTACAGCATGAAGCCGGCAAAAATCAGCGACACCAGTCCCATCGTCGCCATCAGCGGACCCGGCGCAATCGCGCCCGGATTCGCGGCGAGCAGCAGCTTGAAGCGCAGCACGGCGTGGAGCGCGACATTGAGCAGCAGACCCGACAGCACCGCCGAGATCGGGGTCGGACCTTCGGCATGGGCATCGGGAAGCCAGGCGTGGAGCGGCGCCAGACCCACCTTGGTGCCATAGCCGAGCAGCAGGAATACGAAGGCGAGATTGAGCAATGCCGGATCGAGCGCGGCGGCATGGCCGATCAGCACGGTCCAAATCATGCCGTCGGGGCCTTCGCCCACCACCGGGCGCGCCGCCATATAGACCAGGATCGTGCCGAACAGCGCGAGCGCGATGCCGACGCTGCCGAGAATGAAATATTTCCAGGCCGCCTCCAGCGCTTCATGAGTTTGATAGATGCCGACCATCAGCACGGTCGTGAGCGTCGCCAGCTCGATCGCGACCCACATCAGCCCGATATTGTTCGCCAGAAGCGCCAGATTCATGGCGAACAGCAGGATCTGATACATGGCATGGTAGAAGCGCAGCTGGACCGTCGTCAGGCGTCCGATCTCCAGTTCATGGGCGATATAGCTCGCGCTGAACACGCTGGTGGTGAAACCGACCAAGGTATTGAGCACGATGAAGACGATGTTGAGGTCATCGACCAGCAGATAGGATCCAGGCGCCGGCTTGTGGATGAACAGGGACAGCGCCGCGAGCAGCGTCAGAAAAGCCGAACCCGCGTTGAGCCGGGCGGACAGCCTGTACCCCGGCAGGCACAGCAGCAACAGCGACGTCGCGAAGGGTATCGCGAGGATCAGTGCGACATTGTTCGCCGCGATCCAGTCAATCACTTCGCTCATCCGCGCCTCTCCCGGAGATCATCGAGCGCCTGGAGATCGACCGTGTCGAAGCACTCGCGGATGCGGAACAGGAAGATGCCGATGACGATGAACGCGACGAGAACGGAGAAGGCGACGCTGATCTCGACGACGAAGGGCATGCCCTTGGCGCCGGTGGCGGCGAGGATCAGCCCATTCTCGAGCGACATGAAGCCGACCACCTGGCTGACGGCGTTGCGCCTGGTCACCATCATCAGCAGGCCGAGCAACACCACCGACAGCGCGAAGGCGAGATCCTCGCGTGCGAGCGTGCCGGCATCCGCGGTGACGCGCAGCACGACGACGATCGACAGGGCGACGAGCGCGAGGCCCGCCAACATGGTCGTGCCGACATTGAGCGCTGTTTCGACCTCGCGGTGGATACCGAGCCGCCGGATCATACGATGCAGCGCCACCGGGATGACGATCGCCTTGACGATGAGCGCGATCGCCGCCGTCAGATAGAGGTGCGGCGCACCCTGCACATAAGCTTGCCACGATACCGACAAGGCCAGCACCACGGCTTGGAAGGCGAAGACGTTGAGCAGTGCCGACAGGCGATCCTGATAGAGCAGCAGCAGGCTGACCAGCACCAGGCTGCCCGCAAGGAAATGGGCGATATCGAAGGCGAACTTGTCCATCAGAGGCTCCGCGACACGAAGCGCAGGAGCGTGCCCAGGAACCCCAGCATCAGCGCGGCTCCGAGAAGATCCGGAACCCGGAACACCCGCATCTTGGCGATCATGGTCTCGAATAGCGCGAGCATAATGGCGGCCACACCCAGCTTGGCCGCATAGACGACAACGCCGATCAGATGGACACGGAGCGGCGCGCCAGCCGGGGCGAGCCCCCATGGCACGAAGATGCAGGCGATGAGCGATGCGTAGAGCAGAAGCTTGATCGAGGAGGCCAACTCGATCAGCGCGAGGTGCCGTCCGGAATATTCCAACACCATCGCTTCATGCACCATGGTGAGCTCGAGATGCGTCGCCGGATTGTCGACGGGAATGCGGCCGTTTTCGGCGATCGCGACAATGATGAGCGCGATCAGCGCCATGCCGAGCGAAACGCGCAGACCCACACCCGCCAGCATCACATTGGCCACGGTTGAAAGCTGGGTCGAGCCGGCGACCAGAGCGATCGTGAACACGATCATGATCAGTGCCGGCTCGGCCAGCGTCGCGATCATAGCCTCGCGGCTCGATCCGATCCCGCCGAAGCTGGTGCCGACATCCATGCCGGCGAGCGCGAGAAAGAAGCGCGCACTTCCAAGCAGCGCGATGATGACGATAAGGTCCGCCGACCAGCTGAACAGCAGCCCGGTCGCGAAGGTCGGTACCAGGGCCGCCGCCACCCAGGTCGCGGCGAAGACGATATAGGGCACGATCCGGAACAGCCAGGACGCGCTCTCGGCGATGACGGCTTCCTTGCGGACCAGCCGGATCAGGTCGCGATAGGGCTGCAGCAACGGCGGTCCCTGCCGGCGCAGCAGCCGCGCCTTCACTTTGCGCACCAACCCGGTCAGGAGCGGCGCCAACACCAGCACCAGCACCATCTGCGAGATCTGGATCGACAAACCGTCGATCAGCGACATGTCGATCATGGCCATGATGCGATGATCAGCAGGAGGAGGACAAGGGCGCCGAAGACGAGACTGAGATAGCGGCGGATGGTGAGGAACTGCAGATGGTTCAATCGTTCGGCGAGAACGTTGACCAGGCCCACGACGGGATCATAGACCAGCTCCCAGGCCAGATCGTGCAGCGTGACGGTCATGCGCGCGGGGCGACCATCTCCCGGCGCCGGCATGTCGACACGCTCGGTCGCGCGGAAGGCGAAACCGCCGAACACGCGCCGCACGGGCTGGGCGAAGCTGTTGGCCGTATATTGGGTCGCCGGGCTGCTGTTGGGGAATCCGCAATCCCATGCCGGAGCCCTGCGCACCCTGTTCGAAGCGACGCGATGGATCACAAAGGCTGCCAGCGACGCTGAGACGGTGATGAACAGGAAAACCAGCAGGCCGTTATAGGAACTGCGGCTCTCGGCGATCGGCACGATCGAAAGCCAGGCAATATGGGTCTGGACCGGCATCCGCGTGTCCGTAAGCCCATCCACGACAGGCGCGAGCGCATCGATGATGAGTGCCGGGAAAACCCCGGTGAACAGGCATAGCAGAGCCAGGATCGCCATCGCTGTGATCGACAAGCGGTCGACCTCGTGCGCCTTTGTTGCCGCCTCGCTACGCGGCCGGCCGAGGAAGGTGATACCGAACGCGCGGACGAAACAGGCCGCGGCCAGCGCCGCGGCCAACGCAAGCAGGGCGCCGACCACCGGGACCAACAACTTCAGCGCCCATTGCGGAAGGTCGGGACTAAGCAGGATGGCTTGCAGCATCAGCCATTCCGACGCGAAGCCGTTGAGCGGTGGCAGCGCCGAGATCGCGGCGGCGCCGACAAGGAAGAGCAGGCCCGTCGCCGGCATCCGGTTCAACAAACCGCCGAGCATCTCCATTCTCCGCTCGCCGGTCGCCGTAAGGACCGCACCGGCGCCGAAGAAGAGCAGGCTCTTGAACAGTGCGTGGTTGAGGACATGGAAGAGAGCGGCAGTCATCGCGAGCGCGGCCGCCGCCTTCATGCCATTGCCCTCGAACGCAAGCGCGAGTCCGAGCCCGACGAATATCAAGCCGATATTCTCGATCGTGCTGTAGGCCAGGACGCGTTTGATGTCGTTCTGCATGAGCGCGTAGAGAACGCCGAGCGCCGCCGTGCCGGCGCCAGCGATGAGCACCGGAACACCCCACCACCAGGCCGGCGGCCCGAGCAGATCGAACACGATCCGGATGAAGCCGTAGACCGCGACCTTGGTCATGACGCCGCTCATCAAGGCCGAGACATGGCTGGGCGCCGCCGGATGGGCGAGCGGCAGCCAGACATGCAGCGGCACGAGTCCGGCCTTGGAACCGGTCCCGAGCAGGGCAAGGGTGAGCACCAGCCCCGTAAGGTCGCCAGATGGTCCGCGCGCGCGCATCGTCGCGAAGGCATATCCGCCCTCGGGGCCTGCCAGGAGACCGAAGGCAAGCAGGAGCGCGAACGTCCCGGCGCTCGCCATGACGAGATAGACATAGCCTGCCCTGCGATTGTCGTCGTCGCGATGGTGGGTCATGACCAGTGCCCAGGACGCGAGCGACATGAATTCCCAGGACAACAGAAAGGTGAAGGCGTCATCGGCGAGCAGCACCAGGTTCATGCCGGCGAGGAACGCCGGAAAAAAGGGCAGCACACGCCGGGGCTCGCTTTCGTGGCGGCCATAGCCAAGGCCGTAAAGGCTGGCGGCCGCGCCGCCGAGGTTGATCACGAGAACGAAGAATGCACTGAGCGCGTCGAGGCGGAAATTTGCGCCGATCCACGGCAGGCCCAATGGCAGGACCGCTATCGAGTCGATCGCAGGGCTCGCCAGGAGGTGGACCAGCGCGACTGCTACGGCCAAACCGCAGGTGGCAATGCTGACACCATATACAGCCCGCCGCGCCAGTGCAGATCGCCTGATCACCACGCCCAAGCCGACAGTGCAGAGCAGAACCGCAACGTGCCACAGCAGCAGGATGATCGGCGCCATTCCCACGCCCCTATGCCAACCGTGATCCAATCGGGACGGATGGCCCGGAGCCACCGGTCCCGGCGAGTGCCTTGAACCGAACGCCACGACCTCCGCCCTGGCTGACTGCTCCCTCCGCGATAAATTCGATGTCGGCCCTGTCGAACGCCGCGATCAGCTTCATCAGCGATTCCACATTGCCGCGGATGATGTCCTTGCTGGACTCCATCCGCTGGATCGTGGGCATCGACAATCCGGACAACCCGGCCAGCTCGCGCTGGTCGATCCCGAGCAGGGCGCGGGCCCCTCGCAACTGGGCAGCTCCGATCATACGCAAGCCTCCCGCCAAGCCTTCAACGATAGGATATCAGGTTTGCTTTAGCAATGATAACATGCCAAGATATGATATTGATGTTTTATATATCTGTTGTGATGCAACCTTCAACCCGGGACGCAGGTCCGTAGATGGTCGAGCCCACACCGCTTCTGTCCGCTTCGCGCGGATTGTGTCCTCGCTGCGGGGCGAGGGGTTTATTCGCTGGCTGGGTGCGCTTCGCGCCGGGCTGTTCGGCTTGCGGCCTCGATTACGCCAGGTTCAATGTCGGTGACGGCCCCGCGGCCTTGTTGGTCATGATCGTCGGGGGCATCGTCGTCACGCTGGCGATCACCACTGAACTCAGTGCGCACCCCCCATTCTGGGTGCACATCATTTTGTGGGTGCCGTTGACGATCGTCCTCGTCATCGGCGCGCTTCGGCTTGCGAAAGGGCTTCTGCTCGCCTTCGAATACCGCCACACTAAAGAGAAAACCCCTCCCGATGGCCCGGCGCAGTGAGCATCTCAGCGCACACCGGCGTTGGGGCTGGATGCGCAAGAGCGTGACCCGCGCAATCCAATCGTGGCCGTTCGGCATGCCCTGCCCCTATGGTACAATCCGGCAATGACTCGGAGTGACAAGCACCTCGGGATCCTGGCCATCTGCTTGTCGGCGCTGGCGGGGTTTGTCGATGCCGTGGGCTTCATTCATCTGGGCGGATTTTTTCTCTTTTCGGTGAGCGCCAACACCACCCTCCTGGGGATCGGGTTGGCCGAGGGGTCGGCGCGGGCGGCGGTCGCGGCGGGCTTGATCGGAACCTTCGTGCTCGGTGTGATGGCTGGTTCGATCGTGCTGCATCGTGCCCGGCACCATCCTCGCGCAGCGGTTCTCGTGCTGGTCTGCATGCTGTTGCTTATAGCCGCGAGCCTGAGCGCTTTCGGCGTGGCGCATGGTCCGATCGTCGCGATGGCATTGGCCATGGGAGCCGCGAACTCGGTTTTCGAGCGTGACGATGAGGCAGGCAGCGGGCTGATGTCATTTACCGCGCCGCTGGTGAAGCTGGGCGAGAAAATTGCCGGCATGGACGAGGGCAATGGCCATGGCTGGGGCCATTACCTCCTCCTGTGGCTGGGCTTTGTGCTGGGCGCAGGAATTTACCAGATGGTAGCGCTCGGCACGGTCTGGATCGCCGCGGGCGCCGCAGCACTCCTTGCCTTCGCAGCAACAAAAATCGAGAAAGGCGGCGCAGCTTCGCTTCCCGGGATGTTCGATGCCTGACTTCACCGTGTATCCATTCGATCGTCCCGCATCCATGCCTGATCCCATGCCCCCGCGCGAAGCCGGCACGATTGGCGGCGAAATCGTTCTGCCTTCATCGGGTTGGGCAGCGGTGCTGCGCGGCGCGCGCAATCGCTGCCCAAGATGCCAGCAGGCCAAGCTGTTCGCGCGCTTCCTCAAGCCTGTTCCGCACTGCCCGGCCTGCGGCCAGAACTGGACGCACCAGCGTGCTGATGATTTTCCGGCCTATGTGTCGATCCTGCTCACCGGTCACTTGATGGCCCCGATCATCATCACGCTGGTCCGGGATTTTGATCTGTCCACGGCTGCTCTTGTCGCGATCATCATGCCGCTGGCGATGATATTGATGATCGGCCTTCTCCAGCCCGCCAAGGGAGCGATCATCGCTCTTCAATGGTGGCTCGGTATGCACGGGTTCGAACGGGAACGGCCGGTGCCGCCGGGTGGAGAGGCCGTGCCGTGAACCCGGAGTTCCGTGCGCTCATGGCGTCGGACAAACGATGCGGTCGCGTTTTGGCAAGAATGCGTACTTGCGATGCCGTGGAACGACCCTGCGGCGGATGCGAAAAACACCCTTGAAGGACCGTCGTTCACCATCCTTGAACTAGGTGTCCTGCAACGGGAACCACACGACCGAATCCACTTGAGCGAGATAACCGTTGTCGAGCAGTCTCGTGGGGCGCCGTCCACTGAGATCCAACGATCGTGCTTCACGTCGGGAACACACGAAGCGGATACCGCCCCTCTGGCTTTGAAGCTGTTGGCGTGCTGCCAGTTCTGTCCAAATACGCTCATTTTGCCGTAAGCGGCACTTCAGTGCCCTACCCTTGCGCCGCGAATCAGGGTGATGCATCACAGTGCTGGACGAAACGTAAAGACTGGATGTGCCACAGGCCCTTCGGGTTTCTGAACTGCCAGTCTTGTCGAAAGGCCAAGGCGCCAAGCCTATCAGGGCTCGCCGCCTGCTCTGTGAAAATGTTGATATGGTCGACGAGCGAGGAGTGGTCCGCGGCTCAAGGGCGGATGTGTCAGAGAATTATGAAGTACCGCATCCTTACGAGACAGTCATCCTATATGGCTTATGGCTTGCAGCGCGATAGCGGCCATGGCCGACCTTCACGAGCAGTCTTTCGTCGCACATGCGAGAAAGATAGCAGCGGGGGATACCGATATCTATGAGATCCTTCGTCCTCACTTCGCCTCGGTCTCGTGCGAAGGCTACAGCGCGCTCTCTCAATGACAGCTTCGGACCTCCCGCCAGCCTAACGCGCTCTGCGCGATCACGATCGCGCTTTCGTATGCCATATGTTGGTTCTCGTGGGGAAGCGAGGGGCGCATCTGCAGCAAATTCGCGGGATGAATCGTGATGCTGAAATGAAGGGCTTCTCGCTAAAGCACGGTATCGTGATATGGATTGTTTGGCTTGCTCCGATACGAATAGCAAAATTGTTTTAGACGTATCCTGAAATGGGAGCCACACTCTTTCAGGGTGGTTTTTTGCGTGTGATTTCAATGCCTTAGCGTATGAAAGCACCAAAGATACAAAGCCCCATTTCCCGCAAGCTACTGAATTTGCATTCTTTTTTGTTCATATCCAAACTGGTGTGGCCAAATGGGATGTGAACAATTTTGCGATGCACAGATGGAGCTTTGAGGACACGGCTTTCCGCCTTTCCCGACCCATGCCGGTCGCTCAGTCACAGATTTTTTGTTCCCAGGTGCTGACAGTCCGCTATCCCGACAGGTGTCGACCAGAATACGCCGTTCCAGTCCGCGCTGGGTATGTTGAAGCTGTCGGTTGGGCGGCGCGACAACGGCGGGTCGCAATGCTGTTGATTTCCACTGAGAGTTGACCCGGGATTTTCATCGAGAAGTGACCCGGTTGGAAGGTATGTCCCGCTATGCGGGTGGTGGGTCAAGCGGGTTATTTTTCCTTTCGTGATTTGGGGTCCGCGGCGCTGGCCCTGAACCGAAAGCTGTCATTGCCGGTCTCGAGGATGTGACAGTGGTGGGTGAGCCGGTCCAGCAGAGCCGTTGTCATCTTGGCATCACCGAACACGCCAGCCCATTCGCTGAAGCTGAGGTTGGTGGTGATGACGACGCTGGTGCGCTCGTAAAGCTTGCTCAGCAGGTGGAACAGCAGCGCGCCGCCTGACGGGCTGAACGGCAAGTATCCGAGCTCGTCGAGGATGACGAGGTCGAGGCGCAGGAGCCGTTCGGACAGTTGGCCTGCCTTGTTCATGGCCTTTTCCTGTTCCAGCGCGTTGACCAGGTCGACGGTGGCGAAGAAGCGGACCTTCTTGCGGTGATGCTCGACCGCCTGGACGCCAAGTGCGGTGGCGACGTGCGTCTTGCCGGTGCCGGGGCCACCGATCAGGACGACGTTATGGGCGCCATCGATAAACTCGCCGCGATGCAACTGGCGGACCATGGCTTCGTTGACCTCGCTGGAAGCGAAGTCGAAGCCGGCCAGGTCCTTGTAGGCCGGGAACCGGGCCGCCTTGATCTGGTAGGCGATGGACCGAACCTCGCGCTCGGCCATCTCGGCCTTGAGCAACTGGGAGAGGATGGGGATGGCCGCATCGAAGGCGGGTGCCCCCTGCTCGATGAGGTCAGCGACGGCCTGGGCCATGCCGTACATCTTGAGGGAGCGCAGCATGACCATGACGGCGGCGCTGGCGGGATCATGACGCATGACGCAGATCCTTCCCGCGCAGCGTATCATAGCGCGCGACATTGGCCTTCGGCTCCCGGCGCAGGCTCAACGCCTGTGGGGTATCGATGGCGGCGATGCTGGTTGGCTTGCCGTCGAGCAGCCGGTGGAGGATGTTGAGGATATGGGTCTTGGTCGGCACGCCAGCTTCCAGCGCCAGTTCGACGGAACAGAGCACCGCCTGCTCATCATGTTGCAGGACCAGCGCGAGGATCTCCACCATCTCCCGGTCACCGCCGGGGCGCTTGAGCAGGAAGCCCTGCAACTGCCGGAAGGCCTCGGGCATCTCGGCAAAGGGCGCGCCGTTGCGCAGGGCGCCAGGCTTGCGCTGGATCACCGCCAGGTAATGCCGCCAGTCATAGATGGTCCGCCCTGGCTGGTCATGGGACCGCTCGATGATCCGGCCATGCTCGCACAGGACCTGGCCCTCGGCGGCGATGACGAGCCGGTCAGGGTAGACCCGCAGGCTCACCGGCCGGTTGGCGAAAGAGGCTGGCACGCTGTAGCGATTGCGCTCGAAGGAGACCAGGCAGGTCGGCGATACCCGCTTGGTGTGCTCGACGAAGCCATCGAAGGGCCGGCCCAGCGGCATCAGACTGGCGACCTCTTCGGCATGCACATCGGCGATGGTGCCGGGCAGGACGCCATGCTGGATCTGACCCCATTGCGCGATGCACTGCTCCTCGAGCCAGACGTTGAGCGCATCGATGTCGGGGAAGCTGGGCATGGGTTGCCACAGCCGGCGCCGTGCATCCTGCACGTTCTTCTCGACCTGTCCCTTCTCCCAACCGGAAGCCGGGTTACAGAACTCGGGCTCGAACAGGTAATGACTGGCCATCGCGGCAAAGCGCGCGTTGACCTGCCGAGCCTTGCCCGTGCCGATCCGATCAACCGCGGTCTTCATGTTGTCGAAAATCCCGCGCTGCGGCACGCCGCCCAGCACCCGGAAGGCCTGGGTCAGAGCGTCGAACAGCATCTCGTGAGTCTGGAGCAGATAAGCTCGGACGGTGAAGGCGCGGCTGTGTGACAGCTTGGTGTGCGCCACCTGCAGCTTGGTCTGCTTGCCGCCCAGCAAGGCCCAGTCCTCGCTCCAGTCGAACTGGAACGCCTCGCCCGGCGCAAAGACCAGCGGCACGAACGTGCCGCGACCACTGGTCTGCTGCTCGCGCTGACGATCGGCCTTCCAGGTCCGCACGAAGGCCGCAACGCGCCCGTATGAGCCGTTATAGCCCAGGACCACGAGATCGGCGTGCATCTGCTTCGCCGTGCGCCGCTGCTTGCGCGACTTGCCAGCCTCGATCCGCAGCCAGCCTGACAGCTTCTCCGCATACGGGTCCAGCTTGCTCGGCCGCTCGGGAACCTTGAACTGCGGCTCTACCGTGTCCGCCCGCAGGTACTTGCGGATCGTGTTGCGCGACAAACCAGTGCGCCGCTCGATCTCCCGGATCGGAACCTGCTGCCGGAAATGCCAGCGCCGGATTACACTCAATAACGCCATGTCGATCACTCCTGAATCCTCCGACCAATCAGCCAGAGGGAAGTCAAAACATGGGTCACTTCTCAGTGGAAACTTATGCCCCTCCCGGGTCAACTCTCAGTGGAAATCAACAGCAATCGCACAACTGGTGCTGTGGATCGGCTATCTGCAATGGCATTTCCGGGTAAACGGCGCGGATCGCGCTCCACCCGAGCCCATCTTGCGCGATGTACGTACCATCCAGAATCGGGATGCGTTGGTCGCCTGGGATGCGCGCGTGCCAGAGGTTGATGCGGACGGCCAGCCTGTCACCCGCTGGGACGGTGAGGCGATGCGCCCCCATCCCGTCACCGGCCGCCCGATACCTGACGAGACGGCACGCGTTCCGGTCTATCGCTACGAAGGCGTACGCGCTGCGGTCTGGCCGCGTGCAGACTTCATCATCGGCAATCCGCCTTTCATCGGCGGCAAGGATGTGCGCGAGCGGTTGGGCGACGGCTATTTCGAAGCTCTGTTCGCCACGACCGACGTCCCGGAGAGCGCGGATTTCGTGATGCATTGGTGGGACCGCGCTGCCTCTGCGGTCCGCAGCGGCGCAACGCGGCGCTTCGGCTTCGTCACTACCAATTCAATCACGCAGGTGTTCAGCCGCCGCGTCATTACAAAGCATCTGGACGCCAAGGACCGGCTGAGCCTGATCTTTGCAATCCCCAATCACCCCTGGGTGGACGAGAAGGACGGCGCCGCCGTCCGCATCGCGATGACGGTCGCTGCGTCGGGCAAGCTGGCCGGCCAGCACTGGACGGTCGTCGATGAGCGCGGCGCGCCCGATCACATCACTTTTACCGAGCGTGCTGGCCAGATCGGCAGCGACCTGCGGATCGGGGCGGATGTGACGGCGGCGGTGGCGCTCAAGGCAAACCACGGCCTATGTTCGCCGGGAGTAAAGCTGCATGGCGATGGCTTCATCCTGACCGCCGCAGAGGTTGAAAAAATCTCACCTAATTCACTGAAAATACTTGATTATATTGCAGTTTCTGCGCTATATAATAGCCAGCAGCCAGCAGCCAGCAGCCAGCAGCCAGCAGCCAGCAGCCAGCAGCCAGCAGCCAGCAGCCAGCAGCCAGCAGCCAGCAGCCAGCAGCCAGCAGCCAGCAGCCAGCAGCCAGCAGCCAGCAGCCAGCAGCCAGCAGCCAGCAGCCAGCAGCCAGCAGCTCTCGATCCGCAGCGGAACATCGGACGAGGAAGAAGTCGTATTCGCCTATCGCAACGGCCGCGATCTCGCGGCGCGGCCACGCGGCGTGTTCATCATCGATCTGTTCGGCCTATCCGAAGCGCAAGTGCGGGAGCGCCATCCCGCTATCTATCAGCACCTTACCAATGCCGTTCGCCCGCAACGTGAGGGCCAAGCTGCCAAGAGCAAGACTGTAGATGCTCAGCAATATGCCCGAACTTGGTGGCTGTTCGGCAAACCTCGCACCGAACTTCGCAAGGCCCTGAAGGGGCTTACCCGTTATATCGCTACGGTCGAGACGGCGAAGCACCGCGTTTTTCAGTTTCTGCCGATGTCAATCGTGCCGGACAATATGCTGATCTGTATTGCTTCGGACGATGCCTTCAACCTTGGCGTGTTGTCGAGCCGTTTCCACGTACCTTGGGCGACTGCATCGGGCGGCCGGATGGGAATGGGTGATGATCCCCGCTACAGCAAATCCCGTTGTTTCGACCCTTTCCCCTTCCCTGCCGACGTATCTGAACCTCTCAAGCATCGTCTCCGTATCGAAGCCGAAGCACTCGACACCCTGCGCAAGCGCGTGCTCGCTGAGCAAGACGACCTGACGCTCACCAAGCTCTACAATGTACTCGAAACGCTGCGGTCCGGCCGTACGCTTACTGCACCCGAGCGTGATCTGCACGATCGCGGGCTCGTCACCCTCCTGCGCGAGCGGCACGACACGATCGACGCGCTGGTCGCTGAGGCCTATGGTTGGCCCGTCGATCTGGTAGACGAAGAAATCCTGCTCCGTCTGGTTGCGCTCAACGCGGCGCGCGCAGCGGAAGAGACACGAGGTCTCATCCGCTGGTTGCGACCGTCATTTCAGGCGCCCGATTATCACGCACCGATCGCGGAGAGGCTCGATCTGGGCGAGGCGCTGGTTGCCCTGCCCGACAATGTTATCCCTTGGCCCAGTTCGCTGCCCGAGCAGGTCAGCGCCGTCCAGTCTGTATTGGCTCGCGCCGCCGCACCACTCACACCGCAGGACGTCGCCCGATCTTTCCGGGGCAAGCGCGCTGTATCAGTGCGGCCAGTGCTGGAGGCGCTCGCCGGAATCGGTATGGCACGACGGTTGGGCAATGGCCGCTACGCCGCATAGCGATCACGGCGACAAGCAATTGAACCGCTGACCTATGTCACCAAATTTGCCAGTGGCTGCAGACATCACGCCGCCAAACGCTGGGTTTCGGGAAGACGACGGCAAGCTTGATACGATGCGGATTCAGTCAAATTGCCATCCTCCTCCGCCGTCCGCACCCGTTCTATTGCATTGTATCGAGCGATGAGGAGGCGAACGTCCGGCGTTGCCCGGACGAACAATTCCGAAAGCAACGGCCCGATGGAGGCAGCGTCCTCCCGCGCCGCCAGATGCCCCGCGAAGATATGGAAAGGCGGATTGAAGGCGCCCGTCAGTTCACCATTCGCCCACGAACACCGCTGAAAAACCAGGCCCAGCATCTGCCGCTTCATTTCATCGGGAAGGCCGGGCAGCCGCAGGTGCAAGCTCCGCCCCATATCCAACATAGCCAGACCGGCATCAAGCAAGGCCCCTGGCATGCCGGCCATTGCGCTCGGATGGTGCAAGGAGGCCACATTGGTTCCAGCCTCGTTATTTTCCAGACAACCCGGCTCTACTGCATTGCGGATATCCTGGAACTGATCCCTCCCGCATCGAAGTTTTCTGAGCAGACCCAGGAAATGCTCCTCGAGCGCCTCCTGCCGGACGAAACGCTCGGGACACCGGCCGCGAAAACCGGAGCAACGATAGTAGATATATTTGCCCTTTTGAATCTGGGCGACGAGCGCGCAGCCGCAATGCCCGCACTTGATGAGGCCGGTAAACGGGAAGAAACGCGGCTTGGCGCAGATGTTGGCGCTGCTCCGCTCGTCAAGCGTCTGCTGGACCGCGTCCCAGATGTCGGTGGACACAAGGGGTTCGTGCACCCCGGCATAAAGCTCGCCTCGCCATTCAAAGGTGCCCGCGTAGAGCCGATTGCGCAGAATACCATGAACAGTGCTGACGCTGACCGGCCCGCCGCTCCGACGGTACCTCATTCCGGCGTTCCGGGCCATCCCCGTCACTTCCTTCAAGGAATAGAGGCCTGTTGCGTACCAATCGAACAGGCGTATCACTATCGGCCCCGCCTCGGGATCAACGGCGATGACGTTCTTGCTCTGCCCGTCCCTGACGTTGCGATAGCCGATCGGCGCGCAACTCGGCCAATGACCCTGCTGCGCCTTCTCGATCATCCCTTTGCGCGTTTCCTCGGAAAGATTGTCGATATAAGCCTTGGCCATCAGCACCTTGATGCCGTGGACGAACTTCTCCGACGATCGGCAGCCCTCAGACATCACGACATTCTCTTTGACGAAATGGACCTCAACGCCGAGGTCATCGATCGTCGCCCAGTCCTTCAGATTGCGGTAGAGCCGGTCGGTCTTCTCGACGAGAATGATCCGAACCTCCGGATGCCGGCACAAATAGCGCAACATGTTGCCGAAGGCGGTCCGGGCGCTTTTCCTGGCGGTTTCCACGTCGACATGGCTTGATACGATGGCGATGCCGTTCAATGTCGCATAATCTTCCAGCAGCTTGACCTGAGCGGGAATCGAATAGCCTTCACGCTCCTGCTCCGGCGTGGAAACCCGTGCGTACAGGACCGCCTCGCGGACCTTGAGACGATCAATATTCTTACGGTGTTTATAACGGCTAACTGCACTTCTCGGCCTCGCCAATCCATTGCTCCTGTTGAGATTCTTTCCGTCGGAAGAGGCCTCTTGAGCAACAATGGTTAATACGAGACCGAAACGATTCTAAAAAACTTACCTCCTCACCTCTGAGCCTCCCTGGAGAAGACCTTCTTTACGTCCGGAAGGAAAACGATTATATCTTCTCCTAACGGAGATAATTTATGAATGCGCCGACGCGAGCATTCACCCCTGCTGAGGCAGCTGTCGTCGGCGGACTGGAACTCAAGGCTGTCAACAATGCCATCGACAAACGCATTGTCGAGGTGCCGGTCCGCGCATCCAAGCGGCGCGAGCTGACCGCGGAGAATGTGCTGCAGCTCAAGCTGTGGCACGAAATCGGCCCGATCCTGTCGCAGGAGCGCCGCCAGCGTCTTTTCGGCCTGATCCGCGAAAACCCTGCGGCTCGCACCATCAGGGCAGACAATCTGGTGATTGTCGACGTCGCAGAGGCACGCAAGCAAGTCAACCAACGTACGAAGGATCTTGCCGAGGCCGAAGCCATGGTCGTCAAATCCCGCGATGTCATGGGTGCTGAGCCGGTATTCAAAGGCACGCGCATTCCAGTCCGGCTGGTCGCCACCATGCGAGCCCAGGGCGCAGATGACGGTGAGATCCTGTCAGGCTACCCCAAGCTGACTGCGCGCCAGCTCGAGTTGGCCGAGATCTGGGCTGCAGCCCATCCGCGCCGTGGCCGGCCAAAGTCGCTTGCTGATCGAGGGTTGAAAGCGAAGGCATCGCGCCGGACCAAGCTCGGCAGCGATCCTTTGGCGAAATCCAGCGAAACGTCGCTTCCGCCCGTATGAGATTCTTGATCGACGAGTGCCTGCACACTTCGCTGGTCGAAGTGGCGCAGGTCCTGCATGGAACAGGACAGGAATATGGATGATCGCCCGCATTCCCTACCAATTGTTGTCGTCGATCCCGACGAACATGCCTTGCTTAAGGCAACAGCAGAGTGCGCCGATGTCAATCTCGGTAACTTCATCCGCTGCAAGGTGATCGAGGCGACGGAAACACAGTTACTCGAACGGCGGCTCGTCAACATCCCCGCCGAGCACTGGGATAGGATCGAGAGGTGGTTCGAAACTCCGCCCAGGGACATTCCCGCGCTTCGCCGTTCTTCGGCGATCCCTCCGGTACCATCGCCCCGACCACTCACCAACGATGACAACAGATATGCGTTCGACTGCCAGCGCGAGCCTTTGAACCGCTGGTTCTGGGATCATGCATGGCAGGACCAGGAAACCGACATAGCGCGGACCCATGTGGCAGCCGATCCGGCCACCGGCAACATTATTGGCTTTGCCAGCCTTTCAGCGGCGGAAATCAAACGCGAGCCCCCGCCGTCCGACGGGATTGAGCCACAGATCTGGCTCACCGCCCTGCCTGCTGTCCTACTCGGCCGCCTCGCCATCAACCAACGCTATCAGGGCCTCGGTCACGCCCGATCGTTGATGCGTTTTGCACTCGCCAGCGCGGTAAGTTTCTCTAGCAACATCGGCTGTTTTTGCATGCTGACACATCCCCTTGATGACCAGGTTCGCACCTTCCTCCGCACATTTGGTTTCGAGGAAATTCCCGGTGATCCAGCCGGCGGCATGGCGATCCGTATCATCGATCTGGAGCATAATGGAGTGGGCAGCCCCTCAACGGTTCGTCATAATAACGCCTTCAATGAGACAGCGATTTTATAGAATGCCGAGCTTGGAATTGATCTGCTCTCACGAAGGCGAACGGCGCTGGATCGGTGGCTCACTGTCGATAACTTGATATTTGGAAACTTCCTGTTACATTATCTAGTGATAACGGAAAGCGAAGTTTCCAATGCCGACACCCCATCAACCCTCGATCGCCGTCCGCCGCGCATTACGCAAGCTTGGGCAGGATATCCTCGACGCTCGAAAGCGCCGGGGATTGCCGGCCGAGGTGGTGGCCGAGCGTGCCTTTACCACACGCCCGACCCTGCGACGAATTGAGGCCGGTGACCATACCGTCGGCATGGGCATCTACGCCGCGGTGCTACAGGCACTGGGCCTGCTCGATGGACTGACGCAGATAGCCGATCCTTCCGCCGACACCGTGGGCCTCGCTCTATCCGCCGAGGCTTTACCTGAACGCGCCCGACTGCGCCGGCGGAAAGGGCCAAGCGATGCCGGATGACGTTGAGGTCCATATCGATCTGGATGGCGAGACACGGCGTGTTGGCACGCTCTATGCCCCTCGTCGCGGCCCCCGCGCGCCGGTTACGTTCGAATATCATGATAGCTGGCTGGCCGAGACGAACCGCTTCTCTCTCGAGCCAGCGTTAAGGCTCGATCGCGGCACCTTTGCACCGAATGAGGGGCTGTTCGGGTCGATTGGCGATTCCGCGCCCGACACCTGGGGACGCCGCCTCATGCAGCGTGCCGAGCGGCGTCGTGCCCAGATCGAAGGACGAGCGGTTCGCGCACTCAGCGAACTCGACTATCTGCTTGGCGTGTCGGACATTGCCCGGCTAGGCGCATTACGGTTCAAGCGGATTAGCGAAGACACATTCCAGGCTCAGACCGATGCGGGCGTGCCCGGATTGATTGAGCTTGGCCGACTGCTTGCCGTGACCGAACGCATCCTGCGCGATGAGGAAACCGACGAGGATCTACAGCTCATATTCGCCCCCGGTTCGTCACTGGGCGGTGCGCGCCCCAAGGCATCGGTCATCGACCAGCATGGCAATCTGGCGATCGCCAAATTCTCCAAGGAGACCGACGACTATCGTATCGAGCTCTGGGAAGCGGTCGCCATGCAACTGGCCAAGGCGGCTGGGATTGTCGTGCCCGTGACCGAGTTGCTTCAGGTTGCCGACAAGCCTGTCCTTTTATCGCGCCGGTTCGATCGCGACGGCGCGCAGCGCATCCCCTTTCTGTCCGCGCTCTCGATGATGGGCCTCAAGGATGGACAGCATGGCAGCTATCCCGAACTGGTCGATGCCCTCACCCAGTTCGGCGCCAGAGCCAGCGATGATGCAGCGGAGCTGTTCCGCCGCATGGTGCTGAATATCCTCATCTCGAATGTCGATGACCATCTGCGCAATCACGGCTTCCTCTGGCGGGACAAAGCAGGCTGGACGCTCTCGCCAATCTACGACCTCAACCCCGTACCTGCGGACGTGAAACCGCGCATACTCACGACTAATATCGATCTGGATGAGGCCACGTGCGATATCGAACTGGCGCTCTCTGTTGCGGGATATTTCGGGCTCACCGCGAAGGAGGCAAAGGCCATCATCGCCCAGGTTGGCGTAGCCGTCTCCGCATGGCGGGATGTCGCGCGGCGAAACGGAGCGAAAGCCTCGGAGATCGATCGTATGGCCAGCGCCTTCGAACATAAGGATCTCGAGCAGGCTCGACATTTCTGACCCCCGGAGCAGACAAGCCAACCAATGACGGAAAAATCCGGCTGACGGGCCTCACTCGCCCCATTCAATCCTGATCTGCGCCTGCAGGACACGTGCTGCACGCGCGATGTGTTTCAAGGAAGTCCGGCGGCAGGACTTCTGAAAGAAGCGCCCCGTCCCTGCCCGCCTGTCAAGTTCAACGAAGGAAATGCACATCTCCTTCGATCGACGGCGGATCGCATCAAGCGCCGGATCATCGAACAACGCCAGTCGCGGCTTTCGTCGTTCGGCACCGATATGGCATGCCTTGCTCTTGATCTGAGACAACCGCAATCCGGGAAAGAGCACGGTCAATTCCTTGTCGGCCACGCTTTCGCGATAGGCCTTACGAAGCCGCGCCACCTCCACATTCGTCCAGACATGGCGCCGTGACACGATGCCGAGCACCCGTACGCGATGCTTTATTGCCGACAGCGTCCGGCCTGATAGGCGCTTCTCCAGCGCCCGGTAGTCAGGATAGATATCGCGCAGCAGTTCATCCTCCGCCGCAGACCACTTTGTACACGCCCTGCCCTTATCCAGATCATTTCGAGGTCTACTCATTGGACCAGGAGATCGCCGGACGACCGCCGAGGATTGTCATCGCCCTCTGCAGGGCCCGCCAATCCAGGTGGTGGGGCGAAACAAAGTACCGGGTCCGGCCGACAAATACATCCAGATCAGTCATCGAAAGGCGACATTCGAACGCCCGTTTCCGAACGCTGTCGACGAGCGGCATCCCCGTCAGCTTGGGAGCGCGCCGTGGACGACGATATCCCATGTGGAAAGCTTTCTTCCATATCTGCGACCGGGTTTTGCCCAGGAACATTTCGAGAAGTTCCGTCATAGGCACGCCAGCAACATAGGGCTTTCGCAAGCGGACCGCCTCATCGCCAATCCATATCTTACGCGGAGGTATCAGGCCTAATTGACGGGCCTTGTGAACCACGGCCGTAGGTGTCCTACGTGGCAAGGCGAGACACGCGGCCTTCCTGTTGGGGAAAGTCTGGTGCAGATCGGCTATCTCGTCCGCCGTCCAGACCGGATCCCCCGCGATGGTACACCCCGTCTTTTCGATATGACGAAGCAATGCCATCCGCCCACGCTCGCCGCGGCTCTGCCCGTATGAAGGAATCATGGTGCGTCCCAGGAGGTTTCTGCTGCGGGTAGAATAGGGATAATCTATGCGTCCTCGTGACATCGCAGCCGACGGGCGATGTGGCTGGGGAAAAGCCCCCTCATTCCCACCCGGCATCCGGCACACATGCGCTTCATTTGGCACAAAAAGGGCAGAAATCAGCACATTCGGCACTTCAGTGCCCTACCCCTTGCGCGGCGAATCACCTTGCTGCATCAGGATATTGGACCAGACGAAAAGGCTGGATGTGCAACAGGCCAATCCGGGTTCTGAACTGCCAGTCCAATCAGAAGGCCAGGGCTTCAAGCATATGATGGCTTGCTGCCTGCTCTTTGAACATGTGGACAAGATCGCCGAGCAATGCGTGCGATCCACGGCTCGGAAGCGGATGTGCCACAGGTTCCAATGAGGAGTTCTGAACTGCCGCTTCCATGCTCAACGGGTGGTTAGGTTGCTACCCGGTAACGGCCATGGCCGACCTTCAGGAGCAGCCCTTCATCGCACATGCGGGAGAGGTAGCAGCGAGGGATACCAACGTCCGTGAGATCCTTGGTTCTCACTTCGCCCCGCTCTCGTACAAGGACGACGGCGCGTTCCCTCAAGGATAGTTTCGGAGCAACTGCTGATTTGATACGTTCCTTCCGATCACGATCACGCTTGCGGACCCCATGCGTGGGTTCCCGTGGAAATGACAGAGGTGCGTCTGTGGCGAACTCATGGGACAACACTGCCGGCTTGAGCAAGGAATTTCTTGCTAACGCACGGTATCGTGATATAGTTTTTCTTGCTTCCTCGGATGCGAATATTAAAATTGTTTTAGACGTATCCTGAAATGGGAGCCAAATTGTACGCTGCGATTTTTCGGCCTCTTTTGGCTGATTTTCACGCATCGCAAAATCAGACATTTTATCAAGCATTCCAAAGGGTTCGTTGAACTCTACTCTTAGCATTCCGCCGGCCCAGACAGTGTTCGATACTAACAGTTTTAAAAGTGCATTTTGGGTGCCTGGAGACTGTTTATTGAACATTTTATGCGCGTTCCGGCCAAGCTCCAGAAGCGCGATACCGTCATCGACAATGAGGTCCTCGGTGCTGTGGAGACTGTGGATCGGCGTGCAAAAAGGACCCCGTTAGCGGGGTGATCGGCGTCTAAAAGGGACCCCTCATTTCGATGGTTTAAGCAGCCGGCTGGATTTTCAGGCGGCGAGATCGGGATGTTGGTTTTGGAGACAGTTTTACGGATCCGGCGCGAGTATGCCGGAGGCAAGGCGATCAAGGCGATCGCACGGGATCTGCATGTGTCGCGGAAGGTCATCCGCAAAGCGGTCCGAGCGCCGGAGGGCGCCTTTGATTATCAGCGCAAGGTTCAGCCGCTGCCCAGGATCGGTCCGTTTCAGGAGCGCCTGAACACGCTGCTGGAAGAGAACGAGCTGCGCGGCAGGCGTGACCGGCTGCGGATGACGCGGATCCATGACCTGCTGGTGCGCGAAGGCTTTGAGGGTTCTTACGATGCGGTGCGGCGCTATACGACGCGCTGGAAGATCGAGCGGCGCAAAGATGCCGGCGATGGTGTCACGGCCTTCATCCCGCTGATGTTCAGGCCAGGCGAGGCCTACCAGTTCGACTGGAGCCATGAAGATGTTGAGATCGCCGGGGCACCGATGCGGGTGAAGGTCGCGCATATGCGACTGTGTGCCTCACGCGCGGTCTATGTCCGGGCTTATCCTCGTGAGAGCCAGGAGATGCTGTTCGACGCGCATGCGCGCGGCTTTGCTTTCTTCGGCGGCGTGCCAGGGCGCGGCATCTACGATAATATGAAGACGGCTGTGACGAGCGTGTTCACCGGCAAGGAACGCGTCTTCAACCGGCGGTTCCTGATCATGACCGACCATTATATGGTCGAGCCCACGGCCTGCTCGCCTGCGGCGGGATGGGAGAAGGGTCAGGTCGAGAACCAGGTGCAGACGATCCGGGGTCGCTTCTTCCAGCCCCGGTTGCGGTTCGCCAGTCTCGAAGAGCTCAATGGCTGGCTGGAGGCCGAGTGTCGGCGCTGGGCGGAACGGCAGCCCCATCCCGAACAGGGAGAGCTGACCGTGGCGCAGATGCTGGAGATCGAACGATCTGCGCTGCAGCCGATGCTGGGACCGTTCGACGGCTTCAATGAGAGCGAGCATGCTGTGACCGGCACCTGCCTGATCAGCTTCGACCGCAATCGCTACTCGGT
Source organism: Sphingobium sp. AntQ-1 (assembly GCF_028538045.1). Classification (NCBI taxonomy): domain Bacteria; kingdom Pseudomonadati; phylum Pseudomonadota; class Alphaproteobacteria; order Sphingomonadales; family Sphingobiaceae; genus Sphingobium; species Sphingobium sp. AntQ-1. The sequence goes on from NZ_CP117158.1 coordinate 680,457, forward strand.
GCTATCGACGGTGGCACGACGCACGGTGCAGGTCCGCGCCTATGCCGATCGCATCGTCGTTCGCTGCGGCGAAGAGGTTGTCGCTGAACATCCTCGCTACTTTGGGCGCAACCGCACGATCTATGACCCCTGGCATTATCTGCCAGTGCTGGCCCGCAAGCCTGGCGCGCTGCGGAACGGTGCCCCCTTCCAGGACTGGGATCTGCCACCGGCGCTTGCCCGCCTGCGCCGCAAGCTGGGTAATGGCGACGATGCCGATCGCCGGTTCGTCCGTGTGTTGTCGGCCGTACTGACCGATGGCCTGGAGCCTGTCGAAGCCGCTGTGCGTGAGGCACTGGCGACGGGCACGGCAAGCGACGACCTGATCCTCAACATCCTGGCACGACGCCGGGAACCGCCGCGTCCTCTGACGATCATCACCTCCGAGGATAGCGCTCTGCGCCATCCCCCGATCGCCGACTGTGCCCGTTACGACCAGCTGAGGACCTTCGATGCAGCGGCATGATATGATCGAGGCCATGCGCGGGCTTGGACTCAAGGGCATGGCGGGCGCGTTCGACGATGCCGTCACCACCGGCCTTCAGCGCCAGCGCACCACCATGGAGATACTGACCGATCTCCTGCGAGCGGAGGCGACGCATCGTCATGCCGCGTCGATCCGATACCGGATGGCCGCTGCCAGGCTGCCAGTCGTAAAGGACATCGATGCCTTCCGGTTCGAGGGTACCCCGATCAACGAGGGGCTTGTGCGTTCATTGCACAGCGGCGCGTTCCTGCCCGCACGGCGCAATATCGTCCTGGTCGGCGGCACAGGCACAGGAAAGACCCATCTGGCCATCGCCATCACCGCCAATGTAGTGCGCTCCGGCGCCCGAGGCCGCTACTTCAACACGGTCGATCTGGTGACCCGCCTCGAAGAGGAGGCCAGGATCGGCAAGAGTGGCGCTCTCGCCGCCCAGCTATCCCGCCTCGATCTGATCGTGCTCGATGAACTGGGCTATCTGCCGTTCGCCCGATCAGGCGGCCAGCTGCTGTTCCACCTGATCAGCAAACTCTATGAGCAGACCAGCGTCATCATCACCACCAACCTCGCCTTTGGCGAGTGGCCCACCGTGTTCGGCGATCCCAAGATGACCACCGCGCTCCTCGACCGCGTCACCCATCATTGCGACATCGTCGAGACCGGCAATGACAGCTGGCGCTTCAAAAACCGCAGCTGATCCCCCCCAGCACCGATCAATTAGAAGATGTTTTGCGCTGCGCGCGCCTCCGGTCGGGCTACGCCCTCCCTACGCCGCGCGCAGCGCAAGGAAGCCCGTCACATCAACGCTCCGCCATCCTGACAGGGGGTCCCTTTTGCGCGCCGATAAGGGGTCCCGTTTGCACGCCGATTGACACCTCGTAGCCCAGCATAACCAGATCTGCATGTAGCTGCTTGGCTGTTCGCTTCTGCTTGCGCGACTTGCCGGATTCCACCCGTAGCCACGTCGTCAATTTTTCGGCAAACTGATCAAGCTTGCTCGGCCGTTTGGGAACCTTGAACGTCGGCTCCACCGCGTCATCGCGCAGATATTTGCGGATCGTGTTGCGCGATAATCCAGTCCGTCGCCTGATCTCGCGAATGGGAATGCCTTGCCGAAAATGCCAGCGGCGGATCACACTGAGTAAGTCCATGTCGATCACTCCGATGCCTCCTGACTGTCAGCCAGGGGCGAGGAAAACATGGGTCAATTCTCAGTGAAAACTTATAACCCTCCCGGGTCACTTCTCAGTGCAACTCAACACCGATAGAGGCTTTATCGGCTCATTTCAGCGCCAGGCTCCGAAATGTTATCGACCATCGGGTTTCGGCCATCTCAACGATGCTATGTTCCCAAGCGTGCCGCGCCGCTCCGGAGAGATGATAGATGGTCCGCGGCGCCAACGACGCATTGGAACGCTTGAAAGCACCATCCGCCCGTCGGCGAAACCGCATCGTCGCAGGCATTCCAAGCGAAATGCCCACGACATGCTCGAACACCGGCCTGTCCTTGTGCCAGCCAATGCCGGCGCCGGGATCATAGCGGATCAACAAAGCTTGCACGAGTTCCCCCGGCGCGAGCCCTGCGAACGCCTCGGCGCGCGCTTTGATCGGCAACAACCAGTCCGGTATCGGATCGGCAGGCGCGAAGCGGCCATTTTCGAAATCATAGCTCCAGCCATAGCTATGGGTGAGCCGCTTTCCCGTCCATTGCTGGAAACGGAAGGGCGAAAGGTCCGTATGGTCGATGCGCGCGATCAGCGCGCGTTCCTCGGCAACGGATAGGAAGGCGTCGGCGCTGGCGAAGCCCGGCAGCACAGCCGCGCCGAACAACTCGGCCTGATCATTACCGGAAAAGAGTGGAAGCATCGACATGATGGATCAGAGCGCCAGAGACGTTTGCACCGGCTTGGGATTGATCTCTTCGATCAGGAAACTGCGGGCAGGCGGCGTTTGCAGCAAATCGATCTCGGGAACCGTGAAATCCAGCCATTGCATGACCTGCCGGCGATGAATGATGGCGCCCTGCCGTTCCTGATAGCGCATCACTTCCGGGTTCGCGTCCACCGTGATGACGCGGTAGCTGAGCGGCCACTCGCCGATCGCCGGCTCCCATATGCCGGCGAGATAGAAGAAATTGCCGCCGTCGAGCGTCACGCGAAACCGGCGCTCGTCGTTGCGGATATGGAATTCCGAAGCCGGGATCAGGCAACGCTGGGCAGGAAAGCGCCGTCCTTCCGCGCGCGCGAAACGATAAGAAACTCCATCGGCGAACTGGGGGTTTGAACCCCATGTCGCCTCCACCATCTCGATTTCGCTTGGATCCTCGGGGTTTCGCCGGATGATGGCCCGGCGATCGTCGAGCGGCGCCTCGGTATCAAAGGGGGTGGCTTTCGAGTCCATGAAAAGGAACATACAAGGAACAAGCGTTTCGGACAAGGGCGGACAAGGACCACCAACATGTGTAACGACTATCGCCTGCTCATAGATATCGCATCGATCGTCGAAGACTTTGCGGATCTCAAGATTAAGATCAAGATGCCGGAAGGAGCGCCCAACGTCGCCGCGCGCGAGGATGTGAAGATCACCGACATGGGCCCCATCGTCCGGTCGGTCGAGGGGGAGCGCGGAATAGGGGAACTCGTCAGTCGGCGCTGGAGCTGGCCCGGCCAGAACGGCCGCCCGGTCTATAATTTCCGCTCCGAGGGTCGAACCTTTGCCTCGCATCGCTGCCTCATCCTCGCCGACGGCTTCTATGAGTTCACCGATCCCGCCGATCCCAAGCAGAAGCGGCTGGATAAATGGCTGTTCACGATGAAGGATCATGACTGGTTCTGCATCGCGGGCATCTGGCGCGCCGACGCGGCCGGCGAGGCCTTCACGATGCTGACGATGGATGCGGGTCCCGACGTCTCGCCCTATCATCATCGGCAGATCATCCCCCTGCGACGGGATCAATGGGCTGACTGGCTCGACCCTGCGGTGCCGGCCAAAGATATTCTGCATTGGCTGCCCAAGGGCAGCCTTCCCGTCACACAGGTGCATGGCGCGCCGCCCGCACAGGCATCGCTGCTATGACTGGCCAAAAGGAAGGCCTCGACCGTTTCGTTGCGGCCCAGGAAGAGGTCTATCCCCGAGCCCTCGCCGAATTGCGCGCCGGGTCGAAGCGATCGCATTGGATGTGGTTCATCTTTCCACAGCTCAAGGCGCTTGGCCGCAGTCCGATTGCTCAATTTTACGGCATCGTCTCGCTCGGCGAAGCACGGGCCTATGACGCTCACCCGGTGCTCGGTGCGCGCTATCGCGCCTGCGTGGAGGCGCTGCAGGGGCTGTCGACCAGAGATCCCGTGGCGGTGATGGGGTTGGTGGACGCCATGAAGTTGCGCTCCTCTCTGACGCTGTTCGAGCAGGCTCGCCCTAGCCCGCTTTTGGCTGCCGCGATCGAGCGATGGTATGACGGCGAGCGCGACGACGCTACGCTAAGGCTCCTCGAGCAGTAATGCTGAAGCCATTCCAGGTCGAACAGCAAGAAGGCCTCGCCGGTTCAAACCGACAAGGCCTCTATGGGAGCCGGCGCGACGAACGGGGGGCGTCGCGTCCAGCATCGGCTAAACCCGTTGGACAGCGGCTGGTTCCACCGCTTTTGTTCGCTTACCAAAATAGCCCGGGCCCCACTTGACCCCAAGCGATGAGAGGTGGAACATAAAGGGAACATTTGAGTCGTGCCCTTCATGTCTATCGCCCTGCCCTCCGCTACGCCGTCATCCCAGGCCGACCTGTCCGCGCTGCGCGCGGATCTGGTGCGGGCGCGGGCTGCGCGTGGGCCTGCGCTGGACTTTGGTCTGCCTCAAATAGACGCACGACTCGCCGATGGCGGACTTGACGGTACCGGTCTCCATGAGATCGCCGCTGCCTCGGCAACATTGAGCGATGACGCGGCCGCCACCCTTTTCGCGGCCGGCATAGCGGCACGCTTTGCCGCCAAGGCGACGAGCGACGTCTTCTGGGCCATGACGGCGTTCGATCTCTATGCGCCGGGTCTCGAGCAAGTGGGGCTTGATCCCGGCCAGATCCTCTATGCGCAAGGCCACAAGGACAGCGTGGTGCTGGCGATGGCCGAAGATGCTCTGCGTTATGGCGCCATGGCCTGCGTGATCGCGGAGGTGAAGGCCGCCGACATGACCGCGACGCGCCGGCTGCAGCTCGCCGCTTCCGACGGACAGACACCGATGCTGCTCTATCGGCGGCATCGATCGCGCGACCGCTGTCCGCTCTCCCTGCCCTCCTCGGCCATGACGCGCTGGCGGATCGGCTGCCTCGCGTCCGAGCGCCTGTCTTGGCCCGGGGTTGGGCGGCCGCGCTGGCAGGTCGAGCTTGTCCGGCAGCGGAACGGCGATCCCTTTTCTCTCGAGCTGGAGGCCTGCGATGCAAAGGGTCGCCTCGCTCTTCCTGCCGCAATTGCCGATCGAGCGATTGCGCGGGAACGAGCGGCCAGCAACGCTGCCTGAGGCGCCGCCGGCGAACGCGCTGCGCTTTCCAGAGCCGATCGACGATGATCCGGGCGCCTGCTCCGTCCCGCGCGGTGGCGGCTGGCGCCCCGGCGCGCGCAGGGCGCGGGACGGCGCGCTGGGACGTCGGCCATCGCGGTCCGACATGGAGGCCTTGCCGGCCCATCAAAGGCCGACAATGCGCGAGATGGGCAGGCGCAGTGAGCATGCAGAACATCCCTTCAAAGCGATGCGATCAGACGACGGGCACAGCGGCACGCTGGCCGCTGCGCCGAGTTGGGCGGCATGGTGGGGCACGCCGACCGTGCTCGTCACCCGGAGCGGTCAGAAAGATATCATCACGGCCGCCTCCCCGCGCGCGCTCGAACTTGGCCTGCTGCCCGGCATGGCTGCCGCTCATGCCCGTGCGCTGGTTGCCGATCTCGACGTCCGCGACGCCGAGCCGGACGCCGATCGCGTCTGGCTCGACCGGCTTGCCCTTCACGCGGCGCGGCAATGGACGCCGACGGCGAGCGTATCGGGGCTCGACGGGCTGTGGTTCGATCTCAGCGGCACGACGCACCTGTTCGGGGGCGAAGATCATTTCTGCCGGCGGCTGCTCGCTTTCTTGAAGCGCCTGGGTTTCACGGCCCGGATCGCGGTTGCTGGGACGCCCGGCGCCGCGCATGCGCTGGCGCGGTTCGGCGGCCGCCCGATAACCTTGCTGGCGCCCGGCGAAGAGGCCCAGGCGATCGCCGACCTTCCGCTCGCCGCGCTCCGGCTCGAACCCGAAGCCCTGGTCGCGGCGGCCCGTTTCGGGTTGGAGCGCATCGCCGATCTCTATCCCATGCCGCGCGGCCCGCTCGCGCGCCGGCTTGGTCTTGCGACGGTCGATCGCCTCGACCAGGCAAGAGGCAGTCTCGCCGAGCCAATCGTCCCGGTCGTGCCCGCCGAGGCGCCGCGGGTGACACGCCATCTGCTCGAACCTATCGGCACGCCCGAAAGCATCGCCCAGGTGATCACCGACCTTGTCGACGATCTCGTGGTCCTGCTCCGCACGCGCGGGCTTGGCGCACGTGCGGTTCTGCTCATCGCCAACCGGGTCGACGGCGAAGCGCAACGCCTTGGCATCGGCGCCTCCCGGGCGACGCGCGACGAGCGGTATTTGAAGCGCATGTTCGCGCTTAAGATCAGCGAACTCGACCCCGGCCTTGGCATCGAGGCGATGCACCTTGCCGTTCCCTATCATGAGCCGCTCGGCGCCCAGGCCGCGGGCGCGCTTCTCGAGAGCTCGGGCAAGACCCGCGACATAGCGCCGCTCGTCGACCAGCTCGGCACGCGCGCGGGCGTGTCGGCGCTGTTCCGCCTCTCATCGCGCGAGAGCGACGTGCCCGAACGGGCGATGCGGCGCGTGTCGCCGCTCGCCACGCCCACCGGATGGCCGGGCTGGAAACGCCCGGTGCGGTTGCTCAAGCGCCCCGAGCCGCTTGCCAATGTCGTTGCGCTCCTGCCCGATCATCCGCCGCGCCGCTTTGTCTGGCGCGGTCAAAGCTACCGCGTTGTCGCCGGCGACGGGCCCGAGCGCATCCATGGCGAGTGGTGGCGATCGCCTCAGGAAATGTGGGCGGTGCGCGATTATTTTCGGGTGGAGGCGGAAGGCGGCGCGCGCTTCTGGCTGTTTCGCCGCGGCGACGGCGTCGAGGCTGAGACCGGCGACCTCAGCTGGTATATGCACGGAATGTTCGGCTGATGGCAGCGCCGCAAACGTCCTATGTCGAACTTCAGGTGACGAGCCATTTCTCGTTCCTGCGCGGCGCGTCCTCGCCCGAGGAGCTGTTCGCCGCCGCGGCGCTTCGTGGACATTCCGCGATGGGCCTGGCGGATTGGGGAACGGTCGCGGGCGTCGTGCGCGGATGGGATGGCCAGAAGGCGACCGGGGTCCGGATGATCGCGGGGAGCCGGGTCGATCTGGTCGATGGTCGCGCGCTGCTCCTCTATCCTCGATCGCGCCCGGCCTGGTCGCGGCTGACGCGGCTCCTCTCGATCGGCAAGAAACGCGGCGGCAAGGGCAAATGCCTGCTCGAATGGGCGGACGTCGCTGCCCATTCTGAAGATATGGTCGGCATCCTGGTACCCGATATGCCCGGCGACATCACGGGCAGCCATCTTCGCGACCTGTGCGATATATTCGGGCCGCGTGGCTTTTGCGCGCTGTCGCTGCGCCGTCGTCCGGACGATGCCGAGAGGCTGCACCGGCTCGATGTCCTTGCGCGCGTAAGCGGCGTACGGTCGGTTGCGACCGGCGACATCCTCTATCACAGCGCCGAACGACGTCCGCTGCAGGACGTGATGAGCGCGATCCGCGAGAAGTGCACCATCGACGAGCTGGGTTTCCGCCGCGAGCGGTTCATGGATCGTGACTTGAAATCGCCCGCGGAGATGGAACGCCGTTTCGCCGCTTTCCCCGACGCGATCGCAGCCAGCGCCGCCATCGCTGCGCAATGCACCTTCGATCTTGGCGAAATCCAATATCAATATCCCTATGAGGAGGTGATGGAAGGGCGAACCGCCCAGCAGGCTCTCGCTGCGCTTACGAGACAGGCGGCCGAGGTCAAATTCCCCGACGGCGTCCCCAAGCGCTATCGCGACCAGATCGACCATGAGCTCGGCCTCATCGAACGGCTCGGCTATGCGCCCTATTTCCTGACGGTCAATGCGATCGTCGCCGAGAGCCGGCGACGCGGTATCCTGTGCCAGGGGCGTGGATCGGCTGCCAATAGTTGCGTGTGCTATCTGCTGGGCGTCACGTCGATCGATCCGATCCAGCATGAGCTGCTGTTCGAACGGTTCGTCTCGGGCGAGCGGCGCGAACCGCCCGATATCGACGTCGATTTCGAGCATGAGCGCCGCGAGGAGATCATCCAGTGGATTTACGAGACCTATGGTCGCGACCACTCGGCCCTGACCGCCGTCGTCACCCGCTATCGCACGCGCGGCGCCGTCGCCGAGGTCGGCAAGGCGCTCGGGCTCCCGCGCGACTTGACCAAGATGCTGACGGGTCTGGTCTGGGGTTGGAGCATGGATGGCATTCCGCAAGAGCAGATCGAGAGCCTCAATCTCAACGCCGAGGATCATCGCCTGAAGCTCACCCTGGACCTGGCGCGCCAGCTGATCGGCACGCCACGCCATCTCTCGCAGCATCCCGGCGGCTTCGTACTGACGCAGAATCGGCTCGACGATCTCGTGCCGATCGAGCCCGCGCGGATGGAAGACCGGCAAATCATCGAATGGGACAAGGACGATATCGACGCCTTGAAGTTCATGAAGGTCGATGTGCTGGGGCTTGGCATGCTCGGCTGCATGAACCGCGCGTTCAACCTTCTGGAACAGGACAAGGGCATCCGCGTCACGATGGCGGATCTCCAGGACGATGACCCCGACGTTTACGCCATGATCCAGAAGGCCGACACGCTCGGCACCTTCCAGATCGAGAGCCGCGCGCAGATGTCGATGCTGCCGCGCATGAAGCCGCGGGAATTTTACGATCTCGTGATCGAAGTCGCGATCGTGCGCCCCGGGCCGATCCAGGGCGACATGGTCCATCCCTATCTTCGCCGGCGCGAGGGGAAGGAAAATCCCGAATATCCCAAGCCGGAACTGCGCGCCGTGCTCGAAAAGACATTGGGCGTGCCGCTGTTCCAGGAGCAGGCGATGAAGGTCGCGATCGTGGGCGCGGGGTTCAGCCCGCAGGAGGCCGACCAGCTTCGCCGCGCCATGGCAACTTTCAAGCTCACCGGCGGCGTCAGCCACTTCTACGACAAGCTCGTGGGCGGAATGGTCGCGCGCGGCTATCCCAAGGACTTTGCCGAGCGCACGTTCAAGCAGATCGAGGGGTTTGGCTCCTACGGCTTTCCCGAAAGCCACGCGGCCTCCTTCGCCAAGATCGCTTACGCGTCCTGCTGGATGAAACATCATCATCCCGACGTCTTCTGCGCTGCGCTTCTGAACGCCCAGCCCATGGGCTTCTATGCGCCCGCGCAGATCGTGCGCGATGCGCGCAACCATGGCGTCGAAGTCAGGCCCGTCTCGATCAATCACAGCCATTGGGACTGCTCGCTCGAGGAGACTAGAGGCCGATACAAGGCGGTCCGTCTCGGCCTCCGGCAGGTGCGCGGCCTTGCCAACATCCATGGCGCGGCGATCGTCGCGGCGCGCGGCCCCGCTCCCTATGAGAGCATCGAGGAGGTGTGGCGCCGGGCCGGCGTGCCGCGCGCCGCGATCGAGCGGCTGGCCGAGGCCGATGCTTTCCAATGCCTTGCCGATGACCGGCGCCAGGGGCTTTGGAAGGTCAAAGGCCTGGGCGAAGCGCCGCTGCCGCTGTTCGCGGCGGCCGACGCGCGGGAGCAAGGCTTCTCGCCCGAAGGCCTGGAACCGGACGTGACGCTTGCCAAGATGACGGCGGGCCGTGAGGTGGTCGAGGATTATCGGGCGTTGCAGCTCTCGCTGCGCGGCCATCCGCTGCAATTCCTGCGCGCCCGACTGGACGAGATGCGTATCGTCAGATGCGCGGATCTTACGACCGTGCGCGAAGGCCGCAATGTCGAGGTCGCCGGCGTGATCCTTGTCCGCCAGCGGCCGGGCTCGGCCAAGGGCGTTCTGTTCGTAACGATCGAGGATGAGACGGGGGTGGCGCAAGGCATCCTCTGGCCTGACCGCTTCGAGATCTACCGCCGCCAGGTCATGTCCGCCTCGATGATCGCGATGCGGGGGCGCCTCCAGAAGGAAGGCGAGGTCATCCATATCATCTGCGACCGCATCACCGATCATGACGATATGCTGCGCTCCATCGGACGCATGGATTTCAGCGTCATGCCGGGACGCGGCGATGGTGCGACCCATGGGGGCGGACCCGACCCGCGCGATCCGGGCATACCGCGCGGCCGAACATTGGCGTCGGCGCCATTCGGTACGGCCGCCGAACGAGAAGAGATCGTGCGTATCCGCAGCCATGACTTCCATTGACGCGAACGCGCGGACCGGCGGCACGGTCGAACGCGCACTTAACGTGCTGCGCGAGGCGGCGGCGGACAAGCGCAAGGCGCAGACGCGCGGCGTCGCCCTTGCCCTGTGGGTACTGCGCGGCCTTTGCGCCGACGAATGGCTGGTGACATTCTGGGAATGTGCGGGATCGGACGACGAGATCGGCCGAAGCCAGGGATTGCATGCCTCCTATAACGGGATCGTGCGCCAGCTCAGGACCAATGGTGGCATGGCAGGAGTGCCCCGCCCTGACGGCACCCGATGAAATGAGAGTGCCCGCGCCCTATATCGGCGGTGAGCAGGAGTTTCGCGAGAGTTGCAAACATGGCCAATGGCTGGGCGCCCGATGGCGCGGTTCAGGATCAGATCGACGACAGCGTGAAGGACGCTCTGGCGAGCGCACGAGCGCGCCTGCCCTCGGGGCCGGGCCTCGTGGATTGCGAGGATTGTGGCGAGCCCATTCCGCAAGCCCGACGCCGCGCCCTGCCTGGCGCACGTACCTGCGTTGCTTGTCAGGAAGGACGCGACAAACGCCCCACCTATTCGGGCATCAATCGCCGCGGCAGCAAGGACAGCCAGTTACGGTAATGGCCCGCAACGGGTCCGTGGCACCGTCAGATGATCAGGGTCCGCCGACGAACGCGCTGCGGTCGATCAGGACTTCGCCTTCCTCCTCGCCGTCCCAATAATGTGCGCTGGTGGCGTGGACCTTGATCAGCACGAGACCTGGCGTATCGGCGCCCTGCTTGAACCAGCGATCAAGATCCTTGGTCCAGTGCGCCTCGAAGCTGGCCTTGTCGCGGATCAGCTCCGCCTGCCCTTCGATGGCGATGAAGAAGGGCCGAAGCCCCAGCATGCCGGCTTTTCCCTGAAAACTCAGGCCGACCTTGGGGTCGCTGGCGATGTCCGCAACCATCTGGGTATCGTCGGTCGTGAAGAACCAGCTATCGCCGTCATAGTCGACGTCGCGATTATTGCTCATCGGCCGCGACCCGATGGTGCCGCCCGGACTGTGGGTCGAGAGCATTGCGAAGTCGATATCCTTCATCTTCTCGGCGAGGTCTCTTACTGTTCTTTCTGACATATCGTGCTCCTCGAAACTAAGGTTGTTGAAATCGGTCGGTGCGCCCGCTGCCGATCTTCGTCACTATGAATGCTGATCTAGCTTCCAGGCTCGACATTGGTCTCGGCCGCAAGACCATTCTCGTTTTCGTCATCGGCGGGATTGCCTTCCGCCTCGATCTCCTTGTCCAACTCTTCCAGTTCGAGGTCACTCGGGACGGGCGAGCCTTTTTCCGGCTCGGGCGGATTTCCCTCGTCCTGCTCGGGCGCGGGAAACGGGCGGTCATTTTCGTCTTCGGGGGCCATGACAGTCTCCTTCAGCTGCCCAACGCGCCATGTCGTCATCGGCTTCGTCCCAACGTAAATTCATTGGAATCTCCCCACGCCGCGCTTCTGCCCGGCGAACCCGATCCGCGGCTCCGGAACGTGCTGGCCCGCGCAGTGGTTTTGAGACGATGATCGTCTTTCTAGACCTCGAAGCCTCGTCGCTTGGCAAACACAGCTATCCGATCGAGGTCGCCTGGGTGTTCGAAGACGGGCGCACCACGTCCTATCTCATCAAACCGGCCGCAGGCTGGACCGACTGGGACGAAAGCGCGCAAGCGATCCACGGCATCGAACGGGAGACACTCCTCGCCGAAGGCACGAGCCACGGGGTGGTCGCCCAGCAGATGCTCGTCGCGCTCAGCGGTCACGCGCTCTACGCGAGTGCACCGTCCTGGGATGGCAAATGGCTGAGCGCATTGCTGCGAGCCGCAGGCCTGCCGCGCCACGCACTACGGCTTCAGGATAGCGACGACCTGCTCCATGAGACCGCGCGTGAAATCCTTGCTCCTCACCGTCCCGGCGCGGCCATCGAACGCGAAGTCGCGAACATTCTGGCATTGACCGAGGTGCGCGACGATCATGTGCCAGCACACCGGGCCCTGCCGGATGCCGTGGCTGAACGGGATCGCTGGCTCGCGGTTCGCGCAGCCGCTCAGGCTTCTCTCGCTTCGAGAATTCCGCATGGCTGATCCGGCCAGACGCGTTGGCCACCATCCCGTTACGCCGGACGGGCGCTATTTCGTCGTGCGCGGACGGCTCTGGCGCATGTCCAACCCGGATCTCGGCGAGGACAGGCGCGCGACCTTCGTCCGCGCCCTCATGGCGGCACGGCGAAAGGTGGGCGCTGCCAAGCGCTCGGGGGACGAAGAGGCGGGAGATGCCGCGCACGCTGCAGTGGATGAGGCAAAACGGGCGCTAGGCGAGCGAGGACCGGTCTGGTGGACGGATGGCGCGCCCGACCTCAATCGTCATATGGCCCGAACGACGCCCTATGCGCATTGGTATGCCGCTCTCGACGGCGATCAGGGCGAACCGGAACGAGATTGATCGGCGCCTGTCTCCCTATCCTCCAGACCTACCTCCCCACAGGGTCATTGAAGTCGATTGTCCGGATCAGCACGGCCAGGCGGTTGTCATCGGCCCCTCCCCACCCCCAATCGGATCGCGCTCGGGGACCTTCAGCGTTGCAATGCGGCGTCTCGCTGCATTGTCCGGAGCCGAGCGACAAATGTCCCAGTCCTCCCCGTCGGGATAGGCGCCGACCACGAGGAAGTCCTTGCTCTGACTGATGCGGCGGTGACCGGTACCGACCGGAAGGAGCAGCACATCTCCCGCGGTTACTTCGACCGTCCGGCCGCCAGGCCCTCCCAACTCGAGGGTCGCATTCCCCGCGGCGACTCCGAGCGCCTCATGCGACGTCGAATGATAATGGTGATAGCCGAAGATCGTATCGCGCCATTTGGGCGGCCAGCCATTGAGGGCAAACCGGTCCTCGAACGCCTTGGCGATCGTCTCGCACGGCCCGTTCTCGACGCCACGATAGAGGATGACCGGAAGGCGGGCATTGTTGGGCACCCAGTCATTCTCGGCAAGCAGGAAGGTCGCGATCTCCATTATGCATCTCCCTTGGGCCTGCGTGTCCGCTTTGGCCTGTCGGCAAGCTCGATCCAGACGGGCGCGTGATCGCTGGTCTTCTGCCAAGCACGCGGACGCCGATCGACTTCGGCTGCCACCAGTCGCGCCGCCGCCGGCTTGTTGAGCAGGATATGATCGATCCGCAGGCCCGCATCGCGCTGAAAGGAATCCCGCCAATATTTCCAGAAGCTGTAGATCGGCTCGCCGGGATGCAGCGCGCGCAGCGCGTCAGTCCAGCCTTGCTCCAAGAGGCGCGCATAGGCGGCTCTGACCTCCGGCGCGAACAAGGCATCGTCGCGCCAGCGCCCGGGCGCATAGACATCGAGATCGGTCGGCATGACATTGAAGTCGCCGGCGATGACGACCGGCGCATCTAATCCGACCAACTCGGAGAGATGGTCGTGCAACCGATCGAACCAGCGAAGCTTGTAATCGAACTTGGGCCCGGGACGCGGATTGCCGTTAGGGAGGTACAGGCCTGCGATCAGCACGCCATTGACCGCCGCCTCGATGTAGCGGCTATGGCTGTCGTCGGGATCGCCCGGAAGAGCCGGGCGGGTCTCATGAATCTCACCGACACGGCTCAGGATCGCGACGCCGTTCCAGCTCTTCTGCCCGTGCCATATTGCTTCATAGCCAAGGTCCCGGATCGCCCTCTCCGGAAATCGTTCGTCGGGCGCTTTCAGCTCCTGGAGGCAGACTATATCCGGTTGCGCCAGTTCGAGCCATCGCAGCAGCACCGGAAGCCGCCCGTTGACCCCGTTCACATTAAAGGTCGCGATCTTCACGAGACGGGCGCGGTTGGGATTACCCAGCACAAACCGAGCGAAGGCTGCGCCGTCGCGCGCCTTTGCGATTCCGACCTGTGTACAAAGGTCGCCGCCGTCCTACCGCACCGACGGTTCGGGCTTCCACCATCCGAAGTGACACTCTTCATGGCGAGGAAAAGTGCAAGAGAGCATAACTCGTTCCGGCCGCTCGAAGATACGGGCCGCAACGATACCTTTTGCCGGACCGTGATACGGTTCGTAGATGGTGCCGGATAACCTGCGGCGTCGGAGATAAACGTCCTTGCTGCGGGCAACCAGACCCCTATGAATTGCGTGCTACGCCGTTTTCTTGGGGGGCGCTAATGACGTTCGATAAGTTTCTTCTCGGTCGCCGCCGCAATCAGCTGACAGACGCGGATCTCGCTGCCCTGGAGCAGGCGGCAGGTCCAATGAGCGCGCTTTCTCCTCGTCATATGCTGATACGCGAGGGCGATCCGGTATCTATGAGCACCTACCTCGTCGATGGCTTTATGTGTCGCTACAAGGACGACCGTGAGGGGTACAGGCAGTTGATCGCCGTTCATGTGCCGGGCGACTTTGTCGACCTCCATGCTTATCCGCTCAAACGCCTGGATCATGATGTCGCGACCATGACCGCCTGCACCATCGCCCAGGTACCCCACAACAGACTAGACGAAATCATGGCGGAGCGACCCGGCATGGCGAAATTGCTATGGTTCAGCACCTTGTTGGACGCGGCGATGCACCGCGAGTGGATATTTCGGCTCGGCCGCCTCGATGCGATCCAGCGGCTTGGCCATTTCTTCTGCGAAATCGAGATGAAGCTGCGCGCCGTTGGGATGAGTGATGGCAGGCAATTCCACCTTCCCGTGACCCAAGCTGATCTCGGCGAAGCCTGCGGTCTGACTTCCGTCCACGTCAACCGCATGCTGAGGGAATTGCGCGAGCGCGACCTGCTGACGGTGCGAGCCCATCAAGTGACTTTTATTGACCCACCCGCGCTCTATCGGCTCACCGAATTCAACGCCGACTATCTTTTCATCGATGATTCTTTGACGGAACACTGATGGGTCCGTGTCGTTCGCTCCTTATCAGGTGGAGATCGACATGACCCAGCAGCCTTATTCTGACGCCGGAAAAGCCGTAGCGGAAAAAGGGCAGGTCCTGCTGGACGGGCCCGACGGGATTGCCATCGCCCTAACCCCGGACGCTGCGGAAATCACGGCGCGGGAATTATTACGCGCCGCAATGGAGGCGCGCTCACAGGTCGAATAAGCGGCCAATGGTCTTCCCAGCCCGGCGGCAATAGCGTTGCGTCGGATCAGGTCGATCCGACAGACCTCAAGCGTCCAGTGTCCCATCGGCAGGAACCTAAGGCGCCTGAAGTCATTACCGCTTAGCTGCAGTCTTGTGACAAGCAGTAGGGGGAATATGACAGGCTGCCTCACCGACATTTTTCCTGGCGAGTCCAAGATGAGCGCCTTCATGCGTGCGCATGATTGGGAAGCCACGCGATTAGGACCGCCAGATCAATGGCCAGACGGACTGAAGGCGTCGCTCCGGCTCATGCTTCTGTCGCGTTTCGACATGTGGCTCGGCTGGGGAGAGGACCTCACTTTCTTCTATAATGACGCCTATATTCCAACGCTCGGTTCCAAGCATCCGACCGCGCTCGGCCAGCCCATGTCGCAGGTTTGGAAGGAAGTGTTCGAGGACGTCAAAGACCGCATATTCTCCGTCATGAACGATGGCGTCGCGACCTGGGACGAGCAGTTACTGCTGCTCCTCGAGCGCAACGGCTATCTGGAGGAAACCTACCACACATTCTCCTATAGCCCGTTGATCGGCAGCGCCGGCGCTGTCGAGGGACTGATGTGCGTTGTCAGCGAGGAAACCGACAGGGTCATCAGCGAACGACGGATCAAACAGCTGAATGATCTGGCCGCGGCGTTGCTCAAGGCGCAACGCCGATCGGATGTGACGCAAGCAGTTCATGATGTTTTTGCTCACGATGGCCGGGACTTTCCGTTCGCCGATCTGACCTTATTCGAATTGACCGACAGACCTTATCCCGGGTCCGACGACACAGCGTTTTGGCCCGTTGCCGACATTGAAAGAGGCGAGAAGCAAAAGGTGATCGCCTTTGAAAACTTGAAGCCTGATTTGCCGACCGGACCATGGCAGATCCCCCCACGCGAAGCTTTGATGCTTGCGGTCGAGCAGCCAGGGGAGCCAGAAGCCATCGGTGCCCTGGTGCTTGGCCTCAATCCCTACCGCATCCTCGACGATGTCACCCGGGATTTTGCGAGCTTGATCGCCGTTCAGATCGCAGGCGCGCTGGCCACGATCGACGCGCTCTCGGCGCAACGGCGCGATCGCGATCGCCTCTGGTCGCTGAGCCAGGACCTCATGCTGGTTTGCGATTTTGACGGCATCATCCGATCGGTCAACCCCTCGGCCACCCGGCTCCTGGGTTGGCAGGAAGACGAGATGATCGGCCACGTGCTGGCCGAGTTTGTCCATCCCGAAGATCTGCCCAGCACGGCGGCCGAGGTTGAGAAGCTGGCGCAAGGCATCACCACCCTGTCCTTCGAGAACCGCTATCGCTGTCGGGACGGCAACTATCGATTGCTCGACTGGAATGCGGTGCCGGATTCAGGCCGGATCCACGCGGTCGCGCGCGACATCACCCGGGAACGCCAGCTTGCCCGCGACCGGGAACGAATCTGGGCGATCTCCCCGATCGTCAAGGTCGTGACGACGACCGAAGGCATCATCAACGCCGTCAATCCGTCCTGGACGAAGGTGCTTGGATGGACCGAGGCCGATACGGTCGGCCGCAATATTCTGGAATATGTTGCCGAGGAGCAGGACGCCGCGAAGAGAAGATTGGGAAGGCTTGCCCAACCCGACGCAAAGGTCGTCGAATCACAAAGCGTTTTTCGGGCGCGGGACGGTAGCGAACATCGCTTCGCATGGACCACGGTGCCTGAGGGTGGGATGCTCTATTTGTTCGGACGCGATATCACGACCGAGACCGAAGCGGCCGAGGCGCTGGCCTCTGCCGAAGAGGCCTTGCGCCAGAGTCAGAAGATGGAAGCGGTCGGGCAGCTGACCGGCGGCATCGCGCATGACTTCAACAATCTGCTGGCGGGAATCCTTGGCAATCTCGAACTGCTGGAACTGCGCATTTCGCAGGGCCGACTGGAGGCGCTAAGCCGCCACCTTGAGACGGCACAAGGTGCGGCAAAACGGGCCGCTGCCCTGACGCAGCGGCTGCTCGCTTTTTCGCGGCGGCAGACGCTCGATCCCACGCCCGTCAATATCAATCAGCTGGTCGCAGGGCTGGAGGATCTGCTGCGCCGTACCGTGGGCCCATCGGCGGAGATCGAGGTAGTCGGGTCCGGCGGGCTGTGGACGACATTGGTCGATCGCTATCAGCTCGAAAATGCTCTTCTCAATCTGTGCATAAACGCCCGGGACGCCATGCCGGACGGTGGCCGGCTGACGATCGAAACGGCCAACAAATGGCTCGATGAACGTATGGCGCGCGATCGCGAACTGCCGCCCGGCCAATATGTGTCGTTGTGCGTAAGCGACACCGGAACGGGCATGACGCCTGAGGTGATCGCTCGCGCTTTCGATCCCTTCTTCACGACCAAGCCCCTCGGCGAAGGTACGGGCCTGGGCCTTTCGATGATCTATGGGTTCGTGCGCCAGTCCGGGGGACAGGTCCGGATCTATTCCGAGGTCGGCGCCGGCACGACCATGTGCCTCTATCTGCCCCGCTATATGGGCGCTGTCACAGAAACGCCGGAGCCGGAGCCGACGCAAATTGAACTTGGCGGCCATGGCGAAACGGTGCTCGTGATCGACGACGAGGCCTCGGTTCGCTCGCTCATCGTCGATGTCCTTACCGACGGAGGTTATCATGTCATCGAAGCGGCGGACGGCCCCAGTGGGCTCAAGGTGCTGCAATCCGACCTGCGGATCGATCTTCTGATCACCGACGTCGGATTGCCTGGCGGAATGAACGGTCGCCAGGTCGCCGACGCCGGCCGGGTGCACCGTCCCAGACTGAAGATATTGTTCATCACGGGCTATGCCGAAAATGCCGTGGTCGGCAATGGCCTCTTGGGTCAGGACATGCATGTCATCACCAAGCCCTTTGGCATTGAAGCGATCGCGAACAAGGTTCGCGATCTGATCGATGAAGGCGACAAGTCGGCAGGCTCGGGCGGGGAAGCATAACGAGCAGCGCAACTAGAGCGCCTGTGAAGCGCCAAATGGCAAGGCTGTGCCATCTGTCAATCATCGATGAAAGGCAGCGCTGCGCCGGGTTCAGGTGATGGCGATACTTCACCCGATTAGGATGTTTTGGCTGCAAGCCGAAACGATAGGAACGTTCGGGAAAAACCTAGGTTACTCTTTTAGCAGCGCGGCCTTTTGTCGCAGGAAGGAGATGGGGTGGAGCAGCGCGACGACTGGCATTTGACCGAGGCGATCAAGCATGACCTGGGCCGGGGCGACCCTTTCGCAGCCGCCGTTCGCGCTACGCGCATGCCGATGGTCATCACCGATCCCGCACAGGCCGATAATCCCATCATCTTCTGCAATAAGGCGTTTCAGGCCCTGACCGGCTACGAACGGGAAGAAATCGTCGGCCGCAATTGCCGTTTTCTCCAAGGGCCAGGTACGGACCGACAGTCTGTCGCACGAATAAAAAGCGCAATTGACCAGGGCGCCAATATCGAGATCGACCTCCTGAATTATCGCAAGGACGGCTCGACCTTCTGGAACGCTTTGTACCTTAGCCCGGTGCGCGACGATGCCGGGAATATCCAGTTTTTCTTCGCCTCCCAGCTCGATGTTTCCGCGCGTGTCGACGCGCAGACGGAAATTCACCGGCGGCATGACGAGATCGAACGGGAGGTCGAACGCCGAACGGCAGAGCTCAATGAAGCGCTCGAAGCCAAGACGCTCTTGCTGCATGAGGTCGATCATCGCGTGAAGAATAACCTCACCATGATCGGCTCCCTGCTGCGTTTGCAGGCCCGCACCATCAACGATCCGACGATTACGGCGAAGATCGAGGCGATGCTCGAGCGGATCGATGCTCTCGCTACCGTACACCGCCGCCTCTATCAGTCGGACGATGTGTCGAAATTCGACGTCGGCGCCTTCACCGAGAACCTGGTCGCGGACGTAGTCGGTTCAAGCGGCCGCGATGACATCAGGACCGCAACGGACATAGAACCGATCGAAATCCCATCAGGCAATGCGGCGGCGCTTGGTCTTGTCCTCAACGAGATTGTGACGAATGCGATCAAGCACGGTTTTGCCGATGGAAGGCCGGGAACGCTCAGCATATCGGCGCGAAAATCCGAGGGTGAGGCGATCATCATTATTGAGGATGACGGGCCGGGCATGTCTGCCGTGGGCACCGTCGATGGCTTGGGCCAAGTCCTGATAAAGCGTCTTTCGCGGCAAGTGGGGGCTCGTGCCGAGTGGATATCGGCCAATCCGGGAACGCAAGTGCGCATCATTTTTCCCGTGGAGAACTAAGTCCTGTGGACATTTATCGCATGGCGATCTTCAAAGCTGCGAGGTTGATCATAGCTCGGTAGCTTTGATCGGTTTTCTCGTATCGGGTGGCGATCCGCCGGAATGTTTTGAGGCTGCAGAAGAAGTTCTCGACGAGGTGCCTCCAGCGATAAGCGTGAAAGTCGCATTCGATCTTTTGCTTTCGGTTCGATTTGGGAGGGATCACCGCTACAGCGCCTCGTTCGTTCAACTCGGTTCGCAACCAGTCTGCGTCGAAAGCCTTGTCTCCGAGGAACATATCGAATTCGACGTCCTGGATTAGCGGTTTCACTCCGACGAGGTCGTGGCTCTGGCCAGGCACCAGTACGAAACGGGCTAGGTTTCCCAGCGCATCTACCAACGCCACGATCTTTGTGGTCAGCCCTCCGCGCGACCGTCCGATCGCCTGACGATGAGTCCCCCCCTTGCGCCGGTGCCCTGCTGATGGACCCGGACGATCGTGCCGTCGATCATGGCATATTCAAAGTCGCGGTCGCCGGATAGCTGCTCAAATAGAAGGTCGAAGATCCCTTTCACCGCCCATCTGCGGAAGCGACGGAAATTGGAGTTCCAGTTGCCGAAGCTCTCCGGCAAGTCCCGCCACGGCGCTCCTGTCGCAGCGATCCATAAGACCGCATCGACAAATCTCCGATTGTCTGCGGCAGAACGGCCTCGGTCCCCGATTTTACCGGGAAGCGCAGGACGAACCCGTTCCCACTGC
This sequence comes from Sphingobium sp. AntQ-1, assembly GCF_028538045.1. NCBI lineage: Bacteria > Pseudomonadati > Pseudomonadota > Alphaproteobacteria > Sphingomonadales > Sphingobiaceae > Sphingobium > Sphingobium sp. AntQ-1. Next base: position 700,623 of record NZ_CP117158.1, read on the forward strand.
TCGTCGCTTATTCCGTGTCGATCCAAAATGACGCTCCCTTCGCCAGTCTTGAATCCGATCCACGCGAAAAAGGGAATCCCCTAAATGTCCACAGGCCTTAATCTTGCATCGTCCCCAACCGCCGCTTTCCGTCCTGATCGTCGAGGACGAAGCCCTGCTCGCCATGGATATCGAGGCGATGATCGAAGATGTCGGGCATCATGTCGTCGCGGAAGCGGCGTCGCTGTTTGACGTCCAGGCGCTGTCCGATACGCTTGCCCCGCACCTCGCCTTCGTGGACGTCCAGCTTGCCAGACAAACCAGCGGCCTCGACGTGGCCCGGCTGATTACGAGGCGGTGGCCTGAAACCTTCATCATTTTCGTCACCGCCAATCCCAAAAAGATCCCCGATGACTTCGCGGGTGGACATGGCGTCATCCCAAAGCCCTTTTCCCGAAGCGGGCTGCAGTCGGCATTGCGCTATATCGAGGAGGGCGTATGCGACCCTCCGCCCACCTCGCCGCAACCTTCGAGCTTTCTCGCGTCAACAGCCTTTGCAGCGAGATGGGCCACTTGACAGGCTGGGTTCAACGTCTTCGAACACAGGTTGCGGGTGATCAGCCGGCGGAGCATGCTCGCGTTCCAACCACGAAATAGATCCATGTTAAGCTTGATATAGTCGGTTTGAAACTTGGCTAGAAGGCCCAGCCCCGCATAGCCGGCGCCGAAATCGTCAACGGCTGTGCCGAACCCCATCTTGATAGGAATCAACGACGGACTGCACATGATCAGTATCGGTGATCTGCTCGTTCTCGTTAGATTCGAAAAATGGCCGATTGGCGGGAAAGTCTGCTTCCTTGGCCGTCTTCAAGGTCAACTGGATGCACGCAAAAGACGAATAAACGGCATCAGGCAGGATATTAATCGACAGCCGCGAATCGGTCTCTAGAATTCGACAGCGACTGCGCCCTTGATCGCGGCGACGCGGCACTTCTGATCGAAGGCGTAACGGTTCTTAGACATGACCCCCGCGAGAATTTCGCCAGCAATTGCGCTTATGCTGCCGTACGAGGGATTCAAGGGCGAGCGGACGTCCCGATTGGATATCGAATATCGGCTGATATGGCGGGCTTGGGTGGCGGCACCGCATTAGTCGACATGGGGCATTGCGCGAACACTGTCGTAGACCAAACAATGACGATCGCGCTAAAAATCAATAATGTTACTTTGATATTGAAATTATTTTCTGTCGAAACGAAGAGTGCTGCAAGATGCGCATTTTTTCATTTGAAATAACTGATTTTGAAAAAATCGTCGTGAAACTTTTATTCCTCAACTAAATTTGTTCGGAATTGACCAATCAGCGCTTAGGCGATGAGCCATTTTCCTCTTTCGGCGCGTTTCTCTGCCATATTCTGGCAATGGAACAGCAATGAACCGGATGAGCGACAACCGTCTGCGCGAACTCGAACAAAGCCGTGCGCTGAAGATGGCGCGGTCTACCCACGCCTATGTGCGCGGCAACACCGCCAAATTCTACGACTGGCTGGCGGAGGCCGGCTTGGCCCGGCATCTGCCCGAAGGACCCGCGATCTGGATTTGCGGAGATTGTCATCTCGGCAATCTGGGACCCGTGGGCAATGCCGGTGGCAAGGTCGATATCCAGATCCGCGACCTCGATCAAAGCGTGATCGGCAATCCGGCGCATGATCTCATCCGGCTCGGCCTCAGCCTGGCGACGGCTGCACGCGGATCAGACCTTCCTGGCGTCACGACAGCGCGGATGATTGAGGAGATGGTGGAAGGCTATTCCCACGCAATGGCCGACCGGGACGACGATCGCGCGCTTGAGCCCAATGTCGTGCGCGCGGTACGCCGACGGGCGTTGGGACGCCGCTGGCGCCATCTCGCCGATGAGCGGCTCGACGATGTGGAACCGAGGCTTCCGTTGGGCAAGAAGTTTTGGAAGTTGGATGATGATGAGCAGTCGGCGCTCGAGGCGCTGTTCGAATCGTCTGCGGTGACGGCCATGATCCTTTCGCTCAGCGGACGCGACGCGGACGATCGCGCGCGCCTGGTCGATGCTGCCTATTGGAAAAAGGGTTGCAGCTCGCTCGGAAACCTTCGCTACGCGGCGCTGCTTGCGATCGGCGGCACGAAAAAGTCGCCTGCGGAATATGCCTTGATCGATCTGAAGGAAGCGGTCGCCGCCATTGCGCCGTCGAGCGATGCCAAGGCCATGCCGTCCGACCATGCGGCGCGGGTGGTCGCAGGCGCGCAGGCGCTCGCGCCCAACCTTGGCGAGCGCATGCTGGCCACGCAGGTGCTCGACCGGCCGATGGTGCTGCGCGAACTGATGCCGCAGGATCTCAAGCTGGAGATCGACCAGTTTTCGAGCGGCGAAGCGACCCGTGCTGCGCGCTATCTCGCCTATATCGTCGGCGTCGCGCATGCCCGCCAGATGGATCGTAGCGATCGCGCGCACTGGTCCAAGGCCATCGCCCAGCGCTCGAGCGCGGAGATCGACGCGCCCACCTGGCTTTGGGACAGCGTCGTCCATCTGACCGCCAGCCACGAGGCCGGCTATCTGGAACATTGTCGTCGTTACGCGCTCGCTCAGGCGGCCTGAACCCGAACGGGCGCCCCAGCCGCGCGAAACGGTGCGTCACCGGTAAATCATATTGACGCGGATCAGTTTGGAAAAATTTCCGGTGCCGATCACGAGCGTCAGAGCTTTTCTTCCCACCTGGGACCGCATCGGGCCACATGGCACCACGAAAGGACGCGCCTTGAACGAACTTGCCGGATGGATCGCGCCCGCCGCAACGATGATCGCTGCGATGATGACCGCCGCCAATCTGGGCGCCAGAATTACCGGATGGGGCTTTGTCGTCTTCACCTTAGGGTCAATCTGCTGGACGCTTGTCGGCATCGGTTCGAGTCAGACCAACCTCATCACGGCCAACGGCTTTCTGACTTTCGTCAACCTCGTCGGCATCTGGCGGTGGCTCGGACGGCAGCGCGCTTATGAGGATGGCGGCAAATCGGCGGAGGTCAAGAGCCGCAAATCGTCGGTCCCGACCCTGTTCACGGCGACCGGGATTGCGGGCCTGCCCGTCGTCGATGCCGACGGCACAGCCATGGGCAAGGCGGTCGAAGCGCTGATCGAATGCCGTTCCGGCGAGGTGAGTTACATCGTGGTTGCGACAGCCAAGACCGGTGCGCTTGGAGAAGATCTGCGCGCCGTCCCGCGCGACGCGATCCGTTTCAGCTGCGACGCGATCAGGGTCGACTTGAACGCCATCGCCTTCGCGGCGCTTGCACCGCTGGAAAGCGGAGATTGGCCCGACGCCGTCCCGCCGCGAGCGACGGGGCGCGCCGCATGAACCTCGCCTTCACCGCGATGCAGATCGCCCGGACCCTCGCCGAGGACGACATCCTTTTCCTCGCCGATGACGAGCAACAGGCCGAAGCGCTCACCGCTGCTGTGCGCTGCCTCCGGCCCGAAAACCCCGTCATTCATGTCGCATCGAGCGATGCTCTCCCCGGTGACCCCGTTCCCGCCTCCCCCGCCAATGCCGGCAGGCGAGCGGCGGCGTTGCGCGCGTTGCGGCTTACGCAGCAGGACAAGGAACGGCGCCCGGTCGCCTGCATATTGAGCGGCGAGGCGGCAGCGCGTCGCTATGCCGCGCCCCAGGCGTTCGATCGTGCGCCGCCGACGGTGCGCGTTGGCGATCCTGTCGACACGGAAGCCTTCAGGGCCGCGCTGGTCGATCTCGGCTATTTCGCCGACGATCGTGTCGACGAACCAGGCGAAATGGCGATCCGGGGCGATGTTATCGACCTATTCCCTGCGGATGCCGGCCTGCCGGCGCGTATCGACCTGCTGGACGGTAAGGTCAGCGCGGTTCGCGCCTATGATCCGGTGACCCAGCGAACGATCGCGGAGATGGAGGCGCTCGAGATCGGGCGCGCCGCCGAGCCGCCTGTCTGGGAGGCCGTCACGATCCTGGATCATCTGACGCCGGGCGTGCTTGCCCAATCGGACAAGGCGGATCGGCGGCGGCAAAGGTTCATCCAGCTCGCTACCGATGCGGTGGCACGCAACGGCAAGACGATCGACGCGATGGATGACGCGGACTGGTCACGCGCCTGCAAATCCTGGCGCAGCATGTCCTTTGACGATGCGATCAAGGCGGTTCCGCGTTTTGCGCAAGCAGCCTCGCCGCTCACCGCGTTGGCCCGCTTCGCCAAGCCGCTCCTGGCCGAAGGGCGCGCATTGCTGCTCGCGGGCAGTCGGCGCGATCTGCGCTTCCTGCGCACGCGGGTCGGCAAACGCCTCGCGCTCGACCTTTCCGAAGTCACCGACTGGACCAGTATCGAAGACCTGAAAGCCGGAAGCGGCGCGAGTATCACGATGCCGGTCGATGCCGGATTCGTCGACGAACAGCTGATCCTAATCGCCGCTGCGGATCTGATTGGCAGCCGCGCCGTCATGGACGACGACGCCATCGCGACCGCCAATCCCTGGGCGAGCAGCGGCGCGGAGATTCGCGTCGGCGACGTCGTGGTGCATGAGGATCATGGCGTGGGGCGCGTGCTCGGGCTCGCACCCGCCCCGACCCAGGGCAAAGCGGACAATGGCGCGGAGATGATCGCGCTGGAATATGCCGGCGGCGCGCGCCGGCTGGTCACGATCGACGATGCCGAAAAGATTTGGCGCTATGGTGCGGATGCCAACGCCGTGACGTTCGACAGGCTCGACGGCGCATCCTGGCTCAAGCGGCGGGGCGCGATCGACGCAGCCATCGCGGAAAGCGCCAAGGCCCTCGCAGCGCTGGCGGAGGCGCGTGCGAGCCTCACCGCACCGATCATGGCGCCCGATCCGGCAGTCTATGAACGCTTTGCGAACGGCTTCCCCTTCAACGAAACGGCGGACCAGGCGCGCGCCATCGCGGCCGTCCGCGACGACCTGACAAGCGGGAAGCCGATGGATCGCCTGGTCGTGGGCGACGTGGGCTACGGAAAGACGGAGGTCGCGCTGCGCGCCGCAGCCCTGGCCGCGCTCGCCGGCTATCAGGTGGTGATCGCCGCGCCCACCACGGTGCTCGTTCGCCAGCATATCGAAAATTTCCAGCGGCGGTTCGAAGGATCGGGCATTCAGGTCGCGGGCCTGTCGCGCCTGTCCAGCGCGGCGGAAAAGAAGGCCGTCAAAGCGGGGCTTGCCGACGGGTCTGTGCACATCGTGATCGGCACCGGCGCGGTCATGGCCAAGGGCGTGACCTATACGAAGCTCGGCCTAGTCGTGGTCGACGAGGAGCAGCGCTTCGGCGCCGCCGACAAGGTGAAGCTGCGCGGCGCGGGCGATGTGCATCTGCTGACGCTCAGCGCAACGCCAATCCCGCGCACCTTGCAGATGGCGCTTATCGGCTTGCAGCAGATATCGGTCATCGCCACGCCGCCCGCCCGCCGCCAGCCGATCCGTACCAGCCTCGACCAATATGAGGACGGGCGCATCCGCACCGCATTGCTCCGCGAAAAAGGGCGCGGCGGGCAAAGCTTCGTAGTGGTGCCGCGTATCGAGGATATGGCGACACTGTCCGAAAAGCTCCGTCGCGTCGTACCCGACCTCGCTCTGGTCGAGGCCCATGGCAAGATGCCGGCGACGGAGATCGACGCGGTCATGGTCGGGTTCGGGCAGGGACAGGGCGACATATTGCTGGCGACGAACATCATCGAAGCCGGACTGGACGTGCCGCGCGCCAATACGATGATCGTCTGGCGCGCCGACCGCTTCGGCCTTGCGCAATTGCACCAGCTGCGCGGCCGGGTGGGCCGCGGCAATCGGCGCGGACAGGTGATCCTTCTGACTCAAAGCGAGGAGGCGATCAGTGAGCGGACATTGAAGCGACTTCGTACCTTGGCGACGTTCGATCGTCTGGGTGCGGGGTTCGACATCAGTGCGCAGGACCTCGACATGCGCGGCGCGGGCGACCTGCTGGGCGAAAACCAGGCAGGACATATCAAACTCATCGGCATCGACCTCTATCAGCATTTGCTCGGCGCCGCGCTGCGCCAGGCGCGCGGTGAGGCGGTGGAGCGCTGGACGCCGGACCTTCATCTCGGCTCCGGCGGTGGCTTGCCGCAGGGCTGGATTCCCGAAGCAGATGTTAGGCTCGCACTCTATGTCCGTCTGTCGCGCATCATGGACGATGACGGAATGGATGCCTTCGAGGACGAATTGATCGACAGGTTCGGCCCTCTCCCCCAGGAGGCCGCCATGCTGCTGATGCGGGCCCGGATTCGCGTGGCGGCACGCACCCTGTCTATCGCGCGGATCGATGCCGGTCCCGCCGCCATCGCGCTTACCCTTCGCTGCGATCGAACGGGAGATCTGAGAGCATTGGGCCTGGTCGAGAAGAACGGCCGCCTGCTGCTGCAGCAGCCGACGCAGGACGACGAGCGCATCCCGCGCGTGCAATCCTTGCTGGACGCGCTTGCAATGATGGCCTGATCGGTGAACAGCGCGCCACTTGATCCCGATCAAGACGATTCATTGTGCAGTGCAGCAACGAATCCGAGCGATGAGGCGTTCCCTGTTTGCAATGGCTTCCGCCTGCGCTGGAGGCACAAAATGGCCCATTTGAGTAAGACGATCGCGCAATTGGCGAAACTAAGGTCCAAGAACCTCCCCAACATGATGCCAGGACGGCAGGACCGGCTGACCGATCTCACCGACTTCGGCAGCAACCCGGGCGCGTTGCACGCGCGCATATATGTCCCGGAGCATCTCGCGCGGGACCCGGCGCTGGTCGTGGTGCTTCACGGATGCACCCAGGACGCTGCCGGCTATGACCATGGGTCGGGTTGGTCGCACGTGGCCGACGATCACGGGTTCGCGTTGCTGTTCCCCGAACAGACGCGTGCCAACAATCCCAACTTGTGCTTCAATTGGTTCTCGTCGGCCGATGCACGGCGCGATGGGGGCGAGGCATCCTCGATCCGGCACATGGTCGCCGCGATGACCGCCCGGCACGACATTGATCCCTCGCGCGTGTTCGTGACCGGCCTTTCGGCCGGTGGCGCCATGGCCTCGATCATGCTGGCTGGCTATCCCGAAGTCTTTGCCGGCGGCGCGATCATTGCGGGCCTTCCCTTCGGCGCGGCCCATTCGATCCCTGATGCGTTCGCGCGCATGCGTGGGGCGGGCTACCCGGCCGACGCACGCCTTGCGACGCTGGTACGCGATGCGTCGGCCCACGACGGACCTTGGCCGATAGTATCGGTGTGGCAGGGCGGCGCCGACAAGACGGTCGATCCGTCGAACGCGGGGCGGATCGTCGCTCAGTGGCGCGGCATCCACGGTGTTGCCGATCAGCCCGCGACGCGCGAAGTTGTCGACGGATACGCACGAGATTGCTGGACGGATCCGACGGGACGACGCGTCATCGAATCCTACACGATCAGTGGCATGGGGCACGGCACACCACTCAAGACCGACGGGCCGGACGCTTGCGGCGTGAGCGGACCTTATATGCTGGACGTCGGCATTTCATCGACACGTCACATAGCCCGCAGTTGGGGGTTATTGCAGGCTGAGCAGCCCATGCATCGGCAGGAGCATCGCATGGAAGCAGCACCGGAGCCGGCGCGCGCCAAAGCAGGCGTCGGCGCGATCATCGAAGACGCCCTGCGTTCAGCTGGCCTGATGCGTTAAAACATTTGATCGGAAGTTCAGCTTGGCCACGAGTTCCGAACCGCTTGTTTCAGTGGCCATCAAGAAGGTCTCGCACCTTCGACGCCAGCGTCGTGTAAGTGAAGGGTTTCGTGAGCAGGTCAACGCCGGCCTCCAGCCGGCCGTCGCGCGTGATCGCGTCGCGCGTATATCCCGACGTGTAAAGGACGCCCAACCCGGGCTGCAATGCCTTGGCGGCGTCGGCAAGTTGGCTTCCCGACATTTTCGGCATCACGATGTCCGTCAGAAGCAGAGCAATGACGGGATCGGCGCGTTCGAGCAGTTTGAGCGCGGTTGAACCGTCATGCGCCTCTATGACGCGATAGCCCAGTTCCCTCAATATTCCGACGGTGTAGGCGCGGACATCGTCATCATCTTCCACCACCAGGATGGATTCGTGACCTCCCGCCTGTTCGTCTACAGGCACGACATCGGCGGCGAGGGCTGCGCTGTGACCCAGGTAGCGCTGAAGAAACAGCGTGATCGTCGTACCGCACCCAGGGGTGGACAGTATCTGGATATGACCGCCGGATTGCTTGACGAAGCCATAGACCATCGAGAGGCCGAGGCCCGTGCCCTTGCCCACTTCCTTCGTCGTGAAAAAGGGATCGAATACCTTCTCCACCGTCTCCGGCGACATGCCGATACCGTCGTCAACGACGCTGATCGCGACATAGTCGCCCGCGGGGGCATCGGGCACGGCGTTGGCGTCTAGCGTGACGTTCCTCGCTTCGATCGTCAGCGCACCGCCATCGGGCATGGCATCGCGCGCATTGACCGCCAGATTAAGAATGACATTCTCCAACTGATTGGGATCGGCCTCGACGGTCCAGAGGTCAGCTGTCGGCACGATCTGGATCGCGATCGATTCCGAGATGGAGCGCGTCAGCAGATCCGCCATGCCCGTCAGCAGCCGCTCGATGTCGATCGACTTGGGATCGAGCGGCTGGCGACGGGAGAAGGCGAGGAGACGCTGCACGAGCGCAGCGGCGCGGTCCGCGCCCTTCAGCGCGTTTTCGAGTGCACGCTTGGCGCGAGGATCGGCGCCCGGATCAAACCGGCGGATAACTGTGTCGATATTGCCGATGATGATCGTCAGCAGATTGTTGAAATCATGCGCGATGCCGCCAGTGAGATTGCCGACCGCTTCCATCTTCTGCGCCTGGCGCAGCGCATCCTCGACCGCTTGCCGCTCCGCCACCGCCTGCTCAACCCGCATCTCGAGCGTTTCGTTGAGGTCGCGGAGCGCAGCCTCCTGCGCCTTCGTGGCAGTCACGTCATAAATGACGCCAATCAGGCGGTAACCGCCGTTATCCTTGTCGCGCACTATCTCGCCGCGCCGGGCGATCCACCTTTCCTCGCCATCGTCGCTTCGGACGACGCAGAAACTGCCGTCCAGCGTTTCCGGTGGTCCGCCGCAATGTGCTTCGGGGATGAGGTCGGGCTCGTCCTTGTTCTTGAGGACTGAATTGATCGTTCGCACCGGCAGCGTGGTGGCGGGGTGAAGGCCGAGCAGCCGGCAAAATTCGCCCGACACCGTCGCGGTCGCATAGCCGTCGGAATATTCGAAAGTACCGACACCCCCGGCGGATTGTGCGATGCGCAGCCGCTCCTCGGTGCGCTTGCGTTCGGTCACATCTACCAGCAGCCCGGTGAAACGGACGGGCACATCCTGATCGTCGAAATGCGCCTGGCCCCGGCCGTGCATCCACAGCGTCTCGCCATTTGGCGCGACCACACGGAATTCTTTCGAAAACCGTTCCGCGCCAGCGGTCATGCCGGTTACCGCGATCTTGATCCGCGCCTGATCCTCGGGGTGGATCGCCTTGAAGAAGAGGCGCGTGGGCAAGACACGCTGCGCGTCCGCGGGATCGAGGCCGTAAAGCTCGGCAAAGCGCCCGTCGATGCGCAGTTCGCCGGCGACGACGTCCCAGTCCCAAGTGCCGCTCGCTCCTGCGGCTGCGAGGATCGCGCGGACATCGTCTCCTGCATCCGCCCCGGCAAGCATCAGTCCGTGTCACCCACGATATTGGCGATGAACTCTGCAAGCAGTTCCTTCAGGACGCCGAGCGACGGCAAGTCCATGATCATCGCGATATAACCGCGTATGTCATGCTTGCGGACGGCAAAATCGATATAGAGAAACAGGACCAGCCCTTCAGAAGGTCCGTCTTCGTTGACCTCGAACAGCATGGCGCCCGAACCGCGAAGGACTTCCGGTATGGTCATCGTCAGCGACCGCTTGAGCATGTTGGCCATGGTCGCAAGGCAGCTGTTGAGGATGATGTTGCCGGTCTCCGCCAGCGCTTCATGCTCGAGGTCGACGACTTCCTGCGCGGTCAGCTCGCCGCCCGTAACCGCCCGCACCAGCTCCAGGCTGTTGGTTTCGGGAAAGATGAGCAAGGCGCGGCCGGAGAAGGGGCCGGAGAAATCCTGCCGAACCGCGACCAGCTCGGATGTCTCGCGTTCGCTGATCAGCCGGGCCGCGCGGCGCTGGCTCACGACTTCGATCGAGGGCACGGACAGCAGGACTTGATCGCCGATCATCTTGCGCAGGCTGGATGCCGCGCGGCTGACGCCGATATTGACGATCTCGGTCAACGCGTCGCGCTCGAGATCGTCGAGCGAGATGCTTTCAGCGGTCATGCTTTCGACGATCGCAGGCGCAGCGCGGCGCCGGACAGAAAGCCCTGCAACCCTTCGCTGGTGACCGGCTTCGCCACGAAAGTCGCGCTAGCCGCGCGCGCGCGGGCGATGATCTCATCCTGGATGTTGGCGGTGATGAGCGCGATCGGCATGTCCGGTCGCGTCTCGCGCAATTCTTCGGTCAGTTCGAGGCCGTCCTTGTCCACCATATTGAAGTCGATGAGGCAGATATCCACCGGCTTGTCCGCGATCACGGCCAGGGCTTCGGCGGCGCTCGATGCTTCCAGTTTCTGCCATTCCGGCTGAAGCTCGGCCAGCGCCTTGCCCGCCACGATCCGGGCGAGTTTGCTGTCATCGACGATCAGGACGGTAACGGACATGGCAACTCCAAAAGGGCGCAGAGCGGAACAGCGCAAGAGTCGCGCCGAGCGTAACGCATGCTGTTAGACCAACTCTTTGCCGCCGTCACTGATCGAGAGCAGGGGGAAGACGAAGCTGGCCTGAAATGGATCGGAGGGCGATCCAACGGTAGGCGGCGCCAAGGCGCGCAATATCTGCACGCTGGCGCTGTGCAGGCGGGTCGCCCTGGAAAGATCGACGGTCGCGTCCGGCATGCGCTGCAACGCGCTTAGCAAAGGCTCGGCATCCTCGACCGGGCTGTTGCCCTCGATATGGATCGTCATGCCATCGACCCGCACGCTCATCCCACGACCTCCGCCATGTTGAGTACCAGCAGCACGGCGCCGTCGCCCATCGTCGTCGTTCCGCCCACCAGCGGCATACCCGCCAGCAAACCCGACGGCGGCCGGACCATGGCATCCAGCCGCTCGTGAAAGCCGTCGACGCGCAGCGCGACAGGATCGCCGCTCGCACGCGTCACCAGCAGTTTGACCGGCGACGCGCCGCTATCCGTGCCGCCCAGCATTTCGGCAAGGCTGAGGACGGGGACGGTACGGTTCCGCAGGACGCAGGCCATGCCGGTGCCTACCGGCACAAGCCGGTCGCCGCCGACCCGGACGGTCTCGGCGATTTGGTCGAACGGCACGGCATAGCGGTCGTTTGCCACATCGATGACCAGCAACCGGGTGGTGATCGCGTTGGCCGGGAGCCGCAAGGTGAAGCGCGTTCCCCGGCCGACCACACTGTCGATCTCGATCCGGCCGCGCAACCGGTCGATGGCAACCTGTACCGCGTCCATGCCCACGCCCCGTCCCGAGACGGCGCTGACAGTCTGCGCGGTCGAGAAGCCCGGAGCAAAGATCAGCGCCAGCGTGCCGGCGTCGGAAAGAGCTTCGCCGACTTCGGCCGTGATGAGGCCGCGGACCACGGCGGTAGTGCGAATCCGGTCGCGATCGATCCCGGCGCCGTCGTCGGAGAGCGTTACGACGATGTCCTCCGCCTCCCGCCCGATGGCGAGGGTCAGGCTGCCGGTCGGTGTCTTGCCGGCATGCATGCGTGCGGCCGCATCCTCGATCCCATGGTCGATCGCGTTGCGCACCAGATGCAGCAGCGGTTCAAACAGGCCATCGGCGATCTGCTTGTCGACCTCCGTCTGCTCGCCGGTCATGGCGAAGTGGATATCCTTGTCCAAGCTCGCCGCGATCTCGCGGACCAGACGGGGCAGCCGGCGCAGTGCGGGCGCCAGCGAGACCAGCCGAACGGCCGAGACGGCGCGCGACGCCGCGCCGACCGCACGCTCCAAGTCCGCCTGGGCCGCGCGGATGCCGAGCGCGAGCGGCGCGTCGATGGCGTCGGCCCGTTCGGCGAGAATGGCTAGGGCATTGGTCGCAACCACGAGTTCGCCGACCGTGTCCGCCAGCGCATCGACCCTGTGGGCGTCCACGCGAACTATCGTGCCAGCGGCCTGGGTGTCCGGTTCCGCTGCGGGTTCGACCGTGCCAGCGCCGTCTTCGCGACCGACCTCCAACGGCGTTAGTGTGAACTGGTCCGGTACGAGCCGGAAGAAGGGACGCAGAGTATCGGCCGTCGCGCTGCTGAGACCTTCTATCGCGATGATGCACGAGAAAGCCTCGAACGCGTCGGCGGTCGGCCATTTTTCCGTAGCCGGCAGTATGTCGATCGCTACTAAGCCGGGCAGGGTCGCGACCAGCGCCAGGGGGTCTTCACCGCGGAAGAAAGCGTCGCTGTCCGGCGCATAGCGAAAGGCGACCAAGGGGGTCTGGCTATTTTGGATCACCGCCCGATGACGGTTGATGAGAGCAGCGAGCCAGCCCCTGCCAGACTCGGCGCGGACCTCCAAGCCGTCTGAGGTCAACAACCGCTCCGCCAGGGTAGAGGCGTCGGGGCCCAGCGTGCCATCCCGTTCCAGTGCGTCTATCCAACGATCGACCTGGTCAATCATCCCGACCAGCGAGGCTAAATCTACAGCCGTCAGCCTGGTCTCACCCTTGCGCGCGAGGGAGAGCCTGTCCTCGGCTGCATGGAGCAGCCGCTCGGCGGGTGCCATGTCGAACAGGCCGACCGAGCCCTTGAGCGTATGGACGGCGCGAAAGGCCGCATCGATCGCCCCCTCCTCCCCCGGTTTGCCGTGCAACAGCGCAAAGGCGGCATTGGCATGGGCGACCAGGTCACGCCCTTCGATCAGAAATTGTTCGAGCAGTTCGTCCATCACGCCCGACGATAGACGATTGCGTCGCTCAGGCGAACCAGATCGAAACGATCGCTGATCCGCGCCATCGACTCGCTATGGCCCAGGCACAGATACCCGCCCGGCACGAGCCGGTCGTGCAGATTGTCGGCCGCGATCAACCGCGATGCGTCATCGAAATAGATCAGCAGGTTGCGGCAGAAGATGACGTCGAACCGACCAAGGTCCGCCAGCGACGCGGCGTCGAACAGATTGGCGGCGGTGAAGCGCACCGATTCGCGCAGGTCGTCGATGATCTTGCGGCGATGGCCATGCTCAGGCTCGAAATAGGCGGTGAGCAGCTTTTCGGGTAGACGTTGCAGGGCGCGGGCGGCGAAGCGTCCGGCCAGCGCGGCTTCAACCGCCTTTGTGTCGATATCCGATCCCACTATCTCGACATTATAGGCATCGACCAGCGGCCAGTTCTCCAGCAACCACAGTGCGATCGAATAGGCCTCGTCTCCGGTCGAGCAGGGCACCGACCATATCCGGATCAGGTCGCCCGGCCGCTTGGTCGTGATGATGGCCGGCAATATCTCGTTGGCGAGGGCGGCGAACTGATGCTCCTCGCGATAGAAATAGGTCTCGTTGATGGTGAAGGCGTTGGTCAGTAGCTGGCGTTCCTTGGGATCGCTCCCCAAGAGCAGCAGATAGGCCCTGGTGTCCCTGCAGCCCGTCTTGCCGATCCGCTCGGCGATCCGCCGTTCGATATAATAGCGTTTGCCCTCGCCGAAGGTCATGCCGGTCCAGCGATAGATCCACGCCGTGACCTTCTGCAGTTCCCCGGGCGAGATCGAGATGTCCGGCGCCTCGGCCGGTCGGGTGATATCGCTCACCGGCCCACGAGCATGTTCAGTCTGGCCGCGATGGCGTCGAGCGGTTCGATATGATCCGCCCCGCCCGCCGCGACGAGCGCGCCCGGCATGCCCCAGACCACGGCCGTCTCCTCGGCTTCGGCGATCGTGCGGCCGCCCTTGCGTGCCAGTTCGGCCATCTCTCGCGCTCCGTCATTGCCCATGCCCGTCATCAACACCCCAATGAGGCGTTCGGGGCCGAGATATTGCATCGCGCTCTCAACTAGCCGGTCGACGCTCGGATGCCAGTGCAGTTCGGACGCGCTCGGGGCGGCCAGCGCGATCAGCGATGCGCCGCGTCGGCTGATCAGCAGGTCTGCGTCCCCGCGGCCGATATAGGCGTGACCCGGCCGCAGCGGCTCGGATTTGGTGACTTCGATGACCGTGAGCGCGCAGAAGCGGTCGAGGCGGCGGGCGAGCGCGCCCGTGAAGCTTTTGGGCATATGCTGCGCGATCACGACGGGCCAGGGAAAGTCCGCGGGAATGCCGGCCAGGACGACGTCGAGCGCGGCGGGTCCTCCTGTCGAGGTGCCGATGAGCACGAGCCCATCGGCGCTTGATCGTTCGGGCAGCGGCTTGATGGGGCGGGGCTTGGCGGCAGGAACCGCGCCGGTCCGTGGCTTGGACTTCGGTTGCACAAGGGCCGATCGCAGCCGCACCCGATCCGTCAGACGGGTCGTCCGCGAGATTTTCGCCTGCGCTGCCGATCGCACCTTCTCGATAAGCAGTTCCGTGACGCCCTCGATCTCGATCGAGATCGGCCCACGCGGCTTGCCGATGAAATCGATCGCGCCGAGCGCCATCGCCTCCAGCGTCTCGTCGGCGCCCTCCGCGGTCAGTGCCGAAATCATCACCACCGGCGTCGGCCGCTCCACCATGATCCGGTCGAGGCATTGGAGGCCGTCCATGCCGGGCATATGGATGTCAAGCGTGACGACGTCAGGCTTGAACCGGTGGAGCAGATCGATCGCTTCTTCGCCGTTTTTGGCAACATCGATGTCGAAACCGCCCGCGCCGCTGAATATATCTAGCAGCAGTCGCCGCATTAGCGGCGAATCATCGACGATAAGTAGCCGCGTCACGAAGGCGTGGCCGGTGCCGCTTCGTTGAAGTTGGCGAGCAATGCCCGCTCGGTTCGGTCGAGCAGTTCCTGCGGGCTGACGATCAGGACGATGCGCTCATCCTCCAATGTCGCCACCCGATCGAAGACTTGCGTGTCTTCGCTACCCATATTCGGTGCAGGGCCGAGTGCGGCGACCGAGATAGTGCGGACCTCGCTCACGGCATCCACCACGAAACCCGCCGCCAGTTCGCCGATCCGCACGACGATCACGCGGCGGCGCGCACCCTGCGCCGGCGTACCGTCGAAGCGCATCGTCTGGTCGATCACTGGAATGACCGAATTGCGCAATGTCATGACGCCCTGAACGAAGGCCGGCGCCTTGGGGAGGCGAGTGAGCTTGGGCGGAAGCGCTGCGACTTCGATCACTGTGCCGATCGGCAAGCCGAACGCGCTTTGGCCGATGCGGAAGATCAGAAACTGTTCCTGTGCGTCGCCGCTCTTGCTCTTGGTCATTCCGTCCTCGGTCGATGCGGTCTCCAGCAGGCGCGCGGTGATGTCGTCGCGGATAAGATGCTCGGGTGCGAGCACCGACACCAAGCGGTCGCCGCGCTCGAGCCGGCATATCGCCTGGATGCGCGCCTCCGCCCCCCCGCGTGCGAGAACCGGCGGCACCGCGTCGATCTGGCTTTCGGCGACGCGGATGACCCCGCGCATCGCATCGACCACCAGACCGACCCGGTGCGCGCCGATCCGAACGACGACGATCCGCGCACGCGCGCCTTGTTCCTTTTGCGGCAAAGCGAGCAAGGCGCGCAGCGACAAGAGCGGCAGCAGAACATCGCGGACGGCGATCGATCCGAGCGCGACGCTGTCAGCGTGCGGCAGAGTGGCGATGCTGTCGGGCAGCGGCACGATTTCCTGAACGGCGCCGATCGGCAGTGCGAATTCCTGGCCGCCGACCAGGAAAGAGACCAGCAGCACCGCCGATTCGGCAGGGATTGCCGTTTCGCTTTCCACGGCGGTGATCCGCGCTCGGGGCTTGGTGGTCGCCGAGAAGTCGCTGTTCGCAAGTTCCTCGACATCCACCCTGCGGACATGCCGGTCGCTGGTGAGCGCCGATATCGCATTCACCGCCAAGGCCATGGGATTGGCGGTATCCAACAGGATCACACGCCGTTCGTCCTCCACCGGCCGCCCGCTTAGCCGGGCGAAGGACAGCACCGGCAACACCGTGCCCCGGAAATTTCCGAGACCCATCAGGCTGGCCGGCGCATGCGGCACGCGAGTCAGGCGGGGCACGCGTCCCACTTCGCGCACCAGCGACGCGGCGACGCCGAAATGATCCTCGCCGCAGCGGAAGCCCAGAAGTCTTTCTTCATCGACGTTGGTGACGGCACTCGCCATGGTCAGGCCGACTTCGTCACCAGCGCGCCGGCGAGCGAAGCGATCTCCTCGATCGCCGCGGCGAGCATCTCGGCGCCCTGCGATTGCTGACGGGCGGCCGCCGACGCTTCACGCGCCGCCTCCGCGGCCAGCTCGGCGGCGGTCGCGATCTGTTCGGTGCCGCTCTTTACTTCGCGCACCGAGCGCAAAATCGCATCGACATCTTGCGAGATGCCCATGCTGTCGAGTTGGGACTGGTCGAGATCCGCCGAGATCTGATTGAAGCGGTCGATCATGGCCCGGGCGCGTACGACTTCTCCCTCCGCAGCACCTACGATCTGGTCAAGGTCGCGGCGCACGGCCGCCATCTGGTCCTGGATCGCCCGCACCGTGTCCTTGGCCCGTTCGGCATTGAGAGCGGATTCCCGCGACAATTTGCGGATGTCGGCTGCGACCGTGGAGAAGCCCGATCCGGCTTCCCCGGCACGCGTGGCTTCGACCGAGCCGCTGACGGCCAGCATGTTCGTCTGCACGGCGATCAGGGCGAGCGCGTCGGTAATCTTCTCCACCCTGCGTCCGGTATCTCCCAACTTGGCGAGCAGCACGAGCACGTTCCGTGTCTCGCCGACCGAGCCGTCGACCCCTGCGGCGAGCGTTTCGACCGTCTTACGGCTGATCGTCACCTTGGCTACAAGTGCGCTTAGCCGCTCGGCGGATGTAGCCGCACGGCCTTGCGCGAGGGTGGCGGCGGTCTCGATCTGGCCCATGGCGCTGTTGGCTTCAATGGTCGCCGCAGACTGGATCTCAGCGCCACGCCCGATCTGCTCGATCGCGACCAGGATCTGGCCCGACGCGCCCGACAGCTCCTGAACGGTCGCGGACAGCTCTTCGGCGGCAGCGGCCACCTCGTGGGCAGCCGAACTCGTGTCCCCCGACCCGCGTAGATGCTGCGTCAGCCGCCCCAGCGATTCCGACGTCTGCTGGCTCTGGTCGAGCGAAATGCTCTGTTGTTCGATCGCCTGCTGCGCCTCGGCCGCGGCCGCCGACTGCTCTTCGGCGGCGCTCGCTACCTGCTCGGCCCCACGCTCGGCCTCACGCGCCGCGATGTCCATTTCCGTCGCCGCGGACAATATGTCCTGCGCGCCAGCGGCGACTAGTGCCAATTCTGCACGCGCGTCCTCCAGCTGACCGACCACTTCGCGACCGGCCTTTGCCTCGGCATCAGCTGTGGCAGCGGCACTCCGCACGCGCTCTGCGATGAGGCGGATTTCGCCGGCGATGTTCACTGCAAGCGTCTGTATATCGCCGGCGCTCGCCTCGGAGCTTTCCGCCAGTGCCCTCACCTCGTCGGCGACGACCGCAAAACCCGTGCCGCTGTCGCCCGCGCGCGCGGCCTCGATGGTGGCGTTGAGCGCGAGGAGACTTGTCTGGTCGGATATGTCAGCGACCGTCTGGCCGATATCGCCGATGCTGGCGGCAGCGGCTTCCAGCGATCCGATCGTCTCGACCGTGCTGAGTTGGCGCCGGGCGTTGAGTTCGATGGCGGCGACCGCCATCTCAATCTGCGCGCTGGCGTCGCCGAAGGCGGTCTGGACGCCTTCCGCTCTGCGCTGTGACGCCTCGGCACGTTCGCGCGCGGACTCGAAGGCTTTGCCGAGCGCACCGACCGATCCCAAGGACTCCTGCGCCGCGCCTGCCGCTTCCTCGGCACCGCTTGCGATGCGCGTCATCGACTGCTGCAATTCCGTCGAGGCCGAGGACGCCTCGGCAAGGCCGCTCGCCAACTCTTCGGTCGCCTGGTCGATCCGTTCGACGACCGTCACCGCACGCTCGGCAGAAGCGCGACGGACTGGCGTCCGCCTTGTGGTTGCCGCCGGTGCTTCCGGCGGGGACCCCTCATCGCCAACGGCTGGTCTTTTGCGCGTCCCGAGCGTCGACTTCTTTACCAGTGCCATCAACTATGTCTCGCGCTTCATGATCGCACTGGTCATAGGCCAGGCGATCTTACTGCGCCAGCAGGCTTGGCAAGATTTGCTAGACGGAAGGTTCTGGCACCGGCTCGTGCATGGGACAGCCGTTAAGCGATCCGCGAAACTGGGAAGATGCCGCATAGGCAGGCTTGCGCGCGCGCATGATATTACCCAGCGGCCGATGGTCGGCGATGCCGTGCCAAGGGCTGAAAGACGTGCCGTCGTCCATCTTTGCCGCGCGGTCTTCCGACCAGCTGGTCTGGGCCGGGATGGTGATGATGGCGACAGGAACATAGGGATTATCGTCTTCCGGCCATGCGACGGACGCGTCCTCGACGGGATTGGCTTCCAGATCGCGGCAGAGCTGGACCCGTAATTCCCATTGCCCGCCTTGCGTCGCCAGGACCTTGGCGACTTCCTCGCGAAGGGCATTTTCGCGGCCGTCTATCGCGATTTCGGTATCCGACAGCGCGTTGAAGTTGGCCGACAGAGGCACGACGGCAACCTTGGCGATGTGGGCACCGTAGCGGATGGGCGCCTGGCTGAAATAGCGCTCGCCCAGCGGATGGCTGTTAGGGTAACCGCCCAGCGACTTCAGGAGCGCACTTTCGCCTCCGACCGCTTCGAGCGCTTTCTCCGTCACGCGGAACACCGCCGAGATCGCCTTCTTGGCCCATTCGATCCGGTCGGTCGTTTTGGCCAGCAGCTTCAGATTCTTGAGGAAATCTTTCGCCGTTGGTGCGGGAAATCTGGCGCCGTTCGCCATCACGAAATCCTGCGTGCTGTCGCCCTCGCTGCCAGGCAGCCGCTCGCCGTCTACGCCCAGCACCTTGATGGCGAGGCCGCGCGCCAAGGATATCGAATCCGGCAGGATGTCGCCTGCGTTGGTCGATATTCGCGCCAGGACCGGATAGCGCCGCGGCGTCAGGAAAAGGCCCTGCGCCAGTTCGGTCGGTAAGTCGCTCAGCACTTCCATCTCGCCTTCCAGCAACGCATGACTTTTGGCATGCACGCTGCGATAGGCGTGCCCCGTATCGGCATGCACAGTCTCGATAACCGAGCGGAAGGTCTCGATCAGTTCGGCTTGGGTCTCCGCCTCGTCGGGCAGGATGGTTTCGACATCGGCGCTGTAGAAAATGGCGGGACTTGGCATCGATATGTCCTTTTGAACGGCAGGATTTGGATGAGGGTGGGTCAGCAGTCAGCGCGCGGTCACCCGCCACACTACATTGCCCAGATCGTCTGCGATCAGGAGCGCACCGGCACGGTCGACGGCGAGCCCGACGGGCCGCCCTAACGCCTTGCCGTCAGCCGCGACAAAACCGGTGACTACATCACGCGCCTTGCCGCTGGGCCGGGCTCCCGCGAATGGCACCCAAACGACCTTGTAGCCGTTAAGATTGCCCCGGTTCCAGCTGCCATGCTCGCCGACGAATGCGCCGCCGCGATAACCAGCAGGCAGGCCCGAGCCGGTGTAGAAGGCCATGCCAAGGGGCGCTACATGCGAACCCAGGCTATAATCGGGCATGATCGCGCGGGCGACCTTGTCCGGCCGCCGGGGCATGACGCGCGGATCGACGTTGCGGCCCCAATAGCTCCACGGCCAACCGTAGAAGCCGCCGGGGCGGACCGAGGTCATATAGTCGGGCACTAGGTCCGGTCCCAGTTCGTCGCGCTCGTTGACGACCGTCCATAGCTGCCCGCTGACCGGATTGAAGGAGAGGCCATTGGGATTGCGCAGGCCTGTGGCATAGTCGCGGTGGGCGCCGGTCGCGCGATCGACCTCCCAGATGCGGGCACGATCCTTTTCGGCCTCCATGCCCGCTTCGGTGATGTTGCTGTTCGAGCCGATGCCGACATAGAGCTTCGTTCCGTCGGGGCTGGCGACGAGGCTCTTGGTCCAGTGATGGTTGATGGGGCCGCCGGGCAGTTCGGTCAGGACCGTGCCCGGTGCGGTGATCCTGATCTGGCCGGTCACATAGGGAAAGCGCAGTATCGCATCGGTGTTGGCGACATAGAGATCGCCGCCAACCAAGGCCACGCCGAAGGGCGATGTGAGCTTGTCGATAAGCACGGTTCGCGTCTCCACGCGCCCATCACCATCGGCGTCGCGCAGCAACGTGATCTGATCGGCGCCGGTGACCTTGCTGTGCCCGAAGCTCTGGATGATACCGACGAGGATGTCCTTTGGCCTGCTGACCGGTTCGCTCGGCGCCTTGGGCTCAACGGCCAGCACATCGCCATTGGGCAGCACGTACAGCGCGCGCACATTCTTGAAGCCGGTCGCAAAGGCCGAGATTTTCAGCCCGTCTGCGACCTGCGGTACCCTGCTGCCCCAAGGTTCGGGGCTGGCGACGTGCATCGGCGGAACCAGATACTGCTGTTGTGAAGGCAGTTTGGGATTGGGGCCAACCTGATCGGAGGCGGAACCGCCGCCGCCGCAGGACGACAGCGCGAGGGCGGACACTGCCATCAAGGTGGTGCGTATGAATGGAGACATCACAGGCCCTCCCGCCGCGCTTCAAGCGAATAGCCCATCCAGCTCGTCACCAGCGCCAGCCCCGAGACAATCGCGGACAGGATCAGGCCTGTCGGCATTACCGACGTCCATCCGTCACGGCTGTGGATGAAGACGTTGAACAGCGCGAGGATCATCATCAGCAACACGCCGACGCTGTGCGGCCACGATCGGCTGCGTGTCCCCTTGTAGAGCAGCGCATCCACGATCCCCGCGATGGCGGCCAAAACGCCGATCAGCAGCCCGCCGGTGATCAGCCACACCGCGAAATTGGCCCACTGCATTTGCGCGCTGTTGGCATAGGCGATGTCCGCCACGAATGCCGCGGTGAAGAAGGCGAGCGGATAGGCGGAAAGGATGCCGTGAACGGGGTGAGCCCGGACACAACGCACATTGGTGGGCGCGGTTGCCATGGATGCCTCTTGGATGGAGATGCACGCAATACGCGCGAATCGGACACTGCGTTCCGCCGCATCGTGCCAACTGTAGGCGGAGACATAGCGGTCTAACTTCTATCAAGCAGATTTCACCTCGCATGATGGGACCAACGGGCCAGGTCGGCGTTGTGCAGCATATCCTGCATTCAAATGAGGATCGTTGGCGGCCAAAGCCGCTTGGCGCGGCGGCCTTCACCGTTCGTCCAAAAAATCGGAGACAGCGCATGCCCCTTGCAACAGACGACGCGCCTTTGGAAACCGCCAAGACCAGGGAAGGCCAGCGCGACGCCGCTGCCCAAGTCCATGCGCCCGAAGGGGACAGCACGATCATCGGACGGTCGGTCACGATCAACCGGCAGCGCGCCGAGTTGTTCGCCTATTGGCGCGACCTCACCAACCTCCCCGCTTTCATGGACAATGTCGAACGGATCGACACGCTGTCGCCCACGCGCAGCCGTTGGGTGGTCAAGGCCCCGGGCGGAAAGACGGTGGAGTGGGACGCGACCATTACCGACGAACGGGACGGCGAATTCATCGCCTGGGCATCGGACGACGGCGCGAACGTGCCCAATAGCGGTCGGATCGAGTTTCGCGATGCCGGGGACCGTGGCACGGTCGTCACCGCCATCATCGCCTATGATCCGCCGGCCGGCATCATCGGCCAAGTGATCGCCAAGCTGTTCCAGCGCGAACCGGCGATCCAGGCGCGGCGCGACCTGCGCCGCTTCAAGCAATTGATGGAAACAGGCGAGGTCGCGACCGCGGCCTGGACCCAGAAACAGCTCGACGAGGAGAAGGCCTGATGCGCGCGCTCACATGGCACGGCAAGCATGACGTGCGCGTAGATACGGTCGACGATCCCGAGATCCTCAATCCGCGCGATGCGATCATCAAGGTCACCTCCACCGCAATATGCGGTTCCGATCTGCATCTCTATGACGGCTATATCCCGACCATGCAGGCGGGCGATATTCTCGGCCATGAATTCATGGGCGAAGTGGTCGAAACCGGCCCTAGATCAACCCTGCAAAAGGGCCAGCGGGTCGTGGTGCCGTTCACCATCGCCTGCGGCAGCTGCTACCATTGCGGCAAGCATCAATATTCCGCCTGCGACAATGGCAACCCCGCCGACAATCAGGACATCGGCCAGGAAATGTACGGCCAGCCCATGTCGGGCCTGTTCGGCTACAGCCATCTGACGGGCGGCTATGCCGGCGGTCAGGCCGAATATGTGCGAGTGCCCTTCAGCGATGTTGGCCCGATCGTCGTGCCGGACGAACTTACCGACGATGAGGTGCTATTCCTCTCCGACATCCTTCCCACGGGCTGGCAGGCGGCGGAAAATGCCGACATCGAGCCGGGGGATACGGTCGCGGTCTGGGGTTGCGGCCCGGTCGGGCTGTTCGCGGTCCAGTCGGCTTTCCTCATGGGCGCGCAGCGCGTCATCGCCATCGATCATTTCCCGCATCGTCTGGAACTGGCGAAGAAGTTCGGCGCCGAGACGATCAACTTCGAGGAATCCAAGAGCTATGAGGCGCTGATGGAGATGACCGGCGGCATCGGCCCTGATGCCGTCATCGACGCTGTCGGATTGGAGGCGCACGGCTTCTTCGTCGACAATGTGGTCGACCAGATCAAGGCGTCGCTGTTCCTGGGCACCGACCGCACCCATTCGATCCGTCAGGCGATTCACGCCTGTCGCAAGGGCGGGCGCGTCTCGATGCCAGCAGTCTATGGCGGCTTCGTCGACAAATTCCCGCTGGGCGCTTTCATGGAAAAGGGCCTGACCCTCAAGACCGGCCAGACCAGCGTGCAGCATTATATGCCTGCCCTCCTCAATGCGATCGTCGAGAAGAAGATCGATACGACCTTCCTCATCTCGCACCGCATGGCGCTGGAGGATGCGCCCGAAGGCTACAAGATGTTCCACGACAACCAGAACGAAGTGACGAAGATCGTGCTCAAGCCCGATTTCGGATCCGCTGCCATTGCCGCGGAATAGGAGAAATATCATGGCCAATAAATTCGCGATCATCACCGGCGCCTCGACGGGCATCGGCTTCGAACTTGCCTCCATCGCTGCCGAAAATGGCTACGACTTGCTGGTCGTTGCCGACGAGCCGCTGATCGATGCCGCCGCAGAGGATTTCAAGCGTCACGGCGTTCAAGTCACCTCCGTCGAAGCGGACCTGGCAACGCTGCAAGGCGTCGACCAGCTGCTGTCCGCGACCAATGGGCGGCAAATCGATCTGCTCTGCGCCAATGCCGGGCGCGGCCTTGGCCATGGATTCCTTGACCAGGAGGTGGCCGACTGGCGCCGCGTCATCGACACCAATATCACGGGCACGCTCTATCTACTTCAGAAGGTGCTGAAGGACATGGTGGCCCGCGATGCCGGAAAGATACTCATCACCGGATCGATCGCCGGCTTCATTCCGGGCAGTTTTCAGGCGGTCTACAACGGCTCCAAGGCATTCGTGGACAGCTTCGCCGATGCGATCCGCAATGAGATCAAGGATAGCAAAGGGGTCACGATCACGACGCTGATGCCCGGCCCGGTCGAGACCGAATTCTTTGATCGCGCCGATATGCTCGACACCAGCGTCGGCGCATCGGAGACAAAGAGCGATCCGGCTGACGTCGCGCGCGACGGCTGGGATGCCTTGATGAAGGGCGAGGCGCATATCGTGTCCGGATGGAAGAACAAAGTGCAAGCGGCCCTGGCGCATGTCACGCCTGCCGCAGTCCTGGCGGAGCAGCATCGCAAAATGGCCGAGCCCGGTTCCGCCAGCGAGGATTGATCAAGCCACCAAGCTTCGCGGTCTCAGTTCGTGAAGCGAAGTTGGCGTCGATGGCGATGTCACGGCCCTACTGCGTCAGGGCCAGATAAGAGCCATCGCTTGGGGCTTTTCTTTCTCCACCTGACAGGCTTGAACTGCAGGGCCATGTTGCCACGCTCCTCCGTGGCATCGACGGCGTAGGCCCGCTCCTAGAGCAAATATTTGACCCTCAGCGCGCGGCTGATGGCTTAGCGAGACTGGACGATCTGTCGCCAGATCATGGGTCGATCGGTAGGTGCCGTGATGTCGATGCCAAACAGTTGCGGCAGTATCTGGCGTTCTCCCAAGCAGTCGGAAGCTGCCCACTGCCTTGCAGAGTATTTTAGGGCTGGCCCAGCGGTGTTAGCATGGCGTCACGTTCTTACTGATCGGCTGAGCTGGCACGAGACGCTTGGCATTAAAAGCCGTCTTCGCCCTTATGGTCGCCATGGCCCGTCGCGCGAGACGTTGCGCGATCCTGATCCGCGCGCCATTGTGCCTCGTCTATCACCGCCCGCTCCTTGCCGCTTGGTGGCGATGCGGGCGATACCGGCGCGGCACGTTCGTGGACTCCCTGCCCGGCTGGTCGCTGATCCGCGTCGGGGTGTTGGCCCGGGCGATTTTCTTCCATGACAATCTCCTTGCGCGGTAGGCCTTACTCTCGCGAGATCTGACGGCTCTCCTCGCCGGCCAGCTTGGCGGCTTCGACGAGACGTTTGCCCGTTTCGAGCGCGGCCGAGGCCGTCATGGTGACGGCGATGCCATCAGGTCCGTCCAGCAGGACCAGGCCTTCCTCCACGCTGGCCCGCCCTGCTTCTGTCTGCGTCCCAACGGGAATGAATTTAGCGATCATGAAAGAGCTCTTTTCTGTTGGGATATGGCGAGATCGCCGTCGATATAGAGATAGTCTGGATCGAACTGTCCGCGGCGGGCCAGGCCGGGAACATCCTGTATCTCGACCAGAGCAGAGCGGAAAACGCAAAGGCCGTCCTCCCGAAGTTGCCGCAGCACGCGGTTGGTATGGACATTGGTGATGCCACACACTTCGGATAAATCTGTCTGCGTCAGCCCCAGAGCGAAACGCCGTCCATCACTTAGCCCTGCAGATTGCATACGCACGTTTGTTTCGCTCAAAAAATGCGCGACCCGTCCGACCGCGTCCAGTCGCCCCAGCCGAAAGAGCCAGGCCCGGTGCATAGCCGCGTCGAGCAAGGTCGAGAACCAGAGCTTTCGGGACAGCGCCGGCATAGTCTCCAAGATGGTATCGAGAGTTCGATGTGGCACGATCGCGAAGGTGGCTGCTGTAAGGGTCGCGACGTCATGATCGAGTATCTTGAGCGGATAGGCGTGGAGATCGACGAAATCGCCGGGTACATGGATCGCGACTAGCTGCCGATGGCCCTCGCGGTCGTCCAGATACCGGCACATAAAGCCTTCCACTAGCAGATTGCTATGCGACAAGGCTTCTCCAGCATGCACTATGGTCATGCGTGCATCGACCGTTCGTACTTCCGATATAGCGCCTTCCAGCGCGACGCGTTCTTCACGGTCCAAATGAACACCGGCGCGGCCGCGCAAGAATCTTTCTGTAAACACGGGCGCGGTCTCACTCGTCGAACGGGTCGGATAGCGGGCTAGCCGTCATATGGCCAACGGCTCATCGGCCTGCTGTATCCGACAGACCCGAACAAATCGTCATGACGCAGATTAACATGCGCCATTCCACCGCAACTTGCCGGCTGGTCGGTTGTTCTCTCCACATCCTCTCGGATCAAATCCGCGCAATTTTTGCGCTGGAGGCTCGATCCATATCTTCGCCGACTTCACCTGCGCGTCCGGCGTGGTTTGCGCAGCCCCGAAACCTAAGGATCATTTATGTCAAAGCCTTCAAAATCCGCTTCTGCGCCCGGCAAAATCTCCGGCGAAACGCCCACAAAGGCGCCGCCTGCCGCTCCGGCCGATGCCATTTCGGATAGTTTTGCAGAGCCGCAGGGAACGGGAGGCGAGACTCATCAGACCGCCGGCGGCGACGTGGCTGTGCTGACGACCGCGCAGGGCATCCCCGTCGCCGACGACCAGAATATGCTGAAGCAAGGTTCGCGCGGCCCGACACTGCTGGAAGATTTGCATTTCCGCGAGAAGATTTTCCATTTCGACCATGAGCGCATTCCCGAGCGCGTCGTCCACGCCCGCGGCTACGGTGCCCATGGCTATTTCGAACTGACTGAATCGCTGAGCGACGTGACCCGCGCCGACGTGCTGCAGCGCGTGGGCGAGCGCGTGCCTGCTTTCGTGCGCTTCTCGACCGTGGCGGGATCGAAAGGCTCGGCCGACCTGGCGCGCGACGTGCGCGGTTTCGCGGTGAAGCTTTATACCCAGGAGGGCAATTGGGATATCGTTGGCAACAACATCCCCGTCTTCTTCATCCAGGACGCGATCAAGTTTCCCGACCTGATCCATGCCGCAAAGCCCGAGCCCGATCGCGATTTCCCGCAGGCGCAGACGGCGCACGATAATTTCTGGGACTTCATCAGCCTGACCCCGGAATCCATGCACATGGTCATGTGGATCATGTCCGACCGGACAATCCCCCGCTCACTGCGGACGATCGAGGGCTTTGGCGTCCACACGTTCCGGCTCGTCAATGCGGAGGGAAAATCGACCTTCGTAAAATTCCACTGGAAGCCCAAGCAGGGCCTGCAATCGGTCGCGTGGAACGAGGCGGTCAAGATCAACGGTGCCGATCCCGACTTTCATCGCCGCGATCTGTGGGACGCGATGAACGCAGGCGATTTTCCCGAGTGGGAGCTGGGCGTACAGCTGTTCGACGATGATTTCGCCGACAGTTTCGATTTCGACGTGCTGGATGCGACGAAGTTGATCCCCGAGGAGCTGGTGCCGGTCCGCATCGTCGGCCGCCTCGTCCTGGATCGCGTCGTCGACAATTTCTTCGCGGAGACCGAGCAGGTCGCCTTCATGACCCATAATGTCCCGCCGGGCGTCGATTTCTCCAACGATCCGCTGCTGCAGGGCCGCAACTTCTCCTATCTCGATACGCAATTGAAGCGCCTTGGCGGCCCCAACTTCACGCATATCCCGATCAATGCGCCCAAGTGCCCAATGGCCCATTTCCAGCAGGACGGACATATGGCGATGCGTAACCCCGTCGGGCGTGCGAACTACGAGCCCAATAGCTGGGGCGCCGCGCAGGGCGGCCCGCGCGAGGACCCGGTGCGCGGCTTTACAAGCTTTGCCGAAGCCGCCGATGGACCCAGGCAGCGGGTCCGATCGGAGAGCTTCGCCGACCATTACAGCCAGGCGCGGCAATTCTTCACCAGCCAGACGCCGATTGAGCAGAAGCATATCGGCGACGCGTTGGTATTCGAACTGAGCAAAGTGGAGCGGCCTGACATCCGCTCGCGCATCGTGTCGCACCTTCTTAACATCGACGAGACGCTGGCGGCGACGGTCGCGGACGGCCTTGGCCTTGCACTGCCAAAAGCGGCGCAGGCCGCGCGGCCAACGATCATGGACCTGCCGCCTTCCGATGCGCTCAGCATCGTCAGGAACGGGCCGGACAGCTTCAAGGGCCGCAAGCTCGGCATTTTGCTGACGGACGGCGCGGATGCCGCGATCTTCAATGCGCTCGTCAAAGCGGTGGAGAAAGAAGCGGCCGTCTATGAGGTGATAGCGCCCAAAATCAGCGGCGTGACACTGTCGGACGGCACGACGGTGGGGGCGAAGCAGAAAATCGATGGCGGGCCGTCGGTGCTGTACGACGCTATCGCCGTCGTCGCGTCGAAGGATGGCGCAGCGCTGCTGGCCATCGATGCGGCGGCCAAGGATTTCGTGACCGACGCCTTCACCCATTGCAAGTTCATCGCCCTGACCGCGGAGGCGCATCTGTTGTTCGAAAAGGCGGGCATCGCCGACGACATGGATGATGCCTGTCTGCCGCTCGGCGCGGTCAAGGATGCGGCGAACTTCCTTGCCGCCTGCCGCGCGCTGCGCCATTGGCCCAGGGAACTCGGCGTCGATCTCGATGCGCAGCCTGCCGCCTGACGTCGTGCACGGATCCAGACAAATCGGGGATGGCCTTGGGCCATCCCCCGTTTCGCCCATTCGCGCGCCCCGCTGCATGCGGATAGGCATCATCGCACATTTGAAGCATCCCATTGCCGAACCTTTTGCTGGCGGTCTCGAGATGCATACCCATTTGCTAGCCCGATCCCTGCGCAAGCGCGGTCATCGCGTGACGGTATTCGCCTCTTCCCGGTCCGACCCGGCAATCGGCGTGGAAGCGATCTGCGCGGAAACGGCGATGATGGCGGTCGGCACGACGGAAGCGATCGATGTCGCCTTCTTCCGGGAGCATCATGCCTATCTCAGCCTGATGACCGACCTGCGGCATCGCGACTTCGATATCATCCACAATAATTCGCTTCACTATCTGCCCGTGGCCTTGGCCGACAGCCTGCCGATGCCGATGGTCACGACGCTGCATACGCCGCCTTTTTGTTGGCTTGAGAGCGGCCTGCGCCTGTGCGCGGCCCGCAACAATGCGGTGGTGGCGGTATCCCAGTCGGTCGCGACGCTATGGAACCATGTGACGCCCACGGATGCCGTCATATTGAACGGGATCGATCTCGCCAAATTCGCTTTCCGCGATCGTGCCGACCCGCAAGGCTATCTGGTCTGGTACGGCCGCATCGTTCCGGAAAAAGGCCTGCATCTGGCGATCGAGGCGGCGCGACGCATCGGCCTCCCGCTCCGGATCGCGGGGCCGATCCTGGACGAGGATTATTACAACACCTCGATCGCGCCAGCCCTGGGCACCGACGCGGTGCATGTCGGGCATCTGGCCCATGAGGATCTTGCCAAGCTGGTCGGCGGAGCGCGAGCATTTCTCTGCACGCCGATGTGGGACGAGCCCTATGGCCTGGTCGTGGCCGAAGCCCTGGCCTGCGGGGTGCCGGTGGCAGCGTTCGCGCGGGGCGCCATTCCCGAAATTCTCGACGCCCGATGCGGCGTTCTGGCGGTGCCGGATGACTTCGTCTCGCTCGCGGAAGCCGGATTGGCGGCATTGGCGCTCGATCGACGGGATTGCCGCCGACGGGCGGAAACATTGTGCGACGCCGAACGCATGGTCGACAGCTACGAAGCTCTCTACCGGCGGCAAATCGGCCGCGCGGAGCAACACACCGTCTCGAGACCAATTGCCATGCCTTTGCATCTGGGCGCTGAACGGGCCGCGTTGCATGGTTGACCTATGCGTCTGCGTACCGGCGCGCAACGAGGCGAACCGGCTGCCCATATTGTTTGGCGCGCTGGCGGCACAGACATGGCCGGGTGTCATTCCCATTTCCCTGGCCATCAACAACACGACGGACGACAGCCTTCTCGTCATTGACTTGGAGAAACGACGTCATGCCCGCCGGCTGGACATCAGGGTTGTGCAGGCGGAATTTCCGCCCGCGCAGGCGCATGCCGGATCAGCACGCAAGCTCGCTATGGATGCCGGTTTAGCCATAGCGCCCGCCGATCCAGGTGCAATCCTTGTTAGCACGGATGCGGATGCGCGGCCGCCGATCGAATGGCTGGCGAGGATCGTCGCCGCCTTTGATCGTGGAGCCGATCTGATCGGTGGACGGATCGAGGTCGATCCGAATGAGCCTCTTCCCGCATCCGTATGGCGTTTGCGGACTGCGTGGGATCGCTACTGGGAGACTGTCAGAGCGATCGAAGACAATATCGACCCGTTGCCCTGGGATCCGGCGCCCCGCCATGGCGATCATACCGGCGCCTCACTCGCGATGCGGGCTGGCCTTTATCGCGCCTGTGGCGGTGTGCCACCTTTGCCGACGGGCGAGGATCGCGCTCTGGTGACGGCGGCGCTCAAGACGGGCGCCCGGCTCGCCCATCCTGCCGATGTCTGGACATTCGTATCGCCCCGGCGGGACGGACGCGCGCAGGGGGGCATGGCCGACGCCATGCATCAGATGTTCGAAAGCGCCGAAACGGGATCGCCGCCGATTGCCCCCGCCCTCGATCATTGGCGCGGCCGCGCGGCCTGGCGCAAGCGTTTGCGCGGGCGACCCGACGGCGACGCCCTGATCGCCCGGCGCGAACCGCTCCTTCCGCCCATGCCGCACGATATGGTGTTGGAGCTTTCCGCATGACGCGGCGGCCGATCGGTTATTATGTCCATCATCATGGTGCGGGTCACCTGGCGCGGGCGAACGCTATCGCGGCGGCGAGCGACTGGCCGGTCGTCCTGCTGGGTACCGGCATTGGCGACAGGGGGATCGACCTTAGCGACGATCGGCTGATACCGGGAGGGTTCGACGGGCTGGACGGCGCCGGTGACCGGCCAGAAGCGCTCCATTATGCTCCGCTCGATCATGAAGGCATACGATCACGAATCGCAAAGGTGAGCGAGTGGATCGCCGTCGCCCGGCCTGCGCTCATGGTGGTGGACGTCTCGGTCGAGATCGCGATGCTCGCGCGGTTGGCATCGGTGCCCGTCGTCTATGTCCGGTTGAACGGCGATCGGAGCGATCCGCCGCATGCCCAAGCCTTCGCCAGCGCCCATGCGCTGCTGGCGCCCTTTCACGAGACGTTCGAACGGTCTGAAACGCCCGATTGGGTGCGCGCGAAGACGCGCTATCTGCCGGGCATCACGCCTGTCCCTTTCAAAGCTGGCGTCGAAGCGGACAGGATATTGATTGTTGTAGGGCGTGGCGGCGTTCCGGGTAATAGCGCGTGGATCGCCGATGCAGCGCGTGCCTGTCCCCACAAGTCCTGGCGGGTGATCGGTCCGGTGACGCCGCCAGCCCGTTGCCCGTCCAACCTGATCTTCGCGGGATGGGTTGACGATCCGGCGAGCGAGATCGCGCGCGCCGCCTGCGTCATAGGCGCGGCGGGCGATGGACTGGTCGGCGCGGTGCTGGCGGCTGATCGGTCCTTCATCTGCCTGCCTGAAGACCGGCCCTTCGGCGAGCAGTTTGCAACGGCCCAAGCACTCGAAAGACTGGGTGCTGCGATTGTACTCAAGCAGTCGCCACAGCCGGTGGAGTGGCCGGATCTCATCGAACGAGAGGCGGCCATACCATCGGACGTGCGTCGGCGCCTGCATGATCCTTTGGGCGCCAAGGCGGCAGCGGTCTGGCTGGCGGCCCTGGCAGGGCGCTACATCGGCGAAAGGGCCGACGCCGCATGATCTCTTCGCCGCATCTGAAGGCCGCCCCGGACGGCCCGGCCGCCCGCGCCGCCGCCATCGCGCCCCGCCTTGCGGAACTGGGCGCCCGCTATGACGCCGCGCCCGTCTTTCCGGCCGACAGCATGCAATGCCTGGCTGCAGCCGGACTGCACCGCAGCTTCGCGCCCAATGCAAGCGGTGGCGCCGCCTATGCGGACGCTGTCGCCCGCGCACTCTGCCTGATGACTGTTCTGCGGATCGTGGGCCGTGCGGACCTCAGCGTAGGGCGACTGTACGAAGGCCATGTCAATGCGCTTGCCCTGTTCGACTGGTTCGGTTCGGTTGACCAACAGACCTCGCTCGGGCGTGCACTGGACCGCGGCGCTTTCTATGGCGTCTGGGCGACCGAGCCTGCCCCCGGCGTGCGGCTGCGGGAGCTGGACGGCCAGCAACTGCTCGAAGGCGCCAAATCTTTCGCGACCGGCGCCGGGGGTCTCGCCCATGCGATTGTCACGGCCCAGCCCCAACAGGGCCAGCGACGACTGGTGATCGTTCCGGCCAACGATCCCGCTCGCACCGACCTGTCCCACTGGCGGGTCCGGGGCATGCGCGCGACCGGAAGCGGCACCTATGACCTTACCCGCCTGCCTGTCCGGGCGGCGGACTGCCTGGGCCTGCCGGGCGATTATGACCTGGAGCCGCGTTTCACCACCGGTGCCTGGCGGTTCACGGCAGTCCAGTTGGGCGGGGTCGAGGCACTGCTCACGGAAACGCGCCTCGCCATGTCCGATGCCGCCCGGAGCGATCCGCTGCAACGCGCAAAATTCGCCGATGCGGTGGCGGCGACGCGCACCGCCTATCTCTGGGTCCGCGAATGCGCGTTGCGGGCGGCGCGTGAAGATGCCGATGGTCCGGCCTTTGCCCGGATGACCCGCGGCATCGTCGAGCGTGCCGCGCTCGACGTCATGGAACTCGCCGCGCGCATTATTGGCACGCGCAGCGCCATGGATGGGCAGCGCGTCGACAAGATCATCCGGGATTTGAGTCTCTATCTCCGGCAGGGCGGCCCCGATCATGCGCGGGACGAAGCGGCGCTGGCATGGCTCGACCATGACGCCTGGGGCGCGGACGATGCTTTATGGTGAGGATCGCCCGACAGCCACTGCGCTGGCTCGTGCTCGCGCCGCATCCTGACGACGAGACGCTGGGCGCGGGCGCGCTGATCGCGCAGACCGCTAAGGCGCGCCTGTTCGCCGGCCTTGTCTATCTGACGGACGGGTCCGGATCGCATGCCGACCTGAGCGTCGCGCTGGTGCATCGGCGCAAGCGTGAAGGGGCGGCCGCGCTCCAGCGCCTGACGGGCACGCGCGCTCAGCCGCCGATCCACCTGGGGTGGAAGGACGCCGCACCCGCCCAGCCGGGCAGCCGGGAATTTGATCGCGCAGCGCGCGCGCTGGCCGCCATTTGCCGCCGCCGCCGGGTCGATGCTCTGGCGGTCACAGCCCTGCACGAACCGCATTGCGACCATGAAGCGGCCGCGCGCCTCGCCTATGCCGTCCGGGACATCGTCGGACGCCCCCTTCTGATCGCCGAATATCTGGTCTGGGCCGAAGCGCCCGCCGCGCCGGCATGCCTTGCCATTCGCACAGCGCCGATGCTGATTGGCCAAAGGCGCCATGCCCTGGATGCCCATCGCAGCCAGCTGACCGCCGCGCACGGTCCCGGTTTTCGCTTGCCGTCGGAGCGTCGCCGCATGCCCGCCAGCGATGTGCTTTATCTGAGGAGGTCGATGTGACGCGACATGAGGCGAGCCTGGATGCAGACTATTTCGAAGGGATGTTCCGGGGAACCGACGATCCGTGGGATCTGGAGAGCAGCGACTACGAACGAGAAAAATATGCGCACACATTGCTGGCGCTCGGCTCCCGTCACTATGAACTGGGCTTCGAAGTCGGATGCGCCAAAGGCGTGCTGACACGGGGACTGGCCGAGCATTGCCGGGCGCTGCTGGCGATCGACATTAGCGAAACGGCGTTGAAGGCGGCTCGCGAACGGTGCGAGACGTTCGATCAGATATCCTTTGCTCGCATGGCTTTCCCAGACGAGGCGCCGCTCGGCAGCGCGTTCGACCTCATCATCCTGTCCGAAGTGGTATATTATTGGGATGATGGTGACATAGGCCGAGCGGCGGAATGGATCGACACGCATCTTGCCGAGGGCGGCGACTTGCTGCTGGTCCATTGGACCGGGGAGACAGACTATCCCCAGGGCGGGGACGAGGCCGTGGCGAAAATGCGCGATGCCCTTGACGCGCCCCTCCTGGTCGTCGCGGCGGAACGACGCGACCGTTATCGCCTCGATCTTTGGCGGCACGCGTCATGAGCCTCAGCGTGCTGACCATCGTCAAGGATCGGTCGGGCCATCTGGCGCAGTTGGTCGAAGGTCTCGGGCGAAGCCAGGTCCCGCCGCGGGAGCTGATCATCGTCGATATGGGCAGCCGCGTTCCTGTCGTTGTAGAAAGCATGCATTTCCCAGTTCATATTCTGCGGCTGACGCAGGCCGGCCTGCCCCTTGCGGCGGCACGTAACGCGGCGGCGCGATCAGCAAGCGGCGATACGCTGCTGTTTCTCGATGTAGACTGCATCCCGATGCATCGGTTGATAGATACCATCGCAGCGCTTGCCCTCGATAAGGACGCGCTGATTTGCGCCGAAGTCCTGTATCTTGGCCCCGACGATGCGCGCAAGGACTGGGATGAGGGCGACCTGATGGCACGGGCAACGGGCCACCCGGTCCGTCAATTTCCCGCGCGCGGATTTCGCGTGGAGGAGAATGCCGGGCTTTTCTGGTCGCTGGTCTTTGCCATCCGCCGTTCGCGCTTTTCTGCTCTAGGCGGTTTTGACGAAGCTTTTACTGGCTATGGCGCCGAAGACACGGATTTTGGTTTCCGCGCAAAACAGGCCGGCCTGCCACTGCTGTTCATGGGTGGCGCCGGCGCCTTCCACCAACATCATGATAGTTTCGATCCGCCGGTGCAGCATCTGGCGGACATCGTCCGGAACGCTCGCCTGTTTTACCAGCGCTGGAAAGTCTGGCCCATGGAGGGCTGGCTTGCGGCTTTTAAGGAGATGGGCCTCATTGCCCGTGCGGGCGACAGGATCACGCTGTTGCGTCAGCCCACTATTGACGAAGTCGCCCAGGCGCGCGTCCGGCCCGACTGATAAGGGTCCGTCGAAAAACGGCGGGGTTCCCCCGCCGCTGATCGTCAGCCTTCCATCGAGTGCTTGATGTCCCGCATCTCGTCATGGCCGGCCTTGACCGACGTATAGCAGGTTTCAATGAGGTCGCGCACGGCAGGCGACAGTTCCATGTCGCCCAAGGCATCCTCGAACTTGGCTTTGATATGGTCTTCGCCCGCTTCCACCTCATTGATGATTGCCTTGTCGTCGCTGCCCGTTACCGCGGACTTCAAGTTGAGGAACACCCTATGGGCGCCTGCCAGCACGGTGCCGTCGTCCTCCGGGTCGCCGCCTAGAGCCGTTACCTCCTGCTGCAGACGAGATGCGATCTCGCGGCGCTCACCAGCACGGCTGGTGAACAGCGCACCGAAACGGCTGTTCTCGCTGTCCTTGGCCGCCTCGGTATAGCCGTCCACGCTGTCTAGCGTGGTAGCGATCAGGCCGTTGAGCGTGGATATATCGTGACTGGTCTCGGACATGCTGTTTCCTGTCGTAGATAAAAGGAATGCCGCCGCAGGGACACGGCCACATGGTCCAACAACGATGGGCAGCAGCGAAAGTCGCAAGAAAATTGCCGCGATTGATCTTCATTAACTTGATTTTCTCTCAGTCGGGCGGGGCCTGGATATCTGGCTCACCAGACACAGTGGGCAAACCCCATCGAAACGTGCACGTCGAAAACCACAGCAACACGGGCATGATCGTCGGCATTGTCCTAGCGCTGGCTGCGGTTGCCGTCGCACTGCTTTTCGTAACCGGCTTTTGGAGCGCGGACGTCAAGGGCGGCGCTTTGCCAAAGGTCGATGTGAAGGCTGAAGGCGGCGCACTTCCCGATGTCGATCTAAACTCCAAATAAGTCGTCTTGGGGACAAAAAATACCACGATCGACGTACCCAAAGTTAAAAATGAAAAGAAAAAAATCGACGTCCCTACCGTTGGGTTATTGCGGACGGCACGAAATAACTATGGATCATTTTTAACTTACAGACCTCACGTGGTGGCGAGGCCTGTATCCATTATCCTACTGATGTTTTGCTAAATTAAGACGCTTATAAGCAGCGAAACAAGAGATATGAATTACTAGATTTTTATTTCTGCAGCCTTTGCTATGGTTTTGTGTGGAGTTCGGTTCAGCTCCATATGCCGGGGTTGACCCTCTATCGGTTCAGGAGCGAATTTTCTGAAGCAAGTCTCATGAACAGGTTGCACAAGCGCAACTGTATATGCATTTGCGACGTTTCGAAGGGAGCGGGGCACCCCTTTCCGATGGCTTGGCCATCCTATGACACAGGATCAAAGTGGCTGAATTCGAAAAGGTCGATCTGACAAATTGCGATCGCGAACCCATTCATCTCCTCGGCGCCATCCAGACACCTGGATTCCTGATTGCGGTCAGCACCGACTGGATCATCGCCAGAGTATCGAAAAACATTGACCTGCCCCCCGAGAGTTCCCTCATTCTAATGTAGAGTCTGCCGACAGAGGAGCAGACGTATGAGGAAGAGCCGTTTTACCGAAGCGCAGATTATCGGGATGATCAAGGAACAGGAGGCCGGGCTGCCGACGGTCGAGATTTGCCGGAAGCACGGGCTGAGCACGGCGACGTTTTACAAGTTGAAGGGCAAGTATGGCGGCATGGAGGTGTCCGATGCCCGCCGACTGCGTCAGCTTGAGGACGAGAACGGCAAGCTGAAACGCTTGCTGGCGGACAGTATGCTTGACAACGTCATCCTGAAGGACCTGCTGGGAAAAGCCTGACGACGCCAAGCCAGCGGCGTGACGCTGTGCTCAAAGTGCTGGGATGTTTTCAGATCTCCCAGCGCCGGGCCTGCGTGCTGATTGGTGTCGATCCCAAGACGGTCCGGCGCGAACGCCCGCCAGACCATGGTGCCATCCGTGTTGCCATGCGTGAGGTCGCGGGCAAGCGCCGCCGCTTTGGCTATCGCCGCATCGGCGTCATGCTCGAACGCCAGGGGCTGATCATGAATCATATGTGGACGACCCCCACTTACAAGAACCCTGAACAGATATTTTGAACGGATCGCTTGCGATCATATGTCCGGCCTCGGTGTGCGGTCGCACATGACCGCGGGCCAAGATGGTTTCCGCCACGCGAGTTCCAAACACAATCGCGACCTGTGAAGGCCAGTGATTCATGCGGAGTGTCACGCGTTTCGGATCGATCGATCACACCATCTGCTCGTTCTCTTGCAAGTTCCAGCCCCAACTCAGCACGGTAGCGTTAGCTGTACTCCCCGTGCAGCGATGAGCTCTATGCCGCGACCCCTAGGCGGCGTGGACAAATTTGAGCCAGTATCTGGCGGTGGCGAGATGGACCATGCCGAGGAAGCTATTGGCCAGTTGGTCGTAGCGGGTTGCGATGGCACGGTTGATTTTGAGGTGCCCGAACATACGCTCGATGCGGTTGCGCTGCTTGTAGAGCGTTCGGTCATGCTCGATCTTCACCCTGCGGTTTGAGCGGCCCGGAATTACGGGCTCTATCTGCCGTTTGGCGAGGTCGGCACGGATTGCGTCGGCATCGTAGCCCTTGTCGGCCAACAGTGCATCAGGTGCGCGTTCTGGCAGGCCGATCAAGGCATCATATGCCTTGCAATCCGCCACTTCACCGCCCGTCAGGATGAAGGCGAGTGGTCGTCCGAGGGCATCAGCCAAGCAGTGAAGCTTACTTGTGAACCCGCCCCGCGAGCGGCCAAGAGCGCGTCGATGAGTCCCCCTTTTCCGCCCGCTGCCGAGACGTGGGCGCGAACGGTGGTGCTGTCGATGCTGTAGTGGCCGCTGTCCGCCATGATCTCGGCCAGCGTCACGGCGACCGCCTCCCAGACCCCGGCCTCGCTCCACCGCCGGAATCGTCGATAGATGGTGTTCCAACTGCCATATTTAGGCGGCACGTCACGCCACGGAGCGCCGCAACGAAGTCGCCAGAGGATGCCATTGATGATGGAGCGGTTCTGTTCGGGCGGCCTGCCTCGACCACGGTTTTCAGGCTCGATGGGCAACAAGGCCTTCAGAACGCGCCATTCTGATTCAGTGAGATCGCCCCTGCTCAAGCCTGCCTCCAAAAAGCAGCCTTGAATCAATCCGCCTGCGCTACGTCAATCGTCTTCGCTGATGGCCGACACCTACAGCGCGGGATCGATAGCAAACCGGACCGGTAGGCGATAAGCTATTTATATGGGAACGCTGAAACTCGAAGATCGCACTGCGGAATACCAGTGGGCAACCGACGTAAACTTCGACGGCATACGTCTGGAGGTGCTCTCAAGCGACGGAACTACACTCTTCGACATCAGCATACTGGATGACGGTCACATCACCGTCAACACCTTCGGCAAGGAAGTTGCCGCAAACCTGATCGAGGCCGCAGTCGAGATCGCCCGTCAGCCGCGATAAGCTCACGCCCGCCAATTTGTCCACGCCGCCTAGTGCAGGCACTGCAGATCGGGATTTGTAGGGTTCGCCTGTCATCATCATTTTCCAGGCAATACGGGCGACCTTGTTCGCCAGCGCCACAGCGACAAGCTTGGGCGGCTTGCGCTTGAGCAACTCCATGAGCCAGGAAGATGCATTTTTACTTCGCCCCATCCGCACCTGTCGGAGGAGAGCGGTTGCACCCTGTATCAAGGTACTTCGCAAGGCCTCGTCACCGGCGCGGGTGATGACGCCAAGTCTGGTCTTCCCGGCTGTCGAATGATCTCTGGGTGTCAGGCCAAGCCACGCGGCAAAATCGCGGCCAGATCCAAACAGTTCAGGCGCCGGCGTCTTCATCATCAAAAGCGAAGCTCCGATTGGACCAACGCCCGGTATTTGCGCAAGGCGACGACTGCATTCGTCAGCACGGTGCCATGTCATCAGCCGGCTCTCAACCCTTTCGATTTCCTTCTGTAACTGCGCATATTCGTGGGCGTGAAGTGCGAACAGATCGCGCGCCATTTCCGGCAGCGTCTCATCCGTCGCGATCCGGTCGAGCAATGGCGTGATATGCCGCATCCCTTTGGCAGCCGTCAGTCCCAATTCGGCCGCGTAACCACGGATCGCATTGGTCAGCTGCGTGCGATTGCGAACCAAGCGGTCCCGCGTACCGACCAACATCAGTGCCGCTTGCTGCTCGGCAGTCTTCACCGGCACGCAGCGCATCGTCGGGCGGCTCATCGCTTCGCACAACGCCTCGGCATCGGCGGCGTCATTCTTGCCACGCTTTACATATGGTTTCACATATTGCGGCGGCAGCATCTTCACCTCATGCCCCAACGATTGCAGCTCCCGCGCCCAGTGATGCGAGCCGCCGCACGCTTCGATTGCCACTACCGTCGGCGGCAGTTTACCGAAAAACTCGACCATCTCTTTGCGCCGAAGCTTCTTGCGCAATACCGGCTCCTCGGCCGCATTCACGCCATGCAGCTGAAAGACATGCTTTGACGTATCCATTCCAACTCGGATAAACTGTTCCACGGACGGCCTCCTCGGTTGAGATCTACAACGACCTCATTCTGGCACACTTTGATGCCGTTCGGGGGTCGTCCACCCCAACACAAGAAGCTCTATCGGATTTACAGGGAGGAAGGTCTATCGGTTCGTCGCCGTCGGGGTCGGAAACGGGCGCGTGGTAGTCGCACCCCCATGCCCGTGCCGTTGATCCCGGGCGCACGCTGGTCGATGGATTTTGTGTCGGACACCTTCGGTGCGTCGCGCAAATTCCGGATATTGGCCATCAATGACGATTGCTGCCGGGAGAACCTGTGCCTGGTCGGCGATACCAGCATCTCGGGTGCCCGAGTGGCGCGTGAACTTGATACGCTGGTGCGCCTCTATGGCAAACCGGCTTGCATTGTCAGCGATAACGGAACCGAGTTCACCAGTCGGGCGATCCTGGAATGGGCTGGCAAGAACAAGGTCGAGTGGCATTACATCGATCCGGGCAAGCCCCAGCAGAATGGGTTCATCGAGTCCTTTAACGGATCGCTGCGCGATGAACTGCTCAACGAGGAGTTGTTCGACAGCCTGGCCGATGCCCGCCGGAAGCTGGCCATCTGGCGCTATGATTACAACAATGTCCGGCCCCACTCGTCGTTGGGAAATCGAACGCCTGCACAAGCGCGTCGGGCGTTCGAGCAGGACGAGAGCATCACGCCCGACGCGCTTGTGCAGGCGCAGGGGCCATCGTATTTAACCGCAAGACTCTCGTTATGATCGAGGGACTGACGGGGGGCAGGTCAGTGCAAGCATCGTCACATGGCATCGTCAAAGCACCAGCGTCCTCCATCCTGATCAGGAGGTGCAGACTCACGGCTACACTTTACGTCCGCAAGGTGGGGCCGCCGCCCCACTTACCCAGCCTTTGCTCCTTAAGTGCAGACCTTCCTCTTTTCCGGCAGCCGCAGCCCAAAGCCTCCGTTGAGTGAATTTTCAAAGGAAAGTGGCCACGCGCAAGAAGATAAAGGCTGCAGACAACTCGCTATCGTCTATTTAGAGTTCTTGGGTCAAGCCGCACCTTATCAGCATATAAGTCACTGCTGTCTTTAGAGAGGTATTCGGGAACGAACGCTTTAAACGAGGCCTTGGACTTGGAGAGTAATATTTCCTCAATGTCGATAGGCTCCATGAATTTTAAGCCAGCCCGTCCATCTTTGATCCAGCGTACATCCGCATCGAGAGGTTCTAAAAGACCAATCTCTAGCGATACCACTTCGCCGATCTGCAATGGCAGGCTGGTTTCCACCATGGCCCCAGTACATGAGATATTACGCAGCCGAACTGCTTCGCTTGTAGCACGCGCCGTTATTTGCCCCGCTCGTATAAGGCGACGGCGCTCGGCCCGATCATTGCGGTGACCGCTGGCGGCAGAGCCATTACCTTGAGCGCGGTTCATCGCAGAGTAGGCGTCCATCGGACGACCATATATATAGCCTTGGATTAGCGTGCATCCCAGTTCGCGGACGAGGGCCAGCTGATCCTCGGTTTCCACCCCTTCTGCCGTTGTAATCATGCCAAGATCATTAGCCAGGCCGACAATGGCCTTAATGATAGGAATATTGTTGCTTCCCCGGAGGGTTGCCCCCTTGATGAAAGATTGATCAATCTTGATTTTGTCAAAGGGGATCGTCTTAAGGTACCCAAGGCTGGAATAGCCTGTGCCAAAATCATCCAGCGCAATCTTGACGCCTAGCCCTTTCAAGGTCGCGATGGCAGCGCGCGTTTTCGCGGTGTCGTTGAGTAATGCGCCTTCCGTAATTTCAAGCTCCAGCCTGTCTGCGGGCAAGCCTGCATAAGCCAGCGCGCTGGTCACCAATGTCGGGAGTGCCTGACTTGAAAATTGAACGGGAGAAATATTGACAGCAACGCTTACCGAACTGGGCCATTTCGCGGCTTCGATGCAAGCGGTGCGCAATACCCATTCGCCTAACTCATTAATGAGGCCGGATTCTTCGGCGATCGGAATAAATACCGCAGGAGACATGACCCCGCGCACGGAGTGGGTCCAGCGAACCAGCGCCTCGAACCCCACCAAAGCATT
Organism: Sphingobium sp. AntQ-1; assembly: GCF_028538045.1. Taxonomy (NCBI): domain Bacteria; kingdom Pseudomonadati; phylum Pseudomonadota; class Alphaproteobacteria; order Sphingomonadales; family Sphingobiaceae; genus Sphingobium; species Sphingobium sp. AntQ-1. The sequence continues at coordinate 741,643 of NZ_CP117158.1, forward strand.
AGATTGTGTATCAATTACAGGCTGATAAGCGAGATGAAACTCGCCTCTTTCCAAAGCCCTTTGCATGTCCTCTTCGATCTGCTGCCGCAGCAGCGCCTGCTCGTGCATTTCCGAAGCAAAAAACCGATAGGTGCCTTTACCCGCCGCTTTTGCGGCATAAAGAGCAAGGTCTGCATCTCGGATCAAATCAATAGCAGACCGGTGGTCGTAATCTGAGGTAGCAATCCCGATAGAGGTGCCGATCGTGATCAACTGTGTTTTGATGATGTAGGGTTGGGACAGGGTGTAAATGATATCTGCCGCGATAGTCGAAAGAATATCTTCTTCGCAGATATCGGCAAATACTAACTGAAACTCGTCGCCGCCAAGACGACCGACTTGCCCTCTTCCAGCGACGGTATTTACCAAACGCTCTGAAACGGCCTTCAGCAATTGGTCACCCATGAGGTGGCCGAATGTGTCGTTGACGAGTTTGAACCGGTCGAGATCCAATATCATCGTGGCACATCGTTGTTTGCGATGAGCGCACGAGACGAGGCTATTTTCCAGCGCCTGCCGCATCGTCTCCCGGTTCGCAAGACTGGTGAGGGAATCGAAGCGGGCCAGTTGCAGAAGTTTGATTTCGGAATTCTTCTGATCGGTGAGATCGACCGCAAAGCCGACAAACCCACAATATCGACCAGCTTCGTCATGATAGGGTCCGCCGGTGAGCGACCACCAAAGATCGTCGTCCCCCTTAGCCTTCAGGACCAGCCCGTCGAACGGGATGCGAGATGCGATATAGAAGCTGAGGCTTCGCTCCGACGCTTCCTCCGCGAGACTGATGTCGCTATCAACCAGATCAGACAGGTTAGCCGGATAGACGCCAAAAGTTGCCATGGTGCTACTTATCTTCGCGCTGAGATAGGAAAGAGAGCCGTCTCTATGCGTCGCCCAGAACCACCCTTTGCCCTTTTCTTCATATTTGGCGAGCAAGCGCGCCGCCTGGCTTTCCGCCAGCCCGGCGTCTCCAGCGCCGATGAAACGGCTCAAGCGCACGCGCACGCTCCCTGATCAGGAGTGCGCCAACGGCCACGAAAGAATGCCCGCTTAGCCATCCGGCTGAAACCGATTGTCGATCACCTTACCGCCCAAGGCGTCAGCGCGGGGAATCGGATTGGATGGCGGGAGTACGGAAAAGGTCACACGGGGACTCGTATCGGCGTTGTACGATGCACCGGACTCGTTGATAGCTGATGAAGGAGACTGAGCCGCGGCAGTATTGGCAACTAAGGCTGGCGACGTGGCTTGCCCTGTGCTGGTCGACTGGTCGACCGCTGCGATGATTAGCACACCCACCCCCAATGCCACATAGATGAACTTATCCATGGTTTCGCCTATCTTTCAGCATGTCGATGGAACGACATTTTCGTTGTTGTATATGCCGTTTGAGCCACCGCCATAATCTCTCTGATCGCGCACGGTCATGGCAGCGACGGCGGTGATTTGATTCTGTGGAATGAAGAGACGCGCTATAAGAGGCTGATAGTCGTAGGCTATCTCTACGAACATAAGCGCGCCATCATCAGGCGCAGTTGCGGTTTGCCCACCCACGGTGATCCCGGTCAGGTTGCTATCGCCGGACCGCCCATAGGAAGATGGCCAATTTTTGCTGCCGCGGCACCGTTGCCACCTGATCCGATATCGGTTGGTCGGGTTAGGATTGGCCACGGGTTCGATGCTGCTCAGGATGACCCGGCCTTTGCCGTAAAGATCAAGACGGCCGCTCTGAAGGTTTGCGCCGGTCAGAAGATCGTTGATCTGCGCCTCAGTGATCTGCTTGTTTGCGAGAACAGTGCCGGTGCCGATGCGGGCCGCATTATCCGCCACGTGCAATGCAAGCTGGCTGATCCGCATCTTAGTGGTGACGAAATTTGTAAGTTCCGCTCCGGTAAAAGCGATAGCCGTCATCAGCGGCAAGGCGAGGCCGAACTCCACTACGGCAACAGCCTTGGATTCACGCGCGAGGCGCCTGAAGAGCGCAGCGATATTCATGCGCAATGCCCCACAATCGGGCTTCCATATGCGCCTTGCTCTCCGAACGGCTGGTTTTCCAGCACTGTCCGGGCTTCAACGGTCACATTCTCCGAAAGTCCTACCAGCTTCGCGATCGGCAAGAGACGCGGATAGGTCATCGTCACGGTATAGACCACATCATCTTTGGCCCCGCCCTGCCCGTTGTCGCCCCCATCTCGATCCCAAACCGTGTTGCGATTGTTGTCCTGGAAGGGTTCATCATTGTCGCAGAGCCCGTTAGCATTAATGTCCTGAAACGCTTCGGCTGTCGCCTGTGCTGCCTTGGTAAAGTCGCGGAAGTAGCGACGCGTAAAGGTAACGGTCGAATTAGCGGCCAGAAGCTGGACCCGTTCACGCACGGCCGCGTCCAGAAGCTGCTGCTGAACGTCTACTTTTCCGCTTTCAAGCGTGGCGTCCCGCGCGCTTTTCTGCACAGTGCCCTGCAACACGGACTGCACGTACAAGCTGTGCCCAAGGTCCATGAAGCCGAGCAACGTTGTCACGAATACGGTAGCAATCAGGCCGAACTCGACGATCGTGGCGCCCGCCTCTTCTTTAATCAATCTGCAACCATGGCCTTGAAGAGCGATCATTTCGTCAGCCTCAACTGAGATATTTCATCCGCAATCTGCTGAAAGTTGGAAATTAGCGTGGCGCTGTTAGCAGCTACATAGAAACGGTTTGGCGACGCACAGGACTGAAGCAACGCCTGTGCCCCGGAACTGACACCCGACCCGAAGGAGATTACCCACAAGGTGATATTCTTCGATTTGATAGCCGAGCACAGAGCCTTGGTGCGTTCGTTGACAACAGAGGTGAGGACATTGGAACTCGGCCCTGCATTGCTACGCGTCTGTCGCCTGTCCCACCAGCCAATTCCATGGGCGGTATAGCCTTGATTACTCGTAACCGTGTCGCCGTCGGTCATAAATACCAGATGGCGTTCGATCTCACCGCCGGTGGGTGTGAACGCATTTTCCGATTCGAACAGACCGGTCGGGGACATAAGCCGCGCCCCCCAAAGTAGGCCAATATCATGGTAGGTGTTGCCGTTCGGGTATAGCGTGTTCACGTAGGATTCGAACGCGTTAGCGGAGGAATAGACCTTGAGCTTCGATGCCGACGTGGGACAGGCGTAGGTGTAGTTTCGACTAAGGTCCGAACTCGTCTTGACCTTTGCAGTCGTCCAATTGCCGGCGCTATCATAGCGGCCCCATACAAGATCCGGCAGGAGCGGACGCCATTTGCTGGCATCCGACCCATTAGGGACAAGATCAATGTTCATATCGAGGGCGCCGGCGGGGATCGGGCTGAACTCGCCGGTCGGATCGTCATCGCTGTTCTGATATGTCTGGCGTTCCTCGATGCAGCCGTCCCAACCGATCGTAGCAGTCTGGCCGAATGCGCCAACAGGCGCTGTAATGCCGGTGCTCCAGCTACTTCCTCCAGCTTTTAGGCCGGACACGTTGAACGTCAGTTGATCATATTCATATTCCTTGAAGCCGGTGGTATCGGTACGTTGATAATTTCGCTTCAAATAGCCGCTGATATAGCGCCGCTGTAACTGGCACTTCCCGCTGACCATCACGCCTTGATAGTTGTAATAGCGGCCATCCTGATTGGTGGACCAGCTGACCACCCGGCTGGCACCGCTCCCGCTTACGCTTTCATTGTAGGGCGCGCTTTCAGTCCCGGTCATTTCGGTTGAATCGGCTGGTATTTTTCCCGCGCAGCTCGTACCACTGGCGCTTCCGAAATTCTCCCAAGCGCTCCAGTTCATGTTGTAAGGGATTTGTTCTGCAGAAACGACTTCAGCCTTGCCCTCCTTATAGCCGTCTACATCAACCCCTCCCGCCATCTTCGCCTTGCGCGACTGATAGAGCGCGCTATCGACCATCCAGTCGTTGCGCAGCAGGCGTCCGACATTCACGTTCGACGAATAAGGGACGAAGCCGAAGCGCAATTGCACGTCATTGTTGCGGCTGCCGGTCGGATTACTCCCACAGTCAGCGGAGGTATCGACCTTCGCCAAGGCTTCATAGAAGCATTTGACCGCCTTTTTCAGGCCATTGATCTTGGTGTCGCTGTCGCCTGCATTGATCGATGCCATCGACCCCGTCGTGTCGAGAACGAACATCACATCCGTGTTGGGTATACGCATTTCCGCGTCGCATGTGACCGCAATCGTTTTGGTGGATTGACCGAATATCACCATAATCGTCATCGGGATGGTGACTGAAGCTGTACCCGTCACCTTGCCCTGATTTTCGATGAAGTTTTTGGACAGGGTGCTCGACCCGTAGGAGCCTGGCACGTAGTTGATGTTGAAGATGCCTTCGGCCGTGGTGCGCGCCTTGTCGCCATTAGCGTTCCAAGCACCGCCAGCCATCTGCTTGCGCCCCGCCAGCGCTCCCGCGTCGCAGGCGTGCTGAAGCCGCGTTTTGACGAGATATATGCGCGCCATATCGACGCCCCCGCCAATAAAGCCCAGCAAGGGAATAAATCCAGCAGCGACCATCACGAGAACGTTGCCCGCTTCGTTTTCGCGCAAGCGTTTAAGAAAACCCATGAATGCCCTCCAGAAGATGCATCCATAACGGATCAAGGTTTAGATAGAATTAAGTCTATGACTTTTTTGTTTAATCCAGGTTAGCGCCTTCTGCTGGAAAGGCCTCAATCTCACAGCGCATCTATCTCAACCAAGTTTTTTGTTACGTTATCGAAGCAAATTGCTAGGCTAATTGTCTTGGTGGAACCGGCACGGTTGCGCCATTGTGGAATGAAGATTGATTTGATGTCCGCTATCGCCATCTCGGCGCTCTAAAGCTGACTGACCATAAAGTCCCATCTGCGGACGAATGAATGGTCGAACAATCCGGAGGCGCAAATCGTTCTCCAGTCGGGCGGTCTGATCTAGCCAATCACACCAGCGGTTCGCTTGAGCTCCGCAATCTTTTCCGAGCAAACTTGGCGCACAACACCACCCAGCGCCTCGATCCGGCTCGCAAGCCATTCCAATTCTTCAGCCGAGATTGTCAATCGGCGTGCAAACGGGACCCCTTATCGGCGCGCAAAAGGGACCCCCTGTCAGGATGGCGGAGCGTTGATGTGACGGGCTTCCTTGCGCTGCGCGCGGCGTAGGGAGGGCGTAGCCCGACCGGAGGCGCGCGCAGCGCAAAACATCTTCTAATTGATCGGTGCTGGGGGGGATCAGCTGCGGTTTTTGAAGCGCCAGCTGTCATTGCCGGTCTCGACGATGTCGCAATGATGGGTGACGCGGTCGAGGAGCGCGGTGGTCATCTTGGGATCGCCGAACACGGTGGGCCACTCGCCAAAGGCGAGGTTGGTGGTGATGATGACGCTGGTCTGCTCATAGAGTTTGCTGATCAGGTGGAACAGCAGCTGGCCGCCTGATCGGGCGAACGGCAGATAGCCCAGTTCATCGAGCACGATCAGATCGAGGCGGGATAGCTGGGCGGCGAGAGCGCCACTCTTGCCGATCCTGGCCTCCTCTTCGAGGCGGGTCACCAGATCGACCGTGTTGAAGTAGCGGCCTCGGGCGCCGGAGCGCACTACATTGGCGGTGATGGCGATGGCCAGATGGGTCTTTCCTGTGCCTGTGCCGCCGACCAGGACGATATTGCGCCGTGCGGGCAGGAACGCGCCGCTGTGCAATGAACGCACAAGCCCCTCGTTGATCGGGGTACCCTCGAACCGGAAGGCATCGATGTCCTTTACGACTGGCAGCCTGGCAGCGGCCATCCGGTATCGGATCGACGCGGCATGACGATGCGTCGCCTCCGCTCGCAGGAGATCGGTCAGTATCTCCATGGTGGTGCGCTGGCGCTGAAGGCCGGTGGTGACGGCATCGTCGAACGCGCCCGCCATGCCCTTGAGTCCAAGCCCGCGCATGGCCTCGATCATATCATGCCGCTGCATCGAAGGTCCTCAGCTGGTCGTAACGGGCACAGTCGGCGATCGGGGGATGGCGCAGAGCGCTATCCTCGGAGGTGATGATCGTCAGAGGACGCGGCGGTTCCCGGCGTCGTGCCAGGATGTTGAGGATCAGGTCGTCGCTTGCCGTGCCCGTCGCCAGTGCCTCACGCACAGCGGCTTCGACAGGCTCCAGGCCATCGGTCAGTACGGCCGACAACACACGGACGAACCGGCGATCGGCATCGTCGCCATTACCCAGCTTGCGGCGCAGGCGGGCAAGCGCCGGTGGCAGATCCCAGTCCTGGAAGGGGGCACCGTTCCGCAGCGCGCCAGGCTTGCGGGCCAGCACTGGCAGATAATGCCAGGGGTCATAGATCGTGCGGTTGCGCCCAAAGTAGCGAGGATGTTCAGCGACAACCTCTTCGCCGCAGCGAACGACGATGCGATCGGCATAGGCGCGGACCTGCACCGTGCGTCGTGCCACCGTCGATAGCACCGAGTAGCGATTGCGGTCGAAGCTGATCAGGCAGGTGCCGGTCACAGCATGCTCGCTCTCATTGAAGCCGTCGAACGGTCCCAGCATCGGCTGCAGCGCAGATCGTTCGATCTCCAGCATCTGCGCCACGGTCAGCTCTCCCTGTTCGGGATGGGGCTGCCGTTCCGCCCAGCGCCGACACTCGGCCTCCAGCCAGCCATTGAGCTCTTCGAGACTGGCGAACCGCAACCGGGGCTGGAAGAAGCGACCCCGGATCGTCTGCACCTGGTTCTCGACCTGACCCTTCTCCCATCCCGCCGCAGGCGAGCAGGCCGTGGGCTCGACCATATAATGGTCGGTCATGATCAGGAACCGCCGGTTGAAGACGCGTTCCTTGCCGGTGAACACGCTCGTCACAGCCGTCTTCATATTATCGTAGATGCCGCGCCCTGGCACGCCGCCGAAGAAAGCAAAGCCGCGCGCATGCGCGTCGAACAGCATCTCCTGGCTCTCACGAGGATAAGCCCGGACATAGACCGCGCGTGAGGCACACAGTCGCATATGCGCGACCTTCACCCGCATCGGTGCCCCGGCGATCTCAACATCTTCATGGCTCCAGTCGAACTGGTAGGCCTCGCCTGGCCTGAACATCAGCGGGATGAAGGCCGTGACACCATCGCCGGCATCTTTGCGCCGCTCGATCTTCCAGCGCGTCGTATAGCGCCGCACCGCATCGTAAGAACCCTCAAAGCCTTCGCGCACCAGCAGGTCATGGATCCGCGTCATCCGCAGCCGGTCACGCCTGCCGCGCAGCTCGTTCTCTTCCAGCAGCGTGTTCAGGCGCTCCTGAAACGGACCGATCCTGGGCAGCGGCTGAACCTTGCGCTGATAATCAAAGGCGCCCTCCGGCGCTCGGACCGCTTTGCGGATGACCTTCCGCGACACATGCAGATCCCGTGCGATCGCCTTGATCGCCTTGCCTCCGGCATACTCGCGCCGGATCCGTAAAACTGTCTCCAAAACCAACATCCCGATCTCGCCGCCTGAAAATCCAGCCGGCTGCTTAAACCATCGAAATGAGGGGTCCCTTTTAGACGCCGATCACCCCGCTAACGGGGTCCTTTTTGCACGCCGATCCACACTGTAAAGCTTGGCTGCTCACGATAATAGAGCGCATGCGTGCTCCGATAAGCCTTGGCGAAAAGCTCCCGGGTAGCAGCATCTTCAAGGAGAAATGCCGGGTTACGGCTCAGAATTTTCTCATCGGCGGCGGGGAAGCGGGCGTCCTTGTGCGCAAGATAAGGATCGCTACCGATAAAGGCCTGCACATCAGCATCGTCCAGCAGGCAATAGACATCATAATAATGGCGCAAAAAATTCTGCGGCATTGCCCCGATATCACGATATCTGCGGAATTTGGTTGAGATGGTCTGGAGCTTCTCGACCAGCGTGTAGCCCGGCTCATAGCAGGCCACATCGATCGCCCGGTTATCCCTAAGGTCAGGAAGATCACTGGCGACCGCGATATCATAAGCCCAGGAGGAAATCAGGCAGGGACGATTGGGCGCCACCTGGTCGAACATGACGTAATCGCGGGAGCGCCGGCCACGGGCCATGTGCACGAGATTAGTGGAAGGTTGGTTGCCCCCCGATAAGATGAAGAACGGGCTCACGATTTTGGACCGGGCCCAGCATCAAATGGAGGACAACCGTGGATCAGCATATAGGACTCGACGTCTCCTTAAAAGATACTTCGATATCGGTTCGTCAGGATGGCAAGCGCGTTTGGCGTGGCAAGTGTGCATCCGACCCAAAGTTGCTCGCAGAAATTATTCGCAAGCGCGCGCCGAATGCAAAGCGTGTGGTATTTGAGACCGGACCGTTGTCAGTCTGGTTCTACCATGCGCTCATAGCGGAAGGCTTGCCAGCGATCTGCATAGACGCGCGCCATGCCAAGGCTGCTCTGGATATGGCTGCCAACAAGACCGATGCGAACGACGCTGACGGTCTGGCGCACTTGGCTGAGGTCGGTTTTTATCGGGAGGTTCGCGTCAAAGGCTTCGACAGCATGTTGATGAGGACGCTGATTGCCGCCCGCCGCCAACTTATGAAGATGCGAGTGCAGATGTCGAACCAGATACGCGGGCTGATGAAGACGTTCGGGCTGGTCGTACCCAAAGGCGCCGGCAGCGTCTTTGAGCGCAACGTTCTGACGCTTCTGGAAGCCGAAGACGATTTGTCGCGCATCATTCTACCGCTCCTTAAAGCTTGGGGCGATATTCGGCTTCGCGTTGCGGAGTTGACCAAGCAGCTGGTCGCGATGGCGGGCACGGATCAACGCTGCCGCCTGCTCACTTCAGTGCCTGGTGTGGGAACGGTCACCGCCACGGCCTTTGCAGCAGCCGTAGAGGATCCGATCAACTTCAAGAACTCGCGCGCTGTAGGCGCCTGGGTCGGTCTAACCCCGAAGCGATATCAGTCGGGAGAGGTTGACTATGAAGGCCACATCTCGCGTCGCGGCGACGCAAAGTTACGCACCTTGTTGTACGAGGCGGCTTCGGTCATTTTGAACAGGTCGACGGAGACGAACACCTTGCGCACCTGGGCTCTGGCGCTGAAGGAACGGCTCGGTTTCAAACGAGCCGCCGTCGCCCTCGCGCGCAAACTGGCAGTCATCATGCATGCGATGTTGAAGTCGGGCGAGCTGTTTGATCCCAATGCTGGAGCCGCCGTGCCTACTTGATCTACATCGGCACACCTTCACCAGCACATCTAACGTTTCACTGATAGCGTCCTTTGAGGACGCGCCGAGCCGTCCCTGCCGGGACGCGGCTGAGATCATTCCGCGAAGCGGGAAGCAACTGCCCTCGTGAGCAGATTGCGTCACGAACATAGGAAGATCTTGCCTACGGAACACATCCTGCGGCGATCAACTTGCGTCGACCGCGTAGACGACCCTGTACCCGGCATACGCATGGCTTCAGTTATAAACGATTTGATTTGGCTGGCTTGACAAAGGGGCGATTAGACGACCCCGCTTCCAACAGAATGCCGGCCTTTACGCCATCCGGTAGCGGGTTGATCTCCCGGTAGAGCATCCGGATGCCAGCGCTCCGCATCCGTTCGTCATCGAAATTACGATCACGCTCAACGGCCTGAAAGCCACTTATGGCCAGACGCCCCGGCAAACCGTCATAGAACGCACGACGAGCATCGATATGCGCTGGCTTGTTCTGGTTCTTCCCGAACGGCAGGTCATGCTCCGGGTGAATGAGAATATCGATGTCCTCTGAAAAGCGGTGGATCAGCCGATATCCTTTGGAAAGCGATGTTCCGCCCTTGAGCTCGAACCGAAAGCCCAATTGTTGCAGGCCCCACAGGCCATGCATGATCCAATAGTCCTTTTCCACCAGTCCCGGATCAATCGCGTGGGCGCGAGCGGTCACGGCGACAAGATCCGCAAAGTCCGGCATTTCGTGGAGCAGTGCCATGCCTACCGCGTCGCATCCTGCAATAGCGGCCCCAACAACCGCTCGGCGCGCGCAGACCCAAAATCGCGCACAGCCCGTGCGAGCTTCTGCCGGTCCATCGCCCGTGCGCGCTCCAAGGCCCTGGGCAGAACCTCAGTGGCGTCTTCAGGCAGACGATCGAGATTGTGCAGCAGATCGACCAGCAGGATTTCCTGAGTCAGTTGCGACGGCACATGGGCACGCATGCGGAAATCATAGAGACGTCCGTCCAGCTTGAAGCGTCCATGGCGCTTATGATTGTAAACCACGGGTTCGTTATGGAGCTGAGTAGTTCCAACGCCCAGGCCGTTATAGGCGTTCGGGGACACCATCAAAAAGCGGTCATCGCCCAAAAAGCTTTCGACAAGCTTTTCAGGCTTGGCCGGCGCCGAGCCGAAACGCGTCCTGCGCGGTACCATGTACAAGCCGTTGGCTACCTTTTCGAGACGCCCTTCGTCCAGCAGTTGCCGCACATGCCGGTCGACAGCGTTCGACCAGCGCGCCAACTCCTTGCGCCGGTACACCTGACCGGGGCGCAATCGCCGCTTGAACTCTGCCAAAGCCGTCATGGCTACCTCCTGCCATCCCAGATAGAGGCAATGCCGCTGGAATACAATTTTCTTATTAAAAATTCATGCACATCGGAACATCCGCAATATGGTGCTCCCTGCTTCGATTGGAAATTGCGGGCGCTGGATCACCGGCACCGAACACAACTCAAATGCATCAAATTGGGCACAAAAGGACCGAATTCTGCACAATCGGCACTTCAGTGCCCTACCCCTTGCGCCGCGAATCGCGCTGCTGCATGACGGTGTTGGATCAGATGAAGAGACCGGATGTGCCACAGACCCCTCGGGGATTCTGAACTGCCGGTCCAGTCAGATGATCCAGGTTTCGAGCGCATCCGGGCTCGCAATCTGCTCTTTGAATATGTGAACGAGGTGAACGAGCGAGGCGTGCTGCCTGCGGTTCGGGAACGGATGTGTCACAAGCTCCACCAGGGGCCTGAACTGCCGCTTTTCCGCCAAGAGCTGGACATACCTCAGTAGAGCTTTACCGGATAGACCAAAGTGATACGCTCACTACCCGCGATAAATTTGAAACAGAAATCCAATTTTTAGGACGCTTCATTCATAAATGCGGCGCGATAGCGCGCGACCAATTGACGAGTTTCTACCGTTGGAAACCTGAAATAGTTCGAAATGCATAGCGCCAGGGGAGCCATTTTGCCAACATCTTCAGCATCTTGATGCCGGTTCGATCCGTGATCGATTCGCCGCTCAAGAAAAAGCGCGCGAAGCCGTTGGGCTTCGCGCGCTCAGGGTCACGCTTGGGGGAGGAAGGTTCAGCGCGATGCGTATTGGCGGCCCTTGGCGGCGACGGCCCAGCGCGGCGGCGTCGCGCCAGGCGCGCCTTCGCGCACGAAGCACTGGCCGCTCCGCGCGCGGATCATCCGGCACGCCGTCATCGCGTCCGCCCGGCTGCCAAAGCCGCTGATGGCGAGCCGGTGATAGGTTTTGCCCTTGACCGTCGCCTGGCTGGTGAGCACCGGGAAGGCCGCCAGCGCGCCGCTGCGCCCGGCCATGCTCATCCATTTTTCCTTGGCGATCGCGGCATTGTCATACGCGCCCAGTTGCACCACCCAATTGCTGGCGCCGTTGGCGACCGGCTTGATGAACGCGGCCTGCTGCATCCGCGCGACCGGCGCGGCGGCGACGGCCGGCTGCCCCTTGGCGACGCGGCTCTTGGACAGAACCGGCTTGGCGTTGCCATCCTCGATGATGAAGTCGCGGACGGCGACGCGCGCAGGCGCGCGTTCGGCCCGCATGACGGGCGCGGAGACGACCACCGGCTGCGGCGCCGACGCGGCTTCCGCCACCTGCACCGGCGCTTCGGGCGGGGATTCCGGCAAGGGCGCTATGTCCGGCGCAGTCTGCGCCATTTCGATTGGCGCGGCGGCGGCGGCAGGCGCAAGCGCCAGGGCGACGGGCTGACCGGCATCGCCCTGATCGATCGTCACGCCCATCAGCGCGGCGACGCGCATCGGCGCTAAAGACGGCTCGGCGATCTGCGCCCAGTCGGAAATGCGCTTGTTCGCAGCCAGCGGCTCCAGATCCATGCCGACGATCATGCGCGCATCCTTCCAGCGACCGGCCAGCGCATAGGCATAGGCCAGGTTCTGGCGCGTGCGCGCGGTGGCGGATGGGTCATGGATCGCTTCGGACAAGATACGGACGCCTTCGGCCGTATCGCCCGTCATCGCCATCGCCAGACCATAGTCGCCGGCCGGCACGGTGCCGGCATTGGCGACCAACAAACTGCGCGCGCTGTCGGCACGGCCCTGCGCCACCTGCACCAGCGCCAGGCTGACGATCGTGCTGGCGTCGCTATTGCCCAGCGTCATCGCATCGCTCAACGCCGTCTCGGCCGATGCGAAGCGTCCGGCCAGCACATAGGCGCGGCCCAAAATCTGGCGATAGGCGGCATTTTGCGGCTGCAGCTGAACCACCGCTTCAGCGGCTTCCACAGCCTTGACGGCGTTACGGTCGGCCAGCGCCTTTTCGGCGACGATGGCGAGCTTGCCCGGATTGCCCTTCTGCTGAACGGCTGAAGCCGACGGGCGGAAAGCCGCGCCGGTGCAACCCACCATGGTCGTGGCGACGAGTAAGGAAGACAGCGCCGCCTTTCCGAATGTCGTGCGTTTCATAAAATTACCCACCCTTCATTCACTGGCCGTCGCGCATGTGCGGCAGCTGCTGAGTCAGCCGGTCGATTTCCGGCAGGTTATTGAGAAGATCGTCCAGCGCCTGCGTCACGATTTGTTGGGCCGACCGGCCCGTGATCGCGCAGGCCAGCCGCAGTTTGAGATGCCGTTCGGCGTCGAGGCGCAGCGTAAAAGCGGCCTTGCGGTTGCGGGCGACGGCCTGAACCGGAGTCGCCTTCGCGGCCAGCCGCTTGGCCAAAACCTTGCGTTCCGTCACCACCGGCGGGACGGGAACGATCGGCGTCATCGGCGTCAGGCCGATCGGCGCGGCCGGCTCCTCGATCGGTGCGTGCACTGGCTCGACATCGAATCCCATGTCGTTCCAGCCCAGATCGTCCTGTTGCCCAAAGTCTTCTTGCTGCAACGCCGCGCTCGACGCACGGCCAAAGCCCAGCATCGGACGACGCATCGCAGGCTGGGCCGCGCCCTTGCGGGCCAGCAGGCCCGATGTCAGCGAAGCGAGCGGCTTGGGTTCGGCCATGGTCCTTGCTCCCTTACTGGCCGATCACGCGGCGGCCGAAGCCCCCGCTGGATGGACGGCTGGCGATCGTGCCGACGCTGCCCTGGGGCACGGAAAAGACCGTGCGGCGGAAATTCTTCTCCAGCCGGTCCGATACATAGGACCAGAGCGCCTCGACCTCGGCGGCGGAGCGACCCTTGGGATCGACCTCCATAACGGTGCGGCCATCGATCATCGATGCGGCGAAATCGGTGCGGTGATGCAGCGTCACCGGCGCGACCGTACCGTGCTGCGAAAGGGCGACGGCGGCTTCCGACGTGATGCGCGCCTTGGGCGTCGCGGCGTTGACGACGAAGATCAACGGCTTGCCGGCGCGTTCGCAAAGATCGACCGTGGCGCCCACGGCGCGCAGGTCATGCGGGCTGGGCCGGGTCGGCACGACGATCAGTTCCGCGACCGAAATGACGCTCTGGATCGCCATGGTGATAGCGGGCGGCGTATCGATGACGGCCAGCTTGAAGCCCTGCTGGCGCAATATCTCAAGGTCGGCGGCCAGGCGCGCGACGGTGGTCTGGGCGAAAGCGGGAAATTCCGCCTCGCGCTCGTTCCACCAATCGGCCAGCGACCCTTGCGGATCAATGTCGATCAGCACGACCGGGCCGGCGCCGGCACGTTGCGCCTGCACAGCCAGATGGCCCGACAAGGTGGTCTTGCCCGATCCGCCCTTTTGCGACGCCATTGCCAATATCCGCACGCACACCCCCCAGAAAATCCAGTTCCGGGTCGGATTGCCACGAGTGGCGCTAAAATTTGGTTAACTGCCCGCGAAACTTGATGACCCTGCGACGCCATGGTTAAGCTACTGTCCAGCATCTTGCCGTTGCGCTAACAAGACTTTAACCTTGTTTGGCCAATGCAGTTGCCCATGACGATTTTCGCACTGGAGCCTGCGCATATGAAGCATATCTGGGGAACGGCGGCGCTGGTCGCGATGCTGGGCGTCGCACTGCCTGCGCTGGCGGATGTAAAAACCGGCGTCGACGCCTGGCAGCAGGGCGATTACGCCAAGGCGATCGCCGAATGGCGGCCCCTGGCGCAATCGGGCGATCCCGATGCGCAATTCAATCTGGCCCAGGCCTATAAGCTGGGCCGCGGCGTGCAGCCCGACCTCAACAGCGCGATCGACTGGTATCGCAAGGCGGCGGCGCAGGGGCATTTGCGCGCCGAAGACAATCTGGGCCTGCTGATGTTCCAGCAGGGCGACCGCAGCGGCGCCATGCCCTATCTGCAACGCGCATCCATGCGCGGCGAACCGCGCGCGCAATATATCGTGGGCACCGCCCTGTTCAACGGCGACACGCTGGCCAAGGATTGGGTGCGGGCCTATGCGTTGATGACCCGCGCCTCCGCGTCGGGCCTGCCGCAGGCATCGACCAGCCTGGAGCAGATGGACAAATATATCCCCGAAGACCAGCGCAAGCAGGGCCTGGCCCTCGCCGCCAGCCTGGAAAAGGGCGACAAGAGCGTGACGCTGGCGCAAGCGGCTCCGCCACCGCCGCGCAGCAGCCAATCGGCTGTTCGCACGACGCAATTGCCGCGCTCTACGCCCAGCCAACCGACACCGGCGCTCGCTCCGCCCAGGCCCACTAGCCAGCAGGTCGCCGTCGCCAAGCCGAAGCCCGCGCCTGCGACCACGCGGCCTGCCGCGACGGCCCCAGCTCCCGCCGCTTCGGGCGGCTGGCGCGTCCAACTCGGCGCGTTCAGCGAGGAAGGCCGCGCTCGCACATTGTGGAGCCAACTCAGCGGCAAGGTGAAAGGCCTGTCCGCCTATCAGCCCTATTTGGTGAAGGCCGGCGCGGTGACCCGGCTCCAGGCCGGACCGCTCGCCAGCAGCAACGACGCCGCGCGCCTGTGCGGGGCGATCAAGGCCGCCGGCGGAGACTGTATGCCAAAGAAGATGTAAGGGTTCAGGCTCCCCGCGCCTGCTCCATCATCCAGTCCCGGAACTGGCCCAGCGCGCCCGTTCCCAACGCCCCGGTCGGATAGACCAGATAATAGGCCTGCTCGCTCGACAGCGGCCGGGCGAAGGGGATCACCAGCGTGCCTGCCTCCAGTTCCGGCTGGATCAGGAAACTGGGGATCAGCGCCACACCGCCGCCAGCCGCGCAGGCCTGCGCCAGCATCAGGAAATGCTCATAGGCTGGTCCCGGCGCCAACGCCGACGCATCCACCCCGGCGGCCGTCAGCCAGCGCCTCCAGGCATCGCGCCGCGAGATCTGGCTGAGTAGCGGCGCGTGTAACAGGTCCGCCGGTTCGCATAAGGGGTGCGCGGCGAGCCAGGCCGGCGCGCAGACCGGCACCGCCTCCTCCCGGAACAGAAAGTCCATGGCGACGCCGGGCCAGTCCGCTGCGACACCGAAATGGACAGCTGCATCGAACTCCTCATGCCCGAAGTCGAAAGGTTGCGAGCGGGCGGCGAAGTCGATCACCAGATCCGGGTGGCGCGCCGTCAGTTGCGGCAGGCGCGGCGCGAGCCAGCGCATTCCGAAGCTGGGCAGCGTTGCGACCCGCAGCGCGGTCTGCGACGGCCGCGCCGAGGCCCGCGCCGTCGCGCGGCGGATGGCGTCGAGCGCAGGCAGCACGTCGTCGGCATAGGCCCGCCCCCCTTCGTTCAGCCGCACCCGCCGCCCGATCCGGTCGAACAGGGGTGTCTGAAGCCAGTCCTCCAACTGCGCAATCTGGCGGCTGACCGCGCTCTGGGTCAGCCCGATTTCCTCGCCCGCCCGCGAAAAGCCCCCATGGCGCACCGCCGCCTCGAAAGCGGTCAGGGCCTGCATCGGCGGCAGATGTTTGCGCGATCCATTCATTCCAAATTCGCATCAACAGATGACAGGTCGCCATTTTGAAAATCCTGCCTATCTTGGCATAAGGGCGTTGTCATCCCGGAGCAATTCATGTCGATTGAGAATATGGGCAGCATAGAAGCATTGGTCGTTGCGAGCCTGGGCGCAGACGCGGGCCGCCAGACGCTGGACAGGCTGGCGATCGAACCTGCGCTGCTGGCGCAGCACGGCGACACCGTCTCGCGCGCCGCCTTCGCCATGGCGTTGAACGTCGCCCTGTTCGCCGACCTGTTGCGCCGGGTGCCGAGCGGCGACGCCTATGTCACCGACACAGTGGCGCGCGGCGGCAAGGTCATATTCGACCACGGCGCGCTCCGCTCGATCCGCTTCCCCAATGGCCCGACCGGCGCCCTGCCCGGCGGCGAGGATGCCTTCACCCGCATCTTCCTTCCCTTAGGCTATACAATGGCGGCCATCTATCCGCTCGACCGGCTGAAGATGACGGGCCGCGCCTACCGCCATAGCGACTTCCCCGAAGCGATCCCGCAATTCTTCCTGTCCGAACTGCATGTCGATCGGTTCGACGCGGAATTTGCCGAGGCCGCCGGCCGCGTCTTCGGCACATCGCGCGATCCGCTGGACGATCAGGCGAAGGACGTGCTTGCGCGCTATGAAGGCGATTCACCTGTCCAACTCGTTGACGCAATCGCCGCGCTGCCGGTGATCCTCTCCGCCTTCGACCGTCAGCATGAAGCGCCCGTTTTCGCCGATTATCAGCTATTGCTGTCCCGCTCCAACGAGGGTGCCTGGATCGCGACAGAGGGCAATGGATTCAACCATGCGACCGACCGGGTGGCCGATGTCGCCGCCCTCGCCGAACGGCTCAAGGGGGAGGATCGGCCGATGAAGGCGAAGCTGGAAGTCTCCGCAACCGGCCGTGTGCGCCAGACCGCCTTCCGCGCCGACAGCGTGGAACGGCTCTTTGCCGACGGAGAATTGCGGCAGGTGCCCGGCTCCTTCTACGAATTCATCAGCCGCGATATCGATCCCGCGACGGGCAGGCTCGACCTCGCCTTCGACACCGGCAATGCGACCGGTATCTTCGCCATGACGAGCGCGCAAGAAAGCGCAGTACGGTGAGCCTGATGCTCCAGTCCTTCGATCCGGCGTCACGCGAACTGGTCTGGGAAGGCCCGGCCGCAAACGCCGACGATTGCCACCGCGCCATCGCCACCGCCCATGCCGCCCTGCCCGGCTGGCGCGCCCTGCCAGTGGACGATCGCATCGCCATCGCCCGCCGCTATGCGCAGATATTGGCGGAACGGCGCGCGACGCTGGCCGAACTCATCGCCCGCGAAACGGGCAAATTGCTCTGGGAAAGCGACGCCGAAATCGGGTCGATGATCGCCAAGGTCGATGTGTCGATCAAGGCCCATGCCGAGCGCACCGGCGAGCGCGCCGCCGACATGCCCTTCGGCCGCGCCGTGCTGCGCCATCGCGGTCATGGCGTGATGGCGGTGCTTGGCCCCTATAATTTCCCCGGCCACCTGCCCAATGGCCATATCGTCCCCGCCCTGATCGCGGGCAATGCGGTGGTTTTCAAGCCTTCGGAGATCACCCCGGCCACCGGCGCCGCCATGGCCGATGCCTGGGCGGCGGCGGGACTGCCCGATGGGCTGTTGACCGTGGTCCAGGGCGGCCGCGCCACCGGCGAGGCGCTGGTCGCGGGCGACATCGACGGGCTGCTGTTCACCGGATCGGCGGGCGCAGGCGCGGCGCTGCGCCGCGCGCTGGTCGATCGCCCCCATGTCGTCATGGCGCTGGAATTGGGGGGCAATAATCCGCTGATCGCCTGGGACAGCCCGGAAGCGGCCGCTTCGATCATCATCAATTCCGCCTTCATCACCACCGGCCAGCGCTGTTCCTGCGCCCGTCGGCTGATCCTGCCGGAAGGCGCGACCGGCGACGCGATCGTGGAGGCTACCGCCGCGCTCGCCGCACAACTCCCGATCGCCGCGTGGAATGAGCCGGGCGACGCTTTCATGGGGCCATTGGTGTCGGACCAGGCCGCCGCCGCATCGCACCGCGCCGTCAGCGACCTGATCGCGCGCGGCGCGCGGGTGATCCGCCCCTTTGGCGGGGTGCAAGGCCGCAGCGCCGCCTTCGTCACGCCCGCCCTGCTCGACCTCACTGGCGTCGATGCGCCCGATGCGGAGATTTTCGCGCCCGTCCTCACGGTTATTCGCGTGCCCGATTTCAACGCCGCGATCGCCGCCGCCAACGCGACCAGCTTCGGCCTGTCCGCTGGCCTCATCTCGCAGGACGAGGCGCTATGGCAGCGCGTGGTCGAGGAAAGCCGCGCCGGCGTGGTGAACCGCAACCGGCCGACCACGGGCGCGGCAGGCAACATGCCGTTTGGCGGCCTGGGCGCATCGGGCAATCACCGCCCCAGTGCCTATTATGCCGCGGACTATTGCGCCTATCCCATCGCCAGTTTCGAAGCCGACGGCGTGATGGCGGTGCCGGTCAACGGCTTGAGCGGCTGAGACGGTCGCCCGCACCGTCGGTCAAACGGCGCGGGCGGCTGAGTGGATAGAGTTTCCCGAACGGACCTGGATTCAAAGCCCTAGTCGCGCCCAGAAATCATCGGGGGCGATCGCTCCACCCGCAGACTTGCGCTCGACGCGGGTCCAGGACGAATGGGGCAGATAGACATGGCTGTCCGTCTGGGCGCGATGGGGTTGGCGGGAGCGTATTGTTTTGCGAGTCATCGTCTTCTCCTCCAAGCAAGGGAACACGAAACCTGGCGTCGTCGCTTCGGCACCGTGCGCTTTAGCCGTTGGTGACGCGGAGCAAGCTGACATCCTTCAAAAGCCGCGGAGCATGATGCCCGCCACTCTATCTATCGATCTGATTGAGAAAGTCGATATAGCTTTGCTTGGGGGGCGGCCAGTCTTGTTTGGCCATCCAATCGCAAACCAATCGAAGCGGCGGATCAGCCTATGCGATGCAACCCGCACAATTTGTTGCCCGCCGGATCGCGCAGATAGGCGAGATACAGCTTGCCGAAGCCGCCTTCGCGCACGCCGGGCGGATCTTCACAGGTCGCGCCGCCCGCTGCCACACCTGCTGCGTGCCAAGCGTCCGCCTGTTCGGGCGAGGCCATGGTGAAACCGATCGTCCCGCCATTTGCATGACAGGCCGACGCACCGTCGATCGGCTTGGTCACCAGAAACAAGGCATTGTCATGCATGTAGATGGCCCGGCCCATGTCGTCGAAAAACCCAGGCTTCGCACCGATCGCACCGAATATGGCGTCATAGAAGGCCTTGGACGCCTCCATATCGTTGGCACCCACCATGATGTGGCTGAACATCATCATCTCCAATTATGCAGAACTACAGGATGCATGGACGCAACATGGCAGCACCCATAGACGTGGCACGGGGCGCTCAATCCAGACAATGACCCCGACGAAAGCGCGGTCAGGCGGGAGATCCCGCCGCAGGAATCAGAAGATCGTGCTGTAGAGGAACCAGCCCACGATCAGCAGGCTCGACACGATGCAAATACGATCACCAAAGACGTCGATACGAGACATCAGAAAAACATCCTTCCACATGTAGCGCTCTACGTCGCCTCTGAGAAAAGATTACATCAGTTTTCACCGTATCGGAATAGCAAAGTTGCGACCAATCACCTTATTGAGACGCTGAACCGATGTTCAGCACCTCTTGAAAGCGATTTAGGCCAGCCCACCCCGTCTGGCGGACAGGTTGGCGTCGCTTTAACGGCCGTTATTTATCGGAAATCCGGCCCGCGATGCAGCAGGAAGGACCGAGTCGCTTCCTCCGGCCCACGATAGGCTTCCTGAAACTCGGCGCTCCAATATTTCAGGTCTTCCAGATCGATTCGCGCGCCGGATACGGCGCACAGCACGAACTGCCCCGGTTGCACGATATCGAAATGCGGCGTGTCATAGCGCAGCACCGCCAGACCCT
This sequence comes from Sphingobium sp. AntQ-1, assembly GCF_028538045.1. Classification (NCBI taxonomy): domain Bacteria; kingdom Pseudomonadati; phylum Pseudomonadota; class Alphaproteobacteria; order Sphingomonadales; family Sphingobiaceae; genus Sphingobium; species Sphingobium sp. AntQ-1. The sequence goes on from NZ_CP117158.1 coordinate 761,689, forward strand.
GAATATCCCCGATCATCGCCGACGCCGTCAATCGCCGGTCAGGATACGGTCGACCAGTTGCTTTACGGTCGGCACGAACCCGTTGGAGTAGAAAGGATCCTGCTTGAACTTATAGGCGCCATGGCCCGCAAAGATCAGATTCTGATCGAGGTCGCCGCCATGCACCGCTTCCTGCAACGCCTTCTGGATGCAGAAGCTGCGCGGGTCGGCCAAGCGTCCGGTGGAGTTGGTTTCGCTGTCCATCCAGGACGAGAAGGAACATTGGCTGAGGCAGCCCATGCAGTCCGTCTGGTCCTTGCGGATGACGCCCTTTTCCTCTTCGCCCACGAACACCAGCGTATTGTCGGGCGTCTTGAGCGCGGCGGTGAAGCCCTGCCCCACCCATTCGCGCGCGCGGGTCAGATCACCCAGCGTGACCCAGAAATTCTTGCCTTTCACGCCCACGTCGAGCTGGTGGGTATGGTCGCCCGCCTGTTCGGTGCTGAACGGTATCTGCCGTTCCGAGCGCGCCTCAAGCTGGCGCAGGAACGGATTGCGCACCGCCGAGCTGTAGAAGCCGGTCGGCGAGAATTTATGGAGCAGGACATCGCCGGGATTGAGCTGGGTCAACCGATCCTTCCACTCCTGCGGGATCGGGCTTTCCTGCGTCAGCAGCGGCCGGGTGCCGAACTGGAAGGCGATCGCGCCTAGTTCGGGATTGTCGATCCAGTCGTTCCAGTCCTTGAGCGCCCACACGCCGCCCGCCATCACGATCGGCACATCGTCCGAAATGCCGCCTTCGCGCATCGTATCGCGCAGCGCCTTGACGCGGGGATAGGGGTCCTGGGGCACCTTGGGGTCTTCGGCATTGGACAGGCCATTATGGCCGCCCGCCAGCCAGGGGTCTTCATAGACCACCGCCGCCAACCATTCCGACGCCTTCGAATAGGCCCGCTTCCACAGCGCGCGAAAGGCGCGGCCGGAGGATACGATGGGCAGATAGCTGACATTGTAGGAGGCCGCGATCTCCGACAGCTTATAGGGCATACCCGCGCCGCAGGTGACGCCCGCCACCATGCCCTTGGTCTTTTCCAGCACGCCGTGCAGGATGCGCTGAGCGCCGCCCATTTCCCACAGCACGTTGATGTTGATCGCGCCCTTGCCGCCCGCAATCTCATAGGCGCGCTTCACCTGTTCGACTGCGCCGTCGATGGCGTAGGCGACCAGTTCCTCATGGCGATCGCGGCGGGTACGGCCGTGGTAGATTTGGGGGATGACGTTGCCGAAACTGTCATAGCTGTCGGCATTGACCGCCGACACCGTGCCGATGCCGCCTGCGGCCGCCCAGGCGCCCGAACTGGCATGGTTGGACACGGCAACGCCCTTGCCGCCTTCGACCAGCGGCCAGACTTCACGGCCACCATAGACGATGGGCTTCAACCCCTTGAACAACGACATCTCCCGCAAAAACGGCCCGGCCCCCTCGACCGGGTAAAAGCGACCCTATAGCAGCTTTGGCTGTCTATGACGAATTTGGCGCGCCCTAGCGCAAAATCATGGGGCTGGCCAGTGCCTCGCCATAAAGGCGTGCATAAGCGTTTACCATGTCGCCTTCGGCATAATCGCGCGTCGCGCGGGCGCGGTTGGCAGCGCCCAGCCGGGCGCGCAGATCAGCGTCGCCAGCCAGCGTCGCCAGCGCGTCCGACAACCCTTGCTCATCCGCCACCACGAAAGCCCGATTTTCCGGCGCGACCATGTTGGCGACGTCGCCGACATCCATGGACGCCGCGGGCACGCCGGCCGCCATCGCCTCCACCAGCGATATCGGGAATTGCTCGCTGTCGGAGGATAAAGCGAAGATATCGAACAGGCCGACGAAGCGCCAGGGGCGGTCCATGAAGCCAGCCATATGGATATCGTCCAGACCGAGCGCAGCCGCCTGCGCCAGGATCGCGTCGCGCTCCGGCCCCTCGCCCACCACAACCAGTTGCAGCCGATCCCTGTGCGCCGCGACGGCGCGGACCAGGCGCGGGATGTTCTTGACCGGCCGCAACCCCGCCAGCGTGCCGACCAGCAGTTTGCCCGGCGTGCGGACGAGGCCGGGAATGGCGTCCGCCGCGGGCGGCGCGGCATAGCGGGCGACATCGATGCCGTTGCGGATCAGATGCACTTTGCCTGCCGGTTGCTTCCATACCGACCGCGCAATGGTTTCCAGCCGTACCGACGGCACCACCATCGCATGTGCGCGTTGCAGTCCGAGCCGACGGAAGAGGTTGCGTTTGACTTTCAACCCATCGGTTTCGTCGGCGTTGAAGCCGTCCTCATGATGGATGAGCGGCGGCAGGCCGGCCGAAGCCCCGGCCAGCCGATGCGCCATGACCGCGTCCATCGATCCCCAATTATAGGTCAGGACCAGGTCGAACCGCTTGAGGAAGGCGGTGATAACCTTGTACCGGGCAAGCCCCGGCTTGCCCGCGAAAGACGGCCCGTCGGGAAAATCGACGTCGAGCCCCGAATCGATCGCGTCGCGCGCGCCCATGGCGGCGGGGTCGGCGCTGACGATGCTATGGCGCGCCTTGTCGCCCCAGATGTTCATCAGCCGCACCGCGCGCGCTTCTTTGCCGCCCAAGGTGAAGCTGCCATGGACGTGGAGAATATGCGGCCGCTCAATCATGGAGGACGCGGTCCAGCAACCGGTCGATCGCGGCGACGCTTTCCGGCTCGTCCAGCGCAGGGGCATGGCCGACGCCAGGCACCGTCGCCAGTTCGACGCTGTCGCCGATCCCGTCCGCCATGCGCTGCGCCGTGGCGGCGGACAGCAGGTCGGATCGCTCGCCGCGCAGCAACAGGGTCGGGACGCCCTGGAACGCCTGCATCACCGGCCACATGTCGACGCCCGCCTCACTGCCCATGGCGCGGATCGGTTCGGCGATCTTCATATCATAGTCCAGCACGACGCGCCCGCCGCTGTTCAGGCGATAGAGGCGCTTAGCCATGGCAAGCCATTGTTCCAGGTCATAGCCGGGATAAACGTCGCCATTGGCCTCGGCTAGGGCGCGGGCGGCATGGACCCAGGTCGGGTGCGATTGGCCCACCCCGACATAGGATCGGATGCGCGCCAGCCCGCCTTCGTCCAGCACTGGTCCCACATCATTGAGCAGCGCGCCCGCCAGCCATTCCTTGTGCGTGGCGGCTATCAACATGGTGATGACGCCGCCCAGCGATGTGCCGACCGCCACGAAACGGGTGATGGCCAAGTCGGCCAGCAAGCGACTGATATCCTGCAAATAGGTCAGCGGGACATAGGTCATCGCATCCTTGGCATAGGCGCTTTCGGCGCGGCCGCGCATGTCGGGGCAGATCAGCCGCCATTCGCCCGCCAGGCGCCCGGCCAGCGGTTCGAAATCACGGGCGTTGCGGGTCAGCCCCGGCAGGCAAAGCAAGGGCGGGCGGCCGTCATCGCCGCCGTGATAATCCCGATAATGGAGTCGCAGCCCGTCGGGCGACCACCAATATCCATCGTTATAGCCGCTCAAGCTTGATCCTTCTGGTGACCTTCCCCCATATCGCCTTATGAACCAGACGCTGCAAGCCGCCATTTATCGCCCCGCCACCGAAATCGACGCGCTGATGCCCGACATCGCCGATCCGGTCGCGGCGGCGGACTTTCCACAGACGATCCTGCGCTACCGCAACGACAGGGCCGCCGCCTTCGTGGGGCTGGACGGGTTGAGCGACGCGGAATGGGTTGCGCATTTCGGCCGTTTTGAGCCGCTGGAAGGCGGCCTGCCGCGCCCGCTGGCGCTGCGCTACCATGGCCATCAGTTCCGCCATTATAATCCCGATATCGGCGACGGCCGCGGTTTCCTGTTCGCCCAGTTGCGCGACGATGCCGGCCGTTTGTTGGACCTGGGCACCAAGGGAACGGGCCAGACACCTTATAGCCGCTTTGGCGACGGCCGCCTGACCCTGAAGGGCGGCGTGCGCGAGATATTGGCGACCGAGATGCTGGAGGCGCTGGGCGTCACCACGTCCAAGACTTTTTCCATCATCGAGACGGGCGAGGCGCTGGAGCGCAACGACGAACCCTCCCCCACCCGCGGCGCGGCGATGGTGCGCCTGAGCCATTCGCATATCCGCATCGGATCGTTTCAGCGCGCCGCATTTCACGACGACAAGGCGCTGCTGGCGAAGCTGACCGACTATGCCCTCACTCGCCTCTATGGCGAGGAACCGGGCGACAATCCGCCGGCGCAATTGCTGGGTCTGGTGGTCGAACGCGCCGCCGACCTCGCCGCCAGCTACATGGTCGCAGGCTTCGTCCATGGCGTGCTCAACAGCGACAATATCAACATCACCGGCGAGAGTTTCGATTATGGACCGTGGCGCTTCACCCCGTTGTGGGACGCCAATTTCACCGCCGCCTATTTCGACCATCAGGGGCTTTACGCCTTCGGGCGGCAGGCCGAAGCGATCCATTGGGACGTCGCGCAACTGGCGGTGTCGCTTCGACCGCTGGTGGAGGCGCCGGCGCTGATCGCGCAACTGGAGCGGTTCCCGGCACTTTATGGCGACGCGATGCAACGGCGTTTTTGCTGGCGGCTGGGCGTTGAGGGAGCAGAGCCGGGCGCGATGATCGAGGCGGCCGTGCGCGGCATGGTGACGACCGGTATGCCGATCGACCGCTTCTTTCACGACTGCCGCGGCGGCATGGCGCGCGACGCCGCATCCTATGGCGATGCCGCCTGGGCGCCGTTTCGCGAGGCGATTACGGGCTTGGCCGCCATCCCCGGCGCGAAGGCGCATCCCTATTGGTCGGACGAGGTGCCCTGCTCCATGCATATCGAGGAGGTTGAGGCCATCTGGAGCGCCATCGACAAGGATGACGACTGGACGCCGCTCCACGCCAAAGTCGCGGCGATCCGGCGGATGGGTGAGGCGCTTGGGAAGCCGCCCGGCCCCACGGCCTAAGTACGACGAGTCGAGAGTGCATCCCTCTTCTTTCCTTAACCAATTTCCGTCATAGCTCTCTCCAAATGGTCGCGCCGCTTACATCCCATGAACCCGCCACCGGCGCTCTGCTCTGGCAGGGTGAGACGGGCGATGTCGATGCCGAGGTTTCCCGCGCCCGCGCCGCCTGGCCGAAATGGGCGGCGCAACCCATCGCCTATCGCATCGAAACGCTGCGGCGCTTCGTCAATGTCGTGCGTCGCAACGAAGACGCCCTGGCCGACCTGATCGCGCGCGAAACCGGCAAGCCGTTATGGGACGCCCGCAACGAAGTGCATGCGGTGATGGGCAAGGTCGATGTCAGCGTCGCCGCCTACTCCGAACGCACCGGCCAGCGTCGGCTGGAAGCGGCGCTGGGCGCGCGCCAGTCGGTGCGGCACAAGCCCCATGGCGTCATGGCGGTGCTTGGTCCCTATAATTTCCCCGCGCATTTGCCCAACGGCCATATCATTCCCGCGCTGCTGGCGGGCAATGCCGTGGTGTTCAAGCCGTCGGAAAAGACGCCGGCGGTGGGCGAGATGATGGTCAAGCTCTATCATGAGGCAGGCGTGCCGGTGGATGCGATCCGACTGCTGCTCGGCGGGCCAGACGTGGGCAAGGCGCTCGGCGCCCATCCCGATGTTGGTGGCATCCTCTTCACGGGATCGGCCCAGACCGGCATCGCGATCAACCGCCAATATGCCGCGCAGCCGTCCAAGATATTGGCGCTGGAAATGGGCGGCAATAACCCGATCATCGTGTGGGACACGCCAGAAATCAACGCCGCCGCGACGCTGGTGGTCCAATCGGCTTTCATGAGCAGCGGCCAGCGCTGCACCGCCGCCAGCCGCCTGATCGTGCGCGACAGCATCGCCGACCGGCTGATCGCGGAAGTCAAGAAGCTGGCCGACCGGCTGATCGTCGATCATCCCCATGCCGACCCCAAGCCCTATATGGGTCCGGTGATCGACAATCCGACCGCCGACGGGCTGACGGAGAGTTTCCTTTACCTGATGAGCAATGGTGGCCGACCGATCAAGCATATGGTCCGGCCGCACAAGGGCTTGCCCTTCCTCAGCCCGGCGATCATCGATGTGACCGCGATGAAGGAGCGGCCCGACGTGGAATTGTTCGGCCCGTTGCTCCAGGTCATCCGCGTTGCTGACTTTGGCGATGCGATCGCGGAGGCCAACAACACCCGCTATGGCCTCTCCGCATCGCTGATCGGCGGGTCGCCCGAACAATATAATCAGTTCTGGGCCAATATCCGCGCGGGCGTGGTCAACTGGAACCGGCCGACCAATGGCGCCTCTTCCTCGGCGCCCTTCGGCGGCACTGGCATATCGGGCAACCACCGCCCCAGCGCCTATTACGCCGCCGATTATTGCGCCTATCCGGTGGTGTCGGCGGAAATCGAAACGCCCCGCGCCTCGATCGGCGTAGGCCTCAAGGACATCGACGTCAGCGTGATGGGCGATTGAGCCGCCCAATATTTCCCCAAAACATTTCCTAGTCCCCGCCATACCCATTCTGAATTGAACTTTGGCTGCGCCTTCGCCATCTGGCCACTATGGCTGATAAAGCATCTTCGACAGTGCAGTTGGTAGGCGCAGGACCGGGCGACCCGGATCTGTTGACCATCAAGGCCGCGCGCCTGATCGCGCAGGCGGACGTCATCGTGCATGACGGGTTGGTGTCGGACGCGATATTGGCGCTCGCTTCCCCCCATGCCGAACTGATTTCCGTCGCCAAGCAACGCAGCCGCCATTCAATGCCGCAGGAGGCGATCAACGCCCTGCTGGTCGATCTGGCGCGCGAAGGCCGCGACGTCGTGCGGTTGAAGGGTGGCGATCCGTTCATCTTTGGTCGCGGCGGCGAGGAGGTCGATGCCTGCCGCGCCGCTGGCGTGTCGGTAGAAGTCGTAGCCGGCATCAGCGCTGCGATCGGCAGCGCTGCGATGGCGCAATTGCCGCTCACCCACCGCGAAGCGTCCAGCGCGGTCAGCTTCGTCGCGGGCCAGTGCAAGGGGCTGACAGACCAGGACTGGTCGGGCCTGGCGGGTCGGGGCCGCACGCTCGTCATCTACATGGGCGTCGCGACCGCAGGCGAAATCGCCGACAAGTTGATGGCGGATGGCGTGTCCCCTGCGATCCCCGTCGCGGTGCTGGAAAATGGCACGCGCGCCGACATGCGGACGCTGCGCACCCTGCTCGCCGATCTGGGTGACATGGTGGCGCGCGAGAATGTGGTTAGCCCGGCCCTGATCGTGGTCGGCGACGTCGCGACCCATGCGCTGGCGCGCGACGTGCTGGCGAATTGGGCCGCAATAGGGGAGAATATTTCGGAGATGCGTTCGTGAAGATATTGACCGGCAACGATCTTGTGAGCGGCGACGTCATCTGGTGGGCAGGCGACGGCTGGTCGCGCCAGGTCGGCGACAGCGCCGATGTGGGCGAGCGCGGCGACGACCTTGCCCGCACGGAGGAAGCCGCGCTGCGCGTGGTCGGCGCTTATGTGATCGACGCGACCGTTTCTGACGATGGCGTGCGCCCGGCCCATATCAAGGACCGTATCCGCGCGCTCGGCCCCACCGTGCGCCCCGACCTGACGCTGAAACCGAACGACGCCGATGCCGGCAACTGGGTGATCTGAACCATGTATCGCTACGACAGCTATGACCAGTCCATCGTCGACGCCCGCGTCGAGGAATTTCGCGACCAGGTGCAGCGCCGCCTGACCGGCGCGCTGACTGAGGATCAGTTCAAGCCGCTGCGGCTGATGAACGGCCTTTATCTGCAACTCCACGCCTACATGCTGCGCGTCGCCATTCCCTATGGCACGCTGTCGGGCAAGCAGATGCGCAAGCTGGGCGAGATCGCGGCCAAATATGATCGCGGCTACGGCCACTTCACCACGCGCCAGAATCTACAATATAACTGGATCAAGCTGGCCGATGCGCCCGACATCCTGGCCGAACTGGCGACGGTGGAGATGCACGCCATCCAGACCAGCGGCAATTGCATCCGCAACATCAGTTCGGACCAATATGCCGGCGTCAGCGCCGACGAAGTGGCGGACCCCCGCCCCTGGGCCGAATTGCTGCGCCAGTGGTCCAGCTTCCACCCCGAATTCACGTACCTGCCGCGCAAGTTCAAGATTTGCGTGATCGCCAGCGACGATGATCGCGCGGCGATGCGCCTCCACGATATCGGCCTGAAGCTGATGTCGAAGGAGGGAAAGATCGGCGCCGAAGTCTATGCCGGTGGCGGCATGGGCCGCACGCCGATGGTTGCGCCGCTGATCCGCGATTTCGTGCAGGAAGAGGAGATTGTCTCCTATCTGGAAGCCTGCCTGCGCGTCTATAATCGCCACGGCCGCCGCGACAACAAGTATAAGGCGCGGATCAAGATCCTGGTCCATGAGATCGGCGTCGAAGAATATAAGCGCCAGGTCGAGGAAGAGTTCGCCCATATGCGGACCCTTGGCCTCAACCCGCCGGTCGAGGAACTGAACCGCATCCGCGCCTTCTTCGCGCCACCCGCCTATGAAACGGGCCTGTCTGACGCAATGGACCGCAGCGATCCGGCTTTCGCTTTGTGGGTCGATCGTCAGGTCGCCGCGCACAAGGCGCCTGGCTATGCCATCGTCAATATCAGCCTGAAGCCGCTGACCGGCATCCCCGGTGACGCATCGGCCGAGCAGATCGAACTGGTCGCGACCCTGGCCGAGCGCTATTCGCTCGACGAGCTGCGCGTCACCCATGCGCAGAACCTGGTTCTGCCTCATGTTAGGAAGGTGGACCTCTACGCCATCTGGCGGGAACTGGAGGAAGCGGGTCTGGCCGAAGCGAACCTGGACCTCATTACCGACATCATCGCCTGCCCTGGCCTGGACTATTGCGCGCTCGCCAATGCCCGTTCGATCCCGCTGGCGCAGAAGATCGCGCATCGTTTCGCCGCGGCCGAGCGTCAGGCGGAACTGGGCGAGTTGAAGCTCAAGATTTCGGGCTGCATCAACGCCTGCGGCCACCATCATGCCGGCCACATCGGCATCCTTGGCGTCGACCGTAAGGGCGTGGAGAATTTCCAGCTGTCGCTGGGCGGATCGGGCGCGGAGGACGCCAGCCTTGGCCAGATAACCGGCCCCGGTTTCTCGGAGGATGGCGTGGTCGACGCGATCGAAAAGGTCACCGACCTCTATCTTGCGCAGCGGGAAAGCGGAGAACGCTTCCTCGATACCTATCGCCGTCTCGGCATGAAGCCCTTCAAGGAGGCGATCTATGGTTGAGTTCCTGTCCTTCCGCAACGGCGAAGCCACGCAGGAACCCGCGGTGACGGTCGAAGCCTTCACCGGCCAGACCAACTCAACCGCCGTTCGCATCGAGGCGGGCGAGGATGCGCGCGAATTGCTGCCGCATCTTGACCGGCTGTCGCTGGTCGAGGTGAATTTCCCCGCTTATGGCGACGGACGCGGCTATTCGGCGGCGCGCATCCTGCGGGAATCGGGCTATCAGGGCGAATTGCGCGCCGTGGGCGACGTGCTGGTCGACCAGATCGTCGCCCTGCGTCGCTGCGGTTTCGACAGTTTTCATCCCGCCAAGCCGCTGGACGACGCCGCCGTCGACCGCGCGCTCAATCGCTATGCCGACGTCTATCAAAAGGCGATCGACGGCCGCATCCCGGTTTGGGCGAAGCGGCACCCGGAGACGACCAATGGCTGAACCTGCCCGTCAGATCGACCTGATCGACGCCCGCCCCGCCTTTACTCAGACACAGGCCGACGCGCTCAACGCGCGGTTCGAGGGCGTCGATACGATCACCATGCTCAAGACCGTGTTTGCAGAAGGGCTGGCCGGCAATGTCGCCGTCGTCTCCTCCTTTGGCACGGAAAGCGCGGTGCTGCTCGATCTGGTAGCGAAGGCCGATCCGACCGTCCCGGTGATCTTCGTCGATACGCTCAAGATGTTCGCCGAAACGCTGCACTATCGCGACACGCTCATCAAACGCTTCGGCTTCACCGACAGCCGCACGGTCGCCCCCATCGCCGACGTCATCGCGAAGAAGGACGAGACGGGCCTGCGCTGGTCCTACGACCCGGACGGCTGCTGCGAAATCCGCAAGGTCGAACCGATGAAGCGCGCAAAGGAGGGTTTGGACGCCTGGATTTCGGGCCGAAAGGCGTTCCAGTCGGTCACGCGCCAGAACCTGCCCCGGTTCGAGGTGGAGGATGGCCGACTGAAACTGAACCCGCTGGGCGACTGGAACAAGGTCGAGCTGGAGGCCTATTTCGAGGCCGAAAATCTGCCCCGCCATCCGCTGGAATCGCAAGGCTATCTGTCGATCGGCTGTGAACCCTGCACGTCGAAGGTGATGCCGGGCGAAGACCCGCGCGCAGGCCGCTGGCGCGGTTGGGACAAGGTGGAATGCGGCATCCATTCGCCGGTCACGCCCATCCCCGTCATCGATCCCGAAGATTCGGCCAACCAGCCGGTCTTCTGATCGACCCGAAGGCCCGAAAAAACGGCCTTTCAGGGTTTCGTCCCTTGCCCTACCCCGCTATGGGTCGCCCTTCCCGGCCTGATCGGTCGCAGCACGGGCGGATTATCGACATGGCGCAACCAATATGATCGGACAGCTTCGCCTGTTCCGGCGCCGGGTGCGCGTGATGATGCGCCGCCATGGCCCCGAAGCGCTGATCTGGCGGCGGCGTATCGCCATATTGGCCGGCGCAGTGCTGGTCGGCCTGACGGCGCTGCTGTTCGCTGAACTGGCCGACCATGCCGGTGCGCTGTTCCGGCGCATGATCGCCTGGTGCTGGTGGCTTCCGCTGGTCGTGACGCCCCTGGGGTTCGCCGCCTTCGCCTGGATCACGATGACGATCGCCCCCGCCGCCAAGGGATCGGGCATCCCGCAAGTGATCGCCGCGGCGCGCAATCCCGATGCAGGGATGCAGCAACTGGTGTCCGCCCGAACCGCCTTCGTCAAATTCTGGCTGACCATCGGCACCTTGTTGTTCGGCGCGTCGGTGGGCCGCGAAGGTCCGACGGTCCAGATCGCCGCCAGCATCATGGGATATATGCACCGCTTCATGCGCATCCCGCTGCGCGCGTCCGTGTTCATCGCAGGCGGCGCGGCGGGCGTGGCGGCGGCGTTCAACACGCCGCTCGCCGGCGTCGCCTTCGCTATCGAAGAATTGGCCGCCGCCTATGAGCAGCGCATGACCTTGCTGGTGATGGCCGCGGTGCTGATCGCGGGCATGGTGAGCCTGGGGCTGGCTGGCGACTATGTCTATTTCGGGGAGATGCGGCAGACGTTGAGCGTCCATGACGCGCTGATCGCCGCACCCGTTGCGGGCTTTCTTGGCGGGATCGCCGGCGGCCTGTTTTCCCGGCTGATGCTGGCGACCGGTTCTACCGCATGGAAGCCGATGCGGTGGTTGCGGGATCGGCCGGTTCGTCTTGCCTTGCTGTGCGGAGGCGCGGTGGCGGTCATGGGCGTCACCACCGGACTGACCTGGGGCACCGGTTACGAAACGGCACAGTCCGTCATCACCGGGCAGGACGTGCCGATCTGGTTCGGCGCGGCGAAATTCGTATCGACGCTGGCGACCGCCATGTCCGGTCTGCCCGGCGGCATCTTCGCCCCCTCGCTGTCGGTCGGCGCGGGCATTGGCGACATGTTGCGCAGTTTGTTTCCCAGCTATCCGCAAGGCGCGGTGGTGCTGCTCGGCATGGTCGCCTATTTCACCGGCGTCGTCCGCGCGCCGCTGACCGCCGTCATCATCATTTCCGAAACCACCGCCAGCCGCGGATTGATGATGCCGCTGCTCGCGGCGGCTTTGGTCGCCGACTTTTCTGCCCAGTTAGTTAGCAAGGAACGTCTCTACCACGGCCTTGCCAAGCGCTTTACCCTGCCTGGCTGAATCTGTCCCGCCTGCGTAACAAAGTTACAAGAGGCTGGACGAACAGCGCCAGTCGCGCGATACCCGCGCGCCATAGTCAGATAGCAGGGAGCGCCCCATGGACCGTCGTCAATTCCTCGCCACCACCGGCGCCCTGGCGCTCGCCACCGCTGCCCCGCGCGCTTTGGCGCAGGGTAACGACGATGCGCGCCTGTCCGCCGCCTTCGCCGCCATTTTCGAGCGGCAATTGGATCTGTCGCCCAGCTTCGTCACCAGCCTGGGTCTGGACAAGGGCGCTCGCGCCGGAGCAAAGAGCCAGCTTGACGACAATAGCAAGTCGGCGATGCTGAAAAAGCTGGCCGCAACCCAGGCCGCGATCAAGGAACTGGACAGTTATAAGACCGCCAGCCTGTCCGATGCCCAGCGGCTGAACCTTGACGTCATCCTCTATGCGCTGGACCAGCAGACCGTGGCCCCGGCCAAATTCGGCCTTAACAGCGCGGTGCGCCCCTATCGCATCTTCCAGCAGGGCGGCAGCTATTTCTCAACGCCCGATTTCCTGAACACCGCCCACACCATCAACGCGGCCGCCGATGGCGATGCCTATGTCGCGCGGCTGGAGGCCTTCGCCCGCAACCTGCGCACCGACACCGCGCTTCAGCGGGACGAGGCGGCGCGCGGCTATCTGGCGCCGGGCTGGTCGCTGGACCTGACGCTGGGACAGATGAAGACGCTGCGAGCGCAACCCGCCGCCGCAAGCTCCATGGTACAGTCGCTGGTCAAGCGCGCCGCGGCCAAGGGCATCGTTGGCGATTGGCAGGCGCATGCGGCAGCGGTGGTGGAAAAATCCATCTATCCCGCACTGGACGAACAGATCGCGGCAATTGAGTCGTTGAAAGGCGAGACGGCGGCGGGCGATGGCGTATGGCGCACCCCGCGCGGCGACGAAATCTACGCCGCCGCGCTCAAAAGCGCGACCACGACCGACCTGTCCGCCGACCAGATTCACGCCATGGGGCTGGAACAGGTGGCTGACATCAGCGCGCAGCTCGACGCCATTCTGAAGGGTGCGGGCTATGCCAAAGGCATGATCGGCGAGCGACTGGCCGCCCTCAATGCCGAACCGTCGCAGCTTTACGCCGACAGCGCCGAAGGACGCCTGGCGTTGCTGGCCCAGCTTAACCGCGATGTCGATGCGATGAAGGCCAAGCTTCCTAATGCCTTCGCTACCATTCCTGACACCGCATTGGAAATTCGCGCAGTGCCGGTCGAGATTCAGGACGGCGCGTCGAACGGCTATTATAACCGCGCGGCGCTCGACGGGTCGCGCCCGGCTATCTATTTCATCAATCTCAAAGATGTTGGCGACTGGCCGAAATATGGCCTGCCGGCGCTGACCTATCATGAGGGCATGCCGGGCCATCACCTCCAAATCTCGACCGCGCAGACGGCGAGCGACATTCCGATGCTGCGCAAGACCGCCTTCATGAGCGCCTATAGCGAAGGCTGGGCGCTTTATGCCGAGCAACTGGCCGACGAGCTGGGCGGCTATGCGACGCCGCTCGACCGGGCTGGCTATCTCCAGTCCTTCCTCTTCCGCGCGGCGCGGCTGGTGGTCGATACGGGCATCCATGCGAAGAAGTGGAGCCGCGAGCAGGCGACCGATTATATGGTGGAGAAAACCGGCTTCGCCCGGCCGCGTTGCCAGCGGGAGGTCGAGCGCTACTGTACCCAGCCTGGCCAGGCGACCAGCTACAAGGTTGGCCATGGCGTCTGGACCAAGGCCCGTGCCGATGCCCAGGCCGCGCAGGGCAAGGCGTTCGATCTCAAGCAGTTCCACGCCATCCTTGAGGAAGGCGCGATGCCGCTGTCGATGCTGGAGAAACGGGTCGCTGCGCGGGCGAAGGGCTAGGCGCCCATGCCCCCGTTCGTTTCAGACGACACGAACGGGGGCTGATCGGCCAGGTTATTCGTAGTTCAAATCCTGATAGCTATCGTCCGCAATGTCGGAGAATCGCGTGATCTTCGCGTCGAACTTCATGCGGATGCGGCCGGTGGAGCCGTGACGCTGCTTGGCGATGATCACCTCGGCCAGGCCGTAGATCCGCTCCATATTTTCCTTCCACGTGGCGTAAGCCGCCTCATCGTCGGGCTTGGGTTCCTTGGCCGCTTCGTAATAATCCTCACGGAACACGAACCAGACCATGTCCGCATCCTGCTCGATCGAGCCGGATTCGCGCAGGTCGGAGAGCTGCGGCCGCTTGTCTTCGCGCTGCTCGACCGCACGGCTGAGCTGCGACAGCGCCAGCACCGGAACATGCAATTCCTTCGCCAGCGTCTTTAACCCGCGAGAAATTTCAGAAATCTCGTTAACGCGATTTTCGTTGCCGCGGCCAGTGCCCTGCAATAGCTGAAGATAATCCACGACGATGAAGCCGATATCGTGGCGGCGCTTCAACCGGCGCGCGCGGGTGCGCAGCGCGGCGATGGTCAGGCCCGGCGTATCGTCGATGAACAGCGGCAATTCCTGCAACTCTCGCGCCGCGCGCGACAGATTCTGGAAGTCCGCCCGGCTGATCTTGCCCATGCGCAGCGCTTCGCCGCTGATGCCCGACTGTTCGGCCAGAACGCGGGTCGCCAACTGGTCGGCCGACATTTCGAGACTGAAGAAGGCGGTCTTGGCGCCCATATTCTTTTCCGCCGGGATGCCGTCGGCATTGTCGCGCAGCCAGCGCGACGCCGCATTATAGGCGATGTTCGTCGCCAGCGACGTCTTTCCCATGCCCGGCCGACCGGCCAGGATCATCAAGTCCGAATTGTGCAGGCCGCCGATCTTGGCGTTCAGGCTGTTGATCCCGGTCGTGATCCCCGACACATGACCGCCGCTGTTGAGCGCACGCTCCGCCACCTGCACCGCCGCGGTGGAGGCCATGAGGAAGCTCTTGACCGAACCGCCCTCGCCCTCGCCCTCCGACACTTTGTAGAGCGCGACTTCGGCCGCCTCTATCTGCTCGCGCGGATTGACGGCCTCGCTGGTGTCCAACGCATTTTCAACCAGTTCGCGGCCGACATTGACCAGTTCGCGCAGCAGCGCCAGGTCATAGATCTGGGTGGCGAAGTCGCGCGCGCCGATCAGCGCCGCGCCATTGCCGGTCAGTTGCGCCAGATAGGCCGCCCCGCCCAGCTCCTTCAAGGCTGGATCCATATCCAGCATGGGCTTGAGCGTGACCGGATTGGCGATCATGTCCTTGTCCAGCAAGCGCATGATCGCGTCGTAGATACGGCCGTGCAGCGGCTCGAAAAAATGTTCGGCCTTAATCTTGAGCTGGACATCCTCGGCAATGCGGTTGTCGATCATGATCGCGCCCAGCAGCGCGGCTTCGGCCTCCACATTGCGCGGCAATTCGGTGCCGGGATTTTCGGCGGGGTTGATTTTCAGCAGTTCGACCATGGCCTCTCTTTCCTCTGCGCGCGCGCACGGCGCAAGGGCCAAGGCGGAAACCATCTGTGGATAAGTCGCGCTTGCTTTTCGCCGCGCGCCGCCGCACTGACTATCCGCTTCACCATGGCCGATCCGCGCATCATAGACATCCAGCTGGACCAGCGCACGATCCTGTGGCGCAACGCCGACGTGGAGCAGGAACGGCGCATCGCGATCTTCGACCTGCTGGAGGATAATCACTTCGCGCCGCAGCGGGTCCATGCCGACGGCTATGCCGGTCCTTACAAGGTCGTGCTGCGGGTCGAGGATGGTCGGCTGGTGATCGAGATCAACCGGGAGGATGATGCCCCGCTGGAGGCGATCATTCTGGGCCTGGGCCGCTTCCGTCGCCCGATCCGCGAATATTTCGCCATTTGCGACAGCTATTATCAGGCGATCAGCAACGCTTCCCCGCAACAGATCGAGACGGTGGACATGGCCCGCCGCGGCATCCACAATGATGCGGCGGAGGTGCTGAAAGAACGGCTGGAGGGCAAGATCGAGGTCGATTTCGATACCGCGCGCCGGCTGTTCACGCTCATCTGCGTGCTGCATATCAAGGGGTAGGACGATCAGGGTTGTAACTTTGGGGGGCCTGCTGGTCCGCATTGCCGCGGGACTGGCGGTGGTCGCGGCGCTGGCGCTGGGGCTGTTTCTCTATGCGCGCGGCTGGGCGCCCAGCCGCGACCAATATCCCGTCCAAGGCGTCAGCATCAGCGCCGACAATGGTCCGGTCGACTGGGGCACGCTGGCGGCGCAGGGCGCGGACTTCGCCTATATCCGCGCCGCCGACGCCGCCGACCGGCGCGACCCGGCCTTCGCCGCCAACTGGCGCGCGGCGCGGGCTGCGGGCCTGCGCTATGGCGCGCTGCTGGAGTTCACCCCCTGCCGCCTCGCGATGGATCAGGCGACCCGCTATATGACCACCGTGCCACGCGACAATGCCGCGCTGCCGCCTGTCATCCGCCTCGCCTTCTCCCCCGCCTGCACGGCGCGGCCGAACCGCGACCTGCTGCTGTCCGAACTTAATACGCTGGTCAACCTGGTCGAGGGTCATGCCGGCAAGACGGTGCTGCTCAATGTGACCGAAGATTTCGACAAGGCCTATGACGTCGGGTCAGGCATCAACCGGACCTTGTGGCTGGACGGCAATTTCTTCCCGCCCGATTATGCGACCAAACCCTGGGTGATGTGGACAGCCAGCGACATGCGGCATATCGACGGCGTTGATGGTCCGGTTCGATGGAATGTGGTGGCGCCCTGATGCACGATGAACAGCGAGTTGGACAGTTGATCGAGGCCGCGCGGAATGCGATGGCCAACGCCCATGCGCCCTATAGCCGCTTTGCCGTGGGCGCGGCGGTGCGGCTGACCGACGGCAGCATCGTCACCGGCTGCAATTTCGAAAATGCCAGCTACGGCCTGTCGCTGTGCGCCGAAACGGTCGCGCTGGCCACCGTCAATGCCCAAGGTCGTTTCGCTGACGTAACGGAAATCGCCGTGGTCGGAGGCGCGATGGATGGTGCGCAGGAGGTGCTCGTCACCCCCTGTGGCCGGTGCCGCCAGATCATGAACGAGGCCGAACAGTTGGCTGGCCGCACGCTCGCTATCTATTGCGCCACGCCCAGCGGCGACCGCGTCATCGACCTCACGGTCGCCCAACTCCTTCCCCATGCCTTTGGTCCGGCGGACCTGGGCATCGGCCCTCAGAAAAAGAGCTGACACGACATGGCCATTCTTTCCGACAAATGGATTCGCGAACAGGCGCTGAAAACCAACATGATCGAGCCGTTCGTGGAGAGCCAGCGGCGCGAAGGCTGCATCAGCTACGGCCTGTCCTCCTACGGCTATGACGCGCGGGTGGCGGACGAATTCAAGATCTTCACCAATGTCGACAGCACGATCGTCGATCCCAAGGATTTCGATCCGAAGAATTTCGTCGATCGCCAGACCGACTGCTGCATCATCCCGCCCAACAGCTTTGCGCTGGCCCGCACAGTCGAATATTTCCGCGTGCCGCGCGACGTGCTGGTCATTTGCCTCGGCAAATCCACTTATGCGCGGTGCGGCATCATCGTGAACGTGACCCCGCTGGAGCCGGGCTGGGAAGGGCATGTGACGCTGGAATTTTCCAACACCACGCCGCTGCCCGCGAAAATCTACGCCAATGAGGGCGCCTGTCAGTTCCTCTTCCTCCAAGGCAACGAACCGTGCGAGGTCAGTTATGCCGACCGCGCGGGCAAATATATGGGGCAGCAGGGCGTGACATTGCCCCGCCTGTAATGCGACACTCTTCGCCATGAACTTCTGGCGCAGGGTAAAGCGCGGCGCGCCGCCGCCCGACATTGGCGACCGGCGCGTCTATGCGATCGGCGACGTGCATGGCTGCGCCGACCTGCTCGACGCGCTGCTGGCGATGATCGCGCAGGACGACAAGGACCGTGCGCGCAAGCCGATCAGCCTGATCCTGCTGGGCGACCTGGTCGATCGCGGACCGCAATCCTGCGCGGTGGTGGAAACGGTGATGGCGCTGGCGGCGTCGGGCGGCGACGTGCGCTGCCTCAAGGGCAATCATGAGGAAGCCTTCGTGCTCGCCGCACGTGGCGACCTGCGCGCCCTGCCCCTGTTCCGCCGCATGGAGGGCGAGGCGACGCTGGCCAGCTATGGCCTGGAGCCCGCCCTGTTCCGCGTCATGACCGATGCCGAACTTGTGGACTGGATGGAAAGCCATGTCCCGCGCGCCCATGTCGATTTTTTGGACGCCCTGCCCGACAGCATCGCGATGGGCGATTATCTGTTCGTCCATGCCGGCATCCGTCCCGGCGTGCCGATCGGGAACCAAAGTCCAGCCGATCTGCGTTGGATCAGGCAGGAATTTCTGGCGCATCGCGGCCGCCATCCCAGCATGATCGTTCATGGCCACAGCATCAGCGAGGATGTGGACGAACAGGCCAGCCGGATCGGGATCGACACTGGCGCATTCCTGTCCGGCCGCTTGACCGCGTTGGGGCTGGAGGGAACGAGCCGATGGACGCTCCAGACCAAGCCGTGATTTGCGCCCTGTCAGCGGCAATTCTGGACAAGCGTCACATTTCTTGAAAATTCGATAGCGGGACAGCCGACATTCTTCGTTGGAAGGGGGTGGAACGGCAGGGGATGCCGCTACATTCAGGGGAACAGACAATGCATATTCGCCATGCCGTGGCGGGGGTCGCCCTCGCCATCTGCCTCGTCTCGCCTACGCAACTTCTGGCCGCAGCCACGCCGAACGCCACGCTGACCCAGCGCCATAAATTCGACATCCATGTCCAGCCGCTCAGCAGCGCGCTGCGCGAATTGTCGGTGCAGTCGGGCGTGCGCATCCTCTTCCCCTATGACGAGGTCGCCGCGATCCGCAGCCGCCGCATCCAGGGCTGGCTGTCCACCCAGGATGCGCTCGCCCGCTTGCTCGCTGGCACGGATCTCACCTCCAGCCCCGCCGGCGAAGGCGTGATCGCGCTCGCCGCCCCCCCCAATCGCAGCGCCGCGCGCCGCAGCCCGCTGGCGCTGCAATATGCCCAGGCCAGCCTGCCGGGCGCGGGCACACAGGCGATGGCCATGGCCCCCGCCCCCGAACCGGCCGAGGACGCGACGCCGATCATCGTCACCGGCACCCGCACGACCAACCGCACCGTCGCCGAAAGCCTGGCACCGATCGACGTGCTGGGCGAAAAGGATCTGGAATCGAGCGGCAAGCAGTCTGTGCGCGACTTGCTCGGCACGCTCGTCCCATCCATCAACGTGTCGAACAATGGCGCGGGCGCCAGTTGGGCGGTGCGCACCCTGTCGCTGCGCGGCTTGGGCGGCGACCAGTTGCTGGTGCTGGTCAACGGCAAGCGACGGCATAATTCCGCCACGCTGTTCATCAACGGATCGGTCCAGAACGGCCAGTCTCCGCCCGATCTCGACCTTATCCCCGGCAACGCGATCCAGCGGATCGAAGTGCTGCGCGACGGCGCATCTGCGCAATATGGGTCCGACGCGATCGCCGGCGTCGTCAACGTCATCCTGAAGAACGACACGGCCGGCGGCGCGGCGCTGACCCTGGGCAGCACAGCCGACAATGGCGGCGAACAGGGCCGGTGGCAGATCGACAACGGCTTTTCGATCGGACCGGACGGCGGCTATATCCATCTTGCGGCGGACGGCGTCTTGCAGGCGGGAACGCTGGTCAAAGGCTCGGCGATCGGCGGCACCTATTATCCCACCGGCGATCCGCGCAACGCCAATCCCGATCTTGATCGTTATCGCGGCAAGGCCGGCCAGCCGGAGGTGATCGGCGGCAATGTCAGCTATGACGCCATGCTGCCGGTGGGGGACAGCCTGGAAGCCTATAGCTTCGGCACATATTCCAAGCGCCACGCCGCGGGCTGGCTGACCTACCGCACGCCCGCCGCGCTCAACAACATCATCGAAATCTATCCCGAAGGCTATATTCCGCGCATCCATGTCTATGACGAGGATTTCCAATATGCCCTCGGCCTGCGCGGCGAAATAGGCGGCGGCGTGCATTTCGACATCAGTTCCACCTATTCGCAGGACGAGGTCAAATATAAGCAGACCACATCGCTCAACCCTTCGATGGGTACGGCCAGCCCGACGACCTTCTATCTTGGCAAGATTCGGTTCGACGAATGGACCAATAATCTAGACCTCTCGAAAGAGTTTGATGTCGGCCTGGCCGGCCCGCTATCGCTGGCGGTGGGCGCAGAATATAAGAAAAACAAATTCATGATCGGGGCCG
The DNA here is from genome assembly GCF_028538045.1 of Sphingobium sp. AntQ-1. Taxonomy (NCBI): domain Bacteria; kingdom Pseudomonadati; phylum Pseudomonadota; class Alphaproteobacteria; order Sphingomonadales; family Sphingobiaceae; genus Sphingobium; species Sphingobium sp. AntQ-1. The sequence goes on from NZ_CP117158.1 coordinate 781,821, forward strand.
GCGACCCTGAATCCTATATCAACGGCAATTATGTGTCGCCGCCCGGCTCCTGGCTCGCGGGACAGCAGCGCACCGGCGTCGGCGCGCAAGGCGTGACCGGTTTCGTTCCCGAAGGCGCGGGAAGTTGGAGCCGCAGCAATTGGAGCGCCTATGCCAATGTGGAAGGCAAGATCGTCGAGGGCCTTGAGTTCGGCCTCGCCGGCCGCCACGAAGATTATACGGATTTCGGCACCACCAATACAGGCAAGGCTTCGCTCCGCATCGAACCGATGCGCGGCTTCGCCATTCGCGGCACCGCCAGCACAGGTTTCCGCGCACCGACGCTGCAACAGCAACATTATGCATCGTCATCGACAATCGGCGTGATTCAGAATGGCGTCAGCGTCCTGTTGCCGGTTCAGGCGCTGCCGGTCGAGGGCGCGGCGGCCAGGGCGCTGGGCGCCGTGCCGCTCAAGGCCGAAAAGTCCGTCAACTTCTCGGCCGGCATCGTGCTCACGCCTGCGCCGAACCTCAACCTCACCGTCGATGCCTATCAGATCAAGATCAAGGACCGCATCCTGCTGAGCGAGACGCTCAGCGGCCCGACCGTCATCAGCGCGCTGGAGGCAGCAGGCATTTACGGGATCGCCGGCGGACTGATCTTCTCCAACGCCGCCGACACCCGGACCCGCGGTTTCGACATCGTCGGCACCTATCGCGCGGGTCTGGGCGACATGGGTCTGGCCACGATCAGCCTTTCGGCCAATTTCAACAAAACCATCTTCACCCATATCGACCCGGTGCCGGGGCCGATCGCAGCATCGGGCCTGGCGCTGATCGGCCGCACGAAGCAGGGTGACCTTACCGAAGGCACGCCGCGCGACAAGTTCATCGCCAACGTCCTTTGGGAAAAGGATGATTTCAACATGAACCTGCGCGCCACGCGCTTCGGCAAGATCGTCCAGCGCGCAAACGCCACAGCCTTTCACACCGCCGACTTCACGGCCTGCGCGGTCAATGTCGTGAGCGACGTGTGCTTCCGCGATTATGTCGATGAAGAGCTGAAGCCCAAAGTCATCGTCGATCTCGAAATCGGCTATAAATTGACCAAGGGGGTCAAGCTCTCGGTCGGCGCGAACAACCTGCTCAACACCTACCCGAACAAGTTGAAGCCGGTAAACCAGTTCGTCGGCTTCCTTTACAATGCCTACGCACCCTACGGCATCAGCGGCGGCTTCTATTATGGCCGGTTGAACCTGGAGTTCTGACATGACGAAGACAGCAGGATTGAACCGGCGCGAGGCGATGGCGGCGGGCGGGATCGGTTTGCTCGCGGCGGGCGGCGCGGGGTCGTTAGCGCAATCGGGGGCGGCGCAAAGCCCCGGCGCCCCCGCCGCCGGCAAGGAGACCTTGGTGACGGTGCAGGACTGCACCAACGTCGCACTGGCGCTGTCGCCCGACGGCAAGCGCATCGCCTTCGACCTGCTGGGGATATTGTGGTCCCTGCCGGTCGGCGGGGGACCGTTGAAGCGGCTCTCCGGCGATTTCGACGATCTGGCCCAGCCGGACTGGTCGCCCGACGGCAGCCGCATCGCCTTCCAATCCTATCGCACCGGCCATTTCCACATCTGGTCGGTCGCGGCGGACGGCGGCGACATGCGCCAGCATACGGACGGGCTGCTGGATGATCGCGAGCCGCGCTGGTCGCCCGACGGCAAGACGATCGCCTTTTCCAGCGACCGGGCGGACGGTCGCTACGCCATCTACCTGCTCGACGTGGCGAGCGGCCAGGTCACGCCATTGTCGAAGGGCACGACCAACGACAGCGAACCCGCCTGGTCGCCCGACGGTAAGCGCGTCGCCTATGTCGCGGGCGGCACGAAGCTGGTCGCGGTCGATATCGCCAGCGGGGCGGTGACGGACGTGGCGTCGGTGACGCCATCTGCGGACCGATTCAACCCGTCGGCTATCATGGCCCCGGCTTTCGCGCCTGACGGTCGCATCGCCTATACCCGCGTCCAGCCCGGATCAATGACGCTGGTCATGGACGGCAAGGATATCGTCGCGGGCGAGGATCTTTATCCGTTCCGCCCCGCCTTCACCAGGGACGGCGCGATCCTTTACGGGTCCGATGGGAAGCTGCGCAGCCTGAAGCGCGGCAAGGCGAGCGTCATCCCCTTTGAGACGCAAGTCCCGGTCACCACCCCTAACTATCGCAAGAAAACGCGCGACTTCACCTCCACCGCGCCAAAGCCCGTGGTCGGCATCGCCGCGCCCATGCTCTCGCCCGACGGCCGGACCATCGTCTTCGCCGCGCTCAACGACCTCTATCTGATGCCCGTTGGCGGCGCACCCAAGAGGATCGTCGGCGACGGCTTCCATAAATGCGATCCCGCCTGGTCGCCCGATGGCAAGAACATCGCCTATTCCTCCGACCGCGGCGGCACGCTCGACCTGTGGTTGCATGACGTCGCCACTGGCAAGGAACGCCAACTCACCAACATTCCCGACAAGGCGGTCGCCTGGGGCAGTTGGTCGCAGGATGGCAAGATGATCGCCTTTCTCGACCAGGATGGCGCGCTCCATACCGTCGATGTGGCGAGCGGCGCGGTGACCAAGCGGTTCGACGCGCTCTGGGAGCCGGGCCGTCCCAGCTTTGGCCCTGATGGCAAGACCATCGCCTATGCCGCCTTCAAGCCCGTCACCGGCCGCTATCGCGAGGGCGCCAGCCAGATACTGACCGTCGATCTCACCACCGGCAAGGGCACCTATCGCCCGGTATCTGAAGGCAAGTCGCTCGGCACGCGCGGGCATGACGGCCCGATCTGGTCGCCCGATGGCAAGAGCATGGCCTTCGTCTTCGCCAGCACCTTGTGGGTTGCGCCAGTCGCGCCCGACGGCAGCTTTACCGCCGCGCCCACGCAAATCACCACCGAAGTCACCGACGCGCCCAGTTGGAGCGGCGACGGCAGCAAGCTTCTTTATCTCAGCAACGGCAAGCTGCGCATCGTGGCCGCCACCGGCGGCGCGGCGCAGACCGTCCCCTGCCGCCTTAGCTGGGCCAATGCCAAGCCTTCCGGTCGCACAGTCATACGGGCTGGCAAGGTGTGGGATACCCTCTCGACCGAGTACAAGACGCAGGTCGACGTCGTACTGGACGGCAATGTCATCAGCGCCGTCACGCCGCGCGGGGCCAGCGCGTCCGACGCCAACGCGAAGATTATCGACGCGCCCGACCTTACCCTGATGCCGGGCCTGATCGACATGCACACCCATCGGCAGATGGCGGGCTATGGCTATGGCGACCGTATGGGGCGGCTGTGGCTGGCGATGGGCGTGACGGCGACCCGGTCGCCCGGCTGCCCCGCCTATCATATGGTGGAGGACCGGGAGTCGATCCAGAGCGGCAAGCGCATCGCCGCGCGTCACTATGCCACTGGCGAAGCGATCGACGGCGGCCGCATCTTCTATAATTTCATGCGGCCGGTCACCGAAAAGGGCCAGATGGCGCTCGAGCTGGAGCGCGCCCAGGCGCTGGATTATGACATGGTGAAAACCTATGTCCGCCTGCGCCACGACACGCAGAAGGAAGTGGTCGACGCCTCCCACAAAATGGGGATGCACCTGTCGTCCCACTATCATTATCCTGCGCTCCACAGCGGCATGGATTGCATGGAGCATACCGGCGCGACCAACCGCTATGGCTATTCGCGCACCATCACGTCGCTCGGCGGCGGCTATCATGACGTCAACGACCTGTTCGCCGCTGCCAAGGCGGGGCGCACGCCGACCCTGTTCGCGGCCACGTCCCTGCTGGGGCTGGACGACGGCTTTACCCGTGATCCGCGGATCACGACGCTTTATCCGCAATGGGAATATGACAAGTTGCTGGCGCGGGTGAAGGCGATGTCGGGCGACGGCGGCAAGCCGATGCTCGCGTCGCTGGAACGGCAGGTTGCGCAGATCAAGATGACGCTGGCGGCGGGATGGCATCCCTTCTCCGGCACCGACGCGCCGATCGACCTGACCGCGATCAGCCTGCACCTCAACCTGCGCGGCATGGTGAAGTTCGGCATCTCCCCCTATGAGGCGCTGATGATGACGACCCGCTGGTCCGGCGAATTTCTGGGCGAGCCGGTCGGCCGGATCGAGCGCGGGATGCTGGCCGACCTGATCCTGGTGGACGGCGATCCGCTGAAAGACGTCGCGGCCGTCGCCAATGTGAAACAGGTGATCGCCAACGGCGTAGTCCATACGCCCGAAGCGCTGATGGCGCCCTTCGTCGACGCCAAGCCACAGGCGGCGGCGAGCAAGATGCTGCCGATGCTGGCGGACGCCCATCAACATTATTGGTGGCATGACGCCGACTATGTCGAAAGCAGCCGTGCGGCGTGTTGCGCGGGCCATGCGGTGGCGCACGCCTAGATTGGAGAGCTAAGGGCTCCCGCGCAGGTGGCGCGGGAGCCCTGATAATTCTACCGCCACCCCTTCGCCTGCGCCGCCTTCTCTCCAGCGGCATCCGCTGGCGCGCCGTCGATCAGCGCGTCCACCGTCGCCATGACCCGCGCGTCGACGGAGGAGGCTTGTCGATAGGCAGTCTGAGAACCCGCGCCGGGCAAAGCCTGCTGCACCTGCCAGCCTTCCTCCTCGCGGCAGGCTACGCCCGCAATGGGGCCATCGAAGCTGCGGCACCAGCCGCCGCCCTGACGCTGGAAGGTCAGGCCGATGCGGATCGCGCCATCCACCCCCTGCGCGGATGCGAGTTGCGTATCGAGCGCGGTCGCCAGCGCGCCCCGCGCCACCATCACGCCATCCCGCATTCCGATCGATCCCAGTCCCGTGCCCGACATACGGCCGAGACCCAATCCCAGCACCAGACTGGCGGCGATCGCCCCGCCCATCGCCCAATTCCGCCAGCGGGACGCCGGTCGCGCCAGCGGCGTCACCTTCGCGCTCTCCTCCAGCAAGGCGCGCAAGCGGTCGGGCACCGGCTCCTGCGCCACCGGCGCATAATGGCCCGCCAGCCGCGCGCGCAGCGAGCGATGCTGCGCCAGCCGCGCCGCCAGCGCCGGATCGGCGGCCACCGCCCGCTCGACCCTGCGCCGATTGACTTCGTCCAGTTCGCCATCGACCAGTGCGATCAGCATGGCTTCGTCTATGTCCGTCATGCTGCCTCTCCCATCAGTTCCAATAATGCGCCGCGCCCGCGCACCAGCCGGGACGTCAATGTCCCCATCGGCACGCCCAGCACCGCCGCCGCTTCCTTGTAGGACAGGCCCTCGACCAGCACGAGCGCGATCGCCTCGCGCTGTTCCTGCGGCAAGGCCTGCATCGCGCGGTCGACGTCGGACAGCATCATATGCGCCTCCACATCGCGGTCGCCGGCATGGCCGACATGCGCGCCAGCCTCTTCAGGGGCGAAGGTCTTGGCGGCGCGCTGGCGCGCGCGCGCCTCGTCGATCCAAAGGTTGCGCATGATCCGATACATCCAGCTGTCCAGACGGGTGCCGGGCTGCCACTGGTCGCGGGCCTTCAGGCCGCGCTCCAGCGCCGCCTGGCACAGATCGTCGCCATCGGCGCGGTCCCGCGACAGGCTGGCGGCAAAACGCCGCAGCCGGGGCAGGATCGCAAGCAGGTCGCGTTCGAACGACATCAGCACTCCGTCGCTTGTTCGAAGGATGAAACGCGCCAGCCCATCCGTTTCATCCCGCAGACAGAAGACGGATGGACATTTTTTCGCAATGGTTGATTTTGCAGACGAGAGGATCGGTGAGACGGACATGAAACTGACGCACCCCTGGATGATCGCGGGGATGATGCTGATCGCGCCATCCGCCACCCAGGCGCAGTTGCTGCCCGGCGGCGGCGGCGGGCTGGGCGCGGTGGGTCAAGCGGTGCCTGACATCATGGACCAGCTTGGCGGCGCGGTCGATGCGGCCGACCTCGACCGCTTGTCGCCCGCCCGCCTCGCCGACCGGCTGGCGGCGGCGCGCGCCACGCGCGTCACCGATTTGCTGCGTCGCCATGGCGACCGGATCGAGCTGGACGACCGGCGCGAACCGGCGCGGCGAGGGGTCATCCTCCTCACTGGCGCGGACGAAGGCGCCCTCGATGCCTTACGCGCGGCGGGCTACGGCGTGGACGGCGAGAGCGTGGAGGGCATCGACCTGGCCGTCGCCCGCCTGACCCCGCCCAGAGGCCGCAGCCTGGCCAGGGCGCTGCGCGACGCGCGCCGGATCGCCCCGCGGGCGCAGGCCAGTGCGGATAATCTCTATTTTCCGAGCGGCAACGCATGGTTCCTCGCCAGCGCCGCGCTGGCGGGCGGCGGCCGGGTCGATGGGCGGCTCGCTGGGCTGATCGACGGCGGCGTAGCGCAGCATCCCGCGCTTAGCGGGCCGATCGAACAACGCGGCTTCGCGCAGGGCGCGCCGCGCGCCAGCGCCCATGGCACCGCTGTCGCCTCGCTTATCAGTGGCGAGGGGGTGGTGCGGGGCGGAGCGCCCGGCGCATCGCTGCTGGTCGCGGACGTCTATGGCGACGATCCGGCCGGGGGCGGCGCCTTCGCCATCGTCCGCGCACTGGGATGGATGGCGGCGCGTGGGGTGCGCGTCGTCACCGTCAGCCTGGTCGGCCCGGCCAATCCGCTGCTCGATGGCGCGATCCGCCTGGCGCGGGACAAGGGCGTGATCCTGGTCGCGGCGGTCGGCAATGACGGCCCGGCCGCCCCGCCCGCCTATCCCGCATCCTATCCCGGCGTCGTCGCTGTGACCGGGATCGACGGGCGTGGGCGGCCCTTGCCCGAAGCCGGCCGCGCGCTCCATGTCGATTTCGCCGCGCCCGGCGCGGACATGCAGGCGGCGACGACACAGGGCGGCAAGGGGGCGGTGCGCGGCACCAGCTTCGCCGCGCCGCTGGTCGCGGGTCGGTTGCTGATGCGTGGCGACATCGCCGCGCTGCGCGCCGAAGCGACCCCGCCCACTAAAGGCAAGACGCCGGTCATCTGCGGTACTTGTAGAAATAATTAATAATTTTCAGTGACTTGAAATTTTTCCTGGGCCGTCGGGATTAAAGCGGGCGTCCCTCCCGTTCTCCTTTCATCGCATCGATATGCACATGAAGGAGACGAGTGATGAAAGCCAAGTTCCTGATCGCGACCGCCTGCCTCGCCGCCCTGACCGCGACGCCCGCCTCGGCCCAGCTTCTGGGCGGCGGCGGTGGCCTGGGCGGATCGCTGGGCGGCGCTTTGGGCGGCGCAGGCGGCGGCCTTGGCGGATCGCTGGGCAGCACGCTTGACGGCGCAGGCAGCCTCGACCGTAGCGTCGATCTCGATAATGGCCGCGTCGAGGCCAGCGGATCAAGCCGCAGCCGCGCCGATGGTTCGGCCACCGGATCGGCGACTAGCAAGGGCAAGACCCGCAGCGGCAGCGCATCGGGTTCTGCCGGTGGATCGGCCAGCGGCGGCCTGGCGATCGACACGCTCGGCGCCAGCGACGCACGTAACGCCGTCGGCGCCGTGCGGAATCGGGCCGGGGAGACGGCCGGCAGCGTGCGGGATCGGGCGACCGATACCGCCACCGCCGCGCGGGACCGCGCCGCTACGACCGTCGCCAACAGCCGCGATCGAGCCGGCGCGGCGCTCAACGCAACCCGCGACCGCGCATCGGGCGTGGCGAGCGGCGCAGGATCGGCGGCCGGCAACGCCGCGGGCCAGGGGACGGGCGCGCTCGACAATGCCGCGTCGATTGATGCCAGTGGCCAGCTTTCGGGTGAGGCCAGCGGCCAGGGCTCGACAAGTCGCAACACCCCTACCCCCAATCAGGCGGACGATTGACCCCGCACGGGGCGTGATACGGACGGCGGTCAAGTTCCACGCCGCCGCCCGACGCCCCACCGCCTGACGAACGGGCCGGCAGCCTTTGAGGCCGCTGGCCCGTTCAACTTCGCCGATCAGCGCACGTTCAAGCCCAATTCGCCCAGCAATTGCCCCGCCTGCTCGCGAGAAATCGTCGCGCCGCGGAACAGCCCGGCATTGACCAGCCGCAATCCGCCGATATCCGCCTCGCGCAAGTCCGCGCCATCGAACCGGCACCCGTCCAGCGCCGCGTCGCGCAGGCTGCATCCGTCGAACAAGGTGCCGCGAAAATCGCATTTGGCGAGGTCCGCCTGGCTGAAATCGACTGCGGTCAGCACCTGCTTGCGAAAGGAAAAGCCCGGCAGCCGCGCGTTGACCAACAGCGTTTCGGCAAATTGCACGTCCAGCGCGCTCGCGTCGGACAAGTCCGCGCCGGTCAGTTTGCACCGTTCGAATTTGGCGCCAAACAGCTTGGCGCGGCGCAGCACGCCGTTATTGAGGTCGCAAGCAAGAAACTCCGCCTCGCGCAGGTCCGCGCCAGCGAGCTGCACGAATCCGCCGCGGCACGACTGCCACCGCGTTCCATCCAGCTTCGCGTCGGTGAAATCGGTGCGGCGGACCTGACAGCGTTCGAATATCCAGCGCGACAGGTCCAGCCCCGACAGGTCGGCCTCGTCCAGGTCGCAATCGATCAGATGCGCCGGCAAGCCTTTTTTGGCCAGCGGCGCGATGTCGCCCCTGCCCAGCGTCTGTTCACTCAGGGATCGATCGGCAAACAGGTCATCCATGCTCCCGCCTTAACGCCAACCTTGCCGATGATCCACGGTCGAAAGGGAAAAGGCGATCAAAAAGAGAACATCGTCCGTCAAGCCGACCCGAAACGGAAAAGGCCGGCACCCTGTCGGACCCCGGCCTTTCCACCCCCGTTAACCAGTCTGGGATCAGGCGACCTTGGCCTGCTCCTCCACGATCTCGTCAGGATCGCGCAACACATAGCCGCGACCCCAGACCGTTTCGATATAATTGTCGCCGCTACAGGCCAGAGCAAGCTTCTTGCGCAACTTGCAAATGAAGACGTCTATGATCTTGAGTTCAGGTTCGTCCATGCCGCCATAAAGGTGGTTCAGGAACATTTCCTTTGTCAGCGTCGTGCCCTTGCGGAGCGAGAGCAGCTCCAGCATGGCATATTCCTTACCGGTCAGGTGGACGCGGTTGCCGTCCACTTCCACCGTCTTGGCGTCCAGATTCACCGCCAGCTTGCCGGTGCGGATGACCGACTGGCTATGCCCCTTGGACCGGCGCACGACGGCGTGGATGCGGGCGATCAGCTCTTCGCGATGGAAGGGCTTGGTCACATAATCGTCGGCGCCAAAGCCGAAGGAGCGGACCTTGCTGTCCATCTCCGATATGCCCGACAGGATCAGCACCGGGGTCTGCACCTTGGCCGCCCGCAGCTTTTTCAGCACGTCATAGCCGTGCATGTCAGGCAGGTTCAGGTCCAGGCAGATGATGTCGTAATCATAGAGCTTGCCCAGATCGAGGCCTTCTTCGCCCAGATCGGTCGTGTAGACGTTGAAGCCTTCGGTCGTGAGCATAAGCTCGATCGCCTTGGCGGTGGTCGGTTCGTCCTCAATCAGCAGCACGCGCATGTGAAGCCCCTTGTTGTCACCTCGGCCAATCCCGCCGATGGATCGCAGTCCCGTTCACCCCACCAGAACGGCTTCTGCTCCAAATCATTAACCAAAAAACTTCTGAAGGACAAAGGTTAATTTTTCGCTAACCGGCAGGAATCCGCGAGTCGCATCAAAACGAATCTATTTACAAAGAGTTGAGGGCGAAACGGTCCGCCCGGAGTCAATATGGATTCACCTGCGAAACGACGCTCTCATGCGCCCAAACGTCCATCATCCTGAACCGAGGACGGAAATTTTTCGCTAACCTTAATATTGCGGGTTAACAGCCGTGATGCGTCGTCAGATAGTCCAGCAACGCTTCGACCCGCGCGGGGCGCAGGCGCGACGGCGGCGTGACGAGATGCAGGCCGAAGGGTGCGGGCCGCCAATCGACCAATATTTCCTCTACCTCTCCCTTCGCCAGCGCGTCGCCGATGATGAAGTCGGGTAGCCGGGCGATGCCCACCCCCATGCGCAGCGCGGGCAGCATCGCCTCCCCACTGTTCACGGTGATGCGGCTGCGCACTTGCACCACCACATTTTGCTGCCCCGGCCCGGCAAAGCGCCACACATCAGGCGCCGCGACGTTGGAGTAGCAGAGGCAGTCATGGGTCCCCAGGTCGGCTGGATGTTGCGGCCGCCCCCGTTCGTCCAGATAGGCGGGCGACGCGATGGTATAGAGCGTCACGTCCGCCAGCCGCCGCGCGCGCAGCGAACTGTCGGGCATGTCGGCGATGCGGATGGTCGCGTCCAGCCCCATGTCGACGATGTCGATCTGCGCATCGGACAGATGCAGGTCGACATCGACCATGGGATGCTCCTTGGTGAATTGCGCCACCAGCGGCGCGACGCGCAGCAGGCCGAAGGTCATCGGCGCGCCCAGTCGCACCACGCCGGACAGTTCCGCGGTTTCATCGCGCGCCGCTTCCTCCGCCGCCTGCCCCTCCGCCAGGATGCGATGGGCATGGTCGGCCAGCCGCTTGCCGCTTTCGGTCAGCGCCAGACGGCGGCTGGTGCGGTTGAACAGGCTGGTGTCCAGATGCTCTTCCAGCCGCGTCACCGCCTTGGACACGGTCGCCTTCGACACGCTCAGCGCCTTGGCCGCATCGGTGAAGCTGCGATGTTCAACCACCGCGGCGAACATGGCCCAGGCCTCGAAGTCAGGTAGTCGCATCAGGAAACAATCCGTTTCAAAGCTGCCGATTTAAGAAACGATCCTGATAGCTAGATTGTCGGAAAGCAAGCGGAAGCCTCCGCCTCCGCAACGAAAGGCACTTTATATGACCACGACAACAACGAGCCGCATCGAGCGTCGCCCGTTCGCGTCGCTCGGCCATGCCGACCATGGCTGGCTGAACGCGCGCCATCATTTTTCCTTCGGCGACTATCATGCCGACGACCGTATGCACTGGGGCGCCATCCGGGTGTGGAACGATGACGAAATCGGCCCCCGTTCCGGCTTTCCGCCGCATCCGCACGCCGACATGGAAATCATCACCTATGTCCGCACTGGCGCGATCACGCACAAGGACAGCCTGGGCAACCAGGGTCGCACGGAGGCTGGCGACGTGCAGGTCATGTCGGCGGGCACCGGCATTCGCCATGCCGAATATAATCTGGAGGATGAAACCACCACCCTGTTCCAGATCTGGGTCATTCCCCGCGCCCGTGGCGGGCAGCCCAGTTGGGGCGCCAAGCCTTTTCCGAAGGGCGATCGCTCCGGCAAGCTGGCGGTCCTGGCCAGCGGCTATGACGACGACAAGGAAGCGTTGCGCATCCGCGCCGACGCCCGCCTGTTGGGCGGCACGGTCCGGGCGGGCGAGAGCGTGACTTATGACAGTGCGGACGGCCGCCACCTCTATCTGGTCCCGGCGACGGGCCGGATCGAGATTGACGGCCAGCCCTTCGAGGCCCGCGACGGCGCGGCGATCCTGGGCGGCGCGCCGATCACCATCACGGCGATCGAAGACGCTGAAATCGTTTTGGTGGACAGCATCTGACCCCTTCGGCCCGTCCATTATCCTCCCCCCTCGGATGGGCCGGGCCGCCTGCATCCCCTCATGCAGGCGGCCACCCTTTTCCTCACCCTTTCAAGGAGATACATCATGGCTAAGATATTGGTTCTCTACTATTCCTCCTACGGTCATATCGAGACGATGGCGAAAGCCATAGCGGAAGGCGCAACCGCCGCCGGCGCGCAGGTCGACATCAAGCGCGTACCCGAAACCGCCCCGCTCGAAGTCGCCCAGAACGCGCATTTCAAGCTGGATCAGGCCGCACCGATCGCGACCGTCGCGGAATTGGCCGATTATGACGCGATCATCGTGGGCACCGGCACCCGCTTTGGCCGCATGTCCAGCCAGATGGCGGCCTTCCTTGACCAGGCCGGCGGCCTGTGGGCGCGCGGCGCATTGAATGGCAAGGTCGGCGGCGCCTTTACCTCGACCGCCAGCCAGCATGGCGGGCAGGAAACCACCCTCTTTTCGATTATCACCAACCTGCTGCATTTCGGCATGACCATCGTCGGCCTGGACTATGGCTTCCAGGGCCAGATGGGCGTGGACAAGGTGCGCGGCGGATCGCCCTATGGCGCGACCACGCTGGCCGACAGCGACGGCAGCCGCCAGCCGTCGGAAGAGGAACTGGACGGCGCCCGCTATCAGGGCCGTCGGATCGCCGAAACCGCAATCAAGCTGCACGGCTGATCGCCTTTCGCGCCGTCTAACGAAAGTCGAGTGGAAAGAATCTTGGGTGATATCAGGGCTTGAAACGGCCGTAAGGGGCTGGCGCATCGGCACTATGCGCCAGCCCTTGTTCGTTGATGCTGGCGAGGGGCGACGCCATTTCGAGAATAGGCGAGTTTCGCGCCAATCCTCTTCATCCAGCCTCGCCAGTCGTCCGACAAGCGCGTAACGACACCGGCCTGGACGCTTAACGCGGCGCCAACCCTTTTCATTGACGGCATTGCAGGCCCGATGACGGATAAGAACGGGGGGACCGGAGAATTATTAAATGGCCAGCACAATCAATGCGACGGGCGCGAGCACAGCGTGGGGACAAATCAAGAAGACGCTGGATACGGTCGTCAGTCCCGTGACACCGACGCCAGCGACAATAACTGCCCCCAGCGATCCAGTTACATCGACGCCGCAACCCGTTGTTGCGACCCCTACGGCATCCGAACCGCTGACCTATAGCGCGCCGTCCTCCGGCCCACGCCAGGTGACCGCCGCGACAGCCGCTCCCACCCCAGACGCGACCCTGACCGATCGACTGAGCGACGCGGGCTATTACGCATCCCCCCAAGCCGCCGCTGTCGCCGATCCGGTCGCCACCGCGCAGGCATCAAAGGAGGACAAGGCGTCGCTGACTCAGGCGCAACTCATCGCCCAGGCCGCCTATGCCATTGTTGCCCGCGCAGGGGCTGACGATCGCATGTCTTTGATTCAGGACGGCTAATTCAACCAGCGGCTGGCCGCTGGCGACAGGCGGATCAGCCGGGCGATCGCGAACGGGATCAACAGCGCCGCCAGCAATAGCCACGGCTTGCCCATATAGGGGGAGAGATAATGGATGATGGCGACATGGGCGTACATGATGACCAGCGACGCCCGCCCCACCGCCGCGACTGGTCCGGCAAAGGGCGCTACCAGCGCAGACAGGCGGAACAGCAATAGGGATGTGGCGATGGCCGATGCGATCGACAGCAAGGGCCAGCCATAATCTGCGGCCTTCATGTTGAGCGTCGGCATGACCCCCGCCAGCCCGACCAAGGCCAGCGCACTCAGCGGGGCGACCATCCAGCCCCGCCACCGCACCCGCGGCCAGAGCGCCCCCACCCACAGCAGCACGAAGGCCATCGGCACGCTCAGCAGACCCAGCGGCGATGCCTGCGTCCACCAGCCCAGCGCATAGGCCAGGACCAGCATCGGCGGCAGAAGCATCGCCCAGCGCCGGTCCAGCACATCGGGCCAGCGGCGGAGCGCGACATTGAACAGGATGCGCGCCATCATTAGGCAGGGCACGAACCAAAAGATGGTGTAAGGCCCGCGCAACCAGAAGCCGCCCAGCAGGATCGGTGCGAGATCATCCGGCCATTGATGGAAGATGGGCCGACCGCCCTTCAGCGGTTCGATGATCTGATCCATCAGGATCAACAGCGCCAGGAAGAGAAGATAGGGCCGCATCTGACCGACCAGTTGCCGCCGCGTGAACGCGCCGACATCCTGGGGCCGCGACAGCATCCCGGACAGCAGGAAGAAGAGCGGCATATGGAAACTATATAGGGCGTCGCGAAGCGGCCCGCGGGTCCAGACATGGCCGACCACCACAGCCCATATGCCCAATCCGCGCGCGACATCGACCCAGTCCAGCCGAAATTGCGCCTGACGCCGATCATGCCCCCTGTATTCCATCGCCTCCACCGCCTATAGGAAGCCGCGCGCGCGTCAATTCCCCACCCCTTATTGTCCCGATCGGAAACTCCTCCTTGGCCCTGCTTACCGACCATGTGCTGTTCATTGATGGCGAAGCCCTCATCCTCGACAAGCCCGCGGGCCTGCCGGTCGATGCGCCGCGCGACGGCTCCATGGCGCTCGAAAATCACCTCGCCTCGCTGACCTTCGGTTTCCAGCGCTGGCCGCTGCCGGTACACCGGCTGGATCGCGACACCAGCGGTTGCCTGCTGCTGGCCCGCAACCCCAAGGCGCATAAGCGCTTCGCCGCCGCGTTCGAGGCCGGGACGGTGGTCAAACGCTATGTCGCGGTGATCGAAGGCGTGCCGACAGAGGATGAAGGCACGATCGAACTGGCGCTCAGCAAGATCAGTTCCGCGGCGGAAGGATGGCGCATGATCCCGGCCAAGGCGGGGAAGAACGCCATCACCCACTGGCGCAAGGTCGCGGAAAAGGACGGCCGGTCGCTGATCGCCTTCTCCCCCCAGACCGGGCGCACCCACCAGATCCGCGTCCATGCGCTGCATGGCCTGGGCTTCGGCATCGTGGGCGATCCGGTCTATGGTGACGGGGAAGGAGCCATGCTGTTGCACAGTCGTTTCCTGAGTATGCCGCGCGGCGACAAGCCCGCGGCGGAGGCGAGCGCCGCCCTGCCTGCGACCTTCGCGGCGGCAGGCTTTGGCCAGGATTTGCTGGACGATGCCGGACTTTGACATTCCCGATGATGCGCTGGAGGAGCGCTTCATCACCGGCGGCGGGCCGGGCGGGCAGAATGTCAACAAGGTGGCTACGACCGTCCAGTTGCGCGTGGACCTGTTCAAGCTGGCCCTGCCGCCCTACGCCTATCGCAAGCTCAAGGAACTGGCCGGATCGCGCCTGACATCCGGCAATGAGATCGTGATCCAGGCGTCCCGCTTTCGCACGCAGGAGGCGAACCGGCAGGACGCGCGCGATCGCCTGAGCGCCATGATCGCCAAGGCCCATGTCCGCGATGCCCGCCGCATCGCCACCAAACCGGGCAAGGCGGCCAAGGCCCGGCGCACCGACGCCAAAAAAGCGCGCGGCACGATCAAGCAGGGGCGTGGAAAGGTTCAACTGGACTGAGAAATAACGTCCGATCGTAGGACGGGATCGAGCCAGTTCCCGATACCGCTTTGGTGCTCAGGCTGGTTCGGGTTGCAGGATGGCCGGCACGACAACGGATTGCTCTTCAACCGCACCTCTAGTCAATCGCTTGGCAAGCGCCAGGGAGGCCCATGCAATCAGGACGCCGACCGGCAGATCGATCAGATAATGCCAGCGCGTCGCGACCGCAGTCACCATGATGAAGAATGTCAGGAAAGCATAAAGCGGTAGCAATATGCGGCCATGCTGCCACGCGAAGCCAAGGAAGAGGCAGGCTGCGGCCGTATGCAAGGACGGCATTGCCGCAAGCCCGACGGTGAAGGCGACCCCGCCATTTCGTTGCAGCCAGGCCGGCCCCTCTGCCACTGAACGCTGGTAGAAATCGAACATGCTGGTTTGCCCGGACGTGACCATCGGATTCAATCCCTGTTCGTAGATAAAGGGACCAACCGCCGGCGCGACCAAATAGGCCAAGGTGCCAATCACTTGCAACAAAAGGGCGGCAATAACCAATTGGGAAAAGACCGTCGGCGTCCGCACTGCATGATAGCAAAAACTGCAATAGAACATTGCAATATAGCCGATCATGTAAAAATTAGCTTCATAGGTATGATCGACACCATCATTCGGCGGATCATCATGCACAAATCGACGACCGGACGTAAATACTGATCGATCGACCAATATAATTCATCATAAACATATGGATTTATGTGTGGGATCCATAATTTTATATTGAAATGTGCGAACAGCACAACGACATAACAGGGTAAGGCGATCAGGAATGTCCGGGCAAGCGCCTTTTTCTGGCCAAAATAGGCAAATGCTCCCCAAATTCCCACGCCGATCAGTGGATAAAGGTAATGGACCCCGACATAGGCCGCGCGTTCGCCGGCTGGAAATATGATGGGTAGTTGATGCCATACCGAAAATAGCAGCATCGTTGCCAACATGGCCAAGGAAATGCCGATCTCCGGCAGTATTTTCTTTCTGTTGGTCATGGATGTCGTCTCCGCGAATGCGGGAACTGCTAACTAAACAAGGTTACCAACGGATAAAGACGCGCATCCTTTTGGGTTGGTTTTGATATTTGAGGGCGATCCACCTTCAAGCGGCGCCGAATGTCAGGATCGGGCCACTAGGCGACCGCCCAAACTGATATTAAGGACGCGGTATGTACGACTTCGCCCCCTCCACCGCCGACAAGCCCACCCTCTACGCCGACCTGCTTTCGGCTGCCGATGCGCTGACAGCATCGGAGCCGGACCCGGTCGCCAACATGGCGAACCTGTCCGCCCTGCTCTGGCAGTTCCTGCCCGATCTCAACTGGGCGGGCTTTTATCGCATGGTGGAGGAAGAACTGGTCCTTGGCCCGTTCCAAGGCAAGCCCGCCTGTATCCGCATCCCGGTCGGCCGCGGCGTATGCGGGGCGGCGGCGGCGGCCCGCGAAACGCAATTGGTGGAGGATGTCCACGCCTTTCCCGGTCATATCGCCTGCGACGCCGCCAGCGCATCCGAAATCGTGGTTCCGGTGCTGCACGACGGACGACTGATCGGCGTGATCGATCTCGACAGTCCGCTGCTCGCCCGGTTCGACTCGGATGATGCCAGGGGGCTGGAGGCGCTGGCGGCGCGGATCGCGGCGCGTATTTCCTGATCGGTTAACCCTGTTTCTTTACGGCGTGTCTTGGCATCGCCCCTTTCCGCCCCGTTTCGGGACAGGATTTGACGGCCTGGATCATGGATAGCCGCGGATCGCCATGCTAAACGAAGCGTTAGCATTTTTGGGCTGCGCATCCGGTTGGCGCGCCATGAAAACAGGGAGTGTTAACCATGCGGACTCCAACCCTATTGCTTCTGGGGGCGAGCATTGCGCTGGCTGGCGTCGCCACACCGGCGATCGCGGGCGGCGCGAACGGACCACGCCCCGGCGGGTCGATGCCGCACCCCGGCCCCCGGCCCGGCGGTATGCACATGCCGCGTCCCGGCGGCGGCTGGAACGGAAACTGGAACAAGGGCGCGCATCGCTGGGGACCGCGCCATAACGGCCGCTGGTTCGCCGGCTGGCGCGCGCCGGGCGGGTGGGGCGGTTATCGGCGCCCGGTCTATGGCTATGTCCTGCCGCAATATTGGACCAGCCCCAATTATTATATCGCCAATTATGGCGCCTATGGCCTGCCCGCGCCAGCCTATGGCTATGGTTGGTCGCGCTATTATGACGATGCAGTGATGACCGACCGTTATGGTCGGGTCTACGACCATCGCAGCGACATCGACTGGGATCGGTACGAAGGCGGCTATGGTCCCGATGGCGATGACGCCTATTATGACGAACCGCGCCGCGACAATGGCGTGGGCGGCGCCGCGATCGGCGCGGTCGTGGGAGGCGTAGCGGGCAACCGCATCGCCGGACGCGGCAATCGCACCGCGGGCACGCTGATCGGCGCCGGCGTCGGCGCCGTGGCGGGCCTGGCGATCGACAAGGCGGAAGACGGACCGCGCCGCAACGCGCCGCCCCCGCCGCGTCGTCCGGGCGTGGGCTATGACGATGGCTATGGCTACGCCGACGACAGCGTCACCACCCAGAACGATTATGAAGGCCGCTGGACCGGCACCTGGACCACGGATGACGGGCGGCAGGTGAGCGGCACCTATGACGGCCGGTTCGAGGGCGAAGTGCGCGGCGCTGGCGTCGACTATGACGCGCCGCCTTATGCCGGGGCGTCGCATTGGTCGGCGGGTCCGGGCCCGGTGGTGCAGCAGGGCGGCGGCTATATCGCGGGTGGCTATTATTATCCTGCACCGGTGGTGACGACCGTCACGATACAGCCCGCCCAGACGACAACGACTACGACGACCACCTACGTCACCGAAACGGTTCGCCAGCCGGTACGCCGCAGGGCCGTTCGAAGCTGCCGCTGCAAATAAGCGCTGGTCAGGCGAGTCACGACGCCGGACCAGCGCTGGATCGGGGTCGGGCCGCACAGGCCCGACCCCTTTTTTGCCGATCGAATTTCGGAGAACTGAAGGTGCCGCCCGGTAGTGGTCGGCCCAGATGAAAGTCCTGCCCGACGCATCGCGCCAGACACGCCAGGGTCCGCTGCATGTCATCAGGATCTAAACCTCGACCAGCCCGCGCGTTGGCGTTTGGCGCGGCACCGTTCTGTTTTACCTAGCGCAGCAATGGCGGCAAAATCGGTTCGAAGACCGACAAGACAAAAGCGCATCAGGTTGCAGCAACCGAAACGGATGGCACAACCATCATTGAACGATCGACCTTCGCCGATCTGGCTGTCTATTTGCGGTACATGCCCACCAGTTCGACGGGAAGCGGCGGTTCGTCACGCTGTTGCGCGCCGCGAATGGCCTGCGCCTGCTCGTGCGGGTCGAACCGGACCCAGCCGCTGCGGCTGAGCTTTTCCAGCGGGCGATAGCGGATCTTATATTGCATCCGCTGCGACCCATCGACCCAATAGCCCAGATAGACATAGGGCAGCCCGGCGCTCGCCGCGCGGGTGATGTGATCCAGGATGATATAATTGCCCAGGCCCGGCCGATGCTCCAGCGTGGTGTCGAAGAAGCTGTAGATCATCGACAGGCCATCGCCCTGCCGATCGGTCAGGCAGGCGCCGATCAGCTTGCCGGGGCGGCCATCGACGCCCGGTTCGCGATATTCGATGATATAGCTGTCGACCGGGGTCTGTTCGACCATGTCGGAGAAGTCCATCTCGTCCATCTCGGTCATACCGCCGCCGGGATGACGATCGACCAGATAGCGCTGGAGCAGGGCGAACTGTTCCTCGGTGGACCAGGGCTTACAGGCCGTGACGATCAGGTCGCTGTTGCGACGGATCAGCTTGCGCTGGGTCGCATTGGGCTGAAATTCGTTGGCGCAGACGCGCACCGACACGCAGGCGGAACAATCCGCGCAGCTTGGCCGATAGGCGACATTCTGGCTGCGACGAAAGCCGATTCGGCCCAGCGCGTCGTTCAGCTCCGTCGCATTCTCGCCATTCAGTTCGGTAAACACCTTCCGCTCGCTCTTGCCCGGCAGATACGGGCAAGGGCTGGGATTGGTGACAAAGAAACGAGGGAAACGGAAGGCGGCGGTCACGCTCCAGGCTTCCTTTCATGGCGGCGGACATCAGTCATGTTTTCGACTATGCCGTCCCGATGTTCCTCTGAAAAGGGCGTTTACCACGAAAAATCGTGGTCCGCTCCCGCCGTTACGCAACCTCGATCGGCGCGACCTCATAACCGGCCTCGCCCAGCGCCGCGATCAACCGTTGCAGATGGCCGCGGTCGCGCGTTTCACACTCGACGTCCAGGGTCAATCCTTTGGCCGGAAGGTTGGTGAAGATACGCTGATGCGCCAGTTCCAGGATATTCACCGCTTCCTGATCGAAGATGCGGGCGACATGGAACAGCGCGCCGGGGCGATCCTGCAGAATGATCCGCAGGCGCGCCAGACGGCCCGACCGGGCGAGGTCGCGCAGCAGTACATTGGCGAGAAGGCGGGTGTCGATATTGCCGCCGGTCAGCACCAGCCCGACATTGCGCCCGGCGAATTTCTCCCGATAGGTCAACAGCGCGGCGAGTCCCGCGGCGCCCGCGCCCTCCACCACGGTCTTTTCGATCTGCAGCAACAGGCTCAACGCCTCTTCCAGCCGTCGTTCGCTGACCAGCAGCACGTCGTCGGCCAGCCGCTCCACGAAGCGGCGAGTCAGCTCGCCGGGCTGCTTGACGGCGATGCCCTCAGCCAGCGTATCGCCATCGCAGGCCAGGTCCGCGCCCTTGATGAAGTCGTACATCGACGGATACAGTTCCGCCTGCACGCCATAAAGCTGGATATCCGGCTTCATCGCCCGCGCCGCGGTGCCCATGCCCGAAAACAGGCCGCCGCCGCCGATCGGGATGATCAGCGTGTCGATCTCCGGCGCATCTTCCAGCATTTCCAGCGCGACCGTGCCCTGCCCGGCCATGATGTCGGGTTCGTCGAAGGGATGAACGAAGGTCAGGCCCTGTTCCTCCTCCATCAGCCGCGCATGGGCGTAAGCGTCGTCGAATTTCTCGCCATATTGCACCACGGTCGCGCCATGGCCCTGCGTCTGCGTGATCTTCACCGTGGGCGTGGTGGTGGGCATGACGATGGTGACGGGCACGCCCAGCCGCTTGCCATGATAGGCCAGACCCTGTGCATGATTGCCCGCGGATGCCGCGATCACGCCCTTGGCTTTGGCTGCGTCATCCAGCTGGATCAGGCGATTGAGCGCGCCGCGTTCCTTATAGGCGGCGGTGAACTGGAGATTTTCGAACTTCAGATAGACGTTGCAGCCCAGCATGTTCGACAGCGTCTGGCTGATCAAAGTCGGCGTCTTGACAATCGAACCCGCAATCCGGGTGCGGGCGGCAAGGATGTCATCGACGGTGATGGGCAGCGGCAGGGCGCTTTCGATCTTGGCGAGCGTGTTCATGTGCGGGCACCTAAACGAAAATTGCGGGCGAAGAAACTGGCACTGTCGGAAAACTGGCCCTATGGCGGGAACCACGCACTAAATGTACGAGGCATATGGCTAATATCGCGTTTATCGGCCTGGGCGTCATGGGCAGCCCGGTTGCAGGGCACCTGGCCAAGGCGGGGCACAGCCTGACCGTTTACAATCGCTCCATCGGCAAGGCGAAGAGCTGGGCGGAAGCCTATGGCGGCGCCGTCGCGATCAGCCCGGCCAAGGCGGCGGAGGATGCGGACATCGTCATCAGTTGCGTCGGCAATGACGATGACCTGTCGCAGATCACGCTGGGACGCGAAGGCGCTTTCCGATCGATGAAGGAAGGCAGCCTGTTCATCGACCATACCACCGTGTCGGCACGGATCGCGCGGCAGCTGTTCGTTGAGGGCGAGAGCCGCGGCATCCATAGCGTCGACGCGCCGGTGTCGGGCGGTCAGGCGGGAGCCGAGAATGGGCGGCTGTCAATCATGTGCGGCGGCAGCGAACCGGCGGTGGCGGCGGCGAAGCTGGTGATGCAGGCCTATGCCGCGCGGATCGTGCATGTCGGCGGCGCAGGCGCGGGCCAGACGACCAAGATGGTGAACCAGATTTGCATCGGCGGCGTGTTGCAGGGCCTGTCCGAAGCGCTGCGCTTCGCCCAGGCGGCCGAACTTGACCTGGACAGGGTGTTCGAGGCGATTTCCGGCGGCGCGGCGCAAAGCTGGCAGATGGACAATCGGTGGAAGACGATGGCGCAGGACAGTTTTGATTTCGGCTTTGCGGTGGATTGGATGCGCAAGGATCTGGGCCTGGCGCTGGAGGAAGCGCGAGCCAACGGCGCCACATTGCCAGTGACCGCGATGGTCGATCAATTCTACGCCGACGTGCAGGCTATGGGCGGCAACCGTCAGGACACCAGCGCGCTGGTGCGCCGGATCACCCGCGCATGAAACCCCTCTATATCGCGACCATTGCTGCGCTCGCCCTGCCCCTCCCCGCTTACGCCTCTGGCGTGATCGACAATGTCAACGGCATCGCGCTGGACCCCAGCGGCAAGGTCGTGCGCTTTGGCGCGCTGCTGATCGACGATGACGGCAAGGTCGAAAAGCTGCTGCCGGGCCGTTATCAGGAGCCCAAATATGAGCGGCCCAAAAAGCCGAAAAAGGGGCAGCCCTGGCCTGAACCGCCCAAAGGGCTGGCGTTCAAGCTGGATGCGGGCGGCAAGACGCTGATCCCCGGCCTGATCGACGCGCATGGCCATGTCATGGGCTATGGCCTGTCGCTTATCACGCTCGACCTGTCGGACACGCGATCGTTGGCAGAAGCGCAGGCGAAGATTAGCGCCTATGCGCAGGCCAATGAGGGCCGCAAATGGATCATCGGCACCGGCTGGAACCAGGAACAATGGGGCCTCGGCCGCTTCCCCACCGCCGCCGAACTGGACGCGGCGGTTGGTGACATTCCAGTGTGGCTGGAACGGATCGACGGCCATGCCGGCTGGGCCAACAGCGCGGCGATCCGCGCGGCGGGCATCACGCCTGCGACCAAGGCGCCGATGGGCGGCCGGATCGAGATGGCGGGCGGCAAGCCGGCCGGCGTCTTCGTCGACAAGGCGATGGACCTGATCCAGAAAGTTACCCCGCCGCCCGCACCCAAGGACCGCGACATAGCGCTGGAAAAGGCGCAGCGCGCGCTGCTGGCCGTGGGCATCACCGGCATTGCCGACATGGGCACCAGCATAGAGGATTGGCAGGCTTTCCGCCGCTCGGCCGATCGCGGCGCGCTGCGCGTGCGGATCATGTCCTATGCCTATGGCATCGACAATATGGTGCTGATCGCCGGGCCGGAGCCGACGCCCTGGCTCTATGACGACCATCTGCGCATGGGCGGCGTGAAGCTATTGCTCGACGGCGCGCTTGGGTCGCGCGGGGCATGGCTGCGCGCCGATTATGCCGATGCGCCGGGTCAGCGCGGCTTGCCGATGATCCCCGACACGCAGTTGCGCAACTTCATGAGCCGCGCGGCGATGGATAATTTCCAGGTCGCCGTCCACGCCATCGGCGACGCGGCCAATCATGAATTGCTGAACGCGATCGAGGAACTGAACGACACCTATAAGGGCGACCGGCGCTGGCGCGTGGAACATGCGCAGATCGTTAGCCCTAGCGACCTGACCCGCTTCGGGCCGCTAGGCGCTATCGCGTCGATGCAGCCGGTCCATGAAGCGTCGGACTGGCGGATGGCGACGGCGCGGCTGGGCGAAGCCCGGCTGAACGGCGCCTATGCGTGGAAGACGATGCTGGACAACAAGGTGCCACTGGCCTTCGGATCCGACGTGCCGGTGGAAAGCCCCAACCCCTTTGCGGGCATCGCCGTGGCCATGAGCCGCGAGGATGGCAAGGGCGAACCCGTGGGCGGCTGGAGGCCCGATCAGCGCGTCAGCTTTGAAGCCGCGCTGGATGGTTTCACGCGCCAGGCCGCCTATGCCGGTTTCGCCGACAAAAAGTTCGGCAGCCTGGTTCCGGGCCAGCGCGCCGATTTCCTGCTGATCGACCGCGACATTTCGGCGGCACGTCCGGCCGACATCCGCCAGACCCAGGTGCTGGAAACCTGGATCGGCGGCAAGCGGGTCTATGTGAAGGGGCAGTAGCGCAGCGCGGCCGATTTAGCGCGACTGGGCGGGGTTCCAGACGGTGACGGTGCGCCCCGTCATCGCCTTGGCGACGCCCTGAAGGGTCGCGGCATAGGCGATCAGCACATCGACCAGCGCGGCGACAGGACCGCTCTTCGCCCGCACGCCG
Organism: Sphingobium sp. AntQ-1; assembly: GCF_028538045.1. Lineage (NCBI taxonomy): Bacteria > Pseudomonadati > Pseudomonadota > Alphaproteobacteria > Sphingomonadales > Sphingobiaceae > Sphingobium > Sphingobium sp. AntQ-1. The sequence goes on from NZ_CP117158.1 coordinate 805,194, forward strand.
ATCCACAGCAGCAGCGCCACGCCCAGCGCACCCGCCAGATAGAGCGCCGGCGACACCCGCATCGCCAGCGCGCCCGCAGCGAGTCCGCCGACCAGAATGAACAGCCCGCCGAACCAGCGGACGATCTTGCGCGACGCATATTTGAACCGGTCCAGGGCGCCCAAACGCCGCAACTGCGGCCGCAAATGAACATGGGTATGCCAGGCGCGCGCCGCGATCCGGACCTTACGCCGATATTCGTCTTTGCGAGCTGTCACCAGCCGTTCGCGCGCGATCACATCCTTCGCCTTGATGAGGCGCTTGCCCGCGAACAGGACCGCCATGGACACGGTCAAATCGTCCAGCACGCTGTCGGGGAAATCGGGATAGAGGCTGCGCCGGATCGAGAAGATGGAGCCATCGGCGCCCAACACATTGCCGGTGCGCGATTCCTCATCCTTCAACCGTTCCTCGATCCGCCAGTAGAGCGACCCGACCGAGGCGGTCGCGCTATCCTCCGCGCCAATATAGTGGAGCGACCCCAGCACGCCGCCGACCTGACTGTCGGCATAGCGGGCGAGCAGGCGCTCCACCGCTTCCCCGTCCAACAGCACATTGGCGTCGGTGAAGATCAGTATCTCGCCTCGCGCGCGGACGGCCAGTTGCTTCATGCCATGCGCCTTGCCGCTGCGCCCCGGCCCACGGATGAGCGTCACCAGATCGCCTTGCGCGGCGATCAGGTCGCCGGTGCCGTCGGACGAACCATCATCGAAGGCGAGGATTTCAAGGGTGGGATGAAGCTGCTTGAGCATCGCCAGATTGGCAAGCTTCTCCGGCATCGCCGCCGCCTCATTATAAGCGCAGAACAGCAGGGAGGCGCTGGGGGATGGGCTATCGACCGGCGTTTCCGCTACGGTCGGTAGCGCGCGCAGGATCAGCGGGTAGACAAGAAACGGCCACGCCACCGCGAGCAGGCAGAGCAGAAGGACAACGCCAAGGATCAGGTCGGTCGCCATCGCTCAATAGGCCTTGTGATGGACCAGCACGCCCAGCGTCGCGAAGATGATCCGCAGATCGCGCCAGACCGACCAGTCGCTGACATATTCGAGGTCCGACTGAAGCCGGTCGATCAGATCCTGATGATGATCGGTGGAACCGCGATGGCCGCGCACCTGCGCCAGGCCGGTCATGCCCGGCTTGATGCAATGCCGTTCCCAATAGCGGGCATCGACCTCCCAATAGAGGCTGTCGCCGGCCTTGGCGGCGGCGGCGTGGGGACGCGGGCCGACGATGCTCATGTCGCCCTTCAACACGTTGAACAATTGCGGCAGTTCATCGATGCTGGTCTTGCGCAGGAAGGCGCCGACCTTCGTCACCCGATCGTCGTCGCGCCGGGTCAGGGTCGCCGCCTTGTGGTCGCTCGCCTCCGCCCGCATCGAGCGGAACTTGTAGATGGCGAAGGGCCGGGCGTCCTTGCCGATGCGCGGCTGGCGGAACAGCGCGGGGCCGGGGCTGGTCAGCCGCACCGCCAGCGTCGCCGCGATCAGGATCGGCGACAGCAGGATGGTCGCGACCGCGGCGACGATCAGGTCGAACAGCCGTTTGATCAGCCGATCGCGGAAATGGAGCGGACCGCCGGCGACGATAATGGTGGGCTGACCATCCAGTTCATCGATCCGCGCCGGGGCGAAGCGCAGCAGTTCTGGGACGACGATCTCTCCCCGCGCCGACAAGGACTTGAGCGCCGCCGACCAGTCCGCCATCCGATCGAGCGGACAGGCGACGATCACCCGCTCCGCCATGCCGACCGCCGCCGCCAGCCGTGCCGCCATGTCGGCGTCATGCCGTTCGGGATGGAGGTTGGCGGCATCGGCGTCGATCAGGTCCATATGCGGCCCGGTTTCGATCGCCACGCCGTCCAGAATGACCGCGGTCAGATGCGGCACATCGCCCAATACCCGCACCGCGAGTCGCACGACCGCCAGCCGCACCAGCGTCACCGCGATGGCGCTGAGCGTAAGGCCGGTAATGAAGGTCAGACGCGACAATTGCTCGGCGATCTTGCCCAGATAGACGATCAGCAGCATCAGCAGCGCCGCCTGCGCCAGCGCCCACAGCGCCCGCACGATCCCCCGCCGCACCCGGTCCAGCGTATTGATGCCATAGGCGCCACCCTGCACCGCCAGCAGCGCATAGAGCGGCGCGACCATGGCGAACATGACGAGGCCATGGGGTTTCCCCGGCTCGCCCCAGAGCGCGCCCAGCACGAACCAGTTGGCGGCCAGGAAGGCGCAGAACAGCCCCGCCATGTCGCCAGCCAGACACAGCGCATAAAGCCGCAGCCGCACGATTTCCTTCGAGACTGTCACCGATGCGCCCTGATTATCGCCATGCGTTCCGTTGGCACCGGCGCGCGCGGGTTGCAAGAGGTTCGCGTTCCCCCACCCGTTCGCTTCGAGCGCGGTCAAGAAGCTCCCAACGCTGTGCCCGCGTTTCTCGACCGTGCTCGCAACGAACGGATCTGGGTGGTTAGACCGCGAACAACCGCGTCAGCGCCTTGTCCAGCATCAGCAACTGCCACAACAGCCGGCCATGATCCGACACGCCCGATCGATGGTCCGCCGCGACCTTCGCCAGTATCCTGGTGTCGAACCAGCCGGTCCTGGCCAGCGCGGAGCCGCCCGCGATCGCGGTTGCCTCGCCCGCCAGAGCGCCCCGGAACCAGGCGCTGATCGGCGTCACGAAGCCCATTTTCTGGCGATAGAGAATGTCCTGCGGCAGGAACGGCTCCATCGCCTTCTTCATCAGATATTTGCCGCTATTGCCGCGGATGCGCTGCGCCACCGGCAGGCGGGCGGCGAATTCGACCAGGCGATGATCCAGCAGAGGCTCGCGCGCTTCCAGGCTGACGGCCATGCTCATCCGGTCGGTCTTGGTCAGGATGTCACCGGGCAGCCAGATGCGGATGTCGGCATATTGCGCCCGGTCGAGAGGATCGCGCGCGGGCGCATCCTCCATCGCCTTGATATAACGGTCCTCGGCGCGATAGGCGCCCAGCCGGCCCTTCATCTCCTGGCTGAACAATCGCTGGCGCAGCGCGTGCGGCGTGACGCCTACCGACGCGGCATAGGCTTCCCCGCCCTCCCCCGCCAGTTCCAGGAAGGTCGATTTCGCGCGCAGCGCGCGCGGCGCCCAATCAGCCTTGGGATAATATTTACCGAGCGTCCCAAACAGCGGCTGGCGCACCGACGCCGGAATCAGGCTGCGGAAACGCTCGCCCTGCATCTGGAAGCGATGGCGGCGATAGCCCGCAAAGGCCTCGTCCGCGCCGTCGCCCGACAGCGCAACCGTCACCTGCTCGCGCGCCAGTTCGCACACGCGGAAGGTCGGCAGGGCGGATGCATCGGCGAAAGGCTCGTCGAAATGAAAGGCCAGCCGGTCGATCAACCCATAATCGTCGGGCGACACGATCCGGCTGCGATGGTCGGTGGCGAAGCGGCGCGCAATGCGATCCGCATAGGCCGTCTCGTCCAGCGCGGCGACGTCGAAACCAATGGTGCAGGTCTTGACCGCCTGGGACGAGGCTTCGGCCATCAGCGCGACGACGCTGCTGCTGTCGACCCCGCCCGACAGAAAAGCGCCCAGCGGCACGTCGGCGACCATGCGCGAACGCACAGCCTGGCGCATCAGCGCGACCAGTTCTTCTTCCAGCGCTTGCGGTGACGCCTTGGTCCGGTCGGCGAAGCTGATATCCCAATAGCGTTGGGGTTGCGGCAAGGGGCGACCGCGCACCAGCCGCAGCGTCTCGCCCGCGCCGAGCTTGCGCACGCCCGCCACCAGGCAGGCATCGTCGGGGACATAGCCATAGGCCAAATAATCCTCGACCGCCGACAAATCCGGCGCGCGGCGCAGCAGGGGGTGCGCCAGCAGGCTCTTCAATTCCGACCCGAAGATCAGGCTGCCATCGGACAGCAACGCATAATGGAGCGGCTTGACCCCCAGCCTGTCGCGCACCAGCCACAGCGCCTGCGCCCGCGCATCGAACAGGGCGAAGGCGAACATGCCGTTGAAGCGCTGCACGCACTCCTCGCCCCATTGGCGATAACCATGCAGGATGACTTCGGTGTCGCTATGCGTGCGGAACACATGGCCCTTCGCCTGCAATTCTGCGCGTACCTCGGCGAAGTTATAGATTTCGCCGTTGAAGACGACGGTGAGGCTCTCATCCTCGGTCAGCATCGGCTGAGCGCCGGCTTCCAGGTCGATGATCGACAGGCGTAGATGGCCGAGCCCCACGCCCGGCGCAGTCCAGATGCCGCTGCCGTCCGGCCCGCGATGCGGCATGACGTCCAGCATCGCGCGCACCCGCGCAGGGTCCACGGGCTTGGCCGTTTCGAGATGGAAAATGCCTGCTATGCCGCACATGCGAACTTCCCTAGCGGATGCCGACGCTGCGGTCAGCCAAAACCCGCACATCACCCAAATCGGTCAGGAACGCCGCGATCGCCGAGTCGGATGGGCGCCCTTCGGCGTCTTCCGCCGACACCAACAGGGCGACGGCACGCTGATCCTGCCCCAGCAGCCGGGCCTTCATCGTCGCCAGCTTGACCGCAGGCTTGCTGCCCGACAATGCGCCGCCGCCTATGCCGTAAAAGCTCACGACGTGGCGCACCACCGGGCCAGGCGCGGTGATCTGCTCGCCCCGGCCATAAGCGGGCGCGCGGGCCGGCGACGACCAGACCCATTCGCTGTCGGGATCGGCCGCCCCCTGGCCGAAGCCCACCAGTTCGCGCCCCTCTTCCTGTCGCGCAAAGGCGGCGATGGCGAGGTCCACGACTTGCCCTCGTCCGTTGCGGTAGCGGCCGATGACGAAATGATCCGCGCCATCGAAACGCGGCGTCCACGGATAGGCATGGCGCGCGTCGGTCCGGGTCCAGCCCTCCACCATGGGCAGGGTCAGTGCAAGCGGCAGCGGATCGGCGGTCGCGGCGGTCGTGGCGAGCCACAGGGGCGCCGCGACGATCACCGCCAGCGCACCTCCGGCAATTGTGCCGGTGCGCGGCGACGCACGCACCGCGCCTTGCAGGGCGCGCGGATCGAACCAGGGATCGCCCGGCTTGCGATCGAAGAAGGGCCAGGCGGTGGCCATGACGATCGCCATCACGATCGCAAAAAAGACCCAGCCATAGACGACATGGTCGAACCCGACGGCGGCATCGACGGTGGTGAGATGCGCGACCAATATGGTGGCGAAGGCGCGCACGCCATTGGCCAGCACCGACAGGCTGAGCGCTCCGACGATGAACACCGCGCGCCGCGACCAGCTTTTGAAACAGACATTGCAGACCAATACGCCATAGGCGGTCATGGCGATCAGGAATTTCGCGCCCGAACAGGCCTCGGCCACTTCGAAATAGCCGGTCGGCGTCGTAATGAAGATGCCCTCCATATGCGCCGGCACGCCAGACAGGTCGAGCAGCAGCATGGCGAGACGCGCCGTTACCAGTTGCAGCGGCGGCACGATCTCCTCACCAAAGGGCACCATGAAAAAGGCGTAGAAAAGCGGGAAGAGCAGCGCCCGCGCCACCGCCGGGCCGAGCAGCGCGATGGTCGCACCCTGCAACATCATAATCAGTGCGCCGTGGCGCACCATCGCCACGCCCGCCGCTGCGCCCAGCAGCCAGGCCAGCGCGCCCGCCCCCAGCCAGACCAGCCCCGGCGTCCAGGCGACCGGCTCCAGTTGCCGCAATCCGGGCAGGCGCTGCTGCACCAGCCAGGCGATGAGGAAGGGGATGAAGAGGCAGTGGCCGAAGGTGGAGGCGTTCCACCAGATCGACACCATGCCCCGGACATCGGCGAAGAACAGCGCGATGATCGCAAAAGCGACGACGCCCAGCGCGATCAGATGACCGCGCCAGCCGGTCAGGTCTGTGAGCGGCATCCGGTCCATGGAGATCGCCCGTTCGTTCACGCCGCGCACGCGCTCTGGGCGGGCGATCCCAGCAGCAGGTCGGGCAGCGCCGCCAACGTAGCGGACCAGCGATAGCGTTCCTCCGTCCGCTTGCGCCCGGCGAGGCCCAGTCGCTGCGCACGCGCAGAGTCCGCCAGCAGCGCGACGATCTTCGCCGCTTCTTCCGCCGGATTGGCGGCGACCAGAAAATGGACGTCGTCGCTGGCGTCGATTCCTTCGGCCGCCTGCGGCGAGGCGACGACTGGCCTCGCCATCGCCATCGCCTCCAGCACCTTGTTCTGGATGCCGCGCGCGATCCGCAGCGGCGCGACGACGACATCCGCCGCCGCCAGCCAGCCACGCACATCGGGCACTCCGCCGGTCACGATCACGCCGGGCAAGTCGGCCAACGCCTCCACCGCCTTGGCCGGATTGCGCCCGACAATGGCGAAGCGGGCATCGGGATGAACGATGCGAATGGCGGGCAAACTCTGGCGCGCGAAACTCTCGACCGCCTCGACATTGGGGCGATAATCCATCTGCCCGGTGAAGACGAGCAGCGGCCCCTCCCCGCGATCGACGGCAGGAAAATCCGCCGCCGGATCGAAATAGTCCAGCGCCACGCCATTCTCGATTGCGACCACGCGGTTGGCGTCCAGGCCGCAAGCGTCGCGGAACAGGGCGGCCTCCGCTTCACTGACAAAGCTGCTGATGTCGGCGCGCGCCGCCGTCCGCCGTTCGAAGTCGAGCAACACTCGGCCCTCGCGCCGGTTGATCCAGCCCATCGGTCCCGCCCCTTCTGCGCCATAGGTCGCATATTTGGCGGAATCGAAATCGACGAAATCCATCAGGAAACGCACGTCAGCGGGCAGCACGGGCACGAAATGCGCCATCTGCGCCGAATAGGCGACGACGGCGCGGATCGGTCGCTGCGCCAGCGTCTGCGCCACCCAGCGATGCAGGCCGGGATGATCGAACAGCGACACGAGGAGCGACTGGCGTTTGGCCAGACCCGTCAGCCCGGCGACCAGTTTCGACCGGTCGCGCATCAGCACGCACTGGCTGACCGCGACCTGCGCCATGTCGCTTGCAAAACCCATGTCGCGATCATCGTCGGCAAAGCAGCCGACATGGACGGGCGCGATTTGCGCCAACCGCTGGAGCAGGTGATAGGAGCGGATCTTGTCGCCCCGGTCCGGTGGAAAGGGGATGCGGTGGCAGAGGAAAAGTATCTCGCCGGTCATCCCAGCCCTCGCGCAATATGCGGCCCGATCAGGTTGGCGATCGATTCGGGCAGTTTCTTCCAATATTCGACCTTGCGCCGATATTGCGGAGACAGCGGATTGACGTCGCGCGTCTCCTTACCCGGCGCGGTGCGCAGATGATAGCCGAGCGGTTCGCCCTCGAACCCCCAGGTCTTCTTCCAGGCGGCGGGGCCGGTGCCGACCTTCGACCGGCCGAAATCGAAGACGGCGCAGCCCCGCTCGCGTGCGGCCCGCATCAAACTGAAATAGAGAAATTCGTTGGATCGCATCGCGCGTGCGCCTTCGCCCGCGCCATGCCAATAGGGCATACAGGCGCCGCGATGATAGAAGCTGATGACCGCCGACAGCGGCACGCCATCCTTTGAAACCAGAGCGATGTCGGCGTCGTCGCCGAACCGGTCCATGATCTGGTCGAACAAGGTGCGCGGGAAGACCGGCGTGCCCAGATTATGAACGCTATGGGCGTAGAGCCGGTAATGGATGTCGCGCATCCGCTTGTCGCGCCCCGTCTCGAATTGCAGGTCGTTCGCCATCCCCTTGCGGATTTCCGCCCGGTGGCGCTTGGGGACGGCCTTCAGTTCCGCCTCGTCATCGGCCGCGAGCGCACGCGAGAAGCCCAGATAGGCGTCCGCCTTCTCCTGCCAAATCGGACCGCCGGGCGCTTCCCCGCCGCGCAATTCCAGCGTGTCGCAGCCCAGTTGTTCCGCCAGGGTCCAGGCGGCGTCGGCCAGCGCCGGCCCGGCCTTGCGATGGCTGGCCAATATGCCGCCATCGACGGCAAAGCCACTCCCCACCAGCGCACGTCCAAACAAGATCGAACGGATATAGGTCAGCGGCAACAGGCCGACGATCGCCCCGTCGATCTGGCGCGCGACCAGCATCTTGGCCTTTTGCCCGGTGCCTGCTTCGACCCCCATGATCCAGCCAGGCCGATGGAAGGGGGTCGAAGCCGGCTGGGCGCAGACCCAGGCGTCGATCCCGGCGACGGTCACGGCATCGGACAGGCGCGCTTCATCGACGATGACCCCCAGACCGGTGATTGCATTCATGGACGTCATTCCCTCGTCACCCCCGCCCGAACCTAGCGGTCAGGATTGAATATTTTGTATGCGTATCAACCAAGGCCGCGCGATATCATCGGCCCCAGCAGATTGGCGACGGGCAGCGGCAGACGCTTCCACAGGTTGATCCGCCGTTGATATTTGGCGCTGGTCGGATTGACGTCGCGCCTGGCGCCATCCGCCGACCAGCCATGATAGACGCGCGGGACAGGATCGAAGCCGAAGCTCTTCTTCCACGCCGCCTGCCCGCTGCCAACCTTGGAGCGGCCGAAATCGAACTGGCTCATGCCACGCGCCCGGCCATGCCCCATCAGCCGATAATACATGAGTTCGTTGGAGCGCAGCCGCCGCGCATCGGCGACGCCGCCGCCCCAATAGGGCATCACCCGCCCCTGATGATAAAGCGTCAGCACCGCGGACACAGGCCGATCACCTTCGCGCACCACCAAAATGTCGGCATCCTCGCCAAACTGTTGCAACACCGAGTGAAACAGCTGTTTGGGGAAGACAGGCGTGCCCAGATTGCGAACGCTGGCCGCATAAACGCGATAATGGTCGCGCCGCAGACGATCGCTGCGCCCGGTTTCGACATTGAGCGACGAATTGGCGAGCGCCTTGCGCAGTTCGGCGCGATGCTTGCGCGGGATGGCGCGCAGGTCCGCTTCGTCATCTGCGGCCAGCGGCCGGACAAAGCCGACATATTCGCCTTCGCGCCGCTGCCAGTCGCCGCCCGGCGCAGGCCCGCCGCGCAATTCCAGCGGCGGACCGCCTCTGTCGCCCGCCAGCCCCTGGGCCGCAACGGCGAGCGCTGCTGTCGCCCGGTCATCCGCAACCAGCAATCCGCCATCGACCGCAAAAGCCGACGACACCAGCGCATCACCGAACAACCGGCTCTTTACATGGTGCAGAGGCAACAAGCCCCGAATTTGGCCAGAGGGCGCGAAGGCGGCGAGCAGCAGCGCGCGGTGCCCCATCGCCTGCGTGATCGCGCGCAGCCAAGCGGTGCGATGAAAGGGCGTGCCGTCGGAATGGGCCATGACGAAAGCGTCGGCAGCCTGCGCCTGAGTGGGATCGTCAACGTCCAGCATCGTGACGCCCAAGCCGGCGAGATTGCCGACCATCATGACGCGCGCGCCGCTTCCGCGTCCGCCAGCGCATCGACGCGAGTCCAGGCGAAATCGCGGGTCAGGCGACGCAGTTTGGCCGCCATCACCGACAGGTTGCTGTAATGACGTAGGCGCGACCGCAGCGGCGCGCCCGAAACGCGCGGTTGGTCCGGGTCGATTTCCCAGGGATGGAAATAGATGATCGCGGGGCGGCCAGCCTGGTCATTGACCTGCCGGATCGCCCAGCGCGAAAAGGCGTATGGCAGCAGGCGGAAAAAGCCCCCACCCCCCGCCGCCAATGTGCGCTTGCCCCATTTGGCGGTGGTGACGGGCAATTCGACCAGATCCGATCCCGCCACCGGCTTCCAGGCGAAGCGCGGCGAATCGGGCCAGCCATAATGGTCGTGTCGGATCGGCGCGACGCTGGAGGAATAGCGATAGCCTTCCTCCGCCAGGATCATATGCGCCCAGGGCGTGCGCGGATCGATGGAGAAGCTGGGCGCGCGATAGCCGGTGACCGCCTGCCCGCTCGCATCCTCCAATATGGCGCGCGACTTGCGCAGGTCGGCGCGAAATTCTTCCGGGGTGAAGGTGAAAACGCGGGCATGGTCGTACCCATGGCTGGCGACTTCATGGCCGGCATCCGCAATGCGCCGCATGAGCGCAGGATAGCGCTCCGCCACCCAGCCCAGGGTGAAGAAGGTCGCTTTGACGTCGGCCTGCGCGAACAGGTCCAGCACGGCGTCGCTATTGGCTTCGACCCGATGGGTCAGGCCGTCCCAGTCGGCACGCTTGAGCGTGCGCTCGAACGCGCCGACCTGGAACCAATCCTCGACATCGACAGACAGGGCGTTCTGCATGATTGTCTAACCTTATCCGTCATATAGGCGTCAGGCAGCGACGCCTGCCTGCACATCCGCCATCCGCTCCTCACGCTCCACCCAGTCCACCAGCAGGGTCAGCACGCGGCGCAGGGCCGTATCCTGCTCCTCGGCGCGGAACTCCAGCGCCGACAGCCGTTCCTCGATCAGGGTGAAACAGCCCTTGAGCGCTTCCGGATCGATTTCCGCCTGTACCGGCTGGCCAAAGGGAATGTGCGACTGCACCGCCCGCAGCGACGCGATCTCGGCGCGCAGCGCCTCGATCTCACCCAGCATGTCGGCGCGCAGAACCTCGATATCGACGGCATCCACCGTGGCCAACGCTTCTGCCGCCGGTTCGACAAAGGATTCGGGTCCGGCTTCAACCGACTCGGCTTCGACCAACGATTCGACGTCATCGAAAGCCTCGACCGCGACCGACGGTTCGGCCTCCACGACGCTGTCGGTTTCGTCCTGCTCCAGCGCGAACGGCGCCGCAACATCGGCAACCTCCGGCTCGGCTTCATCTTCGACGGGGTCAAGCTCGGCTTCCGGTTCGACCACAGACTCCACCGCTTGCGGCGGCGCAAAGGCGGCGAAGGCCGGGCGGGCGAACGGCGCTGCGACGCTGGGCGTCACAGGCTCTTCGACCGCATAATCGTCTTCCGGTTCGACCAGATCGAAGGCGGCCGCGGCGACCGGTTCGATCTCGGCCGTCGTCCTGTCCGGCCGCGCCCAGGCGGCATCCAGTTCGATAGTGTCTTCTTCGGCCAGCTCATCGGCAACCTGATCCTCGGCCGGATGGTAGCTAAAGGGTGGCGGGGCGGGCTGATCCTCGATCTGTTCCTCCTCGACGCTCTCCTCCGCGACCGCCAGTTCGACCGACTCCTGTTCGACCGCTTCCGGTTCCTCGGCGACATCGAGCAGCGACGGCGCAACCGGCGCCGGCGCGATATCGACGTCCAGGCCCATATCCGCCACGACGGCGTCCACGACCTCCTCGTCGATGACGTGCAATTGTTCGATCGCGCCCAGCAGCAGCACCCGGCTGGCCAACGCGTTCAGGCGACGGGGCACGCCATTCGTCGCCGCATAGAGACCGGAAAAGGCACCCGGCGTGAAGGCCGGATCGCCGCTCCAGCCCGCGATCGCCAGGCGATGAAGGATATAGGGTTCGACTTCATTGGCCATCATCGGTTCCAGATGATGGGTCGCGATCACCCGCTGGCGCAACTGCTCCAGTTCGGGCGACTGGAGAAGGTCGCGAAACTCCGGTTGACCCAGCAGGAATATCTGGAGCAAGGACTGCCCCCCCAACTGGAAGTTGGACAGCATCCGCAATTCCTCGATCGCGGAAACGGGCAGGTTCTGCGCCTCGTCCACGATCAGCAGGCTGCGTCGCCCGGCGCGCGCCTGGGCATGAAGCATGGCTTCGACCTGTTGCAGGATCGCCGCCTTGGACAGGCCGTCGGTGGACAGGCCGAAACTCTGCGCGGCGAGGCGCAGCATGTCGTCGCCCTCCACCTGGGTCGACACGATCTTGACCGCGGTCAGCCGCGCCGGATCGATCGTCTGCATCAGATGGCCGACCAGCGTCGTCTTGCCCGCGCCGATATCGCCGGTGATGACGATGAAACCTTCACCCTGCGCCAGGCCATAGCCCAGATAGGACAGCGCCTTGCGATGAGTCGCGCTTTCGAAATAATAATGCGGGTCCGGCGTCAGCTGGAACGGACGGCCCTGCAATCCGTAGAATTGATCGTACATCTCTTCGTCTCCAAGGCGACCGGTTAGAAGCTGTAGCGCAGGCCGACCTGCCCCATCGCGCTGATGATGGTGTCCAGATCATCCGCCTGCACCCCGTCCAGGCCAAGCGAGGCGGAGGCGGACAGGCGGCGAGACAACCCCTTGTAATAGCTGGCAAACGACCCGTAGTTCAGCACATCAGGCCGATCGCCGCTGGCGTCGAAATAATTAACGTAGCCAACCAGATCGATGCTGTCGCGATCGTTGAACATATAGCTGACCGACCCGTTGCCATACCAGTTTTCGTCCCGCGATCCGCGGATCAACACGGTCTGGCCGTTGGGCGTGATGAACTTGCGCTGCGAATAGCCCGCGCCAACGCCCCAGCCCCACGGCCCGCGCCGCAGCGAATATTGCGTCGATACGCCGCGATAGCGGAAATTGGCGTCGGTGATGCCCGACAAGGCATCGTTGAAGCACTGGCCACCGCCCGTGGTGGAGAAGGCGCAGCCGGTGATGTCTCCGGTGAACGGATTGCGCGCGACGTCGAAATTGCTGCCCGACAGGGCCGCCACGTCGGCGGTGATCATGCGCCCGAAACTGTCTATCCCGTCGAAGACGATGATGGCCACATGGCTGTCGCGGCCCTGCCACAGGAAGCTGCCCTGATAGGTCATGCCGCCATAGCGTTCGCCGACCCGCGCCTGGAGCGTCGTGCGACGGCTGGGCCGCCACAAGACGCCCGCGTCCCAGATGATGTCGTCGAAATTATAGACCAGTGCGCGCGGCGAGCTTTTGTCGGTGACATAGCGGCCGTTGCGGATCAGCGGCACGCCGGCCGCATCCAGTTCGGGCGAGCGCTGGCTGATCTCGATCTTTTCATAGCCGATGCCGCCGACGGCCGCGAGCGTGGGCGTGAGTGGCACGGTCGCATCGACCCGGCCCCACAGGTCCTCAAACCGCTGGTCAAGCTGGCTGGCGTCCTCGCGGTCATAGCCGCCGCTGGCGGTCAGGCCGACGCCCGGCAGCACCGTGTCCGGCGAAAAACCTATCGATCCGTTGAGGCTGTGGGTCCAGCTATCCGCGAAGGAGCCGCCGGCCTGTCCCTGAACGCTGTTCTGGCCGACGCTGTCATCGACCCGCGCATAGCCCAGGCGATAGCCGGCGTTAATATTGAAGTCGCCAAGCTGCGTCGTATAGGACGGCCCGACATAGCCGGACCAGACCTGGCTGGTATAAGTGTCCCGTTGCGTCGACGCGCCCGACAGGCCGTCGGTGCGGACCCGCGTGGCGAGGCCGCCTGCCTGGATGCCCAAACCGCGCGCGACATTGATGGTCGCATGACCAAAACCGCTCAGCACATCCTGATCGACTGCCTGGCTGCTCCAGCCGAAGCTGTGATTATATTGCAGATCGACCGCCGCCTCGACGCGCCTGTTCTGCACCTCGGCGGTCAGGCCCGCGGTGACATTGGTGTAGGTCAGCACGTCGCCGCCGCCCTTGAGCGGTCCCATCACGACCTGATCGACCCCGATATAGGGAACGACATCGACGCGCTTGTCATCGGGCGACGATTGGGCATGGGCGGGCATTGCAGCGGCCAGCGCGACGCAGGAAGCGCCTGCGATCCAGAGCCGAACGATCATGACTGGGATTCCCCCTTGGCGTAATAGCTGCCGAAACGGCGGCCGCCACTGTTGAAGCGGACGGCATTGAGCAAGAGCTGCACCTGCGCGCCGCCCTTCAACAGGCCCGCAGCGTCGCGCACCGCGCTTTCGGGCGTCTTGTCGGCGCGCACGACCAGCAGCGCGATGGCGGCATGGCTGGCGAGCACGGCGGCGGGCGATGCCGCCAGCAGCGGCGGCGAATCGAAGATCACGATGCGGTCGGGCCGGCCATCGGTCAGCCGCTTGAGCAGTTGTTCGGTCCGGGCCGAGGCGAGATATTCGGTGTCGTTGTTGCTGCGCTGCCCGGCGGGCAGCACGGCAAGCGAGGGAATGTCGGTGCGGATCACGCAATCTTCGATCGCAACCATCGGGTCAGCGAGCGCGTCCATCAGGCCGGGGCCGGCCTCCAGCCCCAGTTGCGCCGGGATGCCGGGCTTGCCGAAATCGGCGTCGACCAGCAGGATTTCACGATCCTTCTCCGCCGCCAGGCTGAGCGCCAGGTTGATCGCGCAGAAGGTCTTGCCCTCCCCGCTATGAGCGGAGCAGACGAGGATGCGGTTGCCGCGCGGGTTATTGCGCAGTTGCGACAGCAGGTCGCGCTTGAGCAGGCGGAACTCCTCGCTCATCGTCGTGACCGCACTGTCGGGGCGCAGGAAACCGTCCTCCGCCAGCTTGATCCGGTCAATCGCCTGCACCGGCCCGGTCCAGGCCGGGGCACGGAAGGTCGGCGCGCCGGGAGCATCGGTCACGAAGGCCGCAGGCGTCGGACCGGCGACAGGCGCCAGCGGCAGGTCAGCGGGCACATCGACCGCAGGCGCGGCGCGGCCACGCAGCGCAGCATTAAAGTCGTAAATCTCGGTGGCCCGCTCGATCAGAGATCCCCGGCCCTTGATGGAGCTGTGCTGATTCATGTTCCCTGGCTCCTTCACGCCATACCGCGCTGGACGAATTCGACGACGACCAGCAGCAAGCAGACGGCCACCAGCCCCCCGCTCGCACCGGCGAACCATTTCATGCGTTGCCGATCGACCGCGACCTGCGCCGCGCCGACCGTCTGGCTGATCGATCCGGCGACCGGCAGGCCAAGCGCCTTTTCCAGCCGCGCGGCGGTCGGGAATGCGCCCTTGAGCTGGCCGAGCGCGAAGGCGACCCCGATGCCCGCGCCGATGCCCAGGATCAGCACGCCCAGCAACAGCAGCGGCCGGTTGGGCGCCGACGGCGCGGTCGGGGTGCTGGGCGGCTGGATGACGCGGAACTGGACGGCGCCGGTTTCGGTCTTCACTTCGCCGCGCAGCCGGATTTCCTCACGGTCGCTCATCAACTTGTCATATTGGGTCTTGAGCGCGGTATAGTCACTGTCGAGCTTTTCCTGCTCGGACGCGACTTCGGGTTCATCGACCTGTTTCGACATCATGGTGTTGAGGTCGTTCTGCAACTGCGCCTTGCGCGTGCTGAGCGCCTGCACCGTGGCGGCGCGTTCGGCCTGCATCGACTTGATCGACACATAGGCCGGATTGGGGGTGCCGCCCCCGCCGCTCGCACTACCGCCGCCCGACTTGCGCAGGGCGTCAACCTCCCGTTGGGCCGCGACCACGTCAGGATGGCTGGCGGTCCAGCCGCGCGCGCGCATCGCCGCCAGGTTGGACTGCGCCTGCGCCAGCGGCGTCGCGCCGCCCGACGCGCCAACGCCCGGCAGGGTGGCCGGCGTGCCGGCCAACTGGCCGTTCATCGCACTGAGCGCGCTCTGCGCCTGCACCAGCTGCGAATCGATATTGTTGATCTCCATCCGCGCCGCGTCCATCCGCTGGCTGATCGATCCCGCACCGGGCAGCAGCCCGACATAGCGCTGGGCGAATGCGACGCGACGCTGGTCGGCCGCTTCCAACTGCTTGCCGCGCGTCGCGATCTGCTGGTCCAGGAAGGCCAGGCTCTGCTTGGTCTGGTTGCGGTCGCCCGACAAATTCTGTTCCTGGAAAATGTCGATCAACTTCTGCACGATCTGCTGCGCGATGCGCGCATTTGCGCCATCGGACAGGCTCGAATCAGCCGAAATGGCGCTGATGTCGATCATGCTGGGGTCAGCCTGCGCCATCACCGTGATATTTTCGCGCAGGGTGGTGATCTTGGCGGCGATGTCGCGCGGGCCGGACACCGATTGGGACAGGTCGGTGTCGCGCACCACCTTTTCCAGATTTTCGGCGCTGGCCAGCGTGCTGCGCACCCGGTCCAGATCCTGCTGCGACTGGACCTGCGTGATACCCACCGTGTCCTGGAGCAACGATTGGGTGTTCACATAGACCCGCGCCTTGGACTGGTAGCTGTTGGGAATGAGCGCGACGCCCAGCCATCCCAGCATACACAGGCCCCAGGCGACGCCAAGCGCCACCCAGCGGCGGCTCCATATGCCATGGAGCAGGACGAGCAATTCATCGTAGAGGCCGGCCATGGTCAGAACATGCTTTCAGGAATGATGATGACATCGCCGGGCGCCAGCATGACATTGGCCTTGGTGTCGCCCTTCTTCAAAAGATCGCCCAGGCGGACCTGATATTCCTTCTGCTTGCCCGTATTCTTGTCGAACCGAACCAGTCGCGCGCGGTTGCCCGCCGCATATTCGGACAGGCCTCCGACAGAAATCATCGCGTCGAGCAGGGTCATGTTCGCGCGATAGGGGATGGACGCGGGTTTTTCCGTCGCGCCCACGATCCGCACCTGCTGGCTGAATGTGCCACTGAAATTGTTGACGATCACCGACACCAGCGGATTTTCGATATATTGGGTCAGCGCCAGCTTGATATCATCGGACAGCATCTTGGGCGTCTTGCCCACCGCGGGCATGTCCGTGATCAGCGGCGTGGTGATGCGACCGTCTGGACGCACCTGCACCTTTGCGCCCAGTTCGGGATTGCGCCACACGAAGATGGTGAGGTCATCAAGCGGGCCGATGATATATTCTTCACCCGGCCCTTCCTGCGTCGACACGAAAGATGCGGGCGGCAATTGCGGCCCGGACGGCGCGGAGGCGCAGCCCGACAAGGCGATAACGGGTAGTGATACGCCGATCAAAAGCCTGGAAACCGACACAAAACGCATAATCTCACCTCTTTGTGCGGCCATGCGCCGGCGGCCGCCAAAGAGGGCAAGGCAACCGGTCAGCACATGGCTTCGGGCCTCTTCTTGCCGGGAAAGGGTAAAGATACCGTTAGGAGTTAAGTCCCAAGCTAATCAGCCAAGTAAAAGTTCGCGAGGACTTGGGTGGCCAAGAAATGCGGCAGGACTTGCCGACGCGCCATAAGCCCCGGCCAGGAAGATGGCTATCAGGTCGCCTTCCCTGACCGGCGGCAGCGCCACCTTGTCGCCCAGCCGGTCGATCGGGGTGCACAGGCACCCCACCACCGTCACCGGCTCCGTCGCCGGGGCCGCGCCAAAGCGATTGGCGACCGCGATCGGATAGTTGCGCCGCACGACCGTCCCGAAATTGCCGCTGGCGGCGAGTTGGTGATGCAGGCCGCCATCGACCACGACGAAGGTTTCGCCCTGGCTGACCTTCACGTCTATCACACGGGTGAGGTATATGCCCGCCTCCCCCACCAGCCAGCGACCCAGTTCTATCGCGAAGGCGCTGCCCTGCAAAATGTCCGGCAAATTCTCCAACGCGCTGTCCAAAGCTACGCCAATCGGGCGAATATCGAGCCGCTCATCACCGGGGAAATAGGCAAGGCCAAAGCCCCCGCCCAGATTGACCAGCGGCGGCGATGCGCCGACATCGTCCGACAGCCGCGCCGCCAGCGCGATGGTCGCCGCCTGGGTTTCGATGATCGCCAGCGGATCGAGATTCTGGCTGCCGGCGAAAATATGCCAGCCCCGCCAATCCGCGCCCGCGTCGATCATCGCCCGCGCCAGCGCCGCGGCCCGGTCGGCATCGACGCCGAACGGCTTGGCCCCGCCGCCCATCCGCATCCCCGATCCTTTGAGGTCGAAGTCCGGGTTCACCCGCACCGCCAGGCGCGGCGCCTTGCCCAGTTTGTCCGCCACGGCCAGCGCGCGGCGGCCCTCCCCCTCCGACTCCAAATTGATGGTCACGCCCGCGAAGATCGCGGCTTCCAGTTCGTCGTTGCGCTTGCCCGGTCCTGCAAAACTGATCCGATCTGGCGCCATTCCGGCGGCCAGCGCCATCTCCAGTTCGCCGCCCGACGCGATGTCGAATCCGTCCACCTGGGTTCCCATCCGCGCCAGTAGCGGCGCATAGGGGTTGGCCTTGATCGCATAATGCAAGTGCAGCACTTCGGGCATGGCGGCGCGAAAGCGACGGACCTGCGCTTCGACGATATCCATGTCATAGACGAAGAGCGGCGTGTCGCCCGCCTCGTCCACCAGGCTCGCCGCGCCGCAACCGCCGACGATCAACATGCCTTCTTCCTGCGCGAACCAGGCGGGTATCGGTCCCATCGGCTTCATGCGCCATGCGCCTTGGCCAGCGCGACCCGATCGATCTTGCCGTTGGGGTTACGGGGGAAATCTGGGCGCACGACGATATCCTTGGGCTGCATGAAATTGGGCAGTTCGCTCTTGAGATGCGCGGCGACGGCGTGCGCAACCGCAGCGTCACCCGCGCGGATCAGCAGCCGCACCGCCTGCCCCAGCCGCTCATCCTTTATCCCCAGCGCCACCGCTTCGGCGACGCCGGACACGCCGACGGCGGCCTCCTCTATCTCGGTCGGGCTGATCCGGTTGCCCGCCGATTTGATCATCGCATCGTCGCGGCCGACAAAATAGAGCAGGCCATCGGCATCCCGGCGCACCGTGTCGCCAGACCAGACCGCCATCCCGCCATAGACCGATGTCGCGGGCGCGGGTTTGAACCGCTCGGCGGTCCGCGCCGGATCGCCCCAATAGCCCTGCGCCACCAGCGGGCCGCAATGAACCAGTTCGCCCGGCTCTTCATCGTTGGTGATGCCGCCGTCCGTGCGGACCACCAATATCTCGGCGAAGGGGATGGCCCGGCCCATCGAAGCGGGATGACTGTCCACCAAGGCGGGCGGCAGATAGGTGGAGCGAAACGCTTCGGTCAGACCGTACATCGGATAGAGGTCGGCCTGGGGGAACAGCGCGCGCAGCTTCGCCACCAGCGGGCGGGTCAGGGCGCCGCCGCTGTTGGTCAGACGACGAAGCTTGGCCGCCACCGCCTCCGGCCAGTCCAGTTCGGTCAGTTGCACCCAAAGCGGCGGCACGCCGGCCAGCGTCGTGATGTCGCGTCGGTCGACCAGCTTCATCACGTCGCGCGGCGTCAGATAGTCGAGTGGATAGACGCAGCCGCCGGCATACCAGGTGGAAAGCAACTGATTTTGGCCATAGTCGAAGCTGAACGGCAGGACGCAGGCAGTACGATCCGCCTGCGTCAGTTGGAGATAATCGGCCACCGCCAACGCGCCCAGCCACAGATTGGCGTGGCTGAGCATCACCCCCTTGGGCCGTCCGGTCGAACCGCTGGTGTAGAGGATCGTCGCCAGACCATCGGGCGCTGCCGCAGACGGGCCGATCGCCTGGCCACCGCTCATCGCGCAGGCGGCGTCATCCTCGCGGTGCAGTTGGCAACCGGCCGGGACTTCATCGGGCGACAGACTGTCGAGTCGCGCCGCGGTCCCGATCAGCAGCAGCGCGCCGCTGTCGGCCAATATGTGTGCGACCTGGGCATGTTTGAGCAGCGGGTTGACCGGCACATGGACCAGGCCCGCGCGCGGCGCGGCCAGCGGCATCAGAGCGGCGACCGGCCCCTTGGCGATCCAACTGGCGACTCGCGCGCCCTTTTCCAGCCCAAATCCCGCCAGCCAGCCCGCCAGTCGTCCCAGCGTCTCTTCCAGTTCGGCATAGTTGTAGCTGCCTGAACGGCCGTCCAGCGCGGCTCGCGCCGGATCGCCGCGCAGCAGCAGATGGTCGATCGGCCGCACCTGAGCGCGATCGATCATCGGGCTATCCGTGGGCAAAGGCGGGCTTAACTCCATTTCCAGACTTTTCTCCTATGCCGCACGTTGGTTTTGGATCGCGGTTGGGGCGGAGATAGTCGGTTGCTGGCGCCAAGGGAATATCAGATGCTCGATGAAGCGCGGCAGGCTTTGGCCGGCCGGCTCGACCGCGCGCCTGGATTGGCCCTGTTCGACCGGATCGACTGGTTCGCGGCTCTGCACGATCGCTGCTTCCCTGACCAGCCCGTCCGTATCGTGCAAGCGCAGGAGGGCGATGCGCAGGCCTGGCTGTTCCTGCTCGCCCCCGCCCCCCGCCGCGCCAGCGCGCTCGCAAACTGGTACAGCTTTGCCTGGGCGCCCGTCTTCATCGGCGAACCCGATGCTGCGACCCGGCAGCGGCTGCTCGAAAGCCTGGCCCGGCATTTGCTGGCGACCAGCGCGCAGATCGATCTTTATCCGCTGGAGGATGCCGCGCCGCTGCTGGCCGCGTTGCGGCGCGCCGGCTGGTTCGCGGTGCGGCGGACGATGGGGGGCCGCCACCTGTTGCAAGTCGAAGGGCGCAGCTTCGCCGATTATTGGGCGTCGCGGCCGGGACGGCTGCGCAATCTGGTCAAGCGCAAGGGGCGCGGCGATCCTTTCGCATTGTCGATCGCCACGCGGCTGACCGACGGTCTGTGGCGGGACTATGTCGATGTGCATGACCGCAGCTGGAAGGTGGCGGAACCCGGCCTCGACTTCCTGCGCGACCTGGCCGAGCGGGAAAGCGCGGCAGGGACGTTGCGGCTGGGTTTCGCGCGCCTGGACGGGCGCGCGGTGGCGGCGCAGCTTTGGACGGTCGAGGATGGTATCGCCCTGATCCACAAGTTGAGCCATGACAGCGCCCATGACCATGGTTCCCCCGGCACATTGTTGAGCCATATGATGTTCAGACAGGCGATCGACCATGATCGCGTGCGCATGATCGACTATGGCACCGGCGACAATGGCTACAAGACCGACTGGATGGACAGGCGCGTTCCGCTCCACCGGATCGACGCCTTCAACGCGCGTTTCGCCTCTGCCTGGCTGCCTGCGGCAAGGACCGCCATTTCCGCGCTTGTCGGTTAGTCTTTAAGCCCCTATTTAGCGCGCATCATGCGGGCGCAAAATTCTCAGCCGGTCGACCGGACTCTCGATGTGGACAGCCTGATGCGGGCGCTGCTGCGCGACGTGCTCAGCCTGCCGCAAACCCAGGTCGATAGCTTCGACGCGGACACCCCCCTGTTCGGCGCGCTGCCGGAACTGGATTCGATGGCGGTCGCGGGCCTGCTGACCGAGATCGAGGACCGCTTCGACATCCTGATAGAGGATGACGATATCGACGGCGACACGTTCGAGACATTCGGGTCGCTCGTCGCCTTTGCGCAGGGCAAGCTGGCCTAGCCCACACCGTCCCGCCTGCGGCGGAGGCTTACGCCTCCACCAGTTCCTCGAAATCCTGTTCCGCCAGGAATTTCTCGACGTCGAGCGCGGCCATGCAGCCCATGCCCGCCGCGGTCACGGCCTGGCGATAGATTTTGTCGGTGACGTCGCCCGCCGCGAACACGCCCGGAATCGCCGTGCGAGTCGTGCCCTTTTCCACCAGCAAATAGCCCTCGTCGGTCGGCAGCTTGCCGGTGAACAATTCGGTAGCGGGATGATGGCCGATCGCGACGAAACCGCCATCGGTCGGCTCATGCGACTTTTCGCCGGTCACCGTGTCAATCAGATCGACGCCGATCAGACCTTCGGGCGTCCCGCCGCCGACGAAGCGATCGACAGCCTTGTTCCACAGCACCTTGATGTTCGGATGGGCGTGCAGCCGCTGTTGCAGGATCTTTTCCGCGCGCAGCGAATCGCGACGGTGGATCAAGGTGACGTCATGGCTGTGATTGGTGAGGTAGAGCGCTTCTTCGACCGCGGTGTTGCCGCCGCCGATCACAACCACCTTCTTGCCGCGATAGAAGAAGCCGTCACAGGTGGCGCAGGCCGACACGCCCTTGCCCTGCAAATGCTCCTCGCCCTCCACGCCGAGCCATTTGGCCTGCGCGCCGGTGCAGATGACCAGCGTGTCGGCGACATAGAGGGTGCCGCCATCGCCGCGCAGGCGGAAGGGGCGTTCGGACAGATCGACGTCGACAATCTGGTCGTACATCATCTGCGCGCCGACATGCTCGGCCTGCGCCTGCATCTGCTCCATCAGCCACGGTCCCTGGATCACATCCTTGAAGCCGGGGTAATTTTCGACGTCGGTGGTGATGGTCAATTGCCCGCCGGGCTGCATCCCCTGCACCACGATCGGCGCCAGGCCCGCGCGCGCGCCGTAAATGGCGGCGGACAGGCCCGCGGGGCCGGAACCGAGGATCAACATGCGGGTGCTGTGGGTGGCGGTCATATCAGGCTTTCAACTGCGATTCGGGTGGGCGACAGAGATAGGCGGCGAGCGCCGGGGTGCAAGCGAAGGATTTGCTTGGGGGCGTGGAAGCGGCGCTGTGGCGGGGCGTTCGGCAAGCGACGGGCCGAAGTTCACACCATTGTCGGGCTTTGCGGGGCGATAATGTATGCGAAGCCACCGGGACGCTCCTGCGAAGTAACGTCGCGGTCACGCCAGGGTCGCAGCGGTGTGACACTGAGGTCATGGCGAACCGGCACCCAGGCGACGATGACGCGACACCCACGCGGCGGGAACGCACCACCAGCGCAGCGGCGATGCAACGGTTCGTTCGACGGGGTGGGGTGGCAAGGAGAGGGAATGGCTGAACGATTGGCTCCATCCGACAGGATAGATCAGAAGAAATCCTACATTGGAAGGGGCCGGTGCGGAAAGCCGCCTGTATTGAAACCACCAGAAGCGGACTGCTCTCCCTCCCGCAAGCGGCAGGAGAATGGCAAGCCCCCCCTTGTCGGTCATAACTGACAGCATTATTTCAATCGACGGCGAGATACGCTGCGGCGCTGCCCGTGCAGCGACCAGTAAAAATGCGAAAGCTGAGACGTTCCCAACCATTCCATTCCTCATCCATCTTGCCATCTCACCGCGCAGCTGCGAAGCAATAGCAGCGCAGGCGCGCTCATAGCCTCCGCCCCGATTGGAGCATCATGCGGCGCCATCTTTACCTCATCGCAGGGTTTCTCTCGATCGGCCTCGGCACGATCGGCGCCTTCCTGCCGCTGTTGCCGACCGTTCCTTTCATGATCCTCTCGGCCTTCTGCTTCGCCCGGTCCAGCCCGCGACTGGAGGCGAAATTGCTCGACCACAGGCATTTCGGCCCGCATATCCGCCGCTGGCGGGAACGCGGCGCGATCAGCCGCCGGGGCAAGAAGGCGGCGCTGGCCGCCTTCGCCTTCAGCGTTGCGCTGGCGCTGATCTTTTCCCCCTTCCCCTGGTTCCTCATCCCCGTCGTCGCCGCGCTGATCGGCGGCAGTTGGATCTGGACCCGGCCGGAGGGTTAAAGGGGGGCGGCCATGGGCCAGGCGGCGGACCATCGCGCGGAACGCAGCATCATCGCCGTCACCCCCCTTGTCCGCTTGAACGATCCCGGCGACGACCCGTCGTCAGTTCATCGCCAAAATCATGTTCCGCACCTGCGGATAGACCTGCTTTTCCCATTTGCTGCCTGAAAATACGCCATAATGGCCCACGCCGGGCTGGAGATGGTGGCGCTTCAAATGCGGGCGCAGGCCGGTGCACAGGCCATGGGCGGCGGATGTCTGGCCCACGGCGCACACATCGTCCTTCTCGCCCTCTACCGTCAGCAACGCGGTATGGCGGATCGCGCCGGGATTGACCGGGCGCCCATGCACGGTCAACGCGCCCTTCGACAGCAAGGTCCGCTGGAACACCTGGTCGACTGTTTCCAGGTAGAATTCCTTGGTCATGTCCAGGACCGCGAAATATTCCTCGTAGAAAGTCTTGATCCTGTCCGCCTCGACCGTCTTGCCGTCGGCCAGCAGCTGGTACAGTTCGCGATGCTGCGATCCATGCCGCTCCATGTTCATGGACATGAAGGCCGACAGTTGCAGGAAGCCCGGATAGACCTCCCGCCCGCGCCCGGCATAGCGGAACGGCACGACGGAGATCAGATTCTCCTCAAACCATTCGATCGGCTTTTCATTGGCCAGGTCGTTGACGACGGTCGGCGCCGCATTGGGATCGATCGGCCCGCCCATCAGCGTCATCGATCGCGGCGTCGCCTGGTCCTTGTCCTCCGACATCAGCGCCACGGCGGCCAGCGCCGGCACGCAGGGCTGGCACACCGACACCATATGCGCGCCGGGGCCGATCTGCTGGAAGAAGCGGATCACATAGTCGACATAGTCATCGAAGCCAAAACGTCCGGCTTCCAGCGGCACGTCGCGCGCATTCTTCCAGTCGGTGATGTACACGTCATGGTCGCGCAGCAATGTTGCGACCGTGCTGCGCAGCAAGGTCGAAAAATGGCCCGACATCGGCGCCACGACCAGCACCTTGGGTTGCGCCGCCTCCACATCATCCTTGACGAAGTGCAACAGGTCGCCAAACGGCAGGTCGAGCGTGA
The DNA here is from genome assembly GCF_028538045.1 of Sphingobium sp. AntQ-1. Classification (NCBI taxonomy): domain Bacteria; kingdom Pseudomonadati; phylum Pseudomonadota; class Alphaproteobacteria; order Sphingomonadales; family Sphingobiaceae; genus Sphingobium; species Sphingobium sp. AntQ-1. The sequence goes on from NZ_CP117158.1 coordinate 829,347, forward strand.
TTTCCTCGCGCACCGACACTTCCGCATTGCCGCTGGTGACGGTGTGAATGTCATAGGCGGGACGCTTGTGCGTCAGCTTCGCGCCCTGGAACACGTCCATCAGCGCAAACATACGGCGCGGCATCGCCCAATCCGCCATCGGCCCCAATTTGTCGCGAACACCAAGTGCGATCTGCGCCCCGAAACGCGCTGGCGCCAGCATGTCGTTCCAGGCCTGATAACCACTGTAAAGCATACGCATGATGAAGGTTGAGCCTTGTCCTGTGTGCGCGAACCGAATCGGTATTTCGATGAAACGCTATACATGCTTTTTATGTTGCGCCGCATCATCATAAATGTGAGGCTGACCGTAAGCAGGAGGGTATGCCATGGCGATCGCGGAACTCACTCTTTCCAGCAAGAATTATTCCTCCTGGTCGTTACGCGGCTGGCTCTTGTGCCGACTCGCGGGGTTGCGGGTGGTGGAAAAGACGATCGCGCTCGATGATCCCGAAAATCGCGCCGAACTGCTGCTCCTGTCTCCTTCGGTGCTGGTGCCCCGCCTGACGCATGAGAACGCCAGCGTGTGGGACACGCTGGCGATCGCGGAATATCTGCACGAACTCTATCCCAATGTCGGCATGTATCCGGCCGATCGCATCGCCCGCGCTCATTGCCGGTCGGTGTCGGGGGAAATCCATTCGGGCTTCGCCAATCTGCGTTCCGCCCTGCCGATGAATTTGAAGGTGCGCCACGCGCGCTTCCCAATCTTTTCCGGGGCCAAGCCCGATATCGACCGGATTGAAACGATCTGGGCCGAATGTCTGGGCAGCTACGGCGGTCCCTGGCTGTTCGGCGAGGAGCCGACCGTCGCCGACGCCATGTTCGCGCCGGTGGCCCAGCGCTTCCTGACCTATGCCGTCCCGCTGTCCGCCACATCCGCCGCCTATTGCCAGACGATCAACAGTTGGCCGCTGATGCGCGAATGGATCGAGGATGCGCGCAACGAACCGGAAGAGATGGCCGAACTCGAAATCGAGTTCTGAACGCCCTTTCGCCCATCGTCGCAGCGGTTTAGACCGGCGGGATGATGACACGCATCCTCGCTTTGGCCCTCGGCCTGACCGCCGCCCTGCCCCTCCACGCCCAGACCGACCCCAAGCAGTTGGAACGATCGGTTCGCACGCTGGCGTCCGACCTGTTCCAGGGCCGTGCGCCCGGCACCGTGGGGGAGGAACGGACGATCGGCTATATCGTCGCCCGCTTTGAACAATTGGGTCTGGAGCCCGGCGGCCCGGACGGCCAGTGGGTGCAGACTGTACCGTTGCTCCACACCCGCCTCGGCCAGGCGGAAACGCTGTCGATCGCGCAAAATGGCGCGTCCACGCCCTGGAGCTTCGGCAAGCAGATCTATCTCTCCACCCTGCAACCCAAGGACAATGTCGCGATCGCCAAGGCGCCCTTGGTGTTCGTGGGCTATGGCGTCTCCGCCCCCGAACGCGGCTGGGACGATTTCAAGGGCCTGGACCTGAAGGGCAAGATTGCCGTCTTCCTCATCAACGACCCGGATTTCGAGGCGGCCAAGAGCGAAGACCCGTTCGGCAAGTTCGGCGGCAAGACGATGACCTATTATGGCCGCTGGACCTACAAATTCGAAGAAGCCGCCCGCCACGGCGCGGTCGGCGCGCTGATCGTCCATGACACGCCGGGTGCGGGCTATGGCTGGAACGTCGTCACCAGCCCGGCTGGCGAGAATTACGATCTGGTCCGCGCGCCCGACAAGCTGACCAGCCTCCAGGTGCAAGGCTGGGTCGAGGGCGAGGCCGCGAGCAAGCTGTTCGCCGGCGCAGGCCTCGATCTCGCCGCGCTGCGCAAACAGGCGCGATCGGCCAAATTCAAGCCGGTCGCGTTGAAGGGCGCGACCTTCTCCGCCGCCTTCCCGGTGACCCAGGAAGTGGTGCAGAGCGCGAACGTCCTCGCCCGCATCCCCGGCGCCAAACGCCCTGACGAAACCGTCATGTACGGCGCCCATTGGGACGCCTATGGCGAGGGCGCGCCGGACGCGCAGGGCCGCATCTATCGTGCTGGAGCCAATGACGACGCGCTCGGCATGGCCGGCCTGTTCGAAATCGCCCGCGCGTTCAAGGCGGCGCCTGCACCCGACCGCTCGGTCGTCTTCGCCGCCTGGACCGCCGAGGAACGCGGGCTGCTGGGATCCGAACATTATGCCCAGAACCCCGTCTATCCGATCGACAAGACCGTCGCCAACCTCACCATCGACGTGCTCCAGACCGCCGGCAAGGCGAAGGATGTGATCCTGATCGGCAAGGGCCAGAACAGCCTGGAAGACGATCTGGCGACGTTCGCGGCAAAGCAGGGCCGCGTCATCACACAGGAAAGCCTGCCCGAACGCGGCCTTTTCTACCGCGCCGACCATTTCTCCATGGCCAAGCGTGGCGTGCCTGTCCTGCTGATGATGGGCCTGGCGGGCGCATCCGACCTGGTCGAGGGCGGCCGCCCCGCGGGCCAGGCCTGGATCGACGCCTATACCGGCACATGCTATCACCAGGCCTGTGACGCCTGGGGGCCGGACTGGCGAATGGAGGGGGCGGCGCAGGATATCGACCTGATGCGCGACATCGGTCGTGACCTGGCGAACTCGACCCGCTGGCCGGAATGGAAGGCCGGTTCTGAGTTCAAGACCATCCGCGACAAAAGCGCCTCGGCGCGCAAGTAAAACAACGAAAGTAGGTCATTAACTCAACCGATAGAGCCCCGCCCCGTGCGGCGGCAGCATCGCGCTTACCCGCTCCCTCTGCTGCGCCAGCGCCTTGCCCGCCCACAAATCGCGCACCGCGACCGGCCCGCTAATTCCCAGATCGCGCAGCCCGATCCCGACCTCGCGCGCCTTGTCGCCGGTATTGAACAGTGCGACATAGCGGCCCTTGCCACCCTGCGCGATCGCCGACCAGACGCGCACGCCATCCGCCACGAAATGCGGGCAATTGCCTTCGCTTGCCTGATTGACCGCCAGCACCTCTTCATTAGTCAGCAGCGCCAGCGTCGGCGCATCCAGATGCCGCAAATCGCCCCCCATGATGAGCGGCGACCGCGCGATCGCCCATAGCGTCATCAACGTCTGCTGCTCATCGGGGGTGAAGCGCGTATCCCGCTCCCCCAGCGCCAGCCGCCCCAGCGGTAGCATGTCGGCGTCGGGCCATGACCCCGGCCCGCGCCAGGGCGTCCAATTCTCCAGCCGTGTGAACTGCGCCTCCAGCATCGCCCAATCATCCCAGAAATCGTCGGAGATGCGCCACATCTGCGCATATTTGCGGACATGATCGCCGCGGATCACCGGCGTTTCACCTGGCGACAGGCTCAACATGATCGGCCACCCCGTCGCCATGATCGCCTTGTGCGCCGCTTCGATCTCCGGCGCATGGGCGTCATAGGGCCGGCTCATATCGTCCATCTTGACGAAATCCACGCCCCAGTCGGCATAGAGGCGAAAGATACTGTCATAATAGGCCTGCGCGCCCGGCCGCGTCATGTCGACGCCATACATATCGGGGTTCCAGGAACAGATGCTTGCTATGTCGGCCACATCCCTCGCGCGATAGCGCGTCCCCAGAATCGGCAGGTTCGCGTCCACCGCCGCCCGCGGGATGCCCCGCATCACATGGATGCCGAACTTTAGGCCAAGCGCATGGACCGCCTTGGCCAGCGGCGCAAAGCCCTTGCCGCCCGCGCTCGACGGAAACCGATTTGGCGCCGGGATCATCCGGCCATAAGCGTCCATCGCCGGCTTGGGCGCGGCATTATAAGTATAGCTCGACGCTTCCGGCTCATACCATTGGATATCGACGGTGAAGATATCATAGCCGAACGGCAGCAGCTTTTCCGCCATGATGGCGGCCGTCTCGCGCGCTTGGCGCTCGGTGATAGTCGTGGCGAAGCTGTTCCAGCTATTCCATCCCATCGGCGGCCGGGGCGCCAGCACCGCCTTGCCCGGCTCGGCAGCATTCGCCGCCCGCGCGACGCTAACCGCCGCCATCCCCGCCATGCCGGCCGCGAACAGATCGCGGCGGCTCGTTTCCACTGTCATCCTCTTCATTTGTAGGAGTTAATAGAAAGGCCGCGGCAAGATCAAGCCGCAACTAAAGTCTCGTTCCCGCCAGCCATTCGCCGATCATTGCCCTGCCCGCGGCTACCGCGATCGGGCCATGCAGGTCGTGATCCTCCCGCAACGCGATACCGCATTGCTGCGCCACGTCCAAGTCGGCCCAAAAATGGGTCAGCCAATCCTCGAACCGCGGGTCTTCGCCCATCTCCGCATGAAATTGCAGCGCCAGCAGATTGGACCCGCGCCGGAACGCCTGATGCGCATATTTGGGCGTTGATGCCAGCAAATCGACATTGTCGGGCAGATCGAACGTGTCGCTGTGCCAATGCAACACCGGCACATCGATCAAATGGCGCAGCGGCGACGCCATGCCCGCCCCGTTCACGCTGACCGGCGCAAAGCCCAATTCCATATGCCCGCCGGGATAAACAGGCGCGCCCAGCGCCGCCGCAATCATCTGACTGCCCAGACACACGCCCAGCGTCGGCCGATCGGCCGCCAGCCGCGACGCCAGCTTCTCGATCTGCGTCGATATCCAGGGGTGGATGTCCGTTTCATACACGCCCATCGGCCCGCCCATCATGATCAGCAAGTCGGGATCGCACAGGTCCACGCCCGCGAAATCGGGGCTGGCGACATCGATCCGGTCGATATGATAGCCGGCCGCCTCGATCGGCTGCAAATAGCCTGCGGCGCCTTCGCGCGGCACGTGTCGGACGATCAATGCTCTTTTCATTATCCCTTGTGCTAACCAGCATCGGCGCGCGACGCCAGCCCAGCCTTTCTTGGGCGTGGAAAATTGCGGCTATCGGCTTGGCCGCGCGCAGCAGCCGTGATTTAACCAATCAGTTCGCCGAATCCGTGCTCCGACGGGGAGCCGTCCGCCGTCGATGCGCCCATAGACGCAGTAAATGCTTTCATCGGCGCATCGGACGAGCTTTGGTCGGTCGGGCGGCAATCCGCGTCAGTGGCGACTTGGCTTCACTTAATTAGCCCGGCGGCCTTTTGCGAAAATCAAGCAATGCTTCCGCCAGATAGCCGCGCAACACGGCGCGATCTATTTTTAAGCGGGTATTTTCTCCCCCCGCCAGGCAGGAAGAAAGCGCCGGCATAGCCTGACCATAAGCAAGGCGTTCCTCCCCGCTTCCCGCCTTGCTGCGCATCAGCGTATCGATCGCCGGCGCGTTGCGCGCGACGGCGCAATCCGCATAGGCTTGATAGGCGCTGGTCCCTTCCGCCACGACAGGCGCAGGCGCGTCCGGGCGGGCGGGTTCCACTGGCGGCGTTGCAAAGCGGTTAAGATAAAGCTGTTCGGCCAACGCGCCGCGCATCCAATTGCCCTTCATGCGCAGCTTTCCGTGCCTCAGACATCCCTTACGACTTTTAGCGATAGCGTTGAAACGGGCTGTTTCTTCCCGCGTTCCTGGGCGCGTCGCCAGTGCATCCGCCGCCGTCCGCGGCGACCCGCGCACCACGCACCGCGCAAAATCGATCATGCTATCTTCGGCGGCGTCACGGCCATATGCGCCGAAATCCCTCGCCGCCGGCGCATCGGCCTCCTGCGCCTGCACGTTCGTCCCCGCCAGCAACATGACAATTGCGATGCTCATCTTCACGCGCCATCTCCTTCGGGTCAGCCTGATGGCTTTCAGACGGTCATGACAAAATTATGATTGGTCGGGTGCCGGCGGCGCTTTTACCCTGAACGCATGAACAAAGGGCTTTTCCCTCCAGAGAATACCCTTTGTTCAGGTCATCGGCGCAACCGATCAAGCCGCCAGCTTGCGCAGCACATATTGCAGGATGCCGCCGTTCAGGAAATATTCCAGCTCGTTGATCGTGTCGATCCGGCACAGCGCCGTGAAGGTGAAGGTCGATCCGTCGGCCCGCTTCACGATCACGTCCACATCCTGCCGGGGCTTCAAACCCGCGACATTCTGGATCGTGAATGTCTCGTCGCCGGTAAAACCATGCGTGTCCTTGCTCTCGCCATCCTTGAACTGGAGCGGCAGCACGCCCATGCCGACCAGGTTGGAGCGGTGAATACGCTCGAAACTCTCGACGATGACCGATCGGACGCCCAGCAGGTTGGTGCCCTTGGCCGCCCAGTCGCGCGACGATCCCGTGCCATATTCCTTGCCGCCGATCACCACCAGCGGCGTGCCGTCGGCCTTGTGCTTCATGGCCGAGTCATAGATCGGCATGGTTTCGCCGTCATAGCGGGTCATACCGCCTTCCACCCCGTCCAGCATCAGATTCTTGATGCGGATATTGGCGAAGGTGCCGCGCATCATCACTTCATGATGGCCACGACGCGAACCATAGCTGTTATAGTCGGCCTGCGCGACCTGATGCTCGCTCAGCCATTGGCCCGCGGGCGAGGACGCCTTGATCGACCCGGCCGGCGAAATATGGTCGGTCGTGATCGAATCGCCGAAGATCGCCAGCGGCCTGGCCTCGATGATGTCGGTGACCGGCGCCGGGGTCATGCTCAGCCCCTCGAAATAGGGTGGGTTGGCGACATAGGTGGAACCCGCACGCCAGCTGTAGGTGTCCGACCCCGTCACGTCGATCGCCTGCCAATGCGCGTCGCCCTTATAGACATTGGCGTAGCGCGCCTGAAACATGGCGCGATCCATGCACCCGGCCATGGTCGTGGCGACTTCGTCATTGGTCGGCCAGATATCTTTGAGATAGACGTCGTCACCCGTCGTGCTGACGCCGATCGGCGTGGTGATGAAGTCTTCGATCACCGTGCCTTTGAGCGCATAGGCGACGACCAGCGGCGGGCTGGCCAGGAAGTTCGCGCGCACGTCAGGCGACACACGGCCTTCGAAGTTGCGGTTTCCGGAAATGACGGCGGCGGCGACCAGGCCATTGTCGTTAATCGCCGCGCTGATCGCGGGCGCCAGCGGGCCGGAGTTGCCGATGCAGGTGGTGCAGCCATAGCCGACCAGGTTGAAGCCGATCGCGTCCAGATGTTCCTGAAGCCCCGCCTTGTTGAAATAGTCGGTGACGACCTGGCTGCCGGGCGCCAGCGACGTCTTGACCCAGGGCTTGGGCTTGAGGCCCAGTTCGTTCGCCTTCTTGGCGACCAGGCCGGCCGCGACCATGACGCTGGGGTTCGACGTGTTGGTGCAACTGGTGATCGCGGCGATGGTGACGTCGCCGTCGCCAATGTCGAAATCCTCGCCCGCTACGGTCACGCGCTGCTGCGCCTTCTTGTAGGTATTGACCAGATCCGCGTTGAACACGTCATCGACGTCCGGCAGGGCGACGCGGTCCTGCGGGCGCTTGGGACCGGCCAGGCTGGGGACGACGGTGGACAGGTCCAGTTCCAGCGTGTCGGTGAAGACCGGCTCGATCGCGGGGTCGATCCAGAAGCCCTGTTCCTTGGCATAGGCTTCGACCAGCGCGATATTGTCGTCGGTGCGGCCCGTCAGGCGCATATAGTCCAGCGTCTTGTCATCGATGCCGAAGAAGCCGCAGGTTGCGCCATATTCGGGCGCCATATTGGCCAGCGTCGCACGGTCGGCCAGCGACAGGGTGGCGAGACCGGGACCGAAATATTCGACGAAGCGCCCCACCACGCCGCGCGCGCGCAGCATCTGGGTGCAGGTCAGCACGAGGTCGGTCGCGGTGACGCCTTCCGTCAGATTGCCGGTGAACTTGAAGCCGACGACTTCGGGGATCAACATGGAAACCGGCTGGCCCAGCATCGCCGCTTCCGCCTCGATCCCGCCCACGCCCCAACCCAGCACGCCCAGGCCGTTGACCATCGTGGTATGGCTGTCGGTGCCCACGCAGGTGTCGGGATAGGCGACGGTGGTCCCGTCCGTATCCACCGATGACCACACCGCCTGCGCGATATTCTCCAGATTGACCTGATGGCAGATGCCGGTGCCCGGCGGCACGGCGTAGAAATTGGCCAGGGACTTGCTGCCCCATTTCAGGAAGTCGTAGCGTTCCATATTACGCTGATATTCGATTTCCACATTCTGTTCGAACGCCTTGGGCGTGCCGAACTCGTCGACCATGACGCTGTGGTCGATGACAAGGTGGACGGGCACCTGCGGGTTGATCTTGGTCGCGTCGGCGCCCAGCGCGTTCATCGCGTCGCGCATCGCGGCCAGATCGACCACGCAGGGCACGCCGGTGAAATCCTGCAACAGCACGCGCGCGGGACGATACTGGATTTCGCGCTGCGCCTTGCCCCGGTCCTGCTGCCAATCGACGATCGCCTGGATGTCTTCCACCGTCACCGTCACGCCATCTTCAAAACGGAGCAGATTTTCCAGAAGCACCTTCATCGAAAAGGGCAAATGCGACACGTCGCCCAGCTTCGCCGCGGCCTTCTTCAACGAATAATAGGCAATGTCCGTGCCGCCCACGTTCAACATGTCGCGCGTGCCCAGAGTGTCCTGTCCGATGGCGGTCATAAGATGTGCGTCTCCTCGCATGGCCTCGGCCAGAGGATGGCGCGTTTCCACCAGAAGCTCGCAGAACGGCGATCATAAACCGCACGGCAAGGTGGCAGGGATGCGCCCCAACCCATGGTCGAAGCCGGTATGTCCCGATGCTGCAGCGCCATAACATTTGCCGGGTTCAAGTCAAATGGCACACAGACTGAACCCCTTATGTAGGGATATGTTTCGCACATTGAAGCGTTGGTGGCGCAGAAAGGGGAAACAGTCATGGAAGCACATCTTTCGCCCGTCGAAACCAGGATATCTGCTATCAATCCGCAATATCGTGAGGGACGGGCAATCCTCTGCCCCGACTGCGGCGGCAACCAGTGGATCGTGGGCCGGGTGGTGGCGGAATGCGCGCGGTGCGAAACGCCGCTGCCGCTCGCCGCATCGCAACATCGCGGGTGGATGGGCGGCAGGTCCTGAGGCTGGGTCAGACCGACCATACCCATTCAACCCCTCTCCGTTCGTTTCGAACGAATCCGGTCTTACGTTCTAAGAACTGCCATAAACGGCAATGCCGCCGCCGCGTTTCCCAATGGGACGAACGCGGCGACGGCATTATTTACAAAAGGACAATAGTCCCCTGGATCAGTGCGCCACAGACGGCGCGAACTTGGTCAGGTCGATGCCGACGACCGCGCTCTTATATTCGTCCATATTGGGCGTGCGGCCCAGTATGGTCGACAGCACCACGACCGGGGTCGACGCCAGCAGCGATTCCCCCTTCTTCTCGTCCGTATCCTCCACGACACGGCCCTGGAACAAGCGGGTCGAGGTGGCGAGGACGGTGTCCCCCTTGGCGGCCTTTTCCTGATTGCCCATGCACAGGTTGCAGCCGGGACGCTCCAGATACAGCATATTCTCGTAACTGGTGCGGGCCACATTCTTGGGCGCCACGTCGTCAAACTCGAACCCGGCATATTTCTTCAGCACGTCCCAATCGCCCTCGGCCTTCAGCTCGTCGACGATATTATAGGTCGGCGGGGCGACGACCAGCGGCGCCTTGAACTCGACCTTGCCTTCGCTCGCCTCGATATTCTTGAGCATCTGGGCTAGTATCTTCATGTCGCCCTTGTGCACCATGCACGACCCGATGAAGCCCAGATCGACTTTCTTTGTGCCGCCATAGTAGGAAACAGGCCGGATGGTGTCGTGGGTGTAGCGCTTGGACACGTCGGCATTGTTGACGTCCGGGTCGGCGATCATCGGCTCGTCGATCAGGTCGAGATCGACCACGATTTCGGCGAAATATTTGGCGTTGGCGTCCGGCGTCAGCGCGGGCTTTTCGCCCGAACGGATTTCCGCGATGCGCTTGTCCGCCAGGGCGATCAGGCCGCGCAACGTGCCGGCGGCATTTTCCATGCCCTTGTCGATCATGATCTGGATGCGCGACTTGGCGATTTCCAGCGACTCGATCAGCGTTGCGTCTTCCGAAATGCAGATCGACGCCTTGGCCTTCATCTCGGCCGTCCAGTCGGTGAAGGTGAAGGCCTGATCCGCCAGCAGCGTGCCGATATGCACTTCGATGATGCGGCCCTGGAACACATTTTCGCCGCCGGACTGCGCCAGCATCTGCGCCTGGGTCGCGTGGACGACGTCACGGAAATCCATATAGGGCTGCATCTTGCCCTTGAACGTGACTTTCACCGATTGCGGGATCGGCATGGTCGCCTCGCCCGTGGCCAGCGCCAATGCAACCGTGCCGGAGTCCGCGCCGAACGCCACGCCCTTCGACATGCGGGTGTGGCTGTCGCCGCCGATGATGATCGCCCAATCGTCCACGGTGATGTCGTTCAGGACCTTGTGGATCACGTCCGTCATCGCATGATAGACGCCCTTGGGGTCGCGCGCGGTGATGAGGCCAAAATTGTTCATGAAGGACATCAGCTTGGGGATGTTGGCCTGCGCCTTCTTGTCCCACACCGATGCCGTATGACAGCCCGACTGATAGGCGCCATCGACCAGCGGCGAAATGACGGTCGCCGCCATCGCTTCCAGTTCCTGCGCGGTCATCAGGCCGGTCGTGTCCTGCGACCCCACGATGTTCACCTTCACGCGCACGTCCGACCCCGCGTGCAGCACCTTGCCGGGCGTCACGCCGACGGCGTTGCGGTTGAAAATCTTCTCTACGGCGGTCAGGCCCTGACCCTCGACCGTGATTTCCTTGTTCGGCGCGAACACCAGCGGCGCTTCCACGCCCAGCGTTTCGGCGGCGAACGTCTGGAGCTTCTTGCCGAACACGATGGCGTAGCTGCTGCCCGCCTTCATGAATTCCATCTTCTGCGGCGTGAAGGCGGCGGCGACATCGACCAGTTCGTTGCCGGCCTCGTCCGTCAGCTTCTTGTTCTTCACGTCGATCTTGAGCACGGTGCCGGTCGCGACCGAGAATTTCTCCTCCAGCACCGGATTGCCGTCATTGTTCAGGATCGGCTTGCCATCCGGGCCGGTCATCTTGACCCAGTTTTTCAGGTTGATGCCGATGCCGCCGGTCACGTCCACGGTGGTCGCGAAGATCGGCGAAATGCCGTTGGTGCCGCCGACGACCGGGGCGTAGTTGACGAAGGGCACATAGGGGCTGGACTGTTTGCCGGTCCACAGCGCCACATTGTTGACGCCCGACATGCGCGACGAACCTACGCCCATCGTGCCCTTTTCTGCGATCAGCATCACGCGCTTGTCCGGGTGCTGCGCCTTCAACGCCACGATTTCCTGCTGCGCCTGCGGCGTCATCATGCACAGGCCGTGCAGTTCGCGGTCGGAGCGCGAATGCGCCTGGTTGCCCGGCGAGAGGAGGTCGGTGGAAATATCGCCTTCGCCCGCAATATAGGTGACGACCTCGATCTCGTCCTCGACCTCCGGCAGCTTGGTGAAGAACTCCGCCCTGGCGTAGCTTTCCAGCACGCCCGTCGCCACGGCGTTACCCGCCGCATGGGCGTCACGCAGGCGGAACATGTCGGCATCGTAGAGGAAGAACTGGGTCTTGAGGACGTCGCCGGCCTGACCTGCAAGCTTGGCGTCATCGCCCAGCGCGATGTCCAGCAGCACGGCGATCGAAGGGCCGCCCTTCATGTGGCTGAGCAGTTCGAACGCGAAGGCCACCGTGATTTCCGGGACGATCGCCTGACCCTGGATGATCTGCTTCAGGAACGCCGCCTTGACCGCCGCAGCGCTCGTGGTGCCGGGCAGCGTGTTGTAGATGAAGAATTTCAGCGCGTCGGCGCGATGTTCGCTGCCCGCATCCCGGATCAGGGTGATGATCTCAGCGACCAGTGCACCATCGTCGATCGGCTTGGGCGCGAGTCCCTGAGTCTTTCGGCTGTCGATTTCGGCCAGATAATCCAGGTAAATGCTCATCTCGTTCCCAACGTCATAAAGTGTACGGACTCGACGCGCAGCGCCACTTGCCGATCTTTATGCCCGGTCTGGGAGCTGACGCGGTTCCGGTACGGCAAGAGACGCGCATTGGCAAGTCGCGGCGGCGCAGCAAAATGATGCCGCCATCTATACCAATCGGCCGGAAACTGCGACTTTTGCTATTACTCTGAGTAAAGAATGGACTTAAGGATGATGGCTATCCCTTGGCCTTCTCCGCCGCGATCCAACTGTCCATCTGGCTGTCCAGCACGGTCAGCGGTACGGCTCCCTGCGCCAGCACCGCGTCATGGAATCGGCGCAGGTCGAATTTCGGCCCCAGCGTCGCCTCCGCCTTTGCGCGCAACGCCCGGATCTTGATCTCCCCCAGCTTATAGCCCAGCGCCTGACCCGGCCAGCTGATATAGCGGTTCACTTCCGCATCGATATTCGCGTCGGACAGCGCGCTGTTGGTCTTCATGAAGGCGACCGCCCTGCCCTTGTCCCATCCCTTGGCATGGATGCCGGTGTCCACCACCAGTCGGCAGGCGCGCCACATTTCGTAGGACAGCCGCCCCATCATCTTTTCGGGCGTGTCGTACAGCCCCATCTCCTCCCCCAGATATTCGGTATAGAGCGCCCAGCCCTCAACATAGGCGGTGAACCCCGCCAGATATTTGCGGAACGGCGGCAGCGGCAATTCCTGTTGCAGCGCGATCTGGTTATGGTGGCCCGGCACCGCTTCATGCGCGGTCAGCGCGGGCAACTCCCAATAAGGCCGCTGGTCGAGCTTGGAGCTATTGACGAAATAGGTGCCGGATATCCCGCTTTCCGGCGCGCCGGGCATATAATAGGCCGTCGTCGTTCCCTCCGCCTCGGCCGCCGGGATAGCTTTCAGGCCATAGGGAAGTCGCGGCAGCGTGCCGAAATAGCGCGGCAGCAGGCCGTCGATCGCCTTGGCCTGCCGCGCCGCGACGCGCAGCAATTCCTCCGGCGTTTTCGCATAATAGCTGGGGTCGGTGCGCAGATGCGCGATATAGGCCGCGCGGCTGGGATAGCCGGCCTTGGCCGCTATGGCGTCCATCCGCTTGCCGATACGGGCGACCTCTTCCAAGCCGATCGTGTGAATCTGGCCGGGCGTCAGGTCCGTGGTGGTATGCGCCTTGACCCGGCTGGCATACCAGGCCGCCCCGCCCGGCAGCGACGACGCGCTGTCGCTCTTGCGGCAATGGGGCAGATAGTCCGCCACGAACAGGTCGTGCCATTTGCGATATTCGGGCGTCAGCACGTCGCGGATCAGCATAACGGCGCGTGCCTGCATAGCGCTCCAGTCGGCATCGCTGATATCGCGCGGTCTGGCGCGCGCGAACGGTTCGTAGAAGCGCGTCTCTTCCGGCTTGCCCGCCACAATGCCGCTGATCGTCCCCGCATAATTTTGCAGCACCGAACAGGGCTGGACATAACCGCTCTTGATCGCCTGCCGCGTGATCGCCAGCGCGTCGCCATTCTGCCGGGGGTAAAGCGCCAGCCGCGTCAGATAGCTGTCATAATCGGCGCGATTATAGAAAGGCAGTCCGTCCGCCATGCCGGAAAAGCCCTGATGCCAGCCATAATAGGTGGTGAAGAGCATCAACCGCTCGGCGGGATGCGCGTCGCCATCAATATCGTCGCGCAACATCCACAACAGCACATCGCGATTCACCCGGTCCGCCGGGTCGAGCACATCGGCCGACAGCGTCTGCAATCGGGCGGCAAACCCCCGCTCCGCCTTGATCTGCGCATCCCGCGCGCCCAGCGATATGTCATAGATGCGGTCGTCATAATCGCGCACGCCCCGCGCTGTGGCCTCGACCGGATGGGTCGAAAGATACCAGGACCAATGGTCATCTATGACCTTGGCCAATTGTTCATGGGGCGTTTGCGCCTGCGCCAGCACTGGGGCGGCGACGGCGAGCATCAGGGATAGAATCTTGCGCATGGAGGCAATGGTTCGCGCGTCCGCGCGCTTTTGGCAAGGGGGAGAGCCAGCGTTCAGGCGGCCGCTACGCCCTCCGCCTCGACAATGCCGTCTCCGGCATAATAGCCCTGCACCCGCACCCGTTTTTCGACATGATCGACGGGCACGCGCAGCAGGACCAGGCGATAACTGCCGCCCAGATCGCGCTGGAGCAGAAAGCCGGCCTCATCGCGCAGCAATCTACCGGTTTCATCCACTCCAGCACCAATCTCCGTCATCGCATCAATCTATCGCGTCCTTAATGCCCTTGCCAGCCAATAGTCCCAGCACGAGGAACAGCACAAATACGGCGATCGCGATGAAGAACAATATCTTGGCGATGCCGACGAACGTGCCGGCCGCGCCGCCAAAGCCGAGCAGGGCCAGCACGGCGGCGATGACAAGGGAGATGATGGCCAGCTTGAGCATGGGACGTCCTTTCGTTTCGTATCCGGTCTATGCCAGCATCAACCGACGGAGACGATGCTTGTTCCGCTCCACCGCAACTATGGATAACGCAGGATTAAGGTTTATTGTCAGATGGTTGAATGAACAATCGCGCCCGATCGGCCGTTCTTCCCCCGCCGCATCAAAGGAGAAGGCGATGTCGAACAATCATGCCATCAGCAAGCTGGACGACCTGATAACGACGCTGATCGATAGCGTGAAAGGCTATGAACATAGCGCGGACAAGGTGAAGTCGGAGGCGTTTCAGACCCTCTTTCGCGATCTGGCGGCCGAACGCGCCAAGGCGATCGACCTGCTACAGGCGCGCAGCCGTTCTCTGGGCGGGAAGCCCAACGAGTTCGGCTCCGTGGCGGGCACAGTGCACCGCCGGATGGAGGACATCTTCGTAGCGCTGGGCGGCGGCGACAAGGCCGTCATTCAGGCGATCGATCGTGGCGAGGATTATCTGCGCGAAGAATTTGAGCGCGTGCTCAAGGACGAGGCGATCGACGCGGACACGCAGGATGTGGTGCGCCGGGCCCATGAATCGGTGGCGCATGGCCAAGTCGTGGTGAACGGTTTGAAGGACCAGCTCGCCACCGCTTAAACGATCAGACCCAGCCTTCCAGCACCTGGTTCGGCGGTCGATGGCCATCGACCCAGGTGCGGATGTTGGCGATCACTCGCGCGCCGGTTGCGTCGCGCCCCTCGAACGTCGCGGACCCCATATGCGGCAGCAGCACGACGTTGGCCAGCGCCAGCAGCCGCGGATCGACCGCCGGTTCATGGGTATAGACGTCAAAGCCCGCACCGGCGATCCGCCCGTCGTCCAGCGCCGCGATCAGCGCCTGTTCGTCGGTGATCTCCGCCCGCGATGTGTTGATGAGATAGGCGTGCGGCGGCATCAGCCCGATCCGCCGCGCGTCGATCACCCCGCGGCTGTCGGCGTTGAGCGGGCAATGGATCGATATTATGTCGCTCGCCCTCAGCAGCGCATCCAGATCGCCATGCCATTCCGCCTCCAGTTCCTGCTCCACTTCGAAGGGCAGGCGATGCCGGTTATGATAGGCGATCGAAAGGCCGAAGGCGCGAGCGCGACGCGCGACGGCGCGGCCGATCCGCCCCATGCCGATAATGCCCAGTTTCTTGCCGCCGATCCGGTGCCCCAACATCCCCGACGGGCTCCAGCCGCGCCATTCGCCGGTGCGGACCAGCTTCTCGCCCTCGGCCAGGCGGCGCGGCACCGACAGGATCAGCGCCATCGTCATGTCGGCCGTATCTTCGGTCAGCACGCCGGGCGTGTTGGTCACGATGATCCCCTTCGCCCGCGCGGCCGACAGGTCGATATGATCCACCCCGCTGCCGAAACTGGCGATCAGTTGCAGCCGCTCCGGCGCGGTCGCCAGCAGCCCGGCGTCGATCTGGTCGCTGATGCACGGCACCAGCACGTCGCACTGGGCCATGGCGCGGGCGAGATCGGTGCGGCTCATCGCGACATCGCCGACATTGAAGCTGGCGTCGAACAATTCGGCCATGCGCGCCTCCACATTGGGCGGCAGGCGGCGCGTGACGATGACGCGCGGCTTTGCGGGACGCTGCTTCTTGGCCATGGCAAAGCCGCTATGCCCGCCCGCGCCGCCGGTCAAGCGGATATGGCGACTGGCGACATCAACGCTTGTCGGGGCGGGCCAGTCGGGCGTATGGGAAGGCCATGGGTGACTATGGGTTCGGGTCTGGAATGAAGCGTCTTTTGCTGGGCGCGGGCGTGGTCGCGTCCTTGATGGCGGCGGGCGCCGTATGGGCCGGGCCGGGCAAGCCGGTCCCCTATTGGGCGTCGCTGTCGCAGGACGAAGCGCGGATGCGCGTCGGGCCGAGCCTGGACTACCCGTCCAACTGGATCTACCGCCGCCGCGACCTGCCGGTGAAGGTGGTGCAAGTGCTGGGCCTGTGGCGCAAGGTGGAAGACCCCGACGGCGCGCAGGGCTGGATGCATGTCCGCCTGCTGAGCGATACGCCGACCGCGATCGTCCGGTCCGAAGTCGCGCCGCTGCGCGAATCGCCGCGCGATGGCGCGCGGGCGCTGTTCCGGGCGGAACGCGGCGTGGTCGGGCGGCTGGGCGATTGTTCGGGCGGCTGGTGCAATTTCGACGCCAAGGGCCAGCGCGGCTATGTGAAGGCCAGCGACGTGTGGGGCGCTACCGGTAGCTAGGGTCCAGCCCTGGACATGCGCTTGGCGGTGTGATTTTCCGGGCTTTCGGATGGGACCTGCTCGCTTCGATCTTTTCGATTTCAACGGACTGGTCGCGGAACTTCTCTAACCTCCCGCATATCGCGCATGAGAGTCACGCTTGGCGCCGGATCGACGCAGCCGCGCGACTGCGTGGACAGCGGATTGGCGGCAAAGGGTGGTTTGCGGAAGGTCGGCTTTGTAAAAGCTATCGTCTCAAACAGACATGATGACCTGAAATATCTATCACTATGTGATCCAAGTTGGCGCTGCGTATGTGGTTTCCCAATGGCTGTCGTGAGCAAATATTCGCTCTCGTCATGCTGGAGCTTAATCAGGCATCCCGCGCCCTTCGATGCGCGAAAAAAAGCGCCCCCCCCCCGATCAAGCCTGTCCTGGGCCTGTCGAAGGGTCCGCGGTGAAGCTATAGAGCGGCTCGCGCCGACAACCGCAACATCAGGCCCAAAGGCGAAGGAGGCCGAAGCCCCCCCCTCACCATTCATACGCCTTGGGCAGCGCCCCTTCGCCCGGCGTCGCGTAGCGGTCGCGCAGCTTGGTCTGGCGGTTTTCCAGCGGCTGCTGCACGCCGTCGATCCAGACCGCGACCGGGGCCGACGTCATTTCCAGCGGGTCGCCGTCCCAGATCACCACGTCGCCCGCCTTGCCGGCCTTCAGCGACCCGATCCGGTCGCCCAGCCCCATCGCTTCGGCCGGGGCCGATGTGATGGTGCGCAGCGCCTGCCCCCAGCTCAGCCCGGTCCCGCCCGGAACCTTCAGCAGCGCCACCATATTGCCCGCCTGCTGCGTCGCCGCCCGCAATTGCAGCGCATCGTCGCCGGTCAGCATTCCCATCGACACGGACACGCCCGCCTTCACGAGACGGCCGACATTGCTCTGGGTCGCGGCCAGCTTCTCGAAGCTCGACGGCAGGTCTTCCAGACCCGCGGTGATGACCGGCACCTTGGCCGCCGCGATCTGCGGCGCGACCATCCAGCCTTCAGTCGCCCCGGCCAGGATCAGCTTCAGTGCCGGGAAATCCTGCCGCAGGGCCAGCACCGCCAATATGTCGCGTGCGCTTTCGGCATGGACCATCAGCGGCATCGCCCCGCTGACGACCGGCACCAACGCCTGCGCATCGACGCGGTTGAGCAGCGCGTCCTTCGATCGGCCGTCATAGCTGGCGGGCGCCTTCGCATAATCCTGCGCTTGCGTAAGCATCATCTTGAAGGTCAGGATCATCGCCGCGCGGCTGCCGCCCGCCTCCTCGACGCCCGCTTCGCCCATTTCGACATATTGGAAGGCGCGTGGCCGGGTGATCGGGCTCATGTCCGCGCCCAGATCGATCACCGCGCCCTGCCCGGCGAAGATGTTCGTGCCGGTCGCGGGTGCGACGACGGCGCGGGTGACGCCCGCGGTGCGGCTGATCGCGATCGGGTTGGCGAGCGGGTTGATGACCGGCGCGACGTCGATCGCGGCGGAGAAGGGCGAGCGGGCGCTGGTGTCGTTGGTTTCCTTGACCGCCGGCACTTCGGCCAGGCCGACGCGGGAAAAGCCCGACATGATGCCGGGCGTCACCCATTTGCCGCCGGCGTCGATCGTCTTGACGCCCGCCGGCGCTACCACGCCTGCGCCAGCCGCGACGACCTTGCCCGCGCTGATGACCACAGTGCCGTTCTTGATCGGCTCCGATCCATCGCCAATGGCCAGCGTCGCGCCGGTGATGGCGATGGATTGGGCCAGGGCAGGAGTGGTCGTGGCGGCGAGCAACATGGCCCCCAGGACCGTTCGGGCTGAGCCAGTCGACGCCCCCTTCTGGCTTTTCAACAAGCAAGATGGAGAGCCCTTCGACATTCGAACGAGACCAGTGGCTCGTTCGAACAGGGCGAACGGCGTTCTATTGGTGGGATAGTTCATTTCACGTCTCCCGCGCCGATCTGGCCCAGTTCGAAATCGACCACCGGCCGCAGCTTGGGATTGGCGCTGTCGTACAGCAGCGCGCCGTCGATCCATACTTTTTCCGGCCGCGTATAGGTGCTGAACGGGTTCCCATTCCACAGCACGACATCGGCCATCTTGCCCACTTTCAGGCTGCCGGTCTGCTGATCGATGCCCATGGCGCGCGCCGGGTTGATGGCGAGCCAGGTCCAGGCGACCTCGTCCGAAATGTCGATCCCCATGCGGCGGCCCGCGCCCAGCGCCTTGGCCGCTTCCTGGTTCAGCCGCTGGATGCCATCCTGATCGTCGCTATGGACGATGGCGCAGGCCCCCGCCCGATGCACCAGCGGAACATTCTCCTTGATGCCGTCATAGGCTTCCATTTTGAAGCCATACCAGTCGCCCCACAAAGCCGCGCAAATGCCATTGTCGCGCAGCAGGTCGGCGATTTTATACGCCTCGACCGCATGGTGGAAGGCGGCGACCTTATAACCGAACTCCTTGCTCATATCGATGACATTGGCCATCTCGTCCGCGCGGTAGCAATGGTTGTGGACCATGATCTTGCCTTCCAGCACATCGGCCAGCGTTTCCATGCCTAGGTCGCGGGTCTGGTCCTTTCCGGCGGCGCGCTTCTTCTGATATTCGCGCGCCTTGATCCAGGTCTGGCGATTGACCGCCATATTGCCCATGCGGGTGGAAGGTTCGCGGCCCTTGCTGCCATAGACGCGCTTGGGATTTTCGCCGCAGGCCATTTTCAGGCCCTGCGGCGCGCCGGGGAATTTCATCCCCTGCATGGTGCGGGCGGGCACGTTCTTCAGCGTCACGCTGCGCCCGCCGAACAGATTGGCCGAACCGGGCAGGATTTGCAGCGAGGTCACGCCGCCATTGGCGAGCGCGCGGGAAAAGCCCGCATCCTGCGGCCAGATGCTATGTTCGGCCCAGACATGCGGCGTCACCGCGGATGTCGCCTCATTGCCGTCGCTATTGGCCTCCACGCCGGGCGAAGGATAGTCGCCCAGATGGCTGTGGATATCGATCACGCCCGGCGTCACATATTTGCCGGCGCCGTCGAACACGGCGATGTCGGCGGGGATCGGCGTGTCCGGGCCGCCGATCGCCGTCACCTTGCCTTCGGACAGGAAGATCACGCCATTGTCGATGCGGCCGCCCTCCCCGTCGAAGATGGTTGCGCCCCGGATCGCCGTGGGACGGCCCGGATAGGCTTTGTAGGTCGATGGATAGGGATTGTCCGGCTCGGCGGACGATCCCTGATTCTGGCCCTGCGATATAGGCGCTTCGCTTTTGTCCTTGCGCGCGACGGCGGGTCCGGCGACCCCCGCCAGCAGCGCCGCGATCAGCAGCGCGCGTCCATATGCCTTCATGCCTTTTCCTCCGCGCCAATCAGGTCGAGATGCATCAACCGCTTGATATAAGGCGACACGAGTAGCACCAGTCCGCCCACCACGATCGCGAACCAGCCGATGCGGCTATACACGTCCAGCACCTGGGTCACATCGCCCGCCTCCCCGCTGCCGGTGGCGCGGGCGATCAGGCCGGCGATGAAATTGCCCGCCGCCATGGCCAGGAACCATGTGCCCATGACCAGCCCCACCATGTTCGACACCGACAATCGCGTCATCGCGGACAGTCCGACCGGCGAGAAGCAGAGTTCCGCCATGGTGTGGAGCAGGTAAATCAGGAAGACGAAGATCACCGGGGTCAGATTTTCCCCCGCCATCGCTGCGCCTGCGACCAGCACCAGGAACCCCGCGCCGCACAGCACCAGACCGATACCGAACTTGGCGGGCGAGGATGGCTCCAGCCGCCGTTTGTCGAGGAAGGTCCACAGGACGGCGAACAACGGCGCGAGCAGGATGATGAAGACCGAATTGACCGACTGGAACAGCGACGCAGGCACCTCCCAGCCCAACATAGCACGGTCGACATTGCGGTCGGTGAAGATATTGAGCGACGACCCGGTCTGTTCGAACAGCCCCCAGAAGAGCGGATTGAGCGCGATCAGGAACAACGCGGCGAACATCCGGTCGCGATCGATCTTCCCCAATGTCCCGACCGTGCGCCACACTATATAGACCACCGTCAGCGCCGCAAAGCCGAGCAGCGCATAGCCCAGCAGTTCGGCATAGCGGATCACCAGCCAGATCGCGGCGACGCCCAGCGCGGCGGCCAGGTAGATGGTCCATTCCTGGCTAAGCCCGGTCGCGGTCCGAGCGCGCAACTGTTGCGGAGCGGGCGGCTCGCCCTTGCCCAGCAGCCAGGGTTTGAGCCAAACGAACATGACCAGACCGGCCAGCATCCCGACGCCCGCCGCGCCGAAGCCCCAGCTCCAGCCCCATAATTCGCCAAGCAGACCGCAGACGATCGGGCCGAGCATCCCGCCCATGTTGATGCCCATGTAGAAGATGGAGAAGGCCGGATCGCGGCGATGATCGTCGCGGGCGTAGAGTTCGCCCACCAGCACCGAGATATTGGCTTTCAGGAATCCAGTGCCCACGATGATGGAGGCGAGCGCGAAGTAGAAGCCGTTGAGGAACAGCGGGTCTTGGCCCCCCGGCCCTTCGGTGATGGCGATCAGGAAATGGCCGATGGCGATGAACACGCCGCCGACCAGCACCGCCTTGCGCGGCCCCAGATAGCGGTCGGACAGATAGCCGCCGATGACCGGCGTGATGTAAACAAGCGAGGTATAGGCGCCGTAGAGGAGATAGGCCTTGTCCTCGCCGAAGAGGAAATGTTTGGTCAGGTAGAAGATGAGGATGGCGCGCATCCCGTAATAGGAGAAACGCTCCCACATTTCCGCGAAGAAGAGCAGGTACAGCCCGCGCGGATGGCCGAGCCAGGTCTTGCCCGCCTCGACCGCATTCATGTCCGAAGTCGCCATTCGGCACCCTTTGCATATCTTGTGTCCGGCCCGCCGATCGGCGGCCGCTTATGGCGCGCAGCCTAGAACCTATGGGTTCCTCCTGTCAAAAGGGCCTGCCGCCCTTGCGCCCAGCCGAGTGACGCGCCATCTGTCGGCGCGATGTTCAACGACCTTTCCTCCCCGCTCGCCCTCCTCCAGACCCGTCGTTCCGGCAAGCCGCGCGACCTGATCGCGCCCGGCCCCGACGACGCGCAACTACGCCGGATATTGGAGGTCGCGCTGCGCACCCCCGACCATGGCAAGCTGGCGCCCTGGCGCTTCGTGATCGTGCGGCAGGATCAGCGCCCAGCGCTCGCCGATCTGCTGGAGACCGCCTATCGCGCCGAAAAGTCCGATGCCGGCCGGCTGGAGATAGAGGCGATGCACCAGTTCGCGCATCAGGCCCCGACTCTGGTGGTCGCCCTGTCCGTGCCGGTGGCGGGCAGCAAGATCCCAGTCTGGGAACAACAATTGTCCGTCGGCGCGGCGATCATGAACCTGCTGCACGCCACCCATGCGCTGGGCTTTGCCGGCGGCTGGCTGACCGGATGGCCGAGCTATAATGCGGATGTGCGCGCCGCCTTTGGCGGACCGGGCGAATCGATCGCCGGATTCGTTTTCATCGGTACTCCGGCCAAGGCCCAGGAAGAACGCCCACGGCCAGAATATGACGCGATTGTTTCTACCTGGGACAGATAATTGCGAGCGCAAAGCTTTGCGGGGCGAGCATGTCAATTGACCCGCATGGCTGTATTATGGCACTGATGCACTATGGCCGACGAATCCAAACCCGTCTATCTCCGCCTGCGTGAGATCATCGCCGCCTCCATTCTGGATGGGGAATTTTCCGACGGCGACCTGCTGCCATCGGTGCGCGCTTTCGCCGCGACGCAGGGGGCCAACCCGCTGACCGTGGCCAAGGCCTATCAAAGCTTTCAGGATGACGGGCTGGTGGTGGTGAAGCGCGGCGTCGGCATGTTCGTCGCCGACGGCGCGACCCGCCGCCTGCGCGAAGCCGAACGCGAACGCTTCCTCGACAGCGTCTGGCCCCCGGTCGCGGCGCAGATCAAGCGTCTGGGCATCCGGCTGGACGATCTGGATCTGGCGAAGGCGTAAATAAGCCTACATCCGTTCGCCCTGAGCCTGTCGAAGTCTGTCCTGAGCGCCTGCCGCAGGCGGGCAGTCGAAGGGGCTATTCCTGTCTTTCGACGGTGAAGAAAAACGGGGCTTCGACAGGCTCAACCCGAACGGATATTCTTCTACAGCGCGGCCAGCGCGTCCAACGCATCCTGCCTCCCCGCAAAGCCCCGCTTCGCCGCCGCCCGGCCCAGCGCCAGCTTCGCTTCCCCCTTGCGCCCCGCAGCGGCATAAGCCTGCCCCAAATGCATCTGGAGCGCAGGCGCCTGCGGCGCCAGCGCCACCGCCTTTTCCAGCAGGTCGATCACCACCGGCCCCTTCTCGCCGGTCTTCATCAGCACCCAGCCGAACATGTCGGCGGTCAGCGGATTGCCCGGCATCAACCGATAGCCATGCGCCGCATAGGCGCGCGCACTCGCGCGATCGCCGCTTTCCAGCGCCGCGCGGGCCAGGTCCGCCATCAACACCGCGTCATTCTCGCCGACCTGCGCCTGCACCGCGCGCAACATCCGCAGCGCGCCACGCCAATCCTGCGCCTGCATCGCGATGCCCGCGGCCAGGCGCTGCGCCTCCACATCATTGGGATTTTGCGTCAGGAACAGCTGCACGATCCGCCCGGCGCGCGCCGGGTTGCCGACCCGCCCCCACGCCGCCGCCAGCCGCAGCGCGACGGCGCGGTCGAAGCGGATATTGGCCGCCGCCTCATAAGCGCGCACCGCCTCCTGCGGAGCACCGTCCGCGCCCAGCGTATCACCCAGGATCAGCCAGGCGTCGGGCGCGCCGGGATTGGCCCGGCTCAGCAGGCGCGCCCGCGCCACCGCGTCACCCGTCCGCCCGGTGCTGAGCAGCGCGCGGATATAGGGCACGTTATCGCGCGCTGTGGCGGCGCTGCCGGGCGCAGGCCCCTTCGCCAGTTCGCCATCCGCTGCGCTGGCGAAGACGTCCGCCGACGCCCGCACCGGCCAGTTGGCCCGCGCCAGCATGTCGTCCGCCATCGCTCGGTTGCCCAACGCTTCCTGCGCGCGCGCGGCGAGCGTCAGCACATAGGGATCGGCGTCGCGCTGCGCCACCATCGGGGCCAGGGTGGAGGCGGCGGACGCAAAGTCGCCATTACTATAATAAGCCCGCGCCAGCAGCGTGCGCGCGCTGCGATTGTCCGGCTGCGCCACGACCAGCGGGCCAAGCGCATCGGCAGCCAGGACCGGATTGCCATCCTGCAATTGCAGCACGCCACGCAGCAGCCGGGTCGCCGGTTCGCCGTCCAGCCGCCCCTGCGTTCGCCCCAGTAGCGTGCGCGCGAGATCGCCCTCCCCTGCCCGTGCCGCCATCACCGCTTGCATCATCCAGGCGCGCGGATTGGACGGATCGATCGCAATCAGGCGACGGGTCAGGCTCAGCATCGCACTCGCCTGCCCGGCATCCGCCAGCGTCGCGGCATATTGCTCCAGCGTCAATACCGAATCGGGATTGGCGGCCAGCGCCCGTTCGAACCAGGGTAGCGATGCAGTCAGGCCATATTGCGCGCGGACCAATTCGCCGCGCAGCGTCAGCGCCTTCGCATCGGACGGAGCCAGCGCCACCGCCCGGTCGGCCGCGGCGATCGCGCCGGCCTGATCCCCGGACAGGATGCGCAAACGGCCCAGTTCGACCCAATTGTCGGGATCGCGGGGCGCAGCCGCCAGCGCTTGCTCCAGCGCCACGCGCGCGCCGCCCAAATCCCCCTGCGCCAATGCGGCGCGCGCCACGACCCGCGCGGCCGGCACGGCGGATGCGACCGGCAGATCCGCCGCCCGCGCTTCCCGCCGCGCGCCGTCCAGATCGCCTTGCAGCAACAGGGCCTGCGCCATCACTGCGCGCGTCTGCCCCGGCGGCGCCCCCAGTGCGCAGGCGCGTTGCACCGCCGCCTGCGCGCCCACGCCGTCGCCCAGTTCGGCGAGCGTCCGTGCCTGCGCCTCATGGGCCGCAGCGGAACGCGGATTGCCCTTGATCGCGTTCATCAACTCGATCCGCGCGGTGCGCGCGTCGCCCTTGTCGAGTGCGGCCAGACCGCGCGTCAGGGCGGCGCTGCCGTCGCGCTCACGCGCGCGCCATTGCCAAAGGCCTGCGCCTGCAAGCAGCAGCAGGACCAACAGGGCCAGGATGATCAGGCGGGACCGGCGCATCGCGATTAGCCCTGGATCTGATATTGTTTGAGCAGATCGTACAGCGTCGGGCGGCTGATCCCCAGCATCTTGGCTGCGCCGGAGATATTGCCGTCGGTCCGCGCAATGGCGCGGCGGATGGCGCGACGATCGGCCATTTCGCGCGCCGCCTTCAGGTTGACGAGGTCGCCGCCCTCGGCGCGCTCGTCGTCCAGATCGAGGTCGGCGGCGGTTATCAGCTTCCCGTCGGCCATGATGACCGCGCGCTTGATGCGATTTTCCAGCTCGCGCACATTGCCCGGCCACCCCCAGGCGTCGAGCGCCGCCAGCGCATCGGGGGCCAGCCCCTTGACCTGCGGGTTCATGTCGCGCGCGAAGCGGGTGAGAAAATGGCGGGCCAGCAAGGCGGGGTCGCCCGCCCGGTCCTTGAGCGCGGGGATGCGCACTACGATCTCGGCCAGGCGATAGAATAAATCCTCGCGGAACGTACCCGCCGCAATCATCTGCTCCAGATTCTGGTGGGTCGCGCACACGATCCGGGTATCGACCGCGATCGGCTGGCGTCCGCCGATCCGTTCGATCACCCGCTCCTGCAGGAAGCGCAGCAGCTTGACCTGCAACGCCAACGGAATGTCGCCCACTTCGTCCAGAAACAATGTCCCGCCCTGCGCCTGCTCGATCTTGCCGGGCGTCGTCTTGATCGCGCCGGTGAACGCGCCCTTCTCATGGCCGAACAGTTCGGATTCGAGCAACGTCTCCGGGATCGCCGCGCAATTGATCGCCACGAACGCCCCGCCACGGCGCGGACTGGCGTCATGCAACCCCTGCGCCAGCAATTCCTTGCCGGTCCCGCTCGCGCCCAGCAACAGCACCGACACCTCCGCCGCCGCCACCCGCTCGATCGTGCGGGCCACCTTCATCATCTCCGGCGCGCCCGAAATGAGGCGGCCCAGCACCCGACCATCCTCCGGCGCGGTTTCGGCCAGCCGGGCATTTTCCCGCTCCAGCGCATGGACGTGGAAGGCGCGGCGGACGATCAGGCCCAGTTCGTCGATATCGACCGGCTTCTGGTAAAAGTCGTAAGCGCCGCCGGAAATCGCATCCAGTGCGCTTTCGCGCGCGCCATGGCCGGACGCGACGATGATCTTCGTGTCCGGCTTGATCTTGAGCATCTCCGCCAGCGTCGCAAAGCCTTCGCTGGTGCCGTCCGGGTCTGGCGGCAGGCCCAGGTCCAGCGTGACGACATCGGGCGTTTCCGCCCGGAGCATCTCGATCGCTTCCTGCCGATCACCGGCGATGAACAGCTGATAATCCTCATAGGCCCAGCGGAGTTGGCGCTGAAGGCCCGGATCATCCTCCACAATCAGCAATTTGGGACGGGTGTCGCTCATCAGGCGGCCTTTTCTTGTCTGTCTGTTCGGGGCGCCAGCGGCAGGCGAAGCGTGAAACGGCTGCCCGCGCCGGGCTTGCTCTCCACCTCGATCCGCCCGCCCATGGCCAGCGCCAGGGATCGCGCCTCGAACGCGCCTAGGCCAAAGCCCGCCGCCTTGCTGGAGGAAAAGGGCTTGAACAGGTCGCGGCGGACATATTCGGCGCTCATGCCCTTGCCCCGATCGACGATCTCGACCACCGCCTCGCCGCCATCGGCGGACAGGCGCAACTCGACGGGGCTGTCGGGCGCGCTGGCGTCGATCGCATTTTGCAGCAGGTGGGTGATGATCTGCTCGACCCGCGCCGGATCGGCCAGCGCCAGCGGCGCATCGCCCGCGACATGCACGGGATGCAGGCGCGCGCGGGCGCGGGCGACCTGCTGCAACAGGTCGATCAGCGCCATCGGCCGCGGCTCTTCGGCCCGGCCCTTATTATGCTGCGACAGGCGGGCGAGCATGTCGTTCATCTTGCCCACCGATTCCTTGAGCGTCAGCACCATGTCGGCGCGAAATTCCGGGTTGTCGGCATGGCGTTCGGCATTGCGCGACAATAGCGACAACTGGCTGACCAGATTCTTGACGTCATGGATGATGAAGGCGAAGCGACGGTTGAATTCCTCGAACCGCTGCGCGTCGTCCAGCGCCTGCTGGCCCTGCGCCTCGCTGATATGGGTCGCGGCCTGCCGCCCGGCGGCGCGCAGCATGTCGAAATCCTCCCAGTCCAGCCGCCGGTCGATCGGCGGGCGCGCCAGCAGCAGCGCGCCGATCAGCCGGCCATAATGGATCAACGGCACCAGCGCCCAGGCGCGGCGATCCTGCGTCATCCAGCCAGGCAATATCAGCGCGCCGTCGCCGCTCTTCAGCCGCGCCAGATCGACGATCCAGCCGCTCTTCTCGATTTGCACCACCGTGGCCGGCGCGACCGCATCGACTTGCGCCAGGTCGCCGGTCCAGTTCCAATGCGTCTCGAACGATAGGGCGTCCCGCTCGTCGCGCAGCATCAGGATAGCGGCAGGCGAATCGGTGATGTCCGCCATCGCCTTGGCCACCCGCCCGCCCAGCGGCGCGGCATCCTCGCCGGGGCGGCCGATCGTGTCGCCAAAGCGCATCCATTCGGTGCGATAATCATAGCGATGCTGGAAGAAATGCTTGGCGACCTGCACCTTCCACAGCGCGCGGACCTGTGGCGATGGCAGCAGCACCAGCGCGGTGACCGCGGCGAAGAATACCGCGGCGATCTCCACCACCCGCGCATAGGGGCCGGCGATCAACTCGATCAGCACGGCGGCGGCGGTCAGCACAACGACATAGAGGCCGACCGCGACGATAGAGAGCGACTGGAAAGTGATGGCCCGCGACAATTGCAGCCGCCCCGCCATACCCTTGCGCATACCCACCGCGATCACCGGCGCCAGCAGCGCCATCAGAAGGCCGCGCAATGCGTAGAGTTCGCTCACCCGATGCGGCGCGAAATAGCAGATCACATAGAGGTTCAGATCATAGGTCCACATCGCCGCCAGCGCGCCGAGCAGCAGCGCCA
Source organism: Sphingobium sp. AntQ-1 (assembly GCF_028538045.1). Lineage (NCBI taxonomy): Bacteria > Pseudomonadati > Pseudomonadota > Alphaproteobacteria > Sphingomonadales > Sphingobiaceae > Sphingobium > Sphingobium sp. AntQ-1. The sequence continues at coordinate 857,051 of NZ_CP117158.1, forward strand.
CCCCGCCCCGCTCACGCGATGGCCAGGCGGTGTAAAGCTGATGCACCAGCAGCAGGCTGCCGATCGCGGTCATCATCCGCAGAATCAGCGAGCAGGTGACGAGCGCGTGATGCAGGTCGCTGGCCGGCGACAATTGCCGCCAGGCGAGGTCGGTGAAGGTCTGGAGCAGGATCAACCCCGCGACCGCGGCATAGACGGCGCTGATGGCGACGGCCGGCGCGGCGCGGCCCACTGGCCCGCGCCGCAGCATGACGAACATCGCCAGCAGCCATGCGGCATTGCGGATGCTTTCGCCGATCCCCGACAGCGGCTTGGACACGCCGCCGAACGACACATAGAGCGCCCAGCAGGATGTCAGCAGCAACGCGGCCGACAGCAGGCGCGGTTCGGGCGCCTCGTCGCGGCGGCGCAACAGGAAAATCCCCAGCGCGGCGAACAACACGGCCGCCAGCGCATGGCCCCAATCGCCGACAAATTGCAGGAGCGCGCCCATCGCCGCTATCGCCTCAGCGCGCGCCGTCGGGCCACAGCACGACCCGCAACGTCTGGATCAGGATCAGCAGGTCCAGGAAGGGCGTGTAATTTTTGGCGTAATAGAGATCATATTCCAGCTTGTGCCGGCTGTCCTCGATCGACGCGCCATAGGGATAGTTGATCTGCGCCCAGCCGGTGATGCCGGGCTTCACCATATGCCGTTCGGCATAATAGCGCAGATGCTGTTCCAGATCCTCGACGAACTGGCGCCGTTCGGGACGGGGGCCGACAAAGCTCATCTCGCCTTTGAGCACCGTCCAGGTCTGCGGCAGTTCATCAATGCGCAGCTTGCGCAGCCAATAGCCCAGCCGCGTGATGCGCGGATCGTCCTTTTCCGCCCACACCGCCTGGCCGTTGACTTCCGCGTCCAGCCGCATCGTGCGCAGTTTTACGATCCAGAATTCCTGGCCGAACAGGCCGACGCGCTGCTGGCGGTAGAAAGCCGGCCCCTTGCTATCCAACTTCACCAGGATTGCGGCGAGCAGGATGATCGGGCCGGTCAGCGTCAGCAGGATCAGGCTGGCGATGATATCGAACAACCGCTTGGCGATGCTCGACAGGCGGCGGCCGGCGGAAAAGCCGTCGGAAAAGATCAGCCAACTGGGATTGACGCTGGCCAGGTCGACCCGCCCCGTCTCCCGCTCAAGAAAGCTCGACAGGTCGTTGACATGTACCCCGGTCGTCTTGATCCGCAACAGGTCGGACATGGGAATGGCGTTACGCCGTTCCTCCAGCGCCAGCACGACTTCGCTGGCGTTCAGCCGCACGACGAAATCGGACAGGTTGAAAATAGCGTCGCGGTTGATCGCTTCGGGGATCACCTGCGGCCCGTCATTCATGGCGATGAAACCCACCACCAGGAAACCCGCTCCGCGCTTCTGCTCCAATTCCTTGATCCGGTTGGCGCGGTTGCCCGCGCCCAGCACGACCAGCCGCCGCTTGAACGCCTCGCCGCCCAGCATCGACCCCAGCAACAGCCGAACCGCGACCAACAAGGCCATGGCCAGGCCCATGGCGTAGAGCGAGTTGGACCGCCACAGCGTCATGCCGGGCATCAAGAAATAGATCACCGACAGGAAAATGACGCCCAGCGACACCGCGACCAGCAGCCGCGCGAAGGCGAACCGGATCGATTGCAGCGCTTCGACACCATAGACGCCGACCGCGATCATCCCGGTCTGAATCGCGAAGGCGAAGCTCAGCAACGGCCCGATCCGCGTCATCACATGATCGACGTCCATACCGATCTGACGCGCGCGCAATATCCATCCGCCCTCTGCCGCGCACAGCAACAGCACAAAATCGAGCAGCCCCAGCAACAGCACCGCATGCGGCACATAATGTTTGAACAGCCTGATCATCGTCGCGCATATCCTGCTGGCCGCCGCGATGGCGCGCCTTTTCGGGAGCGAATTTCCTTACGATGCCTGTAAGATAATCCGACAGTGGGCGCACCCTGCCTCAAAATGGCAAAGAAATACTGAATCGCGCACGCAGTCGTAGCCGATCAACGCGGGTGAAGCCGCGGAACGCTGTCGCTAGATAAAGTGGTTATACAAGACCCGTCGAAGATCATGGACGGACCGGATCGCAGGCCAAAGCTAATTTCCGTCGCGCAGCGTGTCCGCCGCATTCTTGGCGGCATCACCCACGACGCGCGCGGCATCGTCCACTGATCCAGCGGCCTGGGTCACCTTGTCGGCCTGGCGGTCGCCGCGCCGTTCGTTCGTCATGTAGAAAAAGCCGATGGCCAGGATCAGCGCCAACGCCACCAGAGCAAACACCACGCTGCTCCCGCCTGATCTTTCGACAGTCGTTATCGGCGGTGGCCGGTCTTCCTCCCGGCCGGAGGGCATGTCACCCATGATCCGTCTCCTATGTTCAGGAAGAACGGACGGGACGACAGGATCGTTCCGGTCATTTATGCCCGTCATGGTTCGGGCGACCGCGGCTCAGGCGATCGACATCCTCCATGATCTCGTCGAGCACGGCGGTTTCGGTCGTTTCCTGTGTCCGGCGAGAAGGCAGGTCGCCGCTTTCCAATATTTGTTCCAGCGCAGCACGGCCGCGCGCGACGCGGCTCTTGATCGTACCGACCGCCACACCGCAGATTTCTGCGGCTTCTTCATAGGCGAATCCGCCCGCCCCGACCAGGATCAGCGCTTCGCGCTGCGGCTGGGGCAGTTGCAGCAGGGCGCGCTGCATGTCGGATAATTCGACATGCTTGTCCTGACCGGCCGGCGCCGCCAGAATGCGATCGGCGGTCAGATCGTCCCAATCGCCGCGGAAGCGCGAACGGCGCATCTGCGAGAGATAATGGTTGCGCAATATGATGAAGGTCCAGGCGCGCATATTCGTGCCGGCCTGGAAGCGATTGCGCGCCGCCCAAGCCTTCAACAGCGTTTCCTGCACTAGGTCGTCGGCTAGATCGCGATTGCCCGACAGCGACCGGCCAAACGCGCGAAGATGCGGAATGACGGCCGCCAATTCTCGCTTGAAATCCGAATCGGACAGCGCGGCGCGCTCCTCGATCCCGCTGATTTCGCCAACGTCATCATCCATGGGAACAACCCCCGTGCCCGAAACCGCACTCGCCGCATGAACCGACGTCGTCAAAGCCATATATATATCCGTACCCTAAACCGATCACCGCCAAAGACCAACCTTCCGCATACCGCCCTATCGCCAGATCACCAGCAGCATGGCGACAACTGCCAACGCCAGCGAAATGGCGAGCACATAACGCACCACATGGGGCGTGGCGCCAGCGCGCGCATCATCGGTGGCGATATGCTGTTCCTGCTCGACCATGACGGATCTCCCGATCGTTACGCATCATTAACGCAGCGCACCGATCGGGGTTCCGTGACTTTCTGGTCACCGCCTTCAGGCGGGGGCAGTCGCCTCGTCAAAGAACAGAGCCTGCGAAATCGCAGCCTTGACCGTCGATCGCTGGAACGGCTTGGTGATGAGGAAGGTTGGTTCGGGCCGCTCGCCGGTCAGCAGCCGTTCGGGGAAGGCGGTGATGAAGATCACCGGCACCGAAAATTCGGCCAATATGTCTTTGACCGCATCGATGCCGCTGCTGTCGTCGGCCAATTGGATGTCGGCCAGCACCAGGCCGGGACGATCGGCCAGCGCTTCGCGCACCGCATCCTCGCGCGTCACCGCTATCGCGGTCACATCATGGCCCAGATCGCGGACGATGGTTTCGATATCCATCGCGATGATCGGCTCATCCTCGATGATCAGCACCTTGGCGCGGGTCTGCGCCTCGATCTCGCTCAACGCTTCCTCGACCAGCGCCTCCACATCGCTGCTGTCCATATCGATCAGATAGGATACGTCATCGACGGTGAAGCCTTCGAGCGCGGTCAGCAACAGCGCCTGGCGCGGCAGGGGCGTCAGTCGGGCCAGGCGCGCCTGGGCGATCGCCTCGCGACCGCTCCCGCTCACCGGCACATCTTCCAGATGGGCGGACGACCAGATGGCGTGAAAAGTCTTGTAAAGGCCAAGACGCGGATCGACGTCGCTGGGGAATTCTTCCGGCGCGGCGACGATCGCTTCCAGCGCGGCGCGGACATAGGCGTCGCCGTGATTCTGGCTGCCGGTCAACGCCCGCGCATAGCGCCGCAGAAACGGAAGGTGGGGGTGTAGTTGCTGTCCAAGCGACATCGTCAAGTCTTCTCCCTGCCCGTCAGGGCCACATTGTCCCGAAGCATGGGAACATGGTGGAAGGATGGAATGTCCATGTCAGGATGACAACCCCCCGCCGCCCCATCGCCGTGCAAAGTTGCGCAGCGTAAAAAATGCTTCGATGGGCGGAACCATCGACAACCGGATTTGTTTCGCACCCACATGGTTTTTTAGACGATATCGTGAATTTCCCATGAATTGCATGATTGTGCGAATTGACGTCATGAGGCAAACCCGCGAAACGGGCGTGCCGACATGGCGGAAATGGCTGTAGAGGGGCTGATTTTGGTTTCTTCAACGACGGAGCGGGGCGTGGCCGATGACGACAAAAGTGCCGACGCCGCAACCCGGAAAGCAAAGATGACGGGTTCCGCCGCTAAGCAGAAAAATCCGCCGCCCGCGGACAAGGAGGACGCGCATGTCTCCCAGGCTCTGCGCACCGTGTACCAGCGCGCCGTGGATGAGGATATTCCGTCCGAAATGCTGGACCTGCTGAGCAAATTGGACTGACGCACAGATGATCGGGGGCAGCCTTCCTCCGGCAGCCCGCTCCATGGTTGAGCCTCTGCTGCAATTTCTCCGCTCGACCGGCGTCAAGATGTTCCTCATCCTGACGTTGGCCCTGTTGCCGCTGGGCCTGATCGCGCTTGTCGCATCGCTTCAGGCCATCCGCACCGCCGACCTGGAAAAGGAAGCGTTGCTGCGCGTCGCGGTGACGCAAAGCGCGCGCAAGCTGACGGCCGATCTGCAATCGGACCGCACCGCGCTCGAACTCGTCGTCAACGCCCTGGCCAATAATGCCGCGGACAAAGGCATGTGCCGGCGTCTCGCCTTCTTCCTGACGTCCCATGATGCCGAAGGCGGCCATTTCTATATCTACGATCGCGCGGGCAACCGCTTGTGCAATTCGCCCGAACCCGAACCGGCCGGCATAGCGCCCGCCGATCGCTTCGCCCGGCCGATGGCGCAATTGCTGCCGACCCATCTGGTCAGCCGCGTGCGCAGCGGCAACGGCCGACTGGTCGCGCTGTCTTATTATTCGCGCGGGCATCTCGAAAGCATCGCCGATCCCGCCACTGCGCTGCAAAACCGCATGCTCAGCCTGCGCCAGGGCGCCAGGCAATTGATCGTCAGCCGTCCGGGCGCCGACATAGACGGCCATAGCAACAGCCTGTCCGCCCGGCTCGACCCGCCCGACATATTGCTGACCATGACGGTGCGCGAACCGCCCGCCACGCTGGCGCGGATGCTCTCTCTGTTCCTGCCAATGGTGATGTGGTTCGCCGCTGCGGCGATCGGCTGGTTCGTGGTCAACCGCCTGCTCATTCGCCCGCTGGTGCTCTTGCGCCGGGTGGTGGCGGACTATCAGCCGGGCGAAGTGCTGCAACCCTTGCAGCGCATCCGCACGCCTGCGCAGGAGATCGTGGCGCTCGGCGAAACCTTCCATGAAATCAGCATGGACGTCGCCACCCATGAGGCGGAGATTTCCGAAAGCCTGGAAACCCAGCGCAAGTTGACCCGCGAAGTCCATCACCGCGTCAAGAACAACCTCCAGATCATCGCCAGCCTCATCAACTTGCACGCGCGATCCGCCCATGACGCCGAAGCGGTCGAGGCCTATGCTTCGATCCAGCGCCGGGTCGACGCGCTGTCGGTCGTTCACCGCAATCATTTTGCGGAGTTGGAGGAAAATCGCGGCGTCGGCGTCCGCCCGCTCATCAGCGAATTGTCGGCCAGCCTGCGCGGCACCGCGCCTGCCGCCGCGCGCCGCTTCGCGATCCAGATCGACAGTGACAATCTACACATCAGCCAGGATGTGGCCGTGCCGATCGCCTTCCTGTTGACCGAACTGGTCGAACTGGCAATGATGCTTGCGCCTCAATCGAAGATGCAGATCGCTGTGCAAGTGGAGCAGGACCGCGACGATCGCGCCCGACTGATGGTGCGATCGCCGGGTCTGAAGGCGTCCGAAGCGATGGCCAGCCGGCTGGACGAACGCTATGGCCGCGTCCTGACCGGCCTGTCGCGCCAGCTGCGCGCGCCGCTGGATTATGACGGCGAAGCGGGAAGCTACGCCATCACCATCACCGTCATGCCCTGATTCCGCTCAGACCCGCTGGTAATCGCGGCGAAAATCGGCGGTGAAGCGGGACAGCGTGCCGGCCGCGATGTTGTCGCGCAGCCCTTGCATCAATTCCTGGTAGAAATGAATATTATGCTGGGTCATCAACATCGCCCCCAGCATCTCGCCCGCTTTCACCAAATGATGCAGGTAGGCGCGGCTCCAGGTCGCACACACCGGACAGCCGCACCGCGGATCGATCGGCCCTATATCCTCGTTGAATTTGGCGTTGCGGATGTTGAGCGGCCCGGCCCAGGTGAAAGCCTGACCGTTGCGGCCCGATCGCGTCGGCAGCACGCAATCGAACATGTCGATGCCGCGCTCCACCGCGCCGACGATGTCGTCGGGCTTGCCCACCCCCATCAGGTAGCGCGGCTTGTCCTGCGGCAGCATGGCGGGGGCGAAATCGAGCGTGGCGAACATCGCCTCCTGCCCCTCGCCCACCGCCAGCCCGCCCACGGCATAGCCGTCGAAACCGATCTCGATGAGCTTTTCGGCCGAAATACGGCGCAGTCCCTCGTCTAGCGATCCCTGCTGGATGCCAAACAACGCGGCCCGCTCGGCATGGTCGCCGCCCGCGTCGAAGCCTTCGCGCGACCGCTTGGCCCAGCGCATCGACCGCTCCATCGATCGGCCCGCCTCGTCATGGGTGCACCCATTCTTCGTACATTCGTCGAACGCCATGACGATGTCGCTGTCCAGCAACCGCTGGATTTCCATCGATCGCTCCGGCGTCAGCATATGCTTCGACCCATCGATATGGCTGGAAAAGGCGACCCCCTCTTCGCTCATCTTGGTCAATGCGGACAGGCTCATCACCTGATAGCCGCCGCTGTCGGTCAAGATTGGCCGGTCCCAGCCCATGAAGCCATGCAGCCCGCCCAGCCGCGCCATGCGCTCGGCGCCGGGACGCAGCATCAGATGATAGGTGTTGCCCAGGATGATGTCCGCGCCGGTCGCGCGTACCTCGGCCGGGCGCATCGCCTTAACGGTCGCGGCGGTGCCCACGGGCATGAAGGCGGGGGTGCGGATTTCGCCGCGGCGCATCTGGATCGCGCCGGTCCGGGCCTTGCCGTCGGTGGCGCTGATGGCGAAAGAAAAACGAGGCTTGGTCATCGCCGCGCCTTAAGAGCGAACGGCCGCGCGCACAAGGATCGGTGCAGGAATCGGTGCCGGGATCGGCGATCCAGCCGGATCAGCCCGCCTTGCGGACCCCGTCGAACAGCGCCATCGCGTCAATGTTGAAGCCTTCGACTCGCCGATAGGGACCGATGAAGCGCAGGCAGTCTGCCGACAGGCGCAATGGCCATGGCGTACCGTCCGCATCATGCAGGGCCAGTGTGACGCAAGGGGTGGCTGGACGCGCGCTGTTCATACCCATCAGGCTAATTAACAAAGGTTAACAAAGCCCTGATCGTCCAATCTTGCTGCTGGTCGGCAAGGGCTTTTGTGGCATTCGCGCCACATCGACGTCAGTTCCCGGCGGTTTGGGGCGACCTCCTTGCAACAGTTAGGGGCAAAAATGGTTAACGCACTGTCAATGAATGACCGCCCGATTGCATGGTGCCGTCCAGCCTGATCTTTTCATGCAATATAGAAAAACGGGGTCGCAGATGATTGATTCAGGACGGTTTAATCCCACCAGAGACGAAGCTGAACATGCGTCGGACGACTATGTTTCAGACAGTGGCGACCATCCGCCGCTCGCCGCTACGGAAAGTGCGCTCGACGCCGCATTCCGCCAGTCCACCCTGTTCGATCTGGGGCAGATCGACGTGCGCTGGGACGCGGACCTTGCGACACTTTGGGCGTTCATGACGCCGCTTGAACGGCCCAACAGCAATATGGGCCTGATTCGCGACACCATGGCCTGGCAACGCGAAAGCCGCCGCGTATTCGGCGGCGCGGACGGCCGCGGCCAGGACGGCCCGCTTAAATTCATGGTGCTGGGTTCGCGCTTTCCCGGCGTTTTCAACCTGGGCGGCGATCTGGAGATGTTCGCCGAATGCATCCAGCGCCGCGATCGGGAGACGCTGCTGAAATATGGCGTCGCCAGCTGCGAGATCGTCGATCGCATCTGGCATTGCAACGACATGAACATCATCAATATCGGCCTGGCCCAGGGCGATGCGCTGGGTGGCGGGCTGGAAGCGCTGATGTGTTTCGACGTCATCATCGCCGAACGACAGGCGCGCTTCGGCCTGCCCGAAGTGCTGTTCGGCCTGTTCCCCGGCATGGGCGCCTATTCGATTCTCTCACGCCGGGTCGGCCCGGTGCTGGCGCGGCAGATGCTGACCGAGGGTCATATCTATACCGCCGACGAAATGTGCGAGATGGGCATCGTGACGCAGGTGGTCGATACCGGCGAAGGCGAAGCGGCGACCGCCCAGTGGATCAAGGACCATAGCGCCCATCATGCCGGTTATGTCGGCATCAACCGGGCGGGCCGCCGGGTCAATCCGATGACGCTGGAGGAATTGATCGACATCGTCGAAACCTGGACCGACACCGCGCTGGCGTTGTCGGACCGCGACTTGCGGATGATGCGCCGGCTTGCCGCAGCGCAAACGCGGTTGCGCTGATGGGATGACGCACGCCGCGCGTTCAGGCGCGGCGTCGGCGCGGCACCGGATCGGGTCGTTCGCTGCCGTCCAGCGGACCGGCCGCGATCAGTTCGACTATCCGCTCGCGCGGCACCGGGCGACTGAACAAATAGCCCTGGACATTGGTGAAGCCCGCTTCGCGCGCGTGCGCCAGCTGGTCGGGCGTCTCGATCCCTTCGGCGACCGTGTCCATGCTGAGGTCGCGGGCCAGATTGCCGATCGCGCGTACGATGGCGCGATCCTCGGCATTGGCGCTCACCCCTGCCATGAAACTCTGGTCGATCTTCAGCGTGTCGAACCGGTAGGAGCGCAAATAGGACAGCGCGCTGTAGCCGGTGCCGAAATCGTCCAGCGCCAGCCGCAACCCGATCCGCTGCAATTCGCGCAGGATCGCATTGGTCTGCCCGCTATTGTCGAGGAAGATCGATTCGGTGACCTCCAACTCCAGCCTGCGCGCCGGCAGCCCCGTCTCCAGCAGCGCCGCGATGACATTGCCGGGTAGTTCGGAACATTTGAGCGAGGCCGGCGAGATATTGATCGCGATGCGGACGTCGCCCGGCCAGGACACCGCCGCGGCGCAGGCGTTGCGCAACACCCATCCGGTCATCGCCTCGATCATGCCCATGCCCTCGGCGATCGGGATGAATTCGGATGGCGGGATCGGCCCCAGCACCGGATGGTCCCAGCGCAGCAACGCTTCGCAGGCGTCGATATGCCCGCCGTCCAGATTGACGATCGGCTGGAACAGCAGCTTCAATTCGCCGCCGTCCAGCGCCCGCCGCAGACCCGTCTCGATCTCGTGAACGCGGTTGAACCGCTCCTTCAGCGACCAGTTGAAGCTGGCGGCGCGATTGCGCCCCTCCCGCTTGGCTTCATACAGCGCCAGGTCGGCATGTTGCATCAATTCGTCCATGTCGCGCCCGTCCTGCGGCGCGACGGCGTAACCGATGGAGGCGGTGACGGAGAGGTGATTGTCGCTCAGGTCGAAACCATGGGCGAAATAGGATATGATCTCCTGCGCCAGCGCCGCTGCGGTCACCCGGTCCATGTCCGGGCAGATGACCACGAATTCGTCGCCGCCGAACCGGGCGATCCGCCCGCGGTCCTGCACCACGTCATTCAGGCGTTCCGCAACGCAACGCAATAGCTGGTCGCCCACCATATGGCCCAGCGAATCGTTGATTTCCTTAAATCGGTCGACATCCATCCACAGAATGGTCACGGCGTCGTTCCGCTTTTGGTTGGTGTCGAATATATCGCGCAGGCGCATCTGCATCGCCATGCGGTTTTCCAGGCCGGTCAGGCTGTCGAACCGCGCCAATCGCTCGAACTTGTCAGCCAGCAAAGACTTGTCGCGCTTGCCGACCAGCGCCTGAACGACGATACGGTGGATAGTGGAGCTGATTTCGGCCAGGCCCAGCACCATCATCACCATAGCCACCGACAATACGCGATAGCCGGTCGATCCTTCCAGCCACAGCCCCGTCGCGGTCGGCAACAGAGTCAGGCACACCTGTCCAATGGCGATCTGGACGCGCCCCGCATTGCGACCGGAAATGCCGCCTGCATAGCCGGTCGCCATCGACACGCTCAACATATGGGTCACTGGATCAGGCGATCCGATCAGCGTGACGAAGGCCATTAAACCCAGCAACCCGGCATAGCCCCAGGCGCCCAGTTCATAGGCCAGTTCCCAGTTGCGCGATGCAACCGCAGCGCCGCGCACCAACTGGCGATGGAAGAATACGGCGGATACGACCCGCAGCGTCGCCACCAGGCACAGGACGGAAACGACCATCTGGATCGGCCCCGGCGCCGACAATGTGCTGATGACGATGCCGACAGCGACGCCGGTGACCGCGCCGATGGTCAGCGATGTGGGCGACGCATAAAGCGATTCGACCAGGCTCCGCCGCACCTCGGCGTCCTGCCCCGGTTCCTGCGCCCTGCGCCGTTCCAGCAATGTTTTCAGCAGGCGCAAATGGCGGGTCTCCGGTTCCCGCCCCCGTGATCGCATTTCTTCCTTTATTTTTCGGTTAATGCAGCGCCAATATCCAGCGTTCACCCGTCATTTCGGCACCGAAAAGACTATGCGCCTCGCGCTCCACCAATTGAAAGCCTGCCGATTCATACAGGCGGCGGGCTTGGGTGAGAATATTCTGCGTCCACAACATCATCTGCCGATAGCCCGCATCGCGGGCGAAGCCGACGCACTGATCGATCAGCGCCCGGCCGATGCCCAGGCCGCGGGCGACGCGCTCGACATGCAACAAGCGCAATTGCCCGACATCCTCGCCGACGTCGGCCAGCAACACCGCGCCCAGCATCGCGCCGTCGCGCTCGGCGATCCAGGCCTGCTCCCGCCCCGGCTTGAAATCGCGCAGGAAGGCGGTGGTGATTTCCCCCTGCATCACCTCCATCGCCCGCCCCCAGCCATATTCCGCTTCATATAGTCGTGCCTGGCGCGACGCGACCAGCGCCAGGTCGCCAATGCGGAAGGGACGGATCGACCAGCCGCCGGACGCCTCCTCACTCGCCATCGGATCGCCCAGCAGCGCGCGAACCTGACCCAAGGCCGCCACCAGGTCGTCCTGCTGCCCCCGGTCCAGTTCGACGATCCGCGCGGCGGTGTCGGCGCGTGTCCGCGCATCGATCGCCGCAAAGGCCGCTCGCCCTTGCGCGGTCAGCGCGATCGGCCGCTGCCGCGCGTCGCTCCCTCGCCCCCGCGCGATCCATCCGCGCTTTTCGAAGCCGGCGATGATCCGACTGGCGTGGCCGGCGTCCAGTCCCATACGCTCGCGCAGGCTGCTGGCCAGTACGCCCGCTTGCCCCTGAGCGATCTCGTAAAGCAGCCTTGCCGCCGTCACGCCCATGCCGCTGTCCATATAGCTGGGCTGCAACACGCCCGCGAACCGGGTGTGAAAACGGTTGAAGGCGCGCAGCGCCGCCACGGTTTCAGGCGCGGGGCGTGTGGGGGAGATATCGGCGGGGGTGCGATCATCGGTCATTGCGACACAGGCTAAGCCATGATAGTTGACAACGTCAACTAATAATCGAAAGTCTCCACTGGTGTCCAACTCCCTGTCTCACCCGCTCGATCATCCCGTCTGGCACAGCCTGTCGACCGGCTGGTCCGCGCTGGCGCAGGGCGACGCCCGCGCCCGCCGGATCGACCCGCTCTATGGCCCTTTCGGTGCGGCAGCGGACGACAGCGCGGCCAGCAGGGCGGCGCTTGCGACGCTCGCGCCGGAGGGCGGCGAACTCTGGCTGGTCGGCCCCGATGCGGTGACCCCGCCGCCGGGCGTCGCCGTGCAACGCACTGCAAAGCTGGCGCAAATGGTCGCCACCTCGATCACGTCCTCCTCGTCCGCCCCGCCCGCCTGGGTGACATTGGACGAAAGCAATGCCGCGGATATGCGCGCCCTCGCCCTGCTCACCAGGCCGGGACCGTTCGCGCCCCTGACGCACAGGCTGGGCCGCTTCATCGGCGTGCACGACAAGGGCCAACTGATCGCGATGGCCGGCGAGCGGATGGCGCTGCCGGGCTTCACCGAAGTCAGCGGGGTCTGCACCCATCCCGACTGGCGCGGCCGCGGGCTGGCCGGCGCGCTGATGCGGATCGTCGCCCAGGCGATGCTGGACCGGGGCGAAACCCCCTTCCTCCACGCCTATGCCGCGCACGACCGCACGATCGCGCTCTACCGCACGCTGGGGTTCGAAGTGCGGGCGGAACTGCCGATGATGGTGGTGACGCGATAACGGCGGGCAGCGGATCGGATCGCAGGCGATCCCGTCAAGGTCGCCATCCAAAAGACAAGGGCCGGTGGATCGCTCCACCAGCCCCTTCTTTTGCGTCAGGAAAGCCGGAAACTTCGTTCCCGCGATCGAACCGCAGGCGAGGCAAGCCCCGCCTGCGACGATCGCTTTAGAAGTCCATGCCGCCCATGCCGCCCATGCCACCGCCGGGCATACCCATCGGCGCCTTGTCGTCGGCGGGCAGTTCGGACACGGCGGCTTCCGTCGTGATGAGCAGGCCGGCGACCGAGGCAGCGTTCTGCAGCGCGGTGCGGACGACCTTGGTGGGGTCGATCACGCCGGCCGCGACCAGGTTTTCATACACGTCGGTCGATGCATTGAAGCCGAACGAGGTGTCGTCCTGGTCAAGCAGCTTGCCCGACACGACGGCGCCGTCATGGCCCGCATTGCTGGCGATCTGGCGCACCAGAGCGGTGAGCGACTTGCGGACGATGTCGATGCCGCGGGTCTGGTCGTCATTGACGCCCGTCAGGCCATTGAGCGCCTTGGTCGCGTACAGCAGAGCCGTACCGCCACCGGGGACGATGCCTTCTTCGACAGCGGCGCGGGTTGCATGGAGAGCGTCGTCGACGCGATCCTTGCGCTCCTTGACTTCGACTTCCGTCGCGCCGCCGACCTTGATGACGGCCACGCCGCCAGCCAGCTTGGCCAGACGCTCCTGCAGCTTTTCACGGTCATAGTCCGAGCTGGTGTGCTCGATCTGCTGACGGATCTGCTCGGTGCGGCCCTTGATCGAGTCATGGTCGCCAGCGCCATCGACGATGACGGTGTTGTCCTTGTCGATGGTGACGCGCTTGGCGGTGCCCAGCATACCCAGCGTGACGGACTCAAGCTTGATGCCCAGATCTTCGGAGATCACTTCGCCCTTGGTCAGGACGGCGATGTCTTCCAGCATAGCCTTGCGGCGGTCGCCGAAGCCAGGCGCCTTGACCGCAGCGACCTTCAGGCCACCGCGCAGCTTGTTGACGACCAGGGTCGCCAGCGCTTCGCCTTCGATGTCTTCTGCGATGATCAGAAGCGGACGGCCCGACTGAACGACGGCTTCCAGGATGGGAAGGATCGACTGCAGGTTCGACAACTTCTTTTCGTGGATCAGGATGTACGGGTCAGCCAGTTCAACCGACATCTTTTCCGGGTTGGTGATGAAGTAGGGCGACAGGTAGCCGCGGTCGAACTGCATACCTTCAACGACATCCAGCTCGAAGTCGAGACCCTTGGCCTCTTCCACGGTGATGACGCCTTCCTTGCCGACCTTTTCCATCGCTTCGGCGATCTTCTCGCCGACTTCACGATCGCCATTGGCGGAGATGATGCCGACCTGGGCGACTTCGGCCGAACCCGAAACCGGCTTCGAACGCGCCTTGATGTCCTCGACGACCTTGATGACGGCAAGGTCGATGCCGCGCTTCAGGTCCATCGGGTTCATGCCGGCGGCAACCGACTTCATGCCCTCGCGCACGATGGCCTGGGCCAGCACGGTCGCGGTGGTGGTGCCGTCACCGGCGATGTCGTTGGTCTTCGAAGCGACTTCGCGGACCATCTGGGCGCCCATATTTTCGAACTTGTCCTTCAGTTCGATTTCCTTGGCGACGCTGACGCCGTCCTTGGTGATGCGGGGCGCGCCGAAGCTCTTGTCGATGACGACGTTGCGGCCCTTCGGCCCCAGGGTCACCTTGACCGCGTCGGCCAGAATGTCGACGCCGCGCAGGATGCGCTCACGAGCGTCACGCGAAAACTTTACGTCCTTCGCTGCCATGATCTTTCACCTTCTTTAAGAATTGCAAAATTTGCGAAGTTCACACCGTTACAGGGCATGAATTTCCGCCGAAAAATGGAATGACTGTCCGGTTCGCCGCTTTACGCGACGACGCCCAGAATGTCCGATTCCTTCATGATCAGCAGGTCTTCACCGTCGACCTTGACTTCGGTGCCCGACCATTTGCCGAACAGCACGCGATCGCCGGCCTTGACGTCCAGCGGGGTCACCTTGCCGTCTTCGGCCTTGCTGCCGGTGCCGACGGATACGATCTCGCCTTCCTGCGGCTTTTCCTTGGCGGTGTCGGGGATGATGATGCCGCCGGCGGTCTTCGCTTCCGCTTCGATGCGGCGGACGAGAACACGGTCGTGCAACGGACGAAATGCCATGTTGATTGCCTTTCCCTAGCTTTGGGAGGGGGCGGCGCACAGGATCGGAGGACGATCTCCCCCGCAAAAGCCCTGTCCGCTTGTCCGTCTCCCGATGAACTTGTCGTTGTTAGCACTCGTTGATCAAGAGTGCCAGCGGCATCCATATGGAAAAGTCGTTCCGCTGGTCAAGAGTTGCCGCGCGAAATTTTTCCGGCTTCTCAAATCATGGCCAACGGCGCTTTATGGCAGATAGGGTGCGCCCCACCGACCGTCATCCCCAACGCGACGGATTGCGCGGATATTGCGGCTGTTCCTCCTTCATGTCGTTTCGGGAATCTTTGATGACAGGCGCATCGTCCGCGCGGGTCGCCGGTTGAAAGCGGCATAAGCAAAAGGAGACGAGGATGCCCTACGCCACGATCATCGCCGCAATCGATGTCCACGATCCCGATCTGGCCCGCGCCGCCATCGCCGGCGCGGCCGAGGTCGCGGGAACGGATGGCGCTGTCCATATCCTTTACGTCCGCTATTATCTGCCGACCCGCTATTCCGAATTGTTGGCCAGCGATTTCGACGAGCGGGAGGAGGAAGACGCCCTGTCCGACATGCAGGCATGGGCGGCAGCGGCCGGACTGGACCCCGTCCGCACGCAGATATTCACCCGCCGCGGCCGGGTGCGGGACGAAGTGATTATCGAAGCGGAACGACGCAAGGCGGACCTGATCGTCCTTGCCTCGCACCAGCCGTCCCTCTCATCGCGCCTGCTCGGCTCCAACGCATCGGCCATCGTGCATCAGTCGCCGGTCAGCGTGCTGGTCGTGAGGACCGATGCGAAATAATCGTGGATAGTTAAGAGGCGGTTGGTTGCGGGCGGCGGGGCCGCTTCCTACCTGCGGAAGATATCCCCTTATCGGAGCCAGCCCGCATGACCGAGACATATACCCCGCCCCGTGTCTGGACCTGGGACAAGGACAATGGCGGCCCCTTCGCTTCCATCAACCGCCCTATCGCGGGCGCGACCCATGACAAGGCGCTGCCGGTCGGCCAGCATCCCCTCCAACTCTATTCACTCGCCACCCCCAATGGGCAGAAGGTGACGATCCTGCTGGAGGAGTTGCTGGCAGCGGGCGTCAACGACGCGGAATATGACGCCTGGCTGATCCGCATCGGCGATGGCGACCAGTTCGGCAGCGACTTCGTCGCCATCAACCCCAACAGCAAAATCCCCGCGCTGCTGGACCATAGCGTATCGCCGCCGCAGCGGATTTTCGAATCCGGGTCGATCCTGCTCTATCTGGCCGAGAAATTCGGCAAGTTCCTGCCCACCGATCCGGCGGCAAGGACCGAGGCGCTTAACTGGCTTTTCTGGCAGATGGGCGCCGGCCCGCTGCTGGGCGGCGGCTTTGGCCATTTCTTCGCCTATGCGCCGGAAAAGTACGAATATCCGATCAATCGTTATACGATGGAGGTGAAGCGGCAGTTGGACGTGCTCGACATGCGACTGGCTGAGCATGAATATATAGCGGGCGCCAACTATAGCATCGCCGACATCGCGATCTGGCCCTGGTATGGCGGACTGGTGCTGGGCCGCGCCTATGATGCGGCGGAATTTCTCGACGTGGCCAGCTATAAGAATGTCCTGCGCTGGGCGCAGCAGATCGACGCTCGCCCCGCGGTGCAACGCGGCCGCATGGTCAACAAGGTGAACGGGCCGCTGGAGGAGCAATTGCACGAACGCCATGACGCGGGCGATTTCGCCACGAAGACCCAGGATAATGTTGAAGGCGCAGCCTGACGCTGGTTCGACCTACGACCGGATGACGTTGCATTCCCCTCCCCTTCATTGGGGGAACGTCATCCCGCTCTGACGTCCCTCGCGAAGGGGACGGCGTGATGGCTAACCCGCCGCGCGCACGATCGCCGCCCATTCGGCCTCGCTAATAACCTTGATCTCCAGCGCGGCCGCCTGTTTCAGCTTCGACCCCGCCCCCGGTCCCGCGACCACCAGGTCGGTCTTAGCGCTGACCGATCCCGCCGCCTTCGCGCCGAGCCGCTCGGCCTGCGCCTTGGCCTCGTCGCGGCTCATGGTTTCCAGTTTGCCGGTGAAGACGACGATCTTGCCGGTCACTGCGCTGGCGGTGGTTTCCACGATATAGTCGGGCGGCGATACTTCGCGCAACAGATCATCCCACGCCTCGACATTATGCGATTCGTGGAAGAAATCGGCGATCGCATGGCCCACCGCCGCGCCGACATTCTCCACGCCGATATGTTCGGCGATCGCCTTGTCGCGCTTGGCCTGCGTCTCTGTCGGGTCAGCCGCCTCGCGCAGCGCGATGATTTCTTCCGCCAGCGTGCGCACGCCCGGCAATGTGGTGTAGCGCTTGAGCAAATCGCGCGCCGTCACCGCGCCGACATGGCGGATGCCCAGGCCAAAGAGCAGGCGCGCCGCGTCCGGCTGGCG
Organism: Sphingobium sp. AntQ-1; assembly: GCF_028538045.1. Lineage (NCBI taxonomy): Bacteria > Pseudomonadati > Pseudomonadota > Alphaproteobacteria > Sphingomonadales > Sphingobiaceae > Sphingobium > Sphingobium sp. AntQ-1. The sequence continues at coordinate 874,413 of NZ_CP117158.1, forward strand.
CTTCGCCTCGATCGCGGCGAGCAGATTGTCGACCGACTTTTCCTTCCACCCTTCCCGGCCGAGCAGGTCGGGCCGATGCTTTTTGAGCCGGAAGATGTCCGCCGGTTCGGCGATCCAGCCCAGGTCGAGAAACTCCTGGATGGACTTCTCTCCCAGCCCCTCAATGTCCAGCGCCCCGCGGCTGACGAAATGACGCAGCCGCTCGAACCGCTGCGCCGGACAGATCAGCCCGCCGGTGCAGCGATAATCGACTTCTTCCTCCTCCCGCACGGCTTCGGAGCCGCAGACAGGACAATGGGTCGGAAAGGGAAACGGATCGCGCGCCTCTTCACGCGACAGATTCTCGACCACCTGCGGGATGACGTCGCCCGCGCGCTGCACCACGATGCGGTCACCGGGGCGGACGCCGAGGCGGGCGATCTCATCGGCATTGTGGAGCGTCACGTTGGACACGACCACGCCGCCCACGGTGACGGGGGTCAGACGACCGACCGGGGTCAGCTTGCCGGTGCGCCCGACCTGGATGTCGATCGCCTCCAGCGTCGTCTGCGCCCGTTCGGCAGGAAATTTATGCGCGATGGCCCAGCGCGGCGCCTTGGCCACGAAGCCCAGCCGCTGTTGCCAGTCGAGCCGGTCGACCTTGTAGACCACGCCGTCGATATCAAAGGGCAGTTCGGCGCGCGCCGCCTCGATCCCGCGATAATGGGCGATCAGCGCGTCCAGCCTGTCGACGCAGGCCAGCATGTCCGACACCGGCAGGCCCCATCCCGCGATCGCCTGCATCACGCCCGATTGCGTGTCGGCGGGCACATCGCTGTGCGCGCCCCAGCCATGGGCCAGGAAGCGCAGCGGACGGGCGGCGGTGACGGCCGCGTCCTTCTGACGCAGCGATCCGGCGGCGGCGTTGCGCGGATTGGCGAATTGCCGCGCCTTGTCCGGGTCGTCGGCCTCAGCCAGCAGACGCTGATTGAGCGTCACGAAATCGTCCTTGGCCATATAGACCTCGCCCCGCACCTCGAACAGGTCGGGGATGTTTGGGCCGCTCAGCATCTGCGGAATGTCGGCGATGGTGCGGACATTGGCGGTCACATCCTCTCCCGTCGCGCCGTCGCCGCGTGTCGCCGCCAGCACCAGTTCGCCCTTCTCATAACGTAGCGAGCAGGAAAGCCCGTCAATCTTCGGCTCGGCGGTGAGCGCCAGCGGCGCGTCGTCCGGCAGCGCCAGAAAACGCCGCACGCGGATCAGGAACTCGCTGATATCCTCATCGGAAAAGCCATTATCGAGGCTCATCATGCGGACGGCGTGGGGCACTTTTTTGAGAGCCGATGTCACCGCGGCCCCGACCTGCGCATTGGGCGAATCGGCTCGGATGAGTTGCGGAAAGGCGGCCTCCAGCGCTTCATTCTCGCGGATCAGCGCGTCGTAGGCCGCATCGCTGATCTCCGGCGCGTCCTGGTCATGATAGAGGCGGTTATGCTTCGCCACTTCGCGCGCCAGGCGCATCAGGCGGTTGGCGGCTTCGGCTTCGGTGAGGGTTGTGGGGTCGGTCATAGGGATGCCTTACCGCCTCTCTTGCGCCCGTGAAAGCGTGCTGCGCTCATGGGCTCGCGCGGAGCCACGGAGACGCGAAGGGTCTGAAGGAAAGGATGCTGCTTTTCCCTTCGCGCGTACAGAAGCAGAGGATGCCGAGTTGGTCGAGGACTGCTTTGCGGTCTGAAAGATAGGCCGAAGGCCGCTCAAAAATCTGCGCGTCTCCGCGTGAACATATCGTTCAAATCCCCGCCACCGGCACCGTCTCGAACCGCTGGCCGAAGCCCGCGATGATCGGCCGCGCCTTCGCGATGGCGGTCTGGACCGCGGGCAGCTTGAGCGAGGCGGCGTGGCTTTCGCGGCTGTCCCAGACTTCGGTGATCCAGATCGCGTCCGGGTTCTCGCTGTCCAGCGCGATGATATAGGACAGGCAACCGGGCATCGCGCCGGTCGCGTCCCGCAGATAGCCGACCAGTTCGTCGCGCTTGCCCGGCAGGCTCAGCATCTGGCCGATCAGGCCGTATCGGGGCTTGGCCTCCTGCGCGGCGGCGGGGATGGCGCTGGCGGCAATGGCGGCAGCGGCGAGGCCCAACATGTCTCTGCGGTTATGGGTCATGCTATTTACCGTCTCCGTTCGCTTCGAGGGTGGTGTCAAGCCTCCACAAACCGTAGCCCCTAGGCGGGAACACAAGCGTCAAACCCGCTCCAGCAACCGTTCCGCCTGCGCGCGCGCCTCCGCCGTGATTTCCGCGCCTGACAGCATCCGCGCGATTTCCTCGCGGCGTTCCGCATCGTCCAGCGCATGAACGCCGGTGCGCGTGACGGTGCCGTCACTGGACTTGGCGATCAGCAGATGGCCCGCGCCCCGCGCCGCGACCTGCGGGCTGTGGGTGACGACGAGGATCTGGTTGCTCTGCGCCAGCCGCGACAGCCGCTCACCGATCGCGTCGGCCACCGCGCCGCCCACGCCCCGGTCGATCTCGTCGAAGATCAGCGTATCCGCCCCGCCGCGCTCGGCCAGCGCGACCTTCAGCGCCAGGATGAAGCGCGACAATTCACCGCCCGATGCGATCTTGGCCAGCGGCGCGAAGGGCGCGCCGGGGTTCGTCGAGATTTCGAACTCGACCCGGTCCATCCCCTGCGGACTCCACTGACCCTCGTCCAGTTGCGCCACCACGGTGCGGAACCGGGCGGCGTCCAGTTTCAGCGGCGCAAGTTCGGCAGCGACCGCCGCATCCAGACGCCCGGCAGCCATCTGCCGTTCACCCGACAGCGCCTGCGCTGCGGCGCGATAGGCGGCGGCCTTCCCCGCGACATCCTTTTCCAGCGCCGCGATATGCGCCTCGCCGCCCTCGATCGCGGCCAGCTTCGCATCCATCTCGTCGCGCAGCGCCGCCAGATCGTCCGGCTGCACCTGATGCTTGCGCGCCAGACCGCGCAGGTCGAACAGACGGGTTTCGATCATGTCGAGGCGCGCGGGATCGAAGCTCAGCGCCTCGACCGCTTCGGCCAGCCGGTCTTCGGCCTCGCCCGCCTCGACCACAGCGCGGTCTAACGCCTCCAACACCGCGGCCAGCAGCGGCTCTTCCGACGCGATCCGGTCCAGCCGCCGCGCCGCCTGTCGCAATTGGGCCAGCCCGCCATCCGATCCGGCCAGGCAATCGCCGACGGCGCTCAGGTCGTCGGTCAGGCGCGCGCCCTTCTGCATGGTCGCGCGTTCTTCCGCCAGCGTCGCCTCCTCACCCGGTTCGGGCGCGAACTTGCGCAATTCTTCGACCGCATGGGTCAGGTAATCACGGTCGCGCGCGGCATTGTCCACAGCGGCATGCGCCTCCGCCAGCGCCTTGGCCGCGGTGCGCCAGCCGGCATGGGCAGACGCCACCGCTCCGGCCTCGCAGCGGCCATAGCTGTCTAGCAGCGCGCGATGGCCGCGCGGGTTGAGCAGGCCGCGATCGTCATGCTGGCCGTGGATTTCGACCAGCGATCCGCCCAGGTCGCGCAGCAGCGCCGCCGAACAGGGCTGATCGTTGACGAAGGCGCGACTGCCTCCATCGGCCTTCACCAAGCGGCGGATCAGCAGCGGCTCGCCCGGTTCAATCTCGATGCCATTGTTCGCGAGCAGCAGCGCAACGCGGGTGGCGGCGGCCGGCGGTTCGAAGGTGGCGACGACACTCGCCTGCGCCTCACCATTGCGCACCAGACCGCTGTCGGCGCGCGCGCCCAGCGCCAGGCCGAGCGAATCCAGCAGGATCGACTTGCCCGCCCCCGTCTCCCCGGTCAGCACGGAAAGGCCCGCGCCGAACTCCAAGTCCAGCGCCTCGATCAGCACGACATTGCGGATGGCGAGCGAGATCAGCATGGCGCGCTTCTACCTGTCACCGCACAAAAGGGGAACAGGCAAAAAGGCCGTCAGGCCTTGCCGCCATGTTCCTGCATCAGCTTGTAGCTGCGTTCATACCATTTGGTGCCGGGATAGTTGCGGCCCAGCACGGCGGCGGCCTTCTGCGCTTCGGCGGGGATGCCGAGCGAGAGATAGGATTCGACCAGCCGCTCCAGCGCTTCGGGCGTGTGGGTGGTGGTCTGGTACTTGTCGACCACCGAACGAAAACGCAACGTGGCCGCCAGCCACTGGCCGCGCCGCTGGTAGAAACGGCCGACTTCCATTTCCTTGCCGGCCAGATGATCGTTGACCAGATCGACCTTCAACCGCGCGTCGGCGGCGTAGCGGGTGTCGGGATAGCGGCGGATCAGTTCGCCCAGCGCATCCAATCCTTGCTGCGTGATCTTCTGGTCGCGGGTGACGTCGGCGATCTGCTCATAATAGCAGAGCGCGATCAGATAATAGGCGTAGGGCGCGTCTTTATTGCCGGTATGGATCGACAGGAAACGCTGCGACGCCGAAATGGATTCGGCATAATCGCGATTCATATAATAGCTGAACGCCGACATGAGCTGCGCCCGGCGCGCCCAGGGCGAATAGGGATGCTGGCGTTCCACCTCGTCGAACAGAGCGGCGGCAAGCTTATACTGGCCGCGGTCCAGCCGGTCCTTCCCGCTATTATACAGGGTCGATACGTCGCGCGCGACATATTGGGTGTCGGCCTTGTTCTTCGACGTGGAGCAGCCGGTGAGGACAGGCGAGGCGATCAGGACCAGGGCGGTGGCCGCGCCAATGCGCGTCAGGGTTTTCGTCAGCATGGGCGGGTCATAGCCGAGGGACACGCCGCCGCCAAGCGGCAGAATGCGCGTCATTCAACAGGATGCGCGCGCAGGCAGGTCGAGCCTTGCGACGGCTCCGCCCTGCGGCGCCGCTGTCAGCGCGAAATGGCCGCCTAACTGCGCCGCCAGCGCATGGGCGATACGCAGGCCCAGGGATTCGCTCTTGTCTGTCGGGGAATCGGTTGCGATGCCCTGCCCGTCATCGGCGACCTGCAAGGCCAGCGCGCCATTATTGGACTCCAACGTCACCGCAATGGCGCCGCCGCGATCGGGCAGGCCATGTTCGATCGCATTGCTGACCGATTCCGCCACCACCAAGGCCAGAGGCACGGTGATGTTGGGATCGATCCGCAATCCGTCCGGCGCCGTCACGATCACCTGAATGTCGGTTCGCCCGCTGGCATCGACTATGTCGGTAGTCAGGGCGTTCAGGAAAGCACGCATATCCTGTCCGACGCCCGATGGATCGTAGAGCGCCCGGCTGATCCGGCCGATCAGCGACAGCCGGGCGGAGGCGTCATCCAACGCCCGGCGCGCGACGTCATGATCGACATGGCGGCGCTGGAGCGAGAGCATCGCAGCGACCACCTGCAAATTATTGGACACGCGATGCTGGAGTTCGTGGAACAGTAGTTCGCGATTTTCGGCAAGAGCGCGGCTGCGCTCCCGCTCCACCGCCAGGTTGAAATTCGCGCGCTGCATGAAATGAATCAGGATGATGTCGACTGCGACCACCCCGGTATAAAAAAGCATTGCGACCGCGACCGCAGGATTGAAGGCGAAACTGCCGTTGGGCGGGATGAAGACATACCAGGATGTGACCCCGCACAGCACAGCCGCGAACACGCCCGGCCGCACGCCGAACAGGAAGGACGACAGGATGACGGCGGGAAAAAAAGTAAGGAAGGGATAGCCGACCGGCAGCAGCGGCTCCGCGGCGATCCGCAACAACAGGCCTGCAGCGCAGAAAAAAAACGTCAATATATAGGCATAGACCGGCCGATCGAGGACGAGCGGCAGGCGTTCCACGAACCGCTCATTGCTCCGCTGCATGATGTTCCCCAACAGTTCGTCGTTACAGTATCAGAACCTTATGCCAGCGCATTGATCGAAGTTAGTCAATTGCTCCTTCATGACAAAAACGAGGCGCCCGGAGAATTGGGCGCCCCGTTTCATTTGGCGGTCATGGCGGATCGTGGCGATCCGCCATGATATTTAGTCTTGGGTCAGGAAGTCGGGCAGACCGCCCGGCGCCGGGCCGTCATCATTGCCGCCTTCGCTGCGGTCACGACGGGGACCACGGTCACCGCCGTCGCGGCGCGGGCCACGACCGCGATCGCCACGGCCTTCGCCGCCTTCGCGACGCGGGCCACGATCGCCACCGCCATCACGACGCGGACCGCGATCGCTGCGCGGTTCGCGCGGTTCGCGGGCGGGACGGGTGTCCTCCAGTTCCGCGCCGGTTTCCTGATCGACGACGCGCATCGACAGGCGAACCTTGCCGCGCGGGTCGATTTCGAGAACCTTGACCTTCACTTCCTGGCCTTCCGACACGACGTCGGTCGGCTTTTCAACGCGCTCATTCTTCATTTCGGACACATGGACGAGACCGTCCTTGCCACCCATGAAGTTCACGAAGGCGCCGAAATCAACGATGTTAACGACCTTGCCGTCATAGATTTTGCCGACTTCCGCTTCCTGCGTGATGCCGAGGATCCACTTGCGGGCCGCTTCGATCTGCGCGGGGTCGGACGAGCTGATCTTGATCAGGCCTTCATCGTCGATGTCCACCTTCGCGCCGGTTTCGGCGACGATTTCGCGGATGACCTTGCCGCCGGTGCCGATGACTTCGCGGATCTTCGACTTGTCGATCTGCAACGTCTCGATGCGCGGGGCGTGCGCCGACAATTCGGTGCGGGTCGAGGACAGCGCCTTGCTCATTTCGCCAAGGATATGCGCACGGCCTTCCTTCGCCTGCGTCAGCGCGGCTTCAAAAATTTCGCGCGTAATGCCCGCAATCTTGATGTCCATCTGCATCGTGGTGATGCCCGCTTCGGTGCCGGCAACTTTGAAGTCCATGTCGCCGAGGTGATCTTCGTCACCCAAAATGTCGGACAGGACGGCGAAATCCTTGCCTTCCAGGATCAGGCCCATGGCGATGCCGGACACGGGGCGCTTCAACGGCACACCGGCGTCCATCATCGAGAGCGAACCGCCGCAGACGGTGGCCATCGAGGAAGACCCGTTCGATTCGGTGATGTCCGACAGAACGCGGATCGTGTAGGGGAACTCGTCCTTGCTCGGCAACACGGGGTGCAGCGCACGCCATGCCAGCTTGCCATGGCCCACTTCACGACGACCCGGCGCGCCGAAGCGGCCGACTTCACCGACCGAATAGGGCGGGAAGTTATAGTGCAGCATGAAGTTTTCATAATGCAGGCCGGTCAGACCGTCGATCATCTGCTCGGCGTCCTTGGTGCCCAACGTGGTGGTGCAGATGGACTGCGTTTCACCGCGCGTGAACAGCGCCGAACCATGGGTGCGGGGCAGGAAGCCGACCATCGCTTCGATCGGACGGATCTGCGTGGTGGTGCGACCGTCGATGCGCTTGCCGTCCTTGAGGATGGCGCCGCGCACGATTTCCGCTTCCAGCTTCTTGGTCAGCTTGATGCCGGCCATGACGGTCTGGGCGTCCAGGCCTTCGGCGGTAAAGCTGGCCTTCGCCTTGGCGCGGGCTTCGTTCAGCGCGTTCGAACGGGCCGACTTGTCGGTCAGCTTGTAGGCGGCGGTGATGTCCTTGCCGATCAGCTTCTTCAGCTTCTTCTTCAGGTCGTCCAGATTGTCGCCCTTGGCCACTTCCCAGGGATCCTTGGCGGCCTTTTCAGCCAAGTCGATGATCGCATTGGCGATCTTCTTGCTCGCTTCATGGGCGAACAGGACCGCGCCCAGCATGATCTCTTCCGACAGTTCCTTCGCTTCGGATTCGACCATCATCACCGCGTTGCCGGTGGCGGCCACAACCAGATCGAGTTCGCCGGTCTTCACTTCGTCCAGCGACGGGTTGAGCTGATATTCGCCATCCTTGTAGCCCACGCGCGCAGCGCCGATCGGACCCATGAACGGCACACCCGACAGGGTCAGCGCGGCCGAAGCGGCGATCATTGCCACGATGTCCGGCTCGCTTTCGCCATCGAACGAAAGAACCTGCGCAATCACGTTGATTTCGTTATAGAAACCTTCGGGGAACAGCGGACGGATCGGGCGGTCGATCAGGCGGGAAACCAGCGTTTCCTTTTCCGTCGCGCCACGCTCACGCTTGAAGAAGCCGCCGGGGATGCGGCCGGCGGCCGAATATTTTTCCTGATAGTGAACGGTCAGCGGGAAGAAATCCTGGCCTTCCTTCACGCTCTTTGCGGCGGTCACGGCGCACAGCACCACGGTTTCGCCATAGGTCGCCAGCACGGCGGCGTCAGCCTGGCGCGCGATACGGCCGGTTTCGAGGGTCAGCGTCTTGCCGGCCAGCTCGATAGATACTTTCTTGACGTCGAACATAGTTTTTTCCTTCGCCCGCGTCGGCCCTATTGCCGGGCGGGGCCTGTGTTGCGAGCTAACCGGCCCGCAGCGGTGTCGGGGCATCATCTGGCCCCTGATATGCAACAGGGCGCCGAATTGCGCCCCATTCCAGAATCGGAAACGGCCCCGAATGGGGCCGTCCCTTTGTAGCAGGCTTACTTGCGCAGGCCCAGCTTACCGATCAGGTCGACATAGCGCGCCTGATCCTTCTTCTTGAGATAGTCCAGCAGCGAACGACGCTTGTTGACCATCATCAGCAGACCACGACGGCTATGATTGTCCTTGTGGTGACCCTTGAAATGCTCGGTCAGGTTGGTGATCCGCTCGGTCAGGATCGAAACCTGAACCTCTGGCGAACCCGTATCACCCTCAGCGCGGGCATATTCCTTGATCAGCGCTTCCTTGCGCTCGGCAGTAATCGTCATCTAATCGTCTTCCCTCGACATCAGGTTGAAACCGCGCACCACGACGATCTGATGATCGTCCGACCGCACCAGCGCCACGGGGATATCGCCCAATGTCGCCAGATACTGGCCGTCGGTGGCGGCGATCCCGGTCAGTATCTTCCCCTGGCGGAGAGCGATGGCCTGATCGGGAGAGACGGGGAGAGCCGGGATGTCGTCCAGCCCCGCCGTCAGCGGCAGCATAAGCCCACCGATGCCGCCGCCCCTAGCAGCTTGGTCCAATTTGTCCAGCGAAATTGCGGATTCGAGGGTGAACGGCCCTGCCTTCACCCGGCGCAGCATGGTGACATGGCCGACCGTTCCCAACGCCAGCGCGATGTCGCGGGCCAGGGAGCGGATGTAAGTGCCCTTGGAGACGTGGGCGCGAAGGGTGATCTCTGAAACCCTCTCCCCATGGGGGAGAGGATATGAAGGCTTGGCAGCTTGCTGCCTGGCCGAAGTTGGAGCGGGGCCTGCCTCTCGCTCCCCCGCTCCAAGCTGCGCTAGCCCGCCCTGCGGACAAACTCCGCTATCCTCTGCCCCCTGGGACGAGGATATATGCAGCCCATGGATCGTCACTGACCGCCGCTTCATCTCGACCTCTTCCCCTTTGCGGGCGAGGTCGTAGGCGCGCTGGCCGTCGATCAGGATCGCGCTATAGGCCGGCGGCGCTTGCTCGATCGGTCCGGTGAAGCGCGGCAGGACCGCCTGCACCTGCGCCAGCGTCGGGCGCACGTCGCTCTGCGCGATTCCCTTTCCCTCCAGGTCCAGCGTGTCGGTCTGAACACCGAAAGCGACCGTAAAATCGTAAATCTTGTCGCTGTCGAGCATCCGGCCCGCCAGCTTGGTCGCTTCCCCGATCGCAATCGGCAGCACCCCGGTCGCCAGCGGATCGAGCGTGCCGCCATGGCCGACCTTCCACTTGCCCGCCTCGCTGATCCGCAGCGCGCGCTTGACCGCGCTGACCGCCTGGGTCGAACCCAGGCCATGGGGTTTGTCGAGGATGATCCAACCGTGCATGGCGCGCGTGTATAGCGCGTCGCCACCGCTGTCAGCCCCGCATCTGCTCCACGAAATGCCGGCGGCACAGCGCGACATAGCGGTCATTGCCGCCAATCTGCGTCTGCGCGCCTTGCTGGATCGGCCGTCCGCCCGCATCGACGCGCAGGTTCATGGTCGCCTTGCGCCCGCAATCGCACACCGTCTTGATCTCGGTCAGCGTGTCGGCCAGCCCCAATAGCGCCGCGCTGCCGGCGAAAAGCTGGCCCTGAAAATCGGTGCGAATGCCGTAGCAGAGGACCGGGATGCCCAGCCGGTCGCAGACCGCGCCGAGTTGCCACACCTGCGCCTCGGTCAGGAACTGCGCTTCGTCCAGCAGCACGCAGGACAGCGGCGTCGCCTCATGCTGGACCGCGATGGCGGCGAAGATGTCGACCTGCGGATCGAACAGATGCGCCTGCGCGTCCAGCCCGATGCGCGACACGATCCGCCCCCGGCCGTAGCGATCGTCCAGCGCGGCGGTCCAGAGCATGGTTTCCATGCCGCGCTCGCGATAGTTGAAGTCGGATTGCAGCAGGGTGGTCGATTTCCCCGCATTCATCGAGCTATAATAGAAATAGAGCTTCGCCATCCCCGCCGGATTAGCGGATCGTCGGCGCGACGCCAGCCAGGAAACGCACCAGTGCGTCAGCCAATGCAATGCGGCTGTCGGAAAAACTGTGATCGGTCGGCCAGACCATCAAACGCGCGGATGGATTGGCCCCCTGCGCATCGGCCGCCGCCTTGCGCGCCATGGCGCCGATCCCCTTTTCCGCGCCCAACAGCGTCAGCGGACGGCGGCCATAGCCGGCCAGGCGACGGCCCAGGTCGAACTTCTGCCCGTCAGCCCTGATCTCGCCGGTCAGCCCCTCATAGGTCGCGCCATGGAGTGGCGGCAGGTCGCTCGCCACTTCGGCCTTCCATCCCGCCTCGCCTTCCGGCGTGGCCAGCGCCGCCACGGTTTGCGCCGGATCCCAGGGATCGATCAGGAACAGCCCCGCCACGCGCGGGTCGGCGGCGGCGGCATCGGCGGCCATGAAGCCGCCCATGCTATGCCCGGCCACCACGATCGCGCTGGTGTCGATGCGATATCTGGCCACGACCGAGGGCTGCTGCAGATATTGCAACGCGGTGAAAGCGTCGTCGGACGCATTGGCGAAGGAGAAGGCGCCGGGGCTGCCCCAACTGCCGCGATAATGGAGCGTCAGCACATTCCATCCGGCCCGGCGCACGGCCTGGGCCAGGTCCAGATTCTGCTCGTTACCGGGAAAGCCGTGCAGCAACAGCAATGTCGGATGGATGCCCGCACCGGCGGCGGTATAGAGCACCGCGTTCATCGCCCCGTCCTCCGCCGGAATGACGAAAGCGCTCATTCCCGCGGGATAGGCCGCGTCCGGCCTGGGATCGGCAATGACCGCGGGATGGATCGCCGGTTCCTTGGCGAAGGCGGGCGAGGACGCCGCTGCCACGCCACAAGACAATAAGCAGGCCAATATCACGCGCATCATTTCAAAACCTCGATTGGCAGAGGAGAATCGCCAAGCTTTCTGAGCATTTCGCGATCGAACGTGACGAAGCTGTCGGCGCGAATCGAAGCGACAATATGCAGCGCGTCAGCGATGTCGCCGCCATGCCGATAGCGTTCAATCGCCCATTGGACCGCACCGCCCTCTTCGACGGAGACATTGGGCAAATCCACTATATCCATCAGCGTATCGGCAACGACCGATCGCGAGAGCTGATAACGGCTGGATAGCAGCCACGCGGTTTCAAGCAACACTGTCAGAGGCACATATGCGCCATTCGCCAGAACCGAATCCGCAACGCCCGCCTGGTCGTCGTCATCTCGGACCATCGCTCTGGCAAGAATATTGGTATCGACGGCTTTCACCAGTCGCCCTGCTCCCCGCTTTTAGCCCAATGCTCTGCGATGGTCAGATTCATGTCTTCTATGCTGACGGGCGGCCCTTTGTAATCGATCCGAGCCGTGATGCGCGCCATGATCTCTTCAAAACTGCGGCCGGACTTTTTATGCTGGGGTTTCAGCAGCACGCCGCCGCCCATGAGGACGACATCCAGCACCTGGCCCGGCGCAAGACCGAGTTTGTCGCGCACATCCTTGGGGATGACGACCTGGCCTTTGGCCGACAGGGTGGTCTTGGCGTTCATGACGGTAAGATGCGTCTTACCGTGCGCCAAGTCAATCCTCGCCCTCGTCCTTCACCAGATCCTGCGCCACCTTGGGCTGGCGCAGCAGCTTGTCGATATGGCTGCCTTCATCAAAGCTGTCGTCCGCGAGGAATTTCAGCTTGGCGGCATATTTGAGCGTCATGCGGTTCGCGACTGCGCGCTGTATATAGGCGGTATTGGTGCGTAACGCCTTGAGCACCGCGTCCTCATCCTGCCCCAGCAGCGACTTGATGAAGATGGTGGCGTGGCGCAGGTCGGGCGACATGCGCACTTCGGTCACGCTCACGACATGCTTGGCCAGCACGTCGTCATGCACGTCGCCGCGCTGGAGAATATCGGAAAGGATATGACGCACCTGTTCGCCCACACGGAGCAGGCGGACGGATGGGCCTTCGGGTTGTTGGGCCATAGCCTATATCTCCCCCCTCCTTTTCAAGTCTTAGGAGGGGCACGTAACCCTCATAAGAGGGTCGGGGGTGGATGCGATCGCTGGCAATCGCCAGCAACCTGCTGTGACAGGTCGTCGAAGCGCGCTTTGCTCACGACCCACCACAACCCCTCCCTCGAAAGGGAGGGGCTTTTGCATTTGCCGTTATTACAGCGTACGCTGACGTTCTTCGACCTCGAACAATTCCAGCGTGTCGCCGGGCTTGATGTCGTTGGTATCCTGCAGGACCGCGCCGCATTCCATGCCTGCGCGGACTTCGGACACATCATCCTTGAACCGGCGCAGCGAGTGGATGACCGTCTTGGACACGATGACGTCCGACCGGGTAAGGCGCGCATTGAGCCCCTTGCGGATGATGCCGTCCAGGACGAGCAGACCAGCCGCCTTGTCCTTCTTGCCGGCCGGGAACACCTGCAGCACTTCGGCCCGACCCACGATCGTTTCGATGCGTTCGGGGGCGAGTTGACCCGCCATTTCGTTACGCACTTCTTCAAGCAGGTCGTAGATCACGTCATAATAGCGCAGCGAGATTTTCTCACGCACGGCCAGCGGACGCGCCTTGGCGTTGGGACGGACGTTGAAGCCGATCAGCGGCGCGCGGCTGGCGGCCGCCAGCGTCACGTCGCTTTCGGTGATCGCACCCACGCCGGAGCTGAGAATACGCACCTTGATCTCGTCGGTCGAAATACGGTTGAGCGCAGTGACGATCGCTTCGACCGAACCCTGCACATCGCCCCGGATCACGACCGGATATTCGATCATGGTGGTGTTGAGCGCAGAGAACATGCTCTCGAAGTTGGTGGGCACCGACGCCGTCCGCTTGAGCGTGATCTGCTCCTGACGATAGGCCGCGACTTCGCGGGCGCGCGCTTCATTCTCCACGACGGTGAGCTGATCGCCCGCCTTGGGAACGCCGGACAGGCCCAGCACCTCGACCGGGGCTGAGGGACCAGCCGACTTCACCTGCTGCCCCTTGTCGTTGATCAGCGCGCGAACCTTGCCGCTTTCCGCGCCGATGACGAAGGTGTCGCCGACCTTGAGCGTGCCCTTGCGCACCAGCACGGTGGCGACCGCGCCACGGCCCTTGTCGAGTTGCGCCTCGATCACATTGCCTTCGGCGGCGCGATCGGGGTTGGCGGTCAGTTCCATGACTTCGGCCTGGAGCAGGATCTTCTCGATCAGTTGGTCGAGGCCGGTCTTCTTGAGCGCCGAAACCTCCACGTCCTGCACGTCGCCGCCCATATCCTCGACCACGATCTCCTCGCTCAGCAGGCGCTCGCGCACCTTTTGCGGGTTCGCATCGGGCTTGTCGCACTTGTTGATCGCCACGATCATCGGCACGCCGGCCGCCTTGGTATGGTTGATCGCCTCGATCGTCTGCGGCATCAGCCCGTCGTCGGCCGCCACCACCAGGATGACGATGTCGGTGACGTTGGCGCCGCGGGCGCGCATTTCCGAGAAGGCTTCATGGCCCGGCGTGTCGAGGAAGGTGATGACGTTGCCACCCTTGGTCGTCACCTGATAAGCGCCGATATGCTGGGTGATGCCGCCGCTTTCGCCCGCGACCACGTCGGTCCCGCGCAAGGCGTCGAGCAGCGAGGTCTTGCCGTGATCGACATGGCCCATGATGGTGACGACCGGCGCGCGGACTTTCAGCGTTTCAGGTGCATCATCATCACCGGCGATGCCGATTTCGACGTCGGCGTCGGACACGCGCTGGATGCGGTGGCCAAATTCTTCGACCAGCAGTTCCGCCGTATCCTGATCGATCGGCTGGTTGAGCGTAACCGCCTGTCCCATCTTGAACAGCGACTTGACCAGGTCCGCGCCCTTTTCGGCCATGCGGTTGGCCAATTCCTGCACGGTGATGATTTCAGGGACCACGACATCGCGGACCTGCTTGTCACGGGTCTTGGAGCCGCCCGCATAATGGGCGCGACGCTCCTTTTCACGCGCGCGCTTGAGCGCGGCGAGGCTGCGGGCGCGGGCGCTGTCGTCGTCGGCCAGCGCCTTGGTGACGGTCAGCTTGCCAGCCTGGCGACGATTATCCTCGCCCTTCTTCGCGCGTTCCGGCTTGGCAGGCTCCGGGCGCTTGATCGGCGACACCGGAGTAAAGCGGCGCGGGGGCGGCGGAGCGGCGGCTGCCGCGCTGGCAGCGGGCTGCTCCTCTTCGACGGGCGCGGCCTTCGCCTGAGTCGGCGGCGCGGGCGCATCGACTTCGGCGACAGGTTCCGGCGTCGCCTGTTCGACGGGCGCAGACGGCGCATCGGCCGTTTCGGCGACGGTGCGATTTTCCTCGGCGCGACGCTTCTGTTCCTCAATGGCGGCCAGGCGTGCGGCGTCTTCCCGACGGCGCGCATCCTCCAGCGCGGTCATGCGGGCTTCTTCGGCCTCGCGCAGCAGCTTGGCCTGCAATTCCTGACGCGACATCAGGCTTTGCGGCGGCGCCTGACGCACAGGCGCCGGCTGCGGCGCGCGGGTCTGCTGCGGCGCGGGCGCGGCGGGGCGCGGCGCGGCCGGCGCCGGGTCGGCCTGGGGCGCAGCCGCAGGGGCTGCACCGGTCGTCTCACCCGGCTTGCCCAGGACGCGGCGCCGCTTCACTTCAACCACGACCGTATTTTTGCGGCCATGGCTGAACTGCTGCTGCACCTGGCCGGATTCCACGGTCCGCTTGATGCCCAGTGGCTTGCGGCCCAGAACCGGCTTGTCTTCCTTGCTGTCACTCATACGACTGAACTTAACCCTTCACTTCCGCTCCGACCGGAAAGGCCCGTCGGCGCCCTTAACAAATTCACATCCGAATTTAACCTAAGCGACCACGCCTGGCACATCGGCGGAGTCAGGCTCCCCATGCACAGGCGCCCCGTTAGCGCAACCCAGATAGCTTTCCAAGCGGCCGATGGCGCCGCGCAGACGCGATGCCGCACGCGAGTCGGTCACCGCGATATGGACGACATTGTCGCGCCCCATTGCCATAGATAGGGCGTCCCGGTCCACAGGCAAGACGATGCCCGCCAAATCCGTGCCTTCGGCTTCCTGTCCGACGCGCAGCGCCTGGTCCAGTTTGCGATTGCCATCGGCCGCCGCATCGGCGGCGTGGAGAAGCAACCGCACCTGGCCCTTGCGGCAGGCGACGTCAATCTTTTCCGAACCCGTCAGCAGCATCGACGCGCGCGCTTCCAGCCCCAGCCGGTCGAGCAGCGTCTTGCGCAGCCCGGATTCGATCATGGCCGGCAGGTCGTCGGGAATCTGGAGATCGCTATCCTTAAACGCGCGGGCCAGCGCGCCTTTGAGCTTGCCCTTGGCCAGCGCGGTTTCCAGTTCGGCGCGCGATACGCCGATCCAGGCGCCCCGACCCGGCGCCTTGGCGCGGATGTCGGGCAGCACCTGACCCTCCGGCCCCACCGCCAGACGAACCAGCGTTTCGGGGTCGGCGCGGTCGCCGGTCAATATGCATTTGCGTTCGGTCATGCGCGCCCCTCCGCCAAAACGGATGAAAGGGCAAGTCCGACGCTGTCGAGAAGCGCTATTCTCTCATCGGGGAGTGTCCGCAACATGGGCGTCCTCCCTTGCTAGAGAAGCGGAACGGACAGCCGCCGGCCCTTCCGGCCGCTCAATGAGCGACCGGGTGGCGTCGGCGATGATCGCGTGGCCGGCCGGGCGGGTGTCGATAAAAGACATGAAGGCTCAGGCTTCCTCGTCTTCGAACCAATGGGCGCGGGCGGCCATGATGATCTCATTGCCCTGCTCGTCCGACAGGCCATAGGCCGCCAATATGCCGCCCTTGTCCTCGGCGCCGCTATCCGATTTGCGGCGACGCTGGTCGACGCGCTTCTTCTGCACCAGTTCGTCGGTGGCCAGGTCGGCCAGGTCGTCGAGCGTCTTGACGCCCGCCTTGCCCAGCGTGACCAGCATGGCTTCGGTCAGATGCGGCATCTCGGCCAGCGCGTCCTCGACGCCCAGATTGGTGCGTTCCTCGCGGGCAGCGGCCTCGCGGCGCTCCAGCGCTTCAAGCGCGCGGTTCTGCAACTCGGCGGCCAGCTCGTCGTCAAAGCCTTCGATCGCCGCCAGTTCGTCGATCTCGACATAGGCGACCTCTTCCAGCTCGCCAAAGCCTTCGGCGACCAGCAACTGCGACAGCGTCTCGTCCACGTCCAGTTCGTTCTGGAACAGTTCGGAGCGGCTGACGAATTCCTTCTGGCGCTTCTCGCTGGCGTCGGCTTCGGTCATGATGTCGATCGCCTTGCCGGTCAGCTGGCTGGCGAGGCGGACATTCTGGCCGCGACGGCCGATGGCGAGCGACAACTGATCGTCGGGGACGACGACTTCGATACGCTCTTCTTCTTCATCGATGACGACGCGGCTGACCTGGGCCGGCTGCAACGCATTGACGACGAAGGTCGCGGTATCTTCCGACCAGGGGATGATGTCGATCTTTTCGCCCTGCATTTCCTGCACGACGGCCTGCACGCGGCTGCCCTTCATGCCGACGCAGGCGCCGACCGGGTCGATGCTCGAATCGCGGCTGATGACGCCGATCTTGGCGCGGCTGCCCGGATCGCGGGCGGCGGCCATGATGGTGATGACGCCGTCGTAGATTTCCGGCACTTCCTGCGCGAACAGCTTCTTCATGAATTCAGGATGCGCGCGGCTCAGGAAAATCTGCGGCCCGCGATTTTCGCGGCGCACGTTCAGCACGACCGAACGGATGCGATCGCCGACGCGAACGACTTCGCGCGGAATCTGCTGGTCACGGCGGATCACGCCTTCGGCGCGGCCCAGATTGACGACGACATGGCCGAATTCGACCGACTTGACGACGCCGGTGATGATCTCACCCACGCGGTCCTTGAACTCTTCATGCTGGCGCTCACGCTCGGCGTCGCGGACCTTCTGGAAGATAACCTGCTTGGCCGACTGGGCGTCGATGCGGCCCAGGTCGATCGCGGGCAGCGGATCGACGATGAAGTCGCCGATCACGGCATCCTTTTTCAGCTTTTGCCCGGCCTTCAAATCGACCTGCTTGAAATAATCCTCGACCAGTTCGACCACCTCGACGACGCGCCACAGGCGCAGGTCGCCGGTTTCCGGGTCCAGCTTGGCACGGATGTCGTTTTCGGCGCCATAGCGCGCGCGGGCGGCGCGCTGGATCGCGTCTTCCATCGCTTCGATGACGATCGCCTTGTCGATCATCTTTTCGGATGCGACGCTGTTGGCGATCGCGATCAGTTCGGCCCGATTGGCGGAAATGGCGTTGGCCATGGCTTTATGAACCCTTATTCTTCGGTTTCAAAATCATCCGCCCCATCGGAGGAAAGCGGCATTGTAGCAGAAAGGAGCGCGTCGGTCAGCAGCAGCTTCGCGTCGCTGACCAGCGCGAAAGGAATGACGACGTCGCCACTCTTCGCGTCGGTAAACAGGATATTGTCGCCTTCGACCCCGTTCAGGACACCACGGAAACTCTTGCGCCCATCGACGATTTCCGTCGCGGTGATCTTGGCTTCATGGCCGGCCCATTCGATAAAGTCGTGCAACCGGGTCAACGGCCGGTCGATGCCCGGCGAGCTGACTTCCAGCCGATAAGCTTCCTCGATCGGATCGGCCTCGTCCATCACGTCGGAAATACGGCGCGAAATGGCAGCACAATCCTCGATGACCAATTGCTTGGTCTTGGGGTCTTCGGCCATGATCTGCAACGTATGCTCGTCGCCCGACCCGAACAGCTTGATCCGCACGAGATCGAAGCCCAGGGCCTTCACCTCCGGTTCGATCAGCGCAGTCAATAGGGCGATGTCCGCCATGCAATCTCCAGAAACTCTATGCGCGCTTCCCCATGTCGCAGACCTAGAAGCGCCGCAAGCGTTTCGCTTGCGACCCTGACATGTGTAACGATGTAAGGAAGCAAGAGCGATATAGGCGTAGCAGGGGAAATCTGCAACATTATTCGTTGTCGCTCATTCTAGCAGCCAAGATACACGCTTCGACCGCCCGAACCGCCGGAGACACTGATGCGCCACCCGATCGCCTTCGCCCTGCCCCTCATCCTGATCGCCTGTTCGGGCGAAGGAGCCAGCAGCCAGACGACCGCCACGGCGGACAAGCCCTTCAGGACCTCCGTCATCGCCGATTTCGATTCGCCCTGGGCCATGACCTTCCTGCCCGACGGCCGCGCCCTGGTGACGGAGAAGAAGGGCGAGATGATCCTGTTCGATCCCAAGAACGGCACCAAAATCCCGATCGCTGGCATCCCTAAAGTGGACAGCGCAGGCCAAGGCGCATTGATGGACGTAGCGCCCTCACCGACCTTCGCCAAAGACAAGGCTGTTTATTTCAGCTTCTCCGAAGAGCGCGACGGGGTGAAGGGCGTGGCGTTGGCGAAGGGCATTTTCGCGCAAGCCAGCGACGGCGCGACGAAGCTGGACGGCGTAACCGTCCTCTTCCGTGCCAGCCCCTATGTCGATGGCAACGGCCACTATTCCGGCCGCATCGCTTTCTCGCCGGACGGAAAATATCTTTTCTTCACCAATGGCGAGCGGCAGAAATTCGATCCCGCGCAAGACCCCAAGGCAACGCTGGGCAAAGTCCTGCGCCTGAACCTCGACGGCACGCCCGCGGCGAATAATCCCCTCGCGGCCCAGGGCTTCAACCCGGCCATCTGGTCCTACGGCCATCGCAACCTGCTGGGCCTCGCCTTCGACAAGGACGGCCGCTTGTGGGAACAGGAAATGGGGCCGAAGGGCGGCGACGAAGTGAACCTCATAAAGCCCGGCCTCAACTATGGCTATCCCAAGGCGTCGAACGGCAGCCATTATGACGGCCGCGACATTCCCGACCATGCGCCGGGCGACGGGTATGAAGCCCCGAAAGTCAGTTGGAACCCCGTTATCTCGCCCGGCGGCCTGCTCTATTATTCGGGCGACCTCTTCCCGCAATGGCAGGGATCGCTGTTCATCGGCGGCCTGTCGAGCCAGAGCCTGGTCCGGGTGAAGCTGGACGGCGACAAGGCGCAAAAGGCCGACCAGTGGGATATGGGCGCCCGCATCCGCGAGGTGGAGCAAGGGCCTGATGGCGCGCTCTGGCTGCTGGAGGATGGCGGCGACGGATCGCAGGGCCGGATGCTGAAACTGACGCCGGCGGCATTTTGATTTGGACCATTTGATAGTCCATCCCGTCACTTGATGGGGGTGAACAGGATGAAGATTTCCGTATCCGACGCCACTCCGGCCCCGCCTTTGTTTACACCAACCGGCTCTGCTTGACCGCCGCTTCGATGAAGCTGGCGAAGAGGGGATGCGGGTCGAACGGCTTGGACTTCAATTCCGGGTGGAACTGCACGCCCACGAACCAGGGATGGTCGGGCCGCTCGACGATTTCGGGCAGCGTGCCGTCGGGCGACATGCCGGAAAAGATCAGGCCGCCCTTTTCCAACGGTTCGCGATAGCCGGCATTGACCTCATAGCGATGGCGGTGCCGCTCGCTAATGTCGTTGGCGCCGTATATGCCCGCCACAACGCTATTGCCGGTCAGCTTAGCCGGATAGGCGCCCAGCCGCATCGTGCCGCCCAGGTCGGTGTCGGCGGTGCGCTTCTGCAGGCCTTCGGTGCTCATCCATTCGGTGATGAGGCCGACGACCGGCTCGGATGTATCGCCAAATTCGGTAGTGGAGGCCGCCGCAATGCCCGCGGTGTTCCGCGCGCCCTCTATGCAGGCCATCTGCATCCCCAGGCAAATGCCGAAGAAGGGCACATTGCGTTCGCGCGCGAATTTGACGCTGGCGATCTTGCCTTCCGACCCGCGCACGCCAAAGCCGCCCGGCACCAGGATGCCGTGCATCGGCTCCAGGCTCGCGACGATGTCGTCGCCCTTCTCGAACAGTTCAGCGTCGATCCACTTGACCTTCACCTTCACCCGGTTGGCCAGGCCGCCATGGTTGAGCGCTTCATAGAGCGACTTATAGGCGTCTAGCAGGCCGACATATTTGCCAACCACGCCGATCGTCACTTCGCCTTCGGGGTTCTGCTGGCGATCCATGATGTCGTCCCAGCGGGCCATCTGGGGCGTGGGCGCATCCTTGATGCCAAAGGCGCGCAGCACTTCCGCGTCCAGCCCTTCGGCATGATATTGATGCGGCACGGCGTAGATGCTGCTGGCGTCGAGCGCGGGAATGACCGCTTCGGGACGCACGTTGCAGAACAGCGCAATCTTCTGGCGCTCGCTGTCAGGCAGCGGATGCTCGCAACGGCACAGAAGGATGTCGGGCTGGATGCCCAGCGAGGTCAGGTCGCGCACGCTGCGCTGGGTCGGCTTGGTCTTCAACTCGCCCGCGGCCGCAATGTACGGCACCAGCGTCACATGGACGAAGATCGACTGGCCGCGATCCAGGTCGTTATGGAGCTGGCGAATCGCTTCCATGAAGGGCAGCGATTCGATGTCGCCCACCGTGCCGCCAATCTCGCACAGCACGAAATCGATATCGTCGGTGTCGGCCAGCGCGAACGCCTTGATCTCGTCGGTCACGTGCGGAATGACCTGCACCGTCGCGCCCAGATAATCGCCGCGCCGCTCGCGCTGGATAATCGTCTGGTACACGCGGCCCTGCGTCACATTGTCGCTCTGGCGCGCGGAAACGCCGGTAAAGCGCTCATAATGGCCAAGGTCCAGGTCGGTTTCCGCCCCGTCGTCGGTCACATAGACTTCGCCATGCTGATACGGGCTCATCGTGCCCGGATCGACGTTGAGATAGGGGTCGAATTTCCGGATTCGCACACGGAAACCTCGCGCCTGCAGCAGCGCTGCAAGCGAAGCGGCCATCAGGCCCTTGCCAAGCGAGGAGACCACGCCGCCGGTGATGAAAATATACCGCGTCATGGGAGGAGAGGCTTAGCCTTTCGGAACAACAAAGGGCAAGCGCGCGAATCCACGCACGCTAAAAAAAGATCGAAAGATCGGTGAAAGGTTTAGTTGGCGAGCGGAACCGCGCCATTGGCCGCCGGAGTCGAGGACGCCGCATTGCTGGCGACGCCCGCCAGCGGATCGGCGTTACCGGCGGGGGCCGGGGCGTTCTGCGTCGCCGGAGCCTGCTTGACCAGCGATGTGTCGATGTCGCTGGGCGCATGACGCACCGATGCGATCACCGCCATGACGATCGACAGGGTAACGAAGATCGTCGCCAGCACCGTGGTCGACCGGGTCAGGAAATCCGCCGCGCCGCGCGCCGACATCAGGCCCGCCGGGCTGCCGCCTACGCCAAGGCCCCCGCCTTCCGACTTCTGCATCAGGATGACGGCGACCAACAGGGCCGCGATGATGGCCTGCACGACGAGAAGGAAGGTGAACATGCGACGGGGTGTCCGGTACTATAGGATGCGTTGGCGCGCACATAGCGACGAAGCGTCGTGGGGGCAACCTATGAGGGGTGCGACCTTCGTCCTCTTCCACGAAACCCTTTCACCGATCGCCCTGAGCGAAGTCGAAGGGCACGACTGAGCGGAGCGAAGTCACTTCGCTCCGCTCAGTAAAAGGCTTCGACTTCACCCAGACCGAATGGAAAAAATCGCTGGGCCTTCGCTCAAGCCGCCACGGCCAAATTGCCGTCCGCCGCCGCCACGATCGGGGCGAATTTCGCCGCGGTCAGGCTAGCGCCTCCCACCAGCCCGCCGTCTACATCGGCGATTCCCAGCAGTTCGGCGGCATTCTCGCCGTTCATCGACCCGCCGTAAAGTATGCGCATCGCACCCGCTTCGCCGCCGATGCGGCTGGCCAAAGCGGCGCGCAGCGCGGCGTGCATGGTGGCGACCGCCTCCATCGTCGGGATGCGCCCGGTGCCGATCGCCCAAATGGGTTCATAAGCGACCGCCAGCCAATCGGCCGAGGCGCCGTCCGGCAAGGATGCCAGCAATTGCGCCGAAACCACCGCTTCCGCATCGCCCGCATCGCGCACGTCCAGGCTTTCGCCCACGCACAATATGACGTTCAATCCGGCTGCCCTGGCCGCCATCGCCTTGGCCGCGACATCCGCGTCGCTTTCACCCTGGTCCTGCCGCCGCTCGCTATGGCCCACGATGGTCCAGCTGGCGCCGGCCTCGGCCAGCATCGCCGCCGACAGGCAGCCGGTATGCGCGCCGTTGCCCTGCATGTGGCAATCCTGCGCGCCGATGAAGGCCCCGCCCTTCTGCCCGTCGGCCGCCGCGATCAACGTCGCGGGCAGGCACAGGCCCACTTCCACATCGCCATGATCGGCCGCCAGCGCGCCGATCGCCGCTACCTCGCCCAATTGCGCCATCAGGCCGTTCATCTTCCAGTTGCCGACAACCAGCTTGCGCCTGTCCATCAATCTTGGTCCCTTGTGATTATTGCCGCACGATGCGCCCGGCCGATCCCCGACGGTCTTTCAGGCCAAAGGCCTTTCAGACCGCGCCTCCTTGGATCGTCCCGGCACAGGGATAAGGCGATGAACGGCGCTCGCGCATTTGTCCAGTCCAAGCCTTGCCGCCGCGCGCATCCGCGCCTAAAGCGGGCCGCCATAACGCCCGTAGTTCTGGAACCCCCATGCTTTCTGTCTTTCGCAGCTTCATCCGATCCAAATTCGGCGCGCTTTTCGCCATCCTTTTCCTGGGGGTGATCGCTGCGGCCTTCATCCTGGGGGACGTCACCAGCGGCAATTACGGCAGCCCGCTGGGGGGCGGCGCGACTGCGGCCAAGGCGGACGGCTACAAGCTCACGGAAACGGAATTGCAGGATCGGGTGCAGCGCGTGTTCGAAAATGCGCGCCGCACCAATCCCGGCCTCCAGATCGGCGATTTCTTCGAGCAGGGCGGCGCGCGCCAAGTGTTCGACCAGTTGGTGGCGTCCCTGACGCTCAAGGCGTTCGCCGACGATCAGGGCGTGCATATCTCCAAGCGGCTGGTCGACGCGCAGATCGCGCAAATCCCCGCCTTTCAGGACGCCGCCGGCAATTTCAGCAACGACAATTTCCGCGCCCTTCTGGTGCGCGAACGGCTGACCGAACAGGCGCTGCGGGATGACATCAGCCGCGAAATCCTCCAACGCCACCTGCTCGCCCCGGTGGGCCTGGGCGTGAAGCTGACCGACAGCATGGTCCTGCCCTACGCCTCGCTGCTGCTCGAAGCGCGTCAGGGCACGGTCGCGGCGATCCCGGCGGTCGCCTTCCTCGACGACAAGAATCCGACCGACGCGCAACTGGCCGACTATTACAAGAAGAACGCCAGCCGCTTCACCATCCCCGAACAGCGTCGCATCCGCTACGCCGTGGTCGATGCCGAGCGTTTCGCCCAGGCGGCCCAGCCGACCGAGGCTGAGATCAGCGCCAGCTACAACCAGAACAAGGCCGCCTACGCCGCCAGGCAAAGCCGCAGCGTCGAGCAGCTCGTGCTGCCGACCCAGGCGGGCGCCAAGGCGATCGCCGATCAGGTGAAGGGCGGCAAGTCGCTCGCCGCCGCAGCCCAGGGCGCTGGCCTCGCCGTATCGACCCTGGCCGACCAGAGCCGCGAAGCGCTGACCGCCACGGCGGGCAAGGGCGTCGCCGACGCCGTGTTCGCGGGCAAGCAGGGCGACCTGATCGGCCCGGTGCGCGGATCGCTCGGCTGGCTGCTGCTGCGCGTCACCGCGACGAAGGAAACTCCCGCCCGGCCGCTGGACGCGGTGCGCGGCGAGATCGTCACGGCGCTGCGCGCGCAGAAGGAAAAGCAGCTCTTGTCCGACTTCACCGGCAAGATCGAGGATGCGATCGCCAATGGCGACAGCTTCGAGGAAGTGGCGAAGGATAATGGCCTGAAGCTGGAAACCAGCCCGCCCCTGCTGGCTACCGGCAAGCAGGTGAAGGACCAGGCCTATGCCGCCCCGGCCGACATCCAGCCGCTGCTCGCCCCCGTCTTCGCGATGAGCGCGGACGACGATGCGCAGTTGATCCCGATCACCGCGGACAAGCGTTATGCGCTCGCCGCGCCGGGCGAGATCACCACCGCCGCGCCGCCGCCACTGGCCGAAGTCAAGCAACTGGTGCTCGCGCAATATAAGCTGAATGCCGGCAACCTGAAGGCGAAGGCGCTGGCCGAGCAGATCCAGGCGAAGGTCGCCAAGGGCGCAAAGCTGGCCGACGCCATCGCCCAGGCCGGCGTCAAGCTGCCCGCGCCGCAGATGCTGGGTGGCCGCCGCGCCGACATCATGCGCGGCGAGCAGCGTCCCCCGGCCGAAGTCGCCATCCTCTTTGCGATGGCGGCGAACACGGTCAAGACGCTGCCGATCGGCCAGGATCGCGGCTATTTCGTCGTCCAGCTAAACAAGATCGAGCGCGGCGACGCCAAGAACCAGCCTGCCTTGCTGAACCAGGTCCGCACCCAGCTCGCCGATGTGGTCGGCCAGGAATATGGGCAGCAATTCGAACGCGCGATCGAAAAGGAACTGGGCGTCACCCGCAACGCCAAGGCGGTGGAGCAGGTCCGCAGCGCACTCGCCGCCACCAATAGCGGCGAGCAGTAAGATGGCGGCGATCGGCGGGACGGCAGACGGCGTAGAGACTGCGCGCGCGGCGCTTTTGCGCGGCGAATCGGCGCTGGTGTGGCGGCGGCAGATCGCCGACACCGACACGCCCATCTCCGCCGCGCTCAAACTGTTCGAGCCCGATCGCGGCGATTATCTACTGGAATCGGTGGAGGGCGGCGCGGTGCGAGGCCGCCACAGCCTGATCGGCCTCGCCCCCGACCTCGTCTTCCGCGCCAACGGTCAAAATGCCGAAATCAACCGCCAATGGGCGACCGATCGCGACGCCTTCGTCCCCGAAAGCGCCGGCGCGCTCGATGCCTTGCGCGCGTTGGTGGCCGAATGTCGCGCCGCGATGGATCCCGCCCTGCCCGCCGCGCTCGCCTGCCTTGTCGGCTATTTCGGTTATGAGACGGTCGGGCTGGTCGAAAAACTGCCCCGCCCCGCCGCCAATCCCATCGGCGTGCCCGATATGCTGTTCGTGCGCCCGACCGTGATCCTCGTCTTCGACCGGCTCGCCGACGCCCTCTATCTGGTCGCCCCGGTGTGGAAGGGCAGCTTTACCGACGCGGATCGGGCTATCGAGGAAGCGCTGGAGCGGATCGACGCCACCGCCGCCCGCCTCGCCGCGCCCCTGCCCGCGCTCCCCGCCCCGGCAAATATCGCCGATGTCACGGTCACCCCGGTATTGGAGCCGGGCCGCTATGCGCAGATGGTCGACAAGGCGAAGGACTATATCGTCGCGGGCGACATCTTCCAGGTGGTGATCGCCCAGCGTTTCACCAGCCCCTTCACCTTGCCCCCGATCGCCCTTTATCGCGCGCTGCGGCGGATCAACCCATCGCCCTTCCTCTATTATCTCGACCTGCCCGGCTTCGCGCTGATCGGCTCTTCACCCGAAATCCTGGTCCGCGCCCGCGACGGCGAAGTCACGATCCGCCCGATCGCCGGCACCCGTCCCCGCGGCAAGAACGCCGTGGAGGACGCCGCCAATCGCGAAAGCCTGCTCGCCGATCCCAAGGAACGGGCCGAGCATCTGATGCTGCTGGACCTGGGCCGCAACGATGTCGGCCGTGTGGCGACCGCGGGCAGCGTCACCGTGACCGACAGCTATAGCGTCGAATTTTACAGCCACGTCATGCACATCGTCTCGAACGTCGTGGGCCGTCTGTCCCCTGAGAAAGACGCGATCGACGCCCTGTTCGCGGGCTTCCCGGCCGGCACCGTATCGGGCGCGCCCAAGGTCCGCGCCTGCGAAATCATCGCCGAACTGGAGCCGGAAACGCGCGGCGCTTACGCCGGCGGGGTCGGCTATTTCGGCCCGGACGGCAATATGGACAGTTGCATCGTGCTGCGCACCGCGGTCCTCAAGGACGGCGTCATGCATGTCCAGGCGGGCGCCGGCATTGTCGCCGATTCGACCGCCGAATACGAACAGCGCGAATGCGAAGCCAAGAGCGGCGCCTTGCTGGCCGCCGCGCGCGAGGCGGTGACGCTGGCGCGGGAAGCCGGCTTCGGCCAGTAAAGGTCAGCGGCACGCCCGTCCGCCCATCGCGCCCCGTTCCGCCTGGTCCAGATGGAAATGGTCGCGATGCGCGGCGTTATAGTCGGGCGACAGCACGGTCGAGAACAGCCCGCACGCCCCGTCCCGCACCGCGCGCAGAAATTCCGCGTCCTTCTCCGTTCCCTTCCAATCGTTCAGCACGCTGACCTGCCTCCCGTCCTTCAACACGAAGGCGGCGACGTCGATCGCGTCGGCGGTGGCATGTTCGCTATAATCGCCCCGGCTGCGGCCATAGATGCGCCGACAGCTATAGCTGCCGAAATGGCGGATGCTGCGCACCGGCGCGCCATAGATGCGCTGCGCGGCCGGCTGCACCACCTGCCATTCCCACAGTTTGAGCGCGGCCGCCACCGGGCAGGAGGGCGCCACCGCGGCCGGCGCCAGGGCGATCGCATCACCGTCAGGTCGCAACCGCACCGCATCGGCATAGCGACACTGGTCCGCCCCGCCCGGCTCCATTGCGACATAATCCACCCCGGCCCGGTCGAGCAGCGCCCGGCATTGCGCACGGTCGCCGGTCAGCACCGCCAGCTTGCGGCCGGTGAACAAGCCGATCGGCTGCCCCAGGTCCAGACCGGTCCAGGGCAGATCCTGCGGCCTTTGCCGCAACCAGGCATAGCCGAGGAAGATCAGGGTCAAAAAGCCGCCCAGCAGGACAAGGCGGCGCAGGGTCAGGTGAAGTCGGCGCATGTCTTAAACACGCCGGACTTGCCGCATCGGTTCCGATGTGATCGGATAACCCAGATGGGTCGGGATGCAGAGATGGGTTTCGCCGTCGCGCTGCTCCCGCCATGGCCGCACCTTCTCCACAGGATAGGCCAGCGCATGGGCGACCAGGGCGTCAAGATTCGCGTGCAGCGCCAGCCGCTCCAGATTGCGGCGAGTGGGAAAGATCACCTGTGCCTCACCCGCATCCGCCTTCGCCAGCGTATCCGCCGCGCTGCTCCAGAACAGGCGCACATTCTCGGTCGTATCGACGCTCGCCACCTGCCCTTCGGGCGCGCGCGCCAGATAGAATCGCGTGTCGAACACCCGCCGCGCCCGCTCGAACGGCGCGGGGTGCCAGCGCGCAAAGGGCGTCAGCGCGTCGAGCGCTATGCCCAGCCCCAACCGCGCCAGCATCGCGCCCATCGTCCGCCCGTCATGCAACCCATCGCGCAGCCGCAGGACGACAGCCGCGTCCACCGCACCCGTCAAGCCGATCCCCAGCCCGCTTTCCTCGATCGTCTCGCGAATGGCGGCGATCCGCCCGGCCGCCTCGTCCGGGTCCAGCCCATGGTCGATTACGTGCGCCAGCGCATGATCGCCCTCGTCCACCGCGCCGCCAGGAAAGACCAGCGCGCCTGCGGCAAAGGCCATGGTCGACGCGCGCTCCACCATCAGCAATTCCGGGGGGCCATCATGCCGGTCGCGCACGATGACAACCGTGGCGGCGGGGCGGCCCATATCCGTTTCACGGGCATCTGTTTCAATTGTCATGGAAACCGCTCTACGCATGTCATGCGCCAGCGGTAAAGTCCTTGCGGTTCAACCCTGGAAAGGGGTTGGTGGAGCCTAGCGGGATCGAACCGCTGACCTCGTCATTGCGAACGACGCGCTCTCCCAGCTGAGCTAAGGCCCCCGAAGGAGCGCTGCCTATAAGCGAGCGATTTAGCCCATGCAACCGTCTTTTGCACAAAAATGCTTATGTGCGGCCGCTCTGGATCAAGCCGTTCGGAAAGGGAGCGATTTGCGCGCGACAGAGCGCCCGACAGGCAGGACATTACCCCTGCGTAACGCCCGGAACGATGCCCCTTTCCACTCATTGACCTCCCGTGGACGCCGCGCAGGTGTCGCTCACAACAGAAGGAGAAGGACAATGGGTTACCAAGGCGGACGCCGCTATGGTGGCGATGATCGATATGGCAGCAACTGGGATCGCGGCGGCGACCGCTATCGCCGGTCAGGCGATTATGGACCCGACGATCGCGGCTATCGCTACGGGACACGCGGCCAGTTCGGCGGTCCCGACCATCGCCGCCCGCCCAGCGATTATCATTTCGAAGATCGCGGTTTCTTCGACCGCGCCGGGGATGAGGTCCGCAGCTGGTTCGGCGATGAGGAAGCCGAGCGTCGGCGCGAATATGACGAATATTATAACCGCCCCTATGGCGACCCGCGCGACCAGTCGAGCCGCATGGGCTATGCATCGGCCTCCCGCAGTGATTATCTGCCGAACCGCGGCTTCACCCCCTATAGCGGCGAACGCAGCGGCTATGGCAGTGAAGACCATGGCGATCGCGTCTATGGCTATGGCCCGCAGCAGGATTATGGCGCGCATCATGACAGCAATTACCAGGCCTGGCGCCAGCAGCGCGTGGATGAACTGGACCGCGACTATGCCGAATATCAGCGCGAACATCGCGACCGCTTCAACAGCGAATTCGGCACTTGGCGCAACCGCCGCGGCGAACAGCGCCAGGCGATACAGCAGGTGCGCGAACATCATGAGGTGGTCGGCAGCGACGGCGAGCATGTCGGCACCGTCGACAAGCTGCGCGGCGACCGCATCATCCTGACCAAGAGCGACAGCGATGCCGGCGGCGTTCACCATTCTATCCCGTCAAGCTGGATCAAATCGGTCGACGCGACCAAGGTGACGTTGGAAAAGACCGCCGAGCAAGCGCAGGACGCTTGGCGCACCGAACGCGAGCAGAACGCCTTGTTCGGCGGTCGCGACCGCGATCAGGGGGGCTGGACCGGCGAAGGCGCCGCAAGCAGCACCTCCGGCAGCAGCAGCTATAGCGGCATCCGCTATCGCTAATCCCGCTGGTTGAAAACGTAAAAGGCCCGGTTACCGCGCCGGGCCTTTTTCATGGGCGCAATTGACCCGGCGCCACGGAACTTCGGTCGCCCCTGCGCGCTGAGGAAAGACAATAGTGTAAGGAGTCCCCATGAAGAATCTCATCGGCACCACCATCGGCGCCGCGATCGACCGCAAGGATGGCGACAGCGGCGTCAAGGGCGCGATATTGGGCTATGCCGCATCGGGCGCTGCGAAAACTCTCGGCAAGCTCGGCCTGTTGGCCGCGATCGGTTATGGCGCCGTCAATCTCGTCCGCAGGCGCAACGCCTAAACGCTGCGCTGCGGCAACAGCAGCGAGCTATCCCCATAGGAATAGAAGCGGTAGCCCGTCTCGATCGCATGACCGTAGACGGCCCGCATCCGATCCGTCCCCATCAATGCACTGACCAGCATGAACAGCGTCGATTTGGGCAGATGGAAATTGGTCATCAGTCCGTCAACCGCCTTGAAGCGGTAGCCGGGCGTGATGAAAATGCGCGTTTCGTCGGCGAAGGGTCGGATCAGCCCATCTTTGTCGACGGCGCTTTCCAGCAACCGCAGCGATGTTGTGCCGACCGCGATCAGCCGCCCGCCCGCCGCTCGCGCCGCATTCAGCCGGTCAACCGTCGCCGCGTCGATCCGCCCCCATTCGGCGTGCATCCGATGGTCGTCGGTATCGTCCGCCTTTACCGGCAGGAACGTGCCGGCCCCGACATGCAGCGTCAGCGTCTCGGTCGTGATGCCCGCCTGGTCCAGCGCCGCCATCAAGTCGGGCGTAAAGTGCAGCGCCGCGGTGGGCGCGGCGACCGCCCCATCCTTCCGCGCGAACATGGTCTGGTAATCGCTCCGGTCGCGTTCGTCGGTCGGACGCTTGCTGGCGATATAGGGTGGCAGCGGCATCCGCCCCGCCCGCTCCAGCAAAATCTCGACCGGCTCGTCGCCCTCGAAGTCGAGCGTCACGCCGCCATCCTCGTCGCGCGGCCCGGCGATCGCCGTCACGCCCGCCCCGAAATCGATCCGGTCGCCCGCCCGCACCCGCTTTGCGTTGCGCAGAAAGGCCTGCCATTGCCGCAATCCCTGCCTTTTGTGCAGCGTCGCGCCGATCCGCGCCTCGCCGCGCATCCCTTCCAGCTGGGCGGGAATAACTTTGGTGTCGTTGAACACCAGCACGTCGCCCGCGCGCAGCAGGCCGGGCAGGTCGCGCACGACATGGTCTTCCATCGCGCCATTGCCCGGCGCCAGCAACAGGCGCGCGCTATCGCGCGGCGACGCGGGCCGCAGCGCGATATTTTCGGGCGGCAGGTCGAAATCGAACAGCTCTACGCGCATGGCTTCATTCGGCGCGAACGCCGCCTTACTGGCCAGGCGTAGCGGGCAGGATCGATGGCGCGGCGGGCGCTGGCGCCACCGGGGCGGTCACCGGCGGCTTGCCGTCGCTCTCGATCGACGCTTGCAGGATCACGGTGGGGTTGGCCGGCGGCTCGCCCTGCGCGATCGCGTCGACATATTGGATGCCCTCGATCACGCGGCCGAAGACGGTATATTTCTTGTCCAGTTGCATCCGCGGCAGCAGTACGATGAAGAATTGGCTGTTGGCGCTGTCCTCGCTCTGGGCGCGCGCCATCGACACGGTGCCGCGCAGATGCGGCATCGGGTTGAACTCGGCCTTCAGGTCCGGCAGCGTCGATCCGCCCGTGCCGTCGCCCTTGGGATCGCCCCCCTGCGCCATGAAGCCGGGGATGACGCGATGGAATTTCAGACCGTTATAAAAGCCCTGGCGCGTCAATTCCTTGATCCGTTCGACATGGGTCGGCGCGATGTCGGGGCGCAATTGAATGCGCACGCGGCCGCCGCTCGACAAGTCCAGATCCCAGATATTCTGGGGATCGGCCGGCACGGTGGCGGGCGGCAGCTGGGGCTTTAGGTTCGTATCCAGCGACTTGGCGTTTTCCTGCGCGCGCGCGGCGGCTTCCGCCTTCTTCACATCCTCGCCGCCACCACCGCCGCCCTGGGCATAGGCCAGGCCGGACGCGGTAAGGGCGACGCCGATCGCAACGGTCTTGAGCGCGCAGGTGAAACGCATGGGGTAGGACTTCCTTGATCTCTTAGGCCGACGGGGCAAGCCGCCCTGATAGCGCGCTGATCGCGATTGGCAACTGAACGCAGGCTGAAAGAGGATAACTCAGCTGCCCTTGCGCCCGATCTTCTCGACCCGCGCGACCACCTCGTCGCGCACGGTCGGGCTGACGAATTTATGGATCGGCCCGCCATAAAGCGCGATTTCCTTGACCAGTCGCGACGCGATCGGCTGCAACGACACGTCCGCCATCAGGAAGACGGTTTCGATCCGGCCGTTGATCTGCTGGTTCATGCCCGCCATCTGATATTCATATTCGAAGTCGGCAACGGCCCGCAGGCCGCGAATGATGACGCTGGCGTTCTGCGATTCGGCAAAATCCATCAGCAGCGAATTGAACCCGGTCACGACGATCTCCGTGTCGATGCCCGCGCATTCGCGCCGCACCATCTCCAGCCGTTCCGCATCTGAGAACATGGGCGATTTAGCGATGTTGGTGGTGACGCCGATCACCAGCTTGTCGACCAGCTTCGCGCCGCGCCGGATGATGTCCATATGGCCGAGCGTGATCGGGTCGAACGTGCCCGGATAGACGCCGATACGCTGCTTGCTCATGATTTAGCGGTCCCTCTCCACGATATAGTCGGCAATGGCGCGCAGCAGGTCGGCCTCCGCGCCAGACCCGCGCAGATGCGCCTTGGCCTGTTCGACCAGCATATGCGCCTGTTCGCGCGCGCGCTCCACGCCCAGCAGCGACACGAACGTCTCCTTGCCCGCCGCCGCATCCTTGCCCAGCGCCTTGCCCGCCAGCGCCGCGTCGCCCTCGACGTCCAGCAGGTCGTCGGCGATCTGGAAGGCCAGGCCGATGTCGCGGGCGTAGCCGTGCAGCCCGGTGCGCGCCTCATGCGGCAACCGCGCCATGATCGCGGCGGCCTCCACGCAGAAAGCGATCAGCGCCCCGGTCTTGAGATTTTGGAGCCGCGTGACGGTCGCCAGGTCGAAGCGGGTTTTTTCCGCCTCCAGGTCCATCATCTGTCCGCCCGCCATGCCGGCCGGGCCGCTCGATAAGGCCAAGGCCCGCACCAGGTCGATCCGCACGAACGGATCGGGATGCGTCTGCTCGTCAGCCAATATCTCGAACGCCAGGTCGTGCAGGCAATCGCCCGCCAGTATCGCGGTTGCTTCGTCATACGCCTTGTGCACCGTCGGCTTGCCGCGGCGCATATCGTCATTGTCCATCGCCGGCAGGTCGTCGTGGATCAGCGAATAGACATGGATGCACTCGATCGCGAGGCCGACGCGCAGGGCCGAATCGCGCGAGATGTTGAACAGGTCGCACGCCGCCTGCACCAGCAGCGGGCGCAATCGCTTGCCACCGCCGATCGCCGCATGGCGCATCGCGTCATAGAGGCGCGCGCGGGCGTCGTCGGGCACCGCGAGCAGCCGGTCGAAAGCGGCATCGATGTCCTGCGCGACGCTGGCCGCGCGGCTGGCGACCAGCGATGCTGCGGAGGCGCTCCGTCCCTCGTTCATGCCGCCCCCATTCATGAAGGTCAGTCCGCGCCGAAGGGTTGCGCGCCGGTCACCGCGCCATGGGTGTCGACCGTCAGCTTGGCGATCCGCGCTTCGGCCACTTGCAATCGCTCGGCGCAGCGCTTGCGCAGTTCCTCGCCCTGGGCATAAAGCGAGATCGACTCGTCCAGCGGCACGTCGCCGCTTTCCAGCCGACGGACGATCGTTTCGAGCGCGCGCAGCGCATCCTCGAAAGACAAGGTTGCGGTATCGGGGGTGGAATTATCCTCAGCCATGCCCCTGCATTGGCGGCCGCCACCGCCCCGGTCAAGCCCGCGTCGGCCATTTAAAGGCGGTCAGGGGCGCGACCCGCCCGCAATTCGCCATTCATCCTCATATCGTCATCCTATCGTCATGACGTCATTTCACGGCGCATGGCGGGAACATCGCAGTTTTGCGTTGACGCACCATGTTGCACATGCACATAAAAGGATCGCTATGAAATATTATCTCCCCCTTATCGCCGTCGCCAGCGTGGCTTTGCTGTCGGCCTGTAACAAGAATGACGAACCCGAAGTCGTGGGCGGCCCTGCCGATCCCATGGCGGCCGAACTCGCTAACGCCGCGCCGGTCGAGCTGCCGCCCTCGGTCAAGGCCAACAAGCAGTTCCGCTGCAAGGACAACAGCCTGATCTTCGTCGATTTCATGACCGACGACAAAACGGCGAACCTGCGCACCGAAAAGGGTGGATCGCCGACCAAGCTGGTCGCAGCGGAAGCGGGCCAGCCCTACACGGCCGATGGCTTCGAAGTCAGCGGCCAGGGCGACGCCGTGACCATCACCGTGCCTGGCAAGGGCGCCCAGGCCTGCCACGTCTAAAACCGGGCACGCCTTTTTCTGTCTTCACCAAGGCCGGACCTCCCCTAAGGTCCGGCCTTTTTCTTTTGGAGTGAGTGGCGGGTTTGCGACCATTGCGTTCGCAATCCGACCTTCCCTCCCCCTTTCTCGCCCCAATCATTGCAAGCCGTCACCCTCTCGCTTCTCTGCGCCTCGGCGCGAAAAATCACATCAGCCGAAACGCGCCACCTCCCATCCCCCGCTCCCGCCCGATCGACGCATCGCCACCAATCCACGCACGCCGCCATTGTGATTCCTCCACGCCCCCGCTATGGGCGCGCACATGTCCAGCACCGCCACCCAGATCACCCCGGAAGTCGTCGCCGAGCATGGCCTCAGCCCGGAAGAATATGACCGCGTCCTGAGCGCCCTCGGCCGCGAGCCTAACCTGACGGAACTGGGCATATTCTCGGTCATGTGGTCGGAACATTGCTCGTATAAATCCTCCAAGATCCATCTGATGAAGCTGCCGACCACCGGCCCGCAGGTGATTTGCGGCCCCGGCGAAAATGCCGGCGTGGTCGACATCGGTGACGGACAGGCGGCGATCTTCAAGATGGAGAGCCACAACCATCCCAGCTATATCGAACCCTATCAGGGCGCGGCGACGGGCGTCGGCGGCATCCTGCGCGACGTCTTCACCATGGGCGCGCGTCCGGTCGCGAACATGAACGCGCTGCGCTTCGGCCGGCCCGACCATCCCAAGATGCGCCACCTGATCAGCGGCGTGGTGCGCGGCATCGGCGGCTATGGCAATTGCGTCGGCGTGCCGACCGTGGGCGGAGAGGTGAATTTCCACCCCGCCTATGACGGCAACATCCTGGTCAATGCGATGACCGTGGGCGTCG
This sequence comes from Sphingobium sp. AntQ-1, assembly GCF_028538045.1. NCBI lineage: Bacteria > Pseudomonadati > Pseudomonadota > Alphaproteobacteria > Sphingomonadales > Sphingobiaceae > Sphingobium > Sphingobium sp. AntQ-1. Next base: position 909,074 of record NZ_CP117158.1, read on the forward strand.
CGGATACCGACAAGATTTTCTACAGCGCCGCGTCCGGCATCGGCAACCCGATCGTCTATGTGGGGTCGAAGACCGGCCGCGACGGCATCCACGGCGCGACGATGGCGAGCGCGGACTTCGGCGACGACGCCGACGCCAAGCGCCCCACCGTGCAGGTCGGCGACCCTTTCACCGAAAAGCTGCTGATCGAAGCCTGTCTGGAACTTATGGCGTCCGACGCGATCGTCGCCATTCAGGATATGGGCGCAGCCGGCCTCACCTCCTCCAGCGTCGAAATGGCCTCGAAGGGCGGCGTGGGCATCCAGCTCAACATGGACGATGTGCCGCAGCGCGAAACCGGCATGACCACCTATGAAATGATGCTCTCCGAAAGCCAAGAGCGCATGTTGATGGTCTTGAAGCCCGGCCGCGAGGCTTTCGCCGAAGCGATCTTCCAGAAGTGGGAACTGGACTTCGCCGTCATCGGTCATGTCACCGACACCGGCCGCATGGTGCTGATCCACAAGGGCGAGACAGTGTGCGACATCCCGCTCGCCCCGCTGGCCGACGATGCGCCGCTCTACGACCGTCCCTCCATGCCGAAGGACGACTATAAGATCTGGTCGAAGGTCGAACCGCTGGGCGAGATCGCCGAAAGCGCCGACATCGGCGCGGACCTTGTGAAGCTGATGGGCAGCCCCGACATCGCCAGCCGCCGCTGGATCTGGGAACAATATGATCACATGGTCGGCGCCGACACCGTCCAGCGCCCCGGTGGCGACGCCGCGGTCGTGCGCGTCCACGGATCGAACAAGGGCATCGCGATCAGCACCGACTGCACGCCGCGCTATTGCTATGCCGACCCCTATGAAGGCGGCAAGCAGGCGATCGCCGAATGTTATCGCAACCTGTCCGCCGTCGGCGCGATGCCGCTCGCGGTCACGAACTGCCTCAACTTCGCCAACCCGCAACGCCCCGAAATCATGGCGCAGCTGACCGGCTGCCTGGAGGGCATGGGCGACGCCTGCCGCGCGCTCGACTTCCCGATCGTGAGCGGCAACGTCTCGCTCTATAATGAGAGCAAGGCGACCGGCGGCGGGAGCGCGATCCTGCCGACCCCGGCGATCGGCGGCATCGGCCTGCTGGCCGACGTCGATATGATGGCGACCGTGGCTTTCAAAAATGCAGGCGACGCGATCTGGCTGATCGGCGAAGAAGGCGCGCATCTGGGCCAGACCATCTGGCTGCGCGAGATCGCCGGTCGCGAAGCAGGCGACGCGCCCAAGGTCGATCTGGCCGCCGAACGCGCCCGCGCCGACACCGTGCGCGCGCTGGTCGCCAGCGGCACGGTCAATGCCGTGCATGACATCAGCGACGGCGGCCTGCTGGTCACCATCGCGGAAATGGCGCTGGCCGGCAAAATGGGCGCGACGCTCGACATCGCCCTCACCACCGCATCCGCTTTTGGCGAAGATCAGGGCCGCTATCTCGTCACGGCCCCCGCAAGCGTCGAGATTGCAGGCGCGTCAAAGATCGGCACGACCGGCGGCGCCAGCATCGCCGGCGTGTCACTCGACGCGCTACGCACCGCCCATGAAGGCTTCTTCCCAGCCCTGATGGACAGCGAACTCTAATCGCCCAAACTCGCAAAGCCCCGTCGTCCTCGCGCAGGCGGGGCTTCACTTCTCCTCCTGCGACTGGATCGCATGAAGGCGCCATGGATTGCCGCCGTCGCGGGAATGACGAGTGAGGGTAAGCCCTGTCCCCGCAGCGCTATGCCCCAGCCCGCGTCACCCGCGCGAACAGCACCTGATAGCCATCACCACCGCCCCTCTCTTCAAACGCTGCCATGACCCGGCGCAGGTCGCGCGGGGTCAGCGGCTTGCGCCCTTCGCTCGGCACCACCGCGCCGATCCCCTTGAGGTGCGCGATCAGCCCGCGCGCGCCGCCGCACGCCAGCGTATAATGTTCGTCAAAGGCGAAGGCGTCGTCATGCCCCACGAGCAGCCCGCGCAGATCATCGAGCGACGGATAGCCCGGCACCCCCGCCACCAGCCCGCACGCATCATGCGCCGCGCGCCAGCGGGCGAAGCTCCCCTGCCCCATGGTCGAAAAGATCAGGCTCCCGTCCGGCCGCAACAACCGCGCCAGCCGCGCGATCGCGCCGCCCAGATCGTCAAACCACTGAAAGGCCAGGCTGGACAGGATCAGGTCGAACCATGGCCCCTCGAACGGAGGCGCTTCCCCGTCCATCGTCATGAACCGCCCCGCGACCAACCCGTGCGACGCCGCCTGCTCCAACATGCCCGGCGATATGTCGGTCGCCACCAGTTCCGCGCCGGGCCAGCGCGCCTGAATGGCGCGCGTCAGGAATCCGGTGCCGCACCCGATCTCCAGGATGCGCCCCACCCCATCGGGCTTCTGCCGCTGGGCGAGGTCGGCGACCAGGCTCGCGGCCAGCCGCTGCGGCCCGGCATAGGCGTCATAATGCGCCGCCGCCGCGCCGAATGCGTCGCTTATTCGTTGTTTGCGCCATTGCCTGGAGCGGTCGTTCATGGCTAGGCGCATGACAGAGCTTCGACTGGCTGACCAGTCCTTTCAAGGAACCGCCGCTTCATGACCGCCTTCGCCCGCAACCCCGCCATGGACGTGCTGCGCGGTTGCGCCGTGCTGGGTATCTTGTGGATGAACATCACCGCCTTCGCCCTGCCGCAAAACGCTTATTTCAATCTGGCGGTGGCGGGACCGCCCTCCGCTGCGGACATCGCCGCCTGGGCGATCAGCCTGATCCTGGTGGACGGCAAGATGCGCGGTCTGTTCGCCCTGCTGTTCGGCGCGTCGATGCTGCTGCTGATCGACCGGGAGGAGATGGCGGGGCGCGACGGCCGCCGGGCGCAGATCATCCGCGCGGGATGGCTGTTCGTCCTGGGCTGCGCGCATTTCTTTCTGCTGTGGTGGGGCGACATCCTGCGCGTCTACGCGCTGGTCAGCCTGCTCGCGCTGCTGTTCGTGGGCCTGGAACCCTTCGCCCTTGTCAAGCGCGCCCTGCTCTTCTTCCTGCTCCAGTTCCTGCTGGTCGCCAGCTTCATCGCCAGCCTCTACGCCTGGAGCCATGCCGCCGCAGCCCCCGACGCAGGCGCATCCCTGCGCGATGGCTATGCCGCCTTCATGGCCGCCCTGGCCAATCCCGCCAGCCCCGGCACATTGGCGGAAATCGCTACCTATCGCGGCGGCTTTGCCGGCATCCTCCAGCATAAACTGGCCGGCCTGCCGGGCGACTGGCTCTGGGGTTTCCTCTTCACCGCCTTCGAAACCATGGGCTTCATGCTGCTGGGGATGGCGATGCTCAAGGGTGGCTTCCTCACCGGTCGCTGGGACGCGGAGCAATATCGCCGCACCGCACGCCATTGTTTCCTGATCGGCCTGCCGCCCATGGCCGCGCTGACGCTCTGGGTGGCCTGGAGCGGCTTTGCCCCCCTGCCTGGCTATGGCGTCGCGCTCGCTTGGTCGCTGCCCTTCCGTATTCCGCTGACGGTTGGCTGGGCCGCGCTCATCCTCTGGCTGCTCGCCCGCCATCGCAGCCATTGGCTGGTCGATCGCCTGGCCGCCGCCGGACGGCTGACGCTCAGCAACTATCTCGCCACCAGCCTCGTCATGACCGCGCTCTTCTACGGTTGGGGCCTTGGCCTCTTCGCACGGGTGCCGCCGGCGGCGCTCCCCCTGTTCGTGCTGGGCGGCTGGACACTGATGCTCGCCTGGTCGAAACCCTATGCGGCGCGATTCGCCCTGGGTCCGGCCGAATGGCTATGGCGCAGCCTGATCCGCGGCCAACCGCAAAAGATTCGCAAAAGCGACTGATTACTATTGCGACCCATTATCAGACACGCTATCCCTGTTTCCAACAGGAGAGTGTCTTCGATGGTCGTCTGCGTGTGTAATGCGATTCGTGAAAAGGACTTGCGGGAAGCCGCGCGCAACGGGGCGGACACGCCCTGCAGCGCCTATGCCCAATATGGTCGCCGCCCCAAATGCGGCCAGTGCGTCTCCTTCGCCCGCACCATCATCGCGGCCGAACGCGCCTCGGCCTGACAGGATTGCGAATCAGCCTCAGTCGGCAATCGCGATCTCCACGCAATAGCGCACGGAAAAAGCCGGGATTCCCAAGGGTTTTCAGCTTAACAGCGCGTCTCCGAAACGATATATGGGCCGGCGTCCCCCATTGCCGGAGTAAAGCGCCATGAAAGGCGACGCCAAGGTCATCGAATATCTGAACGAGGTGCTCAAGAATGAGCTGACCGCGATCAACCAATATTTTCTCCACTATCGTATGCTCAACCATTGGGGCATCGAGAAGCTGGCCAAGTTTGAATATGAGGAATCCATCGATGAGATGAAGCACGCCGATAAGGTGGCGGAGCGCATCCTCTTCCTTGACGGCCTGCCCAATTTTCAGCTGCTCGGCCGCCTCAAGATCGGCGAAACGGTCGAGGAAATCCTCAAGGCCGACCTTGAACTGGAATATGAGGCGCTGCCGGTGCTGCGCGACGCGATAGCCTATTGCGAATCGATCCGCGACTTCGTCAGCCGCGACCTGTTCCAATATATCCTCGAAAGCGAGGAAGAGCATGTCGACACGCTGGAAACCCAGTTCGAAATGATCGAACGCATGGGCATCCAGAATTATGTCCAGCTCCAGAGCAAGGCGAAAGAGGACTGATCGTCCCGATCCCTATCGAATTTGAAAGGGGCGTCCTGCACGGTGCGCCCCTTTTGCGTCATAGCAGCGCTTCGAGCAGCCCGATCAACGGCAAGTCCGCAGGCGGCATGTCCAGCGCATACATCTGCGCCGGCTTCAACCATTGCAGCGCCGTCGCATGGCGCGCCTCCGGCATCCCCTTCCACTTGCGGCAGACATAGAGCAGCAGCAGCAGATGCTTCTCGCCCAGCGCCTCGCTGGCGAAAGTCGCAGGGGCCAGACAGCTGCTATGCGTCTCTATCCCCAACTCTTCTTCCAACTCGCGCACCAGCGCCGCTTCGGGCGTTTCGCCCGGCTCCATCTTGCCGCCCGGAAATTCCCACAGGTCCGCCATCGCCTTGCCGGGCGGGCGCTGCTGCAACAGCACCCGGCCATCGGCATCGACCAACGCTACGGCCACCACCAGCAAGGGAGAAAAAGAAGGCATATCGGTCCTGTCGGGAGGGCTTTGTTAACCGTGGTTCCTTTACACGTGGATTGGGGACTGTCTGTAGCGAAACGGGGATATTATGCGCGCGCTTGTCGAAATCATTGCCCGATTGAGGCTGATCCGATGCGAACGCGCCGCCACGGCCGTCGAATATGGCCTTATCATCGCCATGGTCGTTCTGGCCATGATTGCGGCCCTCAACAACGTCGCGACCAAGACCACGGGCATGTGGAACAACGTCGCGACGGAAGTAACGAAGCATTAACCATCAATATTTGACAGCCGCGACATCGCATTAAGAGTTTTTCAACCGGCTTTGTCTAATTCAATCCTTGCTGACCACAAATATCCATACGGGGCGGCCGGGTAGTTAAACGCTGAAATCTATTTCAAGGAGACGTCACATGCAGTTCATGCGTAAGATGCTGAAGAACGAAAAGGGTGCCACCGCGATCGAATACGGCCTGATCGCCGCTCTGATCGCCGTCGCCGCCATCGGCGCGATGACCAGCCTGGGCACCAAGCTGGGTTCGACCTTCAACAACGTGTCGGGCAATCTGAAGTAAGCCCAGACGCTTGTCGAAACAGGGGGCGGCGGAAGCAATTCCGCCGCCCCTTTTCGTATGTGCGTAAGAATGCGTCTTTCGACAAAGACTCTTACCAAGTGACGATCTTCACCCGCTGCCCAGCCCGCAATGTGGCATTCGCGGCCAGTGCGTTCATGGTCAGGAACCGATCGAGCTGATAATCCGAATAGGCCATGCGCTTGGCCATGGATTGCACGGTGTCGCCCGCCTTGACGGTGATGACATCGACGCGGCGCGGCTTGATCCCCGCTGCTTCCTGCGCGCTCAGCCGCTGGACCGACTGCACCATCGCGGTGAAAGGCCCAAGCCCCTGCCCCGCGGGCGTCAGCAGCAGGAAATGATAGGCCTTCCCGCCGCCAAAATCATAAGCAAACACGGTCGCATCGACCTGACTCTGCTGGCTGGTCGCGCGCACGGTGCGCCAGGCGGCCGGGATGCCGTTGATGGTGGTGCGCCGAACCTCGCCCGCGGGCACGCCACCGCCCTCGCCGCCGCCCAGCTTGGCGAACACGCCGTCGATATAGGCGGCCAGATTGCCCGAATAGGGGGCCGCGCCAAATTGCGCCTGTCCGCCCGATCCGGTGATCGACACCGCATCCGCGCCATTTTCCATGCCGAACCCGCTCGGCGCGGCGAAACTCAGCCGCAGGTCGGGATGGCGGAAGCGATTGCCATCGATCACCCCCTGTTTGGGATCGTCGCCATACAGTACGCCGTCCACCGCATTGAGGAAGGCGTCGCGGTTGCGCACCTTGCTGGTCGCGCGAGTCGCGGCGGCGGCATTGGCCGCCCGTTGCACGCGCGACGCGGGATCGGGGTGGGTGCTCGCCCATTCCGGCATCGACCGTGCGCTGCCCGCCACCCGCGCGTCCAGGCTGCTCTGCGCCGCCAGCGACGCCAGCATCCCCGACAGCGCGCGCGGATCATAGCCGCCGCTCGCCAGGTAACGGATGCCCAGATCGTCGGCCTCATATTCCTGGCTGCGTGAAAATTTGAGCGTCAGTAACTGGCTGCCAGTGCCGATCCCCTTCTGGATCAGCCCAGCAAAGCCCGAATCGCCCAAAAACGCTCCCGCCAATGCGCCCAGCAACGCGCCGCCGATCGCATTACGCGTCGCCGCCTTCTGCCTGCGCTGCCCATGCTGGGCCGCGACATGGCCGACTTCATGGCCCAGCACGCCGGCCAGTTCGGCCTCGTCGTTCATCAGCGCCATCAACTGCCGGGTCACATAGACATAGCCGCCGGGGATCGCGAAGGCGTTGTTCACCGGCGAATTGAGCAAGGTGACGGTGAAGTCGCCCTGCGCGTTGGACAGGCCGGACTGCACGGCGATGCGACGCCCGACGCCCTCCACATATCTGGCCTGTGGCCCCACATAGGCGCCGCCAAATTCCTTCAGCAATTCGGGGTGCTGCTTCGCGCCGCTCGCCTTTTCCTGCGCGCTTATCGACGACACGGTGCGAATCGCGCGCTGCTGCCCGATCACAGCCGGTGCGCTTGCCGCGATCGCCAGCACGGCCGCCGCGCCGCCCAGCTTCATCTTCCAGTTCATAAACCCTCACCCATTGCCGTTACCCCCACGTAACGAACAATCATGGCGAGGCGTTCCCGGAAAAGCGAGCGACACAACCGTCCAATCGCCCGTCATGGCGAAAGCCTTACGCCCCGATGGCGAGGAACTTGTCCGCCCGGTCGGTGCGCAGCGCGTCCGCGCCCAGCCCGTCGAGCGACGCCAGTTCCGCGTCGATCGCCGCGCCCAGATTGGCGATCGCCGTCACCGGATCGCGATGCGCGCCGCCCACCGGCTCCGGCACGATCCGGTCGATCACGCCCAGGCCTTTCAAATGCTGCGCCGTCACCTGCATCGCCGTCGCCGCGTCGCTCGCCTTGTCGGCGGTGCGCCACAGGATCGACGCGCAGCCTTCGGGCGAAATCACCGAATAGATGGCATGTTCGAACATCAGCACGCGGTTCGCCGCCGCCAGCGCGATCGCGCCGCCGGAGCCACCCTCGCCCACCACGGCGGCGATCATCGGCACGCCCAGTTTCAGGCAGGCTTCGGTCGACCGGGCGATGGCCTCGGCCTGCCCGCGCTCTTCCGCCTGCACGCCAGGAAATGCCCCCGACGTATCGACCAGCGACACGACCGGCAGGCCGAACCGGTCGGCCAGTTCCATCAGGCGGATCGCCTTGCGATAGCCCTCCGGCTTGGCCATGCCGAAATTGTGGCGCACACGGCTGGCGGTATCGTCGCCCTTTTCATGGCCGATCACCATGACCTTGCGCTCGCCCAGCATCGCGAAGCCGCCTATGATCGCCTGATCGTCGGCAAAGGCGCGGTCGCCCGCCAGCGGCATGAAATTGTCGAACATGCCCGCGACATAGTCCTTGAAGTGCGGGCGTTCGGCGTGCCGCGCCACCTGCGTCTTCTGCCACGGCGTCAACTTGGCATAAGTGTCCGACAACAGTTTGGCCGCGCGGCTTTCCAGCGTCGCGATCTCGCCGTCGATGTTGATGTCCCCCACGCTGGCGGTGGCGCGCAGCTCGACGATGCGCGCTTCCAGCTCCGCGATCGGCTTTTCGAATTCCAGAAAGCTTACCATGGCCGGAGCGTTAAGGCGCTGGCGCGTCGCCGTCAACGCGGGGATGCGGGAAGTTCGCGCTCATTCCCGCCAGCGGGTGGCGGCTGTTGACCAGTTCGACCAGCCGCCGGCTGTCGACATGGGTATAGATTTGCGTGGTGCCGATATCGGCATGGCCCAGCATCATCTGCAACGCGCGCAAATCGGCCCCGCCTTCCAGCAAATGGGTGGCGAACGCATGGCGCAGCACATGCGGGCTGACCCGTTCCGGCGCGATGCCGCTGGCCGCTGCCAGCGCCTTGACCAACTGATAGAGGCGAATACGACTCAAATGGCTCTTCCCCGACGGGAACAGCCACGCGCTATCTGCCGGCACATGCGGAAGCCAGGCGGTGACGGCGGCCCGCGCCCGGTCGGAAATCGGCACCAGCCGCTCGCGCGCGCCCTTGCCCTTCAGGATCAGGAACGGCCGGTCCGCCGCCAGCGCCCGGCGCGGCAGCGACATCAGTTCCGTCGCGCGCAGCCCCGACCCGTAAAGCAGCTCGATTAGCGCCGCGAGCCGCAGGTCCGCCGCCGCAGGATGCGCGACGTCCAGCCGCTCGGCGATATGGGCGAAGAAACGATCGACCTCCGCCACCGACAATATCTTGGGCAGCGCCCGGCGCGTCGTCGGCCGCGGCAGCGCGGCGGACGGATTGTCGCCACGCAGCCCCTCCTCCTCCAGAAAGGCGTAGAAAGCCCGCAGCGCCGACGCCTTGCGCGCCACCGATGAAGCGGCGAGGTCGGCCCAGGCCGCCGCCAGCGTCCCCAGCCCATCCTTGTCCGCCCCGGCCAGCCCGCCCAGCAGATCGCCCGCGCCCGTCAAATCGGCGCGATAGGCGAGCAAAGTATTGCGCGACGCGCCCCGCTCCGCCGCCATCATCTCCAGGAAGCGATCGATCAGGATGGCGTCATCCTGTCCCACGTCATCCTGTCCCATATTCAGGTGCGACTGATCGCCTCGGCCGCGATCATCCGCGCTTCGGGGTCCAGCCCGACGCGATGCAACGCCGCCACGACATGATAGAGATGCCCGGCCGGCAGGCGGCTCCAGTCATTACCCTGCATACCGACCGCCGCCAGCAACGCCACGGTGCCCTTCTCGCCCCGCTGCGCCGCCGCGCCGATCGCGCGCGCCCAACGGCTGTTCGCGCCCAGCGCAAAGCCGTTATCCTGCGCCAGCGACGCGGCATCCTCACCCGACAGACGCGACAGGCCGGCCAGCGCCGCGATCAGCATCCGGCCCTTCTCCACGCCGACGTCGCCGACATAGCCCGACACCCGGCTGCTGTTGATATCCACCACCGGGCTGGGCGCGCCGACCGCCAGCAAGGCCCAGAATTGCGACGCGCCCGCGCCGTCCAACTGGCCGATCGCCCGCGCCCAGCGCGCGGCGTTGCGGTCGTATCCGGCCGCGAGCATCGCCGCGACCAGATTGGCCGCATCCTGCGCATCGGCCTGCGCCACCGGCAGCGCCGCTGCGGCCCGCGCCGTCGCGACCAGCCCCAGATAATCGGGCTTCGCGCCATCGCGCCACCATGACCGCATCGCGCCGATCCGGTCGCCCACGGTCGATCCGGCATGGGCGGCGCGCAGCGTCTCGATCCGGTCCGCCAGGTCGCCGGGCGCATCGCCGTCAGTGCCCATCTGGCCATAGAAGCCGACCAGCGCCGCGCTGGACAGCACGCCCAGCCGCGCGGCGATGTCCACGCCCGGCCGCCGCTTGACCGCGCTCAACGCCGGCGCGCGCGCTTCCCACGCGCGGACATGCGATCCGACCGTGCCATATAATGCGTCAGGTATCTCGACGTTCAGCGCCGTCGCCAGCCCGAATCGCCACGCCGTCAGCCGATCAACCCCGTCCCATTCGATCTTCACCGACCGGCGCGCATTGAATCCGGTGCCGACCACCTTCTCGGCCAGTCGATAATCGATGCCGCGCACGACCCCGCGCCGCTGCGCCTGGTTCAGCGCGCCGCTCGACGTCCCCTGGTCGCCCGACAGCGCCGGGCAGATCGCCCGCGTCATGTCCCAACCCGGTTCCTTGGTGAACCGCAGGGCGCCTGGCGACAGCGGGCACAGGCCCGCCGGATCGGCCGTCGCCAGATAGGTCTGCATCGCGATCGCATAGAGGCGCGGCGAATAACGGTCAGGATCGACGCTCTGCACCATCAGCCGGGCATTGTCCGCCTCGCCCATGCGCAGCAGCAGCCAGGCACGCTCCGCCGTCCAGTCCGCCCCGTCAATGTCGCGCGGCGTATCGACCGCGCTGAGCAACGCCCGGCGCAGCAGGATGGAGGCCCAGCGCGACACGATCGGCGCATGCGTCTGCTTCATCAGCGTGGCCAGATATTTGCCCGATTCGCCGCCGAATGCGTCCGGCTCGAACCCGCGCGTCTGCGGCGTCAGTGGCCCGATCCGGTCCAGCGACCGGCGCGCCGTGTCGGGCAGGTCATATTTCGCCTTCTGCGCCGCCAGTTCTTCGGGCGTCATTTCGGCCTCGGCGGCGTTCTGCGCCGCGTCCGCCAACGACAGGTCGGGCGGGGTCGCCGGGTTGAGCGGCTGCACCATGGGGGCCGCGGGGGGGGCCGCGGGCGCGCCCGACACCGCCGGCGCACCGGGCGTCGGCCGCACCGGCGGCGGCGCCGGGGCTTCGGGCGCATCGCCGAAACCGGGCGGCAGCAGCGATTCGGGCGCCTGCTGCGCGACGACAGGCAGCGTCAGGGCCAGCGCGAAGCTGCCCAACGCCCATTTCGCATTACCGCGCGGCCAGCGCATCCGCCTTACTGGCCCAGCTTCTCGGCGGGGATGACCTTCTCGACGCGCTGCTGCGGCTGCTCGCCCCCGCGCGACCAGAAAAAGGCCAACAGGGCGATGACCAGCACGACCAGCGCGATGGGGATGATCGGCAGGCTGGAGCCACGACGACGATTGCCGCCCTCAAAACTGCTGAAGTTGCGATTATTCTTCATAGGTCCTTGGCTATGGCTGGCCGGGCGTTGAAGGCCGGGCGACAAAGAAAGATGCGATTTGCCTCTGTGACGGCTGGCTGTATAGCCCCGCAAGCCATGCAGCGAAACAGCAAAATCCCGCAGAGCCAGGCCCGGCGCGGTCCCATCGTCCTGGTGGGCATGATGGGCGTGGGCAAATCCACGGTCGGCCGCCGCCTTGCCGCGCGTCTGGGCCTCCACTTCGTCGATGCGGACGAGGAGATTGAGAAGGCCGCCGGCATGACCGTGGCGGAGATTTTCGAACGCTATGGCGAATCCTATTTCCGCGACGGCGAACGCCGCGTCATCGCCCGGCTAATGGACGGCGCGCCCAAGGTGATCGCGACGGGCGGCGGCGCCTTCATGCAGGATGAGACGCGCCGCCTGATCCTGGAAGCCGCCACCGCCATCTGGCTGGACGCCGACATCGACATATTGGTCGATCGCGTCGCCCGCCGCGAAAGCCGCCCGCTGCTCAAGAATCGCGACCCGCGGGTCGTGCTGACGGAGCTGGCCGCGGTCCGCAACCCCGTCTACGCGCTCGCGCCCATTCATGTGAAAAGCATCGCCGCCCCGCATGAAGTCGCCGTCGAACGCATCATGGAGCAATTGACCGCATGGCATTAGTCCGCGTCGCGCTGGGTGCGCGCAGCTATGATATCCTGATCGAACAGGGCGCGCTCGACCGCGCCGGCGATACGCTCGCCCCCTATGCGCGCAAGGGCCGGCTGGTCGTCGTCACCGACGCCAATGTCGCGGCCGCGCAACTGCCGCGCCTCGACGCCAGCCTGCACGCCGCAAACATCGCGGTCGAACCGATCATTTTGCCGCCGGGCGAACAGACCAAGAGCTGGCGCCATCTGGAGCAACTGCTCGACGCGCTGCTGGCCCTGGAGATCGAACGCGGCGACCATATCGTGGCGCTGGGCGGCGGCGTGATCGGCGACCTGGTCGGCTTCGCCGCCTCGATCCTCAAGCGCGGCTGCCACTTCATCCAGGTGCCCACTACCCTGCTGGCCCAGGTCGATTCGTCGGTCGGCGGCAAAACGGCGATCAATGCGAAGGCCGGCAAGAATCTGATCGGCAGCTTCTACCAGCCAGCCCTGGTCCTCATCGATCCCTCGACGCTCGACAGCCTGCCCCCCCGTGAAACCCGCGCGGGCTATGCCGAAGTCGTCAAATATGGCCTGATCGACGATCCTGAGTTCTTCGACTGGTGCGCCGCCAACGCCCAGGCGCTGCTGGCCGGCGACCCCGACGCCCGCACCATCGCGATTCAGCGCAGCGTGCAGGCCAAGGCCGCGATCGTCGCCGATGACGAGCGCGAAACATCGGGCCGCCGCGCCCTGCTCAATCTCGGCCACACCTTCGGCCATGCGCTGGAGGCCGACACCGGCTTTTCTGACACGCTGCTCCATGGCGAGGGCGTCGCCGCCGGCATGGCGCTCGCCTTCCGCTACTCCGCGCGCCTTGGCCTTTGTGCGCAGGCGGATGCCGACCGCGTCACCGCGCATCTCAAAGCCGTCGGCCTCCCCCATGACCTCGCTACCGCCCATGTGCGCGCGGGCGGCGCGGCACTGGTCGGCCATATGCTGCATGACAAGAAAATGGCCGCCGGCACCCTCCCCTTCCTCCTCGCGCGCGGCATCGGCCAGACCTTCCTGTCGAAGGATGTGGCGCTGGACGATGTGGCCGCGTTCCTGGACGCGGATCGCACGGCGGCCTGAGACAAGATTTCAGCCACGGCCCCGCCAGCAACATCGCTGACATTTCCCTGCATCATTCTACGCCCAGAAGCCTCCTCGTCAGCGGCGCCCTACACAGATCCCCCTTCTGTCGCCGCTGATCCTCCCCTGAACCTCGGCCTCCAGCTTTTTGCTGGAGGCCCTTTTTTCCCGCCCCCCCCCCGGAAAATACAGGCACAAAAAAGGGCGCCTCGCGGGCGCCCTTTCGTTCAACCATCGAAGGCCGATTATTTCTTCAGCGTCAGACCGCCGAAACGCTTGTTGAAGCGCGCCACCTGGCCACCGGTGTCGAGCTGGCGGTTGCCGCCGGTCCAGGCCGGATGCGACTTGGGATCGATGTCGAGCGCCATCGTGTCGCCTTCCTTGCCCCAGGTGGAGCGCGTCTGGAAGGTGGTGCCGTCGGTCATCTGGACGGTGATCAGATGGTAGTCGGGGTGGGTATCGGCCTTCATGGCATATGCTCCGTAATGTGCCGGTTCCGACCGGCTGTGGATGCGTGTAAAATAGCGAAGGCGCGCCGTTAGCGGGTTCGGCGCGCCTTGGCAAGAACAAAGCCCCGGCGCGAACCGGGGCGCTGGGCATAATCAATCCTTGGGCGGATCGCTGATCATCGCAACGAAATTGGCTTCCGCCGCCAGCTTGCCCTCGATCATCGCCTTGCCGCTGAACTTGCAGATCGCGCCGCGATTCTGCGTCACTTCCACATGCAGGTCGAGCAGGCAGCCCGGCTCCACTGGCGTGCGGAACTTCGCGCCGTCGATGCTCATGAAATAGACGAGCTTGCCCGAATCGGCCAGGTTCATCGATTCCACCGCCAGCACGCCCGCCGCCTGCGCCATCGCTTCCACGATCAGCACGCCGGGCATGATCGGCCGGGTGGGGAAATGCCCCTGGAAAAACGGCTCGTTCACCGACACCGCCTTGATCGCGTGGATCGACTGGCTGGGCACCAGCGTCACCACCCGATCGATCAGCAGCATCGGATACCGATGCGGCAGCGCGGCCATGACCCGACGGACATCCATCGGGCCACGCGCGGTCGTTTCAACCTCTCCCGTCATTTTTATCAGCGCGACTTGGGCGCCTGCGCCGGGGTCGCCGGAGCGGGAGCCGCCTGGCCCTGACGGCCACCGGGCTGCCAGCCGGCGGGCGGGGTGATCGACGCGCTGGGGACCAGGGCGTTCAGTTCGGTGGTGACGGCAGGAGTGATGTCCGCGCCCGCGCCGAAGCTTTCGGTCGCGGCCTTCTTGAACACGATTTCCGACTTGGTCTTGGCGGTCGCGGCCTTCAGCGCGTCGTCCAGCTTGGCGACGATCTGTTCCTCGACATAGGCGCGGGCCAGGCTGATCGGCTGGCTCATGCGCTGCAATTCGGCCTGGCCGGCCTGCTGGGCCTGCTGATATTGCTGATACTGGGTTTCGATCGCGGGGGTCGGCTTGTTCGCGGCGGCCTTCAGCGCGGCCTGCAGGGCATCACCCTTGGTCTTCAGGTCCGTTTCGATCGCGGTGCGGCGCGTGTTCAGCGCGTCGATCTGCGGCTTGTAGGTGGTCTGCATCTGGCTGATCGCGGTGGTGAAGGCCGTGCTCTTGGCGACGGCTTCCTCCAGGTCGACCACGGCCAGGCCCTGCTTGGTCTGGGCGACGGCCGGAACGGCGGTCATGGCGATGGCGGTCATGGGCGCGAAAACGAGCGCTGCGGCCTTGAAAATCGTCTGCATCAGAATTGAGTCCCTACGTTGAAGGTGATGAGCTTGTTGTCGTCCCCTGGTTCTTTCAACAGGGCCTTGGCGATGTCGATGCGGAACGGGCCGAAGGGCGAGTTCCAGTTGACGCCAAAGCCCACCGACAGACGCGGCTTGAGCGTGTCGCCGAGATATTCTTCCACGAAATTGCCGCCGGAGAAGCTGTAGTTGGTCGGGCAAGTCGGCGCATAGGGCGTGCCCCCGGCCTTGACCGTGGTCGTTCCCGCTGCGCCGGTTCCGGGTGCGCAATAGCCGGCAAAGTCGATCGTGCCGGGATTCTTCAATCCGGCGACGGCGCCTGCATCCATGAAGATCGAAGGCCGCAGACCCATTTCGCGCGCGCCCGACCCCAACGGAATTTCGATTTCGGCGCGGGCGAGATAATAGATCTTGCCGCCCAATGCGTCGTCGGAAACATTGTTGTTGCCGTTGCTCTTGACGTAGCCGGTGGTAGTCCCGGCTTCGTTGGTTTCGGCCGTCAGATAATAGCGCTTCACGCGTGGGCCGACGCCGCGAATGTCGAAACCGCGGAACTGGGGTTCGCCCAGGAAGAAGCGGTCGGTCAGGCGGATCTTGTCGACCAACTGCCCCGTCGAATCGCGTCGTTCCCCTTCCAGGCTGTGGATGTAACCACCCTCGCCCGACAGCGAGAAGATGAAGCCGCTACCCAAGGGCACATATTTGGACGCGGACAAACGGGTGCGGACATATTTCACGCTGCCGCCCAGACCCGCGAAATCCTGGCTCAGCGTGACATTCTGGCCGCGCGTCGGACGGATGCGGTTATCGCGCGTGTCGTAGATCAGCGAATAGCCGAGCGAAGATGTCGTGCGCTTGCCGATCGCGTCGCACAGATAGCGGCCCGCCAGCAGCGGATCGCACTCGGTCGTGCCATCGCCGTCCGTATCGGAATAATAAGTATCCTTGTCGAGCGTCACATCGTCGAAATTGAGGCTGTAGCGCAGCGCCAGCGACATATATTCGGTAATCGGCACGCCCGCGCGCAACTGGAAGCCGGTGGTGGTCTGTTCGTAGGTCGTGTCGCGATCGTTATTGGTCAGATAGCGGAAGCTGTTCAGGTCGCGACGATAGATGTCGCCGCCCAGCGCGATATTCTTGTCCATGAAATAGGGTTCGGTGAACCCGACCTCGACCGACTTGCTATAGGCCGAATAATTGACCGAGGTGCGCAGTTCCTGGCCCTTGCCGCGGAAGTTGCGCTGGGTGATCGACGCCGACACGATGAAGCGTTCCAGCGACGAGAAACCCGCCGACAGCGACAATTCGCCGGTCGATTTTTCCTGCACATTGGTTTCCAGGATGATGCGGTCGGGCGCGGAACCGGGCTTCTGCTCGACGTCCAGCTTCTCCTGGAAGAAGCCAAGCGAATTGATCCGGTCCTTCGACCGCTTCACCAGGAAGCTGTTGAAGGCGTCGCCTTCGGCCAAACGGAACTCGCGGCGCACGACCTTGTCCTGCGTCAGCGTATTGCCGTTGATGTCGACCCGCTCGACATAGACGCGCGGGGCGTTGGCGATGCGGAAGTTGATCCCCATCGTCAGCGATTCCTTCTCGCGGTTGAAATCGGGCGACACGTCCGCAAAGGCATAGCCGAACAGGCCGGCCGTCTCGCTCAGCGTATCGACCGTATCCTCGACCTGCTTGGCGTTGTACCAGTCGCCCTTCTTCATCGGCAGGCGCTTGGTCAGCAGGTCGCCCGACAGGTCGCGAATGTCGGATTCGACCTTCACGTCGCCGAATTTGTAGCGGTCGCCTTCTTCCACCACATAGGTGATGATGAAGTCCTGCTTGTCCGGCGTCAGTTCCGCCACGGCGGAAATCACGCGGAAATCGGCATAGCCTTCGGTCAGGTAGAATTGGCGCAGCTTCTGCTGGTCATAAGCCAGGCGATCGGGATCATAGCTGGTGCCCGACGAAAACAGGCGGAACCAGCGCGACTGCTTGGTCACCATCTGACTGCGTAGTTCGCCGTCCTTGAACTTGTCGTTGCCGATAATGTTGATCTGGCGGACCTTGGACTTGGGCCCTTCCGAAATCTCGAACACGATGTCGACGCGATTCTGGTCCAGTTGGACCATTTTCGGCTCGATCGTCGCAGCGAAGCGGCCCTGGCGGCGATACAGCTCGACGATGCGGGCCACGTCGGCGCGCACCTTGGACCGGGTATAGATCTGGCGCGGGGCGAGTTTGATTTCCGGCCGGATCTTGTCTTCCTTCAGGCGCTTATTACCTTCCAGGACGATACGGTTGATGACCGGGTTTTCCTTCACCTCGACGGTGAGGTTGCCATTGTCGTTGCGGATCTGGACGTCGGCGAACAGCTCCGTCTCGTACAGGTCGCGCAGGCCCTGATCCAGGCTTTCCTGGCTGTAGGGCTGGCCGATGCGAAGCTTGGTGTAGGACAGGACCGTGTCCGGCTCCAGCCGCTGCGTGCCGGTGACGGTGATCGCGCGGATCGTGCCCTGCGGCGCGGCCACGACCGGGGCCGGGGTGGATGCCGGCGCCGCCAGCGGGGCGGCGGGCGCGGACGCCTGCTGCGCCATCGCGGGGACTGCGGGCAGTCCTGCGATCATGGTCGTCGCCAACAGGGCGGCCACGACCGGGCGCTGCCTCAAGCTGCTCTTCATCGCTGTCACCCGCTTCACCTCAAAATTCCGATACAATGTTTCCGCCGACACAGACGACGCCAAACCGGGCTTCCCTGCCCGATGCGCGTCAACCGATCAAGCCGGACAGGCTCTTCCAAAGCCCGAAAGACGACAAATCGTTGAAAGTCACCAGCAGCATCATCGCCATCAGTACCGCCAGACCGGACCGATAGGCCCATTCCTGCGCCTGCGCGCTGACCGGGCGCCGCTGCACCGCCTCGATCCCGTAAAAGAGCAGATGCCCGCCATCCAGCATGGGAATTGGCAAGAGGTTGATGAACCCCAAGTTAATCGAAATGAGCGCAGCGAAGAAGATGAAGCTTTCGATGCCCAGCGTCGCCGCCTGCCCGGAAACCTGCGCGATCTTCAATGGCCCGCCCAGTTCCTTGACCGAACGGCCGCCGGTGAAGATCTGGCCCATCGTCTCGACCATCGTCCGCACGATCTGTCCGGTGCGCTCGACCGCGACGACGGGCGCGCGCAGCAGACTTACCGGCTCGATCACCGGATCGCCGGGCGCCAGACCCAAACGGCCGATCTGAAATTTGTTGCCGAAACCGTCATCCTCTGTGACGCTGCCGATCTTGCCGTCGCGCGCGAAGGTCTTGCCGTCGCGCTCGATCACCATCGCCACCGGCTCGCCGGGGCGAATCTGCGCATAGAGGCGGATATCGTCGAAGGTCGCCATGTCACGGCCGCCCAGCGACACGATGCGGTCGCCCGCCTTGATGCCCGCCGCCGCCGCCGCGCTACCCGGCTGCACCATGCCCGCCACCGCCGGCGTCCGGCTTTCGCCATGGACGAAGGCGAAGGTCGCCAGAATTAGGATCGCGAACAGGAAATTGATCGCCGGCCCGGCCGCGACGATCGCGGCGCGCTGCCACAGCGGCTTGGCGGGAAAGCTTTCCGCCCGGTCCTTGGCCGACATTTCCAGCCAGGCCGGATCGGTCATGCTCGCCGCGTTCATGTCGCCCTTGAAGCGGACATAGCCGCCCAATGGCAACGCCGCGACGCGCCAGCGCGTGCCGCGCTTGTCGACCCAGGCGAACAGCTCCGGCCCGAAGCCGATCGAGAACGCCTCCGCCTTCACCCCGCACCAGCGGCCGACCAGATAATGGCCCAGCTCATGGACGAAGACGAGCGGTCCGATGACCGCCACAAAGGCGAGTGCGGTCAGCAGGAAACCAGGATTGTGGATCAAGCCGTCAATCTTTCCATCACTAGGCCCGCCTCCATGCGCGCCCGGCCGTCAGCCGCCAGCACATCATCGATAACGGAAGGGCTGGCCGCGCTATAACGGTTCAACACATCCTCTACAATCATGGCGATATCAAGGAAGCCGATCCGCCCCGCCAGGAAAGCGGCGACCGCCACTTCATTGGCCGCGTTCAAAATCGCGGGCATCGCGCCGCCCGCTTCGGCCGCCTGCCGCGCCAGGCGCAGCGCCGGAAAGCGTTCCATATCAGGTGCTTCGAAATCGAGCCTGCCAATGCGTGCGAGATCCAGCGGCTGGCATGGCGTCGCGATCCGCTGCGGCCAGGCCAGCGCATGGGCGATCGGAATCCGCATGTCGGGCGACCCCAACTGCGCCAGCGTCGACCGGTCGCGATATTCGACCATCGAGTGAATCACCGATTGCGGGTGAACCAATATCTCGATCCGGTCGAGGCCGACAGGAAACAGATGCGCCGCCTCGATCAGTTCCAGTCCCTTGTTCATCATCGTCGCGCTGTCGACGCTGATCTTCGCGCCCATCGACCAATTGGGATGCGCCACCGCCTGCGCCGGAGTGATGTCGGCCATCTCCGCCCGGCTGCGGGTACGGAACGGCCCGCCGCTCGCGGTCAGGGTGATCCTTGCGACATCGTCCAAGCTACTGCCGGCAAGGCACTGGAAAATCGCATTATGCTCGCTGTCCACCGGCAGCAATGTGGCGCCAGATGCGGCCGCGGCCTCCATCATCAGCGCGCCCGCCGACACCAGCGACTCCTTGTTGGCCAGCGCCACCGTGCGCCCGGCCTTCAGCGCCGCCATGGTCGGCCGCAAGCCCGCACAGCCCATAATCGCCGCCATGGTCCAGTCCGCGTCCATCGCCGCCGCCTCGACCAGCGCTTCCTCGCCTGCCGCTGCCTCGACACCCGACCCGGCCAGCGCCGCCTTGAGCGCCCCATGCAGCCGCGCCTGCCCGATCACGGCGACCTGCGCGCCCGTCTCGCGCGCCAGGGCCGCCAAACTGTCCACATCGCTGTTCGCGGTCAGCGCGACGACCTTATAATCGTCGGGCGCGCGCCGGATCAGGTCCAGCGTCGACAAGCCGACCGACCCGGTCGCGCCGAATATCGAAACCCGCTTCATCCGCCCTGCACCAGCAGGATATAGAGCAAGGCCGCCAGCGGCGCGGCGGTCGCCACCCCGTCCAGCCGGTCCATCACCCCGCCATGGCCGGGCAACAACGTGCCGCTATCCTTCACCCCCGCCTTGCGCTTCATCCCGCTTTCCAGCAGGTCGCCCAGTTGCGCCGCCACCGCCAGCACGCCGCTCGCCGCGGCCAGCTGGATCGGCAGGTCGGCGAAGCGATGCAGCAGGAACCCCAGCACCAGCACCGCCAGCACGCCGCCCGCCAGCCCCGCCCAGGTCTTGGACGGGCTGACCCGTGGCGCGAGCTTCGGCCCGCCGATCGACCGGCCGGCGAAATAGGCGCCGATGTCCGTCGCCCACACCAGCCCCAGCGTCCAGAAGGCCAGCAACAGCCCATAGGCATAGGGCGCCTGCCCGCGCAGGAACAGCAACGCCACGATCGGCAGGCAGACATAGGGGATGCCCAGCGCCAGCTTCAGGCTGCGGCTGGTGAACAGGATGAAGAAGAATGCCGCCGCGCCTGCGATCAGCACCGGCCAATCGATTCCGGCCGCATAGGGGCATAGCAAGGCCAGCGGGATCGACACGGCGAACATCGCCGCCTTGCGCTGCTCCGGGGTCGCCCCGGTCAGGTCGCCCCATTCGCCCTGCATCAGCACGCCCGCCACCACCAGCAGCGTCCAGAAGATCAGGCCGCCCGACAGCAACGCGCCCAGCGCCACCGCGATCAGCGCGACGCCCACGATGCTGCGGGTCCGCAATTCGCTACTCATGTCAGATCACAATCCGCCGAACCGGCGGTCCCTCAATCGGAAAGCATCCAGCGCCTGGGCCAATGCCCGGCCGTCGAAATCGGGCCACAGCATGTCGGTGAAATACAGCTCGGCATAGGCCGCCTGCCACAGCATGAAATTGCTCAGCCGCTGCTCGCCCGATGTGCGGATCATCAGGTCCAGCGGCGGCAGGTCGGCGGTATAGAGCGCGCGATCGATATCCGCCGCGCCAATCGCATCGGCCGCAATCTCGCCCGCCGCCGCCCGCGCCGCCAGCGCCTGCACCGCCTGCACCATCTCGTCCTGCGCGCCATAGTTGAGCGCGATTGCGACGATCGGCCCGCTATTGCCCGCCGTCCGCGCCATCGCGCTTTCGATCAGTTCGACTAGCGACGGCTCCAGCGCGCGATAATCGCCGATGACCCGCAACCGCACGCCATGCCCATGCATTTCGTCGATATCGGACTGGATGAAATGGCGCAGCAGGCCCATCAGGTCCGCTACCTCGCTCGCCGGCCGTTTCCAGTTTTCGGAGGAAAAGGCATAGAGCGTCAGGCATTCCAGCCCCAGTTCCTGCGCCGCCCGCGCCACCTTGCGCACCGCTTCCACGCCGGCGCGATGCCCGGCCACGCGCGGCAGCAGCCGTTTCTTGGCCCAGCGTCCATTGCCGTCCATGATAATCGCGACATGACGCGCGCCATGGGCAGGCGCGACGCTGGTCAGATCGGGCTTGGCTTGTGTGGCCATCAGGAAGACATGCGTGCTTTGGCCGCGAAAGGAAAGCCCCGGCTTACTGGCCGAGGATTTCCTTTTCCTTCGACGTCGCCAGCGCATCGATATCCGCGATCGTGGAATCGGTCATCTTCTGGACTTCGGTTTCCAGGCGCTTGCGCTCGTCCTCGCTGATTTCGCCCTTCTTCTCGTCGGTCTTCAGGCTGTCCATGCCGTCGCGGCGGACGTTGCGCACCGCAATGCGCGCGCCTTCGGCATATTTGCTGGCCAGCTTGGCCAGTTCCTTGCGACGCTCTTCCGTCAGGTCTGGAATCGGCAGGCGCAGCGTCTGGCCATCCACGATGGGGTTCAGGCCCAGGCCAGCCGATCGGATCGCCTTGTCACACGGCCCGACATTGGTCTTGTCCCATACCTGCACCGACAACATTCGCGGTTCGGGCGCGGAGACGGTCGCGACCTGATTGAGCGGCATGTTCGCGCCATAGACGGTGACCATCACCGGATCGAGCAACTGGACGTTGGCGCGGCCGGTGCGCAGACCGGTCAGGTCGCCGCGCAGCGCTTCGATCGCGCCGGCCATGCGGCGCTCAAGGTCGGATTTGTCATATTGGGCCATGATTAGCTCTCCTGATTCTGGACGATCGTCGCGACACCCTGCCCGGCCAGCACCGTGGCCAGATTACCGGTTTCGCGGATGTTGAACACGACGATGGGAATGTCATTTTCGCGGCACAGGGCGATGGCGCTCGCGTCCATCACCTTGAGATTGTCGTTCAATACCTGATCGAAGCTGATGCTGTCGTAACGGATCGCATCGGCGACCTTCTTGGGATCGGCATTATACACGCCATCGACGCTGGTGCCCTTGAACAGCGCGTCGCAATTCATTTCGGCCGCGCGCAGCGCTGCGGTCGTGTCGGTGGTGAAATAGGGGCTGCCGGTGCCGGCCGCGAAGATCACGATCCGGCCTTTCTCCATATGCCGCTCCGCCTTGCGCCTTATATAGGGTTCGCATACCGACGCCATCGGAATCGCCGACTGGACTCGCGTGTCGTAACCCAGCTTCTCCAGACCATTCTGCACGGCCAGCGCGTTCATGACGGTGGCCAACATGCCCATATAATCGGCGCTCGCCCGGTCGAAACCGGCGGCCGCGCCCGCCAGACCGCGGAAGATGTTCCCGCCGCCGACGACGACGCAAATTTCGAAACCGGCATCCTTGGCCGCCGCGATCTCGCCCGCGACACGGGCCACGGTTTCCGGCTCGATGCCGAACTGCCCCTGCCCCATCAGCACTTCGCCGGACAATTTCAACAGGATACGCTTGTAGGCGGGCCGGGTCATGAGCGGTCTGATATCCTTTTGCGATTGGCGGAAAGCGGCGCGGACCTTAGTCGCGCGCAACCGCAATGCCAAGCGGCGTTTGCGCCGATCCGCCGCCCTGCGCGCAAAAGGCGCAATCGCCCGGACATGATGGGGACATGCTCATTGCGTGGCCGTTCCGATTGATCGCAGCACTCAATCATTGTGACCTGATCAATCAATTGTCCGTCTTTCCCACCAGCCCCTATCCGCCTGCAACGGCACTCACGCCTGCATGAACAGGGAAACGATGACATGCGTCGAACATCCACATCCATATTGGCGCTGCTGTGCGCCGCCACTTTGACGCCCGCGCTGGCGCAGGAACCCGCGCTTCCCACCGAACCAGCCGCGACCACGTCACCGCGCTGGTGGCCCAATGTGCTAGACCTGACCGCCCTGCGCCAGCATGAGGCGCAATCCAACCCTTATGGCGCGGACTATGACTATGCCAAGGAATTCGCCTCGCTCGATCTCGACGCTGTAAAGGCCGACATCCGCAGGGTGCTGACCACGTCGCAACCCTGGTGGCCGGCCGACTATGGCCATTATGGCCCCTTCTTCATCCGCATGGCCTGGCACAGCGCGGGCACCTATCGCGTGGGCGACGGGCGTGGCGGGTCCGATGGCGGCGAACAGCGGTTCGAACCGCTCAACAGCTGGCCCGACAATGTCAGCCTGGACAAGGCGCGCCGCCTCGTCTGGCCGATAAAGCAGAAATATGGACGCAAACTCAGCTGGGGCGACCTCATGGTCTTGTCCGGCAATGTCGCGCTGGAGGATATGGGCTTCAAGACCGTTGGCTTTGCGGGCGGTCGCGTCGATGCCTGGCAACCGGACGTCATGTTCTGGGGACCGGAAAAGAAGATGATGGGCACCGACCGCTCCAACCCGGACGGCTCGCTCAAACGGTCGCTGGCCGCCACCACCATGGGCCTCATCTATGTCAATCCCGAAGGACCGGGCGGCAATCATGATCCCATCGGCGCCGCGGCCGACATCCGCCGCGCCTTCGGCCAGATGGCGATGGATGACGAAGAAACCCTCGCCCTGATCGCGGGTGGCCACACCTTTGGCAAGGCCCATGGCGCGCGCAAGCCCGAAGACTGTCTCGGCAAGGAACCCGCGGCGCTCGGCGTCGAAAATCAGGGGCTGGGCTGGCACAATAAATGCGGCAAGGGCCATGCGGAAGACACGCTGACATCCGGCCTGGAAGGCGCCTGGTCGGCCACGCCGACACTGTTCACCACCCAATATATCGATAATCTGCTGAACTTCGACTGGGTCAAGACCAAAAGCCCGGCCGGCGCGACCCAGTGGATTCCAACCGATCCCAACGCCGCCGCCCTGGTGCCCGACGCGCATCTCAAGGACAAGCGCCACGCGCCGATCATGTTCACCACGGACATCGCGCTCAAGGAAGACCCCGGCTTCCGCAAGGTGCTGGAAAGCTGGCAGAAGAATCCCGACCTGTTCGGCAAGGCTTTCGCCCGCGCCTGGTTCAAGCTGACCCATCGCGATCTGGGGCCGCAGGCGCGCTATCTGGGTAAGGACGTCCCCACCGAAACCTATAGCTGGCAGGACCCGCTGCCCAAATCCACAATCGCGCCGATCGGCGATGCGGACCAGGCAAAGCTCAAGGCGATGGTGCTGGCGTCGGGCCTGACGACGCCTGAATTGGTGCGGACCGCCTGGGCCTCGGCCGCGACCTTCCGCAGCACCGACATGCGCGGTGGCGCGAACGGCGCCCGTCTCCGCCTCGATCCGCAACGCAATTGGGCGGTCAACAACCCGGCGGAACTGGCCAAGGTGCTCACCAAACTAACGGCGGTGCAAAAGGACTTCGCCAAGTCGGGCCGGCAGGTGTCGATGGCCGACCTCATCATCCTGTCGGGCAATGCCGCGATCGAACAAGCGGCAGCCCGCGCGGGCCATCAGGTGCGCGTGCCCTTCACCCCCGGCCGGGTCGATGCGGCGCAGGCCCAGACCGATGTCGCCTCCTTCGCCTATCTCGAACCCAAGGCGGACGGCTTCCGCAACTTCTACACGCCAAAGGCGGAAGTGGGACCGGCTGAAGCGCTGGTGGACAAGGCGGATGCCCTCAATCTGACCGTGCCGGAAATGACCGTGCTGGTGGGCGGGATGCGCGCGCTGGGCGCCAATGCGGGCGCCTCGAACGCGGGTATCTTCACCAGCCGCCCCGGCACGCTCAGCAACGACTTCTTCGTCAACTTGCTGTCGATGGACACGGTGTGGGAGAAGTCGGCGGCGAACCTGGCCCTGTATGAGGGCAAGGATCGCGCAACGGGCGCGGCCCGCTGGACGGCGACCCCTGTCGACCTGGTCTTCGGGTCGAACTCCGAACTGCGCGCCGTGGCCGAAGTCTACGCCTCCAGCGACGCCCAGCAGAAGTTCGTCGACGATTTTGTCGCCGCCTGGGTCAAGGTGATGAACGCAGACCACTTCTAGAGTATGACGCCTTTAGTCCGTTCGTTCTGAGTAGCCATTGAGCGAAGTCGACATGGCGTATCGAAGGATCGCGCGCTGCGCATAATGCCTCGATACGGGTCTTCGGCAAGCTCAACCCCTAATCAGCACGAACCGGATGGATCACCTCATTATCATCACGCTCTAAGCCTCTGGCGGGGCGGCGGCCGGGCCTGTGGTCCGACCGCCGCCCGCACCTTCTATCACGGATTCCCGACCATGATGCTTCGCTATCCCGGCGCCCTCGCCCTTTGCATCGTCCTGCTTGGCGTCACGCAGCCGACTTTCGCCCAGCCGCCTGCCGATTTCGCTATCTGCGCCGCCTGCCATGCGACGCAGCCGGACAAATCCAGCTTCGGTCCCAATCTGCGCGGCGTCATGGGACGCAAGGCGGCCTCGCTGCCCGGCTACGCCTATAGCGACGCGCTGAAAGCGTCGGGCGTCACCTGGAACGCCCGGACGCTCGACACATGGCTCACCGGCCCGCAGGCGATGGTCAAGGGCACTCGAATGCCCTTTGCCGGGCTGCCCGATCCCGCCCGGCGGCAACGGCTGATCGCCTATCTCGCCACCCTGCGATAATCCGGCCCATCAACAAAAAAAGGGCGCCCCGCAGGACGCCCCTTCCTTTGACCTATGGTCTGTCTCGCGATCAGACGCCGGCGGCCGCCGCGACTTCCGCTGCGAAATCGCTGACTTCCTTCTCGATGCCTTCGCCGAGCTGGAAGCGCACGTAGCTCTTGAGCGCGATCGACTTGCCGGCTTCCTTGGCGGCTGCGGCGATCACGTCCTGCACCGGGGTCTTGCCGTCCATCACGAACGCCTGCGTCAGCAGCGCGCTGTCCTTGCGGAACTTCTCGACCGGGCCGTTGATGATCTTGGCGGCGATCTCTTCGGACTTGCCGGCGATCTTGTCGGCATTTTTTTCACGCGCGATCGCGGCTTCGCGTTCGATGATCGCCGGATCGATGTCGTCGGCCGACAGGGCCAGCGGGAACGCGGCGGCGATGTGCATGGCCAACTGCTTGCCCAGCGGCTCCAGCACATCGGCAGGCGCATCGCCTTCCAGCGCGACCAGCACGCCGATCTTGCCCAGGCCCGGCGCCGCGGCGTTGTGGACATAGGAGACGACGACGCCCTGGCTCACTTCGACCTGCGCGACGCGGCGGACATTCTGGTTCTCGCCGATGGTGGCGATGTTGGCGACCAGCTTTTCAGCGACGGTGCCGCCCGACGGATAGGCTGCGGCGGCCAGCGCTTCGGCATCGGTCGCGCCGTTTTCCAGCGCGATCGCCGACACGGTGCGCACGAAATCCTGGAACTGGTCGTTCTTGGCGACGAAGTCGGTTTCGCTGTTCACTTCGACGGCGACGCCCTTGGTGCCCGAAACGGCGACGCCGACCAGGCCTTCGGCGGCAGTGCGGCTCGACTTCTTCTGCGCGGCGGCCAGGCCCTTGGCGCGCAGCCAGTCGGTCGCCGCTTCGATGTCGCCACCGGCTTCGGTCAGCGCCTTCTTGCAATCCATCATGCCCGCGCCCGAACGGTCGCGCAGTTCCTTGACGGCGGCAGCGGTAATCTCGGCCATGTTTCGGCTCCTAAAGTTCGATGTTTCAAATATGCGGGAGGGCGCGTCTCCACAAAGAGCGCGCCCTACCCTGTCATTCTTGCAGTCGTGCGACGCGCTTAGGCTTCAGCGACGACTTCTTCGGCCATCGGCTCGTCCATGGCGCCCATGTCCACGCCCGAAGCCTGCTGCGCGCCACGGTTGCCCTTGGTGGCGGCGGCGGCGATGGCGTCGCAATAGAGGCGGATGGCGCGGCTGGCGTCATCGTTGGCGGGCACCGGGAAGGCGATGCCGTCGGGCGAGACGTTCGAATCGAGGATCGCAACGACCGGGATACCCAGCGTGTTGGCTTCCTTGATCGCCAGTTCTTCCTTGTTCGCGTCGATCACGAACATGACATCGGGGATGCCGTTCATGTCGCGGATGCCGCCCAGCGACATTTCCAGCTTCTCGCGCTCGCGAGTCATCTGGAGCACTTCCTTCTTGGTGAAGCCGTGGGTATCGCCCGACAGCTTTTCCTCAAGGGTCTTGAGACGCTTGATCGAACCCGAAATCGTCTTCCAGTTGGTGAGCATCCCGCCCAGCCAGCGATGGTTGACGAAATGCTGGCCCGACTTGCGCGCGGCGTCTGCGATCGGATCCTGCGCCTGGCGCTTGGTGCCCACGAACAGCACCTTGCCGCCGGCGGCGACGGTGCCCGATACGAAGTCGAGCGCGCGGCCGAACAGCGGAACGGTCTGCGACAGGTCAAGGATGTGGATGCCGTTGCGCTCGCCGAAGATATACGGCTTCATGCGCGGGTTCCAGCGATGGGTCTGGTGGCCGAAATGGGCGCCAGCCTCGATCAATTGGTGCATGGTGACGACAGGGGCCGCCATAATAGTTTCTCCTTCCGGTTTGACCTCTGGGAATCAGGAACACGGGGAACAGCCTGAAAGGCGTCTCCGGCACCGGATATGTCGATTCCCATGTGGAATGGTCGCGCCTTTAGACGCGGAAAAAAGCAATTGCAAGGGTTGACGACGCCCCGCAAATGGAACATAAGAAGAACATACGGAACAAATAGGGTTAACGCCCGTTAGAACCGTCATAATGGGACATGCCGTGCAAATGGCAAGATGGAAAGTGATGGATGATGTTCACTCTAATTGCAGCGACCCTGTTCTCCGCCGCCTTCCTTCTGGCCATGGGCACCATCATGTGGATGTTCGCCCATTATCATGACAAGATGGTGGCCGCGCTCCAGTTCGAGCCAATCCCTCATAATCCGCCGGTCTATCATCTGCGCATCCGCCGCCCCCGCGCCGCGCAGCCGACACGCCGAACCGCGCTGCCGCTTGGCGCCATGGCCGCCTGAATAGCCGGACGCATTTCCAGGCACATCCCAAATGCGTTCGGATGAGCCTGTCGAAACCTCTTTCTGCTGCAAGACGCGGTGCCTCGCCACATTTCATGCTGTCGGCGGGACGGCCTTGGCGCTCTCCCGCTGCCGCTTCACCTTGGCATAGGATATGATCCCGAACGGGATCAGCGCGACATAGACGCCGCAGACCAGCAGCAAGGTTAGCCAGGGATCGGTCACCAGCAGCGCCGCCAGCAATCCGGCAAAGGCGATGACCTCCAGCCGGATGCGTTTGCGCAGCCGCAGCGCCGACCAGCTATAGGTCGCGATGTTGGAGATCATCAGGAAGGCGATGAACGCCGCCCAGGGTGCGACCAGATACCAGGCGCGGAAAATTTCCTGCCCCGTCACCAGCCACAGATAAAGCGGCACGAAGGCCAGCCCCGCTCCCGCCGGCGCCGGCACCCCGGTCAGGAAGCCCGCCGACTTGTGCGGCTGCTCGTCCGCATCGATGGCGGCATTGAACCGCGCCAGCCGCAACGCGCAGGACAGCGCATGGGCCAAAGCGAAGATCCAGCCGAATTTCGGCATGGCATAGAGCGACCAGAGATAGAGGATCAGCGCCGGCGCAACGCCGAACGCGATCGAATCGGACAGCGAATCCAGTTCCGCGCCAAACCGGCTCTCGCCGCGCAACATGCGCGCGATCCGCCCATCCAACCCGTCGAGCACGCCTGCAAACAGGATGGACAGCACCGCCCGCTCCCACTCGCCCGAAATCCCGTAGCGCACCCCTGTCAGGCCGAAGCACAGCGCCATCGCCGTGACCGCATTGGGCGCCAGCATCCGCAAGGTGATGCCCCGGCGCAACCCGCGCGGCACGGCGCGCCGCTGGCGGCTCATTGCTGGATGCCTGCAATAACGCGCGCGTCGCCCATCTGACCCAGGATCGTCTCGCCCGCGACCGTGCGCTGGCCCAGGATCACGCGCGGCGCCGCGCCGGCGGGCAGATACACATCGACCCGGCTGCCAAAGCGGATAAGGCCGATGCGCTGCCCCGCCGCGACCATGTCGCCGGGCTTCACGAACGGCACGATCCGCCGCGCGACCAGTCCCGCAATCTGGGTGAAGCCGATGCGCACGCCGTCATGCCGTTCGACCAATATATGCTGGCGCTCATTATCTTCGCTCGCCTTGTCGAGGTCCGCGTTCAGGAACTTGCCCGAAATATAGACGACAGACTTGATCGTCCCGCCAATGGGCGTGCGATTGATATGGACGTCGAACACGCTCATGAAGATCGACACGCGGATCATCGGCTGGTCGCCCAGCCCGTTAGGCCCCGCCATTTCGCGCGGCGGCGGCACCCGCTGGATCAACGTCACAAGGCCATCGGCAGGCGCGATGATCGCTCCTTCGTCCTGCGGCACGGCGCGGACGGGATCGCGGAAGAAGGCGAAGACCCAGATCGTCACGATCAGCATCAGCCAGCCGACAATCTCCCATCCCAGCAGGAACAGGACGCCGGTGATCGCGACCGCGATCAGGCCGAATTTCATGCCCTCCGGGTGGACCGAAGGAAAGCGCCATTTGACATTGCCGCCCGCGGCAATCGTAATCTCATCATTGTCCATGGCCACCGTCTTTAGGGAGAGAGCGTCCCCCTGACAACGACCGATCCCGGCCAAGGCTCCCCATGGGGCAGATTCATGGCCGCCAATGGTTGAACATTGCCGCCGCTTTGCCTAGGGCGTCCCCATATTCCACCCAGCAGCAAGAAGGCGAACAGGCGCTATGGCCAAGATCAAGGTGAAAAACCCCGTCGTTGAAATTGACGGCGACGAAATGACCCGGATCATCTGGGAATGGATTCGCGAGCGCCTGATCCTCCCCTATCTCGACATCGACCTGAAATATTACGACCTGTCCGTCCAGAAGCGTGACGAAACCAACGACCAGATCACGATCGATTCCGCCAACGCGATCAAGCAATATGGCGTCGGCGTGAAGTGCGCCACCATCACCCCCGACGAGCAGCGGGTCGAGGAATTCAACCTCAAATCGATGTGGAAGTCGCCCAACGGCACCATCCGCAACATCCTGGGCGGCGTCGTATTCCGCGAACCCATTGTCATCCGCAACGTCCCCCGCTTGGTCCCCGGCTGGACCGACCCGATCGTCGTGGGCCGCCATGCGTTCGGCGACCAGTATAAGGCGACCGACTTCCTGGTCCCCGGCCCCGGCAAGCTGCGCCTGGTGTGGGACGGCGAAGATGGTCAGAAGATCGACAAGGAAGTCTTCGATTTCCCGTCCGCCGGCGTCGCCATGGGCATGTATAATCTCGACCAGTCGATCATCGATTTCGCCAAGGCGAGCATGAACTATGCGCTCGACCGCAAATGGCCGCTCTATCTGTCGACCAAGAACACGATCCTCAAGGCCTATGACGGCCGCTTCAAGGATCTGTTCCAGCAGGTGTTCGACGAAGAATTCGCCGACCAGTTCAAGGCGGCGGGCATCGTCTACGAACATCGCCTGATCGACGACATGGTCGCCTCCGCGCTCAAGTGGAGCGGCAAGTTCGTCTGGGCCTGCAAGAATTATGACGGCGACGTCCAGTCGGACACCGTCGCGCAGGGCTTCGGCTCGCTCGGCCTGATGACCTCGGTCCTGCTCTCGCCCGACGGCAAGACGGTCGAAGCGGAAGCCGCCCACGGCACCGTTACCCGCCACTATCGTCAGCACCAGCAGGGGAAGGCGACCTCGACCAACCCGATTGCCTCGATCTTCGCCTGGACGCAGGGCCTCGCCTTCCGCGGCAAGTTCGACGGCACGCCCGAAGTCACCAAATTCGCCGAAACCCTGGAACGCGTCTGCATCAAGACCGTCGAAGACGGCGCGATGACCAAGGATCTGGCGCTGCTGATCGGCCCGGACCAGGCCTGGATGACCACGGAACAGTTCTTCGAACAGATCCGCGTCAATCTGGAAAAGGAAATGGGTAGCTGGGCCTAAAAGCCGGGAACTGATCCGCCTCTCCGCGGTTCAGTACGGAAACGGAACGAGGCGGCGCCGGACACCCGGCGCCGCCTTTTTCTTTGGCGACTCATTCACCAAAGCCGTTCGTCCTGAGGTGCCACTGAGCGAAGTCGAAGTGGCGTATCGAAGGACATTCGCGCAAACGACCCGTCGATACGAGTCATCGATAATCTCAGTCCCTATCGGGGCGAACGGAGGCAAGCCATGACGACAGCAACCCGCAAACGCCTGGAGGTCCGCACGGCCGTCCCGACCGACGTGCGCGCGATCATTCGGCTGATCGCCCGCGTCTATCCGGGAATGCCCAATTATTCCCCCGCCACCGTCCGGGGCCAGATCAACAATTTCCCCGACGGCTGTTTCGTCGCGCTCTACGACAATAAGGTCGTGGGCTATTGCGCAACCATGCGCGTCAGCAAGGGCATGGCCTTTGCCCATCATGACTGGGAAGAGATCACCGCCAACGGCTTCGGCACCCGCCACAGCGCGGCGGGCGAATGGCTCTACGGCTATGAAATGGCGGTCGATCCCAAACTGCGCGGCCTGCGCATCGGCCAGCGCCTCTATGACGAGCGCAAGGAACTGGCCGAACATCTCGACCTGCACGGCATCGTCATCGCCGGCCGCATGCCCGGCTATCTGCGCACCAAGCGCAAGGTGGAGGGGCCGAAGGATTATCTGGACAAGGTCGTCCAGGGCAAGATCCGCGACCAGGTCGTCAGCTTCCAGCTCAAGAACCAGTTCGAACCGCTCGGCGTCCTCGAAAACTATCTGCCCGAAGACAAGCAGTCGGACGGCCATGCCGCCCATCTGGTCTGGCGCAATCCCTATGTCGACCCCGACGAAGCGCCCGAAATGCGCGTGCCGCGCGGGGTCGAAAGCGTCCGCCTCGCCACCTGCCAGCTTCAGGCGCGCGCGGTGCAGGATTTCGACGAATTTATCCGCAACATCGAATATTTCGTCGACGTCGCGGCCGATTATCGCTCCGACTTCATCGTCTTTCCCGAACTCTTCACCCTGCCGCTGCTCTCGTTCGAAACCAAAAAGCTCAACCCGATGGAGGCGATCGACAAGCTCACCGGCTACACCCCGCGCCTGACGAAGGAACTGACGCGGATGGCGCTGGAATATAATATCAACATCATCGGCGGCTCCCACCCGACCCGCGCCGACGATGGCGACATCCAGAATATCGCCTATGTCGCGCTGCGCGACGGATCGGTCCATACCCAGGAAAAAATCCACCCGACCCCGAACGAAGCCTTCTGGTGGAACATCAAGGGCGGCGATTCGCTGGACGTGCTCCAGACCGACTGCGGCCCGATCGGCGTCCTCATCTGCTACGACAGCGAATTTCCCGAACTCGCCCGCCGCCTGGTCGATCAGGGCGCGCGCATCATCTTCGTCCCCTTCTGCACCGACTCGCGCCTGGGCTATATGCGCGTGCGCTATTGCGCGCAGGCGCGTGCGATCGAGAACCAATGCTATGTCGTCATGTCCGGCAATGTCGGCAATCTGCCGAACGTCGATAATATGGACATCCAATATGCCCAAAGCGCCATCCTGACCCCCTGCGACCTGCCCTTCGCCCGCGATGGCATCGCGGCGGAATCAACGGAAAATGTGGAAACACTCACCATGGCGGACGTCAACCTGGCTGACCTCAGCTGGGCGCGCGCCGAAGGCACCGTCCGCAACCTGCGCGACCGTCGCTTCGACCTTTATCATATCGAATGGGACAGCAACCCCGACCACAGCCACGCCCCCAGCGGCGGCCCCGTGCCAGCCGGCGGGCATAATTCGCCGGGCGGCGGGTGAGGGCCTGGCGGCTTACCCCGCCCGGCCGATACTCTCGGCCAGCACATTGGCGACATAGGCGTTCAACGAAACGCCCTCACGCGCCGCCACGAATTTCAGCTTTTCATGCAGCGATCGTGGCACGCGCTGCCGCCATTGGCCCAGCGCGGCCGGGCCGGGAACCTGACGCCCCAGCGCCTCTGCTGCGGCGTGCCATTCGGCAATCGCCGCCGCCGCATCCGCCAGCGCAGCCTCCGGCGTCTCGCCATCACCCATGCAACCGGGCAGCGCTGGAACGGTCGCCAGCCAGCCGCCGCCATCCGCATCCGACAATGGTTCGACCATGATCGCATAATCGGCCTGCTGCGCCTTTGCTTTAGTCATGCTTTCCATCCTTCACAAATGCCATCAGCTTACGAATATAGACCGGTTTGATCGGGCGCTTGGCCGGAATGGTCAGGATCGTATCACTGCCCGGCACCGCCACTTTCCAATGCGACCCACCTCCTGTCGGCGGCAGGCACGTCCAACCCAGTCGCGCGCACAGCGTCTGAATATCCGATACCGTCCAATCCCCGGCGGGATTGTGCGCCATCCGGTCCACCAGCTTGTCCGCCTTGGTCATTTATGATGATACCGCATATGGTGTCATATTACAAGAATAGTCGGTTTACTCCACCGTCACCGACTTCGCCAGATTGCGCGGCTGATCCACATCCGTCCCCTTCGCCACCGCCACATGATAGGCCAGCAACTGCACCGGCACCGCATAGACCAGCGGCGCGATCAGCGGATGCACCTTGGGCATCTCGATCGTCGCCATGCAGCCATCGCCCGCCGCCGCGATCCCTTCCGCGTCGGAAATCAGCACCACCTTGCCGCCGCGCGCCTGCACTTCCTGCATATTGCTGACGGTCTTCTCGAACAAAGGCCCGCTCGGCGCGATCACGATCACCGGCACCAGTTCGTCGATCAGCGCGATCGGCCCATGCTTCATCTCGCCCGCGGCATAGCCCTCGGCATGGATATAGCTGATTTCCTTGAGCTTCAGCGCCCCTTCCAGTGCCATCGGATAATCCGGCCCGCGCCCCAGATACAGCACGTCGCGCGCTGGCGCGATCAGGTGCGCCATCGCCTCGATCTGCCCGTCGCGGCTCAGCGCCTCGTTGAGCGCGGCCGGCGCTTCCGACAAATGCCAGACGATCTCGGCCTCTTCTTCCGTCGTCAGCTTCCCCTTGGCCCGCGCCAGATTGGCCGCCAGCGCCGCCAGCACCGCCAACTGGCACGTAAACGCCTTGGTCGACGCCACGCCGATTTCCGGCCCGGCATGGGTCGGCAGCAACAGGTCCGCTTCCCGCGCCATCGAACTGGTCGGCACATTCACCACCACCGCGATGATCTGCCCCTCCGCCTTGGCGTGGCGCAACGCCGCCAGCGTATCGGCCGTCTCGCCCGACTGGCTGATGAACAGCGCCAGCCCGCCCGCCTCCAGCACCGGGTCGCGATAGCGAAACTCGCTCGCCACATCGATGTCGACCGGCACGCGGGCGAATTTCTCGAACCAATATTTCGCCACCAGCCCGGCATAATAGCTCGTGCCGCATGCGACGATGGTGATCCGCTTCACCGCGCCCAGGTCGAACTCCATGTCCGGCATGGCGATCTCATTCTCCATCCGGCGCAGATAGGAGCGCAGCGTCTGGGCGACGACCACCGGCTGCTCGTAAATCTCCTTCTGCATGAAGTGGCGATGATTGCCCTTGTCGATCATCGCGCCGGACACGCCGGAAATCGTCACCGGCCGCTCGACCGGCTGGTTGTCCTTGTCGAAGATTTCGGCCCCGTCGGCGGTAATGACGACCCAGTCGCCCTCTTCCAGATAGGCGATGCGCTGCGTCAGCGGCGCCAGCGCCAGCGCGTCCGACCCCAGATAGGTTTCCCCATCGCCATAGCCCACGACCAAAGGCGACCCCAGCCGCGCCCCGATCAGCATGTCGGGATGGCTGCGGAACGCGATCGCCAGCGCGAACGCGCCATGCAGCCGTGGCAATATCTGCGCTACCGCCTCTCGCGGCGACGCGCCCTGCTCCACCAGTTCGCTCACCAGATGGGCGACGACCTCGGTATCGGTCTGGCTGTCGAAATGCCGCCCCCGCGCCATCAATTCCGCGCGCAGCGGCTTGAAATTCTCGATGATGCCATTGTGGACCAGCGCCACTTCGCTGGTCGCATGGGGATGCGCGTTGCTGGTGGTCGGCGCGCCATGCGTCGCCCAGCGCGTATGCGCGATGCCGGTGGTGCCGGGCAGCGGCTCGTCGCGCAATTCGCGCACCAAATTCGCCAACTTGCCCTCGGCCCGCCGCCGCTCGATCGCGCCGTCATGGATGGTGGCCACCCCCGCGCTGTCATAGCCGCGATATTCCAGCCGCTTCAAACCGTCGACCAGCCGTTCCGCCACGTCGTCCTTGCCGATGATGCCGATGATGCCGCACATGTGCCGGAAAGCCTTTCAGAGTGTATAGGGAACGCGGATGCCCGGCATCTCTGCCGGGAAATCCTTTGTATTTCGTGTCACCAGCACGCGGCCGCGCAATTGCGCCGTGGCCAGGATGATGGCGTCTGGCGACTTGAGCCGTGCCCGTTCACGGCGCAACGCCGCCGCCCGACGCGATATCTCGTCATCGATTTCGTCTAGGCCGAACTGCCCCAGAAACATCAACACGTCGCGGACAGCCGATTCATTGCCTTTCGACAATATCTCTATCCACGCCATGCGACTGATCCACATGCGCGCGCCGCTGTCCGCTATGCGGAAAATTTCGCGATGCGCCAGCTCATGATTCAATAAGGCGTCGATGACGATATTGGCATCGAGACTATAGCCGCTCATGCGCCATTCTTCTTGCCCTTTTCTGGCGCCTTCGTCCCGGCCGCCTTTTTCGTCAGCGCCAGATAATGCGCCCGCTCCTTGTCATCCTCTTGCGTGAAATATTCGGGCGACGCGGCGCGAACTTCATCATAATCATCATCCCACGGGCGGGTCCATTCCGCCCGCCGCGCCCGATCATATTCATCGGGATCGACCGACACCCCATGCCGCGCCCACGCGCCGAAACCCTGCTCCAGCCAATCTTTCGATGTTTGCGGACGGTAGGCGGAAACCGCCTCCCGCAACACCGCCGCGCGCGACTTGCCCTGCTCGCGCGCGATCTGGTCGAGCCATTTGACATCTTCGTCGGGAATATCGGCCAGGAAACGCATGATGCCATGATATCATATCATGATATCAAGTCAATCGCCTCGCAGGGGCTTGATAGTCACCAGCCAGATATCAGGCGGCGCCAGCATCCGCACCGGCGCGCTGCTCGTCCCCACCCCGCCCGACACGATCATCGTCCGCTTGCCCTCGCGATATCGGCCGCACGCATAGCGCGTCCCATATTTCGACGGTACATAGACGATGCCGAAAAACGGCAGGGCAATCTGCCCGCAATGGCTATGGCCGACAAGCGTCAGCGACACCCGGTCGGGCAGTCGCGGGAACACGTCCGGCCCATGCGACAATATCACCGGCGCGCCGCCCACCCGATCCATCGCCGCCAGCGTGCCGGGCATGTCGATCTTGCGGGTGTAAATATCCTTCAACCCGCCGATCGCCAAAGGCCCGCGCCGCGCCGCGCCATCCTGCAACAGAGTGACGCCGATCCCCGCAAACGCCGCCCGCCAGTCCGGCCCGCTCAACGCCCGGCGATTCAACTTGCTGCGGCTGTCATGATTGCCCAGCACCGCCACCACGCCCAACGGCGCGCGCAACCCCGCAAAGGGCGCAATGCTCGCCCGCGCATCATAGCTGCCCCACCCCTTGTCATCGCCGATATAATCGCCGCCCAGCAGGATCAGGTCGGGCTTCAACCCATTGATCTGCGCCACGATCCGCGCCAGCCGATCCCGGCTGCCGTCCGGCCCCGACAAATGCGTGTCGGTCAGCAGCGCGACGGTGACGGGCGTGCGCGGCGCGGCGGCGGGAAAGGGCAACGCCACCTCCGCCCGCCGCACGATCGGCATGGCGCTGGCGTTCAGGAACAGCCAAAAAGCGAAAATGGCGATACCAAGTGAAAGGACGAGCAGAATGATGAGCAGGGCGCGAAGGCGATGCCGCGCCGTAACGCCAGCCGCCCTCACCCTTTCCACCGCCTGCGGCGGCAGGCCCCTTCCCTCTCCCGACGGGAGAGGGAAAGAGGCGCGAATGCGCCGATAAGGGTGAAGGTGAAGCGCCGCTTATGCTTTTGCATTCTTCCGCGCCATCATCCGCTCCCGAAAGCGCTTGGCCCATCCCGCCTTGCCGACCTGCGCGGGCCGCACCAGGCACAGCGCATCGGCCTCCACCGGCTTCGTCACCACGCTGCCGGCCGCTACGATCGCGCCCGCGCCGATGGTCGCCGGGGCCACCAGCGCGCTGTTGGACCCGATGAACGCTCCCGCGCCGATCTGCGTCTTATATTTGAAGAAGCCGTCATAATTGCAGGTGATCGTACCCGCCCCGATATTGGCGCCCGCCCCCACGCTGGCGTCGCCGATATAGGACAGGTGGTTGACCTTCGCCCCCTCGTCCAGCCGCGCCTTCTTGATCTCGACGAAATTGCCGACCTTGGCGTTGGGGCCGATATCCGCCCCCGGCCGCAACCGCGCATAGGGGCCGATCGCCGCGCCGCTTGCCACGCTCGCGCCTTCCAGATGGGAAAAGGCGTGGATCACGACATCGTCCGCCACGGTCACGCCCGGCCCGAACACGACATTCGGCTCCACCACCACGTCCCGGCCCAGCACGGTATCATGGGCGAAGAACACCGTTTCCGGCGCCACCAGCGTCACGCCATCGCGCATCGCCTCGTTCCGCCGCCGCGCCTGCCACATCGCCTCCACGCCCGCCAGTTCGATCCGGCTGTTCACGCCCGCCACTTCCCAGGCGTCAGTCTCGATCACCGCGCTTGTCCCACCGGGCAGCATGACGATGTCGGGCAGATAATATTCGCCCGCGGCATTCTGGTTGCCGATCTGGTCGAGCAGCACGAACAGGTCGGTCGATCGCACCGCCATCAACCCGCTATTGCACAAGGTAACGGCGCGTTCGGCTTCGCTTGCATCCTTAAATTCCACCATCTTCTCGATGATGCCCTGCCCATCGGCGATGATCCGGCCGTATGCGGCGGCGTCATCGGGGCGAAAGCCCAGCACGACAGCGCGCGGCTCGTCGCCCCGGCTCAGCCGATCGAGCATCGCGCGCATCGTGCCCGCGCTCACCAGCGGCACGTCGCCATAAAGGATCAGCACGTCGCCCGCGAATCCCGCCAGCGCATCATGCGCCTGGGCGACGGCATGGCCCGTGCCCAGTTGCTGCGCCTGCACCGCGACGATCGCGCCGGTGCCGGCCACCGCCTGCTCGACCTGTTCGCGCCCCGCGCCGACCACCACGACCTGCCGCTGTGGCGACAATGCGCCCGCGCTCGCCAGCAGGTGCAGCAGCATCGGCCGCCCGGCCACGGGGTGCAACACCTTGTGCAGGCTGGATTTCATCCGCGTCCCCTGCCCCGCGGCAAGGATGATGACGGCGAGCGGGCGCGAAGACGAGTCGGGTACAGTCACGATGAAAGCGTCCCTGGCAGGAGGAGGAATCTTGCCGCTCTCTGCCATGTTTGCCTTGCCATTGCCACCGCGCACGCGGCATGGCGGCGGCATGACCAGCCCCCCCATCGATCCCATCCCCTTCGACATCGTCGGCTTCGACCTCGACGGCACCCTGATCGACACCAGCGGCGATCTCGCCGCCGCGGTCAATTACGCCATCGGCACGATCGACCGCCCGCCCTTTCCGGCCGCCGCGATCCACCCCTTTGTGGGCAAGGGCGCAAAGGTTATGCTGGCCAGGGCGCTAGACGCATCGGGCGGCTACACCGCGGACATGCTAGATGCCCTCCTGCCGATCCTGCTCGACTATTATGAGCAGAATCTCGCCATCCACTCGGCCCCCTATCCCGGCCTGCTGGACGCGATGGATGCGCTGGCGGAGGCCGGCGTCACGCTCGCCATCTGCACCAACAAGGCGGAACGCTTCACCATCCCGCTGATGCGCCAGCTCGGCCTGTCGGACCGCTTCGCCGCGATCGTGGGCGGCGATACGGTCGGCGTCGCCAAGCCCGACCCGGCCCCGATCCGCGAAATGATCGCCCGCGCGGGCGGCGGCCGCGCCATCTTCATCGGCGACACGATCAACGACATAGCGGGCGCACGCAATGCCGGCATCGCCAATGTCGCGGTCGGCTTCGGCTTCCTCGACGGCCCTGTAGACAATCTCGACGCCGACGCCGTCATCCACCATTATGACGAACTGGTCCCTCTGCTCCGGCGCTGGCCGGCATGACGCGCCTGTCATGACCCTGCGCCTGGAGCATGACGGTCCCGTCGCCCGGCTGCTGATCGATCGGCCCGACCGTCGCAACGCCATGACCCAGGCGATGTGGGAAGCCCTACCCGCCCTCGTCGGCCAGGCGATGGCCGATGACGCCATCCGCGTCCTCATCCTCGCCTCCGCCGCCCCCGGCCTCTTCTGCGCTGGCGCGGACATCAACGAATTTGCGACCTGCTCTGCGCAAGAAGACTGGCGCGTCGCCAACCAGGCCGCGATCCGCGCCAGCCAATATGCCCTCGCCCATGCGCCAAAGCCCGTGATCGCCGCGATCGACGGCGATGGCGTCGGCGGCGGCTGCGGCCTCGCCATCGCCTGCGACCTGCGCATCGCAGCGCCCACAGCCCGCCTCGGCATTACGCCAGCGAAACTCGGCATCGTCTATTCGCTGTTCGACACCAAATTGCTGGTCGACCTGGTCGGCCCCGCCCGCGCGAAGCGCATCCTCTACACCGGCGCGCTCCACAGCGCCGACGAAGCCCTGTCCATCGGCCTGATCGAGGAGATCGCGCCCGATCCGCTCGCCGCGGCGCAAGCCCTCGCACGCACCATCGCCGCCAACGCCCGGCACAGCGTCCAGTCCTCCAAGGCGATCGTCCGCCGCATCCTCGACGGACAAGCGGACGACGACGCGACGACGCTGGCGCTGTTCCGCGACGCCTTCACCCTGCCCGACTTCGCCGAAGGCGTCGCCGCCTTCCGCGCCAAGCGCCGCCCGGATTTCTGAATCGCTTTTACCGTCGCCCAACGCAAAAAGGCCCGGCGCGAACCGGGCCTTCTGCATGGCGGGCGGGACGATCAGTTGCCCACGACCGGCCGCATCTCCTTGCCCGCATCCGCCCCACCCGCATCGGCATAACGCTCGCCGGTTTCAGCGCGGGCGATGGCGGCGCTGACGGGGGCCTGGACCTGCGCCACCGCCTTGACCTTGCACGCTTGCGCGGCGGCCAGGTCCATCGAGGAGCACACGCGGCTGGCGGCGCGGGCGATACGGCTGCGGAGCTGCTGCTGGTGCGCCGGCTGGGTCAGGTCCAGGTCGCCATGATAGACGGCGCTGGTGCGGCCATTGGAGACGAAGTCTTCGGCGGATGCGGCGCCGGCGCTGGCCAGCAGGGCAAGGGACGCAACGGCGGCGGCGAATTTGGGTGCTACGAACATGGGCTTATCTCCTCAAAATCTGTTGTGACCGGCGCACCGCTGCAAAGGGGGGCTGTGCGGGGCGCCGGGTGCGAACGGGGGGAGCCAGAGGGTCTTTTTGGGGTCGGCATCCTGCCCCGTTCGCCTCATCTTGTTACCCTTGCCGCGTGCGCCGCGCCCGCCCGCTTCGACCGATGGCGATCCGCATCGGCCAACGACAGGATCGGCGACCAAGGACAGAGGAAAGCGGACGAACGGCGCGACGAACGACATCCGCGCCCATGCGAACGACATGCGCGCGCCATATTGCCGTAAGGGAAAGACGAATCGCCCAGCCGCCAGCGCCAGACGCGAAAACGCCCCCGGCGCAAGGGAAGGCCGGGGGCGTATCCAGATGCTGTCGGGCACCGGATCGGGGATAAAGCTATATGGCGGAGACGACGCCATCGGCGCTGAACCGTCGCTTAACGGGGCTGATGGCGCCGCGCTCTGCCGATGCCCCACCATAGCAGGTGAACGCGCCCGATCTGCCCCGCTTCGATGATCCGCCCATGCGCAGCGCCCGGCGGCATCCGCGCCGGACCAACGGCCCTCAGCGCGCCACGAACGACATGGCGGGCCTCGCCAAGCCAGCATTCACTGGTCGATCGCGGGCAATCCTGCGGCGGCCAGCGCCTCGTCCAGATAGAGCGCAAAGGCGTCGTTT
Organism: Sphingobium sp. AntQ-1; assembly: GCF_028538045.1. NCBI lineage: Bacteria > Pseudomonadati > Pseudomonadota > Alphaproteobacteria > Sphingomonadales > Sphingobiaceae > Sphingobium > Sphingobium sp. AntQ-1. The sequence goes on from NZ_CP117158.1 coordinate 950,352, forward strand.
CGCGCCGGCAGCCGCTGCCGCAACCAGGCCAGCGCCACCAGCGGTCGCCACGCCGCCAGCGCCTCCGGCTCCATGTCCGTCACCGCCCGATAGCGGCTGATATACTGGGCCGCCGCCTGATCCCGTATCTTTTCCTCCCACCATCCCCCCGTCTGGCCGGGACCAAAGCGCATCAGCATCTCGGTCCGCACCACGTCCGTCGGCGCTGCGGCGCGCGCCGCCCGCGACCAGTCGATCACCGCCAGTCCGTCGGGCGTCACGATCAGATTGGCCGGGTGCAGATCGCCATGGGACAGCGCGTCTCCCTCGATCAGTTGGTCCAGCCGCTCGATCGCGGCGGCGCGCAGCCTCTCGCCCACTGGCGCCACCTCGATATCCTCGGCCAATATCGCCTTGCGGCTGCGCAGCATCGGCAAGCGCTGCGCCTGGATATGCTGCTGCAACCGCGCCATCTGCGCCAGCGCCCAGCGCCAACGCCACGGTTTCTGGCGCAAATGGACCAGCAGGTCCGCCCCCGCCATCTCGCCATAGACGATCCCGCGCCGACCGCCCGCTTCCTTCAACCCCAGCGCCGGCGCCACCGGCAAGTCAGTCGCCTGGATCGCCTGCATCATCGCATATTCGCGCTCGACAATGCCGGGGTCGATACCCGCATGAAACAGCTTGAGCACTCGCCCCCCGTCCAGCCGGAACACCTCGGCGCTCTGCCCGGCGGCGATGAAATGGGACGGATCGGGCAGGCTCATGGGCGCAACCTCTGCCCTAGCGCGGCCGGATTGGCCAGTGGGTTTGCGGTGGACGGGAACGCGTCAGGCCGCCTTGCGCGTTTCAAATTTCCGCAAAAAAGTCACTGACGATATCGACTTCCTCATGGATCACCTGCCGCACCCGCACGCCCAGCCCCCGCTCTTTCAGCAACTGGCACAGCGCTTCCCCATCGATCAGGTCGATGGCCGGCGCGCCGTCGCGTGTAGCCTCCTTGCGCGCATCGGTGGTGAAAGTGCCGGTGGTGATGATCAACCCCTTATCCGCCCGCCCCTGCATCGCCCCGCGAAAATCGCGTACAGTGGGGGAAGACACCGATCCGGCATAGCGCTTGCACTGGAACAGCACCTGAAAACTGATGAGGTTCATGCGCAGCACGCCCGCCCCGTCAATGCCGCCATCGCCCGACTTGCCCGTCACCTCGACCCGCACGAAACCGCTTTCGCGCAGCAACCGCTGCGTAAGCCGTTCGAACGCGTCAGGCGGCATGGTGCGAAGCACTTTCAGCAGCGCATCGGACCATTCTGCCTCTTCTTCCTCGGTTGGCTGATCATGCAGGATGATTTCTTCGTTTCGGGTCGGCGTCGCTGCGTCATCGCCCATGGCCGCCGCCTCTTTGGCCTTCCGGCGCGCGGCCAGTGCAATTTGATGCACATTATAGGCATCGGCCACCATCCGCCGAACCTTCTCGTCTGGCATCGACACGGCTTGCCGCCCGTCGTCGGTCAACACCCACATGCCGCGCTTGGGATTATCGACCAACCCCGGATATTTAAGGTAACTGCGCGCCCACGACATGCGGTCGGGCACCACTGCCGCGCCGGAGGTCGGATAGGTCACGTCCATCTGCTGCGGCGTCATCCCCAGCATCTCGATCAGCGCTTCCTCTATCTCCTCGTTCGTCGCCGATCCGCCATGGCTGTCCAGCACCTTAAGTATGGGCAGCATGAAATCTTCGTGACGGGGGATGGAAAGAGGTGAAGTTTGATCGGTCATAACAAACGCCCCTGCTTGCCGGTATCCGCAAACGCTTTGATCTGCGCGTCGGACTGGCCACCGCTTGGCGACTTGAACAGGATATTATAATGAACTTGGGAATGGAACGGAGGGTCCGGGCAGACGAGATCGATGCCTTCACTGGCCACATACGCGCGTACCACGTCCAGATTATTGCCATAATAGAGTTTGTTGCTCATTGGTCCCCCGCTGCTGCCAACCCTAGTTGCGACCGCCATGCCGTGCCAAGCAAAACTTGCCTTTCCGGCCACCTTCCCCTGCCGCTGCCCAATCCCTATCTTCGCCCGCAAGGGCGCACCAGCGCTTGCCCAATTAGAACAAATCTGGAACAACACGCCCCATGAGCCTCACCCACATCTCCGTCCGCGGCGCGCGCGAACATAATCTCAAGGGCGTCGACGTAGACCTGCCCCGCGACAGCCTCATCGTCATCACCGGCCTGTCCGGCTCCGGCAAATCCAGCCTCGCCTTCGACACCATCTATGCGGAGGGGCAGCGGCGCTATGTGGAATCGCTCTCCGCCTATGCACGCCAGTTTCTGGAGATGATGCAGAAGCCCGATGTCGAGCATATCGAGGGCCTCAGCCCCGCGATCAGCATCGAGCAGAAGACGACTAGCCGCAACCCGCGCTCCACCGTCGCCACGGTCACGGAAATCTACGACTATATGCGCCTTCTCTGGGCGCGCGTCGGCATCCCCTACAGCCCCGCGACCGGCCTCCCCATCAGCGCGCAGACGGTGTCGCAGATGGTGGACCGCGTCGCCCTCCTGCCCGAAGGCACCCGCTTCTACCTGCTCGCCCCGGTCGTACGCGGGCGCAAGGGCGAATATCGCAAGGAACTCGCCGAATGGCAGAAGGCGGGCTACACCCGCGTCCGCATCGACGGCGAAATGATGCTGATCGAGGATGCGCCCGCCCTCGACAAGAAATACAAGCATGACATCGAAGTCGTGGTCGATCGCCTGGCCGTGGAACCCGACATGGGCACGCGGCTGGCCGACAGTTTTGAGCAGGCCCTCAAACTCGCCGATGGCCTCGCCTTCGTGGACTTGGCCGACGGCGTCGTGCCGGGCCGCGAAAACGAAGTACAGTCCGCCGACAAGAAGATGAAGGGCGCGGGCATCCCCGCCAACCGCATCGTCTTCTCCGAAAAATTCGCCTGCCCGGTCAGCGGCTTCACCATCCCCGACATCGAACCGCGCCTATTCTCCTTCAACGCGCCCATGGGCGCCTGCCCGGCCTGCGACGGCCTGGGCGAACGGCAGGAATTCGACCCCGAACTGGTGGTCCCCAACGAAGCGCTCTCGATCAAGAAGGGCGCCGTCGTCCCCTGGGCCAAATCCAACCCGCCCAGCCCCTATTATATGCAGGTGCTCGGCTCCCTCGCCAAGGAATTCGGCTTCTCGCTCGACACCCCCTGGACCGACCTGCCCGGCGAGGTGAAGCTCATCATCCTTCACGGCACCGGCGGCAAGCCCGTCACCTTGCGCTTCATCGACGGCAAGAAGAGCTATGAGGTCAAGAAGGCGTTCGAGGGCGTCATCGGCAACCTCAACCGTCGCCTGCTCCAGACCGAAAGCGCCTGGATGCGCGAGGAACTGAGCAAGTACCAGACCGCCATGCCCTGCGAAACCTGCCACGGCGCCCGCCTGAAACCCGAAGCGCTGGCCGTCAAGATCGCGGGCGAGGATATTTCCGTCTCCACCCGCCGCTCGGTGGTGGACGCGCTCGCCTTCTTCACCACCCTGCCCGATCATCTGAACGACCAGCAGCAGCAGATCGCCCGCGCCATCCTCAAGGAAATCGTCGAGCGCCTCGGCTTCCTCAACAATGTCGGCCTCGATTACCTCAACCTCGACCGCACCAGCGGCACCCTGTCCGGCGGAGAATCCCAGCGCATCCGCCTCGCCAGCCAGATCGGCAGCGGCCTGTCGGGCGTCCTCTACGTCCTCGACGAACCCTCGATCGGCCTGCACCAGCGCGACAATGACCGGCTGCTCGTTACCCTCAAACGCCTGCGCGACCTCGGCAACAGCGTCATCGTCGTGGAGCATGACGAGGATGCGATCCGCCACGCCGACTATATCGTGGACATGGGTCCGGGCGCAGGCGTCCATGGCGGCCAGATCGTGGCGCAGGGCACGCTGGCCGAAATCCTGGCGCACAAGGACAGCGTCACCGCGGACTATCTCAACGGCACCCGCCGCATCGAAGTCCCCGCCAAGCGCCGCAAGGGCTCAGGCAAGAAACTCACCGTCCACAACGCCCGCGCCAACAACCTGACCGGCGTCACCGCGTCGATCCCGCTCGGCACCTTCACCTGCATCACCGGCGTCAGCGGATCAGGCAAGTCCAGCTTCACCATAGATACCCTCTATGCGGCATCGGCCCGCGCCCTCAACGGCGCCCGCATCGTCGCCGGCCCGCATGACAAGATCACCGGCCTCGACCATTGCGACAAGGTGATCGACATCGACCAGTCGCCCATCGGCCGCACCCCGCGGTCCAACCCGGCCACCTATACCGGCGCCTTCACCAACATCCGCGACTGGTTCGCGGGCCTGCCCGAAAGCCAGGCGCGGGGCTACAAGCCCGGCCGCTTCAGCTTCAACGTCAAGGGCGGCCGCTGCGAAGCCTGCCAGGGCGACGGCGTGCTCAAGATCGAGATGCACTTCCTCCCCGACGTCTATGTCACCTGCGGCGTCTGCCACGGCGCGCGCTACAATCGCGAGACGCTGGAGGTGAAGTTCAAGGGGATGAGCATCGCCGACATACTCGACATGACGGTCGAGGATGCGGTCGAATTTTTCAAGGCCGTGCCCCCGATCCGCGACAAGATGGCGATGCTCGCCGAAGTGGGCCTGGGCTATGTCAAGGTCGGCCAGCAGGCCACGACCCTGTCCGGCGGCGAAGCCCAGCGCGTCAAACTCGCCAAGGAACTGTCGCGTCGCGCCACCGGCAACACCCTCTATATCCTGGACGAACCCACGACGGGCCTGCATTTCGAGGATGTCCGCAAACTGCTCGAAGTCCTTCACGCGCTGGTCGACCAGGGCAACAGCGTGGTCGTGATCGAGCATAATCTGGACGTCATCAAGACCGCCGATTACATAATCGATCTCGGTCCCGAGGGTGGGGTAAAAGGGGGAGAGATCGTTGCTGTCGGCACGCCAGAACAGGTCGTCAAGGAACCGCGCAGTTTCACCGGCCATTACCTTGCCCCCCTTTTGGCCCAGCCAAAGACCGAGGCCGCAGAATGACTGGATCCTCGACATTTGATCGCGCCGAGACCGTCCGGGGGACGGTCGAACGCGATCAACCGGAAGGCGGCGTCAAAGGCGGCGAAGTGGTCGCCGAAGGCACGCCGGAGAAGGTAGTGAATGAGGCGCGGTCATTTACGGGGCATTATCTCGCGCCGCTGCTGGGGCTAGAGAGTGTGGCGGCGGAGTGACGATTTGGTAAAGTCAGATTTAGGGTCAGCGACAAGAGGTTCACGTTAAATTGCTTGATCGTCCGTATGATTCGGCCTTTATCAGTATGTTTTTGGAGTACGCGACCGATATTTGAACCAAATTATGCACGATCCGACCCTATGTTATAGATGGCCCGCCCAATGCTCTTCCGACACGATAGAGATCGGCACTCCATCTTCGCGCATATCAACCGCCTTAAGTATCTTGTTCCCGAACGATGAATGCTTCCATGATTCGGTCGCATACATGCCGATCACTAAAACATTCGTCTTTTGCGTCAGGCTCCCCACAGCACCGCCCCTGGCTTCAACCGCCATTTCACAATTCTTTCGTCCACCAAAATTAAATGTACCGGTAAAGCAATACCGATAGCCGGAGAAAGCTAGAACTGGCGCAGGCTTACAAAGTGGCAATGAGGTGGATTTCAGAACCTCACCAAGTTCGAAATCCCGACTCGAAAAGCTGTTCAGCGTATCCAGCAGATCACTGCATTCATCCTCATCAACAACGCCGTCAGCCAAAACCCCGTTGATACGGTTGTATAGTTTGCGAATGAGCGGCTGATCGCTGATCGTCATATTGGCAGCCAGCCACTTCTGCAAAAACTCAACTTCTGCCTGATTGATTTTCCCATCGGCAGCGATGCCACGTGCTAAACCAACCAACTCGTCAATCTGACGCGACGTAATGCGGTCTTGGCCCAGTACATTATGGAGTCGCTCTTCTGACATTGCCGTCTCCCTCACCGCCCATAATTGCGACCAAGGCGTTTTCGGTCAACTTCAGATTTTGGTCCATATTGGAGCCTTATCAGGTCATAGTTGCGTCGATGGGATTGGCGGGAATTTGTCCATCTGATACATTCCACCCATGACCAAACTCACCCCCATCGAGTCCGAATTTGCGACGACCGAGGAGGCTGAAGCCCATGACGCATGGGTACAGGCCAAGGTCGAACGTGCCCTCGCTTCCACCAACCCGCGCATCCCCCATGACGCAGTCATGGCCAAGGCGCAGGCGGTTCTCGACAAATATCGATGACCTTACCGGTCGTCTGGGATGACGAGGCGGAAGCGGACCTGCTCACCATCCTCGACTATATTGGGAGGCGCAACAAACCGGCGGCCGATCATCTCTATGCCGCCATCCGGCATACGGCCGACAATCTGCCCAATCATCCCTATGCGCATCGCCCCGGCCGCAGGCCCGGCACGCGCGAGGCCGTGGTCCATCCCAACTATATAATCATCTATCGCGTCGCCGCCGAAGTCATAGAGATATTGACGCTGGTCCATGCCCGCCAACAATATCCCTGAAGATATCCGGGCGACCTACGCATGATCGACGTCATCCTTTTCTTTACTTGTCTGCTCTTGCCGTTCGTCGCCATGCCCCTCCTCTGGCGGCGCATGAAGCGCGTCCGCAACGAAACCTATCAACACAGGAAGCAGGAACGGCGCGCCCAGCCATGGGAAGAATCTCTTGGCTCGGACGGCGAAGTCCGGCTCGCCCGATCCGGCAGCCCGAATGACGATCTCATCGACCTTGGCAGCAAGGCGCGCGAAACCCGCTGGCCGATCGACAATCCCTGACCTTCCCTAAAAATCCTATTCCGCTGTCCTACACGCCCCTTTTCTGTCCATCCTCCCGGCAAACCCCTCAGCCGGAGGCACGCGACCCATGTCCTATCACGACCCCATCCTCCCCACCCCCGCCCCCGCGCCGCAAAGCCGCGTCGATGGCTGGAGCCCCGCGCGCCAGCGCCGCTTTCTCGAAGTCCTCGCCGCGACCGGCGTCATCCGCCTCGCCTGCGAAGCCGTGTTCATCACCACCCGCTCCGCCTACACGCTGCGCATCCGGCGCGACGGCGCGGCCTTTCGCCTGGGCTGGGACGCGGCGATCCTGATCGCCCGCGCGCGGCTGGCCGATACCTTGCTCGCCCGCGCCATCATGGGGACGGAGGAAACCATCCGCCGCGATCCCGATAATTATGAAATCACCCGCCACCGCCACGACAACCGGCTCGCCATGTCGATGCTCGCCCGGCTCGATCGCATGGCCGATTGCCCGGCCGAAGGGTCCGACGCCGCGCTCGCCCGCGTCGTCGCGCAGGATTTCACCGCCTATTGCGACATGCTCTGCCCGGAAGCCGACGCCCAGGCCGAAGCCGACCGTCTCGGCCTGCCCCGTACCGGCGCGGAACCGGCCGCACGAACCATGGACGACGCCACCCTCTATGACGGCTCCATGCCCGATACGCCCGCCCCGGTCGACGCGGAAACACCCCTCTCCTCCGGCGCATCGGCAGCCCTCTTCGTCGCCGCGCGCATGGCGCTGCACAAACCGCAAAACCCGCACTTTTCCGTCGATGATGAACGGTGTGAACTTCGCCCTCCCCCGCCCCCAAATCTTACCGATCTCCCGCCGGACGAAGCCGCCCATCGGCTGCGCGGCCTCTGGTGGGACGACCGGCTGGACCGCTGGCGCACCGATTTCCCGCCCCCGCCCGACTTTGACGGCAACGCCAGCGACAGCATCTACGACGTCGATAATTATGAGCGCGACCTGACGGAGGCGGAGGAAGAGGCGATCGCCGCCCAGCAGGAGGCCGAACGCCGCCCCTATGAACAGGCCGCCGCCCTCGCCCGCGACGATTTCTTCGGCTTCGTCCTGGCGCAGGACGCGGGACGCGCGGCGGTGACGGCCGGGGCGGGATGATGGCGGGATGTGCATCATGCCATCAAGGTTGCCTGTGAAAGCGGGAGCGCCCCTCCCTCCGTTCGCCCTGAGCCTGTCGAAGCCTGTCCTGAGCGACTGCCGCAGGCAGGCAGTCGAAGGGGGCCTTTCTTCCTGCGGGGGGACAGGTGCGACAGTGGCCGCCTATCCGCCATCGGGTTCACGCCCCACCCCTATTTGCTATTTGCCCCCCCATGCCCTATGTGGGGGATGCTACAGTCGCAAATCGACGGTTCTCGGCGCTTTGCGGCACCTGTTTCCTTCTTTCCCTGCCCCTTTAGCGATCCGGTGCGTCCACACGGGCCGCGCCGCACGAAAGAAGGAACTACCATGAGCATCGTCGGAACCGTCAAATTCTTCAACGCCGACAAGGGCTATGGCTTCATCGCTCCCGATGACGGCAGCCCGGACGCGTTCGTCCACATCACCGCCGTCGAGCGCGCTGGCCTGGCCACGCTGCGCGAAAAGGACCGCGTCTCCTACGATCTGGAGCAGGACCGTCGTGGCAAGATGGCCGCTGTGAACCTGCAGCACGCCGAATAATCGGGGATGGCGGGCGCTCCGGCGCCCGCCTTCTTTTACGGCTGCTGGTCCATATAGACCGAGCCGACCAGCAAGATCGCGATCAGCGCGACCAGCAGCGCGCCGTTGATCCAGCGATGGCGCACGAACAGCAGGGCGATCAGCGCCCCGAACAGCCCCAGCAGCGCCAGCCCCATCCAGTAATCGGCATCTGCGCTCAGGGCCGGCCCGGTCGATGGCCGATAGATTTCCAGCGCGATCTGGCCGATGATGCTGCCGATATTGGCGCACAGCACGCCGCCGATCACCAGCCTTTTGTGCCGGTCGTACCAATGATCGAAATCGGGCCATTCCTCCGGTTCGTCGGGAAAGATCAGGGTCGCGGCCAGATAATAGACCCCGACCAGCGCCAGCACCGCCGTCAGCGTCAGATAATTGGCGTCCATCTGCGCCCGCGCCTCGTATGCCGTCAGCCAGAAGCTGGTCAGGTCGAGCAGCACGAACAGCCCCAGAAGCGGCGTCAGCCAGCCGATCCGCACCGCCCTGGCGCCCCGCTTGAGCTTGAGCGCCCTGGAAAAACCGCCCAGCACCTCGCTGATCGCCAGGCCCAGCAACAGCCCGAAGGCCGCGAACACCAGATCGAATCCCGACATTCGGCTCCCCCGACGCACCGTCCGTCGCAAGCCTAGCAAAAGCGACCGTCCAGGCAATGCGGCTTGGAACCCCCGGCCCCGCCGCCGGTTATCCCCCCGAACCCGCAACCATGGAGCATAACATGATCCGCACCCTGATCTTCGGCGCTATCGCCGGCTATGTCGGCAAGAAACTCTACGACGAAGGCAAGCTGACCGAATTCAAGAACGACCTGGTCACCCGCTACAACGACGCCAAGACGAGCCTGGCCGACCAGAGCGCGACGACGGACACCGCGGTCAGCGCCCCGCTGGTCACCTCGACCGGCGCGATCAACCGTCCGCTGCCCAACTAACCCCCTTCCCATCCGGCGGCCCAGTCCCCCCGCTCGCCGCCGGTCACCGCCCGCTCGCCACCGCTCCCCCTCTCGCGGTCGCAGCGGGCGGTTTTCTTTTGACCGCACTCGTCACCGCCACGCAACCATGGCTGCTGCGCCGGGTTGTTGAGGGCATAAGGGTAATAAGGAGAGACGCCATGAAGAAACCCATCCTCGCCGCCGCCATGCTGGCCATGCTGCCATTGGGCGCCTGTACGTCGGACAATTATGGCGGCGGTTACGGCTATGACCGTCCTGGCGACCGCCGCGGCCCGCCGCGCCACAACCGTCGTCCGATCCGCGACAACGACCAGATTTACCGCGACCGCGATGGCCGCTATTATTGCAAGCGCGACGACGGCACCACCGGCACCATTGTCGGCGCCATTGCCGGCGGCGTGCTGGGCAATGTCATTGCGCCCGGCGGATCAAAAACGCTGGGCACGATCCTTGGCGGCGCAGGCGGTGCTCTGGCTGGCCGGGCCATCGACAAGAACGACATCAACTGCGAATGACATGAAAAAGGGCGCGGATATTACCCCGCGCCCTTTCCTACATCGTCACGCTGGCTTACAGCTTGCCGGTAAGCTCCGGTACGACCTTGAACAGATCACCCACCAGACCGATATCGGCGACTTGGAAGATCGGCGCATCCTCATCCTTGTTGATGGCGATGATGGTCTTGCTGTCCTTCATGCCGGCCAGATGCTGGATCGCACCCGAAATGCCGACGGCGACATAGACTTCCGGCGCGACGATCTTGCCGGTCTGGCCGACCTGATAGTCGTTGGGGACATAGCCCGCATCGACCGCCGCGCGGCTCGCACCGACCGCAGCGCCCAACTTGTCGGCGAGCGGGAAGATCACCTCTTCAAATGTCGGCCCATCCTTGAGCGCACGACCACCCGACACGATGATCTTGGCGCTGGTCAGTTCGGGACGTTCCAGCTTGGCGATCTCGGCGCCGACGAAGGACGACAGTCCCTTGTCCCCGGTCGAAGCGACCGCTTCCACCGTGCCGCTGCCGCCGTCACGCTCCGCCTTTTCGAAAGCCGTGCCGCGAACGGTGATTACCTTTTTGGCGTCCTTGCTCTTGACGGTGGCAATAGCGTTACCGGCATAGATCGGGCGGGTAAACGTGTCTTCGCTCTCGACCGACAGGATATCGCTGATCTGCATGACATCGAGCAGCGCGGCGACGCGCGGCGCGATATTCTTGCCGTTGCTGGTGGCCGGCGCGACGAAGGCGTCGTGATGGCCCATCAGTTCGACGATCAGCGGCGCCACATTCTCCGCCAGCGCATGAGCGAAAGCAGCATCATCGGCGACATGGACCTTGCCCACGCCCGCAATCTTCGCGGCGGCGGCGGCGACGCCATCGACGCCTTGGCCGGCGACCAGCAAATGCACTTCGCCCAGCTTGACGGCGGCGGTGATGGCGGAAAGGGTCGCGTCCTTGACGGCGCCGCCCTCATGTTCAACCCAAACAAGTGTCTTGCTCATGCGGCGACTCCCAGAGCTTTCAGCTTTGCGACCAGTTCATCGACATCGGCGACCTTGACGCCGGCGGTGCGCTTGGGCGGTTCGACCACCTTGAGCGTTTCCAGCCGGGCGCTGATGTCCACGCCGTAATCGGCGGGGGTCTTCTGCGCCAGGGGCTTGGACTTGGCCTTCATGATGTTGGGCAGCGACGCATAGCGCGGCTCGTTAAGGCGCAGGTCGGTGGTGATGATCGCCGGCGTCGACAGCTTCACCGTCTCCAGCCCGCCATCGACTTCGCGGGTGACCGAAACGCTGCCATCGGCAACTTCGACCTTCGACGCGAACGTGCCCTGGGGCAGGCCCAGCAGGGCGGCCAGCATCTGGCCGGTCTGGTTGCTGTCGTCGTCGATCGCCTGCTTGCCCAGGATGATGAGGCCAGCGCCTTCCTCTTCCTGCACCTTGGCGAGCAGCTTGGCCACGCCCAGCGGTTCGACCTCATCGTCGGTCTGGATCAGGATCGCCCGATCCGCACCCATGGCCAGCGAGGTCCGCAGCGTTTCCTGCGCCTTGGCGACGCCGATCGACACTGCGATCACTTCGGTCGCCACGCCCTTTTCCTTCAGCCGAATGGCTTCCTCGATCGCGATCTCGTCGAACGGGTTCATGCTCATCTTGACGTTCGCCAGATCGACGCCCGTTCCGTCCGCCTTCACACGCGGCTTCACATTATAGTCAATGACCCGCTTCACGGGCACAAGGATCTTCATTTTCAACATCCTCCGGTTTCACGCCATCGCCCGCCAACGCGGACAAGGACGTGGGCGGCCCGTTCCCGGACCACCCACGCCCCATGGCGTATCTTGTTAGGTGGGGTCGTGCCTCAGGCTGCTTTCCTCACTTCCGCCACGATCTTCTTGGCCGCATCCCCCAGGTCGTCCGCAGGGACGATCGCCAGGCCCGACGCGGCCAATATGTCCTTGCCCTGCTGGACGTTGGTGCCTTCCAGGCGCACAACCAGCGGGACCGACAGATTCACTTCCTTCGCCGCCGCGACGATGCCGTCGGCGATGATGTCGCACTTCATGATGCCGCCGAAGATATTGACCAGAATGCCCTTCACAGCCGGGTCCTTCAGGATGATCTTAAAGGCCGCGGTCACCTTCTCGGTCGTGGCGCCGCCGCCTACATCCAGGAAGTTGGCGGGGAATTCGCCGTTCAGCTTAATGATGTCCATCGTCGCCATGGCCAGGCCCGCGCCGTTGACCATGCAGCCGATGTTACCGTCCAGCTTGATGTAGGCGAGGTCGTACTTGGATGCTTCGACTTCGGCCGCATCTTCCTCGGTCAGGTCGCGCAGTTCGGCGATGTCCTTGTGACGGAACATGGCATTGCCGTCGAAAGCGACCTTGGCGTCCAACACCAGCAGATTGCCCTGCTCGGTCAGCGCGAGCGGATTGATTTCGATCTGCTCCGCATCGGTGTCCTCAAAAGCGGCGTAAAGCGACGAAGCAACCTTGGCCGCCTGCTTGGCGAGGTCGCCGGTCAGGCCCAGTGCGGCGGCGATCGACCGGCCATGATGGGCCTGGAAGCCAGTTGCGGGATCGACCGAGAAGCTGTGGATTTTTTCAGGCGTCGAGTGGGCGACTTCCTCGATGTCCATGCCGCCTTCGGTGGACACGACGAACGCAATCTTGCTGCTGCCGCGATCGACCAGAAGGGCCAGATAGAATTCCTTGGCGATGTCGGCGCCGTCGGTGATGTAGAGGCGGTTGACCTGCTTGCCCGCATCGCCGGTCTGGATCGTGACCAGCGTGTTGCCCAGCATGTCGGTCGAATGCGCCTTCACTTCGTCCAGGTTGAAGGCGAGGCGCACGCCGCCCTTCGCTTCCGGGGCCAGTTCCTTGAACTTGCCCTTGCCACGGCCACCGGCGTGGATCTGCGACTTCACGACATAAAGCGGTCCGGGCAGCTTCTTGGCGGCTTCGACCGCTTCCTCGACCGAGAAAGCGGCATAACCGGCAGCGATCGGCGCGCCATATTTCGCGAGGAGTTCCTTCGCTTGATATTCATGAATATTCATAAGGGCTGCCCTTTTCGCTGAAATCTGATGTCAGCGGCTAAGCACAGCCCCAGACGAGGCGCTAGAAAATTTCGCAAAACGACTTTGCAAAATTGCAAAGCGCGCAGAGCCAATCATCCCTCTTACGGCCGATACGGTTAAAATGCGCTGGCAGGCAACACTGGGCTGGCAACCGCCAAAATCTCAGGATCCTGTAACGCCCCCACGTTGCGCAACAGTTGATCGACAGAGATTTTACCGCTGTGAGACTTGCGGAGCGACGCGAGCGACCGGGGCTTTTGCAATTGGGTCAGGCTCACTCATCCCGTCATCCATTCCGCCATGCATTACGCCATTTGTGAGGAGAGCCCTGCCTCTTCCAGCCCGGCGCGCAACTGTGATTCGGGAGAGAGGGGCGGCACAGGCGGACAAAGGGAGAGTCGCAGCTGACGGCAAGGCGCCGCTGGGTTAAAACCATCTTTTGTCGTTCGATAGGCTGATCCAGCGGCATTGACCCGGTCGGATCAATGCGCGCGAATGATCAACCGTTCATTTTCCCGACGATAGGCGTCAATCCGGTCCGTATAGCTTCGGGCAAGGCTTTGATAAGCGTCTCGCCCTTTGTCCGATCGGCTGGATTGTGCGCGTATCAGCGACATCTGCTGCCGGTGCAGCAGGTAATTGACGTCCATCTCCATATTCACCCTCCTCCCGTAAAAGTTAGAAGAGATTGGTCGATTGGCCAAGACTGCCTAAGACTCGCAAAATCAACGCCTGCAAACTAGCACTGAGATTACCCATTGGCGACCCCGCTTATCGCGCCGCCAAGGCGACCGGGCGCTATCCAGCGCAAAACCGCACATTCCAAGGTGACAAGATCGTCCGTCAGAAAACGCGCGAGGCGGATCGTGACGGACGATCCATGCCGATCTATTCCCTTGCCGATGTCTGCGAAGGTACAACTGTGCTGCTGGGTCAACATTTCGAAGGACTTGTGCGAAAAAATGCAAAAGACTTGGAACGATGTGACGCAAATGGCATCCTCTCTCGCCTAGGGGGATTGGGGGTCAAGTCTTGGGAGACATGTTGGCCGCAGGCCTTGTGGCCCTGCACCACGAAGTCCTGCTTTTTGCTGTCGTCGGACTGGCGATCGGCGGCCTGGACGATTTCCTGGTCGACCTCCTCTTCATAGCCCGTCGGTGTTGGCGCAATGTCGCCATTTATGCGCGCCATCCGCGTATGACTACGGCAACCTTGCCCGCTTCATTCCGGCCGGGTTGCATCGCCATATTCATTCCCGCCTGGCGGGAATCGGATGTGATCGGGCCGATGCTACGCCATGCGCTGGCGTGCTGGCCGAACGACAATTATCGGATTTTCGTCGGCCTCTATTCCAATGACCCCGAAACAATCGAGATAGTCGCGCCTATCGCCGCCGGGGAACCGCGCATCATCGTAGGAATCAACCCCAGGCCAGGTCCGAGCACCAAGGCGGACTGCCTTAATGTCCTGTGGCAGGCGATGCTGGCGGAAGAAGCGCGCATCGGCAAAGCTTTCAAGGCGGTCGTGCTGCACGATGCCGAAGATGTGGTTCATGCCGACGAGATCCGACTGTTCGACTTCATGATCGATCGCTTCGCCCTAGTCCAGTTGCCCGTGCTGCCCCTGCCCGGTCGAGGGACGTGGTTCGCGCGCGCGATCGCCAATCATTATGGCGATGAATTTGCGGAAAACCATGGGAAAGCTCTGACAGTACGCGAAGCATTGGGCGCGTCGATCCCATCAGCGGGGGTGGCGTGCGCCTTCGAACGGGCGATTCTCGGCCGCCTGTTCGACACCGCTCATGGGGGACCTTTCGATCCGTCATCGCTGACGGAGGATTATGAAGCGGGTCTGCGGATCGCCAATATGGGCGGGCGCGGCGTGTTCGTGCGTATGCGCGACCGTACCGGGGCGCTGGTCGCGACCCGCGAATATTTCCCGGACAGCATTCACGCCGCCGTCCGGCAAAAGGCGCGCTGGATAGTGGGCATATCCTTGGCCGGTTGGGACCGCATGGGCTGGCATGGCGGTGTTGCCGAATGGTGGATGCGCATCCGCGACCGGCGCGCCACCATGGCGGCGCTTGTGCTCTTCGCCGCCTATATGGCGCTGATCCTCTGGGGCCTGATCGCCGTTCTGGGCGCGCTTGCGCCACTATCCACGACCCCGCTGCCGCCCCTCATCACAGCCTTGCTATGGTTCAACCTGGGGTTGATGGGGTGGAGAGCGGTCATGCGCGCCCTGTTTGTCGGCCGGGCCTATGGCTGGCGCCAGGGATTGATGGCGATCCCGCGCACCTTCGTCGCCAACTATATCGCCATATTGGCGGCTCGGCGCGCGGTCTTTCTTTATGGCAAATCGTTGCTGGGCCAGCCACTTAGCTGGGACAAGACGCAGCATTGTTTCCCCGACCTGAAGACCGATCCATGAGCCGTGTCGCAAACGGCCGCCCGTTGCGTTTCTCCGCCATCATGATGCTGGGTTGGGTGGCTATCCGCCTAGTGGGCCAGGAAGCCGTAACGCCACCGGTGCAACGGCCATATGCAGATACTCCCTCCAAACCCTCGCCCTTATTGCCACAAGCCCTGTTGGCATCCAGCGCCGTGGCGACCCTGCCACGGTGGGAAAGGCTTACAACCCAGCCTCCGCCCTACATCGCCGCGCGGATGAAAATAACACAATGCGCGCCACCGCCGCCACGACCATCCACTAATGGCGCCATCCCGGTCGATCTGATGGATTTCATTACCTTCAGCGTAGCGTTCTCCAACCGCCATTATGCCAGCGATCCCGACTATATGGATCTTTTTCAGGCGCCGACGGCCATCCCCTCTCCGCTTATGGCCCAGCAGACGACGCCGGATCGATGGCGGGCCGCCGCATGGCTGCTGTGGCGCCCCGGCAGCGCGCGGCCAAGCGGGACCGTGCCGACTGGCCAACTCGGCGGCTCGCAGGCGGGACTTCGCGTGGATTATGATCTGACGCCTGGCACCGCGAGCAGGACCACCGCCTATGGCCGCCTTACCAGCGCCTTCCAGCGCCCCGCGGCGCCCGAAGGCGCGGTCGGATTGTCGATCCAGCCGATGCGCGCGATCCCGATCAGCGTCGCGGTCGAACGGCGCATCGCATTGGGCGACGGCGCACGCAACGCCAATGCTATAATGGTGGCGGGCGGGTTTGGCCCGGCGGCTATCGGGTCAGCCGTCTTGGCGGAGGGCTATAGCCAAGCCGGCATCGTCGGATTCAGCCGCGGAGATGCTTTCATCGACGGCAAATTCTCGCTCTCCACCCCACTTGCGCAATCGCCCTTCCGCGTCGGGGTGGCCCTGTCTGGCGGCGCGCAACCGGGCGCCAGCAGGCTGGATATCGGCCCAGAAATGCAGTTCCGCCTACCCTTGCCACAGGTCGCCGCCCGGATCGGCATCGAATGGCGTGAACGGATCGCGGGAGACGCCCGGCCTGGATCGGGCCTTGCCATCACCCTCGCGGCCGATTTTTAGTCGCCTGGCGCCATCGCCGCTTTATATCCATGCCGGTTGGCGTTACCCCCAACGGGCATGGATCTCTACCTGCCCATAGCCAATCTATCGGTGAACGCGCTTGTCATCATCGGCCTCGGCGGTGTCGTCGGGCTGCTGTCCGGCATGTTCGGCGTGGGCGGCGGATTTCTGACGACGCCGCTGCTGATCTTCTACGGCATTCCACCCACGGTCGCCGCCGCGTCCGCCGCTTCGCAGGTGACGGGCGCCAGCGTTTCGGGCGTGTTCACCCATATGGCGCGCGGCACCGTCGATTTCCGTATGGGCGGCGTGCTGATCGCGGGCGGCGTGATGGGGGCCGGCATGGGCGTCTTCATCTTCCGCCTGCTCCAATATCTGGGGCAGATCGATACGGTCATCGGCATCCTCTATGTGCTGATGCTGGGCGGCATCGGCGCGCTGATGGCCAAGGAATCGATCCAGGCGCTGGTGGCGCTGAAAACGGGCAAGCGCCCTCCCGCCCGCAAGCGGCGGCATCATCCGCTGGTCGCCGCGCTGCCGATGCGCTGGCGTTTCTATCGCTCCGGCCTATATATCTCGCCGCTGGCGCCCCTGTTGCTGGGCATGGCG
The DNA here is from genome assembly GCF_028538045.1 of Sphingobium sp. AntQ-1. Classification (NCBI taxonomy): domain Bacteria; kingdom Pseudomonadati; phylum Pseudomonadota; class Alphaproteobacteria; order Sphingomonadales; family Sphingobiaceae; genus Sphingobium; species Sphingobium sp. AntQ-1. The sequence continues at coordinate 967,568 of NZ_CP117158.1, forward strand.
ACGGGCATCTTGACGATGTTGCTGGGCGTGGGCGGCGGTTTCATCCTGGTGCCCGCCATGCTTTATTTGCTGGGCATGGCGACTCAATCGGTGGTCGGCACATCGCTGTTCCAGATATTGTTCGTCACCATGGCGACGACGATGATGCACGCGATGACGACCAAGGCGGTGGACCTGGTGCTGGCGCTGCTGCTGCTGATCGGCAGCGTCGTCGGCGCGCAGGTCGGCACCCGCCTTTCCATGTCGATCCGACCTGAATATCTGCGCATACTGCTGGCCACGATAGTGTTGTTCGTCGCGGCGCGGATGGCGCTGGGACTGGGATTTCGTCCCGACGAAATCTACACGATCGAGGTGCGCTGATGCCGCGCTGGCGCGCCTTGCTCGCCCTGCCCGCGGCGCTGGCGCTGATGGGGGCGAACGAGCCGCAACTGGTGCCGGACGTGTCGCAGCGCGAAGTCGTCATCCAGTACAGCTTCACCGGCGCCGACCTGTTGCTGTTCGGCGCGATCGTCTATCCCGACGGGCGACGCCCCGACAAGCCGGCCGACATCGTCGTCGTGCTCAAGGGACCGGAACAGTCGATCACCATGCGCGAAAAGCAGAAGGTGGCCGGCATCTGGGTCAATGCCGACACCGCGCGTTTCCGCTCCGCCCCCAGCTTCTACGCCATGGCATCGTCGCGCCCCATCGGCCGGATCGTCGATGAACGTACCGCCGCCATCTACGAACTGGGCGTCGACAAGCTGCAACTCTCGCCCTCCTCGCTCAACGAAAGCGCGGAATTGTCGCGCTTTCAATCCGGCTTGGTCGATTTGCGGGCGCGGTCCGGCCTGTTCGTGGAGCGGCCTGGCATCGTCGAGATCACGGACGGCGTCCTGTACCGCGCGCGCCTGCCGCTGTCGGCGCGCGTCATCGTGGGCGATTACACCGCCGAAACCTTCTTGGTGCAGGACGGGCGGGTGGTCGCCGCCGCGGTGCGCGACATCACCGTGCGCAAATCCGGCTTCGAACAGTTCATGGCCAGCGCGGCCGAACATTGGTCCTTCGTCTATGGCCTGGTCGCGATCGCCATGGCCGTGGGCATGGGTTGGGCGGCTGGCGCCATCGCCCGCCGCATCTGAATGGGCCAATCCTCATTCTTTGGATCAAGCCAATTGCCCAAGCCCCAATAGTCCGACTAAAACGGCGCAAAATGGGTCGAAGGGGACGGGGCGATGACGGACACAGCCAAGCAGGCGGGCGATGGCCCTTTTCCCAACCTGGTGCAGCGCAGCCACGCCCTGCGCGCCTCGCTTTCGCGCGAAATGCACATTCGCAAAATGCCGCGGCTCGATACGCCCATGCGCGCCGTGCAGTTCATGATGATCGTCAATGAGCAGGAAGCGCACGACAGCGTCGCCGCGCTGTGCGCCATCGTGCCCGATGATGGCCCCTCCCCTGATGCCAGCGACCGCTTCTTCGCGTGCCGCGTCGGTGCGCTCGGCTTTTCCTGGGAACGGCACAGCGAGTTCATCACCTACAGCTTCATCGCAGATGGCTATGGCGAGCCGTTCGACCTTTCGCCCTTCCTGCCCGTGTCGCACTGGATAGATCGACTGCCAGGCCAGGTTATCCGATCGACCCAGATCGCCTTGACGAAGAATGAGCCATCCAACGCGACGATCGCCACCTATTTCGCGTCCGACGACCTCATCATCTCCGACGTCGCCCAATGCCGGGCGCGCGTCTGGGGCGATTTCCGTTTGCACGACAATGGCTTTGGCCGTTTGCTCATCCAGGATCGCGGGCTGGAAGGGGCGGAAGCATCGCTGCTGGTGCAACGATTGCAGGAATTGGGCAATTATCGGAAGATCGCTTTGCTCGGTCTGCCCGAAGCGCAACGGGCGACTCCCATCCTTGCGACGCTGGAGCAGCGCCTGACCGATGTGACCGCCTGTGTCGCAGAACCGCAGGCGGATGCCGACGCTGTTTTGGAAGACCTGTCATCACTCAGCGCTGAACTGGCGCAGATTGTCGCGCGGACCCGTTACCGCATGAGCGCAACCCATGCCTATGCGGAACTATGCTTCGACCGCATCCGCCGTCTGGATGTCGCGCCGGTGCGCGGCTATCGCTCGCTCGACGATTTTACCGAGCGGCGGTTGCTGCCGGCGATGCGGACTTGCGACGCTTTCGGTCGCCGGCTGGAGGACCTGTCGCAGCGCACCGCCTGGACCAGCGCGATGCTGCGCACGCGGGTCGACACTGCGCTGGCGCGCCGCAATCGCGACCTGCTGGCGTCAATGGACCGGCGTACCGGACTGCAACTGCGCCTCCAGCATACGGTCGAGGGGCTGTCGGTCGTGGCGATCAGCTATTATGCGCTGGGTCTTTGGCATCACATCAAGGAAGCGATCGAGCATCAGGGCGCGCATCTGCCCGGCTGGATCGACCTGGCCCTGATCCCCGCGATCATCGCGGTGGTTTTCCTGGGCCTGCGCCAGATCAAGAAGGTAAAGCGCCCGCCATCCTTGCGGGACGGCGACACGCTCGATCATTAGGACTTATTCCGCCAGCAACCGCACCGGGCCGATCAGGCCGGACGGCCGCAGCGGGGCGTCGGGCTTGTAAGTCGGGGCGGCGGTGAAAGTGATTTTTTCCGCACCGGGCTGCTGGTCGCCGATCAGGCGATTGACCCACAGGTTCGCGACCTTGACCTCCAACTGGTTAGCCCCCGGCTTCACCAGTTTGCCGATGTCGAGCTGATAGGGCGCGAACCAGGTGGTGCCGGCCAGTTGGCCGTTGACGCGCACCTCGGCCAGATCGCCGATCTTGCCCAGGTCGATCCACAGCGGCGCGCCGGACTTCACGCCCTTGGGCAACGCAAAGCGCGTAGCGTAGGTCGCGATGCCGGAGAAATAGCGCACGCCCTTGTCGACGTTGCTTTCCAGCGGAGTGAGGGTGGGCATGGCGATGCTTTCAGGCGCGCCACGGCCGCGTTGGAAGCGGACGGTCCAGGGGTTGGTCAACCTCGCGACGGAATGGGCCGGCTTGGCCGAGATGGTGGCGGATAGCGCCGCAGCAGGTTTGCGGAACAGGATGAAGAAGGCATCCTCAGCGCCGACGTCAAGCGGGATCACCGTGTCGCCCCCTTCGATGCGGTAAGAAAGGGGCGCGGCCGTGCCGTCAAGCGCACGCCAGATTTCGGGCTGCCTGCCGGTCGCACGGAAGCGCGCCTCGATCCGGCCAGCCTTGTCGGTGCGGTTATTGACGAAGTAGAGGTCGCCATCCGTCAGCTTGCGGTGGACGAAGCGATAATCGGCGTCCTGTGCGCCCTGCCCGATTCGGAAGTCCGGGCCGACGCCGATGCTGACGAGTGCGGCTTCAGCGTCGCGGCTGGCGATCACCCTCCCCTTGCCGATCGGTGCGCCGCTCCACAGGCGGGTGACGAGCGCCTTGAACGCGACGGCATCGTCCGCCAGGCCCGGCGCGCGTTCAGGCGCCATGCCGATCACGGTCGCGCCGCCCTCCACCAGCGCGGCGATCCTTCGCAAGGTCGCCAGCGTCATCACCCGGCTGGCGCCCCCCAGATAGAGGGCGCGATAACGGGCGTTGCCCGCCGCCAGATCGCCATTGGCCACGCTCATGCGATTGGCGATGATGTCGGCATTGACGAAATCATAGGCATAGCGGATCGGCAGATCGGCCGGCACGCCATGTTCGAACAAGGACGTGATCGGCGTATCTTCGCCATAGAAATAGGCGAGATCGGCCTGATCGCGACCCTGCTGAAGCAGGTAACCGGTGCGCGCCATATAGTCCACCCATGGCCTGGCCATCTCCGCCCAGCTTTCATGCCGGTTGAAATATTGGCCGAAAATCATGAGGCTGAGGCCCGGCGCCTTGTCATCGACCGGCTGATGGACCGAAGTATGGACGATCGGCCGGTTGACCCCCGACGCAAATTCCAGGTCAATGACCCGCTTCAGGTCCGACGGCGCAAACGCCCAAGGCGCGAAGGCCGATGTCATGGACTCCGCCGACACGACATTCTGGCCATAGATATGAGCGACCGACGCCGCCCCCTTCATGTCGCCGATCAGCGTGGGACGCGCCGTGCCGCCGCGGTTGAAGGTCCACATCGCCGCCATCGGCACATCGGTATGCGACCGCATGGCCAAGTCATCGCCCAGCACAGGGCGACCATTTTCCAGCGCTTCGCCATAGACGGTCAGGCCATTTTCATGCGCGACCTTGGCCACTGTGCCATAATGGGCGTCGGCCAGCAGGTCCGCCAGCGTCTGGCGATAATCATGGAGGAAGGCGTCGCTCCGCGCGGCCGATCCCACGATCGCGCCGGTCAGCGTCGGCAGGAAAGGCGTAGGGTCATAACCGCGCCGGGCTTGGAACTCCTCCACAATGCGCGGGGTCCAGTTCGACGCGCCGACCTCGATACTGTCGGTCAGCAGCGCGCTTATGCCCTTCTTACCGATCCAATCCGCGCCCACCGTATCGCGATACATGCCGAGATAGGTTTCGAGATAGCGGCGCACCGCCGCCGCGTCATATTTGTCGACCTCCAGCCCCGTGGCTTCGGGGGTGGCGGGATGGTTCATTTTGCCGGTCAGCGAGTAACCCATGCGGATGATGCGCCAGTCGCGCCCCTTGGGTGCGGTCCAATCGAGCGTGCCATCAGGACGCAGCCGGTCGGTCAAGTCGATCACCTTGGCGGGGTCGATGGCAGGCGCGTCAGGCGCGGGAACGTCGCTCAGCGCATTATAGTCGGCGACGATCGCATAACCGGCCTTGGCCTCATAATGATCGATCTTGGCTTCGGCCGAGAGGCGCAAATCGCCTATGCCCAGCGTCAGACTGGCGGGACGACCGAAGACGTCCATCATGACAGCGCCGGGGGCACCGTCGCCCAACCCCGGCGACTTGGGCGCGTCGTTTGGAGAAAGGACGAGGCGGAAGCGCTGGGCGGTGACGGGCGCAAAGCCGATCGTCGCCGACACTTCGGTCAGCGAAAAACGGCCGACCGGCCGCCAGCCCTGCGCCGTTTCCACTTCCAGCGTCGGGCGGTAGAACGGGTCGCCGAAGGGCGGCCGGGCATGGGGCACGAACAGGCTGGCCGACCGGATCGTCACCGGCTTGCCATAATCGAGGATCACCGCGCCGGGATGGGTGGCGTCGCCCTTGGCGATCTGCGCCACGGTTTCCATATCATTGTCGAGCAGCGGCGCAGGGGCGAGCGCCGTTCCGTCCGCTTGCGTCATGCGCGGCCGCGGCAGGGCAATTAGCTTGATAGGATAGGCTAGAATAGGGGCGTCGCCATAGAAGGTAGGAAGCGCGGCCGCGCCCTCGCCAGCTGCGAGCGGATCGCTGAATTTCGCGCTCTGGAATGCGCCGGTGATGGAGGGCGGCATGGGCAGCGCGCCTTTCACCCGCTGGCCGCCACGCAGGTCCGTCTCGCTCCAGACCAGCTTCTTCATCGCGTCCTGCGGCTTAACCCAGGGACCGCCCGTCTCGCTCCAGCCCGGCGACGCGGCAATGGCGAATTCCAGCCCCTTGGCATCGGCGGTGTGGACGGCGTGGCGAAAAGCATCCTTCCAGCCGTCGGTCATATAGATCAACCGTTCCGGCACGATCTGCGGCGTCATCAGGCTGGCGTCGAAATTCTGGACCCCGCCAATCCCCATGCGCGCCATCCAGTCGAGATCCTTGTCGATCCCGTCCTTGGTCACATTGCCGTTCATCCAGTGCCACCAGACGCGCGGGCGGGCCGACTGCGGCGGATTGCGAAATCCTTCCGCCAATTCGTCAGCCCAGAGCGGCGCCGCGAAGGAGGCGCAGGCCAGCAGAGCGACGGGGCGAAGGCTTTTACGAATCATGAGCAATCCTTGAGAAAATCAGCGCGCGCCGAGCAGGCCGCGCATGTCCATCCAGGCGAGAAATTCGGGCAAGAGCATCGCCGTGGTCGTCCCCGGCCGCCCCCCGCCAAAGCCATGATCGCCCCGTTCATAGGCATGGAGTTCGACCGGACGCTTCGCCTTGCGCCAGGCTTCGACTATGCCGAAGCCCTGCTTGGCGAAAAGACCGTCATCCATGGCGATGGCGTTGAACATGGGCGGCGCATCGGCGGGCACCGCGATGTCGAGCATCGGGCCATAAATATAGCCGATGAAGGCCGGGCGCTGTTCAGACCGGCCCTCCAACGCGGCGTTCAGCGTCGTCATCGCGCCGGCCGAAAAGCCGATCATGCCGATACGCGCGGGATCGATATGCCAGCTTGCGGCGCGGCTGCGAACGATGGCGAGGGCCTGAAGCGCATCCTGCGTGGCGCGGGGTTCCTTCACCTTCGCGCTCGGTTCGCCCTTCGCGGCCGCGCCGAAACGCGCGCCCATGACGCCCAGAAATGCCTTGTCGTCGCGCGGCGTCTCGTTGAGGCGATATTTCAGCACGAAGGCTGCGACGCCATGATCGGCCAGCCAGCGCGCGACGTCGCTCCCTTCCCCTGTCATCGACAACGACAGGAAAGCGCCGCCCGGCGCCACGAGCACCGCCGCGCCAGTCGCTTTGGCAGGATCGGGCAGATAGGGCGTGATGGTCGGCCGCACGACATTGCGGACCATGATATTGTCGATGCTGTTCGCCCCGATCTGAACCTCCATGCTCGACCATTGTTCGTCGCTGCCGGCCTTGGGCGCGGGTTGATCGGGATAGAGCGCGATCGCGCCCTCCTGCCCCTGCGGCGGGACCGTTTCCATGCGCACATCCTGAGCCAGAGCGGGCGTGACGAGCACCAACGCCAGAGTCATCATCGAACGGATCACCGGGTCATCCTCTTGAGGGCTAGAATGGTTATGAGAGCGCCTAGCGATCCGCCGTAAAGCAACTTAATCGCCAGCGCCTGCCCCCATGCGACAGGCGACTGGGCGACGGCGCCGGTCGCCCAGGCGAGCAGGCCACCTAGCACCGCACCGCCGATCGCAAAGCCGAACGCGCGCAGGATGATCGTGCGGGTCGACACGCGCCGCCCCAGCCGCGTGCGGGCGATCAGTGAGGGGACGAGCGCGCTCATCAGCGCAACGGCAATGCTCTGCGGCACGAAATCAAGGCCCAGTGCGTCGGGCGCGCCCCAGGTGAGCGGGCGCGCAACCATCCCGAAAATGCCGAGGAAGAAGGCCAGGCTGAGGGTCGCGTTGATCGCAAAGCCGATGCCGGCCTGCCGCGCGATCGGCAAGGCCGGCGCGGCGCTCATTGCGCGACCTTCGCGTTCAGCAGCCCGCGCATGTCCAGCCAGGCCTGGAACTGGGGCAGCACGCCCATGCTCGTCGTGCCCGGCTTGCCCGTGCCAAAGCCGTGATCGCCACGCTCATAGGCATGGAGTTCGACCGGCACATGGGCGCGGCGCCAGCTTTCGATCAGGGCATAGGAGGGATTGGGGAAGAGGCTGTCGTCATTGGCGATGGCGGCGAACATCGGTGGCGCATCGGCCGGCACGACGCGGGCCAGCATCGGACCGTAAACATAACCGATGAAGGACGGGCGATCGCTCCCCTTCCCTTCCAACGCCGCGTTGAGCGTGGTCATGGCGCCGGCGGAGAAGCCGATCATGCCAACCCGCTGCGGATCGACACCCCATTTGTCGGCATTGGCGCGCACCAGCTTGATCGCCGCCAGAGCGTCGAGAGTTGCGCGCGGTTCGGTGATTCCCGGCGCGGCAGTCGGATCGCGCAGCGACTCCGCCATGCGCCTGCCCATATAGGCGGACGCTTCGCCGATGTCGGCGGGGGTCTGGTTCAGCCGATATTTCAGGACGAAGGCGGCGATGCCGTGATCGGCGAGCCAGCGCGCGACGCTCCAGCCCTCATGATCCATCGCCAGCAACATGAACGCGCCGCCCGGCGCGACGATCACCGCAGCTCCGGTCGCCTTCGCGGGATCGGGCAGGACAGGCGTGATGGTCGGCACGGTGACATTGCGCACCGCCAGATCCTTCCCGAAACGCACCCAATTTTCGGTCGATCCCTTGGGTGCCTTCATGTCCGGATAGAGCGGAATGGCGTTCGGATCGGCGGGGGCTTCTGCGGGAACCGGCGTCGGCATCTGGGCGATGGCGGGAACCGCGAGCACAAGGGCGACAGCGGCGACGAAACGCTTCATGTCTTTCTCTCCTTACAACGCATTGCGGCTGGCGATCGCGCCATAGACGGCGGCGCTTGGTTTGGCGGTGCGGGCGAAGGTGACGGGGTCGACGCTGTGCAGGCCGAACTTCACCTTATAGCCAAATATCCATTCGAAATTGTCGAGCAGCGACCAGTGGCAATAGCCCAGCACAGGCACGCCGTCGTCCATCACCTGCTTGAGGTCCGCGAGCGCTGCGGGGATGAATGTGGCGCGGATGGTGTCGTCGGTCGTGCCGACGCCATGTTCCGACACCAGGATCGGCACGCCTGTCGCTTCATGGGCGTAGCGGACCGCGCCCGCGAGCGAAGGCGCCCAGACTTCGGTGCCAGACCAATTGACGATCGAACCGGCGGGCGTTGGCAGACGACCCTTGTCGCCCCAGAGCGCGCGCTCGTAATTCTGGACGCCCATGAAGTCGTCGGCCTTGGCGATGTCCAGCCAGTTGCCGTACAATTCCTTCCGCATGCGGTCGCGGATCGAATTGTTGCCCACCGCTTGATCGTCCATGATCGCGAGGGAAAAGCCGACCGGCAGGTCGGGACGGACCGCCTTGATCGCCGCTTTGGCCGCCTTGTGCGCGGCCTCCAGACCAGTTTGCAACGCGGGAAGATCTTCCACCCCCGCGACATTGGCGGCGACGAATTTCGGGACGCCCAGGCGCTTGGCCGCGGTTTCCAGCGTCAATTTCTGGATGTCCCACACCTGCGGCGGCAGCATCGGCTTCAGCAGCAGCAGGATATTGGGTTCGTTGAAGGTGATGGCGCTGGCGATCCCCTTGCCCAGCGCGCGCATCGCCTTGTCGCAATAGCGAGCGAACAATTGCGCGCTTTCCGGATTGGTCCAGCCGCCCTGGGCGCTGAACCAGCGCGGCGCGGTGAAGTGGCTGAAGGTTACGATCGGGGCCAGGCCGCGCTGGATGCAGCCGTCTATGATCGCCTTGTAATGATCCAGCATCGCCTGGGAAAAGAGACCCTTTTCCGGCTCGATCCGCGCCCATTCGATACCGAAGCGATAGGCATTGAGGCCCATGTCCTTGACCAGATCGAGATCGGCTTCCCACAGGTCGAAGCTGTTGCACGCATCGCGGGAGGGTTCGGCGAAGACGGTGGGCTGTTGGTTTTCGACAAACCAGAGATCGCTGGCGACGTTGTTGCCCTCGATCTGATGCGGCGCGGTGGCGACGCCCCAGTAGAAGCCCTTGGGGAAGCCGGGGCTGATGACAGCCTTGCGCGCGGCGATGGCGGGAGCGGCCATCATAGCCCCGGTCGCGATTCCGGTCGCGAGCAACGTCCTGCGATCGAGCATCTGTTTCTCCTGATTATGATTGGGTGGTTTCGCGCACGAAGGCGCAGATTTCTTGCGACAGCCGCCGGTCGGCGGTGCCCAGATGCATGGACATGCTGTAATGATTATGGCCCGAATGAATAAAAGCGCGCGGCATCGCACCATGGCGGGCAAACCGATCCTGCATTAATCCCAGAAACTCCGCCTGAAAACGCGGCGGGTCGAACTCGGCGCAGGCGAGCATCAGCGGCAATGGCGTGGCGGCGACCGCCTCCATCGGCATTCGGTCGGGATAGAGCGCCGGGTCGCCATAATAGAGCATGTCGCGCGCATCGAGCGGCGTGTAGCCGTAGAGGCCGGACAGCAGGATGGCGGCGCGGATGTCGCCCGCGCCAGCCAGTTTCAGATAGCCCGCCACATGGACTGATCCGGCAGACGTGCCCATCAGCACGATTCGATCCGGGTCGCCGCCATGCTGCGCAGCATGATCCTTGATCCAGGCGGCGACCGCGGCGACATCCTCCGCCCCGGCGGGCCAGACATGATCGGGCGCCAGGCGATAATTGATAACGACGCCAAGAAACCCCGCCTGCGCCGCCATGCGGCCGACATTAGCGTTGGGCCAAGCATCGACCCCGCCTTTATCGCCCTTCAGGAACCCGCCGCCATGCACGAACACGAGGACAGGCGCGAGGCCGTCACCCTGCGGCCGATAGATGTCGAGGCGGTGGCGTTCATGCGGGCCATAAACGACGTCCGCCGCCGCCATCGGCCGCTGCGCCAGCAGCGCCAACTGTTCGGCGTCGAAGAGCGCGCGGCATTGCGCAAGGACGGCCGGGCCAAGGTCCGTCCCCATGGCCGCTATGGATTGCCTGACTGGATTCATCTCCGCACCCTAACCACCTCGGCCACCAGCGAAAGGGGCATGGCGGCGAACCGCCATGCCCCTTTCGATCAGAATTTCGCGTCGAGTTGCAGGCCGACCTGGCGGAAGGACTGCGGACCATAAATGGCGCCGACGCCCGAACCGAAATTGCTCTGGAGCAGAGAGGGTTCGTGGACGTTGAACAGGTTGCGCACGAACACGCCCGCCGAATAGCGTTCATCCTCGCTGCGCACGCCCAGGCGACCGCCAACCGTCCAGTGCGGACGGAAGGTTTCTTCGCTGCGCGAAGTATTCTGGTAACGGACCCGCGATTTCCAGATTGTGTCCGCCGCCAGGAAGCCGTTCAGACCAGCCGTCAGCGGCTGTTCATATTCACCCGACAGGGTGAATTTATAGCGTGGCGAATAGGCCAGTTGGCTGCCGCCAATGTCGGTGCTGTCATTGCCGATGAAGCCGCCCGGATAGGTCGCCTTGGTATAGATGAAGCCGGTGTTCATCGACAGCCGATCGGAAATCTGCCCGAACAGATTGACTTCCGCGCCGCGCGTCTTGACCCCGTCGATGTTCGTCTGGGCACAGACAAGCTGGGCGGTGGTGGGGTTGACGGTACATTCCTGCGCCTGGAAATTCTTGATCTTGCTGTAGAAGACGCTGACGTCGAGCACCGCGCCGCCGAACAGCGTGGCCTTCATCCCCGCTTCGTAGGACATGGGGATTTCCGGCTGCACGACATAGGGCAGCAACGGCGCGGTCGGCACCGCGATCTGACCGCCCTTGAAGCCGCGCGATGCGGTGACATAGGCCATCAGCGACCGGTCGATGTCATATTGAATGCCGGCGCGCCAGGATATCTTGTCGACATTGAGGATCTGGAAGCTTTCCGCGCCGGTTCCCGCGTCGGTCCGGTCGAGCGACAGGCGCCCGGCGGTGTAGCGTCCGCCCAGGATCAGGCGCAGCTTGTCAGTGGCGTGCAACGTGCCCTGACCGAAGATCGCCAGCGATTCATCCGTGATTTCGTTCAGGGCGCCGGGCGAATCCACCGGACGTATGACGAAGCCATTGGGCAGCGTCACCGAAATGGTGAAGCGTTCGGGCTGCTGCACCGTCTTCTGGTTTGAATAGAAGGCGCCGACCGTATATTCGAAGACCGAATTGCTGGGCGACGACGCGCGGAATTCCTGCGTGAACAGGCGGATGTCGGTGCCTGTCGGGCCGCTTATGAGTTCCGACGCCAGCGGATCGGCGCGATAGATGTTGCCCAGCGTATTGCTGCTTTCCGTCTTGCGATAGGCAGTGATGGACGTCAGCGTCAGCGGACCGGCATCATAATCGACCTGCGCCGATCCACCCCATGCCTTGACCTTGCTGCTGAATTCATCCCCGACGCAGAAGGTCTGGTTGCCCTCGCCCGGCGTGATGCCGCAGCTGTTGAGCAGCGCGGTGTTGGCAGCGGTGTTCGACAGGAAGGTGAAGAAGTCGCCGCCATTGTCCGCCGACCCCTTCGACCAGTCGCCGATCAGGTTGACGGTCAGGTCTTCGCTCGCATTCCACAGGAACCGGCCACGCACGGCGTAGCGATTGACGTCGTTCCAGTCGCCGGTGACGGCATTACGGTTCACGCCCTGCCGCGTGTTGCTCATACCCGACACGCGCAGCGCGCTGGTGGAGCTGAACGGCACGTTGATGACGCCCTGAACGACCTGCTGGCCATATTTGGACCCCACGGTCCCGGCATCGGACAATTCGGTGCGCACGCGCCCGCTAAATTCGTTAGGGTCAGGCGCGTTGGTGGTGATGTTGATGACGCCGGCCGATGTGGTCAGGCCGAACAAGGTGCCTTGCGGCCCCTTGAGCACTTCGATCCGCGACACGTCGAACAGGTCGGAGATATTGGCGTTGCCCTGGCTCACCTGGTCGACGACGACACCTACGGATGCGACAGCGCCGGGCGAGAAGCTTTGCGTACCGATGCCGCGGATCGATCCGCCGCCGCCGGTATTCTGCGACGGGGCCGACTGGATTTCCAGCGAGGGGGCGACGCGGTTGAGGTCGTTCAGATTATTGACCTGCTGGCGCTCCAGCTGCTTCTGGCTGGCGACGGTGATCGAAATCGGCACCTCCGTCACCTTTTCCTGTCGGCGCTGTGCGGTCACGATGATGTCGGACATGGCCGATTCCGCCGGCTCCTGTGGCGTAGCGGCATCCTGGGCAAAGGCGGGTGCGGCGATGGCGAACGTGCTGACGCTCGCCATGGCCAGAATGGGCTTGTGGAATATGCGCATGGTGTCTCCTCCCCTTCTTATCATTGGATAATATAGGCTTATTGTTCGTCGATGATGCGGTTGGCGAGCGTGCCGATGGCGCCGATGGTGACCTCGACCTTGTCGCCCGCGTGCATATAGAGCGGCGGGGTGCGCTTATCGCCGACGCCGCCGGGCGTACCGGTGGCGATGACGTCGCCCGGCGCCAGCGGCGTGAAGGCACTGATATATTCGATGACCGTGGGGATATCCCAAATCATGTCGGCGATCGGCTGGTCCTGCACCATGTCGCCATTGAGGCAGGTCTGGACGCGCAGCGCGCCCAGATCATCAATCTCGTCCACCGTCACCAGCGCGGGGCCAAAGCCGCCGGTGCCGGGAAAAGTCTTGCCCGGCGTGAACTGGATATTGTGGCGCTGCCAGTCGCGCGCCGATCCGTCGTTGAAGACGGCATAGCCAGCGACATGGCTCAACGCATCGGTGGCGGCAACCTTGTGGCACGGCTTGCCGATGACGATCGCCAGTTCGCCTTCATAATCAAAGCGGGTCGTCACGGCGGGCTTCACCATCGGCTGGCCATCGGCGACCAGGCTGTCGGCATAGCGCACAAAGATGGCGGGATGCGCCTTCTGCTCCCGGCCGGTTTCCTTGACATGCTCGGCATAGTTCAGCCCGACGCACAGTATCTTGGCGGGATCGGGGATAACCGGCAGCAACACAATGTCGGCGGCGGCATAGGTCGCGCCGTCAGCCAGCGTCGCCAAGCTGCCGTCGGTCAGCGCGGCCTTCAGGCTGGGCGTCGCGCCGGTCGCCAGTTCGATGATCGTTGCGCCGTCCTGGCGGCCGAAGCTGGGGGTGCCGTCGGGGCGGCGGAAACTGACATAGCGCATTAGTGATTTTCCTCTGTCAGGACGTCGATCGGGTGGGCCAGGGATTGGGGCTGCCAGTCGCGGCGATGGCGGAATTTTTCTTCGGCAGCGCGCAGCCCGTCGAAATTCTTGTCGGACATGCCCCACTGGTCGATCCGCTTTTCGGGCCAGGTCCAGTCTTCCGGCGCGCCGGGCCGATAGTCGTCGGGCACCTTGTTCACGGCGGTCGAAAATTCGATCACCGGGCCGAAGGGGGCGATGAAATAGGCGAAGACATTGGCGCCGGGGCCATGACGGCCCGGTCCCCAGGCCGGCGCCATATCCTGATCGCGCAGGCGACCGATGCCGCGCATCACCGCGTCCAGATCCTCCATCTCGAAGGCGATATGGTTGAGGCTGGAAATCCCCGCGCGGGCGAAGGCGGTGCTATGATGCGAGTCATTGCAGCGCACGAACACCATGCCCTTGGTCCGGTCCGACACGCGGAAGCCCAATGCGTCCTCGGCCAGATGGCCGGTCATTTCCGCGTCGGCGGAATTGAACACCACATGGGTCAGCTTGACCGGCAGGTCCGCGCCCTCGATCGGTTCGACCTCCTGCGCGTCGACCAGGAAGCGCAGCAATTCGCCTTCGGCCAGTTCCACGATGATGCCATGGCCGCCGCCCAAGTCTTCTGAGACGACAGGCATTGCGGGGAGACCCGCAATGGTGACGCTGCGCTTCAATTGCTCCAGCCGGTCGGACGTGCAGACGAAGGTGGTCGACCGGACATAGGCGTCAGCCGACTCCTCGAACGCGACGAGATAGGGGAAAGTCCCTGATCCGCGCAGATAATGGATGTCGCCAACCACCTTCGCCGGGGCCATGCCCCAGATGTCGGTCATAAAGGTGGCGGCGTCCGCCGCGCCCGGCATCGCCAGTTCGATGCTGCGAAGTCTCATGATTGCACTCCATGGGAAAGTCCGGCGGCCAGGATGCCGGCAATGGCGCAGGCTTCGTCGCAGTCGCCGGTGTCGCCGCTGATCCCGACGGCGCCCATAACCGCGCCTTCCAAATCGCGGATCAGGACGCCGCCGGGGGACAAAGCGAGTTGGCCGCTAGTGACGGCCACCACACTCTGGAAGAAACCGGGGTTGGCGGCGGCGCGGGTTGCAATGACCCGCGTATCCGCCCCCATACCCAGTGCGCCCGTGGCTTTGGCCTTGGCGATATCGAAACGGAACAGGCTGGCGCCATCCTCCCGCGCGAAGGCGACGGGATGCGCGCCGGCATCGAGCAGGACGACGGCCAGCGGCTGCGCACCTTGCGCCCGGCCATGGCCCAGTGCGGCGTCGATGATGCGACGCGCCTGATCCAGAGAAAGGGTCATGCGGCGATCTCCTGACGGAAGGCGCCGGCGACCAGCGCATCGCGCCGGGCGATCAGGTCGCCCCCCTTGCCGGTGCCGAAAACATAATGGTCGGGCCGGACCAACACGGCATCGGCCTTCCGATCGGCCAGCCAGGCGGAGATCGCGCCGCCATCGGCCAGTTGCGTGAGGTCTACGACCGTGACGTCACCGCTCTCCACCATGGCGCGGGTGAAGAGACGCCAGCCGCTGCCGGTGACGTCGTCCAGCAGGCGATCCCCCACGCGGGGCTGGATGAAACGCTCACCCGCGCCCGGCGTGCCGGCCGCGACGATGCCCGTCGCGATGGCGGGGATCAGGTCGGCGGCGGTGCCATGCTGCGCGCCCTTGGCGGCTTCGCGCATCTGCGCGTCGCGCTCGGCGGCCGCTTGCGGGTCCAGCATACAGATATAGCGCCCCGCGGCGACAGCGGCGGTGATGACCGCACGGACATGGGGATCGCGTTCGGGCTGATAGCTGTCGAGCAGCGCGTCGGGCGCCGCGCCCTTCACCACCATCTCCAGCTTCCAGGCCAGGTTGGCGACGTCGCGCAGGCCGTGGCACATGCCTTGCCCGAAAAAGGGCGGCGTCTGATGCGCGGCATCGCCGGCCAGGAAGACGCCGCCCGTCCGCCATCGCTCGGCGATCAAACCATGGAAGCGATAGGTCGCCGCGCGCACGATCCTGTGCGAAACCCCGGAGAGATAGGGTTCGACAAGGGCTGCAACCGAATCCGGCTCCATCATCGCCTGGTCGTCTTCGCCGGGCAGCAGCATGAACTCCCAGCGGCGGTGATTGCCGCGCCCCGGCACGATCGTCGCCGGGCGCTTGGGATCGCAGATCATCACCGACAGCTTTTGCAGGTCGGCGGCGTCGGGGAAGCCCCACAGGTCGGGGAAGCGCACCGGCCCATCGACTTCGGCATCGACCACCAACCAGGGCTCTTCAAAATCCAGATCGTCCAGCTTTATGTCGAGCGCCTTGCGCACCGCGCTGCGCGATCCGTCGCAGGCGATGACGTAGCGAGCCTGCTCTGTCCGACCTTCGGAAAGCCGCAGCGTGACGCCGTTTTCGTTCTCCTCCAGCCCTTCAAATGAGACGCCGAGTTGGACAGTTATATTAGGGTAATCGGTCAGCGCCTCGCGGAGATGATCCTCCAGTTCGGGCTGGTAGAAGAAATAGTCGTTGGACCAGCTAAACGGCCGCGCCCGCCCGACCGTGCCCATGTAGCGGATGACGCCATGGTCGGCGCCGACATGCAGATGCCCTTCGGTGTCGCGCATGTCGCCCGCCACCCGGTCGATCACGCCAGCCGACTGGAACAGGCGCATCATTTCGTGATCCAGATGGACCGCGCGCGGCAGAGGATAGAGGTTCGCCTCCTGCTCGATCACCAGGATCGACAGGCCGGATTTCCCAAGGAGATTGGCCGCAAAGGCCCCCACCGGCCCGCAGCCGATGATTGCAACGTCGAACATGGCGGCATCTTTCCGGTCAGGCGGTCACGGGCTGCGCTGCGGGGGATTTATGCATCCGCCCGCCCAGCATGATCATCTTGATATTATGGGCGTCCTGCAGGATGCGGACGTCCTGGGTCGGGTCGCCGTCGACCAGCAGCAGGTCGGCGAGATAGCCGGTCTTCACCTGTCCAACTCGTTGTCCCATCAGCTGTCCGCCCAACATGGTCGCGGCGTTCAGCGCCTCGGCCGGGGTGAAGCCATAATGGGTCACGAAATGCTCCAGGTCGCGGGCGTTGCGACCATGGGGATTGAAGGGGAAGCCATAATCGCCACCGGGCAGGATACGCACGCCGCGCGCCTTGAGCTTGGGGACGAGCGCCTTTTCCAGTTCCAAACGCTCGGCGGCGCTGGCTTTCATGGAAGACATGTCGATATGGGGCGGCGGCGACGCTTCCAGCGCGGCGACCGAGACGCCGGGGCCGGGGGCGTAGAAGATGTCGTCCTTCTTCGCGGCCATCGCGTCGATCGCCGCATCGTTGGCGAAGGAGCAATGATAAAGGATGCGCGCCCCCGCTTCGAGCGCCAGTTCGATCGCACGGGGCGAATAGGCATGGGTCGCGATCCACAGGCCCGCTTCCCTGGCCGCTTCGCCCGCCGCCAGCATTTCCGCGTCAGTGTAGAGGACGTCGCCCGACGATCCGGGCTTGAGCGCGTCTTCGCCGGAGATGACCAGCTTGAGCGACTTCACGCCTTCCGCCGCGCAATAGGCGACGAAGGCGCGCATGGCGTCAGGGCCGCGACCGTTGAACACGTCGCCGGTTTCCACCCCCTCCTCGCCTTCGGGGCTACGCTCCAGCGTCGAGGGGATCAGGCGCGGACCGGGGGTTTCGCCGGCGTCGATCGCGCGGACGAGTTCGGGTTCGATCTGGTCGCCAAGCGCGCCTGCGGAATAGAGGCTGGTGAAACCATGGTCGAGCAGCACGCGGGCATTGCGCCAGGCGGCGACCTTCAATTCTTCGGGCGGCAGGATGAACTGGTGATAGATTTTCTCGACCGAGCTGCCCCAGGTCAGATGGGCGTGGGAATCGACCATGCCGGGCATCAGCGTGCCGCCCTGGCCATCGATCACGCTGTCGGCCTCGACCGCAGCGATAGCAGCGGCGTCATGCAGGACGGCTGCGATCCTGTCGTCTTCAACGACCACCGCTCCGGCGACCGGGGCGCTGCCCGTCCCGTCGAAAATTGCGATGTTGCGGATGATGTGCCGCACGATGGTCCCTCCCGAAAGCTCTTGCTGGAACAGCTTATGCGCCGGCAAAGCCCCAAAGAAAAATAATGATTTTTTCGAACATCATAGTCTGGAGCTATGGATAAGCACATCCAGCAAGGCCTCGCCTAGTCGCGACAGCCGCCCGCCCGCCAGCATCCGCACACCGATACTGCGCGGAAAGGCAGCTTCTGCGATCGTGATGGCGCGTAGCACGCCGATCGACAGTTCCGCCGATGCGACCTGCATCGGCAAGATGGTGACGCGCTGGCTGCCCCGCACTATCGCCTTGGTCGTGAGCAGGGAATCGCAGCGAATGATGTCCTGCGGCACCGGAATGTCGGCGGCCATGAACAGCGCATCGACCTGACGGCGGAAGGCGCCGCGGGCTTCGGGCAAGACCCAGCGCATCAGTGCGGTGTCACGCAGCGACAGGCTGGCGGGTAGATGGTCGTTCTGCTTGCCCACGATCAGCGCGAAGGGATCGCGGGAAAAGGTGCGCTCCTCGATACCCTCCGGCGGTTCGTCAATGCCGGTGGTGACGAAGACCATTTCGATGTCGCCACGATGGAGCATGGCAGCCAGGTCATGGTCGGGCCGTTCGACAACATGCAGCGCGAACCGACCGATCCGCGCTTCCAGCCGCCGCACCGCATCGGGCAACAAACTGACCAATGCGCCGGGCGTACCGCCAACGCGCAGCGGGCCGGTGATGCCGCGGCTGGCGAGTTGCACTTCCGCCTGCACGTCCGACAGAAGGCTGTCCATCGCTTCGGCGCGGCGGAGCAGCGCCTGCCCTTCAGGCGTGAGCAGGATGCCGCTGCGCGAGCGTTCGAACAGCGAGACGCCCAGCGATTGTTCCAATTGCGCGATGGCGTTCGACACGGATGGTTGCGAAATGTTGAGCGCGCGCGCGCCGCCGCTGATGCTGTTGGCGCGGCACACCGCCAGGAAGGTGCGGATGGCGCGCGGATCGATCATGCGGCGGCCCCGCCGACAATGGCGGCATAGGCGGCCGGATCGACATTGCTGCCCGACAGGACAACGACGCTGGCATCGCCGCAGGGCGGAGCTAGGCCGTTCAGCACCGCCGCCAGCGCGACCGCCCCGCCCGGCTCCACGACCAGCTTGAGCGTGGAGAAGGCGAAGCGCATCGCGTCGCGCACCTGATCGTCGCTGACGACGAGGCCGCCCGACAGCAGCGCCTGGTTGATCGGGAAGGTCATCGCGCCGGGACTGGGCGCCATCAGCGCGTCGCAGATGCTGCGCGCATCCGGCGCGATGTTCTCGCGGACACCGCTGGCGAGCGAGCGGGCGGTATCGTCGAACCCGGCGGGTTCGACGGCGTAAAGGGCGATTTCAGGCGCGCGCGCTTTAACTGCCGTGGCGATCCCGGCCGTCAGACCGCCGCCGCCACAACAGACCAGGATTTGGCCGATGATGGCGCCTGCTTCCGCGGCTTGGTCGAGGATTTCGAGCCCCGCCGTCCCCTGCCCCGCGATGACGAAGGGGTCATCGAAGGATGGCACCAATGTCGCGCCCCGGCTGTGCGCCAGCGCGGTGGCGATTTCCTCCCGGCTTTCGCTATGGCGGTCATAGGTGACGATCTCCGCCCCCAGCGCGCGGGTGTTGGCCAGTTTGATCGCGGGCGCATCGGACGGCATCACGATGGTCGCCGGCAGGGCGAGCAACTGCGCCGCGGCGGCCACGCCCTGAGCATGATTGCCCGACGACCAGGCGACGACGCCCGCCGACCGCTGCTGCGCATCGAGGCGTGCGAGGCGGTTATATGCGCCACGGAACTTGAACGATCCTGTGTGTTGCGCTCCTTCGAACTTGATGAGGACGCGGCGGCCCAATCGATCGTTAAGCGCGTGATTTTCCAAGAGGGGCGTGCGCACCGCCGCCGGGGCGATGATCCGGGCGGCGTCGATGATGTCGTGGATCATAATGGCGGGCTTTTGGTCCATACGCTGCTCCTGCTTTGGCCGCGCGCAGAGGTAAGCCGAGACGCGGGCATTTCGCCTTTCACGCGAAATCTCTATTCGTCCGGGGCCCGTCCGAAAACCAGGGATTGTCGAAGCGTAAGAGAAAACTGGCTGGGGCGGCAGGACACGAGCCACCTTGCTCCCCAGACACTTTCATAGATAAGTTATTGAAAAAACTTCATCCGTTTGCCCGTTCCAGACGTTTTTGACACAGGATGGGTCACAGAACAAGTCACATAGGTCACACCCCTGTGACCCATCGATATGCCGTGCTGAATTCGAGTCGATCGGCAATCATTTCTCGCCGGTGTAGACGATACTTTCCATTTTTCGGCAGTCCGGCACGCAAAGCCCGGCAATCAACATTTCGTATCAAATTCGCCGGCAAGTACCCGATCGACGAATTGCAATCGCTTTTCAATCGACCATGGCACTGGGTTATCAATCCACCATCCTGCATCCGTGATCGCCACCATCCTTGCGGCCGCCTCAAGGCCGCGCGGCGTTACTTCCTCAACCGCGAGATTTGGCCCCCGGATCAGATACCTAATGCTATCCGATCGCTTAGCCCGGATTATTCGTGACGTTGTTCGCTTCGGCGGTCCGCGTTTTTCGGTGCCAGCCTGTATGTGATCAGGACGAGGGATTTCGCTGCGTCTATTTCACCGCGGATATTTGATAGGCTTGCGAGTTGGAGGGAGCGGTTCTGGCGTGCGGCCGGGGCGGCTATGTCGGGGCAGGCCTGAAGGCGGCCGCAATGGCCCGGAAGGTGCTGGCCTCGGGACAGGCTGACGCGAAGGCGATGCGGATGCGGGTTGCGGTTTCGATCACGCGGGCGGCGACCTTGAGGAGCCGCAGGCGCAGCGTGGCGAACTCGGCGGCGGCGAGCGCGCTTGTCTTGGGTATCGCCTGCTGGATGCGCCACATCAGCCAATAGGCGGCGGTATGCAGGATCAGCCGCATCTGGTTTGCGTTGGCCGATCGGCATGAAGTTCGATCGCTGCTGAGCTGGCTCTTGTGCCGCTTGATCAGGTTTTCGGCCTGACCACGGGCGCAGTAAAGGCTGTCGTAGATGTGCTCGGCCGAGCCTTCTGCCAGGGAAGTGACGACGTAGCGGATGTCCATGCCCAAGGTGCTGGCTTCGATCCGGGCGACGACGCGGCGCTGACACTTCCAGCTTTTCGCCCCATAGCGGATTTCGGCATAGCTGCGCAGCACCACCCGGTTTTCCTCGGCACGCTGGACGGCACAGGCATCGGCGGCGGCCACGATGTCGGGATTGGCACGCAGGGCGGCGTTGGTGGGAAGGCCGAAGACATAGTCGATGCCATGTGCCTCGCAGAAGGCCATGACCTCGGGCCTGCCATAATGCCCGTCGCCACGGACGGTGATGTGCGTAGCGGGCCAATGCTGGCGGATATGCCGCACGAGGCGCCGGATGTGCCCGGCGGCCTCCGCACCCGAGGGCGTCTTGCCGGTGCGCAGCAGCATGGCGACGGGGCGGCCCGTCGCCGTATCGTACACGTGGATCGGCAGAAAGCATCGCTCGCCATGGTGACCGTTCCAGAACGAAAGTTGCTGGTAGCCGTGCACGACGTCGCAGGTGTCATCGATATCCAGCGTCACCGCTTTGGGCGGTTTGGAATAGCTGGCGCAGTAGATGCCGACCATCGCAATCATCATCCGTGCCAGTTCGCGCGTGGTCGGGGCGTTCTCCCACCGGCTCATCGTCGGCTGGCTCGCCAGACCGACCCCTGCCTCCGGCGACTTACCCAGCGCCAGGCGAAACCCCGGATCGTCACGCAGGGCGTCGAGGTCGTCGGCGTCCTCGTAGCCGCAGGCGATCGCCAGAACCCGCGCCCGCAGGATATCATCCACTCTATGGATCACCCGCGCAGGGTCGCGCGGGTCGGCGATGCAGGCGGCAAGGCGCTTGCAGATACCCATCTCCCGCTCGGCCTGGGCCAGCAGCACTACACCACCGTCCGAAGTCAGTCGCCCTCCGTCGAAGGCGCCCGTCACCTTCTTGCGCAACACCGCTGGAAACGAAATCACCGCCGCGCTATCGTGGCTCTCGGCGGGTGTGGCCTGTGGCATTTTTTGCCTCGCTGCAGGTTGGTCTAGACATCCAATTTCCTACAGCAAGCCAAAGGCTTACGCCACTCCCGCCAACCCTCAAAGCCCCACCGCTGAATAAGACAGGTTAGCTGTCGCATAGCCAATCTGCTTATCCGTGCCCCTCAACGTCGGCAGAGGTATACCCACCAGTTTTTCCGCTGCGAGATTGAGAGTTTCGCGTCCCTCGAGCTTGTAACATTCTTTACAAATTTTGGAGGCCAACCACAGGGCATATTTTTCGACTTTTTCATGAGAATTTTCGGCTATTCTAATGCTATCTTGATGGCCGCATACATGACTTATATCTCGCACCACAGAAACCATCAAATTCTCCAATCTTGATTCCCAACGTCTTCGCACTGCAAGAAATATTACTTACTTTTTACTTAATAATAGCGCCGGAGAGAGGCAATGCCATGAATTTGATGGTCTTATGCGCCTACCCGACTTGATCAGTCTGGAGCGTTTCGATGGCAGTCCCTCGACATGGCAAGTATGCTAGATCGAGGGACTTTAAATTCAGGGACTTTAAATTCAGGTTATCGAATGCGTGACGGCCAGTAGTCGTTTAGACAGAAGCCCGCATGCGCAAGGTCGCGCATGCCAGAGCACCGCCGCCGCCAAGCAAACTCCATCCGCCTCTGCTGCGCCCAATTGCAAATCCAGTTGGGGTGACGCCGTCCATGGCGCTTGTCATGGCGCCAGTAGCGGGCCGTCACGATGGCATGCATATGGGGCTTAACGATCCACTCGCCATCGTCGCCTTCGATAGAATGGATCGCCCAGGCCACTGCGGCCCCCCGTTGCACCAACTGGCTGTGCAAAAACCCTTCCGTCAGCCAGCGCCAATTTTCCGGACGCACATCGAGCGGGATTTCCAACACGACGTGCCATGCCGCCACGGCGCTGCGATCGCCTGTCGCGACAGTGACTGCATCCGCCTCCGCCCAAATTCTATACGGATCGCTTGCCGCCCAGACCGGCGCGCTCGCCGGTAGTAGAAGACCAGACCCCTTTAGTTCGAACCGCCGCTCGGAAAAAAGGGCGGGCATGGGGCCGAATCTGTCAACGGGATCACTGTGGCGCCAGATATATGCAACATTGGCGACTGCGGATTTATAGGCTGGTACGCGCCCGTAATATTGCCACTCCTCGCTGATGGGCCGCACTTTGAAGTACGGCCATTCGATCTGGGATATGCTGCGGGGACGAACGACGACTTCCTGGCGAGCGTGACGGAGCTGGTCCTGAGTAATAAACATATTTGTCTCCTGGAAACGCCGACGCCGCCCACGTGGGGCGGCGTCGGAGAGCGTCATGGTGATGCGGATTAGGGCTAGGTGACGGTTCAGCTGGTGACGCTGATCGCCTCCAGCGGAATGGCTTCAGTGATAGGCCGGTTTTGCGGTACCAAGCTATTGCCGGCCAATTCCAGGCCATGCATTTCTTTAGCCTTTGCGCGCCAGCGGTCCCATGCGATCCTCTCGCCCCGGGCAAGTAAGTGGCGCGGCGGCAGTTTGTCGCTGACCAATTGATTTCGCTCGTCGAAGCGCCAGCGCAGGCCACCTTGCAGCAATTCGACTGGCGCCTTCTCGTTTGCCTTATAGAGCTGACATCCCGGCATCCATTCAACACAGTGCGACTTATGCACCACCAGCGATACCAGGCATGGCTCCTGAGAATTTAGTTCAGCGAAAGTCAAATGCAGCATGTCATGCTGCGTGTCTGTGGCAAGCTGGGTCAAATGCAAGATATCTTGGAAGTCGCGAGGACCACTGGTGCAAAAGCACATGGTGTGTCGAGTCGGCTCATATGGCGGATAGCCCATCAAAGTTCGCAATGCGAAAACCCACGCCTGACTGCGCGCAAAATAGGGATGTGTCATTCAAATACTCCAACATTAAGGTGACGGCCTATTGGCCGGGGATTTTCAATTTTCCGCTCTTTCACGGATCCCAATTTCACCAATTTCCACTTAGGCCTTACCCGGCCCGTTCTTCACCGACTGGATGCTGCAGCGACGATGCATCCAGTCGCGTGTCGCCTGTTCTGCTGCCATGCCAGGCGCCTTTCCCTGCCGGACAAATGCTAGCCAAGTGCCAAGCGCTTCGGCCCTTAAGTCAGCACGCAAGGTATCGAGCTGCCCCTTGCCCCAACACTCAAGCAATACGTCTGGAGCCATGCTGGGCGCCGTACGGACCTCATCTGCAATACCGGGCTCAACGGCGGCGCTGCGATCAATCGCCAGGTCCACGACATTGTTGCGGAGCGCTCGCGATAGCCGAAGCATGAAGTGCTGCGCAATCGTCGGATCTGCATGGGCAGCTGCATTGATTAAGGCTGGAACGATCCGATTATCAATGTTCCAGCCAATAACCGTATTTGCCATCGGCAGTCGGTCTGATAGCCAGAGCAGGAGGTTCTGCTCTTTCTCTCCAGCCTTTAGAGCGGCGCTCTCGGCGCTGAACCGCCAACGGGCGCCATCATAGGTGGCGATGAGCAAACCAGCTCCGATGAGATAAACTTCCGGCGCATTGCTGCCAGCGGCCTGCGGCACGATGATGGTGGCAGCGGCTACAGATACGAAGGTAACATTCTTGTCAGTCATGAATATGTCCTGCTTCAGGCACACGCACTTGCTTTCGGAAGCGACCGAACTGAAATAAGTGTGCGAATGGGTTCCGGTGGGACTTGCGGTTAGCGGCTGGAAAACGCCGCCTCGTCCTGCTCGCGCTTCAGCCGCAATTCGGCGTCAGCAAGGGCGGCAGCCGCTCGCAATGCAGGTGCGCGTGAGCGCGCCCATTTCGCGGGTCGGCATGTTGCGAACGGCAGCAAATGTCGCAGCCCCGGTTCGCCTTCTATCCAGGCAGCCAAATCAGCGAGCGGCAACACCAATTGTCGCTCATGTCCTTCCCGCCATGCGGCGGCATGCAGGTGCAGAATATACGTCGCGATGACGTCCTCCTGCACATAGGCCTTGATCGCTGCCAAATTCCCCAATTTCCATAGGCCGGCAACATCGCCGCCAGTGACGGACGTCTTCACTGGGATGTCGAGCGCCCCACACAGTTCAGCCAGAGACGTGCCCCGGCCACCGCCGAACGCGTCCATCAGATCGAGATGAGCGACATCGAAGCGACCAGACTCGGACTGGCGCGCGATATTGCGCAGGTCAAATAGGCCGTTACGTTGCGCCTGAAGGCGCAGGACAGCATTGTCGAAATTCCGCCCATTCAATGAGACACCCATGCCGCCGGAGGGTAGCAGGCTATCAATCTTGCGATAGAACTCGGCCTCACGTCCTTCGCGGCATAATAATGTGTCGAATTTGAAGCTGTAGCCCACTGGCGACCATTCGGCGGTCAGGAAGGCCCCCGCCACTGGTCGGTGCCGTGGCCAAGGCGGGAAGCTGCCATCCGGCATTTCCTCATCGACGATCGTCTCTAAATCATACACGCATACATATTCGTAAGGGTACTTAAGTGGTGGGCGCTGCGATGATCGCATGGCGTTTCTCCATGGGGACGCGCCGCCGGCCGGCGGTCACGAACCGGAGCCGCTGAGGCGGCATAATGCTATTTTTCCCCAACGGTATCCGGTCATGAAAATTGATGCTGAAAGATGTCTACACACCGGTTCAATTAGCTGAGCGCGCAGTGCGCCTTTCGGGCGCGCTTCAGAGCCGCCCGGAGCGGGCCATAAATTTGCGCCGCCCGAAGGGCTGGCAAGGCCCAAGGTCCATCGGGATGGACCGCCCAAAGCCGGATTGCCGGCAATGCCCGCGGCCGCTGGCACAATCGGCCCACAGGTGCCGACACACGAAGCGACGCTTTGCTAAGATTACGCACCGCGTAACCTTAGCGGTATTGCGCCTCAACGTTAACGAGTGTGCTTTGCCACACGTTAGCGGTATTGCGCCTAAAATTTCTGGCCGTTCATGGCGGCTCTGGCTCCGCAAATGGCACAGATTGCCATTTTTTGCGGTTTTCCATTTTCCGTATAAATAAAAGTTGCTCCAAATTTTCGCGATTTTCATCTCTTTTTGGGATGAAAGTGATTTATGGGGAAAGCCTAATTTGCTTTTCCGTATAAATCACTTTCATTCTTTCCGCATAAATCGGCTTTATCTTTTCAATTTTGTAATCAATTGAATTACATGAATTTTTATGTGCCCGAGGCGCTTCCCGTAAAATCGAGCGGCTTCCGAAATTTCCTCTGCAATGTACCTTTGCTTATCACGCGGACCGGTTTTTCCCGATAATTCCGGAAAAATTGGGAGACGCGGCTTTTTGGCTGTTTTGTTATGGATTTTGCCAATTTCGGCTGAGGTGACGCGAACGGCGTCTTAGAGATGAAAGTCAATTATCGGGAAACCGCTTTGCACGCTTTCCGGCTATAAAAGTGATTTTTCCGGAAAGGCTGTTTACGCTTTTCCGTATAATTCGCGTTCATCGTTTCCCTATAAATCCCTTTCATCTTATGAATTTTATAACATATTGATTTATATATATTTTATTTGACGCGCAGAGTTTCCCGATAAATCAACCATTTCGCGATGGATCTACGGCCACGCCCGAATGCGAACCACATAGGCGAGCAGTTCCGATAATTTGCGAGAAGATCGTCTCCGGCTTTAGTTTGGCGGATTAGAAGCGATTTTCTCTCGCGTTGGCCCCATGTGGCAAAACAAATGGCGTCAAGATGAGAGTGGACAATCGGGAAGCCCCCTTTTGCATGGCTTCCGACGGTTAAAGCGATTTATCCGGAAAACAGAAACGCCTTTCTGACGCAAATCGCTGTAAGAAAGTGATTTATCCGGAAAACTCGTCACCGCATTGGCCATCTTTCCGCATAAAGGCGATATATCGGGAAACGACTGAAAGAGGCCCGCGATCCGTACGATGCCGACCGCGGTCTCCGACAAACAAGCTATGCCTGCGTGAGTATCCCCTCCAAATTCGTGGCGGTCACGAACGGGACATCCAGCGCTTTGAAATGCGCCTTCCCGCAGGCGATCTGTGCCTTCTCAGATTCACGCAGCGTATTCAGGTCGCCCTTGCTCTCGCTGACCAGATAGACATCTTCGCGTCCATCGTGCTGGCGGACAATGGCCCAGTCTGGATTATACGTACCCAACGGCGTCATGACCTTGAAAGTCGAGGGCAGCTTGGCGAATACCTTGATGGAACCGCTGATGTCGAGTGCCTTGGCCAGTTCCGCCTCAATATTTGAGTCAGTGACGATGTGGTCGAGCGGTGCGTGCTCAACAGACACAAGCCTATCAACCGGCACATCATCCTCCGCCACGAACAGGTCCTGCGCCCACCATGCGTCCAGCGGCTTATAGACGATACCATCCGTCATCATCAGGCGTTTCCCGGCCTGGATGATCGCGGTTACGGCATCAACGAAAGCAGACGGGTTCACCGCTGCATCCGACAGTCGGCCTGACTGGACAAGGATGTCGGCCAGCACCTTCCGGGGCAGTTCCGTGCGGTTCTGCAGTTCGCCCAGCAAGTCCGGCACCTCCAGTCGCGTAGCCGCAAGGCGCTGCGGCTGCGATGTGCTGACCTTCTCCGGCGTCACGCCTTCTCGGCCGATCAGCATCTCGGCCAGTTCGAAAGTCACTCGCGCCTCGCCCGGACGCGGCATATCCCGCAGCGCCTTGGCGCATCGTGCCACCAACGCGGCATCGTCGAAATCGAGGCGATAGGTTGTCTTCTGGCTTATCCGGTTCCAGAGTTGCTGGAAATCATGCCCCTCCAGCACCTTCAGGTTCAGCTTCACCTGCCGCTTGTCGCGGGCATCGCTGACCGGCACCTTGCGCGCCAGACGATGCAGCATATCGCGTATCAGCTTGACGGCCTGCTCAGGCAAGTCAACCGGCAGCGGCACGGCGTTCTGGGCAAGCGCGGTTCGCAACTCCGGCTTCGCATTGCCCTTATCGTCGATCAACCCAGCCGAAGCGAGACCATCGAAGACGGCGCGGCTTTCCTTAACCGACACGACGGCGGTTTCACCATTCGGCAAGGAATAGGTAAGCCCAGCGAAAAGATCGACGGTGACGATCCCCAGCTTGATGTCGAGTGCCTGCTCCATTTCGGACTGCAAGCCTTCGGCGAACTGCTTGTAGCCCTCTTGCGCGATGACGGTAAGGACGTTCAGTCCCTCGTCGCGGCGACGCTGGCCGGTCTGATCGACACACAGACGCAGACCTCGCCCGATGGACTGACGGCGGCGCGTCTCGCTGGCCATTTCGCGCAGCGAACATATCTGGAAGACGTTCGGGTTATCCCAGCCTTCGCGCAGCGCGGAGTGAGAGAAGAGGAAGCGCAGCGGCTCCGCTTCTTTCAGAAGCTCCTCCTTCTTCCGCATGATAAGGTCAAACGCGCGCTCGGCATCTTCACGGCTCTTCGCGTTGGAGAATTCACCCTCCTTGTTCAGCGCCGGCTCAGTGTAGCGGCCTTTCTTATCCTGCGAAAAATAGCCGTCATGCGCGCTACTCGCGTCCGCTGGGATATCGGCAAAAAGAGACTGGAAGCGCGGCTGCACGGCCAGCTTGGCATACTCCTCTTCAAACATGATCGCGAGCGGGCCGGGCTGGGCAGTCCCGCCCTTATCATACAGGCGATAGTCCGCAACCTTGTCGATGAAGAACAGGCTGAGCGTCTTGATCCCCAGCGGCCGATTGCGCTGTTCCTTGCGGAAGTGGTGCTCGATCGTCTGGCGCACCATCGCGCGGGAGAGTGACGTCGCGTCCACATCGCCCCAGCTGTCGTTGATCCCGAGCGCCTTCACACCGTCGCCGGGGACGATCAGTTGCATTGTGCCGGCGCCGCGCATTTTCTCGATATTGCCGATGCGGTAGCCGGCATAGACCGTCCGCCCGCCCGATGCGTCCTCCAACATATCGTTATCGGCGACCCACACCGTCTGGCGGGACACACCACCCTTCATCTGCTTGGCGATCTCGATCTGGGCGCGCGGGAAATGCCCCTTGCAGGCCTCCACCTCCAGCAGCTTCACATAGGGGCTGTTGTCGGCGTCCTGGATCTGGGCGCCGTCGACCTCGATCGACTTCACCAGACCACGGTCGTGCGCGTCGAAGGCGTCGAGGCGATAGACGGGGTGGAATTTGGCCACATGCGTCGCCGAATAGCGGATCGTCGCTAGCGGCTGCATCGCGCGCATGATCTGACGACCGGCGCCATTGGGATTCGCATCGACCGACTGCGGTTCATCCACGATGATGATCGGCCGGGTGGACCGGACCCATTCCACACCGGGTATGTCGCGGGTCTGTTCGCGGGCCTGCTGGAACACAGCCGCCTTGCTGCCCAGCGACTGCACGGTGGCGATCATCACGCGGATCGACGAGGAGGAGGCGAAGTCGATGATCCGCGACAGATCGCCGCTGTCATAGACGAAACTCTCGAACGGCACGCCGTCATAGATCTGGCGGAAATGGTCGCGGGTCTGCTCGATCGTCTTCTTCACGCCTTCGCGGATGGCGACCGAGGGCACAACGATGACGAACTTGGTGAAGCCGTAGCGCCGGTTCAGCTCGAAGATGGTGCGCAGGTACACATAGGTCTTGCCCGTGCCGGTCTCCATCTCCACGGTGAAGTCCATGCCATAGTCGCCCCCGGCATCCTTCTTGCCCTTTGCGGCGACATTCAGCTCCGGGGACGCAGGCAGCGCGTGGCGGTTCTGCACGATGTGCAGGTTCTCCAGCACCACCTCGTCCAGCAGGTCGGAGCGGTTCGCATAGCCCAGCAGCTTTTCGTTATATTCCAGCTCGCCTGCAATCTGACGCGGGGCGATGGTGAAGAGCGACTGGCGCTCCTCCTGCCCGGCGAACAGATCGACCACGGCGCCTATCGCGGCGACCTGGTGCGGCAGTTCGGCTTCAAAGACGAATTTCATCAGCTGCCCGATCAGATGCTGGCGATCTTGGCGATGCGATCGCCCAGACGCTGGCGCAGGATGGCGGCAAGGTTCGCCTTGGTCGCCGCGCGATTGCCGTTGGCGCCGAGTCCGGTGTCTTTAAAATAGACCGTGGTCTGCACCGGATCGAGCGCATCGACCCAATCCGCCATACCCTGACCCAGCGCCTCGGTATCGTCGGCACCGACATCGCCAAGACACACGATCAGCGTCCCGCCGCCTAACGCGTGAACAGTCTGGCCGGCAATGCTGCGCTTCTCTTCCGGCAGCGTGAGATCGATGCCAGTCTTGAGCAGCAGTTCAACCAGCAGATCGTCCTGGGTTCGACCGGGCAGCACATTATCGACCGCGTCGAGGATGCTGGCTTCCAGATCGTCGGCATCCGGCTGCCATGGCTTTAGGTTTGAAGTGGCCAGCTTGTAGGCGCGAAAACCTGTGTCGACGTTGGCATTCGGATGCTCTTCTCTGATCTTTGTACCCGCACGGCGCAGACGCTCTTTCGTCAATTCGGCGATATTGCGGGGCTTATTGATAGAATCCAGAAAGACGGCTGCCGTCTTTTGATCTGGATCGCCATCATCAAGTGGTTCAGGCAATTGCACAGCAATATGTCGAAGTTTCGATCCAGTCGCAGCATTTCGGGCCATAACAGCATGACCGGTGGTGCCCGAACCGGCAAAAAAGTCCATCACGATATCCGTGTCGCTTGCGCTTTGTTCTATCAGCCGAGTGATTAAATCGACCGGTTTGGGAAAATCGAAAACACGCTTATCAAACAGCTTAGCGATGTCGGCAGTACCGTGACGGGTAAATAGACCTTCCCCAAAAATACTTCCGACTCCTGTGTAGTCAGATGTAAGCTCAGACAGAAACGCTTTACGCCGAGGACGGCCTTTCGAATCCGCTGGCCACAAAATACGACTTTCTGCAATTAGCTTCGCCATAGAGTTCCGGTCGTATCGCCACCCAAGTTCAGGGCAGCCATAGTCAATTCCAGTCGCAGGATCGATTAGAGGATAATGAAGATTTGGACGCCGATCAGCTGTCGCGAGTCCCACCATGTTCGCACTTACCCACGGCCCTCGTTCATCTTCGTCATTGTTTGAATATTGATCGATTTTCCGTTCTTCACCCCGGAAAGAACCACCATACACCAAAATAAATTCATGATCGTTTGACACACCCTTTTCCGGGCGATTGTCCTTATTTTGCCGACTCTTCCAGATCAAAGTAGATACATTATTACTTTCTCCAAAAATTTCTTGGAGAATTTTCTGGAGAGACGACACTTCACCATCATCAATACTAATGGCGATGACACCATCATCACTGAGAAATTCCTTGGCCAGCGCAAGCCTTGGGTAGATCATGTTCAGCCAGTTGGTATGAAAGCGCCCAGCCTGTCTTATTCAGCGGTGGGGCTTTGAGGGTTGGCGGGAGTGGCGTAAGCCTTTGGCTTGCTGTAGGAAATTGGATGTCTAGACCAACCTGCAGCGAGGCAAAAAATGCCACAGGCCACACCCGCCGAGAGCCACGATAGCGCGGCGGTGATTTCGTTTCCAGCGGTGTTGCGCAAGAAGGTGACGGGCGCCTTCGACGGAGGGCGACTGACTTCGGACGGTGGTGTAGTGCTGCTGGCCCAGGCCGAGCGGGAGATGGGTATCTGCAAGCGCCTTGCCGCCTGCATCGCCGACCCGCGCGACCCTGCGCGGGTGATCCATAGAGTGGATGATATCCTGCGGGCGCGGGTTCTGGCGATCGCCTGCGGCTACGAGGACGCCGACGACCTCGACGCCCTGCGTGACGATCCGGGGTTTCGCCTGGCGCTGGGTAAGTCGCCGGAGGCAGGGGTCGGTCTGGCGAGCCAGCCGACGATGAGCCGGTGGGAGAACGCCCCGACCACGCGCGAACTGGCACGGATGATGATTGCGATGGTCGGCATCTACTGCGCCAGCTATTCCAAACCGCCCAAAGCGGTGACGCTGGATATCGATGACACCTGCGACGTCGTGCACGGCTACCAGCAACTTTCGTTCTGGAACGGTCACCATGGCGAGCGATGCTTTCTGCCGATCCACGTGTACGATACGGCGACGGGCCGCCCCGTCGCCATGCTGCTGCGCACCGGCAAGACGCCCTCGGGTGCGGAGGCCGCCGGGCACATCCGGCGCCTCGTGCGGCATATCCGCCAGCATTGGCCCGCTACGCACATCACCGTCCGTGGCGACGGGCATTATGGCAGGCCCGAGGTCATGGCCTTCTGCGAGGCACATGGCATCGACTATGTCTTCGGCCTTCCCACCAACGCCGCCCTGCGTGCCAATCCCGACATCGTGGCCGCCGCCGATGCCTGTGCCGTCCAGCGTGCCGAGGAAAACCGGGTGGTGCTGCGCAGCTATGCCGAAATCCGCTATGGGGCGAAAAGCTGGAAGTGTCAGCGCCGCGTCGTCGCCCGGATCGAAGCCAGCACCTTGGGCATGGACATCCGCTACGTCGTCACTTCCCTGGCAGAAGGCTCGGCCGAGCACATCTACGACAGCCTTTACTGCGCCCGTGGTCAGGCCGAAAACCTGATCAAGCGGCACAAGAGCCAGCTCAGCAGCGATCGAACTTCATGCCGATCGGCCAACGCAAACCAGATGCGGCTGATCCTGCATACCGCCGCCTATTGGCTGATGTGGCGCATCCAGCAGGCGATACCCAAGACAAGCGCGCTCGCCGCCGCCGAGTTCGCCACGCTGCGCCTGCGGCTCCTCAAGGTCGCCGCCCGCGTGATCGAAACCGCAACCCGCATCCGCATCGCCTTCGCGTCAGCCTGTCCCGAGGCCAGCACCTTCCGGGCCATTGCGGCCGCCTTCAGGCCTGCCCCGACATAGCCGCCCCGGCCGCACGCCAGAACCGCTCCCTCCAACTCGCAAGCCTATCAAATATCCGCGGTGAAATAGACGCAGCGAAATCCCTCGTCCTGATCACATACAGGCTGGCACCGAAAAACGCGGACCGCCGAAGCGAACAACGTCACGAATAATCCGGGCCAGATATCTCCCGATCACTCGTAAGAGGCTGTTTGGAAAATCGGCTGAAGGGGTTGCGTCGGGGCTATCCGTCTGATTCAGGCTCTGGATGTGGACCCAGCAGAGCCGAGGGCGAATTGCCCGGATTGCCAAGAAGACGAAACGCTACCCCAGTGACCTGACCGATGAGGAATGGGGTCGCCTGTCACCGTTGATGCCCCAGCCGGGGCGTCGGGGCCGCCCCCGCGAGGTGGATTTCCGCGAGGTGATCAACGCGGTCCGCTACCTTGTTCGATCGGGCTGTGGCTGGCGCATGCTGCCAATCCATTTCGGGGCGTGGCAGACGGTCTATGGCTGGTTTCGCGAACTGGCGCGCAGGTTCCTGTTCCAGACGATCCATGACATTGAGTTGATGCTGGATCGTGAGCGCCAGGGGCGGGAGGCCAGTCCGAGCGCTGCGGTGATCGACAGCCAGTCGGTCAAGGCACCATCGGCGGAAAAGCGCGGTTTTGACGCCGGAAAGAAG
The DNA here is from genome assembly GCF_028538045.1 of Sphingobium sp. AntQ-1. Taxonomy (NCBI): domain Bacteria; kingdom Pseudomonadati; phylum Pseudomonadota; class Alphaproteobacteria; order Sphingomonadales; family Sphingobiaceae; genus Sphingobium; species Sphingobium sp. AntQ-1. The sequence continues at coordinate 1,000,747 of NZ_CP117158.1, forward strand.
GTGGTCGGGCGCAAGCGACATATCGCCGTCGATACCGATGGCCGGTTGCTGATGGTCAACCTCACCACGGCAGACATTTCTGACAGTGCGGGCGCCCAGACCATCCTCGACGGCATCCGCAAGCGATGGCCTTGGGTCAAACATCTCTTCGCCGATGGCGCCTATGACCGTCTCAAACTCATGGACAAGGCCAGCTATCTGGATTTCGTCATCGAGGTCATCCGCCGAAGCGATCAGCAGAAAGGCTTCAAGGTGCTGCCCCGGCGATGGGTCGTCGAGCGGACCTTTGGCTGGATGATCCGCTGGCGCCGATTGGTTCGCGACTACGAGAAGCGCATCGACGTATCACACGCCATGATCCTCGTCGCCATGGGCGGCAATCTCCTACGACGAAACGCTCATCCCTGATTTTCCAAACGGACTCTAAGAATCTCGCCATCACCTCCAGATTGACCAGTCAAATTCAGATAATTACCAAGTGAGCTCTTGTAATTATCTGGATAAACAAAATCATTACCGGTATTATAGGGCGGATCGATATAAATGAGCTTTATTCTACCAGCGTACGACCGACGTAGGACTTTTAAAACTTCCAGATTGTCGCCTTCGACGAAAATATTCTGCGTCTCGTCCCAGTTGACGCTCTCCTTTTCCGACGGAAGAAGTGTCCCTAAACTCGGCGTCAGCGCAAAGGCGCGGGCACGCCGTTTGCCTTTCCAATTCAAACCGTAGCGTTCTTCGCTTTCCTCAAGCGCTTCGCCAAGTAACTCACGCAAAACATCAAAATCGACTTTTCCATCGGTGACGACTTCAGGAAACAGAGTTCGCAGCGCAGCGACATTGGCTGCCACAAGATTGCCGCTGCCCGCTGCTTCGTCATCACGGACAATCAGGGGGATCGGATCGTTAGGGCTAGTCACTCGACTTTTTCTCCATTTTCTGCAGCCACTGCCGCAGGCAGGCATGTTTCACATTCAATCGTCCATCAGGGAGGACGACGCCTTCATCCACTAGCCGTTTCAAAGCAGCCTGCCGTTTGCTCCCCTTACGGGGCAGCCCACGGCCGATGTCAGCCATGACGCTGGCGATAAGCGGGATGCGCTCAGAGGGAAAGCCAAGGGAGAGATTTTGTGCGACTGGCTCTGCTAAAATCTTCTTTTGCTTGAGCTTTCGACCAGGCTTCTTCGGTTTCTTCTTACTCTTTGGAGCGTTACCCGCTGGGGGCTGATCTGGTGATGGAAAATCCTGGGCATCGGACCAGCGCATGCCATATCCGATGACTGTGCTTCCGCCATGATACCCCCCGGTCCCCATCAGAAAGCCCCCAACTCTCCTACGATCACTTCCAGCTGATCCTTGAACACTCGCACCTGATTGCCAAGTACAACCTGCTCCGCCAGCCGCTTTTCCCGCCTCGCGGCCGTACGGACGGCCAGCCATTCTGCCTCTGTCGCCCTGTATCGCGCCAGCGTCTCCCGGCGCGCCTCAGCCGTCGCTGCATCCGGCGCGAGCTGAAACGGCGCGTTCACGATCCCGGCGATGGCCAATGCCTCCGCCCGCTCAACCAGCGCGCCATAGACTGCGCCAAGTCCAGTCTGCGGCAAGCCCGGCAATGGAAGGCTGGCAAGGAACGCCACCGACGCTGCACCCTCAGCATCCACAAGATCCGGCGCGACCACCAGACGCTCGACGACCATCTGGTCCGCGATCCGCTCTGCCCGGCGCAATGGCGCAAGGCTCAACCTGGTTCCCGCGTTTTCCGGCAGCGCTGTCGCGAGGATGATGGGCACTGGAATGGCGCGATGGATCATGGTCAGCAGCCGCTGGGTTGGCTCGATCCGTGCCGTCATCGCCAGCAGCTGAATAGCCGGCACGGGCCGCTCTTCGTCGATGCCAGCCGCAATGCCCACCGTGGCCGGAGACAGTGTCGCCCACCAGTCCAGCCGCTCGATCACGCTGTCGATCAGCTTGCGATCGGCGCTATTGGCCGCGCCATGCTGCGCCAGAACGTCTTTGGGCAGACGGCGCGCCGGGGCGTTCATCGGCGGCAAGGCCAGCGCCGCGCGGATATCGGCGGGCGTGATCGTCATGCCCACGCCCTCATGCCGCCATCCTCATGCAGGGGGCAGGATCGCCAGCCAGCAGACGACCTCCCAATCATCAAGCCCGCTCTCGCCGCCCGATCCCTCAATGCCGCCGGTGGTGAACAGGCTCTCGACCGCGCGCTCCTCCGCTTTGCCGGTCACGCCCCGGATGGCCGTTGCAAGCAGCGCCTGCCATGTTTCCATCGCGTCGCCACCGCGCGTTTCGGCATCGAACCGCGCCCAGGCTTCGGCCTGTCGGTCCGCCGATGTGGCGGCGGCAAGGCGCAGCAGGTCCAGCATCCGCTTGGGCTGGCTGTGCGGCAGGATGATCCGCCCCTCTTCACCATTGGCATCCATGCCGACATAGATCAGCGCCTGGGGGAAGAGCGGATCGCCCTTGGCAATCGAGCGCTCTGCCGCCGGGGTGGCGGCACGCAGGACGAACAGCGCACCGGGCGGAAAATCGTCGCTGGCGAAGATGGGAGAGTAGGTGCCGATCAGTTGCCTGCCCAGCGCCGCACGCTCGTCCGGCGACAGGCGCCCCAGATCGAGCCGCAGGTCGTTCAACGTCAGGTCAGTGATGGACACGCCGGAGGACAAATCCTCCAGATCGACTACCCGCGACTGCAAGGTTTCGAGCTGCTGGCGGCGATATTCCAGATCGTTCATCTGGTTGCCCGCCTGCGCCTCGATCAGGTTTTCCTCGCCGGTCGCGGACACGTCCAGCAGCATCATCTTGCCGGACACGCTGCGCTCCAGGCCGATGTAGCTGTCCAGATCCATGTTCGGCCAGAAATTGACCAGCCGGATGACAGCATTGGGAGAGCCCAGGCGATCAACCCGCCCGAAGCGCTGAACGATGCGGACCGGGTTCCAGTGAATGTCGTAATTCACGACGCAATCGCAGTCCTGCAGGTTTTGGCCTTCGGATATGCAGTCGGTGGCGATGATGAGGTCGATCTCTTCCTCGCCCGCCAGCGACTCTGGCCGCGATCGCGCGCCGGGCGCGAAGGCAGTCAGGATAGAGCTGAGGTCCGCTGTCAGTTTGGGATGGGTCGTCCGGTTGCGGCCTGATCCCGTCACCAGTGCCATGCGGTGCGGATAGTGTTCGCGGATCGCGTCATAGAGATAAGCCGCTGTCTCGGCGAAGGCAGTGAACACCAGCAGCTTGACGTTGCCGGGGTTGAACGGGTCGGCCAGCTTGTCGGCGATCAGCTTCTTCAGGTCGGCCAGCTTTGCGTCCCGTTCCGGCGTGACGCTTTGGGCTTGCATGTGTAGGCGCGCCAGCCGGTCGCGATCCTCGGCCAGATCCTGGCGCCAGCGAACACGGTCCGCGTCGCTCAACAATACGCGGACGCTACGACCGACGCCAAGCTGGTCGAAGGCGGGATCGTCATCGTCCACATCGTCGATCATGGGCGCGGCCACGCTGTCGTCATGCGCGTCGATCCGGGCGATCAGCGTCTCGACCGCCTCCAACTGGCGGCCGATGGTCAGGGCGAAAGCGTGGACAGAGCTTTCCATGCGCTTGAGCAGGTTGACCCGCAGCAGTGCGATCAGGCTTTCTTCGCGGTCCAGCTGGCGGAACACGCTGGCGCCGCCGCCTGCGCCTGCCACATCCTGATTATAGCGACGCTCGTATGCCGCCCGGCGATCATCCAGAACATAACGAAGCGGCGCGAAAGCCGCGAGTTTCAGCCGCCGGATTTCATTGTTCACCTCGACGATCGGCGGGAAAGTGCCGGTCAGATCGACGTCGGACTTGATGTTGGCCGGAGCCAGTTTTTCCGGGAATGTGCCGGTCTCGGCGGTTCCGTAATAGCGTTCGATATGCTTTCGACTGCGGGCGATGGTCAGCAGATCCAGCAGACGAAAATAGTCGAAACCCAGCATCTCCAGCAGCTTTGCCGGGGTCCGCGAGCCTTCCGGCAGTTGCTGCCAGCGGTTGAACTGGCCCTGCGCGATGCGGATAGTCCCAGCGATGCTGGCAATCCCGTGGCCAGCCAGCGCCTGATCGTGACCTTCGGTGGCGAAAGCGATCTGGTTCTTCAGATCGTTGAGCCGATTGTTCACCGGCGTTGCGGACAGCATCAGCACACGGGTTTTCACGCCGGCCTTCACGACGGCGTTCAGCAGCTTATCGTATCTGCTTTCCCGCTCGCCCTTGCCAGCGGGGCGGTTCCGGAAATTGTGGCTCTCATCGATGACGACCAGATCATAGTTGGCCCAGTTGATGTGGCCCAGATCAATATCGCCTGACTGCCCGCCTTCGCGCGACAGGTCGGTATGGTTCAACACGTCGAAGGCGAAGCGGTCGGCGGCGAGCATGTTGCGGACATCATTGCGGGTCCACAACGTCCAGTTTTCGCGAAGGCGTTTCGGAGCAAGAACCAACACGCGGGCGTTGCGCAGTTCAAAATATTTGATGACAGCCAGCGCTTCGAAGGTCTTACCCAAGCCAACGCTGTCGGCGATGATGCACCCCCCAAAGCGCTGCAACTTGTCGATGGCGCCAATGACGCCGTCCTTCTGGAAGCGGTATAGCTTCGACCAGACCTGGGTTTCACGGATCCCGGTTGCCGAATCGACGATACGCGACTCGTCCGTGCCGGCCTCCATCTCCGCAAAGAGCTGGTGGAGCGCCTGTGTGTAGACCGCGGCGGGAGCATGATCGGCGGCGGCCGCCGAGACTGCCTCGGTCAATGCGGAGACCGCTGGTCCGTTCGCATCGGCGGCGTTCCATTCTGTCTCGAACCACTGGCCGACCATGGCCAGTTCCGCGTCATTCTCTGTCTGCTGGACAAAACCCAGGCGCGACTGCGGCGCGATACCCAGACCGCCGGTCGTCAGGCCGCAATTACCGATGACGGCACCGCGTGGAGAGAGGAGCACAGATTGGGAAGGTGGTAAGCGCGTCTGCCTGATGTCCGCCGCCGCAATCACCTGGGCTAGCGCTGTGGAGAGGGCGCGGCCCCGGAGACGGTTGCGGCGAAAGCGGTCTGCATCGTCACCAGCAAACATCTCTTCGGCCGTCGCGCCCAACAGAACCCTGCCAAGGCCCTTCACCCCGGCCTCAAGCACAGAATGGGCACCAAACAACGAAACCTGATCGGTGAGAACGTCTAGCGCCTCGCCCTTGAATCCTTTGAGAATATCGAAGGCTCGTTCACCTCCACTATTTGGGACAAGCCGCAACTATTTTGCCTCCGCCTTCATATCTCTTGCCGTCTTATTCAAAGTTGCAATCACTTCAACCGGGCTCACGTCACATGGCGCGGGCGTTATCGAATGTCGGCATAGCAAAGGCGCTTGCGAGAGCGAGCGCCCTTCGAAGAATATCTGGGACACCTCATGATAGGCCACTTCAGAGTTGCCAGATATTTTCGGCCAAATATGGACAATTGGTTGATTAAAGTCGTTCTATCGGCCATATGTGGACAATGCTTGAAACGCCAATCGAATTAGCCGCAGCTATCGGTCGCCGCGTCAAAACGCGAAGGTTGGACATGGGCTTCACCCAGGTGGATGCTGCGGCACGCGCCGGCATTTCGTATCGCACTTGGCGTCGCCTTGAAACCGAAGGCAAGGCCTCGATCGAAGATCTTGTTCGCGCGGCGGTAGCGCTGCGTTGCGAACAAGATCTTTCCGGGCTCTTTCCCGCGCCACCCGCGACGTCAATGGACGCACTGCTTCGTCAGCAAAAGGCCGCCGAAGCAAGGCGGTCGAAGGCCCGCCTTCGCGCTACTGCGGCTAAACCGTCATGAAACTTTCGCCCGGCACCCCCCTTGAAGTCGGTCTGATGATCGATGAACGGAAGGCGCCCAGTCCCGTGGCCCGCCTTGCCATGGCAGGTGGCTTGGCCCAGATTGAATGGTCAGCGGCCGTCATCGAACATGATCGTCGAATCGATCCGCTGCTATACCCGCCTGAACCAGGCCTGCATGCAGCGCGTAGTCGCAACTTCGAAGGTCTGCACGGCTTCTTGTCAGATAGCCTGCCTGACGCATGGGGACGCTTGTTGATGAAGCGCCGCCTGGAAAAGCAGGGCATCCGTACCGACACGCTAAATGTCGTCGACCAGCTTGCTCTCGTCGGCCAAAGCGGTCGTGGCGCGCTGGTATACCAACCGGCGACGACACCGGAGGACGATGTAGGTATGATTGACCTCGACGCGCTCGCTGAGGAGTCGCGGATTTTGCTGCTCGGTGACCAGGTCGGACAGATTGATGCGCTTGCCCGCTTAGGCGGAGCATCAGGCGGCGCTCGTCCCAAGGTCCACCTTGGTATCGCGCCAGACGGGAAACTAAACGCTGATGGCAGCCCAGGTTATGAAGACTGGATCGTAAAATTTCGCGCCACTGTCGATCCCCTAGACATTGGCCCAGTAGAAGAGGCTTATGCCCAACTGGCGCGAACTGCGGGGATCAATATGGCCGCGTCTCGCATACTGCCCGCAAAGGAAACTCCAGGCTATTTTGCAACCCGCAGGTTCGATCGACCTGAGTCCCGGCAGCGGCTCCACATGATTTCACTCGCCGGGGCACTGGAAGCACGCGCCGACATGCCTAGCATCGATTATGACACTTTCCTCCGCGCCACTATGGCCATCACCCGCCATGCAGCCGATGTGGAAGAGGCCTTCCGTCGCATGGTTTTCAATATTCTTGCGCACAACCGCGACGATCACACACGTCAACACAGCTTCCTGCAGAACGAAGCCGGAGAATGGCGGCTGGCCCCCGCCTATGACCTGACTTTTTCGGCTGGTCCCGGCGGCGAACATTACATGGCGATAGAAGGCGAAGGGCGCGAACCAACCCGTGCGCAGGTGATGACGTTGGGGCGAAGGCACGGACTTTCCGATCGAACCATAACAGAAATCATCGACAGCGTACGCGCCGCACTCGCCGACTGGGTCCGGATCGCGACGGAGACTGGAGCGACGGTTTCCGTGACCGAGATCGCGGAGCATCATGCCAGCGTGGCACGCGCGTTTCATTAAGGTGACTGCGGCGCCCAAACCGGCCTCACCGCATCGCCGCCACGCCATTCGAGGCGATGGAGGGAAAGCGGGCGCCCGGTTAAGCGCCCGCCCGCAATCAGGTCAGCTTGATCGGCATGGGCTTTAGATGAGCGGTCACCCGCGGCATCGTGTTCACCACATCCCGCATGATCCTTAGCGGCGTCCGCTTTGTATAGGTGCGAGCCGTTTCGCTGCTCAGGATGGTGTGGCCCAACAGATCGGCACGGCGCTCTTCGGAAATGTCATGCTCGGCCAGCACAGTTGCGACATAGTGCCGCATCGAATGCATATCCTTGCCATCCGGCACCAGCCCGGCACGCATAAATGCACGCCACCATTTCTTGTAGAAAGCATCGCCATAGCTGGACCCACTGGCAGCCAGTTCCGGGAATAAGGCAGCTACCCCGGTCTGGCGGCGGTGCTCGACAAAATCGAGAAACCCGAGACGTAACACTTCATCAGCCAGCGGCACGTCACGGACGGATGAAGCTGTCTTCACGCGCCCGGTTTCGGTTTCGCGGATCCGTAATACCCACACATCGTCGATCATCGCGATATCATCGACGATGGCCTTGGCGACCTCTTCACGCCGCGCGCCGGTATAAGCCAGCAGGATTGGCACCCAATAAGCGCTGTCGTGCCAGACATGAAGCCCTGGCTTTATGCGCCGGGTTCTGGATTCGCTGCCTGACCAGACAGCCCCTTGAAACAGCGCTTCCAGTTCACTCGCAGTGAAGGCCGGGCGCTTGTCGCGTTTGACACGACTGTCAGCCTCGACAAAGGCACCCCATTCGATGACAGGCGGGTTAGCCATACGTCTGCCCGCCCAATCGAAAATCAGCTTTAAGAACCGCATATGACGATTGGTGGTGGCCAGGCTGAGGCCCGTTCCTCGATTCGATTCGATGATCTCCTCCAAAGTCATTCCCGCATGCGCAGGTGTCTTGTGGTGGTTCGGCGGCAGGCAACGCAGCGTCCGGAACAACTCGGCCACCATATTTTCATCGATCGCCGCAATCGCCACATCCTGCCCGAAGAATTTCGCGGCGAGGAAGATCGCGGAGTCGAACTGGGACCGCGTTTTGTCGGTCCAGCGCGATGTAGCGAAGCCTTGATCAAATTTGGGATTAGCAGCGAGAAAGGCCTTGGCAGCAACAGTGATCGTCATCCCGCCAGCTGTTGCAGTTGCATCAGTCGGGGGCGGAATAGTTGCAACGACCGACGCGTCCGCTTGTGACATCGCTAGTCCTGCATCCCTATGCACATGCCCTGCAGCACTATAACGATATTCATGCGTGTCGGTGGGCATCGCCCCTGGCATGCCCGTTGGCATTTCAAGCGATGCCAGCAGCTGGTCAAGATCATCAGCGGGTGCCAGCATTTGCTTCTCAGCTTCGCGCAGAGCCAGCAGTGTTCCGAGCATCATCTGCCGCCGGGCCAGCACGATGTTGGCGGGCGTTGCGTAAATATTCCGTTCGGTCAGAGCCTTCCTTGCCCCGTCGTCCGTAGCTGCCGCTACCAATGCGCTATTGCTCAGAATTTCCTGAATGCGCTGAAGCTGATCCCAATCCAGATGGGGCATGCCCTCAACGAAGCGACTAGAGAAATGGCCATGGGAACCGAACGACGGGCCGATGCCGTTAGTGAAGATGTCGCGGGCAACATAATCAAGGCCACGCAGCGTGCGCAGATGCTCCAGCGTGGCGTCCTCGGCATCGTCATGACCGTTTGCCTGCTCATTGGCATGAAGCGTTTCCAGCCCGTCGCGCACCTTGAGCGCGGTTGCACGCAGGATCGATGCCTTGTCCGCTTCGCCGATGCCGTCCTGTTCGTTCACGATATTGTGCCACCGGTCTTTCAAAATGCGGTCCATCAATGCCGCCCGCTCCCGCGCGACTGAGCGAACCGCCGTCTTTAGCGACAGGCGTATGAGGAAAACCTTTCCATCCAGTGAGAAAGAGGCGCGATAGTAGAATTGCCCGTCGCGGCGGACGAGATTGGGATGATGTTTCAAGGCTAGTGCCCTTTTACAGTCCCATGACACGCAATGGGTCACAGGATAGGTCACACTCACGGCGGATGCCGAAAGCGGAACGGGGGCAGATTACGCCTTTTCAATCGCTTACAAAGGAAACTGGCTGGGGCGGCAGGATTCGAACCTGCGAATGGCGGCATCAAAAGCCGCTGCCTTACCACTTGGCGACGCCCCAGCAGGGCCGATCTTGTCGGCGCGGACCGCCATATAACGTGTCATCGGCGAAAGGAAAGCCTAGTCATGATAGTTTCGTGACGCCAATATGCACTTTGTCACTTTGCCGGATCATAGCCCTTCATGTCGGTTTCCAGTTCCCCCGCCTCGCCCGCGCCAATCTCGCCCGCGTCACCCCTCTTCCTGCGCGAGGATGAGATCAGGCGTGGGATCGAGATGCTCTATTTCGGTTATTCCGCCCTCACTCGGTCGATCGACGAGAGCCTGTCGGCGCAAGGGCTGGGCCGGGCGCATCATCGCGCGCTCTATTTCATCTCGCGCCAGCCGGACCTGACGGTCAAGGATTTGCTGCGGTTGCTGGCGATCACCAAGCAATCCTTGGGTCGGGTGCTGAGCGACCTGGTGGAGCGCGGTTATATCGAAACGCGAGCGGGGGCCAGCGACCGCAGGCAGAAGCTATTGCGACTCAGCTCGTCGGGCAAGGCGCTGGAGGCGGAGCTGTTCCGCGCGCTGCGCGAGAAGATGGCGACCGCCTATGCCCAGGCCGGACAGGGATCGGTCACCGGATTCTGGCGTGTGCTGGAAGGGTTGATCCCCGAAGCCGACCGATCGATGGTGTTCGGTCTGCGCGGCGGATAAGCACCGGCCAAGAAACCTTCTGCCGCCTCCTGCGCTTATCTTGCTCCTTTTAATGGCTAGAGGAGCCACGATGCGTACTTCCCTTATCGCCGCAGCCGCGCTGCTGACCGTCGCCGGCCTGTCCGCCTGCTCGGAAAAGGCGCAGGATAATCTGGACAATGCCGGATCGGCGATCGGCAGCGACGTGAGCAATGCGGTCGATAGTGCCGGCGCCAAAATCGACAATGGCCTGGACGATGCCGGCCGCGCGATCGACGAAGGTACGGACAAGATCGGCGAAGCGACCGACAAGGCCGCGGCCGACGCCAAGCGCGAGGCGGGCGAAGCGAAGCGCGACGTTGGCGCATCGCTGGAAGAGGCGGGCAGCGACCTGCGCAACGAGTGAGGGTGGACGAGGGATTAGGCCACGCGGCAGGACTGGGTTCCGGCCTGCGCGGAAACAGGTCCTGAACAGCCTTACCGTTAAAACACCACGTTGCGGACAAACCGCACCGGCCCTGCTTCGCGATTCGCGAAGAGATAGGGCCTGTCGCTAGTGAAGATGAGGAAGTCGCCGGTCGCCACCCGCTGGGGATCGGCGCCTTTCCGTTCGACGGTCAGCACCCCTTCCATGACATAGAGCATCTCATGCCAGTCGGCCGCGTCCGCTTCAGCGGGATAGGTTTCGCCCGCGGCCAGCGACCAGGTCCATAGCTCCGCTTCCCGCGCGGCGGGAACGGTGCCGAGCAGGGTGGCGCGGCTGTCGGGATTTCGGCCGCGCCAGGCCAGGCTGTCGATCCGGCTGTTATCGCGCATGTCGGGCGGGCGGACGAGGCGCGAAAAACTGACGCCGAGCGCCTGGGCCAGCCGGTCTAGCGTCGACAGGCTGACATTCGCCTCCCCGCTTTCGATGCCGGAGATCATGCGGCGGCTGACGCCGGCCTGCGCCGCCAACCCATCCTGGCTGAAGCCGCGTTCGGCACGCAGCGCGCGGACATTGCCCGCGACATGGGCGAGGACGTCCGGGCGTTGATCCTGCGCTGACGCGTCTTGACTGTGCAATATAGTGCTCATAGGGCGATGTGCATTATGTTGCACAATGACGCATCCGACAAGCCCGCCCAGAATCGCCTGATGATCGGTCGCCCCGAACTCGCGCTGATCGGGGTGACGATCCTGTGGGGCGCCACTTTCCTGGTCGTGCATCATGCGATGCGCGAAACCGGGCCGCTATTCTTCGTCGGCCTGCGCTTTGCGACCGCGGCGCTGCTGACGCTGCCGCTCGCGCTGCCGGTGCTGCGCGGGCTGACGCGGCGCGAGTTGGTGGCGGGACTGGTGATCGGGCTGGGCATTTTCGTGGGCTATTCGCTCCAGACCTGGGGCTTGCAGACGATCAGCAGCAGCACGTCGGCGTTCATCACCGCCGCCTATGTGCCGCTGGTGCCGATTTTGCAGTGGGTGATCCTGCGGCGGCGGCCCCGGCTGGCGAGTTGGGCGGGGGTCGCGCTGGCCTTTGTCGGGCTGTTGTTGATCGCGGCGCCCAGAGACGGGCTGGCGCTGGGAACCGGCGAGTTGCTGACGCTGCTCAGTACGGTGGCGATCGCGCTGGAGATCATCTTCATCAGCCTGTGGGCCGGTAAGGTGGATGTCGCGCGGGTGACTGTGGTGCAACTGGCGGTGACAGCGCTGCTCGCCTTCGCCTGCATGGGACCGGCGGGCGAGAGCGTGCCGCCCTTTTCCTGGACGGTTGTGCTGAGCGCCTGCGGCCTGGGCGCGATGACGGCGCTGATCCAGTTGGTGATGAACTGGGCGCAGCGCACCGTGTCGCCGACGCGGGCGACGTTGATCTACGCCGGCGAGCCGGTCTGGGCCGGGATCATCGGCCGGATCGCGGGCGAACGGATGCCGCCGACGGCGCTGGTCGGCGGCCTGCTGATCGTGGCGGCGGTGGTAGTGAGCGAGATACGCTACGGACGGAAGGTCGATTAGCTATGCTTGAACACCGGCGCGCGTTTTTCGAAGAAGGCGGCGAAGGCTTCCTGGGCTTCGGGCGAAGCCAGGGTTTCGCGGAACAGCCGCGCTTCCTCCTCGATCCGGGCATTGAGCGCGGCGGGATCGCCCTTCATCAGCCTGCGGGTGGCGGCCAGCGCCTGCGGCGGCTTGGCCATCAGCGCCGCCACCTTGGCGCGGGCATGGTCGAGCAGGCGATCGGCCGGGACAATCGCGGTTATAAGGCCTGAACGGTCGGCCCCGTCGGCGTCCATCGGTTCACCCAGCAGCAACATCGCCGCCGCCTTGGCATGACCCATCATCGCAGGCGCGAGCAGGCTGGAGCCGGCTTCGGGGACGATGCCCAGATTGACGAAGGGCATGACGAAGCGCGCGTCGGGCGCGGCATAGATGAGGTCGCAGTGAAAAAGCATCGTCGTGCCGACGCCCACGGCCAGCCCCTGCACCGCGGCGACCAGCGGCTTGTCGAAAGCGGCGATGGCGCGGATGAAGTCGAAGGCGGCGGCGCCGCCCTCCGGCCCGGCGGTGAAATCCTTCAGGTCGTTGCCCGCGCAAAAGGCTTCGCCCCGGCCCGCGATCAGCACGGCGCCGATATCAGCGCGCGCCGATGCGTCGGCCAAGGCCGCGGTCATGGCGCGATACATGGTCGCGGTCAGCGCATTCTTCTTTTCCGGTCGGTCGATCTGGATTTCGATCACGCCCGCCTTTTCCACGATTGCGATATGGTCGCTCATGGTCAGCCCCTCCCTATTTCGCCTGACTTGTCCTGGCCCAAGGCGAAGTTGTTGGCGCATCCCATGGCCTGCGTCTATCCCCCCGCTCATCCCGTCGCCTGACCGAAGTTGATGATGAACCGCCTGCGCCAAGCCCTGGACCCGTTTCTGCTGTTGCTGCTGGCGACCGTCGCACTAGCGTCCCTATTGCCGGCGCGGGGGGATGGCGCGCGGATCGCCAGCATCGTCGCGGATGCCGGGATCGTGCTGCTTTTTTTCCTGCATGGCGCAAAATTGTCGCGCGAGGCGATCTGGAGCGGGGCCAAGGCTTGGAAATTGCACCTGGCGACGTTGGCGACGACCTTTATCGCTTTCCCGTTGCTGGGGCTGTTGATCGGCCGATTCGGCTTCGTACCGCAGGATATGCGGGCGGGATTGCTGTTCCTGGCGCTGCTGCCATCGACGGTGCAATCGGCCATCGCCTTCACCGCGATCGCGCGGGGCAATGTCGCGGCGGCAGTAGTCAGCGCCTCCTTCTCCAATTTGCTGGGCATTTTCCTGACGCCGCTGTTGGTCGCGCTGCTGATGCAAGGGGACGGTAGCGGCAGCCTGATCTCCCTGTCCTCGATCGAAGGGATCGTGCTGCAATTGTTGCTGCCCTTCGTCATCGGGCATCTGCTGCGGCCGTGGATCGGCGGGTTCGTGACGCGGCGCAAGGCTATGCTGGGGCGAGTCGATCGGGGATCGATATTGCTGGTGGTCTATGCCGCCTTTTCCGCGGCTGTGGTCAAGGGGCTGTGGTCCAGGGTGTCGAGCACTTCATTGCTGATATTGGTGGGGCTGTGCATCGCCATGTTGGTCGTGGTGCTGCTGTTCACGCTGGCGCTGGGGCGGATGCTGGGCCTGACGCGGGAAGATGCGATCGTTCTGCAATTTTGCGGGTCCAAGAAGAGCCTGGCGTCGGGCGTGCCGATGGCGGGCGTCTTGTTCCCGGCGGCGGCGGTGGGGCCGATCCTGCTGCCGATCATGGTCTTCCATCAGATCCAGCTGATGGCCTGCGCCATGCTGGCGCGACGGTACGGGGCGCAGGCGAACGCGAAAAGCGACGGCGAGTTGGACAGTTGATTCGATTTGGGATGGCGTTTGGCGCGGTTACATTATACAATCGTAAAATTGTGAATTGACGCTAGGGAATCCTGACAAGGTGGCGGGGCAGATCGACAGGATAGTGGACCCGGATGCCGGGTGGAGCCTGCCCGCATGGACCTATAGCGATCCTGAATTTTTCGCGGTCGAGGTGGAGCGGATCTTCCGCCCGGCCTGGCAGATCGTCTGCCACCGGAGCGACATTCCCACCCCCGGCGATTTCCACACGCTCGATATGATCGACGAGAGCGTGATCGTGATCCGCGGCGACGATGGGGCCGTGCGCGCCTTCACCAATGTCTGCCGCCATCGCGGGGCGCGGATCGTGAACGGCTCCAGCGGATGCGCGAAGAAGTTGGTCTGCCCCTATCATGGCTGGACCTATGAGACGGACGGGCGGCTGACCGGCGTGCCGATGAAGGCCAGCTATGGCGCGGGGTTCGCGATGGCGGACCATGGGCTGGCGGCAGTCGAGGTGGAGTGCTGGCAGGGCTTCCTGTTCGTGCGGCTGGCGAATGATGGCGGGCCGTCGGTGGCGCAGATGATGGCGCCTTATATGGAGGAGATCGCCGCCTATCGGTTCGAGGATATGCGGGCGCTGGGGCGGGTGACGTTGCGGCCGCGATCGGTGAACTGGAAGAATATCGGCGACAATTATTCGGACGGGCTGCATATTGCGGTCGCGCATCCGGGCCTCAAGCGGCTGATGGGCGATGGCTATGGCGTGGAAGCGTCGCGCCATGTCGACAAGATGTGGGGGCCGATAGTGGACCGGCCGTCGGCCAACCTGACCGAGCGCGCCTATCAGCATTTCCTGCCCCATGTGCCGCATCTGGCGCCCGGACGGCAAAGGCTGTGGACCTATTATAAGCTATGGCCCAATTTCGCGTTCGACATCTATCCCGACCAGGTGGATTTCATGGCCTGGCTGCCGGTGTCGCCGACGCAGACGCTGATCCGGGAGATCAGCTATGCGCTGCCCGATGATCGGCGCGATATGAACGCGGCGCGCTATCTCAACTGGCGGATCAACCGGCAGGTCAATGCCGAGGATACGGACCTGGTCGCGCGGGTGCAGGCTGGGATGGCGTCGGCCAGCTTCACCGTCGGGCCATTGAGCGAGCAGGAAGTGGCGTTGCGGCATTTTTGCGGGCGGGTGCGCGATGTGATCCCGCAGGCGCGGCTGCACCGCGCACCGGGGATGGGGTGGAGCAAGGCATGACGAAATCCTACGACGCCGTCATTATCGGGGGCGGGCATAATGGGCTGGTCTGCGCCTTCTATCTGGCGCGGGCGGGCTATAAGGTCCGCATATTGGAGCGGCGCGCTGTCGTGGGCGGGGCGGCGGTGACGGAGGAATTTCATCCCGGCTTCCGCAATTCCACCGCCAGCTATACGGTCAGCCTGCTCAATCCCAAGGTCATCCGCGACATGCAACTGGCGGATCACGGCTATCGCGTGATCGAGCGGCCGATCAGCAATTTCCTGCCCCAGCCCGATGGCGGTTATTTGAAGCTGGGCGGTGGGCTGGAGCGGACGCAGGCGGAGTTCGCCAAGTTCAGCGCGCCGGATGCGGCCGCCCTGCCCGCTTATTATGACGCGCTGGAGGTGGTGGCCGATGTGCTGCGCGACCTGGTGCTGAAAAGCCCGCCCAATGTCGGCGATGGGCTGACCATGATCGTCGAGGCGCTGAAGCAGGGTCGGCGGGTCGCGGGGTTGGGGCTGGAACAGCAGCGCGATGTGCTGGACCTGTTCATCAAGTCGGCGCGCAGCTTCCTCGACGGCTGGTTCGAGAGCGACGCGGTGAAGGCGGCGTTCGGCTTCGATGCGGTGGTCGGCAATTACGCCAGCCCCGATACGCCGGGCAGCGCCTATGTCCTGTTGCACCATGTGTTCGGCGAGGTGAACGGCAAGAAGGGCGCCTGGGGTCATGCGGTCGGCGGCATGGGCGCGATCACGCAGATCATAGCCAAGGTCGTGACCGCCATGGGCGTGGAGATCAGCCTGGAGGCGCCGGTCGAGATGGTGCTGGTGGATGGCGCGCGCGCGGTCGGTGTGCGGCTGGAGAGCGGCGAAGAGGTGATCGGCGGCGCGGTGATCGCCAATGTCGGGCCGAAACTGCTCTATGAGCGGATGATCCGGCCAAGCGACCTGCCGGCCGATTTTACGAAGCGGATCAAGGCGTTCAAGGCGGGATCGGGGACGTTCCGCATGAATGTGGCGCTGGACGCCCTGCCCGACTTCATCTGCCTGCCAGGCGTGGGGGAGCATCACCAGTCGGGGATCATCATCGCGCCGACGCTGGACTATATGGACCGCGCCTTCATGGACGCCAAGCGCTACGGCTGGTCGAAGGCGCCGATCGTGGAGATGCTGATCCCGTCTATCATCGACGATACACTCGCGCCGGAGGGGTGTCATGTGGCGAGCCTGTTCTGCCAGCAATTCGCGCCGGAACTGCCGGATGGGCGTTCGTGGGACGACGAGCGGGAGGCGGCGGCGGATGCTATTATCGCGACGGTGGAGGCGGCCGCGCCAGGCTTCGCCAGAAGCGTGATCGCGCGACAGATCCATTCGCCACTCGACCTGGAGCGCAAATTCGGGCTGGTCGGCGGCGACATCATGCATGGCAATCTGACGCTGGACCAGATGTGGGCGGCGCGGCCGGTGCTGGGTCATGGGGCGTATCGCGGGCCGGTGAAGGGGCTGTATATGTGCGGCGCGGGGACGCATCCGGGCGGCGGCGTGACCGGCGCGCCGGGGCATAATGCAGCGCGCGCGGTGTTGCGGGACGGGACGCTCATCGGGAAATGGCGCGGCCGGGCATAAGCGCGCCATCGACGCCTTGCCCTCCCCGGCCTGCTTCCCTAAAGCACCGGTTCATGCCCGACATCTTCATACCCGACGCCACCCCCGACCTGACAGGCCGGGCGTTGTTTCCGCACAAGCATCTTCTGTCGATCGCGGACCTGAAACCCTGGGAAATCCGCTTCCTGCTGGATGAGGCGGAGCATTGGGCGCAGACGAACAAGGGCCAGGCGCGCAAGCATGACGGACGGCTGGCGGGGATGACGCAGATCAACGCCTTTTTCGAGAATAGCACGCGCACATTGTTGTCGTTCGAAATTGCGGGAAAGCGGCTGGGCGCGGATGTCGTCAACATGGCGGCGGCCACGTCGAGCGTGAAGAAGGGCGAGACGCTGATCGACACGGCGATGACGCTGAACGCCATGGCGGCCGATGTGATCGTGATCCGCCATGCGAGTTCGGGCGCGGTGCGGTTGATTGCGGACAAGGTGGATTGTCCGGTGCTGAACGCCGGCGATGGATGGCACCAGCATCCCACGCAAGCGCTGCTCGACGCGCTGACGATCCGGCGGCGCAAGGGCGGGTTCGAGGGGCTGGTGGTCGCGATCTGCGGCGATGTGCTGCATAGCCGGGTGGCGCGGTCGAACATGCTGTGCCTGGCAGCGCTGGGCGCGCAGGTGCGGGCGGTGGCGCCGCCGACGCTGTTGCCGCCGGAGGTGGAGTTGCTGGGGGCGACGCCCTTTACGCGGATGGACGAGGGGCTGGACGGGGCCGACGTGGTGATGATGCTGCGGTTGCAGAATGAGCGGATGGACGGGGCGTTCATCCCCTCTCCGCGCGAATATCATGCGCTGTACGGGCTGACGCCGGAGCGGCTGGCGCTGGCCAAATCCGACGCGCTGGTGATGCATCCGGGGCCGATGAACCGGGGCGTGGAGATCAGCAGTTCGGTGGCCGACGATCCCGATCGGTCGGCGATCACCGAACAGGTTGCGATGGGCGTGGCAGTGCGCATGGCGTGCCTAGACGTGCTGACCCGCAGGGCGCGGGGTGTGGAGGGATGGGCATGAGCCTGTTTCCAGCATCCGTTCAGGCTGAACCTGTTGAAGCCCTGCTCTTCTCATGCGCGCAACGGTCAAAGGAAGGAATGGCCCGTCGACAGGCTCAGGGCGAACGGATTGGGAGCATAGCCCATGACTAAGATCGCCATCATCAACGGCAAGCTGGCCGATCCCGCGGGTGACGCGCTGACGCCCGGCGTCGTGTTGATCGAGGGCGACCGGATCGTCGGGGCGGGCGATGTCGCGGTGCCGGACGACGCGCAGCGGGTCGATGCGCAGGGGCTGGTGGTCGCGCCGGGCCTGATCGATCTGGGCGTGTTCGCCACCGACAAGCCGGCCTTTCATTTCGGCGGGATCACGCGCGCGGCGCTGATGCCAGACCAGCGCGCGCCGCTGGACGAGGTGGGCCTCATTCGCGAAGCGACGCGGGCGGGCAAGCCCGATTTTTGGGTCCATCCGATCGCGGCGGCGACGCGCGGGTTGCAGGGCGCCGAAATGGCCGAAATGGGCCTGATGCAGATGGCGGGCGCGAAGGCGGTCGGCACGGGCCGCCAGTGGATCGCCGATTCAGGCGTGATGCTGCGCGTGCTCTCCTACGCCAGCGGCCTGGGACTGACCGTCATCGCCCATGCCGAAGATGGCGGGCTGACGGCAAAGGCGGTGGCGACCAGCGGCGAGACGGCGACGCGGCTGGGCCTGCCCCACGCGCCAGCCTGCGCCGAAGCGATGGGAATCGCGCGCGACATCATGCTGGCGCGCGAAGCGGGCGCAGCGATCCATTTCCGGCTGGTGACGACCAAGGCGGGCTTCGATTGCATCCGCGCCGCCAAGGCGGAGGGGCTGAGGGTCACCTGCGGCATCAGCCCGGCCTATCTCTATCTCAACGACCAGGCGGTGACAGATTTCCGGACCTTTGCGCGACTTTCCCCGCCGCTGCGGGATGAGAGCGACCGGCAGGCCTGCCTTGCAGCGGTGGCCGACGGGACGGTGGACGTCATCACATCCAGCCACGACCCGCGCGGGCCGGAGGACAAGCGCCTGCCCTTCGCCGACGCCTCGCCCGGCATGGCGGGGGCGGAGACGCTGCTGGCGCTGTCGCTCAACCTGGTGCGCGACGGGCAGGTGACGATCAACCGGCTGATGACATTGCTGTCGGCCAATCCGGCGACGATTTTGGGCGTCGATGCGGGCGGCTTTGCGGCCGGAAGCGCGGCGGACCTGATCTTCGTCGATCCCGATGCGCCGTGGATCGTCGATTCGGCCAGGATGGCGGCGGCGGCGGGCAACACGCCGTTCGACCGCCTGCCTGTCCAGGGCCGCGCGCGGCGGATCATGAAGGGCGGCTTTTTCCTTTAGCCCAGTTGAGGGAACCACCCTCCCCCTCACGCGCTTGCCTTTCAAGACCAGCAGGGGACACGGATGACGCAGAGAGTGGCGCAGCAGGTGCATGTGGATGCGCCGTGGAAGATACCGCCGCGGGCGTGGTGGGAAATATTGAAGCGCGTTTATACCGCGTTGTCGGCCAACCATATCGGTCTGCTGGCGGCGGGCGTCGCCTATTACGCTTTTCTGTCGATCGCGCCCCTGCTGGCGGCGGTGGTGCTCACATACGGCCTGGTCGGCGATCCCGCAATCGTCAGTCGGCATATGCAAGCCATCATCACCGTGGTGCCGGCCGATGCCGCCGGGCTGATCAACGACCAGTTGCTGGGCGTCGTTAGTACCCGAAAACCCGCCATCGGGTTCGGGCTGTTGCTGGCGCTGGCGATCGCCGTCTATGGCGCGACGCGGGCGGCGTCGGCGATCATGGAGGCGCTCAACATCGTCTATGGGCAGAAGGAAGGGCGCAACATCTTCCGCTTCTATCGCACGTCGATGGGGATCACCTTTTCCGCCGTGCTGGTCGTGGTGGCGGGTGTGTTCACGGCGACGATCATCGGCCTGTTGCAGGATTTCCTGACCAATTGGGGACCGGGCGTGCTGTTTGCCATCAAGGCGACGACATGGGTATGCGCGGGTTTGCTGGCCAGCGTCATCTTCGGACTGATCTACCGCTTCGGCCCCAACCGACGCCATGCGCAATGGCAGTGGCTGACCGTCGGCTCTGTGTCGGCGACGCTATTCTGGCTGGTCGCGACGCTCGGCGTGTCCTTCTACGTGTCCACCTTCGGCAATTACAACAAGACCTACGGGTCGCTGGGCGCGGTGGTGGTGCTGCAATTATGGCTCTTCGTATCGGCCTATATCGTGTTGCTGGGCGCGCAGATCAACGCGGAAGCCGAACGCCAGACCAGCGCCGACACCAGCGTCGCGCCGCAAGACGCAAAAGCGGCATAATCGCGCTTGCCCTCCTGTCCTCCCCACGCTAAAGCGCCCTCCTTCGCTGGCTAGGCCAGTGCAGGAGTGTAGCTCAGTTGGTAGAGCGTCGGTCTCCAAAACCGAATGCCGTGGGTTCGAGTCCCTCCACTCCTGCCAAGCGAACTGGCCGCGAAACCTTGAAAATTCAGGGGTTCGCGGCTAAGTGCGCTTGGCGATTTCGAGGCGGGCGGAACGTCCGCCGGTTAAGAAATCGTGGCCGTAAAGGCCGGCGAATTTGGTCGCGGAGCATGTGGCCGCACCCCCGGACGCCAGACAGGGCGGGATCGGGAGGGCGGACTGTTGCTTCGCGAATTGGTGTTGGTTCGAGACGTGCAGAGGCAGGCGATGGCGAAGGTTTCCCCCGGCGAATTCGTCAATCAGGTGCAGACCGAGGCGAAGAAGATCGTGTGGCCCACCGGCCGCGAAACCATGATGACTGGCGTGATGGTCGTCATCATGACGACGCTGCTGGGCCTGTTCTTCTTCGGCATCGACACTTTTTTCGGCGCGATCGTCCAGTGGTTGCTGGGCGTCGCGGCAGGCCGGGCCTGAGTTTTTCGCGATTTCCAAGGAAGTCGAACTGGTTTTTTGGTTGCCGCGATTTCCAGGGAAATCGCTAGGCGGGAGTTTGAAGAGGTAACATGGCGCGCTGGTACATCATCCACGCCTATTCGGGCTTCGAAAACAAGGTCAAGGAATCGATCCTGTCCGAAGCCGAGCGCATGGGCCTCTCTCAACTGGTCGAGCAGGTGGAAGTGCCTGTCGAGACGGTGACCGAGGTCAAGCGCGGAAAGAAGGTCCAGGTCGAACGCAAGTTCATGCCCGGCTATGTCCTCGCCAAGCTGGCGATGAACGACGACATCTATCACCTGGTCAAGAACACGCCCAAGGTGACGGGCTTCCTGGGTTCGA
This sequence comes from Sphingobium sp. AntQ-1, assembly GCF_028538045.1. Classification (NCBI taxonomy): domain Bacteria; kingdom Pseudomonadati; phylum Pseudomonadota; class Alphaproteobacteria; order Sphingomonadales; family Sphingobiaceae; genus Sphingobium; species Sphingobium sp. AntQ-1. The sequence continues at coordinate 1,021,689 of NZ_CP117158.1, forward strand.
TGGGCAAGCCGCAGGCGATCAGCGAAACCGAAGCCGCCCGCTATTTCGGCGCCCGCAAGGAAGCCGAAGCCGCGCCCAAGCACAAGGTCAGCGTCGATTACGAAATCGGCGACAGCGTCAAGGTGCTGGACGGTCCCTTCGCCAGCTTCAACGGCGTGGTCGAGGAACTGGATTTCGAGAAGAACCGGGTCAAGGTGTCGGTGTCGATCTTCGGTCGCGCCACCCCGGTCGAGCTGGATTTCGAGCAGGTCGAACTGTCGAAGTAAGAATTTGGCGGCCTTGCTCCGGCAGGGACGCGAACAGAAATTTCCGGGCGACCGGAAATGTTGTGCGGGAGGAGGCTTCGGCCCCCGGTTGAACCGCTAAACTTGAACCGGGCGCGCCTTTCGGGGTGCGTCCAGCAACAGAGTGAGTGACAATGGCCAAGAAGATTACGGGCTATATCAAGCTCCAGGTGCCCGCTGGAGCCGCCAACCCCTCGCCGCCGATCGGTCCGGCGCTGGGTCAGCGCGGTGTGAACATCATGGAATTCTGCAAGGCGTTCAACGCCTCGACGGACAAGATGGAAAAGGGCACCCCGCTGCCGACCATCATCACCGTCTATGCGGACCGCAGCTTCACCTTCACGACGAAGCAGCCGCCGGCCACCTACCTGATCAAGAAGGCGATCAACCTGAAGTCGGGTTCCAAGGAACCGGGCAAGATCGTCGCCGGCAAGATCACGCGCGCCCAGCTCGCTGAAATCGCGCAGGCCAAGATGGTCGATCTGAACGCGAACGACATCGACGCTGCAACGAAGATCATCGAAGGCTCCGCTCGCGCGATGGGCCTCGACGTGGTGGAGGGCTAAGACCATGGCAAAGCTGACCAAGAAGGCGAAGGCTCTGGCCACCGCAGTTGACCGTGAAAAGCTGCATGGCGTCGATGAAGCGCTGGGCCTGATCAAGACCCACGCGACAGCCAAGTTCGACGAATCGGTCGAAATCGCGATCAACCTGGGCGTCGACCCGCGTCACGCCGACCAGATGGTCCGTGGCGTCGTCACCCTGCCCGCCGGCACCGGCAAGGACGTTCGCGTCGCCGTGTTCGCCCGCAACGACAAGGCCCAGCAGGCGCTCGACGCCGGCGCCGACATCGTGGGCGCCGAAGACCTGCTGGAATCGATCCAGGCCGGCAACATCGATTTCCAGCGCGTCATCGCGACGCCGGACATGATGGGCCTGGTCGGTCGCCTGGGTAAGGTGCTTGGCCCCAAGGGCCTGATGCCGAACCCGAAGCTGGGCACCGTGACGCCGAACGTCGCCGAAGCCGTGAAGGCCGCCAAGGGTGGCCAGATCGAATTCCGCGTCGAAAAGGCCGGCATCATCCATGCGGGCCTGGGCAAGTCGAGCTTCACCGCCGAAGATCTTCGCAAGAATTTCGACGCTTTCGTCGATGCGATCGTCAAGGCCAAGCCGTCGGGTTCGAAGGGCAAATATGTTCGCAAGATCGCCCTGTCGTCCTCGATGGGTCCGGGCGTGAAGGTCGATGTGGCGGAAGTCGCCTCGGTCTGATTTTTACGCTATATAGTTAAGGCAAGCCTCCTTCCGCGGGAATGCGGGAAGGAGGCTTTCTTATTTGGGGAAGCCGTCAATCGGCGCTTCCCCAACGGAGGTTGGTTTCCAACCTAGAATCGGGGTGTGTGACCTTGCACCCCGGACATCCGTATTGCGGATGGAAGGCACAGGTCTTGTTGTATCCGTCGGAAGAAGGCGGGTCGCTTTTTATCCGATGGAAAAACAAGAATATGGCATTTGATACTCTCCACCCCCTGCTCGCCCAGGCGCTGACCACCAAGGGCTATGAAGCGCTGACCCCGGTTCAGGCCGAAGTCACGCAGGACGAAGCGGTCGGCCGCGACCTGATCGTGTCGGCGCAGACCGGTTCGGGCAAGACCGTCGCCTTTGGTCTGGCCATGGCGAACGAATTGCTGGGCGACGCCGATCGCCTGCCCCCGCCCGCCTGGCCGCTGGCGCTGGTGATCGCGCCGACGCGCGAACTGGCGTTGCAGGTCAGCCGCGAGCTGGAATGGCTCTATGCCGGCGCCCGCGCCCGCATTGCCACCTGCGTCGGCGGTATGGACGCCGCCAAGGAACGCCGCGCCCTGGCGCAGGGCGCGCATATCGTGGTCGGCACGCCTGGCCGCCTGCGCGACCATCTGGAGCGCGGCGCGCTCGACCTGTCGGCGCTCAAGACCGCGGTGCTGGACGAAGCCGACGAGATGCTCGACATGGGTTTCCGCGAGGATCTGGAAGGCATTCTCGACGCCACGCCCGATGGCCGCCGCACCTTGCTGTTTTCGGCGACCATGCCCAAGCCGATCGTGGCGCTGGCCCGCCGTTACCAGAAGGACGCATTCCAGATCACCTCGGCCGCCGGTGAACGCGGCCATGGCGACATCAGCTATCAGGCGATGACCGTGGCCCCCGCCGACATCGAAAATGCGGTGGTGAACCTGCTGCGCTATCATGAGGCGGAGACGGCGATCCTGTTCTGCGCCACGCGCGACAATGTCCGCCACCTGCACGCCAGCCTGACCGAGCGCGGCTTCGCCGTGGTGGCGCTGTCGGGCGAGCATAGCCAGAATGAACGCAACCATGCATTGCAGGCGCTGCGCGACAAGCGGGCGCGGGTGTGCGTGGCGACCGACGTCGCCGCACGCGGCATCGATCTGCCCTCGCTGACCTTGGTGGTGCATGTCGAGCTGCCGCGCGACGCCGAGACGATGCAGCATCGGTCGGGCCGCACCGGCCGCGCGGGCAAGAAGGGGACGGCCGTGCTGATCGTGCCCTATCCGCGTCGCCGCCGCGTCGAATCGATGCTGAAGGGCGCGAAAATCCCGGTCGAATGGACGACCGCGCCGAGCAAGGAAGCCATCGCCCAGCAGGATGCCGAACGTCTGCGCGCGCAGTTGCTGGCCCCGGTGGAACTGGACGAGTCAGACTGGGCGCTGGGCACCGAGCTGCTGGAAGCCAAGAGCGCCAAGGAAATCGCCGCGATGCTGGTGAAGAGCGCCCGATCCGCCATGCCCGCGCCCGAAGAGCTGCTGGACGCCAGCGAAGCGCCGGCGCGCCGGGACGGACCGCGTCCGGGCTTTGAGAACACCCAGTGGTTCCGCATGAACATCGGCCGGAACCAGAATGCCGATCCGCGCTGGATCCTGCCGCTGATCTGCCGTCGTGGCCATGTGTCGCGCGGCGATATCGGCGCGATCCGCATCACCACCAGCGAAACGATGTTCGAAATCCCCAAGGCGATTTCGGCCAAATTCCTGGCGGCCGTCCGCCGTTCCGGCGAGGCGGGTGACGAAGGCGCGGACGTGATGTTCGATCCCGTCGACGGCGCCCCACGCCAAGAAGCGCGGGAAAACCGCCGCCAACTGCGCCCGTCCAACGACGCACGGCCCAACCGCAGCGGTCCCCCCCGTGGCGGTCCGGGCGCCGGTTCGCGCGGCGGCGCTGCCCCGCACAGCCCGCGCCCGTTCAAGGGCGCCGGCGCCGGTGGCCCGCGCAAGGGGCCGCCGCGTAGTCGCGGCTGACATCCTTTCGGACAGCTAGGCACTTTCGGGGCCGTCAGTCATTCCCATGGGCATGACTGACGGCCCTGTTCTTATTGCCATATTGGGCGACCAGCTCGCCCCCGACATCGCCGCGCTACGAGATGCGGACAAGGCGCGCAGCGTCGTGCTGATGATGGAGGTGGCGGACGAAACCACCTATGTCCGCCATCACAAGGCCAAGATCGCCTTCATCCTGTCCGCCATGCGGCATCATGCCGATCGGTTGCGGGCGTTGGGATGGACGGTTGATTATGTAAAGCTAGACGATACCGCCAATAGCGGCAGCTTCACCGGCGAAGTCGCACGGGCCGTTGAACGCCACAAACCAGTCGCCATCCATGTCACCGAGGCCGGGGAATGGCGGGTGCAGGCGATGCTCGACGGCTGGGCGCTCCGCTTTGGCCTGCCGGTCACGGTGCATGAAGATGATCGCTTCCTCTGTTCCCATGGCGCGTTCGACACATGGGCGGCGGCGCGCACCCGGTTGCGGATGGAATATTTCTATCGCGACATGCGGCGCAAGACTGGCCTGCTGATGACGGCGGAAGGGAAGCCCGAAGGCGGCGAATGGAATTATGACGCGGACAATCGCAAGCCCCCGCCGCAGCGCGACCTGCTGATGCCGCAGCCGATCCGCTTTCGTCCCGATGCGATCACGCGCGATGTGCTGGGAATCGTCGCGGATCGCTTCGCCGATCATATCGGCAGCCTAGACCATTTCCATTTCGCGGTGACGCATGAGGACGCGATGCGGCAACAGCGGCGCTTCCTGGATGAGGCGCTGCCGCATTTTGGCGACTATCAGGACGCGATGCTGACCGATGAGCCGTTCCTGTGGCACGCGATCCTGTCGCCCTATATCAATGTCGGATTGCTCGATCCGCTGGCGCTGTGCCGCGCGGTCGAAGCGCGCTATCGGGCGGGCAAGGCGCCGCTCAATTGCGCCGAGGGATTCATCCGCCAGATCATCGGCTGGCGCGAATATGTGCGCGGCGTCTATTGGCATGAGGGACCGGACTATGCGCGGCGCAACGCGCTGGGCGCCACACGGCCCCTGCCCGGCTTCTACTGGACCGGCGAGACGGACATGCACTGCATGGCACAGGCGATCGGACAGACGATCGACCATGCCTATGCCCATCATATCCAGCGGCTGATGATCACCGGCAATTTCGCGCTGCTGGCGGGGATCGACCCGCATCAGGTGCATGTCTGGTATCTGGAAGTCTATGCCGACGCCTATGAATGGGTCGAGCTGCCCAATACGATCGGCATGAGCCAGTTTGCCGACGGCGGCCTGCTGGGATCGAAGCCCTATGCGGCGGGCGGCGCGTATATCAACAGGATGTCGGATTATTGCGGCACATGCCGCTATGACGTGAAGCAGCGGATTGGCGAAGATGCCTGTCCGTTCAATGCGCTCTACTGGGATTTCCTGGCGCGTAACGAGAGTGCGCTGGGACGCAATGTCCGGCTCGCCATGCCATACCGCAACTGGGCGCGGATGGACGAGCAGGTCCGCGCCGCCACGCGGGCGCAGGCGGCGCGGTTCCTGGCTTCACTGGATTAGGCCGCGCCGCACAGCGCCAGCATCCGGTTGGCCAGTTCACGTTCGCCCATCACGACATGGGGGACGCCCAGCCCCTGAAGATAGTCGACCTCCGCATCGCTGTGCGCGCGGGCGACGACATCCAGATCAGGATTGAGGTGGCGGGCATGTTCGTGGATCGCCCCGCCCTCAAAGCCTTCGGGCACCGCGATCAGCAGGCGGCGCGCCTTGGTCACGCCGGCGGCGTTGAGATGGCGGTCCTCCAGCGCATTGCCGCGCACGACGGACAGGCCGGCCTCCTGCGCCTCATCCGCCTTCTCCGGGTCATCCTCTATCACGATGAAGGGGATGTCGCGCCGGGTGAGGCCAAGCGCGATCAGCTTGCCCACACGGCCATAGCCGATGAGTATGATATGGCCGACCGCGGGCCGGGCCGCAGCGACCCGTGCGGCTTCATCGTCCACCTCCTCCTGCTTGCGGTCGCGCACGACCAGCGAGAAGAGGATGGGATTGAGGAAGATCGACACGATCGCGCCGGCCAGGATCAGGTCGCGCGCGTCGGCCGGGAGGACGCCAAGCCCGGTGCCGAGCGAGGCGAGGATGAAGGAAAATTCGCCGATCTGCGCCAGGCTGACCGCGATGGTGAGCGCTGTGTCGTTGGGATAGCGGAACAGGCGGACGATGGCATAGGCGGCGATCGATTTGCCCACGACGATGATCGCGACGGTGGCCAGCAGCGGCAGCGGCTGTTCCCACAGGACGGCGGGATTGAACAACATGCCCACCGACACGAAGAACAGCACGGCGAAGGCGTCGCGCAGGGGGAGCGTTTCCTCCGTCGCGCGGCGGCTCAGGGGCGTTTCGCCCAGGATCATGCCGGCGAAGAAGGCGCCCAGCGCGAACGACACGTCGAACGCATAGGCCGCGCCGAACGCCACGCCCAGCGCGATCGCCAGGACCGCGAGGCGGAACAGTTCGCGCGATCCGGTGTGGACGACCCAGTGCAGCGCCCAGGGGATGACGCGGCGGCCCACCACCAGCATCAGCGCGACGAAGCCCGCGACCTTGAGCAGGGTGCCGACCAGCGGCGCGATCAATGCCCCCGCGCCCCCGCCCGCGTCGGCGCTGTTGATGACGTTGGCGAGCGCGGGCAGCAGGACGAGCGCCAGGACCATCACCAGATCCTCCACGATCAGCCAGCCGACCGCGACGCGGCCGCGCCGCGTTTCGACCAGGTCGCCGCCCTGGAGGGCGCGCAGCAGGACGACGGTGCTGGCGACCGAGAGCGCAAGGCCAAAGACGATCCCACCCATCAGCGGCCAGCCCATGAGGTGAGAGAGGCCCATGCCGAGCAGGGTGGCCACCGCGATCTGCACCAGCGCGCCGGGCACCGCGATATTCTTGACCGAAAGAAGATCCTTGAGCGAAAAATGCAGGCCGACGCCGAACATCAGCAGGATGACGCCGATTTCGGCCAGTTCGTTGGCGAGGCCCGCATCGGCGACGAAGCCGGGGGTGAAGGGGCCGACCATGATGCCGGCGACGAGGTAGCCGACCAGCGGCGAGAGTTTGAGGCGATGGGCGATAGCGCCCATGATGAAGGCGACGACGAGACCGGCGACGATAGTGCCGATCAGGGGCGTGTGATGGGGCATGGGTGGCTTTCGATATGCGGCTGCCGACGGCGCGCTATGGGCCGCGCCGTCGTACAGTCTAACATTATTATTCTAGGACGGTCATCATCACCGCGGACAGACCTGCGGCGGCGACGGCCAGACCGGACATGACGGCGGGCATGAACCACCAGGGCGGGCGGCGACGGGTGCGCCGTGCTTTCCTGCGAGCCATGGGATGCTCCTTCTTCCGACGAATGCCCGCAAGGTGCGGGCGAAGACGCGAATCGTCAGGAAGCGGCAGGCGGCGCACGGGCGCGACGGGTGCGCGCCGGGGCGAAGGAACGGGGATTTTGGGAAGGACGAGCGGCGGAAGCGATCCGCCTAACGTGAAGGCCGGCCAGCAGGATGATCGCGAGGGCGAGAGCGAGAATCAGGGGCGGCGCGCCGTCGCCATCGGGGCGCGGCGCAGCGACTAACTGCGCGGCGGCCTGGGCGCGCGCCTTGAGCACGACGTCAGTGGTGGCGGGATTGAAAGCCGATCCCGTGGCGCGGCTGAGCGGTGGCCCCAGCGGCGCCAGCGCGGACAATAAAGTCACCAGAATCAGCGTCCACAAGGCGATCAGGACAGTCAGGCGCAGGATCGCGACCTTCCCATTCCATCCCTGCCCCATGGCGTGCCGCATATATAGTCGCTATCCCTTGTTCGCCGCCAAGATAGGCCTGGTGACGCGGTAAAACCACCCCCATCCTGCGCCGCCATCGGTTGACAGGTGCGAGTCATTCCACTAACGGGCCACATTCCCGCGCGGGTCGGCTAAGGCGTCATGTCTTTGGTGAGCTGCGTAAAGCAGATTTGAACGAGAAGAGACAAGCCATGTTCGCTATCGTGCGCACAGGCGGCAAGCAGTATCGCGTCGCCGCCGGAGACAAGATCGTCGTTGAAAAGATGGCTGGCGAAGCCGGCGACCAGGTGACGCTGGGCGATGTCCTGCTGGCCGGCGAAGGCGGCGACCTGAAGGACGTAGCCAAGTTGACCGTTGCGGCGGAAATCATCGCGCAGGCGAAGGGCGAGAAGGTCATCGTCTTCAAGAAGCGTCGCCGTCACAATTATCGCCGCAAGAACGGCCATCGCCAGAATCACACGATCCTGCGCATCCTGTCGATCGGCGGCGAAAGCAAGAAGGCCGACAAGGCCGCCGCCAAGACCCAAGACGCAGCGCCGGCTGCTGCCGAAGCCTGATCGCTTCCGGCCAGATATTCCAGGAGTTTAGACAATGGCACATAAAAAAGCTGGCGGTTCGTCGCGCAACGGTCGCGATTCTGAGTCGAAGCGCCTTGGCGTGAAGAAGTTCGGCGGTCAGGAAGTGATCGGCGGCAACATCATCATTCGCCAGCGCGGCACGCGCGTCTATCCGGGCCGCAATGTCGGCATCGGCAAGGACCACACGCTGTTCGCGCTGAACGAAGGCCGCGTGGTATTCCACACCGGCAAGCTTGGCCGCAAATATGTGTCGGTCGATGCACTGGCCCAGGCGGCCGAATAACGGACGATCGATGACGGATCGTCCCCCGCAATAGGGGCGATCCTCCCGGTAGGGCTTTGACAGCAACTGCCGGTTTTCGAGGGAAACAAGGGGCGCTCCTTTCATGGGAGCGCCCCTTTTCCGTTGCCCGTTCCTTGCCGGAACGATGCTGACAGACAAGGGTGCATTTCTCTTCCGATTTCCCTCAAGCCTCTGGAACTCCACGTCTTCTCGCGCGTCTTGCGGGCGGGGATTCATCCAGAACCGCGCGTCGCGAAGTCGTCATGATTGGCGGCTAAGGGCGCAGACAAGAGGAGAGACGAGAATGTTTGCCCGTACCCCCCGCCTGCTCCTGCGTCCGGGCTGGATGGAAGATGCCGCCACGCTGGCCCAGACGATCAACGACCCGGCGATTCTGCGCAACCTGTCGCGCGCGCCCAGCCCCTATGGACTGGACGACGCGCAGGCGTTTCTGGCCCTGCCGCAGCATCCGCACCTGCCGCGCCTGCTGGCCTTCACCCGCACCCAGGGCGCGCCGCGCCTGGTCGGCGGATGCGGCGTGCATCTGGACGAGGATGGCGCGCCGGAACTGGGCTATTGGATCGCCCGTCCCTATTGGGGCCTGGGCTTTGCCACCGAGGCCGCCCGCGCCGTGCTGGGCATGGCGCGCGCCAACGGCGTCCGCGCCATCCGCGCCAGCCATTTCGCCGACAATCGCGCGTCGGGCAACGTCCTGCGCAAGCTGGGCTTCCGCTTCACCGGGCAGACCGCGCGGCGCTACAGCCTGGGCCGCGACGCTATGGTCGATTGCCTGTTGTTCGAGGAAGGCGATGCGGGGCGGCAGGATAATGACCCGGCCATGGACCTGTACCGCGATGCAGTGGTGCCGATGGCGGCCTGATTGGGCGCCTCCCTTTATAGGGGATTCGCTTTAGGTCGATCGAACAGCCGCGTCGGCTTCCCGCCCAGTTCGGTGTCGGTCAGCATCTGGAAACCCAGTTTCTCGGCGACCTTGATCGAGGCCATATTGCCGGGATCGATGATGCAGCGGATAGACGGCGCTTCCAGATTGGCGTCGCTCCAGGCGAGGATCGCCTGCATCGCTTCGGTGGCGATCCCCCTGCCCCAGGCTGGCGGACCGAGCACCCAGCCGGCTTCCGGCACGCCCTCCAGTTCGGCAAGGCCCCTTTCGGCGTTCAGCAGGCCCGCTTCCCCCAGGAAGGCGCCGCTGTCGCGCTCCTCGATCACCCACATGCCATAGCCGAGCAGCGACCACATGCCGGCATAGCGCAGGATGCGGAACCAGACCGCCTGGCTGTCGAGCGGGACGCCGCCAATGTGGCGCACGACGGCCGGGTCGGCCCAGAGCGCGCGGCAGGCGTCATAATCCTCGACCCTGTGGGGGCGGAGGATCAGGCGGGTGGCTTCGAGTGTGGGGGCATCGGTCATGCGCCGATAAGAGCCCCCTGCCCGCGTCCGGTCAAGCGGTCGAAGGCAATGCGCCGTCCGGCTGCGCATTGGCGTAGGGGCTGTCGGCGAGAGCGATGAGCGCGCGGTCGTCGATCGCCCACGGATGGAAGCCGGGCAGGAAATAGCCCAGCCACGGCCGCACGACCCGGCGCACGATACCGGGCCGCACCAGCGCATAGCGCAGCAGCCCGCCCCAGGCGCGTCGCCCGGTAATGCCGTCCTGCCGCAACAGGTCCATCATCCCGCGAGCGCGGTGGTGGAGGAAATGCCTGGTCACGACCAGCATCATCGCCGTCTTGACCCACCAGCGTTTGACGCGGCTCCAGTCGCGCGTGGCATGGACCCAGGTGTCGTGCGCCACGCCCTTATGCTCGATCTCCTCGATCGCGTGCCAGCGCCACAGCGCCGCGCTCTCCGGGTCGGCGCCGTCGAGATGGCGCGGGTCGCGAAGCAGTTCATGGGCGAGGATGGCGGTGAAATGCTCCAGCGCCATGGTCGCGGCCAGGCTGGCGATCGGCGGGCGCTGTTTGGCCAAGTCCAGCACCATCGTCACATCGGCGTCGAGGCGGGATACGTCATAGCCATGGTCGGTCACCTGCCGGTTGAAGGCGATATGTTCGCGGCTGTGGACGACTTCCTGCTTGGTGAAGGCGGCGATCTCGCCCGCCAGCCTGTCGGGCACGCCGTCGCGGAAAGCGCGGACGCTCTCGATGAAAAAGGCTTCGCCGCGCGGGAAGGTGATCGACAGCGCATTGAAGAAAGCCGTGGCGATCGGGTCGCCGTTCAGCCAATGTCGCGCTGTTGCACGGTCTCGCCCGAAACGGCGGTCGCGCGGCGTGATGGTGAGGTCGGTCGGGGTCATGGGGATGTCTCCGGTCGTTACTTACATTGATGTAAATAAGAGTTGCTTACAATCATGTCAATAAAACGCGCGCGCCTCAGCCCGGATGAAAGCCGCCTCATCGCCGTGGAGGCGGCCCGCGACCTGCTGATCGAGGCGGGTCCGCAGGCGGTGACGCTGAAGGCCGTGGCGGGGCGGGTCGGACGGACGCACGCCAATCTGCTGCACCATTTCGGATCGGCGGCGGGATTGCAGAAGGCGCTGGCGGCGCATCTGGCCGACACGATCACCGCCAAGATCGGCGAGGCGGTGGACGCGGCGCGGCGCGGCGAGGTCAGCCCGCGCACGATCGTCGACATGACCTTCGATGCGTTCGATCGGGAAGGCGCAGGCGCGCTGGCGAGCTGGATGCTGGCGTCAGGCAATGAGGATGCGTTGGACCCGGTGGTGGAGGCGATCCACCGGCTGGTCGACAAGCTGGCGGCGAGCGCGCTGACCCCGCATCTGGCCGAACTGATCCGGGACAATACGCTGATGCTGGTGCTGCTGGCGCTGGGCGATTCGCAGCTGGGCGGCGCGATGGCCGCCGCGCTTGCCCTGCCGCGCGAAAAAGCGCGCGAAATCGCCACGCGCAGCCTGACTTTCGCGCTGATGCAGGAGGCTGCTGCCATAGCGGCGCAGGCCAAGGTTTAACTTTTCCCCTTTTGCGGTTATGGGCCGCCCATGCATTTTCTCGATCAAGCCAAAATCTATATCAAATCCGGCTGGGGCGGCCCCGGCGCGGTCAGTTTTCGCCGCGAAAAATATGAGGAATATGGCGGTCCCGACGGCGGCAATGGCGGCAAGGGCGGCGACATCATCTTCGAAGCGGTGCAGGGCCTCAATACCCTGATCGACTTCCGCTATACCCAGCATTTCAAGGCGCAGCGCGGCACGCCCGGCATGGGCAAGAACCGCTATGGCGCAGGCGGCAAGGATCTGATCATCAAGGTGCCGGTCGGCACCCAGATATTGTCCGACCCCAAGCCGATCGAAGGCAGCGAGGACGAGGACGGCAATTGCGACTATGAGGACCAGGACGTCCTGGCCGACTTCACCGAGGTCGGGCAGCGCGTCACCTTCCTGCGTGGCGGCGACGGCGGCCGGGGCAACATGTCCTACAAGACCAGCACCAATCGCGCGCCGCGCCAGCATGGCACGGGCTGGCCGGGGCAGGAAATGTGGGTGTGGCTGCGGCTGAAGCTGCTGGCCGATGTCGGGCTGGTGGGGATGCCGAATGCGGGCAAGTCTACGCTCATCAATCAGGTGACCAACACCAAGGCGAAGGTCGGCGCCTATGCTTTCACCACCACCAAGCCGCAACTGGGCGTGGTGTTGCACCGCGACCGCGAGTTCGTGCTGGCGGATATTCCCGGCCTGATCGCCGGCGCAGCCGAGGGCGTGGGCATCGGCGATCGCTTCCTGGGGCATATCGAGCGGTGCCGCGTGCTGCTGCACCTGATCGACGCGACCACCGACGATCCGATCGAGGCCTTTCATATCGTCACCGAGGAATTGGCCGCTTATGGCGAGGGGCTGGACGAGAAGCCGCAGATCGTCGTGCTCAACAAGGGCGACCTGCTGGGGCAGGAGCTGATGGAGGATATTGCCGGCCAACTGCGTGACGAGGCGGGCGTCGAGGACGTGTTCATCATCTCCGGCGCGACCGGCGAGGGCGTGGGCGCGCTGCTCGACGCGGTGCTGCTGGTAATGGACGAGGATGCGCGCGACGCGGAAAGCGAGGGCGCGGACGAGGGCGACGGGACATGGTCGCCGATCTGACGGCGCCATAGCCCTACCTCCTTTTGGTTCGAGCCTGTCGAGAACCATGCGCGAGGGTTCTCGACAAGCTCGAACCGAACGGATGTTGTTTTAGACCGCCATGAACGCCTTCTCCGGTTTCCCCCCTGCCCTCGTCCGCCGCCTGGTCGTCAAGATCGGCTCCGCGCTACTCGTCGATCCGGCGGGCGCGGTGCGGGTGGACTGGCTGCGCACGCTGGTCGCCGATGTCGCGGTGCGTCGCGCGGCGGGGCAGCAGGTCATCATCGTGTCGTCGGGCGCGATCGCGCTGGGCGCGCGGCGGCTGAAGCTGCCCAAGGGCGGGCGCGGGTCGTTGGAGGATGCGCAGGCCGCGGCGGCGACGGGGCAGATCGCCCTCTCGCAATGCTGGGCCAGCCTGCTCGACGAAAAGGGCATCACCGCAGCCCAAATGCTGGTGACGCTGGACGACCTGGAAAATCGCCGCCGATACCTGAATGCATCAGCCACGCTGGAACGGCTGATGGCGCTCAATGTCGTGCCGGTGGTCAATGAGAATGACAGCGTGGCGACGGCCGAAATCCGCTTCGGCGACAATGACCGGCTGGCGGCGCGCATCGGACAGGCGGCACGGGCTGACGCGGTTGTGCTGCTTTCCGATGTTGATGGGCTTTACACCGCCAACCCGCACGCCGATGCCAGCGCCATGCTGATAGAGACGATAGAGACGATCGACGCGCGGATCGCGGCTATGGCCGACGACGGGTCGGCGTCCGGCATGGGGTCGGGCGGCATGGTGTCGAAAATCCAGGCGGCGCGGATCGCGACCGGCGCGGGCGCGCATCTGGCGATCATTTCGGGCAAGGTCGACGCGCCGCTGTCGCATTGGGCAGGTGGCGGCAAAGGGTCGATCTTCCTGGCCGCCCAAGGAAAAGGCGCGCGCAAGGGCTGGCTGGCCGGTCGGTTGACCACGCGCGGGCGGATCATCGTCGATGCAGGCGCGGAAAAGGCGTTGGACAAGGGCAACAGCCTGCTGCCCGCTGGCGTCGCCAGTGTCGAAGGCGTATTCGATCGCGGCGACGTGGTCGACATCGTCGCGCAGGACGGCCGGGTGATCGCGCGCGGGCTGATCGAATATGACAGCGAGGCCGCCGTGAAGATCGCGGGCAAGCGCAGCGAGGATATCGCTGCGCTGCTGGGTGAAATGCCGCGATCGGTGCTGGTCCATCGCGACCATATGGCGATGGTCTGAGAGACATGCAGCAGATGCGGATCGCCATGACGGGCGCGACGGGGTTCGTCGGCGCCGAGACTTTGGAGCAGGCGTTGGCGGACGGACTGCGCGTCAATGCGCTGACCCGCCGGGCGCAGCCGCCGCGCGCGAAGCTGAAATGGGTGCATGGGTCGCTGGACGATGCCGCCGCGCTCGATGCGCTGGTGCGCGACGCCGATGCGGTGATCCATATCGCAGGCGTGGTGAACGCGCCCGACCGCGAGGGTTTTGAGGCGGGCAATGCGCGCGGCACGATGGCGGTGGTCGATGCGATGCGGAAACGCGGGATCAAGAGGCTGATCCATGTGTCATCGCTGGCGGCGCGCGAGCCGGGCCTGTCCGACTATGGATGGTCCAAGGAACTGGCCGAGAAGCATGTGAAGGCGAGCGGGCTGGATTGGACGATCGTCCGCCCGCCAGCGATTTACGGGCCGGGCGACAAGGAAATGCTGGAGCTTTTCCGCATGGCCAAGCGCGGCATCATGCTGCTGCCGCCGGGCGGGCGCTTGTCGGTGATCCATGTGCGCGATCTGGCGGCGCTGTTGCTGGCGTTGACGCAGGAGCGCGAGAACAGCCTGACGCGCACTTATGAGGTGGATGACGGCACGCCGGGCGGCTGGGATCATCAGGATTTCGGGGCCGCGATCGGCCAGGCTGTAGGGCGGACGGTGCGGACCTTCGCCACGCCGGGATGGCTGCTGAACATCGCGGCGCGGACCGACCGGATGGTGCGCGGTAAAAAGGCCAAGCTGACGCCGGATCGGGTCGATTATTTCTGCCATCCCGACTGGGTCGTCGCCAAGCGCAAGCAGCCGCCCAAGCGGCTATGGTTGCCGCAAGTGAAGACGCAGGATGGGTTGACGGCGACGGTGGCGGCCTATCGGGAGAAGGGGTGGCTGTAACCGAACGGAGGTTACTGGTTTTCCATCGCAGGCTTCTTCGCCCGCTGTTCCGCCAGAAATTCGCTGATCGCCTGGCCGCTGGCGTTGAGCAGCGGGTAGGTGCGGGCGTCCGACAGCCAGTCGGGGCGGCGCGCGCCGCTGCCGTAGAATGTGTCATAGACCAGGCTGAAGGCGAGAAAGAGCAGGGTCGCGCCGATCAGCCCTTTGACCGCGCCGAAGCCGCCGCCCAGCACCCGGTCGACCGGTCCCAGCACCGATTGGCGGGTTCGGCGGCCGATGGCGTGGGCGATCATCTTGCCCGCGCCGAAAGTGACGCCGAACACCAGCACCAGCGCCAGGATCGCCGCCCCGCTGGGGGCGCCAACAAAGGGCGTCAGCACTTCGGCGACGGAGGCGTGGAACAGGCGGATGCAGAAGATCGCCAGCACCCAGGCGATGAGCGAGAGGGTTTCCAGCACGAAACCACGCATGAGGCCCAGCACGGCGCAACCCCCGATGGCGAGCAGGACGGATATGTCGATGGCGTTCATTGCCAGCGTGGCTATCCGCGTCCCAGCATCTGGTCAACAAGCTGCGCGAGGGTACGGAAACCACTGACCGCGATTCCCTTCACCCCGTCGGCCGCGGCGGCGGGGAGGAAAGCGCGGTTGAAGCCGAGCTTGGCCGCTTCGCGCAGCCGCAGCGGGGCATGGGCGACAGGGCGGATTTCGCTCGATAGCGCAATCTCGCCGAACAGGATAACGTCCGACGGCAACGGCTTTTCCGACAGGGCCGACACCAGAGCGGCGGCGACGGCCAAGTCCGCGGCGGGATCGGACAGGCGATAGCCGCCCGCGACGTTCAGATAGACTTCGCAGGTCGAGAAGCTGAGGCCGCAGCGCGCCTCCAGCACGGCCAGCACCATGGCCAGCCGCCCGCTGTCCCAGCCGACCACCGCACGCCGGGGCGTGGCGCCGCTCGACAGGCGCACGACCAGCGCCTGGATTTCGACCAGCACCGGCCGCGTCCCTTCCAGCGCGGGAAAGACGGTCGCGCCCGTCACCGTCTCGTCGCGCTGGGTCAGGAACAGGGCCGAGGGGTTGGCGACTTCCTCCAGCCCCTCGGCCACCATGGCGAAGACGCCAATCTCGTCCGTGCCGCCGAAGCGGTTCTTGATCGCGCGCAGGATGCGATATTGGTGACTGCGCTCCCCTTCGAACGCCAGCACGGTGTCGACCATATGTTCCAGTACGCGCGGGCCGGCGATGCTGCCATCCTTGGTCACATGGCCAACCAGGATCAGCGCGGTGCCGCGCTGCTTGGCGAATTTGATGAGTTCCTGGGACGAGGCCCGGACCTGGCTGACGGTGCCCGGCGCGCCCTCGATCAGGTCGCTATGCATGGTCTGGATCGAATCGATCACCAGCAGGGCGGGCGGCGGCCCTTCGCTCAGGGTCGTCAGGATGTCGCGCACCGACGTCGCGCTGGCGAGCATGACCGGCGCATTGCCCAGGCCCAGTCGCTGCGCGCGCAAGCGGACCTGGTCGGTCGCTTCCTCGCCGCTGATATAGGCCACCGATAGACCGCGCGCGGCGACCCGCGCCGCTGCCTGCAACAGCAGGGTCGATTTGCCGATGCCCGGATCACCGCCGATCAGCGTCGCGGAGCCCGCGACGATACCGCCGCCCAGCGCCCGGTCGAACTCCGCGATGCCGGTGCTGGTGCGCGGCGGCAGTTCGACCTTGCTGTCGAGGCCGATCAGCGCGATCGCGCGGCCGCCATTTTGCAGATCGTGGCGCGAGGAGAAGACGGTTTCGGCCGCTTCCTCGACGATGCTGTTCCACTCGCCGCAATCCTCGCACTGGCCCTGCCAGCGGGCCGCGACGGCGCCGCATTGCTGACAGACGAATTTGCGCTTTGCCTTAGCCATGGTCACGATATGGCGGGCAAGTGCGAACAATGCAAGAACATCGATCGCGCCGCTGGAAACATCCGGCGCGCTGGCGCATTGTTACGGCCATGAAAACTATTCGCGTCGCGAGCTATAATATCCGCAAGGCCATCGGCACCGACCGGCGGCGGATGCCCGAACGGGTGCTGGAGGTGCTGGCGGAAGTCGACGCCGATATTATCGCTTTGCAGGAGGCCGACCGGCGTTTCGGCGTGCGGTCGGCGGCGATCCCGCCACGGCTGATGGACAGCCAGAGCGACTATAAAGCGGTGCCGCTGGACGTGCAGGCCGATTCGATGGGCTGGCACGGCAATGCGCTGTTGGTGCGCAAGAGCGCCGAACTGGGCGCGCATGACGTGCTGCACCTGCCCTATCTGGAGCCGCGCGGCGCGACCATGGCGGAGGTGACGACGGGCGGCGCGAGCGTGCGCGTGTTCGGGATGCATCTCGACCTGTCGGGACTGTGGCGACGCAAGCAGGCCGCCGCGGTGATCCATGCCGCGGCTCAGGGCGCGGCGATGCCCACGGTGCTGATGGGCGACTTGAATGAATGGAGCGCGGGGCGTGGCTGCCTGGCCGACTTTGCGCGGCACTATAGTTTCGCGCCCTGCGGCCGGAGCTTCCATGCGCGGCGGCCGGTGGCGCGGCTCGACCGGATCATGCATTGCGGCAAGCTGACGCTCAAGGATTGCGGCGTCCATGAAAGCGGTGCGGCGAGGAAGGCGTCGGACCATCTGCCGATCTGGGCGGAGTTTTCGGTTGGGTAGCCGCTGCCTCCGTTGTTTTGACTTGTCAGTCTCGACAAGTCCCCCGCCCTCTGCGACGTTCCCCCCATGAAGGAGCGGGAATTGCGCTTGGCGCTGGTCTGCTACGGCGGCATCAGCCTGGCGATCTACATGCATGGCATCACCAAGGAGGTGTGGCATCTGGCGCGCGCCAGCCGCGCCTTTCATGAGGGCGCGCCGGGCGACGGCGGCGGCAGCGAGGCGGTCTATGCCCAGGCGCTGGCGGCGATGGAGGCGGCCAGCGGCGTGCGGCTGCGCGTGATGCCGGACATCATCGCGGGCGCCAGCGCGGGCGGGATCAACGGCATCTTCCTGGCGCAGGCGATCGAGACGGGCCAGTCGCTGGAGCCGCTGACACGCATGTGGCTGGACAATGCCGATGTCGACCGGCTGCTGGACCCCGACGCGCGCCCGGCCCGCGCCATGACCAAATTCTGGGCGACGCCCCTGGTCTGGATGGCGGCGCGGCGGCCAGGCGATGCGGTGGAGCGCACCGTGGCCCCGGACACGCGCGAAGAAGTGCGGATGAAACTCTCCCGCTTCATCCGGTCGCGCTGGTTCGAGCCACCCTTTGGCGGGGAGATATTCTCCACCATGTTGGTCGACGCCTTTGACGCGATGGCGGCGACCGGCAATGGTCCGCCGCTGCTACCCGACGGGCATCCGCTGGACCTGTTCGTCACCGTCACCGATTTCGAGGGGCATCCGCAAAGCCTGAACCTCAACAGCCCGCCGCAGGTGATCGAGACCGAGCATCGGCTGTCGATCGGCTTCAAGGCGCGCGGACGCGGGGAGCGACCGTTCGCCGATCCGGCCGAACTGGTGTTCGCGGCGCGCGCGACCGCCAGCTTCCCCGGCGCCTTCCCGCCCTTCACCGTGCGCGAACTGGACCGGGTGTTGAAGCGCCGCCATCGCGCCTGGCCGACGCGCGACGCCTTTCTGGGCCGCGCCCTGCCCCGCCATGCGGCGCGCGGTACGGCCGAGGACGCGGTGCTGATCGACGGATCGGTGCTGGCCAACGCCCCCTTCGCGCAGGCGATCGGTGCGTTGCGCAACCGGCCCTCGCGCCGTGAAGTCGACCGACGCTTCGTCTATATCGATCCCAAGCCGGGGCACCGATCCATCCGCTTGAACAAGGAAGGCGAGCAGCAGGAGGCGCCGACCGGGGCGGACACGCCCCTGCCCGGCTTCTTCCGCACCATTTTCGGCGCGCTGTCGGACATTCCGCGCGAACAGCCGATCCGCGACAATCTGGAGGCTATCGACCGGCACAGCACGCGCATCCGGCGGATGCGGCGGATATTGGACGCGCTGCGTCCCGGCATCGAGGCGGAGGTGGAGAGCGCGATCGGCAAGATGCTGTTCCTGGACCGGCCGACGCCCACGCGCCTGTCCGCCTGGCGCGCCAAGGCGCAGCAGCGGGCGGCGAGCGCGGCGGGCTTCGCCTATCCGGCCTATGGGCACCTGAAATTGTCGGGCATTGTCGAATCGCTCTGCGCGCTGCTGTTCCGCCTGAGCGGCGAAGACAGCGCCATGATGCGCGAAAGCTATCGCCAGGCGATCTGGGCCGATATCCGCAAGGATGGCGCCGACCAGTTGAGCGCTGAGAGCGGTTCGGCCTCCGCCCCGGTCGCCTTCTTCCGCGCCCACGACCTGGCCTTTCGCATCCGCCGCCTGCGCTATCTGGCGCGGCGACTGGCCGACACGCTGGAACTGGACGCGCAGGCCGACGATCCTGCGGTGCAGGGGATGCACGACGCCATCTATGGCGCGCTGACGCTCTATGCCGAATGCGAGGATAGCGACTTTCATGGCCCCGACGTCGCCGCGGCGGCCAAGGCGGTGTCGACCGATGCCGCCGCCGCGCTGGCGGCGGTGGCACAGGCGTGGGGGTTGAAGGCGCGGGACGAGGCGGCCGACCAGATGCTGGCGGACGCCTTCGCGGCGCTGCCCAAGACGGGGCGGCGGACGATGCTGCTCGCCTATCTGGGCTTTCCCTTCACCGACATCGCCACCCTACCGTTGCTCCAGGGTGACACTCTGGATGAATATGATCCGGTGAAAGTCGACCGGATTTCGCCGGAAGATTGTGGCGCGATACGCGGCGGTGGCGCGGCCGCCACACTCAAGGGCATTGAATTCAACAACTTCGGCGCGTTCTTTAGCAGGGTCTATCGCGAGAATGACTATCTGTGGGGCCGATTGCACGGCGCCGAGCGGCTTCTGGACATCGTGATTTCGGCAATGCCCGCAGCAACCCGCCTTTCGCCCGACGCTCTGGCCGACTATAGGCGGGCCGCGTTTCTGGCGATCCTGGACGAAGAAGAGTCGCGGCTGCCCCATGTAGCCGATTTGATCGCCAGCTTGCGGGAGGAGATCGGGTGAGCGGGCGTTTGGGTCTGGTTCCTGTGGTGCTGATGCTGGCCTTGGTCGCCGGTTGTCGCGGCTCGTCCGCCGACAATGCGCAGGCCGACAATCGCTCGTCGCAGCCAGTCGCCACCGTCGCCTCGATCGAACCAGAAGCCGCCCCCCTGCAGCCCCCCGTCGAACCCGTCATCGCGCCGGTGAAGGCGTTACCGGTCGTAACCGTGCGCGCGCAACCGGCGCCGCGCAACGCGCTGGACCTGCCGCCGTCCGACGATGGCGGGTCGGCGCTGCCCTTTCCGCAGGAAGTCACCAGCTTCATGGTGGGCCGCGACGGATGTGACCATTTTCGTGGCGAAGAACCCCATGACGCCGAACGGCGCGCCTATATCGCCGAAAATATCGCCGAATTGTGCAGCGGCACCGACGCGAAGCTGGCGATGCTGCGGCGGCGCTATGCGGGCGATCGGTCTGTGACGGCGGCCTTGCGGGGTTATGAGGACCGGATCGAGGGCGTCTCCAACTACTGAATGCTCAATCCGCCAGCGCGTCGATCGCATGGGCGAGGTCGATGTCGCGTTGTGACAGGCCGCCCGCGTCATGGGTGGTGAGAAGAATGTCCACCCTGTTATAGACATTCGACCATTCGGGATGATGATCCGCCTTTTCGGCCAGTATCGCGACCCGCGTCATGAAGCCGAAGGCGCCGACGAAATCGGTGAAGGTGAAGCGGCGCGATATGCCTTCCGGCTCCGCCACGCTGGTCCATTGCGGCAGGTCGGCCAGCGCGACGGCGCGATCCTCTTCGCTCAGTTTGCCAATCATGTCCCTATCCTCATGAAATGCCTTGGGGCCTGAAATGCCTTGGGTTATGTGGCAGGCATGTCGCACCCCGGTCAACCGCTCCGCTTCGCCCCGACCCCCCAGGAGATCGAGACGCTCGCGCTGGAGGCGCTCAGTCGCCTGCCCGACCCGTTCAACGCGCATCTGTCCGATGTCGTGCTGTTCGTGGAGGAGTTCGCGCCAGCCGACATCTTGAAGGAAATGGAGATTGACGACCCGTTCGGCCTGACCGGCCTGTATAGCGGCCGTCCGGTGGGCCAGGAGGCGCAGACCGGGGACGTGCCCCCGACCGTACATCTGTTCCGCCGCCCGCTGCTCGACGAATGGGTCGAAACCGGCGTGCCGCTCGACGCGCTCATCACCCATGTTGTGGTGCATGAGATCGGCCATCATTTCGGCCTGTCCGACATCGATATGCATGTGCTGGAGGATATGGTCGCCTCATGAGCGGGGCGGCGCTGCGCCTGCACGGGCTGGCCTGTTTGCGCGGGGGGCGGATGCTGTTCCGGGACGTTGATTTGTCGCTGACGGCGGGGGGCGGCGCGTTGCTGACCGGTCCCAATGGCGTGGGCAAGTCCAGCCTGTTGCGAGTCATCGCCGGGCTGCTGCCGGCCTTTGCAGGCACGGTGGAGCGAACCGGCGGGATCGCGCTGACCGACGAGCGTCTGGCGCTGGACGCCGACCTGCCGTTGCGCCCAGCGCTCGATTTCTGGGCTAGGCTGGATCGGGCCGACGGCCAGGCGGTGGCGGCGGCGCTGGACGCGATGGCGCTGACAGCGCTGGCCGAGGTGCCGGTGCGGATGCTGTCGACCGGGCAGCGCAAGCGTGCGATGCTGGCGCGGGTGATCGCCAGCGGGGCGGCGATCTGGCTGCTGGACGAGCCGGGCAACGGGCTGGACACGGCGTCCACGGCGTTGCTGGGCGCGGCGGTGGCGACGCATCTGGCGGCGGGCGGGATCGTGGTCGCAGCCTCCCACCAGCCGCTGCCGATCGACGCGCCGGTGCTGATCGTGCTCGGCGACTATCAGGCGGAGCCGGCATGAGGCTGCTCTGGCTGCTCGCCGCGCGGGATTTGCGCCAGGCCTGGGCGTCGGCGGGGCTGTGGCTGCCGGTCGCGTTCCTGCTGCTGGTCGCCAGCCTCTACCCCTTTGCGGTCGGGCCGGATGCCGCGCTGCTGGGGCGCACCGGCGGCGGAATGCTGTGGATCGCCGCGCTGCTCGCCAGCCTGTTGCCGGTCGACCGGCTGGTCGCGCCGGACCGGGACAGCGGCGTGCTGGACCAGATCGCGCTGCGCGGCATCGGCGAGGAAATGGTGGTGATCGCCCGGCTGGCGGCGCATTGGCTGGGCTTCGGCCCGCCGCTGATGCTCGCTACCCTGCCCGCCGCGACGCTGCTGAAGCTGGACGGGGCGACGATCATGCAACTGGAGATCGGGCTTTTGATCGGCACGCCCGCGCTGGCGGCGCTGGGGCTGCTGGTGGCGACGCTGACCGCCGGGCTGCGATCGAGCGGCGCGCTCGCGGGATTGCTGGCGCTGCCGCTGGCGGTGCCGCTGCTGATTTTTGGCGCGGGGACGCTGGGCGATGGCAGCGGCGCAGCGCTGAAGTTCCTGGGCGCGGCGTCGCTGCTGATGGTGGCGATCACGCCCTTCGCTGGCGGGGCGGCGATCCGGGCGGGGCGGGAATAGGCATTTCGCGACGTGACTCCCGTTCATTGACGAACGGCGGCGAATCTGGCAATTTCCCTTACGGCAGCCGAGAGAACATCGGCGCCAGGAGAGGATGCTCATGAACCGAATTCAGACGAATTCCGGCAATATCTTTCATGCGCTGCTGATGCGATGCCTGGCTGACCGGCATCAGCCGACTGACGAGGAGATCGACCTTGTCGCGGGCAAGATATGGCATGAGAGCCGCGGATCGGCGACCGGCCAGCCCTGGCTGGACGTAGCGCGCGGCAGCGATGCGCACCGGCAGATGATCCAGGCGGCGACGATGGCGCTTACCCCCTAAGCGCGAGAGACGGTGCCGCTGCGATAGCCAAGGCGGGTCACCTGCCCAATCGCCATTTGCAGGGATGAGAGGGCGAGCCTCTGTCCCCTCCTCCTTTGCGCCTGCTCGACATCGCCCTGCCCTTGCGCCAAAGGCGGCGGATGTTCGGTATCGTCGCATCCATCCTGTTCGTCCTGATCTGGTCAACCGGCTTCATCGTCGCGCGGGCGGTGGTGCCGCATGGCGCGCCGGAACTGATCCTGGCGGTGCGCCTGACCGCAACGACGCTATTGCTGGGCGGGGCGGCTCTTTACGCGCGGCAGGCGTGGCCAAGGGGCAAGCGGCTGGGACTGCATCTGGCGGCGGGGGCGATGCTGCACGGCCTGTACCTGACCGTCAGTTGGTGGGCGGTCGGCCGCGGGATGCCGGCCGGGATCATGTCGCTGCTCGGCGCGACCCAGCCTTTGATGGTGGCGGTGGCGAGCGTCGCGCTGATGGGAGAGCGGTTGCCGGGGCGCAACTGGGTCGGGCTGGCGATCGCAATCGGCGGGGTTGTGTGCGTGCTGCTGCCTGCGCTGGAGCGCAGCAGCGCGGGGGCGACCGGGCTGGTCCCGGTGGTGGCGGGGGTGATCGCGGTGATCGCCATGACCGGCGGGACGCTGATCCAGCGCGGCCAGATTGCGGGCGACCCGATCCTGATGTCCGGCGCGGTGCAGAATTTGGGCGGGGCGATGGTGGCGATCGCCGCGACGCTGATCGTGGGCGAATGGCGCTGGGACAATGATCCTATGTTGTGGATCGGCCTTGGCTGGTCGGTGCTGGGGCTGTCGGCGGCGGGGCTGTCGCTGCTGGTGTGGCTGGTGCGGCATCAGGGGCCGACGCGCATGTCGATGCTGTTGCTGCTGGTGCCGCCGCTGGCCGCGATCGAAGCGTGGCTGCTGTTTGGCGAGCGGCTGGGGCCGGTGCAGATCGTGGGTTTCGCGCTGGCGCTGGGCGGCGTATTGCTGGGCCGGTCGCAGGGCAGGAAGGCCGAGTTGGTCGAGCCGGCCTGAACGGCGCGGTCTTGGAATAGCCCGTCACGCAACCGTCATTTTCTGCAACATCGCTGTCATGAGCGCGCGATAAGGGGTGGCATGAGCAAGCGCCCGCCTTCCCTTCCCGCCCAGGCCCATGACATGCGGATGCAGATGGCGCTGCGACAGATTGATTTCGGCGCAGCGCCGCGCCTGGCTGCACCAGCGCCCGCCCTCAAGCCGCAGGCTGCCGAAGATAGGCTGGCGCTGAAGCGGCGCGACTGGCTGCTGTCGGTGCAGGAGCGGCAGCGGGCGCTGTCCCCCTATGCTTCGGGCCTGTTGACCGCCGAAAATCTGTCGGGCGAGGATTTCCTGCACAGCTTCTACGCGCCGGGACGGCCAGTGCTGATCAAGGGCGCCATGGCGGATTGGCCGGCGCTGGAGCGGTGGACGCCTGATTATCTGGCCGAAACGATCGGCGACGCCGAGATCGAATATCAGGGCGGGCGATCACGTGCGCAGGATTATGAGCTGAAGAAGGATCGGCACCGCAAGCGCGCGCCCTTCCGCCAGTTCATCGCCCTGGCGCGGGCGGGCGGCAACGATGCCTATCTGACCGCGTCGAACAGCGCCGCCAATGCGCCGGCGCTGGCGCCGCTGGCGGCGGACCTGGGGCATCTGGACGCCTATCTGACGCGCGCGCCGGGGATGGTCTGGATCGGCGGCGAAGGCACGTTCACGCCGCTGCACTTCGACCTGACCAACAATCTGCTGGCGCAGGTGACGGGGACCAAGCGCGTGATCCTGATCCCGCCGTCGCAGACGCAGCGGCTGGCGCACACGTCGCATGTGTTCAGCGATGTACGCGATATTACCGATCCCGCGCGGTTGGCGCTCTACCAGCAGGCGCAGGACGTGCTGCGCTATGAGGTGCTGCTGACGCCGGGCGACCTGCTGTTCGTGCCCATAGGCTGGTGGCATCAGGTGCGGTCGGAGAGTTTCGCGACTATGCTGACCTATACCGGCTTCCATTGGGACAATGGCGGGCATGAGAGCTATCCGGCTGGGTAGTCGCCCAATGGCCCGACCTCATTCTTCCCACCGAAACGGACCGGGTTGCGTCTTCGCCCAAAGGCTCCATCACCTATGCTTCCGCTGTCGAAACGACAGGGGGAACGATGATGTTCGCGATTCGCTTAATGGCCATTGCTTGTTGCGTAACGCTGCCTGGATGTGCCGGTCTTGTGACGGCGTGGAAAAGTGATCCGTTACAGGTCTATGCTATGGAGAATCCGGCCGTTTACACAATGACCGGCGATCGCCGGACGGCCGTGTTGATGGACACGAATACGGCAAGGCGCTTCTGCGCGGAATCTCTGCCGGATGCCGCGGTCGCTTATGGCGCGACATCCACTGCCGGACTCACAGCGAAGGGAATAGACGCAAAATTCTCCGACGCCGTGACCGCCACTTTGCTCCAGACGTTTCAGCGAACACAGGATGCTGAAATCTATCGTCAGATGGGTTGGAATAGCTGCCTGGCCTGGGCGCAGGGCGCGATCACATCCGAGCAATATCATGCGCTTTTGCAGCTGATGGTCACAGGCGGTCTGGATACCATGAAAAAACGCGCGGAACCTGCCCCAATAGCGGCGCCAGCGCCATCTCCGGCGGCCGCAGGCGCCGGGCCAGTCAAAGCCCCGGTCGGCAGAGACTGACCGCCAGTAAAGCCCTACCCCTCGCGCAATTGTTCGTGGTGGCGGATCACCTCGTCGATGATGAAGCGCAGGAATTTTTCGGTGAAGTCGGGATCGAGCTTCGCATCCTGCGCCAACTGGCGCAGGCGGGCGATCTGGCGCTCTTCTCGGCCAGGATCAGCGGGGGGCAGATCGTGAGTCGCCTTATGCTCGCCGACCGCCTGGGTGACCTTGAACCGTTCGGCCAGCATGAACACCAGCGCCGCGTCGATATTGTCGATGCTTTCGCGATAGCGGTTCAAAGTCTCGTCCACGTGGGGCCTCCGGTTCCAGATGGCGCGCTTTTTGCCGCATCCGGCGCGTCGCGCAAGCTATTCCCGCTTGCCTTTCACATTTTGCATCGCCACATGGGCGCGGTCATGACAGCACCCGCCCCCGGTAACGTCCACCCGATCGGCCGCGCCAACAGCGCCCCCTCGCTCGCCCCCATCATGGCGCTCGTCGCCGACGGCATGAACCAGGTCAATGCCGTGATCCTGGACCGGATGCAGTCGCGCATCCCGCTGATCCCGGAATTGGCCGGCCACCTGATCGCGGGCGGCGGCAAGCGATTGCGGCCGATGCTGACCTTGGCCTGCGCCGACCTGGTCGGCTATGCCGGGTCGCGCCATTACAAATTGTCCGCCGCGGTCGAGTTCATCCACACCGCCACGCTGTTGCACGACGATGTCGTCGACGGATCGGGGCTTCGGCGGGGGCGCAAGACCGCGAACATCATCTGGGGCAACAGCGCCAGCGTGCTGGTGGGCGACTTCCTCTTCTCCCGTTCCTTCGAGTTGATGGTGGAAGCCGAGTCGCTCAAGGTGCTCAAGATCCTGGCCAATGCGTCGGCGGTGATCGCGGAGGGCGAGGTCAACCAGTTGACCGCGCAGCGCAAGATCGACACCAGCGAAGAACAATATCTGGACATTATCGGCGCCAAGACCGCCGCCCTGTTCGCCGCCGCCTGTCGCATTTCCGCCGTTGTCGCCGACCGCGACGAGGCGGAGGAGCAGGCGCTGGACGTTTATGGCCGCAATCTGGGCATCGCATTCCAGTTGATCGACGATGCGATCGATTATGAATCGGACGGCGCGACCATGGGCAAGGATGCGGGCGACGATTTCCGCGACGGCAAGGTGACGTTGCCGGTGATCCTGGCATATGCGCGTGGGGATGAGGCGGATCGCGCTTTCTGGAAGGCGGCGATCGCGGGTCACAAGATCAGCGACGAAGACCTGGCCCATGCAACCGGCCTGCTCCGCCAGACCGGGGCGATCGCCGACACGCTGGCGCGCGCGCGCCATTATGGCCAGCGGGCGATTGACGCGCTGGGGCGCTTCGAGGCCGGCAAGGCCAAAGCGGCCCTTACCGAAGCGGTGGAGTTCGCTATAGCGCGCGCCTATTGAGGGAATAAGCGGGTTTGCTCGTTTCCTGTCGCGATACTGACTTTAATGGTCCGTTCGTCCTGAGTAGCCACTGAGCGAAGTCGAAGTGGCGTATCGAAGGATTGAGCTTGGCGCGGATGCTTCGATATGGGGCTTCGACTTCGCTCAGCCCCTACTCAGCACGAACGGGAGCATAATAAGGCTTCCTGGTCTTGATCCTGTCCCCCGAAACCATCGCCTTCCTCATGGCCGCAGCAACGATGGCCGGGTGCATCGACGCGATGGCGGGCGGCGGCGGGCTGATTACTCTGCCCGCGCTGATGGCCGCTGGCATACCGCCGGTGCAGGCGGTGGCGACCAACAAGCTGCAAAGCTGTTTCGGCACCTTTGGCGCGTGCGTCGCCTATGCGCGGCGCGGGCATATGGACCTTAAAACCTACAAGGGGCCGATCATCGCCGCCTTTGTCGGGTCGGTGGCCGGAGCATGGCTGTTGCAGCGGGTCGATCCGTCGATCCTGGCCGGGCTGATGCCCGCGCTGCTGGTCGCGATGGCCGCCTATTTCACCTTCTCGCCCAAGCTGGGCGACGCCGATCGCCATGCGCGGGTCGGCATGGCGGGCCTGACGGGCCTTGTCGGCGTAGTGGGCTTCTATGACGGCTTTTTCGGGCCGGGCGCGGGCGCCTTCTACACCACCATCTTGCTGGCGCTCGGCGGCCTGTCGATCCTACGCGCGACGGCCCAGACTAAGGCCGCCAATTTCGCGAGCAATGTCGCGGGCCTGCTGACCATGGTCGCGGGTGGCCATGTGATCTGGGTCGCGGGCCTGTGTATGGCGGTGGGCAGCCTGTTCGGCGGGCAGATCGGGTCGCATCTGGCGATGCGGTTCGGGTCGCGGCTGATCAAGCCGCTGCTGATCATCATGTCGCTGGCGCTGACCGCCAAGATGCTGCTGGACCCGCAGAACCCGATCCATATCTATCTGTTCGGATGATGCTCCGGCCGTATCTTTTGCCTATTCCGCCTGCAACAGCGTCGCGACGCGGCGGTGCAGTTCATCCATAGCGAAGGGCTTGGTCAGCACTTCCATGCCATGTTCGATATGACCATGGTTCAGCACGGCGTTTTCGGCATAGCCGGTGACGAACAATATCCGAAGATCAGGACGCAGCGTGCGGGCGGCGTCGGCGACCTGGCGACCGTTCAGCCCACCGGGCAGGCCGACATCGGTGATGAGCAGGTCGATCCGGCCGCGTGATTCCAGGATGCGCAGGCCCGATGGTCCGTCCGCCGCCTCCAGGCAGGCATAGCCCAGATCCTGCAGCGCATCGACGATCAGCATCCGCACCGACGGTTCATCGTCGATCACCAGCACCGTCTCGCCCGCCTCCGCCTCGACAACCGGCTCGGCGATGTCGGGCGAATCCACATCCTCCTCGCCGCGATGGCGGGGCAGGTAGATGCAGACCATCGTGCCATCGCCGGGTTCGGAATAGATGCGGACATGGCCGTTGCTCTGCCGCGCGAAGCCATACACCATGGAGAGGCCAAGACCCGTCCCCTGGCCGATCGGCTTGGTGGTGAAAAAGGGGTCGAACACCCGGTCTAGGATCGCCTTGTCGATGCCGGTCCCGGTATCGCTGGTGCAAATGGTGACATATTGGCCCTGCGTCAGGCCATGATCGCGTGCGGTGCGATCGTCCAGCCAGCGATTGCCCGTCTCGATCGTGATCTTGCCCCCGGCGGGCATCGCGTCGCGCGCGTTGATGCAGAGGTTGAGCAGCGCATTTTCCAGCTGGTTGGCGTCAACCAGGGCGGGCCACAGGCCAGAGGCGGCGATCGTCTGCACCTCTATCTGCGGGCCGACGGTACGGCGGACCAGTTCGGAAAAATCGCCCAGCAGCCGATTGACGACGGTGGGCTTGGGGCTGAGCGTCTGGCGGCGGGAGAAAGCGAGCAGGCGATGGGTGAGCGCGGCGGCGCGGCGGGTCGCGCCCTGCCCGGCGGTCAGATATTTGTCGATATCCCCCGTGCGGCCCTGCGCCAGCCGGACGCCGATCATTTCGAACGCGCCGGAAATGCCGGCCAGAAGATTGTTGAAATCATGGGCCAGACCGCCGGTCAACTGGCCGACCGCCTCCATTTTCTGCGCCTGGCGCAGCGCGCCTTCCGCTTCCTCCTGCTCCGCCAGCGCTTGCGCGATGCGGGCTTCGAGCGTGTCGTTAAGGTCGCGCAGCGCTTTTTGCGCCTTCACTTGCGCGCTGATATCCTTGAACAGCACCGCGACCTGCCGGTTTTCAAACGGGCCTACGCGGAAGGAGGAGACGTCGAGATAATGGCCTGTCTTTTCCAGTTCGCGCTGGAAACGGATCGGCTTGCCCGTGCGAAGCACGCTACCGTATAATTCGACCCAGCCGTCCGCTTCGTCCGGCACCATTTCGCGCAGCTTTTGCCCCACGACATTGGGAATGCCGGCATTACGTTCATAGGCGGCGTTCGCCTCGACATGGATATAGTCGCTCAAGGGACCATGGGGACCATCGAAAAATTCGATGATGCAGAAGCCGTCCTCCATCGTTTCGAACAGGATGCGATAGCGTTCCGCGTCCCCGATCAGGCTGTCCATTCCCTTTATCGTCCCTTCGTATGCGCGGCATTCCTGTTCGCGACCGACGAACATGGATCAACAGCTTTGGCCGCGGAACGTGTCGCAAGGCAACTGTTTCCACGATGGCTCGCATTTTGCGCGACTTGCGGTTTGTGGCAATCAGCGCGAGAGGAGGCGCGATGAGCGACCTGCCGATCCACGATGTGCTGCCCGACCTGCTCGCCGCGTTGCGGACGGGCGTCAATGCCGTGCTGGTGGCGCCGCCGGGCGCGGGCAAGACGACGGCGGTCGCGCCGGCGTTGCTGGACGAGCCATGGTGCACCGGACAGGTGTTGCTGCTGTCGCCGCGCAGGCTGGCGGCGCGGGCGGCCGCGGAGCGGATCGCCGAGATGCTAGGCGAGCAGCCGGGCGACACGGTCGGCTATGCGACGAGGATGGACAGCAAGGTGTCGGCGCGCACGCGGCTGCTGGTGCTGACCGAGGGTATTTTCGTGCGGCGGATACAGGATGATCCGGAACTGGCGGGCGTGTCTGCGGTGCTGTTCGACGAAGTGCATGAGCGAAGCCTGGACAGCGATTTCGGCCTGGCTTTGGCGCTGGACGCGCAGGGGGCTTTGCGGCCGGATTTGCGGATCGTGCCGATGTCGGCGACATTGGATGGGGCGCGCTTTGCGGCGCTGCTGGATGGCGCGCCGGTGATCGAGAGCAAGGGGCGTATCCAGCCGCTGGAAATGCGCCATATCGGGCGCGCGGCGGAAAAGAAGATCGAGGATGAGATGGCGGTTGCGATCCGCCGGGCTTTGGCGGAGGAGGCCGAGGGCGACCTGCTGGCCTTCCTGCCTGGCGTGCGGGAGATCGAGCGGACGGCGGAACGGATCGAGGGCATCGCCGAGGTGCATATGCTGCATGGGTCGCTCGATCCCGGCGCGCAGCGGGCGGCGATCCGGCCGTCCCGCTCCGGCGCGCGAAAGGTCATTCTTGCAACCAGCATCGCCGAAACCAGCCTGACCATCGACGGGGTGCGGATCGTGGTGGACAGCGGGCTGGCGCGGCGGCCGCGTTACGACCGGGCGGCGGGCGTGACGCGGCTGGTGACCGAACGGGCGAGCCAGGCGTCAGCGACCCAGCGCGCGGGTCGCGCGGCGCGGCAGCGGCCCGGCGTCGCCTATCGCCTGTGGGAGGGGGCGGCGAGCGCGGGGATGCCGCCTTTCGACCCGCCGGAGATTTTGGAAAGCGACCTGTCGAGCCTGTTGCTCGATTGCGCGCTATGGGGCGTGAGCGATCCGGGCGCGCTGCGCTGGCTCGATCCGCCGCCGGCCGCAGCGGTAGAGGAAGCGCGCAGGCGGCTGACCGTGCTGGAGGCGCTGGACGAGGACGGACGCATCACGCCGCATGGCAAAGCGCTGGCGAGGCTGCCTCTGTCCCCGCGCATCGCGCACATGCTGATGCGCGCGGGCGAGATGGGGCTGGCGGAGGTAGCGGCCGACGTCGCCGTGCTGCTGGGCGAGCGCGGCGTTGGCGGGCAAGACACGGACCTGACGTTGCGGCGGCAGCGCTGGCGGCGCGAGAGCGGCAAGCGGGCCGACGCGGCGCGGGGGTTGGCGCGGCGCTGGGCGAAGCTGGTGAAGCGTGGGCCGGGCGATGGCGGCGGCGATCATGCGATCGGCCTGTGCCTCGCCCTTGCCTTCCCCGATCGCGTCGCCAAGCGCCGCTCCGCCGATGGCGCGAACTGGGCGAGCGTGGGTGGGCGCGGCTTCCGGCTCGATCCGCTGTCGCCGCTGGCGCGCGAGGACTGGCTGGCGGTCGGCGAAGTGCAGGGCAGCGCGGCGGGCGCGCGGATATTGTCCGCTGCGCCGATCGGTGAGGCAGACGTGATCGCTCTGTTCGGCGCGCATATCACCGAGTACCGCACCGTGAAATTCCGCCCGGCCAATGGCGGGATCGAAGCGTTGCGCGAGCGGCGGCTGGGCGCGGTGCGGCTGTCGTCAGGGTCCGATGACCGCCCCGATCCGGATGCCGTGGTCGCGGCGCTGGTCGATGGCGTGCGGCAGAGCGGGATAGACCTGCTCCCCTGGTCGGAGGCGGCCCAGTCATTGCGGATGCGGGACGGCTTTGCCGGGATCGAAGCGCTGTCCGATACGGCCTTGATCGCGACGCTGGATGATTGGTTGCCGCCACTCCTGATGGGCAAGCGGCGATTGTCGGACATCAACCGGTCCCTATTGTCAGGCGTGCTGGAGGGTTTGATCGGCTGGGATGGCAAGAGCGAGCTCGACCGGCTTGCGCCGGCCGACTTCCGCTCACCAGCAGGTAGCCATCATGCGATCGACTATGCGGCCGAGGGTGGGCCACGAGTGGAATTGCGCGTGCAGGCGCTGTTTGGCCTTGGAGAACATCCCACTGTGGGCAGCCAGCGCATTCCGCTCGTCCTGTCGCTGACTTCGCCGGCCGGACGACCGATCCAGACGACGCGCGACCTGCCCGGCTTCTGGGCGGGCAATTGGCGCGACGTGGCCAAGGAAATGCGCGGCCGATATCCGCGCCATCCCTGGCCCGACGATCCGGCCGGAGCCAGCGCTACATTGCGCACCAAAAACGCCGATGTCAGAGGACATGGCGCCCGGAAGTCTTGACTTAGCGGCAACCACTGGTGCAACGCAGCATGACGAATTACCGGAGTCTTTCGCGATGAGCGCGCGCATTTACCAGATCCAGAAGAACGCCCTCCAGTCCGGCAAGGCGCTGACCCATAAATGGGTGCTGGAATATGCGCCCGCCGAAGCCAAGCAGGCCGATCCGCTGACTGGCTGGGCCGGTTCGGGCGACACCAGGCAGCAGTTGAAGCTGAGCTTTCCGTCGCAGGAAGCCGCGATCGCCTATGCGGACAAGGAAGGCGTCGCCTACACCGTGATCGCGACGCCGCCCAAGACGCTGAAATTACAGGCCTACGCCGACAATTTCCGGTAAATAGCCGTTTTAGCCCATTCATATTCGGGCGTGATGCTGCCCGATTGACGCCTTATTCGCTTGCCATAGGGCTGGACGGAGCGGCAAATGCCGCGCTTTGACGGAAAGATTTTCACGATAATGACGGATCGCAACGCAATTTTCGACAGCATCGCGACGCAGGTCGCGCCCTTCAACAAGAAGGGTGTCGAACTGACCGAAGCCACCACCTTTGCCGGCGACCTGGAATGGGACAGCCTGACGGTGATGGATTTCGTCGCGGCGATCGAGGATGCGTTCGACATCATCATCACCATGAACATGCAGGCCGAAATCGAAACCGTCGGCCAGTTGGTGGACGCAGTCGCCAAGCTGAAGGGCTAAGCCCCCTCCCTGTCCCCGTTCGGTTCGAGCCTGTCGAGAACGATGCGCTTGGTTCTCGACAGGCTCGAACCGAACGGAGGTTTAGAACCGAACGGATTTTATATATGACCGACGCCGCCGCCACCGCAAACGATGCGCACACCCCGGCCGAAACGCCTGCCGCGCGCGACCTGTTTTCCAAGTTCGATCCCTTGATCGCCGAGCGCGAGGCGCTGCTGGCGACGGGCGTGCGTGATCCTTTCGCGATCGTGATGGACGAGGTGAAGTCGCCGACCCAGGCCGTCATCAAGGGCAAGGACACGATCCTGCTCGGCACCTATAATTATATGGGCATGACGTTCGACCCCGATGTGGTCGCAGCTGGCAAGAAGGCGCTGGACGAGTTCGGCGCCGGCACCACCGGCAGCCGCGTGCTGAACGGCACCTATCAGGGCCATGCCGAAGTCGAAACCGCGCTGCGCGAATTTTACGGGACCAGCGGCGCGATGGTCTTTTCGACCGGCTATCAGGCCAATCTGGGCGTCATTTCGACGCTGGCGGGCAAGGGCGACTATGTCATTCTGGACGCCGACAGCCATGCGTCCATCTATGACGGTTGTTTCCTGGGCGACGCGGAAATCGTCCGTTTCCGCCACAACAGCGTCGAGGATCTGGCCAAGCGCCTGGCTCGCCTGCCCGCCGACGCGCTGAAACTGGTGGTGCTGGAAGGCGTCTATTCGATGCTGGGCGATGTCGCCCCCCTGCCCGAAATGGTCGCGGCCGTGCGACAGCATTCCAATTGCATGATTCTGGTGGACGAGGCCCATGGCATGGGCTTTTTTGGGCAGAACGGCCGGGGCGTCTATGAGGAGCAGGGCGTCGAGGCCGATGTTGATTTCGTGGTCGGCACCTTCTCCAAGTCGGTCGGCACCGTCGGTGGCTTCTGCGTCTCCAACCATCCCAAGTTCGAGATTTTGCGGCTCGTCTGCCGCCCCTATGTCTTTACCGCGTCGCTGCCGCCCAGCGTCGTCGCCACTGCGGCGACCAGCATCCGCAAGCTCATGCACGCGGGCGAAAAACGCGCCCATCTGTGGAAGAACAGCCAGCGCCTGCACAAGGGGCTGACCGACCTCGGCTTTACCCTCGGCACGAAGACGCCGCAGTCGGCGATCATCGCCGTGATCCTGACCGACCAGACTCAGGCGGTAGCGATGTGGCAGACGCTGCTGGAACTGGGCCTTTACGTCAACATGGCGCGCCCGCCCGCGACCCCGGCCGGCACCTTCCTGCTGCGCTGTTCGCTGTGCGCCGAACATAGCGACGAACAGGTCGAGCAGATCATCGGCATGTTCGAAGCCGCAGGCAGGGCGACCGGCGCGATCACTTAATCGCGCGCTGTACGAAACGCCCAACCGATCGCTTCGTGCGACCGAATGAGAATATGCCGTGGAACTTTTGATTGATGATGTTTCGCGGTTAAGCTTGTTGGTCTAGTGTAACGGTCCATGGCCGACAGCGACCATCAGTTTGCAAGGGACCAGGACGGGTGGGCCAGAGGCTGGCGCGCGCTGACACGGCGCGTGCTGCCGCTGCTGCTCGCCGCCTTGTTGATCGGATCGCTGGGCGCGCTGCTTTATAGCGCCAGCGATGCGTCGCGCGAACATGCCCAGGCGCTGGCCGAACAGCAGAGCAGTTTCGAGGTGATCGCGCTGGCGCGCGGCTTTGAGGCGCGCATGGCCCGCGCCGAAGTCACGCTGGCGCGCTATGTCATCAGCCTGGAGCCCGATACCGGGCGGCTGTTCCAGGACCAGTGGCGCGGCGCGGCCAGCCAGTTGAAGGCGCTCAGCTACGCCACGCGCCGGTCGGGCTGGCAGCATGGCAATGTCGAAGCGCTGCACTATGCCTTCATCCAGCGCGGCAAGACGCTGAGCGAAATCGGCCTGCGCACCACATACGACCAGAAGATGGCGGCGCTGGGCCGTTTTCATCAGGCGGGCAAGACCCAGGATCTGCGGCGCATCACCGCGCTGCTGGACCTGGTCATCAAGGCGGAGAATGACCGGCTGCGCGAACGCAGCCTGGCGGTGACGCTGGCGGGCGACCGCAGCGAATGGGTGGGCAAGACGTCGCGGCTCGTGGGGCTGGCGATGCTGGTGTGCATATTGTTTGGCGTCTGGTTCGCCAACACGGCCTTTCGCGAACGGCGCACGGCGCGGCGGCTGGCGGAGGCGGAAACAGAGCGGGCGGACCGGCTGGAGGCGGCGGTCGCGGCGCGCACGGCCGAACTATCCTATGCCTATGAGCAATTGAAGCTGGAATCGGCGGACCGGGCGGCGGCCGAACATGATCTGCGCCAGATGCAGAAGATGGATGCGGTCGGCCAGTTGACCGGCGGCATCGCCCATGATTTCAACAATATGCTGGCCGTCGTGGTCGGCGGGCTGGAACTGGCCAAGCGCAAATTCCGGTTGAAGCCCGAAGAAGCCAGCAGGCATCTGGACAATGCGATGGAAGGCGCCAATCGCGCGTCTGCGCTGACGCGCCGGTTGCTGGCCTTCGCCCGGTCCGAACCGCTGCTGCCCAGCGCCGTCGATCCCGATGCGCTGCTGTCGGGCATGGCCGACCTGATCGACCGCACGATCGGCGACCAGATCACCGTCCGCTTCGCCCAGGGCGCGAGCGGCTGGTGCATCTTCGTCGACCAGCATCAGATGGAAAATGCGATCCTGAACCTGTGCGTCAATGCGCGCGACGCGATGGACGGACGTGGCCAGTTGACGCTGGCGACCGGCCAGACGGCGTTGGCGGCGCGCGAGATTGGCGAATGCGCGGCAGGCGACTATGTCACCGTGACCGTCACCGACGATGGCTGCGGCATGACGCCGGACGTGCTGGCGCGTGTGTTCGAACCCTTTTTCACCACCAAGCCGGTCGGCAAGGGTACGGGCCTGGGCCTCAGCCAGATTTTCGGCTTCGTGCGTCAGTGCCGGGGCGAGGTCCGCATCGAATCGCAGCCGGGCCAGGGCAGCAGCGTGCATCTCTACCTGCCGCGGTCCATCGTCGCCGGAGAAGTCGCCAATGGGGAGGTCAGCTTGGCGCGGGCGCCGGTGGAACAGCCCCCGACCCGCATTTTGGTGGTGGAGGACGATCCCCGCGTGTTGAACCAGACGATGGCGGCGCTCAGCGAACTGGGCCATCTGCCGATCGCCTGCGACCATCCGGCCAAGGCGGCCAAATTGCTGGCCAATAATAGTGATGTCGGCCTGATCATCAGCGACGTGTTGATGCCCGACATGACCGGGCCGGAAATGGTGAAGGCGCTGCCGGCCCGCTTCCGCCATCTGCCGGTGCTGTTCGTCACCGGATATGCCGGCGACGCCAATGACAGCGCCGATTTCGAGGGGCATGAGGTGCTGCGCAAACCCTATACGCTGATGGCGCTGGGGCAGGCGTTGACCCATACGCTCAGCAGTCAGGCCCTCAGCGAATCGCGCCACCCCGGAACAGCCGCGGCAGCAGAATGACAGCGCCGAGCAGCGGCCAGCGCCGCTGCCAGGGCTTGATCGCGATCTGCGTGCCCGCGTGGCGATTGATCTTCCAAGCCAGATAATCGATGCCGCCGGCATAGGTGAAGCTGGCCTTGGCCAGACGGATTACCGACAGGCGCTTGCCGCGCCGCTGGAGGCTGCGCCAGTGCGCGGGCGTATCAGCTGGCGAGGATGGCAGGCCATCGGCGAGCGCGGCGTCGCCAACGCGGCGATAGCGATCGGGATCGGCATCGACGATCGAGAGGGAGCGGCCCGTCTTTTCGGCGCGCAGTTCGGCGTTATAGGTCAGGGTGAAGCCGGTGCGCCATAAGGCGAGCGCATCGCCCTGCCCCTCCGCCATCGGCCGCGCCAGCGACAGCAATGTCGGCGCGGCCTGCGCGACGGCGGCGATCGCGCGCTGGCGGGCGAGGTCGTCGGCGGCCCAGAGCAGGCGCGAGGGCTGGGCGAAGCGCGCCCAGACCGAGACATTGTCGGCCTCCATGCTGTTCAACCGAGCGAAGTCGGCTTCGGACAGCACGGCATATTTGGCGATCAGCCCCTGATGTTCGAACGGGAAGACATTGGGCGGGATCATGCGGTTGGCGCGCGCCAGCCAGCTTTTGCCATAGGCGGCGGGATAGTCCGACACGATCAGGTAGAAATCGAGCATCAGCCCGTCGAGATTCTTCTCCCGCAGGCAGGAGCCGTAGAAGAGAACCGCGCGGGCCGCCTGCGGATATTTGGCTGCCAGTGCGCCCGCCATGGCGGCGGCGCGGGGATCGGCCGGAGCGCTGAGTTCGGCGGTGACGAGGGGGAGGAGTTGGCTGGGCATTGGAGCGTGCAAAAGAGGCTGAACCTATCGTCCGTTCGGGCTGAGCCTGTCGAAGCCTTACCCTGCTTGAAAGGAGTACGGCCCTTCGACAAGCTCAGGGCGAACGGATATTTAGAGCCATCCCTTACGAAAGAGCAATGACAGGTTATTCGCGGGCATGTCGATCAAGCGATCGAAGCGCAAACCCTGTACGTCCGCTGCCGTAACCACCTCCTCCAGCCGGCGCAGTCCCCAGCGCGGATCGCGTGCCTTGAGCGAAGCGTCGAAGGCGAGGTTGGATGGCGCAGTATCTACGCCATCGCAAATATAGGGGCCGTAGAGATAAAGCAGGCCGCCGGGCGGCAGCGCCTGCCCTGCGCCCTTTAGCAGCCCTAATGTCGCGGCCCACGGGCTGATATGCGTCATGTTGATGCAGAGGATGGCGTCGGCCTGTGCGATCGGCCAGTCGCCCGCAGCGTCCAGCAGGATCGGCGGGTGGAGATTAAGCAGGTCCGCTTCGGCGCGCCAGGCCGCGATCGACGCCAGCGCAGCGGGATCGGGATCGCTCGGCTGCCAGTCGAGCGAGGGGAAAGCGACAGCGAAGTGGACAGCATGTTCGCCGCTCCCGCTCGCCACCTCCAGCACCAGGCCGGAAGACGGGAGCTGGTCGCGCAAGACCGCGACGATGGCGTCGCGGTTGCGCTCGGTCGCGGGCGCGTAGCGTTTATCCGCGACGGCGGGGCCGGAACCGGGTTCCCACGGCTCCGGCCTGTCGATCATTCGGCAGCGACCGCCAGCGCAGGGTCGGTCCAGGTGAGGACCGGCTTGCGCGCCGCGAGGGTTTCGTCGAGGCGCCGGCGCGGCGCGTGATAGGGCGCGCCCTTGAGCGCTTCGTCCCCCGCCTTGGCGCGTTCGGCCAGACTGCGCAGCGCCAAGATGAACTGGTCCAGCGCCGCCTTGCTTTCGGTTTCGGTCGGTTCGACCAGCATCGCGCCATGGACGACCAGCGGGAAATACATGGTCATCGGGTGGAAGCCTTCGTCGATCAGCCCCTTGGCGATGTCGAGCGTGGCGAAGCCCTCGGCCAGCCCCTTGTCGCTGAACAGCGCCTCATGCATACACGGGCCGCTGTCGCCGAAGGGCGCGTCCAGCACATCGTCCAGGCTGCGCAATATATAGTTGGCGTTGAGGACGGCGTCCTCCGCCACCTGGCGCAGTCCGTCCGCGCCGTGGGACAGGATATAAGCCAGCGCGCGGGTGAACATGCCCATCTGCCCATGGAAGGCCGACATGCGGCCGAAGCTCTGCGGCATCTCCTCGCCGACATTCTCCTCCTCGATCAGGTGGATGCTGCCGTCCGCCATGCGCGCGGTATAGGGGAGCGGGCCGAAGGGCGAGAGCGCTTCGGACAGCACCACCGGGCCGGAGCCGGGGCCGCCGCCGCCATGGGGGGTGGAGAAGGTCTTGTGCAGGTTGATGTGCATCGCGTCGACGCCCAGGTCGCCGGGGCGGACCCGGCCGACGATGGCGTTGAAGTTCGCGCCGTCGCAATAGACGAAAGCGCCGGCGGCATGGACCGCGTCGGAAATCGTCTTCATGTCGCGTTCAAACAGGCCGCAGGTGTTTGGATTAGTGATCATCACCGCTGCGACGTCGGGGCCGAGGCGGGCCTTGAGCGCTTCCAGGTCCACGCGGCCTTCGGGGGTCGCGGGGATGTCCTCCACCTTGTATCCGCAGAAGGCGGCGGTGGCGGGGTTGGTGCCATGGGCGCTTTCGGGGACCAGAACAACCTGACGCGCATCGCCGCGCGCTTCCAGCGCGGCGCGGATGCACAGCAAGCCGCACAATTCGCCATGGGCGCCCGCCTTGGGCGTCATGGCGACGCCATGCATCCCGGTCAGTTCGATCAGCCAGAAAGCCAGTTGGTTGATGACACCCAGCGCGCCCTGCACCGTCGATTGGGGCTGCAACGGATGGACGTCGGCAAAGCCGGGCATCCGCGCGACCTTTTCATTCAGGCGCGGATTATGCTTCATCGTGCAGCTGCCGAGCGGGAACAGGCCCAGGTCGATGGCGTAATTCTGGCGGCTGAGGCGCGTATAATGGCGCACCGTTTCCTGCTCCGACAGGCCCGGCAAGCCGATGGCGTCGGTGCGGGCGAGTTTGCCGAGGCGGCTGGCGACGCTGGGTGCTGGCGCGAAATCGACGCCGGTCGTAGCGGTCGAGCCGATCTCGAAGATCAGCGCCTCTTCCAGCATCAGCGCGCGATTGCCGGTGGCGGTTGCGGGGGCCATATGGGCTTCCTTGACGGGGGTGGGCGCGGTGGGGCGACCTTCCTTGAGCATCGTCATGCCAGTTCCTCCTCCAGCGCTGCGGCAAGGCTTTCGATATCCTCCGCCGTGACGGTCTCCGTGACGGCGACGACAAGGCCGTTGCCGATCGCAGGCGTCTGCGGGAAGAGGCGGCCGAGCGAGACCCCGGCCAGCACGCACTTGTCGGCCAGGGTGCGCACGACGTCGCGTGCGTCTTTCGACAAGATCAGGGTAAATTCGTTGAAGAAGCTGTCGTTCAGCAGCGTGACGCCCGGCACCTTGGCCAGGCGATCGGCGGCTTGGCAAGCAAGGCCATGGTTCAGCGTCGCGAGTTCGCGCAGGCCGCGTTCGCCCAGCAAGGTCATATGGATACTGAAGGCCAGCGCACAAAGCCCTGAATTGGTGCAGATGTTCGACGTCGCCTTCTCCCGCCGGATATGCTGTTCGCGGGTCGAAAGGGTCAGCACGAAACCGCGCTTGCCCGCCGCGTCCACCGTCTCGCCGCACAGGCGGCCCGGCATCTGCCGGACATATTTCTGCTTACAGGCGAACAGGCCCAGATAGGGGCCGCCAAATTGCAGGCCGACGCCGATCGACTGGCCTTCGCCCACGACGATGTCCGCGCCCATGGCGCCCGGCGCCCGACAAGCGCCCAGCGCGACCGGCTCCGTCACCACAGCAACCAGCAGCGCGCCCGCCGCATGGGCGGCGTCGGCGAGCGGGGTCAGGTCGGCGATGCGGCCGAGAATGTCGGGATATTGGACGACGACGCAGGACGTATCCTTGTCGATGCCCGCGATCAGCGCGTCGATGTCAGTCGCGGCGTCCAGCGTGGGCGCTTCATGGGCCAGCGCGTCGCCGGTGAATTTCGCCATCGTTTTGGCGACCGAAACATAATGGGGGTGCAGGCCCGACGACAGGATCGCCTTGCCCCGCTTGGTGATGCGCCGCGCCATGCCGATCGCTTCCCAGCAGGCGGTGGAGCCGTCATACATGGAGGCGTTCGCCACGTCGCAGCCCAGCAGGCGCGCCACTTGCGTCTGGAATTCGAAGAGCACCTGCAACGTGCCCTGCGCGATTTCGGGCTGATAGGGGGTGTAGGCGGTCAGAAACTCGCCGCGCTGAATCAGATGATCGACGCTGGCGGGGACATGATGCTTGTAGGCTCCTGCCCCCAGGAAGAAGGGCGCCTCCCCCGCCGACAGATTCTTGCGCGCGAGCGCCGCCATATGGCGCTCGACCGCCAGTTCGCTGGCATGATCGGGCAGGCCGGCGATGGCGCCGGTCAGCCGGGCTTCGGCGGGCACATCCACGAACAGATCGTCGATGGACGCCGCGCCGATGACGGACAGCATGTCCGCGCGGTCAGTGTCGGTTAGGGGTAGGTAACGCATATCATACAACTCCCCCCTCGCCCCATCATCTCCCTTCCCGCTTGCGGGAGGGGCCGGGGGAGGGTCTGTTACGGAGATGACGCCACACGCCCTCCCCTAACCCCTCCCACAAACGGGAGGGGAGCTATCAGGTCAAAGTGCCGCCACGAACTTCTTGTAGACGGCCTCGGTCATCAGGCCTTCCAGTTCGCTGGCGTCGGTGATGCGCAGCTTGAAGAACCAGCCATCCTCTTCGGCATCGCTGTTCACCAACGCGGGTTCATCCTCCAGCGCGGCGTTGGATTCGACCACTTCGCCCGAAATCGGCGCATAGACGTCGGACGCGGCCTTGACCGATTCCACGACGGCGGCGTCGTCGCCCTTGTCGAAGGTCGCGCCTTCGACGGGCAGTTCGACGAACACGATGTCGCCCAACTGCTCCTGCGCATAATCGGTGATGCCGACGGTGGCGATTTCGCCCTCGACATCGATCCATTCATGCTCTTCGGTGAAATAACGGCTCATTATGCTTCTCCCCTCGGAAAAGGATTAAACTTTGCGGCGGTAACGATGCGGAACGAACGGCATCGGCGCAACCGCCGCGGCGATGCGCTTGCCGCGCACTTCGATCTCCAGTTTTTCGCCGATCACGGCATGGGGCAGGCTGACCCAGCCCATGGCGATCGGCGCGGCGACGGACGGCGCGAAGCCGCCGGAGGTGACTTCGCCCACCAGCACGTCGCCAGCGTAGATTTGCGCGCCTTCGCGGGCCGGCAGGCGGCCTTCGATGGTCAGGCCCACCCGCTTGGCGCCAGGGCCGTCGGCCAGTTCCTTCAGCACGCGGGCATGGCCGATAAAGCCCCCCTCCTCGCGGCGGCGCTTCTGAATCGCGAAGCCCAGGTCCGCGCCGATGGTGCTGACCGCGGGCGACAGGTCATGGCCGTAGAGCGGCAGGCCGGCTTCCAGCCGCAGCGAATCGCGCGCGCCCAGGCCGATCGGCTTGACCTGCGGCAGCGCGCACAGCGCGTCGGCGAGCAGGGTGACATCGTCGGCGGGGACGCTGATCTCGAACCCGTCCTCGCCGGTATAGCCCGACCGGCTGATCCACAGCGGGATGCCGCGCCAGGTGAAAGGTCCGGACTGCATGAACAACAGATCGGCGGTTTCGGGGATGAGCGTGGCGAGCGCCTCGCCCGCTTCCGGCCCCTGGAGCGCCAGCAGCGCCTGGTCGGCCATGTGGTTCATGACGACCGCGTCGGGCAAATGTTCGATCATCCAGCCGATATCGTCATATTTGGTCGCGCCGTTGACAACCATATAGATGGCCGCGCCGTCGAACGCCTCATCCCCCAGGCGCGACACCATGAGATCGTCGAGGATGCCGCCCTCCTGATCGAGCAGCATCGAATAGCGCTGGCGAAAGGGCTTCAGCCCCTTGATATCGCTGGGCAACAGATATTCCAGCGCGTCATCGACGCCGTTGCCGGAAAAGCTGAGCTGGCCCATATGGCTGACGTCGAACAGGCCGGCATGTTCGCGAGTCCAGGCATGTTCCGCCATGATGCCTTCATATTGGATCGGCATGTGATAGCCAGCGAAGCCGACCATCCGCGCGCCACGGGCACGGTGCCAGGCATCGAGCGGCAAGGCCTCCAGCGGCAGTTCCTCTGCGATTGTGGCGATATCGTCATTGCCGGACATGAAGCGTCCTTTCCGTGCGGGGTTGATGGCGACCGATGCAAAGGCCCGGAGTCGGACCTGTCCTATCTGCCACCCCCTCTGTCACGGAACCTGAGAGCTTTGACCAGCGGCCTTGCGGCCACATGGCTTACCCCTTCGGTGGGACAGTCATGCGACTGTCCGCTTTCCAGAGTGCCTTGCGCGCGATGCGGTCCTTTGACCTGAGAGATTCCGGGGCGGTTGCTCCTTCGGTGACGGGGTGGCCTCCAAGGCTTCCCATACTCTCCCGCATCATGCCCAACGGACGAATCCGCCGGAGACGCTCTTGCATTGCGGCAAACGCATGGGCGCGTCAATCGGCCAGCGCCATCGCCCCATAGATTTCCGCATGGCGCTTTTCGGCATAGCGATCGGTCATGCCGGCGATGAAGTCTGCGATATGGCGGCTGCGGGTGGGCTCCTCATCGACGCAATCGTCGCGCCATTCGGGCGGCATCAGCGCGGGGTCTTGCCTGTAGGCGCGGAACAGGTCGGTGACGATGATGCGCGCCCGGTCGGCGGCGGCGAGCTGTTCGGGATGGTGATAGAGAGTCGCGTACATGAAACGCTTGAGGTCGCGCTCCTGCGCCGCAAGGTCCGGCGAGAAAGCGACCAGGGTGCGGCCGAGCGCGCGGACATCCTCGACCGTCTCCACGCCCGATGCGGCGATGTTGGCGCGGGTCGATTCGATCAGGTCGGTGGCCATCACGCCGATCTGCTCGCGCACCAGCTCGCGCAGCAGCCGGTCCTCCGCCACGTCGGGATAGCGTGCGCGCACCCGGTCCCAGCAGCCGCGCACGAACGGCACTTCCATCAACTGGTCAAGCGTCAGCAACCCGGCGCGCAAACCATCGTCGATATCATGATTATCATAGGCGATGTCGTCGGAAATCGCCGCCAGCTGCGCCTCCAGCGAGGCGTGGCTGGTCAGGTCGAGCGGGAAGAGCGCGTCCAGTTCCCGCATCGCCCAGCCGGGCTTAGCGATCGGGCCATTATGCTTGGCCAGCCCTTCCAGCATTTCCCAGCTGAGGTTGAGGCCGGCAAAGCGCGGATATGGGCTTTCCAGCAGCATCAGCGTGCGCAGCGTATGGGCGTTGTGGTCGAAGCCGCCATGATCGTCGAGCGCGACCTCCAGCGCATCTTCACCGGCATGACCGAAGGGCGGATGACCGATGTCGTGGGCGAGGCACAGCGCTTCGGTCAGATCCTCGTTCAGCCCCAAAGTGCGCGCGGTGGTGCGGCCGATCTGGGCAACCTCCAGACTGTGGGTCAGGCGGACGCGGAAATGATCGCCGTCAGGCGAGACGAACACCTGCGTTTTGTGGCGCAGGCGACGGAAGGCGATCGAATGAATGATGCGATCGCGGTCGCGCTGGAAGACGTCGCGCGGTCCGCGCATCTCGCCGCCCGCTTCGGGATGGAGGCGGCCGCGGCTGGCGGCGGGATGGCAGGCATAGGGGGCGAGGATCGTCATGACGGCCCTCTTAGAGCCTTCTCCAGTTAGCCGAAACAGCCGACTGCAAAATGCTTATTCGCCCCCAAGCTTCTCCACGACCTCCCCTGCTTCGCTTTTCCAGGCGAAGGCGTCGGCGCCGTCGGCCTTCAGACTGGCCTCCAGTTCCTTGGCGCGGGCGAAGCTGGCGAAGGGGCCAACCAGCAGACGATTCGTCCGCCCCCATCCGGCGCTCCAGCCGTCCTGTCGGGACAGAATCGTATATTTTTTGCGCAGATTGTTCATGGTGAAGCCCAGCGCCGACTTGCTCTGCCCCACTCCGACCTGCAGCCAGTTACGCGAGGGATTGTCGGCCAGGCGCTTCTTCTCCTCGGCGTCCTTCTTCGCCTTGGCGTCGACGTCCGCCTTGGCCTTCGCGGCCGCCTCCTTCTTCGCCTTGTCGGCGGCGGCCTTGGCCGTGGCCTGTCGCTCGGCGCGGCGGGCAGCCTGGATCGCGGCGATTTCGCTGAGGTCGACAGCGGCGACGCTCGACTGACGCTCGGCTTCGGGCACATCGATCGCGCGGATGATGTCCGCCAGCGTGCGGGTGGCTTCCGGGTCTGGTTGAGGCGCCGAGGGCGGCGGCGCGGCGGGGAGCGCCTGCACCATAGCGGCAGGAGGCGCGGCGGCAGGCGCACTCGACACGGCAGTTGCGGACGGAACCGATGCCTGGGCCAGCGCGATCGCGTTGAGTTGCGACCCGGCGTTGGCGGGCGGCGGCGCGCGATCGATCGAATCGAAGCCCGGTGCGGGCGGTCCCTGAACGGTGGCGTTGGGCGTAGCGGGCGATGCGGATGCCTGACGAACAGGCGCCGGTTCGGGTGGGGCGGCTACGGACGAAGGGGGCAAAGGCTGCACGACCGGGGACGGTGGCGGCGCGCTGGGTTGCTGCCGCGCAGGGGGCGGGGTCGGCGTGGGTTCCGGCGCGGACTGGATCACCTTGGGCGGCGTCGTCTGGGCCTGGGCCAACCGCGGCTGGGCAGGACGACGGG
The DNA here is from genome assembly GCF_028538045.1 of Sphingobium sp. AntQ-1. Taxonomy (NCBI): domain Bacteria; kingdom Pseudomonadati; phylum Pseudomonadota; class Alphaproteobacteria; order Sphingomonadales; family Sphingobiaceae; genus Sphingobium; species Sphingobium sp. AntQ-1. The sequence continues at coordinate 1,066,449 of NZ_CP117158.1, forward strand.
ACGCCGCAAGCCCTTCGGCGCGGGCAAGGCGGGCGGCTTCGCGCTGCTGGCGGCGCTGTTCGGACCGGCTGAGCGGCTTGGTCTTGGCCGGAGTGGCGGAGGCGACGGCGACCGGCGCTGCGGCGACGGCGATGCCGGGCGCAGGCGGGGTCGGCGTGATCGCGGCGATGCTGGCGCCGATCTGCGCCGGGAAATGGCCGAAATGCACCGCCGCGGCCTTTTGCGCGGCGGTCAGATAGGGCATTTTCTGCATATAAGGCGTGATGGCGGCGGCGAGTTGCGCGGGCATGGTCTGTTCCGCCACCTTCTTCGCATCGGCCTGCTTATTGTTCATCGCAAGGATGAACGCGCGGTAACGCCAGGCGGCGCGGTCGCTCTTGTAGAGCAGCGGTTCGAGGATCTTGTCGGACGCGGCCACCTGCCCCGCGATGCCGAGCGAGGCGGCGTAGCGGCGCACCGTTTCGTCATCATTGGGGGTGCGTGCAAGCGCGGCCTGATAGTCGCGCTGAGCGCCGGCCTGATCGCCGGTCATATCACGCGCCAGGCCGCGGTCGGACAGGATCGTGGCGTCGGGATAGCCCAGCCGCCCGGCCTGGTCGAACAGGCGCAGCGCTTCGGCCGGGTTTTGCAGCTTGAGCATCACCCGCCCCAGTCCGGCCTTGATCCGGCCATTGCCGCTTTCGATCGCGTCGGCACGGGCGAAGAAGCCGGTGGCCGCGCGCGGATCGTCCAGCGCCAGCGCCGCCTCCCCCGCGCCGATCAGCGCGACCACGTCGCGCGGGTTGGACGCGAGGCGCGCCAGATTGCTGTTGAGGTCGGCGGCGCCAAGCGGGCGGACCAGTTGCGATTGGTCCAGCTGCGCGTGCGCAGGGGCCGCGAGCAGCAGCGCGCCCGGCAGCCAAAGACCGAGAATCCATGGAGAAGTGCGTGTCACATCCGCGCCTTAGCCCATCCCAGGATGAATGGGAAATTAGCCCTACGAAAAAGCGCGCCGGGTCGCCCCAGACGACCGACAGCGCGCTTTTATCCTAGCCGCGACACAAGTCGCGCGCCCGTTCCGCCTTACTGGTTGTTCTGGCGATTGAGGAAGCGGGGGATGTCCACGCCCGGCGCGCCGTCGTCCGCAGCGCCCGGCGCCTTGTCCGTGCCGCGGGTCAGGCCCGCCATCCGCTCGAACAAGGTGCCGCCGGTAGCGACGCGCGGTGCGGGCGCGGCGGGGGCAGCCGGTTCGGCGCTGTCTGCGCCCAGGATCAGTTCGTCTTCCGCCGGATCTTCATCGGAAAAGACCGCCGCCGGTTTAGGGGGGGCGAAGGCTGCGGGTGCGGCAACCGGCTGTGCCGGCGCCGGCGCGGCTGGCACGTCCAGTTCCAGCGTTTCGGGCTGCGGCGCAGGCGCCGGGGCGGGCGTCGGCGCAGGAGCTGCGACAGGCGCGGGTTGTTGCGCGACGGGCGCGGGCTTGGGCGCTGCGGCTTGCGGCACGGACACGGCGGGACGGTTGGCGAAGCTGAAGGGCTGAGTCAGCGGCGCGGCATGGTTGCCGATGTCATTGTCGATGCCGGTAGCGACCACCGACACGCGGATCTTGCCGTTGAGATTGTCGTTGAAGGCGCTGCCCCAGATGATGTTCGCGTCCGGGTCCACCAGTTCGCGGATATGGTTGGCGGCTTCGTCCACTTCCATCAGGCGCATGTCCTCGCCACCGACGATCGAGACGATCACACCCTTCGCGCCGCGCATCGACACGCCGTCGAGCAGCGGGTTGGCGATCGCCTTTTCCGCGGCCTGGAGCGCCCGGCCGTCGCCTTCGGCTTCGCCGGTGCCCATCATCGCCTTGCCCATTTCACCCATGACCGAACGGACGTCGGCAAAATCCAAGTTGATGAGGCCGGGCATGACCATCAGGTCGGTGATGCCGCGCACGCCCTGCTGCAGCACTTCGTCCGCCATCTGGAACGCTTCCTTGAAGGTCGTGTTCGGGTTGGCGATCAGAAAGAGATTCTGGTTGGGAATGACAATCAGCGTGTCCACATGCTTTTGCAGCTCGTCGATGCCGCTTTCCGCAGACTTCATGCGGCGATTGCCTTCGAAGGTGAAGGGCTTGGTCACGACGCCAACGGTCAGGATCCCGCGTTCGCGGGCCGCCTTGGCGATGACCGGCGCTGCACCTGTGCCGGTGCCGCCGCCCATGCCGGCGGCGATGAAGCACATATGCGCGCCTTCCAGCGCCTGTTCGACCGACGCGATGGTTTCCTCCGCCGCCGCCTTGCCGATTTCAGGGCGCGAACCAGCGCCCAGTCCTTCGGTGATTTGCGGGCCTAGCTGGATGCGGCGTTCGGCCGGCGATGCATTGAGCGCCTGCGCATCGGTGTTGGCCACGATGAAGTCCACACCCTCGACATGGGCGGCGATCATGTTCGCGATGGCATTGCCGCCCGCGCCGCCGACGCCGATCACCGCGATCCGCGGCTTCAGTTCGTCCACATGCGGTGGGCTGATTTCAATGCTCATAAATAGTGCTCCCTCAGCTTCCTCGTCAGGAAGCAACGCCGTCATTAAATGTTAACACCAGAAAATAGGGGATTTCACCACCTAATTTCGTCTTCGTCCAATTTCGTTCAATAGTTTGTCTTCATCGCACGCATCATGCGTTGCCACCAGAGCGGGGCGCCCAGACGATGCACGGTTTGTGGCGCAGGCGCCATCGCGCGGAGATCAACCGGGTTGGAAGCGCCGTAAAGCGCCAGGCCCGCCAAGGTGGCGAAGGCCGGCCCACTATGCGCTTCGGGCATGGCGGACAAGCCCCTGGGTCGTCCGATCCGCACGGCGCGGCCCAAAGCGCCCTGCGCATAATCGGCAATGCCCTTCATTTCCGCACCGCCGCCGGTCAGCACGACCTGCCGCCCGGTCGAGTTGAAGCCCATGCCAGCGAGCGCGGCGTTCACTTCGGTCATGATCTGGTTCAGTCGTTCGCAGATGACGCCGACCAGCGCGGCGCGGGTGATCTTGCCCCCTTCCGCGTTCGGCCCTGCGGCCTGTCCCGGCACCGCCATTTCGCCATGGGGCGGAGCGATCTCGATCATCTCGCGAAAGTCGCGAGGATTTTGCATGGCCGAGCCATAGAAGCATTTGATCCGCTCCGCCTGGCTGCGGCGGATGCCGAAGGAGGAGGCGATATCGTCGGTGATGTCCGACGCGCCCAGCGGGATCGAGTGCAGGCCGACCAGCATCCCGCCCGCATAGAGCGAGACGTTGGTGACCCCCGCCCCAATCTCCACCAGCGCGACGCCAAGGTCGCGTTCCTCTTCCGACAGACAGGCAAGGCCCGTCGCGATCGGCGCGGCGACGATCGAATTGACGTTGAGATAAGCGCCACGCACGCACAGGTCGAGATTGGCGAGCGGCGCGCCGTCGGCCAGCACAACATGAATATCCACGCCCAGAAGGTCGGCGTGCATCCCCAGCGGCTTCTTCACCGGCACCTTGCCATTGATGGTGAAGCAGGTGGGCTGGGCATGGAGGACGATGCGGCCGTCGGGGTCGATGCCCTGCTGGCCCGTGGTCAGGAGATCGTCGATATCGGGCTGCTCGATGCGGTATCCGCCCATATCGCGCTCGACTGTGACGACGTCGCTGACCAGGCTGCCGCCCGAAAAGCTGACCCAGACATCCTCGATATTGGTGCCCGCGACCCGCTCCGCCTGCTCGATCGTTTCGCGCACGGCCAGTTCGGTGCGCTCCATGTCGGCGATGAACCCGCGCCGCACCCCCCGGCTTTCGCGCTGGCCGGTGCCCAGTATCGCCAGTTCGCCCGTGTCGGTCCGCCCCGCGATCAACGCGGACACCTTCCACGATCCGATGTCGATCGCGGTGATGAGCTTTTCGACCTTGGGCTGCGCCATGGGACTTAGCCTTCCTCGCCCGGCGTCGCGGCGGCGACATCCTTGGCCGCGCCATCCTTCGTGGCGTCATCCATCGGCTTTTCCTCCACCTGGCCCTGCGGCAGGCGCAGGACGAAGCGATCGGGATCGCGCATGTCGAATTTGACGATGCCGCGACCCAGCAGGCGATTGACGCCATCCATCCGTGCGAAATTCACCAATGCGCCCGCCGAATCCTTGTCGCCCTCCGGCAGGGAGAGCGTCTCACCCGACTGAAAGCGCAGATCCCAGCGCCGGTTCCCGACCCAGGTCGCGCCGGCCAGCATCGGCTTCAAGGCCGGGGCGTTTTCCATCAGCCGGTTGAGGCCCGCCGTCTGGCGATTGGCGTTGGGGCCGACGACCAGCGGCAGGTCGGGCATCGCGCTGGCGGACACCGACTGCAACACCACGCCCGACACGTCGATCAGGTGCAACTGGCCGCCATGCTGCCACACCGCGACAGGATCACGCTCGACGATGTCGACCACCAGCGTATCGGGCAGGCGGCGGGAAATGCGCGCATCCTTGACCCAGCCGAGCTTGAGCATCTCGCTGCGCACCCTGGGCAGGTCGAGCGAGAGCATGGAGCGATCCACCTGCCCCAGCGCGATATTATAGACGGACAGTTCGTCCATCCGTTCAACGCCGCGCACTTCGACCTTGTCGACTTCGAAGCCCGCGCGCGCCGCGATGTCCGCCGCCTGCTGCCGCGCCATGCCGGGCAGGCCCATGAAGATGGCGATAGCGATGACAAACGCGCCGAAGATGCCGACGATCGCCCAACTGGCCATGCGTTGCAGCGTGGCTTCGCTGACCGGGAGCATCTCGACCAGCCGGTCCAGGCCGCTCTGGCGCTTCAAGGTCCGGCCGCGACCGCCGTTCGTGGCCCTGCCCTTTGCGCTGCTCAGTCGCGCGGTGCCGCCGCGCCTGATCCGTGCTTCAGCCATCTGTGCTTCCCCCGGCGCGGTTCAGCGCCTCCTCGACAATAGTCTCTACCAGCGTGGCATAGTCAATGCCCAGCTTCGCCGCCTGTTCGGGGACCAGACTCAAGGGCGTCATGCCCGGCTGGGTATTGACTTCCAGCAGGAACAGCCCTTCGATCCCCTGCGTGTCGTCCCAGCGGAAATCGGCGCGCGACGCGCCCTGGCAGCCCAGCAGCTGGTGGGCGCGCAGCGCGATCGCCTTGCAGGCTTCGGTGATTTCGGGCGGCAGGTCAGCGGGGCAGACATGTTCGGTCATGCCGTCGGTATATTTGGCGTCGAAATCGTAGAAGCCGCTCTTGGGGCGCAGTTCGGTGACGAGCAAAGCCTCGTCGCCCAGCACGGCGGTCGTCAGTTCGCGGCCGCGAATATAGGGTTCGGCCAGCAGTTCGGGGAAATCCTGCCACGGGCCGACGCTGTCGCGGGCGATGGGGTTGCCATAATTGCCCTCCGCCGTGACGATGGCGACGCCGACCGAGCTGCCTTCATTGACAGGTTTCAGCACATAGGGGCGCGGCAACGGATCGGCGGCGAAGAGGCTTTCGCTTTCCACGATCTGGCCGCCGGGCATGGGGATGCCGTGGGGCACGAGCGCCTGCTTGGTCAATTGCTTGTCGATCGCGATCACCGAGGTGGCGAGGCCGCTATGGGTGTAGGTGAGGCCCATCAGGTCCATCATGCCCTGCACCGTGCCGTCTTCGCCCGGAACGCCATGCAGCGCGTTGAAGATCACGTCCGCCCTGGTCTCCGCCAGGCGGGCGGCGACGTTGCGGTCCATGTCGATGCGGGTGACTTTGTGGCCGCGCGATTCCAGCGCCTTGGCGACGCCCTCGCCCGACGACAGCGAGACGGGGCGTTCCGCCGACCAGCCGCCCATGAGGACGGCGACATGCCAGGGACCACGGGTCACTTCACGATCCCGACGCGCTGAATTTCCCATTCCAATTCTATTCCACTTTTGTCTTTGACCCGGCGGCGGACTTCTTCGCCCAGCGCTTCGATATCAGCGCTGCTGGCGTCGCCGCTGTTGAGCAGGAAATTGGTGTGCTTCTCGCTGACCTGCGCGCCGCCCAAAGCCAAACCGCGACAGCCTGCTTCGTCCACTAACTGCCAGGCCTTGTGCCCGTCGGGGTTCTTGAAGGTCGAGCCGCCCGTCTTGCTGCGCAGCGGCTGGCTGTCCTCGCGCGCGGCGGCGATGCGGTCCATTTCCGCCTGGATCGCAGCGGGTTCGCCGGGTTCGCCACGGAAGGTCGCGGACACCACGATCGCGCCGTCGGTCAGGTTGGAATGACGGTAGGTATAGGCAAGGTCACGGTTCAGGAGCGTCACCTGTTCGCCCGACCGCAGCACGACCTCGCACGACAGCAATATGTCGCGCGTCTCGCGGCCATAGGCACCGCCGTTCATGCGCACGAATCCGCCGACCGTGCCGGGGATGGAACGCAGAAACTCCAGGCCCGCTATGCCCGCGTCGCGCGCGGTCGAGGAGACGAGGATGCCTGACGCGCCGCCGCCGCAGGTCAGCGTGGTTTCATCCAGCGCCACGACCTTGGCGAAGGGCTTGCCCAGCCGCACGACCACACCCGGCACGCCGCCATCGCGCACGATGAGGTTGGAGCCGAGGCCCAGCGCCATCACTGGCACGTCCGGGCCGAGCATGGCGAGGAAGTCGGACAGGTCGTCCGCATCCTTCGGTTCGAACAGCCATTGCGCCGCGCCGCCCGCCTTGAACCAGACGAGCGGGGCCAGCGGGGCGTCGGCCTTCAGCGTGCCACGAACAGGCGGCAGGGCGATAGTCGCGCTCAACCGCGCATACCCCACAGGTTCATCCAGTTCTTCATGGCCTTGAGGCCCGCTTCATTGGCCTGGGTCGCGGCCATGCTGGATTCGACTTGGCGTTGCGCGGCCTCCACCATGTCGCGCGCGGCCTCCACACCCTGCATCTGGGCGTCGATCATGCGCTTCTGCATTTCCAGGCCGACGGCGAACAGTTCGAACATCAGGCGGTTTCCTTGACCTTCGCGGAGACGGCGGCGGCCAATCCCGCCGCCCATTTGGTGATGTCGCCTGCGCCCAGGCAGATGACCATGTCGTCGGGCTGGATATCGGCCGCGACCAGCGACGCCAGTTCATCCGCATCGGCGACGGTCGTGGCATGGCGATGGCCGCGGCGCTTGAGGCCCGCGACCAGCGCGGCGCTGTCCACATCGTCGATCGGCTGCTCGCCCGCGGTATAGACGGGGGCGGCATAGACGATGTCGGCGTCGTTGAAGGCCTGCTGAAATTCATCCATCAGGTCGCGCAGGCGGGTGAAGCGGTGCGGCTGGACCACGGCGATGACGCGGCCTTTCGCGCCTTCTCGCGCGGCGGCGAGGACCGCCTTGATCTCGACCGGGTGGTGGCCATAATCGTCGATCACGGTGGCGGCGCCCCCCGCAAGCGTGATGGCGCCGACATTGGTGAAGCGGCGCTTGACCCCGCCGAACTTGGAAAAGCCGGTCTGGATCGTCGCGTCGTCAATGCCCATGTGCAGCGCGACGCCGATCGCCGCCATGGCGTTCAGCACATTATGGCGGCCGGGCATCGGCATTTCGATACCCTCGATCTTGCGCGTCGATCCGTCGCGCTCGCGCACCTGAATGTCGAAGCGGTTGCCGCCGGGGAAGCTGACGACATTGTCGCCGCGAATGTCGGCCTGGGCGGAAAAGCCATAGGTCACGATCCGCCGGTCCTGCACGCGCGGCAGGATCGCCTGCACTTCGGGATGGTCGAGACACAGCAGGGCCGCGCCGTAGAAGGGGACGTTGCCGACGAACTCGACAAAGGCGTCCTTCACCCGGTCGAAGCTGCCATAATGGTCGAGATGTTCGGGATCGATATTGGTGACGACCGCGATCGTGCCGTCCAGGCGCAGGAAGCTGCCGTCGCTTTCGTCGGCCTCGACCACCATCCAGTCGCTATTGCCGAGGCGCGCGTTGGAGCCATAGCTGTTGATGATGCCGCCGTTGATGACGGTGGGATCGACGCCGCCCGCGTCCAGCAGCGCCGCCACCATCGACGTCGTCGTGGTCTTGCCATGGGTGCCCGCCACCGCGACGGTGGATTTGAGGCGCATCAGTTCGGCCAGCATTTCGGCGCGGCGGATGACGGGGACGCGATTTTCCAGCGCCAGCTCGACCTCCGGATTGCCGCGCTTGATCGCGGTGGAGGTGACGACCACAGCGGCGTCGCCCAGATTTTCCGCCTTATGGCCGATCATCACACGGATGCCCTTGGCCCGCAGCCCCTCGACCACATAGCCTTCGGCCACGTCCGACCCCTGAACGTCATAACCCAGATTATGCATCACTTCGGCGATGCCGGACATGCCGATGCCGCCAATGCCGATGAAATGGATCGTACCGATGTCCGTGCCGACACCCTTCATTTATTCTCTTCCTCGTAAAAAGATCCGTTCGGGCTGAGCCTGTCGAAGCCCAGTCCTTTCTTCAAAGGAGAAGTGCAGCCCTTCGACAAGCTCAGGGCGAACGGAGGTAGGGCGACTACAATATTCACGCCGGGACACCCTGCAAATTGAGCGTAGTGGGCGTCGGCCCGACCCGCACCGGATCGTTCAAGATCGGCGCAGTGCCGATGCTTTCGAGCAGGTCGGCCATGTCGCGCGCCGCATGGGGGCGGCCGCAGCCGCGCGCGCGCTTGGCCGCGTTCAGCAGCGCGCCGGGTTCCAGCGCCATTTTCTGCATCTGCTTGGCCAGTTCGACCGCGGTGAAGCGGGCCTGCGGTATCGTGCGCGCGCCGCCCGCCTCGGTCATTTCCCTGGCATTGGCGGTCTGGTGATCGTCCATCGCGCTGGGCAGCGGGATCAGGATCGCCGGACGCCCGGCGCAGGTGAGTTCGGCCAGCGTCGAGGCACCCGCGCGCGCGATCACCAGATGCGACCAGCCCAGCTTTTCGGGCACGTCGTTGAAATAGGTGGCGAGGTCGGCGGGAATTTCCATCTCCGCATAGGTCTTGCGCACGCGATCGATATCCTCGGCGCGGCATTGCTGCGTCACCTGCAGGCGGCGGCGCAGCGCGACCGGCAGCATCGACAGGCCTTCGGGCACCACGCTGGAGAGGATGGAGGCGCCCTGGCTGCCGCCGATCACCAGCACGCGGAAAACGCTTTCGTCGGTCAGCGCGGGGAAATCCTCCTCGCGCAACTGCTTCACTTCCTCGCGCACCGGATTGCCGATCAGGTGGACCTTGCCAGCATAGCCGTCCTTGAGCCGTTCGACATTCGGATAGGCGGTCGCGATGGCGTCGACGCGGCCGGCCAGCAGGCGGTTGACCCGGCCCAGAACCGCATTCTGCTCATGGATGGCAGTCGGAATGCCGTCCGCCAATGCGCCCAGCAAAGCGGGCATGGCGGGATAGCCGCCAAAGCCGACGACGGCGGTGGGGCGGAAGGTTTCGTTCAAACGGCGGGCCATGGCGCGGCCTGCCAGGATCGCCTTCAGGGCGCCCGGCCAGCTCGACGGATTCTTGGTCATGCGTCCCGCGGGCATGACATGGACCTGCGCCCGATTGTCCGGCGCGTGATCGAAAATGCCGGGGATTTTCGCGCCGCGCTCATCGGTGACGAGCGCGACATGATGGCCCCGCGCCATCAGCTCTTCGGCGACGGCGTGCGCTGGAATCATATGGCCCCCCGTCCCGCCGGCGGCGAGGACGAAGTGACGGGAAATGCTCATCGACCACTCCATTTGACGACGGTATGCCGGCCCATGAAGGGATTGCGCCGGGTAAAGGCGAGCAGCAGGCCGACCCCGATGCAGAGCGCCAGCATAGAGGAGCCGCCATAGCTGATAAAGGGCAGCGTCATACCCTTTGACGGAAATATCTGCGCATTGACGCCCATATTGATGATCGCCTGCAACCCGAACTGGGTGGTGAGACCCGCAGCGGCGAGGATGGTGAACACATCATCCTCGTCCAGCAGGCGCAACAGCACGCGCACCACGATGGCGAGATAGACGCAGGCGATGGCGATGCAGGCGAGCAGGCCGAACTCTTCGCCGATGACCGAGAAGATGTAATCGGTATGCGCTTCGGGCAGGCGGAACTTGTTCTGGCCCCCGCCCGGCCCGACACCGGTGAAGCCGCCATGGGAAATGGTGCGGAAGGCAAGATCGGTCTGGTCCGGGCCGGCGTCGAGCTGGACGCCGATGCCCAGGAAGTCGTTCACGCGCTGGCGGCCATTTTCATAGAACATATAGACTGCGATCAACCCGACCAGCGCCACCCCGCCCATTGCGCCGATGAAGCGCATCGACACGCCGGACAGCAGCAGCAACACGCCAAGGCAGGCGGCGAAGATGACGGTCTGGCCAAAGTCGGGCTGGCGCATCAGGATGATGGCGATGAGGCCAGTGACGCAGAAGCTCAAGGGCACGACCGGCAGGCTCATATCCTTGGTCCGCAGCGACAGCAGCCAGGCCAGCGCCACGACGAAGACCGGTTTCAGAAACTCCGACGGCTGGAAGCGGAAGCCGGGCAGGTCGATCCAGCGCTTGGCGCCGTTCACGGTCGATCCCAGGAGCGGCACGAACAGCAGCATGATGAAGAAGAAGGCGCAGCCGAATATCGCCAGCCGCCGCGCCTGCGGCCGGGGCAGCATGGAGATGACCAGCATGATCGGCAGGCCGATGAAGACCCACATCAATTGACGGTAGAAATAGATCAGCGGATTGACCGCCACCGACGCCGTCGACCGGTCGATCGCAGCGACGGGGGAGGCTGCGGCGACCGCGACCAGACCGATCGCCATCAAGGTGACGATCAGCGACAGGAGAACACGGTCGATCTCCCAGAACCAGATGGCGAGCGCCGTCCGTTCGCGCGGCACGGTGCGGGTGCGGAAACCCTTCACCAGTTCGCCAGCCTTGAACATCCGTGTCGTCCCTTCCCTGCCCATTGCGTCGCCCCCCGGCTTAGTGATTATTCCAGCGCCGCGACAGCGGCGGCGAAGGCATCGCCGCGCGCTTCGAAATCGCGAAACTGGTCGAAACTGGCGCAGGCGGGCGACAACAGCACGACGTCACCCGGCTGCGCGATGCGCGCGGCGCGGCGGACGGCGGCGCTTAACATTTCACTGTCGTCCACCGCCATAGCGGGGCGCAGCAGATCGGCGAACATATGCCCCGCTTCGCCGATGGTGTAGGCGTGGGCGACATTGGCGAAATGGGGGACGCATTCGTCCAGATTGTCGGACTTGGCGACGCCGCCCAATATCCAGTGGATGCGCGGCTTGCCATCCTTTGCGGGCCATGCCGCGAGCGCCGGGGCGGTGGAGGCGGCGTTGGTCGCCTTGCTGTCGTTGACGTACAGGACGCCATTGTGGGTGCCGACCGCCTGCATCCGGTGGGGGAGGCTGGCATAGCTGGCAAGGGCGTTGGCGATGGTAGGTTCGTCGATGCCCAGCGCTTTTGCGACAGCGATCGCGACAGCAGCATTTTGAGCGTTGTGCGGCCCTTGCAGGGCGGGCCAGGTCAGTTGGGTGGCAGGGTCGATATCGGCCGCATGGACGATATGCCATTTGGGCTTATCACCTCGACGACGCCATTCCTTCTCAGCGATTTCACGCGTCGATGCATCGTCTGCGGCAAAAACAGCGTCGTATTCTGCCGACTGCATCGCAAACAGCCGTGCCTTCGATGCGACATAGCCTTCGAAGCCATCGTACCGATCAAGATGGTCGGGCGTGATGTTGAGTAGCACCGCGACGTCGCAGTCCAGACTGTGGGTCAGGTCGATCTGGTAGCTGGACAGTTCCAGCACATAGATTCCGACGCCGTGCAGGTTCGGCTCCAGCGGCGGCTGGCTCAGGATCGGCAGGCCGATATTGCCGCCCATGACGGTCGGATAGCCCGCCTGTTCGATAATATGGTGGATCAGCGCGGTGGTGGTGGACTTGCCGTTGGTGCCGGTGATGCCGACGACCTTGTGCGGCGGCAGCGTCGGGCGGGCGAGCGCGAACAGTTCGATGTCGCCGATGACCGGCACACCGGCGATCTTCGCGCGCATGGCAATGGGATGGCGGTTCAACGGCACGCCCGGCGACACGACGATGCCGTCAAAACCGCTGAGGTCGATCTCCATCGGGTCGCCCAGTTCCGCCTTGCCCTCGACTTGGCCGCGCGCTTCCTCGCGGCTGTCCCAAGCGACGACGCGCGCGCCGCTGGCGACCAGCGTCTCGACCGTGGCGAGGCCGGAGCGGGCAAGGCCCAGAACGGCGTAGGTTTTCCCCGCAAAGGCGCTGGAAACGATCATCTCAGCTTCAACGTGGCGAGACCGGCGAGCGCCAGCACGAAGGCGATGATCCAGAAGCGGATCACCACGGTCGGCTCGGCCCAGCCCAGTTGCTCGAAATGATGGTGGATCGGCGCCATCTTGAACACGCGCTTGCCAGTGCGCTTGTAGAAGAAGACCTGGATGATGACCGACAGCGCCTCCACGACGAAGAGGCCGCCGATAATGCCCAGCACGATCTCATGATGGGCGGTGACCGCGATCACCCCGATCGTCCCGCCCAGCGCCAGCGACCCCGTGTCGCCCATGAACACGGCGGCGGGCGGCGCGTTGAACCAGAGGAAGGCGAGGCCCGCGCCGATGATCGCGCCGCACAGGATAGTCAGATTGCCCGCGCCCGGCACATGGGGAATGCCCAGATATTCGGCGAAGTCGGCGCGGCCGACCAGATAGACGATCAGCATGAAGGCCAGGCTGGCGATGATGACCGGCATGGTGGCGAGGCCGTCGAGGCCATCGGTCAGGTTCACCGCATTGCCGAACGCCACGATGACGAAGGCGGCGAAGCAGAAGTAGAACGGCCCCAGTTCGATCGCCGGGCCATTGTAGAAAGGAACGTAAAGTGCAGTATTGCCATGCTGGTTGACGATCATCCAGGCCGCAAAGCCGGCGATCAGAAATTCGAACAAGAGCCGCATCTTGCCCGACAGCCCCTTGTGACTGGCTTTCGTCACCTTGTCATAATCGTCCAGGAACCCGATCGCGCCGAAGCCCAGGGTCACGAACAGGCAAGCCCAGACATAGGTGGACGACAGGTCCATCCAAAGCAGCACCGAAATGACCATCGAGGTCAGGATCATCAGGCCGCCCATGGTTGGCGTGCCGCGCTTGGCGAGGTGCGTCTGTGGACCGTCGTCGCGGATCGGCTGTCCCTTGCCCTGGCGGATGCGCAGCCAGCCGATGAATTTGGGGCCGATGACCAGGCCGATCAGCAACGCGGTGAAGATCGCCGCGCCCGCGCGGAAGGACAGGTAGCGGATGAGGTTGAACACCCCCGCAAATTCCATATTCTGGGCCAGCCAGTAGAGCATCAGTTCGTCTTTCCTTCGCCGGCGTTTTCGCCAAGGGCAGCGACCAGGCGGGAGAGGCCCACGCCGTTCGAACCCTTGACCAATATCGCGTCGCCCGCGCGTATTTCGCTTTGGATGAGGGGGATGGCCGCCGCCGTATCGGCGACATGCGCATAGGGAATGGTGACGCCAAGCGCGTCGGCCAGCGGCGCCATTTCCGCGCCGACCAATATCGCATAATCGACCCGGCCCGCGCCCAGCGGTTCGACAAGGCCGGCATGGAGTTCGACGCTGCGATCGCCCAGTTCGCGCATCCCGCCGAGGATGGCGATACGCCGGTCGGCCTTTTCGCGGCCCAACTGCTTGAGCGTCGCGGTCATGGATAGCGGATTGGCGTTGTAGCTTTCGTCGATCAGCAGCGCTTGCCCGCCCGCGACGGGCAGGATGCGCCGCTCGCCCCGGCCCGGCAGGCCCGGCATTTCGGCGAGCGCCAGGCCCGCTGCGGCCAGATCGCCGCCCACCGCATCGACCGCCGCCAGCACCGCGAGCGCGTTAGACACCCAATGGTCGCCGGGCGCGGCGACGGTGAAGCACAGCTCCGCGTCGGGCAGGGTTGCGGTGACCAGCGTACCGCCGCCCGGCGCCGGCACGGCTTCGCGCGCGCAGACGTCGGCCTGCGGGCTGGCGCCGAAGGTCAGAATGCGCGCGGCGTGGCGTTCCGCCCTGTTGTAGAGCAGCGCGACATGCGGGCTGTCATAGGGGATGATCGCGGTGCCGCCGGGTTGCAGCCCCTCGAAAATCTCCGCCTTGGCCTCGGCGATCTTCGCCTCCGTGCCGAAAAATTCGATATGGGCCGGCGCGATCGCGGTGACGATGGCGACATGGGGGCGGACCTGCCGCGTCAGGGCGGACAGTTCGCCGGCATGGTTCATGCCCATTTCGAACACGCCATAAGCCGACCCGCGCGGCATCCGCGCGAGGCTGAGCGGTACGCCGACATGATTGTTATAGCTTTTGACCGATCGATGCACCTGTCCCGGCGCGGCGCGATCGAGCGCCTGGAACAACGCTTCCTTGGTGCCGGTCTTACCGACCGATCCGGTGACGCCGATTACCTTGCCGCCCATACGCTTGCGCGACGCTTTTCCCAGCGCTTCGAGCGCGGCGGCGCTGTCGGGCACCAGGATATGGGGGTGCGCGACGGGTTCGCTGACGATCGCGCCTGCCGCACCCTGCCCGAACGCCTTGTCGATGAATCTGTGGCCGTCGGTCGTATCGCCCTTCATCGCGACGAACAGGTCGCCCTGCCCGACTTCGCGACTGTCGAAGGCGACGCCCGAAACGGCGAACGGCGCCGACGCGGCGCCGCCTGTGGCCTCAGCGATTTCGGTGGAGGTCCAGAGCGGTTCAGCCACGGCCACCCTCTCCGTTCGCTTCGAGCAGCTTCGAGCGCAGTCGAAAAGCGTCTCTCGAGAAGGTCGGGCGCAGTTCTCGACAAGGTCGAACCGAACGGCGGTGGGACATATCGCTCAACCCGCGCACTCCCGCGCCACGGTGACGTCGTCGAAGGGCAGCACGCGGTCGCCGATGATCTGGCCCTGTTCATGGCCCTTGCCCGCCAGCAGGACGATGTCGTCCGCGCCGGCCATGGCGATCGCGGCGGCGATGGCGGCGCGGCGGCCGCCCATTTCCTGCGCCTCCGGTGCGCCGGCCAGCACGGCGGCGCGGATGGCGGAGGGTTCTTCGGAGCGTGGATTGTCATCGGTCACGATGACATGGTCGGACAGTTCCGCCGCGACCTTGCCCATCAACGGGCGCTTGCCCGCATCACGATCGCCGCCCGCGCCGAACAGGGTGATGAGCTTGCCGCGCGTATGCGGGCGCAGCGCCTCGATCGCGGCCTTCAGCCCGTCGGGCGTATGGGCATAATCGACATAGACGGGCGCTCCCGCCTTGCTGATGACGGCGCGTTCCAGCCGCCCGCGCACCGGCTGGACCCGGCCGAGCAGTTCCAGCACCTTGGCCAGGTCTCCGCCGGTCGCGATGATGAGGCCCGCAGCGGTAAGGGCGTTGGCGGCCTGATAAGCACCGATCAGCGGCAGGTTGACCTTATAAATCTTGCCATCCGCTTCGATCTCCAGCGCCTGGCCCAACTGGGTCGGGGTGCGGTTGACCAGGCGCAGCGCCTGTCCCTGCACCCCGACGCTCAGCACACGAAGCCCCCGCTTCGTAGCCCGCGCGATGACCTTGCTCGACCAGCCATCGTCAGCCCAGACGACCGCCGCGCCATCCGCCGAAACGACTTCATCGAACAGCCGCATCTTGGCGTCGAAATAGCGATCCATGTCGCCATGATAGTCGAGATGGTCGCGCGACAGGTTGGTGAAGGCCCCCGCCATCACCGGCAGCCCCTCTGTGCGATACTGGTCCAGCCCATGGCTCGACGCCTCGAACGCGGCATGGGTGATGCCCTCGCGGCGCAGGCCCGACATATTGGCGAGGAAGGTGACGATGTCCGGCGTGGTAAGGCCGGTCGACACCTGATCGACCGAGGTCGTGACGCCCAGCGTGCCGATCGATGCGGACTTATGCCCCATCATCCGCCATAGCTGGCGCGCGAGCTCGACCGTGCTGGTCTTGCCATTGGTGCCCGTAACGGCGACGGTCACGTCGGGGAATGGTGCAAAATAGCGCGCCGCCATCTGCGCCAGCAGGCGGCGGGGATTGGCGTGGGCGATGTGGATCGCGCCGTCGACCTTCGCCTCCGGCCGGGCGACCACGGCGACGGCCCCCGCCTTTACGGCGTCGGCGATATAATCCTCGCCATTGACGCGCAGTCCCTGGAACGCGCCGAAGACGGTGCCGGGCGCGACCTTGCGATTGTCGATGGCGAAGCCGGTCACCGACGAATCGAGGCCGGCGCCCGCGCCAGCCTCTCCCGATATTGCGGCGTCCAGACCATCGACCAGCGAGCCAAGGCGCATCATTCTTTCTCCTTGTCGCCGTGCAGCAGCGGCATCAGGTCGGAAATATCGACGTCGCGGCTCTCGTCCGGCATTACCCCCAGCATCGGCCCGGTCCGCTCGACTACCCGCTTGACCACCGGCGCGGCGGTCCAGGCGGCGGTGCGCAGGCCATATTGCCCCGTCGCCTCGTCCATGATCGCGACGACGACGTAACGGGGATTGTCCATGGGGAAGGCGGAAGCGAAAGTCGTCACCAGCGAAGTCTTGTTATAGCGCCCCTCTTGAGGCTTTTCGGCGGAACCCGTCTTGCCGCCCACCCGGAAACCCTTGGCGTCGGCGCTACGTCCTGTACCCGCCGACACGATCATCCGCAACAGTTGCCGCATCCGCGCGCTGGTGGCGGCGGAAAAGACGCGGCGTCCCTCCGGCACCTCTTCGGCGCTGAGTTTACGTACGGTCGCGGGACGCCAGATGCCACCATTGACCAGCGCGGCATAGGCAGCGGCCAGATGTAGCGGCGTGACGGCGATGCCATGGCCGTAGGAGGTGGTCATGCTGGTGATGCGGCCCCAGTTGGACGGCCAGATGCCCTTGGCGCGCTCGTTAAACTCGATCGGCGCGCGCTGGTCGAAGTCCAGACTGCGGAACATCTTTTGCAGCGGGGCCGCGCCCATTTCGTCGGCGATCCGCGCGGTGCCGATATTGGAGCTGTGGACCAGGATTTCCGGCACGTTGATCCAGCGGCCCATCGCATGATCGTCCTTGATGCGGAAGCCGGCGACGGCCAGCGGCGCGGTCGCGTCATAGCGCTTGCTCATCGACGTCACGACGCCCGCGTCCATGGCCGTGGCGATCGCCAGCGGCTTGAACGAGGAGCCCATTTCGTAGCGGGCCTGCACCATATGATTGCACAGCGGCGACTGGCTGCACGTCTTGCCCGCATAATTTTGCAGCTTGTTGGGATCGAAGACCGGAATGGAGGCCATGGCGATAATTTCGCCGGTATTGGCGTCCATGATGACCCCGCCCGCGCCCTTGGCCCGCGTTTGCACCAACTGAGCATAGAGTTCGCTTTCCAGCGCGCCCTGCACCCGGCTGTCGATCGACACGGCGAAGGGCTTGCCGCGCTGCGCCGGATCGATCAGCCGGTCGTTGAAGGCGGCCTCCACGCTCATGCCGCCCACGCCGTTTGCATTGGGGGCAAAGCCCAACACATGAGCCGCCAATGTGCGCTGCGGATAGAGCCGTTCCTTCTCACGCGGAAATTCGATGCCGATTTCGCCCAGCGCATTCACCGCCGCCACCTGCTCCGGCAGCGCGCGGCGGCGCAGATAGGCCCAGCCGCGCCCACGCAGCTTCCTGTAGAAGACCGCTTCGGGTTCGTCGGGGAAAATCTCGTGCAGCTTGCGCGCCAGTTCGGCCGGATCCCCGATCAGCTTGGACGGGCGGACCGCGACCGAATAAGCGTCCATCGTGCGGGCCAGCGGCACGCCGTTGCGATCGACGATGTCGGCGCGCGCGGGCAGGAAGGCGGCCAAGCTGCCATCGCCCGTCGTCCCCTGCGCAAAAATGCCGACCCAGGCGAGTCGGCCGATCAGGACGGTGGTGATTGCCAAGAATAGGATGAGCAGCAGCATCAGCCGGTTATGGGCGATGGCGGTCAGGTTGAGCCGCTGCCGCCCCGCCCGCTCCCCGCCTGGCTGGACAATGATCGTGGCCATCAGCGCGCCTCCTTCTTGCGCTCACGCGCCGCCTTGGCGGTCAAATCGCCCAGCGTGCTGTCATCCAGCAGCTTGGCGTCGAGCATCGCCATCCGCTCCGCCTTGCGCGCGATCGGATTGGGCTTGCTCACATCGGCATCGACCTTGGCCTGCTGCGCCGGGGTCCGGGATGCGGGCTTGGGCAGCTTGTCCACGACATCGGCGGCATGGGCCTCCCGGATCACCGCGATATCGCTGCGGATCTGGGTCGCAGCCGGGCTTTCGGGCGCCTTTTGCGGGGCGGACGGCAGGTCGGCGGGGGTTTCGACCATCGCCACCATCACCGGCGGCGCGACATAGTCGGGGCCGTTGGGCTGGATGCCGTCCAGATGCGCCAGCGCCCGTTCGCCGCCCAGATATTGCTGGGCGCTGGGCGTGGCGTACATGAAGTCGTGCTGGTTCCAGCTTTCGAGCTGGCGCATCGAGGCGCGGGCGCTGAATTCCGTTTCCAGATAGCGAATGTCGCCCTTCGCCCCGGCGATCTGCGCGCGCACCTTCATCAGTTCGTTACGCTCGGTCGCAACCTTGAGCGACACCATGTAGGCGCCCAGCGCGCCCAGCGCGACCAAGATCACCCAGATCAGGCTCTGCAACCTCTTGACGGCGATCATGGTTGGGAACTCCGAGAGGAAATAGGGGCAGCGGTGCGGATGGCGGCGCGCAGGGTGGCGGATCGGGCGCGGGGGTTGCGCGCCAGCTCCGCTTCGCTCGCACGCACCGCTTTGGCGGGCTTGGCGAAGGTCGGCTGCGGCCCGGCGGCGCGTTCGGGCAAATGCCTGGACCCCACCCCCTCGCCGCCGCTGCGATTGCGGAGGAACTGCTTGACGATGCGATCTTCCAGACTGTGGAAGGTGACGATCGCGAGGCGACCGCCCTCCTCCAGCAGTTCCTCGGCCGCGTCCAGCGCCCGTTCCAGCTCTTCCAGTTCCTGGTTCACATGGATGCGGATCGCCTGAAAGGTGCGGGTGGCCGGGTCTTTCTTGTCATGCGGCTTGTGGCCCAGCGCGCGGCGGACCACGGCGGCAAGCTGGGCGGTGCGTTCCAGCGGGCGCGCCTCCACGATGGCGCGAGCGACACGGCGCGACCGCGGTTCGTCGCCATAGCGGTAGATGACGTTGGCGATTTCCTCTTCCGACGCGCTGTTGAGGAAATCGGCGGCGTTCATGCCGTCCTGGCTCATCGTCATGTCGAGCGGGCCGTCGGCCTGGAAGGAAAAGCCGCGATTCGCCCGGTCGAGCTGCATTGAGGAGACGCCGATGTCGAGCGTGATGCCCGACACCCTGGCGATGCCGCGTTCGGCCAGCAATTCCACCATGCGCGAAAATTCGCCGGCGATCAGCGTTATGCCATGGGCGTCGGCCACCACCTGCCCTTCGCGAATCGCATCGGGATCACGATCGAAGGCGAAGACCTGCGCCTGGGCCATCGCCATGGCGCTGCTGTAACCGCCCGCGCCGAAGGTGCCGTCGACATGAATCTCGCCGGGGGTGATAGCGAGGGCATCGAGCACTTCGGCAAGGAGGACGGGGATATGGAGGGCGGTTGCGGAAACGGCGTCGTTCACTTGGCCGCCCCTTCCGCGCGCGCATCCATCCAGCGCCGGACCTTGTTGCGGATCAGCGCCGGGCGATCGGGGCTTTCGACCAGCGCTTCGGGCTTCCAGACCTGGAAATAGCGGCCCACGCCATAGAAGAAGATCGCGTCGGTGATGCCGGCTTCGTCCTTGATATCGGGGTGCAGGAAGAAGCGGCCGGCATCGTCGAAATTGACGTCCTCGATCGTGCCGAGGCGGTTTTCGCGTTCCAGATCGGCGTTGAAGTCGCGCCCGGCCTCATAGGCCTGTCGCTCCAGCTTTTCGACCTCATCGAACAGGAACTGCTTGTGGGACAGGCCGAAGCCGGTGGCGCAGCCATTGTCCATATGGATCGACAGGCACAGGCGATTCTGCCCGCCGCTGGCCTGGGTGACCAGCTTGCGCATCTCCAGGGGCAGCACGAAACGGCCCTTGCCGTCCGCGACGCTGAATGCGTTGCCCGAATAGAGAATGACGTCCGACACGCTGGCAACCGACCCCTTTTATGCAGGGCACAGGCCGCCTGTCGCCGGAATCCTGAGAAGACCATCCAGCGTACAGGACTGCACAAAAGCCTGACGAACCCCAATGCTGGTTTACGTACCAAGCATGGGGGGGGACTGCAATGGGAAAGCATGGGCAGTAGTGGGAAAAGACGGTGAAATTTGGGACTAACCGGATTTGTTACCTTTCACGCCGCCATCTTCTCCTTTTGTTCCGGGGATAGATCCCAACCTTTCCCGGCCCAATAGCATCGCACCCATTATCGCCCATATTGTCCCGCCCAAAAGCGCCCAGCGGAACGCGCGGGTGACGTCCTGCGCGTCGCGCATCCAGCGCCGGTCGCCGGGAATGGACGCCCCACCCAGCCACTGAACGACAAGGGCGGGCGTGTCGGCCACCCAATGGCGCGGGTCGAGCGGATAGACGGGATCGGCGAGCCACAACCGGTCGTCGAGCGGATCGGCGTCGCCCAGCAGCAGCACCGCGCCCTTACCGATGCGCTGGCGGCGCAGCAGGGCATCGCTGGACCGCTGCGCGCCGGATAGGGTGATGAGTTGACCGTCGGGCAGGAAATGGCGGACTTCCGTTTCTTCCATGACACCCGACGGCGCCAATCCCCAATGGTCGAGCAGCGGCCCTAAAAGGCTGACGGAGGGCGCGCGGCGGCGATCGCCCAGCGGCAGGTCGGACGGCCAGCGCAGCAGCGGATCGGCCAGCACCAGCGCCGTGCCGCCATCGCGCACCCATCCATCGATCGTGACCAGTTGCGCGGGCGTCAGCGCGCGCGGCTGCGCCAGCAACAGCCGCTGCGCGCGCAACGGCTTGAGCTGAGCCGGGTCGTCCATCGCAATCACGGTGAAGCGGGTGCGCAGGACCGTGACGATGGGCGCGTCCTGTGGCCGCGACTCGCTCCAGAACAGAGGCAGGCCGGTGATGACGGCGAGCTTGGGACGGTCCGGGGCGGGTTGCAACGCTTGGGCGGGGCCGCGCCAGAGCAGCAGCGCGGCCAGCACCAGGAAAATCATGGCCAAGCCCGTTCGCTTCGAGCGCAGTTGCGAGACGAACGGCGACGGGCGCAGCATGGCCCCGCCGAAAATGGTCAACATCGCGACCGCCAGCAGCCCCAGCGCCGCCATGCCATCCGGCGCGCGTCCCGCGGCCACCGTGCAGAAGAGCAGCGCCATCCCGACGCCACCCATCGCCACCCAAGCCAGCATCGCCGCGCCACGCCGCGCCAGCGGCAGGCCAGTCCCCGCCAGGATCAGCGCCGTCGGCGCGCGCCAGTCCCAGGGATCGGCCTGCCCGGTCAGCCAGGCGCGCCACAGACCGGCCAGAACGATCGCCAGCGGCGGCATCCAGAGCCACAGGAATCGTTTCAACCCCGCCGTCATCGGCGGCGATCCCGGCCCGATTGCATTGTTCAGCGCTGCTGCTGCGTGGGATCGGAATCCATCGGCTTGCGGATATTGGGGTCAGGTTGCAGGTCGGGTACGATCGGCGCCTGCTCCGGCGCGGGCTGCACGCCCAGTTCGGCCAGCGGATCGCGCGGAGAGACGGCGTTGCCGCTGGCGCTGAGCGTCGGCACGACCGGCGGCGGCAGCGCGGCGTCGTCCATTCGCGCCTTTTCGATGACGATATTGGCTAGGCCCACCAGCAACACCACGCCCGCCAGACCGGTCAAGCCGATCTGGACGCGCTGTAACCCTTCCTGTCGGCGGGGTGTTTCAGCCATGGTGACGCTCTGGACCTCTTCGCCGCGACCCGTGTCGGCGGTCATGCAGTCTGCGCGAGCCAGGGGAATACCGTCAAGCCCTTAGATTCCAGCCACTGTCGGTTGTAGAGGGTCGACAGATAGCGGAAGCCGGTGTCGCACAGGATGGTCGCAATCCGCTTGCCTGGCCCCAGCTGACGCGCGAGCGCCACCGCCCCCGCGACATTGATGCCCGAAGACAGGCCCAGGCACAGCCCTTCCTCGCTCAGCAGGCGGCGCACCCACTCCATGCCGTCCGCGTCGGAAATGCGGAACTGGGTATCGATCGGCGCACCTTCCAGATTGGCGGTGATGCGCCCCTGGCCGATCCCCTCGGCCACCGACGACCCTTCGGACTTCAATTCGCCCGTCGCATAATAGCTGTAGAGCGCGGCGCCATGCGGATCGCTGAGCGCGATGGTGATAGCCTCATCCTTGGCCTTCAGCCCCAGGCCCACGCCCGCGATCGTGCCGCCGGTGCCGGCCGCGCAGGTGAAGCCGTCGATCCGGCCGTCCATCTGGGTCCAGATTTCCTCCGCCGTGCCGACGATATGCGCCTTGCGATTGGCGATATTGTCGAACTGGTTGGCCCAGATCGCGCCTTCCGTTTCCTCGGCCAGTCGGCGGGACGTATGGACGAAATGGCCGGGGTTGGAATAGGGGGCGGCCGGCACCGTGACCAGCTCGGCACCGAGCGCGCGCAGCGTGTCCATCTTTTCGCGGCTCTGCGTTTCGGGCATGACGATGATCGTCTTGTAGCCCTTCGCATTGGCGACCAGCGCCAGGCCGATGCCGGTATTGCCCGCCGTCCCCTCGACAATCGTGCCGCCGGGCTGAAGCAGGCCCCTTTCCTCGGCGTCGTTGACGATGAACAGCGCCGCCCGGTCCTTGACCGAGGCGCCGGGATTGGCGAATTCGCACTTGGCGAAAATGTCGCAGCCCGTCTCTTGCGAGGGGCCGGCGAGGCGCACCATCGGCGTGTTGCCGATCAATGCGAGACTATTGAGTTGAAGCAGCATGACGCCACGCATAGCGGAGCGGGCGCGGCTTTGCCAAGCAAGGGAATGATGACGCCAAGAAAGCGGCCATTTCATCGCCCCGTTAATCTTTTCACCCTCCGGCGTCCCATCGCGGCACAGGCTCAAATGCATAGAGGAAAGCGCAAGGAAATTGGGCTAAGGGCGAGCTGGGCGACATGGGGTCGCACGGCGACAAGGCTTGAAATGCGGCTTTTTGCGCAAATGCGGGGATGGAAGGGCCATGGAGCGATCCTTGCGATCGCGCTGCTGTTGCTCGCCGCGCCGCGCCTGATCACCGCCGCGCCGCTCGACATGCTGGATGGCGAGCAGAGCCGATCGCTGGCCGATCCGGCCGAAGATGCGGGCGCAAACTTTCCCGGCTCAGCCTTCTTCTATGCGCAAGGCGCGTTCGATCCGGTGCCCGGCGTGGTTACAGTGCAGAGCGAGCATGTGCTGGGGCTGGACGAAGTGAAGGCCGCGCCCGCCACGGTCTTTCGCGGCCTCACCGGCCTCGACAGCTATCGCGCGCTCAATTGCCTGACATCGGCCATCTATTACGAGGCCGCCAATGAGCCGGACGATGGCCAGCGCGCCGTGGCGCAGGTAGTGCTGAATCGCGTGCGTAGCCAACTCTGGCCCGATACCGTCTGCGGCGTCGTCTATCAGGGGTCGGAACGCCGCGATTATAAATGCCAGTTCACCTTCAGTTGCGATGGGGCGATGGCGCGGGTCCCCGCCGCCGCCGCCTGGGTGCGGGCGCGGCGCGTGGCGCAGGACGCGCTGGCGGGGAAGGTCTATGCCCCGGTCGGCCTGGCCACCCATTATCATACGCTGGCGGTGCGGCCCGACTGGTCGTCCAGCCTGCAGGCGGTGGCGGTGATCGGCGCGCATATCTTTTACCGCAATCCCGGCTTCAACGGCACGCCCGCAGCCTTCGCCGCCCCCTATCTGGGGCGCGAGACCATTTCGGGACCGGCGCGCACCAGCTGGCCCGCGCGCCCGGTGCAGCCGGTCGAGATGCTTGCGGCACCCTATACGCCACCCGTCCAAGCCCTGCCCCCAATGACGCCGCGCACCGGCTGGACGCCCGCGCCGCCACCGCAAAATGCCGATGATGGCTTGCCGGAATCCACCATCCGGCCGGAATATCGCAACAGCGGCCGCCCGCTCATCTGACCCACGATTTCCGGAACCGGCGATTTTTTTTTGGTTAACGATGAGCCGAGCATCGAAGTAGCTGGAAAAAAGGCATTTTAAAAAATGGTTTTTTTGTACTCGACCGGGAACCGATTTGTGCCATGGCGGGTTCTACATTCCGGATAGCAAATCTTTTGCCCCCCGCTCTTGCTATCCACAAAATATGAGCCCGGAACGTCTCTCCCCCCGACGCGTTCCGGGCTCAGACTTTTTTGGGGCTTTTCTCTTTGAAATCTTTATTCTTTTCGGCTGCGGAACGTATCAGCGAAGCGCGGGTTCTTCCCTCGTCACTGTGATGGCGCCGCCATCCGGTCACAGATTTTGACGAGGAGATTTCCGATGACGAAGAAAATCCTGACCGCGCTGCTGCTCACCGGGTCGCTGATGGTCGTAGCGTGCAACACGGTCGAAGGCGCAGGCCGCGACGTGCAGAGCGCCGGCGAAGCCGTGGAAAGATCCGCGAATTAAGGGTCGCGCAGACCCTATAGGTTACTACCCCGCTCCCTAGCATGGCCCGCCCGTCAAACGGCGGGCCTTTTTTTTCGGGTCGGGCGCGGCGCTTTGACGCGAAATAGGGACGTTATTCCCCCTCCCGCCTGCGGGGGGGGGGAGAAAAAGAACTTCCGATCCTCTTTTCAACCCACCACCGCTTAGTTCAGGCCGAAACCTCTTCCGCCGCCTCTTGCTTGGCCGCCCGGCGATCGGTGAACCAGATCGCGACGATTGTGATTTCGTAGAGCAGCAGCAGCGGGATCGCGAGCATCAGTTGCGACACCACGTCGGGCGGGGTCAGCACGGCGGCCAGGATGAAGGCCGCAACGATCATGTAGCGGCGCATCCCGATCAACTGCGCCCGCGTGACGAAGCCGGCGCGGTTGAGCAGCATCAACAGCACCGGCATCAGGAAGCTGATGCCGAAGGCGAGGATGAATTGCATGACGAGGCCGAGATAGGCGTCCGCGCTGGGCAGCGCCTCGACCTGCAGGCCGCTGCTGTTGCCCTGAAACTCCAGGAAAAAGTGGAAGGCGGTCGGCATCACCACGAAATAGGCGAGGCTCGCGCCCATCGCGAACAGGAAGGGCGTCGCCAGGATGAAAGGCAGCAGCGCCTTCTTTTCCTTGGCATAGAGACCCGGCGCGACGAAGGCCCAGAGTTGGTTGGCGATGATCGGAAAGGACAGGCAGAAAGCGCCGAAAAAGGCGATCTTCACCTGCACGAAAAAGGCTTCATACAGTTTGGTATAGACCAGCTTGCCGCCGCCGTCGCCGAACGCTTCCTTGAGCGGATGGACCAGGATCGCGAATAGCTGCTCGGAAAAATAAAAGCAGATCGCCCCGGTCGCCACCAACGCATAGACGCATTTGAGCAAACGGCCGCGCAATTCGATCAGATGGTCCAGCAAGGGCGCCTTGCTGTCGTCGATATCCCCGATCATGCGCCTGCATCACTCTTGCGTGGCTGCGCGACAGGCTCAGCCGATGCCTCCGCGACATAGGGCGGGCCGTCCGCCGCAGGGGGCGCGACAGGCGCCGATTCGGCGACGAAGGGCGGCTTTTCCACCGGCGCTTCGGCCACATCGGGCGGCCGGTCGTTCGCAGCGGTTTCAGACGCGGCCGATTCGCCCGGCGCCGGCAAGGCTTCGGTCGCGGCGACTTCCGGCGGATGCTCGTCCATGATCCGCTTGTTCTGCGCCGCCCACTTCTTTTCCAGCTCTTCCAGCTCCACTTCGCGCACCATGGCGTCGATGCCGGTCCGGAAATGACGGGCCATGCCCTGCGCCTTGCCGACGATCTGCCCCACCTTGTACAAGGCGCGCGGCAGATCCTTCGGCCCGATCACGATCACGGCAATGATCACGATCACCAGAAATTCGGACGAATCGATACCAAACATGCGGGACTACCGGCCTGCGCTAGAGGATCAGGCCTTGGTCTTTTCTTCGGTCGCGCTCGGCGCATCCTGCTCAGGCACGCGATGGCCCTCCAGGCGCGTAGCGGGCTTGGCCGGCGTCACATCGTCGTCGCTATCGTCAGCCATGCCCTTCTTGAAGCTCTTGATGCCCTTGGCCACATCGCCCATCAGGCCGGAAATACGACCGCCGCCAAACAGCAGCATGACGACCAGGAGCACGATGACCCAGTGCATCAGCGAAAAGGAACCCATTTTTTATACTCCTAGCAGAAGGCCTATCTAGGCGTCTTCCTCGTCATTTTCCACAACGGATTGACCGCCCAGACCCTCCAGCGCCAAATCGACCGGGTCGAGCAGGCCTGCGGCGCGCAGATCGTCCATGCCCGGAAGGTCGCGCCGGCTGCTAAGCCCGAAATGTGACAGAAAATCTACGGTCGTCGCATAGATGAGCGGGCGGCCCGGCACTTCGCGCCGGCCGGCGGGGCGCACCCAGCCCGCCTCCATCAACACGTCGAGCGTGCCCTTGGCCACCTGAACCCCGCGGATCGCCTCGATCTCCGCGCGGCTGACCGGCTCATGATAGGCGATGATCGCC
The DNA here is from genome assembly GCF_028538045.1 of Sphingobium sp. AntQ-1. Taxonomy (NCBI): domain Bacteria; kingdom Pseudomonadati; phylum Pseudomonadota; class Alphaproteobacteria; order Sphingomonadales; family Sphingobiaceae; genus Sphingobium; species Sphingobium sp. AntQ-1. The sequence continues at coordinate 1,092,981 of NZ_CP117158.1, forward strand.
AGCGTCTCCATCGCCGCGCGCGACAATTTGCGCGGTTCGTCCTTCTCGCGGCGCAGGATGTGGGCCAGGTCAGGCGCAGTCTGGAAATGCCAGCGCCCGCCCCGTTCGACCAGATTGACCCCGCGCCCGGCATAATGATCGGCCAGCGCGCCCAGCGCAGCGGCAAGATTACCGCCCTCCCCGACATGCAGCTTTATTTCCGCCGGCGTCAGCGGCGTTTCCGCCACGAACAGGACGACCTCCACCGCGCGCAGGAAGTCGTCAGGTTCCACGCTCATGCCACGGCCTCCTGATTCGGCGTCGCGGCGCGCAGGTAGAGCGGCGCAAAAATACCGTCCTGCTGCATTTCCAACCGCCCTTGCCGCGCCAGTTCCAACGCCGCGACGAAGCTGCTGGCCAGCGCCGACTTCGCCCTGGGCGCGTCGAGACCGGGCGGCAGGAAGGATTCGAGCCGGGTCCAGTCGAGCGCAGCGCCCACCAGCGATCCAACCCGATGGATCGCTTCGTCCAAGGTCATCACCGGGCGCACTGCGATGATATGGACCGCGGGCTGGGTGCGGGCGCGAATCTGGCCATAGGACTGGATCAGGTCATAGAGACTGGCGCGCCATAGCGCCTTCTTGACCAGCCGCAGCCCTTCGGGCTTGCGCCGGGTGAAGACGTCGCGGCCGACCCGGTCGCGCGCCATCAGCCGGGCGGCCGCGTCGCGCATGGCGTAGAGTCGCTGGAGCCGCAATTGCAGCCGCAGCGCCAGGTCTTCGGGGCTGGGATCGGCCTGTTCATGCCGCGGCAGCAGCAGCGAGGATTTGAGATAGGCGAGCCAGGCGGCCATCACCAGATAGTCCGCCGCCAGCTCCAGCCGCAATTCCCTCGCGCCGTCGATGAAATCCAGATATTGTTCGGTCAGCGCCAGGATGGAAATTTCGCGCAGGTCCACCTTCTGCGTCCGCGCCAGGCTGAGCAGCAGGTCGAGCGGCCCCTCCCAGGCGTCGAAGCTGACGGTGAGCGTTTCCGGGCTGGGGATGGCGGGCGCGATGAAGAGGTCGTCCACGCTCAGGCCGCCACCAGCCCCAGCAGCATATCCCGCGTCGCCAGCAATTCCGCGATCGGCGGCTGGTCCTTTCCGCGCGTCACCGACGCCATCGCCCGGTCGAGTCGCGCGCGCGCCTTGTCCGTAATCGCCGGCAGCAGGTCCGCGATCCCGACCATATCGTCCATTCTGCCCCAGCAGTTGAGCGCCAGGTCGCATCCCGCCGCGACCACGCCGGCCGCAAGGTCGGGGATGCCGCCCTTGAGCGCTTTCATGTCCAAATCGTCCGACATCAGCAGCCCGTTGAAGCCGATCCGCTGCCGGATGATCTCCCCGATGATCGTCGGCGAGAGGCTGGCGGGGTGTTGCGCATCCCATTCGGTATAAACGACATGGGCGGTCATCCCGATCGGCGCCTGGTTGAGCGTGCGGAACGGGGCCAGGTCGGTTTCCAGCGCGTTGAGATTGGCGGTCACCACCGGCAGGGCGAGATGGCTGTCGACCATCGCCCGGCCATGCCCCGGCATGTGCTTGACGATGCCGACCACGCCGCCTTCGGCCAGCCCCTCCAGCGTGGCGCGGCCCAGCGCGGCGACGCGCATCGGGTCCGCGCCCAGCGTGCGGTCGCCCATGATGTCGCTCGCGCCGTCCTGCCGCACGTCGAGCAGCGGCAGCGCGTCGACGGTGATCCCGACCTCCGCCAGAGTCAGCGCGATGGCGCGGGCATTGGCGCGCGCCGCCGCGATCGCGCTGGACGGCGCAAGATCGTAGAGCCGGTCGAACTGCGCCCCCGCCGGAAAGCTGGGCCACACCGGCGCCTGCATCCGGGCCACCCGGCCACCTTCTTGGTCGATCATGATGAGCAGGTCGTCTCGCCCATGCAGGCTGCGCAGATCGTCGGTCAGCGCACGCACCTGCCCCCGGTCCGCGATGTTGCGTTTGAACAGAATGTAACCGGCGGGCTGCGCCTCTGCGAAGAAGGCGCGCTCGTCGCCGGTCAAGGTTTCGCCGGACAGGCCGAATATGACGGGTTTCATATGGCCGATGGTAGCGACGCGGAAGGACATTGTCGAAGGAGAAGAGCAGAGCGCCCTTCCCCTCCCCTCAGTTGACGACCAGGCAGCTTTCGCCCGCGACCTTGAGCTTGCCGCAGATCATGTTCGCCTGGCCACCGGCGCTGGCGCGCAGGCGATAGACGGTGCCGCCGCCGACCTGCGCCGGTTCGACTGTCATGGCGAGCGGGGCCAGATAGGCGAAGCGCTTGGACAGTTTGGTCCAGGCATCCTTGGCTCCCGATGCGCTGCCATAGGCGCCGAGCTGGATCATCGCGCCACCGGCGGCGGCCCTGGGCGCTTGCGACGGTTGGACGCCGGTTTCGTCGGTGACGCGCGCGGTCACGCTGGCGGCCGGCTTGTTCGGCGCGGCGGGCGCGGGCGCGGTAGGCGCAGGCGCGGTCTTGGCGATCGGCGCTTCGGGGACGCGGCTGGGATCAATGCGGCCGTCGCGCAGCACGCCTTCGCTGGCGGCGAAGCTGGCATCGCCTTCACCGTCGAACTTCTTGGCGTCGGCTTCGTTGGCGGCGATCTTGTAATCCTGCGTCGGCGCGGCGATCAGCTGCCCCTCGCCCGCAGCGCCGCCGCCATTGCGGTGCTGCATCCACCACACGCCCGCAACCACCGCGCCGATCAGCGCGAGGCCAAGCAGGATCAGGCCCAGCAGCCGCAGCGGCGAGATCGGCTCGTCACCGTCATCGTCGATCGCCGGCTCCAGCCAGGGCAGACGATCTTCATCGTCCAGATCCAGTCGCCCACGCGCATAATCGCTCATTTCCAGCGCCTCACTGCATTTCCGTCAACGCGGTCACACCCATGATGGCGAGGCCGTTGCGGATAATCTGCCCTATTCCTTGGCTCAGGAAAAGCCGCGTGGCGGTGAGCGCCGGATCGTCGGCCAGAATGACGCGCGCGCGCGGATCGTCATTGCCCATATTCCACCAGCCGTGGAAGGATGATGCCAAATCATTGAGATAGAAGGCAATTCTATGCGGTTCACGCGCCAAAGCAGACCCTTCCACCACCCGCGGGAACTGCGCTGCGAGCTTGACGATCGCCAATTCCGCCGTCCCAAGTAGGGACAGGTCGGGCGCGGGCAGCACAATCCCCGCCTCCTCCGCCCGCCGACCGAGCGAGGCGATCCGCGCATGGGCATATTGGACGTAGAAGACCGGATTGTCCTTCGACGCTTCCACCACCTTGGCAAAGTCGAAGTCCATCTGGGCATCGGCCTTGCGCGTCAGCATGGTGAAGCGGACGACATCCTTGCCCACTTCGCCCACCACATCGGCCAGCGTCACGAAATTGCCCGCGCGCTTTGACATCTTCACCGGCTCGCCGTCGCGCAGCAGGCGGACCATCTGGATCAGCTTGACGTCGAACCGCGCCTTGCCCTCGGTCAGCGCGGCGACGGCGGCCTGGATGCGCTTCACGGTCCCAGCATGGTCCGCGCCCCAGATGTCGATCAACTGGTCGGCGGACTGCGCCTTCTGGTAATGATAGGCCATGTCCGCACCGAAATAGGTCCATGCGCCCGTAGACTTCTTGATAGGGCGATCCTGATCGTCGCCGAACTTTGTCGAGCGGAACAGCGGCAGCTCGACCGGCTCCCAATCGTCGGGCAATTCGCCCTTGGGCGCTTCCAGCACGCCGTCATAGACCAGGTCATGCGCGCGCAGCCAGGCTTCAGCCTCGTCCGGCTTGCCCGCCGCCTGCAATTCCGCTTCCGACGAGAAAATGTTATGATGGATGCCCAGCAGCGCAAGGTCTGCACGGATCAGGTCCATCATCTGCGCCACGGCAAAACCGCGGAAAGTGAGCAGCCAGTCGGCTTCGGGCGCGCCCACGAACGCATCGCCATATTCGGCGGCCAGCGCCTGCCCCACCGGCGCCAGATAATCGCCGGGGTAGAGGCCGTCAGGAATGGTCACATCCTCGCCCAACGCCTCGCGATAGCGGATATGGGCGGAGCGAGCGAGGACGTCCACCTGACCGCCTGCATCGTTGATATAATATTCGCGGATCACCTTATGCCCGGCATATTCCAGCAGCGTGGCGAGCGCGTCGCCCACCACCGCGCCACGGCAATGGCCCATGTGCATCGGCCCGGTCGGGTTGGCGGACACATATTCGACATTGACGGTGACGCCCTGCCCCAGGTCGGACCGGCCATAATCATCGGCGTCGGCATGAATCGCGGCCAGTTCCGCGCGCCAGGTCGGATCGGTCAGCGCCAGGTTGATGAAACCGGGACCGGCGATCGTCGCGCGCTCGACCTCGTCCAGCGCCTGCAGCTTGGTTATGATCGCATCGGCCAGCGCGCGCGGATTGGTGCCTGCGGGCTTGGCCAGCACCATCGCGGCGTTGGTGGCGAGGTCGCCATGCGACGGGTCGCGCGGCGGCTCGACCGTCACCGGCTTTCGGTTGAGGCCGGCTGGCAATATGCCCTCGGCCTCCAGCGCGTCGAGCACGGCGTCGAGATGGGCGGTGAAACGGGTGTAAAGGGACATTGAATATGGTCCTATCATCGCCCGTTCGTCCTGAGTAGCCATTGAGCGAAGTCGAAAGGGCGTATCGAAGGACTGCATTGCACCCATGCTTCGATACGGGGCTTCGACAAGCTCAGCCCCTACTCAGCACGAACGGCTAAATTTGTAGTTCAGACTGGCTCTTAACGGGTCGCGTTATATCGGAGCTGATCCTGGGTCAGGTTGAAACCCACGAGCAACTCGAAGCTGGTTCGCTGCAACGCCGCCTTGACGTCGGGCTGGGCGAAGGGATCGATCGCGGCGTCGGCGTCGCCCGGCTTGCGCTTCTGCGTGATCTTGGCCTGGATCTCGGCGGGCAGCGTCGCGGCCGACTTGTTCACATAGGAACCGGCCTTGTTCTGCGCGCTGGCGCGATAATCGCCCGCCGCAAAGTTCAGCGTCACCTGGCCGACGCGCTTGGCGACGACGTTGGTGCCCGCCTGCACCACGGCGGAGAAATAGGGCAAGGTGACCTGCCGCGCGGCGCTGGCGTCGCTGCGGCGCGCGTTCACAGTGAAGGTCGCCTCGGTATAGAATTGATCGCCGTCCGCGCAGGTCGAGCGCAGGTTGGTGATGTTCGCCACCACGTCGATCGCCGCCGCGTCGGTGCGGCCGGGAGCGGAAAAGAGCGTGATGTCGCCGGTCTGCGCCGGGATCGCCGCTGTCGGGCAGGCCGAACGCACCGCGACGATGCCGCCGGTGGCGTCGATCTCGCCCCGGCGCGAACAGCCCGCCAGAGCGAGGGCCAGCATGGCGGTCACGGCGATATGAGACACTTTCACAGGCAGATATTCCTTCACATGGCGCAACGGGCCAGAAGCTTTGCGCTTCCTTATCCATCCACCGCCCGCCACGCAACTGCAAGGACGCGGCTTTCGGGTGCGCGTCTTCGTCCGGTTCGCTCTTTCTTCCGGCCGCACATTCGCCTAAGCGGCAGGGCATGACGCACGCGCCCTTCGCCCGCCCGCCGATGAAGCTCCTGATCGCCGCGCCGCGCGGCTTTTGCGCGGGGGTCGACCGCGCGATCATCATCGTCGAAAAGGCGATCGAGGCCTATGGCGCGCCGGTCTATGTCCGCCACGAAATCGTCCACAACAAATATGTCGTCGACGGACTGAAGGCCAAGGGCGCGATCTTCGTCGAAAGCCTGGACCAGGTGCCCGATGGCGTGCCGGTCGTCTTTTCCGCCCATGGCGTGCCCAAGGCGGTGCCGGCCAAGGCGGAGCAGCGCGGCCTGGACTATCTCGACGCTACCTGCCCACTGGTCAGCAAGGTCCATCGCCAGGCGGAGCGGCAGGTGGAGGCCGGACGCCACATCCTGTTCATCGGGCATAAGGGCCATCCCGAAGTGATCGGCACCTTCGGCCAAGTGCCCGACGGCGCGATGACCCTGGTCGAGACGGTCGAAGATGCGGAGGCTTTCGCCGCCGCCGACCCCGACAATCTGGCTTTCCTGACCCAGACGACGCTTTCGGTGGACGATACCGCCGCGATCGTCGCCACGCTGGAACGCCGCTTCCCCACCATCGCCGCACCCAAGGGCGAGGATATCTGCTATGCCACGTCCAATCGCCAGACCGCGGTAAAGGCGATCGCCGCCCGCTGCCAGGCGCTCTACGTCATCGGCGCGCCCAACAGCTCCAACTCGCTGCGGCTGGTGGAAGTGGCGGAGCGCGAAGGCACGCCCGCCCGTCTGATTCAGCGCGCCAGTGAAATCGACTTCGCCTGGCTGGACGGCGTGACGACGCTGGGCCTGACCGCGGGCGCCTCCGCGCCGGAGATATTGGTGCGCGAAGTGGTCGACCGGCTGGCGGAACGCTTCACCGTCGAGGAAGAGCAGGTGGAAACCGCGCGCGAGACGATCGCCTTCAAGCTGCCCCGCGGACTGGAGGCCGCCTGAACCATGGCCGTCTACACCCATGTGCCCGCCGAAGAAATCGCCGCCTTCCTCACCCGCTATGACGCCGGCCGGCTGGTATCGGCGAAGGGCATCGCCGAAGGGGTGGAGAACAGCAATTACCTGCTGGAAACCACCGGGGTGGACGGAAGCGGCCATCGCTATATCCTGACCCTCTACGAAAAGCGCGTGGATGAGGCCGACCTGCCCTTCTTCATGGACCTGCTCGATCATCTGGGCGCGCGCGGCTGCCTGGTGCCGCGCTTCATCGCCGATCGCGAAGGCAGCCGACTCCAGCAGCTTTCCGGCCGCCCCGCCTGCCTGATCGAATTTCTGACCGGCATTTCCGTTACCGAGCCGACCCCCGGACAGGCGCGCGCCGCCGGCGTGGCGCTGGGCGAATTGCACAAGGCGGCGCAGGGCTTTGCGGGCGAACGGCGCAATGCGCTCGACATCGCCGGCTGGCACGACCTGGCGGCGAAATGCGGCGACGATTTCGACCAGATCCAGCCCGGCCTGGCCGCGCGTGTGGCAGCGGAACTGGCTTTCCTCGACGCCCATTGGCCCGCCGACCTGCCCCGGTCGGTCATCCATGCGGACCTGTTTCCCGACAATGTGCTGATGCTGGGCGAAGAGGTGACCGGCCTCATCGACTTTTATTTCAGTTGCACCGATATCCGCGCCTACGACCTGGCCGTCACCCACAGCGCCTGGTGCTTCAGCAATGACGGCGCGACCTGGTATGACGCGCGCGGCGCGGCGATCGGTGCGGGTTATATGGAGGCCCATGGGCTGAGCGAGGCAGAACACGCCGCCTTCCCGATCCTCTGCCGCGGCGCGGCTTTGCGCTTCCTGCTGACCCGCGCCTATGACTGGATCAACACCCCGGCCGACGCGCTGGTAACGCGCAAAGACCCGCTCGCCTATCTGCGCCGGCTGGATTTTTACGCCAGCGCCGACCCGTCGGCGCTGCTGGGTCAATAATTGCAAGCCGTTCGGGCTGAGCCTGTCGAAGCCCTATTCTTCTCAGAAGAAAGGAAAGCGCTTCGACAAGCTCAGGGCCAGCGGAAATATAGGTTTTCGTTTCCATGACCGACCTCCCTACCGTAGACATTTTCACCGATGGCGCCTGCAAGGGCAATCCCGGTCCGGGCGGCTGGGGCGCGGTGCTGCGCTTTGGCGATACCGAAAAGGAGATTTCCGGCGGCGAGGCGCAGACGACCAACAACCGCATGGAGATGATGGCGGCGGTCGAGGCCCTCAACCTGCTCAAGAAACCGTGCAAGGTCACGCTCTACACCGACAGCAAATATGTGCTGGACGGCATCACCAAATGGATTTTCGGCTGGCAGAAGCGCGGCTGGCGCACCGCGGACAACAAGCCGGTCAAGAATGTCGAAATCTGGCAATTGCTGGTGAAGGCGATCGCCCCCCATCAGGTGACCTGGCAATGGGTCAAGGGCCATGCCGGCCACCCGGAAAATGAGCGCGCCGATGCGCTCGCCTGCGCCGCGGCGGAGAGCTTTCGACGGTGACAGGCCTACCGTTCGTATCGAGCGCAGTCGAGACATAGAAAAGGCCGCGTGTTCCCGCGAAGGCAAGAACCCATGGCGCTTTTCACTTACCCCCGCAAAATCGCCTCGATCAGCGTCACGTCCGCCGGCTTGTCGGCATCGATGCACGCTTCCGGGCTGTCCATTGCCACCAGCCGCGCGGTCAGGCCGAATTTCCGCCCGATCCGCCCCATGCCGCCGCGCAGCGTCATCACCCGCAACAGAGCGCCCAGCAGGGCGAAAGGCCCGAAGGCGGCCAATATCTTCCACCCCTTTTTGCGGTCCTGCTCCACCTCCTGCCACAGCGCGATCACCGGACGCGCCTTGTTGCTGCCGAACCAGAAAATGTTCGCGCCCGACCACCAGCCATCGCGGAATTTGAGCCAGGTCCGCCGCGAATCGGGATAGCGCGCCAGCAATGTCGCCCGTTCCACCATGGCGACGGCGATGTCCGCGCCGCTCGCTTCCGCCACGAACTGGTCGAGCATCGTCCGGTCGAGCAGCACATGGTCCGCCGTGGTCAGCAGGATCGGAAACGGCAGGTCGCCCCGCTCCAGCAACGCCAGCAGCGACGAGGCGATCCCCTGCCCGCCCGTCTCGAACCGCACGCGCGGATGGTCGGCCAGCCAGGCGGTAGCCGGATCGGCGGCAAAGACGTCGGGCCGCTGCGTCAGCACGATGACCTGCCCGATCGCGGGATGGTCGAGCAGCGCGCGGGCGGGGCGGTTGATCATCGGTTCGCCCCCGACCGGAACCAGCGGCTTGACAGGCACCCCGGCGGCGGTGGCCAGCGGATCGGCGATGGGGCGTGCGCCCGCGAGCAGGATGGCGGTGATGGAACCAGTCATCGCCGCGCCCTAGAACATTCTGAAGTCGGCTGGAACAGACGACGACTCGCAGAATGCGGAAAAACAGGAAAAGCGGAGCGGGCGGCGTGCGAAAAGCCGCTTATTTGCCCGCCGCCGCCGGAGCCGCCGCGGCTTTTTGCGCGAACGCCTCGTGGATTCCCACGCGCAGCCCCTGATATTGCGCCAGCCGCGCCCGAAACGCCGCCAGTTCCGCCCCCGCCAGTTGCGCAGTGGTGGTGAATTTCACCGACAGCGGATTGACCGTCGCGCCGTTGCGATACAGTTCATAATGGAGATGCGGCCCGGTCGACAGGCCGGTGGAGCCGACATAGCCGATCACCTGGCCGCGTCGCACCCGCTGGCCCGGCGCCGCCGCTATGCGACTCATATGCGCATAGCCGGTGGCGAGGCCGCCGCCATGCTGGATGCGGACATAATTGCCATGGCCGCCATGCCGCCCGGCAAAGGCGACCACGCCGTCGGTGACGGCATAGATGGGGGAGCCGTAGCGGGCCGCGAAGTCGATGCCCGCGTGCATCCGCGTATAGCCCAGGATCGGATGGCGGCGCTGGCCATAGCCCGACGACATGCGCCCGGCGACCGGGGCGGACAGCACGCCGCGCCGTTCGCCGACGCCCGACGCCTCGAACCATTCGGTCCGCCCGTCCCTGGTCCATTTGAGCATGTCGACTGACTTGCCGCGCGCACGCTTCAGCCCGGCATAGAGCAGGTCGCCTACCTCCACGTCGCCCGTCTCCGCGCGGCGATATTCCGTGACGATGTCGTAACGGTCGCCCGCGCCGATGCCGCCCAGATCGACCTGCCCCGCGATCACGCGCAGGAAGGCCTGCACCGCCTTGGGCGGCGCGCCGGACGCGCGGGCGGAGCGATAAATGCTGTCGCCGACCACCCCCTGGATGCGCAGCGGCGTATTGTCGACGCGGATGGGCACGCGCTTGACCGACAGCACGCCGCCCGCCCGCGTCAGTTCCAGCGCCAGGTCGAGCCGTGCGCGAAACGCCAGCTTGTCGAGCGGCCGGGGCCGGTCGCGGCTGGCGCGGCGGCCCAGGATGATGTCGAGCCGGGTGCCAGGCTTCAACCCGCCACTCATATCGCCGCCGACCATGGACATGATCGTCTCGACGTCGCCGCTGCTGACCCCGGCGCGCGACAGCGCGCGGGGCAGCGTGTCGCTACTGCCGATCTGCGCGCTCAGTTCGATCTGCGGGCGTTCGGGGGTTTCGCGCAGCGGCTGCACCGCATCGGTCGCGCCCATATGCCGGCCGCTGTCCGCGCCCAGTGCGAGCGGCGTCATCATCTGGCTGCGCACTTCGTCATAATGCGCGTCGCTCAGAGGCGCGCCGGACAGGCCGGGAATCGGCTGGAAACTGGGCGAAAGATAAAGGGCGGTGGCGCACAGGCCGAAACAGGTAAAAAGACCGCGGAACCAAGTGCGGCTGCCAACCCGCTCGGCGAGGTCCGGGACCAGTTCGACTTCATCGGCCCATTCGCGCAGGCGTGCCCGCCAATCCTTGGGCGCCGCCATGGGCGCGCGCCCAAGCGCATCGGCCATCCATAGCGACATGGATGCGCCGCCCTGCTGCGACCCGAACTGGCTTTCCTGAAACAAACCCGCGACCCCAAAGGCATCTTTATCATCGCTGCGCCGGCAACGTCCCCCGCGCCATGCGTGAGCGGGACTGTTGTGAACGCACAGGGTTAAAGTCAATTTAATGGCCACATACGCTGCCCAACACGGCGACGGAGCGTGCGCAGATCACGCTTATCCGCTTTCGTTTTGACGACTACTGGAAATTACAGCGGTGTTGCGCGGAAAATGGGGGAGCTTATAGATTGGCGTTATGGATATTATCGAATCAGACGGAACAGACAGCATTTTCATGACTCGGCCAAAGCCGGCACGGGCAGGATTGAATAATCAGAAAATGTGTTTGTTTGGCTTACTCTCCTTTGCGAAGCAAAAGGGAGGCGGCGCGATCCTTCCGTCAAAAATTATTGATTTCAGCGCCAAGAAATCTGAATTGGTTGAACATTCCTGGGTAGACATTGCCGAAGTATTTGACATTGGCAAAGTTAAATCTTGGATGCAGAGTGAAAATCTTTCTCGGCCAAGTTCTCCCGGTCGCATCATGGTACCGTGGAAACAATGTTTTGATTATGGCTGTGAAGCTATAGCCGATCCAGATAATGTAGAGTTTTTCGGGCGTTTTCTAGGCGCTTTACGCGCTTCACCGCCGCTCCGCGACCTAGCGTCGAATATATCAAAATATCTTGGAAATAACACCGCCGCAGTACAACTTAGAGTAGAAGAAGATTGGCAACATCATGCGCGCAAATTGTTGGAAAAGAAACCAGGTGGAACATTTTTGCTTACACCATATGATATTTTGATTAAGGTAGCGAACACTCCTGAATTAAAGGGATACAAGCGTTGGCTCGTTTTTTGTGACCAGAAAGCCATGCCTTGGACCACTGAAGAAATAAAAGATGAAGCGCGTGACAGATTGGGAATCGATTTGATATTTAAGTCCGACCTTATGGATAAGTTTCAATTCCCTGAAAGCAGTATTAAAAATGCCAATCTCGACTTTGAAATTGGATTATTAACTCCAGCTTATGTTGGGCTGCATCAGTCCAGCTTTAGCAATATGCTATACAGGACAGCAAAATTATTATTGGAATCAGAGCCGGCGCATTATTTGTATAGCGTTCCTGGCCCATTTGCTAAAAAGCGAGCCGCTATGTGAAATTACCGGCGCCACATGAGCAAAATGGGCGAAGCTGGCGGCGCGCACGCGCGGGCTTCGGTTTTCGTGCAATCAATGGCACGATCTCGCTTGGCGCTTTGTGCGAAATATTGGATGACTGCTTCGCTTGGCTTTCCGTCCGCCTCCAAAACGGCAACCCTCCTCAAAGTCGCCTGCAGCAATCCTTTTGGTATTGCGGGAATCGGTGGACCTTGCACACGCCTCCCTTTTCCATGCGATGGCGATGCGTTGCCCTTTGTCGACTGAAAACCAACCTTTCGGGGCTTTTCATCAGGAAAGGTCACTATGATGGATGCGCCCTTGGCATCGAACTGCGCAAAACGCACGACATCGCTCCTCATGGCATTGGCTCTACTGGAAACCTTGTTGGGGTTATCACTTTTCGCTATCATCCTACTGGTCCATCGACCCGACGAAAAGCTCGCCAAACTCAGTGAGTTATGACCATCAGCCGTGTATTTAGAATAGGCGATCTTTGGTGTGCCAGCCTGATCAAGCGACAAACCCACTTTCGTGACCAATCCGCCATTCGCGCCGACATGATCGACCGTTTCAGCGGTTTTTGGATCGAGGATATGGCCAATTCGACGCCCTCCTGCGCCATACCAATTTTTAAAATCTCTGGTTGAAGCATAGCTTACAAGAAAATTCGTCGCCGGGTCGGACTTCCGACGCCATACAATTGCTAAATGGAACGTCCCATCATCGCCGCGCACGAAGTCAGTAGGATACGCAGAAAGTGGCCCTTCCTGATCGTGATCGGCCAAAAATGCCGAAGCATTCACCCTGCTCCATTTCGTTCCATGAAGGACGTTGATTATCCATTTGCCGTCACCGCTCCCGCCCGATCTATAAATAAAGATCAGACGCCCTGAATTGTCATGGTCGAAACGCGGGTAAGTAGTTCTATTTTCCTCTGTGCCGACCATTTTTTGCAGTACAAAACTATCCACGCTATTGGGGGATGTCGCACGAGCGTAGATTAGCGGAGATACATGCATATTGCCGGCGATATGCAATCTGTCTTGAGCATCAAATGCCATAGCAATGCCGTTATGACTATCCCAGCCCGCGAAAACAGATCCGATTCGACCTACACAAAGCCGCTTCGTTTTGGGATCATATTTCGCAACACTCAACCGTCGATCAGCATCGTAAAAGCCGAAATAGATATTCCCTTTATGCTTAATCGCAGGATAGGTAACATTAACGCCAGACCAGGCGTCACCAAGCCGCACCATATTCCAGCCCGCTACGGAACTGTCAGATTTCGCCTCTGCACAACGTACAGGCTGCGCATTTGCTGAAACCACATGCGACAACGGCAAAACCATCGCCAAAAGACCAAACCCTGCTTCACTGCGCATTTTCATAAAGGCATTTCCACTTCGCATCTGCGATAGAAACCTCCGACGGTCCGCAAAGTTCATGCTGTCAGCCTTTTCGTGTCGCCTTCGCTTCCAAAGAGCAAATCAAATGCCGGGTTGCGAATAAACTCCGCTTACCCGACATAGGGTGGACCATGGCCCAGTTCGCCCGTTCCCCCATCACCGCCGTCCTGGGTCCCACCAATACCGGCAAGACCCATCTCGCAGTCGAGCGGATGTGCGGCCATTCGAGCGGCATGATGGGCTTTCCGCTGCGGCTGCTGGCGCGCGAAGTCTATGACCGCGTCGTCGCGATCAAGGGGCCGGAGCAGGTCGCGCTCATCACCGGCGAGGAAAAGATCGTGCCGCCCCAGGCGCGCTATTTTCTCTGTACGGCCGAATCGATGCCAATCGACATAGGCCTGCAGGCCGGAGGCGCCCCTAACGGTCTTAAGGATTACGCCTTCGTCGCGCTGGACGAGGCGCAGCTGGGCGCCGACCCGGAGCGCGGCCATATTTTCACCGACCGGCTGCTGCGGGCGCGGGGCCGGGAGGAAACGATGATCCTGGGGTCCGCCAGCATCGCCCGTGTCGTCAAGTCGCTGGTCCCCGATATCGACATCATCGGCCGCCCGCGCTTTTCCACCCTTTCCTATGCCGGCGCGAAGAAGCTCTCCCGACTGCCCAAACGCTCTGCCATCGTCGCCTTCTCCGCCGAAGAGGTCTATGCCGTCGCCGAGATGCTGCGGCGTTTTCGCGGCGGCGCGGCGGTGGTGATGGGCGCGCTATCCCCCCGTACCCGCAACGCGCAGGTGCAGATGTTCCTCAATGGCGACGTCGACTATCTGGTCGCCACCGATGCGATCGGCATGGGCCTCAACCTCGACGTCGCGCATGTCGCCTTCGCTTCGCTGCGCAAGTTCGATGGCCATCGCACCCGCCGCCTGACCGTCAGCGAAATGGCGCAGATCGCCGGGCGTGCGGGCCGCCACCACAAGGACGGCACCTTCGGCAGCCTGGGCGGCGAAGATGGCGATGCCACCTTCACGCCCGAAGAGATCGAAGCGATCGAAGCGCATCGTTTCCCGCCGATCGAGCAGCTTTTCTGGCGCGACGGCACGCCCCGCACCGACCGCTTGGACCAGTTGATCGCCGACCTGGAAAAACGCCCAGACCGCCCCCAATTGCGCGCCGCGCCGCAGGCGGTGGACCTGGCCGTGCTCAAGCGGCTGGCCGAAGACCCGCTGGTGATCGAGCGGGTCAAGGCCAAACGCCAGGTCGAACGGCTCTGGGCCGCCAGCAGCCTGCCCGATTTCCAGAAACTGGGCGCGGACCATCACGCCCGCGTCGTCAACCGCATCTGGCGCTTCCTGTCGGAAGAAAGCCTTGGTTCGGGAGGGGGTTACATCCCCCGCGACTGGTTCGCACAGAATCTGGCGCGACTCGATTCGGTGCAGGGCGACATCGACACGCTGTCGGGCCGGATCGCGGCGGCGCGCACCTGGTCCTATATCGCCCATCGCCCCGACTGGCTGGAATATCCCGCCGAGATGGCCGAGCGCACCCGCGCGCTGGAGGAGAAGCTGTCCGATGCGCTGCACGCCGCGCTGACGCAGCGTTTCGTGGACCGGCGCACCTCGGTCCTGCTGCGCGATATCGGGCAGAACGCCAGCAACCTGCCGGTCGTCGTGGACCCGGACGGGAGCGTCTGTGTCGATGGCGAGACGATCGGAAAACTTGACGGCTTCCGATTCTCGGTCGATCCCGCTACGCGACATCAGGATCGAAAGATGTTGCTGGCGGCCGCGGAACGGCGCCTTGGAAAGGTATTGCGAGTGAAGGCAGACGAACTGGTGGGCGCGGCGGATACGGATTTCGCGCTCATGGACGAAGCAGGACAGGCGCCAGGCATCGCCTGGGGCGAAACGCCGGTGGCGACGCTGCTGGCGGGGCCAGCCCTGCTCGCGCCAGAAATTCGGCTGGATCGCGCGATTCTTGACCTGGATCAGGATGTGCAGAAGCAGGTCGCCACGCGCCTGACCGCCTGGTTCGATGCGCAGAAGCAGAAGCATCTCCTGCCGCTGGTCAAGATGAACGACAGTGCGCTCGACCCCGAAGTGCCCGCCGTGGTCCGCGCCGTGTTCGCGCAACTGGGCGATGCGGGCGGCGTTATCGCGCGGATCGACCTTGATTCGGCGCTCGGCCATCTCGACAAGGACCAGCGCCACCTTCTGCGCAAGGCGGGCATCGATATCGGCGTGCTCGACATCTATCATCCCGGCCTGTTGAAGCCGGGCGCGGCGCGCTGGCGCTCTGCGCTGATGGCCGTGCGAATCGGCAAGCCCTGCCTGCCGCTGCCCGGCCCCGGCCTCACCCTGATCCCGGCAGGCGAGAAATTCGAACAGATGGGCGCGCGCATCGCCGGCTTCCGCGGCTTTGGTGAGCAGATGCTGCGCATCGACATGGCCGAACGCATGGCCCGCACCGCCCATGAAGCCATCGCCAGGAACGAGGCCTTCACCCATGTCAGCCCGCAGATCGTGTCGCTGGGCCTGTCCGAACCCTCCTTCCTGCAATTGATGCGCCTTGCGGGGTTCCGCCCTGTGGAGGCCCCTGCCCCAGCGCCCGTCGCGGTCACGGAGGGCGTCGAAGCGGTCGAAGGGGCAGAGCCGACCGAGGGGGCAGAGGGCGCAGAAGCCCCTGTCGTCAACGCCGCGAACTGGGTGTTCAAAGGCCGGCAAAAGCCACGGCCCGAACGGGGACAGCAAGCGCGCGGACCGCGCCGCGCCGACAAGCAGGGCGATGGCCAGCCGAGTGAGGGCAAGCGCGGCGGTAGCAAGCCCGCTGGCGGAAAGTCCGGTGGCGCCGAGTCCGGCGGAGAGCGCCAGCAGCGCGACCGCGCGGGCGCCCCGGCGCATCGCAGCAGCCCGGCCCCGGTCAACAACGCCTTTGCGGGGCTCGCCGACCTGCTCGGCCGCAATGACTAACCCGGTGACCGGCATCGGCCATGGGCCGAGCCTGCGCATCGACAAATATCTGTGGTTCGTCCGGCTGTGCTCCAGCCGGTCGAACGCGCAAAAGCTGGCCGAAACCGGCCATATCCGCCTCAACGGCCGCCGCATCGAGCGCGCCCACGCGCCGGTGCGCACGGGCGACCTCATCACCTTCCCCCATGGCGACGCGGTGCGCGTGGTGCGCGTGATCCAGCTTCCCACGCGCCGCGGCCCCGCGCCCGAAGCGCAGGGCTGCTACGAGGAACTGACGATCGGCGCGTGAGCGCGCATCATAGGGGCAGCCTCAGCCGCCCGGTCAAACCGGTCCTAAACATCGGGCAACAATATCCTCATTGACCTTCGGCCTGCCTAAGCATAGCAGGACGGCGTTTTCCAAGCCAAGAGTGCCCTGACAATGACCTATGTCGTGACCGACAACTGCATCCGCTGCAAATTCATGGATTGCGTCGAGGTCTGCCCTGTCGATTGTTTCTACGAGGGCGAGAATATGCTGGTCATCAACCCCAGCGAATGCATCGACTGCGGCGTGTGCGAGCCGGAATGTCCGGCCGAGGCGATCCTGCCCGATACTGAGAACGGCCTCGAAAAATGGCTGGAACTGAACACCAAATTCTCAGCCGAATGGCCCAATATCACGGTCAAGGGCGATGCCCCCGCCGATGCCGAAGAGATGAACGGCGTAGAAGGCAAGCTGGAGAAATTCTTCTCGGCCGAGCCCGGCGCGGGCAACTGATCCGCGCGGCCCGCGTCGTCCATCCAGCGTCCCGTTTTGCGCCACGCTCCCGGCCATTATGTCCGGGGGTGGTAATTTTGTTACGAATCTGCTAAATAGCGCTCCAACGGCCGGACATCCCCCTGCCCGGCCCTGGAGAATACGCTTCATGTCATGACGGTGGCGCCGTGGACCTCCCGGCATATGTCTCTTGCACATCTGCCCCGCGACGGCCCGTTCCCCGGTTGAATTGGAAAGGTATCAAATGGCTGCCAAGGCGCTGTCCTTTGACGTTGGTGATTATGTCGTTTACCCCAAGCACGGCGTTGGCCGTGTGATCGAACTGCAGAAGGAGCAGATCGCGGGCATGGAATTGGAGCTGTACGTGCTCCGTTTCGAAAAAGAGCGCATGACGCTGCGCGTGCCTACCAATAAAGCCGAAGGCGTCGGTATGCGCAAACTGTCCTCCAACAAGACGCTGGAGGAATCGATGGAAACCCTCAAGGGCAAGCCCAAGGTCAAGCGGACCATGTGGTCGCGCCGCGCGCAGGAATATGAAGCGAAAATCAATTCGGGCGACCTGGTGTCGATCGCCGAAGTGACGCGCGACCTGTTCCGGGCCGACGACCAGCCCGAACAGAGCTATTCCGAACGTCAGATCTTTGAAGCGGCGTCCAGCCGACTCGCCCGTGAACTCGCCGCGATGGAAGAGACGGACGAGCCGACCGCTCTGAAGAAAATCCTGCGCATCCTGAACGAAGCCGCGCCCAAATATGCCAAGGTCGAAGGCTGATCAGGCCCACGCCGTCAGGCTGAGACAGAAAAGGGGCGTTCCGATGATCGGAACGCCCCTTTTTCATGCCGACATTATGCCGGGTCGGACCGCGATCACTCGCTCTTGGCGGCGCCGGCGGCATCCTTGGCCGCGTCGCCGACATCGCTGGCGGCCTGGCCGACTTGCGTGGCGGCGCTCGACACGGCGTTGTCCTTGCTCGTCTGGCTACTGACCAGGAAAAAGGCCGCCACCGCCACCACAACCACCAGCAGCAGGACCGCGAACATCGTGCCGCCGCTGCTGCGCTTTTCGATCACGGTCGTCGTCGTGACCGGACGCTCCTGATAATCGCTCATGTCTCTTTCTCCTCGTCATACCCTGCGCGATCAATGCGCAGATGCATGACAAGGTTCCGGGTCAGAAACGACCGACTTACTCCAAGAGCGGGACGAAGGCGCCCTTGGCGCGGTCCTTGACCACCTTGTCGGCGCGAAACACCGACCCGCTCATGGTGATATAAACGCCCGGCTGCGCCACCTGAGCCGTGGCGAACGCCATGCCGAGGTTGAAGCTGGCGTCGCTCTCGCCAAAGCGCGCGGGCGCGAGCGCGCCGACCAGCACGATGGTCTTGCCGTCGATCCCGGCAAGCTGCCTGGCCGTGTCGGTCATGGTGTCGGTGCCATGGGTGATGACGATGTGCTTTTCCGCCGCCGCGGCGACGCGGGCGTAGATCAGCGCGCGATCGCTGTCGTCCAGTTCCAGACTGTCCTTGCGCGTCACTTCCTCGATACGGAAGGGGCGCTTGACGCGCGCGACGTCCAACAGCTTCGCCATCACGGTTTCGCCGACCTGATAGTCGGACAGGGCGTCGAAATAGATTTTGTCGATTGTCCCGCCGGTGGTGAGAAGCAGGATCGGGGTATCGGGGGACAACATGGCGGACTCCGGGGTCGGTAAGCGCGCGCCTTAGCGCAAAAGCCTTCCCCTCGAAACCGCCCTTATGCGCCGCGCGCCATCGCTTCGCCGCGGTCGCGGGCGGCGGCCAGCGTATCGATCAGCAACGTCAGCAGCCGGTCATCGGCGTCGAGGGCGTTCAGTCCCTCGCGCGTCATGCCGCCGGGGCTGGCGACGCGGTCGGCCAGCACGCCCGGACCATCATTGGCGCGGGCGGCCATATTGGCCGATCCCTGCACCGTCGCCAGCGCCATGCGCGCGGCCTGATCGGCGGGAATGCCGATCGCCTCGCCCGCCTGCGCCAGCGCGTCGACGAAGCGGAAGAGGAAGGCGGGGCCGCAGCCCGACAGCGCCGTCACCTGATTGAACAGCGCTTCATCGGCGATCCATTCGACCAGGCCCAGCGGTTCGATCAAAGCGGCGACGTCCATCTTGGCCTGCGCCGAGGTCACATCGTCGGTGAACAGCGCCGTCACCCCCTCGCCCAGCCCGACGGGCAGGTTGGGCATGGCGCGCACGATGTCGCGGGCGACGGGGAAACGGGCGCGCAGATCGGCGAGCGTCGTGCCGGCGAGGATCGAGACGATGCGCGTGTCGGCGACGCATAGCGGCGCCAGCGCAACGGCGACATCGGCGATCTGATAGGGCTTCATGCCCAGCAGGACGGTGGTCCCTGCGGGGAGCGCAGCTGGATAGTCGGTCATAACCGCCACACCATCGGTCACCGGCCTGCCGCTGGGGCGCAAGACCGTCACGCGCTCACGGTCGAGGCCGCAGTCGAGCCAGCGGGACAGCATCTGCCCCGCCATATTGCCGCAGCCGACCAGGAAGAGATGATCGGGGAAAGGATGATCGACACCGGTCTGCGTCATCGGATCAGGCCTCGCCGCGGGTTTCGATCAGGCTGGCGGAGATCGCCTCCGACGGCGACTTGCCGCCCCAGAGCACGAACTGGAACACCGGATAGAAGCGCTCGCATTCGTCGATCGCGGTTTCGACCAGCAACTGCGCCTGGTCGAGCGTCAAGGTGCCGCCCGCGCCGAGCAGCGCGCCATGGCGGAACAGGATGATGCCGCTCGACGACCACAGCTCGAAATGGCCCAGCCACAGCTGTTCATTGATGAGGCCCAGCGTCTCGTAGATGGTGCCGCGCTTCTCCTCGGTCACGCGGATGTCGGGCAGCGCCAGCAACTGGAGCACCTGATCCTCGTCACGCCAGATGCCGCGCAGCTCATATTGCGCCCACGATCCTTGGGTGTTCGCGACGATCTCATCTTCGCCGACCTGCTCGAACGTCCAGCCATGCGCTTCGAAATAGGCCGCCAGCATATCGATCGGCGCGGCTTCCCCGCCGCCATGTTCAAATTCGTCGCTATCCATCATCGGCGCGCCTTATCACCGCCTACCGTGAAAGGACAGACACAAGGGTAGGGCAGGATCAGTCCGCGTCCTTGGGCTTCGGCTTGGCCGCCTTGACGGTCTTGGTGACGGGTTCGCCGGCCTTGCCTTCCAGCGCGTCGAGCCGGGCCTTGAGCAGTTCGACTTCCTCGCGCGCGGCGGCGGCCATCGCCTTGACCGCGTCAAATTCCTCGCGCGACACGAATTCCATGCCGCCGATCCATTCCTTCGCCCGCTCGCGCGCGTTGGTTTCGAATTCGCGGCCCATGCCCGCCACGGTGCCAGCGGCGCCGTTCACCAGCTTGGCGAGATCGTCGAAAAAGCGGTTTTCGCTCTGCATTGCCTTTATCCTCTGTGCGGCGCGCGATCGGCGCGCCCATATATCATATCTGGGTTCTGAGCGCCGGGGCGACAAGGGTCGCCGCATCGGGGTTCAGGCGGCCGATCTCATAGTTGAGGAAGGCGGCGAAGGCCAGCCACGCCAGATAGGGCAGCAGCAGCACGCCGGCGAGCCGCCTGATCCGCCAGAAAAGCGCAGTGGTAGCGGCGACAGTCACGAAAATGATGAGGATCAGCGCCAGCGCGCTGCCCACCTGATGCGCGCGAAAGAAAAGCGGCGACCAGCAGAGATTAAGCAGCAATTGGACCAGGAACAGGGCGATCGCCGCACCCCGCCTCGTCGCTCCGCGGGCGTGCAGGACGATGGCGAAGGCCAGCGCCATCATCACGTAGAGGATTGTCCAGGCCACCCCGAACGCCCAGCCCGGCGGCATCAAGGCGGGCTTTTCCAGCGCATCGAACCAGCGATTGCCATAGCCGCTATTGGCGAGGCGGCCCGACAGGAAACCCAGAAAGACGATCGCCGGCACCGTGACCAGCGCCCAGCGCAGATAGGCAAGACGCAACTGACCGGGGGACGCAATCTCGTTCATCGGCAACGCAGCTCCAGAAAAGCCAGTCATTCGGCGGGATCGGGCGAATCCTTGAGCGCCGAATCCAGCTTGCGGCCAACGGTTTGCGGAGAAACTGTCCGCTTGGCAACGCGGGAATAGAAGATCGGGATCAGGAATAAAGTGATGAGGGTCGCGAGGCTGACGCCGAACACGACGACCGTCCCGATCGAGTGGCGCGCCGCCGCCCCCGCGCCGCCGCGAATGACCAGCGGCGCCGCGCCGATCACGGTCGCGATGGATGTCATCAGGATCGGGCGCAGGCGGCGCTTGGCGGCTTCGCGGATTGCCTGCGCTATGTCCATGCCCTCGTCGCGCAACTGGTTGGCGAACTCGACGATCAGGATGCCGTTCTTGGCCGCCAGCCCCACCAGCATGACGATGCCGATCTGGCTGTAGAGGTTAATCGACCCGCCAGTGATCGCCAGCCCCAGCGCGCCGCCCGCGACCGCCAGCGGCACCGTGGCGATGATGACGCCGGGATGAATGAAGCTTTCGAACTGGGCGGCGAGCAGCAGATAGACGATCAGGATAGTGAGACCGAAGACCAGCCAGATCGACCCGCCGGTTTCGCGCAGCGACTGGCTTTCGCCGCGATAGCCGATAGCCAGCACTTCGGGCGACTGGCGCGCCTGATCCTCCAGGAAGGCGAGGCCCTGGCCCAGTGAGGTGCCCGGCGCCAGCGCGGCGGTCAGGGTGATGGCGCGCAGCTTGTTGTAACGGTTGAGCTGGCGCGGTCCGGCGACTTCGCGCACTGTGACCAGCGCAGATAACGGCACCAGAGCGCCGGTGCGGGAGCGGACGTTGATGCGATCGAGGTCGGCCACGGTCTGACGGCCTTCCTCCTCGGCCTGCACCAGCACGCGATATTCTTCGCCCCGGTCGACATAGGTGCCGACGCGGCGGGAACCGAGCAGGCTTTGCAGCGCCTGGCTGACATCGTTGACCGACACGCCCAGATCGCCTGCCCGCGCCAGGTTCGTCTCGATCCGCATCTGCGGCTTGGTTTCCTTATAGTCGCTGTCGAGGTTGATCAGCCCCGGATAGTCGGCGGCGGCGGCCATGATCCGGTCGCGCGCGGCGACCAGCCCTTCGTAAGTGGAGCCGGCCAGCACGATATTGACCGGCAGTCCGCGCCCGCGCCCCAGCCCCGATCGCGGCGCGGCATTGCCGCGCACGCCGGGCTGGTCGGCGATCACCTTGTTGACCATGGTTGCGACTTGCGCGGTTGTGATGGTCCGATCTTCCCATGGCCGCAGGAAGGCGATGACGTTACCGCCATTGAAATCGTCGGTCGCGCCAAAGCCGGACGGGGTGCGGATCACCAGATTCTGGAGCGTCCCGTCCTTGCGCAGGAAAGCGAGATCATCCTCGATCTTCTTCATATAAGCCATCATCCGGTCGAAACCCGTGCCTTCGGGCGCGCTGATCTGCGCTTCGACCACGCCGGTATCCTCGGCCGGGGCCAGTTCGCTCGGCAGGCCGGTAAAGAAGAAGCCCGCAGCGCCCAGGAACAGCAATACGCCCAGCAGCGGCAGCAGCGGCTTGCCCAGCGCGCCATCCAGCCAGCGGGCATAGCCATTTTCCAGTCGCTGGAACCGATCGTCGATCCAACGCGCGAAACGACCGCGCTCCGCATTTTTCAGCAGTTTGGAACAGAGCATTGGCGCGAGGCTGAGCGAAATGAAGCCGGAAAAGGCGATCGCGGCGATCATCGCAATGGCGAGTTCGCGGAACAGCAGTCCGGTCTGGCCGGCGAGGAACATGACGGGTACGAATACGGCGCATACGACCAGCGTGGTCGAGATGATCGCAAAGCCGACCTGCCGCGTGCCGAGATAGGCGGCGACCAGCGGGTCTTCCCCCTGTTCGATCCGGTGATAGACATTTTCCAGCACGACGATCGCATCATCGACCACCAGGCCGATCGCCAGGACAAAGGCGAGCAGAGTGAGCAGATTGATCGACAGGCCCAGCAACCACATGACCGCGCAGGTCGCGAGCAGGCAGATCGGCACGGTGACCGCGGGCACGATCGTCGCGCGCACCGACCCCAAGAACAGGAAGATGACGAGGATGACCAGCAGCGCCGCCTCTATCAGCGTGTCATAGACATTCTCGATCGCCCGTTCGATGAACAGCGATTCGTCGGTGCCGATCGCGATGCGCATCCCCTGCGGCAGGGTCGGCTCCAGCTCTTTTATCAGCGCTTTGGCCTTTTGCGCGACGTCCAGCGTGTTCGCGCCCGATTGGCGGATGATACCGATGCCGATCGCCGTCCCCTGATTGGAACGGAAGCTGCTATAGGGATTTTCCGCGCCTTCCTCGATCCGGGCGACATCGCCCAGCTTGACCTGATAACCGTCCGTGCCGCGGCCGACGACAAGCTGCGCGAACTGATCGGGCGTGGCGAAGGGCCGTTCGACGCGCAAGGTCTGGTTCTGGTCCTGCGATTCGAAGCGCCCGGCGGGCAGTTCGACATTCTGGCTGCGCAGCGCGGTTTCGACATCGGCCGGGGTCAGGCCGAAGGCGGCCAGCTTTTCGGCGTTGAACCAGATGCGGGTGGAGGGCCGCGCTTCGCCGCTGATATTGGCGCGGGCGACGCCATCGATCGCGGCGAAACGATCGACCACGTTGCGATCGAGATAGTCGCTGATCTGGATCGACGACCAGCCGGGGCGGGAAAAGGACAGGAACAGGATGGCGCGGGCATCGGAATCCACCTTGCGGATTTCGGGCGGCAGCGCGTCCTCCGGCAAATCCTCCACCACCGACCCCACACGGTCGCGCACATCATTGGCGGCACTGTCGATATCGCGCGACGGATCAAATTCGATATTGATGTCGGACGTGCCGTCCTGCGACGTGGAGGTGATGGTCTGGATGCCCTGCACCCCCGCCACGCCATCCTCTATCAATTGGGTGATGCGGGTTTCCACCACGGACGCAGCCGCGCCGGTATAGGTGGTTTCGACCGACACGATCGGCGGGTCGGTATCGGGATATTCGCGCACCGACAGGCTCATATAGCCGACGACGCCGATGATGCACAGCAGGACCGCGACGACCGCGGCGAAGACCGGGCGGCGAACCGAAAGATCGGATAGCTGCATCAGCCGGCCGCCTTGCCGGAACCGTCCCTGGGCTTTGTATCAGCCTTATCGCCCGGCAGTCGCACCGTCACCCCGTCGGTCAGCTTGACCACCCCTTCGGTCACGACCTTCCGCCCTGCCTTGAGGCCGCCCAATATCTCGACCCGGCCATCCTGGCGGATGCCGGTTTCGACCTTGACCCGCTTCGCCGTGCGATCCTGGATAACGAAGACGAAGCGATCGTCGCCGTCGCCGACCAGCGCCAGTTCGGGCACGGACAAGGACTGCCGCTGGCGCGCGATCACGCTGACGGTCAGCAACATGCCGGGTTTCAGCGCCTTGTCGGGATTGGGCAGGATCGCCCGCACCCGCACCGCGCGGGTGGCGGGGTCGATCACAGGATCGATGGTGGCGATCGCGCCGTTGAACGGTCGATCGGGCCAGGCGGCGGACACCGCCTTGATCGTCATCCCTTCGCGGATCATCGCCAGCCGGGTTTCGGGAATGGTGAAGTCCAGCTTGATGCGGCTGATGTCGCTGACGGTGGCGATCGCGGTGCCGGCCGTCACGATCGCGCCGGGCGATACGGTGCGCAGACTGACCCAGCCGGAAAAGGGGGCGCGGATCACCCGGTCGCCGATCGAGGCGCGGGCCAGTTGCGCATTGGCGCGGGCCGCGTTGGCGAGCGCGACCTGCTGCTCCAGCGTCGCGCCGGTGGCGAAGCCCCGGCTCTTGAGCGCCTGGATGCGCTGGAGTTGCTGGGTCGCCTGCAACGCGGTCGCTTCGGCGGAGGCGA
Source organism: Sphingobium sp. AntQ-1 (assembly GCF_028538045.1). Classification (NCBI taxonomy): domain Bacteria; kingdom Pseudomonadati; phylum Pseudomonadota; class Alphaproteobacteria; order Sphingomonadales; family Sphingobiaceae; genus Sphingobium; species Sphingobium sp. AntQ-1. The sequence goes on from NZ_CP117158.1 coordinate 1,117,736, forward strand.
GTTCGGCCTGTTCCTGCCCCACCGCCAGCCGGGCGATCACCTGCCCCTTGGCGACATAGCCGCCATCGGAGAAGTTGAGCGCCTCGATCCGTTCGGTCACTGGCGCGGACAGCACCACTTGTTCATTGGCGAGTGCCGTGCCGACCGCTTCCAGATTGTCGGTGAAGGCGGCGAGCGTAATGGGCTGCACCTCCACCAGCGGGACGGCGCGGGGCTTTTTTTCCTGTTCTCCTCCGCAGGCGGCGAGGGACAGGGCAAGCAGAAGGACGGGGACAATGGGACGCATGATGACGGGGTGAAGAGCCTTTGCTGGCGGCACAATTGGACTTGGGCCGCACCTTATGACGGTAGGATTGGGAACGAACATACGTCCATTATCCACCAAGCCGGGCGTAGAGGAGAAATTCGACATTGCCCTGCGGCCCGGTAATCGGGCTTTGCGTCAGGCCCGCGACGGTCCAGCCCTGCGACACGACCCAGTCCTGCACTTCGGCACAAACGCGCTGGTGGACGAGGATATCCCGCACGACGCCATTCTTGCCCACTTCTTCCCGCCGCGCCTCGAACTGCGGCTTGATGAGCGCGATCATTTGCGCGCCGGGTTTGGCGAAGCTGATCGGCTTCTCCAGCACCTTCGCGAGGCTGATGAAGCTGGCGTCGCACACGATCAAGTCCACGGCTTCGGGGATATGCGCGTCGGTCAGAATCCGGGCGCTGGTCTGTTCATGGACGATGACGCGGACGTCGGAGCGGATTTTCCAGGCCAGCTGGTTGGTGCCGCTATCGACCGCATAGACCTTCATTGCACCGTTGGTGAGCAGCACGTCGGTAAAGCCGCCGGTCGAGGAGCCGACGTCGATCGCGACGAAGCCGGTGACGTCGATCGCAAATTCTTCGAGCGCGTGGGCCAGCTTGACGCCGCCGCGCGACACCCAGGGATGGTCGCGGCCGCGCACGTCCAGCTCCGTCCCTTCGGGCACCTGCTGGCCCGCCTTCTCGACCTTCCTGTCGCCCAGGAAGACGAGGCCGGCGAGGATCAACGCCTGCGCGCGGGCGCGGCTTTCGGCGAGGCCGCTGTCGACAAGCAGTTGGTCGGCGCGGATCTTGACCATCAGCGCGCCAGTCCGGCAAGGGTGGCGGGGGTGAGGAGTTGCGGCAGGGTCTGCGCCTCCTTGCCAGGCGCGTAGAAGAGATAGAGGGGAACGCCCGACCGGCCCTGCCCTTCGAGGAAGCGAGTGATGGCCGGATCGGCATTGGTCCAGTCGCCTACCATGACGGTGACGCCGGACTTGTCGAAGGCGGCGCGGGTTTCGGCGCGATCGATGGCGGCAGCCTCATTCGCCTTGCAGGTCAGGCACCAGTCGGCAGTGAAATAGAGGAAGACCGGCTTGTTGGCGGCGCGCAGTTCGGCCAGTTTTGCGACATCGAAATGGACAGTTGAATCGCCTTTTTCGACAGCGGCAGGCGCGCGGGTCGGCAGGGCGTAGGCGGCGCCGACTATCAGGGCGAGGCCAGCGATCGCCGCGATCCAGCCGCCGCCCTTACCCAGCCGCTGACGACCACCCAGCCACCAGAGCAACAGCGCCAGCAGCAGCGCCGCGGCCAGCCCGATCGTCATGCCGGACACCCCACGCTGCTGACCCAGCAACCAGGCGAGGCCGAGCGCGGTCAGGAACATCGGGATGGCGAGGATCTTCTGAAAACGCCCCATCCAGCCACCGGGCTTAGGCAATCGTTTGCGAAACGCCGGAACGTAAGCAAGCAATAGGAAAGGCAGCGCCAGCCCCAACCCCAGCCCGGCGAATATCGCCAGCGCAGCAGCCAGAGGCAGCAACAGCGCTGCGCCCATCGCCGCGGCCATGAACGGCCCGGTGCAAGGGGTTGCGACGAAAGCGACCAGCGCCCCGGTCCAAAAGGAACCGGCGACGCCGCCCTTCCCCGCCAGCGCCTCGCCGCCGCCATAGGCGCTGAGATCGAACAAGCCAGCCAGGTTGAAGGCGATGCCGGTCACCAACAGCAGCAGCGCCAGGATGATGCGCGGGTCTTGCAGCTGGAATGCCCAGCCGACCGCGCCACCCGCGGCCCGCAATATCAGCAGCGCGCCCCCCAGCGCCAGGCAAGTCAGGACGACGCCCAGCGTATAGGCCAGCGCCTCCCGCCGCACGGTCCACTCGTCGCCGCCGGCTTTCGCCAGCTTCATGGCTTTGAGGCCCAGGATCGGGAAGACGCAGGGCATGATGTTGAGCAGCAGGCCGCCCAGCAGCGCGCCCCCCAGCGCGGCGAGGGTCGCCTGCCATTGGCCGCCGCCCGATGCGCCCGCGACCGCGCCGGGTTTCGCGGTCAGCAGGAAGCCGACATGGTCGCCGGTGCGCAGCACCGCCTGCACCGCCCCACCCTTGCCGCCTTCGGCCGCATCCGTCTCGATCAGCAGCGTGTCGCCATTGCGCGTCACCGTCTGTGGCGCGGCATAGCGCGCCAGCCCCTCGGCCAGCGGGAAGAGGTGCATGTCGCGCGCCTGCGCGCTGGCCGGGAACGGCACCGACAGGCGGAGCGTGCCGTCCTTGACCGCATAGGTCGCTTCCGATCCCAGCGGTCGGGGCAGATGGGTGCGCCACCCGTCGAAGCGCGTCCGATCGGTGGCCGACACGGCGCCGTCACCCACGACCAGATCCAACATCAGATCGCCGCTTTCGGGTACGCATACCTTGTCGGTACAGGCCAGCCATTGCGCCTTCGCCCGGATCGGCAGACGGGTGCCGGGTGCCATGCCGGGTGCGATCTTTAAGTTCGCCAGCACGCCATAGGGGCCTTCATAGACATGATTCATCAAGCCGGAGATCAGCAGCGTTTCGGGCACCGGATAGCGTAGCGGGCCGACGCTGACGCCCTTCGGCAAGCTCCAGTCGACGCTCATGCCCAGGCCCGCATCGCCGGGATTTTCCCAATAGCCGTGCCAGCCGCTTTGCGGGATCATGGCAAAGGCGATGGTCGTGCCCTCGCCGGGCCGGGGCACAGCGCTTTCAGCGACCAGCGTGGCGGCGATATGCGCCGGGCCGCCGCCGAACGCGCTTTGCGCCTGCGCCGGGGCGACACTGGCCAGCCATGCCAGCGTCATCAATATGACTTGAAAAATCCGCATCGGGCCTCTGGTCTGGTGGATGTCAGCGGGCTAGGTCCGGGGGCGTTCGCCGTCAAGGCTGGAGAAGGTACAGTAGATGTTGAAGAAAGTCGCCGCCGCCCTGTTGATCGCCACCGCCATGCCGCTGGCGGCGCAGCAGCCCGCCCCGGCTCCGGCCGCCCCGACTCCGGCCCAAGCGCCACCGACTCCTCCAAAGCTGATCGTCGCGATCAGCGTGGATCAATTTTCCGCTGACCTGTTCAGCGAATATCGCCAATATTATACCGGCGGCCTGAAGCGCCTGACGAGCGAAGGCGCGGTCTTCCCGCGCGGCTATCAGAGCCATGCCGCGACCGAAACCTGCCCCGGCCATTCGACCATTCTGACCGGCAGTCGCCCGTCGCGCACCGGCATCATCGCCAACAACTGGTTCTCGCTTGACGCCAAGCGCGAGGACAAGAATGTCTATTGCGCAGAGGACGAAACCCAGCCGGGCAGCAGCAGCGACAAATATGAGGCCTCTCCGCTTCACCTGAAGGCGCCGACGCTGGGCGGCCGGATGAAAATCGCCAACCCCGCCACCCGCGTCGTGTCGATCGCGGGCAAGGATCGCGCCGCGATCATGATGGGCGGGCCGACCGCCGACCATGTCTGGTGGCTGGGCGGACCGCAGGGCTATGTCAGTTACAAGGGGATCGCCACCCCGCCGCTGGTCGCCAAGGTCAATGCGGCGATGGCGCAGCGGCTGGCCCAGCCCAATCCGGGCTTTGACCTGCCCGCCCAGTGCGTGTCAAAGGATTTCGCGGTGCGGGCGGGCGACAAGACGGTCGGCACCGGCCGCTTCGCGCGCGCAGCGGGCGATTATAAGAGCTTCCGCATTTCGCCTGAACAGGACGCGATGACGCTGGCCTTCGCCGCCGCCGCGATCGAGACTATGGACCTGGGGAAGCAGACGCAGAGCGACATCATCTCGATTGGCCTGTCGGCGACCGACTATATCGGCCACACTTACGGAACAGAAGGCGTCGAAAGCTGCATCCAGGTCGACCGGCTGGACCGCGAATTGGGGTCGTTTTTCGAGCGGCTGGACAAGGACGGCATCGATTATGTCGTGGTGCTGACCGCCGACCATGGCGGCCATGACCTGCCCGAACGCCATCGCCTGAACGCGATGCCGATGGAAAGCCGGGTAGACATGGCGCTGACGCCCAAGGCGCTCAATGCCGCCATCGCGGACAAGGCGGGACTGCCCGGCAAGAAAGTGCTCTGGAGCGACGGCCCGTCTGGCGACCTGTATTTCGACAAGGGGCTGACTGCGCCTCAGCGCGCCCGTGCCGAGGCCGAAGCGCTCAAGCTGCTGCGCGCGCATCCGCAGGTCGAAACGGTGTTCACCAAGGCGCAGATCGCCGCCACCCCCTCCCCCTCCGGCCCTCCCGAAAGCTGGAGCCTGATCCAGGAAGCGCGGGCCAGCTTCTATGCGGAGCGGTCGGGCAACCTGTTGCTGCTTTTGAAGCCGCGCGTCATGTCGATCCCTGAGCAGGCGGTGATGGGATCGGTCGCGACCCATGGTTCGCCCTGGGACGCCGACCGCCGCGTGCCGATCCTGTTCTGGCGCAAGGGGATGCAGCATTTCGAACAGCCGCTGGGCGTGGAGACGGTTGATATCATGCCGTCGTTGGCGGCGCTGATCGGGCTGCCGGTGGCGAAGAGCGAGATCGATGGCCGGTGCCTGGATCTGGTGGCGGGCGACGGGGATAGCTGCGCGGCGCGTTAAACAAACCGTCCGCGCTGAGCGAAGTCGCAGCCCTCCGCAGAACGTAGTGAAGCGGCTTCAACTTCGCTCAGGGCGAACACGGCCCTCTAAATATTCTCGCCCACGCCGTCCGTGCTTTCCAACATGGCATGGACACGGTGCGGGGCGGAGACTTCGACGCGGCTCGTGACCTCATAATGCGCCTTGGCCTGGCGCACATTGCTGTCGGCGGGCACGCTGTCGGTCAGCCAGACATTGCCGCCGATGACGGAGCGGCTGCCCACAATGATTCGGCCCAGAACCGTGGCCCCGGCATAGACGACCACGTCATCCTCGATAATCGGATGGCGCGGGAGCGCCTTTTCCAGCGCGCCCTTGTCATCCGCGGGAAAGCTGCGCGCGCCAAGGGTCACGCCTTGGTACAGCCGCACCCGATCGCCCACAATCGCGGTTTCGCCGATGACGACTCCAGTGCCATGGTCGATGAAGAAGGATTGGCCGATGGTCGCGCCGGGATGGATGTCGATCCCGGTCTTGCCGTGCGCGATTTCCGACATGATCCGCGCCACCAGCGGCGCGCCCAGTCGATGCAGGCGATGCGCGAGCCGGTGATGGATGATCGCCAGCATCGAGGGGTAGCAGATCAGCACCTCGTCCACGCTGCGCGCGGCGGGATCGCCCAGGAAGGCGGCATCGACATCGGTGTCGAGCAGCACGCGCAAGGCCGGCAGGCTCTGGGCGAACGCGGCGATGATGCGCGCGGCTTCGCGATCGACGGCCTCCGCCGGCTCGTCCTTCAACGCATAGATGAGTTCCAGCCGGATCTGACCGTAAAGTCGGCTGAGCACCGTTTGCAGCGTTTCGGCGACATAGGCGTCCTCATTATGGAGGCGCACGAAGCTGGGGCCAAGGCGCAGCGGGAACAGCGCGCCGCATAGCGATTGCATGATCTTGGTCAGATTGTCGCGCGAGGGGAAGCCTTCCGCGCCATATTCGGCATGATGCCGCTGCGCCTGGCGCCAGCGACTGCGCGCCGCGCCCAGTTCCGCGGTCAGCGCCACTATGTCCCAATAGCCTTCGACGATCCGATCATCGCCCTGTCCGTCCGCCATCATATCCGCCTCATGCGCCTGTTCCTGCGGGCATAGCGTGGCGACAGGCGTCGCGATAAACGAGTTTTGCTTGGGGTCGGACAGTTTCTCTTTTAGCCGCGGGGCCCGGACCTGGGCAGGTGCAGGCAGATTTCGGCGCGCAGCCCGCCTTCGGGCCGGTTGGCGAGCGTTAACTGCCCGCCTTCCGCCCGCACCGCTTTGGCAACGATGGCCAGGCCCAGGCCCAGGCCGCGCGTGTTGCGCTGGCGCGCGTCGTCGAGCCGGGCGAAGGGCCGCAGCACCTCATCCAGTTGTTCGCGCGGGATGCCGGGGCCATCATCATCGACGCGGATCAATATCTCGACGCCGACCCGCTCCAGCGAAACGCGGGCGCGATCGCCATAGTGGAGCGCGTTTTCGATCAGGTTGCGCACCGCGCGACGCAGCGACAGCGCGCGAACCTCCATTTCCAGATGATCCGGCCCATCATAGGCAACGTCGTCGCCATGGTCCTGGAAAGCATCGACGATGGTGGCGATGGTGACCGCGACATCGGTGCGCACGGGCGGCTCAGGGTCTTTCTCGCCACCCAGGAAGGCGAGCAGCGATTCCAGCATCGCGCCCATTTCCTCCAGGTCGCCGGCCATCGCCTGCTGAATGTCAGCATCCTTCACCTCTTCAAGCCGCAATTGCAGCCGGGCGAGCGGCGTGCGCAGATCATGGCCGACCGCCGCCAGCGTTTCGGTGCGTTCGTTGATTAGGCGGTGGAGGCGCGACTGCATTGCATTGAAAGCGGCGATCAGGTTGCGCACGTCGCTGGTCCCTGCTTCGGGCACCATGACCGCCGACCCCAGGCCGATCCGGTGGGTCGCATGGGTGAGGTCGCGCAGCGGGGCGAGCGTGCGGCGGATCAGCAGCCAGCCGGCGATCAGCAACGCCAGCACCGGGATCAGCGCCAGCCCCAGCCGACCCAGGGTGAAAGCCCATTTGCTGCCGCTATGGTGCATACCGAAATAGAGCCAGCTGCCGTCGGGCAGTTGCAACCCGCCATTGATTTCCGAATGGCGATTGGGCGCGGCCAGCCGCAGCCAGAGACGCGAGCGCTCCAGGCTGGGTTCCCAGGCGATGATCTGCTGGCGCATCCGCTCCAGTTCCGGCGAGAGCGGCGGCGGCGGCGGCGCGGCGGGCGACCAATGGACATCGTAGCGATCGGTGGTCAGTTGCAGGCCGAGCGCGGGGCGTTCCGCTCGCGGCTGCTCGGTCAGCAGCTTGCGGGCGATGACCAGATGCTCGGCCAGGCGCCGCGCCTCATCATCCTGCAACGATATCTGGCTGGTGCGCTCATAAATGAGCGTGCCGACCGCAAATTCCAGCATCACCGTCAACAGCAGGATCGCGAACAGGCGGCCAACCAGCCCCAGCGATCCCCTGACATGGCGTCTCAAGCGCGGCTGACCTCTGCGTTGAACATATAGCCAACACCGCGGACGGTGGTGATCGGCGCGCCCTTGTCGGCGGTGGACAATTTACGGCGCAGGCGGCTGACGAGGACGTCAATGCTGCGATCGCTGCTGTCGCCCATGCGGGTGCGCGACAATTCGATCAACCGCTCACGCGCGATGACCCGCTGCGGATGGCTGAGGAAGGAACCGAGCAGGTCGAATTCCGCGCCGGTCAGCTCGACGATCGCGCCGGTGGGGGAGCGAAGTTCGCGCCGGGGGAAGTTGACGTTCCAGCCGTCAAAATGCGCCTCGCTCTCCCGATGCTCATCCGGGCCGCGCTCCACCCCGACGCGGCGCAGGATGGCGCGGATGCGGGCGATCAGTTCGCGCGTGCCAAAGGGCTTGGGCAGATAATCGTCCGCGCCCAGTTCCAGCCCGACGATCCGGTCCGTCTCGCTACCCTTGGCGCTGATGAAGATGATGGGGACGTCGCTCTTGCGCCGGATCTGACGGCACAGGTCGATGCCGTTGGTGCCGGGCAGCATGACGTCGAGGACGACGAGATCGACCGGGCCGGCGTCGAAGGCCACCCACATTTCAGGGCCGGAGGATGCGGGACGCACCTGATAACCATGTTCCTGGAGCGCCCGCGCGGTCAGCGTGCGCAACGGCGGATCGTCCTCGACAAGGATGATCGACGGGGCGGTCATGAAGGCGTCAGCGCACAAAATGTCATGGTCGGGAAATAGGGGGCGGCGGATCGGGGGTCAACCGCGCGGGTCGCGGGAAGTCCAGAAACGCGACTGTAGCAACAATTTGTCACGGCGGGGAAAATCCCGGCGCGCGCCAAAGCCTGAAGACCAATGCCGGGCCTGGCGAACCAGGCCCGGCGACGGATCAGAAAGCGGCCGAGATCGAGAACACGACTTGGCTGCGCGCGATCGACTTGCCGGCATTATCGCCGTCCGCCACCGAGAAGTTGGGACGGATATAGTTTTCCTCGACGCGGGCGATGTCGGTGTCGACATAGGCCACGCCCAGCGTCAGCGGCGTGCCGGGGATGGCGACGTCCGCGCCAACCAACCAATCAAGATATTTGCCGGTAGGCGCCAGCGAGGTGCCGTTGGGACCCAGGCCGGAATTGCCCTTCGACCAGCCCAGATGCGCCTTCACGGTGACCGGCGTGTTGGGAATTGCCGAATTGACGTCGGTCCAGAGATAGAGATTATCGTTCTTCTTGCCCGGCCGGAACACGGTGCAAGCCGCATCGCTGCATGTCTTGCCCAGCGCTTCCTGCTTGGGAGCATAGGCGACGCCGACCAGGGCATTGACTGGACCCAGGGCGCTCGACAGCTTGACATAGGGTTCGGCGAAATCGGTTTCGTCGAAACCGCTGGGATACATATACCAGATGAGGCCGACGTCGAGCTTGGCGCCTCCAAGATCAACAGCGTAGCCGGCATTGAGATCCAGTTCCATATTGGCGCCGCCAAAAGTGCCCCAACCCGACAGGTTGGAACCCCAGATTCCGGCGTAAGCGCCGGATTCATGACTGACGGAAATGCCGCCTTGGACGGCCATGCCCTTGTCCGACATCGAAACGCCGCGGAAGCGATAGTCCGAAACCATCGCAACGCTGCCGGTAACGGTGACGGGGCTGGCGGGTTCTTCCTGCGCGAAAGCCGGTACGCTGGACATGAGCGCGAGGGCGGCACAGGCTATTTGATACTTCATGAACATTCCCCTTTACGTTGGAATGTTCCGTCCTGCATCCGCTCTGGTCCGAAGATCTGTTATTGATCGTCTTCGATACCGGCGAATGACCTTGCCCTATTCTGTCCTGCCCGCGAGACAAACCGCTTTTACTGCAACTGCGAAAGGACCAGGCCGGCTGTGATATGCCGGGCACGGTTCTTTGCTGAATTAGCAACCTAATGTTGCTATTATGTTGCTAGTTTAACTCGCCATAAAGAAAAGCCGCCGCGCCCGGTGAGACGCGACGGCTCAGGACATCGCCCGATTTTTTTGGGGGATCAGGCGACGAGTTGACGCATCCGTCCGGTGGCGCCGAACAATTCGACCGGCCCACCCGCGACCCGGCGGCGATCGACCCATTCGCGCAACATTTCCGCGCACGTATGATCGATATGGCCGAGCCGTTCGACATTCAGTATGACCACTCCGGCGGCCGGCAGAGATTCAAGCTTGGCCGACAATTTGGGCAAGTTGAGGAATGTGGCGGTGCCGCGCAGCGCCACCTCATGCGCTTCGCCCCGACTTTCCTCATCCACCTTCAACCGCAAGCGCGTGGCGTGAGGCAGCAGTTCGAGCAGCGACAGGCCGATGCCCACCAGCACGCCGGTCAGCAGGTCGGTCGCCACGACGCAGATCAGCGTCGCCGCCCAGACGATCGCGGGCAGCGGACCGTAAAGGTGGAACAGATGCTTGACATGCGCGACGCTGACCAAGCGGACGCCGGTGATGACCAGAATGCCGGCCAGCGCGGCCATCGGAATTTCGCGCAGCAGCCAGGGCAGCAGAGCGACGAAGCCCAAAATCCAGACGCCGTGGAGGATCGCCGACAGACGGGTCTTGGCCCCGGCCTGGACGTTGGCCGAACTGCGGACGATGACGCCAGTCATCGGCAGCGCGCCGGCGAAGCCGCAAAGCAGGTTGCCCACGCCCTGGGCGCTAAGTTCGCGATTATAATTGGTGCGCACGCCGTCGTGCATGCGGTCGACCGCCGCGGCCGACAGCAAGGTTTCGGCGCTGGCGATGAAGGCGATGGCGATGGCGGTGGTGATGATCGTCGGGTTCATCAACTGCGCCATCAGCCCGGCTTCGGGCAAGGCGACCGCCGCGACGATCGATTCAGGCACGACCACGCGCGCGACCGGCAGGCCAAGCGCAAAAGCGACGACCGTCGCGGTCACCACGCCAACAAGCGCGCCGGGCACCAGTTTCAACGATGCGGGACGGAATTTCTCCCAACCCAACATGCTGAAGATGGTGACGAGGCCGACGGCGAAGGCGGTTGCCGCATCGCCGTTCGACAGACCGAAAATCTGACCCGGCATGGCGATCAGGTTATGCAGGCCGCTGGATAGGGGCTTATCGTCGAACAGCACATGGAACTGGCCGACGACGATCAGCACGCCGATCCCGGCGAGCATACCATGCACGACCGCCGGTGAAATGGCGCGAAACCAGCCGCCGACCCGCAACAGGCCGGCAACGATCTGGATCGCGCCCGCCAGAATGAGGATGGGACCGAGGGCGGACAGCCCCTGTTCGCGGACGATTTCAAAGACGATCACCGCAAGACCGGCGGCCGGACCGCTGACCTGCAACGGCGAACCCGCCAGCAGGCCGACGACCAGGCCGCCGATAATGCCGGTGATGAGGCCCTTCTCCGGCGGCACGCCGGAAGCAATGGCGATGCCCATGCAGAGCGGCATCGCCACCAGGAAGACGACGATCGACGCCGTGAAGTCGCGGCTGAAATTGCCGCCGGAAAGAGCCTTCAGCATGATTTACTCCGCCGCTTGGGCAACGGCCGCTGCGCCAGCGAGGCGGCGGCCATGGGGAAGCGCGACCGGCATCGGCTGGCCTTCGCGCAGGGGCGAGAATTGGCCGGTTTCGCCATCCAGCCCCAGTATCTGACCGGCGTGGATATCGACGTACCAGCCGTGCAGCGCGATTTCACCGCGCGCGATGCCCGACGCCACCGAAGGATGGGTGCGCAGATGCGCGAGTTGGGCGACGACATTTTCCAACGCCATGTTGCGCAGCTTTTCAGCATCGCTCAGATCGTCGGGATAATTTTCGCGGCAGACCATTTGCGCGGCATGGCTGTGGCGCAGCCAGGCGGCGACGTTGGGCATCTTCGTCAGGTCGGCATTGGTGGACAGCGCCTTCATCGCGCCGCAGTCGCTATGGCCACAGATGATGATGTCGCGCACGCCCAGCACCATCACCGCATATTCGACGGTGGAGGTGACGCCGCCATTCTGCGTGGCGTGCGGGGGGACGATGTTGCCGGCGTTGCGGCAGACGAACAGATCGCCGGGCGCCGCCTGCATGATATGTTCGGGAACGATGCGCGAATCGGCGCAGGAGATCATCAGCGCCTTGGGGCTTTGGCCGTGGCTGGCCAGTTGGTTGTAGAGCGCGCTTTCGTTCGGGAAAACCTTGGTTTCGAAGCTGAATACGCGACCGAGTAGCTCGTTCATGGAGTCTATCCTCTTCTAACATGGCGCCAGTCAGGGGGCGGACCGGCTTGAGGCCAAGAATAAGGACGCGGTTTTGCTGCAGCGCAGCGGCTTTGTTAAAAACTATGTCTGAGTAATGGACCGTGCGATTGTCGCGCCAAACCGCATAATCGGCGCGTAGAAGCTGGAAACCCCGGTCAGCGCCGATCGACCACAGCGCTGAACATATAGCCCACGCCACGAACGGTAACAATTGGCGCAGACCGTCCGCCCGCGCCCAGCTTGCGGCGCAGCCGGCTGACCAGCACATCGATGCTGCGATCGGACGATGGCGCATCGCGCACGCCCGCAAGCTCCATCAACCGCGCGCGCGCGATGACCGTTTGCGCATGGTCCAGAAAAACCGCCAGCAGCGCGAATTCGGCGGCGGTCAGTTCGACCAGACGCCCGCATGGATCTGTCACTTCCCGCCGAGCGAAATCCACGATCCAGCCGTCGAAAATAGCCTCTGTCTGGCGACGCAGGCCCAGCGCCCGCTCGCTCCGGCCGCGACGCAGCACCGCGCGCAGACGGGCGGCGAGTTCGCGGATCGCATAGGGTTTGTCCATATAATCGTCCGCGCCCAGCTCCAACCCGACCACGCGGTCGACCTCCGAGCTGTTCGATCCGACGAGGATGACGGGCACGTCGCTACGTTCGCGGATATCGCGGCACAAATCGAGTCCATCAGGCCCACGCAGCGCCGCATCCAGCACGACCGCTCCAACCGGCGTGGTGGTGAGGGCGCTGAAAATATCGGCCGCCGACGCCGCAGGCAAAGCACGAAATCCGCTTTGCTCCAGATATTCGCGTATCTCGCGCCGCAAATCCTGCTGTGTTTCGGCGACCAGTATCAGTGGTGGATTCATCCGCCCTGAACAGCGCCCGGAGTGGAACCGACTTTGGCGGACAGAGCCGCCTGGATAAGGGCTATAATCGGCGACATGGGCGTCTCCTCCGCGGCAGAGGCAATCTGCGACTTTTGGCCGTGCGATCGCGAACAGCGGAAAGATTTACGGTTGGCGAATGTCTCCGTAATTTGCCGTATGTAACAAATCATTGCCAGCGCAATTATCGGCCCTTCATTGCGCGGCGATCAGGACCGGCAAAGGCGGCGGCATCGCCCCGCCGCAAAGATGCGCGATCAGCGCCGACAACCACAGCGCATCCCCGGCCGCGCGATGCCGCGTCGCCCCCTGCCCATCGGCGAAGGCCATGGCGGCGATGATCCGTCGCTCGTCCGCGCCCTGCTCATCGAACAGGGTCGCGACATGTTGAATCGTGAAAGGCGTCGGCGCGCCGGCCGCGGCCGCCAGGGTATCAAGCCAATATTGATCGATCAGGCTGTCGGCGACCACCCGCCGTCCCTGCGTCGCGCCGGCCAGTTCTGCCAGCACGACGGCGGCAGGTTGCCCCTCGCACGCGATCCGCTCGCGGTTCAGGCCATGCAACGCCTCGGCCTCCGCCGTCCAGTCCCAGCCGGCCCAGCTATCATGCGGGCGAATCAGCCAACTGCGCGACCTGTCGCCATCGGCTATGCCCACTTCGATCGGGAAGGACCGTCCATGGCGTGGTAGGCAGGACGCCTCGAAATCGATAGTTATGATGTGCAAGGCACAGCTCCATATTCTCGTGCGACCCGCCCCCTCCAAGCATGTGCCGCGCGTTCTTCTATGCGCCCCTTTCGGCGTGAACTATGTCATGCCAAAGTCAATCGCCACCCCCTTCAGCAAAAATCATATGGGCTGGCGCAGGGATGCGGCGAAAGGTGCGACGCGGTTGAAATTGTCTGCTAGCGGACGGAAACCAAAGGGAAACACGCGCATGACCGTCGTCGCCGCCTATCTCTATCGCAACGGCCAGCGAGTCCGCCCGGTGGCGATCGACGAGCGGGTCGATTGCGCGCCCGACAAGTCCGAATTCATCTGGATCGGCGTGGCCGACCCGACGGTGGAGGAAATGGAGACGCTGGCCCGAACCCATGGCCTGCATCCGCTGGCGATCGAGGATGCGATCAAGGCCAACCAGTTGCCCAAGGTCGATATTTACGGCGACCAGTTGTTCGTGGTCGCCCGCACCGCTCATGTCGAGGGCGACGCCATATGCTACGGTGAAACCGCTCTGTTCGTCGGCCCCAGCCATATCATCAGCGTCCGCCACGGATCGGCGCGCGCCCATCTGGCGCTGCGCGAGGAGTTGGAGGCCGTGCCGTCCCGCCTGGCCCAGGGGGTGGATTATGTGCTGCACGCTATCCTCGACTTCATCGTCGACGGCTATCTGCCGATTATCGAGGGGATTGAGGAGGAGGTGCTGGAAATGGAGCAGCAGATGATCGACCATTTCCTGCGCCGGGAGGATATCACCCGCATCTTCAGCCTGCGCCGCCAGCTGATCCGCTTCCAGCGCGTCCTGCTGCCCATGCAGGAGGTCGCGACCAAATTCGTCAAGATGGATCTGCCCAGCATCGATCCCGAAGCCCGGCCCTATTTCAGCGACGTGCGCGACCATGTCCGCCGGGTGCAGACGATGGTCGATGATTTGCGCGAAATCCTGAACAGCGTATTCGAATCGAGCAACCTATTGGAGCAGCAACGCACCGGCGAGATTACCCGCCAGCTTGCCGCCTGGGCCGCGATCCTGGCCGTGCCGACCGCGATTGCGGGAATTTACGGCATGAATTTCGAACATATGCCCGAACTCAAGACGCGCTACGGCTATTTCGTGGTGCTGGGCGTGATCGGCGTGGTGTGTTCGCTGCTCTACGCCCGGTTCAGGAAGCTGAAGTGGCTGTAACAGAGGCCACCGACTCGCGTATCACCAAATCATGCGCCAGATAGTCGTTCACGCGGGCTGTGGCGTCCCCGCCCCGCGCCGGTGCGCCAGTGAGACGATCGCGGCGGCCATGTCGTCATTGCTGGCGCAGATGGCGGTCGGCCGGTCAGGCCGGTCCAGCAACATCGCGCCCGCCGCCAGCCCCACCCTCTCGGACGTTGCGGCTGAAATGTTGATGGCTAACCTTGCTCAACGGTTAGCCAATAGCGCCGACGACACCGGGGAAAAGAAGGCGCAAATGCCAAAGGTGGTGCACCCGACGGGATTCGAACCCATGGCCCTCAGATTAGGAATCTGATGCTCTATCCTGCTGAGCTACGGGTGCCCGGCGATGGCTCTATTGCGCGCGAAGAGCCCGGTCAATTCTCGGCCGTCAATTTAATGGCTCAATTCTTGGCCTGCGGCGGGATGACCGGAAAGGGGAGCGGCGCGACCTCCACCCCTTCCGCGATCAGCGCCTTGGCCTCGGCCGGGGCCACCTCGCCATGGATGCTGCTGCGGTCCTTTTCGCCGTAATGCATCGCGCGCGCCTGCTCGGCGAAACCGCGACCGACCCAGGTGCTGTCCTCCAGCGCCTTGCTCTGCGCCGTCGCCAGCGCCTCGACCAGCGCCTTCATCTTCGCCTGATCCGCGCCGCTCATCGCCGGTGCGGCAGGTTCTTCCCGCACGGCAACGGCACGGCTATTGCCCTTCGCGCCTACTGCCGGGGCCATCACCGCCTTGGTCACATCGCCATCGCCGCACAGCGGGCAGGCGAGCAGGCCGCGCGCCTTCTGATCCTCATAATCGGCGCCGGACCCGAACCAGGCTTCGAACACATGGCCCTGGCCTGCGCATTTGAGGTCGAACACGATCACGAAACAGTCACATCCCTGGGTATCACACGGCGGTTGGCGATCGCTGGCACGCGCCCGCGCACATCCCCTACGCGCCCAAGATCGAGATCCGCAAGCCCCAGTCCGGCCGTCTCGCCCATATCAAGCAGCACCTCGCCCCAGGGATCGATCACCACGCTATGGCCATAGGTTATGCGGCCATCGGCATGTGTCCCCACCTGCGCCGTCGCAATGACATAGCAGCCCGCCTCGATCGCCCGCGCACGCAGCAGCACATGCCAGTGCGCCTGCCCGGTCGGCACGGTGAACGCAGCGGGCGCCAGCAGGATCGTCGCGCCCGCATTGGTCAACGCGCGATACAGATCGGGGAAGCGCATGTCGTAGCAGATGGAAAAGCCCATTCGACCCCAGGGCGTGTCCGCAGCGACCACCTGCTCGCCCGGCCCGTAGACCGAGGATTCGCGCCAGCTTTCGCCGGTGGCGAGATCGACGTCGAACAGGTGGATCTTGTCATAGCGCGCGCGGATGCCGCCGCTGTCGTCGATCAGGAAGCTGCGATTGGCCCAGCGTCCGTCAGCCCGCTCGCCCTTCAGCGGCAGCGACCCGATATGCACCCACAGCCCTTCCCGCGCCGCCGCGTCGCGCACTGCGGCCAGCACCACATCCTCCGCCTCGCTGCGCAGCGTATCGGCCGCGCGCTGGCGGTCGCGGTCCAGATATCCGGCCATTTCGGGCGTGAACAGCATGTCCGCGCCCTCGCCCTTGGCGCGCTTCACCTTCTCGACAATGGCGGCGGCATTGGCGGCGGGATCGATCCCGCTGGTCATCTGAAACAGGGCGGCGCGCATTTTGTCGCTCACAGGCCCAACAAGGCGTCCAGCTTGCCGTCGCGGTTCAGCGCGCCAAGATCGTCGCTGCCGCCGATATGGGCGCCATCAATGAAGATTTGCGGCACGGTGGTCCGGCCGGGCGCACGGTCCAGCATCTCGTCACGCTTGGGCCCGCCCATGGTTATGTCATATTCCTCGAACGCCACGCCCTTGTCGGTCAGCAGCGCCTTCGCCCGCGCGCAATAGCCGCACCAAGCCTTGGTATAGATTTCGACTTTCGCCATAATAGCTCCTTTCCCCTGAAATTGGGGGAACGCGCGGCTTTGTCAATCGCCGCCCCTCATTCGACATCGGCATCCGGCAACACACGCGCCCAGCAGAGCAGCCGCACGTCGCCCGCGCCGCCACGCTTGAGCACCCGCGCGCAGGCCGCCGCCGTCGCCCCGCTGGTGTGGACATCGTCGATCAACAGCACGCGCCGCCCCTTGATCGCGGACGCATCCGCCAGCGCGAAGGCCCCGCGCACCATCTTCGCCCGCTGCGCCGGGTTCATCCCACGCAGCGGCGCAGTCCGCTTCACCCGGCGCAAGGCGCGCTTCTCCACCGGCCAGCCTGTCAGCCGCCCCAAATGGTCCGCGATCAGCGCCGACTGGTTGAAGCCCCGATACCAAAGCCGCCAGCGGTGCAGCGGCACCGGCATGATCAGCGCCTCCTCACTCCCCACATGGCGCAGCATCTGCCGCGCGATCAGTCGCGCGAGGCCGATGCGCCGCCCATATTTGAACCGCAGCGCCACCGTCTTCGCCACATCGCCATAGGCCAGCACAGCGCGCGCGCTGTCCCAGGGCGGCGGGTTGGCCACGCACGCGCCACACTCGGCCCCCGCGCCCATGTCGTGCGGGAAAGGCGCGCCGCAGCGCGCGCAGCAGGGGTCGCCCAGCAATTCCATGCCGCTCCAGCAGGACAGGCAGAAGGCGAAATCCGCCCCCACGATGGCGCCGCAACCGGGGCAGCGCGGTGGCAGCGCATAATCGACCGCAGGCTGCAAAACGCCCTTGAGAAGCGGGAGGAGCGACATCATCTGCCTTGTCCGCACTTCGCGCCCGATGCACAAGGCCCGCCATGGATGACCGCCCCGACATTTTCGACCGCGCCCGGCGTGCGCGCCAGCGCGACCGGATGCTGCCCGTCTTCGCCGATCATGACTTCCTCTATCGCGCGATGCTGGACGAGTTGATCGATCGCTTGGCCGATGTGCAGCGCGACCTGCCCGAAGCGCTGGTGATCGGCTGCCCGGACGGCAGCGCGAAGGCGGCGCTGGAGGCGATAGGCAAGCGCGTCGCCTGCGCCGATCCCGGCTTCCTCGCGGCTAAAGCGGCGGGCGGCGTCCAGATGGACGAAGATGCCCTGCCCTTCGCCGACGACAGTTTCGATCTGATCGTCGCCTGCGGCACGCTAGACAGCGTCAACGACCTGCCCGGTGCGCTGATCCTGATGCGCCGCGTGCTGCGCCCCGATGGGTTGATGCTCGCGGCCTTTGCGGGTGCGGGCAGCCTGCCCCGCCTCAAATCCGCCCTGCTCGCCGCCGAAGCCGACCGGCCCGGCCAGCATGTCCATCCGCAGGTCGATGTGCGATCGGCCGGTGATCTGCTCAGCCGCGCCGGATTCGCCATGCCGGTCGCGGACGGCGAGACGCTGGCCATCCGTTATGGCGATGTCGTACGCCTGATGCACGACCTGCGCTTCATGGGCGCGGGCAATGCGCTGAACATGCGCGCGCCGGCGCTGACCCGCGACGCGCTGACGCGCGCGGCGGGCCATTTCGCCGATGCCGCCGACCCGGATGGGCGGACGGCGGAGCGGATGGCGCTGGTCTATCTGTCCGGCTGGAAACCCGATCCCAGCCAGGCCGGACCGGCCAGGCGCGGCAGCGCGACCATGTCGCTGGCCGCCGCGCTCAAAGGGGAAGCCTAGCGCTTTCGCGTGTCACTCGATCATGACGGCCACCACACGCCAGACGCCATTTTCGCGTTCCAGCGTCACCGACTCCGTCGCCTCGGCCTTGTTGGCGAAGCGCGTGCGAAACTTCACCATCTCAAAGCCATTGGGCGGGGCAAGCAGATATTCCTGACTAAGCAGGTCGCGGGATATCATCGCACCCAACGGCGTGCGCACCTTTTCCTGCACCGATGCCCAGAGCTGGGGCGTATTGGCCTTACGAAAGGATGATCCGGTCGTCCGATAGCCATCGTCCCAGCGCCCCTGATCCCCTAGCGCCAGCCATCGCCGCGCCGCATCGACCACTTCGGCGTTTGACGCCGCCTGGGTGACGGCCGGCGCTTGGGACGACGGCGCGGAAGCAAGTTGCGGCAAGGCGGCAAGCGCCCGCAGGCCAAGAACAAACGTCATGAGAACTACTCCGATGATGAGCCGGTAAGGACGGGTTGCCCGTCCCGCGCCGCCGGTCGGCGCGCTGTCCTCATCCATCTCAGTCGCAGCCACGTCTGCCCCGATTTCTCTGTCCCCCACATAATCGGGGGCCTCCCCCGGATCGCCACTCTCAGCCTCCAGCAGCATCCGGGCGGCCTCCCGGCTGCTGGACACCGCCATCTTGCGCCGCGCGTCGCGGAGCCGCTCGTTGATCGTATGGACCGACAGGCCCAGGCTGCGGGCTATCGACTTTGCGTCATGGCCGCGGACGATCAGGCGCAGCGTCTGCTTCTCCTTCTCGCTCAGCGCCCAGCCCATATCCGTCATCTGCGTGCTCATAATGAAAAGACCTATGTCAGGCCTTGGGTGGCAGCTACCCCGAAAAATTTGTATCGTAACCGGCAGATCGCTCCGCCATCATCCCAGTCCCCGCCGCCCCTCCAACTCACCCACGGTCGGCGCGTCCGCAACCTCCCGTGATGCCCATGCCTCGCCGTCATGCCGATATTCCACATGGCTCGCGCGCCGGAACGCCGCCCCGTCCCACACGATCACCTGCAACTCCATCTCGTTGTTGCGCCGCACATGCAGCCAGTTGAAGCTTTGCGGCTCGGCGTTGCGCAGCCGGGTCGATGTCGCCGTGCCGGCCTGAATCACCAGCGCGCCGCCGCTATGCTCGACCATTTTGCGCGCAGCCTCCGCATAGGTGCGGTGGAAATGGCCGGCGAGCGCCAGATGCACCCCGGCTTCGCACGCGGCCTTGATCGCGTCGTCATGCTGACCCACCGCTTCGCTCAATTCCCCGCCCCGGCCGATCGGCATGGAAAAGAGCGGATGATGGGTCACGAGGATGCGGGTCTTGTCCGGCGCGACATGGGCGAAGCGCGCGCGCAGCATGTCCATCTGGTCATGGTTGATCCGCCCGTCCTTTATCGTCAGCGAACGGGCGGTGTTGAGGCCCAGGATCGCGACCTCGCCATCTTCGTAAAAGGGACACAGATCGTTGCTGATATAGCGTTTGTAGCGGTCCAGCGGTGCTGCGAACCGTCGCACCACATCGTAGAGCGGCACGTCATGATTGCCCGGAATGACCAGCGTCTTCAGCCCTGCGGCCTTGAGCCGCCCCAGCCAGGCCGCGGCCTGTTTGAACTGCTCCACCCGCGCCCGCTGGGTGAAGTCGCCGCTGATGACGACGAGGTCGGGGCGGCGCTCCTCCAGCCAGGCCGTGGCGGCATCGACGATCTTGGGATCGTTGGCGCCGAAATGAATGTCGGAGAGATGTGCGATGCGAGCCATGCCAGGGTAACGAATCCATGCCCTATGGTTTCCCTGCGATTTCCGATGCACCCTAAATCGATCTGGCGGAGTTATTGCGGCATGGAAACGAAACCACTCCCCAAAGACGCCATATTGGTCGTCAACGCCCATAGTCGCCGCGGGCAGGATAATTTCGCGCAGGCGAAGGAGAAGCTGGAGGCCGCTGGCGTCCGCCTGATCGCCGCCCATGCGGTGGAAGAGCCGGAGAAGATGGCGCAGATCGTGCGGGACGCCGTGGCGAGCGGCGCGCCGATGGTGATCGTGGGCGGTGGCGATGGCTCCATGTCCGGCACGGTGGACGAATTCGTCGGCAAGGATTGCGTCTTCGGCGTGCTGCCGCTGGGGACCGCGAACAGTTTCGCACGGACACTGGGCCTGCCGCTGGACCTGGATGGCGCGGTGCAGGCGATCGCGACTGGCCAACGCCGCCGCGTCGATCTGGGCATGATAGATCAGGATTATTTCGTCAACGCGGCCTCATTGGGCCTGTCTCCGATGATCGGCCAGACCGTGCCGCACAAGCTGAAACGCTATCTGGGACGGATCGGCTATCTGATGTGGGCGGTGAAATGCTCGGTCGGCTTTCGCGCGTTTCGCCTGACCATCGACGATGGCGAAAACGAGCGCCGCATGTGGTCGACCGAGGTGCGCATCCTCAACGGACCCTATCATGGCGGGGTCGAACTGTCGGACCATGCCGATGTCGATACCGGTGAAATTGTAATTCAGGCGGTGGTCGGGCGCAGCAAGCCGCGCCTGGCCTGGGACTGGTACGCCAAATTCTTCAAGCTGCGCGATCGCGACGCCCATACCGAGGAATTTCATGGGCAGTCGTTCAGGATCGAAACCAAGCCGCGCCAGCGCATCTCGATCGACGGCGAAGTGCTGGCGAAGACGCCCGTAACCGTGAAGATCGCGCCGGGTGCGGTCGATGTGGCGGTGCCGGCGGACGGATAGCTCCATCTGTACGCGCAACAAAAAAGGGACCGGAAACCGGCCCCTTTCCTGTTTTGATGTTCGAAAAAGCTTAGCGCTTCGAGAACTGGAAGCTACGACGGGCCTTCGCCTTGCCGTATTTCTTACGCTCGACGACGCGGCTGTCGCGGGTCAGGAAGCCTTCGGCCTTGACCGCGCTGCGCAGCGCGGGCTCATATTTCGTCAGCGCCTGGGCGATGCCATGCTTGACCGCGCCGGCCTGGCCCGACAGGCCGCCGCCCTTCACGGTGGCGATCACGTCATACTGACCGTTGCGATCGGTCACGCCGAACGGCTGGTTGATCACCAGACGCAGGGTCGGACGGGCGAAATAGACTTCCTGATCGCGACCATTGACCGTGATCTTGCCGGTGCCGGGCTTCACCCACACGCGGGCGACGGCATCCTTACGACGGCCGGTCGCATAGGCGCGGCCCTGGGCATCGATTTCCTGCTCGCGCAGCGGCATGGTCGAAACCGGGGGCGCGATCGGCGCAGCGGCTTCTTCACCTTCGACCGCTACGGCAGGCGCGGCGGCGGCGACCGGAGCGGCGGCGGCTTCGGCGGCGATCGCCGCGAGGTCGGACAGGGACTGGCGGTTATCGGACATTATGCACCCACCTTGTTCTTGCGGTTGCGCGACGCGAAGTCGAGCACTTCGGGGTTCTGGGCTTCGTGGGGATGCTCGGTGCCGGCGAAGACGCGCAGGTTGCGCATCTGCTGGCGGCCCAGCGGGCCACGGGGGATCATGCGCTCGATGGCCTTTTCAAGCACGCGCTCGGGGAAACGGCCTTCCAGGATCTTGGCAGGCGTGGTTTCCTTGATGCCGCCGGCATAGCCGGTGTGCTTGTAATAGACCTTGTCCGTCAGCTTCTTGCCGGTGAACTTGACCTTGCCCGCGTTGATGATGATGACATTGTCACCGCAATCGACATGGGGCGTGAAGCTGGTCTTGTGCTTGCCACGCAGGATATTCGCCACGGTCGAAGCGAGACGGCCCACGACGAGGCCGTCGGCGTCGATCAGGACCCACTTCTTTTCGACCGTCGCCGGGGTCGCCGGCTTGGTGGTCTTCATCAGCGCCTTCATGGTGCCAATACTCCAGAATGAAAAAATGAAACCGGGCGCCGTCGCCGACACCCGGAAGTGGGGCGCTAATGACGGGTGAGGCCCGACAAGTCAAGAGATTCGGCCGCTTTGCTGACGGGTAAAATAATACCGCCCTTCATTTGACTGGGGTCAACATCCGGCTTTCGGTCAGGGCGAGCGATCCCACGGCCAAGCTGCGCTGCTGCGTTTCCACCAGCCCGCTGGTGCGCGACAGGCGATAATGGATGCCGACCTGTACGCCTGCGCCCGCCAGTTTCTCCTCCAGGTCCAGCGCATCGGCCGGCTGCCCCACGACGCGCAACGTGCCTTCGACCGGCACTGGCCGGCCCAGCGGCGATCCCGCCACGGTGCGCAGCCCGCGGCCCTCGCCCCCCGCCACGCTGCTGCCTGCGAACAGAAAGAGCGGCTGGACTTCGCCCGCCAGCAGCGCAAGCCGGCCGTCGGGCGACAGGCTGGCGAACAGCCCCTTTACATTGGCGGCCGCCTTGTGCCGCGGGGTATCGGGCGCGAAATTGGCCAGCATCGCGTCGATCCCCGCCTGCGCCTTGGCCCAGACCGCATCGATATCCTCCAGATCGACGATCCGGCCCTGCCCGTTCAGCCGGAACCGCAGCACGACGCCGACCAGCGGGGTCAGCGCGGCGCGATAGGGTTCCGCCCCGGCCGCCGGCGCATCGCTGTCGATGTCGCGCAGCGTCACCTGCAAGATATAGCCCTCGCCCGCCCGTTCGAACCGCATGTCGCGGGTCGCGCTGAACATGCGGGTCGCGCCTTCCACCGGCCGATGCTGCTCGATCCGATAGATCAGCGCCCGGTCGGTGGGCGGTGCGAAAGGGATGGCTATGCCCTGCGCCGCTGCAGGCTGGCCGAGGGCGACAAACGCGGCGACCAGCAGCCGCCTCAACGGCGCGCACCCACGGCATGGGCGCCCCAGGCGGCGGCGGCGACCAGCAGCGCGCCGACCGCCTGGTGCAGCACGGCGAGCGGCAGCGCGATGCCGCTGATGACGGTGGCGATGCCCAGCAGGATTTGCGTGCCGACCGCCGCGTTGATCGCGATCGATGCGCCCCGCTGCCCGGCCTGTTTCGCGCGCCGCGCCAGCACGACCAGCGCCACGGCGGCGACCCAGGCCCACCAGCGATGCAGGAAATGGACGAGGTAGGGATCGCTCGACACCGTGGCCCAGAGCGACCCCAGCCACTGGATGCCTTCGGGCACGACATGGTCGTTCATCAGCGGCCAGGTGTTCGACACATAGCCCGCATCCAGGCCGGCGGTGAAGGCCCCCAGCATCAACTGGACCAGCAGCACCAGCAGCACCAGCAGCGCGAAAGGACGCAGCGCAGCAGGACGCGCCCGCGGCGATCGCGCCAGCGCGCGCAGGTCGAGCGCGGTCCACACCAGGCCGCCGATGATGAACAGCGCCGTCAGCAGATGCACCGCCAGCCGGTAATGGCTGACGTCGGTGCGCACCGACAGGCCCGACTTCACCATCCACCAGCCGATCGCCCCCTGCAACCCGCCCAGCGCCAGCAAGGCGACCAGCCGAGCGCCATAGCCCGCGGGGATCGCCCGCCGCGCCGCGAACCAGAGCAGCGGCAAGGCGAAGGCGACGCCGATCAGGCGGCCGAGTAGCCGATGCGCCCATTCCCAGAAGAATATGAACTGGAAATCGCCCAGAGTCATGCCGCGGTTGATCTGCTGATATTCGGGGATCTGCTGATAGAGGCGAAACGCCTCCATCCACTGGTCATGGGTCAGCGGCGGAATGGCGCCGGTGATCGGCTTCCACTGCGTAATCGACAGGCCGGATTCGGTCAGCCGGGTGATGCCGCCCACGACCACCATGCAGAAGACCAGCAGGGCGACGACCAGCAACCAGCGGGCGATGGCGGCGGGACGCGAAACGGGCGGAGCGGCGCGGGTGAAGGGAGACACTGTCATGCCGGGTCCATGCGCTCATGCCCTGCCCTTTTCAAGCCGTCCCGCCCGACATTGCCCATGGACAAATCAGCCCAGCCGCTGGCAGGGGTGGGGAAACAAAAGCCCCGGCGGGCGTATCATCCTAACTTGGTTTAATGCAGGGACTTTTCATGATCGCCGCATCGACGGGAACAGCCGCGATGATCGCCGCACAGGGACCGATCGGCGCTCTGACCGCCCGGCTGGACACAGCCTCCCCTCTCGGCCCGGTCGATGGCTGGTCGCCCATCCTCGTCTCTACCGTGCGCCTCATGCTGTCTTCTAAAGCGGAGATCGTGCTGTTCTGGGGGTCTGATTTCTGCGCGCTTTATAATGAATCCTACGCGCCAACGATCGGCGACAAGCATCCCCTGGCGCTGGGCCGCCCGGCGCGTGAAGGCTGGCGTGAGTTGTGGGACGATCTTGGTCCGCTGCTCCGGTCCGTCCTCGACACCGGAGAAACCATCCACGCAAAGGACCGCGCCTTCTATATCGAGCGTGACGGCGGGCGCGGCGAGGACGTCTATTTCGACATCAGCTATTCCCCCGTGTTCGAAGCCGACGGGTCGATCGGCGGCGTGTTGTGCATCGTCAGCGAGACGACCAAGCGCGTGCTGGCGGAACGGGCCATGCTGGCCGATCGCAACCGGCTCTGGGCGCTGGCGCGCGACCCGTTCCTGATCGCCGACACGACCGGCGTCTGGCTCGCGGCCAGCCCGGCCTGGACCGAGATATTGGGCTGGACCGAGGCGGAACTGATCGGCCGCACCGCCGAATGGATGGAGCATCCCGACGACATCCAGCCAACCCGCGATCAGATTGACGGGCTGGCGCACGGCCAGCCGGTGCTGCGCTTCGACAATCGGTTTCGCACCCGCGACGGCGATTATCGCACCTTCAGTTGGACCGCAGTCTCCCAAGACGACATCGTCTATGCCGTCGCCCGCGACGTCACTGAGCAGCGCGCCCATGCCCGCGCGCTGGCCGACGCCGAAGCTGCGCTGCGCCAGGCGCAGAAGATGGAGACGCTGGGTCAGTTGACCGGCGGCGTGGCGCATGATTTCAATAACCTGCTACAGATCGTGACCGGCAATCTGGAACTGTTGCAACGCGCCTTGCCCGCCGACGACACAAGGCTCCAGCGTATGATCGGGCGCGCCGCGGCCGGGGCGGACCGCGCGGCGGTGCTGACGCAGCGGTTGCTCGCCTTCTCCCGCCGCCAGCCGCTCGACCCGCGACCGACCGATCCCAACCGACTGGTCGCCGGCATGTCCGACATGCTACACCGGACGCTCGGCGAGACCGTCAGCGTGACAACGATGGACGCGCCCGAACCCTGGCCCATCGCCGTCGACGTCAACCAGATGGAAAATGCGCTGCTCAATCTGGCGGTCAACGCCCGCGACGCAATGCCGGACGGAGGCAAGCTGACGATCGAAGTGTCCAACAGCTATATCGATGCGCAGCAGGCCGCGCGCGAAACCGACCTGGCGCCCGGCCCCTATGTGATGATCGGCGTGTCGGACACCGGCGAAGGCATGGACGGCGCGACGCTGGCGCAAGCGATCGAGCCTTTCTTCACCACCAAGGATGTCGGGCGCGGCACCGGCCTTGGCCTGTCGATGGTCTACGGCTTTATCAAACAGTCCGGCGGCCATATGCGGGTCTATTCGGAGCCGGGCCAGGGCACCAGCGTCATGCTCTATCTGCCGCGCCATCATGGCTGCACGACCATGGAGGACGCGCAGGAAACGCCTGCGTTCGCGGCGACGGGCGGACAGGAAACCATCTTGCTATGCGAGGATGACGATAATGTCCGCGCTTATTCGCATGAAGCGCTGCGCGACCTTGGCTATCATGTCATCCCTGCGGCCGACGGCGCGGCCGCGCTGGCGGCGCTGGAGGCGGCCGAGGGACCGGTCGACCTGCTTTTCACCGATGTCGTGCTGCCCGGCGGCATGACCGGCGCCGATCTGGCCGCCACGGCCAAGCTGCGCTGGCCTGGCCTCAAGATCCTGTTCACCACCGGCTATGCCCGCAACGCCATCGTCCATCACGGCCGGCTGGACGAAGGCGTCGACCTGCTGACCAAGCCCTTCAGCTATGCCGATCTCGCCGCCAAGGTTCGGGATGTGCTGGACAGGCCTGCGGACGTGCCCGAAACGGTCGCCTGACTGTCAGCGCAGGGTCGCCTGCCACGCCGCGACCAGATCGCGGCCGCGCTGGCCGACCGTCGCCGCGTCGTCACCCGGCTTGTAGAGCGCGCCGCCCACGCCGATGCCTTCGCAGCCGCCCGCCAGCCATTCGCCGATCGTGTCCGCGCCGGTGCCGCCCACGGCCCACACGCCCACCTCGCGCGGCAGCACGTCCTTGACCGCCTTCACATAGGCCGCGCCCAGACGGGCCGCCGGGAACAGCTTGATCCGCTTCGCCCCTGCCGCGATGGCGGCGAAGGCTTCGCTGGGCGTCATGAAGCCGGGCAGCAGGTCCAGCCCCAATGCCGCGCCGCGCGCGATCACCGCCGGATTGGTGTTGGGGGTGACCATGATGCGCCCGCCCGCATCATGTAGCGCCTCGACCGCCTCGACGCTCAGCACCGTGCCGGCGCCGATCAGCGCGCGGTCGCCAAATTCGCCCTGCATCGCCGCGATGCTGGCCAGCGGATCGGGCGAATTGAACGGCACTTCCAAAATGCGGATGCCCGCATCGACCAAAGCGGCGCTCACGTCGATCGCCTCGTCGGGCCTTATGCCGCGCAGGATCGCGCAGATGGGCGGCGCGCCATCGGCCAGCAGGTCGTCCAGGGTCATGCTATTAAATCTCCCTCAGGCCAAGGCCGGCGAGCGCACAGGCGTCGCCGTCCAGCATGTGTGTCGTCACGCCCTGCCTGTCCAGCGCCTGCGCATAGCGGGCGGACAGGCGCGCATCGCCGATCAGGATGATGCTGTCCGTTACCCCCAGCGTGTCGCGCATCTCCGCGACCTCGCATCCGATCAGCAGACCGGACAGATAGCCCAGCGCCCAGTCGGGCGAGCGCCCCTGGCGCAGCCGCATGGCGCGCGCCGCGAACAACGACTGCAACAGCTTCCCGTCATGCGCGCGGTCCAGCCCCTCGGCGAAGCCGGCGGCTTCTTCGACCGGGTTGGCGGCACCGACCTTCAGACCCAGGGTCGAATGGTCGCGCAGCAGCGCGAAGATTTCGCCGGTGGGCATGGTGCGAAAGGCGGTGATGCGGCCATCTTCAACCAGCGACCATTTATTGTGGGTGCCGGGCAGGACGATCATGTGCCGTCCCGCACCCAGCGCCGGGTCACGGGCAATCGCCCCGAATATCTGGGTTTCCTCGCCCCGCATGACATCGGCGATGCCGTCAGCGCCCTGGCAGGCCAGGCCCGCCATGATGGCGACCGGCGCGCCGCTCCAGTCGAAGCGCATCGCCGCCTGCCGCCATAGCGCCGCATCGGCGGGGCAATCCGCGTAGGGCGCCTCGACCCAGCCTTCGCGCGCGCCCGCCATGCCGCACAGGGTGATCGATCCGGGCAAACCGTCAGTCAGCCAGGGCGCGATCGTATCGGCGAAGGCCGCCTCCGCCGCGCCGCGCACAGCGCCGATCCCAGGCCCGTCGCACCGCGCCGTCAAGACGCCGTTTTCGACCCGGAACAGCCGCAGACGGCTTGTCCCCCAATCGCCGACGACGGCATAGCCGTTCATCGACACACCGTCGACTCCCTCTGTATGGTAGCGCTCACATTTTCTCTTTTCGGGTGCTTGAATTTCTATTTGTCTGAGTATATCAGGAGGCGGAGCGCGTCAACGCGCCATGCCCAATTTTTGCGTCAGCCATTTCTTGAATCAGGATGCCCCGATGAGCGATTCGCCCAAGACCTTCCCCAAGCTGCGCAGCCGCGCCTGGTTCGACAACCCGGACAATATCGACATGACCTCGCTCTATCTGGAGCGCTATCTGAACTTCGGCCTGAGCCTGGACGAACTGCGCAGCGGCAAGCCGATCATCGGCATCGCCCAGACGGGCAGCGACCTGTCGCCCTGCAACCGCCATCATATCGTGCTGGCCGAACGGATGCGCGAAGGCATCCGCGAAATGGGCGGCATCGCGCTCGAATTTCCCGTCCATCCGATCCAGGAAACCGGCAAGCGGCCCACGGCAGGCCTCGACCGTAACCTCGCCTATCTGGGCCTGGTCGAAGCGATGTACGGCTATCCGCTCGACGGCGTGATCCTGACCACCGGCTGCGACAAGACCACGCCTGCGCTGCTGATGGCCGCCGCCACCGTCAACATCCCCGCCATCGCTCTGTCGGTCGGCCCGATGCTGAACGGCTGGTTCAAGGGCGAGCGCACCGGGTCGGGCACGATCGTCTGGAAGGGGCGCGAGTTGCTGGCCGCCGGCAAGATCGATGACGAAGGCTTCATCAAGCTCGTCGCCTCGTCCGCGCCGTCGACCGGCTATTGCAACACGATGGGCACGGCATCGACCATGAACAGCCTGGCCGAAGCATTGGGCATGATGCTGCCGGGTTCCGCCGCGATTCCCGCCCCTTATCGCGATCGCCAGGAAGTCGCTTACCTGACCGGCAAGCGCATCGTCGAAATGGTCGCCGAAGACCTCAAGCCCTCGGACATCATGACGCTGGACGCCTTCCACAACGCCATCGTCGTCAATTCGGCGATCGGCGGATCGACCAATGCGCCGATCCACCTGTCCGCCATCGCCCGCCATATGGGCGTCGACCTGCCGCTCAAGGATTGGGAGACGGTCGGGCATAAGGTGCCGCTGCTGGTCAACCTCCAGCCCGCCGGCGAGTATCTGGGCGAGGATTATTATCGCGCCGGCGGCGTTCCCGCCGTGGTCAGCCAGTTGATCGACCAGGGTCTGATCCGGACAAGCGCGATGACCGTCAATGGCAAGACCATGGGCGAAAATTGCAAGGGCGTGGAGATCGAGGATGAGAAGGTCATCCGTCCGTTCGACCAGCCGCTGGTCACGGACGCCGGCTTCCTCGTCCTGTCGGGCAATCTGTTCGACGCCGCCGTCATGAAGACCAGCGTCATCAGCGTCGAGTTCCGCGATCGTTACCTGTCCAACCCCGACGATCCCGAAGCCTTCGAAGGCCCGGCGGTCGTGTTCGACGGGCCGGAGGATTATCATCACCGGATCGACGATCCGGCCACCGGCATCACCGCCAACTCGCTGATGTTCATGCGCGGCGCCGGGCCGATCGGCTATCCGGGCGCGGCAGAAGTCGTGAACATGCGTCCGCCCGCCTATCTCATCACCGAAGGCGTCAGCGCTCTGCCCTGCATCGGCGATGGTCGCCAGTCGGGCACGTCGGGCAGCCCGTCCATCCTCAACGCCTCGCCCGAAGCGGCGGCAATGGGGGGCCTGGCCCTGCTGGAAACCGGCGACCGGGTCCGCATGGACCTGAAAGCCGGTACGGTGAACGTCCTGATTTCGGACGAGGAACTGGCCGAGCGCCGGGCGAAGCTGGAGGCCGCGGGCGGCTTCCAATATCCCGCCTCGCAAACCCCCTGGCAGGAAATCCAGCGGTCGGTCGTCGGCCAGTTGAACACCGGCGCCATATTGGAAGGCGCGGAGAAATATCAGCGCATCGCCCAGACCATGGGCCTGCCGCGCGACAACCACTGATCCGTTGAAGGCGGGGGCGTCCATCGCCATCTGCAGCGCCCCCCACCTTAACCGCCTTTGCATCACCTGCGCCGGAAATCGATCAGCGCTTCCCGGCGCGAGCATCTAACCAAATTCCATTGCCCCCTATTCAGGAGAACATCATGTTCAACGGAGCCATCCTCATCGGCGCGAGCGAGCGCACCGGCGGCGCGCCTTTCTACGCCATCGACCCATCGAGCGGCGCGAAGGGCGAGGTCGCCTTTTCCAACGCATCGATCGCCGATGTCGCGGATGCGACCGCGCTGGCCGACGCCGCGTTCGAAACCTTCTCCACCCTGACCCCCGACGCGCGCGCCACCTTCCTGGAAAGCGTCGCCGACCAGATCGTCGCCATCGGCGACCTGCTCATCACCACCGCGATGAGCGAATCCGGCCTGCCGCGCGGTCGTCTGGAGGGCGAACGCGGCCGCACCGTCGGCCAGTTGCGCCTGTTCGCCAGCTACGTCCGCCAGGGCGACTGGCTGGACGCCACCATCGACAAGGCGCTGCCCGACCGCGCGCCGCTGCCCCGCAGCGACCTGCGCCGCGTCAACCAGGCGCTTGGTCCCGTCGCCGTGTTCGGCGCATCCAACTTCCCGCTCGCCTTCTCGGTCGCGGGCGGTGACACCGCGTCCGCCTTCGCCGCCGGTTGCCCGGTCGTGGTGAAGGGCCATCCCGCCCATCCCGGCACCGGCGAGCTGGTCGCCCGCGCGATCATCGCGGCCGTCGCGGCTTGCGGCCTGCCCGAAGGCGTCTTCTCCTACCTGCCCGGCACCACCAATGATCTGGGTGGCGCGCTGGTCGCCGATCCGCATATCAAGGCGGTGGGCTTCACCGGATCGCGCGGCGGCGGCATTGCGCTGATGCAGATTGCGGCCAAGCGCGAAGAGCCGATCCCGGTCTATTCGGAAATGTCGTCGATCAACCCGGTCGTCCTGCTGCCCGGTGCGCTCGCTGCGCGCGCCGAAGCACTGGGCACCGCATTCGTCGGTTCCATGTCGCTGTTCGCCGGCCAGTTCTGCACCAATCCCGGCATGGTGATTGCGCTCGACAGCCCCGATCTCGACACGTTCGTCGCCTCAGCGGCCAAGGCGCTGTCGGCCAATGCGGCGCAGGTCATGCTGACGCCCGGCATCCACGCCGCCTATGAAAAGGGCGTCGAGGCACTGGCCAGCGCGGACGGCGTCACTACCGTCGCGCGCGGCACCGAAGCGGACGGCGCCAATCGCGGCCAGTCCGCCTTCTTCGCCACCGCGTCCGACCAGTTCCGCGCCAACCCGGCGCTGGCGCATGAAGTGTTCGGCGCGTCCTCGATCCTGGTGAAGTGCGCCACGATCGAGGACGTGATCGCCACCATCGCCGATCTGGAAGGCCAGTTGACCGCGACGCTCCAGATGGAAGCCAGCGATGCGGACAATGCCGCCAAGCTGTTGCCCACGCTGTCGCGCAAGGTCGGCCGCGTCCTCGCCAATGGCTGGCCCACCGGCGTCGAAGTGACCCATGCCATGGTGCATGGCGGCCCCTTCCCCTCGACCTCGGACGGCCGTTCGACCTCGGTCGGCACCTTGGCGATGATGCGCTTCCTGCGTCCCGTCTGCTATCAGGACCTGCCCGACGCGCTGTTGCCGCCCGCATTGCAGGCCGCCAACCCCTGGGGCCTGACGCGCCGTAACGAAGGCAAGCTGGAACTGGCCGCATGACGATCAGGGCAGGTCTGGTAGGGCTCGGCAAGATCGCGCGCGATCAGCACCTGCCCGCCATCGAAAAGATCGACGGCATCGACCTGGTCGCCGTCGCCAGCCGCAACGCGCAGGGGGAAGGGGTGAATAATTACCCCGACCTCGGCGCGATGCTGGCGGGCGAACCCGACCTCGACGCCGTCATCCTGTGCCAGCCGCCGCAGGTCCGCTATCATGCGGCCCGGCAGGCGTTGCTGGCGGGCAAGCATGTATTTCTGGAAAAACCGCCGGGCGCGACCGTGTCCGAAGTGGAGGCGCTGATCGTGCTGGCCAAGGCGCAGGGCGTCACGCTCTACGCCAGCTGGCACAGCCGCTATGCCGCCGCCGTCGCGCAGGCGAAAGCCTGGATCGCGGAGCGCAAGGTCGAGCGGATCGACATTCAGTGGCGCGAGGATGTCCGTCACTGGCATCCGGGCCAGCCCTGGATCTGGGAAGCGGGCGGCTTTGGCGTGTTCGATCCGGGCATCAACGCCCTGTCGATCCTGACCGAAATCGTCGGCGAACCGATCACCGTGCTATCGGCCGAACTGGAAGTGCCGTCCAACAAGCAGGCGCCGATCGGCGCGACGCTGGCCATGGCGACGGCATCCGGTGCCGCGATCGACACCCTGTTCGACTGGCGCCAGACCGGGCCGCAGACCTGGGACATTGCGGTCGAGACGGACAAGGGCAGCCTGCTCCTGTCCGAAGGCGGCAATACGCTGCGTCTGGACGGCGAAGTGCAGATGAAGGCGCAGGACGAGGAATATCCGATCATGTACCGCCGTTTCGTGCGCCTGGTGGCGGACAGGGCGATCGACGCCGATACCGCGCCGCTGCGTCTGGTGGCGGACGCCTTTCTTTGCGGACGGCATTGCCCTACGGCAGCATTTGAGGACTAGACTATAGGAGCGGGGATTTGGGTAGCGGGCGCAAGATCGGATCGGAGGAAGGCGTGCTGCGCATCCATCAGACGATCGCCCGCGACCTGGGCACCGCGATCCTTACGGGCAAGCATCGCCCAGGCGAATTGTTCGAGGGTGAGATCGAGGCGTCGGAGCGCCTCGGCGTCTCCCGCACCGCCTATCGCGAGGCGGTGCGCATCCTGATCGCCAAGGGGATGCTGGAAAGCCGCCCCAAGGCCGGCACCCGCGTCCTGCCGCGCAGTCGCTGGAACGTGCTCGACCCCGAAATGCTGGCCTGGATGTTCGCAGGGGAACCGGACGCCAATTTCATCCACGACCTGTTCGAACTGCGCGGCGTGATCGAACCGGCCGCCGCCGAATTCGCCGCCCGCCGCCGCACCGACGAGCAACTGGCGACGATGGAGGCCGCGCTGGCGGAAATGGGCCGCTTCGGCCTGTCGACGCCCGACGGCCGCGCCGCAGACCAGCGTTTCCACCATGCCATCCTGGCCGCCACCCATAATGACGCGCTGGAGGCGCTGGCCAGTTCGGTTGGCGCGGCGGTCAGTTGGACCACGACCTTCAAGCATCGCAAGAAGCTGTTGCCCCGTGATCCCCTGCCCGACCATCGCGCCGTGTTCCAGGCGATCGCCGCCCGCGACACCGCCGCCGCGCGCACAGCCATGGCCGAACTGCTGCGCCTGGCACTGGCGGACATGGATATCGCGCTGGCGGAGCCGGGCCGGTAAGTACATCATGATGTTCCCGCGCTGGCGGGAACCCAGCACCGCCCTCGCGATCATCGGCCGGCTTGGGACTGGGCTCCCGCCTGCGCGGGATGGCGCTCACCCCAATATGAATTCCACCCCCGCCTTGGCGTGGATGCTGGTGCAATCATAGATGGGCAGGACATTGGCCTTCACGTCCACGATCAGCTCCAATTCGGTGCAGGCCAGCACCACCGCCTGCACATCCTCCTTCGCGATGTCGGTCAGTTCCGACTTCATATAGCGTTCGGATTCCTTGCTCACCTTCCCCACGGTCAGTTCGTCATAGACGATCCTGTCGATCCGTTCGGCCAGTTCCATGTCGGCGGGCAGCAGCGAAATGCCATGCGCGACCAGCCGCTGGCGATAGAATTTCTCGGTCATCACGTTGCGCGTGCCGATCAGCGCCGCCTTTTCGATGCCGTCCGCCTTCATCTTCTTGCCGACGATATCGGCGATATGCAGGATCGGGATGCCGACCGCCGCCTGCACCCGGTCATAGACGCGATGCATCGAATTGGCGCAGATCAACAGCGCGCCTGCGCCGCCCTGCTCCAGCCTCTGGGCCGCGCCGATCAGCTGCCCTGCCGCGCAGTCCCAGTCATTTTCCGTGGCGCAGCGCGCGACTTCGGCGAAATCCAGGCTCTCGATCAGCAACGGCGCACTATGCTGCCCGCCCAGCGCGCGGTGGACCGCCTGGTTGATGATGGCATAATAGCGCGCGGTGGAGGTCCAGCTAAGGCCGCCGATCAGGCCGAGTTTGTGCATATACGTCTCCGCTGCGGGAATGATTTGCCCATAGCGTTAGGGTAAGCCCGCCCCGCTGGGCAAGGCTCTTGATGCGATCCGCCGCGCGCGCCATGCCAGACGCAGCCCGGCGACGCCCGCCATGCCGCCCGCCACGACCATTGCACTATTGCCGATAGCAAAGCCCAGCGCCGCCGCCGCCCAACCCGCGCCGCTGCCAAGCAGGGCAAGTCCGCCCGGCCTGCGACCGACCGCCAAGGCCAGCGCGCCCGCCAGCGTCATCGCGCCCAAAGCAAAGCCGAGCGTCAGCAATAGGCCATCGTCGGCGGCCAAGCCGAACGCGCCGGGATTGCGCCACAGGGTCGCGGCCATGGCCATCGCCGCCACGCCCAGCAGGCCGTGGCCCGCGAGCATCAGCCGGGGCAAGGCCGCCACCGCGCTGCGCCGCGCCAGCAACAGACCGATGCCGCCGCCGATCACGACCACGCTCACCATTTCCGGCAGGTTGACGACATCATGGCTATAGACCGCCGCCGCCGCCCCGGTCACGATGCCCGCCATCGCCCAGCGATTGCCATGGCCGCCGCTACGCAGCGACAACCCCAGCAACAACAGCGCGGCGGAGAATAGATAGGCGCCCGCCACCACGGGCGATGGACCGATGCCATTCAGTTGCGCGCCCAGCCATGCAGGGCCGACAGGGGGGATCATCCGTCCACCCCGTCATCACCGTCACCATCCGGCGTCAGGCCGCGTTCTGGCACGCCCAGCAACAGGACGCTCGCGGCGCTGGCGCATAGCAGGGCGATCAGGGCGATGTAGCGCGCCGTCGCGCTGCCCGCTTCGGCGGCGGCGATCAGCGCGCCGACGAACAGGATGGCGGCCACGCCGCCCGTTCCCGATCGCCAAGCCGGACGATCGGAGTCCGTCCCCGGCCGGGCGGCGATATAGCCGCCCGCACAGGCGGCCAGGAACAGGGGCAGCAACGCCAGCGCGCCCGTCATGCGCGCCCGCCGGTCATTACGCCCTGCGGCAAGCGGATCAGGCGATCAGCAGCACCACCAGCGCGGCGAGCGCGACGCTGACGATCGTGCCCCATTTGACGAAGCCGACGAAGCTTCCATAAGTCTGGTTCGCGGCCTTCATATTGCTGTCCGACGCCATATCCTGTCCCCTTGTCCTGTCGATGTTGGCCCACCTCTTATCGTCTGGGGGCCGCGCCCTCAACCCGCCGCCTTCAAGAAAATTCGTCGCAGTTAAGCCCGCCTTTACCCCCTGCGCTTACCATCGCCTGCGGGTTGCATATGAGGGATTTGATGGCGCGCGACGGCGTACCGATGCTGATGCTGATCGACGATGAACCGGCGCAGCGACGTCTGGTGTCGGCGCTGGGAGCGCGTGCGGGATGGCGCACCATCTTCGCCGCCGACGGCGAAACCGCCATTGCGACGCTAGGCACGCAGGACGGGATGCAGCTTGACGCCATCATCCTGGACCAATGGAGCCCGGACTATGAGCCATCGGGCCTGATCCGCGAAATTCGTAGTCGGCGCCCGGCGCTGCCGATCCTGATCCTGACCGCGCATAACAATGTCGCCATCGCCGTAGAGGCGATGCGGGCGGGCGCTACCGATTATCTGTCCAAGCCGATCGCGCCCGAAAGGTTGCTCGCCGCCTTGAACGCGACGCTGGCCGAAGGCGCCGCGGCGGGCGAATTGCGTCCGCTCACCGAAAAGATCACCGCCCCCCTCTCGTTCGAGGATGTGGTCGGTTCCGCCCCGCAATTCCGCGCCGCCCTGGCCATCGCGGCCAAGGCCGCCCGCGCCCGCGTGCCCGTGCTGATCGAGGGCGAAAGCGGCGTCGGCAAGGATGTCATCGCCCGCGCCATCCATGCCGCTTCCCCCCGCCACAAACAGGCGATGGTGACCGTCAATTGCGGCGCGATTCCGGCCAACCTCGTCGAATCGGAACTGTTCGGCCATGAGCGTGGCGCCTTCACCGGCGCGTTCGACCGCCATGTCGGCAAGTTCGCCAGCGCCGACATGGGCACGCTCTTCCTCGATGAAGTCAGCGAAATGCCGCTGGACGCGCAGGTCAAGCTGCTGCGGGTGTTGCAGGATGGCGAAGTCCAGCCGATCGGCGCGCGCCGCCCAGTCCATGTCGATGTCCGCGTCATCGCCGCGACCAACAAGCGGCTGATCGAGGAGGTCGAGGCCGGCAATTTCCGCGAGGATCTTTATTACCGCCTCAACGTCGTCCAGCTCACCGTCCCGCCCTTGCGCGAACGCATGGGCGACATTCCCGCGCTTTGCCGCCATCTGCTCGCCCGCATCGCCACCCAGCCGGGGCTGCGCGGGCTGGGCGTCACCGATGATGCGCTGGCGCTGTTGATGCAACATGGCTGGCCGGGCAATGTCCGCCAGCTCCAGAACGCCCTCTTCCGCGCTGCCGTCCTGTGCGAGGGCGATGCGCTGACGCCGCAGGATTTCCCGCAGATCGCGTCGCAGATCCAGGCCGGGGCCAGCATATTGTCGTTGCGCCCGCGCGCCGCCAGCCAGCCGCATCGCGACGGCGCGGGCATCACTTTGTTCGAAGGCGACGGCCATGTCCGCCAACTAGCCGAGATCGAGGCCGACGTCATCCGTCTCGCCATCGGCCATTATCGCGGCCGTATGACGGAAGTCGCCCGGCGGCTGGGTATCGGCCGCTCAACCCTCTATCGCAAGCTGGCCGAACTGGGCATCGACAGCGCCGCCTGAACGGCCGATAAGAACGGATAAGCGAAGCGGCCGGCTTACGCCGTTGAATTATCCGCGTGGCTATGCTTTGGATTGCGCCATGAAACACGCCGCCCGTTCCGCCTCTTTGGCCGCCTGCCTCCCCCTCCTCCTGCTATTCGCCTGTGGCCGGTCCGAACCGGTCGCAGACATGCCGACCCAGGAGGAACTGGCCGCGGCCGCCAACGCCGCAGCGGCCAATGCGATCGCCAACGCCACGGCCGAGGACACCGACAATCGCAATTATGTGAACCAGACACGCGGCTTTTCCATCACCTTCCCCGAAGGCTGGACCGTAGACAAGGCCGCCAGCACCGCCGACGGCGCGGTCTATCAAGACCCCGGCGCCGGCGCGGACGTGCGGGTATTCTGGCAGAAGAACGACAATGACCAGACGCTCCAGCAGATTGTGGAAGCGGTCAACGACAGCGCCGAAGGCGTGGATGGCGATTTCGTCGGCGAGAATGAATATCGCGGCACCGCCAATGACGGCGAAGGTAATAATGTCGCGATCCGCCTGCTCAAGCAGCCCGACGGCGCGATCGTGACCGCCACTTTCGTCTATCCCGAAATGCTGAGCGAACAATATCAGGGTATCGCCGAGCAGACGCTGGCCAGTCTGCGCAGCTTCGCGCGGAAGGACGGGACGACGCCTGCGCCAGCGGCCGTCCCCGCCCCGGCGGCCAACGCCAACTGACCCCGCGCCGCGCATGATCGGCCCGTTCGCTCCCGCCGACCAGCAGGGCGTGCTGGACCTGATCCTGTCGATCCAGCGCGACGAATATGGCATCGCCATTACCGCGGCCGACCAGCCGGACCTGAGCGACATTCCCGCCTATTACGGGCCGGGCGCGGGCGGCTTCTGGGTCGCGCGGGCAAACGGTCGCTTGGTCGGCACGGTCGCGCTGAAGGATATCGGATCGGGCGCTGTCGCCCTGCGCAAGATGTTCGTCGCCGCCAGCCATCGCGGCCGCGCGGCGGGCGTGGCGCAGGCGCTACTCGACACGGCTCTGGCGGCCGCCCGCGACCGGGGCGTGACCCAAATCTGGCTTGGCACCACCGACCGCTTCGTTGCCGCGCACCGCTTCTACGAGAAGAACGGCTTTGCGCGGGTGGAGGCGGAAGCGCTGCCGCCCGACTTCCCCAAGATGGCCGTCGATAACCGATTCTATGCGCGCTTGGTAGTTTGAAGTCGGGCCGGCCAAACCCGCCTAAACCGCGCTCAATCCCGCATCCGCCAGCCCGCGCCACAAGTGAAGCGCCTGCACGCTTTCGCGGACATCATGCACCCGCACCATCTGCGCGCCCAGTTGCGCCGCGCGGAAGCCCAGCGCGACCGATCCGCCCAGCCGATCCGCCGCCGGCGCTTCGTTCGACAGCGCCCCGATCAACCGCTTGCGGCTCCCTGCGAACAGCAGCGGCACGCCCAGCGCCTGGAAAGTCGCCAGGCCGTTCACCAGCGCCAGATTGTCGGCCAGGCTCTTGCCGAAGCCCAGCCCCGGATCGACCATGATCCGGTCGCGCGCAATCCCCGCCCCCTCGCACGCGGCGATCCGCGCCTCCAGATGGTCGAACACGTCGGCGACGACATCGCCATAACCGCCCGGATTGTCATGCGGATCGTCGCCAGCGGATGGGGCGTGCATCAGGATCACCGGGCATCGCGCGCGCGCCACCACCTCCAGGCTGCGCGGATCATGCGCAAGCGCGCTGACATCGTTGACGACAGCGGCGCCCGCCGCCAGCGCCGCCTCCATCACGCCCGCCTTGCGCGTATCGACCGACACCGGCACGCCCGCCGCCGCCAGCCGCTCGATCACCGGGGCGATGCGCGCGATCTCGTCGCCCTCCCAGACCTTAGGCGCGCGCGGCCGGGTCGATTCGCCGCCCACGTCGATCAGCGCCGCCCCCGCCGCCGCCATCGCGAAGCCGGCATCCGCCGCCGCCTGGGGATCGCCGACATGCTTGCCGCCGTCGGAGAAGCTGTCGGGCGTGACGTTCAATATCGCCATCACCTGCGGCGCGTCGAAGCGGATCGTGCGGTCGCCCAGCACCAGCGGAGCGCGGAGCGCGGAGATATGCGCCGCCAGCCGCTGCGCCCGCGCCGCCAGCGCATCGGGCAGTCCCGCAATGGCCGCATCGAAATCCGCCACCGGCACCACGATCCGCGCGATCCGTCGCGCGCCGTCGAAGGCGCTCAGTTCATAGCCCTGGAACCAGATCAGCCCATTGCCCATCCGCGCCACCGACCCGTCGGGCAAGCCGATCGGCGTCGGCACGAACCATGTGGGCTTCAGGTAGAGGCGGGCGTGGGGCGGGATGGCAGGAAGGGTCATCATTTCTCCCGTTCGCCCTGAGCGAAGTCGAAGGGCCACACTGAGCGGAGCGAAGTCGCTTCCCTTCGGTCAGCGGCAGGCTTCGACTTCGCCCAGCCCAAGCGGAATTGCAAGGATGAGGCTAAGGCTCGTTCGCCAGCAAATAGGTCTGCCGCAGCGTGTCGATCGGCTGCAACTTGCCCTCGACCTCCACATGCCAGAAGGTCCAGCCGTTGCAGCTTGGCGCATTTTGCAGCGTCGCGCCCATCTTGTGGATCGACCCGGTATCGGCCCCCACCAGCAGCGAACCGTCGGCGCGGACCTCCGCTTGCCAGCGACGCTTGGCATCGCGCAATATAGCGCCCGGCGTCAGATAGCCCGTCTCGACCAGCGTGCCGAACGCCACCTTGGGCTGCTGGCGCGCGGTCTGCATGATGGTCAGCGCGCTTTCGTCCAGCGGCAGCGCCGCCTCGATCCGCTCCAGCGCGACCTCGATATAATCATCCTCGCGCTCGATGCCGATCCATTTGCGGCCCAACCGCTTGGCGACTGCGCCCGTAGTGCCGGTGCCGAAAAAGGGATCAAGCACCACGTCGCCCGGCTTGGTGCAGGCCAGCATCACGCGATAGAGCAGCGCTTCGGGCTTCTGCGTCGGGTGCGCCTTGGCGCCGTTGCGCTTCAGCCGTTCCTGCCCGCCGCAAATCGGCAGCACCCAGTCGGAGCGCATCTGCAACTCGTCGTTCAGCGTC
This sequence comes from Sphingobium sp. AntQ-1, assembly GCF_028538045.1. Lineage (NCBI taxonomy): Bacteria > Pseudomonadati > Pseudomonadota > Alphaproteobacteria > Sphingomonadales > Sphingobiaceae > Sphingobium > Sphingobium sp. AntQ-1. The sequence goes on from NZ_CP117158.1 coordinate 1,157,349, forward strand.
TTCATCGCCTTGTAGTTGAACGTATATTTGGCGTCCTCGCCCTGGCTCGCCCAGATCAGCGTCTCATGCGCATTGGTGAAGCGCGTGCCCTTGAAATTGGGCATCGGGTTGGACTTGCGCCAGATGATGTCGTTGAGGATCCAGAAGCCTTCGTCCTGGAGCGCGGTGCCGACGCGGAAGATATTATGATAGCTGCCGATCACCCATATCGAACCGTTGGGCTTCAAGATACGGCGCGCTTCGCGCAGCCACGCCTTGGTGAAGCGGTCATAGCTGCCCAGCGTGTCGAACTTGTCCCAGTCATTGTCGACCGCGTCGACGCGGCCGCCTTCGGGCCGGAACAGGTCGCCGCCCAGTTGCAGATTATAGGGCGGATCGGCGAAGATCATGTCGATGCAATTGTCGGGCAGCTTGGCCATTTCCGAGATGCAATCGCCGCGCAGCAGGGTGTCGGTCGCGATCTGGGCCGCGTCGACCACGACCGGCCGTGCCGTCTTCTTCCGCCGCGGCGCCGCGACGCGCTCCATTACACCCATATGCAAAAGCCCCCGAATTCGTTCTAAGGACCAGCGATGAGTCCTTGGGAGTCCGCCGTCAAGATCAGCAACTTATCACAGGGCGTTCAGGAAATGGTCAACACGACCGGGAACGAAGGGTGCACCCACAAGATATAGAGTCGTGCGACTCGCCCCAGACTCCATATCGGGCGGTGTGACTCAAAAGACTCTATCCCCCACCGTGCCGAACTTTTTTTGGTTAACGCTGGTTCGAGACGGTTAAGCGCTCAGAAACTTGACCAATCCATAACCCAATGATTATGGGTTAACCATGATGACTGATTCACGCGCCGATCGCGACGCCGCCACCGATGCCCTGTTCAAGGCGCTGTCCGACGGCACCCGCCGCGCCCTGCTGGAAACGCTGGTGCGCGAAGGCGAACAGAATGTGCAGGCGCTGACCCAGCAATCGGGCGTATCGCAGCCGATGGTGTCGCGCCATATGGCCAAGCTGAAACGTGCCGGCCTCGTGACCGCCCGTCGGACAGGGCGCGAAACCTGGTACGCCGCGCGGGTGAAGGGACTGGCGCCGGTAATCGGATGGATGGCCGTCCATGGCGCGCTATGGTCGCAGCGCTTCTCGGCGCTGGAGGGATTGGGCAAGTGATGGCGGGGACGGCGGACCAGAATTTGCCATGATCCCCCTTCCGCTGGCCGGAGGGGGACGTCTTCTACCCGCCCATGTCGGGCGTCGCGCCAAGACTGGATAGGAACGGCGCCTCCACCCTATCGGCAATAGCCCTCCTGCCCCGCGATCACGATCAGGCAGTCCTGCTTGCCCGCCAGATATTTGAACCCCGTCTCATCGCCATCGCCCGGCCGGATCGCCATATCCTTGCCGTCGCGCACGAAGCGGATCGTCGCGCCTTCGGCGATGCCGCTATAATCGCCCTGCCGATCGAGATTGTCCTTGTTGGTCAGCGCATAATGGCCCGGCTTGCCGTCGGGCGAAGGCTGGATGTCGAGGAACAATCCCTCCGGCCCGATCCAGCGCCCGACCCAATCGTCTGTCGGCAGACGTGCGTCTGCCGCCTGCGCGTTCGCCGGCACCGCGTCCATGTCCTCGATCGTCTCTACTGCGGCGGCGGCGTTACTGTTCGCGACCGCGACATTGTCGTCGCTCTTGGCGCAGCCTGCCAACAACAGGGGCAACGCAAGCAAGGGGGAAAGGGCGCGCATCATCCGTCAATCTCCTTCATGTCCCAGGAAGAACCAACCGGGCCGCTGGTTCGATCCCTCGCTTGAGACGCCATCTTGCCAGCCGCACCGTCAGCGCGCAAAGGATGAAACGGGGGGATTGGACGTGAACGACAAGAGGGACGGTGGCATGGGCAGGGCGCGACCCAGGGCGCGATTTGTCCGGGAGACGGCGGATGTGCGGCGCCAGGCGCTGATCGAGGCGACGGCCCGCTGCCTGGCCGAAAAAGGCGTGGGCGGCACGTCGGTCCGCGCGATCTGCGGCCATGCGGGGGTGTCATCTGGGCTGCTGACCCATTATTTTGACGGCGTCGATGCGCTGATCCTGGCCACTTATGCCGAAGTCGGCGCGAAAGTCTCCGCCGCGCTCGACGCCGCGATGGAGGCGGCAGGCGACGATCCGCGCGACCGGCTGCGCGCCTGCCTTCAAGCCAATTTCCTGCCGCCGGTGCTCGATCCCGATTTGCTCGCCACCTGGATCGCCTTCTGGAGCCTGGTGAAGTCCGACCCGAAGATCGCCGCGGTCCATGCCGAAGTCTATGGCGGCGCGCGGGCGCAACTCGAAACGCTGCTACGCGCAGCCGCCCCGGCGATGAGCGATGCGCGCGTCCGGGTCGCCGCGATCAGCCTGACCGCGCTGGTCGACGGCCTCTGGCTCGAACTCTGCCTCGACCGATCGACCTTTTCGCCAGAAGAGGCCCAAGCCATGGTCGAAGACGCTATGTTACAGGTGCTGGCGGACGCTTGAGAACAGGCGAAGCGATCGATCAGTCCGATCGGCTGTGATCGCTTTTCTCACTCAGGCCATCCGAGAAAACCAATTTCCCCCGAATCGATCGCATCCCTACATGGGTGTTCGCAACTGCAACATCATTATGAGGATTTGGACAGCCAATGGCTCTCATCAACACCACCATCAAGCCGTTCTCCGCGACCGCCTATAAGGAAGGCAAGTTCGTCGACGTGACCGACGCTGACGTGAAGGGCAAGTGGGCGGTCTTCTTCTTCTATCCGGCCGATTTCACCTTCGTCTGCCCGACCGAGCTGGAAGATCTGGCGGACATCTACCCCACCCTGGAGAAGATGGGCGTGGAAGTCTATTCGGTGTCGACTGACACCCATTTCAGCCACAAGGCCTGGCACGACACCTCGCCGGCGATCGGCAAGATCAACTATTATATGCTGGGCGACCAGTCGGGCCAGATCACGAACAATTTCGACGTGATGCGTCCGGGCGTTGGCCTGGCCGACCGCGCGACCTTCCTGGTCGATCCCGAAGGCGTGATCCAGTTCATGGAAATCACCTCGGAAGGCGTCGGCCGCAACGCGACCGAACTGCTGCGCAAGGTCAAGGCTGCGCAATATGTCGCCGCCAACCCCGGTGAAGTCTGCCCCGCCAAGTGGGAAGAAGGCGAAGCCACCCTGGCGCCGTCGCTCGACCTGGTCGGCAAGATCTAAAAATACGCCTGGCCGCGTACAGCTCGCCGGGTTCCGCCAACAGTTGCGGAACCCGGCGGATCAGGCCCCCTTAGACAGACAAACCCTATTTCATCCGGGGCCTTAGGGTCGCACCATCCCCGGCGGCGGGCCGTCTTGCGCCTATCCTTTCCTCTCCCTTCGGACAGGGCAAGGCGGCCCGCTCTCTTCACGCAACGGAGCCAGAACGATGTTGGACGCAAATCTCAAAGGACAGCTCAAGGGCTATCTGGCGAACATCACCCAGCCGATCGAGTTGGTGGCGTCGCTGGATGATGGCGCAAAGTCGCGCGAACTGGACGAACTGTTAAATGACATTGCCACCCTGTCCGACAAGGTGACCGTAGTCAGCGGCGTAGATCAGCGCACCCCTAGCTTCATGATCCGCCGGGTCGGCACCGACATCGGCGTGCGCTTCGCCGGCCTGCCGATGGGCCATGAATTCACTTCGCTGGTGCTCGCCCTGCTCCAGGTCGGCGGCCATCCGTCGAAGGCGGCGCAGGATCTGATCCAGCAGATCAAGGATATTGAGGGCGACTTCGCCTTCGAAACCTATTTCTCGCTTTCGTGCCAGAATTGCCCCGACGTGGTGCAGGCGCTGAACCTGATGAGCGTCCTCAATCCCCGCATCAGCCACGTCGCCATCGACGGCGCGCTGTTCAAGGAAGAGGTGGACAGCCGCAAGGTGATGGCCGTTCCCACCATCTTCCTGAACGGCGAACCCTTCGCCAGCGGCCGCATGGAGTTGGAACAGATCGTCGCGAAGATCGACAGCGGCGCGGCGGTCCGCGCCGCGGAGAAGATCAAAAGCCAGGACCCGTTCGAAGTGCTGATCGTCGGCGGCGGGCCGGCGGGCGCGGCGGCCGCCATCTATGCGGCGCGAAAGGGCATCCGCACCGGCGTCGCAGCCGAACGCTTTGGCGGCCAAGTGCTCGACACGATGGATATCGAGAATTTCATCTCGGTATCGCACACCGAGGGGCCGAAGCTGGCGAGCGCGCTCGAAGCGCATGTGAAGGATTATGACGTCGAGATCATGAACCTGCAAAAGGCGGCGAAGCTGATCCCGGCCCAGACCGAGGGCGGCTATCATGAAGTCGTGCTGGAGAACGGCGCGTCCTTGAAAGGCCGCACGCTCATCCTGTCCACCGGCGCGCGCTGGCGGCAGATGGGCGTCCCCGGTGAGGACGAGTATCGCAACAAGGGCGTCGCCTATTGCCCGCATTGCGATGGTCCGCTGTTCAAGGGCAAGCGCGTGGCGGTGATCGGCGGCGGCAATAGCGGCGTCGAAGCGGCGATCGACCTGGCCGGCATCGTCGCCCATGTGACGCTGATCGAATATGACAGCCAGTTGCGCGCTGATGCGGTGTTGCAGCGCAAGCTCGCCAGCCTGCCCAATGTCAAGATCATCACCTCGGCCCTGACGACCAAGGTGGACGGCAATGGCGAACGGGTGACGGGCCTGTCCTACAAGGATCGCAACCATGGCGCCGAACATGATGTCGAACTGGAAGGGATTTTCGTCCAGATCGGCCTGGTGCCCAACACCGAATGGCTCAAGGACGCGATCGCCCTGTCCCCCCGTGGCGAGATAGAGATCGACGCGCGCGGCGAAACCAGCCAGCCGGGCATCTTCGCGGCGGGCGACTGCACAACGGTTCCGTACAAGCAGATCGTGATCGCGATGGGCGCGGGATCGACGGCGGGTCTGTCCGCCTTCGACTATTTGATCCGCCTGCCCGCCAGCGAAGAAGCGGCCCAGGCGGCATAAGGACAACCCTGAGCGGGGTTTTACGAGAAAGGCCGGCCCGGCGACGGGTCGGCCTTTCTGCGTATCCGCGGCGCGGTTTCGGGCAGCGTCAGCAGTACGGGCAGCACGCACAGCGCCACCAGCGCGATCATCGCGCCGGGCGCCGGGGCCCAGCCGCTGCGTTCGATCAGCCAGTGCGCCAGCCATGGCGTCAATCCGCCGAACAGGGCCGTCGCACTGGTCGCGCCGAACGCCAGGCCGCTCAAACGCCCCTCGCCAGGAAACTGCTCGGCCGTGGCGACCGCCCCGACGGCACTCACCGCCCCGCCCAGGCAGGCGAGCACCACGGCCCCCGCCAGCGCCACGCCGAAGCCGCCCTGCATCAGCAGGAACATCGCCGTCGGCAGCAGCGCGCCCGCCAGCGCCAACGCGATCAGGACCGGCCGCCGCCCGACCCGATCGGTCAGCCATCCAACCAGCGGTGTCACCAGTATCACAGCCAGCGCGGCCAGGGTCGACAGCCACAGGGCGTCCCTTTCCCCCGTCGTCCCCATGGCGGATAGGAAGCTCGGCACATAGGTAATGCCGACATAATAGGTGATCGACCCCAGCGCCGAAATCGCAAAACCCCGGCCGATCGCCGCCCTGTGGTGGCGCAGGCTGTGGGTCAACGGATTGGTGGGCGTCGCCGCCTGGGCTTGCTGCCGCAGGAAATCGGGTGATTCCTCCATCGTCGATCGCGCCAGCAGGATCACGCCCGCCAACACCGCGCCGACCAGAAAGGGTATCCGCCAGCCCCAGTCGGTCAGGCTCCGGGTGTCCAGCGAAGCAACGGTGATCGCCGACACCCCCGCCGCCAGCAGCGCGCCGACCTCGCTCGCCGCCGACGCCAGCGACGTCACGAACCCGCGCCGCCCGGCCCGCGCGCCCTCCAGCAGATAGGCGACGACGCCGGTATATTCGCCACCGACGGAGAAGGCCATGACACAGCGCAACCCGATCATCAGCCATCCCGCCAGCGGCCCGACCTGCGCATGGGTCGGCAACATCGCGGTGGCCAGCATCGCGGCGGTCATCATCCCCATCGACAGCAGCATCGTCACCCGCCGCCCGTAGCGGTCGCCGATATGGCCGAACACGATCGCGCCGACCGGGCGCATCAGATAGGCCAGCGCAAAGCCCGCCAGCGCATCGCCCAGCCCTACCGCACCCCCGCCGAAGAAGGTCCGCGACAATACCGTGGCGAAATAGAGATAGAGGGTGAAATCATACCATTCGACGATGGTGGACAGCGCAGCGACCGCCAGGGAGCGGGTTGGCAGGGATCGGGCAGATAAGGGGCTGGCCTGCATCGACACTCCTTCTCGCGTCACGCCAGATGGGCGTGGATGGCGCATCGGGGACGATGACCAGAGACAATAAACCCTGCAACCCCCTAACGGTTCAGCCGCCCCAATTGCCGAAAATCGCCGGATCGACCTCCAGCCTCGGCGCCCCATTCCCGCCAGCAGGCACCGGCGGCAATGTCATCCGCTCGCTCCGCGCCGGCCCGAACGTCACCACTTGGCTCGCCGGATCGCCCAGCACCAGCGGATCATATTGCAGCGCCGCAGTCAGGCGCGCCTGCGTCACTTCCACCAGCGTCCCCATCTTCGTCAGCGCGAACAGGTCGCGGGCGAAGGCATAGGGCAGGCGGATGCAGCCGTGGCTCGCCGGATAGCCCGGATTATGCCCGGCATGGAGGGCGATCCCGTCCCAGGTCAGCCGCTGCATATAGGGCATGGGCGCATTGCTGTAGAGGTTGGAGCGATGCCATTGCCGTTTCTGCAATATGGGGAAATCGCCGGTCGGGGTGCGATGCCCCTTCATGCCCGTCGACACGCTCGCCAGCCCGATCAACTGGTCGCCGCTATAGACATGGATCATCTGCTTTTCGATGCTGATGACCATATAGATGGGGCCGTCCCATGGCCCCTGCCCCAGCCAGCGATAGCCGCCCGGCGCCAGTTGTTGCGCGCCGTTCAAGGATTGCGCCGGCGCCGTAGCAGGCATGACCAGCGCCCATGCGCCAGCCAGAATCAAAGGGCGCAGCATGGACAGGCGTAGGCGAAAGGCAGGCATAAGTGTTTATTAACCATGATATTCGCCAGCGCCAGCCTGCTGTTGCGCGGCCGTGCGCCGCGATCCCATGATGGGACAGGAACCGCATCAAAACATCGCGCTGTCCGTTCCGGCGCATTGCTCGCAACAAAATGACCCAGCGGCTGCACCATGGCGCGCCAAAAGCGCGACAAGGGCGCATAAGAGGAATAATATGTTTCACACCGTCGCCCGCCCCTGTAGAGGGACCGCGACGATCTTCTGAAGGACTCTGTGCAATGCCCGCCTACCGCTCCCGCACCACCACCCACGGCCGCAATATGGCGGGCGCGCGCGGGCTTTGGCGCGCGACGGGCATGAAGGACGAGGATTTCGGCAAGCCGATCATCGCCATTGCCAATTCATTCACCCAGTTCGTGCCGGGCCATGTCCATCTGAAGGATCTGGGCCAGCTTGTCGCGCGGGAGATCGAGGCGGCCGGCGGCGTCGCCAAGGAATTCAACACCATCGCTGTCGATGACGGCATCGCCATGGGCCATGGCGGGATGCTCTATTCGCTGCCCAGTCGCGACCTCATCGCCGACAGCGTCGAATATATGGTCAACGCCCATTGCGCCGACGCGATCGTCTGCATCTCCAACTGCGACAAGATCACGCCCGGCATGTTGATGGCCGCGATGCGCCTCAACATCCCCGTCGTCTTCGTGTCGGGCGGGCCGATGGAAGCGGGCAAGGCCACGGTGCGCGGCAAGAAGGTCGCGCTCGACCTGGTCGACGCGATGGTCGTCGCCGCCGACGAAAATTACACTGACGAAGAAGTGCAGACGATCGAGCGCTCCGCCTGCCCGACCTGCGGCAGTTGTTCGGGCATGTTCACCGCCAATTCGATGAACTGCCTGACCGAAGCCCTGGGCCTCTCGCTGCCGGGCAATGGCTCCACGCTGGCGACCCATTCGGACCGCGAGCGGCTGTTCCGCGAAGCCGGTCATGTCATCGTCGACATCACCAAGCGCTATTATGAACAGGACGACGAGAGCGTCCTGCCGCGCAGCATCGCCAATTTCGCCGCGTTCGAAAATGCGATGAGCCTGGACATCGCCATGGGCGGGTCGTCCAACACGGTGCTGCATCTGCTCGCCGCCGCCTATGAAGGCGGGATCAACTTCACCATGGCCGACATCGATCGCCTGTCGCGCCGGGTGCCGTGCCTGTGCAAGGTCGCGCCCGCCAAGAGCGACGTCCATATGGAGGATGTCCATCGCGCCGGCGGCATCATGGCGATATTGGGCGAACTGGAGCGCGCCGGCCTGATCGACGCCAGCCTGCCGACCGTCCATGCGCCGACCATGGCCGCCGCGCTCGCGCGCTGGGACATCGGCCGCACCAATAGCGAGGACGTGCGCAACTTCTACCGCGCCGCGCCCGGCGGCGTGCCGACCCAGACCGCGTTCAGCCAGTCGGAGCGCTGGGAAGAACTGGACACCGACCGCGAAAAGGGCGTGATCCGCTCGGCCGACCATGCCTTCTCCAAGGATGGCGGCCTGGCCGTGCTGTTCGGCAACCTCGCGCCCGAAGGCTGCATCGTCAAGACGGCGGGCGTGGACGAGAGCATCCTCGTCTTCCACGGCACCGCGCGCGTCTATGAAAGCCAGGACGCGGCGGTCGCGGGCATCCTGGGCAACGAAGTCAAGGAAAAGGACGTCGTCGTTATCCGCTATGAAGGGCCAAAGGGCGGTCCCGGCATGCAGGAAATGCTCTACCCGACCAGCTATCTGAAGTCGAAGGGGCTCGGCAAGGCCTGCGCGCTGATCACCGACGGCCGCTTTTCCGGCGGCACGTCGGGCCTGTCGATCGGCCATGTCTCCCCCGAAGCGGCCGAGGGCGGCCTGATCGCGCTGGTGCAGACCGGCGACCCGATCGTGATCGACATTCCCGCTCGCGTCATCAAGGTCGATCTGGACGACGCGCTGCTGGCCGAGCGCCGCGCGGAAATGGAATCGCGGGGGGCGAAGGCCTGGAAGCCCTTCGGCCGCAAGCGCGAAGTCTCACCCGCCCTGCGCGCCTATGCCGCCATGACCACCAACGCCGCCAAGGGCGCGGTCCGCGACGTCAGCCAGATCGAGCGCTGATCCGGTCGCCAGGTCCGTCGCTGCCGACAGGCGCGACGGATCGGGCGGCGTCAATGCCCGCCAAGCATAATGACGGGGAAAATGGCGCCGCGTAGAGGCAAAAGATGGATGGACGGCAACCATTTGTTGGCGGCCGATTGATGGCGGACTTCGACCATCTTATGTATCGCTCCTGATCGCCTTCGCTACCAGTTTGTCGATATGGCGAATCGCCTATATTCTTAGGAGCGCGCCGATCGAAGCGTTGATAAATGCGCGCAAATCGGTCGAGGCTACTATCGCGATCCGGGCGACGGTCTTCGCGACATATATAGGGCCGATATAAGCAGGGCTTCCGCATATTTATTGTCTGCAACCTATTGCATTACTCTAAATCATGTATCGCTGTGGGGGTTTCATATCCCCAACCCGCATAATTTCTGACGACGACTTCCGTCAGAACGGCCATTTCTGGTGAGTGATCGCCAAAGCGATGGCTCATGATTATGGGCGATGTGACGGGTTCGACCAATTCTCGATAGGCGACATCGTGGCTGCGCGCGCGGCGGACGGACTCCGGCACCATCGCCATTCCTTCGTCAACCATCTCGATAAGATACGCGACGTGGGTTTGAGAAACAATCCTAGAGCGCCTCCGGCCTTGTCCCGTGGTCGATTGTCGCCTGGTTGTGACTTGCACCAACGCCGTTATAGTTTTCGGCGCACGAGGGGAACAAGGCTGACAGGTCCCAGCAGGCCAGCAGGAAGCAACGGCGTATCGACTGCTATTTTCGGCGGTGAGATGTCAATCGGCGTGCAAACGGGACCCCTTATCAGCGCGCAAAAGGGACCCCCTGTCAGGATGGCGGAGCGTTGATGTGACGGGCTTCCTTGCGCTGCGCGCGGCGTAGGGAGGGCGTAGCCCGACCGGAGGCGCGCGCAGCGCAAAACATCTTCTAATTGATCGGTGCTGGGGGGGATCAGCTGCGGTTTTTGAAGCGCCAGCTGTCATTGCCGGTCTCGACGATGTCGCAATGATGGGTGACGCGGTCGAGGAGCGCGGTGGTCATCTTGGGATCGCCGAACACGGTGGGCCACTCGCCAAAGGCGAGGTTGGTGGTGATGATGACGCTGGTCTGCTCATAGAGTTTGCTGATCAGGTGGAACAGCAGCTGGCCGCCTGATCGGGCGAACGGCAGATAGCCCAGTTCATCGAGCACGATCAGATCGAGGCGGGATAGCTGGGCGGCGAGAGCGCCACTCTTGCCGATCCTGGCCTCCTCTTCGAGGCGGGTCACCAGATCGACCGTGTTGAAGTAGCGGCCTCGGGCGCCGGAGCGCACTACATTGGCGGTGATGGCGATGGCCAGATGGGTCTTTCCTGTGCCTGTGCCGCCGACCAGGACGATATTGCGCCGTGCGGGCAGGAACGCGCCGCTGTGCAATGAACGCACAAGCCCCTCGTTGATCGGGGTACCCTCGAACCGGAAGGCATCGATGTCCTTTACGACTGGCAGCCTGGCAGCGGCCATCCGGTATCGGATCGACGCGGCATGACGATGCGTCGCCTCCGCTCGCAGGAGATCGGTCAGTATCTCCATGGTGGTGCGCTGGCGCTGAAGGCCGGTGGTGACGGCATCGTCGAACGCGCCCGCCATGCCCTTGAGTCCAAGCCCGCGCATGGCCTCGATCATATCATGCCGCTGCATCGAAGGTCCTCAGCTGGTCGTAACGGGCACAGTCGGCGATCGGGGGATGGCGCAGAGCGCTATCCTCGGAGGTGATGATCGTCAGAGGACGCGGCGGTTCCCGGCGTCGTGCCAGGATGTTGAGGATCAGGTCGTCGCTTGCCGTGCCCGTCGCCAGTGCCTCACGCACAGCGGCTTCGACAGGCTCCAGGCCATCGGTCAGTACGGCCGACAACACACGGACGAACCGGCGATCGGCATCGTCGCCATTACCCAGCTTGCGGCGCAGGCGGGCAAGCGCCGGTGGCAGATCCCAGTCCTGGAAGGGGGCACCGTTCCGCAGCGCGCCAGGCTTGCGGGCCAGCACTGGCAGATAATGCCAGGGGTCATAGATCGTGCGGTTGCGCCCAAAGTAGCGAGGATGTTCAGCGACAACCTCTTCGCCGCAGCGAACGACGATGCGATCGGCATAGGCGCGGACCTGCACCGTGCGTCGTGCCACCGTCGATAGCACCGAGTAGCGATTGCGGTCGAAGCTGATCAGGCAGGTGCCGGTCACAGCATGCTCGCTCTCATTGAAGCCGTCGAACGGTCCCAGCATCGGCTGCAGCGCAGATCGTTCGATCTCCAGCATCTGCGCCACGGTCAGCTCTCCCTGTTCGGGATGGGGCTGCCGTTCCGCCCAGCGCCGACACTCGGCCTCCAGCCAGCCATTGAGCTCTTCGAGACTGGCGAACCGCAACCGGGGCTGGAAGAAGCGACCCCGGATCGTCTGCACCTGGTTCTCGACCTGACCCTTCTCCCATCCCGCCGCAGGCGAGCAGGCCGTGGGCTCGACCATATAATGGTCGGTCATGATCAGGAACCGCCGGTTGAAGACGCGTTCCTTGCCGGTGAACACGCTCGTCACAGCCGTCTTCATATTATCGTAGATGCCGCGCCCTGGCACGCCGCCGAAGAAAGCAAAGCCGCGCGCATGCGCGTCGAACAGCATCTCCTGGCTCTCACGAGGATAAGCCCGGACATAGACCGCGCGTGAGGCACACAGTCGCATATGCGCGACCTTCACCCGCATCGGTGCCCCGGCGATCTCAACATCTTCATGGCTCCAGTCGAACTGGTAGGCCTCGCCTGGCCTGAACATCAGCGGGATGAAGGCCGTGACACCATCGCCGGCATCTTTGCGCCGCTCGATCTTCCAGCGCGTCGTATAGCGCCGCACCGCATCGTAAGAACCCTCAAAGCCTTCGCGCACCAGCAGGTCATGGATCCGCGTCATCCGCAGCCGGTCACGCCTGCCGCGCAGCTCGTTCTCTTCCAGCAGCGTGTTCAGGCGCTCCTGAAACGGACCGATCCTGGGCAGCGGCTGAACCTTGCGCTGATAATCAAAGGCGCCCTCCGGCGCTCGGACCGCTTTGCGGATGACCTTCCGCGACACATGCAGATCCCGTGCGATCGCCTTGATCGCCTTGCCTCCGGCATACTCGCGCCGGATCCGTAAAACTGTCTCCAAAACCAACATCCCGATCTCGCCGCCTGAAAATCCAGCCGGCTGCTTAAACCATCGAAATGAGGGGTCCCTTTTAGACGCCGATCACCCCGCTAACGGGGTCCTTTTTGCACGCCGATCCACACTTCTGGGTCTTCTCGTTATAGTAGAAGTCACCAAATTTAGCGGAATCGGGGTCTTTCAGGCTCTCCCGCACGGTATCTTCGGCTGCACTCCTGTTGCGATCGCAAGCAGCCAATGTCAGGGTCGCCACGACCATGACGATGATGCGATAGTTGCGCATCGGCTTACCCCTCCTTCCAGACGGCTTCGACAAAGGCGCGGCAGGAGGTGCGACCATTGAGGATGTTCCGGCCGGTCGAGACGCGAAGGTTCTGTTCATTGATGGGCTGAATTTCCTTCCCCCGGCGCTTGGCCTCCTCATAGGCGCGGGTGGTGGAAATCGATCGGCACGATATCAACAGGGCCTCGGCTTCCGGCACGAACTGGTAACGGGAATAGCTCACGTCGATGGTGAACCCGTTTACTGTGTCCTTGATGTCGAACTTGGCATTCTTGTCGCCGTCAGCCGTCAAGGGCTGCGAGACATCGGCAGGTGTGGTGCAGGCGGCAAGGAGCGCCAGACACACCATGGGCATGATCTTGTTCATCGAATTTTCCATTCATGTGAGGTGATGAACCGCAACCCGGCCGGGCGCGGCTGAACAGGCAGCATCGCTATCGCTGAAAATGAATCACTGCTCGCCCCCTCACGCATGGAGAGCGACCTTCGGCTTCAACCTCGCGTCGCCCTATGTACCTCTCGGAGCGACGGCCGAAGCCGGATGTTAGGAACCTGACCGTAGGCACAGGCGCATGCGCCTTTACCGGCGAACCGGCTGGACATGCGCGCATGCCACCCGGCCTCCAAAATCTGGCGACCGAGTTCCTACAGTTTAGGGGTTCCTACGCCCCACCCTCCGGCTTTCACGGAAGGCAGAGCTTTTCTGGCGGGATTAGAGCAGCTTCGCAATAGGCGTTTGCTGCCGCCTATTCATATAAGATGCTGGATTTCGCGCATAGTGAAATTCTTGTTTGGCGCTCAGTTTCCTGATACCATCGCAACGAAGCTTTTTTCGATTAGATACCGACTGCGTCGGGAGCATCGTGACAACATTCGATTGGGTTTGGGACCCAAACAAAGCAATATTGAACAAGCGCAAGCACTCTGTTTCGTTTGATTTGGCCCGGCTGGTCTTTTGCGACCCATGCCAGCTATCAATGCCTGATCCGCACGAATCTGGCGATCGATGGCGCACCCTTGGTCTTGTAGGGCAGGTTGTCCTTTTTGTTGTCCACACGCTTCCAGAAGGATCTGAGCGGTTGGTCGGGCGCATCATAAGCGCTAGGAAGGCGACGGCGCGCGAACGCCAAGCATATGAATATGGTCGATAAAGCGATGAACCCGGAACTGCTGGCAGAACTCCAACAGCTTGCCCTGTTGTCGGAAGCCGACATCGACACTAGTGATTCGCCGGAGGTATTAGACTGGAGTGGAGCCAGCCGTGGCCTTTTCGCAGAGCAGCCGACCGTTCAACGAGGGTACGACGTCCGGGCCATAGCCAATTGGTTTCTCGCGCGCGGACAGGCGATCGGTAAAACTTATTCGAACTTAGCTTTAAACAAGCTGGTGTATTTTGCGGTTGAGCGCTCGCTAGTGGATCGGAATATTTTACTAACACCAGCGCGCATTGAGGCGTGGTCACACGGACCTGTGTTTCGAGAGATATACCAGTCGTTCCAATCATTTGGCGACAAAGTCATCACAGATCGAGCGAAGAAATTCTCCGTGAAAGATCGCGCCATGATCCTAGCTTATGAGCAGCTCGAACCTGAAGACGAAAATTTTCTTGAAGACATCGTCAATTCTTTCGGCAAACTTTCAGCTTCCGTCTTGCGCGAAGTATCTCACGCAACGGGGGGGCCTTGGTATGTAGTTTGGCACTATCATGGCCAATCGAATCCCGGTATGGAAATAACTCCAGCAATTATTTTTGAGCATGCGCCTGAACGGCGTGGGTCGGATGAAAAATAGCGAGCAGGCAGTTAAGCGAATTTTACGCCCTCCCTCAGTTGCCAACTGGGTGAGCCATAATCATCGTCGATTAGACAAAACAAAAAATGGCCTCCTGAGATTCGCGCAAGTTCCCCCAAAGCATTCTTTGGGCGGTGTCTACTCAATCTGCGAAGCGATTGTTACCGACCGCATCTCTTTTGAACAGGCGATGAAGTGCGTTGATGGCATTAGGCACCCGCTGACCCGCGCAGCGGCGAGAGAGATAATACCCGTTTTCTACAGCTACGCGCAGTCCAGTCATCTCGATGGATTGCCAACATTTAAGGATTTCAGGTCACCATATCCGATCGGGAGGACCATCGATGGATCGACCATAACGGTTCCAGTCGTTCCGACCTTCACAATTCTCTCGGAAGGAAAACCGACGCCGGTTTTCATGATAGGGTGGGCTTCGCGACAACTTACAAGTTATCAAAAGAGACTACTTTCTACGGTCGTCCATAACGCAATCTTGACGCAACAGGACTTTATGGGTTCGAACGCCCTAATAGTTCGCACACCCCGATCAAAGCTGACAAACACCCGCATCATTAACGATTGGTGGGTACGAGATTTTCCGTTCTTAACCGACCACGAGTTGCACGATCAATTCCAGCGCTACGGGCAAGCTGTCACGGAAGTAGTGCGAACGCTTCGAGGGGAATGATACCCGACGCCCCACGCTCCACCCACTGGGAAACTATGGAGATCAACCCAAAGGCACATAAACCAGCTAACCTCCCAGCCATACGCTGAAAGGCACTTTCGCTAGGTTTTCCTGGATTTCCCTACTGAGGGGACGGTGCCGCTTACAGGACTTGAACCTGTGACCCCCGCATTACGAATGCGATGCTCTACCAACTGAGCTAAAGCGGCGTTCGGGCGGGCAGATAACAGCGGACGGGGCGAAGGACAAGCGGGCATTTCCCGCCCCCGCCCCTTTTTTCGACCCACGCCGCAACCGCCTCGCCCCGCCCGATCGCACTCGCCCTGTTTACACGAAATTTACCATCCCGTGCCACTGTCGAATCCCGGAATAGTATTTTTGACCTGAGGTTAGGACGATCGGATGGACACGCTGCGGGGGCGCGACGCCGCCAATGACGAGGACGATTTCGACTATGCCGGCGACGCGCTGATCGAAACGCCCCCTGCCGTCATTTCCGATGAGCGGCGGATGCAGGTGCGCGCCTATAATTATTGGGCCTCGCTGCTGGGTGATCGCGCCCTACCCTCGATCGAGGATCTCAATCCCGACCAGTTGGAGGATTTCGGCCCACATTCGGTGTTGCTCGACTTCAGCGTCGGCCTCGACAATCCCGCCATCGTCTATCTCGGCACCGCGCTGCGCCAGGAGTGCGAGATTGAGGGGACGATCGACTATATCGATGACGTCCCCGCCCGCTCGCTGCTATCGCGCCTGACCGACCATTATCTGCAGATCATCGCCAATGCCGCGCCTATCGGTTTCGAGGCCGAGTTCGTCAATCAGCGCGGCGCGGAGATCATGTATCGCGGCATATTGATGCCTTTCTCATCCGATGACGAGACGATCGACTTCGTATTCGGCGTCATCAACTGGAAAGAACTGGCCAGCCGCAGCCTGTCCGACGCGCTGGCGCTGGAAGTCGACGAAGCGATGCGCAGCGCGCCCGCCGCGCGCGACGCCGCGCCCATCTGGGCCGATGGCCCGGCCGCCGATCAGCAGAGCAACAGCCTGGCGTTCGACATCGAAGAGGAAGAGGACGACACGCTCGACCTCACCGGCATGGAATGTCCGAGGCAGGACGCGCCGCTCGCCGACTGGCTGGCGATCGCCCGCGACGGCGCCGCGCGCGTGCGCATCAGCGAAGCGCGCAGCCACGCCGCCCTCTATCGCGCCGTCAGCCTGTCCTACGACTTCGCGCAGGTCGCGCAGGTCCGTCCCGACGATTATGCCGAACTGCTGCACGATTATGGCATCAAGGCGCAGGCGCGCAGCCCCATGACCGCGGTCATCAAACTGGTCTTCGGCGCGACCTATGACAAGACGCGCATCACCGAATATGCCACCGCGCTGGATCATGCGCTGACGGCCCGGCTCAGCGTCGGATCGCTCGCCGCCTATCTGTCCGCTTATGCCGGCGGCCTCAAGGCGCTGGTGCGCGACGAGCGCGCGTTGCGCCGATCGCAGAAGCCAGCCAAGCCCGATCGCCGTCAGGTGGCGCGCGACAGGGTCAAGGCCGCCGCCGCGCTCGATCCGGTCGCAGTCGCCACCGATGCGGATGGCCTGGCCGTCGTCATCGCCCGGCGCGAAGCCGACGGCACGCTGGCGATCGTCGCCGCGCTGCCGGGGCATAGCGACCTCAACCAGCGGGTGATCAGCGCCGCGGCGCGCTGACACGGCATCTCCCGCCGCCATAACGCCAGCATTCATGGTGAAATGCTGCACATAGCGCCGCATCGAGCCTCGACATGCGGCGCAGGCTGGTTGATAGTCGCCCCCAGTGACAGGCCCCGCGCCCTCCGCGCGGGCCGCGATGCGTTTCGTCATTTAATTTCAAGGATCAGAAATTTTATTTCCCGCTAGGGTTGAGCCGACTCCTGGCCGGGCGCATATAGGCGCTCCTAAAGCCGAGGAGTCGCATGGCGGCGATCCAGCACCTCCTCCGTTAAGATCGAAGCGGTTAGAACCGCGTTGAGAGGTGAGCGAATGACGGCGCTGGCGGAAGCGAAGAACAAGGAAGTCGACAAGACCATCCATGAGGCGCTGGAAGGCGCTCTCAGCCGGGGCGCCCTGCCCGGCGAAAGCGAGGGGTTTGACGCGGCAGCGCTGGCCGCCGCCGCCGCTTTCCTCGGACGCGCCGCCAATGGGCGCAAGGCGGGCCAGGCCGCGATCATGGTCGAAACGCTGGGCGAAGGCGCCAATGGCCGCTTCATGCGCCTGGCCATCGTCAATGACGACATGCCGTTTCTGGTCGATTCCATCGCCAATACGCTGGCTGCGGCCGACATCACCATTCACCGCCTGTTCCATCCCGTTCTGTCGGTGACGCGCGACGGCGACGGCGCGCTGTCCGCCATATTGGACGACGACACGCCCGGCGCGCGGCGCGAATCCATGATCTATGTCGAAACCGACAGGGCCGACGCGAAGGCGCGCCGCGCGCTGGAAAAATCGTTGCAGGAGACGCTGGCAGACGTACGCGCCGCCGTGGCGGACTGGCCCAAGATGCAGGCGGCCATGGCCGCCGATGCGGACGCCGTGCCGGACGAGGAAGGCGCGGCCCTGCTGCGCTGGTTCCTGGCGCGGCATTTCACCCAGACCGGGCATGAGATCATCCAGCGGGACGGCGGCAGCAGCGCGCCGCTCGGCATCTGCACCCGGCATGACAGGCCGCTGATCGCCCCCGCCTCGCTGGAGGCAGCCTTCTCCTGGTTCGAGGAAGGCAAGCGCACGCCCCTTATCATCAAATCCAGCCGCATCTCGCGCGTGCATCGCCTGGTGCTGCTCGACCTGGTCATCATTCCGGTGCGGGACGGAAAGGAGGTCAAGGCGCTGTCGATCCACGCCGGCATGTGGACCAGCACCGGCCTGTCGGCGACCCCGGACAAGGTGCCGCTGCTCCGCTCGGCGCTCTCGACCCTGATGGACAAGTTCGGCTTCGATCCGCTCGGCCATGCCGGCAAGACGCTGGCCCATGCGCTGACCGCCCTGCCGCACGACATCACCATCGGCTTCGACCGCGAAACGCTGGAGCGGCTGGCGCTGACCTTCATGTCGCTGACCGACCGGCCACGCCCGAAGCTGGCGCTCGCCACCAGCGCACTGGCCCGCCATCTCTATGCCTTCGTGTGGCTGCCGCGCGACGAATTGTCGACCGCCCGTCGCGTAGCGGTGCAGGATATGCTCGCGCAGGCGGCGAACGGCCCGGTGCTCAGCTGGTCGATCGCGCTGGAGGAAGGCGGCCTGGCGCTGCTGCGCATCACGCTCGACCTGCGCGAAGGCGGGGTAGTGCCCGATGACGCCGCGCTCGACCGTCAGCTCAAGCAAATGGTGCGCGGCTGGGTGCCGGCCGTCGAGGAAGCGCTCGCCGAAACAGAGGAAGCTGGCCGCGCCGCAGCGCTCGCGCAGCGTTTCGCTCCCGGCTTCCCGCTCGCCTATCGCAATGGCGCTGGCCCGCTTGAGGCCGCGATCGACATTCGCCTGCTTCACGGCCTGTCGGGTGAAGGTGACAAGTCGATCCGAATCTATCGCAACGCGGAAGACTGCAACGAACGCCTGCGGCTCAAACTCTACAGCAGCCATACGGTCGCCCTGTCCGAAGTGGTGCCGGTGTTCGAGAATTTCGGTTTCCGCGTGATCGAGGAAATGACCACCGCGGTCGACAATGGCGCGCTCGGCCATGTCCAGCGTTTCGTGCTGGAACTGCCCGCCGGCGGCGACGCGCAGGCAGTCGTGGCGCGCGCCGGCGTCGTGACAGAGGCGATCGCGCAGGTACTCGAAGGACGCGCCGAAAACGACCGGTTCAACGAACTGATCGTCACCGCCAGCCTGTCGCCGCGCTCGGTCGTGCTGTTCCGCGCGCTCTACCGCTATCTGCGGCAGACCGGCGTCGCCTATGGCATGGCGACCTTCGCCGAAACGCTGCGCAAGGCGCAAGGCGTCACAGCCAACCTCATCAACCTGTTCGAAGCGCTGCATGATCCCGCCGCGCAGGACGGCGCGGCCGACCGGATCGCCCAGGCTCAGGCGGCAATCGAGGCGGGTCTGGAGCAGGTCACCGCAATCGACGAGGACCGCGTGCTGCGCCTGCTGCGCGCCGTCATCACCGCCACGCTGCGCACCAATTTCTACGCCCCTGCGGCGCAGGAAGCGCTGGCGTTCAAGCTCGACAGCGCGCAGGTGCCCGGCCTGCCCGCGCCCCTCCCCTGGCGCGAAATCTGGGTCTATTCGCCCCGCGTGGAGGGCATCCACCTGCGCGCCGGTCCGGTGGCCCGCGGCGGGCTGCGCTGGTCAGACCGGCGCGACGATTTCCGCACCGAAATCCTGGGCCTGATGAAGGCGCAGAGGGTCAAGAACGCCGTCATCGTGCCGACCGGCGCGAAGGGCGGCTTCTATCCCAAGCAATTGCCCAGCCCCCAGGTCGATCGCGACGCCTGGCTGGCCGAAGGCACGGAAAGCTATCGCATCTTCATTCGGTCCCTGCTGTCGATCACCGACAATATCGTGAAGAACAAGGTGAAGCACCCCGCGCAAGTCGTCATCAACGACGGCGATGATCCCTATTTCGTCGTCGCGGCGGACAAGGGCACCGCCACCTTCTCCGACGTCGCCAACGCGATCGCGCTGGACCGCGATTTCTGGCTGGGCGACGCCTTCGCCAGCGGCGGCTCCAACGGTTACGATCACAAGGCGATGGGCATCACCGCGCGCGGCGCCTGGATCAGCGTACAGCGTCACTTCGCCGAAATGGGCATCGATGTGCAGAGCGAACCGGTCAGCGTCGTGGGCTGCGGCGACATGTCGGGCGACGTGTTCGGCAACGGCATGTTGCTCAGCAAGGCGATCAAACTGGTCGCCGCCTTTGACCATCGCCACATCTTCTTCGATCCCACGCCCGATCCGGCGAAGAGTTGGGAAGAGCGCCACCGGATGTTCGCCCTGCCCCGCTCCAGCTGGGAGGATTATGACAAGGCGCTCATCTCCAAGGGCGGCGGCGTCTTCTCGCGCAGCCTCAAGCGTATCGCGCTGACGCCCGAAATGCAGACTGTGCTCGACGTCACCGACAAGGAAATGGAGCCGGCCGCGCTGATCTCCGCCATCTTGAAGGCGCCGGCCGACCTGCTCTGGTTCGGCGGCATTGGCACTTATGTAAAGGCCGCGGGGCAAAGCCATGGCGATGTCGGCGATCCCGCCAACGACCGCCTGCGCATCAACGCCGAACAACTGCGCGTCAAGGTGGTGGGCGAAGGCGCAAATCTGGGCGTCACCCAGGCTGGCCGCATCGCCTTCTCGCTCCATGGCGGCCGGATCAACACCGACTTCATCGACAATAGCGCTGGCGTTGACTGTTCGGACAACGAAGTGAACATCAAGATCGCGCTGAACAAGGAGATGATCGAGGGTCGCCTACCCTTCGACAAGCGCAACGCACTGCTCGAAAGCATGACCGACGCGGTCGGCGACATCGTGCTGGAGGATAACCGCCTCCAGGCGCTCGGCCTTTCCATCGCCGAAGCGGGCGGCGCGGCCGACCTTGCCTCCTATGTCCGCCTGATCGAGACGTTCGAGGAAACCGGCCGGCTCGACCGTCAGGTTGAAGGGCTGGCCGCCAACGACCAGTTGCTGCGTCGCGGCCAAGACGGCCAGGGGCTGACCCGCCCTGAACTGGCCGTCCTGCTCTCGACCGCCAAGCTGGCGTTGCAGGATGCGATCGAACATGGCGATCTGGCGACCGACGACAGCATGACCGGCGAGCTCATGGCCGCCTTCCCCGCCGCAATGCAGAAGAAGGAAGCCGATGCCATCGCCGCCCATGCGCTGCGCAAGGAAATCATCGCCACCAAGGTCGCCAACCGTATCGTCAATCGCCTGGGCCTCATCCATCCGTTCGAACTGGCGGAAGAAGAAGGCTGTTCGATGGCCGACCTTGCCAGCGCCTTCCTGATCGCCGAACGGCTTTACGACATCGGCGCGCTCTGGGCGGATATCGACGCGGCGGACATGTCGGAAGGCGCCCGCCTCGCCCTGTTCAGCGATATCGCGGGCGGCATGCGCGCGCAGATTGCAGACATATTGCGCGCCCTGCCCGCCGGGACGCTGCCCAGCGAAGGGCATGATCGCCTGTCCAAGGGCGTCGGCACCCTGGCCGCCCAGGTCGACGATCTGCTGACCAGCGAGGCGCAGCGTCGCACCAATGCCGTCACCGACCGGCTGCTCGGCCTTGGCGCGCCCGAAACCCTGGCGCTGCGCACGGCGGGGCTGTTCAAGCTAGACGGCGCGGTCGGCATCGCCGCTCTCGCCGCGCGCATGGGCGTGGAGGAAGTCGCGCTCACCCGCGCCTTCACCCATCTGGGCGAAGCGGTCGGCATCGACTGGGTCCAGTCCGCGGCCGCGCGGATGGAGCCGACCGATCCGTGGGAACGGCTGCTCATTTCCGGCGTCGCCCGCGACATGCAGCAGGTCCGGCTCGATTTCCTGGCCCAGGGGAAGGGGAAGGATATCGTCACCCATGTCGAGAACTGGTTGCAGGCCAAGGGCGCCCGCGTCCGCCAGTTCCGCACCCTGGTCCAGCGCGCCAAGGCGGCCGCGACGCCCAACGTCGCAATGCTCGCCGAGATAGCAGGCCAGGCGCGCGGCCTGCTGGGGCGGTAAGAGACGGGCGTTCCGGCGAAGGCCTGAACCCAGTCCTGCCGTCTGATCTGGGAACACGCCATGCCTTAGCCGCCAACAGAAAGAGCGTCATTCTCTTCGCGAGAATGACGCTCTTTCCGTGTCGCGCGAATACAAGCTTTATTGCGGCGCGTCCGACGCCGGTTCGGCGGCATCATCGTCCGCATAGGGATCGGGTAACACGACCTTGGGCGCATCTTTCTTGCCCGGCGTGCGCAGGCCGTCGCCATAGATGGGCACAACCGGCTCCGCCGACACGCGCCCGTGCAGCGCTTCGATCTCCGCCTTACGCTGTTTCAGGTACAGCGTCTTGTAGACGGTATAGGGATCGTCTTCCTTGCGGATCGCCGTGATCGTCTCGTCGAATGCGGCGCGCTCGCCCAACTGGTTCAGGATCGTCGCGGGAATGACATAGGCCGGCTTGAAGAATCTGCCGCCCAAGGCGAAAGGCAGGATCATCTTGTCCGCCGTATCGCCGATGATGTCGCGCAACGTGGTCGGCCCGACGACCGGCAAATACATATACGGCCCCGGCCCTACGCCGTAGAAACCCAAAGTATTGGCAATGCCATTGTCGCGATGGGGCAGGTTGAACGGCTTGCGCTTGGCCACATCGAACATCCCGACGAAACCCAGCGTCGTATTGACGCCAAAGCGCCCGGCCGTCTCGAACGCCTTGCCCGGTTTGAACTGCAACAGATAGGCGGCCGCCACGATCGGTTCGCCCAGGTTCGAAAAGAAGTTGCGCAACCCCTTGCGCACCGGGCGCGGCAGGCCCTTGTTATAGGCCTTCGCCACCGGCTCCACGACCGCCTTGTCGACCGACTGCACCGCCTCGAAACTCTTGGCGTTGAGCTGCTCCAGCGGGTCGCCCTTGGGCGCGCCCTTGTCGCCGGTGACCACGATGTCCTGCGCCGCGTCGCCCTGTGGGGCGAGCGGCGGGGCAGCGACAGGTTGCGTGGGTGCCTGCGCCGGGGCGGCGGGAGTGACGGACGGCGCTGCATCCTGCACCCCACCCGCGACTTCTGCGGCCACGGCCAGTTGCGGCGCGGCGGCTTCCGCCTGCGTCCCGATCATCATCATTCCCGCAGCTACGGCCGGCAATAGCATAGTCATGTCCTAGCAGCAGCCACGCGCTCTCCCCCCGCGCGGCTATCAAAATCCGTGACATACCGGACATATAATCCGTGTTACATCAGGCATACAGTGCGGCTAGAGGTGGTGGCCATGGTCGTCAATAGCAAGGCCACGCCATAGATCGGCCGGAAGGGGCCTCTTGTCGCATCCCGATCCGGCTCTCCTTACATTTTGATACAATTTCCTGCTGCGACTCGTTTGCAACTGCGAGTCGTTCGCGTTATGCGAGGATCATCATAGCGCAGGACATATCCCACCCCATGCACGGAACCGCCCGCATCCAGACGACCAGGAAGAAGAGCGCCAAGGCCTTCTGGATGAAGCAGCTCCATACCTGGCATTGGGTGAGTTCGGCCGTCAGCCTGATCGGCCTGCTGCTTTTCGCCTTTACCGGCATCACCCTCAATCACGCCGCCGATGTCGAAGCATCGCCCCGGACCATCGAAAAGAGCGCCACCCTGCCCGCCGACCTGCTGCAACAGGTCGCCGCCAATGACGCGCCCGACGCGAAGAAGCCCCTGCCCGCGCCCGTCGCGACATGGGTCGAAAAATCGGTGGGCCTGCCGGGCGTCGGCAATGCCGAATGGTCCGCCGATGAAATCTATCTGGCCCTGCCCCGCCCCGGTGGCGATGGCTGGGTATCGATCGACCGGCACAGCGGCGCCGTCACCAGCGAAAGCACCAGCCGCGGCTGGATCAGCTATCTCAACGATCTGCACAAGGGTCGCAATGCCGGCGGCGTGTGGAAATGGTTCATCGATATTTTCTCGATCGCCTGCTTCGTCTTCGCGCTGACCGGCCTGGTGCTGCTCCAGCTTCACGCCAAGAAACGGCCCAGCACCTGGCCGCTGGTCGCGATCGGCCTCGCCCTTCCGGCGCTTCTCGCCATCATCTTCATCCACTAAAGGGGAATTTTCCGCTCATGCAGATCCGCCACACGCTTATCCTGACGGGCAGCGCGACGCTGGGCGCGGCCGGAGCGCTTGCCGGCCCCGCGACCGCGCAGACGCTCGACGTCACCCTCACCCTGCCGCGCCTGTCGGTCGCCGAATATCACCGTCCCTATGTCGCGATCTGGATCGAGAAGGAGGGCGCGCCCGCCCGCACCCTGTCGATCCTGTACGACGTCGACAAGCGCAACAATGCCGGCGTCAAATGGCTGCGCGACGTGCGTAGCTGGTGGCGGGCATCGGGCCGTGCGCTCAGCCTGCCTGCCGACGGCGTCAGCGGCGCGACCCGCGCGCCGGGCACGCACAAGCTCAGCTTCACCGCCGGCAAGGGCGGAATGCCGAACCTCGCGCCCGGCAAATATACGCTGGTGGTCGAAGCCGCGCGCGAAGTGGGTGGTCGCGAAGTTGTGCGCGTCCCGCTGACCATCGGCGCATCGGGCGCGAAGGGTAGCGCCACCGGCTCGGCCGAGCTGGGCGCCGTCAATGTCGTCGTTTCACGCTAAGGGGATGCAGGTCATGATGAAATTCCGCACGCTGCTGCTCGCGGCGGGGGCTGCGCTTGCCCTGCCATCCACGGCCGGCGCCGCGCCGCGTCCCTGGATGCTGCCGTCCGAAACCATGTTCGCCGGCACCGGCAATGAATGGCTGACGGTCGATGCCGCCATCTCCACCGACCTCTTCTATTTCGATCATCCGGGGCAGGATTGGGAACCGGTCGTCACCGCCCCCGACGGATCGATCGTTCCCGCGGAAAACCGCTCCGTCGGCAAGCTGCGCGAAACCTTCGACGTGCCGGTCAAGGCCAAGGGCAGCTACAAGATCGCCATCACCAATGTCGCGGTGATGGGCAGCTTCATGCTGAACGGGGAACGCAAGATGCTGCCGCGCGGCACCACGCCCGCGACGCTCGCCACCGCCGTCCCGCAGGGCGCCACCGACGTCCAGACAGCCCAGGCGATGACGCGGATCGAAACTTTCGTCAGCGCCGGCGAACCGACCCGCGACATTTTCAAGCCGACCGGCAAGGGGCTGGAAATGGTGCCCGTCACTCATCCCAATGATGCGGCCGTGGGCGAGCCGGCCACCTTCCAGTTCCTGCTGAACGGCAAGCCAGCGGCTGGTCTGGACGTCACCGCCATCGCCGGCGGCGTGCGCTATCGCCAGGATCTCAAGCAAATGGACGCCAAGACCGATGCAGAGGGCAAGGTCACGCTGACCTGGCCGGACGCAGGCATGTATTGGGTCAGCGTCAGCACGGGCGGCCGTCGCGGCGGCGAGGGTGGCCCTGGTGGTCCCGGTGGCCCTGGCGGCCCCGGTGCTCGCGGCCCACAGGGTCCGGCGGGCGGCGAAGGCCAGGGCGGCCCCCGCCCACCCATGGGTCCGCCGCAGGACCGCGCCACCTACGCCATGACGATCGAGGTGCAGGGCTGAGCACCCATGGCGTCCGCATCGCGATAGCGCCCGGCCTGTCGCCCGACCAGTTTGTCGGGCGACAGCGCAGGGGCGCTATCGTCACTTATGGCGGCCCCACCATGGGAACTAGCTGGTCGGCGCAGATCGTCGATCCGCCCGCCCGCTCTGAAAGCGCCATCGAAGCGGTGCTGGCCCGCGTCATCGACCAGATGAGCAATTGGGAAGCGGACTCCACGATCAGCCGTTTCAACCGCATGGCCGTGGGCGCTTGGATGCCGCTGCCCGCCGACATGCTGACCGTGCTGCGCGCCGGGCTGGACATGGCGCGGCTGTCGGGCGGCGCCTTCGATCCCGCTATCGGCCAGCTCGTCGACCGATGGGGCTTCGGCCCCGGCCTTGGTCCGACCGCCGCGTCCGTCACCGCCCTCTGGACCCGCATAGAGGTGGAAGGGGATCGCGCCCGCCGCCGCGCCGACGTCGCGCTCGACTTTTCCGGCATCGCCAAGGGTTTCGCCGTCGATGCCGCCGCCGCGCAGTTGCGCGCCATGGGCGTCGCCAATTTCCTGATCGAAATCGGCGGCGAGCTGCGCGGGGAAGGCATCAAGCCCGACATCCAGCCCTGGTGGGTCGATGTCGAATCCCCGCCCGACCTCGCCGTCCCCACGCTCCGCATCGCGCTGTGCGGCCAATGCGTCGCCACCTCCGGCGACTATCGCCGCTTCCGCCTCGAAGACGGCGCGCGTCTGTCCCACAGCATCGATCCCGCGACCGGCGCCCCGATCGCGCCCGGCGTCGCTTCCGTCACCGTCCTGCACGACAGCGCCATGAGGGCCGACGCATGGGCCACCGCCATCACCGTCATGGGAGCCGACCGTGGCATGGCGCTGGCCACCCGCCACGATCTCGCCGCCCGCCTCGTGCAGCGCACGGGCGACGGCGCGCAGGAATATATGACCCCCGCGCTGGCGGCGATGCTGGAGTGATGGCGCTAATCCGGTGATCGAGAATGGCGAATTGAGGTGGATTCCCACCATTCTCCGATTTTTAACAACCGTTGGGGATTTGCAGCCGGTCGCTGCAAAACCAGTGATCACAAATGTTCCAATGTAGGATTTTCTCTGGTCTGTCCGCGCGATGGCGTCACAGGGGCCTGGGCGGTACGATTGCCCGAAAAAGTCCGACAACGGTGTGAACTTCGGCGCGCCCGATCATGGCGCATCATCGCCCCCCACAGCGCTCGTCAGGCGTCGGCCCAGCGCCGCAGCAAATTATGATAGACGCCAGTCAGCCGGATGACCTGCGCATCGTCATGGCCGAGGGTTTCGGCAAGCTGCTGGATGCTGCTGTCCAGATCGAACAGGGTCTGGCGCGCGCTATCATCCCGCACCATCGACTGGACCCAGAAGAAACTCGCCACACGCCGCCCGCGCGTCACCGGCTCGACCCGGTGCAGCGAGGAAGAGGGATAAAGCACCGCATGACCGGCGGGCAGCTTGATCTGTTGGACACCATAATGGGTTTCCACCGTCAGTTCGCCGCCATCATAAGCCGCCGGGTCTTCCAGAAACACGGTCATGGACAGGTCGGACCGCACCCGGAATGTCGTGCCCTTGCGGATGCGGATCGCATTGTCGACATGGGTGCCGAACGCCTGCCCACCGGCATAGCTGTTGAACAGCGGCGGGAAGATGCGCTGCGGCAGCGCCGCCGCGATGAACAGCGGGTTTTGGCCAACGGCATCGAAGACGATCTGCTGCGCCTCTTGCGCGGCAGGCGAATCTTCGGGCAATTGCAGGTTGCGCTTGGCCAACGCCGACTGATGGCCTGACGTGATGTTGCCATCCACCCAATCACCAGCGTCGATGATGGCACGGATAGCGGCGACGCCAGCGGGGTCGATCAGGTCGGGGATGGCGATCAACATGAAAAAGCGTGTCCGTTAGGCGGCATCGGTGCGCAGAATGAAAGGGATTTCGACCACGCCCCGAACTCGGACCGGCTGCCCGCCCCGGATGGTCGGCTTCCAGCGCCAGCCCTTGACCGCATCCCTGGCGGCATCGTCGAGCCGGGCGAAACCGCTGCTCTGGCTGACGACGATGCTCTCCACCCCGCCATCCATTGCTAGGGTGATGGTCAGCACCACCGTCCCCTGCTCGCGCTTGCGGCGGCTGTCGATGGGATAGCGGGGCGGCTTGCCCGCGACCATCTGGGCGCCCAGATCGCCGCCCTGCACCATGCTGGGCGGGGCCGGCGGCGCGGCGACCGACGTGCTTGGTCCCGGCGCGATGACGGTGACCGGCGCGGCCGCCTGCACGGGCACGGGTTCGGGCGATGTCTGGACGGTTGGCACCGGCGGCGCCGGCGTCTGCACGATCGGCGGCGGCGCGACCACTTGCGGCGCGGAAGGCGGCGGCGGGGGCGTTTCCGCTGCGGGCGGCGGAGGGGGCGGCGGCGACAGGTTCACCACCGTCAGCTTGGCCGCCTCCGTCCGCTGCACGTGGTTGCGCACCTGAATCAATGCGCCGATCAACAATGCGTGGACGACCAGGATGGCGACGATGGCCGGGACGTTGGGGCGGGACCGGGCGCCATAGCGATCGGCGGAAGACGCCACGGAGGCCGACGGAGGCAGGGCTGCAACAGGCGCGAGGGCGACGACCTGCTCCGGCGCACCATCATAATCCTCAATCGGCTGGCTGGCCGCCTGCAACATGCCAGTGCCTCCCTTTGCGTGACCCTGTGGCGGTTCGCAATAGCGTGAAGCCTAATGCGAATCAATTGCGATGTTTGCGAAGGCTTTCGATCGGGCCATGCAGGGACGCTGGCGCAAACCGGAGCCTGTCGCCGCCCATCCTGCCCCCCCGGCCGGTTGGACCGGGGGATTGGATCAGAATTTATAGCCCAGAGTCAGGATCGCCGCCCGTCCTTCTCCGACCCGCGCCCACTGGGCCGACGTCTGCGCGCCGTTGCGAACCCCAGTATAATAGGTCTTGTCGGTGAAATTCTTCACATTGAGCTGGGCGGACAGACCCGGCGTGAAGTCATAGGCCAGCATCGCATTGTGGATCAGATAATCATCCACCTGATAGATGGCGCCGGTCGTCGCCGAATTGAGATCGAACTTGCCCTGATAGGTGAAGCCATAGCCGATTTTCAGGCCGAAGGGCAGCGCATAGGTGGTGAAGAAGCTGCCCGAATGTGTCGGCACATTGGTCAGTTCCGCACCCGACAGCGGATCGACCTCCCCATCCGCGACGCTCTGGATGATCTTGCTGTCCAGGTAGGTATAATTGGCGGTGACGGTCCAATTGGGCGTGATCTGGCCATTGACGCCCAGCGCGACGCCATCGACCCGCGACTTGCCGTCCAACTGCATTTCACCCAGCGGATTGTCGTCGCTCACGATGCCGGTCACGCGGAAATTGCTACGCTCGTTGCGAAACAGCGCTGCCGTCAGCAGAACGCCTTCGCCCAATTCCGCCTTGGCGCCGATTTCATAATTGACCGCCGATTCCGGCTTCACGTTGCACGACGCCGCGGTGCAGGATCCATTGACCGAAGTCTTGGACGGGGTCTTGCTGTTGCCATAGGCGGCATAGAGGCTGATCGCTTCGACCGGCTTGTAATTGAGGCCGACGCGGTAGGAAAACAGGTCATCCTCGTTGCGGAAGGTCGTGCCGGGCGTCACCGTCCCCATGCTGGTGGCGGTTGCGCCGACGATCGTGTCGGCGCGATAGCTGCCCTTGTTCTTTTCATAGCGAAGGCCGCCGGTCAGCTCGAACTGGTCGGTCAGCTTCATCGTGTCGAACAGATAGACAGCGTAATTTTCCAGCTCGCCGGTCTGCGCCGCCGTCGGGATGAAGTTGACTGGGCCGGTATAGATGTTGCTGCCATAAGTGAAACCGTCCGGGCCGGTCACGATCGCGTTGGGATTGGCGACGTTCATCAGCGGATAAGCGCTGAAAGCTGCCGTGCCGTCCGCATTGCGCAGGCTGTTGCCCGACCGGAGGTCATATTTCTCCCACGTCACCGCCGTACCCAACACGATCGTATGTTCGATCCCGCCGGTGTTCGCCACAGCCCGCAGGTCGAGCTGGTTGAAGGCGAGCTGGTTGCGCGAATCGCGGGTGGTCCCGCGTGGGCCGCTGGGCAGATAATAACCGGCCGGAACCGTCGCAGGACAGGCATCGCCATTGGGCAGTGCTCCGTTGGCCAGGCAATAGGTGCCCTGTGGCGGATTGACGACGGTGAACTGGGTCACATCTTGCCAGCGGGTCAGGTTACGGATACTGACCGTATCGCTGAAATCATGTTCAAAAATGGCCGTCAGCTGATCGACATTGGTTTCCTGCGTATCGACATTGCGATAACCGAAATAGTCGGTGCTGTCGGCGCCCGGCAGCAAACCGCCCAGCGCGGCCACATAGGGCGCGCCATATTGGGGGGTATTTTCGTCTTCCTGATGCAGATATTGCAGCGTCAGGCGGGTCGGGCTTTCGATGCCGAAGGTGATCGACGGTGCCACGCCCCAGCGTTTATAATCCTCGACATCGCGGCCCGGCACGTCATTCTTGTGCGCCATCGCATTGATGCGAAAAGCGATGAATTCGCTGGCGCGAACATTGGCGTCGATCGCGGCGCGATAATAATTGTCGGTGCCGATGCCGGCATTGGCGACGACCTGCGTGTCGGCTTTGGGCCGCTTGGTCACGATATTGATCGAACCGCCGACAGAGCCGGACCCGGCGGTGACCGAATTGGCGCCGTTGGTGACTTCGATCTGTTCGGTGTTGAAACTGTCGGTGCGGCTGTACTGGGCGCTGTCGCGCACGCCGTCGGTGGTGATGTCGGTATTGGCCGAATAGCCGCGCAATGTGATGCTGTCGCCATAGCCCCCGCCGCCTTCGCCCGCGCCAAAGGTGATGCCGGGCACTGTCGACAACACGTCGCGCAGCGTCAACAGATTCTGCTGCTCGATCACGGTGTTGGTCAGGATGGTAATCGTCTGCGGCGTGTCGCGGACGGGGCGGGTCGCCTTGGGGCTTTCCTGCCGGGCCGGAGCGTCCTCGATTGCGGTGTCCGTGACGGTCATGCCGCCCAGACGGGGCCCCTGCTCCGCCTCTTGCGCGTTCGCAGTCGTCGCAAAAGCCATCACGCCGACGCAACCCATCGCCAGAAACGAGGTCATGCTCACCGATTTCGACATAGTTTCAGATCCCCTTTTAGTCGTTGGGGGCCTGCTATTGAGAGTCCTTCTCAGAGTCAACGCTATTGCGAATAATTCTTATCGTTGTCGCAAAATGTCCAGCGAACAGCCAGCACCGGATGGCGCTGGCCAGATTGGGCGGATGCGGCGCGGCCAACCGCGCAGCATCGATACGGGCGACCAGCGCGTTGATCGGAAGATTTTGCCGCAAGGCATGGGTACGCAAGGCGTCCCAGAAGATCGGCTCCAGGCTGATCGCAGTCTGGTGTCCGGCAATGGTCACGCTCCGCTTGACCGGCGGCGCGAAGGGCGACCCCGAAGGATGGTCAGGGTCGCCCGTCATCATCAATACATGTGCTGGCCGCCGTTGATCGACAAGGTGCTGCCGGTCACGAAGCCGCCTTCCTCGCTACAGAAGAAGGCGACGCCACGCGCGATTTCGCTGGCCTGGCCCAGGCGGCCGACCGGGATTTTGGCGACGATCTTCTCCAGCACCGGCGCGGGGACCGCGGCCACCATGTCGGTGTCTATATAGCCGGGCGCGATCGCGTTGACGGTGATGCCGGACTTGGCGCCTTCCTGCGCCAGCGCCTTGGTGAAGCCGTGAATGCCCGACTTGGCGGCGGCATAGTTGACCTGGCCATATTGTCCGGCCTGGCCGTTGATCGAACCGATATTGACGATCCGGCCCCAGCCGCGTTCCCGCATCCCGCCGAAGGTCGCCTTCGACATGTTGAAGCAACCGCCGAGGTTGATGCGCATCACCTCATTCCAATCGTCGAAGCTCATCTTGGCGAGCACGCCGTCGCGGGTGATGCCGGCATTGTTGACGACGATGTCGATCGGACCCAACGCTTCGGTCACCGCGGCGCAGCCGTCGAGGCAAGCCTGGTGATCGCCGACGTCCCATTTGAAGGTCGCGATGCCGGTCTTGTCGGTAAAGGCCTTCGCCTTCTCCTCATTGCCACCATAGTTGGCGGCGACGGTATAGCCCATCTCCTGCAAAGCCAGGCTGATCGCCTCGCCGATGCCGCGCGTTCCGCCGGTCACGATCGCCACTCTCGACATATGCGTATCCTCTTCCTGCAACCGGGTCAGTTGATCCAACCCGAAAGTTCGCGGCTCACAAGCCTGTCGTACAGAGTGATAGCTTCCGCTGATGCGTTTAGACAGGGCAAAAGGGCAAATTTTTCGCCACCTTGGGCCAAAAAAACATCTTTCGCACGCAGGGCGATTTCCTCTAGGGTTTCAAGGCAATCCGCCGCGAATCCCGGTGTGACCACAGCAATATTGCGGACACCTTCCTTCACCAATTTGGCGAGCGTAGCTTCGGTTTCCGGTTCGAGCCATTTGGCGCGACCGAAGCGCGACTGGAAGCTCATATGGACCGGCAGCGGCGGGTTTTTCAGAGACAGGGCTTCACGCAGCAGGCGGACCGTCTTGACCGATTGGCAATGATAGGGATCGCCCAGATGCAAAGTGCGTTCGGGCATGCCGTGGAAACTGGCGAGCAGCGCGTCGGGAACGAAGTCGAGTGCGGCGACATGCCGGTCGATCGACGCCTTGAGCGCGGCGATATAGGCCGGATCGTCATGATAGGGCGGCAAGGTGCGAATGGCGGGTTGCCAGCGCATTGCGGCCAAGGCGGCGAAGGCCGCGTCATTGGCGGTCGCGGTGGTAGCGGCGCTATATTGCGGATAAAGCGGCGCGAGCAGGATGCGTTCGCAGCCCTGCGCCTTCATCGCCGCCAGCTTCGCCGCAATGGCCGGATTGCCGTAGCGCATCGCCCAGTCGATCACCACGCCCTGCCCCATCGCCTGTTGCAGCGCATGGGCGGCGGCGCCGGTATGGACCGCCAGCGGCGAGCCGTCCGGCGTCCACACCTGTTGATAGGCGTGGGCGGATTTCTTCGGGCGGGTGGTGAGGATCACGCCGCGCAGGATCGGTTGCCAAAGGAGTTGCGGAATCTCCACCACGCGCCGGTCGGAGAGAAATTCCGCCAGATAGCGACGCACCGATTTTGGATCGGGCGCATCGGGCGTGCCGAGATTGATGAGCAACACGCCGACCTTGGGCGTGGCAATGACGGGATGATTGGCGGGCTGGTTCATGCGGCTCCCACTAGCGGCAGGCTGCGCATACGCTGACCTGTCCATGTGTACAGGGCGTTGGCGATGGCGGGGGCGACGAGCGGCGCTGCCAGATCGCTGACCCCGGCCGGATCGGCGGTGCTGCGCATCAGTTCCACCGTGACTTCGCCGATGTCGGCGAGGCGCGGCAGGTTCATGCGGCCAAGGATAGCGCGGGTGGGCAGGCCGCGTTCATAAGGGACGGATGCGCCCATGGCGTAGGCAAGGCCATAGACCAGCCCGCTTTCTATTTGCTGGCGGGCGATGTCGGGATTGACCTGATCGCCCGCATCGACCGCAGCGACGATGCGGCTGACGCTGAGCTTATCGCCGTTCATCGCCGCCTCCACCATGATGGCGGCATAGGCGCCGTCCATCATATGGGCGGATAGCCCCTGCCCGCTGCCCGCTATGCCGCCCTGCCAGCCGCCCATCGACGCCGCGGTCGACAGGCAATGGGCCAGGCGCGGATTGCCGCCCAGCATCTGGATGCGGAAGGACATGGCCTCCATCCCCGACAGATGCGCCAGTTCATCGACGAAACTTTCCGTGAAGAAAGCGCTGTGCAGATGCGCATTACCGCGGGTGAAGCCGAGCGGCAGGCCGACATCGGTCGGGAAATGATCGACCGCCCAATTAGGAATGGCATAGGGCGGGGCCATGCCGGCGACGGCCCGCCGGGTCGCCCTGTCCGCGGCGTCCGCCGCCGCAACGTGCGGTAAGACGCCGTCCGCGATCCGCGCCCATGTCTGCGTCAGCGCGCAAGGCGCGGCGACCTTCGCCAGCCAGCCTTCGATCGCGCCGTTGCGGCCGAGCTTGGCCGCCATGCGGGCGTGGGCGGGGGCGCTCGGCCGATCCTGGACCACATCCTCCAACCGCGACCAGAGGAGTTGCACCGGCCGCCCCATGTCGCGCGCCAGCAGCGCCGCCTGCACCCCGGCATCCCAATCCATCCTGCGGCCGAACGACCCGCCAGCATGGAGCGGATAGAGCGTCACCGCCCGTTCCGGCAGGCCCAGCGCATCGGCGATCGCCGCGCGGGCGAGGCCGGGCGCCTGCGTCGCCATCCAGATTTCCGCGCCGTCGTCGGTGACGCGGGCGGTGGCGCACTGGGGTTCGAGCGCCAGATGCAGCCCGGCATCGACCTGATATTCGCTGGCGAGGATGGTCGCCCCCTCGAACACCGGGGCCAGATCGCCCTGGGCATAGAGGCGGCGGCCGTCCGACCCCGCAAAAGCCGCCTCCAGCGCGTCGTCTATGCCACCGCTGCTGACCGGCACGCCGCGCAGCGTGAAGACCGGGTCGGACAGGTCGAGCGCCTTGTTCGCGGCCCACCAGTTGCTGGCGACCGCGGCGACCCAGCGTTCCTGCCGCACGAGCTTGAGGAAGCCGGTGACGCTGCCGGCGGCGCGCTCGTCCAGCCCGGCCAGCAGGGCGTCGCCGATCGGTCCCTGCCGGATCGAGGCATAGACCATGTCGGGCAGACGAATGTCGGCGGTGAAATTATGGCTGCCGTCGATCTTCGACGGGGTATCGAGCCGCGGCAGATCCTGCCCGGACAGGCGGCCATCCTGCCCCTGGCGATAGGGCAGGATATCGGGCAGGTCGAACCGGGCGGCATCCGCGACCACATCGCCGATCTTCGTGCGGCGCGCGCCGCCGTCGGAGATGATGCCATCCTGAATGTCGCAACTTTCCCAGGGAATGGCCCAGCGCGCCGCCGCCGCCTTGCACAGCAGCACGCGGGCAGCCGCGCCAGCATCGCGATAGGCGTCGCGGAACATCGGGACGGAGGTGCCACCGCCGGTCAGCATCAGCGCGCCGCGCGTCGCATATTGGCCGATCGCCCAGTCGCCAGCGTCACCGAGCAGCCGCGTCCAGTCGCTCGCGAGCCATGCGCGCGCCAGCAGGGTGTTGGCGTAGAGCGGGCTGATCGGCGCGCTCTGCACCGCGACTGTGCGCCAGTCCGCGCCCAGTTCGTCGGCCAATATCTGTGGCAGGACTGTGGTGACGCCCTGCCCCATTTCGGTTTGCGGCACGACGACGATGATCTGGCCGGATGCATCGATCTTCAGGAAGGCGTTGACGATGGTTTCGCCGGGACCGGCGTTGAGATTGGGCTGGTAGCTGCGCGGCCATACGCCCCAGGCGAGCAGCAGCCCCGCCGCTGCGCCACCGCCGATCAGCAGCGTGCGCCGGTTGATGCCCTGATGTTTGCCGGATTGCTTCCGCGGGGTGCGCGCCATGCCAGCCTGATAGAACCGCAGGCGCGCGCTGCCTAGCGTTAATCGGCACCTATCGGCGCAAGGCCGAGGCGGGGGATGTCGATCGCGGGACAACGATCCATCACCACCTTCAACCCGGCCGCTTCGGCGCGCGCCGCCGCCGCTTCGTTGACGACGCCCAGTTGCATCCACACCGCCTTGGCCCCGGCGGCGATGGCGTCGTCCACCGCCTCCCCCGCCGCTTCGCTGCGACGGAAGATATCGACCATGTCGACGGCCACGCCGATGTCGGACAGGCGGCCCCAGACAAATTTGCCATGGACATGCTCACCGGCGATCTGCGGATTGACCGGCAGGACGCGATAGCCATGGTCCTGAAGGAATTTCATCACGCCATAGCTGGGGCGGTCCGGGCGATCGGAAATGCCGACCAGCGCGATGGTGCGGATTTCCGACAACAAGGCGGCGATGTCCTGCGGGGCGGTGAGCGGCATGGCGTATCTCCTTTGCGACCGAGATGGGGAAGACGCGGGCGGACGCAAGACGTTCCTTTCCCGGCGCGACCGGGCGCTATAATCAGGCCGATGCCTTAAGCCAGTCGGCAACCTTGCGCGCGATGGCGTGGAAGGCGTCGGCATGGACGCCCTCGCCCGCCGCCGGCGGATCGCCCGCGTCCGAGCGGCGACGGATGTCGATCGCCAGGGGCACACGGCCAAGGAAGGGCATGGACAGGTCGCCAGCCGTGCTTTCCGCGCCGCCATGGCCGAACGGATCGGAGACTTCGCCGCAATGGGGACAGGCATAGCCGGCCATATTTTCGACCAGGCCGACCATCGGCACCCCGGCCTGATGGAACAGGCTGACCGCGCGGGTGGCGTCGATCAGCGCCAGATCCTGTGGCGTGGACACGATCACCGCGCCGGCGGGCTTGTGCTTCTGCACCATGGTCAACTGGATGTCGCCGGTGCCGGGCGGCATGTCGACGACCAGCAATTCCGTCTCGCCCCACTCCGCATCGATCAGCTGCGTCAGCGCATTGCCCACCATCGGCCCGCGCCAGGCCAGCGCCTTGCCCGGCTCCACCAGATGCGCCATCGACAGCATCGGGATGCCCAGCGCGCCGGTGACGGGAATCAGCTTCTTGTCGCGGGCTTGCGGCTTTTGATCTTCGCTCCCCATCAATCGCGCCTGCGACGGGCCGTAAATATCGGCGTCGACCAGCCCGACCTTCAGTCCGAGCCGGTGCAGCGCGACGGCGAGATTGGCCGACAGGGTGGATTTGCCCACCCCGCCCTTGCCCGACGCGACGGCCAGAATGCGCAGCGGCGCCTTGGCGGGCGGCGTTTCTGCGGGCTTTCGCTCCGCGGTCATGGCGATGCGGACGTCGGTGACGCCGGGCACGGTCAGCGCGCCTTCGCGGATCGCCGCGGCCAGCCCTTCGCGCCGGTCGGGGTCCAGTCCACCCACGTCGAGGGCGATGGTCATCACCCCTTCCTTGAGCCGCGGCGCGCTGGCGCGGCCGTCGGTCAGGGCGGTCAGACGGGCGGAGAAATCGGCAAGATCGGTCATGGCCATGCCCTGTAGGAAATAATCGCAGGCATTTGCACTGTTTTTCGGAGAAGAGCCTTCCTATAGAAGGTGGCATGAGAAGAATGTTCGGGTGGATGCCCGCGATCGCAGCGATGGTCCAAGGCCCCTGGGGCGGCAAGAATGACGGACCCGAAGGGGACGGACAGAGGGGTGGCGGCGACGGCGGCCCGCGCAATCCGTGGACCCAGCCGGGCAGACCGTCCGGCGGCCAGAAGGGGCCATCCGCCATCGAAGAACTACTGCGCCGCGGCCGCGAAAGCTTTGGCCAGGGCGGCGGCGGGAATGGCGGTGGCTTCGGCGGGCTTCCCCCGCGCGCGTCGGGCAAGGCGCTCTGGCCGATCGCCATCGCCCTGGTTGTGATATTGTGGCTGGTCCTGACCAGTTTCCATCGCGTCGGCCCGCAGGAGCGCGGCGTCGTCACCCTGCTCGGCAAATATAGCCGCACCCTGACACCCGGCATCAGCCTGACCATGCCCGCCCCGTTCGAGGCGGTGACGACGGTCGATGTCGAGGAAATCCGCACCATCGATATCGGCTCCGCCAGTGCGGAGAGCGAAAATCTGGTGCTGACCGGGGACCAGAATATCATCGATCTCGCTTATTCGGTGCGCTGGAACATCCGCAACCCGGAACTCTATCTGTTCCAGCTGTCGGACCCGGACGCGAGCGTGCGCGAAGTCGCCGAAAGCGCGATGCGCTCCGTGCTCGCCAGCGTCAGCCTGGACGATGCGCTGGGCGCCGGGCGGACCGCGATCGAACAGCAGGTCGAATTGCGGATGCAGGAGATATTGGACGGCTACAAGTCGGGCATCCGCATCCAGGGCGTCGCGATCAAGCAGGCCGACCCGCCGACCGCCGTCAACGATGCGTTCAAGGCGGTGTCCGCCGCGCAGCAGACGGCGCAGACCTACTTGAACGAAGCGCGCGCCGCCGCCCAACAGGTGACGGCCAAGGCGCAGGGCGAGGCCGCGGCTTTCGACAAGGTCTATGAGCAATATAAGCTGTCGCCCGACGTGACCCGCCGCCGCATGTATTATGAAACCATGGAGGGCGTGCTGTCGAACGTCGACAAGACCATCGTCGAGGGCGGTAATGTGACGCCCTATCTGCCGCTGCCCGAAATCAAGCGCCGGGCGCAGCCCACCCCGACGCCAGACGCCACCAGCACGGGAGGCCAGTGATGCCCGGCATATTGCGCCATCCCGTCGCCCTCGCGCTGATCCTGCTCGCCCTGCTGATCATGGTCGGCAGCACCGTGGCGATCGTGCCCGAAACCAAACAGGGCGTGGTCGTCCGCTTCGGCGATCCCAAGGCGATCATCAACCGCTATCGCCCCAACGAAAGTTTCGGCAACACCGGCGCCGGCATCATCTGGCGCTGGCCGTTCGTCGATCAGATCGTCTGGATCGACAAGCGTGTGCTGTCGGTCGAGATGGAGCGGCAGCAAGTGCTGTCGACTGACCAGTTGCGGCTTCAGGTCGACGCTTTCGCCCGCTATCGCATCGTCGATCCGCTGCGCATGTATATCGCGGCGGGCAACGAAGAGCGGGTCGGCGAGGCGCTGCGCCCGATCCTGGGGTCCGCGCTGCGCAACGAACTGGGCAAGCGGCCCTTCGCCGCGCTGCTCAGCCCCGAACGCGGCCAGGTGATGCAGAATATCGAGGCGGGCCTCGACCGGGTCGCGCGCCAATATGGCGCCGAGATCGTCGACGTGCGGATCAAGCGCGCCGATCTGCCCGACGGCACGCCGCTGGAAAGCGCCTTCACCCGGATGCGCACCGCGCGCGAGCAGGAAGCGCTGACCATCCGCGCCCAAGGCGCCAAGCAGGCGCAGATCATCCGCGCGGAAGCCGACGCCAACGCTGCGCGCATCTATGCCGAGAGCTTCGGGAAGGACCCGTCCTTCTACGATTTCTATCGCGGGATGCAGAGCTATCGCTACACCTTCGCGCCCGATCGGCCGGGCCAGACCAACATCATCCTGTCGCCGGACAATGAATTCCTGCGGCAATTTCAGGGACGACGTTAAACTTTCGTCATGATCCCCCGGAGATCATTACGGAACCAGCGTCATTCAATGAGGGTTAAGGCAAGGCGGAGCATCTGAGGGCTTCCTAAAAGTCCCGCCTTCCTTACCATGAAGCTTTGAAGAGGACCGTCACGAGTGCGTTACGCTTATGCCATCACCGGCGCCCTGCTGCTCGGCGGCACCGCCATTGCGGTCACGACCAGTTCCAATGTCGGGGCGCAGACCGCGCAGAATGAAGGCCTCACGGCTGCGGCGCCCGCGGGTGCGCCGGCCAGCCTGGCCGACATGGTCGAGAAACTGCAACCCGCCGTGGTCAATATCTCCACCAAGCAGCGGGTGAAGGTGCAGAATCCTTTCGCCGGCACGCCATTTGGCGAATTATTCGGTCAGGGTCAGGGTGGACAGCCCCAGACCCGGCAGGCGCAATCGCTGGGATCGGGCTTCCTGATCTCCGCCGACGGTTATATAGTCACCAACAATCATGTGGTGTCTGCCGGCGCTGAAGGCGCAAGCGTCGATTCGATCACGGTCACCATGACCGACAAGCAGGAGTTTTCCGCCAAGCTGGTTGGGCGCGACCCTGCGACGGACCTGGCGGTGCTGAAAATAGAATCGCCAAAGCCCCTGCCCTTCGTCAAGTTCGGCGACAGCAGCAAGGCGCGTGTGGGCGACTGGGTTGTCGCGATCGGCAACCCCTTCGCCCTTTCGGGTACGGTCACGGCGGGTATCATTTCCGCCCTGCATCGTGGCACCGGCGGCACCTATGACAAGTTCATCCAGACAGATGCGTCCATCAACCAGGGCAATAGCGGCGGCCCGATGTTCGACATGCGCGGTAATGTCATTGGCATCAACAGCCAGATCCTGTCGCCGTCGGGCGGCAATGTGGGCATCGGTTTCGCGATTCCCTCGGAACAGGCGGCGCCGATCGTCGATACGTTGCGCAAGGGCCAGGCGATCAAGCGCGGCTATCTGGGCGTGCAGATCAGCCCGCTGGGCGAAGACCTGGCCGACTCGCTCGGCCTCGCCAAGAATCGTGGCGAATTCGTCCAAGGCGTGGAGCCGGGCAAGGGCGCTGAAAAAGCCGGGATCAAGGCGGGCGACGTGATCGTCAGCGTTGCCGG
This sequence comes from Sphingobium sp. AntQ-1, assembly GCF_028538045.1. Classification (NCBI taxonomy): domain Bacteria; kingdom Pseudomonadati; phylum Pseudomonadota; class Alphaproteobacteria; order Sphingomonadales; family Sphingobiaceae; genus Sphingobium; species Sphingobium sp. AntQ-1. The sequence goes on from NZ_CP117158.1 coordinate 1,197,008, forward strand.
CCAGGAAGTGACCGCAGACCAGAATCTATCCTCGATCGTCGCCAACCAGGACATCGGCGCGCGCGTGCCGATCATCCTGATCCGCAACGGCCAGCGGCAGACCGTCACCGCCGTTGTCGGCGAGCGTCCGTCCGAAGACGAATTGAACAATTTCGCCCAACCGCAAGGCGACGAAGATTTCAGCCAGCAGGACCAGAATCCGGGGCAAGCGACACAGCAGGCGCTGGGCATCTCGGCGATCCCGCTGACGCCGGGCATCATCCGCCAGCTCGGCATCGCCGCCGACACGAAGGGCGTCGTCATCACGGCGGTCGATGGGTCGACTGACGCGGGAGCCAAGGGCCTGCGCCGCGGCGATGTCATCATCAGCGCCAACAACCGCCCGGTCGCAAGCCAGGCGGAGCTGGACGCGCAGGCGAAGGCGGTGGCGGCCCAGGGCCGCAACGCTATCCTGCTTCAGGTGCTGCGGCGGGGTCAGCCAGCCATCTTCCTGCCGGTACGTCTGCGCGACAAGTAAGCGGCGCTTGCCGAACCGTCCTAGCCCGGTAGAGTGAGGACATCCTATCAGACCCGTTCGGGCTTAGCCTGTCGAAGCCTTCTTCTTCCCCTGAAGAACAGAAAGGTCCTTCGACAGGCTAAGGGCGAACGGGTTTTTCTTTTCGGAGTTGCAGCAATGAGCGACGGTATCTTCATCGGCCTGGGCGCACCGGAGAAGGAAGGCGGCGTTCCGCAGATGCTGAACCTGCGCCGCGCCAACCGTCATGGGCTGATCGCAGGCGCGACCGGCACCGGCAAGACCGTGACCTTGCAGGGAATCGCCGAGAGTTTTTCCGCGCTTGGCGTCCCGGTGTTCCTGGCCGACGTGAAGGGCGACCTTGCCGGCATATCCATGGCCGGTTCCCCCACCGCCAAAAATGCCGACAAGCTGGTGGCGCGCGCGGCGGAAATCGGCATCAGCAATTATAGCTATGCCGATAATCCGGCGATCTTCTGGGATCTCTATGGCGAGCAGGGCCATCCGATCCGCACCACCGTCAGCGAGATGGGGCCGCTGCTGCTCGCGCGGCTGATGGGCCTCAACGAAACGCAGGAAGGCGTGCTGTCCATCGCCTTCAAATATGCCGATGAGGAAGGGCTGCTGCTGCTCGATCTGGGCGATTTGCAGGCGATGCTGGCCTATTGCGCGGAAAATGCCGATACGCTGTCGGCCCGCTACGGCAATGTCACCAAGGCCAGCGTCGGCGCGATTCAGCGGCAGTTGCTGCAACTGGAAAGCCAGGGCGGCGACCATTTCTTCGGTGAACCCGCGCTCGACATCCACGACATGCTGCAGGTGGACGAAAAAGGGCGCGGTTACGTGAACGTGCTGGCCGCCGACAAGCTGATGCAGAGCCCCAAACTCTACGCGACCTTCCTGCTATGGCTGTTGTCGGAATTGTTCGAGACGCTGCCGGAAGTCGGCGACCCCGACAAGCCTAAGCTGGTCTTCTTTTTCGACGAGGCGCATCTGCTGTTCGACGACGCGCCCAAGGCGCTGACCGACAAGATCGAACAGGTCGTGCGCCTGATCCGGTCCAAGGGCGTAGGCGTCTATTTCGTGACCCAGAACCCGATCGACATTCCAGAGGATGTCGCCGGGCAGCTGGGCAACCGGGTGCAACATGCGCTGCGCGCCTTCACCCCGCGCGACCAGCGGGCGATCAAGGCGGCGGCCGAAACTTTCCGCATCAATCCCGATCTGAACGTCGAGACGGCGATCACGGAGTTGAAGGTCGGCGAAGCGCTGGTTTCGCTGCTGCAGGAGGACGGGTCGCCCGGCATCGTCCAACGCACGCTGATCGCGCCGCCGCGGTCGCGGCTGGGACCGCTGGATGCCAAGGAGCGGGCGATCATCCAGTCGATCTCGCCGGTCGCCGGCAAATATGACGACGCAGTCGATCGCGAATCGGCTGAAGAGATATTGGCCGCACGCGGGCAGGCCGCCGCTGCGGCAGCGCAGGCGCAAAAGGCGCAGGCAGAGGCCGACAAAACCGCCGCCGCCCAAGCCAAGATCGAGGCGAAGCAGCGCGAGGCAGAATTGAAGGCGCAGGCCCGGCGCGAAACGGTGGAGGCGCGCGAAGCGGCCAAGCCCAGCGCTTTCGACAAAGCGATCCAGTCGGCCACGCGGGCGGCGGGCTCATCGGTCGGAAGGCAAGTCGCCAACGAACTGGGCCGCGCCGTGTTCGGCGGCACGAGCCGCAAATCCTCGTCCGGCGGGATCGCCGGCAAACTGGTCCGCGGCATATTGGGCAGCCTGTTCAAATAGGCTATGCTGGTCTACCGGCAGGGAGGCGGTGCGTCATGCAAAAGACAGCGATTTGGACAGTAGTAGCGCTGGTCGCGGCCAGCCCGCTCCACGCCCAGACGATTGATCCCCATCATGTCATCGGCGCTGCGATCGCCAGCGACATCGCGCGCGACCGGCAGGCCGAGCGCGACGCCCGGCGCGCGCCCTATGCCTCGCCAGGCTATGGCGCGATCGCAACGGCCGCCGCCGCACGCGACGCCTGCGCGGCCAAGGCGCTGTACCAGGCCGGCCCCAACGGCAAGCTCATCGGTCGACCCCGCGCCAGCACCATGGCGACCGGATGGGAGGTGGAGGGCGAGATCGGCTTTGCCGAGGGCGGGGTCGTACCCTTCGTCTGCTCCGTGCGCAACGGATCGGTCAGCGGCGTGCTGTTGCAACGCTGATCGGCTATGTGGGGCGGAGCGATGGATCGCCGCCCGCCCCGCTCATAGGTCGCAAAGCAAATCTTGTTACATGGTGGGCCGCACCCCTGTTGCTTCGGCAATATAAGCGCCGCTAAAGCCGTGGCCATGACGGCTGCCCCCTCCCCTCGCCACCCCCTGCATTTCGGCAATTTCCGGGCCTATCTCGCGGGACGGCTGTGCGCCGTGCTGGCGCAATACAGCATGATGATCGTGCTGGCGTGGCAGGCCTATAATATCGCGCGGGAGACGATGACGACCGCAGGCGCTTCGGCGCAGCTTGGCCTGATCGGGCTGGCGCAGTTCCTGCCGCTTTTCTTCCTGACACCCGTCACCGGATGGGTCGCCGACCATTATGACAGGCGGATCATCACCCGGCTGACGCTCACCTTGCTGACGATCGCGGCCGGGCTGCTTGCCTTCGCCACCTATGAAGGCTGGGTCAGCCTGCCGCTGATCTTCGGGATCGCCGTGATCGTGGGCATCGCCCGCGCCTTCAACGGCCCGGCCTATGGCGCGCTGGCGCCCAATCTGGTGCCACCAGCCGCGCTGCCCACCGCTATCGCCATTTCCAGCGTCTCGTGGCAGGCCGGGATGATCGCGGGACCGGCGGTAGGCGGCTATGCCTATGCCGCCACCCCTTGGGGCGCCTATGCGCTGGCGGCCATCCTCTATGGCGTGGCGCTGGGCGCGATGCTGCTGATCGGGCCGGTGCCGCAGCCGCCGCGCGACACCAGCCGCCATCCGGTACGCCAGATGATCGACGGCTTCACCTATGTGAAGGGCAACCGGCTGGTGCTGGCGACGATCACGCTGGACCTGTTCGCGGTGCTGCTGGCGGGCGCGACCGCGCTGCTGCCGGTCTATGCCCGCGACATATTGCATGTGGGGTCGGCCGGGCTGGGCCATCTGGCAGCCGCGCCCGGCATCGGCGCGGCGGCGACCGCGCTCTGGTTCTCCTTCCGTCCGATGAAGACCGAGGTGGGGCTGAAGATGCTGGGGTCGGTCATCCTGTTCGGCCTGGCCACCATCGCGTTCGGCTGCACCGCCTTCCTGCCGCGCGACATCGCGATCGAGGCGGGGATCGCATCGCTGGTGGTGCTGGGCGGCGCGGACATGGTGTCGGTCTTCGTGCGCCAGTCACTGGTCCAATTGCACACGCCCGATGCGATGCGCGGGCGGGTGTCCAGCCTGTCGCAGCTTACCATCTCTGCCTCCAACGAACTGGGCGAGGCGGAGTCCGGTTTCCTCGCCGCGCTGGTCGGCCCTGTCGCGGCGGTGATCGGCGGCGGCGTCGGTGCTATCATCATCACCCTATTCTGGGCGCGACTCTTTCCCGAATTGCGCCTTGCACGAAGCTTCGATCCACCCGACATCGGGCGAGAAGAGAACAGCCAGGAGAAAAACCCATGAAAGCTGCCACGATTCTCGAAACCATCGGCAATACGCCACATGTCCGCATCAACCGGCTGTTCGGCGATGCGCCCGCCGGCACCGAAGTGTGGATCAAGTCGGAACGGTCCAATCCCGGCGGGTCTATCAAGGACCGTATCGCGCTGGCGATGATCGAGGCGGCCGAGGCCAGCGGCGAATTGCAGCCGGGCGGCACCATCATCGAGCCGACATCGGGCAATACCGGCGTGGGCCTGGCCATGGTCGCGGCGGTCAAGGGCTACAAGCTGGTGCTGGTCATGCCCGAAAGCATGTCGATCGAGCGCCGCCGGCTGATGCTGGCCTATGGCGCCAGCTTCGACCTGACGCCGCGCGAAAAGGGCATGAAGGGCGCGATCGAACGCGCGCTGGAGTTGGTGTCGCAGACGCCGGGTAGCTGGATGCCGCAGCAGTTCGAAAATCCCGCCAATATCGACGTGCATGTCCGCACCACCGCACAGGAGATATTGGCCGATTTCGCCGACATGCCGATCGATGCGCTGATTACCGGCGTGGGCACTGGCGGCCATATCACCGGCGTCGCCGAAGTACTGAAAAAAACATGGCCCGCGATCAAGATCTTCGCGGTCGAACCGACCCTCTCCCCGGTCATCAGCGGCGGCCAGCCCGGCCCGCACCCGATCCAGGGCATCGGCGCGGGCTTCATCCCGGCCAACCTGCACACCCAGTTGCTGGACGGCGTGATCCAGGTCGATCCGGCCGACGCCAAGGACTATGCCCGCCGCGCCGCGACGCAAGAAGGCCTGCTGGTCGGCATCTCGTCGGGCGGCACGCTGGCGGCGATCGCGCAGAAGCTGAAGGAACTGCCCGCGGGCAGCCGGGTTCTGGGCTTCAACTATGATACCGGCGAACGCTATCTGTCGGTGCCCGACTTCCTGCCCGAATAGGCTATTGGCGGCAAGCGAGGCATGACCGACCTACCTCCCCCGGCCAGGCCGCATCCTTTCCTGTGGCTGGTCTGGGCACTCCTGTTTGTCGGCCTGCCCGCACTGGCCGCCGCCTGGGACACGCGGGCGCGGCCGGACGCGGGCGCGCGCCGGATGGCCGTGGTCGAAGCCGGACTGATGAAACGCCCCACCACGCCGCCGCCAGTGGAGCCGGTCGAGGTCTTCGCGCTGGAGCGGAACCAGGCGGTGGCGTTCAACGCGACCATCCCCTTTTCGCGCGATCCCAACCCGGCCGCCCGGCCCTTCCGCTTTTCGGGCTCCGAAACCGATCTGGCGCGTGCGACCGATTGCCTGGCGGCGGCGGAAATCTTCGAAGCGGGCGACGACGCCGTGGGCGAACAGGCGGTGGCGCAGGTGGTGCTGAACCGCGTGCGCCACCCCGCCTTCCCCAAGACGGTCTGCGGTGTCGTGTTTCAGGGACAGGAACGGCGCACCGGATGCCAGTTCACCTTCAGTTGCGACGGGGCGCTGACCCGCACGCCGGGCGAGGCCGCTTGGGGCCGCGCGCGCGAGATCGCCCGCGCCGCGCTGGCGGGCAAGGTCTACAAGCCGGTCGGCCACGCCACCCATTATCATACCGACTGGGTCGTGCCCTATTGGAGCGGCAGCCTGGACAAGATCGCGGCGGTCGGCACGCACCTCTTCTTCCGCTGGCGCGGCTGGTGGGGGACGCCCCCCGCATTTCACCAGAGCGACGACAAGGGCGAGCCGCTGATCGGCCGGATCGCGCGCTTCTCGCCTGCGCATCAGGGTGGGACGGATACCCCCTTGATGCCGCCGCCGACCGTGGCGGCGGCGGAGGCTGCCGCAGCGCTCGCCGCCCGGCCGCAACAGACGATCGGCGCGGATTCGCTGGGGCGTACGGTGGCGGGGGTTCGGCTGATGGCGATCGCGCCGGGGGCGAAGAGCTTTCTGGTCGAACTGCCTGCCGGCAGCGGCGGCGCGGATGGCTGGCCGGCGATGGCGCAGACCTTCTGCGCCGGGCGGGTCGAATGCCGGATCATGGCATGGCGGCCGGGCGCTGCGCCTGCGGGCCTGCCTCTCAGCGACGCGCAGATGGCGACGATGAGCTTCGCCTATATCCATAACGCCGGCAGCGGCTTGCAGCGGGCGCTGTGGAATTGCGGGCAGACGCCGCGGACGGCGAAGGAGGAATGTATGCGCCAGCGCGTGCCGACCATTGTCCCCACCCTGCCCACCGAAGCGCTGGCCGGTGTCCGGCGCAAGGGGCGGTTCGAAACGGTGAAGATCGCGCCGGTCATGCCCGCCGGCGAGACAAGAACAGCGACACCTTGAACGCTTGGCGTTTTGGCGGCTTACCTGCCCCCTTCACAAACCGGGCGCCAGCGCCTATATCGGCGGCAATCCGGTCGTCCTCTGCGCTGTGCGTAACGGGATAGGCCGTCCCCCGGATCGCTCGGGGTCTGGCTTCGAATTGCGCGCGAAGCTGGCGGAATTGGGCGAATTTTGGCGGGTCACAAAGTGCTGACAGTGCGGATCGGACAGTCCCGGCCCGCACTTTTTTGCGTGGATTGGCGGGTGCGAATCACCCCCTATTCCATCGCGCTTGGACTGAGTTTTCGCTGGGATGCGGAAAAACGCGACGAATGAAGGCAAGGACAACGCATGGCGACCAGAGCTCTCCCCCCGATCAGCAACACCGGCGCGAAGAAGCGCATCAGAAAGGTGTTCGGCGACATCCACGAAGTGGTGCAGATGCCCAACCTGATCGAGGTCCAGAGGGAGAGCTATGAACAGTTCCTCCGGTCCGACCCGTCGATCGGCTATGTGTCGGGCCTGGAAAAGACGCTGCGCAGCGTGTTCCCGATCCGCGATTTCGCCGGCACCGCCGAAATGGACTTCGTCCATTATGAGCTGGAAGACCCCAAATACGACGTCGAGGAATGCCGTCAGCGCGGCATCACCTATGCGGCGCCGATGCGCGTTACCCTGCGCCTGATCGTATTCGAAGTCGATCAGGACACCGAAACCCGTTCGGTCCTGGATATCAAGGAGCAGGACGTCTACATGGGCGACATGCCCCTGATGACGGGCAACGGCACCTTCATCGTCAACGGCACCGAGCGCGTCATCGTGTCGCAGATGCATCGTTCGCCGGGCGTCCTGTTCGACCATGACCGTGGCAAGACCCACTCGTCGGGCAAATATCTGTTCGCCGCGCGCGTCATCCCCTATCGTGGTTCGTGGCTCGACTTCGAATTCGACGCCAAGGACATCGTCAACGTCCGTATCGATCGCAAGCGCAAGCTGCCGGTCACGGCGCTGCTGTTCGCGCTGGGCCTGACGCCGGAAGATATCCTGGGCGAATTCTACAACAAGGTGACCTATGTCCGCGGTGAAGGCGGTTGGGTGATCCCCTATCTCGCCGAAGCCTGGCGCGGCCTGAAGCCCGCCTTCGACATCGTCGATGCGAAGACCGGTGAAGCGATCTTCCCCGCCGGCACCAAGATTTCGCCGCGCGCCGCCAACAAGGCGGAAAAGGACGGCCTGGAAACGCTGCTGATCCCGACCGAGGAAGTCTATGGCCGCTACAGCGCCTATGACCTCATCAACGAGAGCACCGGCGAAATCTACATCGAGGCGGGCGACGAAGTGTCGCCTGAAAATCTCGAAAAGCTGGACAAGGCGGGCATCGACCGCCTGGAACTGCTCGACATCGACCATGTCGGCACCGGCCCCTGGATTCGTAACACGCTGAAAGCCGACAAGGCCGAGGATCGCGACCAGGCGCTGAGCGACATTTATCGCGTCATGCGCCCCGGCGAACCGCCGACGAAGGAAACCGCCGAAGCGCTGTTCGCCGGTCTGTTCTTCGATCCGGAGCGCTACGACCTGTCGGCTGTGGGCCGCGTGAAGCTCAACATGCGCCTGGACCTGGACGCCGAAGACACGGTCACCACCCTGCGCGTCGAGGACATCCTCGCCGTGGTCAAGGAACTGGTGAACCTGAAGGACGGCAAGGGCGAAATCGACGATATCGATAACCTCGGCAACCGTCGCGTCCGTTCCGTCGGCGAACTGCTGGAAAACCAGTATCGCGTCGGGCTGCTGCGCATGGAGCGCGCCGTCAAGGAGCGCATGTCGTCGGTCGACGTGTCGACGGTGATGCCGAACGACCTGATCAACGCCAAGCCTGCCGTGGCCGCCGTGCGTGAATTCTTCGGCTCGTCGCAGCTGTCGCAGTTCATGGACCAGACCAACCCGCTGTCGGAAGTCACCCACAAGCGCCGCGTGTCGGCGCTTGGGCCGGGCGGTCTGACCCGCGAGCGCGCAGGCTTCGAAGTCCGCGACGTTCATCCGACGCATTATGGCCGTATCTGCCCGATCGAAACGCCCGAAGGCCCGAATATCGGTCTCATCAACTCGCTGGCCACATTCAGCCGCGTCAACAAATATGGCTTCATCGAAACGCCGTACCGCAAGGTCGTAGACAATAAGGTCACCGACGACGTCGTCTATCTGTCGGCGATGGAAGAAGCCAAGCACACGATCGCGCAGGCGAACGCCGAAGTCGATGCCGACGGCCATTTCGTCGAGGATCTGATCTCCTCACGCGAAGCCGGCGAATTCCTGATGGCGCCGCGCGACCACATCACCCTGATGGACGTCAGCCCCAAGCAGCTGGTGTCGGTCGCCGCATCGCTCATTCCGTTCCTGGAAAATGATGACGCCAACCGCGCGCTCATGGGATCGAACATGCAGCGTCAGGCCGTGCCGCTGGTGCGCGCCGAAGCCCCGTTTGTGGGCACCGGCATGGAAGGCACGGTCGCCCGTGACTCCGGCGCGGCGGTCGCGTCCAAGCGGGCGGGCATCGTCGATCAGGTCGACGCGACCCGTATCGTCATCCGCGCGACCGGCGACATCGAAGCCGGCCAGTCGGGCGTCGATATCTATACGCTCCAGAAGTTCCAGCGGTCGAACCAGGACACCTGCATCAACCAGCGTCCGCTGGTCCAGGTCGGCGATCTGGTCGAAGCCGGCGACGTCATCGCCGATGGTCCCTCGACCGAGTTCGGCGAACTGGCGCTGGGCCGGAACACGCTCGTCGCGTTCATGCCCTGGAACGGCTATAACTACGAAGACTCCATCCTGATCTCCGAACGGATCGTGAAGGACGACGTCTTCACCTCGATCCATATCGAGGAGTTCGAGGTCATGGCCCGCGACACCAAGCTGGGGCCGGAGGACATCACCCGCGACATTCCCAATGTCGGTGAAGAAGCGCTGCGCAACCTCGACGAGGCGGGCATCGTCTATATCGGCGCGGAAGTGGAGCCGGGCGACATTCTGGTCGGCAAGATCACCCCGAAGGGTGAATCGCCGATGACCCCGGAAGAAAAGCTGCTCCGCGCCATCTTCGGCGAAAAGGCGAGCGACGTGCGCGACACGTCCCTGCGTCTGCCGCCGGGCGTCGCCGGGACGGTCGTGGAAGTCCGCGTGTTCAACCGTCACGGCATCGACAAGGACGAGCGCGCCATGGCGATCGAGCGGGAGGAAATCGACCGTCTCGCCAAGGATCGCGAGGACGAACGCGCCATCCTCAACCGGGCGACCTTCAACCGCCTGCACGAAATGCTGCTGACCCAGACGGCGTCTGCCGCGCCCAAGGGCGTCAAGAAGGGCGTCGTGATCGACGAAGCCCTGCTGGCCGAAGTCGAGCGTCACGAATGGTGGAAGTTCGCGGTCGAGGACGACAGCCGCCAGGCCCAGATCGAGGCGATCAAGGGCCAGTATGACGAAGCGGTGAAGTCGATCGTCGACAAGTTCGAGGATCGCGTCGACAAGCTCCAGCGTGGTGACGAACTGCCGCCGGGCGTGCTGAAGATGGTCAAAGTGTTCGTCGCGGTGAAGCGCAAGCTGCAGCCGGGCGACAAGATGGCCGGCCGTCACGGTAACAAGGGCGTCATTTCGCGCATCCTGCCCGTGGAGGACATGCCGTTCCTGGAAGATGGCACCCATGTCGACATCGTGCTGAACCCGCTGGGCGTGCCGTCGCGCATGAACGTCGGCCAGATCTTCGAAACGCATCTGGGCTGGGCCGCCCGTGGCCTTGGCCAGCAGCTCAAGCACGCGCTGGAAGACTGGCGTGAGGCCAATCCGAACCCATCGGCGGGCGACATGCCCGACGCGGTCAAGGAACGGCTGCTGACCTCCTATGGTCCGCGCTATGCCGAGCAGATCGAAGGCCGCTCGCCGGAACAGATCATCGACCTGGCCGAGCATCTTCAGCGGGGCATCCCGATGGCGACGCCGGTGTTCGATGGCGCCCGTGAAGCGGACGTGTCGGCAATGCTGTCGCTGGCAGGCCTGCACACGTCGGGCCAGTCGGACCTGTATGATGGCCGCACCGGCGATCGGTTCGACCGCAAGGTGACCGTGGGCATCATCTACATGCTCAAGCTGCATCACTTGGTCGACGACAAGATCCATGCCCGTTCCATTGGGCCGTACTCGCTCGTCACGCAGCAGCCGCTGGGTGGCAAGGCGCAGTTCGGTGGCCAGCGCTTCGGTGAAATGGAGGTCTGGGCGCTCCAGGCCTATGGCGCGGCCTATACGCTCCAGGAAATGCTGACGGTGAAGTCGGACGACGTGGTCGGCCGCACCAAGGTCTATGAGGCGATCGTCAAGGGTGACGACACGTTCGAGGCCGGCATTCCCGAAAGCTTCAACGTGCTGGTCAAGGAAATGCGCTCGCTGGGCCTCAACGTCGAACTCGCCACGATGGACCCGGTCCTCGACGAAGACGGCGTCGCGCTGGCTGCGGAATAAGGGAAGCTTCGGGCGCTGTCTCCCGACGACAGTGCCCTGCCCCTTCTTCACCCCAGAACTTTACCCTCTAGAGGGACTGAAAAAATGAACGAACTGACCAACTTCGCGAACCCGGTCCAGAAGGCCGAGACTTTCGACCAGATCCAGATCGGCCTCGCCTCGCCAGAGCGCATCCGGTCCTGGTCTTTTGGCGAGATCAAAAAGCCGGAAACCATCAACTATCGCACGTTCAAGCCGGAACGTGACGGCCTGTTCTGTGCCCGCATCTTCGGTCCGATCAAGGATTATGAATGCCTGTGCGGCAAATATAAGCGCATGAAGTATAAGGGCATCGTCTGCGAAAAATGCGGTGTCGAAGTTACCGTGAGCAAGGTGCGCCGCGAGCGCATGGGCCATATCGAACTGGCCGCCCCGGTTGCGCATATCTGGTTCTTGAAGTCGCTGCCCTCGCGCATCGGCCTCCTGCTCGACATGCAGCTCAAGCAGCTTGAGCGCGTTCTGTATTTCGAAAGCTATATCGTCATCGAGCCGGGCCTGACCTCGCTCGACAAATATCAGCTGTTGAACGAAGACGAACTGCTCGACGCGCAGGACCAATATGGCGAAGACGCCTTCTCCGCCGGGATCGGCGCGGAAGCGGTCAAGCAGATGCTGATGGACCTCGACCTGGAAGGCGAAAAGCAGATCCTGCTGGACGAGCTGGCCGTCACCAAGTCGGAACTCAAGCCCAAGAAGATCATCAAGCGGCTGAAGGTCGTCGAAAGCTTCCTGGAATCGGGCAACCGCCCCGAGTGGATGATCCTGGACGTCGTCCCGGTCATTCCGCCAGAACTGCGTCCGCTTGTGCCGCTGGACGGTGGTCGTTTCGCGACGTCGGATCTGAACGATCTCTATCGCCGCGTCATCAACCGGAACAACCGCTTGAAGCGCCTGATGGAGCTGCGCGCGCCGGACATCATCGTCCGCAACGAAAAGCGCATGTTGCAGGAAGCCGTCGACGCCCTGTTCGACAATGGCCGTCGCGGCCGCGTCATCACCGGCGCGAACAAGCGTCCTTTGAAGTCGCTGTCCGACATGCTCAAGGGCAAGCAGGGCCGCTTCCGTCAGAACCTGCTCGGCAAGCGCGTCGACTATTCGGGTCGTTCGGTCATCGTGACCGGCCCGGAACTCAAGCTGCACCAGTGTGGCCTGCCCAAGAAGATGGCGCTCGAACTGTTCAAGCCCTTCATCTACGCCCGCCTCGACGCCAAGGGTCTGTCCATGACCCTGAAGCAGGCCAAGAAGTGGGTCGAGAAGGAACGCAAGGAAGTCTGGGACATCCTGGACGAGGTGATCCGCGAGCATCCGGTCATGCTGAACCGCGCGCCCACGCTCCACCGCCTGGGCATCCAGGCGTTCGAACCCGTGCTGATCGAGGGCAAGGCGATCCAGCTGCACCCGCTGGTCTGTTCGGCCTTCAACGCCGACTTCGACGGTGACCAGATGGCCGTCCACGTTCCGCTCTCGCTGGAAGCCCAGCTGGAAGCGCGCGTGCTGATGATGTCCACCAACAACATCCTGTCGCCCGCCAACGGCAAGCCGATCATCGTGCCGTCGCAGGACATGGTGCTGGGCATCTATTATCTGTCGATGGAACGCGAAGGCGAGCCGGGCGAAGGCATGTTGCTGTCGGACATGCAGGAAGTGCATCAGGCCCTCTTCACCAAATCCGTCACGCTGCATTCCAAGGTCATCAGCCGCGTACCGCAGACCGACGAGGCGGGTAACGCCTATCTCAAGCGCTACGAAACCACGCCGGGCCGTATGTTGCTGGGCGAATGCCTGCCCAAGTCGCACAAGGTGCCCTTCGACGTCGTCAATCGCCTGCTCACCAAGAAGGACGTGGGCGACGTGATCGACGAGGTCTATCGTCATACCGGCCAGAAGGACACGGTCCTGTTCGCCGACGCCATCATGAGCCTGGGCTTCCGTCACGCATTCCAGGCCGGCATCTCGTTCGGCAAGGACGACATGGTGATCCCGGACAGCAAGGAAGGCACCGTCGCCGAAACCAAGGCGCTGGTGGCCGATTACGAGCAGCAATATCAGGACGGCCTGATCACCCAGCAGGAAAAATACAACAAGGTGATCGACGCCTGGAGCCGTTGCGGCGATCAGGTCGCGAACGCCATGATGGACGAGATCAAGGCCCAGCCCAAGGATCCGCAAACCGGTCGCCTCGCGCAGATCAACTCGATCTACATGATGGCGCATTCCGGTGCGCGTGGTTCGCAGGCCCAGATGAAGCAGCTGGCGGGTATGCGCGGCCTGATGGCCAAGCCGTCGGGCGAGATCATCGAAACGCCGATCATCTCGAACTTCAAGGAAGGCCTGACCGTCCTTGAATATTTCAACTCGACCCACGGCGCGCGCAAGGGCCTGGCGGATACGGCGCTCAAGACGGCGAATTCGGGTTACCTGACCCGCCGTCTGGTCGACGTGTCGCAGGACTGCACGATCGTCGAGGAAGATTGCGGCACCGAAAAGGCGCTGGAGATGAAGGCGATCGTCCAGGGCGGCAGCGTCATCGCCTCGCTGGGCGAGCGCATTCTGGGCCGCACCACGGCGCAGGACATCGTCGACAGCAAGGATGGCAGCGTCGTCATCCCGATCGGCACCCTGCTGGACGAACCGATGATCGCGAAGATCGAGGCCATCGGCACCCAGGCGGTCAAGATCCGCAGCCCGCTGATCTGCGAAAGCCGGATGGGCGTTTGCGGCAAATGCTACGGCCGTGACCTGGCCCGCGGTACGCCGGTGAATATCGGCGAAGCGGTCGGCGTCATCGCGGCGCAGTCCATCGGCGAGCCGGGCACGCAGCTCACCATGCGGACCTTCCACATCGGCGGTGCGGCGAATTTCAACGAAACGTCAAACCTGGAATCGATGGCGGACGGCACGATCGAACTGCGCGACATGCCGACCATCACCGACAAGCAGGGCCGTCGCCTGTCGCTCGCCCGCAACGGCGAGATCGCGATCATCGACAGCGAAGGCCGCGAGCGCGAAACCCATCGTCTGCCTTATGGCGCCACCATCCTGTTTGCGGATGGCGACGCGATCAAGAAGGGCGAGCGTTTCGCCGAATGGGACCCGTTCACCATGCCGGTGATCACGGAAAAGCCCGGCATCGTGAAATATGTCGACCTGATCGACAGCAAGACGCTGACCGAGCAGACCGACGAAGCCACCGGCATCGCCCAGCGCGTCGTGACGGAACATCGTGGCGCCGCCCGCACCAAGGAAGACCTTCGCCCGCGCCTCACCCTGCTGGACGACCAGTCCGGCGAAGCCGCCCGCTACATGCTGGCGGTGGGGGCGACCCTGTCGGTCGATGATGGCGCCCAGGTGCAGGCCGGTGACGTGTTGGCCCGTGTCAGCCGTGAAGCGGCCAAGACCCGCGACATCACCGGTGGTCTGCCGCGCGTCGCCGAACTGTTCGAAGCCCGCAAGCCCAAGGACAATGCGATCATTGCCAAGGTGTCGGGCCGCGTCCAGTTCCTGAAGGATTACAAGGCGAAGCGTAAGATCGCCATCAATCCGGAAGATGGCGGCGAGCCGGTCGAATATCTGATCCCCAAGAGCAAGGTGATCGACGTTCAGGAAGGCGATTTCGTCAAGCGCGGCGACAACCTGATCGGCGGTTCGCCCGATCCGCACGACATTCTGGAAGTGCTGGGTATCGAGCCGCTGGCCGAATATCTGGTGGCCGAAATCCAGGAAGTCTATCGCTTGCAGGGTGTGAAGATCAACGACAAGCACATCGAAACGATCGTTCGTCAGATGCTGCAAAAGGTCGAGATCATCGAATCCGGCGACACCACCTTGCTGGTGGGCGAGCAGATCGACCGCGAGGAGATGGACGAGATCAACGCCAAGCTCCAGCCGGGCTTCGCGCCCGCCGCGGGCAAGCCGGTGCTGCTGGGCATCACCAAGGCGTCGCTCCAGACCCGCTCGTTCATCTCGGCGGCGTCCTTCCAGGAAACCACCCGCGTCCTCACGGAAGCGGCGGTACAGGGCAAGAAGGACACGCTGGTCGGCCTCAAGGAAAACGTCATTGTCGGCCGCCTGATCCCGGCGGGCACCGGCGCCGGCATGAACCGCCTGCGCGTAGCCGCCTCGTCGCGTGACGCGGCGCTGCGGGCCGCGCTGCGCGCGTCCAGCCAGGTGGACCTGATCGCACCCAAGTCGGCTGCCGCCGAACGTGCGGCCGAACTGGCGCAGGGTCCAGAAGCGGCGATCGGCAATGATCCGCTGGCCGCTCTTGAAGGCGAAACCCACGGCACCGACGCGGACGCGGGCGATTACCTGCTGAAGAGCGACGGCGAATAAGCCCTTTGAAAGCATGGGAGGCGCTTCCTATATAGGTGGCGGCTCCCATGCCATTCGCTCCCGCAAGGGAGAGAAGCTCATGCCCGCCGGACGCTTCACGCGCTCCGGCGGGCTTTCTTTTTACGGGAAAAAATCGGCAGCCGACTTGCAAAAAAGTGCGTCGATCCGTTTCACAAACCCCTTGACCATCGCCAGAACCGCGCTTATTTGCGGCCTCCCAAGCGCGACGCGCTGGGGATTGATGCCCGATCCTCTAATGGTAAGAGAGCGGACTCTGACTCCGTCAATCAAGGTTCGAGTCCTTGTCGGGCATCCAGAATTTTCCCATCATGATGACCCATTGCCGTCGCAGGCGCGCGCATGGGATCGGCACGCGCCCGTGGCCCCGTGCAGTCCGTGCGCGTTCCATCTGCGGCCGCCCGTTTAGGGAATATCCTTCCTCATCGCGCCGATCATGATGCGCCATACATTGGCGGCGTCGGCCTGATGCGCCGAGAACGGCTCGTCTGGGCTGATATTCTGTATCAGTTCCGCTCCCGCCTCGCTCATCCACGCGCTGGGTTCATGCAGAGCCTCTATCACGGCGAGGGCCTGAGCCATGTAGCCGTGCCACAATAGCCCCCCTTCTACGGCTGTGTCTTCGGTCTTGCCGTCAAGGGCGCACAGGGCGCGGGCGGCGCGTTCGATCGGTGTCATCTTCACAAGGTTGCGGAAGCTTGCGGGTCCGTCAAGCGCCATGCCCGCGCGAATCCTTAATATGCATTTATCCCATGGTGCAGGCGACCGCTTCGGCGACCTTGATGCCATCGATCGCGGCGGACAGGATGCCGCCGGCATAGCCCGCGCCTTCCCCCGCCGGGTAGAGGCCGGTCACGTTGAGGCTCTGGAAATCCTTGCCCCGCGTGATGCGGATGGGCGAGGAGGTCCGCGTTTCCACGCCCGTCATCACCGCATCGGGATGGTCGTAATGGGCGATCTGGCGGCCGAAGGCGGGCAGCGCTTCGTGGAAGGCTTCTATCACATAGTCGGGCAGGCAGCGCGCCAGGTCGGTGGGGGTCACGCCCGGCTTGTAGGATGGCACGACATCGCCCAGCTGCGTCGAGGGTCGGCGAGCCAGAAAATCGCCCACGGTCTGCCCCGGCGCCCAGTAGCAAGAGCCGCCCGCAACATAGGCCATCGATTCCCAATGCCGTTGCAGGTCGATCCCGGCCAGCGGCCCGTCGGGATAGTCGCGCGCCGGGTCGATGCCGACGACCAAACCGGAATTGGCGTTGAATTCCGCGCGGCTATATTGGCTCATGCCGTTGGTGACGACGCGCCCTTCTTCCGACGTGGCGGCGACGACGCGGCCGCCCGGACACATGCAGAAGCTGTAGACGGTGCGGCCATTGGCGCAATGATGGGCCAGGCTGTAGGAGGCCGCGCCCAGATCGGGATGCCCGGCGCAATGGCCGTAGCGGGCGCGATCAACCCAGCTTTGTGGATGTTCGATCCGCACGCCGATCGAAAAAGGCTTGGACTCGATATGGACGCCGCGGCCGTGCAGCATCTCGAAGGTCGGCCGGGCGCTGTGTCCGACGGCCAACACGACATGGTCGGTGTCGATCACGCTGCCATCGTGGAGGACGAGGCCGCGCAAGCGCTGTTCGCCCTCGCCGGTGCGTTCCAGCACCAGATCATCCACCCGATGCTGCCAGCGATATTCGCCCCCCAGCGATTCGATCTGCCGCCGCATCGCCTCGACCATGGTGACAAGGCGGAAGGTGCCGATATGGGGATGCGCTTCCCACAGGATGTCGTCGGGCGCACCCGCGGCGACGAATTCCTCCAGCACCTTGCGGCCCAGGAAGCGCGGGTCTTTCACCCGGCAATAGAGTTTGCCGTCAGAGAAGGTGCCTGCCCCGCCCTCGCCGAACTGGACATTGCTGTCCGGGTTCAGCTCGGCGCGGCGCCACAGGCCCCAGGTGTCCTTGGTCCGTTCGCGCACCACCTTGCCGCGATCAAGGATGATCGGACGAAAGCCCATTTGCGCCAGGATCAAGCCCGCGAACAGGCCGCATGGCCCCGCGCCGATAACGACCGGGCGCTTACCCTGCCAGCCGTCGGGCGCGTGGGTGACGAATTTATAGCTGGTGTCGGGCGTAGGCCGGACGTCATGGTCGTCGGCGAAGCGGGCCAGCACGGCGGCTTCGTCCACGACATCGATATCGAGCGTATAGACCAGCAGAATCGCGCTGCGGCGGCGGGCGTCGTTGCCGCGCCGCACCAGGCTGTGGCCGCGCAGTTCGTGCGGGTCCAGGCCAAGGCGGTCGCAGATGGCGGCGGGCATCGCCTCGGCCGGATGGTCGAGGGGCAGTTTCAGGCCGGACAGGCGGATCATGGCATCGCCCATAGTGCGTCGGGACCGGAAATGAAATGGCGGTCAGGCCATCCGCACCTGCCCGACCAGCCATTCCCCCGCCAGAGCGGCCAGCATCGACAGGCCGGTGAGCGGGAAGAATATGCCCAGTCCCAGCATCAGCGCCGCGACCATGCGCCGGGCGGCGGGCGTGGAGGCAGGCGGCGGGTGCAGGCGGCCATGCTTGCGCCGCTTCCACCACAGGATCGGCGCGGTGACGCACAGCGCCAGCAGGCAGAGGCAGCCCGCCAGCATCAGCAGGCGATTGGCCTCGCCATATTGCTGGCCCTGATGGGCGGCGATGCCCCATTCGACCGCTTTCGCCCCCGGACCGAACATGCGCCAGTCGATATCCTGCGCCACCGCGCCGCTGGCCGCGTCGATGGTCAGGGCGCGGGCGTCGTCGGCGCGTTGCACCAGGCTCGCGACCAGATAGGGCGCGCCGGGATGGGACGGCAGGATGATCTGATAGCCATGACGCAGCCCGCGCATCGCGGCGATCCGGGCGACCGCATCGACACCAATGTCGCCAGGCGCGCCCGCCGCGCCGCCGCCTTCGCGCAGGGTCCAGGGGAGCGCGTCCCTGGCCGGGGCGGTCCAGGGGATGACCGCCATTTTCGGGCGGCCCCAGTCGTTGGCGGCGACGACGGCGCGCAATCCCCCGCCCCAGATGTCGGTCCAGGGCATCCCGGTCACCGCGAGGAACAGGATGACCCCGGCCGACAGGAAGCCCAGCGTGCCATGCAGGTCGCGCCAGAAGATCCGCCCCCCGACCCGGCCCCGGATCGCCAGCGCCCGCTGACCGCGCCGGGGCCAGCGCAGATAGACGCCGGTGACGCACAAGATGATCGCCCAGCCCGCGACGACCTCCACCAACCGGTTGCCGATCGGGCCGGTCAGCGCCAGGCTGTGCAGATCCTTGATCGTCTTCATGACGCCGCCGCGGTGGATCACGCCCAGAATATGGCCGTCAAATGCGTCAACGAGTTGGACAGTTGAATCGCCGTTTTCGGCTTTGGTCGTCACCCGCCAGCTTTCCGTCCGGGCGGCCGGGATCAGCAATTGGGTGACCGGATCGCCCGATATTCGTTGCGTTATCGTAATGATTTGCGAGGGCGGCAGGGTCCGCGCATCCGGCGGCGCGGCGATCCGCACCGGATAGAGCGCCGCCTCCAGCTCCGGCTTGTAGAGATAGAGCGCGCCAGTCACCGCCATCAGCGCCAATATAGGGAGCACGATCAGTCCGGCATAGAAATGCCAGCGCCACATCGCCCGGTAGAATGCGCCTCCCGCCATGGTTCCGCCCTCCATCAGAAGCGCGCGCGCACGCCGCCATAAATGGCGCGGCGTTCGATGGGATAGAAGGCGGCGCTGCCTTCGTCGGCGGTGGTGGCGGCATTGTCCGGCGTGTAGCGGACGAGCGCGCTGATATCGCCGATCGCGCGGCGGGCGGTCAGGTTGCGGGCGTCGAGGAACAGGGTCACGCCATCGCGTAGCTGCGCCTGCGCGCCCAGGTTCAACATCGCATAGCCGCCCACGCGCTTCGTATTGGCATAATCGACCCAGGCGCCCTGCGGCAGCCATTCGACCGCGGGCGAGACGGACAGGCGATCCGTGCCTAGCTGGAGTTCCGCACGATAGGCGTGGCGCGGGATCACCGGCAGGCGGTTGTCGCCGAACTGTGCGTCGTCGCGGAATCGGAAGTCGCTATATTGATAGACCTGCCGCAGGGTCGCCCAAGGCGCGAATGCCAGGTCCAGCCCCGCCTCCAACCCCTGGTGCCGGGTGCGATCGGCGTTGAAAGTGGCGGCGGGGATCGTGCCCGGCACCACGCTATATTGCAGCATCTCCCCCCTTATGTCGGCGCGGTAGAGGCTGATATCCCATCGGGCGATGCCCATCGCGCCGCGCGTGCCGACCTCCGCCGTCCACGCCTTTTGCAGGCCGACCGGGGTGAAGCCCGGCACGCCGCCGGCCGGCGTCTGGCTCAATTCGGCATAGCCCGGCATTTCGACCGAGCGGCTGACATTGGCATAGAATTGCAGGGTATCGGCGGGTTGATAGAGCAGGCCCAGTTTCGGCGCGAAGCTGTCGAAACTGGCCTTACCGCTGCGCGCGGGGGCGAAGCGATTGTCGATCTTGCGCTCGCCAAGGCTGTGGAGGCCGCCCGCGATCAGCCACAGGCCCGGCAAAGGCGCGACGCGCAACTCGCCATAGCTGTTGATGGTCTGCGCGCTGGGCCGCTGATAGGCGGTGGGCGCGCCGGACTTGCCGCCCAGATTGACGAACTGGCGCGACATGCCGTTGCCGAACCGCGCCTGGCTGCCCAGCGTCAGTTCCACCGGCAGGCGACCCAGATCGCCCGCCAGGTCGAGGCTGACGAAGCCACCCCATACCTGCGACCTCTGGTCGATCACCTGATAGATGGGATGGTCGAGTGATTTGGCATTGAAGAAGCCGCCGAAGGCCAGTTGGCCGTGCGCCAGATCGACCGTGGTGCGGTTCTGCAAGCGCATCGAATCGATGTTGCGCGCCTGATCGAGCACGACATTACCCTTGGCCGGATTGGTCAGTGCATCCTTCTCGCTTAGCGCGCCGGCGAGTTTCTGGCGGATCGTCTGGGCGCTGGCATAAAAGCGGGTTTCGATATGGTCGCTGAGTTTCAGCCCGATATTGCCGTTAAAACGCAGCGCCTTACGATCGCCATGGATGCGGTCGCTGTCGGATCGGTCGGCGGTCAGCGCGGCATAGGCGTCGCCATGATCGTCGGCATAGCCATAGGCGATCTTGCCGCGCAGCGTGTCGAAGCTGCCGCCGTCGATGCGGACTTCCGCGCCGGGCGTATTGCGGCCGGTCGGGGTCACCGCATTGATCGCCCCGCCCAGCGTCGACCCGCCGTAACGCAGCGCATTGCCGCCGCGATAGACCTCGATATGCTGGAAGACCTGCGGGTCCAGTTCCTGGAAATCGCCATTATCGTCGGCGCTATTGATCGGCACGCCATCCTGCAACAGCGTCAGCCCGCGCATATGATAGCCGCGCGACAGGCCCGACCCGCGGATCGATATCCGCACCTCCTGCCCGAAACGCGGCTGCGTATAGACGCCGGGCGAAAAGGCGAGCGCATCGCGCAGCGAGACGGCGAGTTTGTTTTCGAACGCTTCCGCCGCGATCACATCGACGCCGCCGGGGGTGCGCTGCAAGCGGGCGGCGGCGGCGTCGACAGCGGGACTGGCGGTGACGATGATGGCGCTGTGGTCGGCTTCGTCGGCGAAGGCCGGGGCGGCGGAGAGGGCAAGGATGAGGGCGCACAGCGGCAGGCTGCGCGTGGCGTGGGTGTGACGCATGGAACGACTTTCTGAGAACGGGCAATGCAGGATCGGCGCGCGGGCGCGACGATCAGGTCATGCCACTTCAGGACCGTTGATCAGGCGCTTCGCGAAGAGAGCCGCGCTTTTCGTCAAGAAAAGGACGGGGCTTCGACAGGCTCAGCCCGAACGGTGAGAGGTGGCGATAGCGTTCAGAAAGTCGTGGGCGGCCCTGATGAGGGCGGCGGCGGCGCGGCGAGGCGGGTGATGACGCCGGTCTTGAGCGCGAAGGCGATCGGGCCGAAGGCGATCTGCCAGGCCGGGAGCGGCAGATCTGCGGCGACGAGCGGCGGCACAACCGGTTGGACCGAGGCGGCGAAGGGGCAATGCTGCTGCCCGGTCATGCCATCGTCCGGCTGGCCTTGCTTGCCCGGCGCTTCCCCGCGCGGGACCACGACATTGACCGCGCCCTGCCCGGTGCAGAGCGTCACCACGACGCCCGTTGCGGTGCGCACCGGCATGAAGCCGGCGGGCGCGATCAACTGGATGGCGAGGACGAGGAGCGCCAGTGCGGCCAACAGCCCGCGCGCCCTTTCCGATTGTCTGATCGCCCCCATCATGGCGCTTCCCTAGCGGCGACGGAGCGTTCTGTCATCCGGTCAAAAGGTCCAACCTGTCCATTCACTCACCTTGACGTAAACGTAAAGCTCGATTACATCTTTCGGCATGAACAACCGCAGCAGCATCGCCGGCATCGAACTGCCCGACCATAGCGAACGGCAGAGCTACAGCATCACCGACCTGTCCGAAGAGTTCGGCGTGACCGCGCGCGCGCTGCGCTTCTATGAGGATGAGGGGCTGATCTCGCCGGAACGGCAGGGGCTGGCCCGCATCTACTCGCGGCGCGACCGCGCCCGGCTCGCCTGGATTTTGCGCGGCAAGCGCGTCGGTTTCAGCCTGACCGAAATCCGCGAGATGATCGATCTCTACGACGCCGACGAAGAGCATGAGGCCCAGCGTCGCGTCACCGTGGACAAATGCAAGGCGCGAATCGACCTTTTGACCCGGCAGAAAGAAGATATCGACGCCGCCATCGCCGAACTGGACGCCTTCGTCGCGACCATCGAACAGCGCTAATTCCCTCCCCTACCCTTCAATAAAAATATCGCAGGAGAAGATCATGCCCAGCTATGCCGCCCCCGTTCGCGACACCCGTTTCGTGCTGGACCATGTGGTCGGGCTGGACCGCTACGCCAATCTGCCCGGCTTCGAGAACGCCACCCCAGACCTGGTCGAGGCGATCCTGACCGAAGGCGGCAAGATGGCGTCCGAAGTGCTGTTTCCGCTGAATGCGGTGGGCGACAAGGAAGGCTGCACCCGGCATCCGGACGGCAGCGTGACGACGCCGACCGGCTTCAAGGCGGCGTTCGACCAGTTCGTCGCGGGCGGATGGACGACGATCCACGGCCCGGCGGAATTTGGCGGCCAGGGCCTGCCCAGCGTGCTGGCGACGGCGGTGGACGAATATGTGCTGTCGGCCAACCAGGCGTTTGAAATGTATCACGGCCTGACCGCCGGCGCGGTCGCGGCGCTGATCGCCAAGGGCAGCGCCGAATTGCAGCAACGCTACATTCCCAAGATGGTGTCGGGCGAATGGACCGGCACGATGAACCTGACCGAACCGCATTGCGGCACCGACCTGGGCCTCATCAAGACCAAGGCCGTGCCGCAGGCCGATGGCAGCTATAGCATCACCGGCACCAAGATTTTCATTTCGGCCGGCGAGCATGACCTGTCGGAAAATATCATCCATCTCGTCCTGGCCAAGACGCCCGACGCGCCCGAAGGCAGCAAGGGTATCTCGCTGTTCGTCGTGCCCAAATTCTTCGTCGGCGACGACGGATCGGTGGGGGATCGCAATGCGGTGTCGTGCGGGTCGATCGAACATAAGATGGGCATTCACGGCAACGCGACCTGCGTCATGAATTATGACGGCGCGACCGGATGGATCGTGGGCGAGGAGAATAAGGGTCTGGCCGCGATGTTCATCATGATGAACGCGGCGCGGCTGGGCGTGGGGCTACAGGGGCTGGGCCAGGCGGAGATCGCGTTCCAGAACGCCGTCCATTATGCGCGCGATCGCCGCCAGGGCCGTGCGCTGACCGGGCCGAAGGAGCCGGAGGAAAAGGCCGACACGCTGTTCGTCCATCCCGACGTGCGCCGGATGCTGATGGAGGCCAAGGCGATCACCGAAGGGCTGCGCGCCTTCATTCTGTGGGGCGCGTTGCAGGTCGACCTGTCGCACCATGCCGCCACCCCCGAAGAGCGGCAGAGCGCCGACGATCTCATCACCCTGCTGACCCCGGTGATCAAGGGCTATGGCACCGACAAGGGCTTCGACGTGGCGGTCGCCTGCCAGCAGGTGTTCGGCGGCCATGGCTATATCTGGGAAAATGGCGTGGAGCAGTATGTGCGCGACGCGCGCATCGCCCAGATTTACGAGGGCACCAACGGCGTGCAGGCGATGGACCTGGTCGGGCGCAAGCTGCCCATGAACGGCGGGCGCGCGCTCCAGGCGTTCCTGAAGATCGTGGCGGACGAAGTAGCCGACGCCAAGGGGCATGAGAAGCTGGGCAGCTTTGCCGAGGCGCTGGAAAAGGCGAGCGGCCAGTTGGGCGCGGCGACCATGTGGCTGATGCAGAATGCGATGAAGAACCCCGACCATGCCGGGGCGGGCGCGCATCATTATATGCACATCATGGGCATCGTCGCGACCGGCCTGATGTGGCTGCGCATGAGCAAGGCGGCGGTGACGCTGCTGGAAGCGGGCGAAGGGGACGCGCAGTATCTGGAAGCCAAGCTGGTGACGGCGCGCTTCTATGCGGAACGGATCATGCCCGATGCAGGGTCGCTGCGTCGCAAGATTGAGGGCGGCGCCGATGCGCTTATGGCGCTCGATCCAGACATGTTCCTGGCCGCCTGACCCGGCGCGACCAGTATCAGACGAAAAAAGGGCGGCCCATCGGTCGCCCTTTTTGCGTCAGGCTGCGAGCGGGATCGGGGTCACATCGTCCTCGACCGGCGTCTGCGCCTTGGCGAGGCCGGCCATATAGCGTTCGCCGATGACGACGTCACGGCGATAGGCGAAATAAAGCGACAGCAGGGAAAACATCGTGGAGCCTCGATTGATAGATTTTGCTGCGTTGCAACATCAAGGTTCATCTGGGCTTCCGGTCGCGCTTTCGCAAATGCAATGCGGGTCGAGGCGATTGCAGTTAATGTAAGTCGGCGTAGCGGGTTGGTCTGGTAGCGACCGAGGACGTGTCCCACTCCCGCTGGCGGGGGCATGGCCGTAAACCACCCATCCTCCCCTCCCCGTGCAACAACCGACCCTAGCCATCGTCCCCCGCCCCCGTTAGCATCCGCCCATGCCAGCCCCCGACATCGCCGCGCCTTCAGCGCCCTCCTCCGCCCGCACCCTGGGCCTGGCCGCCTGCATCGCGCTGGTCATGGGCAATATGATCGGGTCGGGCGTGTTCCTGCTGCCCGCGGCGCTCGCGCCGTTCGGCTGGGATGCGGTGGCGGGATGGGTGTTCACCATCGCTGGGTCGCTGGTGCTGGCCTTCGTCATCGCCCGGATGACCGTCGCCATGCCCGACGCCAATGCATCGCAGATGATCGCGCGCGCCTATGGCCCGCTGGCGGGCTTTGCGATCGGCTGGATCTACTGGTTGTCGATCATCATCACCAACGTCACCATCGCGGTGGCGGCGACCGCGAACCTGAGCAGCGTGCTGCCTGCGCTCGCTGCGCCGGGTATGGGCGCAATCTGCTCGATCGCCTTCCTCTGGGCGATGACCGGCATCAACCTGATCGGCGCGCGGGCGGCGGGCATGACGCAGATCGCCACCACCTGCGTCAAGCTGATCCCCATCATCGTCGTCATGGTGTTGCTGGTGCTGATCCTCTCCAGCGGCGAGGCGCAGGTCGCGCCCTTTCCCGCGCAAGGCCTGACCGGCGCGGGGATCACCGCGTCGGCGGCGTTGACGCTGTGGGCGTTGCTGGGGTTCGAATCCGCCAGCGTCGCGGCCGACAAGGTGCGCGATCCTGCGCGCACCATCCCGCGCGCGACATTGATCGGCACGGCGGGGACGGGGCTGATATACCTGCTGGTCTGTTCAGGCATCGCGCTCACGCTGCCAGCGGCGGAAACGCAGACCGGGTCGCCCTTCGCCGCGTTCGTCAGCCATTATTGGTCGGCGGGACCAGCGCGCTACATCGCGATCTTCGTGGTCGTCAGTTGCCTGGGCGCGCTCAATGGCTGGACTTTGCTTCAGGGCGAAGTACCTTTGGCGATGGCGCGGGCGGGCGAATTGCCGCGCTGGCTGGCTGGCACCGACGCCAAAGGGACGCCGGTGCGCGGGTTGATCCTGTCCACGACATTGGCCAGCCTGTTGCTGGTCGCCAATAGTTTGCAGGGGCTGGTGGCGCTGTTCACGGCGATGGCGCTGCTGGCGACATCGGCGACCTTGTGGCTCTATGTCGGGTGCGCGTTGGCGAGCCTGCGTTTCCGGCTGGTGGCGCCGGCGGCGGTCATCGGGCTTGGCTATGCGCTCTGGACGCTGTGGGGCGCGGGACTGGCGGCCAGCGGGTCGAGCGTCTTGCTGATGGCGGCCGGCCTGCCCTTCTACTGGTGGGCGCGGCGGGAACGACGGTCCTTGTAAGACATCCGTTCGGTTCGCGCTTGTCGAGACCCATTCTCGATACGCCTTCTCGACAGGCTCGAAGGCTACTCGAATCGAACGGCATCTTTTTTAAGGATCAATCCGCCCACAAATCCTTGAGTTTGGAGAAGAAGCCGCTGACCTGCGGACATTCCTCGCCGGTTTCGGTCTCGCGGAAGGCTTCAAGCAGTTCCTTCTGCTTCGCGGTCAGGCGGGTCGGCGTCTCGACGTCGATCTGGACGACCAGATCGCCCTGACCCCGGCCGTTCAGCACCGGCATACCGCCGCCACGCTGGCGAATCTGCTTGCCCGACTGAATGCCGCTGGGAATCTTGATCTCATGCCGCAGGCCGTCCAGGCCCGGCACTTCAATCGATCCCCCCAGCGCCGCCGTCGTGAAGCTGACCGGCGCGCGACAGAACAACGTCGTGCCGTCGCGTTCGAACAGGCCGTGCCGCTTCACATGCAGGAAGATATAGAGGTCACCCGCCGGTGCGCCGCGCGCGCCAGCCTCGCCCTCGCCCGACAGGCGAATGCGCGTGCCTTCGTCAACACCGGCCGGGATATTGACCGACAGACTTTTGGGCTTGTCCACCCGGCCTTCGCCCCGGCAGGAGCGGCACGGGCTTTCGATCACCTGACCTGCGCCATGGCAGGACGGACAGGTGCGTTCGACCACGAAAAAGCCCTGCTGCGCGCGGACCTGGCCATGGCCCTTGCACGTGCCGCAGCTCTTGACCCCGGTGCCGGGCTGCGCGCCCGATCCCTCGCAACTATCGCAGGCCGTGGACACCTCGATCTCGATCTCTGTCTTCTTGCCATGATAGGCTTCGTCCAGCGTGATCTCCATGTCGTAGCGCAGGTCCGCGCCGCGACGATTGGCCTGACGCCCGCCACCCTGCCCGCCAAAGCCGGACTGGCCGAAAATGGTTTCGAAAATATCGCCCAAGTCGGAAAAGCCGCCTGCGCCGCCGCCGTGAAAACCGCCGCCGCCGCCCTGCTGTTGCTGGGTGTAGGCCGCATGGCCGAACCGGTCATAGGCCGCGCGCTTTTGCGCATCTTTCAGGCAGTCGTAAGCCGCCGACACGGCCTTGAACTTCGCTTCGCTGTCGGTGCATCCCCCGGTCTTGTCCGGGTGATATTTCATCGCCATTTTGCGATAGGCGCTTTTGATGGCGCCTCCGTCAGCCGTGCGCTCGATTTCGAGCAACTCGTAATAATCAACTTCGGTCGTCATAGAGGCTCCCGCCCGCTTCGCCCGTCACCCCGGTTCGTACCGGCATGACGGGCGATGGGCATAGATTATGCCTTGTTGTTTTCGTCGACTTCCGAGAATTCGGCGTCAACGACATCATCGTCAGCCTTAGGCGCATCCGCACCCGGAGCAGCGGCCGAAGCCTGCTCCTTCTCGTAGATCGCCTGGCCCAGCTTCATCGCGACGGTCGCGAGTTCCTGCGCCTTGGCTTTCATCGCTTCGGGCTCGCCGCCCTCGATCGCCGCCTTGGTGTCGGCGATCGCGGTTTCGATCTCGCCCTTCAGGCTGGCGTCGACCTTGTCGCCATGTTCGGCCAGCTGCGCTTCGGTCGTGTGGACCAGGCTCTCGGCGTTGTTCTTCGCCTCGGCCGCCTCGCGACGCTTCTTGTCGTCCTCGGCGAAACGCTCGGCATCCTTGACCATCTGGTCGATGTCGGAATCGCTGAGGCCACCCGACGCCTGGATGCGGATCTGCTGTTCCTTGCCGGTGCCCTTGTCCTTGGCCGACACATTGACCAGACCGTTGGCGTCGATGTCGAACGTGACTTCGATCTGCGGCACGCCCCGCGGCGCCGGCGGGATGCCGAGCAGGTCGAACTGGCCCAGGATCTTGTTGTCCGCCGCCATTTCCCGCTCACCCTGGAACACGCGGATCGTCACCGCCTGCTGATTGTCGTCGGCGGTCGAATAGACCTGCGACTTTTTGGCGGGGATCGTCGTGTTGCGGTCGATCATACGGGTGAACACGCCACCGAGCGTCTCGATGCCCAGCGACAGCGGCGTCACATCGAGCAGCAGCACGTCCTTGACGTCGCCCTGCAACACGCCCGCCTGGATCGCCGCGCCCATGGCGACGACTTCGTCGGGGTTCACGCCGGTATGCGGTTCCTTGCCGAAGAACTCCTTCACGGCTTCGCGCACCTTGGGCATCCGGGTCATGCCGCCCACCAGCACCACTTCGCTGATCTCGCTCGCCGAAACGCCCGCGTCGGCCATCGCCTTCTTGCACGGTTCCATGGTCCGCTTGATGAGGTCGGCGACCATACGCTCCAGATCGGCGCGGGTGATCGTCTTGACCAGATGCTTGGGACCATTTTGGTCGGCGGTGATGAAAGGCAGGTTGACTTCGGTCGACTGGGCCGACGATAGTTCGATCTTCGCCTTTTCCGCGGCTTCCTTCAGACGCTGGAGGGCCAGCTTGTCCTTTGTCAGATCGATGCTCTCAGTCTTCTTGAAGTCGTCGGCCAGGAACTGCACCACCTTCGCGTCGAAATCCTCGCCGCCAAGGAAAGTGTCGCCATTGGTCGACTTCACTTCGAACACGCCGTCGCCGATCTCCAGGATCGAGATGTCGAACGTGCCGCCGCCAAGGTCATAGACCGCGATCGTCTTGCCGTCCTGCTTGTCCAGCCCGTATGCAAGGGCGGCCGCGGTCGGCTCGTTGATGATGCGCAGGACTTCGAGGCCCGCAATCTGGCCGGCGTCCTTGGTCGCCTGACGCTGGGCGTCGTTGAAATAAGCGGGAACGGTGATGACCGCCTGCGTGACCGTTTCGCCCAGATAGGACTCCGCGGTTTCCTTCATCTTCTGCAGGATGAACGCGCTGATCTGCGACGGGCTGTAATCCTCGCCACCGGCCTTGACCCAGGCGTCGCCATTCGGACCCTTGGCGATGTCATAGGGGACGAGTTCCATGTCCTTCTTGGTCATGGGATCGTCGAAGCGGCGGCCGATCAGGCGCTTCACCGCGAAAATCGTGTTGTCGCCATTGGTGACAGCCTGGCGCTTGGCCGGCTGACCGATCAGGCGCTCGCCATCCTTGGCGAAAGCGACGATCGAGGGCGTGGTGCGCGCACCTTCTGCATTTTCGATAACCTTGGGCTTGCCGCCGTCCATGACGGCGATGCAGCTGTTGGTGGTGCCAAGGTCGATACCGATTACTTTTGCCATTGTGTCCTCTTTGAACCCCAAATTCTATTCAGCGGTTGACGGCCCAATACCTCACATAAGCGCCAAGGCAAGGCCGGTTTGCAGGTGGGATATAGGCGCGCTTTCGCTTGGCACAAGAAGTTGTGACGATTACCTATGCGGGCGACCGGAAACGAGACAGTCATGGAGCATCCAATGCGCGCGCCCCTTATCCTCTTCGCCCTTGCCGCACCGATGCTGCTCAGTGCCTGCGGCGACCCCGCCCCCAGCTATATCGACCAGGCCTGGGTGCGGCTGTCGCCCAATAAGGACACGCCCTCGGCCGGCTATTTCGTCATCCATGGCGGCGACGCGGGCACGCAGCTGCGCGGCGTGCTGACCGACTATGCGCTCAAGGTCGAAATGCATGAGAGTATCGACAAGGACGGGATGATGACGATGCAGGCGGTCGACAAGGTCGATGTGCCGGCCAAGGCAACGGTCGCCTTCGCGCCTGGGGCTAAACATCTGATGCTGTGGGGCGTCAACGATACGGCGATCAGCCGGGGCAAGATGCAGCTCACCTTCCTGATGGGCAATGGCGACCGGCTGCTGGTGGACGCGGTGATCCGCAAGCCCGAAGCGGCGGGTGCGACCGCCGCCGCCAAGTCGGAGGGGCACGAGGGCCATTGACCAGCCGCGCGCTGACAACGCAGGAGGTTGCGCTGGCGCGCGGCATGTTCGGCGGGGCGATCGATTATAGTCGGGTGCGAGCGCATGAGCGCAAATGGTGGCCGCTCCAGCCCAAAGGGGTGACGATGGCGCCGGATGGCGACCTGTGGTTTCATCCTGACGGCGGGTTGTTCTGCGCGGATTTTTGCGACGGGCCGCTGCATTTGCAGGGGCATTTCATCCACGAAATGACCCATGTTTGGCAGGCGCAGCGTTCGGGAAAGTGGTGGCTGCCGCTGATGCGACATCCCTTCTGCCGCTATGGTTATGATGTGGTGCCGGGACGACCGTTCGACCGCTATGGCATAGAGCAGCAGGCGGAGATCGTGCGGCACGCCTTTCTGTTGCGGCGGGGTGTCGCGGTGGTGGGGAAACCGGGGCTAGAGGTTTATGAGGGGCTGCTGCCCTTTGGTTAAGACGGTTACCAATATTTGGTAGCATCGCGTCATGAGCAGCAAGACCACCTCCATCGCGCCGGGCGATCGCTTCCGCGAATTTGCCGCGCGCAAGGTCAGCGAAGGCCGTTACGGAAGATTTCGTTTCCGACGTCTTTTTGGCGGCTAAAAGACATGCCCGATGATGGGTCGGATCATCCGCATGGCCATGATAGCGTGGACATTGTGTGCGTATTCCATCAGCGGATGGATGCTGCCGCAAAGTTCTGATGCCTGATGCGATACAGAAAGGGCGGACCTTCCGGCCCGCCCTATTCCGCATTCACACCAGATCGCGGCCTTTAATATACGCGCGCCTTGGGCTTCACATATTCCGCTTCGTCGGTCATCGTATAGTCGTGGACCGGGCGATAATCGAGCGTCACCTTGCCGCCCGAACCGCCCCAGCCTTCGAACCAGCTGATGGTGTGCTTCATCCAGTTTTCGTCGTCGCGGTTGGGAAAATCCTCATGCGCGTGAGCGCCGCGCGATTCCTTGCGCGCTTCGGCGCCTTCCATCGTGCAGATCGCCTGGCACATCAGATTGTCCAGCTCCAGCGTCTCGATGAGGTCGGTGTTCCAGATCAGCGAGCGATCCGAAACCTTGACGTCCTGCAACCGCTTGTTGACCGCCTGCATCTGGATAACGCCTTCGGACAGAAGCGCGCTGTCGCGGAACACGGCGGCGTGCTTCTGCATGGTGCGCTGCATGTCCAGGCGGATGTCCGCCGTCGGCGTGCTGCCCTTGGCGTTTCGATAATGGTCGAGACGCGAGAGCGCCAGGTCCGCGGCATCGGCCGGCAGCGCCTTGTGCGGCGCGTTGGGCTTGAGATTGTCCTTGAGGAACAAGCCCGTAGCACGGCCGAACACGACTAGGTCGATGAGGCTGTTGGAGCCAAGGCGGTTGGCGCCATGGACCGACACGCAGGCCGCTTCGCCGACCGCGAACAGGCCTTTCACGATCACTTCGGGATCGTCGCCTACCTTGGTCACGACCTGACCATGATAATTGCAGGGGATGCCGCCCATATTATAATGGACGGTCGGCGTCACGGGCAGCGGCTGGCGGGTCAGGTCGACGCCCGCGAAAATCTTGCCGCTTTCGGTGATGCCCGGCAGGCGTTCGGCCAGCACCTTGGGATCGATATGGTCGAGGTGCAGGAAGATATGATCCTTATGCTCGCCCACGCC
Organism: Sphingobium sp. AntQ-1; assembly: GCF_028538045.1. Taxonomy (NCBI): domain Bacteria; kingdom Pseudomonadati; phylum Pseudomonadota; class Alphaproteobacteria; order Sphingomonadales; family Sphingobiaceae; genus Sphingobium; species Sphingobium sp. AntQ-1. The sequence continues at coordinate 1,228,264 of NZ_CP117158.1, forward strand.
GCGCCCTTCGCGCATTTCCATCGCCATCGAGCGGGACACGACGTCGCGCGACGCCAGATCCTTGGCCGAGGGGGCATAGCGTTCCATGAAACGCTCGCCTTCGGAGTTGGTGAGGTAGCCACCCTCGCCGCGCGCGCCTTCGGTGATGAGCACGCCCGCGCCGTAGATGCCGGTCGGGTGGAACTGCACGAATTCCAGATCCTGAAGCGGCAGGCCCGCGCGCAGCACCATGCCGCCGCCGTCGCCGGTGCAGCTATGCGCCGAGGTGGCGGAAAAATAGGCGCGGCCATAGCCGCCCGTCGCCAGCACGACCGCATGGCTGCGGAAGCGATGGATTGAGCCATCCTCCATGCAGATGGCGATGACGCCGCGACATTCGCCATTTTCCATGATGAGGTCGATGGCGAAATATTCGATGTAAAAGTCCGCGTCATATTTCAGCGACTGCTGATAGAGCGCGTGCAGCATGGCGTGGCCGGTACGGTCGGCAGCGGCGCAGGTGCGCTGCACCGGCGGGCCGGCGCCCATATTCTGCATATGGCCGCCGAAGGGCCGCTGGTAGATGGTCCCGTCCTCGTTGCGGCTGAACGGCACGCCGGCATGTTCCAGTTCGATCACGGCCGCCGGCGCTTCGCGCACCATATATTCGATCGCGTCCTGGTCGCCCAGCCAGTCGGACCCCTTGACGGTGTCGTACATGTGCCAGGTCCAGTGGTCGGGACTGTTATTGCCCAGCGACGCGGCGATGCCGCCCTGCGCCGCGACGGTGTGGCTGCGTGTCGGGAACAGCTTGGTGATGCAGGCGGTCTTGAGGCCCGCCTCGGCGCTGCCCATGGTCGCGCGCAGGCCGGAGCCGCCCGCGCCCACGACAACCGTGTCGTAGGTGTGGTCGATGATCTTATAGGCTTCGGTCATGGCTTGACGACCCCAATGAAGGCGATCTTGGCGATCGCGAAGACGCCCGCGGCCGCGCCGCCAAAGGCATAGAAATTCAGGACGAGCATGGAGAAGAAGGCCAGACCCTTGTCATGGACATAATCCTCCAGCATCACCTGCATCCCCAGGCGCAGGTGCATGAAAATGCTGACGACCATCAGCATCAACGGCACCGCGACCACCGGGTTGGCGATCCAGCCGACGACGCTTTCATAATCCAGGCCGGGCAGGCTGAGCAGGCTGAACAGCAGCCACAGCGTCAGCAGCAGGTTGCCGACGGCGGTGTAGCGCTGCGCCAGCCAATGATGCGCGCCGTGACGGGCCGAGCCCAGGCCGCGGACGCGACCGATACCAGTACCGTTGCCCATCAGAGCGCCTTTCCGAAGATGGTGAGCCAGACGAGGCCGGTCACGAGCAGCGATGCGATGAAGGTCGCGATCGACCACAACTTGTTGTTCTTCAGTTCGTAACCCGCGCCCATGTCGAGCACGAAGTGCCGCAGGCCAGAGAAGAGATGCTGGAAGAAGAACCAGCTAAGGCCGATCATCACCAGATAGCCGATCGGCGAAGTGGCGCACTTCACGAAGGTCGCATAAGCCTCCGGCCCGGTAGCGGCGGCCATCAGCCACCAGATGAGGCCGAGTGCGCCGGCGGTGGCCAAGCCATTGCCCGTTACGCGGTGCATGATGGAGACGGCCATGGCCGGTCCCCATTTCCAGATCGTCAAATGCGGCGAGAGCGGCCGGCTGTTGGATCGCGCCATGTCTACCCTAGTCCCTGATACGTGTCCCTGAGTCCGCCCCCCTTAGGTGCGATACGCCAAGAGGGCAAGAAGCGGAAAGCGGGAGATTGCCGCTACCCCTTTGGCCAGGTCGGCCAGCCGGGCATATGGTCAGGCATAAGAAGTGATTAACCAACGCGCGCTAAAAGGACGAACACGCACCGATCACGTCATCAGCAGGGACCGTCCTTCATGCCGTCCAATCTTCCTTCCGCCGCCGCCACATCGGATTTTCTGGCGGAGGTCGATCCCACCGGCGACATCGCCCGCGCCGCGCGCGAAGTGGGCGAATTGATCGGCGACGATCTGGGCAGCGTCGGCGCCGCCTTCTTCACCAGTTATATGCGTGAAACGGGGCTTCAGGACCGGCTGGGCAGCGCCGTCATCGCGCGAATCGAGCGCGAAGCCGACACCTATGTCCGCGAAAAGCTGATGCATTTCGCCGAAGGGCGCTGGGCGCGGTCGGCTTCCGATTGCGTGCGCCACGCCCGCAAGCACGACGTGTCAGTGCGCGCGGTTCTGAGCGCCGTCGCCGCCGCCAACGAGCGCATCACCGACATCATCTGGGAACGCTGCCATGATGACGGGCCGCGTTGCCGCCGACTGCTGCGCATGATGTTGCAGATCGCGATGATCGATTCGGGTTTCATGAGCAATGTGCTGGCCACCGACCAGGCCGAAGCGCAGCGCGCCGAGCGCCAGCGTTACGGCACCCTGTTCGAACAGCGCATCGTGGGCGAGATCGACGGCGCGTCCAAACTGGGCGAATCGTTGCGCGAACAGGCCAAGGACGCCTCCGCCGCCACGCGGGGCATGTTGGGCAAGGCGTCCGAAGTCGCCGCCGCCGCCGAACAATCGGCGCTGGCCATGCGCGAGGCCGCCCGCACGTCGGCCGGTCTGATCCGCGCGATCGAGGACGCCCGCACCGAAGTCGAGAGCGCGGCCGAGGTCGCCCAGCGCGCATCCGCCCAGTCGGGTGACGCGGTGTCCATGTCCTCCACCCTGTCCGACCATGCCAAGTCGATCGAATCGATCCTGGGCCTGATCCGCGACATTGCAGGGCAAACCAACCTGCTCGCCCTGAACGCCACGATCGAGGCCGCCCGCGCCGGGGACGCCGGGCGCGGCTTCGCCGTCGTCGCGCAGGAAGTGAAAAGCCTGGCCAACCAGACCGCCCGCGCCACCGACGAGATCGCTGGCAAGATCGCCGACATCCAGGCGTCGACCCGCCAGTCGGTCGAAACCAACGAGCGTATCCGCGATACGGTGGGCGAGGTGCAAGCCAGCGCCGAACGCATCCGCCACGCCATGGATGCGCAGGCGCAGACCGTCACTATGATCACCGCCGCAGTCGATGAAACCGCGCTGGCCGCCGATTCGATGTCGACCACCATTTCGGCGATCCGCCAGGACACCGAAGTCGTGGCGTCGGAAATCGACCAGCTGGAACGCGGCTTCGTCAGCGTCGAGGGCAAGCTCGCCAGCCTGCGCCATGCCTCGTCCGATTTCGGCCGCCAGGTGGCCTGAGCGGCTCTCTCAAGCGCCTATCTCCGTTCGAAACGAACGGATGGCTTGTGCCACCCTGTAGCCCGTCTTCCCCTGCCCCGCCCGCTGGTCTAAAGGCGGCGGGATGAACGATGTCGCCAAGCCAGTCCAAAGCTGGAAAGTCACCCTGCCCTGCACCCGCGCCGAAGCGGAGGCGCTGGACGGGGACATCGCCGCCTTCACCATGATGGAGCAGCCGCCGGTGCTGATGACCAGCGAGGCGACGCCCGATGACGAGGATGCCTGGCGCCTAGACGCCTATTTCGAGGGCAAGCCCAGCGTGGCAGCGATCAAGCTGCTCAAGACGCTGGTGCCCAGCGCCAGCCGCGCCAAGCCCATTGTAGAGGCGCTGCCTGACGAGGATTGGGTGACGCTGAGCCAGCAGGGGCTGGAACCGGTGACCGCCGGCCGCTTCCATGTCCGCAACATCGCCACCGATCCCGAACTGCCCGACCATATCAATCTGCTGATCGAGGCAGGTCGCGCCTTCGGCACCGGACAGCATGAAACGACCGCGGGCTGCCTCGCCATGCTCGACCGGATGCGCCGGGTGGGGATGCGTTTTGCCCATGTCGCCGATATCGGCACTGGCACCGGCCTGCTCGCCTTCGCGGCGCTCAACCTGTGGCCCCGCGCCCATGCGATCGCGTCGGACATCGACGCCGTCGCGGTGGAGATCAGCGCCGACAATGCGCGCGCCAATGGCGTGGCGCTGGGCGACGGACCGGGTCGGCTGGCGCTGGTGACGGCGGCGGGCGGCAACCATCCCGCGCTGATCGGCCGGGCGCCCTATGACCTGCTGATCGCCAATATCCTGGCCGGGCCGCTGATCGAACTGGCGCCAACGCTGTGCGCCCTCGTCGAGGATGGCGGCACGATCGTCCTGGCGGGCCTGCTGAACGAACAGGCGGACGCGGTAATCGCGGCCTATCGCACGCAAGGGATGCGGCTCGCCGAACGCAGCGACCGGGGCGAATGGCCTACGCTGCGCCTGCGCAAGCGGCCCAGTATCGGCTGGAAGCGGCCCCGTCGCATCAATGCCGCCGCGCGCGGCGAAGCCCCCGGCTTCGGCAGCATCTGACCTTTAACGGAGGTATCGTCCATGAGCATCACCCGCACCGTCATCGTTCAGGACATGGCCGGCGACCCCTTCGAGCATGTCGCCGTCGCAGACGAAGCCGTCGGCCCGCGTCCCGGCATCCTGCTCTTCCCCAACATACTGGGCACGAAGGAGGCCGACTTCGCCTATGCCGAGAAGGTCGCGGCGCTCGGTTACGCCGTACTGGTCGCCGACGTCTTTGGCCAGGGCAAGCGCACCACCCGTGCCGACCCCGATGCCGGGCGCTACATGGCGCCGCTGAACGCCGACCGCGCCTTGCTGCGCGACCGGGTGAACGGCGCGCATGATGTGCTCAAGGGGCTGGCGGACGTCGATGCAGAGAGGACGGCGGCGATCGGCTTCTGCTTTGGCGGCAAATGCGTGCTCGATCTTGCTCGCTCCGGCGCGGACATTAGCGGCGGCGTCAGCTTCCATGGGGTCTATGACCCGGTGCCCTTCCCCAACGCGCCGATCACCGCCAAATTGCTGGTCTGCCACGGCTGGGACGGCCCGATCGCGCCGCCAGAGGCGACCGCGGGTCTGGCCCGCGAACTGACCGACGCAGGCTGCGACTGGCAGATTCACGCCTATGGCGGCACCGGCCACGCCTTCACCGACGAGGGCGTCAATATGCCGGAAAAGGGGCTGGCCTATAGCCCAAGCGCCGACCGGCGCAGCTTCCGCGCGATGACGGATTTCCTGGGCGACCTGTTCGGATAAAAGCCGAAAACAGGACTGTCTTAACGGGTCGGAATGCGCCGGGCGCTGGCGAGATGATGGGCGTGGGTGATCGCCACCGCCAGCGCATCGGATGCGTCCGGCCCCACGATCTTCGCGCCGGGCAGCAGGCGCGACACCATCGCATGGACCTGCTCCTTCGACGCATTGCCGACGCCAACCACTGATTTCTTGACGAGGCGCGCGGCATATTCGCCGACCTCCATGCCCGATCGCGCGGCATTGAGCAGAATTACGCCCCGCGCCTGCCCCAGCTTCAGCGTCGATTGCGGGTTCACATTGACGAACACTTCCTCGACCGCCGCGCCATCGGGCCGATGTTCGAGGATCAGGTCGGTCAGCGCCAGGTCGAGCGCCAGCAGTCGCGTGGACAGCGCCATGCTGCTGTCGGTCTTGATCTGGCCATTGCCGATATGGGTCAGCCGATTGCCATCCGCGGCGATCAGGCCCCAGCCGGTGGTGCCAAGGCCGGGGTCCAGGCCGAGCAGGATCATAAACTCTCTGAACTTAGCCCCTCCCCTTCAGGGGAGGGGTTGGGGTGGGGCCAGCGATCCGGCAGCGTTTCAAGCTGCGTCATGATCTGCACCAGAACGCCTTCGACATTCTCGGCAACATCCCGATTCGAGACGTGCAAAACAGCAACGCCCATACCGGTCAGTTCGGCGTCTCTGACAGCCATTTCGTCCACATCATGCGTGTCACCATCGACTTCGATCGCGAAGGCTCTGGCAGGGCAGAAGAAATCGACAATCCGATTGCCGATCACATGCTGACGACGGAATTTATAGCCAAGCTGAGACCGGGACAGGTGACGCCAGAGGATCACCTCAAAGGGTGTGGCGTCATGGCGCATATGCGCTGCATTTTTCAGCAATCGCGGGTCTTGCGCCATTCCCCACCCCAACCCCTCCCCTCAAGGGGACGGGCTATGTACGAGCATCTTAGCCCAGCTTCTCCATCACGTCGTCGGACACTTCATAATTGCCCCAGACGGTCTGGACGTCGTCGTCATCCTCCAGCGTGTCGACCAGCTTCATCAGCGTGGCCGCATTGGCCTCATCGACATCGACGGTGATCTGCGGCTTCCAGGCGAGCTTGGCGCTGTCGGCCGCGCCCAGCTTGGCTTCCAGCGCCTTGGCGACTTCGTGGAGCGCGTCCATCGCGGTCCAGATTTCATGCTCGTCCTCGTTGGACGACACATCCTCCGCGCCCGCTTCAAGCGCCGCTTCGAAAATCGCGTCGGCGTCCCCCGCGCTTGCCGGGTAGCTGATGAGGCCGACACGGTCGAAGCCATGGCTGACCGCGCCCGACGCGCCCAGATTGCCGCCATTCTTGGAAAAGGCCGTGCGGACATTGGTCGCGGTGCGGTTGCGATTGTCGGTCAGCGCCTCGACGATGATGGCGATACCGGCCGGGCCATAGCCCTCGTAACGCACTTCCTCGTAATTCTCGCCGCCCGCCGCGTTCGCCTTGTCAATGGCGCGCTGGATATTGTCCTTGGGCATCGACTGGGCCTTGGCGGCGTTGACCGCCAGGCGCAGGCGCGGGTTCATGTCCGGGTCGGGCATGCCCATCTTGGCCGCGACGGTGATTTCGCGGCTGAGCTTGGAGAACATCGACGAGCGCTTCTTGTCCTGCGCGCCCTTGCGATGCATGATGTTCTTGAATTTGGAATGGCCTGCCATGGTCCTGAATTCTTATCTGCCGGTTGACTGTGATGGGCGCCCTTACACCAACGGCCGCCCAAAGGGCAACCGCCAGCGCATCCTTCAGTCTCTGCCGGATGGGCGAGGGATCAGTAGAGGATCGCGGTGCCCGATGCCGACACCATCAGCATCGACCCGTTGGAGCCGATGACTTCATAGTCCAGATCGACGCCGACCACGGCATTGGCGCCCAGCGTCGCCGCGCGCGTGCGCATTTCGCCCAGCGCCTGATCGCGGGCGCGTTGCAGCACATCCTCATAAGCGCCCGATCGCCCGCCCACGATATCGCGGACGCTGGCGAACAGGTCGCGAAACAGGTTCGCGCCCACGATCACCTCGCCGGTGACGATGCCGAGATAGTCCTTCGCCGGCCGCCCTTCCAGACGGCTGGTGGTGCTGACGATGATCTCGGACATGGGCGTTTCTCCTTGATGATAAAAACTTATTCCATGCCCAGCGCGGACAGATAGGTCTGGAGGATCGCTTCCATCTCCTGCCGGTCATGCGGCTGCATCTTACGCAGACGGACGATCTGGCGCATGATTTTGGGGTCGTAACCGGTCGCCTTGGCTTCCAGATAGACATCCTTGATATCGTCGCCGATGCCCTTCTTTTCCTCTTCCAGGCGCTCGATGCGCTCGATCAGAAGGCGGAGTTGGTCGGCGGCGACATTGGGTTCTGTCATGGGGGAGTATCTCCGGTAGATGTGAATCGGTTGGAGGGCGTCCTAGTGATTGTCGGCGTTCTTCGCCACACTCTCTTTCATCCGCACGATCTGCTCAGGCGTCGCCTCGCCCTGATGCCGGTCCTTCCATTCCGCAAATGGCATCCCGTGAATGATCTCGCGCGCCTGATCGCGCGTCAGATCGCCGTCCGCCTCCGCGATCCAGTCGGCCAGGCAATTGCGGCAGAAGCCCGCCAGCCCCATCAGATCGATATTCTGGACGTCGGTGCGGTGCTGCAAATGCGCGACCAGGCGGCGGAAGGCGGTTGCGGCCACGGCATCTGTGACTATGGTGTCGGTCATCGGCGTGAGGAACCTTTCGCTGATCTACATCATCCTGTCGTGCAGCACGGATAACCCATAACGACGCACTGGCAAGGCCTACAAGGCCAAGCCGGGGACGATCATGACGGTCAGGAGAAACCATGACGAAGTTACCGCCCCGCTCGCGCAAGGTTCGCATCCTGGCGACCCTTGGTCCTGCGAGCGATACGTCCGAAATGATCCGGGCGCTGTTCATCGCCGGGGCTGACGCCTTCCGCATCAATATGAGCCATGGCGCGCATGAGGATCATGCCGCGCGCATCGCCATCATCCGCGCGCTGGAAAAGGAATTTCAGCGGCCAACGACGATCCTGGGCGACCTGCAGGGACCAAAGCTGCGCGTCGGCGCCTTCGAAAAGGGGCTGGCCATATTGGAGACGGGCGCCGCCTTCACCCTCGACCGGGACGAAACGCCCGGCAATGCCCGCCGCGTCAACCTGCCCCATCCCGAAATCTACGCCGCTCTGGTGCCCGAAACCCGGCTGCTGCTGGACGATGGCAAGCTGGTGCTGCGGGTGAAGGCGATTGGGCAAGACCGGATCGACACGATCGTCGAAGTCGGCGGCGCCCTGTCCAACCGCAAGGGCGTGAACGTGCCCGACGTGGTCGTGCCGGTGCCGGCGCTGACCGACAAAGATCGGCGCGACCTGAGCTTCGCCATGAGCCAAGGCTGCGACTGGATCGCGCTCAGCTTCGTCCAGCGGCCCGAAGATCTGGCCGAAGCGCGCAAGTTGATGGGCGGCTATGGCGCGCTGATGGCGAAGATCGAGAAGCCGTCGGCCGTGCAGCGACTGGAGGAGATCATCGAACTGGCCGACGGCGTGATGGTGGCGCGCGGCGACCTGGGCGTCGAACTGCCGCCCCAGTCGGTGCCGCCGCTGCAGAAGCAGATCGTCGCCACCGCGCGGCGCATGGGGCGGCCTGTGGTGGTTGCGACCCAGATGCTCGAATCGATGATCAAGTCCCCCTCCCCCACCCGCGCCGAAGTGTCGGACGTGGCGACCGCGGTCTATGACGGGGCGGATGCGATCATGCTGTCGGCGGAGACGGCGGCGGGCGACTGGCCGGTGGAGGCGGTGACGATGATGGACAGCATCGCCCACAGCGTCGAGCGCGATCCGGGCTATTTCGGCCGGCTCCATTATACCGAGACGAAGCCCGATCCGACCACCGCCGACGCGCTGGCCGAAGCGGCGGGGAACATCGTCGCGGTCGTGGGGGCCAGCGCCATCACCTGCTTCACTTCATCGGGCAGCACTGTGCGCCGCGTGGCGCGCGAACGGCCCGATGCGCCGATCCTGGCGCTGACGCCGCGCACCGACACTGCGCGCAAGCTGGGCCTGACCTGGGGCGTCCACGCCATCCGCACCAAGGATATCGGCACGTTCGAGGAAATGATCGGCAAGGCGCGGCGCATGGCGCTGCGCCATGGCATGACCGAAAAGGGCGGCAAGATCGTGGTGCTGGCCGGCGTCCCGTTCGGCACGCCGGGATCGACCAATGTGCTCCACGTCACGGCGATTCGCGGTGACGAGTTGAAGGGCCGCGACGAGGGTTGAGCGCAGCGCGCCCCGACAACACCCTCCGTTCGCTTCGAACGAAGTCGGGAAGCGGGTAACGCTATCCCTGCGTGTCTCGACTTCGCTCGAAACGAACGGCGATGGGTAACAGGAGTCCGATTCGGGCGAATCACCCACCCCATGCCAACGCGGAAAGGCGCCCGATCATCGACCGGGCGCCTGCCACATTGCATGAAGACCCACCGCCCCGAAGGGGGGCGACAAGCGCCTGCCTATTAGCCCTGGCGGGCCTTGAAGCGGCGGTTGGTCTTGTTGATAACATAGGTGCGGCCGCGACGACGGATCACGCGGTTGTCCCGGTGGCGGCCCTTGAGCGACTTGAGCGAGTTGCGGATCTTCATGGCAGACGGCCCTTGATGAATCTGGTGTGGTCGAATTTCGAAGCGCAGCCCCTATGGGTCGGGCCGGCCAAAGTCAAGGGCGGCAGGCGCTCTTTTCCCGCTGTTCATCCCCCGTGCAGCAAGGTCGTGGCTTCACGCGTTGGAGGGGATTATGCTCTCCGCGCCGTTACTACGGCATATGCCCGTTGGAGTTTACCCATGTCGAAGCGCCTGATTCTCGCCGCTTGCCTTGCCCTGCCGCTTTCTGCCTGCGCGACCGCCGTTCCGCCGGTGGAAGTGACCCGCTTCCATGTCGACAATCCCGCCCGCGCCGGCACGATCGCGGTGGAGGAAATGCCCGGCAACCCGGACATCAGTCTGGAATTTCGCACTTATGCTGCTGCGGTATCGCAGGAATTCCAGCGTGTCGGCTTCACGCCGGCGCCGGCCGGCGGCCCAAGCGACTATGTCGCATCGGTCAGCTTTCGTCGCGCCTTCCGCCCGTCCGGCGTCGATCGCAGCAGCGACAAGCCGGTCAGCGTAGGCGTGGGCGGCGGCATCGGCGGCGGCGGCGGCACCTTCGGCGGGCTTGGCCTGGGCGTCGGCATCAACCTGTCGGGCAAGCCCAAGGATATCGTGACGACCGAACTCCATGTGCAGTTGCGCCGCCGGGCCGATTCGACCGCCATCTGGGAAGGCCGCGCGTCGACGCAAGGACGGCAGGGTACGCCGGCCGCGCAGCCGGGGATCGCCGCACAGAAACTCGCCGCGGCCCTGATCGGGGGCTATCCGGGTGAATCGGGGCGCACTATAACGGTCAAATGACCATCAACATTTCCAGCGGCTTTGACAGCGGCAATATTCGCGTCCTCTCCATCACCCACACCCCGGCCGGCGTCCGCGCCGATCTGGAGATCGTGACGGATCATCAGAGCGACTTTTACCAATGGTTCCATTTCCGGCTGTCCAACGCGGCGGGCCGCGCGGTGGAAGTGCGAATCGTCAACGCGGGCGGATCGGCCTATCCCGACGGATGGGCCGGCTATAGCGCGCGAATGAGCGAAGATCGGGACAATTGGGTCCAGGCCGACACCAGCTATGCCGATGGCATACTGACGATCCGGCTGGAGCCGGACAGCAATGCGCTATGGATCGCCTATTTCGCGCCCTATTCGATGGAGCGCCATCACGACCTGATCGCCTGGGCCGCGACCCAGCCGGGCGTCGACCATCGCGAACTGGGGCTGACCCTGGACGGCCAGCCGCTCGACATGCTGACGATCGGCGACGGGCCGAAACAGGTCTGGCTCTATGCGCGCCAACATCCCGGCGAAACGATGGCGGAGTGGTGGATGGAAGGCGCGCTGGAGCGGCTGTGCGACGAGGAGGATGCGGTCGCCCGCCTGCTGCGGCAGAAGGCGACAATCCACATCATCCCCAACATGAACCCGGACGGCAGCCGCCGCGGCCATCTGCGCACCAATGCGGTCGGCGTGAACCTCAACCGCGAATGGCATGAGCCGACGGCCGAGCGTAGCCCCGAAGTGCTGATGGCGCGCAATGCGATGGACGACACCGGCGTCGATTTCGCCATGGACGTGCATGGCGACGAAGCGATTCCCGCCGTATTCATCGCAGGATTTGAGGGTATCCCGTCGATCACCGATCGGCAGGTCGCGCTCTATCATCGCTATCGCGACACGCTGGCCACGCGCACCCCGGATTTCCAGACGCGGCTGGGCTATCCGGTGGCGGGCGCGGGCAAGGCGAACCTGTCCATGTCCACCAACCAGCTGGCCGAACGCTTCGGCGCGGTGGCGATGACGCTGGAGATGCCGTTCAAGGATAATGACGACCTGCCGGACGCCGATTTCGGCTGGTCTCCGGCGCGGTCGATCCAGCTCGCCAAGGATTGCCTGGCGGTGCTGGCGGAGATGATCGAGGATATTTGAGGATCGACATGTTCCCGCGAAAGCGGGAACATGCAACCTAACGCCAATCGAACGGCAGCGGCGCTTCGCGGAAGGCGAAGCGGTCGAGATGGTCGGCGACCACCTGCTTGAACTTCTCCACATCGGCGTCTGCGTTCGGCTCCAGCATCACCACCAGCGCCTCTGGCTGCGCCGCCATGCGGATCGGCCCCATCGGGAAGGCGATGACCCCCTGTTCGGGGCTGAAATCGGTCTCGAACTTGTGGCTCCAATGCTTGCACAGCTGCTGGAGATAGCGGCTGGCGTTCGTGGTCGGCACGTTTGCGGTCACGGTCATGTCAGAGTCTTTCGATCTTGCTCGCAGCCTCGTCGATCAACGACGCGACATCGAACATGGTCTGGTTATCGGCGCCTTCCTTTTCAAGGCGATGCTGGATGGCGATGCGCAGATTGTGCAGCGCGCGGCGCACCGGCGCGCCATCGACCCGCTCCGCCTTCTGCGCCAGCGCGGCCAGCCGGGCCAGCGCCAGGTCGAGCGCGGCCTTGCGCTCCTCGATCTGGACCTTCCCGGCATCGGTGATGGCGAAGCGTTTGCGGCTGCCTGAGCCTGATCCCAAGGGCGGTTCCTCGACGATCAGATCCATTTCCGCCAACATAGTCAGCGTAGGATAGACGACGCCGGGGCTGGGCGCATAGGCTTCGCCCGACAGCGCCTCGATCGCGCGGATCAGTTCATAGCCATGGCGCGGCTCGTCGGCGATCAGCTTCAGCAGGATCAGGCGCAGCGTTTCATTGTCGAACAGCCGTCGGCGACCACCGCCGCCACCGCCGCCACCGCCGCGGCCGCCGCCGCGCAAACCGTCTTCGCCAAAGGGATCGCCGCCGAACGGGCCGCCCCGCCCGCCGCCACGACCAAAGCCGTCAGGTGAACCGAATCGGCCAGCGCCGGGGTGATGACCGCCATGGCGGCCGCGATGAGAGTGAGGAAAATGCATCATTGGGTCTTTCATATATGTCATGATGCATTGCGATATATCTTACAAATGTTCGCCGTCAAGAGTTACGATAGATCTTAATTGTATTTTGTGGTCGCGGCGTTGAGACGCCCGCATGTTGGCCTAGAGCGCGGCGAAATCGATCGGTGCGTGGCGATCCAGCGTGCGGCTTTGGTCTTCCAACGGATATTTCAGACCGCTGGCGCAATTGAACAATACCACCCGCTCGTCCCGTCCGATTAGCTCCTCGTCCAGCGCCCGTTGATAGGCAGCCAGCGTCGCACCGCCCTCCGGGCAGAGCAGCAACCCGTCGTCGCGCGCCACGTCGCGCACCGCCGCCATGATCGCCGCATCGGGCACGGCCAGCGCCGCGCCGCCGCTGTCCCGCACCGCGCGCAGGATCAGGAAGTCGCCCACCGCGCGCGGCACGCGGATACCCATGGCGACGGTGTGGGCATCCTCCCAGCGCTCGGCGAACTCCACGCCCTGTTCGAACGCGCGCACCATCGGCGCGCAGCCCTCGGCCTGCACCGCGAACATCTTGGGACGTTTGGAACCGATGAAGCCGATCTTCTCCAGCTCGTCGAACGCCTTCCACATGCCGATCAGGCCGGTGCCGCCGCCAGTGGGGTAGAAGATCGCGTCGGGCAGTTCCCAGTCCAACTGTTCGGCCAGTTCCAGCCCCATCGTCTTCTTGCCCTCGATCCGGTAGGGCTCCTTGAGCGTCGAGAAATCGAACCAGCCGCGCGCCTTCGCCCCCTGCCCCACGATCGCCCCGCAATCGTCGATCAGGCCGTTGACGCGATAGACGCGCGCGCCCTGCGCCGCGATTTCGCGCACGTTGATCTCCGGCGTGTCGTCGGGGCAAAAGATGATCGCCTCCATCCCCGCTACGGCGGCATAAGCGGCCAGCGCCGCGCCGGCATTGCCGTTGGTCGGCATCGCCACCTGGGTCACGCCCAGTTCCTTGGCCATGGACACCGCCATGACCAGGCCGCGCGCCTTGAAGGAGGCGGTGGGCAAGCGCCCCTCATCCTTGGCCAGCAGATGTGCCCCGCCCAGCCGGGCTGCGGTGCGCGGCAGCGGGATCAGCGGCGTCGCATTTTCGCCCAGGCTGACGATATTGGAAGTCTGCCGCACCGGCAGCAATTCGCGCCAGCGCCACAGGTCCATCGGCCGCGCAGCAAGCGCTTCCTTGGTCAGTGTCGCCCGCACGCCGTCAAGGTCATAGCGCACCAGCAACGGCTTCCCCGCCGCCGACAACCCATGCAGTTCATCCGCCGCATAACGCTCGCCGGTCAGCGAACATTCCAAATGGGTGACGAAAGTGGGACGATCGGTGGTCAGGTTGAAGTTGTGCAACACAATAATCTCCGTTCGGGCTGAGCCTGTCGAAGCCCCGCCCTTCTCTTCAGAAAGTGGGGCCCTTCGACAGGCTCAGGGCGAACGGGATAAACAACCCGGTGTGATTATTCCGGCGTCTTCGCCACGCTGACCATGGCGGGCCGCAGCAGGCGGTCCTTTATCATATAGCCGGCCTGCATCTCGATCAGGATCGTGCCCGGCGCGGCGTCGGCCGACGGGACTTCCATCATCGCCTGATGCTTGTTGGGATCGAGCGGCTGGCCGACCGATTCGATCTTCGTGATGCCGTTGCGGCCGAACACGCTGTCCAGTTCGCGGCCGGTGGCTTCCAGGCCCACGACCAGCCCCTTGAACTTCTCATCCTCGCGCAGGTCGGCGGGAATGGCGGCCAGCGCGCGGCTCAGATTGTCGGCGACCGACAATATGTCGCGGGCGAAAGCGGTCGCCGCATAGGCGCGCGTATCGGCCAGTTCCTTTTCCAGCCGGCGGCGCACATTCTGCGTATCGGCATGGGCGTAGAGAATATCCTGCTTGGCGGTGGCCAGTTCCGCCTCCAGCGCGGCGATCTTCTCGGCGGCGGCATCGCCCGCGGGCGCGGCGTCTTCCGGCAGCGCGTCCACGACTTCGGTGTTTTCGATAGTGTCTTTTTGTTCGCTCATCTCATCAATCTCGATAGCGTCTGTGCTGTGAAGTCCACCATGGGGATCACCCGCGCATAGTTCAAGCGCGTGGGGCCGATCACGCCGACCACGCCGACGACCCGGCCGTCCGCGCCACGGTAGGGCGCGGCTATGACCGAAGAACCCGACAGGGAAAAGAGCTTGTTTTCCGACCCGATGAAGATTTTGGTCGCGCTGCCGGCCAGCGCGCTTTCCAGCAGGCGGGAAATCTCCTGCTTGCCTTCCAGCTGCTCCAGCAATTGCCGCACCCGTTCCAGGTCCGCGGCGGTGCCGTCATCGATCAGATGCGCCTGCCCGCGCACGATCAGCACCGGCCGGTCGTCGGCATCGTGCGACCAGATGGCGATGCCCCGTTCCACCAGTTCGCGCGCCGCGCCATCGAGCAAGCTGCGCTCCGTCTCCATCTCGCGGCTCAACTGGTCGCCCGCCTGACGCAACGTCATACCGGCAAAGCGCGCCGACATGAAATTCGCCGCTTCGTTCAGCATCGACGGGGTGACGCCGGGCGGCAAATCCAGCACGCGATTTTCCACCGATCCGTCCTGCCCCACCAGCACCGCCAGCGCCTGACGATCATTCAAGGGTACGAAGCCAAATTGCCGCAGCACCGGCTCGCGCCGTGGCACCATGACGATGCCGGCGCAGGCCGACAGGCCCGACAGCGCCGCGGTGGCGGCGGACAGCGCTTCCTCGATCGGGCCGCTTTCGACCAGCCCGGCCTCGATCGCGCGCCGTTCTTCCGCCGATGGCGCGGCCGCCTGCATCATCCCATCCACAAACAGGCGCAGCCCTGTCTCGGTCGGCATCCGCCCGGCCGACGTATGTGGCGCGGCGAGCAGGCCCAGTTCCTCCAGGTCCTGCATGACGTTGCGAATCGACGCCGGCGACAGGCTGAGCGATGCGATCTTGCTGATGGTGCGCGATCCGACCGGCAGGCCGGTGCCCAGATAGCTTTCCACCACCACGCGAAAGACATCGCGCGCGCGATCGTTCAATTC
The DNA here is from genome assembly GCF_028538045.1 of Sphingobium sp. AntQ-1. Classification (NCBI taxonomy): domain Bacteria; kingdom Pseudomonadati; phylum Pseudomonadota; class Alphaproteobacteria; order Sphingomonadales; family Sphingobiaceae; genus Sphingobium; species Sphingobium sp. AntQ-1. The sequence continues at coordinate 1,243,986 of NZ_CP117158.1, forward strand.
GGAGATGGGGGTTATCGACATGCGCCTTATCTAGGCAGGCCGGGGCGCCGGCTCAAGGCGTGACCGCCTTGGGATTGAGCATGGGCTGGACATCCAATATCTTCGGCACCGCCGCCAGCGCGACCCGCAATCGGCCGTAGCGCGCATCCATGCAACCCGACTGGAATTCCAGCCGCGTCGCGTCCTGCCCCGGCCGGGTCCATTCCACGACATAGCCGGGCATGTCGGTGGCGAACCGATCGCAATTCTGGCCATGGGCGATCTTCCGCACCGTGCCCGCCGCCGGGCGATGCGGCGCCAGCGTCGTCACGAGCCGGCGATATTGCGCCGCCGTGAGGGTAAAGCGCGTCGGACCGGGAACGGATGTGAAGCGTTCCGGCTCCAGCAGGCCCGACCCGTCTGGCGACACCTGCACCGTATAGGCCGGGCAAGCGCCAAAGCAGCGCCCGGCGGTGAAGCGGATGATGTCGCCCGGCGCCTTGGGCGGTTCCAGCCCCGGTTCGGCGGCCGTGCAACCAGCCAGCAGCAGCATGGCAGTGAGTGTCGATATGCGTCCCATGCCCCCTCCTTATCGCCTAATTGTCGCCGTGACACTGGCAAGAAGCGTCGTCGGGCGCTAAGCGGCCTGTTAAGTGCGCTTTTGGGCGCATTGGCGGCATCCGTCAGGGATGGCCGCCATCTGAACGCTTCGGAGTAGAAATTATGCGTCCTTCCGGCCGCGCGCCCGACCAGATGCGCGACATCACCATGGAGCCTGGCTTCACCATCCATGCCGAGGGAAGCTGCCTCATCAGCTTCGGCGATACTCGCGTGCTGTGCACCGCATCGGTCGAGGAGAAGGTGCCGCCTTTCCTGCGCGGCAAGGGGTCGGGCTGGGTCACGGCCGAATATGGCATGTTGCCCCGCGCCACCCATACCCGCGGCAGCCGTGAAGCGGCCAAGGGCAAGCAATCGGGCCGCACGCAGGAAATCCAGCGCCTGATCGGCCGGTCGCTGCGCACGGTCGTGGACCTCAAGACGCTGGGCGAGCGCCAGATCGTGGTCGATTGCGACGTGATTCAGGCCGATGGTGGCACGCGCACGGCGGCCATTTCGGGCAGCTGGGTCGCGCTGCGAATCGCGGTCGACAAGCTGCTGGCGTCGGGCGCGCTCAAGGAAGACCCGATCATCCAGAAGGTCGCGGCGATCAGCTGCGGCATTTTCGAAGGCACGCCGGTGCTCGACCTCGACTATGCCGAGGACAGCAATGCCGAAACGGACGCCAACCTGATCCTGACCGGCGACGGCAAGTTCGCCGAAGTGCAGGCGACGGCCGAAGGCGCCGCGTATGACGAGGAAGAGCTGCTCCGCCTGCTCCGCCTCGCCCGCATCGGCTGCGCGAAGATTTTCGCCGCGCAGGACGTAGCGACGGGACGGTAACAACATCTGCCTCCGTTCGTTTCGAGCGAAGTCGAGTTCAGCGAAGCTAAACGCTATGGATGCGCTATCCGCTTCTCGACCAGGCTCGAAGCGAACGGAACGAATGGGAAATTTATGACCGACCAATTCGGACAGGAACAGGCGATCCGCAAGCTCGCCCCCGGCAAGCTGGTGATCGCCAGCCACAATCCTGGCAAGGTGCGCGAAATCGCAGCATTGCTTGGCCCGTTCGGGATTGAACCGATTTCGGCCGCGAGCCTGGACCTGCCCGAACCGGAGGAAACGGGCACCACCTTCATCGCCAATGCGGAATTGAAGGCGATGCAGGCGGCCGACCTATCGGGCCTGCCCGCGCTGGCTGACGACAGCGGCTTGTGCGTCGAGGCGCTGGGCGGCGACCCCGGCCTCTTTTCCGCGCGCTGGGCTGGCCCGACCAAGGATTTTGACCTCGCCATGCGCAAGGTGTGGGACGGGATCGAGGCCAAGGGCCCGGACGCCGGCCATGACGCCCATTTCGTCTGCGCCCTTGCCCTCGCCTGGCCCGATGGTCATGTCGAAGCGTTCGAGGGGCGGATCGACGGCGCGCTGGTCTGGCCGCCGCGTGGCGACAAGGGCTTCGGTTATGACCCCATGTTCATGCCGCACGGTCATGACGTCAGCTTCGGCGAGATGGACCCGGACGCCAAGCACGCCATGAGCCACCGCGCCAAGGCCTTCGAAAAACTGGTGGCCGCGGTTTTCTGATCAAGAGTGGCGCCATTTCATCGCGTCGGCGCCGCCTTCAGCTTCGCCTGCCCGATATGCCAGCGCAATTGGGCAGGCGACGCGCCGTCCACATCATTAACCCGCCGCACGACATAGTCGCCGACGAAACGCTGGCGGGTGCCGTCCTGCAATTGCGAATCGACCGTCACCGGCACCGTCTGGTAGATTGATCCCGCGCCGCCATCGCCCGGCTCCAGCTGGCCGATCGTCACCCGCGTCGATCGGGTGCCAGCGAACCCCGCCTGAAACTTGTCCAGCGTCTGGTTGGGCGGGCCATTTTCGCCCCATTGCGCCCAGGCCACGCCATAGTCGCGGGCGTTGAGCGCGGAATAATAACGCTGCACGACCGCCACGGCCGCCGCCATGCTCTTGGGCGCGGGATCGCATTCCGGCATCGGGTCGCCCTGACCGTCGAACAGGGCGCAGCTGCGCGCAATCTCATCCTCGATCATGGCACAGCTATTGGCGGCATTGCAGGGCGGGTGGGTGGCGGGCGACACGTTGCGGCAGATGGCGACTCGCTTGGCCGCCGCGGCCGACCCGATATCCGCCGCGCAGGATAGCGGCGCAGCGGGCGCCGCTGCGTCAGCCGCCGACGCCGCATCGGGAATGGGCGTCTGCGCCCCATTGTCCGGCGCAACCCTGGTCACGGCGGGGGCGGAGATAGCGGCGTTGTCGGACCCGCCCTCCGCCTTGGGCGGCGTCGGCGCGCCACACCCGGCCAGCCCGATCAGCGCACAACCCGACAGGGTCCATGACAGCAGAGCGATGCGCATCCTCTTCTCCTTTTGGCGACATGCCCTGTCCAATGCGCGCCCCCGGGAGAAATATCCATAGCCGCCTATGGCGCTGCGCTCGCCACCTGGGTCTGCGCGCCCGGCGTGCCTGCCGTCGGCGGAGCGGGTTCATCGTCCGCATCCATCGGCCCGCGCCCGAACGCATTGCCGGCCGGGAAATAGCGGCACACCAGATAATCGGCATTGGTCCCTTCGCCCAACGCGCAGCCGACCTTCCGCGTGCCGCGCCAGATCATCTGGGTATAATGGCCGACATCCTGCCAGCGCCCGGTGCTGCTGAGGTCGGGCAACTTGCCTGCAATTCGCGTGAAGCGCTTCTCTTCCAGAAACGATCCCACCATGACCTGATAATCGTAGAGACGGCGCGGCCCCATCCACAGATTTTCGCCGCTCGGGATGGCTCGGCCGGCCCGCGGCGAATGGCGGAAAACGCCGCTGCGCGCCATCTCCCCGGCGTAACGCGCCGCATCGGTCGCCAGCGCCTGGTCCCAGTCCAGCAGCGGCAGACCCAACGAGGCCCGCTCGCCATTATGCGCGTCCAGCATCGCCGCGCGCAGCAGCCTATCGCTCCGCGCGGCCTCCGCCATGCCATAATAGGCGGCTGACATCACCGCGATCGCGGCGCCCGCCTTGGGCGCGCGCCCGTCGCTATCGCTCGCCGCCTGCGCGCCGCTCGCCGTCGCCAGAAGAACCGGCAGCATCGCTGCCCATAGCGAAGCGCGCAAAAACGCTTTAGGGCTGCCCCCAGCCATGTCGTCTCATTCCCCCCAAAATCCGCCGGCCCCTGCTTGCGTGCCGGCAGACGCCCAAGCCTTATATATCCACTGGCCATTTTGCGTATCCAAATGTCCCTATTGCGATTTTAACAGTCATGTCCGCGATGGCGTGGACATCGATGCGTGGCGCGCTGCGCTTTTGGCCGACATGGCGCATGAGACGGCGCTGACCGCGGGGCGGCGGCTTTCCTCCATCTTCTTCGGCGGCGGCACGCCCTCGCTGATGCCCCCTGCTTTGGTCGAAACGCTGATCGACGCGGCGCAGGACCATTGGGGCTTCACCCCCGACATAGAAATCACGCTGGAGGCCAATCCCAATTCGGTCGAGGCGGCGCGTTTCGCCGATCTGGCCGCCGCCGGGGTCAACCGCACCTCGCTTGGCCTGCAGGCGCTCGACAATGAGGCGTTGCATTTCCTCGGCCGCGCCCATGACGTGACGGAGGGACTGGCTGCGCTCGACACCGCGCAGGCCGTGTTCGACCGGGTGAGCTTCGACATCATCTATGCCCGCCCCGGCCAGAGCGAGGCGGACTGGCAGGCCGAACTGGCCCGCGCCTTGTCCTTCGGCACTGGCCATCTCTCGCTCTATCAACTGACGATCGAACCCGGCACGCGCTTCGCCACGCTGGTCGCGCAGGGCAAGCTGACGCCCGCCGACCCGGACCATGGCGCGACCCTGTATGAACTGACGCAGGCGATGACCGGCGCGGCCGGCATCCCGGCCTATGAGATCAGCAATCACGCCCGACCGGGCCAGGAAAGCCGCCATAACCTGACCTATTGGCGCTATGGCGACTATGCCGGAATCGGGCCGGGCGCGCATGGCCGCCGCGGCGGCATGGCGACGATGCGCCACAAGAAGCCCGAAAACTGGATGGGCGCGGTCGGCCGCAACGGTCACGGCCTCCAGAGCGAAGAGCCGCTGTCGGGCGAGGACCGGGCGCGCGAGGCGCTGCTGATGGGATTGCGGCTGGGCGAAGGCGTCGATCTGGCCCGCATCGCCGCCGCGTCGGGGATCAAGGCCGACCGGCTGGTCGACGAACGAGCGATCGACCAACTCGCCGACCTCGCCCTCATCCGCCTGACCGGCAGCCGGTTGCAGGTGGCCCCGGCCGGCATGTTGCTGCTCGACGCCATCCTGCCCGAAGTGGTGGCGGTCTAGGGCCGCTCGGTAATATCAGGGCTGGTCGTTACGCAGTTCCGCGATCGACTGGTCGATTTCACGCAGCGCCTGCGCGCGGGCATAGGCAGGCATGGACGTGTTGCGGGCGATCTGGCCCCGCGCGGTGCGCAGGCCATTCAGCGCCGCAACATGGTCGGAACGCGCGGCGCGTTCGGCGCGGACTTCGGCGATGTCGGCCTGCCGCTCCGCCCGGTCCGCCTGAAGATCGGCCGCCTGCTCGGAACGGCGGGCCGCCCGTTCGGCGCGGGCCTCGGCAATATCCGCCTGCCGCGCGGCGCGATCGGCTTGCATCCCGGCCATGTCGGCGGAGCGTTGGGCCGCCCGCTCGATCGCCGCGTTGCAGATACGCACCCGGATATGGCGACGGCCATTGGCGTCCACGCTTTCGCGGCGGGTGGTGGCGTCCCTGCCGCCATCGCAACCTTCGCGCACATCGACCACCGGCACCATCCGGGCGATGTCCGCCTCCGTCGGGATACGGTACGTTTCGACACGACCGTCGGCATGGGTGACGGTCATCCGACCCTTTTCATTGCGCACGACGGGGGGCGCCGGCGGCGCGGGCGGCACCGGGGCGATCATGTCGGCGGCGGGCACGATCGGCGCGGGCGGGGCCATGGGCGCTGGCGAGGGCCATGCATCATCGGCCGCGCTGGCCGCCGGGACGGCTGGCACAGAAGGGATCGCCGCACCTTCGGCCAGTGTCGGCACGGTCGCCGCTACGGGCTGCGACACCAAGTTGGACAGTTTGGCGAAGTCGGCGCCTTCCACCTTGTCAGTGATCGCCGCCATCTGCTGCGCGGCGCGGCTGCCCGATGCGGTGAGCGCCAGGCCGGCGGCGGTGACGATGGCGACGGCGGCCATGCCCCAACTGATACGCTGGAGCGAAACATCATGGTTGGACAGCATTTTCAGCCTCCCTTTCAACGTCGTGATGCGGGTGAGATGGCAGGCGCCGGCGAACTGCCGTCCGCCCGCCGCCTTCAAGATGGCCCGGCCATAGGCATGGGCCTGGTCGCGGCCGTAGAGCGAGAGAACGCGCGCGTCGCAGGCGGTTTCCTGATCGGCGCGATAGGCGCGATAGGCGATCCATGCGACCGGATTGCACCAATGCACCGCCAGCAGCAGCAGCGCGATCATGTTGGCGGCCAGGTCGCCGCGCTCATGATGCGCCCGTTCATGGGCGATCGCCATATCCTGTTCCTGCGCGTCATAGCGCAGCGCGAAATCGGCGGGCAGCACGATATAGGGGCGCAACACCCCGAAGGCGAGCGGCCCGGAGGCATGGGGGCTGGTGATGAGGCGGATGCGCCCCTCCTCCCCGATCGGCGTCGCGCCATCCAGCATATGGCGGCGGAACCGCGCATAGCCCACGGCCTGCACCGCCAGGAAAGCGACCAGCCCGACGAACCAGAGGCCGATGCCGATCTCCATCCAGGGGAAGGACGGCGTGGACTCGGCGACAGATGCGGCGGGCGCGACCGTCAGCAGGTCCGGCAGGCCGACCTGATCGACCGCGACATGCAACGGCGAGGGATCGACGTCGCCCGGTAGCGTCGGCAGCAACATCCGCGCCAGCGGCAGCGCCCAGAGCCAATAGGCCGCCCCCGCGCCCAGCCAGCGCGCCACCGGCCGCCGTAACAACATGACCAGCGCCATCAGCAAAGTGGTGGCGATCAGCGTTTCGGCCAGCCAGACGCTCATGATTTCAACCCCTTCAGGATGGCCTCAAGCTCGGCGATATCGTCCGCCGTCAATTGATCCTGTTGCGCCAACTGGGCGACCAGCGGCGACACCCGCCCGCCAAACAGCCGGTTCACCAGCCGCCCGGATTCGCCCGCGACATAATCGTCGCGCGCCACCATCGGGCGATAGAGAAAGCGGCGGCCATCCTGGTCGGCGGCGATGATATCCTTGGCCATCAGCCGCGACAGCAAGGTCTTGACCGTTTGCAGGCTCCAGTCGCGGTCGGCGGCGACCCGATCCGACACGTCATTGGCGGTCTGCGGCGCGGTTTCCCACAACGCCTCCATCACCACCAGTTCCGCTTCGCTGATCTTCTCAGTCACCTGGCCTCACCCGACTCGCATATTTAACAACCACAGATGTAATCGCATCGATTACGGATGTAGTCAATGGGCGTTCGCAGCGGTGGAGCGTCACACTTCGCGTTGAAAAGGCGCGATATGTCGGAAAATTTGACAAAGCGGATGAAGGCGGTCGAGGCGTTAACCTTTGGAACCCGCGCTTTCCTGCAAACGCACCATTGTGGCACAGTCATTGCGACATTGGTCGCGTTCCCACCGTTTACCTATCGGGGGATGCAGGCCGTCTCCGCCAGCATCCCCCACCCGGTGGTGCTTCTCCCTTATCCTCGACCATGGTCTCGATGTGACTGGGTGCAACCAGAATCGGACATGTCCCCCCCCCCCCCGCTGGCGGGAGGGAGTTAGGGGGTGGGCAGGACGTCGCAACAGCCCACCGCGCTGCGACTAACGCGCTTCGCGCGCAAGTCTCGCTGCCCCTCCCGCAAGCGGAAGGGGAATGGCGGACAGCCACTCAAAGCAACAAAAAAGGGCGGCCGAACCCGGACCGCCCTTCGCAAACCGTCAGACCCAGCCCCGCTTAACTGGCGGCGACGCCCTGGTCGGTCATCAACTGCTGCAATTCGCCAGCCTCGTACATTTCCATCATGATGTCGCTGCCGCCGACGAATTCGCCCTTCACATAAAGCTGGGGGATGGTCGGCCAGTCGGAAAAGGCCTTGATGCCCTGCCGCACAGCCTGGTCCTGCAAGACGTCGACCGTGTCATAGGCGACGCCCAGATGCTCCAGGATTGCGATGGCGCGGCTGGAAAAGCCGCATTGCGGGAAGAGCGGCGTGCCCTTCATGAACAGCACCACGTCATGGGCGCCCACAAGTTCGGCAATCCGCTGATGCACGGCGTCGGTCATGTCTAAGGTCCAGTCCTGTCTGGCGCCCCGTCCGCGGAGCGCAAATCTATCGCAAGGTTAGTTGGGAACGGCGGTGGTCAGTTGCAAGGCGTGCAGCACGCCGCCCATGCGTCCGCCCAGCGCCGCATAGACGGCGCGTTGCTGCGCGACCCGGCTCATGCCGCGAAAGCTTTCCGCCACGACTTTCGCCGCATAATGATCGCCATCCCCGGCCAGGTCGGTAATCTCGACCTCAGCATCCGGAATCGCGGTGCGGATCATGTCCGCAATATCGTCGGCGGCCATCGGCATGGATCGTCGCCTTACTGGGCTTCGATGAACATGCGGCGGGCGATCACCGCCTGCTCGTCCAGCGCGGCGCGCACGCCCGGCTCGTCGATGTCGATCCCGGCCGACGTCATGTCGCCCACCAGCTTGCGGATGACGTCCTCGTCGCCCGCTTCCTCGAAATCGGCCTGCACCACCGCCTTGGCATAAGCGTCGGTTTCTTCCGGGGTGAGGCCCATCTTCGCCGCCGCCCATTCGCCCAGCAGGCGGTTGCGCCGCGCCTGGATGCGGAACTGCAGTTCCTGATCGTTGGCGAACATATTTTCGAACGCCCGTTCGCGATCGTCAAAGGTGGTCATGCGTCAAAGCCCCGTTGAAATGCCGTCTGATTACGAAAGATAGGCAGAAGCGCGTCGTTACGCAACGGCCGCGGGCACGATCCAAGGGCGATCCTGCGCCTGTTTCGCCTCATAGCCGCCGATCAGATCCGACTGGTCCAGAGTCAGACCGATCTCGTCCAGCCCGCCCAACAGGCAATGTTTGCGGAAGGGATCGATTTCGAACGTGAAGCGATCCTGAAATTGCGTGGTGACGGTCTGCGATTCCAGATCGATATGGATCGGATCAGGCGTCCCGTTCACGCCTTTGGCGACGTCCATCAGCCGGTCGATGGCCGCCTGCGGCAGCACCACGGTCAAGATGCCGTTTTTGAAGGCGTTTCCAGAGAAAATGTCGGAGAAGCTGGGCGCGATCACCACCTTGATGCCGAGGTCGCCGAGCGCCCAGGCGGCATGTTCGCGGCTGGACCCGCAGCCAAAATTGTCGCCCGCGATCAGGATCGGGCTGCCGACATAGGCGGGATCGTCAAAGACGTTGCCCGGTTCCTTGCGCAGCACTTCGAACGCGCCCCGGCCCAGGCCATTGCGCGAAATCGTCTTGAGCCAATGCGCCGGGATGACGATGTCGGTATCGACATTCTTCATCCCGAACGGATAGGCCCGGCCGTCGACGGTCGTCAGCTTGTCCATTAGTGAACCTTCTTCGCCTCGGCGGCCGGCGTGTCTTCGGCCCGGCCCAGGGTCGCGGCCATGGCGGCGCTGGCCAGTGCGCCCAGCGTCAGCAGCCAGAAAATCTTCTTCATGCGACCACACCCTCTTTGTTATTCAGCAATTCGCGCACATCGGTCAGCCGCCCGGTGATGGCCGCCGCCGCCGCCATGGCGGGCGACACCAGATGGGTGCGCGATCCCGGCCCCTGGCGGCCCATGAAATTGCGGTTGCTGGTCGAAGCGCAGCGTTCGCCCGCGGGCACCTTGTCCGGGTTCATCCCCAGGCACGCCGAACAACCCGGCTCGCGCCATTCGAAACCGGCGTCGAGGAAGACGCGGTCCAGCCCTTCTTCCTCCGCCTGGCGCTTGACCAGGCCGGAACCGGGCACGACCATGGCGTGCTTGATGCCCGCCGCGATATGGCGGCCCTTCAGTAACGCGGCGGCAGCGCGCAGATCTTCGATCCGGCTGTTGGTGCAACTGCCGATGAAGATATGTTCTATGGCGACGTCAGCCATCTTCTGCCCGGCGGTCAGGCCCATATAGTCGAGCGACTTCTGCGCCGCCGCCTGCTTGGACGGATCGGCGAAGCTCGACGGATCGGGCACCACGCCCGTCACGGCGACGACATCCTCCGGGCTGGTGCCCCAGGTGACGTTGGGCACGATGTCGGCGGCGTCGATCACCACGGTCTTGTCGAACACCGCGCCCTCGTCCGGATGCAGCGTGCGCCAATAGGCGACGGCCGCGTCGAAATCCGCGCCCTTGGGCGCCATCGGGCGGCCCTCGATATAGGCGAAGGTTTTCTCGTCCGGCGCGAACAGGCCCGACCGCGCGCCCGCCTCGATCGACATGTTGGCGACGGTCAGGCGACCTTCGATCGACATGTCGCGAAACACGGAACCCCGATATTCCATGACATAGCCGGTGCCGCCCGCCGTGCCGATCGTGCCGCAAATGGCCAGCGCGACATCCTTGGCCGTGACGCCCGGCGCCAGTGCGCCATCGACGACGACGGCCATCGTCTTGGATTGCTTGAGCAGCAGCGTCTGGGTGGCCAGCACATGCTCGACCTCCGACGTGCCGATGCCAAAGGCCAGCGCGCCCAGCGCGCCGTGCGAGGACGTATGGCTGTCGCCGCAGACCAGCGTGGTGCCGGGCAAGGTGAAGCCCTGTTCCGGCCCGATGACGTGGACGATGCCCTGTTCCGCATCGGCGTCGCCGATCAGGCGCACGCCGAACTCCGGCGCATTGCGCTCCAGCGCGGCCAGTTGCTGGGCGCTTTCGGGATCGGCGATCGGGATGCGCTTGCCATCCGCGTCGCGGCGCGGCGTGGTGGGCAGATTATGGTCCGGCACGGCCAGCGTCAGATCGGGCCGGCGCACTTTTCGGCCGGCGAGGCGTAGCCCTTCGAACGCCTGCGGGCTCGTCACTTCATGGACGAGGTGGCGGTCGATATAGATGAGGCAGGTGCCATCGGGACGCCGTTCGACGACGTGCGCGTCCCAGATCTTTTCGTAGAGGGTGCGAGCTTTGACCATAGTCCTCACCCCCTAGACCCGTCGGGGCAATCGGGAAAGGGGGTGAACGACCGATTTGTCCTGTTTTCGCCATCAGGCGGGCAAGAATGTTACACCGCCCGATAGTCCGCGATGATCCTGCCCGCCGCGCCCATCTCCGCCTCATGGCTGTCCTCACGCCAGCTTTCCGCCAGCGCCGCTTGCTCCCACCGGAGCATGGCGGGATGGGCCAGCATATGATCGACCCAGGCTTGTGCTTGCGGGCCGACATCCAGCCCATAGGTGCGCACGCGGAACGCCACCGGCGCATAGAAGGCATCGACTGCGGTGAAGCTGCTGCCGGCGAGGAAGGGACCACCGAACCGGTCCAACCCCTGCTCCCACAATTCCCGCAGGCGGGCGATGTCCCGGCCCAGCGCGGGCGAGTGGACATGCGGCTCGACGCGCACGCCCACATTCATGGTGCAGTCGTTGCGCAAGGTCGAAAAGCCGCTGTGCATTTCCGCCGCAGCGCATTGGGCAAAAGCGCGCGCAGCCTCGTCCGCCGGCCAGACGCCAGGATGGCGGTCCGCCAGATAGAGGATGATGCCGAGCGAATCCCAGATGGTGCGCTCTTCCCCATTGGCCCTGTCGATCAGCGCCGGCACCTGTCCGGTCGGCGAGAAACTGCGGAACGCCGCATAGTTGGTGGCGGACGCGAACGGCTCGATCCGGTCTTCGAACGCGATGCCCAGCGCCGTCATCAGCACCCAGGGGCGCAGCGACCAACTGCTGTAATTACGATTGGCTGTGATGAGCGTGTAGGCCATGCGGTTCCTCCCTGTGCAAGGTGCGCGCTTTTTAGCGTATCGGGTGGCGGCGAAACAGCTGCAACGATCCGTGCAGCTTACAAGCTGGGCTTATGCAAACTCCGTGCTCCCGCCTGCGCGGGATCACATGACGTTGAACCCTAGCCAAGCCCTTCTCATCGCGGCACAAGGCCTCATCGCGGGCGGCGCCCCCTTGCCGCCCTCCCTTGATCCATGGAGCATTTTGTCGTGAACCGACGCCAATTCCTCGCCACCAGCGGCGCCACCGCCATCGCCGCCGCCACCCCCAGCGCCTTTGCGCAGGCAGGCGGAGCCGACACCCGTTTCCGCGCGATGCTGGACGATTTCTTCTACGCCCGGCTCGCCGAATCGCCCGAACAGGCGACGCGCCTCGGCCTCGACACCGGCGCGCGCGCGGCGCTGCGCGGCAAGCTGTCCGACACCAGCGCCGCCGGCGCGGCCCGCGACCTCGCCCGCACCAAGGCGCAGGCGAAGCGGCTGGCCAGCGTCGATCGCGCCAAGCTGAGCCAGGCCAGCCAGCTCGACTATGACGTCGTCGCCTATCAACTCGACCGCGCCGTTGGCGGCGAACGCTTCGGCTATGGCGAAACGGCGGGCCGCTATGCGCCCTATATCCTCAGCCAGTTGACCGGCAGCTATCGCGAAATTCCCGACTTCCTCGATTCGCAGCATCGGGTGAAGGACGCGGCCGACGCCGACGCCTATCTCGCCCGTCTGGAAGCCTTCCCCGCCGCGATGGACGGCGAACTGGCCCGGCAAAAGACGGACGCGGCCAAGGGCGTGTTCGCGCCGGACTATATCCTCGACACGACGATGAAGATGCAGGCGGCGCTGCGCGATCAGCCCGCCGCGCAGACGGTCCTCGTCGCCAGCTTCGTCAAGAAGCTCGCCGCCGCCGGCCTGCCGCCCGAACGCGCCGCCCAGGCGGAAAAGATCGTCGCCGAGAAAATCTTCCCCGCCGTCGATCGCCAGCGCGCGCTGGTGCAGCAGCTACGCGCCAAGGCCAGCCATGACGCCGGCTGCTGGCGTCTGCCCGCTGGCGAGGCCTTCTACGCCGCCGCCGCTGAGGCCGCGACCACGACCAAGCTGACGGGCGATGACATTCACCAACTGGGCCTGGATCAGGTCGCGCAGATCAGCGGCCGGATCGACGCGATCCTGAAAGGCCAGGGGATGAGCCAGGGCACAGTCGGCGACCGGCTGGTCGCGCTCAACAAACGCCCCGATCAGCTCTTCCCCAACACCGATCCGGGCCGCGAGGCGCTGCTGGCGCAGCTCAACACCCAGATCAAGGCGATGCAGGCGCGTCTTGGCGAATCGTTCAACACCGTGCCCAAGGCCCCGGTCGAGGTCCGCCGCGTGCCGGTGACGATTCAGGCGGGCGCGCCGGGCGGCTATTATCAGAACGCCTCGCTCGACGGATCGCGGCCGGCCATCTATTATATCAACCTGCGCGACACGTTCGACCGGCCCAAATTCGGGCTGGCGACGCTGACCCATCATGAAGCGGTGCCGGGCCATCATCTGCAAGTATCGGTGGCGCTGGAATCCGATGCCATTCCCATGATCCGGCGGCGCGGCGGCTATAGCGGCTATTCCGAAGGCTGGGCGCTCTATTCGGAGCAACTGGCCGACGAAATGGGCATGTATGAAGGCGATCCGCTGGGCCAGGTCGGCTATCTCCAGTCGCTCCTGTTCCGCGCCACCCGTCTGGTGGTGGACAGCGGGATGCACGCCAAGCGCTGGAGCCGGGAAAAGGCGACCGATTACCTGATCGCCACCACCGGCATCGCGCGCGGCCGCAGCCAGGGGGAGATCGACCGCTATACCGTCTGGCCGGGCCAGGCGTGCAGCTACAAGATCGGCCATACCGTGTGGACGCAGTTGCGCGACGAGGTGAAGAAGGCGCAGGGCGACAGGTTCGACCTCAAGGCCTTCCATGATGTGCTGACGCTGGGCGCGATGCCGCTCGACATCTTGAAGCAGACGGTGCGGCAGCGGATGGGGGTCGCTTAACATATACACAGGTGTTCCCGCCAAGTGGGAACACGCATTCCTTGGAAAACACAAAAAAACGACCCGGCGGTGCGCCGCCGGGTCGTCCAGTTTCTTCCACCCAAATCGCGAGGCGGTGTCGAAGCCCCCGCGCTTTGGCTTTTCTTGCGGCCGGCACGCCGCAAATTGCACTTCCTATGCTCCTCAATATCCGTTCAGGCTGAGCGAAGTCGAAGCCCTTGCCGGAGCGAAGCAAAGGCGCCTCGCTCCGCTCGGTTGAACCCTTCGACTTCGTTCAGGGCGAACGGAGTATATGATTGCTAGGCCGCAAACTGGTTCATCGTGTTGTGTGCGCCACCGGCCTTGAGCGCTGCTTCCCCAGCGAAATAATCCTTATGATCGTCGCCAATATCGCTGCCGCTCATATTTTGATGCTTCACGCAGGCGATGCCCTGGCGGATTTCCTTGCGCTGGACGCCCTCGACATAGCCGAGCATCCCGGCTTCGCCGAAATAGTCCTTGGCCAGGTTATCGGTGCTGAGCGCCGCCGTATGATAGGTCGGCAAGGTGATGAGGTGGTGGAAAATCCCCGCCCGCGCCGCCGCATCCTTCTGGAAGGTGCGGATCTTCTCGTCTGCTTCGCGGCCCAATTCCGTCGCGTCATAGTCCGCGCTCATCAGCTTCGCCCGGTCATAGGCGCTGACATCCTCGCCGGCTTCGACCCAGGCGTCATAGACCTGCTGGCGGAAGTTCAGCGTCCAGTTGAAGCTGGGCGAATTGTTGTAGACCAGCTTGGCGTTGGGGATGACTTCCCGGATGCGGTCGACCATCGACGCGATCTGCTCGATATGCGGCTTTTCTGTCTCAATCCACAGCAGGTCCGCGCCATTCTGAAGGCTGGTGATGCAATCGAGAACGCAGCGATCCGCCCCGGTGCCCTCGCGGAACTGAAACAGGTTGCTGGGCAGGCGCTTGGGGCGCAACAGCTTGCCGTCGCGGTTCAGGATGACATCGCCATTCTTCGCCGTCGCCGGGTCGATCTCCTCGCAATCGAGGAAACTGTTATACTGGTCGCCAATGTCGCCTGCTTCCTTGCTGACCGCGATCTGCTTGGTCAGGCCCGCGCCCAGCGAGTCGGTGCGTGTGACGATGATGCCATCATCGACGCCCAGTTCCAGGAAGGCGTAGCGGCACGCACGGACCTTCGCGAGAAAGTCTTCATGCGGCACCGTGACCTTGCCGTCCTGATGACCGCACTGTTTTTCGTCGCTGACTTGGTTTTCGATCTGAAGCGCGCAGGCGCCCGCCTCGATCATCTTCTTGGCGAGCAGATAGGTCGCCTCGGCATTGCCGAAGCCCGCGTCGATATCCGCGATGATGGGGACGACATGGGTTTCGAAATTGTCGATGGCATGGGTCAGGCGCTGCGCCTCGACTTCGTTACCAGACTCGCGCGCCTTGTCGAGATCGCGGAACAACATCCCCAGTTCGCGGGCGTCGGCCTGCTTGAGGAAGGTGTAGAGTTCCTCGATCAGCGCCGCGACGCTGGTCTTTTCATGCATCGACTGGTCGGGCAGCGGGCCGAAGTCGCTGCGCAGCGCCGCGACCATCCAGCCCGACAGGTAGAGATATTTCTGCTTGGTCGTGCCGAAATGCTTCTTAATCGCGATCAGCTTCTGCTGGCCGATGAAGCCGTGCCAGCAGCCCAGCGACTGGGTGTAGTTGGCCGGGTCCAGATCATAGGCGGCCATGTCGCGGCGCATGATGCCAGCGGTATATTTGGCGATGTCGAGGCCGGTGTTGAAGCGGTTCTGGAGCTTCATGCGGGCGACGGATTCGGCGTTGATGCCGTCCCACGTGCCGGGGTGGCTGCCGATGAGGCTCTGCGCCTTTGCGATATTGTCCTGATAGGTCATGGGCCGTTGTCCTTGCGGTCGGTGAGCTGTTGCCCCTCGCCTACGCCCCCCTTGCGCAGCGCGGCAGTCCTCCTGAAGTTCAGTTGTCGATCTTTACAAAAATCTGCTGTAAAGTTGTAAAGCCTGCACAGGAGCATGAGTCATGGCCAAGGATCGTCCCGTCTATATGGGGCCGCGACTGCGGCGGCTGCGGCGTGAACTGGGCCTGACCCAGGCCGACATGGCCGCCGATCTCGACATTTCCGCCTCCTATGTGGCCCTACTGGAACGCAACCAGCGCCCTCTGACCGCCGACATGCTGTTGCGGCTGGCGCGCACCTACAAGCTGGACATGGCGGAGGTGGCGGGCGACGGCGGCGCGGAACAGACCGCGCGGCTCCAGGCCGTGCTCAAAGACCCGATGTTTGCGGACATCGACCTGCCGCAACTGGCGACCGGGGATGTGGCGGTCAATTATCCCGGCATCACCGAAGCGCTGCTGCGCCTCTACACCAGCTATCGCGAGGAGCATCTGGCGCTGGCGGATCGGGGGGCGGACACGGAACCGCAGGAGGATGTCGCCGATCCCGTCGCCGAATCGCGCCGCTTCCTCGCCGCCCGCCGCAACAGCTTCCCCCTGTTGGACGACGCGGCGGAGAAACTGGCGACGGAGGCAGAGGCCGAAGGCGGCCTCATCGCCTGGCTCAAGGCGCGCCACAATCTCCGCGTCCGCCGCCTGCCCTCCGACGTCATGGCCGGATCGATGCGGCGGCTGGACCGGCATCGCGACGCGGTGCTGCTGGACGACACGCTCGACAGCGCGAGTTCATCCTTCCAACTTGCTCTCCAGATCGCCTATCTGGACATGCGCAAGAGCTTCGACGCGATCCTGAAGGACGGCCAGTTCGCCAGCGAAAGCGGCCGCCGCCTCGCCCGCCGTGCGCTCGCCAGCTATGGCGCCGCCGCGATCCTGATGCCCTATACCGCCTTCGCCAAGGCGGTCGAGGCGCGGCGCTACGATGTGGAGGCGCTGGCCCGTCAGTTCGGCGCCAGTTTCGAACAGACCGCCCATCGCCTGACCACATTGCAGAAACCGGGGCAGGAGCGTGTTCCTTTCTTCTTCCTGCGCGTCGATCCGGCCGGCAACGTCTCCAAGCGGCTGGACGGCGCGGGCTTTCCCTTCGCCCGCCATGGCGGCTCCTGCCCGCTCTGGTCGGTGCATCGCGTGTTCGAAACCCCGCGCGAGGTGGTGACGCAATGGCTGGAACTGCCCGACGGCCAGCGCTTCTTCTCGATCGCGCGCACGGTGACGGCGGGCGGGGGGGGCTGGGGGGCGCCACGGGTCGAACGCGCCATCGCGCTCTGCTGCGCGGCCGACCATGCCCATCGCCTGATCTATACGCAGGACGCCCCGCCGCCGGAGCCAACCCCAATCGGCGTCACCTGCCGCCTGTGCCACCGCAGCCAGTGCATGGCCCGATCCGCCCCGCCGATCGGCCGTGACATGCTGCCCGACGATTATCGCCGCACCCGCACGCCATTCGGCTTTGCGGATGGTTAGCTTTCGATCAGGTCCAGATAGGCGACGACATCATTGTCGGTGGCGAGGAACAGGCCGTCCTGCACCTCTACCGACTGCTGTTCCGCGACATGCAGCGCCTGACTCAAAGGGCCATACATGATGGTCCGGGCCGCGCCGTCATCGCCCAGATGATAGAGGCGGACGGTGGCATTGTCATAGGTGCTGCGCATCGCCGCCTTCTACCACGACGCCGCGCCCAAGTCAGCGCCGATCCTTGACCTTCATGCTGGGCGCCAGCTGGTTCGCGCCGATCCGCACCGCATCGTCGGTGAAATTGGCGACGAAGGTCGAGTTGCGATCCACGCCCGGCACGAAGCCCGCCTTGTTCCCCTCGATCACCAGCCCCGCGCTGCTATGTTCGCGGCCTTCAGGGGCCACGGTGATGAAGGCGGACCAGTTATCCTTGTCCTTGCCCTGCACCATTTCATTGCCCGTGATGCTGCCGGTCGCGCCGTTGGACAGGTCGATCATATAGTTGGTCAGATGCCCGGCGCTGTCGTCGAAACTGTTGCCGCTGATGGTGACGCGGGCGGTGCGGGTTTTCAGATAATGGCCGCCATCGCCCTGGTCGAAGCGGCTGTTGGTGACGGTCAGGCTGGCGAGGCGGCCGATATAGATGCCGTGCGCGCAATCCAGATCGCGGTCGCAGCGCCCCAGATGGCGGAAGGTGGATTTGTCGATGACCACCTGCCCGCCGTCATAGTCGCCGGTCAATATGCCTTCCTCGCTGTTGCGGAACAGGCTGTTGCGCACGGTCAGGCTGCCGCTTTCCAGCCGGATGCCCGCACCGTTGCCGTCAGGCACACGCATATTCTGGAAGATGATGCCATCGACCGTGCTGGACCGGCCGCGCAGGACGAACCCGCCCTTGCCCTCGCATACCACGCCGTCGAAAATAGCCGTGCCCGGCGTCGCCGCGCGGATGGTGACGTCGCCGCCCTGCTGCACCGCGCATTGGCGATAGGCGCCGGGCGCCACCACCACGGTCCCGCGTCCGTCGCCGATCGCAGCCAGCGCATCGCCCAGCCGGGCGTAGGCGCGGCCGCTTTCCGCCACGGTGAAGGGCGCGCCGCCGCCCTGGGCGAAGGCGGTGGCGGTGATCGCTGCGGACAGCAGCAGAGTCGTGGACAGGATGCGCATGGCGACAGGCCTACAACGCCCGACCCCATGCGCCAACGCACGGATAGGGTTAACGAAAAACCGCCCCATCGCGGGACGGAAGCGGCGTCCCGCGTTAACGCCGCGTCATTCCCACTTGGCGGTCGCCTTCTGCGTCTTTTGGTTCCAGAAAATCTGGATCTTGCTGATCGTGCAGAGGTCGAAATTGGTCCAATAGGCTTCGTCGCCGTCGGTGAAGATGACCTTCAGGTCGTAATTGCAGATGGCGTTCTTGGCCTTGAAGGTGATCGGCACGGAATGCGCGTCCTCCAGCACCTCGTCCTCCATCACGTCATCGCCCCAATTTTTCGACTTGGCGGGCGAGACATAGACTTCGGCGATATCATAGCCGGTCTTGTTGAACAGCGTGAAGTCCTGGTCGCCAGCGACAGCAGGCGCGGCAAGCATCAGGGCGCAGGCGCCCAAGGCAATAGACATGATCTTCATAGGAGTCCCCCGATGTCGACCGGAAGGATCGACATCGGACGGCATAATTTATTCTAGATACGGCAACAAGCGGTTGTTTTTCGTATCTTAATCCAGATTGGGACGCAGATAGCGCTCGGCCGTTTCCAGGTCGATCCCGCGCCGCTGGGCATAATCTTCCAACTGGTCCCGACCCACGCGGGCGACGCCGAAATATTCGGCCTGGGCATGGCCGAAGTAAAAGCCGCTCACCGCCGCAGTCGGCAGCATCGCGAAACTCTCCGTCAGCGTCGCGCCGGTCGCATGATGGGCGTCCAGCATGTCGAACAGGATCGGCTTCAAACTATGTTCCGGGCAGGCCGGATAGCCCGGCGCCGGGCGGATGCCGCGATATTGCTCCTTGATCAGCGCTTCGTTGGTCAACTGTTCGCCCTCGGCATAACCCCACAGCGCCGTGCGGACATAATGGTGCAGCCGCTCGGCAAAGGCTTCGGCCAGACGATCGGCCAGCGCCTTCAAAAGAATGTCGGAATAGTCATCGATCGCGTTCTTGAAGCGCGCCAGATGCGGTTCGATGCCGTGGATCGACACAGCGAACCCGCCCATCCAGTCGCCGTCAGGACTGATGAAGTCAGCGAGGCACATATTGGCCCGCCCTTCCCGCTTCTGGATCTGCTGGCGCAGCATCGGCAGGCGGACATGCTTTTCATCCTCGACATGGACGATGATGTCGTCGCCCCCCATGTCATTGGCGCGGCGGCAGGGCCACAGGCCCGCCACACCGCGCGCGGTCAGCCATTTATCCTTGACGATCTTGTCCAGCATCGCCTGCGCGTCGGCGAACAGGCTGGACGCGCTTTCGCCCACCACTTCGTCGGTCAGGATCGCGGGATAATTGCCCGCCAGTTCCCACGCGCGGAAGAAGGGCGTCCAGTCGATATAGGGGACCAGATCGGCCAGATCCCAGTTCGGGAAGCGATGCACGCCGGGCAGGCGCGGTCGCGGCGCCTTGAGGCTCTCGTCGATTTCGAATCCGTTGGCGCGGGCGTCCTCGATCGGCACCAGCGCGCTTTGCCCCTTGTTCGCGCGGGCGACGCGGACATGCTCATAATCATCCTTGGTCTTGGCGACGAAGGCGTCCTTCTGCGTTTCGGACACCAGCGCGGTCGCCACGCCCACGGCGCGGCTGGCGTCCAGCACATGGACGACCGGGCCGGCAAAGGCCGGATCGATCCGCAGCGCGGTATGGACGCGCGATGTCGTCGCCCCGCCGATCAGCAGCGGCATCACCATGTTCGCGCGCTGCATTTCCTGCGCCACGGTCACCATCTCGTCCAGCGAGGGGGTGATGAGGCCCGACAGGCCGATCATGTCGGCGTCATGATCGTTCGCGGCCTTGAGGATGTCCTGCCACGGCACCATCACGCCCATGTCGACCACGTCGAAGCCGTTGCACTGGAGCACCACGCCGACGATATTCTTGCCGATATCATGGACGTCGCCCTTGACCGTCGCCATGATGATCTTGCCCTTGCCCTTGGCGCCCGGCTCCTTGGCGGCCTCGATAAAGGGCAGCAGATGCGCGACCGCCTTCTTCATGACGCGGGCGGATTTCACCACCTGGGGCAGGAACATCTTGCCCGCACCGAACAGGTCGCCGACCACGTTCATGCCGTCCATCAACGGCCCTTCGATCACCTCGATCGGCTTGGCGGCGACAAGGCGGGCTTCCTCCGTATCCTCGACCACATACATGTCGATGCCCTTGACCAGCGCATGTTCCAGCCGCTTGGCGACCGGCCAGCCGCGCCATTCCTGCGCCGCCTTTTCGGTCGCCGCATCCTTGCCGCGATAGCTTTCGGCCAGCGTGACCAGCCGCTCCCCCGCGTCGGGATCGCTGTTCAGCAGCACGTCCTCGCACGCCTTGCGCAGCACCGGGTCGATCGTGTCATACACATCGAGCTGGCCCGCATTGACGATCGCCATGTCGAGGCCGGCGGGAATGGCGTGGTAGAGGAACACGCTGTGCATCGCCCGACGCACCGGCTCGTTGCCACGGAAGGAGAAGGAGAAGTTGGACAGGCCGCCCGAAATATGGACATGCGGACAGCGCGCCTTGATCTCCCGGCACGCCTCGATGAAATCGACGCCGTAGTTGTTATGCTCCTCGATCCCCGTCGCCACGGCGAAAATATTGGGATCGAAGATGATGTCTTCGGGCGGAAAACCGATCGTCATCAGCAGCTTGTAGGCGCGCTCGCAAATCTCGACCTTGCGCTCTTTCGTGTCGGCCTGGCCCGTCTCGTCGAACGCCATGATGACCGCCGCCGCGCCATAGGCCATGCATTTGCGGGCATGGAACAGAAAGGCTTCCTCGCCCTCCTTCATGCTGATCGAATTGACGATCGGCTTGCCGCTGACGCATTTCAGGCCCGCCTCGATCACATCCCATTTGGAAGAGTCGATCATCACCGGCACGCGGCTGATGTCCGGTTCCGACGTCATGAGCTTGAGGAAGGTCGTCATCGCCTCGACCGCGTCGAGCAGCCCCTCGTCCATGTTGACGTCGACGATCTGCGCGCCATTCTCCACCTGCTCGCGCGCGATGTCGATCGCGGCGGCATAGTCGCCCGCCATGATCAGCTTCTTGAACTTGGCAGAGCCGGTGACGTTGGTGCGTTCGCCGATATTGACGAAGGTGGCGGTGGATTTCTGAGTCATGTTTCAAAGGGTCCGTTCGCTTCGAGCGAAGTCGAGAAGCATTCGCGCCCGTGTCTCGACTACGCTCGACACGAACGGCGGTTGGGTTCAGGCGGCGATATGCATCGGCTCCAGCCCCGCAAGCCGCGTCACGACCTCCAGTTCCGGCACCAAGCGCGGCTTGTGCCCCTCCAGCGCCTTCGCCACCGCGCCGATATGCGCGGGCGTCGTGCCACAGCAGCCACCGACCATATTGACCAGCCCCTCATCCACCCAGTCGCGGATCAGCCGCGCGGTGGTTTCGGGCAGTTCGTCATATTGCCCCAGTTCGTTGGGCAGCCCCGCATTGGGATAGGCCAGGATCAGCGTGTCGGCGTTTTTCGACAGTTCGCTGAGATAAGGCCGCAGCAGGTCCGCGCCGAACGCGCAGTTCACCCCGATGGTCAGCGGCTTCAAATGGCGCAGCGAATACCAGAAGGCGTTGATCGTGTGGCCCGACAGGTTGCGGCCCGACATGTCGGTGATGGTGAAGCTCAGCATCAGCGGCACCGATCGGCCCGCCGCTTCCTCCGCCTCGCGCGCGGCCATGCCCGCCGCCTTGGCGTTCAGCGTATCGAAGCAGGTTTCGACCAGCAGGAAATCCACGCCGCCCGCGATCAGCGCATCGCACTGTTCGCGATAATCGGCCTTGAGCGTATCATAATCGACCTCGCGATAGGCCGGATCGTTCACGTCCGGCGAAATCGACAGCGTCTTGTTGGTCGGGCCGATCGAACCGCATACGAAGCGCGGCTTGCCATCGGTCGCCGTCGCCTTCTCGCACGCGCTGCGGGCCAGCTTGGCCGCCGCGATATTGATGTCCCAAACCAGATGTTCGCAGCCATAGTCGGCCATCGCGATCTTGGTCGAGCTGAAGGTATTCGTCTCGATCATGTCCGCGCCGGCCGCCAGATAGGCGGCATGGATGCCCTCCACGATGTCCGGCCGGGTCAGGCACAGCAGGTCGTTATTGCCCTTCTGGTCCTTGGCCAGATCGAGCGACCCGCGATAATCCGCCTCGGTCAGCCCATGTTTCTGGATCGACGTGCCGTATCCGCCATCGAAAATCAGGATCTTGTCGGCAGCCAGTTGGCGCAATTTTTCTTCGGCAGTCATATGCTCCCTCTCCCCGTTCGGTTCGAGCTTGTCGAGAACCCTCGCGCGACCAGTCCTCGACAAGCTCGAACCGAACGGAGGGGGTTAATCCGTATCAGGCGTCCACCGCCGCCTTGGCCCGAAGGCCCAGCAGATGACAGATCGCAAAGCTGAGTTCCGCCCGGTTGAGCGTATAGAAATGAAAGTCGCGCACGCCGCCTGCATAGAGGCTGCGGCACAGTTCCGCTGCAATCGTTGCCGACACCAGTTGGCGCGAGGCGGGATGATCGTCCAGCCCTTCGAACAGACGCGCCATCCAGTTGGGCACCTGCGTGTTGCACATGGCGGCCATGCGCTGGGTCGCGGCGAAATTACTGACCGGCATGATGCCCGGCACGATGTCGGCCGTGATACCGGCCGCCGCCGTCTTGTCCAGGAATCGGAAATAGGCTTCGGGCGAAAAGAAGAATTGCGTGATCGCGCGGGTCGCCCCGGCGTCCAGCTTGCGCTTGAGATTATCGAGATCGCTCTGCGCGCTCGCCGCCTCCGGGTGGACTTCGGGATAGGCCGACACCGAAATCTCGAACGAGTGCCGCTTCATCAGCCCGTCGACCAGCTCGGCCGCGCTTTTATACCCGTCCGGATGCGGCTCGAACGTCCCGCCCACCTCTGGCGGATCGCCGCGCAGCGCGACGATATGGCGCACGCCCGCGTCCCAATAGGCGTCGGCGATCTCGCCAATCTCATCCTTGCTCGCCGCGACGCAGGTCAAATGCGCCGCGGCCGCCAGCGGCGTTTCGCTGGCGATGCGGGCCACCGTATTATGCGTCCGCTCGCGCGTGGAGCCGCCCGCGCCATAGGTGACGGACACGAATTTGGGGGCCAGCGGCGCCAATGTCTCGATCGCCGACCATAGCTGCGCTTCCATCTTCTCCGTTTTGGGCGGGAAGAATTCAAAGCTGACACGGGCGTCGCCGGCCAGGTCCGCATAGAGCGGTGCCGCGGGATCATTCAGGGTCATGCGGAAATCCGTTCGTCTTGATGCCGGATGCGCGCGCTCCCGCGCCGTCCCAGCCACAGTTGCACCGTCAATTCCTGGCCGGGCAACGTCTCCACCCGCTCCAGCGCCAGGCCCGCCTGCGCGAACCAGCTTTCGATCTGCTCGTCGGAAAAGCCCAGTCGCGCATGTTGGTCGCGCAGCCGCAGCTCTTCGCGTTCATGCGCCGCGAAATCGGCGATCAATACCCGGCCGTTCGACGCCGTCACGCGCGCGGCTTCGGCGATCACCAGTTCGGGCGCCTGCGCATAATGCAGCACCTGATGCAGCACCACCGTATCAGCGCTGCCCGGCTCCAGCGGCAGGGCGGAAAAATCGCCCAGCAACAGCGCATATTTGTCGCCCGCATCCTGCGGCAGTTTGGCGCGGGCCAGCCGCAGCATGTCCGGGCTGCGATCGAGCGCCGTCACCTGATCCGCGGCATCGCCCAGCAATTCGATCATCCGGCCAGTGCCGGTGCCGATGTCGAGCAGATGGCCTATGGGTTCGCGGCCCAGCAGCGCAGTCATCGCCGTCTCCACTTCGGCTTCGGCGACATGAAGCGAGCGGATCGCGTCCCATTCCTCGGCATGTTCGGCAAAATAGCTTTCGGCAGCGCGCGCGCGGTCGGCGCGCACGGCCGCCAGACGCGCCAGATCGGCCGCCTGCCACAACGCCTCGCTGTCGGACGGCTCCAATCGGTCGAACAGGGTCAGGAAAGGCGCGACCACCCGCGCCTTGCCCAGCCGCAGGAACACCCAATTGCCTTCTTTGCGGCGCTCCACCAGTCCTGCTTCCGCCAGGATGCGAACATGGCGCGACACCCGCGGTTGGCTCTGCCCCACGACCTGCGCGATCTCCCCCACCGCCAGCTCCATCGCCCGCAACAGGTGGATGATGCGCAAGCGCGTCGGGTCGCCAAGTGCCCGGAAAATATCGAGTGCCGCCTGCATATGGGCATCATATAAAGAAATCTTTATATACGTCAATGCGATCATTTGATTGGGCATTGTTCCGAGCGTTTTTCGACCGCACTGCAACAAAAGGGCGCAGGATCGACCTTTCGCCCGCATGAATGGGATTGCCTTGCTCCGCTCAAAGCATTACGAATCGGCGCGCAGGCGCAATGGGGGGTGAGCTTTTCTCCGAGAGTGGTCTGCAATTTGTTTTTCTCAGAGAGGGGTTTGTGCCCATGACCAAGTCGATTGCTCTTTCGCTCGTTCTCGCCGCTTCGCTCGGCCTGGCTGCTTGCTCAGGCGGCACCGAAAACGCCGCCAACAACGCCGCCAATTCGGCCGAGAACGCGTCGAACGCTGCCGACAACGCCATGAACGCTGCGCTGAACGCTGCCGACAACGCCGCGAACGCTGCGTCGAACGCGACCAACAACGTCGCCAACGCGATGTAATCAGGTCCTGTTCGGCTCTTGAAGTTATGAAGGGGGTCGCACCAGCAAAGGCGCGGCCCTTTTCGTTGGAGCGCCGTCTATGATCCGCATCTTCCTGTCCATGGCCGTGGCATTCGCGCTGGCGGCTTGCGATTCCGGGTCGCAGGATGGTGTCGGCGGCGTCAGCGCCGGTGAGGCCAAAGCGCTCAATGAGGCGGCCGCCCGGCTCGATGCGCGCGCCGGCGCTGCGCGGAGCGGCGACCCCGGTCTCAATCCCGCCGCCGTCGCGGCCGCACGCGCCGACCGGAACCGCGTCCCACCGCCGCCACAGCCTGCGCTCTGACACATGAAAAGGACCGCCCTTTGCAGGACGGCCCTTCCCGATTGGTCAATGCAGCGGGGGTCTTAGCAGTTTCGGTCGATCGCGCGGCCGGCCAGCGCACCCACGCCCGCGCCGATGATGGCGCCGGTGGTGCCGTCGCCGCGACGGCCATAGCGACCCGAACTCCGGCCGACTTCATTGCCCAGCAGACCGCCGGCGATCGCACCGATGATGGTGCCGCCCGTGCCATTGTCCCGGCAGCGATAGCCGCCGCGATAGCCGCGATAGCTGTTGCGATAATAGTCGCCGCGATAGCCACGATTATACCCGCGATAATAGCGATCGCCGCGGTAGCCGCGATTATATCCGCGATAATAGTCGCCGCGGTCATAACCACGCGAATAATGATCGCGCGCCATCGCCGGGGTGGCCGTCACGGCCGCGAGGGAGGCAGCGCCCATCGCCAGAGCGGCTCCCATATTCACAAGAAATTGCATCTTCATGGCGTTGCTCCTCAATACCATCCTCTTGGGCGGTCGCATGAAAAACACGGGATTGCCCTTCGATTGACGTCTGTATGCATGAGTCGGCTTGAGCCAAGCCTGAATGGGGGTGACAGCCCCCGTTCAGATGGACACGGCCTGTCACAGCCCTGCTGCGTCCTGCCGGATTATGCCCTATGGCAGGCGCGATGCAGCGAATCCTGATCGTCCTTGCCCTTGCCGTCCTGCTGCTGCCGGCCCCGCACATGGGCAAACCGGAAACAGTGACGGCCGGGGCGCTGCTGGTGACGGCGCGCGCGCTGCCGCTCAGCAGTATCGATCCGACTCTGGATCATGTCGGCGTGCTCGCCTATCTCGGCGGCTGGGAGCTGAAAAGCGCCAATCCCGGCTTCGGCGGCCTGTCCTCCCTGCTGGTGTCACCGGCAGGCGATATGCTGGGCCTCAGCGACTCCGGCATATTGATGGGTTTCCACATCGGCCCCGGCGAAGGCGAAGGCCATCCCTTCATCGCGCCCCTGCCCGTCCGCGCGCAGGACCGCCATCGCCCTTGGTGGGCCTGGGATTCGGAATCCATGACGCGCGACCCCGCGACCGGCCGCTATTGGGTGGGCTTCGAACTGCAACAGGCGATCTGCCGCTACGCGCCCGGCTTTGCGCGGGTGGAGGCGTGCCGGACCTGGCCCGAAATCCTAGCCTGGCCCAAGACCGGATCGATCGAATCGCTCGCCCGCCTGCCCGACGGCCGCTTCCTGGCGATCGGCGAGATGGGAATGACGCCCGACGGAC
The DNA here is from genome assembly GCF_028538045.1 of Sphingobium sp. AntQ-1. Classification (NCBI taxonomy): domain Bacteria; kingdom Pseudomonadati; phylum Pseudomonadota; class Alphaproteobacteria; order Sphingomonadales; family Sphingobiaceae; genus Sphingobium; species Sphingobium sp. AntQ-1. Next base: position 1,270,470 of record NZ_CP117158.1, read on the forward strand.
GGCACGACACATTATTGTTCGCGAGCGACCCGGCGGAAAAGGACACGCCCGCCCCCATCCACATGCGCTACACCCCGCCGCGCGGCTATCGCCCGACCGACGCGGTCGCGCTGGACGACCGCCACCTGCTGGTACTCAACCGCCGCCTGACGATGGAGCAACTGTTCACCGCCACGATCGCGATCGTCGAACTACCCGAAAAGCTGGAGCCGGGCACGGACCTCAAGGCCCGCACCCTCGCCCGGCTGGCCCCGCCGCTGCTGGCCGATAATTTCGAAGGGATCGCGGTCAGCCGGGAACGCGGCCGCCCGATCATCTGGATCGTCTCCGACGACAATCACGAATTCTTCCAGCGCACTTTGTTGCTGAAGTTTGAGCTGCTGAAATTTGGGCTTCCCGACGATCCGTCACGTTAGACGCGACCTGGATCAAAGCGCTCCGTGCTCCCGCGTCGGGGGGGAACCCAGTCCCACCGCCAATCTGGGTTCCCGCCTGCACGGGAACACGCATCATGTAAAACACGACGCAAAAAAGCGGCCTGTCGCCAGGCCGCTCCTTATGCCGAAACGAATCGCGGGAATCAGGCTGCGACGGCAGCCTTTTTCTTGACGATGTCGCGCTTCAGGCGCCGGGCCTTGAGCGACAGCTTGTCGTCGCTGGTCTTGACCAGCCAGTTGTCCAGGCCACCATTATGTTCGACCGAACGCAGACCATGGGTCGACACGCGCAGCTTGACGCTGGTTTCCAGGGTTTCGGAGATCAGCGACACGTTCTGCAGGTTCGGCAGGAACACGCGCTTGGTCTTGTTATTGGCGTGGGAAACATTGTGACCCACCTGGCGACCCTTGCCGGTCAGCTCGCAAATGCGCGACATAGTCAATCAACCTTTGAATTCGGGTTCGTTCGGAAAGCCGCGCCGATAAACAGATTCGCGGCCAGCGTCAACCACGAGCGCAAATTTGACCCTGCCGATCGTGGCGCTTGCGCAACCATTTCGCCCGCCCCCGCGTTCATTCCTCCAATTGGACATAGGAGGAATATATGCGTTTCATCGGCGGACTGTTGCTGATCGCGCTTATCGTGGTCGGCGTAGGGATAGCAACCGGATTCGTCGACCTTCAGAAAACCAGCGAGGGTCGCCTGCCCGAAATCGCGATCAAGGAAGGCGCGCTACCCAAATATGAAGCGAACGTCGCCAAGGTCGAAGTCGGCACCCGCAACGAAACGGTCGAAGTGCCCACCGTCGCGGTCAAAAAGCCCTGATACTTTCGCCAAGCGCCGTGATGCTGTAACGGCAGGGGCCTATGGCCCCGCCCTTCCCCCTCCCCGCGCCTATGCGCCGCGCGCTGGACCTCGCCGCCCAAGCGCAGGCGGCGGGCGAAGTGCCGATCGGCGCGGTGGTGACGAAGGATGGCGCGATCATCGGCGAAGGGCAAAATCGCAATCGTCGCGACAATGATCCCACGGCCCATGCCGAAATCGTCGCCATGCGCGCGGCGGCGACCCATCTGAACGATTTCCGCCTGACCGGCTGCGACCTGTGGGTCACGTTGGAACCCTGTCCGATGTGCGCGGGAGCCATCTCCCACGCCCGCATCGCCCGGCTCTATTACGCCGTCGGGGACCCCAAGGGCGGCGCCATCGAGCAAGGCCCGCGCCTTTTCGGCCAGCCCCAATGCCTGCACCGGCCAGACGTCTATGGCGGTCTGGCCGAGGTCGAAGCCTCAACGCTGCTGCGCGCCTTCTTCGCCGCCCGGCGCTGAACGCTTCGCATAGTCGATGCGATAGAGTTGATAAGGCAATGTCATGCCGGTCTTGAGCGCCACCGGCGCCAGCCAGCGCGGGATCGTTCCCCGCATCAGCCCGGCATAGAAGCCGCGCGGGCTGCGCGACTGGTAGATCGTGCCTTCGGGGAAATTAGGGCAGACCAGCAGATAGGTGGCATGATGCTTGGCCGCGATCGGGCGGAAGGAGTCTGCCGGCCCGTCATAGGCGTGATGGATGTCCAATATCGTCGCCCCGTTGCGATGATAAGGGCCAGCCAGCGCACTATGATGGGTGGTCGCGATCAGCCGAGGCCCCAGATCGACCATGGTGAAGATCGTCGCCGGCGGCAACTGGTTCAGCACTGCCAGCGCCGGCAAGGTGCGGCAGCGCCCGTTCGCCTTCTTGATGGCATCGGTCCGAGCAACCGCCGACGGCCGCCAGGGCTTGGGCTTCCTTCCCGTCGCCTCCTGATACAGCTTCACCACCTGCGGGTAGAGCGGATAGGCGAAGGCGATCGCCGCCAGCAACACAACGCCCGCCCCCGCCGCGATCTTCACTCGGCGCGATCCCATCACGATCATCGCGATCAGCCGGTGCGCGGCCCAGGCGGCAGGCGGGATCGCCAGCAATTGCGCCGCCGGCCCGGCGCGTAGCTGCCAAAAGAGCAGCGCAGTGGAAAACACCATCATCAGCCCGACCGTCGCCCAGGCCCAGAGCCGCTCGCCGTCGCGGCGGGCGTCCCACAGCGCCCAGACCAGCCCGATCAACCCCGCCAGCGGGAGCGCCAGCAACGGCACCACCATGCTCTGCGCCTGCGCCGTGATCGGCTTGGCCTCGCGGATGTTGGCGAGCCACAGCCGCTCCAACTCCGGCGAAATCTGATAGGGGGACAGGCATTGTGGCCAGCTCAGGTAAAAGAATAGGCCAGCCGCCCCGCCCACGACCGCGCCCGCCGCCAGCCGCGCCGCCCACCCCCGTAACGGCAGGCGCGACAGCAGCACCATGCCCGCCGATGCCGCCCCGAACACGGCGACCCAGATCGGCGACAGCGCATCGCACACTTGTCCCCGATTGGCGTAGCTGGCGAACAGCAGATAACAGAGCGACGTCGCGCCCCCCAGGCTCAGCGCATAAGGCAGCATCCGCCGCTCCGCTCCCGGCCGGAACACCCAGCGCAGCGCGATCAACCCGCCGCCCGCCGCCAGATAGACGATCATCTCCATGCCGATGGCGATCGAAAGCGCGCTGCTGACCCCCGCCATCACGCCGCCGCGCAGCCGGTTGGCGTCGATCACCCCCGCCAGCATCGTCACCGCCAGCGCCAGTTGCCAGCCATGATGGTCGATCCGCATCGGCGCATACATGCCCAGCCCCATCTGCGCGGCCAACGGCGCCAGCACCGCCAGCAGCCAGCCGTTAGGCCCCGCCAGCCGCCGCCCGATAAAACCCAGGCTCAGCATCAGAAGCAGCAGCGGCAGCAGCGGCGCGATCCCGCAGGCCAGCCGATCGGCCAGCCCCTGATCGACGAAGGCGCGAAAGAAGAGGATCAGGCCCGCGATCGGCAAGTCGACCAGCCGCGACCAGTGGATGTTCGCCCCGCCCGGCGGATCGAGCCGATATTGGCGCAGATCATACCAGCCTTGGCCCGCCAGCCAGTCCTTCACCTGCGCATAGCGGATATTGTCGTCTGTATCGCCCAGCACCAGCCAGTGGATGGCGGACCAGCGGGTCGCGACCATAGTCACCGCGATCACGATCCAGATCAGCAGGGTCAGCCATTTCCAGTGCCGCTGGGCGTAAGCGGTCAGGATCGCCATCCAGTGAAGGGCGCGGGCGCGCAGGGTGTCGCGACTATGCAAGGTCATGGCTGTGGATTAGAGGCTGCGAACCAAAGCGCAACGGGGAGCTGCATGAAAATCCTGCAACGATATTATGCGGAGCATGGCGCGCTGTTCTGGCAGATCGTCCGCTATGGCGTGACCGGCCTGTTCGTCACCGCCTGCCAGGCGGCGATCTACTGGTGCCTCGCCGCGCTGGCCGGCTTCCATCCGCAAGTCGCCAACCTGATCGGCTATGCCGCCGCGGTCGCCATCGGCTATGTCAGCCACAGCCTCTTCACCTTCCGCGGCCATGGCGGGGAAGCGAACCATGCCGCGCGCGGCGCGAAGTTCGTGGCGGTGTCGCTCATCAGCTACGCGCTGAACGCGCTTTGGGTCTATCTATGCGTCACCCATATGCACTGGCCCGAATGGTCGCCCATCCCCGCCATGGTCTTCGTCACGCCCGCCGTCATGTTCGGGTTGAACCGACAATGGGTGTTTAAGTAACACCGCCCGATATCCGCGCAGGCGGGAACCCAGTTCATACGGTAGGACTGGGTTCCCGCCTGCGCGGGAACACGGCAGCCCTAATTCAATGCACGAACCGCGCCACCACATCGCGGTACGACCGGCTGACCTTCACCTGCGCGCCGCTTTCCAGCACCAGGAAACATTCGCCATTGGTGTGCGGCTTGACCTGCCGCACCTGGGACAAATTCACGATGGTCGAACGATGGACGCGCTGGAAATTGCGCGGGTCGAGCCGCTTTTCCAGATCCTTCATCGTCTCACGCAGGATCAGGCTATTGTCGGCGGTGTAAATGCACATATAGTCGCCCGCCGCATCGATCCGCTCGATCGAATCCACATCGACGCGGAAAATCTGGCCGCGATCCTTGATGTTGATGAGCTTTTCGAAGCGGTTGGACGCAGGCGCATCGTCATCGGCGGCGAAATCGGTCATCGCCTGCGGCGCGACCTCGGCCAGCACCTCGCGCAGCTTCTCGATCTCCTGCACCTGCCGCTTTTCGTTCAGCCGCTGGCGCACCCGGTCGAGCGCATCGGCCAGGCGGCCTTCGTCCACCGGCTTCATCAGATAATCGACCGCCTGCGCCTCGAACGCGCGGATCGCATGATCGCTATAGGCGGTGCAGAAGATGACGAGCGGCGGCTCCACCTCCATCAAACCCTGGACGACGGAAAAGCCGTCAAAACCGGGCATCTGGATATCAAGGAACACAAGGTCGGGTTTATGCGTCTTGATGGCGCGGATCGCTTCACGGCCGTTATTGCAGGTTTCGATAATGTCGACATCCTCATGCGCTTGCAGACGCAGCGCAAGCCCTTGAATGGCCAGGCTTTCGTCATCGACGAGGATTGTTCTGATGGTCATGCGGCCACTTTCGATGTTTCATCCATATTCAGCGGGATTTCGATGATGACCGAAAATCCGCCCGGCGTGGAACGCGTTTCGAAGCGCTGTCGTTCCCCGAAGGCCTGAATTAACCGGTCCCGGATGTTCGGCAGGCCGATCCCCGTCCCCTCGCTCATCGGGATGTGCGGCCTGATTCCGCTTTCATTCAATCCCGGCCCGCTGTCCGATACGACGATCCGGACATTATCCCCGGCAGGCTGCGCGCTGACCGCGATTTCGGCGCCCTCTTCCTTGGGCGTGACCGCATATTTGATCGCATTTTCGACCAGCGGTTGCAGCAGCAGCGAAGGCAGGCGCGCCTGCGCCACCGCCGGATCGATGATGAAGGATGGGCGCAACCGCTCCTCGAACCGCATCTTCTCAATCTCCAGATAGAGTTTGAGCGTTTCGATCTCCTGCTCGATCGTCACTTGCGCCGTCGGCTCGTTGATCAGCGTATAGCGAAGGAAGGAGGACAGCCGCGACAGCATCGCATTCGCCCGGTCCGTCTGTTTCAGCAGCACCAGCGTCGATATGCTGTTGAGCGTATTGAACAGGAAATGCGGGTTAAGCTGATAGCGAAGCATCGCCAGTTGCGCATTGGCCGCCTGATTTTCCAGCAGCAGCAACTGGTCCGCCTGCTCCTCGACCGTCAGGTAGAAATTGATCGCATAATAAAGCGCCGACCAGGCGCCCAGCAGCGTCATCGACAGATAGAAAGCGCCCAGGAACAGTTGCAGCCCCGCCGTCTCGCTCCCCCGGTTCTGCGTCGAAAAGACCCAGGCGTCGATGAACGCGACCAGCCCTGCCGCCGCGACCACGGTGACGATCGACACGCCCCAGGTCACGATCGGCCGTTTCTTGACCAGAAACCGAAACATCACCGCGATCAGCAGCGTCACCGAATAGCCGGTGACGGTCGAAATCAGCACCGGCACCAGGCTGGAGAGCGGCTGGCCATTGGCGATGGTGGAGGAGCCGCGCAGCAGGAAAGCGCCGGCCCATCCGACCGACTGCAAATTCCAGAAGGCGCGGTTCTTGTCAGCGAAAAAGGGCTGAGGCTTGATGCGGGGCACGGTCACGGACATTGCGTGCAGGCTTAGGCGATTTGGGCCTGCGGTCAAAGCGGGTTTGAGAGCGCCCGTGTCGCTGGCGCGGTTCAGGCCGCCGCGGCCGGCTCTTCGGTCATCGGCGTCACCTCGTCGGTGCACAGCCAGACCAGGTCGGACAGGTCCAGCGTGCGGCCGTCATGCGCCAATATGCCGATCGGGCGGATCGGCTGGCCATCGCGCTTGTCCGCCAGCACCTGGCACGCGGGCGTGCCGCAGCCCCATCGCTCGCCCCACTGGCGCAGCGCGATCATGGCGGGGGCCAGCCCCTGCCCTTTCTCGGTCAGCCGATATTCGACCTTTCGCCGGTCGCACTGCATCGGCTCGCGCACCAAAATCCCGTTCTCGACCAGCCGGGCGAGCCGATTGGCCAGGATGTTGCGCGCAATCCCCAGCGTCGACTGGAATTCCTCGAAATGGCGGATGCCTGACAAGGCGCCGCGCAGGATCAGGAACGACCAGCGTTCACCCATCATTTCCAGCGCGCTCGGCAGCGCGCATTGTTCCAGATCCTGGGCCAGATTATGTTTCATATGTCGCCCCGCATAGCGCAAAGCTTTCAGCGTTGCAAAATCGCCGCCTAATTCGTGCAAGATGGGATTTTTTTGTTGCACGACAAGGGTCTTCCAACACAATCGGGAAACGATGCTACGCCAATATGAACTTGTCGAACGGGTAAAGCGCTACGATCCCGATGCGGACGAAGCGATGATCAACCGCGCCTATGTCTTTTCGGTCCAGAAGCACGGCTCCCAGAAGCGCGCCAGCGGCGATCCCTATTTCAGTCACCCGATCGAGGTGGCGGGCATCCTGACCGACTTCAACCTGGACGACCAGACGATCGTCACCGCGCTGCTGCACGACACGATCGAAGATACGCTGGTCACCTATGAGGAGATCGAAAGCGCGTTCGGCAAGGATGTCGCCCGCATGGTCGATGGCGTCACCAAGCTGTCGAAGATCGAGGCCATGTCCGAAAATGAGCGGGCCGCGGAAAATCTCCGCAAATTCCTCCTCGCCATGTCGGACGATATCCGCGTGCTGCTGGTCAAGCTCGCCGACCGGCTGCACAATATGCGCACGCTGCACTTCATCAAAAATCCCGACAAGCGCCGCCGCATCGCGCGCGAGACGATGGATATCTACGCGCCCTTGGCCGAACGCATCGGCATGTATGACTTCATGCGCGAGATGCAGCTGCTCGCCTTCCGCGAGATCGAGCCGGAAGCCTATGCCAGCATCACCAGGCGGCTGGAGCAGCTCAAGGAAGGCGGCCATGACAAGGTTGACCGGATCGGCGCGGAACTGCAATTGCTGCTGGCGGGCAAGGGCATGTCGGTCAGCGTGTCGGGCCGCGAAAAACACCCCTTCTCCATCTGGAAGAAGATGCAGGAACGCCATATCAGCTTCGAACAACTGACCGACGTCATGGCCTTCCGCGTCATCACCGACAGCCATGAGGCCTGCTACCACGCGCTCGGCATCATCCACCAGACCTTCAAAATGGTCCCCGGCCGCTTCAAGGATTATATCTCCACGCCCAAGCGCAACGGCTACCAGTCGCTGCACACCACCGTCATCCATCAGGACAATGCCCGGATCGAGGTGCAGATTCGCAGCCGCGACATGCATAATGACGCCGAACTGGGCCTCGCCGCGCACTGGGCCTATAAGCAGAAGGGCGACGCCACCGACCATCATGCCGCCTGGCTGCGCGATCTCGTCGAAATACTGGAACAGAGCCAGGACGCCGACGAACTGCTCGAACATACCCGCATGGCCATGTATCAGGACCGCATCTTCGCCTTCTCGCCCAAGGGGGAGCTGCACCAGATGCCCAAGGGGTCGACCCCGGTCGATTTCGCCTATGCCGTCCACACCTCGCTCGGCAACCAGACCGTCGGGGCCAAGGTCAACGGCCGCGTCGTGCCGCTGCGCACCTCCCTTGAAAATGGCGACCAGGTCGAAATCCTTAAATCCGAAGGGCAAGAGCCGCAACCGGGCTGGCTCACCTTCGCCATCACCGGCAAGGCCCGCGCCGCCATCCGCCGCTACATCCGCCAGAAGCAGCGCGGCGAGGAGATCAAGCTTGGCGAAAAACTCTATGAGGAAATCATCGGTCGCTTCTCCCCCGACCTCGCCAGGGAACTGGGCGACAAGGCGCTGACCGCTGCGCTGAAGCGGCTGAAGCTGGACGACCGGGCCTCGCTGATGGTCGCGATCGCCACGCATCGCCTGCTCGATTCCGAAGTCATGGAGGCGCTGATGCCCGGCTCCACCAGCGCGCAGGGCATGGAGGAGGCGCATCCCCGCCAGCATGAACCCGTCTCGATCCGCGGCCTGACGCCCGGCATCGCCTATCATCTGGGCGATTGCTGCCATCCCGTCCCCGGCGACCGCATCGTCGGCGTGCGCCGCACCGGCGAACCGATCGAGGTCCACACCATCGACTGCCGGTCGCTGGAGGTGGAGCAGGACGACGACTGGATCGACCTGGCCTGGGACGGCAAGTCGAAGGGCGGCACCGCCCGCCTCTCCGTCATCGTCAAGAACCAGCCCGGCGCGCTGGCCGCCGTCGCCAACCTCTTCGGCGCGACCAAGGCGAATATTCTGAACCTGCAACTGGTGAACCGCGAAGGCCCGTTCCACACCGACGTCATCGACCTGGAAGTCGCCGACGCCCAGCATCTGAACCGGATCCTGTCGGCGCTAAGGGCGATCGATGTCGTGGTGCAGGCGGATCGGGTTTAGGGGGCGACGAAAAACTTCCTTAGAAGGGTTGTCGCGCATATATACAACCCGACGGTGATTTCCGCACAATCTCTGATTCAGAATCGGGATTTATCCTGCCATTCGTTAGGAATTTCAGGAAATCGCGTGCGCCTCTGACGGCTACATGTGATTGTCGTCATCATGTGATACCTATGGCGCTAAACAGAAGGCCGCCACCAAAGATGGCCATCAGCGCGCCTGCGACAGCATCGAGCCAGTAGGTGAGATGCCGTGCGCCATCGGACTGCGCCATGAAAGCCATGAACTGCGCGAGCAGTTGATGATAGATCAGGTCAACGGCGATAATCCCCAGCAACACCATGAGGCGTATCTCTGTGGGGACGGCTTGTCCCGCTACCGGAGCGAACAGACCGAAGAAGAATACGGCCATTTTTGGGTTCCCGATTGTCACGGCGAAGCCTTTTGAAAGAGCGTCCTTCAATCTCGCGGTGTCAATGTTCGACCGGCTATGCTGCGATGGTTCCAAGGTGTTATCTGCCGCCCTAAAATGCGATCGAAGAAGGGCTGCGCCGAGAGTAATGAGGTAAATGCCGCCACCGATCTGGATCATGGTGATAACCCAAGGAAATGCCGTCAGCAGGACGCTTATGCCGAGTAATGCTGATACGGCATATATTGCGGCGGCGAGTGTCACGCCCAGTGCGGCACACGCACCGACCATCCTTCCGTTGGCGATAGTGGCGCGCGATACCGCAACGAAGCTTGGCCCCGGCAGAGGGACCGCGACGGCATAGATCAGAATGACGGCGAGGGCTGAAAACGTCATGGGGCTTTCCCTTTAAGGGCCGCCGCAACAGGTGACGTTCAGAGATTAAACCATTCGCCCCGGCACGGCGGCGATGGTCGCAGATAAATGACGACAAGCCGCTCCCTACAGGAAGCGGCACCAAACTGCGCTAAAGTTCGAAATTGGAAGCGTCATGGTCACAACAGATGCCATGTGAAAGGCGTCCTGCCAAGCGGCTAGGGAGTTTCGGTAGCCAGTTGCCCGACAAACAGGTGTTGTCGTCATTCGGCAACATCCAACATACACTCAATTCAGTTGCAAAGCGGCGTCGTGATCCTGTTCCGGACCGATGATCCGGTGAATGAAGATGCGGTCCGGTTCGACGGAGTAGAGGATTCTATATCCCTTGTAAGACCGGCGCCTGATTCCATGCTGTTCGTAGCGCGGGACCAGCGGGAAGGCGCGGGGCATATCACCTAGCCGCTCCCCGCCCGGCCCGTCGCCGCACCCGGACCAAGGCGCATCATCGGCGCGCCACTATGACCCGATCGTGACCCAACACACGCGCAACAGGCGCGTCATCGATACCCACCTGTGCCCCAACAGCGGCTTTCCCGTTACCCCGCCGCCTTATTTTTCCACATTTTGCGTCGCCACACCCCGACAACGGTGTGAACTTCGCCGCCAGCGCCCCGCTGTGATCCGCGGCCAACGCCCCACACCCCCGCCCCACGCCACTTTCCGCGTGACATCCCGCCCCTTTTCCCATAAAGGCGCCAGCAGCGAACCCTTCGGGGTTCACCGTCCGAGACAGTTGGTGAAGGGATCTGCCCTTCTTAATCTCCAGCCTAGACGGGGAAAAGTTCTTTGCCGAACGGGTCATGCACCCGATTCGGGTCTGCCTGTTCCTTGATGGATGCGGGCCAGTCGATCTCTCCCCTCGGACTTAGTGCCCCATGCCTTCGGCGTGGGTTTAGTCGTTCGCTCGTGCAAGCGGCGCGGACATGAAGTGGAGTAATGGCATGGATCGTAATCAGAAAGCTGAGGTCGTTTCCGCGCTCAACGCAGAGCTGGCAGAAGTTGGCGTGGTCGTCGTGACCCGCAACCTCGGCATGACCGTCGCACAATCGACTGTCCTGCGCCAGAAGATGCGCGACGCGGGCGCCACCTACAAGGTTACGAAGAACCGCCTCGCCCGTATCGCCCTTGATGGCACGGCCTATGGCCCGCTCAGCGACCTGCTGACCGGTCCCGTTGGCCTCGCCACCTCGGCCGACCCGGTCGCAGCCGCCAAGGTTGCGGTCGATTTCGCGAAGACCAACGACAAGCTTGAGATCGTTGGCGGCGCGATGGGGCAAATGCTGCTCGATGCGGAGGGCGTCAAGTCCCTGGCATCGATGCCGTCGCTGGATGAACTGCGTGCAAAGCTGGTCGGCCTTATCGTCGCTCCGGCTACCAAGCTCGCAACCGTCACCCAGGCACCGGCAGCGCAGCTGGCGCGCGTCTTCAACGCCTATGCGGAGAAGGAAGCGGCGTAAGCCGACCTTCACCCGGAACATCTTTGAACCCAATCTGACGGGGCGCTTGGCCCCAATCAAGGAACTAGAAAAATGGCAGACATCAACGCTCTGGTCGAACAGCTTTCGGCCCTCACCGTTCTCGAAGCTTCCGAGCTGTCGAAGGCTCTGGAAGAAAAGTGGGGCGTTAGCGCCGCTGCCGCCGTCGCCGTCGCTGGCCCGGCCGCTGGCGCCGCTGCTCCGGCTGCTGAAGAGCAGACCGAATTCGACGTGATCCTGACCGGCGACGGTGGCAAGAAGATCAACGTCATCAAGGAAGTCCGCGCCATCACCGGCCTGGGCCTGACCGAAGCCAAGTCGCTGGTCGAATCGGCTCCCAAGGCCGTCAAGGAAGGCGTGAACAAGGAAGAAGCCGAGAAGGTCAAGAAGCAGCTTGAAGAAGCTGGCGCGACCGTCGAGCTGAAGTAATCGAAAACGCCCCGCAGTCACAAGCTGCGGGGCGGCCGATCCGGCTCCGGCCGGACGAAAAAGGGCGACACCTTGTTATGGGTGTCGCCCTTTTCATGTGCTGGGGTTGGGGGATGCCTCCCCGGTCAGTAATTCCATTGCACCTGGGTACGGATCAGGTCGCCTTCGGCGCGGCCGGTGCGCCGTTCGTCGGCTTCGGCGCGCTTCATCCGGGCATAAGCGACCGTGAATTCCAGCGCCTTCCACGGCTGCCATTCCAGGCCCAGTTCGAACTCGTCGGTTTCCAGGCGCGGCGCGTTGGTGCTGGCCTTCCACCCGCCGCGATAATGTTGCCAACGGCCATAGGGCATCAGCGCGCCGACCGAGTCCGTCGGCAGGCGATACATCATCTGGACATAGCCGCCGCGCAGCTTCTTCGTTTCAATGGACAGGCTGTCGCGGTCATATTCCGGTCCCTTGCCCCAATTCCATTCGGCCTGGATGCCGAAAGGCTGCGGATAGAGCATGGCGTGGAGGCCGACGCGATTATCCTCATAGGCGATCGTGCTGACCGCCCCGCTGCGCAATTCGGGCTGCACCTTGTTCAGCATCGCCGACCCGCCGATTTCGAACACCTGCCCTTCAAACGCATCGCCCAGCCCGTCCAGCGCGAACGGCCAGGTCGCAAAGGCGACCTTCATCAGCCCGCGATTCTGCTCGGTCCGGTTGGTGCCCTGCCCGTTGAACACGCCGACGCCAAAGGCGCCATAATTGCCGAACAGCTTCTGACCGTCATGCCCCAGCCGGTCCCAGATCTTCTGCACCGACGGCGGCGTATAATAGCCCACCACGCCCAGATCGCGCTCGCTGGGCACTGCGCTGTTGATCGCATCGCTGCGGTCCAGCGTCAGCCGGTTGGACGATGACTGCATATTCTCCCAGCCATAGGGCACTTTGGACTGGCCAAAGCGCAGGCGCAGGCTCTTTTCTTTGTCGAGGAACACATCGGCATAGGCGTCGCGCAACTGGGCGAAACCCTCGCGCCGTTCCGTGCCCGCCTGATTGTTGACGGCGGTCGCGAAGTCGGACTGGAGGTAGAGCGAGACGCGATCGGAGACATCGCCTTGGAGCACCAGCCGCGCCCGACGGAGCGAAAAGCCGCCGCGATCCGAAATCGAACTGTCATGCACCGACCGCAGGCGCGATACGCCCGCCGCCGCCGTATCGTCACCGGACAGGAAGCCATTATAGCGCATCTGGGTATAGCCGCGCAGCGACAGCTTTTCATACCAGGCCTTGGCCTTTGGCGCGGCGGACGATGCCGGGATGGCCGGCGGCGCGATCGACGCGGCGAGCGCGACCGGCGTGGCGGACGATGCCGGCGCGGACGCCGGCGCAACAGCGACAGGTTGCGCGCTCTGGCCCGCGGCCAGCGCCGCGGTCAGCGCCTCCACCTGGGCCCTGAGCGCGTCGATCTGGCGCTGCAAATCGGCGCTGCTTTGCGCCTGCGCCGCCACCGGCATATGTATCATCAGCAGCGCCAGCGCGGTGCCGCCAGCCAGTCGCAGTCGGAGCGTCATACCTATACCTTTCCTGTTCCGCGACGCCCGTATGAAACTTTAGTTACATCTTGGCGTCTATCTCATGTCTCTTTTGTGACAGTCGCTTTTTGATCCGATCGCCGGTTGGCGGCGCGGTTTCGCCGGGCTAAGTCCCTGAACATCATGTTCGCTGTTCCGCCCTTCCCTATCGCCTGCCGCCGCGCCGCCCTGATCGCGGTGGCGGGACTGGCCCTGCTGGTGGGCGGCTGTTCCGATGAGGGCCGCGATCCTGTCGTCGTCAGCGTAATGGGCGATCGCGACGATTTTGCGAAACCGCTGGCGCACCTGCCCGATCCGGGCGCCAAGCTCATTCTGGAGGCGACGGCGCAAGGGCTGGTCGCCTTCGATGCGGGTGGCGAGATATTGCCGGCGCTGGCCCAGCGCTGGATCGTCGAGGATGGCGGTCGCAGCTATATTTTTCGCCTGCGTCGCGCATTCTGGGCCAATGGCGCGCGGGTCACCGCCCCCGACGTCGCCAGGATGCTGATGGCGCGGATCGAATCGCTGCGCCGCCTTGATCCCGACGGCCCGCTGGACGCGGTGCAGGCGGTGGTGCCGATGACCGGCGAGGTGATCGAAATTCGCCTGGCCGCGCCACGCCCCTATGTGCTGCAAATGCTGGCCCAGCCGCAAATGGCGGTGCTGTCGCGTGATGGCGGCACCGGCCCTTACCGCCGCCGAACGCAGGGCAATGCCCAGTTCCTGACGCCGATCGACCGCAACAGCGGCGACGACGTGGCGGCGGATGAGCCGGTTCCGCCCTGGCAGACGCGCGTCCTGCGCGCCGAACGGGCGGCGCTGGCGATCATCCGGTTTCGCGAAGGCGACGCCGCGCTGGTGCTGGGCGGCCGCTTCACCGATCTGCCGTTGCTGGTGCCGGCGGGGATCGACCGCGACAATGTGCGGATCGATCCTGTGCGTGGTTTGCTGGGCCTGGCCGTGACCAGCCGCGGCAAGCTGCTGGACGACGCCGCGATCCGCGCCGCCATCAACATGAGTATCGATCGCAGCCAATTGCCCGCGCTGTTCCCCCTGGGCGGCTGGGCGACCAGCGAACGCATCCTGCCCGATCCGATGGATCTGGGACGGGCGCCCAGCGATCCGGCCTGGGCGGGGCTGTCGGTGGAACAGCGCCGCGCGCAAGCAGGGGCGAGCGTCACCCGCTGGCGCGCCGACAATGGCGACCCTCCGCCGCTCCGCATCGCCCTGCCGAACGGTCCGGGCGCCACGCTGCTGTTTGGCCTGCTGCAGCGCGATCTTGCCGCCATCGGGCTGCCTGCTCGGCGCGTCGCCACCACCGCGGATGCGGACCTGCGCTTGATCGACGAAGTGGCCGCCTATGACAGCGCCCTCTGGTATCTCGGCCGCATCGGCTGCGCCCGCAAGATCCATTGCAGCGACGTGGCCGATGCCCAGCTTCAGGCCGCCAGCCTCGCCAGTTCAGCCGAGGAGCGCGCCGCCCGCTTCGCGCAAGCCGAAGCCCAGATGGTCGCGCATGACGGCTATATCGCGCTCGGCGCGCCGGTGCGCTGGTCGCTGGTCGCCAAGCGGCTGACCGGATTCCAGCCCTCCGCCCGCGCGCGTCACCCATTGAACCATCTCTTCCGCACTACCAATTAGGCGTTTGACCGTGCGCGCAATGAACCCCCTGGGGGTCGGGCGCGTATGTCAATCAGGCGCCCATCCAATATCGGGCAAGGAGGCACGCAGATGGCGATTTCGCAGGACCAGTTCGACCGAATCGCGCGGGAGTTGCCGGGTTTCGGCCGCGACCCTGCCTCCATCCGCCGCCGGATCGAAGCGATGGAGGCGATGTTGGAGGGGCTGTTCGTCATTCCCGGCACCAATCGCCGCGTCGGCCTGGACAGCCTCGTCGGACTAATCCCCGTGGTCGGCGATCTCGCCACCGCCGCCATGGGCGCCTGGATCGTGTGGGAAGCCCGGAACCTGGGCATGTCGAAATGGCAGATCACCCGCATGGCCGCCAATGTCGGGGTCGATACGCTGGTGGGCGCCATTCCCTTCGCGGGCGACCTGTTCGATTTTCTCTATAAATCGAACACCAAAAATCTGCGGATCATCCGCAAGCATCTCGACCGCCACCATCCCGCGACCGTGACGATCGACGCCTGATCAACCGGCGCTGTTGCCCAGCGGCTGGACCTTAGGGTCCAAATCCAGGATCAGCCCCGGTTTGCGGGCCGGGCTGGTTCGCCGTCTGGGCGTGCTTACCGGTCGCCGGGGGTTCGCGATCACCGACCCCGGTTCGATCCGCAGATAGCTGGTTGTGGACGCGCCGCCTTGATGGCTGGGGCAGCGGGTGAATTCCAACGCCCTGTCCATGCATAGCCAGATTTCGCTCAGCCAATTGCCACGCACCGTGGTTACGCGCAGCATGTCGGCGCGCAGCCCCTTGTTAGCGCGCGCAAAAGCCTCCGCAAACTGGCCGACGGTCAGCGTCGGTCGCCGTGCCAGCGCCGCCATATCAGGATAGCGCAGCGACTGATAGAAAGCGCGCGACAGGTTGAAATACAGCTCCGGCTTCGTCGTCATGCAGGTGCCATGCTTGGCCCATTCATGCTGGAGCAGCTGGACCGATGGCGTCGTACAGAGATTGGCGCGCAGCACCTGCCGTGGCAACAAGTCGGCCGGACGGCAATATTGCGGCCATTCCCTGCCCATTCCGTCGGGCCACAGGCCGTGCAGGGTGAAGCCGAACCGTCCGTTGCGCCCCCCGCACTGGAGTCGGCTGGCGGCTCCTCGCGCGGTCGAGCAATATTGCGGCGACCAGCTAAGCGCCAGCGTATAGCTGCCGATCGGCAGAACGCGCTTAGGTTCCTTGGCGCTGGGCGCCTCGATCTGCGGCCGGGGCAACGAGCCGGCCATGCTGCACTGGGCCGACTGCGCCAGGGCAACGCCGGGAATGGCCAAAGCGGCGATGGCGATCGCAGCCCTAAGCATAAGCGAAATCCAGTCCGATGTCCGCGGCCGGGGCCGACTGGGTCAACCGCCCGACGCTGATATAGGTGACGCCGGTCTGCGCCTTCGCGCGGATCGTCTCAAGCGTGACTCCGCCCGACGCCTCGGTCGGCACGCGCCCGGCCACCAAGGCCACCGCCCCGCGCAGCGTCGCCGCGTCCATATTGTCGAGCAGCAAATGGGTCGCGCCTGCGCTTAGCGCCGGTTCGATCTGGTCCACCCGATCGACCTCCACGATGATGCTGGCGACCCCGGCGGCCACGGCGCGGCGCACCGCTTCCTCGACCGATCCGGCGACCGCGACATGATTGTCCTTGATCATCGCCGCATCCCACAACCCCATGCGATGATTGGTCGCCCCGCCCATGCGGGTCGCATATTTCTCCAGCACGCGCAGGCCGGGGATCGTCTTGCGCGTGTCGAGCAGGGTCGCGCCGGTCCCGTCGATCGCATCGACATAGGCGCGGCTCATCGTCGCGATGCCGGTCAAATGCTGGACTGTGTTGAGCGCGGACCGCTCCGCCGTGAGCATCGCGCACGCCCGCCCGCGGATACGCATGATGTCGGTCCCGGCCGCCACCCGATCGCCATCCTGATGCAGCAGTTCGATCGCCACATCGGGGTCGAGCGCACGGAAGAAAGCGACCGCGATCGGCAGTCCCGCCAGCGTCACGTCATCGCGACTGTCCATCACCCCTTCGAACACCGCATCGGCCGGAATCACCGCCTCGCTGGTAACGTCCCGGCCATCGGGGCCAAGATCTTCGGCAAGGGTAGACGCGACGAAGGCGGCAAGGTCGAAGCCTGGGAGCGAAAAGATATCAGGATAAAAGCCGTTCATACCCGCCGTCTTTCATGGCTTCAACGAAATCGCAATAGCGCGCGTCCAACTCGTCCAGTGACGGCCCGGCCAGTTCCAGCCGTGCCTGCGCCATAAGCAGCGCCCCTTCTTCGCGCAGCCTCACGCGCCTGCCATGCAGGCGCAACGGCGATGCTGCGCCCAGCAGACAGTCCAGAAACTGCGCCGCGGCGATCGGACTGGTCGCCGCTGCCGCGCGAACGCCACCGAAGCCGCGGCGCACGAAATGATCGAAATCGTCATTCATCGGCACGACTCGATTCCAGTCATAATCGCCCTGGTCCGGTCCGCCGCGCAGGTCGCGCGCGCCGATCTGCGCCGTCGCCGCGCCCAACCAGTGCAGGGCGGTAACTGCGGTGAAGGGATCGTTGATGCCCGGCGACAGCGCCCGCAGCGCGATCTCCACCAGTTCGTCGATCAGAAATTCGATATCCTGCGCGGGCGATCGCATCGCGCCCAGCGAAAAGCAGCCGCGCAGCCTGTCCCGCATCACATCGTCCACCTCGACGCCCACAACGGCCAGCAGTTCCACATCGGGATGAACGAAATCGCCAGGCCGCAGCCGCATTTCGATCCGGCATCCCGTTTCACGCGCGATCCGGTCCAACCCGGCGAAATCGACGATCTGGATATAACCCGTCCCGATTGCCGCGACTGAAGCGCCCAAAGGTGGTTGGTCGCGCTGCTCTTCGACGCAACCTTGCGGGAAGCGGTCACGTATCGCACGTAGTAGCCGCTCCCCTATCCCTTCCAGCACCGCGTTGATGCGGATGGATGCGGGCACATGATTGAGGAAATAGACCAGCACCGCGATCGAGGCCGCCATCAGCCCGGTCGCGACCATCAGGGATAATTGCGGCACGAAACCGGGATCGCCGGCCGTTTCATAGGCGTCGCGAACCACGCGCAGAACCATGACGGCATAAACGAAAGTAGCGATGAAGGTCGCCAGCGACAGCTGGTTGCCGCGATCTTCCATGAAATTGGCAAGCAGGCGCGGGCCATAGCTGCCCGACGCATAGACAACGGCGGCGATGGTGATGGAAAAGACCGTCGATGCGACGCCAATCATCGACCCCGAAATGACGTTCAGGACGTTGCGTGCGCCCTCAGGCCGCGCCTGGTCCACCCATTCATGGCTCGTCAGCCACGCGGTGGCGCCGTGGCGGTCCAACCAGACGGTCAGCATCGCCAGCACCGCCGCGGTCAAGGTGAAGAGCGCGGGGTAGAGCCAATAGCTGGCCCTCGTCCCCTGCCAGAGCGCACGTAATCGGGCGACCATCACCAATCAACTTTCAGGGCCGCGCGCCCGCATCTCTGGCGCCCACGTCTCCCTGGCCCACGGTCCCGCTCGCCATTTCCAGCATCCGGTCCAGGCTCTTCTTCGCCTGCAACCGCAGCGTTTCGTCCATTTCGATCCGCGGCTGCAAATCGCGCAGCGACAAATACAGCTTCTCCATCGTGTTGAGCGCCATATAGGGGCAGATATTGCAGTTGCAGTTGCCGTCCGCGCCGGGCGCGCCGATGAAATTCTTGTGCGGCACCGCCTTTTCCATCTGATGGATGATATGCGGTTCGGTCGCCACGATCAGCGTGTCGCCCGGCATCGTCTTGGCGAAATCCAATATGCCGCTGGTCGATCCGACATAGTCGGCATGATCGACGATATAGGGCGGACATTCGGGGTGCGCGGCGATCGGCGCGTCGGGGTGCTGAACCTTGAGTTTGAGCAGTTCGGTCTCGCTGAACGCCTCATGCACGATGCACACGCCCGGCCACAGCAGCATGTCGCGGCCCAGTTTGCGCTTGAGGTAGCCGCCCAGATGCTTGTCGGGACCGAAGATGATCTTTTGGCTCTGGGGTATCTGCGCCAATATCTTTTCCGCCGAAGAGCTAGTGACGATAATGTCGGACAGCGCCTTCACCTCGGCCGAACAATTGATGTAGCTGAGCGCGATATGATCGGGATGCGCCTCGCGAAACGCCTTGAACTGGGCGGGCGGGCAGCTGTCCTCCAATGAACAGCCCGCGTCCATGTCCGGCAGCACGACGATCTTCTGGGGCGACAGGATTTTCGCCGTCTCCGCCATGAAGCGCACGCCGCAGAAAGCGATCACGTCCGCATCCGTCTCCGCCGCCTTGCGCGACAGTTCCAGCGAATCGCCGACAAAGTCCGACAGATCCTGAATTTCGGGCGACTGGTAATAATGGCCGAGGATGACGGCGTTGCGCTCCTTGCGCAATCGGTCGATTTCGGCGCGCAGGTCGGTGCCTTGCGGGATTCCCGTGATCGCGTTCATACCCTGATACTCCTCGGTCCCATGGCTGGCCCTTTGTCCGCGCCCTAGCGCTGTGGCCGCCTGTTGGCCAGTACCTCGTTGATCGGCGTTGTGACGTCCCACTGTTCCTTGCTGCGTCTTTCCGACGGGAAAGTGACGATCACCCGCGCGTCGCCAAAGCCCATCGCAGCCAGCGGCGCGCCCATGATCTTGCCCACCGCCGCGCGCCCATATTCGCGCGCCTGCGCCATGCGTTCGGGCGAGCGCGCCGATGCCGCGGCGCGGGCCTGCGCATGGGCGGACACTTTCCGGCTGAGGGCCTCGCCCGCCGCCCGCGTCACGAACAGGCCGCTGGTCCGCACCAGCGTCCGGCGCGCCTCGTCGACATTGGGCTTGTCCGGCGTCACATCGGGCGCATTGACGATCAGCGTGCGGCTCTTCTCGTTCCACTCCAGATCGCGCGCGCTCAGTCCCGACAGATCGATGAAATAATCGACCGAATAGGACATCTTCACCACCTGGTCGGATTTCAGCCAGCCAAAGCCCCGCACGTCCTGCGCCGTGCTCTGGACCGTGCCGTTCAGCCGCGACACGCGCAGGTCGCTGGCGCCTGCGATCTTCTCCGCGATGATCTTCGTCACCGCGGACCCGTCATCCTCGACCGCGACCACATAGTCGCGATCATAACGCTGCCACCCGACCAGCATCGCCGCGCCCACGCCCAAAATCAGCAACGCGGCAAGGACGGGACCGACATAGCGCCTCAGCGCGTCTGCCATCGCCCATCCTCCAGCGGCGCGGCCAGACCGCGGCCGTCCAGGTCGATCAGATGCGCCAGCACCGATCGCCCCGCCGCGCCATAGAGGCGCGGATCGACGCCCTTGTACATTTCGGCCACCATGTCGGGGATGGCGCTGTCGCCGTTGCGCTCCAGAAAGCGCAAAATCTGCCCCTCGCGCTGCTTGCGATGGCCCATCATGCCGCGCACCAGCCGCTGCGGCGTCTCGATCGGTTCCCCATGCGCGGGATAATAGATGACATCGTCCCGCTCCAGCAGTCGCTGCATCGAGCGCATATAGGCGTTCATGTCGCCATCGGGCGGCGAGATCACACTGGTCGACCAGCCCATCACATGGTCGCCAGTAAAAAGGGCCTTCTCTTCCAGCAAGGCGAAGCAGAGATGGTTGGACGTATGCCCCGGCGTCGCCACCGCCTCCAGCGTCCAGCCCGGCCCGCTCACCTGCTCGCCATCGACCAGTACTCGGTCAGGCCGGTAATCGGCGTCGAAGGCCGCGTCCGCCCGCGGCCCGTCATCCTCCAGCGTCAGCGGCGCACAGCCGATGACCGGCGCGCCGGTCAGGTCGCTCAGCGGCCTGGCGGCCGGGCTATGGTCGCGATGGGTATGGGTGCATAATATCGCCACCACGGAGCGTCCGGCAATGGCGGCGGTCAGCGCGGCGAGATGATCGGGGTCCGCGGGACCAGGGTCGATCACCGCGACCGCCTCGATTCCCACGACATAGGTCTGCGTGCCGGTATAGGTGAAGGGCGACGGATTGGGCGCCAGCACCCGCGCCACCAGCGGAGACAGCGGCATCAGGACGCCGGTCGGCAGGTCGGCCGGATCGAAAGGTGTTGCCATGCATCCCATGTGTCCATTTATGCGCGGATTTCAAGGGCGTCGAAAAGGCCTTGCCCGGCCCATAGATAGGAAGACGACAAATGAAAGATTGTCGCATCAACGGCTAATCGCCTAGACAAGGCGGATGCGACCTCCCGTCATAGCAATGGCAGCCATCGGCTTTATGGCGTTGGGCGGTTGCGACACCTATACTGTGCCGGTCGATGCCACCTACAAACGCCCCGCGTTCGACGGGACGTCGGTGGATTATGTCGATTATCGGCTGAACCTGACCGTTCCTGCCCGGTACGCCCCTATCATGGCACGGAATTTGGCCAGCACCACAGCAACCATCGCCGAGTGCGCGTCTGGTGTGGCATTCGCAAAGGTGCCGAATTTGACGCAAAATAGGGAGATGGGCTTCCAAAGCCAGTTTCGCCTCAAATATACCGTGCCGATGAACCATATGTGCGTGACCGTCGCAGGCGGACGCCTGTTCGAACGGTTCGAAACCTTGCCAACGCCACTTAAACCGCTGGTCCTGTTACAGTGACCAACATGACCCCCGCCCTTCCCGAACGCTGGCGCCAGCATCTCGCGCTCGACCGACGGCGCTCTGTTCACACCGTCCGCGCCTATGTCGCCACCGCCGAGCGGCTGATCGCCTTCCTCGAACAGCATCGCGGCGAAGGCGTCAGCCCCGCCACGCTCGCGCACATCGATCAGGCCGAGCTGCGCGCCTTCCTCGCCAGCCGGCGGACGGACGGCATCGGCAATCTCTCCGCCGCCCGCGAACTCTCCGCCGTGCGCGGCTTCCTCAGGTTCGTCGGTGGCGACGACGCCCGCGTGCCGCTGCTCAAGGGGCCGAGGGTCAAGCGCGGCCTGCCCCGCCCCATCTCTCCCGACGAAGCCGTCGCGCTGGCGCAGGACATCGCCGAGACGGCCCGCGAAGGCTGGATCGGCGCGCGCGACTGGGCGGTGCTGCTGCTGCTCTATGGCGCAGGCCTGCGCATCGGCGAGGCGATGGGCCTGCATGGCGACATATTGCCGCTGGGCGACACGCTGCGCGTCACCGGCAAGCGGGGCAAGACCCGCATCGTGCCCCTGCTGCCGCAGGTGCGCGCCGCGATCGACGCCTATGTCGACGCCTGCCCCTATCCGCCCGCCCGCGACCAGCCGCTGTTCCGCGGCGCGCGCGGCGGGCCGCTTTCCCCTGCGCTCATCCGCCGCGCGGTGCAGGGCGCGCGCGGGCGGCTCGGCCTGTCGGACCGCACGACGCCCCACGCGCTGCGCCACAGTTTCGCCACCCACCTGCTCGGCCGCGGCGCGGACCTGCGCTCCTTGCAGGAGCTATTGGGCCATGCCAGCCTGTCCTCGACCCAGGTTTACACCCAGGTCGATGCCGCCCACCTGCTCGACATCTATCGCAACGCCCATCCCAGGGCGTGAATCAACCCTTGGGCCGCCAGGTCGCGAGCCGCCAGAGATAGAGGATCACCGCGCCCACCACGCAGGCGGTCGCCACCGGGCCGACATAATGGTCTATGTCCCGGAAATTCTGCCCCAGCACATAGCCGGCATAAGCCAGAATGACATTCCAGATCAGCGCCCCGCCCATCGTCCACAGCAGAAAACGGACATGCCCCATGCGGAACAGCCCAGCGGGCAGCGAGACCATGGTGCGGAAGGCGGGCATGAAGCGAAAGACGAAGACGACGATCTGGCCATATTTGCCGAATAGCCGGTCCAGCGCCTCGACATCGCGCCATTCCAGCGTCGCCCAGCGGCCGAAGCGATCGACCAAGGGTTTCAGACGCTCGAAGCCCAGCACATGGCCGACCAGATACCAGAAATAATTGCCGATCGTGGTGCCGATCGTGCCGGCCAGCAGCAGCCAGCTCATGTCCATCCGTCCCTGCCCGACGCGGATGCCACCAATCCCCATGATGAGTTCGGACGGGATCGGCGGAAAGACATTCTCCAATATCATCAGCAGGAAAATGCCCCAATAGCCGCCCGCATCGATCAGGCGCAGAACCCAGTCAGTCATGAAATATCGCTCACTTGGTTCTCAAAGGGCACGAAGATGGACTAACGCGCCACCCTCACTTCCGTTCGCCCTAGGCCTGTCGAAGGGCCTAACTTTCCTTTGGCAATGGACTTCGACGTTGCTTAGCCGGAACGGATTTGAGGAACAGCGACATATCTACGCCGCCGCCCGCGCCGCCAGCCGGGCGTCGATCGCGTCCCAGATCAGGCCGCCGGTGTCGGTCCCGTCGAACGCATCGATCGACACGATGCCCGTCGGCGAAGTCACGTTGATCTCGGTCAGCCATTCGCCCCCAATCACGTCGATCCCCACGAACAGCAGCCCGCGGGCCTTCAACTCCGGCGCCATCGCGGCGCAGATTTCGCGCTCCTTGTCGGTCAGCAGCGTCTTGGCCGCCGATCCGCCCACCGCCAGGTTCGACCGGATTTCGCCCGCGCCCGGAATACGATTGACCGCGCCCGCCACCTCGCCATCGATCAGCACGATGCGCTTGTCGCCCTGCGCGACGCCGGGGATGAAGGCCTGGACCATGAACGGCTCGACCCACGACGCCTTGAACAACTCCACCAGTGACGACAGGTTGGCCCCATTCTTGCCGACATGGAAAACCGCCACGCCGCCATTGCCGTACAGCGGCTTGACCACGATTTCGCCATGCTCCGCCAGGAAGCTCTTCACCTCGCCCAGGTCGCGGGTGATCATCGTGGGCGGCATGAAGCGCGCATAATCGAGCACGAACAGCTTTTCGGGCGCATTGCGGACGCTGGCGGGATCATTCACCACCAGCGTCTCTTCCTGCACCCGTTCCAGCAAATGGGTGGCGGTGATGTAGCTCAGGTCAAAGGGCGGGTCTTGCCGCATCCACACGACATCGACGTCGCGGCCCAGGTCCAGCACCTCTTCCGGGCCAAAGGCGAAATGGTCGCCCTCCACTTTCTGCACATTGACCGGCCGCGCCTTCGCCAGCACGCGACCGTCGCGAAAGGTCAGGTCGGGCGCCAGATAATGATAGAGCCGGTGCCCCCGCGCCTGCGCCGCCAGCATGATGTGGAAGGTCGAATCGCCGGCGATCTTGATGTCCTCCATCGGGTCCATCTGCATGGCGACGGTCAGGGGGTTGAGTTCGGTCATGCGCGTCATTCCCTTAAACCGTTCGGTTCGAGCAGCTTCGAGCTTGTCGAGAAGCGCCCGTCGAGAACCCTTTCTCGACTGCGGTTCTCGGCTTCGCTCGAACCTCCGCTCGACACGAACGGGATTGATGGATGGGGCGGGCCTTCACCCCCCATGCCAGACATTGGCCAGATGGCGCGGCGCACGCCCCGGCGCAAGGAGGATGACGTCGATTCGCATGTCGTCCCCCGGTTTCGCCAGTTCGTGCCACAATATTTCCGCCGCCTTCGCGACCCGCGCCAGCCGCCGCTCGTCGATCGCCAGGTCCAGTTCCGCCGCGCTCGCCCGCGCTTTCACCTCGACAAAGGCCAGCATCGCCCCCCGCCGCGCGACCAGATCGACCTCGCCAGCGGGCGTACGCATCCGGCGGCCGACAATCTGCCAGCCCTTCAGCCGCAGCCACCAGGCGGCGATGCGTTCGGCCTGCCGCCCGCGCTTCTCCGCCGCCGCTCTCGTCACCCCTTCAATTCCGTCGCCCGATCATAGAGCGTCCGCCGGTCCAGCCCTAATTTCTTCGCGACCTCGCCCGCCGCCTTCGACACCGACAGCCGGGTCAGCGCCTCCCGCAACGCCGCGTCGGCGTCCTCCGTGCTGGCGGGCGGCGATTCGCCCGGCGGGCCGACGGTGACGACGATCTCGCCCTTGGGCGGCGCATCGGCATAGCGGGCGGACAGTTCGGACAGCGTACCGCAGGCGGTTTCCTCGAACGTCTTGCTGATTTCGCGACTCACCGCCGCCTCGCGATTCCCCAGATGCGCCGCCATGGCCGACAGGCTTTCCGACAATCGCGGCCCGCTTTCGTAGAAAACCAAAGTCGCGCGCAATGCCGCCACCTCGTCCAGCGTATCGCCCCGCGCCTTCGCCTTGCTCGGCAAAAATCCCATGAACAGGAAGCGATCGGTCGGCAGCCCCGACAGCGTCAGCGCTGCGATCGCCGCGCTTGGCCCCGGCAGCGTCGTGATCCTGCGCCCCGCCGCCCGCGCGTCGCGCACCAGCTTGTAGCCCGGATCGGAAATCAGCGGCGTGCCCGCATCCGACAGCAGAGCGATCGATTCGCCCGCCATCCGATCCACCAGCCGCTGGCGCACATTTTCCGCGCTATGATCGTGATAGGGCACCATCGGCCGGTCTGAACCGGCATGGCGCAACAGTCGCGCGCTCACCCGTGTATCTTCCACGGCGACCACATCGGCCAGCCGCAGGACTTCAGCCCCGCGCGGCGTAAGGTCACCAAGGTTGCCGATCGGCCCAGCCACGATATAAAGCCCAGGCTCAAGCCCAGAAGTTCGAGTTTCCATAAGGACGCCAGATGACAGAGACGGATGCCCCCCGGCAAGCAAATGTGTTCGCTGCCATGAAGCGCGGCGCGCGCTGCGCCTTCATGGGGGCGGCGCTGTTCCTGGCCGCCTGTCAGTCGATCGTGCCCAAGGGGCCGGCCCCCGCGCCGCCCACCGGCCCGGTCCAGCCGACCGGCCCGGAAGTGGTGCAGGGCCTGCCGACCGACGCCACGCGCCATCGCGTCGCGCTGCTGGTGCCGATGAGCGGTCCCAATGCGGGCGTCGGCCGATCGATCGCCAACGCCACTACGCTGGCGTTGATGGATACCAAAACCGACAGGGTTCGCATCACCACCTATGACACCGCGCTTGGTGCGGCTGCGGCGGTGAACAGGGCGCTGGCCGACGGCAACCGCCTGATCCTGGGACCGTTGCTGGCGGAGGACGCCCGTGTGATCGGGCCTATCGCCGCGCGCGCCAATGTCCCGGTCATCAGCTTCTCCAACGATAACAGCGTCGCGGGCGGCGGCGTCTATATCATGGGTTACAATCCCACCCAGTCGATCGAACGGGTCGTCGGTTTCGCCCGCGAAAGAGGCCTGAGCCATTTCGGCGCGCTGATCCCGCGCGGCACCTATGGCGAACGGGCGGGCAATGCGCTGCTGCGCGCGGTCGAGCAGGCTGGCGGCACCGTCGTGTCCATGCAGACGTTCGACCGCAGCCCCGCCTCGATCACGGCAGCGGTCAAGAAATTGCAGGCGTCATCCAGCTATGATGCGCTGCTGATCGCCGACAGCGGCCGCGTCGCGCTTCAGGTCGCGCCGATCGTGCGCAAAAATGGCGGCGCGACCGCGCGCCTGCTCGGTACGGAACTGTGGAATACGGAAGGCACGCTGGCCGCCAGCCCGGTGCTGCGCGGCGCCTGGTTCGCCAGCGTTTCCGACACGCTCTATCGTCAACTCGCGACCAAATATCGCGCCCGCTACGGCGCATCCCCCTTTCGCCTGTCCTCGCTCGGCTATGATTCGGTGCTGCTGACCGTCCGCATCGCGCAGGACTGGAAGCCCGGATCGCCCTTCCCCGCCGCGCGCCTGCGCGACGTAGGCGGTTTCTCCGGCATCGATGGCGCCTTCCGCTTCAACCGCGCCGGCGTCGCCGAACGCGCGCTGGAAGTCAGCGAAGTCGGCGCTGGCGCCGTGACCGTCGCCGATCCTGCACCAAGGGGGTTTGGGGAGTAATCCAGACCCCGTTCGCTTCGAACGGATATCTTATTCGTTAACCCGCGCCATCGGCACAATCAGCGGCACGTCCCCGTCCCGCTCGATCCGCGCCGTCACGCCATAGACCCGCGCCAGCGCACCCGCCGTCAGCACGTCCATCGCCGCGCCATCGGCCACCAGCGCCCCGCCGTCCATCAGCAGCAGCCGGTCGCAATAACGCGCCGCCATGCCGAGGTCGTGCAGCACCGTCACCACCAGCGCCCCGCCGCGCGCCTCGCCGCGCAGCAGGTCCATGACGTCGATCTGATGCCCCGGATCGAGCGCGGCCAGCGGCTCGTCCGCGATCAGCCCGTGCGCGCCCACCGCCAGCGCCCGCGCCAGCAGCACCCGCGCGCGTTCGCCACCCGACAATTCGGTCGCGGTCCGACCCTTCAGATGCTGCACATCGGCCCGGACCATCGCCGCCTCGATCACCGCTTCATCATCCGCCGACATCCTGGACAATGGCCCCAAATGCGGCAATCGCCCCAGCGCCACCAGCCGCTCGACGCTGAGCGGCCAGTGCAGCGTCTGGCCCTGCGGCAGATAGGCGACGGCGCGCGCCATCGCCCGCCGGTCGAGCCGCGTCACGTTCTGTCCGTCGATCAGCACCCGCCCCGCCTGCGGCTTGACCAGCCCCAGCAGCGCGCGGATCAGCGTGGACTTGCCCGCACCATTGGGACCGATCACGCCCACCAAAGCCCCCGGCTCCAATCTCACGTCCACATCCCGCACCGCTGCGTGGCGGCCCAGCCGCACCGTCAGCCCCTGCGCCGATATCGTCACCATAGCCGCCGCTCCTGTATCAGATGCGCCAGGAAGACGGGCACGCCCAGCAGCGCGGTCACCACCCCCAGCTTCAATTCATTATTGGTCGGGATCAGCCGCACCCCGATGTCCGCCAGAGTCAGCAGCGCTGCGCCGCCCAGCATGGACGGGACCAAAACGGACGATGGCGACCGGTCGGTCAGCGGTCGGACCAGATGCGGCACGATCAGCCCGACGAACCCGATCGCCCCCGACACCGCCACCGCGCCGCCTACGCCGATCGCCACGCCCAGCATCATGCGCAACCGCGCGACCGACAGGTTGACGCCCAGCGCCTGCGCGCCATCCTCGCCCAAGGTCAGCGCATCGAGCGTCCGCCCGTCCGCGATCAGCAGCGCCGCGCCCACGACGACGCAGGGCAGCGCGATCCAGACATGGGCATAGCTGCGATTTTCCAGACTCCCCATCAGCCAGCTCATGATTTCCATCGCAGCGAAGGGATTGGGCGACAGGTTGAGCGCCAGGCTGATCCCCGCCCCCGCCAGCGTCGCCACGGCGATGCCGGCCAGGATCAGCGTCAGTGGGCTTTCCACCGTGCCCGACAGCGCGAACAGGGTCAGGATGGCGACGAGTCCGGTCAATATTGCCAGCAGCGGCAATATCATCGGATGCAACTGCGCCAGCCCGAAATAGAGCGCGCAGACAGCCCCCAGCGCCGCCGCATTGGACGCACCCAGCACCGACGGCTCAGCCAGCGGATTACGCAGATAACCCTGCAACGCTGCCCCCGCCAGCCCCAGCATCGCGCCGACAACCAAGCCCAGCAGCATCCGCGGCAAACGCAGGTCCAGTATGATGGTGCGGGCGACCGCATCGCCGCCGCCGGTCAGCACAGCCCAGACGCGCGCTGGACTGATCGCCACCGCGCCCAGCAGCACGGAGCCGAAGGCGGTGCCGAAGACCAGCAGCAGCAAGCCGGGGATCAGCAACGGATGATGGCGGCGCGCGGTCACTTGCGCGCGCCTTGGCGGTTGGCAATGCCGCGTGTTCCTGCGAAGGCGGAATCAAGTCCCGCTATTGGATTCAACACGCTTCCATGATCCGCCCCCTGATGATCGCGGCAACCGCCCTGCTCGTGCTTGCCGGCACGTCCGCATCGGCCGCCCCGCGCCGCATCGTGTCGCTCAACGTCTGCGCCGACCAATATCTGCTGGCCCTCGCCGATCCGACCCAGATCGCCGCGCTCAGCAGCAACGCCCGCGATCCCGAACTCTCCGCAGCGGCGATCAAAGCGCGCGGTTTCCGCACGCTGCGCCGTCCCGCGGAGGAAGTGCTGGCGATCCGCCCCGACCTGATCCTGGGTTTCCCGATCGGCCCGAATGCGGTAGCGGGCGCGCCGCCGGGCCAGTGGCGCACGCTCGGCCTCGCCAGCGCCGACAGCTATGCCGCGATCCTCGACCAGATCCGCCAGATGGCGCGCGCCATCGGGCATGTCGATCGCGGTGAAAGACTGATCGCGGCCATGAACCGCGACCTCGCCGCCCTTCCTCGCCCCAAACACAGCGGCGTCGCGGCCTATTATCAGCGGCGCGGCTATATGACCGGCACCGGCACGCTGATCGACGATCTGATGCGCCGCGTCGGCCTCACCAACCTCGCCGCCAAACTCGGCAAACCGCCGCTGGCGCAAGTGCCGCTGGAAGAAATGGTGGCGGCGCGGCCCGACTGGCTGATCGTGGAAAGCGCCACCGACCGCGTGGTCGATCAGGGCACCGAAATGCTGCACCATCCCGCGCTCGCCGCCGTTCCGCGCATCAGCCTGCCGCAAAGCTGGACCGTGTGCGGCGGCCCCGCCTATGTGCAGGCGGCGCGCACCATCATGGCGCGACTGAACGCGCTGCGCTGAAGGGGCAGGCATCACGCCCGCCCCCTTGCCTGTCGATCAGAAGCGAACACGCACGCCGCCATAGGCAGCGCGGCCATAGGAGCCATAGCCATAGGCCGTCTGGTACGTCTCATCGAACAGATTGTCGATGCGACCATAGACTTCCAGATGCGCGCCCAGCGGCATCGAGGCCCGCACCCCGGCCAGCGCATAGCCGTCCAGCCGCCGCGTATTGGCCGCATTGTCGAAGCTGTCGCCCACCATCGTGACCGTCGCGCCGGTCGACAGGCCGAACGACCAGACATAGTCGGCCGACACGCTCACCGCATTGGCGGCGCGGCGGGCCAGGCGATTGCCATAGTTGGCCGACCCCGCCGACCGATCCCGCGCATCGACATAGCTGTAGCTGCCGGTGACGGTCAGCGCATCGACCGGCTTCAGCGCGATCGACGCTTCCACGCCCTTGGCGCGGGTGCGGTCCAGATTATTATAACCGCCAAAGGGTGGCAGCGAGGAATCATAATTGATCTGGTCGAGCGTGTCGCGGCGGAACGCCGTAACCGACAGCATCGCCCGCCCGCCATCCAGGCTCTGGTCAAACCCGATGTCGTAGCTTTTCGACCGCTCCGGCCGCAGCGCTGTATTGCCGCTATAGATGTCATATAGCTGATAGAGCGAAGGCGCCTTGAATCCTTCGCCATAGCTCAGCCGCACATTGGTCGCGCCGCCATTGGGCGAATAATTGGCGTTCGCGCCAAAGGTCGTCGCCCCGCCGAACTGGCTATGGTCGTCATGGCGCACGCCGCCGGTGACGGCCAGGCCTGCGAAGGGCTTGACGATCGCCAGCGCATAGACGCTGTCGATATTGATCTTCGCGCTCGCCGTGTCGCCAAAGCCGAAGAAATCATAGTCGGGCCGTTCATGCTCATAGCCAAACAGCAGCTTGGCCTGCTCGACCGGCGCATAGACGCCCTCATATTCGAACCGCAGATTTGTGCCCGAATAGCCATAATCGGGATCGGTGCCGCGCACGAAATAATAGTCGCGGTCGTTGCGCAGATATGTGACGGCGGCGCGATTGGTCAGCTTGCCATCCAGCAGCGCCAGGTTGAGGCCCGCATAGCCGACATATTGGTCAAGCTTGCTCACATCGCTGCTGTCGGCAGGCGCGCCGAAGAAGCTGTCATAGTCGATGTCCGCATGGATATAATAGCCACGAAGGTCCAGGCTCAGCGCCTCGGTGAAATTCAGCGTCAGCCGCGCGTTGGCCGCGATATTCTCGGTCCCGTCGCGCTCCGTGCCCCCGGCTGCCGACGAAATGCCGTCGGTACGGAAATAGGCCGCGCCGATCCCGCCCGCGGCGATGCCGCTGGTGCCCGACACGTCCGCCTTGGCGTTCAGCGTATCGCTATAGCCATAGTCCACCGATGCGTTCGCGCCAAACCCTTCAGCCGGCACGCCGGTCATCACATTGACCACGCCGCCGATCGCCTGGCTGCCATGCACTACCGAGTTGGAGCCGCGCAATATCTCGATCCGCTTGATATTGCCGGTCAGCAAAGGCCCGAAATCATAACCGTCACCGATGCCGCTGGGATCGTTGACCTTCACCCCGTCGATCAGCACCAAAGTCTGCGTCGTTTCCGCGCCGCGCAGCGACACGCCGGTCACCCCGCCGGTCGATCCGTTGCGGTTGAAGCGCACGCCCGGCGTCGTCGCCAGCAGGTCGACCACATCGATCGCCTGCCGCGTCTTGATCGTCTCCGCGTCGATCACGGTGATCGCTTGGCCGACCTCGTCGCGCGACTGCGCGATGCCCGTGGCGGTGACGACGATCTGGTCATCCTGCGCCAGAACCGGCGTCGCTACGATCAGCGCCACCAGAGAAATACCTGTTTTCAGCATATATAACCCCCCGGCGCCGGTGCGACTTGGGCTGGGGCGTCCGCAACGCGGTCAGGCAGAGGCAAGGGATGGCGCCATATCCCGTCCACAACCCGATGCGGCCCCGGCCGCATGGCGTCGCTCGACGGAAAACCACCGTGCCCCGGCCATCCCCTGGACCAAAGCAAGAGCGACCAAGCGCCGGCAGGTCTCCTGGCTCGCGGGTCGCAGCACGAATGCATAGCCTTCCCGGACATCGGTCCAGTGGCCGGTCTTTCGACCATATGCATCGCACTATCCGCTTACAGTTGCAGGGACAGCCACGGAATTGGGCGCTCGCACGCCCGCACCGCATTCCCGATTAAGCCCCTGACGGGGCACCGGCGCGATCATCTCGCAGGGGAAGCCAAGCCGCCCCTGCGCCGCGCGCTGTAGGGGAAAGCGGATGCAATGCCAAGCCGTCGCCGGTTTAGGGCAACAGCCTGTGGCCGCGCAGCAACAGCGCATCGCCCCGCGCCAGCACGACCAGCGGCAGGCCGGCCGCCTCCGCGCGAGTCGCGGCCAATCGCGTCGGCGCGGAAATGGTGACCAGCATCGGGCACTGGCTCAGCACCGCCTTCTCCACCAGTTCATAGGAACAGCGCGACGACAGCAGCGCGAAACCGCCGTCCCAGTCCGCCCGTGCCCTGTCTCCTTGGCGCGCCATCGCCCCGATCAGCTTGTCGAACGCATTATGCCGCCCGACATCCTCTCGCACCAACAAGATCGCGCCATCCGCGCCGACCCAGGCGGCGGCATGGGCGGCCCCGGTCGCCGCGTTCAACGGCTGATGATCGCACAGCCCCCCCAATGCGCGAAAGATGGCGGCGGGGTCCGCCCGCGATACCGCCGTCACCTTGGGCAGCGGCCTTATCGCCTGCTCCAGATTTTCGATCCCGCACATGCCGCACGACGACTCCGACACACGATGCCGCACTCGCTCCAGCAAGGCCTCGGTGCGGTCCTGCGGCAATGTCGCGCGCGCCACGATCCCCTGGTCGGTACGATGCGTGTCGACATCGAACGCCGCATCGCCCGGCCCGATCAGCCGCTCGGCCAGCGCAAAGCCCAGCACCAGATCGCCAATGTCACTCGGCGTCGCCATCAGCACCGCATAGCCGATGCCGTTAAATTCGATCGCGACCGGCACTTCCTCCGCCAGCGCGCGGGCGATCGCCTGCGTCCGGCCGTCCGGGGTCAGACGATCGAATGTCAGGGGGCTGGCGGCGGCGTCTTCCATCATCAGGGCGTAGCGGTGGACGGCGCGCCGCTCAACCGGCGTCGCAATGGCCCGTCTCGTCCACCGCGTTGAATTGCGTCGCGTCGACATCAGGCGCCGCCCGACCCCGCGCCATCCGCGCGACGGCGGCCGCCACCATCGGCGAAAGCCGGTCGGGCTGGTCCTGCGCGATGGCGACGATCTGCGCCTTCATCCGCGGGTCCCAGAAACGGGTCAGATGCTCGGCCAGCGCTTCCGTCGCCTTCGCGTCTCCCATCATCGCCAGATTGCGCGCGATCTGGTGCGCCATATAGAGCAGGCGGTCCTCGGTGGACATGACATGGATATCATCGCTCATATCCGCCTCCCTATTCGGCCGCTTCCAACGGCGCGATGCGGCGACTGTTGCGCGCCTGCCGCACATAATCCTGCTGCCAGTCGCTCGGCCCGTTCGACGCCATCACCTGCACCGCCGTCACCTTATATTCCGGGCAGTTGGTGGCCCAATCGCTATAGTCGGTGGTGATGACGTTCGCCTGCGTCTCCGGGTGATGGAAGGTCGTATAGACCACGCCCGGCGCGACCCGCTCGGTAACAAGCGCGCGCAGCGTCGTCTCCCCAGCCCGGCTGCGCAAAGTCACCCAGTCGCCGTCCTTCAGGCCGCGATTGTCCGCATCGCTCGGATGCATCTCCAGCCGATCCTCCGGGTGCCAGGCGGTATTGGCGGTCCGCCGCGTCTGCGCCCCGACATTATAATGGGACAATATCCGCCCCGTCGTCAGCAACAACGGGAAGCGCGGTCCGGTCTTCTCGTCGGTCGGCACATAGTCGGTGACGACGAACTTGCCCTTCCCCCGCACAAAGCCGTCTATGTGCATGGTCGGCGTCCCGTCGGGCGCTGCGTCATTGGCCGGCCATTGCAGCGATCCTTCCGCCTCCAGCCGGTCATAATGCACGCCGGCAAAGGTCGGGGTCAGTGCGGCAATCTCATCCATGATTTCGGACGGGTGGCCATAGGTCCAGCCCAAGTCCATGGCGTTCGCCACCAACTGCACGATCTCCCAGTCGGCATAGCCATTCAGCGGGGCCATCACCTTGCGCACCCGCTGGATGCGCCGTTCCGCGTTGGTGAAGGTGCCGTCCTTCTCCAGAAATGTCGATCCGGGCAGGAAGATATGGGCGTAATTGGCGGTTTCGTTCAGGAACAGATCCTGCACCACCACGCACTCCATCGCCGCCAGCCCGGCTGCGACATGATGGGTATTGGGATCGGATTGCAGGATATCCTCGCCCTGCACGAACAGCCCCTTGAACGTCCCGTCGGTCGCGGCGTCCAGCATGTTGGGGATGCGCAATCCCGGCTCGGCGTCCAGCGCCACGCCCCATGCCCGCTCGAACATGCTGCGCGTCGCGGTGTCGGACACATGGCGATAGCCCGAAAATTCATGCGGGAAACTGCCCATGTCGCAAGCGCCCTGCACATTATTCTGCCCCCGCAGCGGGTTCACGCCCACGCCCTCGCGTCCGACATTGCCGGTCGCCATGGCCAGGTTGGCGATGGCCATGACGGTGGAGGAACCTTGCGAATGTTCGGTGACGCCCAGCCCATAATAGATCGCGCCATTACCCCCGGTGGCATAGAGCCGCGCCGCCGCACGCACCTCGTCCGCCTTCACGCCGGTCAATGGCTCGATCGCCTCTGGCGAGCGCGCTGGCTCCGACACGAACTCCGCCCAATCGGCAAATTCGTCCCAGTCGCAGCGCTCGCGAATGAACGCCTCGTCATAAAGCTTCTCGGTCACGATGACATGCGCCATCGCGGTCAGCATCGCGACATTGGTGCCGGGCCGTAAGGGAAGATGATGCTCCGCCGCAATATGGGGCGATTGCACCATATCGGTACGGCGCGGGTCGATGACGATCAGCTTCGCGCCCTGCCGCAACCGCTTCTTCATGCGGCTGGCGAACACCGGATGCCCGTCGGTCGGGTTTGCGCCGATCACCAATATGACGTCGGCCGCCATCACGCTGTCAAAATCCTGCGTCCCTGCCGACGTCCCGAACGTCTGGCTCAACCCATAGCCGGTCGGCGAATGGCAAACCCGCGCGCAAGTATCGACATTATTATTGCCGAACCCCTGCCGGATCAATTTTTGAACCAGAAAGGTTTCTTCATTGGTGCACCGGCTCGACGTGATCCCGCCGATGCTGCGCGTCCCATATTTCGCCTGAATCCGGCGAAACTCGCTCGCGGTATAAGCGATCGCCTCGTCCCACGACACTTCGCGCCACGGTTCGCTCACCGACGCACGGATCATGGGGTTCAGGATACGGTCCTGATGCTGGGCATAGCCCCAGGCGAAGCGGCCCTTGACGCAGCTATGGCCGCGATTGGCCTTGCCGTCCTTCCACGGCACCATCCGCACCAGTTCCTCGCCCCGCATTTCCGCGCGGAACGTGCAACCCACGCCGCAATAGGCGCAGGTGGTGACGACGGCGCGATCGGGCGTGCCGATCTCCACTACGGCCTTTTCGATCAGCGACGCGGTCGGGCAAGCCTGCACGCACGCCCCGCAGGACACGCATTCGGACCCCAGGAAATCCTCGCCCTGCGACGCCGACACCCTGGAGGCAAAGCCCATATTCTCGATCGTGAGCGCAAACGTCCCCTGCACTTCGTCGCACGCCCGCACGCAGCGCGAACAGACGATGCACTTGCTGGGGTCGAAGTCGAAATAGGGGTTAGACTGGTCCTTCGCCTGCCCCATATTGGTTGCGCCGTCATAGCCATAGCGCACATCGCGCAGGCCGACCGCGCCCGCCTGATCCTGCAATTCGCAGTCCCCGTTCGCGCCGCAGGTCAGGCAATCGAGCGGATGGTCGGAGATATACAATTCCATCACCCCGCGCCGCAATTGCTTGAGGCGCTCGGTCTGCGTCCGCACCACCATGCCGTCCACGACCGGCGTGGTGCAGGATGCGGGATAGCCATTGCGCCCCTCTACCTCGACCAGGCACAGGCGGCAGGAGCCGAAACTCTCCACGCTGTCGGTCGCGCACAGCTTGGGGATCGACCCGCCGGTCAGCGACGCCGCCCGCATGATGCTGGTGCCTTCGGGCAGGGTCACGCTCTGCCCGTCGATGGTCAGGGTGACGGACTTGCCAGTGGAGATCGCCGGCGGCGTACCATGATCTGTTTCGCGGTTGAAGCTCATTCCGCGGCCTCCTTGATCGGCGCACTCGCACCAAAATCTTCGGGAAAATAATCGAGCGCGCTCAGCACCGGATAAGGGGTGAAGCCCCCCAGCGCACAGAGCGACCCATATTTCATCGTATCGGCCAGATCGCGCAGCAGGCTGGTCTGCGCCTCGATCGACACATCGATCCGGTTCGGTGCCCGCGAGTAAAGCGCCCTATCCAAATAGCCCTCCCCCGTTCGGGCTGAGCCTGTCGAAACCTTCCCCTTATCTTCAGGGTGAGACGTGTCCCGCGCCCCGATGATCCGGTCCATAATCTCCACGCCGCGCGTCGATCCGATCCGGCAAGGCGTGCATTTGCCGCAGCTTTCCGCCGCGCAGAACTCCATTGCGAAGCGCGCCATATGCGCCATGTCCACGCTATCGTCGAACAGCGTGATCCCGGCATGGCCGATCAACCCGCCCGCGGCCGCGAACGCCTCATAGTCGAACGGCAGATGGAACATGCTCGGCGGGAAATAGGCGCCCAGCGGCCCGCCCACCTGCACCGCCCGCACCGGCCGCCCGCTCGACGTGCCGCCGCCGATATCGTTCACCAATTCACCCAGCGTGATGCCGAAACCGACCTCATACAGCCCGCCATGCCGCACATTACCCGCCAGTTGCACCGGCATGGTCCCGCGCGACCGGCCGAACCCGACCGCCGCATAGGCATCCGCCCCCTGCGCCAGAATGAACGGCACCGCCGCCAGGCTCAGCACATTGTTGATGACCGTGGGCCGGCCAAACAGCCCCTGCAACGCCGGCAAAGGCGGCTTGGCCCGCACCTGCCCCCGCTTGCCCTCGATCGAATCGAGCAGCGCCGTCTCCTCGCCGCAGACATAGGCGCCCGCGCCCTCGCGCACCTCCAGCATGAAGGGCGCGACGATGTGCGCCGACGCCGCGATCGCCGCGCGCATCGTCGCGATCGCGAACGGATATTCCGACCGGATATAGATATAGCCATGCCGCGCGCCGACCGCATGAGCGGCAATCGCCATCCCCTCGATCAGGCAGAAGGGATCGCCCTCCATCAGCATCCGGTCGGCGAAGGTGCCGCTGTCGCCCTCGTCCGCATTGCAGACGATAAACTTCTCGTCAGCAGGCGCGTCCAGCACCGTCTGCCACTTGATCCCGGTCGGGAACCCCGCACCGCCGCGCCCGCGCAGCCCCGACGCCTTGACCGTATCGACCACCTGTTGCACCGCCTGCGCCCGCGCCGTCCCCAATCCTTGCCAGCCACCATGCGCCGCATAATCCGCCAGGCTCAGCGGATCGATGACCCCGCACCGCGCGAAGGTGAATCGCCGCTGCCCGACAAAGAAAGGCAGGTCCTCCACCTTCCCCAACCGCGCCGCGTGCGCGCCGTCCAGCACCGCCGCGACATCGCCCGGTCCCACAGGACCAAAGCCGATCCGCCCCAGGTCCGTCTCCACCTCGACCAGAGGCTCGATGCTGAACAGCCCGCGCGATCCCGTTCGCACCACCTCGCACCCGGCATCACCAAAGGCCCGCGCCACATCGTCCGCGCCCAGCGCCACCGACGCCATGTCGCGGCTCACAAACACGCGCGTCATGCCGCCACCTCCAGTGCGATCCGCTCCAGCGCGGCCGCATCAATCCGCGCCACCGGCCGTCCGTCGACCAGCGCATTGGGACCGATCGCGCACAGGCCCAGGCAATAAACCGGCTCCAGCGCGACCTGCCCGTCGGCCCGCGTCGCGCCCATCGCCACGCCCAATCGCTCCGCCGCCGCCTTTTCGATCGCCGCGGCGCCCCGCGCCTGGCAACTTTCGGCTCGGCACAGCTTCACCACATGCCGCCCCGGCGCGACCCGGCGAAAATCATGGTAGAAGGTGACGACCCCATGCACATCCGCGCGGCTGAGGTTCAGCGCCTTGGCGATCGCCGGCACCCACGCATCGTCGATATGGCCGGCCTCTTCCTGCATCGCGTGCAGCAGCGGCAACAGCCGGTCGCGCGTCGCGCCGTGGCGCGCGGTCCATGCGCCGATAAATTCTTCCATTTCTACCCTGCCTTCTGGCCCGAATTTTGGGTGCGATCCTGCGCCCCGGCCATCAGCGGGTCAAATCGAAGTCGTCCATCTTTGATAGAAAAAGCCTATCACGCTGTTCGAAAGCCCGGCGGCAGGCGCATTTCGCGCGCGACCCCCAGCACCGCCTGCGCCAGCGGCCCCATCGGCGCGCTGTCGGACACGATCACCCCGACCCGGCTGCCTTCGTCCGTCTGGGGCATGGCGTGGGTCCGCGCCCAACTCAGTCCGTCCAGCAAGGTCGCATGACTGTCGGGAATGATGGAGCAGAGCCGCCCCTGCTGCACCAGCCCCAGCAGCGCCACATAGCTGTCCGCCGTCGCCAATGGCCGCAGCGCCAGCCCCCGCTCGGCCAGCCGCGCATCCAGAATCCGCCGATTCTGCATCCCCTGATGCAGCAGGCAGAGCGGCAATATGGCCAACCCCGCCCAGTCCAGCGGATCGGGCACCACCACGCCATCGACAGCGCTCACCAACATCGTCCGCTCGACATAGAGCGGCACCGACAGCGCATGGGCGGGCGGCTCGAAATCGAGATAGGTTAACCCCGCATCCAGTTCGAACGCCGCCAGATCGCGCTCGATCTGGCGCGACGTCGACGCCCGGATCGACACGTTCAAACCCGGATGCCGCGCCTGCATCGCCGCGACCAGGCATCCGATGGCGGGCATCGCCGCCGGAATCGCGCCCAATCTGAGTTCCCCCCTCAACGGCCCGCGCGCCGTCTCCGCCGCCTGCCCCAGCGCCTCGGCCGCCGCCACCAATTGCCGCGCCCATGGCAATATCGCCTCTCCCTCCGCGGTCAGCCCGCCATATTTGCGGTCGCGCCGGATCAGCCTCTTGCCCAATTGCGTCTCCAGCGTGACAATCCCGGCGGACAAAGTGGGTTGCGACACATTGCAATGCGCGGCGGCGCGGGCGAAATGGCCTTCGCGCTCCAGCGCCAGGAAATATTCGACAAGGCGGGTCTGCATATCCCCACCTTATGCCTTATAGAGCATAACTATCAAGGGAGCGGCCATGGACGAGACAAGGATATTGGGGGCCGTGCTGGCCGGCGGCCGCTCCAGCCGCTTCGGTAGCGACAAGGCGCTGGCCCGCATGGCCGACGGCCGCACCCTGATCGACCATGCGGTGGCGGGCCTCGCCCCCCATGTGGCGGCGGTCGTCATCTGCGGGCGGGAAGGCGGCCTGCCCGATCGCCCCGCGTCCGACATGGGACCGCTCGGCGGATTGAACGCCGCGCTCCATCATGCGCTGGACTATGGCTTTGCGGGCGTGCTGACCACCGGCTGCGACATGCCCTTCTATCCCGCAGCCCTGCCCGCCGCCCTGATCGGCGAAAGCGCCGCCATCCTCAAAGGCCAGCAACTGCTCGGCTGGTGGCCCGCCACGCTCGCATCCGAACTGGACGCCCATCTGGCGGAGGAGAATAATCGGTCAATATATGGCTGGATCGACCGCGCAAACGCGCGCGTGGTGGAGATACCGGGCCTGGTCCTCCCCAACATCAACCGGCCGGAGGATCTGGCGGGTCTATAGCCCGTGTTCCCGCAATTTCAGACCGCCAGCACCTCACCCACCGCCATATCCGCAACCACCGGCGTCCCCGCCACCGCCTCGCCGATCAGCAGCAAGGTCGGATCGTCATCGCTGATCGTCTGCACCAGAAACGCCAGCGCCGACAGCTTCCCCCGGATCAGCCGCTCGCTGGGCAGCGACACATTGACCGCCACCATCACCGGCGTCTCCGGGTTGCGCCCCGCCGCGATCAGCGACCGGCCAATCTCGCCCGCCGCCGCACGCCCCATATAGATGCCCAGCGTCCCGCCCGGCCGCGCCAGCGCTTCCCAGTCCAGCTTCAGCGGCTCGCCCGCCTTGAGATGCGCCGTCACCAAAGTCAGCCCCCGCGCCACGCCCCGCAAGGTCAATGACGCACTCCCGCTCGCCGCCGCCGCGCTCGCCGTGGTGATGCCGGGGCAGATATGGAAACGCACCCCCGCCGCGCCCAAATGCGCCATCTCCTCGGCCGACCGGCCGAATACCGACGGATCGCCGCCCTTCAACCGCACCACCCGCCGGCCCGCCTGCGCCGCCACCAGCAACAGGTCGTTGATGCTGCCCTGCTGCTTGCTATGCCGCCCGGACCGCTTGCCCACGCTCACCCGCTCCACGTCCTGCGGGATCAGGTCCAGCACCCCCGGCCCCACCAGCGCGTCATAAAATACGATATCGGCCGCTGCGATCAGCTTCTCCGCCTTGCGGGTCAGCAGGTCCGGGTCGCCCGGCCCCGCGCCGACCAGCCACACCTCACCGGGCGCAATCATCTCATTCGGCTGCATGAAGCGTCTCCTGACGACTCTCTTTCAATAGATTGGCGAGCGCGGGCCGGCACGACCCGCAATTGGTGCCCGCGCCGATCGCCTTGCCGATCGCCGGCACATCGACCAGTTGCTGCTCGCGGATCGCCGCGACGATCTGGTTCAGGCCGATGTCGAAACAGACGCAGATGGTCGCGCCCTTGTCCGGCTGGCTGCCCGGCCCGCGCGCGGCCAACACCGATGCGCCCACACCCTCGACCGACAATTGCCCGATCAGCCAGTCGCGCGACGGCAGCAGGCCGGTGCGGGTGATGAACAGCACGCCCGCCAGCTTGCCTTCACGGATGATGGCCACCCGCCGCGTGCCCCGCGTCTGGTCGATCGCCTCGACCCGCTCACCCTTGGGCAGGCACGCTTCCAACCGCGCGGCATCGCCATTGCCCGCTACTTCGTAGAGCGCGCCGCCCGGCACGCTGATCTTGGTGGACCAAAGGCAGGGCAGCTTCACTGGCTCCTGGCCCCGCAGGATCAGGAAGCCTTTCCATTCGGTCGCGACCCGCTCGACGCTGGCCGGGGTCGATTTGAAACCCGGCTGACCCGAATGGGGATCGACCAGCGGCCGGGGCAAAAGGCCGGTGCGCCCGCCGCTCGACACCTGGTCGGTCCAATGGATCGGCGTGAAAATCTCGCCGACCCGCTGTCCTTGGCTCAACATCACGCGAAACAGGCTGCTCCCCTGCGCCGTCTGCACCTGCGCCAGATCGCGATCGCCTATCCCCAACGCCTGTGCATCGCGCGGATGGATCTCGACCAGCGGCTCCTCGCGATGCCGCGCCAGCTTGGGCGCCAGGCCGGTGCGCGTCATCGTATGCCACTGGTCGCGATAGCGGCCGGTGTTCAGCGTCATCGGCCAGTCTTTGAGCGGCGCTTGCACCTCCATCTGCTTTGTCAGCACCAGCCGCGCCTTGCCGTCGGGGGTCGGAAAACGCCCGTCGGCAAAGGGCGTCCCGCCCCAGCGGAACGGCTCCATCGCGTCATAGGCGTCATTGCCGATCGTCGCCCACGCCCGCAGGTTCAACAGCCGTGCCCCGTCATTCTGATAGGCGGTCAACCGCGCATGTTCGCGCCAGATATCGGCGGGCCGGTCATAGGCGAAGGCATTGCGCCACCCCATGCGCCGCGCAACCTGCGTCACAATCCACCAGTCCGGCTGCGCCTCGCCCGGCAACGTCAGGAAGGGCCGCTGGCGGCTGATCGTGCGGTCACTGTTGGTGACGGTGCCGTCCTTCTCCCCCCATCCGGCGGCGGGCAGGCGGACGTCGGCATGAACGCTGGTGTCGGTATCGGCGATGATGTCCGACACCACGACGAAGGGGCATGTTTCCAGCGCCTCACGCACGCGCCCCGCATCGGGCAGCGACACGGCGGGGTTGGTCGCCATCACCCACAGCGCCTTGATCCGCCCTTCGCCGATAGCGCGGAACAGGTCCACCGCCTTCAACCCCGGCTTGGTCGCCATCGTCGGCGCGGCCCAAAAACGGCCGACGCGCGCGACATTGTCGGCCGCGAAATCCATATGCGCCGCCAATGTGGACGCCAGCCCGCCGACCTCGCGCCCACCCATGGCGTTGGGCTGGCCGGTGATGGAGAAGGGCGCTGCGCCCGGCTTGCCGATGCGGCCAGTGGCCAGATGGACGTTGATGATCGCATTGACCTGGTCGGTGCCACGGATCGACTGGTTGATGCCCTGGCTGAACAGGGTGACCGTGCGCGGCGTCGCGGCGAACAGCCGGAAAAACTGCTCCAGCAGCGCGGGCGCAATGTCGCAGGTTTTCGCCGTCGTCCACAGGTCGTGGCCGGTGCCGATATGATCCCAGAAGCCGTCGGGCGCGGTCACGCTATCGCCCAGAAACGCCGGATCGGTCATCCCCTCGGCCACGCACCAGGCGAGCAGGCCGTTCATCAGCGCGACGTCGGCGCCCGGCTTCACCGCCAGATGCTGGTCCGCGTCCTCGCAGGTTTCGGTGCGTCGCGGATCGATCACGACCAGCTTGGTGCCACGCGCCGCGCGCGCCGCCTGGATGCGCTGATACACGATCGGATGGCACCAGGCGGTGTTGGACCCGACCAGCACGATCAGATCGGCTTCGTCCAGATCGTCATAGCTGGCGGGCACGATGTCTTCGCCAAATGCCCGGTTATGCCCCGCCACCGCGCTCGACATGCAAAGGCGGCTGTTGGTGTCGATGTTGGCCGAACCGATGAAGCCTTTCATCAGCTTGTTGGCGACATAATAATCCTCGGTCAGCAATTGGCCGGAGACATAGAAGGCGACGCTGTCCGGCCCATGCCGCGCGATCGTCTCGCGAAACTTCTTCGCGACCAGGTCCAGCGCCTTGTCCCAACTCGCCCGCCTGCTGCCCACCATTGGATGCAGCAGGCGCCCGGTCAGCCCCACCGTCTCGCCCAGATGCGTGCCCTTGGAGCAGAGCCGCCCGGCATTGGCCGGATGCGCCGCATCCCCGTTGATGACGACCGATCGCGGCCCGGTCGGCGTGGCCGATATGCCGCAGCCGACACCGCAATAGGCGCAGGTGGTGCGGATCGGCTCCGCCATCAGGCCGCCGCCTGCATCGCGACAGGCCGCGCGATCCATATCCGCCCGCCTTCTTCCTTGACCGCGATGGTCGGCGTGCAGCCCTCGTCCGCGCCCTGCGCCTCGCCGGTCTGGAGCGCGATATTCCAGTTATGCAGCGGGCAGGCGACGCTATGGCCATGGACGATGCCCTGGCTCAGTGGCCCCTTTTTGTGCGGACATTCATTGACCAGCGCGAACACCTGGTCGTCGCCGGTGCGAAACACCGCGATCTCCTTTTCGCCGCCGATCTGCACCGTCCGCGCGCCGCGCTGGGGAATGTCGGCCAGGGTGCCGATGTCGATCCAATCCGTCATATGATTCACTCCGCCGCGATGGAGATGGGGTCGAGATGCTGGTGCAGGTCGCTATTGGCGCCCGCGGCGCGCTGCGCCCACGGGTCGTCCTGCATGAACTGCTGCGAAAACAGGAACCGCGCGCGCAGCGCCTCGCGACCGGCTTCATCCTCCACGATCCGCTGCTTGACATACTCCACGCCGACCCGCTCGATCCACGGCGCGGTCCGCTCCAGATAGCGGGCCTCTTCGCGGTAAAGCTGGGTGAAGGCGGCGCAATAATCGAGCGCCTCCTGCTCGGTCGACACCTTGCACAGCAGGTCGGTGACGCGGACATGGATGCCGCCATTGCCCCCGACATGCAGCTCATAGCCGCTGTCCACGCACACGATGCCGAAATCCTTGATCGTGGCTTCAGCGCAATTGCGGGGGCAACCCGACACCGCGATCTTGAACTTGTGCGGCATCCACGACCCCCAGGTCATCCGCTCGGTCTTGACGCCAAGGCCGGTCGAATCCTGCGTGCCGAAACGACACCATTCGCTCCCCACGCAGGTCTTCACCGTGCGCAGCGACTTGCCATAGGCATGGCCCGACACCATCCCCGCCGCGTTCAGGTCCGCCCAGACGGCGGGCAAATCCTCCTTCTTGATCCCGAATATGTCGAGCCGCTGCCCGCCAGTGACCTTGACCATCGGCGCGTCATATTTCTCGACCACGTCGGCGATCGCGCGCAATTCGCGTGGGTTGGTCAGGCCGCCCCACATGCGCGGCACGACCGAATAGGTGCCGTCCTTCTGGATATTGGCGTGCATCCGCTCATTGACGAAGCGGCTCTGCTGGTCGTCGACATAGACGCCCGGCAACGCGCAAAGCAGATAGTAATTCAGCGCCGGGCGACAGGACGAACAGCCGTCGGGCGTGGACCAATGCAGCTTCTGCATCACTTCGGGGATCGACCGCATATCCTGCGCCACGATCTCCCGCCGCACATCATCATGGCCAAAGCTGGTGCATTTGCACATCGTCTTGGGGCCGGACTGGACGTCATCGCCCAGCACCACCGCCAGCAGATTTTCGACCAAGCCGGTGCAACTGCCGCAGCTCGCCGACGCCTTGCACCCCGTCCGCACCGCGTCCAGGCTGCATGCGCCCTGTTCGATGCAGGCGACGACCTGGCCCTTGGAAACGCCGTTGCAGCCGCAAATCTCGGCATCGTCCGAGAGCGCCGCAACGGCCGACTTAGGGTCCAGCGCGCCCCCTCCCTGGGCGAAAGCCTGACCGAAGATCAGCAGGTCGCGCATCTCGGCGACATTTTCGCCGCGCTTCAGCAGGTCGAAATACCAGCCGCCATCGGCCGTATCGCCATAGAGGACCGCGCCGATGACCTTGTCATCCTTCACCACGACCCGCTTATACACCCCGCGCGATGCATCGCGCAGGACGATATCCTCGCACCCCTCGCCGCCCGAAAAATCACCGGCGGAAAAGACATCCAGCCCCGCGACCTTCAGCTTGGTCGATGTGACCGAACCCTTATAGCCTGTATGCTGGTCGGTCAGCCCGTCGGCCAGGCTGCGGCACATGTCCCACAGCGGCGCGACCAGGCCATAGACATTGCCGTCATGCTCGACGCACTCGCCAACCGCCAGCACGTC
Organism: Sphingobium sp. AntQ-1; assembly: GCF_028538045.1. Lineage (NCBI taxonomy): Bacteria > Pseudomonadati > Pseudomonadota > Alphaproteobacteria > Sphingomonadales > Sphingobiaceae > Sphingobium > Sphingobium sp. AntQ-1. The sequence goes on from NZ_CP117158.1 coordinate 1,315,153, forward strand.
CGCATCGCTGGTGACCATATGGTCATCGACCTTGATGCCGCGATTGACCTCCAGCCCCGCTTCGCGCGCCAGCGCGGTCGCGGGACGGATGCCCACCGCCATGACGACCAGACTGGCGGGAATTTCGCGGCCATCCTTCAACCGGACGCCCTCGACCTTGCCTTCACCATAAATTTCGGCGGTATTGGCCCCGGTCAGGATGGTCTGGCCCCGCCCTTCCAGCGCGCTCTTGAGCAGCCAGCCGGCCGCTTCATCCAGCTGTCGCTCCATCAGCGTGTCCATCAGGTGGATGACCGTCACCTTCATCCCGCGCAGCGTCAGGCCATGCGCCGCCTCCAGCCCCAGCAACCCGCCGCCGATCACCACCGCGTTCCCGCCCTTCCCGGCGGCTGCGACCATGGTGTCGACGTCCTTCATGTCGCGGAAGCTGATGACGCCTGGCAGATCCTTGCCCGGCACCGGGATGATGAACGGATCGGAACCGGTCGCGATCAACAGCTTGTCATAATGCACCGTCCGGCCGCTTTGCGCGGTCACGCTCTTGGTCGCCCGGTCGATGGCCGTCACCGGATCGCCCGCGATCAGCGCGATGCCGTTATCGTCATACCAGGCGCGATCGTTGATGACGATGTCGTCGAACGTCTTCTCGCCCGCCAGCACGGGCGACAGCATGATGCGATTATAATTCACATAAGGCTCTGCGCCGAAGATGGTGACGCGATAGCGCGCGCCGTCCCGCGCCAGCAGTTCCTCGACCGCGCGGCACCCGGCCATGCCGTTGCCGACCACGACCAGATGTTCGCGCACATCGTCCATCGGCACCAGCATCTGGTCATCGCCGCCCGCCACCGGCGCCATTGCGGCCTGCGTCTCGATCTGAAATTCCATCCCCGTCGCTCCAGAAAAACAAAAAGCCGCCATCCTGACCCCCGGTAAGAACCGAAAGTCAGGATGGCGGCTTTGCCATCATATGGGCCTTGTCGATCCGTCCCTGGACCGCCGCGGCTATGTGAGAAGGACATCCTTGTCCCTTGCAGTGCAGCATATGGGGAATCGCTCGATCACTCAAGCGATTCCTCTCATGGATTTTCAATCAGATGGCCCAATCGGCCTGCAACCACAGCTTGTCGGTGTCCGTCGCCATCGCCTTCGCGTCATAATGGGCATAGCGGACCGACAAAGCGGTCTTCTTCACCTTCGCGGATGCGATGAGGTTCCACTCATTGCCATAATGCAGGTCCAGCCGGTCGCTGTCGAACCGGTGCCATGTCGCCGCCAGCGCCACGCCCGTCATCGGCCCCACCTGTTTCCAGCCATAGCCGCCACCGACATACAGGTCGCGCACGCCATTGGCGGGCGTGACCAGGAACTTGTCGGCCCAGCCCTGGAATTTGAAATTGGTGCCCAGCGGCGTCTGGAAACTGGTCAAAGCCGCGCCGCTGCTGGCGCCCAGCACTTCATAGCCCGCGTTCAGCTTCCATCCGCTGAAATCCAGTGTCGCGTCCGCCAGCCAATAATCCGCGCTGTAATCATTGGGATTGCGATGATGGTCGGACTGGCGCGCATAACTGAACTGATAGCTCAGCTTGGCGACCTTGGAGAGCTGCCGCGATCCCGCCAGCCGCACGCCATAGGTCTGACTGGACATGCGAAACCCCTGCGTCGCGGCTTCATCCTGATCCACCATATAGCCAAAGCCGGTCAGCGTGCCGACGGGCGTTACATAGGACAGGTTGGCCAGGATATTGTCCCCGCTCACCGCCTGCTGCCGCGCGCCCTTGCCCTGGAAACCCCATATCGTGCGCACGCTCCACGCATAGGCGACGTCCAGCTTCAACCCCTTGGCCGGCGCCCATTCGGCGCGCACCGCGTCGAACGTCTGCGCATTGTCGCGAAAGGCGACATTGCCCACGAACCGTTCGTCATCCAATGCGATCTTCTGTCGTCCGCCAGTCAGCGTCACCGCCTTGGTCTTGTACTGCAACTGCGCGATATAGAGCGCGATATTCTCCGGATCGGCCACTATCGGCCGGGTCGCCGCGCCATTCACCCCGTCATAATAGCGGTCGATGAGCGCCAGCGTCCCCTGCCCCACAACGCTCGCGGACAGCGCGCCGCTAGTGGCGATCAACCCGGCGCGGGCGCGCATGGTCAGGGCGTCGGCGTCTTGTGGCAGGCCATCCTGATCGACATGCTCATAGCGCAACCGCGCTTCGGCGACGGGTTTCAAACTAATCTCTTGGGCGTAAGTTGGCCCTGCGACGGCCAGCACGGCCGCCGATGCGATGATCTTTTTCATGGGAAATCGTCCCCCCTCGGACGAAGATACGGATCTAATCCCGTTCGCCCGAGCGATGTCGAAGGGCTCTGCTGAGCGGAGGCGAAGCTGCTTCGCTGCGCTCAGTGAGAGACTTCGACTTCGCTCGGCCCGAACGATGTTAACTTTGGGGCGGCAGCCTTTCATCGTCGCATCGCTGGTGCGGAAAACCGGGTCCCACTTTTCCGCGCGATGCTTGACGATGGGCCGCCGCCTCTCCTACTCTTTTAGATGCGGGCGCCCGTGGTCCAGGTCGCGCGCCACTTGGCCTTGACCAGCATCAGGCCCAGCAAGGCCACCACCGCCAGCCCGGCGAAGATCAGAAAGCCCGATGCGAAGCTGCCGGTGAACTGCTTGGCGATCCCCAGCGAACTGGCGAGGTAGAAGCCGCCGATACCGCCGGCCATGCCGACCAGGCCGGTCATCACGCCGATTTCCGCCTGGAACCGCTGCGGCACTAGCTGGAAGACCGATCCGTTGCCGGTGCCCAGCGCCAGCATGGCGAGGACGAACAGGCCCAGCGCGCCAACCAATGTGGTGGCAAAGGCCACCCCGGCGAGCGCCAGCGCCGCGACGATCAACACCATGGTCAGCGTCTTCACGCCGCCGATCTTGTCGGCCAGCGCGCCGCCCATCGGCCGCACCAGCGATCCGGCGAACACGCATCCCGCGGTGCAATAGCCCGCGATGATCGGGGTCAGGCCGAACTGGTCGGTGAAGTAGATCGGCAGGCTCGCGGCCAGGCCGACGAAACCGCCGAACGTCACCGAATAAAAGCCCATCAGCCACCAGGCGTCAGCCTGCTTCAATGGCTCGAAATAGTCGACCAGCTTCTTGGCCGGGGGCGCGTTGGGCGCGTCCTTCGCCATCAGCATATAGGCCACGAACACGATCGTCAGCGGAATGCAGGCCAGGCCCAGCACCGCGTTCCAGCCGAAAATCTTGGCCAGCATCGGCGCGAACAGCGACGCCAGCACCGTGCCCGAATTGCCCATGCCAGCCAGGCCCATGGCCTTGCCCTGATGCTCCGGCGGATACCAGCGGCTCGCCAGCGGCAGCGCGATCGCGAAACTCGCGCCCGCAAAGCCCAGGATGACGCCCAGCGCCAATGTGCCGCCAAAGCTGTTCACGCCCATCATCCAGGCGGTGAACAAGCCAAGGATCACAATGATCTGGCTGATCGCGCCCGACAGTTTCGGGCCTATCCGATCGACCAGCAGGCCGTTGACCACGCGCAGCAGCGCGCCAGCCAGCGTCGGCACCGCGACCATCAGGCCCTTTTCGGCCGGGGTCAGCATCAGCGTCTTGGAAATCATGGGCGCAAGCGGCCCCAACAACACCCACACCATGAAGGCGAGGTCGAAATACAGGAATGCGGCGATCAAGGTCGGCGTGTGGCCGGCCTTCCAGAAACTTGTCGCGGGTGCGGCCGGTGCGGCCTCTCCATCACGATCCCAATAAGCGGTTGCCATGCTACGTCCCCCAATAAACGGAAATGGACACGAAAAAAGCCGCAGGCCGGACGTTACCTTGGCGGTAAATCCGGTCAGCGGCTTTGCTGCGAATATGGATGAGGATGGCGATCCCACCCTTGGGACGGCGCATCCTTGTCAGCGCACTTCGTCGTGCGACCCTTATGGTATCTCGCGATTCGCATCATGTTGCAAGGCACAAAATGGGAGGACGAACCGCCCCCCTATTGCCGTTCGCCCTGAGCCTGTGGAAGGGCCGCTCTTTCTTCTTGTCTTATAAAGAGAAAGTGCAGGATTCGACAGGGGCAGCCCGACCGGATTATTTTTTGCCGGATCGATTTTGCGCGATCCGCCCGCCTCATCGCCCCGGCGCAAATCCCGCCAGATAATCCTCGATCTTCTCCGGGTCGAACACCCGCCCGTCGAAGAATCGGTCCGGCCCCAGCGTCAATTCGCCCCGGCGCGATCCCACCGCAAGCGGCAGGTCGACCGCGCCTTCCAGTTTCATGCTGGCGCCCGGCATGGCAACGTCGCTGTTGGCCAGCGCCCGGCGATAGACGTCCGGCCGGAACACCGCGCCCGCCTTGGCCGCCGCAGCGGCGTCGTGCTCGACCATGTTCCACCGCACCAGCTGCGAATAGATCCACAACGCCTGGCTGCGCCAGGGAAAGGGCGTGGCTTCCCGGCTGAACAGCATGAAGTCGGAATTGGCCACCGGCGCTTCGCCCGCCCGCGCCACCATCTGCCCGGAAAGCGCCCGCGCGATCAGGTCCGCCGGCTGATCGACATAGCGCGGCCGCGCCAGCAGTTCCGCCAACGTGGCATGATTGCCGCTATCGTCGCACCAGGCCGCCGCCCGCGCCAGTGCGCGCAGCAGCCGGTCGACGATGTCGGGATTCTCCTCCAGCCACGGCTCGCGGAAGGCCAGAACCTTCTCCACGCCGCGCCGCCAGATGCGCTCGCCCACCGCCACCGTCTCGGCCAGCCCCGCCTCCACCGCGGCGCTGCCCCAGGGTTCGCCCGCGATGAAGCCGTCAATCTCGCCCGCGCGCATCGCCTCCACCGTCAGCGACGGCGGCAGCACGCGCAACACCACATCTTTGTCGGGGTCGATCCCCGCGCTCGCCAGCCAGTAACGCAGCATCAGGCTATGGCTGGAAAAGCGATGCACGACACCGATCATCGGCTTGCGCCGCCACAGGCCGATCGCCGCGGCGAAATCATGCGCGGTGCCCAGCGGATCGGCGACCCGCCGCGCCACGTCCGGCTCCAGCGCGGCGGCGAAATCGCGGGCCATCACCAGCATATTGCCGTTGACGTTCAGCTTGTAGGGCGCGGCCAGCGCGGCGGGCTGCTGGCTCAGGCCCAGCGTCACCGCCACGGCCAGCGGCGCGAGCATCTGCGCGGCATGGACCTGGCCATAGACCAGCCGGTCGCGCAGCGTCGCCCAGCTGGTCGATCGCACCAGCTCCAGCGCGATCCCCTCTTCTTCCGCAAAGCCCTGCTCGCACGCGGCCACCAGCACGGCGGCGTCGGTCAACGGCAGAAAGGCGATTTTCAGGTCCGTCGTCATAATCCCCCTCCGCCCAACAGCTCGCTCGCGGTGATCAGCGCCTGCGCCACCTCCACGATCTTCTTGCCCTGGTTCATCGCCGCGGACCGCAACAGCGCATAGGCGTCCTGCTCGCTCAGCGATCGCTGGTTCATCAGGATCGACTTGGCCCGGTCGATGATCTTGCGTTCGGACAGCGCGGTGCGCGCCTCGTCCAGTTCGCCCTGGATCTTGGCGAAGGCGTTGAAGCGCCGCACCGCCAGTTCCAGCACCGGCTTCACCCGCTCCTTGCGTAGTCCATCCACGACATAGGCGGACACGCCCGCATCGATCGCCGCGCCGATCATCGCCTCGTCCGACTGGTCCACGAACATCGCGATCGGCCGGGCGAGCGCGCGGCTGACGGTCAGCATTTCCTCCAGCGTGTCGCGGCTGGGGCTGCCCAGGTCCATCAGCACGACATCGGGCGCCATCCGCTCCAGTCGCGCGACGAACGCGCCGCGCGGGGGGACGATATGGATATCGTCATAACCCGCCTCGCGCAGTCCCTCCTCCAGGACGGTCGCGCGCAGCCCGCTGTCATCGATGATGACGATTCGCATCTACCCTTGCCTCTTTTCGCCCCTTCACTGGCCGCGATGCTGCGCCGCGTCAATCGGGCGGCGGATCGCGCTGCGGCCATCCTGACGCTTAGTGTGCGGCGGACGTATCCACATTGCCCCGCGGCTTGGGCGCGATCCACACGATCACCGCCGCTGCGAACAGGATCATAGCCGACATGAAGAAAACATGATCGACCGCCATGACGATCGCCTCCTGCTCGACCAGGTTGGAAATGGTCTGGCGCGCCTGTTCGGGGGAAAAGCCCAGGCTGGACAGCAGGGATTGCGTCTGTTCGGGTTGCAGGACGTCGGCCATATCGTTGCGCGACACGCGCTGGCTGTCGCCCCAACTGGTCAGAACCAGCGACGTCGCGATCGCCGTCGCCATGGTGCGCACGAAATTCTGCAAACCCGCGGCGGATGCGGTTTCGCTGGGCAGCACCGAACCCAGCGTCAGCGTGGTCAGTGGAATGAAGAAAAAGGGCAGAGCGAAGCCCTGGACGAACTGCGGAATGATCATCGTGCCGAAATCGACGCCGCTGGTCCAATGGGCGCGCACCAGCGACATGATGCCGATCCAGGCGACCGCGCCCGAAATCATCAACCGCACATCGACCCGCGATATCATATATCCCGCAATCGGCGCTGTGAACAACGCCGCCATCGCCGTCATCGCGGTAACGATGCCCGCCAGGGTCGCGGTATAGCCCATCGACATCTGCAACCATTGCGGAATGACGACGATGCTCGCGAAATAGGCGCCAAAGCATAGCGCCATGGTGAACAGGCCGGAACTGAAGCCGACATGCCGGAATACCCGCAGGTCGACCACCGGATGCTCCTCGGTCAACTCCCATATGACGAAGGCGACGAAGCCGATGACCGCCAACAGCGCCAGCGCCACGATTATCGGATCGGCGAACCAGTCATGGTCGCGGCCGATGTCCAGCATGATCTGCAAACAGCCGATCCAGAACACCAGCAGGAACAGGCCCATCTTGTCGATCGGCACATTGGCCGTCTCCGTCTCCACCGGCTTCAGCAGCGCCTGCGCCGCGAAAATGCACAGCACCGCGATCGGCAGGTTGATGAAGAAGATCCAGTGCCAGCTCCAATTGTCGCTGATATAACCGCCCACGATCGGTCCCAACGCCGGTCCCATCAGCGTGGTCATCGCCCACATGCCCATCGCTCTCCCGCGCATTTCCGGTGGAAAAATGCGCATCAGCAGCGTCTGCGACATCGGCATGATCGGCCCGCCGCAAATGCCCTGTCCAATGCGGCAGGCGACCAACATGCCGAGCGTCGATGACAGGCCGCACAGGACGGAAAACAGGCCAAAGCCGATCATCGCCATGGTGAACATGCGCACCACGCCGAAACGCTGCGCCAGCCATCCGGTCAGAGGTACGCAGATCGCCTCCGCAACCGCATAGGATGTGATGATCCAGGTGCCCTGATCCGGCGAAATGCCCAGATTCCCCGCGATATGCGGCACGGAAACATTGGCGATCGTCAGGTCGAGCACGACCATCAAATTGCTCATCGCCAGCACCAGCCCGGCCAGCGTCCGGCTGCGCGGCGAGAGTCGCGAGAAGATATCGTCGTCGCTGCTCATCGCCCGGACATTCCTTTGGTGTTACTTTTCGGACAGGTCGATCTCGACATCCATGGACAGGCCCACGCGCAACGGATGCGCCGCCAGTTCCTTGGGGTCGAGCGCGATGCGCAGCGGCAGGCGCTGCACCACCTTGATCCAGTTGCCCGTCGCGTTCTGCGCCGGGATCAGCGACATGGACGCGCCCGTGCCGCCGGAAAAGCCGACGACCTTGCCATGATAGACGACGTCGCCGCCATACAGGTCCGACGTCACCCTGGCCGGCATCCCGACGGTCACGCCGCGCAGCTGCCGCTCCTTGAAATTGGCGTCGACATAGACCTGGGCGAGCGGCACGATGCTCATGATCGGGCTGCCCTGCGCCACGCGCTGTCCCACCTGCACCTGCCGCTTGGTGACGACGCCGTCGATCGGCGCGCGGATGATCGCCCGGTCCAGGTTCAGCTTCGCCGAATCCAGCTTGGCCTGCGCCGCCATCACCGCCGGGTCGGTATCGACCGTCGATCCGCGCACCAGCGCATCGTTGGCCGCCAATTGCCCGCTGGCCGCGCTGCGCGTCGCCTGTGCGGTCTGCACTCCCGCGCGGGCCAACTCCAATGCCGCGCGAGCGGCGGCATAAGCCTTGCGCGCGCTCGTCACTTCGTCACCCGACACCGCGCCATCGCTCACCAACGCCTCGCGCCGTCGCAGGTCGATCCGCGCCTTGTCGAAATCGGCCTGCGCGCTCGCCAACTGGGCGCGCGCCTGCACGATATCCGCTCCGCGCGCATCCACTTGCGCCGCCAGCGACGTGCTGGTCGCCGCGGTCTGGCGGAACAGCCGCTTGGCTTCGGCCAGGTCGGCCTCCGCCTGCGCCACCGCGATCTGCGCGTCGGTCGGGTCCAGCTTCACCAATATGTCGCCGCGCTTGACCTGCTGGGTATCGCTGACCAGCACGTCGATCGCCTGCGCCGACATAAGCGGCGTCACTTGCGCCATTTCGGCGTTCACATAGGCATTGTCGGTGCTGACATGCGTGCGACCGATCAGCAGGTACCAGGCGCCCCACAACAGCCCGCCGACGATGACGACCAGGGCCAGCCGGATCAGCCAGGTCTTGCGCGCCGATTGGCGGCCTTCCTGCTGCATGTCATCGCTGTCGGGCGCGGAAGCTTGCGGATTGGCGTCAGCCATGGGGTTGGTCCTTGGACTGGAAGTCGCTGGCGGCGAAACCGCCGCCCAGCGCACGGATGAGGGCGATATCGGTGGAGAAGGCGCTGGCCTCCAGCCCCGCAAGGGACTGGCGCGCGCCAAGCAGCTGGTCCTCGACATTCAGCACGTCGAGATAGGTGGACAGGCCGCCTTTGTAGCGTTTCTGGGCGATGCCATAGGCGTCCTCCGACGCCGCCACCGCCGCGCGGGCGTCAACCAGCCGCTGGTCCAGCGTCTTGCGCATGGTGACGGCGTCGGCGACCTCTTGATAGGCGGCCAGCACGGTCTTGTCATAGGACGCCACCGCCTCGTCATAGGTGGCGCGCGCGCCGCGATACTGGCCCTGCAACGCCCCGCCATGAAAAATCGGCAGGCTGATCGCCGGGCCGACGGTGCCGAACAGCGATCCCTTGTCGAACAGGCTGTTGATGAACGGCTTGGGCGTGCCCGTGGCCGACGTGCCGCTGAAGACCGTATCATAGCCCAGCGATTGGACACCGATCAGGGCGCTCAGCCGCAGCGCCGGAAAGAAGTCGGCATGGGCCACCTTGATCCGCTTGGCCGCCGCTTGCGCGCGCGCCAGTGCGGCGGCGATGTCGGGACGGCGGGCGACCAGATTGGTGGTGACGTCGGCGGGCAGGCCCAGCGGCGCCAGCGCGCCGATCTTGGGCCGGCCAATCGAAAGCCCCCGGTCCGGTCCGGCGCCGATCAGCGCGGCGATCTGATGCTGGCGCAATTCGATCGCCATGGTCGCGGCGGCCAGCTGCGCGCGGGCGGACGATACGGTGGCGTCCGCCTGACGCACGCTGCCGCGCGTTTCCAGTCCATTGTCGCGCCGGTCCGCCACCAGCTTCTGGCTCGCCATCCGAATGTCGAGCGTGCGCTGCGCGATATCCGCCTCGTCATGCAGCCGCGCCAGGTCGGCATAGGCGTCGGCGATACCCGTCGTCAGCGCCAGCCGCGCCTGCTGCGCGTCGATCCGCGCCGCGCGCGTTTCGGACGTGGCGGCCGCCAGCGCCGCCTTGTTTCGGCCCCACAGGTCGAGGTCGAAACCCATGTCCAGCGCCACGCGCCCGGTGCCCAGCCAACCTTGCGGCACGAAATTCTGGGGCAGTCCCATATTATAGCTTTGCTTGGTCGCGCCGCCGCTCGCATCCAGGTCGACCGACGGCAGCAACGCCGCACCCGCCTGCTGCGCCATGCCCGCCGCCTTGCGGAAACGGGCGCTGGCGGCGGCGACGTCGGGCGATGCGCGCAGTCCTTCGGCGATCAGCGCGTCAAGCTGCGGATCGCCATAGGCGCTCCACCAGCCATCACCCGGCCAGGCCAAGGGCGCAGCCGCCAGACTGCGGTCCGCCGCGATGGTGGCGGGCGTGCGCAACTCAGGTTTCGCGCCCAGATCGGGGACTGCGGCGCAGGCGGCCAGCAGCAGGATGGAAGAGGCCATGCCGCCCGTTCTGGCGGCCAGGGCAATGCGACTCACGGACATATCAAACCGTACCACCTAGTATGAAAATTGCCATTGCCGCCCCTGCAAAGCCTTGTCAACCGAAATAGCGTACTCTATGGTACGATTTTATGACAGCGCCTGACACGCCCCCGATTCCCTCGCGAAGGGAGGCCCGCCGCCAGGATCGACGCGATGCGATCCTAACGGTGGCGCAGACCTATTTCCTCGAACATGGCTTCGCAGGCACCACCATGTCGGGCATTGCGGCGGAACTGGGCGGGTCGAAGGGCACTTTGTGGAGTCATTTCCCCTCGAAGGAAGCCTTGTTCGCCGCCGTGGTCGAACGCGCGGCCAAGGCCTATCAGGCCCAGTTATCGCAGATTCTGAACGTCGATGAGGCGTTGGAACTGACTTTGCAGCGCGCCTGCCGCAGCCTGATCGAAAAAGTGACCTCGCCCGACGGCAGCGCCCTGCATCGACTGATCGTCGCCCAGGGACGGCGTTTCCCGGAACTCAGCCAGATTTTCTTCGACCTTGCGCCGCAAAATACCCGCCTTTTGCTGGCCGATTTCCTGCATGGCGCGATGATGCGTGGACAGTTGCGACCGGCCGATCCGGTCGACGCCGCACGCGCGCTGCTGTCGCTATCGCTGTCCGGCTGCCACCAACAAATGCTGATCGGCCGGATCGACCGTCCCGCCCCCAATGAAATCGCCGCCGACGCGACCTTCGCCGTTGATATCTTCCTGCGCGCCTATGCGCCCCAGCCGCCCCCCCCGGCCTGATGCCATCGCATTGATCGCATATCGGCACGTTAACCATTTCTTCGGCGGCGCTTCTTATCCTTCCGTCAGGCCAGAATCGGGAAAAGTGGGACGACATGCCGATCTTCAAGCGCAACCGTATCCGCCATGGCGAACTGGAGGGCGCGCCCGAAACCGCGCGATCCCTGCGCCGCCTGCGTCTGCTGTTGGTCGATGAAAATCCCACCGCGCGCGCCGTCGTCGCCCGCCGCCTGTCGCATCTCAATTATGACGTGGCGCTGGCCGAAAACGGCTTCATCGCACTTAATCTGCTTGTCACTCGGCCGGTCGACATCATCCTGATCGACATGGGCCTGACGATGCTGCCTGCCGTCGCCACGATGCAAAAGATACGCGCCGCCAATCTGGCCGGCAACGCCTGTTTCGTCATGATCGCCGGGCGGCTCGACAGCCAGTCCACGGTGGAGGCGCTGGCCGCCGGAGCCGACGACCATGTCGTCAAACCCTTCGATTTCGATGTGCTCGACGCCCGCCTGCGCCATCTGTGCCAGCGCGCGGAACAGGTCGGCGCGCTCACCCGCCATAATGCCGACCTCGACGCCCGCATCGCCCGCCGCGCGGTGGAACTGGGCGAAACCCGCGAAGCGCTGCGCGAAATGCAGATCGACCGCGCCCGCCTCGTCTCGTCGATCCAGGCGCTGCATGACGAGGTCGAACGGCTTCACGCCGCTCAGGGCTGATCCATCTCCAGCCATAGCGAAAGGCCATCGCCCGGATCGGCCGGCGGCGCATCGGCCGTGATCCGCGCCGCATCCGCCCGCGCCCGGTTCAACGGGCCCGCCGGCACCGCCGGTTGATGATAGACCCGGTCCGCTTCCCCCAGCAACCGCGCTGCCCGTAATGTCAGCTCGTCGGGATCGCCCGACGACAGCCGGATCACCTCCAGCCGCGATGGCGTTTGCGCGCCCTCCGCCGCCAGCCAGCCCGGCACGCCATCGGCCGCCCCGTCGCGCAGCGGATCGATCGGCCCGCCAGGGACCAGCCCCGCATCGATCGCCCGCCGCCGCGCACCCGCGTCCGGCCAGCGCGCCCGGATCGCCGCCCGCCCAGCAAACAGCGCCGTCGCCAGGTCGCCCAGCCGCGCCGGCAGCATCGCCTCCAGCCGTTGCCGCAACGCCTTGGCTAGCCCCGCCGACGCCCCGCCCGTGCCGATCGCGATCAACACCGGATCGCGATCCACGATCGCGGGCAGGGTAAAATCGCACAAATCCGGCATGTCGGTCGCATTGACCAGCACGCCCCGCGCCCGCAGCCGCGCGACGGTCGGCCCGTCGCCGTCCGCCACGATCGCGATCCGCGCCTCGGCATCGCTCTCGCCGACCACGATTGCACCCGCCCGCTCCAGCAACCGGCGCTTGGCGTCCGCCGCCTCGCCCTCGCCCGTCAGGATCACCGGCCGACCCGTCAGCCGCAAGAAGACGGGCAGGCTCTGCATCAGTGGCCGACCCAGTCCGGGATGATGTCCGCTTCGATCAGCGCCTCGATCGGCGGCCGCGCGCGCACCACCGCCCATTGGTCGCCCGACACCAGCACTTCGGGCGTCAGCGGACGGCTGTTATAGGTGCCCGCCATGGTCGCGCCATAGGCGCCCGCGGTCATGAAGGCGACCAGGTCGCCCGCCTGCACCACATCCATGTCGCGATGCATGGCGAAGGTATCGCCCGTCTCGCACACCGGCCCCACCACATTGGCGGTTTCGCGCGTCCCCGCAGGCTTCACCGCGCGGATATCATGCCAGGCGTCATACAGGCTCGGCCGCATCAGGTCGTTCATCGCCGCATCGACGATCACGAACGGCGCCTGCGCGCCCTGCTTCACCCGCACCACGCGCGACAGCAGCGCCCCGGCATTGCCCACGATCACCCGGCCCGGCTCGAACATCAACCGCACCGGCCAGCCCTGCGTCACCCGCGTCACCATCGCGCCATAATCGGCGGGGCTGGGCGGCAAAGGCTGGGACGGATCATAGGGTACGCCCAGACCACCGCCCAGATCGGCGGTGCGAATGTCATGTCCCGCCGCCCGCAGCTTCTCGATCAGCACGCCGACCTTGGTGAAGGCCGCCTCCAGCGGGGCCAGGTCGGTCAGTTGGCTGCCGATATGCACGGCCACGCCCTGCACATCCAGGCCGGGCAGATCACGCGCCGCCGCATAGGATTCAATCGCCCGGTCATAGGGAATACCGAACTTGTTTTCGGATTTTCCGGTCGAAATCTTGGCATGGGTGCCCGCGTCCACATCGGGATTGATGCGATAGGCTACGGCCGCGCGCGTCCCCATCGACAGCGCGACCTCCGACAGCATCTCGGCTTCCGGTTCGCTTTCCAGATTGAACTGGTAGATGCCCTTTTCCAGCGCCAGCCGCATTTCCTGCGCGGTCTTGCCCACGCCCGAAAAAACGATGCGGTCGGCCGGGATACCCGCCGCGATCGCGCGCAACAACTCGCCGCCCGACACCACATCCGCGCCCAGGCCCAGCCTTCCCAGCGTCGCCAGCACGGCGGCATTGGGATTGGCCTTCACCGCAAAGGCGATCAGCGGGTTGTCGAGCGCGTTCAGCCCTTCGCGGAACACGCTGACATGGCGCTCCAGCGTCGCGGTGGAATAGACATAGACGGGCGTGCCGACCGCATCGGCGATCACGTCCAGCGGCACCTGCTCCACCTGCATGGCGCCGTTCACATAGTCAAAATGGTCCAACTTCGCGTCCTTAAAAGCTTATTGCGGCCGCTTTTCGGGCGGCAGGTCGAACGGATCGTCGGCCCGCTGCCGCGATTGCGTCAGCAATTCCACATTGCGCTGCGGCCGCGCCTGGATGGATGGCGTCATCAACTCCGTCGATGTCGGCGCCGTCGCCGCTCCCACCGGCACGGCGGCCACATTCTGCCCGGTGACGGGTTTCAACGGCTGCCGCCCTCCGCACCCGGCCAGCACCAGCGCGATCATGGACAGGCCAGCCAGCGTCCGTGTCTTCATCATCCCAGCACCTCTTTGGCTTCGGCGATCCGCGCCCTTACCTGCGACGGCGCGGTGCCGCCATGGCTCTGGCGGCTGGCGACCGACGCATCGACCGTCAACACCGCATAGACCCGCTCGTCGATCCGCGCATCAATGTCTTTGAGCGTCGCGATCGGCAACTGATCCATCGGCACGCCCGCGCTTTCCGCCGCCGCGACCGCGCGCCCGGTGATATGATGCGCCTCGCGGAACGGGATGCCCCCTTCACGCACCAGCCAGTCGGCCAGGTCCGTCGCGGTCGCAAAGCCGCTTTCGGCCAGCCCGCGCATCCGGTCGGTGCGGAACGTCACCGTCCCGACCATGCCGGTCATCGCCGCGATCGACAGCGCCAGCAGGTCATGCGCCTCGAACACCGGCGGCTTGTCGTCCTGCATATCCTTCGAATAGGCGAGCGGCAGCCCCTTCATCGTCACGCACAAAGCGGTCATGCATCCCATGATTCGCCCGGCATGACCGCGCACCAGTTCGGCCGCGTCGGGGTTGCGCTTCTGCGGCATGATCGAACTGCCGGTCGAATAGGCGTCGGGCAATTTCACGAAGCCGAAGGGCTGGCTTGCCCAGATGATGAACTCCTCGGCCAGCCGCGACAGGTGCAGCGACGCCTGGGTCGCGGCCATCAGATAGTCGAGCGCGAAGTCGCGGTCGGATACGCTGTCCAGGCTGTTGTCGGTCGGCTTGGCGAAACCCAGCGCCGTCGCCGTCGCATAACGATCGGTCGGAAAGCCGGTGCCCGCCAGCGCCGCCGCGCCCAGCGGACATTCGTTCAGCCGCGCGCGCGCGTCGGCGAAGCGGCTGCGGTCGCGCCGCACCATCTCATAATAGGCCATCAGATGATGCCCCAGCGTCACCGGCTGCGCCGATTGCAAATGGGTGAAGCCCGGCATCACCGCGTCGGCCTGCTCCTCCGCCCGCGCCACAAGCGCGCGCTGGAGGCCGAGCAAGCCCGCCTCGACCTCGTCGATCGCGTCGCGCACCCACAGGCGGAAATCGGTCGCCACCTGGTCGTTGCGGCTGCGCGCCGTATGCAGCCGCCCCGCGACCGGACCGATCAGGTCGGCCAGCCGCGACTCGGTGACCATATGGATGTCTTCCAGGTCCAGATTGACCGGCACGCCGTTCGCTTCATATTCGGCGGCGATGGTGTCGAGTCCCGCTGCAATCGCGTCCGCATCGGCCTGCGCAACGATGCCCTGTGTGGCGAGCATCGCGACATGCGCCTTGGACCCGGCGATATCCTGTTTCCACAATCGCTTGTCGAAGGGGATGGAGGCATTTATCTCACGCATGATCGATGCCGGGCCGGCGGCGAACCGGCCGCCCCACATGCTGTTGGAGCCTGCTTCCGTGATATCGTCATTCCGCGCGCTAATGATACTGCTCCTGCCTGCCGCTCTGGCGGCTTGCGATAGGCAATCGCCGCCGAAGGAGCAAGCCAATGCCGCCCTCCCCGGTGAGGTTCCCGCCACGTCGGGAGAGGCGACAGGCGGCGCGACGAAGAAGGAGGGCGCCTTCGACTATCGGCTCGACCGCAGCAAGGCGGGCGCCCCCGCCCCCGACTTCGCCTTTCAGAATCCGGACGGCGGCGAAAGGACGCTACAGGATTTCGCCGGCAAGCCGATCCTCGTCAATCTCTGGGCGACCTGGTGCGCGCCCTGCATCGCGGAAATGCCCACGCTGGACCGGATCGCGGCGACATACGGTCCCAAGGGCCTCGCCGTCCTCACCATCTCGCAGGACAATCAGGGACTTAAGGCGGCCAAGCCCTTTTTCGCCAAACATGACCTGCCGCATTTAAAGGGCTGGGCAGACCCGGAAAACCAGCTGGGCTTCCACTATGCCACCGGCCTGCTGCCCACCACCGTCATCTACGATCGACAGGGGAAGGAAATGGTGCGGGTGATCGGCGCGATGGACTGGGAAGGACCGGAGGCGAAGGCCCTGATCGACGCGGCCATGGCGTCCTGACCGGCTGAATGAAACCATAACGAAGCAGAATCAAAAATCCGCCATGCCAATTGATTGCAAAATGGCGTGGCGGCGATGCACAGTTGTCACTTGCCGATTCGCTGATCCCCGCAATATCCTCGATCGCTTTTGCCATGGAAACAATTGAGAAATATTACGTTTTAGTGCATTTTTTTGCACTGCAATAGAGGATTGCCACAGCCCGTCCGTCATCCCCCTTGTCATCATAATGCAAAAACAGGGGGCATGAATGACGCGACTGTCCGCGCTCAAACTTTCACTTATTCTGGCTTCGTCCTGGTCCGTCTGCGCCATCGCGCAGGACGCGCCGCAGGAACCGCAGACCGATGACGGCGCCGCCATCATCGTCACCGGCACCCGCGCCGTCGGCATGCAGGCGGCCGACAGCGCCGCGCCGGTGCAGGTTTTCAGCCAAGAGGCGCTGAGCCATGTCGGCCAGCCGAACCTCAATCAGGCGCTGACCCAGATGGTCCCGTCCTTCACCGCCCAGACGCAGGGCACCGACATGTCGAATTTTTCGCTGTCGGCTCGCCTGCGCGGCCTCAGCCCCAACCACACGCTGGTCATGGTCAATGGCAAGCGTCGCCACGGTTCGGCCATCCTTCAGGTGATCGCAGGCCCGTTCCAAGGTTCGGCCGCGCCCTCCATCGACCTCATTCCGCCCGACGCCGTGTCGCGCATCGAAGTGCTGCAGGACGGCGCGGCCGCCGTGTACGGCACGGACGCGATTGCGGGCGCCATCAACCTGATCCTGAAAGACCAGTCCGAAGGCGGCACTTTCAAGGTCACCGGCGGCCAATATTATAACAGCGAAGGCGAACTCTTCTCCGCTTCGGGCAATGTCGGCTTCAAACTGGGCGAGGACGGCTATTTCAACCTTACCGCCTTCCATCGCCGCCAAAGCTACACAGAGGTGGCCTAGCAAAACTGCACATCGGGATAAGTGGATTTTCTGCCTGACGGCGGCCAGGATGGCCGCGTGACAGGAGTAGAGATGAGCAAACGACCACGCCGGAATCACAGCCCGGCATTCAAAGCGAAGGTGGCATTGGCCGCGGTGAAGGGCGAGAAGACGCTGGCGGAGCTGGCGCAGCAGTTTGACGTGCATCCGAACCAGATCACGCAATGGCGCGGGCAGCTTCTGGAAGGGGCTGCCGGTGTATTCGGGAGCGAGACGCGGAGCGAGGCTGCCGAGCCAGTGATCGACGTAAAGACGCTGCACGCCAAGATCGGTGAACTGACGTTGGTGAACGATTTTTTGTCAGGGGCGCTCGGGAAGGCGGGACTGTTGCCGAGCGCAAAACGATGATCGACCGTTCGCACGCACTGCCATTGGCGCGGCAAGCCCGGGAGCTGGGGATCAGCCGGGGCAGCATTTATTATCTGCCCAGACCGGTGCCTCCTGCCGATCTCGCCATCATGCGGCGGATCGACGAACTGCACCTGGAGTTTCCATTCGCCGGGAGCCGGATGCTGCGCGACCTGCTCCGGCAGGAGGGCTTCAAGATCGGCCGCCAGCATGTTGGCACGCTGATGAAGACGATGGCGATTGAGGCGATCTACCGCCGCCCGAGCACATCGAAGCCCGCGCTGGGGCACAAGATCTATCCCTATTTGTTGCGCAAGCTGGCGATCGTGCGTCCCAACCAAGTCTGGGCGACCGACATCAGTTACATTCCGATGGCGAGGGGCTTTGTCTATCTCGTTGCCATCGTGGACTGGTTCAGCCGCAAGGTTCTGGCCTGGCGGGTGTCGATCACGATGGAAGCCGATTTTTGTGTCGAGGCTCTGGAAGAAGCATTGGCGCGCTTCGGCAAACCGGAGATTTTCAATACCGATCAGGGCAGCCAATTCACGAGCATGGCCTTCACCAGCGTGCTGCTCCGAGAAAAAATCGCCATAAGCATGGATGGCAGGGGCGCGTGGCGCGACAATGTCGTTGTCGAGCGACTGTGGCGCTCAGTCAAATATGAGGAGGTTTACCTCCGGGCCTACGGCGGGGTCAGCGAAGCCCGCGCGTCGATCGGTCGTTATCTGAACTTTTACAATGGAAGGAGGCCACATTCGAGCCTCGCCGCCAGGACGCCGGATCAGGCGTATTTTGACAACCTGCCGGTAATGATGGCAGCATGAATTTGGCAACCAATACGGGGCGTCACTCCGATCGGGCTACGCCCTCCCTGCATGACGCCCCGTATTGGCAAGGCAAGGAACCCGGCAGACGATCCACTTAACAATTGCCGATCCCTGTTCAGACAAACCCGGCCACCTCTACACCTCGACCGGCACCGGTCAGGTCACCATGGCCGACATTGACGGCAATCCTTATGTCAATATGGCGGGCACCTATCCCGGACAGTTCGGGTCGACCAACAACTATTATGATCCGGCCTGGGCTGGCCTCGACCTCAACGGCATCAACGGCGGCCAGGCCAAGTCGCAGTTGAACTTGCTCTTCTACAATATGGGCTATGATTTCGGCGGGGTCGAACTCTACAGCTTCGGCGACGTGTCCCGTCGCGTTGGCTATGCCAAACAGGGCTATCGCCCACCCAACCGCATCTGCGCCAGCGCAACGGACCTGTCGACCTGCTTTGGCGACACCGGCACATTCGGCATGGTGCCGCAGCAGAAGGTGGAACAGAAGGAATATAGTTTCACCGTTGGCGCCAAGGGCGAATTTGGCGAAGGCTGGAACTATGATCTCAGCACCACATACGGCTATGATCAGAACAAGATCTGGACGATCGAATCGGCGCATCGCGCCCTCTGGATCGAATCCTATCAATCCTCTCTGCTGCCGGGTTCGACCGTCACCCCCAACACGGTGACCGACGCCTATGACGGCGGATTCAAGCTGAGCCAGCTGACCAACACGCTCGACATCCGCAAGGAATTCGACGTCGGCATGGCCGCGCCGCTGACCCTCGCCTTTGGCGGCGAATATCGGCGCGACACCTATGAAATCGTGGCCGGCGACTTCGCCGCGACTTACAAGGAAGGCGTCCAGTCCTTCCCCGGCTACAAGGATGTCGATGCGGGCAAGCATAGCCGCAGTTCGAAGGCCGGCTATATCAATCTGATCGCCACCCCAGTCGATGGCTGGACCGTCGATCTGGCGGGCCGCTACGAAGATTATAGCGACTTTGGCGATACCAAGATCGGCAAGATCACGACGCGCTACGACTTCTCGGACGCATTCGCGATCCGCGGCACGGCCAGCACTGGCTTCCGTGCGCCCACGCTCGCCGAATCCTTCTACTCGACCGTCAATGTTGGCCCGACCAGCGCGGTTCTTCAGCTTCCGGCCGGTTCGCCCGCCGCGATGCTGCTGGGCTTCAACGCGCTCAAGCCCGAAAAATCGACCAACTTCTCGGCCGGTATCGTACTGCGGCCGATCCCTCGTCTGGCGATCACCATCGACGGCTATTATATCAAGATCAAGAACCGCATTTCGGCCACCGCGTCGCTGCCGGCCATTCAGGGCGGCCTGCCAGTGGCGGGTGCGGAAGATATATTGGCGGCGATCGCCTCGACCGGCCTTGTGCTGGATACTGGACTGCAAACGCTGGGCGTAGCCAGCTTCACCAACCTGATCGACACCGAAACCTATGGCATCGATTTCGCGGCCCGTTACCCGATCGCACTCGATTTCGGCAAGCTCGACCTGTCGCTGACCGCCAACTACAACAAGACGAAGATCACCGACAACAAGAACCCGACCTTGTTCAGCACCGTTTCGGAAAGCTATATCGAGGATGCGTCGCCTGAATATAAGGTCGTCGCTGGCGTTAACTTCTCCAGCGGTCCCTTCTCTGCCAACCTACGTCAAACCTTCTACGGCAAGACCAGCGTGCTTGTCCGCTCCGCCCTGTCGGCGGCCGCGCTCAATGGCCAGTCGCAGGAACGGGATGGCGTGGTCAAGGCGACCGGGATCACCGATCTGGAAATGGGCTATGATTTCACCGACAATGTGACCTTCTCGATCGGCGCTAACAACCTGTTCGACAAGCGACCTGAAAAGCCCAAACTGCTGACCGGCGTGACCGTACTTCCTGGCCAGTCGCCCTATGAAAATGGGACAACGACCTGGAACTCCTATTACGGCCACGGGGCCTATGGATCGGCGGGCGGCTATTATTACGCGCGCATCGACTTCAAATTCTGATCGAAGTCACGAAGACAAGGGCCGGTTCGCCAAGGACCGGCCCTTTTCCTTGCCATCTTCATATGGGGGATTGTCCATGACAGCGCGTTTCGCCTTCCTGCTGGCCGCCATGGCCGTACCTTCCGCTCAAGCCGCTACCGTCGAACATAAGCAGGCGCCCGGCGCCATGATCGCAAGCGCCGCGATCATCCCGCCCGGCAGCACCCTCTATTATCTCTCCGGCGCCACCGGCGCGCCGATCGATCCCAAGGACATGGAAAGCCCGGACGCCTTCGGCGATACCGAAGCGCAGACCCTGTCCATCTTCACCAGGATGAAGGCGCAGCTCGCCGACATGGGCCTGACCATGGGCGACGTCGTCAAACTCACCGTCTTCCTGGTCGGCGACCCCAGGCTGGGCGGCAAGATGGACCGCGACGGCATGACCCGCGCGTACAAGAAATTCTTCGGCACGGCCGACCAGCCGAACCTGCCGACGCGCTCCGCCTTCCAGATCGCCGGCCTCGCCCGGCCGCAACAACTGGTCGAGATCGAGGCGATCGCCGCCAAGGCGCCCTGAGCGCGTTCCAATAGGGGGATATCATGACCGACAGCACCGCGCCCAGCCGCCGCGACCTCCTGACCATGATCGGCAAGGTCGGCGGCGCCGCCGCCATGTATCAGGCGATGACCGCGCTCGGCCACGCCGCCGAAACCCAGTTCACCGGCCCGCCGGTCCTGACCGGTGCCAAGCCGGGGGCGTCGGTCGTCATCCTGGGCGCTGGGCTGGCGGGCATGGCCGCCGCCTATGAGCTGCAAAAGGCCGGCTATGCGGTCAAAATCCTGGAATTTCAGGATCGCCCCGGCGGCCGTAACTATTCGCTGCGCGGCGGCGATACGTTCACCGAAAGCGACGGCACGGTGCAGAAGGTGCAGTTCGCGGCGGGCAATTACCTCAATCCCGGCCCCTGGCGCATCCCGCACCATCACAAGGCGCTGCTCCATTATTGCCGCCAGTTCGGCGTCGCGCTGGAGCCCTTCATCCAGCTCAACCACAACGGCTTCATCCATTCGACCGAAGCCTTTGGCGGCAAGCCGATGCGCTACAAGGAAGTCGCGACCGACTTCAAGGGCCACACCTCCGAACTGCTGGCCAAGGCGATCAGCGCCAAGGCGCTGGACGACAAGCTGTCCGCAGAGGATCAGGAAAAGCTGATGGAGGCGCTGCGCGGCTGGGGCGTGCTCGACAAGAATCTGGCCTATACCAGCAGCCTCAAGGTCTCCGCCCAGCGCGGCTACGACCAGGCGCCCGGCGGCGGTCGCAACGGCGCCCCCACCCCCTCGCAGATCGCCAAGCTCCAGGACGTGCTCGACCCGCAGGTCTGGACCGCCATGTCCTTCTATTTCAGCTATGTGATGCAGACGACGATGTTCCAACCTGTCGGCGGCATGGACATGATCGGCAAGGCGTTCGCGAAGCAGATCGGCAAGATCGTCACCTACAACGCCAAGGCGGTGAAGGTCGCCCAATCCGACAAGGGCGTGACCGTCAGCTACAAGGATGTCGCCACCGGCCAGATGCACGATGTCAGCGCCGATTATTGCGTCTGCACCATCCCGCTCTCGATCATCAGCCAGGTCGACATGCAGGTGTCCCCGGCGCTCAAGGCCGCGATGAAGGCGGTGCCCTATGGCGGCCACGTCAAGATCGGCCTCGAATTCAAGCGCCGCTTCTGGGAGGAAGACGACAATATCTATGGCGGCCACAGCTTCACCGACCAGTCGATCACCCAGCTCTCCTATCCCAATGACAGGATGTTCGGGTCCGGCCCTGCCGTGCTGCTCGGCGCCTTCGCCCGCGACCTTGCCGGCTTCCAGCTCGCCGGCATGACGCCGCAGCAGCGGATCGAAACCGCGCTGAAACAGGGCGAGGTCTTCCACCCGCAATATCGCAAGGAATATATGAACGGCGTATCCGTGCCCTGGAGCCGGGTGCCGTGGATATTGGGCTGCACCTCCGCCTGGAGCGAGGACAACCGCAAGGCGCATTACAAGGCTCTCGTCACGCTCGACAATCGCGTGGTGATGGCGGGCGAACATGCCAGTTACTATGGCGGCTGGATGGAAGGCTCCATCCTGTCGGGCATGGACGCAATCGCCCAGATCCACGACCATGCGCAGGCGGCCTGAGATGCAGCGCGGACTCCTCCGTCTCGCCGCGCTGGCGGTGCTGGCCGCCGCGCCCGCGCTCGCGGACTCCCCCGGTGGCCGCCCGGTCAAGCTGGCGCTGCCCGATGGCGAGCAGGTCTATAAGCAGGTCTGCGCCGCCTGCCATCTCGACCATGCGCAGGGGTCGCCCGACGGCACCGTCCCGGCGCTGGCCCATAATGCCAAGCTGGCCTCGGCGGACTATCCGATCACCGTCGTGATGAAGGGCCAGGGCGGGATGCCCTGGTTCTCCGAAATGCTTACCCCCGGCCAGGTCGCCGCCGTGGTCGGCTATGTCCGCACCCATTTCGACAACAGCTATGCCGATCCGGTCAGCGAAGCCGATGTGAAGCGCATCGCCGCCGCCATCCGGGCAAGCGAAGAATGACCGACGCCGCCCCCCTATCCCGCCGGATGCTGATGCACGGCGCAATCGGCGCCGCCACCGTCGCGGGCACAGCCCCAGCGCTCGCCCAGCGCGGGCGCAAGGTCGACCTGCCCGACGATCCAGCCGGCATGGCTGCGAGCCTGACCGACGCTGTCTATATCAACAGCAACGAACATCCGGTCGGCCCCTGCCCCGCGGCGCTCGCCGCGCTGGCGAAGCTGCCGCCGCTGTCGGGCCGCTACGGCATGGCCTTTGCCGGGAAGCTCGAAAGCCTGTTCGCACGCCAGAACGGGCTGGCTCCAGAACAGGTTCAGGTCCACCCCGGCTCCTTCATGCCGCTGCGCTCGGTGGCGCTCAGCTATTCCAGCGCTGATCGTCCGATCGCCTATTTCGAACCGACTTTCGACCAGGGTTTTCTCGGCCTCGACAATGCCAGCATCACCCGCTCGGTCGCGGCCCCGCTGTCGGGCGATTTCGCCGCCGACCCGCGCAAGCTGCTGGCCGCTGCGCCCGACGCCGGCGTCTATTATCTCTGCAATCCCAACAACCCGACCGGCCTCACCACCACCCGCGCCGATATCGACTGGCTGCTGGCCAACAAGCCCAAGGGCAGCATCCTGCTGGTGGACGAAGCCTATATCCATTTCAGCGACGCCCAAAGCTGCCTCGATCTGGTCGCCCAAGGCGCTGACCTGCTGGTCACCCGCACCTTTTCGAAAATCTACGGCCTGGCCGGCCTGCGCTGCGGCCTGATCGCCGGGCGCAAGGATTTGCTCGACGGCATGGCGCGCTACGGCACCAACATCACGCCCATGCCGGCCGTGCTGGCGGCAGAGGCCAGCCTGCTCGATCCGACCCTGCTCCCGACCCGCAAGGCGGAAAACAAGGCGGTGCGCGACGATCTGTTCGGCTGGCTCGACGCCAGGGGGCTGCGCTACCTGCCCAGCCAGGCCAGCTTCGCCATGATCCATGTCGGCCGCCCCGGCGCCGCCGTCACCGCCGCGCTGGCGCAGGCGGGCATATTCATCGGCGGCCCGCGCAAACATATGGACGACTGGATCCGCGTCTCCTTTGGCAGCCCGGCCGAAATGCAGGCGTTCAAGGCGGCCTTCCTCAAGGTCATGGCATGACGATCAGCCGCCGTCAGGCGCTGGGCGCGGCGATCGCCGTCCCACTGGCGGCGCAAGCGGCGCAGGCGGGCCGCGCCAGCAAGCCCAGCCTGCCGGACAGATCCAGCTTCGCCGCCACCCCCATCGCCTATCTCGACAGCGCCTCTACCCACCCGATCAGCCTGGGCGCGCGCGCAGCGATGGACGCCTATGTCGCCGCCCGCACGCTCGATCCCGCCGCCGCGGCGCTGAGGCCTGTGGACCGCGCCGCCACCATCGCCAAATTCGCGCGACTGGTGAACGCCGACCCGGACGAACTTTGCTGGGTCCAGTCCACCACCATGGGCGAACAGGCCGTGCTCCGCGCGCTCGGCTTCCCGCACAAGGGCGGCCGGGTCGTCACCGACACGCTGCATTTCTACGCCGGCTTCCCCATGTATCGGGAACTGGCGAAACAGGGCGTCGATGTCGCCTGGGTGCAGGCGCGCGACGGCCGCATCGCGATGGACGACATGGCCAAAGCCATCACCCCCGGCACGACGCTGGTCAGCCTCTCGCTCGTTTCCACCTATAATGGCTTCCAGCATGACCTGAAGGCCGTCTGCGACCTCGCCCATGCCGCCGGCGCGCTGGTCTATGCCGACATCATCCACGCGGCCGGGGCAGTCCCGGTCGATCTCCACGCCAGCAGCGTCGATTTCGCCGCCTGCGCCACCTATAAATGGCTGATGGGCGATTTCGGCCTCGGCTTCCTCTACGCCCGGCGCGGCGTGCTGGACGCCCTGCCGCTGGCCGATTTCGGCTATTACGGCTTCGCCGCGCCCGGCGCCCCGCCCGGCATCGGCCTGTCCCCGCCGCAAACCCATGTCTATCCGATGGACCCGCCCGGAAATGAACCGGTCAGCTACGCCATCCGCCCCGGCGCGCTGGGCCATTTCGGCACCGGCACCTATGCGCAGGCGGTGGTCGCCGCGATCGACCATGGCCTCGACCATATCGCTACCCTCACCGTCCCCGCGATCCAGGCTCATGCCCAAAGCCTGATCGCCCCGCTCCGCGACGGCCTGACCGCCAAGGGCTACCGCCTCATCACCCCGCCCGGCACGCGAACGCCGCTGCTGACCGCCCTGCTGCCCGACGCGAAAACCCGCCTCGCCGACCCACTGGCCAAGGCGCAGGTGCGTATTTCGCTGCACGACCATCATTTCCGCATCGCGCCGTCGATCTTCAACGACAGGGCGGATGTCGACCGCCTGCTTGCCGCGCTACCCCGCGCCTGACATCTTAGGGAGAGACTTATGAAGCACCTTCTCGCCACCGCCCTGCTGCTGGCCGCCGCACCCGCCTTCGCCCAACCCGCGCTGGCCCAGCCCGCCGCCGCGCCGCAAGCCCTGCCCGCCAAGCTCCCCTTTTCGCCGTCGATCCGGGTCGGCGACCTTCTCTTCATGTCCGGCCAGATCGGTCAGGCGCCCGAAGGCATGGACAAGCATAAGGAAGGCTTCGACGCCGCGGTGAAGGGGGCGATGGATTCGATCGGCAAGATATTGGCGAGCAATGGCCTGGATTTCGGCCATGTCGTCAAATGCACGGTCATGCTGGACGACATGGCCGACTGGCCGCGCTTCAACGCCGCCTATCTCCCCTATTTCGAAGGCAAACGCCTTCCCACCCGCAGCGCCTTCGGCGCCGACGGCCTGGCGCTGGGCGCGCCGCTAGAGGTGGAATGCATCGCCGCGTTCAAATCTTAAATCCCTCCCCTTCAGGGGAGGGGTTGGGGTGGGGGCTTTCGATAACACCCGACCTTGAGACAGGTGGCCTCTACCTCTCCAAGAGGTCTAGCGGGAAAAGGGTGAGACGGTCAAAGTGCCACAGCCTCCCGCACCACCAGCACCGGCACGCCATCGCGCACCGGAAAGGCCAGTCCCGCCGCGTCCGACACCAGCGCGCTGCGCGCCGCATCCCACCGCAACGGCGTCCGCGTCACCGGGCAGACCAGCTTCTCCAGCAACCAGGGATTAATCGGCGCAATTTCGCTCACAGCCCGCTCATTGCATCGTCGCCCCGCCATCGCGCTCGATCCGGCCGACGATCTGCATCAGCTGGATGATCCGCTCCGACCGTTCGGACAGCGTATCCGCCTCCAGCAATGTCTGCTTGGCCGCCGGGTCGAACGGCACGATCTGCGCGATGCCATTGACCAGCGCGGTATCGTCCAGTTGCGACACCGCGGTCCAGTCCACCACATAGCCCAGCGCATCGGCGAAGCGCCGCGATTCCTGCTCCAGCGCCGCCCGCTCCGCCATGTGCAGCACCTCATCTTCCTGCGGCGCCTGCTCGACATCGGCCTCGATCTGTCGAAATTGCGTCGGCACCTGCAATTCGCGCACCAGCCGGAACCGCGCCAGGCCGGTCAGCACGATATTGAACCGCCCATCCTCCAAAGCTTCGATCTGACTGACATGACCCAAACAGCCCATATCGAACAATGGCGGTACGGTGCCGGTTCCGCGCGGCTGTATCATGCCGATCCGCCGGTCGCGCGCCATCGCGTCATGGATCAGCGCGCGGTATCGCGGCTCGAAAATATGCAGCGGCAGGTCCATCCCCGGCAACAGCAGCGCGCCGGACAATGGAAAGATTGAGACGCGCGCCAGTGGCATGGCGGTTACGAAAACAGGATCTGGGAGAGTTTGCGCCGCTGCGCCGACACCCACGGATCTTCCAGCCCCACCGCGTCGAATATGGTCAGCAACTGCGCCCGCGCCGCGCCGTCGTTCCAGGCCCGGTCGCGCCGCACGATCTCCAGCAGCGCGTCGGCCGCACCATCGCGGTCGCCATTGGCCATCAGCCCGCCGGCCAGTTCGAACCGCGCCTCATGATCGTCGGGATCGGCCTCCACCTTCGCCTGCACGCTCGACAGGTCGGCGACCGGCTTCACGTCCCGCGCCAGCGCGATCGCCGCGCGCGCCTGATCGATCGCGACATTTCTGGCGACATCGGCCGGCAGCGCATCCAGCACCGCTTCCGCCTCGTCCAGCCGCCCCAGCGCCACCAGCGCCCGCGCCAGACCGGACGCCACCTCGACATTGTCGGGCACCATCTCGGCGATCTGGCCGAACACCGACAAAGCGCGCTCCGCATCGCCCGCCGCCAGCACCTCCTCGCCCATGGCGATCAGCGGCGCGATTTCCTGCAACTGCGCCTTCTCATCCGATTCGATCGGCAATTGCGACAGCAACTGATCGAGATATTGCTTGAGTTGCCCTTCGGTTCGCGCCTGAGTGAGGTCCGCGACCGGCTGGCCCTGGAACACGGCATAGACGGTCGGGATCGACTGCACGCGAAACTGGCTCGCGATGAAGCCATTCTCATCGACATTGACCTTGACCAGCTTGACGCCCTTGGCCGCATAGTCGGCGCAGACCTTCTCGATCACCGGGGCCAGTTGCTTGCACGGGCCGCACCATTCGGCCCAGAAATCGACGATCACCAACTGCGTGCGCGAAGGCTCCACCACATCCTGGCGAAACGCCTCCACGGCCGCCTTGTCGGCCTCGCTCAATCCCAGGGTCGCCACGCTTCATTTCTCCTGTCCATGCGGTCATGCGCCGCCGTCATACCGCGCCTTATGTGGGGCGTCACCCCTTTGGGACAAGACGGATGCGGGAAAGGATCAGAAGGTGTAGCCCACGCCGATCGCGCCGACCCACTGGTTGCGCGACCCCACGTCCGCCACGATGGGCGAATCCGCATATTTGCCTAGCACCCGCGCATAGCCCGCGACACCGAACACGGCCCAGCCCTTGCGCAGGTCGCCCGACAACGACTTGCCGGCCGAAAGGTTGACGTTCAACCGCTTGAAGCCCGATCCGCGCCCGGCCCGGTCATAGACCGCCAGCCCGCTCGCCAGGCTCTCCTGCGGCGTGATGTCGAAATAAGTGCGGCCATATTTTTTGCCGACATAATCCGCCGACACCGACGCGCCGACAAAACTCGTCATCGACAGCGGCGTGTAATATTCGATCGTGGGCGTGATGACGGCGCCGCCATGCGCGCCCGCGACATCCTTGGTCACCGCGACCCGCGCGGCGAGATTGTCATAATCGCTGGTGATGACCCCGGTCTTGCCGATGCCGACGAAGCCGCCGACCTCCACCGCTATGTCGCGCTTGCCCAGCAACCGCACGGCGTCGTCCTTGATCCCCTTGCGGCTGGTGCGGTCCAACCGGACATTGACCACCGGGCCAAGTTCGAAGTCAAAGCCTGTGCCGGTCGGATCGGGGATAGCATCGACATAGAGCGCCGTGCCACGGGTCCAGAAAGCGAAGTCACGCACCTTGCCGCGCGCCTGCACGATCGGCATCACGCGATATTCATCGGCCCCTTCATAGCTGGGGATGACCGCCGCCCCCGCGCCGATGGTCAACATGCTGTGCTGTTCCTCCTCCTGCGCCATGGCGGGGCCGCAAAGGGGCAGGGCCGCGACGATCGTCGCGGCCAGTCGGCTGCGGAAAAAATGCATGATGGCCCTATTCGTAAAACTGCGTTTGGACCTAAGAATGTTTTGAGGGGGTTACAGGTTCCCGCCCTCTGTTTCAGAGGAAATATTTGAGCCTGATCGCCTGCTCCACCGGCGCGCCCGCGACCGGAAAACTGGCCGAACCAAAGCTCGGCGCGCCGAAACGCAGCACCGGATTGCGCGAAAAGCCCACACCCTCGCGCGGGATGCCCATGAATGTGTCCAGCTTGCCATTGCCATTTTCATCATGGACGATGGCGATCGCATAATCGCCCGGCGCGACCGTGCCAAGCGGGATCGGCCCGCTCTTCACCGGCACCGCGAAATGCCGCTTGTCAGGGTCTTTGGCGCAATCTGGGAAATACGCGGCCGATCGGGTGACGCACACCAATATCTGCCCTCTGGTCGATCGCAGCCCCTCCAACGTCATGCTGAGCGCCTGGGGCTGCCCCGCTGCCCCTGCACCCGATCCTGCAATGGCCATGAACAATAGCGCTCCCAACCGCCTCACGCACCCACCTTCTTGAAATCGCCCAGCCCCTTATCGGTGCCGCACAGGCGGTCCCAAACGCGGAAATATAGCCCGTAATTACAATTATACTGGTCATGATGCCGCTGATGATGGGTGGCGGTTATCAACCACCCGCCCATCGGCCCGCGCACCATCCACCGGGGGAACATCTCCCATCCCATATGGTTGCTCACCCCCATGATCGTCATGATTGTCAGCACGCATCCCAGCGCGCCGACATGGATGGGAATCAGGAACACCAGAGCCGGGATCACCACCGCCCCGGTCAGCGCCTCCCAGGGATGGAAACTCATCGCCGCCCAGGCGGTCGGCGGTCGGCTGGCATGATGCACCGCATGGGCGATGCGGAATAGCTTGGGCCGGTGCATCCAGCGATGCGTCCAGTAAAACCATGTGTCGTGCGCGGCCAGATATAGCAGCACCGACAGCGGCAGCCACCACAGCGGAAAATCCCGCACGTCGCTGTAGATGCGCGTCCAGCCTCGCTCCTGCCAGCCCCAGGCCACCACGCCGGCGGGCGCGCCATAGATCAGCGCGGACGCCAGCGACCAGCCGATCTCCCGCCCCATCTGCTTTTCCAGCCCGCGATACAGCCCCGGCTGGCGAATCCGCGTCGCCAGCGCAAACCCGCCGCTCGCCAGCAGATAGCGGACGCCGACAATGACGCTCATCGCCAGGGCGGACAGAAGGATGGCTGCGACCATGGGGAGCGCTATACAGACTTCTTGATAGGTGACGAATAGGGTTGGTCGAGATTTCGTCCAGATGGAGCCGAAAAGCGTGACTTTCGAGTAGCTCGGAACGAGTCACGCGCCTCGTTCCGACGCAGCATACTTAAAGTACGTGAGCGCCGGAGCGCAGAAAAGCGCGCCTTGCAGGCCCATATGGGCGGAATATCGGCCAACCCTAAGTCCGCGGCCGCGCCTGCCGATAGCTGCCCAACTGCCGCACCCACTTGGTGTGGAACTCCAGCTCCGCCAAAGCCCGGTCCACCGCCGGATCGCCCGGCATCCCCTCGATATCGCAGAAAAACTCCGTCGCGGCGAAACTGGCTCCGCGCTGGTAGCTTTCCAGCTTGGTCATATTGACCCCGTTGGTCGCAAAGCCGCCCATCGCCTTGTAGAGTGCGGCGGGCACATTCTTCACCTCGAACAGGAATGTCGTCATCACCGGCCCGACATGGGCGACCGGCATCCTGCCCTCCTGCGCCAGCACCAGGAAGCGGGTCATATTGTCGTCGCTATCCTCGATATTCTCGGCAATCAGGCGCAGCCCATAGAGTTCCGCCGCCAGATAGGGCGCAATCGCCCCTTCGCCCGGCGTGCGCGTCTCCGCCACCAGCGCCGCCGCGCCCGCCGTATCGGCATAGGCGACCGGCTGGATACCGCGCTCGCGCAGATAATGGCGGCACTGGCCCAGCGCCTGCGGATGGCTGATCGCGCTCTTTACCGGGCTGTCGTCGGGCGCCATCAGGCAATGCCGGATACGCAGGAAATATTCGTCGACGATGCTCAGCCCCGATTCGGGCAGCAGGAAATGCATGTCCGCCACTCGCCCGTGCAGGCTGTTTTCAATCGGAATAATCGCCCGCGCCGCCAGCCCGTTCCGCACCGCGTCGATCGCATCCTCGAACGCGAAGCAGGGCAGCGGCACGCAATCGGGCGCATAGCCCAATGCGGCCAGATGCGAATTGGCGCCGGGCGCGCCCTGATAGGCGACGGCGCGCGCCGGGTCGGCGGCGGCCTTTTGCGCGAGTTGTGCGACGATCGCGCGGGCGGGGGCGGGATAATTTTCCATGACTGGCTGCGCGCTTAGGGTTTCACCTGCCCCCACGCAAGCATCGCCGCGGCGTCCGCGCACGCAAAGGGCGATTTACCGTGCCAACCCGGCTTGCATGGTGGCGTGTCCGCCATTATGGCAGCCCACAAGAGGGGGCGCGGAAGACAGCCGCCAGAACAGAAGCGCAAGGGAAATCGAGCGAAATGGGCGATCGTTTCAACACCGTGGCGGGCTGGGCTTTGTTTGCGGGGATCATCGCGCTGGGTGGCGCGATCGTCAGTTCCAAATATTTCCATGACGAACGCCCCGAAAAGATGGGCTACGCGATCGAAGGCGTCGAAGCCGAGGGCGAGGGCGGCGACACCGGCCCTGGCCTCAACACCCTGCTGGCCAGCGCGGACGTCGCGGCCGGTGAGAAGGTGTTCGCCAAATGCGCCGCCTGCCACACCGTGAACCAGGGCGGCGCCAACGGCATCGGTCCCAATCTCTACGCCACGGTCGGCGAATCGATCGGCCAGGGCAAGGGCGGCTTCGCCTTCTCCGACGCGCTCAAGAGCAAAGGCGGCGAATGGAGCTTCGACAATCTCGATCACTGGCTGAAAAGCCCGCGTGAATTCGCGCCCGGCACCAAGATGACCTTTGCAGGGCTC
This sequence comes from Sphingobium sp. AntQ-1, assembly GCF_028538045.1. NCBI lineage: Bacteria > Pseudomonadati > Pseudomonadota > Alphaproteobacteria > Sphingomonadales > Sphingobiaceae > Sphingobium > Sphingobium sp. AntQ-1. The sequence continues at coordinate 1,346,515 of NZ_CP117158.1, forward strand.
GGCAATCCGGCCGATCGCGCCAACCTGATCGCCTGGCTCAACACGCAGGGGTCCAACCTGCCGCTGCCCGCAGCCGACGCCGCGCCTGCCGCAGCGGAAGGCGCCAACGCCGCCGAAGCCGGCAATGCCGCCAATGCGACGGAAGCCCCCGCAGCGAACGCGGCCAACGCCAGCGAATAAGCGGCGTCACAGAGCAACGAGAAAGGGCGCGGCGCTGATTGCCGCGCCCTTTCTCGTTTGGGGCTGGTTGCGTCCGCAGCGAAGCGACCCTGCCGCATAATGTGATGGCCGATGTGCGTAGGTTGCAGACACCCCACTCCTATGCCGTCATCTCCGCGCAAGCGGGGTGGCGGAGAGGAGCGCGACTCTTCACCGACATCCCGCCTTTGCACCGTGTCAAAGGTTGGGAGACAGGCTCCCGCCTGCGCGGGAATGACAAAAAGAGTGGGTAGCAGACGTTGCCGCAACTGAATGACTGACCGGCTGACGCCGGCAGGATTATGGCGCGGGGCGGAAGCTGTTTTGTGGCCAGTGGCTTGCGCGGCCTGTCGCGAAGTTCCGTTGGTCATCACGCAGGAAAAAGCGCTGGCGGCCATTCCGGAAGCGCTTTGCAGAATATGTTGGTTGCGGGAGCAGGATTTGAACCTGCGACCTTCAGGTTATGAGCCTGACGAGCTACCGGGCTGCTCCATCCCGCGTCACCAACATGGGCTGCGTTTTGCAGCCTGCGAAGCATTTTTGCTTGTCATCCCGCTTTTGCGGTCTGACGGCGGGCTGCTTCATCCCGCGTCACCAACGGTAAAAGGGCGACCTTTTGGGTCGCCCTTTTATGAGACTTATGAATGGGTTTTATGTTTGTCCGATATATGCGCGAGCTTCAATGCCTGGCGACGCCCTACTCTTCCAGTGCTTGAGCAATAGTACCATCGGCGCAGACTGGTTTCACGGCCGAGTTCGGGATGGGATCGGGTGGGTCACAGACGCTATGGTCACCAAGCAATGAAGCTGGCGCATATATGGGTTTTTGATCGATGCCGTGCACATGAGTATTTGCTTGCCAAACACGGCAACAGCCGCGTTTGGTGTATGTTTTGTAAGCGTATATCTGGGCTGGCTTAACAACCTGCGATCGCCGAGCTTTGCTGTTTCCAGCATTGTCGTTGATGGTGGGACTCTGCGGTTCACAAGTGAACCGTTTAAGCGCGAATAGGACAATTAGTATCGGTTAGCTTCATGCGTTACCGCACTTCCACATCCGATCTATCAAGGTCGTGGTCTTCGACCGTCCTGAGAAATCTTATCTTGAGGGAGGCTTCCCGCTTAGATGCTTTCAGCGGTTATCCCGTCCATACATAGCTACCCAGCTGCGCTCCTGGCGGAACGACTGGTACACCAGAGGTATGTTCAACCCGGTCCTCTCGTACTAGGGTCAACTCCTCTCAAATTTCGACGCCCACGGCAGATAGGGACCAAACTGTCTCGCGACGTTCTGAACCCAGCTCACGTACCACTTTAATTGGCGAACAGCCAAACCCTTGGGACCTGCTCCAGCCCCAGGATGTGATGAGCCGACATCGAGGTGCCAAACGATTCCGTCGATATGAGCTCTTGGGAATCATCAGCCTGTTATCCCCGGCGTACCTTTTATCCGTTGAGCGATGGCCCTTCCACGAGGGACCACCGGATCACTATGACCGACTTTCGTCTCTGCTCGACTTGTCAGTCTCGCAGTCAGGCGGGCTTATGCCATTGCACTCTAACAGACGGTTTCCAACCGTCCTGAGCCCACCATCGCGCGCCTCCGTTACTCTTTAGGAGGCGACCGCCCCAGTCAAACTACCCACCACAGAGGGTCCCTGTACCGGATAACGGTACGAGGTTAGACATCAGAAAACAGCAGGGTGGTATTTCACCTATGGCTCCACATCAACTGGCGTCGATGCTTCAAAGCCTCCCACCTATGCTACACAGCTCTTTCCTAATGCCACTCTGAAGTTGCAGTAAAGGTGCACGGGGTCTTTCCGTCTAACCGCGGGTACTCCGCATCTTCACGGAGAATTCAATTTCGCTGAGCATATCCTGGAGACAGTGGGGAAGTCGTTACGCCATTCGTGCAGGTCGGAACTTACCCGACAAGGAATTTCGCTACCTTAGGACCGTTATAGTTACGGCCGCCGTTTACCTGGGCTTCAATTCAGAGCTTGCACTCCTCCTCTTAACCTTCAGGCACCGGGCAGGCGTCAGGCCCTATACGTCGTCTTGAAGCCGACTTAGCAGAGCCCTGTGTTTTTGCTAAACAGTCGCTACCCCCTGGCCTGTGCCCCCCACAAGAGCTTGCGCTTATGTGGGGCCTCCTTCTTCCGAAGGTACGGAGGCAATTTGCCGAGTTCCTTCAGGATACTTCTCTCAAACGCCTTGGTATACTCTACCATTCCACCTGTGTCGGTTTAGGGTACGGTCTATACGGAGGGGCTATTTCCTGGGACAACTTCACAGCCTGGAGCAATCCAATAAGCCCAGACCATTTACGCCATCCGTCACACACCTCCAGGCCCACGAATATTAACGTGGTTCCCATCGACTACCCCCTTCGGGCTCGTCTTAGGGGCCGGCTTACCCTGCTCAGATTAGCTTTAAGCAGGAACCCTTGGAATTTCGGCGACAGTGCATCTCACACTGTTAATCGCTACTCATGTCTGCATTCGCACTTCCGATACCTCCACGGTCGGTTACCCTCCCGCTTCAACGGCCTACGGAACGCTCCGCTACCGCTTGGATCAAAGATCCAAACCCTAAGCTTCGGTGCATCACTTTAGCCCCGTTACATCTTCGCCGCAGGATCTCTTGTTTAGACCAGTGAGCTGTTACGCTTTCTTTAAAGGATGGCTGCTTCTAAGCCAACCTCCTGGTTGTTTTGGAAATCCCACATGCTTTCCCACTTAGTGATGACTTGGGGACCTTAGCTGTAGGTTAGGGCTGTTTCCCTTTTGACGACGGACCTTAGCACCCGCCGTCTGTCTGCCGGACTAGACTCGTTGGTATTCGGAGTTTGGTTAGTGTTGGTAGATCTCGCGACCCCCGCAACCATCCAGTGCTCTACCCCCAACGGCAATCATCCGACGCTCTACCTCAATAGATTTCGCGGAGAACCAGCTATTTCCCGGCTTGATTGGCCTTTCACCCCTAAGCACAACTCATCCGACAATTTTTCAACATTGAACGGTTCGGTCCTCCAGTGCGTGTTACCGCACCTTCAACCTGGTCATGCATAGATCGCCGGGTTTCGGGTCTAATGCATCAAACTATGGTCGCCCTGTTCAGACTCGCTTTCGCTGCGCCTACACCTAACGGCTTAAGCTTGCTTGATACACTAAGTCACAGACCCATTATGCAAGAGGTACGCGGTCAGGTCTCAAGGACCCTCCCACTGCTTGTAGGCATCCGGTTTCAGGTACTGTTTCACTCCCCTCATCGGGGTGCTTTTCA
>NZ_CP117158.1:1352500-2095000 GCF_028538045.1 Sphingobium sp. AntQ-1
GTCAGTTTCCCGACGTTATTCCGAACCCAAGGGCAGATTCCCACGCGTTACGCACCCGTGCGCCACTAGACCCGAAGGTCTCGTTCGACTTGCATGTATTAGGCATGCCGCCAGCGTTCGTTCTGAGCCAGGATCAAACTCTCAAGTTTGATGTCCGATACATACCAGCCGGAATAAGGCCAATATATACCGCTCATTTCCAGGAGCCATTCCTGCACAATATAGTCTTGTGGAATATATTGAGACATATAGACAACCTACCAAGCAAGCTCAGTAGGCTCCAATAAGGAACGGCTTGAATTTAACCGATCACATGACGCCTGAAAGCCGCCACAGACCGGAGCCGCCGCCCACATGTCCCTTCATCTGACCAACAATGTCAAAGAACCGACAACTAAAGAGGGACAGCCATTCTTCCTCGAAACTGGTTCCGAGGGAGGGCGTCCCGTCCATGTTGGCGACCGTCTGGCGCAGCGCCGCAAAGGCACCGTCCCGTCCGGTGAGAGGCCCTCTAGGCCCCACCTCTGAGTCGGTCAATGACTTTTTTCAAAAACGCGCTCCGATCGCCCATATGGACGGCAGAGAAATCGAAAAATCAGAAAAGCGCCACAGGCATGTAACCTCCATCCCGATCAAAGGGAGCCTTCAAGCAGCCTTCAAGCGGATAGATGGGATCTTATCTTTTATCGTCTGTACGAGAGGGCAGATTCATCGCGATTTCCCTTGCACTCAGGAACCATGCTTGGCACGGTGGAAAGGCATCGGAAATCATGCTTTTCAACAGGATGTTCGGCATCGATCCGCCTTCGGTGATTGACGATCCCTCATGACCACCGCCCCCATTCCCAGCTTCTACCTCTATGGCGAACCCCAGCGCAGCGTGGCGGAAGGCTTCGTCCATGTCGAAAGCCTGGACGATCGGTCCCGCCCCAGCGAATGGACAATCCGCCCGCATGTCCATCGCGACCTCAACCATATCATCCTGATCGGCGAAGGCGGCGGCGCGATGCAGGCGGAGGCGGCGCAGGTCCGTTTCGACGCGCCCTGCCTGCTGCTGATCCCGGCCGGCATCGTCCACGGCTTCACCTGGCACAGCGAGTCGCGCGGCCATGTCACCACCATCGCCGACGCCTATCTACGCCATCTGGTCACTCGCGACGCCGATCTTGCCCCGCTCTTCACCCATCCTCATGCCGTCCCCCTGCCGGTCGGGGACGGCTCTGTGGCCCAAGACATCATCATGCGCATGGCGCAAGAACTGGGCTGGTCCGGCCCAGGCCAGCGCGCCGCCGTCGAATCCGCGCTCCTCTCGCTGATGGTCTTCGCCCTGCGCCACGCAACACTGGCGCAGGCGGCCCGGCCCGGCACCGCGCGCCAGGCCGCACTGGTCGCACGGCTGCGCGAACGGATCGAACAACGCTTCCGCCGGCGCGAACCCGTGGCGGATCACGCTAAAGCGCTCGGCGCCAGCCTCACCGCGCTGCGCCAGGCCTGCGCGCAGGTCGCGGGCAGCGGCCCCGCCCAGATGCTCGACGACCGCGCCTTGCTGGAGGCGCGCCGCCTGCTCCTCTATTCCCAGCTGTCGGTGGCGGAGATCGCCTATGCTATCGGTTTCGAAGACCCGGCCTATTTCTCACGCTTCTTCACCCGCCATATCGGCCAGCCGCCCCGCGCCTATCGCGCCGCGCGGACAGGTTGACGGCGCGCGCCGCGCTCTTACATAGCCAGCCATGACAGCGGAAAAGCTAACCGACCTGCTCGTGGCCCGGCTGGTCCGCGACCACGGCAAAAGCAAGCATCACTGGCGCAAGGTGGTGGGCAAGCTCAGGCTCTACAGCACCGCCACGCATCCCCATTGCAACTGGAATGCCACGCCAACCGGCAGTTTTCAGGATGTAGCGCTGATCGAGCGTCTGCTCGACGACCTGCGCATGACGCACCCGCTGTTGAACGCATGACGCTCGTCTAGCCCTCTCCCGCCTTTCGCGCAAAAGGGCGGACAAGAACAGTCCGCTTCCGGTCGACAGGCGTCAAACTCACCCATTTGCCGAGTCCCTCCTAACGCTCCGCCACCAGCAGCTTGTCGATCTTGCGCCCATCCATGTCCACAATCTCGAATCGCCATCCCTGGTCGTCGATAAAATCGCCCACTTCCGGCAACCGTTTGAGCAGCCACAGCGCATGGCCCGCCACCGTCGCATAGTCGCGGTCTTCGGACAGGTCGATGCCGATCCGCTCGGCCAGTTGGTCAATCGGCATCTGCCCCGACACCAGCAGGCTGCCATCGTCCCGCTCGACCATGTCCGGGTCGTCATAGGCGTCGCGGTCCGACGCGAAATGGCCCGCAATCGCCGACAGCAGGTCGGCCGGGGTCACGATCCCCTCGAAATGGCCATATTCGTCATGGACCATCACCATCGGCACGTCGGACCGGCGCAGCACTTCCAGCGCGTCCATCGCATCGACCTGGTCCGGCACCACTTCCGCCCGGCGCATCAGCGCCCCGACATTCAAGGATTCGCCCCGGAACAGCGCGGTCATGATGTCGCGCGCCTGGACGATGCCGATGATGTCCTCCACCGACCCGCGCCCCACCGGCAGGCGGGTGTGCGGCGTTTCCAGCAACCGGGCGCGGATGGTCGCGTCGTCGGCGGCGATGTCGATCCAGTCGACGTCCATCCGCTGGGTCATCACTTCGCGCACCGGCCGGTCGGCCAGCCGCACGACGCCCGATATGATCGCCCGCTCGCTTTCCTCGATGATGCCCGACTTGCTGGCCTCCGCGACGATCAGGTGCAGCTCCTCGGCGGTCACATGATGTTCCGATTCGCGGTCCAGCCGCAGTAATTTGAAGATCAGGCTGCTCGACCCGTCCAGCACCCAAACGATCGGCGCGGTGATCTTCGACAGCCACAGCATCGGCGTCGCGACCAGCACCGCGATCGGTTCGGGCGCGCGCAGCGCGAATTGCTTGGGCACCAGCTCGCCCACGATCAGCGACGCATAGGTGGTCAGGCCGATGACCAGCGCGAACCCGGCATTTTCCGCCAGATTGGGCGACAGGCCCAGCATCTGCAAACGCTCGCCCGTCGGCCCGCCCAGGCTTGCGCCCGAATAGGCGCCCGCGACGATGCCGATCAGGGTGATGCCGATCTGCACCGTGGACAGGAACTTGCCCGGATCGCTGGCCAGCGCCAGCGCGGTGGTCGCGCCCTTGCGCCCTGCCTTCTCCATCCCCTGCAACCGCGGCTTGCGCGCGGAGACGATGGCCAGTTCGGACATGGCGAAGACACCATTCAAGGCGACGAGCGCCAGGATGATGACAAGATCGGCCCAGGGAAAGGGCGTCGGATTATGGAGGGGGATCGTGGCCATGGTGGTCAACTACCTCCTATAACCGCTAATCTTTCAATTTCACAACATCCCCCTCATCATCGGTTCAGTTCGCATGTGGAACAAACGCCATGTTCGACCATTATGAGGGGCAGTCGCTCCTACAGGCGCGAAAAAGACAAGGGAACAGGATCATGAGGATTTCTCACCGCATCATCGGCGCCGCAGGGCTGGCCGCCATGCTCGCCACCACGGCCTGCACGACGGACCCGACCACGGGCCAGCGCAGCATTTCGAAGGCGGCGATCGGCGGCATCGGCGGCGCGCTGGGCGGCTATCTGCTCGGCGATCTGGTCGGCGGCCGCAACGACCGCACCGAAAAGATTCTGGGCGCGGGCATCGGCGCCGTCGCGGGCGCGGGCATCGGCGCCTATATGGACGCCCAGGAACGCAAGCTGCGCGAAGAAACCGCCGGCAGCGGCGTGGACGTGATCCGCGACGGCGACAATCTGCTGCTGCGTATGCCGTCGGGCATCACTTTCGCCTATAATCAGGCGGATGTTCAGCCCCAGTTCCAGCCGACGCTGAACGACGTCGCATCGGTGCTGGCGCAATATCCCAAAACCTATATCGACGTGTACGGCCATACCGACAGTGACGGCGCCGACGCCTATAACCAGACCCTGTCCGAACGTCGCGCCCAGTCGGTCGCCAGCTATCTGGCTGGCAAGGGCGTCCAGTCGGCCCGCATCGGCACGCGCGGCTTTGGCGAGACCCAGCCGATCGCGTCCAACGCGACCGAAGAAGGCAAGGCCGCCAACCGCCGCGTCGAAATCAAGATCGCCCCGGTCACCGAAGCCGACGTGAAGGGCTAAAGCCCCTCCCCTTCAGGTTCAAACGAGGCACGTGACTCGTTTGAAGGGTTGGGGTGGGGCGTGCTCCACCCCTCACCCTCAAAAACTCGCCTTCAGCCCGTCGATCACGAACTGCGCCGCCAGCGCGGCCAGCAGCACGCCCAGCAGGCGGGTGATCACCGCCTCGATCTTGCGCCCCAGCAGCGCCATCAGCGGTCCCGCCGCGATCAGCGCCCCCAGCATCAGCGCCAGCGTCAACACCACCGCGCCCAGCACCACGCCGCGCTCGGCCATGCCATTGGCGCGCGACATCAAGAGCATCACCGTCGCGATCGATCCCGGCCCGGCGATCATCGGCATCGCCATCGGGAATACTGACACATCCTCGACATGCGGCTCTTCGGTGCTGATCTTGTTCGCCCGGTCCTCGCGCCGCTGGGTCCGCTTTTCGAACACCATGTCCATCGCGATCATGAACAGCATGATGCCGCCTGCAATGCGGAAACTGTCGAGCGCGATGCCCAGCACGCCCAGCAACTGCTTGCCCCACAGCGCGAAGACCAGCAGGATCGCCGCCGCGATGCCGACCGCGCGGATCGCCATCGCCCGCCGCTGCGCCGGGCTCGCCCCGTTGGTCAGGCTGGCATAGATCGGCGCGCAGCCCGGCGGATCGATGACGACAAACAACGTCACGAAGGCGGAAATGAACAGCTCGATCATGATTCCGCCCTCACCTTGTCGTCGATCACCGTCTCATAGGCCGCGCCGGTCCACATGCGCACCGTCACCTGCCGGCCGCCGTCGGTCGCAACGTCCGCGGTCCAGATCAGGCTCTCGTCGGGCGGTGGCGGCGCATCCCCTTGCTTGACCGACGAAGGCGGCGGCGCATCCCCCTGCGGGCCGCGCTTGCAGGTTGCGACTTTGCCGCTCAAAAACTCCGGCGTCGCGCGCGCGGTGGCCAGCCTGTCGCCATGATCCATGATCCATTGCCAGCGCCCCTTCTTGTCGCGCCGCCAGATGGTCGTAAAATAACCGACCGCTCCGTCCGGCCGGGTCCAGTTGCCGGTGCTGGCGGCCAGATTGCCGTCGCACGACACATAGGCCACCGATGGCGACCAACGCACAGACGCGGCCGGATTGGCCTGTTTCTTCAGCCATTCCTTCGCCACCACCTTCTGCGGCACGAACATCACGGCGTCGTCCGCGGCCGTCTGCGCAAAGGCGGTCCATTGCCCCTTCTCCTGCGCCAGCCGGTTGAACGCGATCTCCGCCGCGATCACGCTGCTGGGATCGGGCTGAAAACGCAGCGGCGGTTTGGCGGCGACCAAAGCCGCCGCACCCAAAAGCAACAGCCCCAGCCGCGCCGTCACAACCCCTCCGGCTTGCCCAGCCCCGCCCGCGCATGGGCCGCGACCAGCGTATTGCGCAACAGCACGGCGATCGTCATCGGCCCGACGCCGCCGGGCACCGGCGTAATCGCGCGGACATGGGCCAGCGCCTCGGCCGTGGCGACATCGCCCACAATCCGGGCCTTGCCATCCTCGGTATCGGTCACGCGGTTGATGCCGACGTCGATCACGGTCGCGCCCGGCTTGATCCACTCGCCCTTCACCATTTCGGCGCGGCCCACGGCGGCCACGACGATGTCGGCGCGATGCACCACGCTCGCCAGATCGCGGGTGCGGCTATGCGCGATCGTCACGGTGCAGCTTTCCGCCAGCAGCAACGCCGCCATCGGCTTGCCCACGATGTTGGACCGGCCCACGACCACGGCCTCCAGCCCGGACAGGTCGCCCAGTTCGTCCTTCAGCAGCATGATGCAGCCCAGCGGCGTGCAGGGCACCAGCGCCTCCTGCCCGGTCGCCAGCTTGCCCGAATTGACGACATGGAAACCGTCCACATCCTTGGCCGGATCGATCGCGCCGATCACCGCCGCCTCGTCGATATGCCCCGGCAACGGCAATTGGACCAGGATGCCGTCGATCCGCTCGTCATGGTTCAGTTCTTCGATCAGGTCGAGCAGATCCTCCGCGCCGATGCTGTCGGGCCGCTTGAATTCGAAGCTTTCCATGCCCGCCGCGACCGTCATCTTGCCCTTGGACCGGACATAGACGCTGCTGGCCGGGTCTTCGCCCACCAGAACCACCGCAAGCCCCGGCTTGCGCCCGGTCGCCTCGACGAAGCCCGCCACGCCTTCGCCCACCGTGTCGCGCAGGGTGGCGGCGAACGCCTTGCCGTCGATGATCTTGCCGATGGTCATGTCTGTCCTACCCATGTTTCGATAAGCGCGGTCAGGCGCGCCGACGCGCGGCCGCCACCGATGATGCGCAGCCGCTTTAGCCGGTTGGTGTCGCCCGATTCCAGCAAAATCGCGCTGCGCGGCCAATCCAGCCCTTTCGCCAGCAGCGCGATCAGCGCCGCATTGGCCCGGCCCTTTTCCGGCACGGCGCGGACCCGCGCGGACAGCCAGCGCGCATTGCGCTCATCGATCCAGCCACCGCCTATATCCTCTTTCGCCGCACCCGGCGTCAGCCGGACGGCGATCAACAGGTCGTCGCCCGCTATGGTCCAGACGGGGGTCGGACAGACAGGATTCAGGCCGCGGCCCGCATCAGCGCCGCGAACAGATTCTCGCGCACCGGCCCCTGCAATATGATGACCGCCAGCAACACCACCATCGGCGACAGGTCCAGCGCCCCCAGATCGGGCAGCACCTTGCGCACCGGACGATAGAGCGGCTCGGTCATCCGGTCGAGCGCATAGAGGCCGTTGCGGACATATTCGTTCGACGTATTGATGACGTTGAACGCGATCAGCCAGCTCAACACCGCCTGCACGATGATGATCCACCAGATCGCCTCCAGCACGATATAGACGATGCCGTTCAGGGCGTTGAGAAGTTCGAACAAGCTACCGGCCTTCCATGCTGCGCTGCCGCGAATGTAATGTCGTATCTAGCTATCTGCCCCCTGCGCCACAAGCGCCCGACGCGGCTTATTCGATCAACGACAGGTCAGCCCGTGGGCATCGTCCCCGGCCGGATATGGCCGAACATATGCGCGACATAATCCGCTTTGCCCAGAGCAACCCCTTGCGCCCGCAGGATCGCATAGGCGGTCATGACGTGGAAATAAAATTGGGACAGCGTCCAGTCGCGCGCATATTGCTCCGCCGTCAGGTCCAGGATGATGCCGTTGGGCAGCGCGTGGGCGATTTGCGTACCCGCAGCCCCGTCCAGCGCATCGGCCGACAGGCTTTGCAACAGGGCGAGCGCCTCGCCGATCCGCGCCTTCGCCTCCAGAATCGAACCGGGCCGCTCGCCCGCCTCGCGCCCTTCGTTCAGCAATCCGTCCAGCGCGGCGGGGAACGCCTCGCCCTGCAACCGATAGACCGCCTCATGCGCCTGCACGCAGGCGAAGCGGATCTGCGTCGCCAACGGAAACATGTCGGGCGCCAGTCGCGCCGATAGCAACGCCTCCGCCTGCGCGGCGGGCAACTGCGCCTGCGCCTTGTCCAGCCAGCCCGACAAAGTGCCCAGCATCTGGCTAAAGGTCGGGACGATCAGCGAAGTCAGCGTCATCAGCCGTTCCTTATTTCCGCACCAGCGTACCGGCGCCCTGGTCGGTGAAGATTTCCAGCAGCATCGCGTGCGGCACCCGCCCGTCCAGGATGACCGCGGCGTCCACCCCGCCCTCGACCGCGCGGACGCAGGTTTCCAGCTTCGGGATCATGCCCCCGCTGATCGTGCCGTCCTGCTGCAACACGGCGATCGCCGCCGGGTCGAGGTCGCTCAGCAACTGCCCCTGCTTGTCCAGCACGCCCGCGACATCGGTCAGCAGGAAGAAGCGCGACGCCTTCAGTTCCGCCGCGATCGCACCCGCCATGGTGTCGGCATTGACATTATAGGTATGGCCATCGGTGCCGATACCCACCGGCGCCACGACCGGAATGATGCCCGCCTGCGCCAGCGTGTCCAGGATGCGCCGGTCGACCGACACCGGATCGCCGACGAAGCCCAGATCGACATTGCGCTCGATCCCCGAATTGGGGTCCGCCTCGCGCCGGCCGCCGACCTTCTCGCACAGGACCAGCCCGCCATCCTTGCCCGAAATGCCCACCGCACGACCGCCCGCCCCGGCGATCCAGCCGACGATTTCCTTGTTGATCGATCCGGCCAGCACCATCTCGGCGATCTTGGCCGTCTCCGCGTCGGTCACGCGCAACCCGCCGATAAACTGCGATTCGACGCCCAGCTTCTTCAGCATCGCGCCGATCTGCGGCCCGCCGCCATGGACGACGACGACATTGATGCCCACCGCCTTCATCAGCACGACATCCTCGGCGAAATCGCGCGCGGCTTCGGGATCGCCCATGGCATGGCCGCCATATTTCACGACGAAGGTCTTGCCCGCATAGCGCTGCATATAGGGCAGCGCCTCGACCAGGGTTTCGGCCTTCGCCAGGAGCGCGGGATCGGGGGCGTGCTTGCTGTTCATGCGCGGGCGCATAAGGCTAAAGGACGCCCGCTGCAAGGTTTGCGCATCGCCCGCCGGCGCACTTTGGAGCGGGAACCTTCAACCTAACTCGCCCCGTTCGTGCTGAGTAGGGGCTGAGCGAAGTCGAAGACCCGTATCGAAGCATCAAGCGCTACGTATAATCCTTCGATACGCCATTTCGACTTCGCTCAATGGCTACTCAGGACGAACGGATTTAGCGCATGTCGTGCGAGGGAAGCGGAAGAAAGTCAAATAATTAGTTCGCCAACTAACGAGAATCATGAACCCGCCACAACTGTCGCACTCCCTGTCTCAGTTGCGATCCAGCCGCCGCCCCAGCGCCACCAGCAGATAGATGACAGGCGGCACCAGCAGCGCCGACAGCAGCACCTTGGCCAGCATCTGCCCCAGCAGCAATTCGCCGATCGGAAACACCCCGTAAAAGGCGATCGTCACGAACAGCAATGTGTCGACGATCTGCGACAGGATGCTGGCGACCGCCGCCCGCAACCACAATAGCCGCGCGCCCTCCCTCCCTTTCAGCATCGCGAACAGGGTGACGTTCAGCGTCTGCGAAATGCCATAGGCGATGATCCCGCCTGCCCAAATGCGCGGCGTCCCGCCCATCATCATCGCGAAGGCTTCGGCCCTTTTCGGGTCCATGTCGCCCGCCGCAGGCGCGGCCAGCACGAGGATCGACAGCAGGATCGACGCGATCAGCGGCAGGAAACCGATCTGCACCAGCCGGTTCGCGACCGCGCGGCCATGCAATTCGGCCACCGCGCTGGAAATCGTCACCAGCAGCAGGAAGGCGAAAATCCCCGCCTCCACCGCCAGCGGACCCAGCCCCACCATCGGCCCGACCCCCGCCAGCGGCCCCAACGCGACCTGCTTGTTGCCCAGCACGCCGGCGATGCAGACCATGCCGCCATAAAAGATCGAGAAGGCGAAGAGCGAACGGCTGATGGGCGCGGGGGAAGCAGTCATCGGCCGCCCTTACCGGCAATTACCGCGTAGGGGAAGACAGGTGACGACGGGCCGGAGGGGCGACGGCGCTGACCTCCGTTCGTCCTGAGCCTGTCGAAGGACGCAGCCTCACCTTGCCTAACAAAGCAAAGCCTCCACCCTCACCGCAACAACCGATATTTAACCCCCATCGCCTGCGCCAGATTGCGCAACCGCCGCTCGACCGTCTCGCCATAGAGGTCGGCATCCGAATCCCGCAGTTGCAACTCTATATGCCCCTCCGTCCGGCTCAACCGCGACACCGCCAGCGGCCCTTCGACCCCGCCCGACAGGCGCTGGGCCAGGCGGATCGCCAGCCCCCACAGCGCCGCCCGGCGCAATAATTCGGGCTTCGCCAACAACTCCACGCCCGGCGGACAGCTCATGCCCCCGCCGAAATGGCTATGCAGCGCCTGCGCCAGCATCGCCCGTTCCGGCGCGGTGATCCCCACCCAATTGCTGTGCAGCGCGATCTCCACTCCGCGCTCGGCGCGGAAATCGGGATTGGCGCGCCATCCGACATCGGCCAGCAGGCAGGCGGCCCGGCGGATGCGTCGCGCAGCCGCATCGTCGTCGGCGAACAGCGGCGCAATCCACTTGTCGATCCGGTCGCCATGGCCGCGAAAACGCGCCTGCGCCTCCCCTTCCGCCTCGGCCGCGACCAGCAGCGGGTCATCCGCCCTTATATCCTCCGGCAAAGCTTCATACAGCAGCCCTTCGCGCAGGCCATAGGCCGACACGACCAGCCGACTCGCCTTTAACTGCCGCACCACGACCGACAGCAGGGCGGCCGCGTCGGGCAGCGTCGGCACGCGCGATCCGGTCATCGCCGGGATCTGCTTCAACCGGGTGCGATCGACATGGCTGACGATCCGGGTCAACTGCTCCGCCCGCGCGGCGGTCATCTCATATTGGTGGACGACGGGCAGCGGAAAGCTGGTCAATTGCATGTCGAACCGCGCCAGCGCGCGCCACGACCCGCCGACCAGATAAAAGGGCAGGTCCGGTTCCGGCGTCCATCCCGCCTTCTCCAGCATCTTGACCACGATCCGCTCCAGCATCCGCGGCCCCTTGGCCCGGATTTGCGGCAGGCGCAGCACGCCCAGCGGCAGCGAAATCGTCTGCTCCACCGCTCCGTCCCGGATGCGCGCCAGCTCCAGGCTGCCGCCCCCCAGATCGCCGACGATGCCGTCCGCGTTCGGGATGCCTGACAACACCCCCATCGCCGCGCCGATCGCCTCCTGCGCCCCGGTCAGCAATTCGACCGTCAGCCCCATATCCTTGGCGCGGGCAATGAACTCGCCTCCGTTGGTCGCGTCCCGCACCGCGGCGGTGGCGACGCAGCGTATCTCGGTCACCTTCATCGCCCGGCACAGATGGGCGAAGCGGCCAATGGCGCGCAGCCCCCGGTCCATCGCCTCCGGCTCGATCGCGCCTGTCTTCGCCAGCGACGCGCCCAGCCCCGCCATCACCTTCTCGTTGAACAGGGTGAAAGGAATGCGGCGCGGCCCGTCATAGACGACCAGGCGCACGCTGTTCGATCCGATGTCGATGATCGCGGTGCGCGCATGGGCCGGCTGCGGCGACGTCGCCATGCTCTCGGCGACGGCGCGAACCCGGCTCAGCATCGAATTCATCAGGCGCGTCCACGCAGGCGCAACGTCGGCACCGTTTCATTATCCAGCGCCGCGCCGCGCCCCGACAGCGACGGGTTGGTCATGAAATACCGGTGCAGGTTGAACGGTTTGTCGCCCGCCTCCAGTCGGGTATAATGGCCCTCGCTGTCCAGCGACCAGCTTTGTTCGGTGTCGATCAGGTTGGCGACCATCACCTGGTCCAATATCTGGTCATGCACCGTGGGGTTCTCGATCGGCGCCATGAACTCGACCCGCCGGTCGAAATTGCGCTGCATCCAGTCGGCCGAACTGATGAAGACCTTCGCGCCATTATTGGGCAGCGCCTTGCCGTTGCCGAACACCGCGATGCGGCTATGCTCCAGGAAACGGCCGACGATCGACTTCACCCGGATATTCTCCGACATGCCCGGCACCCCCGGCCGCAGGCAGCATATGCCGCGCACGATCAAATCGATCTGGACCCCCGCATTGCTCGCGGCATACAGCTTCTCGATGATCGCGGGATCGACCACGCTGTTCATCTTCGCCCATATATTGCCCGGCCGCCCGGCGCGGGCATGGTCGATCTCCGCGTCGATCAGGCGGCACAGCGTATCGCGCAGGTCGCGCGGCGACATGACCAGCTTTTCCAGCCGCTCCGGCTCGACATAGCCGGTGATATAGTTGAACAGCGCGGCGGCGTCCCGGCTATAGGCCGGATCGGCGGTGAAGAAGCTGAGGTCTGTATAGATGCGCGCCGTGATCGGGTGATAATTGCCCGTGCCGAAATGGCAGTAGCTGCGGAACTGCTCGCCCTCGCGCCGGATCACCATCGAAATCTTGGCGTGCGTCTTCCAGTCGATGAAGCCATAGACCACCTGCACGCCCGCCCGCTCCAGCGCGTCGGCCCACATCAGATTCTGCTCTTCGTCGAACCGCGCCTTCAACTCGACCACCGCGGTCACGGACTTGCCCGCCTCGGCCGCATCGATCAGCGCCCGGATGATCGCGGACTGCTTGCCCGCACGATACAGCGTCTGCTTGATCGCCACCACATCCGGGTCGACCGCCGCCTGTTTGAGGAAGGATACGACGACGTCGAACGCCTCATAGGGATGGTGGACGACGATGTCCTTGGCCCGGATCGCGGCGAAACAGTCGCCGCCATATTCGCGGATGCGTTCGGGAAAGCGCGGGGCATAGGGTTCGAACTTCAAATCCGGCCGGTCGGCGTCGACGATGCCGGACAGGTCGCCAATGCCGACGAACCCCTCGACCTCGACCACCACCGCTTCATGGCCCTGGAGCATATCCTGCAACATCTCCTCGACCGGTTCGGGGATGCGCTCCTCTATCTCCATGCGGATCACCCGGCCGCGCCGACGCCGCTTGATGGCGCTGCGGAAATGGCGGACCAGATCTTCCGCCTCTTCCTCAATCTCTATGTCGCTGTCGCGGATGATGCGGAACACGCCGCTGTTGCGCACGCGATAGCCGGGGAACAGGTCGGCCGAAAAGCGCCGGATCACCGCCTCCAAAGCCATGTAGCGCGCTGCATCGCCCGGAATCCGCACGAACCGCGCCAGCGTCGGCGGGATCATGACCAGCTCGCGAATCGGCTGCTTGTCCGACAAGCGCTGCAGGTCGAAGATGATCGACAGCCCCTGATTGGGGATGAAGGGGAAGGGATGCGCCGGGTCGAGCGCCTGAGGCGTCAGGATCGGGAAGATCTGCGTCAGGAAATGCTCGCGCAACCATTGGCCGCAGGCCTCGTCCATCTCGCTCGCTGGCCCGATCACCTCGATGCCAACCTGCGCCAATTCGTCGTGAACGGCGCCCCACACCTTCTGCTGCGCCAGCATCAGCCGCGTGCTTTCCTCGGTCAGCGCGGCCAGTTGCTGCGCCGGGGTCAGCCCGTCGGCGGAACGCAGGTCGACATCCTGCAACTGCTGCCCCTTCAGCCCCGCGACCCGGACGGAGAAGAACTCGTCCATGTTCGCGCCGGATATGGACAGGAAACGCAGCCGCTCCAGCAACGGATGGGCGCGGTTCATCGCCTCCTCCAGCACCCGCTGGTTGAACGCCAGCCAGGACAGCTCGCGGTTGAAATAACGGTCACTGGGCAGCGCCAGGCTGGCGGAGGGATCGGCTTCGGCCACGGATTACTCGCGTTGCGGAGGAGGGGGATCGGGCGGGACTATAGGCAGAAAGCCTGCGGCTTGCAGAGCCTCTTTCGCCAGTGCGACAGAAATCTTGCGTCCAGATGACAATGCGGCGCGGTCCAGCAAATGCGTGACCGCCGCGATTGCGCCATAGCTGCGCTCGACCCGGCGCACCAGCCAGTCGGGCAAGTCGGCGGCATAGCCCGCCCCGGCGGTATCGAACGCCCGCTCGATCAGCGCGCGGGCCAGCGCCTCGTCCGGCTCATGGATCGCGACATGGGTCACGGCCGCCAGCCGCGACCGCAAATCGGGCAGCGCCACGGTCCAGCTCGCCGGCGGCGCCAGCCCCACCATCAGCAACGGCCGCCGTTCGGTCTGCGCCGCGTTCCAGGCATGGAACAGCCGATGCTCGTCCTGCCCTTGGGCATCGTCGATGATCTCGCCGCCGCTGATCCGCGCGAAATGGCGCGCCAGCGTGGATCGGCCCGATCGCGGCGGCCCGGTCAGCACGCTCACCGACAGCGGCCAGTCGCGCCACCGTTCCAGATGCGCGACCGCCTGGGCGTTGGCGTCGCTGACCAGAAAGTCGCCATCACCCGCGCCACCATGCCATTCGAAGGGCAGGCTGATCTGGCTCATTGCGGGGGCGGGGACGCCTGTCGCCGCGTAATCCGCAGCGTCGTGCCGGACACCGCGACGCTATAGCCGCGCGCCTGCAACCCCGCGCGCAGCATGTCGGCCGTGCCGTCGAAGCTGACCTGCATCACCGACGTGCCGCCCAGCGCCAGGCTGCTGGTATTGGCGGCCCGCACGCCGGGGATCGACCGCACCGTCGATTCGCCCGCGCCGATCGACCCGACATCGGGCGTGTCGAACTGGATGGAGAAGCTCGTGCCGGTCGTGACCACGCTCGGCAGTTCGACCGCCTCGACCGGCGCCTCGACCGCATTTTCGATCTCCAGCGCGGCCGGATCGACCGGCTCCTCGATGATGAGCGAGGGGTCGGGCCGCAAGCGGCCATCGTTCAGCGCCCGGATATACAGCTCGTCGATCCGCCGCGCGCCCTCGTCCATCATCTTGGGCAAACCGCTGTCGTTCGACGCGCGCAGCGTCACGCTGCCGATCAGGCTGTTGTCGGGACCATAGCGGGCGGTGAAAGTGCCGGTCACCGGCCCGCCGGGATAGGCCCGGTCGAGCCGCGCGATCGGGATCACCACGTCGGCGGCGCCATATTGGTCGAGCAGCACCCGCCACCACAAGCGCCCGCGCCGCCCGGTCTGGCCGGCGTTCAGCAGGATGGGATCGGCGATCGATCCCGCCACCCGGACATAGTCGATCGCGCTGTCGCCGGTGCGGTATCGCGCCCAGGCCTTCTGCCATTCATTGGTGCGCTCATAGGATACGGCCGATCCGCCGTCCCACAGCACCGGGATCACCAGCAGGGGCGGCGACCGCATCACATTGCCCGACACGCCCAGCAGCGCGCCCGTGCGCGCCCGGTCGAACAAGATGCCCAGCGTCGCGACATAGCGGGTCGGCCCGGCCTGCTCATAATCGATCTCGATGCCCGAAACCATCGCCTCGATCTGCGAATCGGACAAAGCGGGCGCGCCGCCGCCGCCATGGGTCCGCGTCCACAGCATCCGCCACGCCTGCCGCTGCGCCATGCGCCACCCGGTGTAGCGGGCCGTATCGGCATCCTTGGCGAACACATCGACCTTGACCCCGCGCACCTCGAAATCGCCGCCGCTGGCGATCGGCGGCACGCCGCGCTCCCCCTCCATCTGCGCGAACAGGGCGGCGGCCGCGAGGCCGAGCGCAATGGCGAACAGGATCTGGACGGGCCGCGAGAGCAGGCGCACAAGGGCTGCGGGGCGGGTTAGGGACTGGCTCAGGCTCACGCGCGCCCTTTTGGCGACAATTGCCCGCCATGCCAAGCGGCAACGCAAGACTTATCCCCACCTCCGTTCGCCCTGAGCCTGTCGAAGGGCGTTGCGTGCGCCCTTCGACAGGCTCAGGGCGAACGGAGCAAAGTGCTGGACCGCGCGAAACTCGACATATTGCTGTTTCGACCGTAGAGCGCTGCCTCATGAGCGACAACGAATCCTACAGCTACGCCAAGGCTGGCGTCGACATCGCCGCGGGCAACGCCCTTGTCCGCGCCATCGCCCCCTTGGCCAAGGCGACCCGCCGCCCCGGCGCCGACGCCGAACTGGGCGGCTTCGGCGGCTTTTTCGACCTCAAGGCCGCGGGCTATGACGACCCGTTGCTGGTCGCCGCCAATGACGGGGTCGGCACCAAACTGAAACTGGCGATCGACCATGACCGCCATGATGGCGTCGGCGTCGACCTGGTCGCCATGTGCGCCAACGACCTGATCGTCCAGGGCGCCGAGCCCCTCTTCTTCCTCGACTATTACGCCACCGGCAAGCTGCAGAGCGGCGTCGCCGAGCGCGTCATCGCCGGCATCGCGCAGGGCTGCCGTATCGCGGGCTGCGCGCTGATCGGCGGCGAAACCGCCGAAATGCCCGGCATGTACGCCGATGGCGATTATGACCTGGCCGGTTTCTGCGTCGGCGCGGTCGAACGGACCAAAGTTCTGACCGGCAACCGGGTCAAGGCGGGCGACGTCCTGCTCGGCCTCGCTTCTTCGGGCGTTCATAGCAACGGCTTCTCGCTGGTCCGCCGCCTCGCCGCCGACAAGGGCTGGAAGCTCGATCGCCCGGCGATCTTCGATCAGGACGTGCTGCTGATCGACGCGCTGATGGCGCCCACGAAAATCTATGTGAAGAGCCTGCTGCCGCTGGTGCGCGCCGGCATGATCCACGCCCTCGCCCACATCACCGGCGGCGGCCTGCTGGAAAATATCCCGCGCGTCCTGCCCGACGGCTGCCACGCGACCGTCGACGCCGACAGGTGGGAACAGCCGCGCCTGATGGCCTTTCTTCAGGCGCAGGGCCATATCGAGCCGGCAGAAATGGCGCGCACCTTCAATTGCGGCGTCGGCATGGTGCTGGCCGTGGACGAAGCCCATGTCGCCGCCGTCACCAAGGCGCTGGAGGATGCGGGCGAAACCGTCTTTCGCATTGGCGCCGTCAGCGAAGGCGACAAGGGCTGCACCGTCAAGGGCTGCACCGAAACCTGGAGCGCCAAAGCCGACTGGTCGGCGACCCATCTGGGCTGATCTAACAATCCCCCTCCCTTCAGGGAGGGGTCAGGAGAGGGCATGTCGGATATGCACAAAGCAAAAGTCGGCGTCCTGATTTCCGGCCGCGGCTCCAACATGGCCGCCCTGCTCTATGCGGCCAAGGCGCAGGATTGCCCCTATGAGATCGTCCTGGTCGCCGCCAACGATCCGCAAGCCCCCGGCCTGTCCCTGGCCGCTGCGGAGGGCATCGCAACCTTCGGCCAGAGCCACAAGAGCCTAAAGCGCGCCGAATTCGACCAGATCATCGACGCGCAACTCCGCGCGGCCGGCGCCCAATATGTCGCGCTCGCGGGCTATATGCGCCTGCTCTCCCCCGCATTCGTATCGGCATGGGAAAACCGGATGCTCAACATCCACCCCAGCCTGCTGCCCAAATATAAGGGGCTGGATACGCACCAGCGCGCCATCGACGCGGGCGACAGCCATGCCGGCTGCTCGGTCCATATCGTCACGGCCGAACTGGACGACGGCCCGGTGCTGGGCCAGACCCCGGTGGCGATCCTGCCCGGCGATACGCAAGACAGCCTCGCCGCCCGCATCCTGATCGCCGAGCATCAGCTCTACTCCCGCACCCTCGCCGACTTCGTCACCCGCGAACGCCAGCCCGACTGGCTGCTGGGCAAGGTGCGCGAAGCCGCTCTGGCCCTGCCGCAGGCGGACGAGATCGTCTCTCACGGAATGCCCTGCTTCGGCATCGTGAAAGGCAAGAAATTCGCTTACTTCACCCGCGACCATCATGGCGACGGCATCATCGCCGTGCTGGTGAAGACCACCGCGCCAGAGGAACAGGCGACGCTGATGGAAGCCGACCCGGACCGCTATTATCGCCCCGCCTATTTCGGCGCCGAATGGGTCGGCATCCGCCTCGACCTGGGCGACACCGACTGGGATCATGTGGCGGAACGGCTGCGATCAAGCTGGCGGCAGGTCGCACCGAAGAAGCTGATGGGCCTGATGGATATCGCCGACGAGTTTTGATCCTCTTCCTTTTGCCGGCTTCGATCCCCATAGAGTTGAGCCATGACCGACAGCCCTGCCCCCGCCGCCATCCAGATCCGCAACCTCACCAAAGTCTATAAGGGCGGCAAGCGCGCGCTCGACGGCATCAACCTCTCCATCCCGCGCGGTCAGATTTACGGCCTGCTCGGTCCCAATGGCGCGGGCAAGTCGACCACGATCAACATCCTGGCCGGCATGGTGAACAAGAGCGCGGGCGACGTCAGCATCTGGGGCTTCGATATCGACGCCAGCCCGCGCAACGCGAAGAACAGCATCGGCATCGTGCCGCAGGAAATCGTCTTCGACCCCTTCTTCACCCCGTTCGAGACGCTGGAAAATACGGCTGGCTTCTATGGCGTGCCCAAGGACCGCCGCCGCACGATGGAATTGCTGCGCGCGGTGCATCTGGACGACAAGGCCCATGCCTATGCCCGTACCCTGTCGGGCGGCATGAAGCGCCGGCTGCTGGTGGCCAAGGCGATGGTGCACAGCCCCCCGATCCTGGTGCTTGACGAGCCGACCGCGGGCGTCGACGTGCAATTGCGCCAGCAACTGTGGGCCTATGTCCGCGAACTCAATGCGCTGGGCGTGACGATCGTGCTGACCACCCACTATCTCGAAGAAGCCGAGCAATTATGCGACCGCATCGGCATCATCAACCATGGCAAGGTCATCACCGACAAGCCGACCCGCGAGCTGATCGCCATGGCGCAGGAGAAGGTCGTGCAGGTCACGGTCGATCGCGACGTGACGGTGATCCCCGACGCACCCTGTTTCGAGAAAATAGACCTGTCGGACGACCGCACCCTGACCATCACCTATATGAAGGACCGCGCCAATGCCGGCCAGGTGCTGAGCGCGGTGCAGGCCAGCGGCCTCGCCATCGTCGACGTGGTCACGCGCGATCCGGACCTGGAGGATGTCTTCCTCAACCTGACGGCGGCGGCTTAGGACAGGCGCCATTGCACCGTTCGCCCTGAGCTTGTCGAAGGGTCGTACTTGCCTTCAAAGAAGGGCTGGGCTTCGACAGGCTCGGCCCGAACGGAAATAGAAAAGCGCTAGGACGAAGATGACCACCACCACCCACGACGTCATCATCATCGGTTCCGGCGCGGCCGGGCTGACGGCCGCCATCAACCTCGCGCAGGACCGCAAGGTGCTGGTGCTGGCCAAGGGCGCGCTCGATGGCGGGTCCACCAACTGGGCGCAGGGCGGTATCGCCGCCGTACTCGACGCGGGTGACAGTTTCGAGGCGCATGTCGAAGATACGATGGTCGCGGGCGCTGGCCTCAACGATCGGGCCACGGTCGAATTCGTCGTCTCCGAAGCCCCCGCCGCCATCGACCGGCTGGCGCAATTGGGCGTCCCCTTCAACGAAGGAGAGGCGTTTGGCGAACGCTGGCACCTGACGCGCGAGGGCGGCCACAGTCATCGCCGCATCGTCCATGTCGACGACGCCACCGGCCATGCCGTACAGATCGCGCTCTTGAAGGCCGCCCGCGCCAATCCCAACATCACCCTGGTCGAAGATCTGATCGCGATCGACCTCATCACCTCCCGCCATGGCGAACGCTATTCGGGCGACGGTCATGTCTGGGGCGTCTACGCCTTCAACAAGAAGACCAAGCGGGTGGATGCGCTGCTCGGCAAGGCGACGATCCTGTGCACCGGCGGCGCGGGCCGCACCTATCTCTTCTCCACCGCCCCGCGCGGCGCGACCGGCGACGGCATCGCCATGGCCTGGCGCGCGGGCT
Source organism: Sphingobium sp. AntQ-1 (assembly GCF_028538045.1). Classification (NCBI taxonomy): domain Bacteria; kingdom Pseudomonadati; phylum Pseudomonadota; class Alphaproteobacteria; order Sphingomonadales; family Sphingobiaceae; genus Sphingobium; species Sphingobium sp. AntQ-1. The sequence goes on from NZ_CP117158.1 coordinate 1,371,928, forward strand.
GCCGCGTGTCGAACATGGAAATGAACCAGTTCCACCCGACCTGCCTCTACAATCTGGAGATCAAGAATTTCCTCATTACCGAGGCCGTGCGCGGCGAAGGCGGCCACCTGAAACTTCCCCCCGGCGTGCCTGGCGGCGGCGAGCGTTTCATGCCCCGCTTCGATCCGCGCGAGGAGCTGGCCCCGCGCGACGTCGTGGCCCGCGCCATCGACCATGAAATCAAACGCCTTGGCCTCGACTATGTCCATCTCGACATCAGCCACAAAGACCCGGAATTCGTGAAGCACCACTTCCCGACCATCTATGCCCGGCTGCTGGACCTCGATATCGACATTACCAAGGAGCCAATCCCGGTCGTCCCCGCGCAGCATTATACCTGCGGCGGGGTGGTGATCGACCTGGACGGCCGCACCGACCTGCCCGGCCTCTATGCCGCGGGAGAGGTCAGCGAGAGCGGCCTGCACGGCGCCAACCGCCTCGCCTCCAACTCGTTGCTCGAATGTTTCGTCTTCGGCGAGGCGGCGGCCAGGCATATCCGCGCCCATTGGGACGAGCTGCCCGCTCCGCCGCCGATCCGGCCCTGGGACGAAAGCCGCGTCACCAACAGCGACGAGGAAGTCATCGTCCAGCATAACTGGAAAGAAATCCGCCGCTTCATGTGGGACTATGTCGGCATTGTCCGCACCACCAAGCGGCTGGAACGCGCCCAGCACCGCGTCGCCCTGCTGGCGCAGGAGGTGGACGATTATTACGGCAATTTCCGCGTCACCCCCGACCTCATCGAACTGCGCAACCTGCTCGAAGTCGCCCGACTGATCGTCCGCTCCGCCCTCCACCGCAAGGAAAGCCGCGGCCTCCACTATACGCTCGACTATCCCGAAACGCTGCCCGACGCCATCGACACGGTCCTGGCGCCATAAACGCCGTCAGACCGCCAGAAAATCCTTCAATGCCGCGTTGAAGCGCGTCGGCTGGTCACCCATCACCATATGGCCGCTCGGCCCGATCGCTTTCAAAAGCGTGGCCTTGCGGGGCGCATAAGCGGTACGGAAGCGGCTGGTGATGGCGGCGGCCTGATCGGCGTCGCTGCCCACGGCATAGACCACCTCCAGCGGCGCGGCGAGCTGCGGCAATTGGGGCGTCAGGTCGATATTGGCCAGGTCGCGCAGCGCATTGGCGATGACATCGGGGTCGCTGCCCCTGGCGCCGGGCGTCTGCGCGACCATCTGCCCCAGATAGCGCCGCCCCGCCTGCGTGCCCGTCAGATAACCGCTCAACTGGTCGGCCAGAAAGCCCATGCCGCTGGCCGTTCCACCCACCATCGCCGCGCCGGCGGGCAGCATATCCACCACCATCACCCGACGCGCCAGGCCTTTGAGGCCCAGCAGCATCGCCAGCGTACCGCCCATGCTATGCCCGACGATCGCCGGGCGTTTCAGCCCGGCCGCGGCGATATAGCGGGCGATCTCGTCTGCGACCGACTGGATCAGCGCCCCGCTGGCGTTGGCTTCCGGGGCCAGCCCGGCAAAGCCGCGCACATGGACCAGATGATAGCGATAGCCCGGCACCCCGCCCAGCACGCCGTTCCAGATGCCTGGGCCACTGGCCAGGCCGGGAATCAGGATGACGTCGGCGCCAGAGCCACGCACCGTCATCGCGATCCGGCGCGACGCGAACGGCGCAGCCTGCGCCACCCCGCTCCACATTGCGCCACCTGTCGCCAGCGCGCCCAACATCAGCGCGCGCCTGTCCATCTTCGCATCGTTCATGCCGCCCTCTTGCCCACCCGGCCCTGAACCGCAAATGAGCGATGGCGCATCCTGTCAATCGGTTGCATCATTCATCCTCCTTACATCGCGTTTGTGGAATCATTCGTCGCATCGGTCTTGCCGGACAAGCGGTAGACCGCCCCTATGTCGCCAAGAGAGTGCGGGGACGCTAATGACATTGCAAAAAAACCGGGGCGGTTCCGCGCGCCTGGTCCTGTTGATCGCGGCGCTGTCGGCCTGTGTGAGCGCGCCGGAACCACCAGCGGCACGGGCCGCTGCCGCGCCACCGCAAGAACCGCAACCCACCACCAACACCTGGCCGATCCGCCAGGTCGCCAATCCGCCTTTGCCCTATCGCGACATCGACCAGAATGAAACGCCGCCGCCGGCGCTGGTCAGCGTCGTGCGCAATCTGGGCCAGAGCTTTCATGGCAAGGTCGGCATCGCCGTCCGCCGCATCGGCGCGGACTGGACCGTCGCCTGGAATGGCAATGCCCTCTTCCCGCAACAGAGCGTGTCGAAACTGTGGGTGTCGATGACCTTCCTCGACGCGGTGGATCGCGGCAAGCTGCGCATCACCGACACGACCACCATCACCCGCAACGACCTGACTCTGTTCCATCAGCCCAGCGCGGCGCTGGTGGCCAGGGAGGGCGGCTGGACCACCAGCTACTCCGACCTGATGCGCCGGGCGATGACGCAGAGCGACAATACCGCCAACGACACGCTGCTGCGCGCCGTTGGCGGGCCGGAGGCGGTGCGCAGCTTTCTGGCCCGGCGGATGATCAAGGATATCCGCTTCGGCCCCGGCGAACGGCTGCTGCAATCGGCCACGGCTGGGCTGGACTGGCGGCAGGATTATTCCGTCGGCCGCAATTTCTACGCCGCCCGCTCGAAACTGCCCATGTCGGTGCGGCAAAAGGCGCTGGACAATTATCTCGCCAGCCCGCCCGATGGCGCGGCCCCGTCCTCGATCGTCCAGGCGCTGGCGAAGCTTAAGGAGGGCCAGATGCTCTCCCCCGCCTCCTCGCGCTTGCTGCTGTCGATCATGGCGGAGGCCAAGACCGGGCCGCAGCGGATCAAGGGCGGCGTGCCGCCGGGCTGGCACTATCTGCACAAGACCGGCACCGGCCAGGATCTTCCCCCGCGATCGACCGGCTATAACGATATCGGCATCATGAGCGCGCCTGATGGCGCAAACTATGCCGTAGCGGTGATGATCGGATCGACCACCGTGTCGATCCCGGAACGCTGGGCGCTGATGCAGGCGGTGGCGAAGGCGGTCGTGGCGAATCACGAACCGCGATAGCCGGGCTGGAGGGGCGGCGCGTAACCCGCTATCCCCCTCCCCATGACCCAGAATCACCTCTATCTCGTCGATGGCAGCGGCTATATCTTCCGCGCCTATCACCAGCTTCCCCCGCTCACCAATCAGCATGGCCAGCCGGTCGGCGCCGTCTATGGCTACACCACCATGCTCTGGAAGCTGGCCGAGGAACTGGGCAAGGCGGAAGGCCCGACCCATATGGCGGTCGTGCTGGACAAGGGATCGCACACTTTCCGCAACGACATGTACGACCAGTATAAGGCGAACCGACCGCCCGCGCCCGAAGACCTCGTCCCCCAGTTCCCCATGATCCGAGACGCCACCCGCGCCTTCTCCCTCCCCTGTATCGAAGAAGCCGGGTTCGAGGCGGACGACATCATCGCCACCTATACCAGGGCGGCGGTCGCGGCCGGCTGGCACGTCACCATCGTCAGTTCCGACAAGGATCTGATGCAGTTGATCCAGCCTGGCGTCGACATGTACGACACGATGAAGAATGAACGGCGTGGGCCGGACTATGTCATGGGCAAGTTCGGCGTGCAGCCCGAACAATTGGGCGACGTGCTGGCGCTGATGGGCGACAGCGTCGACAATGTGCCGGGCGTGCCGGGCATCGGCCCCAAGACCGCGTCGAAGCTCATCACCGAATATGGCGACCTGGAAAGCGTGCTGACCGCCGCGCCGGCCATGAAGAAGTCGAAGATGCAGGAAAACCTCATCGCCCATGCCGACATGGCGCGGCTGTCGCGGCGGCTGGTGGCGCTGCACGACAGCATGGACCTGCCCGAACCGCTGGACGACCTGACGCTCAAGGGCATTCCCAAGGAACCGCTCCAGCAATTTCTGTCCCACCACGGCTTCAAGACGCTGCTCAATCGCCTCGGCGCGCCCGCCGCCGCCGTCGCAGTAGCCAGCGTCGCCGCCACGACCGCAGCCCCCGCCGCCCCAGCCGCTGTCGAACATCCCCCGATCGACTGCGCCCTGTACGAAACCGTCACCACGGTCGCGCAACTGGAAGCCTGGATCGCCGAAGCGCAGGCGCTGGGCGTCGTTGCGGTCGACACCGAAACCGACAGCCTCGACAGCATGGAATCGGGCCTGGTCGGCATCAGCCTGTCCACCGGGCCGGGCCGGGCCTGCTACATCCCGCTCGCCCACCGCTCCGCCGACGACATGTTCGGCGAGGTGCCGCCGCAAATCCCGCTCGACGCCGCGATCCGCCTGCTCCGCCCGCTGCTCGCCGACGACGCCGTGCTCAAGGTTGGTCATAATATCAAATATGATCTCAACGTCCTCGCCCGCGTCGGGCTGGAGGTGACGCCGATCGACGATTCGATGGTGATGAGCTTCGACCTCGACGCCGGCAAGTCGCTGGGCGGCCACGGCATGGACGAAGCGGCCAGCGTCCATCTCCAGCACACATGCATCAGCTTCAAGGAGGTGACCGGCACCGGCAAGAAGGCGATCAGTTTCGCCCATGTCCCGCTGGACAAGGCGACCGCCTACGCCGCCGAGGACGCCGAAGTCACCTGGCGGCTGTGGCATAAATTGTCGCAGCGCCTGGCGGCCGAGCGCGTCACCCGCGTCTATCAACTGGTCGACCGGCCGCTGATCCCCGTCGTCGCAGGCATGGAGCGGCACGGCATCAAGGTCGATCGCGAGCAGCTCTCCCGCCTGTCCGGCACCTTCTCCCAATCGATGGCGGGGCTGGAAGCCGAAATCTACGAACTGGCCGGCCACCCCTTCACCATAGGATCGCCCCAGCAGCTTGGCGTCGTCCTGTTCGACGAAATGGGGCTGAAGGGCGGCAAGAAGGGCAAGAGCGGCACCTATTCCACCGACGTCACCGTGCTGGAAAAATTGAAGGCCGAAGGCTCGGCGATTTGCGGGCTGGTGCTGGAATGGCGCCAGCTCTCCAAGCTCAAATCCACCTATACCGACGCCCTGCAACAGCAGATCAATGCCGATACGGGCCGCGTCCATACCAGTTACTCGCTGACCGGCGCGCAGACCGGCCGCCTCTCCTCGACCGACCCCAACCTCCAGAATATCCCGATCCGCACCGAAATCGGCCGCCAGATCCGCCACGCCTTCGTCGCCGAACCCGGCAATGTCATCCTCGCCGCCGACTATAGCCAGATCGAGCTGCGCCTCGCCGCGCACATGGCCGACGTGCCCGCGCTCAAGGAGGCGTTCGAACAGGGCGAGGACATCCACAACCGCACCGCCCAGGAATTGTTCGGAGAGGTCAATCGCGACACCCGCGGTCGCGCCAAGACGATCAACTTCGCCATTCTTTATGGCATCTCGCGCTGGGGGCTGGCGGGCCGGCTGGAAATCAGCGCGGACGAAGCGCAGGACATGATCTCCAAATATTATGAGCGCTTCCCCGGCATCAGCGTCTATATCAACGAAACGCTGGAAAAGGCGCGCGCCAACGGCTTCACCGAAACGCTGTTCGGCCGCAAGACCTGGTTCCCGCGCATCACCGCGCCGATCCAGCACGAACGCCAGGGAGCCGAACGCGCCGCGATCAACGCCCCGATCCAGGGCACCAGCGCCGACATCATCAAACGCGCCATGGCGCGCATGGGACCGGCGCTGGAGGCGGCAGGGCTGCACCGCGTGCGGATGCTGCTTCAGGTCCATGACGAACTGGTGTTCGAACTGCCGCAAGGCGACGTCGAAGCCGCCAGCGCGGTCATCCGCAGCGTCATGGAAAGCGCCGCCGAGCCGATCGTGACACTGAGCGTGCCGCTAGGCGTGGAAATCGGTGCCGGGCCGAGTTGGGGTGCTGCGCATTGACGACGGAACGAGAAGAGAGATTCGCTCAATGCGCGGAATAAGCGCAGAAAATTAGGAGCCGGTTTTGCCCTTTTCGCACGAGTACGCCATGCATCCGCGCATTCCCGACCGTCCGGAAACGCCCTACCCCGCCTCCGCCAGCACCAGCGCGAATAGCCCTTCGTCGTCGGTCCACTCGGCCGTCGGCTCCCATCCACCTGCGCGCAGCAGCAGGCGTTGATCGCGCGCGCCATATTTATGGCTGCTTTCGGTATGGATCGTCTCGCCCGAATCCATGTGGAAACATTGACCCGCAACATGGAAATGCAGCGGCCGCCGCGCTTCCAGATGCATTTCGATCCGCGCCTTTTCGTCGTTCCAGATGGCGCGATGGGCAAAGCCGTCGATCGGCAGGTCGCCCTCCAGTTCGCGGTTGATCCGCTCGATAAGGTTGAGGTTGAAGGCGGCGGTCACGCCCTGCGCATCGTCATAGGCCGCAATCAGTCGATTACGATCCTTGATCCGGTCCATCCCGATCAGCAGCTTGGCCTCATCGCCCAGCAGTCGGCGCATCGCCCGTAGCAGATCGACCGCGGCGTCCGGCTCCATATTGCCGATCGTCGATCCAGGGAAGAAGCCCAGTCGCGACATTCCAGCTATCGCGGCGGGCAAGGCCAGCGGCCGGTTGAAGTCACCCACCACCGGCAGGACCGGCAGACCGGGAAAGGCCGCCGCCAGCGCCGCGCTGCTCGCGTGCAGGAAGTCGCCGCTGATGTCGATCGGCACATAGGCGGCAGGCGCGATCGCACGCAAAAGATGCGGCGTCTTGCGCGAACTGCCCGCACCGAATTCCACAACCGCGCGCCCTGCGCCCACCGCTGCGGCGAAATCCGCGCCATGCCGCTCCAGCAGGGCGGTTTCGGTGCGGGTGGGATAATATTCGGGCAGATCGGTGATCGCTTCGAACAATTCCGACCCGCGCCGGTCATAAAACCATGTCGGCGGCGTAGCCTTGGGACTGCGCGACAGACCCGTTACAATGTCATGGTAGAACGCCGGATCGATCGAGCGGGCGTTTTTGGGGGCGTCCTGCGTCAGCAACATGGCGCTTACAGATCCTTGGCCAGCCGCAGTCCGGTGAACTGCCAGCGGTGATGGGGGTAAAAGAAATTGCGATAGCTGCCCCGCGCATGGCCGCGCGGAGTGGCGCAACTGCCGCCCTTCAGCACGAACTGGCCGGACATGAACTTGCCGTTATATTCGCCGACCGCGCCCGGCGCAGCGCGAAAGCCGGGATGGGGGCGATAGGCGCTCCCCGTCCACTCCCACACATCGCCGAACATCTGCGTCAGCGCGGAACCGTCTTCTGCCGGCTTTGGCCTGGGGCAGGCGGGGCCGTCCAGTTGGTTGCCGCTGACCGCCGCGACATTTTGCGCCGCGCTTTCCCATTCGGCTTCGGTCGGCAGTCTCGCCTCGGCCCAGCTGGCATAGGCGTCGGCTTCATACAGGCTGATATGTGTGACCGGCGCGGCCGGATTGACCGGCTGCCGCCCGTCGAGGCCAAAGCGGGTCCAGCCCTGTTCGCCGTGCTTCCAGTAAAGCGGCGCATCCACGCCCCCGCCCTGGACCCAGGCCCAGCCGTCCGACAGCCAATGCGCCGGGTCACGATAGCCGCCATCCTCTATGAAGGCGATCCATTCGCCATTGCTGATGGGCCGGTGCGCGAGCGCGTGCGGACGCAACACCGCTTTGTGCCGCGGTCCCTCGCAATCGAAGGCGAAGCCGCCGCGTCCGTCCTCGCCAATCTCGACCAGGCCTTCGCGCCCCTCGATCCAGTGGAGCGGGCCGGGCAGGGCTACTGGCGCGGCGCTGGGTGCGCCAAACAGCGCCGGCTCCAGCGGATTGAGCGAAAAGAGGTGCAGCAGGTCGGTCAGCAGCAATTCCTGATGTTGCTGCTCATGCTGCAGCCCCAGCATGACCAATGCTCGCGCAGATTGCGGCAGCATACCCAGCGCACCGATCAGCGCCGCGTCGATATGCGCGCGATAGGCGCGAATGTCGGTCAGCGAGGGGCGGGTCAGCATCCCCCGCATCGGCCGGGCGTGGCGCGCGCCCTCCGCCTCATAATAGCTGTTGAACAGAAAGGCGTAGCGCGGATCGAACGGCCGGTATCCCGCCACATGGTCGCGCAGCACGAACGTCTCGAAAAACCAGGTCACATGCGCCAGATGCCATTTGGCTGGCGATGCGTCGGGCATCGACTGGACCGTGGCGTCGGCGTCCGACAGCGGGGCGGCCAGAGCTTCGCTTAGGGCGCGGACGACGCGATAGCGCTCTTCCAGGTCGTCCTGATGCGCGTCCGTCCAGCTTTTCGCCATGCCTGTCCTTTCCGATACGGTTGCGCCGTTCTCTACCAGGGACAAGCGCATAAGGCGGCGGGCGGTTCCAGACAGTGATCTTTAGGGCAGGATCACAACTCCTGCAAAATCGGCGCGGCGCGGCAGACCCGATCGCGGCCCGACTGCTTGGCTTCGTACAGCGCATCATCGGCGCGGCGCAGCGCCGCATCGAGTTCGCCGCCGGTCCAGCGGCACACGCCGGCGGAAAAGCTGATCGGCCGGTCCTGCACGCGGCCGATCGGTTCGCTGCGCATCCGGCTGGCGATCCGCGCCAGCGACCAGCTTGCCTCGTCCTCGATACAATCCTGGAAGAAGATGGCGAATTCCTCCCCGCCCCAGCGGGCGACCATGTCGACGCGGCGAACCAGTGCGGACAGGCGGGTGGCGAAGCTGGCCAGCACCCGGTCGCCCTCCTCATGGCCCAGCAGATCGTTGACCCGCTTGAAATAGTCGATGTCGATGATCGCGATACAGCCCCTGCGCCGGTCATCCGGCAGCGCGTCCATATGGGCCAGGAAGCCGCGACGGTTGGCGATGCCGGTCAGCGGGTCTTCATGCGCGGCCTGATGCAGGTCGTCCAGCCGCTCGCGCGTGGCGCTGGCGACGCGCTGCACTCCCGCGTAGAGGGTATGGATGACGTCGCCGACGTCCGGCAGCGCAGGCGCTTCGCCTTCGCCGCGATGCAGCGTCTGCGCCAGCGCATGGATCGGATTGAGCAGCGCGCCGATGCCCAGCAGGGCTATGCCGGTGCCGATGACCGTGGCCATCGTCAGCAGGATGAATTCGGCGAGCGCGATGCGGCCGCTGGCGAAGCCCCAGCCTAGATAGGCCAGCAACGGCATATGGGTGGCGACGAAACAGAGGGTGAAAAGGCGCAAGCGGAGCGAACGCGGAAAGATGAAGGATGTGGCTAGGTAGAAATGCATGACGGTCCCCCGGACGGTGCGTTTGGAGCGCAACGTCCGGGGACGGTCTAAATGCCGCCTGAAGAAACAGGGTTAAGCCGATGTTACCGGATGGCCCGTGCGGCGGGCGAGTCGAGCGGAGTCAGCGCGATGCGCCCGGCACCCATTTGACGTCCGCCGCGCCATTGTCGTTCAGGCGACGCGCCAGCACGAACAGCAGGTCCGACAATCGGTTGAGATAGGCCAGCGCCTGGGCATTGAGCGCGACCTCCACGGCCGCGGCGGTCGCGCTGCGTTCAGCCCGGCGCGTGATCGCGCGGGCGAGGTGGACGGCGGCGGCAGCCGGCGAACCGCCGGGCAGGATGAAGCTGTCAAGCGGGGCGAGATCACCGTTCATAGCGTCGATCTGCTGCTCCAGCCGGGTTACCTGGCTGGCGATGATGCGCAGCGCCCAGGGTTCGTCGGCGCCGTCGGGAATCGGCGTCGCCAGGTCGGCGCCCAGGTCGAACAGGTCGTTCTGGATGACGGTCAGCCAGGCGGCTTCGGGCCGCTCGCCCAAGGCGACGATGGCCAGGCCGATCGCGCTGTTGGCTTCATCGACATCGCCCACGGCCTGCATCCGCGGCGCATATTTGGGCAGGCGCGATCCATCGACCAGGCCCGTCGTGCCATTGTCCCCGGTCCGGGTGTAGATTTTGTTCAGCTTGACCATCTTTGTAGGCACGCCCTTTGGCAACCGAATGAATTTGAAGCACCCGTTCGTCCTGAGTAGCCATTGAGCTTGTCGAAATGGCATATCGAAGGACATGGCGCGGTATCCATGTTCGATATGGACCTTCGACAAGCTCAGTCCCTACTCAGCACGAACGGCGTGACAACAGGGCAAGTTGCTGGCCTCAGCCATGCCCCTTGGCCATCAGCAAGATCGCCACGATGATGATCGCCGCGGCCTGGAACAGGATGCGGTTCATCATCATCTTATTCTGTTTCAGGCTGGACGGCCGCACCGCGCCTTCGGGCAGGTTCAGCTCTTCCTTCGTGGTCTGGAGAAAGGCGACGATGCCCCGGATCAGCGCGACCAGCGTGGCGATCATGGCAAGGATCAGGGCGATGACGAGGATCGTGTTCATGGGACCAGTCTAGGCGCTCGCCAGCGCGATTCCAACCGGAAAGCGTCCTGCGCGCAGGTCGGCGGCCAGCGCGTCGGGCGCAACGCCCTGCGCGCGCAATTGAGCGATCGCGATCGACCCACTGCGCTTGGCCAGGCGCTTGCCGTCCGACCCGACCAGCAGGGGATGGTGGACATAAGCGGGGCTGGGCAGGCCCAGCAGCGCCTGCAGCAGCCGGTGAATGTCGGTCGCGCTGCGCAGGTCGTCGCCGCGCAGCACATGGGTCACGCCCATCGCCGCATCGTCCAGCGTGCAGGACAGGTGATAGCTGGCCGGCGCGTCCTTGCGCGCCAGAACGACGTCGCCATGGGCGATGGGATTGGCATTTATGCTGCGGTTGGTATCGAGGCCGGGCGGAAAAGGGAGCGCTGCCCATGTCAACGCCCCAACCCGCGCCACCGCCTGAGCCATGTCGATGCGCCAGGCATGGGCCTCCCCGGCATCAATCCGCCGCGCCCGCCCGGCATCGCTCAAGCCCCGGCATGTCCCCGGATAGACCGGCCCCTCCGGCCCGTGCGGCGCGGTCAGGCTGGCTTGGATGTCGGCGCGCGTGCAGAAGCAGGGATAGAGCAGCCCTTGCGCGCGGAGCAATTCCAACGCCGCTTCATAGGCGTCCAGCCGCTGCGACTGGAAGACGATATCGCCGTCCCACGCCACGCCCAGCCATGTCAGGTCGGCGATGATGCCCGCGACATGATCGGGCCGACTCCGGGCGCCATCGATATCCTCGATCCGCAGGCGAAAGGCGCCGCTGGCCGCGCGGGTCAAGTCATGTGCCATCAGGGCCGACCAGCCATGGCCGACATGCAGCAACCCAGTGGGGCTGGGGGCGAAGCGGGTCACCATATGCGGTAGTGCGGCGGATAGAGTCATACAGGCTCTTGACGAGCGATATTCGTTAATGCTGTCATGCTCATGTCACGTTGTTGGTGGATCAGCGGCGTCGGCAAGGGGGTAGAAGCGTTTCTATGTACCATCCCGACCTTATACGGCACCCGGAAAACTGCCCGGCGCTTGTGCTCAATGCAGATTACACGCCGCTCAGCTATTATCCCCTGAGCCTCTGGCCCTGGCAGACCGCTATCAAGGCGGTGTTTCTGGACCGGGTGGACATCATCGCCAGCTATGAGCGGCAGGTCCACAGCCCCAGCCTGGACATGAAGATCCCGTCGGTGATCGCGCTCAAACAATATGTGCGTCCGTCCGAACATCCCGCCTTCACCCGATTCAACCTGTTCCTGCGCGACAAATTCTCCTGCCAATATTGCGGCACGACGAGCGACCTGACCTTCGACCATGTCGTGCCCCGCCGCGCGGGCGGGCGCACCACCTGGGAAAATGTCGCGACCGCCTGTTCGCCCTGCAACCTCAAAAAGGGCGGGCGCACGCCCAAGCAGGCGGGGATGCGCCTGCATGTCGAACCGATCCGCCCGACCAGTTGGCATTTGCAGGAACATGGCCGCGCCTTTCCGCCCGGCTATCTGCACGAAAGCTGGCACGACTGGCTCTATTGGGATGTCGAGTTGATGGCGTGAGGCGGCGGCCAGCGGCGCTGGCGGCGCTCTTGCTCCTGCCTCCGGGCGCGGCCTTCGCGCAGGAGGATCATTCGGCGCTCACCCGCGCCAAATATGTCCGCAACTGCCTGATGTGCCACAATCGCGCCGCGCCCGAAGGCGTGTCGCCCGCGATCCTGGCGGGCCTCTATCCCGAACGCGGGCTGACCCCGGTGATGGCAATGCCGGGCGTCACTTGCTGGCGTCGTTGCGATCGCTGCTTCGCACCCGATCGCAGGGACAGCAAATAGCTTAGCTGACCGGCAACCAGTCCAGATCCATGTCTTTCAGGCGGTTGGTATAATGGCCAATCTCCTCCAGCCGGGCCATGTCGTTGAGGGTGATGCGCCCGTTGGATCGGCTGATCAGGCCTTCCAGCTCCATCTGCCGGATCATCCGGTTGACATGGACCGACGTCAACCCGATCGAATCGCCGATTTCCTCCTGCGTCAGCTTCAGGTCGAAACTGTCGACGATGCTGTCGTCGGTGACGCGCAGCCGGTCGAACATGTCGAGCAGGAAGGCGGCGACGCGCGCCTTGGCCGATGTCCGCCCCAGCGCGGCCAGCCGGTCGGTCATCGCCACCCGCTCCGCATTGGACAGCAGGAACAGCAGCGCCGCGACCCGCGGCGATTCCTCCAGCAGCCGGCGCAGCGCATGTTTGTCGAACGGGCACACGATCACATCGGACAGCGCAACCAGCGATTCGGGCGCCTTGCTATAGATGGTGCTGGCGGACCCGATGAAATCGCCGGGGAAATAGACGCGCAGAATCTGGCGACTGCCGTCGGGCAGGATGACGAAGCTCATCACACGGCCTTCGCGCAGCACGAACAATTCCGTCACCGTGTCGTTGACCCGCTGGATCATTCCGCCGCGCTTCACCTTGCGCGGATTTTCCTCAAGCCGAATCAACGCCCTTTTTTCCGCGTCGGACAGGGGCACCTGTTTTGCCAGCCTTTCCGCGAAACAGCTCGTCGCCACCCAAAACACCTTTTTCCAATTGTCGTTACGATGGCAGAACGCCCCATGCGCCTTTTGGCTGCATTTTCAGGATGCGCACTAAACTCGATCAAGGTTGCCGCCCGCTTTGCAATTATGTTGCATATGTTTGCCGCCGCGCCAGATTAACCATGTCGAATGGCGGTCGAGCTGCCTTGCAAGGGACGCAATAGACGCTATGAACCCTGTCCAATGGACCGCATTCACATCCGCGGCGGCAACGCGCTCAATGGCCGCCTCCCCATCTCCGGCGCGAAGAACGCCGCTCTGACGCTGCTGCCCTGCGCGTTGCTGACCGACGAGCCGGTGACGCTGCGCAACCTGCCGCGGCTGGCCGACGTCGACAGTTTCGGCCATCTGCTGAACCAGTTGGGCGTATCGACCATGATAGAGGGCGCCCGGCCGGAGGATTTCGGCCGCGTCCTGACCATGCGCGCGGGCCGCGTCACCTCGACCGAAGCGCCCTATGACATCGTGCGCAAGATGCGCGCGTCGATCCTGGTGCTCGGCCCGCTGCTCGCCCGTGTCGGCGAAGCGCGCGTGTCGCTGCCCGGCGGCTGCGCCATCGGCAACCGCCCGATCGACCTGCATCTCAAAGCGCTCGAAGCCTTCGGCGCGACGCTCGAAACGACCGCGGGTTATGTGCGCGCCAGCGTGCCGGACGGCGGCCTTCCGGGCGGCATCTACACCTTTCCGGTGGTGTCGGTCGGCGCCACCGAAAATGCGGTGATGGCCGCGTCGCTCGCCAAGGGCACCTGCATCCTGGAAAACGCCGCGCGCGAGCCGGAGATTGTTGACCTTTGCAACCTGCTCGTCGCCATGGGCGCGGATATTGAGGGCATCGGCACCGACAAGCTGGTCATCCACGGTCGCGAGCGGCTGCATGGCGCAACCTACAGCGTCATGCCCGACCGGATCGAAGCGGGCAGCTACGCCTGCGCCGCCGCCATCACCGGCGGATCGGTCGATCTGATCGGCGCCAATGCCGACGACATGCACGCCATCCTCGCCGCGCTGCGCGACGCGGGGGTTCAGGTCGATCCGCACAAGAACGGCATCCGCATATCGTCCGATGGCAAACTGAAGCCCCTGACCCTGTCGACCGCGCCCTTCCCGGCCTTCCCGACGGATATGCAGGCGCAGTTCATGGCGATGCTGACCAAGGCGAACGGCGCGTCGGTCCTGACCGAAACCATCTTCGAAAATCGTTACATGCATGTGCCCGAACTGGCGCGCATGGGCGCGGACATCGCCGTCAACGGCCGCACCGCCGTCGTGCGCGGCGTCGACAGGCTGGTCGGCGCGCCGGTGATGGCGACCGACCTGCGCGCCTCGATGAGCCTCATCCTCGCCGGTCTGGCCGCCGAAGGGGAAACCCAGGTGCAGCGCGTCTATCATCTCGATCGCGGCTATGAGCGGCTGGAGGAAAAGCTATCGGCCGTCGGCGCCGATATCGAGCGGGTCAGCGATGGCTGAGGAACGCGGACTGGCGACCGATCGGGCGACGTTGCTGTCGCTCTACGACCTGGATGCCGGCGGCTTCCGTAACCTGGACGAGATCACCGGCTTCGCCGCGCAATTGTGCGGCGTGCCGATCGCCCTGGTCAGCATTGTGGAGGATGTGCGGCAACGCTTCCTGTCCCGCGTCGGCATCGATGCCGAAGAAACGCCGCGCGACGTCTCCTTCTGCGCGCTGGCGATGCTGGGCGCGGATATCTTCCTCGTCCCCGACGCGACCCGCGACCCCCGCTTCGCCGACAATGGGCTGGTCACCGGCCCGCCCTATGTACGCTTCTACGCCGGCGCGCCGCTGGTGGGGGCGGATGGCGAAGCGCTGGGCGCGCTCTGTGTCATCGACACCGTCCCGCGCGCAGACCTGACCCCGTTGCAGCGACAGGGCCTGACCCTGCTCGCCCGCCAGGTGATGGTGGAACTGGAAGGGCGCCGCCGCGACCGCGACATGATCCTGCGCCAGCGCATGGACGCCGCCGCCGTCGCCGAAAGCGACCGCATGTTTCGGACCCTGTCGGATGCGATGCCGCAGATGGTCTGGTCGACCCTGCCCGACGGCTATCATGATTATTATAACGCGCGCTGGTACGACTATACTGGCGTGCCGACCGGATCGACCGATGGCGCGGCGTGGAACGGCATGTTCCATCCCGACGATCAGGATCGCGCCTGGGCGCGCTGGCGCCACAGCCTGGCCACCGGCGAGCCTTACGAAATCGAATATCGGCTGCGGCACCATAGCGGCGACTATCGCTGGACGCTGGGCCGGGCGCTGCCGATCCGCGATGGCGACGGCATGATCATACGCTGGATCGGCACCTGCACCGAAATCCACGAACAAAAGCTGATGATGGAAGAGCGCGAGATGATCGCGCATGAACTATCGCACCGGATCAAGAATATCTTCTCGGTGATCGCGGGCCTGATCGGCCTGTCGGCGCGGCAGCACCCTGAAATCGCCGATGTGGCCGACGATCTGCGCGACCGCATCCTGGCTCTGGGCCGCGCCCATGATTTCGTGCGGCCGCACAGCGCCGAATCTGCGCCGCAGGCGGGCGGCGGGCAGGGCAGCCTGTGGGGCATACTCGACCAGATTTTCGCGCCCTATCGCGGTGCGGCGGGATCGCGCATTGCGTTGTCGGGCGATGACCCGGCGATCGATGATCGCTCGGCGACGCCGCTGGCGCTGCTGTTCCATGAACTGGCGACCAACACGGCCAAATATGGCGCGTTGTCGGTGGCCAACGGCATGGTGCATCTGCATGTGTCGGTGGAACGGGGCGACGTGCGCATCGACTGGCGCGAAGAAGGTGGCCCGCCGGTCGTGCCCGGCCGCCTCGATGGGTTCGGCAGCCGATTGATGACGCTCAGCGTCGAACGGCAACTGGGTGGCCGGATCGAACGCGACTGGCGGCCGGACGGCCTGCGTCTCAGCCTCTGGATTCCATCGCGTTCCATGAGCCGGGCAGCGGAAACGGCGTGAAGCCGGCAATTTCGGCAGCGGTCAGGTCGGGCTGCTCGGCAGCGGCCAGTTGTAGCGTCGCGCTGATGCTATGGGCACGGAACGGCTTGGTGATGACGCCCAGCGCCGCGATCGACGCCGCGCCGATCTGCGACGGATTGGCGGTCACATAGATCACGCGGATGCCGTGACGCGCCGCCAGTTCCATGCCGATCTGCGGCCCGGTCGGGCCATCGCGCAGGTTGAGGTCGACCAGCGCTATATCGCAATCTTGTGCGCAGGCGAGCGCGCCTTCCCGGTCGGCGGCGATCGCCCCGACCTGGAATCCAGCGTCTTCGACAATCTGCTCGATCTCCAATGCGACGAAAATTTCGTCTTCGACTATCAGAACCTTCTTGCTCATCACCTGATCCGTTGAACTTGGAGCCAATAAAGTCCCTGGCCGCCGCTTGGTTCCGCTGCGCTCCAAAACCTGCCCTAAAGGACAGGTCAGTCCGCAACGCTGGTCCACAGCGTTTCGAACTGCGCCCCATGCATCAACAGCACCGACGCGGGATAGCCCGCCTCGCTCGCCTGCCGCGCCGTGCCGGTGGCGCTGTCCACGGCCAAAGCCTGCGTCGGGAACGGGCCGTAATATCTGTTGTCCAGATTGATCTTCCAGACGCCCTCATGTTGAAGGACGATGTAGCGGGCGTGCGGGAGAGTCATGTCAAAATACCTCGGTGTTATAATGGTGCCAGGCCATGATCGCGGCGGCGCCGCGATGCGGGCGCCAGGCTTGGGCGACTTCGCGGGTCAGTTTTTCGCTCGGCCGTTCGGGCAGGCCCAGGATGCGGCCGATCTCGATCTGCACCGCCAGGTCGCCGGCGGGCCAGATGTCGGGTCGCCCCTCCGCGAACAGCAGGTAGATTTCCGCCGACCAGCGGCCGATGCCTTTGATGCGGACGAGTTGGGCGATCGCCTCCTCGTCATCGGCGGGCAAGGCGTGCAGATCCAGCGCGCCCGACAGGATCAGGTCGGCCAGGCTGCGGGCATAGCCCTGTTTCTGACGGGACAGGCCGCAGGCGCGCAAAGTGTCGAAGTCGCGCGCGATCAGTGCGTCGGGCACGCAGCCTTCGCCCAGTTCCGCTTCCAGCTTGCGCCACACCGCCGCCGCGGCCGCCACGCTGACCTGCTGGCCAACGATGGTCCGGAGCAGCGTTTCGTAACCGGGCGCCCGCGCGCGCGGCGCGGGATAGCCCACCCGGCCGATCGCCGCGCCAAAGCCAGGCTCCAACAATGCGATGGCGTCCAGGCTGGCGCGCAACTCTTCTGCACTTGTAACCATGTCTCTGCTGTCCAGCCCTTGATTTCCCGGCGTCTGTGGGTCAGAGCGGCGGAGAAAATTCGAGGGGATTGGATAGATGCCGAAATTGATCGTGGTCAACCGTGCAGGTGAAGAACAGGCTGTCGATGGCGACAATGGCCTGTCGGTGATGGAAATCATTCGCGACAACGGTTTTGACGAATTGCTGGCGCTGTGCGGCGGTTGCTGCTCCTGCGCGACTTGCCATGTCTATGTCGATCCGGCCTTCGCCGACGCGCTGCCGGCCATGAGTGAGGACGAAAACGACCTGCTCGACAGTTCCGACCATCGCAACGAAACCAGCCGCCTGTCCTGCCAGGTGATGCTGAGCGATTCGCTCGACGGCCTGCGCGTCACCATCGCGCCGGAAGACTGAAGCGTCTTTGAACATGGCGGGTGCGATATGTCTTGTCGCACCAAAGCATGACCTGTGATGCGAATATATGTGTCCCCGCGGAGGCGGGAACCCAGTCGAAACGTCCGAACTGGGTTCCCGCCTCCGCGGAAACACGCCATTATGCCATTATGCCATTATGGCTTCACCCGCAGCGTGGCCGCTGGGGCATCGCTGGTCAGCGGCGATATCGTCCAGATGATCCGCTTGCCTTGCGGCGTGGTTTGCGCGCCCTCTTCCTGATTCTGGCTGACGATGTCCGCGTCGGTTGTCAGCGTGAAGCGGCCGTTCAGCGCCTTGGCCGCCTCGTCCCCTGCCCCATTTCCCATGCCGGCCGGTCCCTGGCTCTTGTCGAACCCGTTGGCGAAGCCGGGCGCCTTGACCCGCACCCGGTCGTCGCCGCGCAGTTCCACCGCGACGAAGGGCAGTATGATCTGGGCGTCGATGTTGAAGGGGAAGAGGAAGGCGTGGGTCAGTTTGCCCGTCATCGCATAATCGATCTCGAACTTGCGGTTGCCCATGTAGCGGGCCGAGCGAAACCCCTTTTCCTTGGTCAGCGCGGCGGCGATCGCCAGCATCTGCGCCTCGTCGCCCTTGTCCGCGCCATCGGCGACCGCGTCGCTGAAATCCTCGTCGCGCGCGGCGATCTGCATCAGCGTCGGCGCGGCCTCGGCGTCGTCTTGCGTGTCGTCGGTGGAGGGCCCGCCGCCGGCCAGGCCGCTCTTGCCCATGTCCGACGCCAATATCTCGCCCTTATAGGCGAAGGCGAAGCTGCGGTCGGCACGGATGTCCAGGCTCGATTCGAACGCGCCCGGCGTCACCAGGCAGGCGGAGAGCGCCAGCAGCCCCGCCAGCGCCCCCAGGGTGCGATACAGGCGGTCCATGGCGCTTCCTTTCTATAGGCCGGTTAGCGAACCGTTGCGGCGTACAACGCGATCGCTGCGGCGTTCGACACGTTCAGGCTCTCCATCCGCGGGCTGATCGGCAGCTTGGCGATGATGTCGCAATGGGCGATCGTATTGTGGCGCAGCCCTTCGCCCTCGGCCCCCAGCACCAGGGCGACACGCGATTCGCCGATCGCCTCGCCCAATATGGTGTCGGCGTCGCCGTCCAGCCCGATGCGCCAATAGCCCGCTTCGGCAATCTCTTCGAGCGCGCGGGCCAGGTTCACCACCCGCACCCAGGGCACATTTTCCAGCGCGCCCGACGCCGCGCGCGCCAGCACGCCCGATTCGGGCGGGGCGTGCCGGTCCTGCGTGACGATGCACAGCGCGTCGAAAGCGGCGGCGGAGCGCAGGATCGCGCCGACATTATGCGGATCGGTCACCTGGTCCAGCACCAGGATCGGCCGCCTGTCGTCCTGGCCTTCCTCCAATATCTCGCCCAGCCAGACATCGTCCAGCGGCTCGACTTCGGCGACGATGCCCTGGTGCGGCGCGTCGGACGGGACCATGCGGCCCATGTCGGCGACGTCGGAATAGATGATCGGCAGCACCGGCGGCAGATCGAGGGCGCCCAGCGCTTCGCGCGTGCCCCATATCTTGCGCACGATGCGGTTAGGGTTGGCGAGCGCCGCTATGACGGCGTGACGACCATAGAAGCGCGGAAAGGCGCCCTTGGACTTGGTGGAGCGATTGGGCTTTTTCATGATTGCGCTCTTTTCACATCACCCCATTGACAGGCAAGTCTCCTTTCGCCATTGAGCCGCCTCCAGCGAGGCGGGAACGCAAATTTCTTGTCGCGCAGGGCACTGGACAGGTGGCCGAGTGGTTAAAGGCAGCAGACTGTAAATCTGCCCGGGTTTCCCGTACGCTGGTTCGAATCCAGCCCTGTCCACCACTGCATCGGGCCGATGCAGGCGGTCCTTTAACGGACCGGAACAGGCCGGTGTGGACGCATAGCTCAGTTGGTAGAGCAGCTGACTCTTAATCAGCGGGTCCTTGGTTCGAGCCCAAGTGCGTCCACCATAGCCTTCCCCAGACATTCCCCGCATCGCTGGCCCCCACCGCGGACGAACGCGCCGCGCCGCAGGGTCGTTGCCGCGGTGCAACAAAATCCGCGCGCTCGCGTTGGCTGGACAAGTTTCATTCATCCTTGTCCGGTTACGCCCTCCCCACATGACCTTCGATCGCCGCGACCTTCTCATCCGCACGCTGGGCGGCGTCCTCGCCCTCGGCCTCCCCCGCCGCGCCCTGGCGCAGACCGACGTGGCGTGCGTCGACGCCCTGATCGCGAAGATGACGCTGGAGGAAAAGGCCGGGCAAATGACCTGCCTCGCCGACAGCTTCCGCCCCTTCAATCCCCCCAACCCGCAGGTCGGCATCCAGGACGAAAAGCGCCTCGCGCAGGAAATCCGCAAGGGCCGGGTCGGCTGCCTCTTCAACGGCATCGGCGTCGCAGGCGGCCGCCGCGCGCAGGAGATCGCGGTCAAGGACAGCCGCCTCGGCATCCCCTTGCTCTTCGCGGGCGACGTCATCCACGGCCTCAAGACCATCTTCCCGGTCCCCCTCGCCGAAGCCTCCAGCTTCGACCCCGCTTTGTGCGAGCGCACCGCCCGCGCCCAGGCGATCGAAGCCACCGCCGCGGGCCTCCACCTCACTTTCGCCCCCATGGTCGATGTCGCCCGCGACCAGCGCTGGGGCCGCGTAGTGGAGGGGGCAGGGGAGGATGTGACCCTCACCGGCCTCCTCTCCGCCGCCCGCATCCGCGGCTATCAGGGCCGCGACCTGCGCCGCGACGACGCGCTGCTCGCCTGCCCCAAACATTTCGCCGCCTATGGCGCGGTCGCCGCGGGCCTGGAATATGGCAATGTCGACATCAGCGAGGAAACGCTGCGCGAAACCCATCTGCCCCCCTTTGGCAAGGCGTTCGCGGCCGGCGCGCTCACCACCATGGCCGCCTTCAACGAGATCAACGGCGTCCCCGCCACCGCCGACAGCGAACTCCTCACCGACATATTGCGCGGCGAGATGCAGTTTCGCGGCTTCGTCTTTTCCGATTACACCGCCGACGAAGAACTGGTCGCCCACGGCTTTGCGGAGGATGACCGCGACGCCGCCCGCCTCGCCGTCCTCGCAGGCGTCGACATGTCGATGCAGAGCGGCCTCTATATCCGCTACCTCCCCGATCTGGTGAAGAGCGGCGCGGTGCCGATGGGCACGATCGACGTCGCCGTGCGCCGCATCCTCTATGTGAAGGCCGCCATCGGCCTGTTCGACAACCCCTGGCGGTCGCTGAACGAGGAAGCGGAAAAGACCCGCATCTTCACCCCAGCCCACCGCGCCCTGTCCCGCGAAGCCGCCACCCGATCGGTCGTGCTGCTCAAAAATGAAGGCGTCCTGCCGATCGACCCGGCCAGGAGGCAGGCCATCGCCCTCATCGGCCCCTTCGCGCAGGACACCGCCAATCTCTACGGCCCCTGGGCCTTCTATGGCGATCCGGACAAGGGCGTGGACATCGCCACGGGCCTGCGCGCCTCGCTCCCCGACCCGACGAAACTCACCGTCACGCGCGGCAGCGACATCAGCGGGCCGATCGAGGGCGGCATCGCCCAGGCGGTGGCGGCGGCCAAAGCGGCGGACATCGTCCTGCTCGCCATCGGCGAATCGCAGGCCATGTCGGGCGAAGCCCAGTCCCGCACCGTCATCGAAATCCCGCCCGCGCAACAGGCGCTGGCCGACGCGGTCGCGGCCATCGGTAAGCCGGTCATCATCCTGCTGCGCCACGGCCGCGCGCTCGCCCTGCATGACGGCGTCGCCAATGCGCAGGCGATCCTCGCCACCTGGTTCCTGGGGAGCGAGGCGGGCCACGCCATCGCCGACATCCTGCTGGGGAAGGTCGATCCATCGGGCAAACTGCCCGTCAGCTTCCCCTGGGAAAGCGGGCAGGAGCCTTTCTATTATGACCGCAAATCGACCGGCCGCCCGGTGCTGGGCAATGGCAGCACCGAATATAAGGCCCGCTACGCCACCACCGACAACAGCGCCCGTTTCCCCTTCGGCCACGGCCTGACCTATACCGATTTCGTGCTGGACCAGCTCAAACTGTCCGATAGCGCGCTCCGCTGGGACGCCGCGATCGAAGTGACCACCCGCATCACCAACAAGGGCGACCGCAAGGGCAGCGAAGTGGTCCAGCTCTACACCCGCGACCGCGTCGCCAGCCGCACCCGCCCGATCCGCGAACTCAAACGCATGGCCCGCGTGACGCTGGCGCCGGGCGAAAGCAAGACCGTCCGCTTCTCGTTGTCGCGCGTCGATCTGGAATTCGTCGGCGCCCGAAGCCAGCGCATCGCCGAACCCGGCGCGTTCGACCTGTGGGTCGGGCAATCGAGCGTGGGCGGATTGAAGGGCGAGTTTACGCTTTATGCGCAGGGACCGGCGAAGGGGTAGAGCCTAAAGCCCCTCCCCTTCAGGGGAGGGGTTGGGGTGGGGGCTGTCGAGATTGCGCCAATCTAAGCCATTCAGGCGAGTTTTTAGCACGCCTCTGACCAGACATTCAGATTAGATAGGGCCTGAGGCAATCGAAGGGACTTGGGCTAAGATGACAAGCAGAACCAAAATTTTCAGCCGCTTCGCGCAGCTCTTGGAGGAGGCTGTAAAGCTGGAGAGCACAAAGCATACCGACAGCTCGGCGATGTATGGCTCAGCGGAATATATTGACCATGAGGCTTTTACCACTTGGGGCATCAAGGTGCAAAATCTGCTCCGCCTAGCCTGCGGGTCGGATTCTATTCATCTAAAGGAATTTCAGGGCAAAGAGGGCAAAAATTGGTCGACCAACTATGGCATTTTCAAAGCGCAGCGGGCCGTCTTGATTGCCGCGCAGGATGACTACGACAATGGCCTGTGTGCCTCAATCCGAGATCTGGTTGCAAGTGAGCTGTTTGACGATGAACTGGAGCAGGCCGAGGAACTAACGGGCAAAGGATACCATGGTCCGGCAGCCGTGATTGCGGGTGCGGTTCTGGAAACGGCTTTGCGCACTCTTTGCACTGACGAGTCGATCGAACTCGATAGCAGGCCAAGGCTCGATAAGATGAATGCAGACCTCGCCAAGGTGGGGCGGTTCACCAAGCTTATCCAAAAGCGCATCACGGCGATTGCCAATATCCGCAATTCAGCCGCACACGGCAAGTGGGACGAGTTCAGTCGTGACGATGTGGAGCTTATGATCCGTGATGTACGTCATTACCTGACCAATGGGTTTCAGTAACTGCTCCGGTCCAAACATTCGCTGTTGGAATGATGGCTTGGTACTGACGTGACGCAAGCAAAGGTCAGCTTCGCCAGATGCCAAGCCCAAACCGGACGGTCGCCTACCGGCCACTTCCCCTCTGTCCTACACCCCGCCACCCATGCCATAATTCCCTCGGCTCTTTCCCACCGTCCGCCTCCCGCCCACCGCGCCACACCCCCGCGCGGCCCACCCCCATTTCGCAAAAATTCTCCTATTGCGAAATCCACACCACCCGTCCGTCCCCACGCTTTTGCGTCAGCCACGACGGTGTGAACTTCGCAACGCCACGCCGCCTTGCAAAACGCCGCGACCACGGCTTTCCGACCCCGCGCACCCATGCTAAGGGCGCGCCCATGCTGAATCTCAACGCCATCACCGTGCGCCTTGGCGGCCGCGTCATTCTCGATCGTGCCGCCGCCGCCCTGCCGCCGCGCAGCCGTGTCGGCCTCATCGGCCGCAACGGCGCGGGCAAGTCCACGCTGATGAAGGTGATGATCGGCCAGCTCGATCCCGACGAAGGGTCGTGCGACATGCCCCGCGACACGCGGCTGGGCTATATCGCGCAGGAAGCCCCGTCCGGCACCGCGACCCCCTTCGACACCGTGCTCGAAGCCGACAAGGAACGCGCCGAATTGATGGCGGAGGCGGAGCATACGCAAGACCCCGATCGCCTGGGCCATATTTACGAGCGGCTGACGGCGATCGACGCCTATACCGCCCCCGCCCGCGCCGCCCGCATCCTCGTCGGCCTCGGCTTTGACGAGGAAATGCAGGGCCGCCCGCTCGACAGCTATTCGGGCGGCTGGAAAATGCGCGTGGCGCTCGCTTCGCTGCTCTTCTCCAACCCCGACCTGTTGCTGCTCGACGAACCGTCGAACCATCTCGACCTCGAAGCCACGCTCTGGCTGGAAAATTTCCTCAAGGCCTATCGCGGCACCGTGGTCGTCATCAGCCACGAACGCGACCTGCTCAACAATGTGGTCGACTATATCCTACATCTGGAAGGAGGGAAGGTCACCCTCTATCCCGGTGGTTACGACGCCTTCGAACGGCAGCGCGCCGAACGGCTCGCCCAACTCGAATCCGCCCGCGCCAAGCAGCAGGCGGAGCGCGAAAAGTTGCAGGACTATGTCGCCCGCAACTCGGCCCGCGCCTCGACCGCGAAACAGGCCCAGTCCCGCGCCAAGGCTTTGGCCCGGATGCAGCCCATCGCCGCGGCCAGCGAAGATCCGACGCTGCATTTCGGCTTTCCCAGCCCGGCCGAACTGCGGCCGCCGCTCATCACCATGGACATGGCCTCGGTCGGCTACACCGAAACGCCGATCCTCAAGCGTATCAACCTGCGCATCGATCCTGACGACCGCCTGGCGCTGCTCGGCCGCAACGGTAACGGCAAGACGACGCTGGCCCGCCTGATCGCCGCGCAACTCGCCCCGATGGAAGGGACGATGCAAAGCTCGCCCAAGATGAATGTCGGCTATTTCACCCAATATCAGGTGGAGGAACTGGACGTCACCGACACGCCGCTGGAACATATGACCCGCGTCATGAAGGGCGCGACGCCCGGCGCGGTCCGCGCCCAACTCGGCCGCTTCGGCTTTTCCGGCGAGCGCGCGGTGCAGAAGGTCGGCTCCATGTCCGGTGGCGAGCGCGCCCGTCTGGCTTTGGCGCTCATCACCCGCGACGCGCCGCACATGCTGATCCTGGACGAACCGACCAACCATCTCGACGTCGACAGTCGCGAAGCGCTAGTCCAGGCGCTCAACGACTATAGCGGCGCGGTGGTGATCGTGTCGCACGACCGGCACATGATCGAACTGGTCGCCGATCGTCTGGTGCTGGTCGACAACGGCACCGCCCAGCCGTTCGACGGATCGCTCGATGACTATACCGACATCATCCTGCGCAAGGCGGACGGCAACAGCAGCAGCGGCGACGCCCCGAAGGTCGATCGCAAGGCGGACAAGAAGGCCGCCGCCGAATGGCGCGAAAAGCAGAAGGTGCTGAAAAACGCGGTCAACAAGGCGGAGCGCGAAATGACCACCCTGATCGCCGAGCGCAAGCGTATCGATACGGTCCTGTCCGACCCCAAGGCGGCGACCGGCGCGGAAGCGAAGATGACCACCAGCCAGCTGATGATGAAGCGGGCCGAGGTTGAAAAGAAGCTGGAGAGCGCCGAGGAAATCTGGATGGAGGCCGGCGCGGCGCTCGAAGCGGGTTAACGCCCCATCAGGATGAACGGCGCCCAGATATAGGGCTGGGCGGCGCCGGGCCGCTTCGATCCGATCAGCTTGAGCATCGCCCGCTGCAGCGCCACGGCGCGGGGCAGGCCGCGCGCCGCGCCCTTCACCGTCTCCAATGTGACGAAAGCGCTGGCGTCGTCCCGCACCGGCCAGTGCGACACCAGCAGCGATCCCGCCCCGGCATAGCGAAACGCCTGCGCCAGCCCCGAATAGGCCGGGGCCTGCGCGTCGTTCCCCGCCGCGGTGTTGCACGCCGACAGGATGACCCAGTCCGCGCCGATCCGCATCGCCGCCACTTCCGACGCCGTCAGCAGCCCGTCGTCGCCGACCGCATCGGCGGCCGGGGGGGACAGTAGCAGCGCGGGCTCGGTCACGCCCTCCATCTCGCCGCTGACCAGCCCATGGGTCGCGAACAGGATCACGGCATAGCCGGACAGGTCACGGTCCCGCAGCGCAGCTTCGCTGGCGTCCCGTCCGATCAGCAAGGTGGTGCGATCCATGCCGAAGCGATGCGCTACGGCTTGCAATTCAGCCTGCGATCCGGGCAGCGGCGGCAATTGCGACAGCGCCCGCGCATCCGCGCCGCCAGTGCGGAAATAGGCGTTGGCGGCCAGCATCGCCCCGGCGCCGCGCGGCGCATCGGTCGTCTGGACAGCGCCGAAGGTCAGCGGCGCGCCAATGCCCAGAAAACGCTGGTTCCGCGCCGCCATCTGCTGTCGCCGATCTCTGGTCGCGGTAAATCCGGGCTGCACCTCGATTGCGAAGCGGCGGATCAGCCAGGGCGCATGGCGCGTCACCGCGGCCATCGGCCGCTGCGGCAGCATCCCGAAGGGTAGCGAGGCGAAGGCGCCGGTCGGCACGATGCGCAGCATCCGCGCCTTGCCCAGCGTGGCGAGGATGCCGGGGGTGAAGATCTGGCGATATAGCGTGTGTGCGCTGCCCTGGTCGAAACCGGCTGGACTAAGCGAACCGCGCAGCCGCCCCACCAACGCCACCAGCGCGGCGCGATCCATCTGCGCCCGCTCGATCCGCGTGCCCCCGGCGCTGACCGCGAGCAGATAGACTCCGTTGAAAGCGGGCATCACCGCCAGCAGCGCTTCGTCCTCACCCAGCCCGGCGCGCACAGTCTCCAGATCGGGCCGCTTGCCGCCCTTCGCCTCCACCCAGCGTGGATAGTCGCGGGCGATGGCGGCGCGCTCGGCATCGACCTTTGCCGCCACGGCGGCGCGTTCGGTGCGGGCCGCCGCGACGCCGTGGTCGGTCGCCAAGGCCTTGAGCAGGCGGCTGTCGGCGGCCTGAAGCGTCTTGGTACGGTCTTGCAGGCGGCGCACCCGCGCAGCCAGCGCCGGATCGGCGACCAGCCGCTGGGCGACCAGCCGGTTGGCCTGGGCGATGCGCGATCCGGCCAGGATCGCCATCGCGTCCAGCGCCAGCGCGGCGTCCTGCGCCTGCGTCGCCACCGCCAGGATCGTGTCGAGCGCGGCCCGCTGCTCCTCTGTCAGTTCGGCGTCGTCATGGACACTGGCATCGTCGCGCAGCAGGCCGGCAAGGCGTCGCGCCGTCTCGCCGAGCGCCGCCTGGTCCGATCCGGTCCAGGCGGACAGCATCGCCGCCTGCGCCAAGGGAATTGCAGGCGCATTGTCGAGCTGGCGCGTTTCAGCCGCAAAGGCGGCAGCGGCGGCGCGGGCCTCTTCGCCATGTCCGGCGGCGATCAAAGCCGGGATGAGATAGGGATAGACCCGCTGGCCGATATCCCGGTCCTTGTCCGATCCGGCGCGCACCCGCGCCAATGCAGCGTTGAACCGCTCGACACTCTGGTCGCGCCGCCCCTCTGCCAGCGTTGCGGATGCGGCGAAGGCGAGGGCGCGAGCCGATTGCGGGCTATTTTCCCCTTCGATCCCACGAAAGCCGCGTTCCGCCTCCATGAACAGGGTTTCAGCGTCGGCATAGCGTTCCAGCGGCAACAGCACGGTGCCGAGATTTTGCAGGCCGAACTGGAAATAGAGGCTGCCGGCGCCGACCGTGTCGCGCTTGATGGCGATGGCGCGCTGCAGATAATCGAGGCTCTCGTTGCGCCGTCCGGTGCGCGACAGCAGCAGGCCCAGCGCTTCGAGTGCGCGAGCGTAGCTGGGATGTTTGCGGTCGACATGATCGGTGGCGATGTCGACCGCCATGCGCGCATATTTTTCCGCCTCCACATCGCGGTCGGCGCGCTGAAGCATCTGCGCATAGCTGTAATAAGAACCGATCGTGTCGGGGCTGTTGGGGCCGGCCGCCGCGATCCGCGCCTCCATGCTGGCTTTTTGCGCGTCCACCGCCTCGTCATTGCGGCCAAGCCGGGTCAGCGCCTGGGCGTGGGAGAAGGCGATGTTCGATCGCAGCATATGCGTCGACGGGTCAAGCTTGTCGGACGGCGTGCGAGCAATATAGCCGTCCATATAGCGGCTGGCCTGCGCCAATATCTCCGCTGCGCCGGTCACGTCGCCCAGCGCCGCCTGGACATAGCCCTTGATCGACAGGCCCTGCATCCAGGCCACGGGATAGGCGTCGGCGAAGGGCGCGAGCAGCGCCAGGCCTGCATTGGCATGGGCCAGCGCGTCGGGATTCTTGCCGTCGATCTGGTCCATGGAGGATAGGTTGATCCAGGCGACCCCGGCGAGCGGGTGGGGCTTGCCCGCGACCTTTGTCTTCATTGCGGCGCTATGCAGTCGGGTCCAGGCGTCGCGGGTCTTTTGCGACATGGACAGCGCATAATCGTCGCTGTCGAACAGAGCAGTCGCCTGCCGTTCAAGCAAATAGAGCCGGGCATGGCGCAGGTCGGTGGGCGAAAAAGCCCCCGTCGGGGCGGCCGCGGACGCCGCATGGGTCGGCAGGGCCAGCGCCAGAATCATGGCCGCACACCGCGTGGAAAGCTGCACGACACCACCCCCGCTTTTGACTCGACCCGCCTGTCTCTTGGGTCGGCGGAAAGCGGCCGTCAAGGCCGATGCCGGTGCTTGACCGTCAGCCCAGCGTCAGCCGCCAGTCCCAACGCAGCGGATCGCCGTCCATCACCTCGACCCCGCGGGCGATCAGGGCGTCGCGAATCTCGTCCGACAGGGCGAAGTCCTTTTCGGCGCGGGCGACGGTGCGGCGCTCCAGTTCGGCCTCGATCGCCTCCGGCGCGATCTGCGCATCCTTGGGCTGGAGGCGCAGGTCCGCACGGCTGAGCGTCAGCAGGTTCAGGCCCAGCGCCTGATCGAAGGCGGCGATCAGGCAGAGCTTTTCGTCCACCGGCACCTTCTTGATGCCGATCGCCTCTTCCAGCAGCGGAAGGGCGCGCGGCGTCATCAGGTCGTCGGTTATCGCCGCGTCGAACTGTTCGAGCAGCGGCGTCAGCTTGGGATGGAGGTTGGCGCGCAGATAGTCGAGACGCGGGGATTGCCAGGTCACGCCCTCGGCGCGGGCCTTCAGGCCCTCGACCCCCATGATCAGTCGCTTGAGCCGGGTCAGCGCGGCGGCCAGATTGTCGGCGCTGAATTCCAGTTCGGACCGGTAATGGGCGCCCAGGCACAACAGACGGTAGGCGATGGGATGCACGCCCGCGTCGATGAGGCTGAAGAGGGTAGTGAAGCCGCCCTTCGACTTTGACATTTTGCCTTGGCGGTCGACCAGGAAGTTGTTGTGCATCCACCAGCGCGCGCCGGTGAAGCCGGCCGCCGCCACACCGGGATCGCCGCAGCAGACATGGAAAGCCTGGTTCTGGGCGATTTCATTGGGATGGTGGATTTCGCGATGGTCGATGCCGCCGGTGTGGATGTCGAACGGCTGACCCAGCCGGGTCTGCGACATGACGGAACATTCCAGATGCCAACCCGGCGCGCCCTTGCCCCAGGGGCTGTCCCATTCCATCTGGCGCTGCTCGCCGGGCGGCGACTTGCGCCAGATCGCGAAGTCGGATGGGTTGCGCTTGCCCGCGACGGGATCGATCCGGGCGTGCGCCGCATCGTCGCGGCCGCCGGCCAGCGCGCCATAATCGGGCACGCTGCTGCTGTCGAAATAAAGGCCGCTGTCCAGTTCATAGCAATGTGTCGGCGCGATCTTTTCGGCAAAGGCGATCATCTGCGGCACATAGTCGGTCGCGACCGTCCATTCGCTGGGCGACAGGATGTTAAGGTCGGCGATGTTCTGCTTGAAGGCCTGCGTATAATGGGCGGCGATATCCCAGATGCTCTTGGCCGATGCGCGCGCGGCCGCCTCCATCTTGTCGTCGCCTGCGTCGGCGTCACTGGTCAAATGGCCGACATCGGTGATGTTGATGATGTGGGTGACGGCCAGCCCTTTCCACAACAACGTCCGGCGCAGCGTGTCGGTGAAGACATAGGCGCGCAGATTGCCGATATGGGCGTAATTATAGACCGTCGGGCCGCAGCTATAGACGCGCGCATGATGATCCTCGATCGGCGCGAATGGCTCGATCGTGCGGATCAGACTGTTGAACAGGCGCAGCGGCGCGGGGATATGCTGGTCGTCGGACATGGGATACGCCATGTCGCGAAGCGTCGTGAGGGTCAATCCTTCCTTGCCATCCCCATGAGGTCATTATGTTACTTAGCTAAGTAACGACAATGGGTGAAGCAATACAAATGTCCAACTTGCTGTCTCTTTCGCGCAGGGCCGCCCCCGTCCATGACCTGCTGTCCATGACGTGCGCGACATCGTCAGATTGTAATAAAATGTTGCAGGCGGGCTCATCCCTTGCGGCCGGGCATTGAGCATCCGATATTGTCGATGCGGGCCGGGCCCCTCTGGCGACATGGATTTCCCCCTTATCCCTGTCGCGATGTCGGACCGCATCGGGTGTGCCCGGTGCTGGTTTTGCGGTAATTTGCCCCCTCTCGTTGCCGCAGGAGACCGCACCGGGCCACTCGAACCACATTGGATGATGGAGTGAGTGTTTCCCATGAATAATCCCGTTCGCATGTCGGGCTATGGCGCCAGCCAGACGGCGCAGACCGACGCCGGCCTGCGCGCACACATGCTGGGCGTCTTCCGCAATATGGGTCTTGGCCTGGTCATCACCGGCCTGGTCGCGGCGCTGGTCGGCAATATGCCGACGCTGGCCGCCGCCATTTACGGCACGCCGCTCAAATGGGTGGCGATTTTCGCGCCGCTGGCCTTCGTGTTCTTCTTCAGCTTTCGCATCGACAGGATGACGACCGCGACCGCGCGCATGACTTTCTGGGCGTTCGCGGCGGTGATGGGCGTGTCGCTGGGCAGCGTGTTCCTGGTCTTCACCGGCGGCAGCATCGCCCAGGCCTTCTTCTCGGCCGCGGTCATGTTCCTCACCATGGCACTGTGGGGCTATACAACCCAGCGCGACCTGACGAAGATGGGCAGCTTCCTCATGATGGGCCTGATCGGCATCATCGTCGCCAGCCTGATCAACATCTTCCTGGGGTCTTCGGCGATGCAGATGGTCATCTCGATCATCGGCGTGGTGGTCTTCACCGGCCTGACCGCCTGGGACGTGCAGCGCATCAAGTCGGACTATTTCGTCTATGCCCGGCATGAAGTGGCGCAGAAGATGCAGGTCATGGGCGCGCTGTCGCTGTACCTGAACTTCGTCAACCTGTTCCAGATGCTGCTCAGCCTGACCGGCGAGCGGGAATAAGCGGATGCGGGATCAGGCTGCCGTATCGGCCATGCTCTGCCCGGTCTGTCATGTCGGATTGGCGATGACGGATCGGCAGGGGGTGGAGATCGATTATTGCCCGCAATGCCGGGGCGTCTGGCTGGACCGGGGCGAGTTGGACAAGATCATCGAGCGGTCGGGGCAGGCAATCGCCCCGTCGCCGCCGTCCGCGCCCTTTGGGCAGGCCAGCTATCGTCCCGATCGCGATTATCGGGATGATGATCGGGGCTACCCGAAAAAGCGAAAGAAAAGCTTTTTGGAAGAGTTGTTCGATTAAAAGAAGGCCGGTCCGTTGAGGGCCGGCCTTTTCTGCAATGGGCGTGCGAAAGAAGAGAGACCTCTTAAATTCACGGAACAAGCGCAACATCTGCGAGAGAATGCGTCGTTAAATATAATGGAAGTCGCGCGCTCTATTTTTTCATATCCTTTTAGGCGAAGGCGCGGGCCTTATTTTTCTGCGCGATGCGCTATCTGCTCGGATTGCATCGACCACGCAACGTGCACCTAGCGCCCTAAAAAAAGGGGCCGCCCTTGCAGGCGACCCCTTCCCTATCCTCTCCCCTGTAACAGGGATGATCCGTCAGCGCCTTAGTCGGCCTTAGACTGGAGATTCACCGCGGCGTATTTGCCGCGACGATCGACTTCCAGTTCGAAGTCAAGCCGGTCGCCCTCATTCAGGGCGGCCATGCCGGCGCGTTCGACGGCGCTGATGTGCACGAAGGCGTCGGGCTGGCCGTCATCACGCTGAATGAAGCCGAAGCCCTTCATCGCGTTGAAGAACTTCACGGTGCCGCTGGAGCGCTCGCCGGTCAACTGACGCTGCGGGCCGCCACGGTCCGGCGCGCCACCGAAACCACCGGCGCGAGGTTCACGCGCTTCACGCGGCGGACCGCGATCGGTGACGGGGAGCGGTTCACCGTCGATCACCAGATCGGTCGCCGACACCTTGCCGCCACGATCGACCAGGGTGAAGCCGAGCGGCTGTCCTTCGGCCAGACCGGTCAGGCCGGCCTGCTCGACGGCGCTGATGTGCACGAACACGTCTTCGCCGCCATCGTCACGAACGATGAAGCCGAAGCCCTTTTGTCCGTTGAAGAATTTTACGACGCCCTTGCCTTCGCCGACGACCTGGGCAGGCATGCCGCGACCACCACCGCCGCCGCCGCCGCCGCCGCCGAAACCACCGCCGCCGCCGCCGAAGCCGCCGCCACTGCGACCACCGCCAAAGCCGCCGCCGCGATCACCGCCGCCGAAACCTCCACGATCGCCACCGAAGCCGCCGCCACCGCCGCCGAAGCGATCACCACCGCCGAAACCGCCGCCGAAGCCACCGCCGCCGCGGCCGCCCTGATCGTAGAAATTGTCGTCGCCGAAACCGTCGCGCTTGTCCTTGCCGCGCCCGCCGCGGCGACCTCTATCAAAACTCATGCCCTGTTAGTCACTTTCGCTTCGCCCCAAGACCAATCGGACAAACACATGTCGGGCGAATGACATGCAGAATCCACCGCAGACGCGGGTTTGGGAATCACTATATCAACTTTTCAGACCAGCGCGAATGATTTTCACTGTTGCGGTCCTGTTCCGTTCCAATTGGCCAAAATGACCTCCAACGACCACCATTCGCCGAGCGAATACGGCCTTTTGTCGCGAAGATCCGGCCCGGCAAAGCCTTGATTGCGGTCGGCTCTGTTTCGCCATAAGGGAAGAGCATGACCGTCCATTTCCATGAAGAAGATCTGCCCGCTGGCGTGCTCGCCCCCGGCCCGATCGCCATCGACACCGAAACCATGGGGCTGATCACCCCGCGCGACCGCCTGTGCGTGGTCCAGATCAGCGATGGCAAGGGCGACGAGCATCTCGTCCGCTTCAAGCCCGGCAGCAATTACGCCGCGCCCAACCTGCGCGCCGTGCTGGCCGATCCTGAGCGGCTGAAACTCTATCATTTCGGCCGGTTCGATCTGGCAGCGATCAAATATTATATGGGCGTGGTCGCCGCGCCCGTCTATTGCACCAAGATCGCCTCGCGCCTGATCCGCACCTATACCGACCGTCATGGATTGAAGGAACTGGTCCGCGAACTGCTGGGCCAGGACATCAGCAAGCAGCAGCAGTCGAGCGACTGGGGCGGCCCCGTCCTGTCCGACGCGCAGAAGGATTATGCCGCCTCGGACGTGCGCTACCTCCATGCGCTGAAAGCCGAACTGGACAAGCGCCTGATCCGCGAAGGGCGGATGGAACTGGCCCAGGCCTGTTTCGACTTCCTGCCCCATCGCGCCGAACTCGACCTGGCCGGATGGCCGGAAATCGACATCTTCTCACATATGTGACGCAGGCTGAAAGGTCCAACCATGTCCGTCCAGGCCGATCAGCAACGCGATGTCCGCCGCCTATGGGCGCAGCCGGGCGGTAGTCACGACCGGCTGGTCGCGCTGCTCAAAAACTGGCTGCCGGTCGCGGTCGGCGTGCTGGCCGCGCTGCTGGCGACCGCGCCCTTCACCGGCGGCGACAAGGTCAGCTTCGTGCTCGACAAGAACAAGGTCGAGGTGGCGAAGGA
This sequence comes from Sphingobium sp. AntQ-1, assembly GCF_028538045.1. Lineage (NCBI taxonomy): Bacteria > Pseudomonadati > Pseudomonadota > Alphaproteobacteria > Sphingomonadales > Sphingobiaceae > Sphingobium > Sphingobium sp. AntQ-1. The sequence continues at coordinate 1,405,258 of NZ_CP117158.1, forward strand.
CCGGATGCGGCTGACCGAGGCGCTGTATCGCGGCGAGGACAGCAAGGGCCAGCCCTTCTCGCTGCGCGCTGGCTCTGCGGTGCAAAAAAGCTCGCGCGAACCGATCGTGGACCTCAACAGCATGTCGGCGCGCATCCTGCTGTCGGACGGCCCCGCCGTCCTGACCGCGCAGAAGGGGCGATATGACATGGATACCGAGCGGGTCGGCATCGAAGGGCCGGTGCAGTTCGAGGCTGCAGGCGGATATCGCCTGACCACCCGCGACGTCGGCATCGACCTCAAGACCCGGCGGATGCGCAGCGCGGGCCGCGTGGACGGGCGCATCCCGATCGGCACCTTCAGTGGCGACCATCTGGAAGCGGACATGGGCGCGCGCACGGTGACATTGAATGGCCGGGCAAGCTTGCGTATCGAACAAAATGGCCTCAAAGGGCGAAACTGATGACACGCACCCTGATCCTGCTCTCGACCGGCTTGGTGGGCGCCGCCGCGATGATGTTCGCCGGCGCGAGCGCCCCTTCCTTCGCGCAGGTGTTCAGAAATCATGACAGCAATGCGCCCGTCAATTTCAACGCCGATCGGATCGAGGTGCAGGACCGCGCCGATCGCGTCGTGGTATCGGGTAATGTCGTGGTGACGCAGGCCGGCATGACGCTGAACGCCGCGCGCATGACGGTCGCCTATAGCAAGCAGCCGAGCGGCGGATCCAATGGCGTGGACATCGACCGGATCGACGCATCGGGCAACGTCGTGGTGACCAAGGCGGATCAGACTGCGCGCGGCAACGTGGCCATTTACGACCTCAACAGCAAACTCATCACCATGTTGGGCAATGTCACGCTGACGCAGGGGTCGAACCGCCTGAGCGGCGGGCGTCTGGTCATGGACCTCAACAGCGGCCGATCGACTGTCGACGGTCGATCGTCGGGCGGCGTGCCCGGCGCCGCGACCAGCCCCAGCGGGCGCGTGTCGGGCACATTCACGGTGCCCCAGCGCAAGAATTGACGGGCTAGAGGGGCTTGTCGCCCCATCATCCTATTGCGTCGCCAGCAACAGGTCGCGCAGGTCGGTGAGGCTGGGCAATATCTGCGCGCAGGCGAGGACCAGTTCCTCGGTCGGGGGCAGCAGGTCGGGCACCATCACCGTCGCGATGCCCGCCGCCATGGCGGAGCGGACGCCAACATGGCTGTCCTCGACCGCAACGCAGTCCGCCGGATCGACCCGCAGCAGACGCGCCGCCAGCAGATAGGGTTCCGCGTGCGGCTTAGGCTGGTCGACATCGCTGCGCGTCACCACCACGTCAAAATAATGGAGCAGGCCGCTCTTCTCCAGCCGTTGCTGCGCATAGGGTGCGGCGGTCGACGTGGCGAGCGCCATCGGGACGCCCGCCTGCGCCAGATGATCGAGCAGCAGGCGCGCGCCGGGGCGCAGCAGGATGCCGGCGTCAACAGCCGCCTCGAACAGCGCGTCGCTGTCGGCGTAGAAGCGAGCGAGCGGAAAGTCCGGCCCCAGATGCGCCGCCAACATCCGCTGATTTTCGTCGCGGTGGATGCCGACCATCGACAGCAACAGGTCATCCGCCATCGGCCAGCCGATCGCTTCGCCCGTTTCGGCAAAGGCGCGCCGATGCGCCGCCTCGGTATCGAGCAGGGTGCCGTCCATATCGAAGATCACCGCGCGGACCGGGTTCGGCAGGGTGGATGCGGCAGTCGCGGCGGTGGATTGGCGTAACGCTTGGATCATGGCGCCAATATGGCCGCCTATCGTTCCAATTCCATTGCAAAGCGCGGCGCGGCGGTTGCGTGGGATGGCCGCCGCAAGCTGCGCTTTGCCGTGAAACTATTCCGTCACCTGCGCCGACCATGTCCTGATCCAGTGCCAGGCGCCGCGGCATTCGCCCATGCTGGTGGCTTCGATCAGGCGGAAGCGGGCGCCGTCCCAGACATAGGCTTCGCTGCCGCCGCAATCGCCGATGCCGCGCCCCTTGGCGAAGCTGTCGAGCCGCAGCTTGTCGGCGGTCCAGCCGACATTGACCAGCATTGGCCGGGCCTCCTCCTCGCTCCAGCCTGGTTTATAGTCGAAGCTGGCGAGGCGGAAAGCGCGCCGGCCGGCGATGCCGGTGGCGATGACCGGGACCGAGGTGAAATTATAGGCGCCGCTGCCGCAGGGGACGAGGATCAGCGTTTCGGTGCGCGACAGGCGATAGAGTTGCGGCGGCTCCGCGCCCTTCATCTCGTCGGTGCAGCGGGTGAATTTGCCGAGCGCGGTCAGTTCCTCCCGCCACAGCGCGGCGGGTGCGGTCGCACCGGGCAAGGGTGCGCGCTTGATGATCGGTGCGGCAGGCGCAGCGCGCACGGCGAGCGGGCCGAGCGGGCCGGTGACGACCAGTGCGGTGCTGGTCCCGGCCCGCCCCTGCCGCGCATCCATATAGCGCAGGGCCGCGCCGGACCCGGCCAGCGACGGCTTGCCGATCGCGCGATTGCCCATGCGCAGTTCCAGCACGTTGCCGCGCGCCATGGCGATGGCCAGCGCGGCGGCCTGCGGCCCTCTTATGGTAGCGTCGCCGTCGCGACTCATGGCGCTGGCGATCCGGCGCCCATCGACATGAAAGCTGATCTCGCCGCCGCTATTGGTGTCGCGGCTGACCCAGACTTCGGTGGCGGCATCAGGCCCGGCGTCGCGGACCACCCCGACCATCACCGGACTGTCCGGCCAATCCGCACCCTCGGCGAGCAGGGACACGGTTTCGCATCGGTTGCGATTGTCGCAGCCAATGGTCCAGTCCTTGTAGGTTTCCAACACGCCGGGCTTGGGCGCCAGCATCCTGGCCTGCGTTGCAGGCCCCTGCGCGGACCCGACGCCCGACCAGCCTAGGGCCGCCAGAGCGACCATGAAAAAATCTTTTGCCCCCATGGGTTAACCATAACCGATTTGCAGGGACGATGGTAGCGTTTCCGTTACGGAGCCGACCTGATCGACATTACAGGCTAAGCATCAGGCCCGCCAGCGCCGCGCTCATCAGATTGGCGAGGCTGCCGGCGACCAGCGCCTTCAACCCCAGCTTCGCGATCATCGGCCGCTGGTTGGGGGCGAGGTTGCCGGTCACCGCCATCTGGATCGCGATCGAACTGAAATTGGCGAAACCGCACAGCGCGAAGGTGATGATGGCGATGGTCGCGGGCGACAGCGCGCCCTGCACCTGGCCCAGATTGATATAGGCGACAAATTCGTTGAGCACGACTTTGGTCCCGAACAGGCCGCCCGCCACCTGCGCTTCGGCCCAGGGGATGTTGAGCAGATACATGACCGGCTGGAACACATAGCCCAGCAGCATCTGGAAGCTGAGGGTCGGATAGCCGAACCACGCCCCGATGCCGCCCAATATGCCGTTGGCCAGCGCCACCAGCGCGACAAAGGCCAGCACCATGGCGCCGACCGCGACGGCGAGTTTGACACCTGTCTGCGCACCCTGCGCCGCGGCCATAATCAGGTTGGCGGGCTTTTCCTCATCATGGCTGGCCTGCGGCATGGGTTCGCCCGGCGTGCCTTCTGGCAGCAAGGCGGCGGGGCCGGCGCCGCTGATCCGGGTTTCGGGCAGCAGCAGGTCGGGATGGTCGCCCAGCGGCAATTCGCCCTGCACCGGCGCGCGCGGGTCGGGCATCATGATCTTGGCCATCAACAGGCCGCCGGGAGCCGCCATGAAGCTGGCCGCGAGCAGATAGTCGATCTTGATCCCCATCGAGGCATAGGCGGCCAATATGGTGCCCGCCACGCCCGCCATGCCGCTGGTCATCACCGCGAACAGTTGCGGCGGGGTGAGGCCGGCCAGATAGGGACGGATGACGAGCGGGCTTTCGCTCTGCCCGACGAAGATGTTGGCGGCCGCGCACAGGCTTTCCACCTTCGACACGCCCGTCACCCATTCGATCGCGCCGCCGACCCAGCGGACGATGAACTGCATGATCCCCAGATAATAGAGGATCGACACCAGGCTGGCGAAGAAGATGATGACCGGCAGCGCGGCGATGGCGAAGCTGGCCCCGCCGATTTCAGGCTTGGCCAGCGGGCCGAAGATGAAGTCCGTGCCCGCCTGCGCATAGCTGAGCAGGTTGGCCACGCCCCTGGACATGCCGCCGATGATGGCGCGCCCCGCCGGGACATAGAGGACCAGAATGGCGATCCCCGCCTGCAGCAGGAACGCTGCGCCGACGACGCGCGGACGGATGGCGCGGCGATCGGAGGACAAGGCGAAAGCGATGGCGAGGATCAGGAGAATGCCGGCGAGGCCGATGAGAAGATGCATGAAGCGCTTTCGCGTGGGAAGGACAAACCTGCGCGACTATATGGGCCATGTCGCGGGGTGGCCAGAGCGTTTGACGGCTACAAAGCCGCTACATTGGGCAATCGGCCGGAGACATGCCGCCATTAGGGACGATTCCGAGGGTCTTTGAGCAACAAGACAAGAGGGATAGGGTAGATGGCTGGACATGACGACGCGCACGACCATGGGTTGATGCACGACCTGGAACAGATGCGCGCGCTGGCGCGGGAGAGCATCGGGCGGCGGCGCACCTTGCGGCTGCTGTTTTCCGCGAGCGGCGCGGCGCTGATCGGCGCCTGTGGCGGCGGATCGGGATCGTCGAGCGGATCGACCGCGACGCCCACCCCCACGCCTACGCCCACACCAACCCCGACGCCGACACCCACCCCGACACCCACCGGCACCTGCATCGCCGATCCGACCGAAACCAACGGTCCCTATCCGGCCGACGGGTCCAACAGCAGCAACGGCAGCGTGGTCAATGTGCTGGACGACACGGGCATCGTGCGCACCGACATCCGGTCGAGCTTCGGATCGTCGAGCGGCACCGCGGCGGGTATCACCATGACACTGACCATCACGGTCGTGAACGTCAACAGCAGCTGCGCCGCGCTGGAAGGCTATGCCGTCTATATCTGGCACTGCACCCGCGACGGGCTCTATTCGCTCTACACCGTGCCGGGCGAAAATTATCTGCGCGGCGTGGGCGTGACCGACGCCAACGGGCAGGTAACCTTCACCAGCATCTTCCCCGGCTGCTATTCCGGCCGCTACCCGCATATCCATTTCGAGGTCTATCCGAGCCTGGCGCGCGCCACCAGCTACGCCAATCGCGTGCTGACGTCGCAATTCGCCATGCCGGCCGACGCCTGCACCACGGTCTACGCCACCAGCGGCTATATCAGCAGCAAGAGCAATTTCGCCAGCATATCGACCAGCAGCGACAATGTGTTCGGCGACAATACGTCGGCGCAGGTGACGGCGATGACGCCGACGATGACCGGCGACATCACCAACGGCTATACCGGCGCGGTGACGGTCGGCCTGGCGATTTGATCGGATCAGCGTGCAGATGACTTTGCAGGAGGCGCATTCCGCCGATATGCTGGCGCCCATGGATGGTTCGCGCATATTGGTGGTCGACGACGATGCGGACATCCGCACGCTGCTGTCGGATTTCCTGGAGCAGCATGGCTTTGCCGTAACCGCGGTGGCCGATGGCGCGGCCATGGATCATGTGCTGGCGGCGCAGGATTTCGATATCGCGGTGCTCGACGTGATGATGCCGGGTGAGGACGGGCTGTCGATCCTGCGGCGGCTGTCCGCGCGCGGCGGCCTGCCGGTCATCATGTTGTCGGCGATCGGCAGCGACATCGACCGGATCGTCGGGTTGGAAATGGGGGCGGAGGATTATCTCCCCAAGCCGTGCAACCCACGCGAGTTGCTCGCCCGCGTCCGGACCGTGCTGCGCCGCCATCGGCGACAGGTGGCGGAGACGGCCGAACCGAGCGGCCGGAAGCTGCGCTTCGCCGGCTGGCATGTGGATATGACCGGGCGGCTGCTGACCGATCCCGACAATGTCGTCGTCACCCTGACCGATGGCGAGTTCCGGCTACTGCGCGCCTTCATCGACCATCCCCGCCGGGTGCTGAGCCGCGACCAGTTGCTCGATTATTCGGCGGGCAATGACAGCGAGAGCTATGACCGGGCGATCGACGTGCAGGTCAGCCGGCTGCGGCGCAAGCTGGAGCGTAGCGCGCGGACCGAGGGTGCGGACGAACTGGTCCGCACCATCCGCAACGAAGGCTATATGTTCACCGCCGAGGTCCGTCCGGCGTGAACCCGCGCCTGGGCCGCCTGAACCCGTCGATCCTGACCCGCATCGTCGCGCTGGTCGCCGCGACCCTGCTGCTGGCGCTGGGGGCGATGATGCTGGTCGCCTTTCGCGGGCCGCCGCCGCACAGCCGCCCGATGATGCTGGGCGAGGCCGCCGCCTTGTTGCAGGGCGCCGCCGCCCCGGCGGGCAGTTGGACGGTGGCGCGCTATCGGTCCGATCCCGCCCCACTGGCCGAACCGGGACAGATGGAGGACCGGCGCGCTGCGGCGCAAGTCGCTACGCTGCTGGGCGCGCGCCCGGCTGACGTCCGCCTGGTGCGTGAATTACCGCCGATGCGGATGGCCGATCCCGATCGGAAGGCTTGGCCCGTGCCCGGTTCCGGGCCAAGCTTCGGCCCGGACGGGACGATGCTGCACCGCGCCTTCCTGTTGGCGCGGCGCACGGCCGACGGCTGGCAGGTGGTTCAGGCGCGGCAGGGGGCCAATGGGCGCTGGTACGCCATCACCCTGTCGCTGATGGCGGGCATTTTCATCCTGCTTCTGCTGCCGGCCTATTGGGTGGCGCGGCGCATTACCCAACCGATCCGGCGACTGGCCGACGGCGCGGCGACCGAACGGCCCGAACGCGCCGACCCCCTGCCGCTGACCGGCCCGCCGGAGGTGCGCGCGGTGGGCGCGGCCTATAATCATATGCGCGCGCGGATCGCCGATTATCTGAACGAGCGCACGGCGATGCTGGTCGCGATCGCGCACGATCTGCGCACGCCCATGACCCGCCTGTCCTTCCGGCTGGAGGCGCTGCCCGACGGGCCGCGCGCCAAAGCGCAGGCGGATGTGCAGGAAATGCGCGCGATGGTTACCGACCTGCTGGATTTCATGCGTGGCCAAGGCGAGGGCGCGGCGCAGGTGCGGGTCGACCTGTCGGCCATAGTCGAGACGCTGGCCGACGATCTGGCCGATATGGGGCAGGATGTGGCGGTGACGCACAGCAGCCGCGCGGTGGTGCGCGGCGACGCGGTGGCGCTGCGGCGCTGCATCGCCAATCTGGTCGAAAATGCGGTGCGCTATGGCGGATCGGCGCGGATCGCGATGACCGTGACGAACGGGCGCGTCACGGTGGCGGTCGAGGATGACGGGCCGGGCGTGCCGGACGCGGCGATCGAGCGGCTGTGCGAACCCTTCTATCGTGGCGAGGCGTCCCGCAACCGCGAGACGGGCGGCGTGGGCCTGGGCCTCTCCATCGCCCGGCGGATCGCGGACGGCCATGGCGGCACCCTGGCCTTCGCCAACCGCGCCGGGACCAGCAACCCCAGCGGTTTGCGGGCCAGCATCACCCTGCCCCTGGACCGCTGAAACCCCGGAGAGATCGCCGATCAGTCGCCGCTTTCGAAGGCGAGCGAGACCCAGGACGCCATGGCGTCCACCGCCAATGGCGACAGGCGGATCGCGCGGCGACGCCGGCTGCTGGGCGAACTGCGATGTTCAGCCAGCAGGCCGCGCCGTTCCATCACACCGACCTGACCGACGACGACGCTGAGCGACAGGCGCAGCGTTTCGCTCATCTGCTCCAGCGTCAGCCCGCCGCCTTCCAGTTCCGCCTGATAAAGCAGCAGCAATATGTCCCAGGCCGGATCGGCGAACAGGTCATGCCCAAACAGCATCGACCGCATCCGCCGCGCTTCGACATAGCGAGCCAGCGCGGGGCGTTGGTCGCTCCCCTCGCCGTCCAGTATCGCGGGCTCTTCCTGCCGCGCGTGAAAATTGGTCAGGCATCGTTGCAGCGCGACCACCAGGTCGACCGCTTCCTGGCTGGGCATGTGGCGATCAGGCGGGATATGCACGGTCATGCGACGCCTTCCGGTCGAGTTCGATGCCGATGATGGCGAACAGCATCAGCGGGATCACCCAGACCGTGCTGAGGCCCGCATAGATCATGTCCGGGAAATCGGGGCGCAACAGGGTGACGACATGGGTCAGCACCGTCATCAATTGGCAGGCAGCGACCCAGATCGGCCAATAGCGGTTGCTGCCCAGCATCAGCCATAGCAGCGCCGCAAAGGTCGCCATATCCACGATCAGAAGCCAATATTGAGTGGCGTGCCACGACCCGGCGAGTTGCGCAGGGATGCTGAGCAGCGCGGCCGTGACCGAAATCACGACCAGCAGTCGCCCTTCGCGCCCGCCGAAACAGACGGCGAAGGCGCAGGTCATCAGCATCAAGAGCCAGAAGAAAGCCGCCAGCATCTGCATTTCCGATTGAGAGGGAGGGCAATGGTCATGCGGATGCCGACGGCTTTCGCCCTGATCAGGCGACCAGGGTCAGGTGACGCGCGGTTTCGCGCTGTTCGAGCTCCAGGCCGATGGGGCAGCCAAAGGCCGTCACTTCGTGCTGGCTGCGTTCGACGCAGCGGGTCAGCAGCGCGGTGGCGCGGACCATGTCGCTGCGGCCTTCGATGATCTTGGTCGCGCTGTCGTGGATCTGCTTGAGGATGCGCTGGCTCTCGCTGGCGGTCAGCCCCGATCCCTGCGACGCGGTGAGGAAGGCGGTGGTCAACTGCGCGGCATCGACCAGCGCATTATCCAGCGCGGCAAAAGCCTGGCGGGTCTGATCGGCGACGGCCTGGGTCTTGATGGAATCGAGGTTGAGCACAAGTCATCTCCTTCGCACGACACCCTTTTCACAGAGCGGTACGTCTTTCAGCATGGCGATTTGGGACAGATCAGCCCAGGACCGTAAAGGCCCCGCGAATGAGCAGCAGCAAAGCGACGACACCGACTCCGGTCAGCACAGCGGCCCGGATCATCGCCAATATGCGGCCATCGATACTCAGTTCATTGGTCGATCCCCCTAGCGGCGGGCCGAAGGCGAGGATGCGGCGCAGAAGCGTTTTGTGCTTCGTCGGCTCATCCAGCCTGTCCGGCTGAGCAAGGGATGACCCAGGTTCGGGATCGGAGGCAAGCCGCTCCGATTGATATATCAGGGGCTGATATGTGTCACTTTGGGGCGATAGTTGCTCAACCGAAATAAACAGGCGAGCGGCTTCCTTGCGCGAAGGCACGCCGAACTTGCGCAGGCTGGTGCGCACGCGCTGATCAACCGTATGCTCCGACACATGCAGTTGGCGCGCGATTTCCTTGGAATTGAAGCCCTGCGCCACCAGACGCAGACACTGCTTTTCCCCCTCGCTCAAGGCCGGAAGGGTTTCCGCCACTTCATCATTCCTCCTGCGTGAGCCGCCTGCCGGTTCAACGAACGACCGGACGGGAAGGCTCAGCCACCCACATCATCATTCACCATTTAAGGTTGCGATTCGGTTTGCACCGACCCCAAAGTGACACGATAGGACGCGAAGACGCAATGCGGATGGACGGTAACGGTCCGTCGCCGACTCAGGCGCCCGGTTTCGCGCCGCCCTGCTTGGCCTTATGCGCCGCGAGCAGCGCGTCGATTTCGACGATGCGCTGGCGCTGTGCCGTGTCCTTGGCCAGTCCTTTCAGGCGACATTCGGCCCAGAGAGCCCGGCGCTCTGATGTCAGCGCCTTGAGATAGAGGTCGGCCATGTGCGAACTCCTGTAAATTGATTGGGGGGCGGTGCGTTGCCGCCCGCCCCCTCCGCCGGGCCTTCGGCCCGCCACCTCCCCGTGCCGGGAAGGAACTGGATGACTTACGCCGCCTTCGAACGGCTCATGCGCTTGCGCTCGTTCGGATCGAGGTAGCGCTTGCGCAGACGGATGGTCTTGGGCGTGACTTCGACCAGTTCATCATCGTCGATATAGGCGATCGCCTGCTCCAGCGTCAGCTTCCACGGCGGAGTCAGGCGGACGGCGTCGTCCTTGCCCGATGCGCGGAAGTTGGTGAGCGCCTTGCTCTTCATCGGGTTGACTTCCAGATCATCGGGCTTGGCGTTCTGGCCGATGATCATGCCTTCATAGAGCGCTTCGCCCACGCCGACCATCAGGATGCCGCGTTCTTCGAGCGGACCCAGCGCATAGGCATTGGCTTCGCCCGCGCCGTTGGAGATGAGGACGCCATTCTTGCGGCCTTCGATATTGCCCTTGTGCGGGCCATATTTCTCGAACAGGCGGTTCATGATGCCGGTGCCGCGCGTGTCGGACAGGAATTCGCCATGATAGCCGATCAGGCCGCGCGAGGGCGCGGAGAAGGTGATGCGGGTCTTGCCGCCGCCCGAAGGACGCATGTCGGTCATCTCGGCCTTGCGGATGTTCATCTTCTCGACGACCGTGCCGGAAAATTCATCGTCCACGTCGATCATGACGGTTTCATACGGCTCGGTCTTGCCGCCATTCTCGTCCTCGCCGAACAGCACGCGCGGGCGGCTGATGGAGAGTTCGAAGCCTTCGCGGCGCATCGTTTCGATCAGCACGCCCAACTGGAGTTCGCCACGGCCGGCGACTTCGAAACTGTCCTTGTCGGCGCTTTCGGTCACCTTCACGGCGACGTTCGATTCAGCTTCGCGGGCCAGACGATCGCGGATCATGCGGCTCGTCACCTTCGTGCCTTCGCGGCCGGCCATGGGCGAATCGTTCACGGCAAAGCGCATCGACAGCGTCGGCGGATCGATCGGCTGGGCCTGGATCGGTTCGGTCACCGACGTGTCGGCGATCGTGTTGGCGACGGTCGCGACGGCCAGGCCCGCGAGCGAGATGATGTCGCCCGCCTTGGCTTCTTCGACAGGCACGCGGTCCAGGCCATGAAAGGCCATGATCTTGGATGCACGGCCGGTTTCGATCACCTTGCCGTCCATGTCGAGCGCATGGATCGCCTGGTTCACCTTCACCGAACCGCTGGTCACGCGGCCGGTCAGGATGCGACCCAGGAAATTGTCACGGTCAAGCAACGTCACCAGGAAGGTGAAGGGCACGCCTTCGACTTCCACGGCGGGCGCGGGAACGTGATCGACGATCTTCTGGAACAGCGGCTTGAGCGTGCCCGCGCGCAGCGTGGGATCTTCATTCGCATAGCCGTTGCGGCCCGATGCGTAGAGGACGGGGAAGTCGAGTTGCTCGTCGGTCGCGTCGAGCGACACGAACAGGTCGAACACTTCGTCCAGCACTTCCTGGATACGCTCGTCGGGACGGTCGACTTTATTGACGACTACGATGGGCTTGAGGCCCAGCGCCAGCGCCTTGCCGGTCACGAACTTCGTCTGCGGCATCGCGCCTTCCGACGAATCGACCAGCAGGACGACGCCGTCGACCATCGAGAGGATACGCTCGACTTCACCGCCGAAGTCGGCGTGGCCGGGCGTATCGACGATGTTGATGCGGGTGCCCTCCCACTCGACCGAGGTGGGCTTCGCCAGGATGGTGATGCCGCGCTCTTTTTCAAGGTCGTTGCTGTCCATCGCGCGCTCTTCGACGCGCTGATTGTCGCGAAAGGTGCCGGACTGGCGGAAAAGCTGATCGACGAGGGTGGTTTTGCCGTGATCGACGTGCGCGATGATCGCGATATTACGCAGGGACATGTCTTGCCTTCGGGATATGGGTTCGTCCACGCCGACACAAGGTCACGCAGAGGCTTCGGGCGCGCCCCTACAGGAAATGACGCGATGCGGCAAGGGCGGCCGGAACATCGGTCGGTAGACAAGGATAGCACGCGACCGAAGCGACGGTGAACGCCGCTTGCTCTGCTTTACATCAGTGCAATATCCCCTTGCCCCTCGCGCCGACATTCCTATGGTGCCGCGCGTCGCCAATAATATAGCCTGTCGCCAAGGAGCTTACCCCTCATGCGGTCTGCCGCCACCGTCGCTTTCGCTTCGCTCATTGCTCTCGCCTCTCCCGCCTTCGCGCAGAAGGATGCGCCCGACGCCGCGAAGCAACATGCCGACAAGGTCGCCGAAGATGTCGCAGCCAACTGGGCCAGCGCCCCGGTCGAAGAAGTGACGCAGAGCAGCAAGGGCACGGCGCGCGTCGATGGGAAGGCCATCCCCTATACCCAGACCGCCGGCACGCTCACCATCCGCGATGACAAGGGCAAGCCGGTCGCGAGCATGTTCTACACCGCCTATACGGCGACGGGTAAGAACCGCCCCGTCACCTTCCTCTATAATGGCGGCCCCGGCTCCTCCTCGCTGTGGCTGCGCATGGGCAGCTTCGCACCCGAACATGTGCGCACCGGCAATCCCGAAGCGGTGAAACCCGCGCCGTTCGACGTCGGCCCGAACAATGACAGTCTGATCGGCAGCACCGACATGGTGTTTTTGGACACGATCGGTTCGGGCTATTCGCGCATCCTGGGCGACGCCAAGCCGTCCGACTTCTACAGCGTCGATGGCGATGTGGACGCCTTCGCCAAGGCGATCATCCGCTACACGACCAAGAATGGCCGCTGGGCGTCGCCCAAATATATTTTCGGCGAAAGCTATGGCACGACCCGGTCCGGGGCGCTCGCCTATCAACTGGAGGATCGTGGCCTGGCGCTGAACGGCGTCGTGCTGCTGTCGTCGATCATGAATTATGGCGTGCGCCAGTCGGGCTTCGACACGATCCATATCGGCTATATCCCCAGCTATGCCGCGACCGCCTGGTATCATAACCGCGTGCCGGGCGGCCGTCCCGAAAGCCTGGAGGCGTTCGTCGAGGAATCGCGCGTCTTCGCCAACGGCCCCTATGCTACCGCGCTGCTCAAAGGGTCCGACATCACCCCTCAGGAAACCGACGCGATCGCCCAGCAACTCAGCCGCTTCACCGGCCTGTCGGTCGATTATCTCAAGCGCGCCAATCTGCGCGTCAGCCTCAGCCGCTTCCGCAAGGAATTGCTGCGCGACGGGCATGAGACGATCGGCCGCTTCGACAGCCGCTACAAGGGGATCGACGCCGACGCGGCGGGCGAGGAACCGGAATTTGATCCGTCCAGCACCGGCATTACCGGCCTTTATGTCGGCAGTTTCCTGGATCAGGTGACGCGCCAGATCGGCTATAAGACCGACCTCAACTATCGCCTGAGCGCGCGCGAAGGCGGCGACTTCAAATGGGACTGGAGCCATACGCCCCCCGAAGGCGGCAAGCAGAATGTCGCGGACGTGACCGCCGACCTTTCCGCCGCGATGCGCACCAACCCGCATCTGCGCGTGCTGTCCCTGAACGGCTGGTACGATATGGCGACGCCCTTCTTCTCGACCGAGCGCGATTTGAAGCACATGATGCTGGAGCCGGCGCTGCGCCAGAACCTCCAGTTCAAATATTATCCGGCTGGCCATATGGTCTATCTGAACCCGGAGGCGCTGCACCAGATGCGGCTCGACATGGAGCGCTATTACGCGCAAGGCGCGCGCTGATTGCATCGGGCGCGGGACCGGGCCATATTCGCCATTGAACCGCCACTGTTATAGTCACATATGACAGCTGGTTCGCAATGCCGTTGGGAGACGATATGGCCACGACCGCGCCCACCACGACCGTTACCGCTGACGCGCTCAACCTGACCCCGCCCGATCCGGTGCCGGTGGTCGCGCCCGAAAAGGCGTCCGGCCTCGTACCTATCGAGGATGAGAAAAAGTCGAAGCTGGACGAGAAGGTCGACGCCTTCGTTGCGGACCTCGTTGCGCAGGACGCCAATTCGCCCGAATTCGGCGCGCGGGTCGACCAGTTGACCAATATGGGCCGCAAGGAAATCGCCGAGGCCGCGGGCCATTCCAACCGCTTCCTCGATCGCCCCGTGCGCGCCATGGACAGCGATACGAAGGTCGGCGCGGACCTGGCCGAACTGCGCCGCACGGTAGAGGATCTCGATCCGGGCAAGCGCGGCAATCTGCTGGCGCCCAAGAAGCTGTTCGGGATCATTCCGTTCGGCAACAAGATGCGCGACTATTTCGACGGCTACAAGAGCGCGCAGGGCCATATCAATGCGATCCTGGGGTCGCTGGCCAGCGGTAAGGATGTCCTCATCAAGGACAATGCCGCGATCGACGTGGAACGCCAGAATATGTGGCAGACCATGGGCCGGTTGGAGCAGATGATCCATATCAGCAAGACGATGGATGCGCGGCTGGAAGCCAAGGCGCTGGAACTGGATTCGACCGACCCGACCAAGGCCAAGGCGATCCGCGAAAGTGCGCTCTTCTATATCCGCCAGCGCACGCAGGATCTGCTGACGCAGATGGCGGTGACGGTGCAGGGCTATCTGGCGCTGGATCTGGTCAAGAAGAATAATGTCGAACTGGTCAAGGGCGTCGATCGCGCCAGCACCACGACCGTCGCGGCGCTGCGCACGGCGGTGACGGTGGCGCAGGCGCTGGCCGGGCAAAGGCTGGTGCTGGAACAGATCAGCGCGCTCAACACCACGACCGCCAACATGATCGATCGCACCGGCGAATTGCTGAAAAGCCAGACCGCGCAGATCCACGAACAGGCCGCCAGCAGCACGATCCCGATCGAGACGCTCCAGCGCGCCTTCCAGAATATCTACGACACGATGGACAATATCGACGCCTTCAAGCTGAAGGCGCTGGAGAATATGAAGACGACGGTGAACACCCTGTCGGGCGAAGTGGAAAAGTCCAAGGGCTATATCGCCCGCGCCGAAGGACAGGCGCAGGCCGCCAAGGAAGTGCGCGCCGACAATCCGTTGCTGAGCGCGATCGAGGGGTGAAAGACATGCTCCCCCTCCTCCCGGAGAGAAGCTTGTGAGCCGATCCGACCGCGTCCTGGCCGATGCCGAGGCCGTGCTCCGCCGCCATAGCGATCGCGGGCAGAGCCTGTCCGCCCGCGCGCGGCAGCGGCGCAATGCCGGGCTGATGCGCAAGGTCAAATATGCCTTCTGGGCGGTGCTGGCGATCCTGCTGGCCAGCGCGGTGGCCGGGTTCATCCTGCCGCTGGGCACCACCGGCGTCATGATCGCGCTGGGCGTGATGATCGCTGCGCTGCTGCTGATCGCGCTTATGCCGACGAAAAGCCGGGTGAAGACGGAGGCGCTGGCCGCGACCGAACTGACCGCCCTGCCGCTCAAGACCGAAATCTGGCTGGAAAACCAGCGCAAGGCCCTGCCCTCCCCCGCCATCACCCTGGTCGACAGCATCGGCGTGAAGCTGGAGATATTGGCGCCGCAACTGGAGCGGTTGAACGATCAGGAACCGGCCGCGCAGGAGATTCGCCGCCTGCTGGCCGATCATCTGCCCGAACTGGTCACTGGCTATCAATCTATCCCCCAGCCGCTGCGGCGTGAAGAGCGGAACGGTCGCGTGCCGGAAAAGCAACTGGTCGACGGGCTATCCGTGATCGACGCCGAAATCGGCCGGATGAGCGAGACATTGGCCAGCGGCGATCTCGACAAGTTGGCGACGCAGAACCGTTTTCTTGAACTCAAATATCAGGAAGCCAAGGAATTGGGGCAATAGCTCCCTCTTGTCCCTGACATGATCCATCTCACGCTCATCATCGTCGATTTCCTGACGGGCCTGCTGGCGGCCGGCGCCTGGGCGCTGGCGTCGGCGGGCGGCGCGATCGCGGCGGTGGTGGGCGGCGGCGTACTGGGCGTGTCGCTGTTCCGGCGGTGGCGGCGGAAATAGCCGTCCATTTCTACGCTATTTCTACGCCGCCCGGCTTTTCCCGCTCTCGAAACCCTCTACGTCGACCGATAGATAACGCGCCTTCCCGATGACGGAGGCGCACGACTCATGGTCAATTGGCATCCCCGCCCCGCCGCGCAGATCGGCCTGCGGTTGCTGGGCCTCGCGCTGATCGCCAGCCTCGCGCCGCAGGGCGCGGAACTGCGCGCGCTCGTCCGTCAGTCCAGTGCGATCACGCCGACGCAGTTGCTGCTGGCTGCCGCTTGTTTCCTTAGCGCCAGCTTGGGCGTGGCGCTATCGCTGCTGGGTCCGGACCTATGGAAGCCGATCGGCGTCGCGTCCCGATGGCATGGCCATTGACCGATATGCGAACGATGGGAAGCAGAGGGGGAAATCGCCCCGGACGGCCAATGATGCGTGCAGTTCATCAAGAGGCCGTCCGGGATCGCAGCGTCGCCCGACTTTGGAGAGGCCATGACAACGCTGTCCTGGCGCTCTAGAGGATAAGCGCGCGCGACGCAACCGACTTTGATCGGTAAAAACGGAAAAGGCGCGGCCATCATCTGACGGCCACGCCCCACTCAGCGCCAATGGGCCATAATCAACCTGCGTACAGGTTGGTCGGCAGGCCGCGCGCACCGCTCTCCACCTCGAAGAACCCGCCATCATATTCGGTCGGATCGTCCAGCCCCACGGTCGCCGAGCTGACGAACATGCGGTCGAGATTTGGCCCGGCGAAAGTGATGTTGGTCACCTGCCGCGCCGGCAGGGCGATGGCGCGGTCCAGCCTGCCTTCGGGCGTGAAACGGCTGATTCGGCTACCGCCCCAATGGGCGACCCAGATATGGCCGTCCGCATCCACGGTCATGCCGTCGGGATAGCCATCCGCATCGCCGAACCGGATGAAAGGTTCCCGCCCGGTCGCGCCATGCTCGGTCCGGCGAAAGCGGTACATCTGCTGCTTGGCCGTATCGCTATGATAGAGCCATGTCCCGCAGGGCGAGAAAGCGGGGCCATTGGGCACGCGATAGGCGCTGTCCACCACAGTCCAGCTACGATCCGGCGCAAGTCGGTAGAGCGCGCCGCGGTCATGCGCCTCCGCCATCTCCATCGTGCCGCACCAGATATGGCCCTGCGCATCCGCTTTGCCGTCATTCATCCGGTTGCCGGGGAAATGCGGTTCCGGGTCGCCGAACGGCGTGACGGCCAGCGGATCGAGGCTGATTTCGGCAAAGCCGCTTTGGAAGCCGCCGATGAAGCCGCCAGCCTCCCGCTCCGCCACCCAGCCCAGCGGTTCGGGCATGGCGAACCGATCGACCGCGCCGCTCTCCAGCGACAAGCGGTTGAGCGCTGGCGCGAGGATATCGACCCAGTAGACGGCGTTATCGCGCGCCGACCAGAGCGTCCCCTCCCCCAAACTGTCCGCGACGGCGCGGTCGATCAGCCGCCACTCCGGCATCAGCGCGCCACCGACAGGCGATAGACCATCTCATGATGATAGGGCTTGCCGGGATCGACGCGCGCCGACACGAAGCCGGGCTGGTTGGGCGCATCAGGGAATTTCTGCGGCTCCAGCGCGATGCCGTCGCCCATGCGGTAGACATGGCTGCCCTTGCCGATGAAGGTGCCATCCAGGAAATTGCCGGCATAGAATTGCACGCCCGGTTCGGTCGTCAGCACGTCCAGCGCGCGACCCGACACCGGGTCTTCCAGCCGCGCGGCCAGTTCGGGCTTCTTCGTCAGCCCCTTGTCCAGCGCGAAATTATGGTCGTAGCCGCGACCGGCGATGATCTGCGCATCGCGACCGTCGCGCAGGCCGTCGGCGACGCGGCGGGGCGCACGGAAATCGAACACACCGCCTTCGACCGGCTTCAATGCGCCGGTGGGGATCAGGTTGGCGTCGACCGGCGTATAGGCCTTCGCCGGGATCGTCAGCATATGGCCCATCGCGCCGTCGGGCGACCCTTCGCCCTGAAGATTGAAGATGGCGTGGTTGGTCATGTTGACGATGGTGGGCTTGTCGGTCTTCGCGTCGAAGGCGATGCCGAGGTTGCCGCTTTCATCCAGCGTATAGGTGACGGTCA
The DNA here is from genome assembly GCF_028538045.1 of Sphingobium sp. AntQ-1. Taxonomy (NCBI): domain Bacteria; kingdom Pseudomonadati; phylum Pseudomonadota; class Alphaproteobacteria; order Sphingomonadales; family Sphingobiaceae; genus Sphingobium; species Sphingobium sp. AntQ-1. The sequence goes on from NZ_CP117158.1 coordinate 1,423,029, forward strand.
CGTCCAGTTTGCCGGGATAGCCCGAATCGCCGTCCGGGCTGGTCAGGCCCAGCACCAGGCTGGCCTTGGGGCCGCTCTTGAGCGACACGACCTTCCACACCTGCTTGTCGAAGCCCTTGCCGCCGCCATGCAGCGTGTTGACCTTGTCGTTGAGCGGCAACTGATAGGCTTTGCCGTCGAGGCTGAATTTGCCGCCCGCGATACGGTTCGCATAGCGGCCGACGGTCACGCCGAAATAATTGGGGAAATCGACATAGCCCTTAAGGTCGTCATAGCCGAGCAGCACGTCGGCGATCTGACCATCCTTGCCGGGACCGGACAGCGACTGAAGCGTCGCGCCGTAGGTCAGGATCGTCGCGGAGACACCCGCGCCATTCTTCAGCGTGATCGCCTCGACCGCCGCGCCATTGGCGGTGCCAGCCGGCGCGCGGCTGGCGTCGGCCGCCATAGCCGTTCCGCTTGCGAGCGTGAGAGCAAGCGCATACAGACCGACAGCGGGTGACAACGCTGTTTTCAAATCGAGGACCTTTCGCATGGACTTCCTCCCAGTAGCTGCGCCCATTGACGGGCGGTTGAGGGAGATATACTCCGACAAAATAAGCGGACGCAACCCTTGATCGGGCGGCCCGCTGCTGGAACTGCAGTGGAGAAGGATGAATGGCAGGACCGATCTCATCAGGCGCGGGCGTAACCGCGACGCACAATCCCGGCACGCGCTACGGCCCGGCGCTGGCGTTGCTGGCCAGCCTCTTCTTCATGTGGGGCTTCATCACCGTCATCAACAACACGCTGCTGCCGCATCTGCGCAGCGTGTTCGAGCTGAGCTATACCCAGACGACCCTGATCGAATCGGTCTGGTTCATCGCCTATTTCGTGGCGTCGATCCCATCGGCCAAGCTGATCGAACGGGTCGGTTACCAGAAGTCGCTGGTCATCGGCCTGCTCATCATGGCGGCCGGCGCGCTGGGCATGACGGTCGCAGCGTCGATCCCCTCCTATGGCGTGACTTTGGTCATGCTGTTCGTGATCGCCAGCGGGATCACCCTGCTGCAGGTCGCGGCCAACCCCTATGTCGCGATCGTCGGCAAGCCCGAAACCGCCTCGTCGCGGCTCAATCTGGTGCAGGCGATGAACTCGGCCGGCACGATGCTGGCGCCGCTGTTCGGCGCCTATCTGATCCTGGGCCGGTCCAAGGGCGGCACGGCGCAGGGCGATGTCGTCCTGACCCAGGCCGAACGGCTGGCCGACGCCCAGTCCGTGATCCTGCCCTATGTGATCGTCGCGGCCGTGCTGGCGGTGCTGGCCATCGTCATCGCCCGCTTTCCCTTGCCCGCCATGGGCAATGCGACACAGCGCCACAACAAGGAAGAGCGCAAGAAGCATTCACTCTGGAACCACCGCAACCTGGTGTTCGGCATCCCGGCGATCTTCATCTACCTGATCGCCGAAATCGGCGTCGCCAACCTGTTCGTCAACTTCGTCAGCCAGCCAGACATCGCCAACCTGACCCACGAGCAGGCGGGCCGTTATCTCACCTTCCTGTGGGGCGGCATGATGGTAGGCCGGTTCGCGGGGTCTGCGATCATGCAGAAGTTCGATGCGGGCCATGTCCTCGCCGCCTTCTCGATCGGCGCGTTCATCGTGATGCTGGTCACGGTCTTCACCACCGGCCCGGTCGCCATGTGGTCGCTGATCCTGGTCGGCCTGTTCCATTCGATCATGTTCCCGACCATCTTCACGCTCGGCATTAAAGGGCTTGGCCCGCTGACCGAAGAAGGTTCGGGCCTGCTCATCATGGCGATCGCCGGCGGCGCGCTGGTCGTGGTGCAGGGCTGGCTGGCGGACCATTACGGCCTGCAGACCAGCTTCCTGCTGACCGCGATCTGCGAACTCTACATCCTCTTCTATGCGCTCTGGGGGTCGAAGACGACCAATGCGCTGCCGGACCAGCAGGTCGAAGCATAACGGGCCGAGGGTCGCACTTCGGATGGCAAAAAGGGCCGGAGCGGCATATCCGCTCCGGCCTTTTTATTTTGGCAAACCTCTTTTTTTCATCGCTCCATCGCGCTCGCCGTATCCTCCAGCGCCAGATCGACCAGCACGCCCATCGCCTCCGCCGCGGCCGCGGGATCGCCCGCGGCGATCGCGTCATAGACGCGGACATGGTCGGGAATCGGGTTGCGCGGCAAAGCGCGGGCGCGCTGTTTATATTGCGTCGTCCAGTTCACCGCCGCGCCGATGCTGGCGGTCAGCACCAGCAGCGCGTCGTTGCGCGTCGCGTGCAGGATCGCATTGTGGAAATCGCGGTCAGCCGCCCGCCCCGCTTCGGTCGCCAGCGTGTGGCGGCGCATCGCGGCAAGCGCGTCCTTCATGATCCGCAGATCCTCCTTGTCACGGCGCTGCGCCGCCAGCCGCGCGGCGGCCGGCTCGACGATGGCGCGCAGTTCGAACAGATCGCGCACGAACTGGATGTCCGGCTCGCCGGCAAAGGCCCAGGCCAGCACTTCGGGGTCGAGCAGGTTCCAGCGGTTGCGCGGCAGGACACGGGTGCCCGCCTTGGGCCGGCTTTCGACCAGCCCCTTGGCGGTCAGCACCTGGATCGCTTCGCGATAGGCGCTGCGCGACACTTCCAGTTCCTCGGCGAAGGCAACTTCGCCCGACAGCACGTCGCCCGGCTGATATTGGCCGGACAAGATCGCCATGCCCAGCTTGTGTGCGATCGCGCCGTGCAACCGCCGTCCCGGACCCCGAACCGCCTTGGCTCCGCCGCCATTTTCCGTCTCATCACTGTGCAAAGACGGATTTTCCTTCACCATTTCCGCTCCTCTCGCCTTTCCCCAATCAGGCATATCCGTCCCTATAATACAAGCATTGCCATTACCATCATCCTGTAATATGTCGGAGTAATTAGCAGATTCACCGCCGCCGCCTCGTTCGACCGGACGATGTTCAGGCGCGCGGCAAGAGGCTTGTGATTTGGATTGAGCGCCGTTTCCAGGCGCGCGGGAGGAGAGTTTTCATGACATTGCGCCTGTTGCAGCATCGTTCGGACAGTGGCGAGCGGACGGTCATCGCCGCGCAGGGCGACGCCGCTTATGTCGTGCCGGGCTTCGCCACGATCCGCGCGCTGGCGCTCCATGCGATCGCGCAGAAGATCAGCCTCGCCGCCGCGGTCGCAGCCGCTGGCCAAGGCGATGCCGTGGATATCGCCGCCGAGTTCGAAGCCAACCGCCTGCTCGCCCCCATCGATCATGACGATGACGCGCATGTCCAGTTGACCGGCACCGGCCTCACTCATCTGGGTTCCGCCGAGGGTCGCGACAAGATGCACCGCGAAGCCGCTGCCGCCGAGAAGCAGACCGATTCGATGCGCATGTTCCTGGAAGGTCTGGAAGGCGGCAAGCCTGCCGCTGGCGAAACCGGCCAGCAGCCCGAATGGTTTTACAAGGGCGACGGGTCGCAGCTCGTTGGTCCCACCGATCCGCTGGTCATGCCCGCCTTCGCCCAGGATGGCGGCGAGGAGCCGGAAATCGCCGGCGTCTACATCATCGGCGAAGACGGCACCCCCTATCGCCTCGGCCTCGCGCTCGCCAACGAGTTCAGCGACCATGTGACCGAGCGTCATAACTATCTGTGGCTCGCCCACTCCAAGCTGCGTCAGGCCGCGCTCGGCCCGGAACTGCTGGTCGGCACGCCGCCGGACCATATCGAAGGGTCGAGCCGCATCATCCGCAACGGCGAAATCCTCTGGGAAAAGCCGTTCCTGTCGGGCGAAGGCAATATGTCGCACAGTTTCGCCAATCTGGAACATCATCATTTCAAATATGACCTGTTCCGCCGCGCGGGCGACGTGCATGTCCATTTCTTCGGCACGGCCACCCTGTCCTTCAGCGACGGCATCGCACCGCAGGAAGGCGATGTATTCGAAATCCTCGCTGCCCCCTTCACCCTGCCGGTGCGCAATCCGCTACAACGCGCGCCAGCTGTCCAGGTCGCTGTCCAGGCGCTCTGACACAGATGGACCCGATCCGTATCGCGATCGTGGGCATAGGCAAGATCGCGCGCGATCAGCATGTACCCGCAATCCGGGGCAATAGCGCCTTTAGCCTGGCCGCGACCGTCAGCCCGCATGATGCCGGGCTGGACGGCGTGCCGCACCATGCCAGCCTGGACGACCTGCTCGCCCAGGGTCCGGCGGTGGACGCGATCGCGCTCTGCACCCCGCCCCAGGTCCGTTACGACCTGGCGGCGCAGGCGCTGACGAAGGGCGTCCACCTCTTCCTGGAAAAGCCGCCCGGCGCGACTCTGGCAGAGGTGGAGGCGCTCAAGGTCCAGGCCGACAAGGTCGGCGTCAGCCTGTTCGCCGCCTGGCACAGCCGTTTCGCCGCCGGGGTCGCCCCGGCACGCGCCTGGCTGGCCGAGCGCAAGATCGAGAAGGTATCGATCGTCTGGCGCGAGGATGTCCGCGTCTGGCATCCGGGCCAGGCCTGGATTTGGCAGCCCGGCGGCCTTGGCGTATTCGATCCGGGCATCAACGCCCTGTCGATCGTCACCCATATATTGCCGCGCCCCTTCTTCCTGAAGGACGCGACGTTGGTTCTGCCCGAAAACCGCGCCGCGCCGATCGCCGCCGACCTGGCGTTCCGCGATACCGCGGGCGCGCCGATCCACATGGATCTCGACTGGCGCCAGACCGGCCCGCAAAGCTGGGACATCATCGTCGAAACCGACGCGGGCACGCTGAAACTGGCGCAGGGCGGCGCGGTGCTGACCCTGCCCAGCGGCACCGAACATGGCGAGGATGTCGAATATGCCGGCCTTTACGCCCGTTTCGCCACGCTGATCCGGGGCGGACGATCGGATGTCGATACCAGCCCGCTGCGGCTGGTCGCCGATGCCTTCCTGCGCGGCACCCGCCAGACAACACAAGCATTTCACGACTAATTCCAACGGGAGAGGAAAAGATGATGAAATCCCTGCGCCGCACCACCGCTGCGCTGCTGCTGTGTGCCAGCGCGCTCGCAACCAGCGCCCATGCCGACACCGGCGGCAAGCCGACGACCGCCACGATCGACGCCGCCAAGCCCGGCCCGGTCTATGACAAGCGCATCTTCACCCAGTTCGCCGAGCATCTGGGCAATGGCATTTATGGCGGGCTGTGGGTCGGCAACGACAAGTCGATCCCCAACACCAACGGTTTCCGCAACGACGTGATTTCGGCGCTCAGGAACCTGGCCGTTCCCGTCGTGCGCTGGCCGGGCGGCTGCTTCGCCGACGAATATCATTGGCGCGAAGGGATTGGCGGCAAAGCCAAGCGCCCGGTCAAGATCAACACCCATTGGGGCGGCGTGACCGAACCCAACACGGTGGGCACCCATGAATTTTTCGAACTGATCCGTCAGATCGGCGCGGAAGCCTATGTCGCGGGCAATGTCGGCAACGGCACGCCCCAGGAAATGGCCGAATGGGTCGAATATATGACCTCGCCCGCCGGCACGCTGGCCGACGAACGCGCCAGGAACGGCCATAAGGACCCCTGGGCCGTGCCCTATTTCGGCGTGGGCAACGAACTGTGGGGCTGCGGCGGCAATATGCGCGCCGAATATGCCGCCGATGTCACCCGTCGCTACGCCACCTTCATCAAGGCGCCGAGCGGCACCAAGATCCTGAAGATCGCGGCGGGCGCCAATGTCGACGATTATAACTGGACCGAAGTGATGATGCGGGAGGCCGGCGCGCAACTCGACGGCGTTTCGCTCCATTATTACACCCTGCCCCAGGGCGGCTGGCCGCCCAAGGCCGATCCGGTCAATTTCGACGAGACGCTGTGGGCCGACACCCTGTCCAAGGCCGTGCACATGGATGAGCTGATCACCAAGCACACCGCCATCATGGACAAGTATGACCCGGCCAAGCGCATCTTCCTGGCGGTGGACGAATGGGGCACCTGGTATGCCCAGGACCCCGGCACCCATCCCGGTTTCCTGCGCCAGCAGAACACGATGCGTGATGCGCTCGTCGCGTCGATCCATCTCGACATTTTCGCCAAACATGCCGAGCGGGTGAAGATGAGCGCGATCGCGCAGATGGTGAACGTCCTCCAGGCGATGATCCTGACCGACGGCAAGAAGATGGTGCTCACCCCCACCTATCATGTCTTTGAAATGTACAAGTCCTGGCAGGACGCGACGGTGCTGCCGATCAGCATCGACACGCCTTGGTATAATAAGGACCAGTTCGTGATGCCGGCCGTCAGCGGCTCTGCGGTGCGGGGCAAGGATGGGAAGGTCCATGTTGGCCTGTCCAACCTCGATCCCAATCAGGCCAACACGGTCACGGTCAAGCTTGGCGGCCTCAACGCCGCCAGCGTCACCGGCCGCATCCTGACCGCCAGCGCGATGAACGCACACAACACGTTTGAAGCGCCCGAAACCGTGAAGCCGGTCGCTTTCACCGGCGCGCAGGTCAGCGGTGGCGCCTTGACCGTGACGCTGCCGGCCAAGTCGGTGGTGGTGCTGGAACTGCAATAAGAGTTTGGAGCGGGCGGCGGGTGGAATCACCGCCCGCTCCAATCCTTTACCAGGCCGTGCTCCCGCGCAGGCGGGAGCAGGTTGCTTTAACTGGAGAGGCCCGGATGACCAGGCAGATCATGTCGATAATGTCGGGCCTCGCCCTGTTCGCGGCCGCCGCACCCGCCTGTGCGCAACCCGCCGCGCCCACGCTTAATAGCCGCCTGACCGGCGACCTCGTCCCCACCCATGATCCGGTCATCGCGCGTGAAGGCGACACCTATCATGTGTTCAGCACTGGCCATGGCAAGCGGCTGATCGAAACCCGCACCTCGCCCGATCTGGTGACCTGGACCGCGGGCGATCCCATTTTCACCGCCCTGCCCGCCTGGGCGAAGGACGCGATCCCCGGCAGCGATGGCATGTGGGCGCCCGATATATCTTATGTGAACGGCCGCTACCGGCTTTATTATTCCGTCTCGACCTTTGGATCGAACCGTTCCGCCATCGGCCTCGCCACCAGCCCGACGCTGGACCCGAAGGCGAAAAATTACGGCTGGCGCGACGAAGGGCTGGTCGTCCTGTCCACCAAGGACGACGACTATAACGCCATCGATCCCAATTTCATCATCGACCGGGAGGGCCGCCACTGGCTGTCGCTGGGCAGTTTCTGGACCGGCATCAAGCTGTTCGCACTGGACCCGAAGACCGGCAAGCCTAAGGATGCGAAGGCCAAGCCGGTCAGTATCGCCCGCCGCCCCGCCCCCGCAGGCGGCCCTGCTCCGGTCGAAGCGCCGTTCATCATCGACCATGGCGGCTATTATTGGCTGATGGTCAGCTACGACTATTGCTGCAAGGGCGTGAACAGCACTTATTATACCGTTATGGGGCGATCGAAGGCGATCACCGGCCCCTATCTGGGCAAGGATGGCAGCCCCCTGATGGAAGGCGGCGGCACCATCTTCCTGCGTGCCGATCTGCAGGAACAGCAGCGATTCCGCGGTCCCGGCCATGCGGGCTGGCTCCACGACAAGGACGGCGAAGACTATGTCGTCTACCACGCCTATGACAAACAGGCGAACGGTGCCCCCACCCTGCGCATCGCCCCCGTCACCTGGGGTGCCGATGGCTGGCCGCAAGCCCACTATTAATCCATTAGTCCGACTAACACCTTCGGAGAGACACTGATGTCCCTAGCCCTATCCCGCCGCGGTTTCATCGGCACTGCCGCCGCCCTCTCCGCCGCGTCCGGCGTCGCCCGCGCCGCATCGCCCCCGGCGACCGCGCCCGGCCCGATCAACCCGCTCGTCAAGCAGCGCGCCGACGCCCAGGTGTTCCGGCACGACGACGGCTATTATTATCTGACCGGCTCCGTGCCCGAATATGACCGGCTGGTGCTACGCCGGTCAAAGACGATCGCTGGCCTGACCACCGCGACCGAGGCCGTGCTGTGGCGGCACGAGGCGAACGGACCGCGTTCCGGCTTCATCTGGGCGCCCGAACTGCACCAGATCGACGGCCGGTGGATCATGTATTTCGCCGCCGGCCCCAGCGGTGGTGGCGACGATGTGTTCCGCATCCGCACCTATGCCGTCATCTGCGACGGCGCCGATCCGATGACCGGCAAGTGGAGCCTGCTGGGCGAACTGGAAACGCCCTGGGACAGCTTCAACCTCGATTCGACCAGCTTCGTCCACAAGGGCGTGCGCTATTTCGCCTGGGCGCAGCGCGAACCGGGGATCGAAACGAACAGCAACCTTTATATCGCCAAGCTGGAATCCCCGCTGAAGCTGGGCAGCCAGGTTACCCGCCTGACCGTGCCGACACTCGACTGGGAAATTCGCGGCTACAAGGTGGCCGAGGCCCCGGCCATCCTGCACCGCAACGGCCGCCTGTTCATAACCTATTCGGCCAGCGCCACCGATGCGCGCTATTGCCTGGGGATGCTGACGGCCGACGAAAATGCGGACCTGCTCGACGCCAGGAGCTGGACCAAATCGCCCCAGCCGGTCTTCGTCACCAACAGCGCCACCAGCGTCTATGGTCCCGGCCACAACAGCTTCACCGTGGATGAACAGGGCCGCGACATCCTAGTCTATCATGGCCGCGATTATGAAGCGATCCAGGGCGATCCGCTGTTCAACCCCGACCGCCACACCCGCGTCCAGCGCCTTTACTACACCGCTGACGGCGCGCCCGATTTCGGCGTGCCGGTGGGCAATGGACCCCTGCCCGAACGCTTCATTTCGTCCACCGACCCGACGCGGCTGATGGCGCATGACGGCACGAAACTGATCGCGGGCAACCCGTCGCTGGCGCAAACCCAATTCCGCCAACTGCCCGGCCGCGCCGGCGCCCGCAGCATCATGCTATCCCCCATATTGATGCCCGATCATTATCTGGTCGCGGGCCAGGATGGATCGCTGACCCTGCAACCCGACAGCAAGAGCGCTGATTTCAATCTGCGCAGCCAGTTCGTCCGCTTCGACGAGAAGGCTCTCCACGCCGCTCGCTTCGTATCCATCGCGGTGCCGGGCAAGGCCATAGGCCTGTCCGAAGCCGGGTTGACGCTGGTCGCCAGCCGGGATTCGAGCGCTTGGTGGCATATCGACTGACAGCATAAGTCTGACTATTCAATGGCCCAAGGGCGCCCCGCGACAAGCGAGGCGCCCTTTTTCAATTCATACCCTTACGGAAACATACCGGAAAACCGCGCAACCCTGCTGTGCGGCAATAATATCACATCCCTGAAATTTCCCTGCAATGAACTGCAAAATTCCGCTTGCGATTCATTTGTCGGAGCAATAATTAGTCAGAGTAATTCATGCATGGCCGATGGCCAGCGCCAGGGGAGGATTTTGAAATGGCTATCAAGCCGATTGCACTGGGTTCCGCGTCCATGTTCGCGCTGATGCTGGCGGGCGCCGCCCACGCCCAGACCGCCCCAGCTTCCGTCGCGCCGCCGGCGGCCGATGACGAAGCCGCCGACATCGTCGTCACTGGCGTCCGCGCCTCGATCGTCGGCGCATTGAACGTCCGCAAAAATTCGACCCAGATCGTCGATTCGATCGTATCGGAAGACGTCGGCAAGCTGCCCGACAACAATGTCGTCGAAGCGCTCCAGCGCGTCACCGGCATTCAGGTCACCGATCGGGCGGGTGGCGAAGCCGCCACCATCTCTATCCGCGGCCTGACTGATCCGCTGACCACGCTCAACGGCCGCAACATCTTCACCGCCGCGGGCACGTCTTTCGCGTTGCAGGATATTTCCGCGAACCTCGTGAAGCAGGTCGACGTCTATAAGACCCGCTCGGCCGACCAACTGGAAAGCGGTCTCGCTGGTCAGATCGACGTCCAGACCCGTCGTCCGCTCGATTTCGAAGGCTTCACCATTTCGGGCCTGGCGCGCGGCATCTATTCGGAACTGGCGGACAAGGCGAATCCCAACGTGGCGCTGCTCGTCAGCAACCGCTGGGAAACCGGCATCGGCGACATCGGCTTCCTGGTCAACGCCAGCTATACCAAGGCCCAGTTCCGCAATCAGAATCTCCAGGCCGGCGCCATGGTGCCGTTCGCGACGGAAAATCCGACCGCCGGTTCGGGTCTTACGCCGCTGCAGCGCATCTTCCCCGGCGCCACGAACGAAAACTGGACGCCCGGCCTCGACGCGGGCCTACCGACCGCGCCGGGTTCGACATTGAACATCAATGGCGTCGACACGCCCTATTATCTGTCTCGTGACGCGATCATCGCGTCCGACGTCTATGGCAAGCGCGAGCGGCCCTCGATCAACGCCGCGCTCCAGTGGGCACCCAATGACAGTTCGGTCTATACCGCCGAAGTCTTCTACACCGGCTTCCGCGGAGAAAGCTTCAACAGCCTGCACTTCAGCTTCGCCGACTGGTGGGGCGACCTGCCCACGGACGTCGCCAACAGCTTTGAACTGTATGAAGGCACGAACATCATCAAGTCGCGCCAGATGGGTTCGGTCGCGGGCTTCAACAGTGGCGACATGGCGACCAACCGCACCGACAGCTATGTCTATGCTCTGAACGCCAAGTGGGACGTGGGCAGCAACGGCAAGATTTCGGCCGACATCGCCTATCAGGACAGCAAGAACGAAACCTCCTTCTTCGCCATCCGCACCGATCGCGGCCCGCTCGACCTGAATGTCGATTTCAACGCCGGCGGCGGCCTGCCCGCCTACAGCTTCGGCAACCAGGAAGTGTTGACCGACGCCAGCAAGTGGACCGTGGGCAACCTGTTCGACAGCGGCACTAAAACGGCCGGCAGCGCGCTGACCATGATGCTGGACGGCGAATATAAGTGGGACGAAGGCTTCCTGCGCCGCATCAAGGCGGGCTTCCGCTACGACAACCGCGATGCCGACAGCTATGTCCGCGATCAGGGCGCCGGTGGCCTGGGCAGTACGCTAGACGCCTTCGGCGAAGGCAGCCCCTTCACCAATACCGGCTTCTTCGACGGCCGCGCCGATATCCCGACCAGTTGGGTGCTGGCGGACCCGCGCAGCATGAATAAGGACGCCGTGCGTCAGCTCTACCGTGCTGTCGCACCCGGCCTGCTGCTGTCGGACCAGTTGACCTTCGGCCGCGTGTTCAGCATCAACGAAAGCAATCTGGCCGCCTATATACTGGCCGATGGCGAGCTGGAAATCTTCGGCCGGCCGCTCCAGTTGCAGGGCGGCGTGCGCTTCGTCGCGATCGACACCCTCTACGACTATTTCGACCGCGGTAACAATTTCGCGCAGACCACCGTGTCGACCGGCTCGGAGAAATTCCTGCCGTCGTTTACCGCGCGCTACAATATCACCGACAATCTGCGCATCCGCTTCAACTATGGCGAAGTCCTGCGCCGTCCGGCCTTTGGCGACCTCAACCCGAACCTGTCGCTGACGGGCGATCTGTCGCGCATCGGATTCGGCACCGGCTCCGCGGGCAATGCCAACCTGCGGGCCACCCATTCGAAAAATATGGACCTGGCGATCGAATGGTATTTCGAACGCAACAGCGCCATCTACGCCACCGCCTTCCAGCGTAAGATCAACGGCTTGGTCGTACCGCTGACTGTGCGGGAGTTCGTCCCGAACAACTATCTGCCGCGCAATGAAACCTATACCGAATTTTTCAACATCACCCGTCCGGCCAACGCCTCCAACGGCACGCTGAAGGGCCTGGAACTGGGGCTGACCTACTTCCCGTCCTACCTGCCCCGTTTCTTGGATGGTCTGGGCTTTACCGGCAGCGCGACGATCCTGGATTCCGAACAGACCATTCCGGTCGTCAACAATGAAGGCGAAATTACGGGCACGACAAAGTCCGCCTTCTTCGGCGTGTCGAAACTGTCCTACAATGCCACGCTTGCTTACGACAAAGGCCCGGTCGGTGCTCGTCTGTCCTATATATGGCGCAAGGGTTTCCTTCAGGGCAACGCAGCCCGCGCTTTTGCGAACCCGATCGGCGTGTGGCGCGCCCCGGAAAAGAGCCTGGACTTCCAGCTTACCTTGAACCTGACCGAAGATATCGGCATCACTTTCGACGCCGTAAACATCACCAAGGCGAAGCAGCAGGATTATTACAAGTTCGGCGATGTCGGCAACCCGACCGAGTTCAACTCCAGCACGCTGCTGATCGACCGCACCTTCGCTCTGGGTGTTCGTTTCAAGTTCGACTAAGCGCCCCATGGGATGCGGCGTCTCCTCGCCGCGTCCCATGATTGGCGGCCGTATCGGGACTCTCTCCAGTCCCGATACGGCCGCCATATTTGTTTGTGGATGATAGGGAGGATGCGATGCGCGCCATGAAGATGCTGCTGCTGGCCGGGGCCGCGATCATCGGGAACGGCGCGGTGCCGCCGCAACCCGCGATGGACGTGGCCGCCATCACCGCCCAGCGCTTCGGCAATGACGCGCCCTGGTATCGGGACCGCATCCCCTTCTTCGAATCGGCTGACCCGGCGATCGACGCGGTCTATTATTATCGCTGGCAGGTCTTTCGCGCGCATCAGCGCGATCTGGGCGCAGACGGCTATATCACCACCGAATTTGCCGACGATGTCGATTGGCAACGCCATCCCTATGCCAGCCTGAACGACGCCAGCGGCTTCCATATCGGCGAAGGCCGCTGGCTGAACGACCGGCGCTTCGCCGACGATTATATCAATTTCATGTATCGCAGCGGCGGCAATGATCGCCACTTCACCGATCATATGGCCGACAGCGTCTGGGGCCGCTTCCTCGTAGACGGCGACCGCGCGGATGCGATCGAACATCTGCCCGTCATGAACCACATCTATCGCCTCTGGGACGACAAATACGACTTCGACAAGGGACTCTATTTCGTCGAACCGCTGCTCGATGCGACCGAATATACCGTCTCCTCGATCGACGCATCGGGCGGCAAGGACGGGTTCAGGGGCGGCGACGCCTTCCGCCCCTCGGTCAACAGCTATATGTTCGCAAACGCCCGCGCGCTCGCCAAAATGGCGACGATGGCGGGCAATACAGCCATGGCCGCCGACTATGCCGCCCGCGCCGACGCCCTGCAAAAGCGCGTGCTGGCCGACCTGTGGAGCGAAAAACTCGCCCATTTCATCGACCGCCACCAGTCGCGCAAGAATGAGCATGTCAACTACTGGCAACCGATCCGCAACCGCGAGCTGGTCGGCTATCTCCCCTGGATGTTCGACTTGGTGCCCGACAACGCGCACTATGCCGCCGCCTGGGCGCATCTGCTCGACCCCGCCTCGCTCGCCGGCAAGGCGGGGATGCGCACGGTAGAGGCCAGCTACGAATATTATATGCAGCAATATCGCTACCTGGGCGCCGCCCCGGAATGCCAATGGAACGGCCCGGTCTGGCCCTATCAGACCACGCAGATACTACACGGCATGGCCAACCTGCTGGACCATGCCAGGGCGACTGGCCCCATCACCCGCAGCGCCTATATGCGCCTGCTGCGCCAATATGCCGCGCTTCACTATCAGGGAAGCCGCCTCGACATCGAGGAGGATTACCACCCCGAAACCGGCAAGCCGATCGTCGGCCTCGACCGCAGCCACCATTATTTCCATTCCGGCTTCAATGACCTGATCCTGACTGGCCTGGTCGGCATCCGCCCCCGCGCCGACGATATGCTGGAGGTGAACCCGCTGCTGCCCGATGCGGCCGACAGTCAGGCCCTCGCCTGGTTCCGGGTGCAGGACGTGCCCTATCATGGCCACAAGATCGCGGTGACATGGGACGACAACGGCAGCCATTACAAACGTGGCAAGGGCCTGTCGATCGAAGTGGATGGCAAGGAAGTCGCCCGCCGCGACAGGCTGGGCCGCGTCGAAATCCCGGTCGCGCGCGCCGCCACCCCGGCCATCGCCCGCCCGATCAACCGCGCGGTGCAACTGGTGCGCGGCCAGTTCCCGATCGGGTCGGCCTCCAGCAACAGCGACGCCGAAAATATCCACGACGCGATCGACGGGCGGACATGGTTCTTCCCAGAACTGCCGAACGGCTGGTCGTCGGCGTCGTCCCCGGCCGCTCAATGGTATGCCATCGACCTGGGCAATCCGGTCGCCCTCGTCCGCGCCGAACTCGCTTTCTTCGCCGACGGGAAGGGTTTCGCGGTTCCCCAAAGCTACCGGCTCCAGGCCTGGGTCGATGGCGACTGGCGCGATATAGCAACGCCCAGGGGCAGCCCGGTCGCCAATGGCGTCACCGACGCCCGCTGGCCGCGGCTGCGCACCAGCAAGATCCGCCTTCTCTTTACACAGCCAAATGGCAAGGCGACCCGTCTGGCGGAATTTAAATTGTTTGAAGAGTAAAGGACGAAGCACCGGGCCAAACCCTCCATGGCCGGTCCATCTTCTCTGGTCAGCACAGGAAAGGGATGATACATCCCGAAATAAGTTAAATGACGCAGTTACGCCCCCCTTCCCGTCCCGGCATTTATGCTCGCGGCACCGAAACGGTCGACGCCATCCTCAAGGCGGCGATGGACGTGCTGATCGACGAAGGGGCGGATGCCTTCACCATCCGCCGCATCGCCGCGCGCTGCGACATGAAGGTGGGCAATGTCAGCTATCATTTTCCCCGCAAGGAAATGCTGATCCAGGTGCTTCTGGACGAGCTGGTCGACAGCTATGGCAAGTTGCTCGACGCCGTCGTGCATAAGCCTGGCCTGACCGCGGAAGAGCGGCTGAAGCTGGTCATCATCCTGTGCCTCGACGATATCGGGTCGAAGCGGACCACCCATTTGTTCACCGAATTATGGGCGCTGGCGAATCACAACCCCTTCGTCGCCGAACGGGTCAAGGCTTTCTACGATCGGGTCCATGGCGTGATCGGCGACCATGTCGCCGCGATCAACCCGGCGCTGTCGCCCGACGACGTCCGCACCGTCGCCCTGTTCATCAGCGCGACGATGGAGGGCGCCACGCCCTTCCTGGGCCATGGCAAGCCCTGGGCCGACAAGATGCCCGCCTTCACCGCGCTCGCCGTCCAGTCGCTGGTGGCGCTGGCCCGCAACGCGACATCGGCGGACATCGCCGCTCTCGCTCCGGCCCGCGAACCCGAACTGGCCTGATAACAAAACGCTGCGCCGCAACATTTATTTGTCGCCACGTCATTTCGACCCCTTGACCAAATCTGGACAGCTGTCAAACCTTGTCCCCGGCGCAGCAGGGATCAGGGGGATCAGCCAGCATGTCGAAGACGAGTTTCAGGATATTCGCCGCCGCCCTCTGCGGATCGCTGCTCGCCAGCGCCGCCTTGGCGCAGGCCGCACCGGCCGATACAAAGGCTTCGGTCGAACCCGAAGAATCCGATACGTTGACCATCGATCCGCCCAAGCCGACATGGTTCTTTGTCGACGGCGGATGGGACATGCCGGGCACCAGCATCTTCGACGGCGAAAGCGGCAAGATGAAGGGCATGGTCGAAACCCGGCGACTCGCCGACATGGCGATCGATCCGGCCGGCAAATATTATTATGTCGCCGAAACCATCTGGTCGAAAAACGACCGTGGCACGCGGCAGGACATGGTCACCGTCTATGACAGCAAGACGCTGAACCTGGTCACGGAAATCGCGATGCCGGGTCGCCTGCTGATCGGATCGCGCAAGAATAATTTCATCATCAGCGACGATGGCAAGACCGGTTATGTCTATGATTTCAGCCCGACGTCGGGTGTGAATATCGTCGACCTGGCCAAGCGCAAGCTGATCACCGCGATCGAACTGCCCGGCTGCGCCAGCCTGATGCCCAATCCGGGCGTCGGCTTCTCGGCGCTCTGTTCCGACGGATCGATCGCCACCGTGGCGATCAAGGGGACGAAGGCGGACATCACCCACACGGCCCCCTTCTTCGCCGCGAGCGACGATCCGATCTTCGACAATTTCGCCTATGACCGGATCAAGAAGCAGACCACTTTCCTGACCTATACCGGCCAGATCTACACCGCGAAAATCAGCGCGACGCCGACCGTGTCCGCGCCCTTCTCGATCCAGGCGGCGGCCGGAATCCGCGTCGGCGACGCCAAGCCGCTCGACGTCAACTGGTATCCGGGCGGCCGCCAGCCGATGGCGCTGCACCGCGCGACCGACATGTTGTTCGTGCTGATGCACAAGGGCGAATATTGGTCGCACAAGGCGTCGGGCGACGAAGTGTGGCAGGTCGATGTCGCCGCGCAGAAGGTGGTCAAGCGCTTCGTGCTCAAAGAGCCGATGAACAATATCGAGGTGTCCCAGACCGACAAGCCGCTGCTCTACATGAACGGCGAAAAGGGCGAGGTGCATGTGATGGACGTCGCCACCGGCGAGGAAAAGCACAAGATCGAAAAGGCTGGCGGCGGCATCATCACCGTGCTGGAGCCGTCCTGACCATGATGTTGGGGGAGCAGTTGCCGGCCCTGTCAGGCCTCGCCGCCTCGATCGGCGTCGGCCTGTTTTTCCTGGTCGCGGGCATCGACCAGTGGCGCCACCGCACGCTGCTGCCCGGCGTAATCGCCAATTATCGCCTGCTGCCCCGACGGCTGATCGTTCTCGCCGCGCGGCTGCTGCCCGTGGTGGAGGTCGCCACCGGCGCGGCGTTGCTGGTCGGCCTGCGTCCATTGCCGCAACTGCTGGGCATAGCGCTGCTGCTGCTGTTCGCCGCCGCGATGGCGATCAACATCGCGCGCGGGCGCGGCCATATCGATTGCGGCTGCGGCCACGGCGCGCTGCGCCACACGATCGGCTGGCCGCTGGTCATCCGCAACGGCGCGCTAGCCGCATTTCTGGCGCTGCGCCTGCCCACACCGCCCGCCTTCGGCGCGATTGATCTGGCCACGGCGGTTGCCGCCGGCATCGCCAGCGCGCTCCTCTGCCTGCTCTTCCAGTCGCTGGCCGCGCTCGCAGCGTCGCCCGCCCATCGGAGATAACCATGCTGACCTCGCTGATCGTCTCCCAGATCCTGTCCTGGATCGTCATTATCGGCCTTGTCGTCGCGCTGCTGGCGCTGGCGCGACAGGTCGGCGTGCTGCACATCCGCGTGGCCCCCGCCGGCGCGCTGGCCACCAGTGTCGGCCCGGCGGTCGGCAGCGCGATCGGCGCGGTCCCGGCCACCACGCTCGATGGCCAGTCGGTCAGCGTCGGCGGCCATGCCCATGGCGTGAAATTGCGGCTGCTGCTGTTCGTGTCGGCGCAATGCCCGCTCTGCAAGGCGGTGATCCCGATGGCGACCAGCTTCGCCCGCGCCGAGCGCGTGGCGCTGACCTTCGTGGGCGATGACGATGTCGGCGCCCAGCGCGCGATGATCGCGCAGCATGGGCTGGAGGGCCATGACTTCCTCAATGGACCGGAAGTGGGCCAGGCCTATCAGGTCGCCAAGCTGCCCTTCGCGGTGCTGCTGGACGAGGAAGGAGCGATCCTGTCCAAGGGGCTGGTCAACAGCCGCGAACATCTCGAAAGCTTGGTGGTCGCGCATGAAATGGGCATCGCCACGGTGCAGGATTATATAGGCGGGCTCAAGGCGCAGGCGGCCTGACGGCAGAAATGGGGGCAAGGTCATGAAAAAATTCAACGCCGACAGCATGGGCGAAAAATTGCTGCGCAAATTCGCCGGGGCCAGTTCGCGCCGCTCGATGCTCTCCCGCCTGGGCGCAGCGCTGGTCGCCGCCCCCGTCTTCCCGCTGCTGCCGGTCAGCCGCGCGGAGGCCGCCAAGCCCGATCGCTCGCCCGAAACCAAGACCTTCTTCGCCCGCACCGCGCAGACGAAGGACGATAGCAAATGCGACTATTGGCGCTATTGCGCGATCGACGGCGCGCTCTGCACCTGCTGCGGCGGCGGCATCCATAGCTGCCCGCCGGGCGCGGAGCCTTCGCCCGTCTCCTGGGTCGGCACCTGCATCAACCCGGACGACGGCAAGGCGTACCTCATCGCCTATCGCGACTGTTGCGGCAAGCCGGCCTGCGGCCAGTGCGGGTGCGACAATACCGATCGCGAAACGCAATTGTACGTGCCGCAGCTCAACAATGACGTGATCTGGTGCTTCGGCACCAGCAGCATGGATTATCATTGCTCCACCGCGGTTCTGGTGGGCGCGGCAAGCTAGGCATAATGGCCTTGCGCGACGGACGACTAAAGCCACTGATCCTTGCCGCCCTGCTCCTGCTGGGCGGCACGGCGGGCCTGCGCGCGGCGCTGCCGCCGATGGGCCTGCTCCCTGCCGCCATCGCCGATCCGGCGATGGCGCGCGCCGACTATGTCGAACAATGCGCCGGCTGTCATGGCGTCGCGGGCAGCGCCGCGCCAGCGCGGCTGCCTGAACTCCGCGGCCGGGTCGGCTGGTTCCTCTGCACGCCCGCCGCCCGCGCCTATCTCATCCGCCTGCCCAATGTCGCGTACAGCCGGATCAAGGATAATCAGCAACTCGCCGACATGATGAATTTCGTCGTCTTCGGCTTGGGCGGCGCCAGCGCGCCACCGGGCACCGCGCCCTTCACGGCCGACGAAGTCGCGCGCGAACGGCTGCATCCCCTGTCCACCACCGCGCTCAAGACCGAACGCGCCCGCCATGTCGACGCCGCGATCCGCCTGTGCAAGGCGCCCGCCTCGCTGCGGCTGCTCTATCCGGGCGAAAAAGGCTAGAGCGATTTCTAATCAGATGGACTCATCTGATGACTCGGAAATCGCGTAAAACCAATGATCTGGAGCGGTTGATCCGATGCAGTCGGATCGCAAACCGCTCTAGGCCTCTTACTGCCCGGCAACCGCATCGGTGCTGCCCGCCGCCGCATTGAGGAAGGGCTGCACCCTGAGCCGCGGGAACACGTCTTCCAGCGGCTTGCTGTCGGGCAGAATATAGACATAGCCGCCCTTCTTGCGAAAACGCGGGCTGACGCTCTGGTTATAGAAGATTTTGGGTACGTTGATGCAGCCGAAGGTGATGCGGTTATCGTCGATCGCTGGGGACAGCATCCGTTCCTTGCGCTTGTCCTTCGGATTGCCCGGCGGAATGGTGTGCAGCGCCACCGACGTCGCATAATCCACCCACAACACCCGCTGCTTGCCCGCCGCCACGCCGAATTTCGCCAGGAAACGCCCTGCCGGCGTCGTCTTTTCCGCCGGCCCGATCTCCGACAGGTTCTTGGTTCCGATGCCCGGCGTCGCATCGTCCCCCGGCGCGATGCCGATCAGGACCGGCGCATGGGCCAACATCTTGCCCTTCGCGTCGAACAGATAGGCGGCAGCGCCCGGCTTATCGATGATGATATAGGGCAGCGCATGATTATCCTGCGCCGTGGCGACCCACTCAGCGACGCGCGTGGCGCCATCCGACAGGATCACCGGCGCGTCAGTCGCAGGCGCTTGGGCAGCGACCTTGCCGGTTCCCGCCGCCTCGACCGCCCCGGCCACCACCAGCCCCTGCGCCGCAACCGTCAGCAATATCGCAAACTTCATGGGATAACCTCGAAGAGGGGTTCGGCAAAAAGGGCCGGCGCCAAAGGAAGCGCCGACCCGATCGCGATCAGGACGGCCAGGCCGCCCCTGATCTGTGAAGCCTATCAGTTGCGCGCGCGCTTGCGCTGGGCTTCCTGCATCCGCTGCTCGACCCCATCAACGCGGCCGTTCAGCTGGTCGAGCCGCTGGCTGTTCTGCTGCGACTGCCCCGACGCGGCGCGGGCCTCTGCCAACGCCTGCTGCGCGGTGCCGTCGGTCGTCTGCAATTTCGCGTCGAGCGCATCGACGCGCTGATTCACCGTGGCGACCTGTTCGCGCACAAACCCTTTGGTGGCGCAGCCCGTCAGGCCCATCGAGCCTGCCAGAACCGCGGTCAGGGCCCCTATTTTCGTCAAAGAGGGCGACATATTATTCTCCTGATAGTCAACATGACCCGATCGTTGGAGGCCGCCCCGGACCGTTTCGGCAATGCGATTATGACCGGGCGTGCATCCGGCCGGTTGAATGGAGCCATATGGAAAAGCACGCTATTCCGCCAAAAACTTCGATGAATTGTGGATGAACCCGATGCGGATTTGCGCCTTCTGCTGGCCCGATGCGATACCCGGTTCATCGCCCTCCCCAAATAGCGCCGCCGCCGAATCCTGCGATTCGGCGGCGGCGCATCGTTGGTCGATAAGGTCAGGCCGTCAGTATTTCTGGCCGAAGCGGATACCGAAAAACTGCGGCTTGATCGTGAAGGTGCGCGACGATCCCGAACAGAAGTCGATCGAACAGAAGGTGTTGCGCGTCAACTGCCCGCGCTTGTCGAAGGCGTTCTGCAGGAACAGCGTCAGGCTCCAATTGTCCTTCTTGATCCCGCCGGAAAAGTCGAAGCTGACAAAACCCTTGGTATTGCCCAGCAGCGCATTGCTGTCGACGTTCAGATCCTGCGTCGCGCCGGTCTGGTAGAGTGCCGCCCCCTGCAAATAGGCGCTGTAATCGCCCATATAGGTGTCGAAGCGGATCGACGACGTGCCCTTGAACTTGGGTTGGCGCGGCAGGCGGGTGCCATTGGCCGCGGCGACCTGCGGCGTTGGCGGACTGGACTCAGGGACATCCTCACCCAGCGTGCAACTGGACAGCTGGGAAATGGACGAGGTCGTCCGGTCCAGCGCAAAATTACAGAAATTCCCCTTCAGCTTGCCATCATTATAGGCGCCGGAGGTCGAGATCGTCACCTTGCCCAGTTTCAGGTCCGCATCATATTCGATGCCCTTGACCTCTGCCTTGCCCGCATTGCCCGTCATGCCCGCGCCCTGCGCCCCGGACACGACAACGCCATATTGGATATTATTCCACTTTTCATAATAGATGGCGGCATTGAAACGGAAAATATTGTTCCAGGTCGTCTTGACGCCCAGTTCGAAATTGGTGAGCGTTTCCGACTTGAATGGCGCCACATCGACCGGGCCGAAATTGCGGATGCGCAGCGGCCGGTTGAAACCGCCGGGGCGAAAGCCGGTAGAATAATTGGCATAGACCATCTTGTCGGGCTGGAACTGCCAGTCGAGCGCGACCTTATGCGTTTCGCCATCCTCTTTATACCGTCCGGTCTGGTCCGCCGCCCGGAAGTTAGTGTTGAGGCATTGCAGGCGCTCGGCCGGCAAAGGCGTCGGGCAGCCCATTTCGCCTGTCGGGATATAGATGGACGTAATCGTATTGGCGGCGGAACCGGCCACACCCGCAAAGCCCTTGACCGCATAATCCGTCCAGAAATAGCGGATGCCGCCTGTCAGCTTCAGCGTCGGCGTGATGTTGTAATGGCCTTCCGCGAAGATCGCCTTGTCATGATAAAGTTGGTTCTGTTCGGTGATATAGAAGCCGTCGCCCTTCACCGCCTGCGTGCCTAGCAACATCGTGCCCAGCGGATTACCGTTGGGGTTGATCACATCACTCGTGTCGAAAAAGGGATTGCCATCCTCGTCATAGGCGATGCCATACATCGCCGGCACGCCGATCAGGCCGCCCGCCACATCGCCGCCACCGGTCGCAGTATAGCCGGTGATCGTGTCCAGCCCGCGAATGGCGTAATAGGTGTTCGTTTCGTTCTTCTGCCGCTGATAGAATCCGCCAACCGTGACGTCGAACGGCCAGTCTTTGGGCGTGGAGATGTGCAATTCCTGGGTGAATTTGTTGCGGTGGGTGTCGGCGTGATAATATTGGGTCGGATCGATCAGCGAACATTGCTGCGATGCGCCCGATCCGGTGCAATTGTCGAAAAATTGCAGATAGCTTTCATAGCCCGCGCCGAAACCGTCATAGGTGACGGTATAATAGGTATAGTCGTTGAGCGTCTTGGTCCGGCGCTTGAAGAAACCGGTGGCCGACACGACGTCCCAGTCGCCGATATGGCCATGGATGCTCAGCGCCGCCTGATACCATCGGTCGTCATTCTTGGTCTGGTCATAGTCATGGACTTCCAGGTCGCCGACGCGCGGATCATAGCCGAAATAGCCCTTGGACACCTGGCGCTGGCCGGTGAATTGCGGCGTGATCTCCCAACCGTCGGCCGGCTGCCACAATATCTGGATACGGCCGCCAAATTCCTTGATCGTGTTATAATCGTCCTTCGCGATGTCGCTATTGTCGAGCGCGAAATTGGTGTTCGGATTATTGTCGCCCAGCGTATAGATGGCCGGGCTGCCATTGTTGAGCAGGCCGTTGTTGGGCGTGTTGTCGATATAGCCGCCATCGCGACGATAATAGCCCATCACACGCAGCGCCATAGTGTCGCCCTGCGGAATGTTGATGTAGGATTCGATCTGGCCGCCGAAATCGCCCTTGCCATATTTATTGGCTTCGACGTCATAACCGAATTCGAACTTGTCGAGATTGGGCTTGTTGGTGATCAGGCGGATCGTACCCGCCAGCGATCCCGCGCCATAAAGCGTGCCCTGCGGCCCGGCCAGCGCCTCGACCCGCTCCATGTCATAGGCATGGATGTCGGGGACTTCGGTGCCGGTGATCGGAATGTCGTCCAGATAATAGCCGACCGAGGCATAGGCGCCGCCCGCCGGCACGATGCCGCGGAAAAAGGCGGTGTTGCGGCCCGGCCCGATCCCTTCGAACGACACGGATGGCAGCAGCGCCGCGAAATCGCTGAGGCCCTTGACCTGCCGCTGCGCCAGCGTCTCGGCGCCCAGCGCCTGCATGGAGATCGGCACCTTCTGGATCGACTGGGCGCTGCGCGTCGCCGTGACGACGATTTCGGTGAGGCCGCCCCCGGCATCATCGGCAGCGGCGACCGCAGCCGGATCGGCGGCGACCTGCTCGGCCGCTTCGGCGGCAAAGGTGACGGCCGGCGCGGACAGCCCGGCCAATATGGTGGTCACCCCCAAAATCTTCATCAACTGCGACCGGCGACGCGACGGGACTTTCATCTTGTTTTGACTCCCCCTTGAATAAACCGCGCCTTCCGCCTCACTCTCCCCGTCCCGCGATTTTGCCCGCGTGTTTATGACGCACTGCATCCTGCCCTGACGGGCATGATTTCATTCTGGCCTTCGCAAAGGCACAGGCCTCCGCGACCGGAAACCGGGTGGTTCCCAGACCAGCCGCGCCTCCGCGCGCCATCCGTAATGATATGACTACCCCTTGGACTTTCGCCATTCCATGACGCTTGTCCAGCTTTGATAATGCGGCAACGAAAGCAGGAGTCAACAGCTTAGTTGCAGTCGCTTTCATAGATTGTTGCGCCGCCGCACAATCCCGTTCATGCTGCAAGGCAGAAAGGAAATAGGACAGACAATGAACCCTGTTTCGACCGCCGCCGCCCGCCCGTCCCTTTCGCCATGGGCGTCGGCGCAGGCCGCCATCGCGGCCGGCGATACCGCCAGAGCCATCGCCCTTCTGCAAAGCCTGTTGCGGCAGCAGACCGCCCTGGCCGCCGGCTGGTTCCTGCTCGCCGCGCAGTTGCGCAAGGTTGGCCAGGACCAGGACGCCTGGCGCGCCGACCTGTCGGGCGTCCACGCTTCTTCCCGCGACCGCACCCTGCTCGAAGCCGCCATGGCGATGCATGACGGCGATCTCGACGCCGCAGAAGCCCGGCTGGCGGCGCGCGACGATCCGCCCGCCATCCGCATGGCTGGCGAAATCCAGTGGCGGCGCGGCGACATGAGCGCGGCGCTGGCGCTGGTCGAACGCGCCGTCGACCTTGCCCCCGGTTTCGACCTGGCGCGCGATTTCCTGATCCGCCTGCTGCTCCAGAACAACCGGCTGACTGAGGCGCTGGACCATGCCGACATCCTGACCGCCTCGCCGATGAAGCATCCGGGCTACGACCTCCTCCGCGCCTCCGTGCTGGTGCGACTGGGCGATCAGGATGGCGCGCGGGCGATCTACGAACGCCTGCTCGCGCTCAAACCCGACCAGCCCCAGGTCTGGCAGAATCTGGGCCATGCGCTCAAGACACTGGGACGGCAGGATGACGCCGTCCACGCCTATCGTCAGGCGGTGGCGCATCAACCGACCATGGGCGAAGCCTGGTGGAGCCTCGCCAACCTCAAGACGGTGAAGCTGGATGCGGCCGACATCGCCACGATGACTAACGCGCTCGCTACCCTCGCGCCCGACGCCGCGACCCGGCAGGAGGATGTCTTCCACCTCCATTTCTCGCTGGGCAAGGCGCTGGAGGATGCGGGCGAGGACGAAGCCGCCTTTGGCCATTATGACCAGGGCAATCGCCTGCGCCGCACGATGATCCGTCACGACGCGACCGAATTTTCCGCCGAAGTCGCCGCGGCGCGCGATGCCTTCACCAGCGCCTTTTTCGCCGAACGGGGCGAGGGCGGCTGCACGGCCCCCGACCCGATCTTCATCGTCGGCCTGCCGCGCGCGGGATCGACGCTGGTCGAACAGATCCTCTCCAGCCACAGCCGGGTCGAAGGCACGATGGAACTGCCGGAGATGATGATGATCGCCGGCCGCCTCCAGTCGCGCGTGGACGATGGCGAATTTCCCGATTTCGCGACGATGATCGCATCCCTCACCCCCGCCGACCGGCTGCGCCTGGGCGAGGAATATGTCGACCGCACCCGCGTCCATCGCCAGACCGACCGGCCGCACTTCATCGACAAGATGCCCAATAATTGGCAGCATGTCGGCCTGATCCGGCTGATCCTGCCCAATGCCCGGATCATCGATGCGCGTCGCCATCCCATGGCCTGCGGCTTTTCGGGCTGGAAACAGCATTTCGCCCGTGGCCAGGCGTTCAGCTACGACCTGACCGACATCGGCCTCTATTATCGCGACTATGTCGCCCTGATGGCCGCGTTCGACAGCGCCGCGCCCGGCCGTGTCCACCGTGTCCTTTACGAACGCATGGTCGCCGACACGCCGGGCGAGGTCGCGCACCTGCTCGCCCATCTGAACCTGCCGTTCGAGGACGCCTGCCTCGCCTTCTGGACCAACAAGCGGGCGGTGCGGACCGCCAGCAGCGAACAGGTGCGCCAGCCGATCTTCACCGACGGGATCGACCATTGGAAACGCTTCACCCCCTGGCTGGGGGCGCTGGAACAGGCCTTGGCACCGGCCTTGCTCGACTGGGATCGCTGAGACCGCCTGCCGCCCGATCGGCGCGCACCGGCGCATTTTCCCCTTGCCCCGACGGCAATCCCATGCACAAAGCTTGCCAACTGCCGTATGCGTTCCGAAATTTAAGGGGTGCTTAGTCAAACGGCTGCAAGGATAGACGCATGGACGATGTGATGACCCCGGAACGGACGGCGCAACGCCCGCAAATCCCGCAGGAAGTGAGCGACGGCCTGTCGGTCATTTCGATCGCCAAAAGCTATGACAAGCGCGTCGTCCTGTCCGACGTGTCGCTGACCGTGGGCAAGGGGGAGGTCGTCGGCCTGCTCGGCCCCAACGGCGCGGGCAAGACGACCTGCTTCTATTCGGTCATGGGCCTGGTCCGTCCCGATCATGGCCGCATCGTGCTGGACGGGCAGGACATCACCAACCTGCCCATGTATCGCCGCGCCATCCTGGGGCTGGGCTATCTGCCGCAGGAAACGTCGATCTTCCGGGGCATGACCGTCGCGCAGAATATCAGTGCGGTGCTGGAGCAGGCCGAGCCGGACAAGGCCGCCCGCGCCGCCCGGCTGGAGCAGTTGCTCAGCGAGTTCGGCCTTGTGCGCCTCCGCGATTCGGCCGCGATGGCGCTGTCGGGCGGCGAACGCCGCCGCTGCGAAATCGCCCGCGCGCTGGCGGCCAACCCGTCGATCGTGCTGCTGGACGAGCCGTTCGCGGGCATCGATCCGCTCTCCATCGCCGACATTCGCGATCTGGTGAAGGATTTGAAGACCCGCGGCATCGGCGTCCTCATCACCGACCATAATGTGCGCGAGACGCTGGAAATCGTCGATCGCGCCTGCATCATCTATGACGGCCAGGTGTTGTTCGCGGGCAATCCCACCGAACTGGTCGCCAATGCCGACGTCCGCCGCCTCTATCTGGGCGAGAATTTCCAGCTTTGATATGATGATCGCGCGCACTCTCCTTTGCGATCGGGGAGCGCGATAATGGCACTCGGGCCACGCCTGGACATTCGCCAGAGCCAGTCGCTCGTCATGACGCCCCAGCTCCAGCAGGCGATCAAGCTGCTGGCGCTGTCCAATCTGGAAATCGAAGCGTTCGTCGCAGGCGAGCTGGAAAAAAACCCGCTGCTCGAACAATCGAGCGGCGACGACGCTCCGCCCGCGCCCGACGGCATCGACCGGACGATCGACGCCCCCACCCTGTCCGCCGAAACCGGCGCGAGCGACGATTTGATCGCGCAGGGGCTGGGCGGCGCGGACAGCCCGCTCGACGTCGATCATGGCGCGGACAGCTTCATCGACGACGGCCCCGGCGACCGGATGGCCGACGCCCATGGCGCGGGCGGCGGCGGCATGGACGCGCTGTCGGGCCGCTATGCCGAGGATGCGCCCGACTTCGACAGTTTCGCCGCGCCCGACATCGGCTTGCAGGAACATCTGATGGGGCAGGCCCGCGCCGCGTGCACGAACATGGACCTGTTCATCGCCACCCAGTTGATCGGCCAGATCAGCGAGGCGGGCTATCTGGAGGCGAATCTGCTTGCAACAGCCCATGGTCTTGGCGTGCCCCTCTTCGATGTCGAACGGGTGCTGGGCGTCATTCACACATTCGATCCCACCGGCGTCGGCGCGCGCTCGTTGGCCGAATGTCTCGCGCTCCAGGCGAAGGAAGCCGACCGCCACGATCCCTGCATGGCGCGGCTGCTCGCCAATCTCGACCTGCTGGCGAAGGGGGCATTGCCCCAGTTGCGCCGCATCTGCGGCGTGGACGAAGAGGATATGGCCGACATGATCGCCGAACTGCGCGGTTACGATCCCAAACCCGGCCTGCGCTTCGCCAATGACCGCGCCGCCCCGGTCACCCCCGATCTGTTCGTGCGACCGACCAGGGGCGGCTGGGCGATCGAGATCAACAGCGCCACCCTGCCCCGCCTGCTCATCAACCGCAGCTATTATGTCGAATTGGCCGCCGGGCCGCAGGACAAGAGCGCCAAGGCCTGGCTGGCCGACTGCCTCGCCAGCGCCAACTGGCTGGTCAAGGCGCTGGACCAGCGGCAAAAGACGATCATCAAGGTCGCGAGCGAGATCGTGCGCAGCCAGGAGGCCTTTTTCCAGCAGGGCGTCGCGCATCTCAAGCCGTTGACCCTGCGCGCGGTGGCCGACACGATCGGGATGCACGAAAGCACCGTCAGCCGCGTGACCTCCAACAAATATCTCGCCTGCCCGCGCGGGCTGTATGAACTCAAATATTTCTTCACCAGCGGCGTGTCGTCATCGGGCGGCGATGGCGGCTCCGTCTCGGCCGAAGCGGTCAAGAGCCACATCAAGGCGCTGATCGGCGCCGAAGACCCACAGGCGATCCTGTCCGACGACACGCTGGTCGACCTGCTCCGCGCCAAGGGCATGGACATAGCGCGACGCACTGTCGCCAAATATCGCGAGGCGCTGGGCATCGGCTCATCGGTCCAAAGACGGCGGCAGAAGGCATTGAAGGGGAAAGCGGCCTGAGGGGGCAGGCGCCGTTGGCTGCCGGCAGAGCAACGATAGTGAGAATGGCCGGCTTTGGATGGGTAGCAACCATTCCCCTCCCGCCAGCGGGAGGGGAACATGTCCGATCATGGTCGTTAGGCGACCTTTAACCCGGCAACACCAAACTCGCTTCCAGTCCACCTCCCGGCCGGTTCGCCAGACGCAATTCGCCCTGATGTTCGGCCATGATCGCGCGGACCAGCGCCAGGCCCAAGCCAGACCCGCCGGTTTCGCGGTTGCGGGAGCCTTCCAGCCGGGTGAAGGGTTCCAGCATCTCTTCCATCCGGTCCTCTCCGATGCCCGGCCCTTCGTCGGCGACTGCGATGCGGATGGCGCCGTTTTCATGCAGCACCGACACATGGGCGCGGTCGCCATAGACGATGGCGTTTTCGATGAGGTTGCGCAGCGCGCGACGAATCTGCTGGGGGTGGACGAAGGCGACGGCGCGATCGCAGTCGGCCAAATCGACCGGCGATCCCAGTTCGATGAAATCCTCCACTACCGCATCGGCCAGCGCGGCGAGATCGACCTTCTGCGCGGCCTGGGTGCTGCGGCCCGCGCGGGCGAGGGAGAGGATATCCTCCAGCATCCGGTTCATTTCTTCGATCGTTTCGGACATGCGCGCGCGCTCTGCGTCGTCCTCGACCGATTCGGTGCGGACGCGCAGCGAGGCGAGCGGTGTGCGCAGGTCATGGCCGATCGCGCCCAGCATTCGGTCCTTTTCGTCTAGCATAGCGATGATCCGCGCGCGCATGGCGTTGAACGCCATGGTAAGGTCGCGGACATCGCCCGGCCCGCGTTCGTCCACCGCGTCGGCCGCGCCGGTGCGGGCGAATTGCTGAGCGGAGCCGGTGAGTTGCTTCAGGGGCCGGGCGAGGCGGCTGCCGACCCAGAGCAGCGGCAGCAGGACGATGACATAGAGGATAAGCGTCTGACCAACCAGCCAGCCGCCAAAACGCTTTGGCCGGTCGGCACCGGAGCGCGCCTGCGCCACCACCCATTTGCCCGGTTCATATTCCGCCGCCAGGGTCAGCAGGCCGATGCTGTGATCGTGCGGCCCATCTCCATTGGCGCGCATACGGATACGTTCCCAGCGCCGGACCGGCATGACTTCGCTCGACTGCACGGCGCGGACGCTCAGGATGCGCAGGCCGACATCTTCGAACATCGCCGTCGCACGCCGTTCGACATCCGGGCGTGCTTGCCCGGTCAGTTCGGGCGCGCCGGTGACGAAGCGCGCGCGCATACGGCCGCGTTGCCGATCCCCTTCCCGTTCCCGCTCCACGCGGCGGTCGGCCCGATTGTCGAGCGCATCGATGACGCGATAGACGGCGGGCGCGGTCTGGCCGGTCAGTTCGAGCCGCTGCCGTTCGCGCAGCAGCAGGCCGAAATTGATCGCCTGCGCCACGAACAATGCGATCGCGACGAGCGCGATGATCTGGCCGACCAGGCTTTGCGGCCACAGGCGAAGCTTTTTCATGCGGGCCGCTTCACAGTTTGCGGACTTCAGCGGACAGGGTGTAGCCGCCGCCCCACACGGTCTTGATGAGCGTGGGGTTTTTGGGGTCCGGTTCGATCTTCTTGCGCAGGCGGCTGATCTGGTTGTCGATCGCCCGGTCGAAGGCATTGGCTTCGCGGCCCTGAGTGATGTCGAGCAACTGGTCGCGGCTCAGCACAGAATTGGGGCGCGTGGCGAAAGCAAGCATCAGATTATATTCGGCGGTCGAGAGCGGCAGCGATACGCCTTCGCTATCGACCAGCGTGCGTTCCTGCGTTTTGAGCAGCCAGCCGGCGAAGCTGTAATTGGCCCCGTCGGGCGCGGTGACGCGCTGGCCGCCGGTTGCGACGCGGCGAAAGATCACCTTGATCCGGGCGACCAGTTCGCGCGGTGAAAAGGGTTTGAGCACATAATCATCCGCGCCCATTTCCAGCCCGACGATGCGGTCCGTTTCCTCGGTCCGGGCTGTCAGCAGAATGACAGGAATTTCGCTCGTCTCACGGATATGGCGACACAGCGACAGGCCGTCCTCGCCCGGCATCATGATGTCGAGGATCACCATGTCGATCGCATTGGCGTTCAAGCGCAGCCGCGCTTCGGACGCGCTTTCGACGGCGGTGACGCGAAAGCCGTTGCGGCCCAGATATTGAGCCAGCGGTTCGCGGATCGAACGCTCGTCATCGACGAGCAGGAGATGGGGTCGGTCGCTCATGCTGCCTGTGTGTCATGGCTGGAGAAAGGTTGGAAGGGCGAAGGCAAAGGGGGGCAAGCCTTCGCCCTTCCAGGACGGTGGCGCCTGAGCGGAGCCAGGGGAGGAACCCCGCGTCCTGCGCCACCCGATGGGTCGATCAGCGTATGATCAGTTTTGGGGCGCAGCCGGCGGACCCTTGCGGTCCTTCCATTCCGCCCGCATCATTTGGCGCGCCGCCTTCATTTCGTCGGCGGTGACGAAACCGTCCTTGTTCGCGTCCGCCTTGTCGAACATGGCGATCGGGCGGGCCATGAATTCGGCCTTGGTCATCGCGCCGTCCTTGTTCGCGTCGCCGAAGCCGCCGCCCGGACCGCCATGGCCCATCATACCGCCACGACGATGGCCACCGCGGCCGCCCCAGCCCCGTCCGTCACGCCCACCCGGCTTGCCGGCCTCGGCGCGGCGTTCCTGACGTTTGTCGGCACGGGCTTCATGCGCGGCGGTGAATTCCGCCTTGCTGATTTGGCCGTTCTTGTCGGCGTCGAGCGCGGCGAAGCGGGCGTCCTGCCGCTGCTGACGCATCGCGTCGCGATCCTTCTGGGTGATTTGGCCGTCCTTATCGACGTCCATCTTGGCGAAGCGGGCTTCCAGGCCGGCGGTCAATTCCGCCTTGCTGATCTTGCCGTCCTTGTTGGTGTCGGCCATGGCCATCATGCCGCCACGGTGGCCGCCTTGAGCGCCCGGCTGGGCATAAGCGAGGTGGGTCGCCGCGAGGCCGCCGACGAACAACGAACCGACCGCGACGGTGGTGAAGAATTTGCGAAGCATGTCTGTCTTCCTTTTCGTGTGTCTCACGAACGGCTGATCGCCGTCCTTGAAAACGCTTATGAAAGGAAGTTGTCCCGCAGATATGTCATGCAACGGGGGCAAATGTCGCAATTTGTATCCCGTTATCCGATGACCCCGCCCTCAATCATCCCGCGATGAGCGCGCGGGTGCGGATTGCTAACCCTCTGACTTCCCTTGATTAACAATCGCGGCGTCCCAGCAGGCGCAAGCGAAGCGCATTGAGTTTGATGAAGCCCGCCGCGTCGCGCTGGTCGTAGGCGCCCGCATCGTCTTCGAAGGTCACGACCTTTTCGCTGTAGAGCGAGTAAGGCGACTTGCGGCCGACGACGGACACACTGCCCTTGTACAGCTTCAGGCGGACGGTGCCGGCCACCTTTTCCTGGCTGTAATCGATCGCGGCCTGGAGCATTTCGCGCTCCGGCGAGAACCAGAAGCCGTTATAGATCAGCTCGGCATATTTGGGGGCCAGCTCATCCTTCAGATGCGCGGCGCCCCGGTCGAGCGTCAGTTGCTCGATGCCGCGATGGGCGAGGTGATAGATGGTGCCACCCGGCGTTTCATACATGCCGCGCGACTTCATGCCGACAAAGCGGTTCTCGACCAGATCGAGACGACCGATGCCATGCTTGCGGCCATATTCGTTCAGCGTTTCGAGCAGGGTCGCGGGCGACATGCCGACGCCATTGATCGCCACGCCATCGCCACGCTCGAAATCGATGGTGATATATTCGGGCGCGTCGGGCGCATCTTCCGGGTTCACCGTGCGCGAATAGACATAGTCCGGGGTTTCTTCCCACGGATCTTCCAGAACCTTACCTTCCGACGAAGTGTGCAGCATGTTTGCGTCGGTCGAGAAGGGGCTTTCGCCACGCTTGTCGCGCGGAATCGGGATCTGATGCTTTTCGGCGAATTCGATCAGCTTGGTGCGGCTGGTCAGATCCCATTCGCGCCAGGGGGCGATCACCTTGATGTCGGGGGCGAGGCCATAATAGCCCAGTTCGAAGCGGACCTGGTCATTGCCCTTGCCGGTCGCGCCATGCGACACGGCGTCGGCGCCCAGCTGCTTGGCGATCTCGATCTGGCGCTTGGCGATCAGCGGACGGGCGATCGAGGTGCCGAGCAGGTAGAGGCCTTCATAGAGCGCGTTGGAGCGCATCATCGGGAAGACATAGTCCTTCACGAACTCCTCGCGCAGGTCGTCGATGAAGATATGCTCTTCCTTGACACCCATCAGGCGGGCCTTGGCGCGGGCGGGTTCCAGCTCCTCGCCCTGCCCCAGATCGGCGGTGAAGGTCACCACTTCGCACTGATAGGTCTGTTGCAGCCATTTCAGGATCACGCTGGTGTCGAGACCACCGGAAAAGGCAAGGACGATACGGTTGATCTTGTCGGACATGTGCGGGCGAGCCTTCTGTAAAATGGCGCGGGAATGACCGGCGCGCCGGTAACAGGCGGGGGCCCAAAGCGCAACCGATGCGGCCCATGAAAAAGGGACGGAAAGCCGGTTGGCCTTCCGTCCCATGGGATGAGCTGTTGCGCGCCGTTAGCTGGTGCGCGGCTTCAGGAAGCCCGATGGCTTACGATCGTTGCCAAAGCGATAGACGGTCTGGCTACGGTCGAGCGCCGCAGCGGGCCCCGGTTCCGCATGGATCGTCTGCGGCGCGGGCGCAGCGATCGCGGCGGCTTCGCGCTGAGCAATCAGATGCTGGGCGCGGCGCAGGCGCTTCGTCCGGGTGAGGAACGGATTGTCCGCACTGGGCGCGGCAGCGACCATGGCTTCGAGCGTCGCATCCTGCGTGCGCGCCGCAGCCGGCGCCGGGCGGGGCGCGATCGGGCGCTCGCCGCCATGGCAGGGGCCGGTGTGACGGCAATCGGCGCAGGCGCGTAGGTGACCGGCTCGACGCGGGCATCGACGGCATCCTCGTCAGGACGACGACGGCGCATCAGCGCAGCGCCACCCAGGCCCAGCAGCAGCAGCGCGCCGCCGCCCAGTGCCCAGAGCATCGCCTGGTCGGTGCGTGCAGGCGATTGAGCGACCGGAGCGGGCGCGGCCTCCTGCATCGGCGTAACGGCCGGGGTCGATTGTGCCGGCGCCGCCGTTTCCGCGGGTGCGGCTGCGATCGGCGTCACAGTGGCGGGACGCGGCGCAGGGCGTTGGGCGACGGGATCAGCCGTGCGTGCGGTGGTCCGGGCGATGGGCTTGGCGGGCGTCGAACGCGGCTTGGCGGCCTAGACCACAGCCTGTTCCGCTTCCGCAGCAGCGGTCGCGGCGGCGATGCGCTCCTCCAGCGGCGGGGTGGCCTGCACCACCGGCTGGCCGGGCGTAAATTCGGGGGTCGGCGTGGCGGCCGGCGCAGTCATCGGGGCGGCCATGGGCGCAGGCGCGGCCGTAACCGGGGCAGGCGTGGCGGGCGCAACGGTCGGGGCGACCGGCGGCGCGGCGGTCTGGGCCAGCAGCGGGGTTGCAGTCAAAACCAGAACAGCGGCAATCGCGGCCCTGGCGGGGCGGTTTGTGCGAATATTTCCAGTCATAGCAGAGGACCAACGGCCGACCACGCGATTCAACGCAGGCAGTGGGTCAGAATCGCGACGAATTGTGACAGTTCGCGGTCAGGATGAACGAGATGAATAGGCGTTCATCTCAATATGAACGGCTCATTTACAGAATAATCCGCATATCGCACCAATAATCACTATAGATATAGTGCGACGCCCTAGCCTTCTTCGGACTCGCGTCTTGCGCCATCCAGCAGGGCCGCGCGGCGCTGCTCTTCCTGCGTATCCGCCAGGCGCTGTTCCTTGGTCCGGCCGAAGCGTGCGCGGTTCTCCTGCGCGGCTTGCGCCTTGTCCGTGCGCGCCTTCACCTTGCGCGCCTGCCGCAGATTGACGATGTTGGTCATGATCGGTCTTCCCGTCGCTCTTGTGCCGCGACCCGATCATAAACTTGCGACGGCCGACTTGCCAATCGCCATCCGCTGTCGCCATGGTCGACGCTTCCCGTTC
The DNA here is from genome assembly GCF_028538045.1 of Sphingobium sp. AntQ-1. NCBI lineage: Bacteria > Pseudomonadati > Pseudomonadota > Alphaproteobacteria > Sphingomonadales > Sphingobiaceae > Sphingobium > Sphingobium sp. AntQ-1. The sequence continues at coordinate 1,456,637 of NZ_CP117158.1, forward strand.
CAGTCGTTCCGCTCCAACATTGCGAAGATCCATGACCAGCATCCACGACGTCGCCGCTCTCGCCCAGGTATCGATCAAAACGGTGTCGCGCGTGGTCAACAAGGCGCCCAATGTCAGTCCAGAATTGCAGGCACGGGTAGACGCCGCGATCAGGCAATTGGGCTATCGCCCCAACCAGTCGGCGCGTCGGCTGGCGGGGGGCAAGTCCTTCATGATCGCCTTCCTCTACAACAACCCCGCGCCCGGCTATGTCAGCCGCATCCAGATCGGCGCGGCCTGGCGATGCCGCGAACTGGGCTATCATCTGGTGGTGGAGCCGATCTCGCCGGGTGGCGAGGAACGGTTCGAGGTGCTCGACCGGCTGGTCGCCGCGCTGCGCCCGGACGGCGTGCTGCTGGTGCCGCCGCTGTCGGACGATGAAGGGCTGCTGGCCCGGCTGGCGGACATGAAGCTGCCCTATGCGCGCATCGCCGGGTCGGTGGTCGCGGCGAGCTTCACCATCCATACGCCGGAACGCGCCGCAGGGCGCATGGTCGCCGATCATCTGATCGCGCTCGGCCATCGCCGCATCGGCGTCATCACTCCGCCCCCGACCCACCGCGCGGCGCTGCGCCGGGTCGAGGGGTTTTGCGACGGGTTGGGGGCGGCGGACATCACGGTCGACGATGCGCTGTTCGTGCAGGGCCGGTTCGATTTCGCGTCCGGCATCGAGGCGGGTGAGGCGTTGCTGGCGCTGCCCCAGCCGCCCAGCGCCATATTCGCCACCAATGACGAGATGGCGCTGGGCGTGCTGACGCTGGCGCATCGTATCGGGCTGCGCGTGCCGGAGGATCTGTCGGTGACCGGGTTCGACGACACCAGCGCCAGCCTGACATCCTGGCCGCCGCTGACCACCGTGCGCCAACCGCTGGAGGAGATGGGCCGGTCCGTCATCGACGCGCTCGCCAACGGCCCGGTCGATGCACCGGAATTCCTGTTCACGCTGGTCGAAAGGGGCAGTTCGGGACCGCCGTCGCCGGGCCGCTGAAACAGCGTGGAGCGGGTAGCGGGGATCGAACCCGCATCACAAGCTTGGAAGGCTAGTGCTCTACCATTGAGCTATACCCGCCCGGCAGGCGGTCGCCCTGCCATCATCAGGTGGCGCTCGTCAACAGTCCATTGCATGACGTTGCGAAGATCGCCCTTAACCCCCTGCGATATTTCCTCTATCACCAGGCGATGGACAGCCCTTCCCTGCGCCAATTGGACATATTCGCGCAGATGGTGGCGGCGGGCGGCGTCGTGCGCTGCGCCGATGCGCTGGGCGTCGGGGTGGAGCAGGTGCTGCGCGACCTGGCGTCGCTGGAGATGCGGCTGGGCTATCGCCTGTTCGAGGATCTGAATGGCGAAGCGCGGCTGACGCCGGCGGGGCGCAAAACGGCGCAAGCGATGACGCTGCTGAGCGAAGATCGGCCCGCGCCAGTGGAAAAGCCGGCGGCGGCCCCCGCACCCATCCCGCCATCGCTGCTCCAACCGGCCGCGCCCTTTATCCCGTCACCGGCTGTGCCGGATGGTCCGCCCCGCCAGGTCATCACCTTGGCCGCGCCGCCGCCCGTCTTCGGCCATTTTCAGGATGCGCTGGCCGCGTTCGAAGCGGCGAACGAGGATATCGCGATCACGCTGGACCTGCACGTCCACACCGCGCAGGACGCGGCGGTGGCGCTGGCCGATCGGCGGGCGGACATCGCCTATTTCTACGCGCTGGAGGAGCCGGCCGACCTCAAGTCCCGCTATGGCTGGTCGGAGCCGCTCAACCTCTATGCCGATAGCGGCCATCCCCTGGCACGGGCCGACAGCGTGAGCCGCGCCGACCTGTCCATGACGCCGATGCTGTCGCTGGAAACGCGCAGCGGGATGCGCGACATCATCGATGCGGCGTTGGCCAAGGGCCGGGTGCGCAACGTGATGCCGCTGCTGGAAAGCGACAATATGTTCGAGATCATCGCCGCATTGCGCGATGGCGCGGGCTGTTTCGCAGCGTTCGGGACATTGGCCCGCGACCTGGGCCGGATGAGCGGGATCAAGCGGCTGGCGCTGGACATTCCCCTGCCCGCGGTCGAGATTCGCCAGGCTATAGCGCCGCGCGCGGCGGAAAAGCCCGCGGTCGAGGCGTTGGCGGAATTTCTCTTCCTCTAATCAAGCGTAATAATGTCGCGTCGCAGCAAAAATGCGGCGAGACGATCTTGATATGATGTATCATCCTAGATACAGGATCACATAGACCAGAACCAAAGGGTTGATCCTCATGTCCCGCTTTCCGATGCTGCGCGCAGGCTGCGCCGTTACCGCGCTGTGCCTTGCCATGCCCGCTCTTGCCCAGACCACGCCGACTCCGGACGCAGGTGATGCCGGGGACCAGGGGCCCTATCATGACGCGCAGGCCAATATCGTCGTCACCGCGATCATCCCGCGCAAGCAGGGCGACATTTTGTCGGGCACGTCGGTCATCACCGGACAGAAGCTGACGCGGGAACTGCGCTCCACCATCGGCGAGACGCTGGCGCGCCAGCCGGGCGTGTCGGCCACCTCCTTCGGCCCCAATGCGTCGCGCCCGGTGCTGCGCGGCTTCCAGGGGGAGCGGGTGCGCATCCTGACCGACGGCATCGGCAGTTTCGACGTGTCCAACACCTCGGTCGACCATGCCGTGGCGATCAACCCGCTGACCGCCGACCGGATCGAAGTGCTGCGCGGCCCCGCGGCGCTGCTCTACGGATCGTCGGCGATCGGCGGCGTGGTCAATGTGATCGACAGCCGCATCCCGCGCCGCGTGCCCGACGAGCCGGTCCATATCGACGCGATCGGCACCTATGGCAGCGCGTCGAACGAGCGCACCGGATCGGGCGAAATCGAAGTCCCTCTAAGCGACAAGTTCGTCGTCCATTTCGACGGCAGCTATACCAAGACCGGCAATCTCGACACGGGCAGCTATATCCTGACCCCGGCGCTGCGCGCGCAGGCCGCGGCGAGCGGCGATCCGGAGATCGAAGGGCTGTCGACCCTGCGCGGCAAGCTGCCCAACAGCGCGGCCGAGACATGGGAGGTCGCGGGCGGCGCGGCGCTGATCACCGATGGCGGCAATCTGGGCTTTTCGGTCGCGCATACCGACAATTTCTATGGCGTGCCGGTGCGTTATGCGACGGAAGCGGGCGACGAGGCGGAGCAGGTGCGCCTGCACATGAAGCAGGACCGCGTCGATATGCGCACCGAACTGCCGGTCAATGGCAGCCTGCTGGAATCGATCCGCTTCCGCGCGGGTTTCGCCGATTACCAGCATCAGGAGATCGAGGATACGGGCGAGGTCGGCACGACCTTCTACAATCAGTCGATGGAATCGCGGCTGGAACTGGTCCAGGCCAAGCGCGGCGGATGGGACGGCGCAGTCGGCGCGCAATTTTTCACCCGCAAATTCTATGTCGTGGGCGAAGAGAAATTCCTGCCGCGCAACCAGACGGACCAGTTGGGCATTTTCACGCTGCAATCGATCGACCTGGGATCGACGCGGGTCGAGGTCGGCGGGCGCTTTGAACATACCGACGTCAGCGCGGACGCGGATGAGACTTTGTTCAACCCCTCCTATGACCGCAGCTTCGACACCGTGTCCGGGTCGATCGGCGCGAGCCATGAACTCGCGCCGGGCTGGCGGCTGGGCCTGAACCTGTCGCGTACCGAGCGCGCGCCGTCGGCCGAAGAGCTGTTCGCGCGCGGTAATCATGCCGGCACGCAGGCGTTCGAAGTGGGCAATCCCAATTTCGGCAAGGAAAAAAGCTGGGGCGTCGAAGGCACGCTGCGCGGCCAGGGCGAGGGCTACACCATAGCCCTGTCCGCCTATCACAACTGGTTCAGCGGCTATATCTACGACGCGCTGGTCGACGACAGCGCCTGCATGGCGGTGAATGGCGGCGCGGCACTGGAATTCCCCTGCTATCAATATAATCAGGCGGACGCCCGCTATCTGGGCTTCGAGGCGGAAACCACAGTTAAACTGGCGCAGGTCGGCGGCTATGCGATCAATCTGGACGGCGTGGCCGACTATGTCCGCGCCACGATCAAGGGCAATGGCCCAGCGCCACGTATTCCCCCGCTGCGCCTGCTGGCCGGGCTGGAAGCGCAGGGCGACCGGCTGAGCCTGCGCGGCGAGGTGGAGCATAGTTTCGCCCAGAACCGCACCGCTGTTCGCGAAACCGACACGGACGGTTTCACGCTGGTCAATGCGTCGGTGTCTTGGAAGCCGCTGAAGGGCAATGACCGCACCACGCTGACGCTGTCGGCGAACAATATCTTCGATGTCGAAGCGCGCCGCGCGGCGAGTTTCCTCAAAGATTATGCGCCGCTGCCCGGCCGTGACATCCGCCTGACCGCGCGCCTGTCTATCTGACCCACCAATCGGCCCAATTGCATCGGCCCCTGCGCATGTCGCGCCGGGGCCGATTGCGAAATGTGACAATATCGTTACAAGGCGCGCATGGAACGCGCGGTGGGCAAAAGTATTGAGCAGGGCATGACCCCAAGGAGGGTCGGCTGATGCGCCAGATCGCCGCCTTGCCCTATAGCACCGCCGCCGACGGATCGATGCAAATCCTGCTGATCACATCGCGCGAGACGCGACGCTGGGTGATCCCCAAGGGCAATCGCATCAAGGGGCTGGCCGGGCACCGCGCCGCCGAACTGGAAGCCTATGAAGAAGCCGGCATCCACGGCATCGCCTGCCCCGCGCCGCTGGGCCGCTACAGCTATGACAAGCGCAAGCGCAAGGGCGGGTCGCGCGAGGCCACGGTCGAGGTTTTTCCGCTTGCGGTCACCGGCCACCTGACGCAATGGCCCGAACAGGGCCAAAGGGAGCTGCGCTGGTTCCCCGTCGCCGAAGCCGCAAAAGCGGTCGACGAACCCGACCTGCAATCGATCATCGCGGCCTTCCGCGAACCGCCCGCCGATCCGGGCTGGTTCCTGCGGCTGCTGCTGGCGATCCGCGACAGACAGAATGAAAGGACTGGAATGCTCCGCTGGTTTCACGCGCTGATGCCCAAGCAGGGGCGGTTCTTCGAACAATTCGAGGATCATGCCGCCACCCTGGTGTTTGGCGCCGACGCGCTGGCCAAGCTGTTGAAGGGCGGCCCCGACATGGCGGCGCATATCAAGGAAATTTCCGACCGCGAGCATGAGGCGGACGACATCATCCGCGACGTGCTGCAGGATGTCCGCCGCATCTTCGTCACCCCGTTCGACCGCAGCGCCATCACCGGCCTGATCGGCGTGATGGACGACGCGATCGACCAGATGAACCAGACCGCAAAGGCGATCGCGCTGTATGAGGTCAAGACCTTCGCGCCGCAGATGCAGGATATGAGCGCGCTGATCGTGGAATGCGCGCGCATCACCGCGGAGGCGATGCCGCTGCTGCGCTCGCTCAACCTGAATTCCACGCGGTTGCACGATTTGACCGAGCGGCTGGTGAAGCTGGAGGGTCATGCCGACATATTGCACGAAGCCGGGCTGAAGGCGCTGTTTCAACAAGCCCAGGCGGGCAACACTATGGACTTCATCGTCGGCAACGAGATTTACAGCCATCTGGAAAAAGTGACCGACCGGTTCGAGGATGTCGCCAACGAGATTTCCGGCCTGGTCATAGACCACGCCTGATCACGCAACAGTTTCATGGACCCCATCGCCCTCCCCCTGCTGATCGCGCTGATCGGTGTCGCCCTGCTGTTCGATTTCCTGAACGGCCTGCACGACGCCGCTAACTCGATCGCGACCATCGTATCGACCCGCGTATTGAAGCCGCAATATGCGGTCGCCTGGGCCGCCTTCTTCAACTTCATCGCCTTCCTCTTCTTCGGGCTGCATGTGGCCGAAACGGTGGGCAAGGGGATCGTGGACGCCAGCATCATCGACCCGCAGGTCATTTTCGGCGCGTTGATGGGGGCGATCGCCTGGAACCTCATCACCTGGGGGCTGGGCATCCCGTCCTCGTCCAGCCATGCGCTGATCGGCGGGCTGCTGGGCGCGGGCACCGCCAAGGCGGGGCTGGGCGCGGTGGTGTGGAGCGGGGTGTTCAAGACCAGCGCGGCGATCGTGATCTCGCCCGCAGTCGGGCTGTTCCTGGCGCTGATGCTGGTCCTGCTCATAAGCTGGATCTTCCGCAGGTTCACGCCGCAGGGCGCGGATAGCGTGTTCCGCAAGCTGCAACTCGTCTCCGCCTCGCTCTATTCGCTGGGACATGGCGGCAATGACGCGCAGAAGACGATGGGGATCATCGCGGTCCTGCTCTATTCGCAGGGGATGCTGACCGGCGGTTTCCATGTCCCGCTGTGGGTGGTGCTGAGCTGCCAGGCGGCTATGGGCCTGGGCACTTTGCTGGGCGGATGGAAGATCGTCCACACCATGGGATCGAAGATCACGCGCCTGACCCCGGCCCAGGGCTTTTGCGCGGAAACCGGCGGCGCGATCACTTTGTTCATGGCGACCCATCTGGGCATTCCGGTGTCCACCACCCACACCATCACCGGCGCGATCGTTGGCGTGGGCGCGTCGCGGCGGTTGTCGGCGGTGCGGTGGAACGTGGCGTCGAGCATCATCGTCGCCTGGGTCGTCACCCTGCCCGCCAGCGCGGCGATCGGGGCGCTATTCTACTGGCTCACCCGGTTTTTTTGACGAGGCGTGTTCAGTAGACAGGCAAAAGGGCGCGGGAATGATCCCGCGCCCTTTGTCGTTTCGCCGGTGCGGCTGGTTACGCGACCCGGCCGAGGCGATGGTATAGATTGGCATATTTGACCGATTCCGGCTGATCCTGAACCTCGCGCAGATAATGGGCGATGGCGGTGCGGATGAGGCCGAAATCCTCCTGGCTGAAAACGGCGCGCGAACGGGTCGGCTCGCGGGTCTGTTCGATCGTGTCGGTGGTCATATCCTGGTCCTTCGCGCTGCGCCCGTTGGGCTGATGAACACCGAGTTAGACAGTTGAATCGCATTTTATAAGGCCGATGAGTGGCCGCAAGTCATAAACTGATTTGGTCATATTGTCATTTTATGACATTATGACCAAATGGCAGAGATGACCGACCGCAAACTCTATCTTGGCCCCAAGCTGCGCGTGCTCCGCCGCGAATTGGGGCTGAACCAGACGCAAATGGCGGAGGAACTGGGCGTATCCCCCAGTTACCTCAACCATCTGGAACGCAACCAGCGCCCGCTGACCGCGCAGATGCTGCTGCGTCTGGCCAATACTTATGACATCGATATTCGCGATTTCACGACCCAGGCGCAGGAGGGCAGCCCCGGCGAACTGAATGAAATCCTGTCCGACGCGCTGGTGCGCGACATCGGCATCGCCCGCGACGAGGTGCTGGAGGTCGCGGAAAATTATCCCGGCGTCAGCGAGGCGATCGCCCGCTTCTATCGCGCGCTGAGTGACCTGCGGCGGATGCCGGGCGAGGCGCTGGCCCGCGGCGACAGAGCGTCCACACCGCTGGTCGCGCCGGTCGACTGGCTGCGCGAGATGATCGCGCGGGCGGGCAATCATTTCGCCGAGATCGATGCGGGAGCGGAGGCGATCGCCGTAGCCCTGCCTGACGATCCCAATTTACTGCAGGCGGAATTGCGTGCGCGGTTAAAGGATCGGCACGGCATGGCGTGCCTGGTAGTGCGTGGCGATGTGTTGGACGGGACATTGCGCCATTATGACATGCACCGGCGGCGGGTGATGCTGAACGAGCGACTGCCCATGTCAGGCCGCCTGTTCGCCATCGCCTATCATCTGTGCGCGCAGGAACTGGCGGACGCGATCGCCGCCCAGATCGCCCGCGCCGTGCCGCCGGATGAGGACAGCCGCCGCCTGGCCAGCATGGCGCTCACCAACTATGCCGCCGCGGCGCTCATCATGCCCTATGACCGTTTCCGGCAGGCGGCCGAGCAGAGCCGGCACGACCTGCCCCTGTTGCGCGACAGGTTCGGGGTGTCGACCGAGCAACTGGCGCATCGCCTGACCAGCCTCAATCGCACCGGCGCGCGGGGCATCCCCTTCTTCATGGCGAAGGTCGACCGCGCCGGGATCGTGTCCAAGCGATTCGATGGCGAAGCCTGGCCGTTCGCCCGCTATGGCGGCACCTGCCCGCGCTGGGACGCGCATGGCGCGCAGGAGGCGGATCGGGTCGCACCGCAGTTGATCGAGACGCTGGACGGCAAGCGCTTCCTGACGCTGGCGGTCGGCCTGCCGCCCGGCGCAGCGCGTGGCCGGTCGGTGATCGCCCTGGGGTGCGAGGCGAAACATGCGGGCAAGATCGTCCATGCCGACGGCATTGACGTGGAGCGCGACGCAGCGACAGGGGTCGGCCCGACATGTCCATTATGCGAGCGCCGCGCCTGCCCCGACCGCGCGCTGCCGCCGGTCACGCGCGCGCTCGACCTGCACAGCTATGAGCGCACCGTGGCGCCCTTCCCGTTCAGGCGGGTGTAGCCCTGTCGGCGGGCGAGACGGGCCACCCTTTCTTGAGGTGGCGGGACAGGAAGTCGAGGCAGGAGCGGACCTTGGCCGTCTCCCCCTGCCCCGGCACATAGAGCGCGACGATCGAGGCGGCGGGCAGCGCGACATCCGGCAGCAATTGCTGCAACCGGCCCGCATCCAGATCATCCGCCACTTCCCAGAGCGACTTGATGACGATGCCCGCGCCGTCCAGCGCCCAGGCGCGCGCCATGTCGCCATCATTGGTGCTGAGGGTCACCCGTGGCCCATTGCCGCTGCCGACGACGGAGCGCCATAGCTCCTGCTGCGCCTCGCCCACCACGATATTGTCATGGACCGACAGGTCGCCGACGGCGCCAGGATGCCCGCGCCGGTTGAGATAGGCGGGCGCGGCGCACAGCAGTCGCGGATTGTCGGTCAGCCGCTTCATGGTAAGGGCGGAATCGGGCGGCGGATCGAAACAGATGGCGATGTCATGGCCGGTTTCGACGATGTTTGTCGCCTGCGCGGCGGTTTCCAGATGGATCGCGACATCGGGATGCAAGGCCGCATAATGGCGGAACAGCGGCGCGAGACGCATCCGCGCTGCGCCGATCGTCGTCACGACGCGCAGCAGCCCGGTCGCCTCCGTCGCGCGGCGCATGACGTCGGTTTCCACATCGTCGATCGCACTTAGCGCCCGCCCCGCCCGGTCGTAGAGCAGCGACCCTTCCTCGGTCAGCGACAGGTGGCGGCTGTTGCGACGGATCAGCATCACCCCCAGCCGCGCCTCCAGTTGCGACAGGCGACGACTGGTCGCCGCGAGCGAGAGTCCCAGGCGACGCGCCGCTTCGGACAGCGTGCCGGATTCGGCGATCTTCACGAAGGATTCGATTTCGGCAAAGCGATCGGGCATTCCTTGAAGCTAGGGAGGCGATGCTGCGACGCAATAGACCTGATGTTGCAGGACAGTATGCTTTCATTGCTGCATCTCTGGCTGCGCCCGTTTCTGTAACGCTTTCTTGCTGAACTTCAGGTGATGCAACCTTGGCTTGCGTCCGATGCAGACGGTTGACCACGGCTTTTGCAGCGCATCATTTTACAGGCGTTTCCCGCGATTCACCACGGAGTATCCGCCCATGTCGATGCTGAGCCTGCGCCACCCCAAGGCCGATCCGCCAATCGCCTGGAACGACATCGAAGCGCTGCCCATCTATGCCGCCATGCTGCTGGGGTTGATCTGCCTCGGCTTCGCGCTGGTCGACACCACGCCGACCATCCATTCCGCGACGCTGAAAGTGGTGGGCATCGTCGGCAGCCTGGCGCTGCGCCATGCCTGGCTAAAACTGGACGATGAGCGCGGCGACGCCCTGTAGAGACACGTCATGATCGTTGGACGCTCCCCCCGCATCCGCCAGAGTTTCGAGAAAGCCTGGAGCGCGCTGATCGCGCTGTTCTTCTGGGATCTGGCGGTCACCATCTTCTATTATATCTCGCCCTTCCGCGCGCCTGCTCTGCCGCTGACCATATTCGGCACGGCGCTGGCGCTGGTGCTGGGGTTCCGCGTCAACAGCGCCTATCAGCGCTGGTGGGAAGGCCGCATCCTGTGGGGCGCGATGGTCAATGTGTCGCGCAGCTTCGCGCGCGTGGTGCTGGCCTATCTGCCCGACACGGCCGAAGGGCGGGCGATGGCGACGGTGCTGGTGAAGCGCCATGTCGCCTATGTCCATGCCCTGCGCCGCCAGTTGCGGCGGGAAGATCCCGCGCCCGACATGCGGCGGGTGCTGGGGGACGATCCGCTGCCCGAACTGGATCGCCGCAATCCGGCCAATGGCATGTTGGACGGGTCCGACCGCCAGGTGATGGATGCGGTGCGGCGCGGCTGGATCGACACCATCCAGCAGAGCCGGATCGAAGCCCTGCTGGTCGACATGTCCAACGCGCAGGGGGGAATGGAGCGGATCAAGAACACCCCGCTGCCCGCGCAATATCGCGCCTTTCCCAAATATTTCACCCGCCTTTTCTGCATATTGTTGCCGGTCGGGCTGGTGGAGACGCTGGGGATGGCGACGCCGATCGGGTCGGCGGCGGCGGGCTTCATGTTCCTGGCGGTGTTGCAGATCGGCGACGATCTGGTCGATCCCTTCGGCAACGACGTGCACGACCTGCCGCTCACCAGCATCACCACCACGATCGAGGCCGACCTCAATCAGGCGATCGGCCTGCCTGCCCCGCCGCCGCTGGAGCCGGTCGACGGCGTACTGTGGTGACGCGCGCGATTATTGCGGCGCCAGGGCGTCCATGATCTGGCGGACGGGAGCGATGTCATAGCCCGCCGCCGCGGCCTGCGCCGCCAGCACGTCGCCATTGTCGCCGGCGCGGGCGCGGGTCAGCGCCCAGAGCAGCGTGCTGCGGGTGCCGGAGCGGCAATAGGCGAGCAGCTTGCCGTCTCCCGCCTGTTCCAGCGCCTGCGCCATGCCGTCGAGTTGCCACGGAGCGAAACCGCCATGGGCGACCGGCACGGCGAGATAGGCGATGCCCGCGGCCTTTGCCGCGGCCTCGATCTCAGCGCCGTTGACTTGGCCCGGCTCCTCGTCGTCGGGGCGGTTGTTGATGATGAGTGTGACGCCCTGCGCCTTGGCTTCGCCGACCTGATCGACGCTGATCTGCGGGGATACGAGAATGCGGTCGGTCAGCTTGCGGAACATGATATGCGTCTCCTTTGGGTGAGCCATGCGCGCTCAACTTGTCGCTTTCAAGAAATTTGGTTCAGAGATAGGGTCGGATCGCGCTGAGGAAGGCGTCGCCCCAAGCGTCGAGCTTCTTCTGGCCGATGCCGCTGATGCGACTCATCGCGCGGATGCTGGACGGGCGCTGTTCGGCCATTTCGCGCAGGGTCGAATCGTGGAAGATGACATAGGGCGGCACGCCCGCCTCCTGCGCCAGTTCGCGGCGGCAGGCGCGCAAGGCGTCGAACAGCGGATCGCCGACCGGATTGGCCTCCGCCCCATTGCGGGCGTTGCGCTTGCCGCGTTCGCGCTTGGGCGGCATCAGGATGCGCACCTCTTCCTCGCCGCGCAGGATCGGCCGGGCGTTGGGGCCAAGCATCAGCCCGCCATGCTCGGTCGTCTCCAGCGCGTCGCGGACCAGCAACGCGCGCGATACCGGGCGCAGCAGCGCGGTGTCGTCGCCTGCCACGATGCCATGCACCGAAATCTTGTCATGGCCCCGTTCGCGCACCTTGTCGTTCGCCGCGCCGGTCAGCACCGCTTCGATATGGCCCGCGCCAAAGCTCTGCCCGGTGCGATAGACGGCGGAGAGATATTTGCGCGCGATTTCGGTCGCGTCGACACTGGCCGGGGGCGTCAGGCAATTGTCGCAATTGCCGCAAGTGGCGGACGGGCTTTCACCGAAATGGCGCAGCAATATCGCGCGCCTACAGGTGGCGGTTTCGACCAAAGCGCCGAGCGCCGCGATGCGCGCGCGCTCGCCCTGCTGGCGGCTTTGTTCCAGTTCAGCGATGCGCATCCGGGCGCGGGCGAAATCCTCCGCCCCCCAGAAAAGATGCGCGACCGCCGGTTCGCCATCGCGGCCCGCGCGGCCCGATTCCTGATAATAGCCCTCGATCGACTTGGGCAGGCCGGCATGAGCGACGAAGCGCACGTCGGGCTTGTCGATGCCCATGCCGAAGGCGACGGTGGCGACCATCACCATGTCCTCGCTGGCGATGAAGGCGGCCTGATTGCGTGCGCGCACCGCCGGATCGAGGCCGGCATGATAGGCGCGGACGGCGCGGCCGCCCTTCCCCAGCGTTTCGGCCAGTTTCTCGGTCGCGGCGCGGGTCTGGGCATAGACGATGCCGGGACCGGGATTGGCGGCGACAAGGTCGCTGAGCTGGCGGGTGAGGCCGTCGCGCGGATGGACGGCGTAGCGGATATTGGGCCGATCGAAGCCGGAGATGATGAGGCCGTCGCGCGGGATGCCGAGCTGGACGAGGATGTCTTCGCGCGTGTGAGCATCGGCGGTGGCGGTGAGGGCGAGGCGCGGGACATCGGGAAATTCGTCGAGCAGCGGGCGCAACAGACGATAGTCGGGGCGGAAATCATGGCCCCATTCGGAAACGCAATGGGCTTCGTCGATGGCGAAGAGCGCGACCTTGGCGGCACGGAGCAGGTTGCGGAACGGTTCCTGGCTGGCGCGTTCAGGGGCGACATAGAGCAGGTCGAGATCGCCGCCCCGCAGCCGGTCCTGCGTCTCGCGCCAGTCGGCGTCCACGCTGGTCAGGCTGGCGGCGCGCAGGCCCACGGCATTGGCGGCGCGCAACTGGTCGTGCATCAGCGCGATCAGCGGCGAGACGACGACGCAACAGCCGTCGAGCGCGGCGGACGGAAGCTGGTAGCAGAGCGACTTGCCCGCGCCGGTCGGCATGATGGCGAGCGTCGGCTGGCCCGTCATGACGCGGCCCACTACCGCTTCTTGCACCCCGCGAAAGGCGGTGAAACCGAATATGTCGTGGAGAAGCGTGGGAATGTCGGGCCGCATGGGAGGGCCTTAGCGGGTGAGGGGTGGCGGGGCTAGGGGTTTGGACGGCGAAGATGGGTGGTTTACGGCCATGCCCCTCCCGCCAGCGGGAGGGGAAACAAGGTCCGCTCCTAGCCGATTTCCAGACCCTCAAAAACCTCCCCCTCACCCCACCGGATCGAGCAGACAGCCCCAGCCCGGCTTGAACCGCGCGGTGCGGCTGGCAAGCAAAGGCACGCTGGCTTCCACGGCGCGGCTGTCGGGCACATCGGTCAGGCGCACCAGTTCCATGCCCGGTTCCTTATCGTCCTCGCAACTGCCCATGGCGCGGCCTTCGACATAGCGGCACGAACAGCCGATCCGCGCGCCATAGGCCGCGCCCAGGCGCGCGCGCGCGCTGAGCGTCGTCCATTGCCACGCGACGAGCGCGAGCAGCGCCAGAACGAGCAAGCCGCCCGATAACCACCATTTCCGACGAACCACCATGGCCCTTTTCGATTCCGTTGCGTAAGGGCGGCGGCTTATGCCGATCGATAGCCGAATCGTAAAGCGCCTTGGACTGGCGCTGGGCGCCGCGGGCGTCGTGGTCGCCGGGGCGCTGGTCGTCCGCGCGGCTCCCGCCCCTGCGCCCGTCTATGCCGTGGCCAGCGACGCCGTCGTGGGCGCGGACGCGCTGCGCGCCGCGATCGACCCGTTGTTCGAGGATGACGCGATGGGCGAGACGCGCGCCCTGCTGGTCATGCGCGACGGCCAGGTGATCGCGGAACGCTACGCCCCCGGCTTCAGGCCCGACACCAAATTATTATCCTGGTCGATCGCCAAGAGCGTGACCGCGGTGCTGGTCGGGCTGATGGTGTCGGACGGGCGGCTGGCGCTCGATTCGCCGGTGCCGGTCGCGGCCTGGAGCCAGCCGGGCGATCCGCGGGGCAAGATCACCCTGCGCCAGTTGCTGCAAATGCGGTCCGGGCTTGACCATGTCGAGGATGGCGAGCCGATCACCAGCGGCGACACGGTGCGAATGCTGTTCACCCAGGGGGCGCAGGACATGCGCGCCTATGCCGAATCCAAGCCGATCGCCCATGCGCCGGGCGCGGTCTTTTCCTATTCGACCGGCAGCAGCGTCATTCTGTCGGACCTGATGACGCGGATGCTGACCAGCAGCGCCGATCCCGATATCCGGCGGCGGGCCATGCAGACGTTCATCGACGGGCGGCTGAAGGCGCCGGGCAAGCTGCCCAGCCTGACCCCCGAATATGATGCGGCGGGCACGATGATCGGCGGCAGCATCCTGCACATGACCGCGCGCGACTATGGCCGCTTTGGCGAATTGCTGCGCAACCACGGCCGATCGCCCAATGGGCATCAGATTTTACCGGAAAAATGGGTCGACTTCATGCGCACGCCATCGCCGCGCAATCCGGCCTATGGCGCGCATCTGTGGCTCAACCGGGACAGTAGCGAAAGCGCGCTGATGCCGGGCCGCGCGCCTGACAGCCTGTTCGGCTGCGTCGGCCATAATGGGCAATATATATTGATCTCCCCGTCGCAGCGGCTGACGGTGGTGCGGATCGGCATGTCGCCGGACAAAGACCAGCGCGCGGCGGTGCGCGGCGCCCTGGCGCAGTTGATGGGGCTGTTTCCGGGGTAGGAAGATGGTCCTAGCCCTATATCCGTTCGGGCTGAGCCTGTCGAAGCCCCGCCCCTGCTTTCATTTAGATTAGAGGAAAAACCGGCCCTCGATCACGGTGCGGCATCGGCCGGTCAGGATGACGCGATCGTTCGCCAGGGCGCAGCCCAGCCGCCCGCCCCGCGCCGACGCCTGATAGGCGCTGAGCTGCGCCTTCCCCAGCCGCGCCGCCCAGAAAGGGACGAGCAGGCTATGCGCCGATCCGGTGACGGGGTCTTCATCAACGCCGCCGCCCGGCACGAACACGCGACTGACGATATCGCTATCCTCGCCCGGCGCCGTCGCGATCAGCATGACGTCGCCATGGCGCTTGAGCGCGGCGAAATCCGGCGTCAGCGCGCGCACTACGGCGGCATCGGGGAAGAGGAAAAGGCTATAGCCGCCCTCGCGCCAATGCGCTTCGATGGGTTTGCCGCCAAGGCCTGCCGCCAGGTCCGGCAGCGCCTTGGCCGCCATGTCCCAGGCGGGGAGCGACAGCGTATAGCCATCGCCGTCGCGCGTCACGGTCAGGATGCCGGAATGGCGGGTGCGGAAACGGATCATGGCGTCGGCCATCAGCACATGGCCGCTCGCCAGCGTGGCGTGGCCGCACAGCTTCACTTCCACCGTGGGGGTGAACCAGCGCAGTGCGTAATCCGCCTCCGGATCATCCGGCGTCGGCACGGTGAAGGCGGTTTCGGAGAGGTTGTTCTCCGCCGCAATGGCCTGAAGCACAGCGTCGTCAAGCCAGGCGTCGAGCGGCATCACCGCGGCGGGATTGCCGGTGAAGGGCGCGTCGGCAAAGGCGTCGACCTGGGTGAAGGCTAGGCTGGTCATGGGCTGGTCCTTGTCATTTCCACCGTCATGGCGCGACGGAATGGTCAACAACAGGGCCAGTTCAGCCCAGAAGGACCAATGCGCTGCATACCGCCAGCCCGACGACGATGTTGATCGGCACGCCGATCCGCACGAAGTCGGCGAAGCGATAGTCGCCCGCGGCATAGACCAGCGCGTTGGTCTGATAGCCGATCGGCGTCGCGAAACAGGCCGAAGCGCCGATCATCAGCGCGATCACGAGCGGGCGCGCGTCCACGCCCAATTGATGCGCCAGCGCAATGGTGATCGGCGTCAGCAGCGCCGCCACCGCATTGTTGCTGAGCAGTTCGGACAGGATAAGCGACGCGAAATAGACGATGAAGATGAGGGTCCAGGCCGGCGCGACCTGCATCAGCGGCGTGATCCAGCCAACCATCAACGCGACGCTGCCCGCCTGCTCCAGCGCCAGCCCCACGGCCAGCATTGCGAAGATCAGGATCAGCGTGTCGCCGTCGATCGCGCCCCAGGCTTCCTCCGGGTCGATGCAGCGGGTGACCAGGATCAGGCCCACGGCGATCACCGCGGCCATGCCGATGCCGACCACATCGAAGGCGGACAGCAGCACCGCGCCCGCCATCGCGGCGATCGCGATCCACGCCTTGCGCGGGCGGAAGGCGCGGGTGCGGCTGATATCGACGCCGATCAGGTGCGGATTGTCCTTGAGCGAGCGCATCGCGTCGTCGCCGCCGGCCACCAGCAACCGGTCAGCGCCGCGAACCCGCGTTTCGGCCAGGTCCGGCCCCGGCAGGTGGCGCGCGCGATGGATGCCGATGATCCGCACGCGCAGCGCATGGAGGAAGGGGATGTCGCCCAGCCGCTCGCCGATCGACGGGTGACTGGGCGCGACCATCGCCTCGACCACGGTTCCGTCCTGCGCGCTGGTGCGCGAATCGGCGGCGACGCCCAGTTCGAACCGGCCCGATTCGCGCAACGTCATGATCGCCGCGCCATCCGCCCGCACGATCAGATGATCGCCGGACCGCAATTCCTCCGTCTCCAGCCCCTGCCGCCTGATGTCGCCGCTCCGCTTGAGGCCGAGCAATTGCACCGATCGCCCGAACAGGCCCAGCGCGCCGATCTCGCGCCCGATATCGTCGCTATCCTGCGGCACGACCAGTTCGGTCAGATAATCCTGGACCGCCGTGCCGCCATCCTCCCCCGCGATCGACGGGGGATCGCTGGGCAGCAGGAAGGACAGGCAGAGCAGCGCCACGATGCCCGCCGCCGCGCCCGCCGCGCCATACAGCGTAATGTCGAAAATCCCGAACCGGTCCATGCCCTGTTCGGCGGCGATGCCAGCGACGACCAGATTGGTGGAGGTGCCGACCAGGGTCAGACAGCCGCCCAGCACCGCGACGACGTTCATCGGGATCAACAATTTCTTGACCGGATAGCCGGTCGCCTGCGCCAGTTTGAACATGATCGGGATCAGCAGCACGACCACGGGCGTATTGTTGAGGAAGCCTGACAGCAGCAGCGCGCCCAGCCCGACTTCGGCCAGAGCGATGCGCGGATGGCGCTCCGCACGGGTCATGATGAGGTCGGCGACACGACCGATGACGCCGGTGCGGACCAGCGCACCCGACAGGACGAACATGGCCCCCACCGTCAGCGGCGCGCTGTTGGAAAAGACGGAAAACATCGCCTTTTCGTCCAGCATCCCGAATATGCCATAGGCGCAGGCGCCGACCACGGCGATAACCGTCGGCGAATAGCGTTCGCGCACGAAAGCGACGAACATGCAGGCGAGGATCAGCAGGCCGATTTCCGCGCGATAGACGCCCAGCAGCGCGTGGATGAAATGCATAAAACCCCCGTCGGATCGCGTGGTCGCGTATCCTTGCACGGGTGAAACGAAATGGGCCAGCCATGGTTGCATGGCTGGCCCGTGTCGCGGCGTTCAGGGGACGTTTTGACCGTCAATCCGCCTTTTTAATCTCAGCGTTTTTCGCGAAAAACGCTTTGACGCGCAATGACGCTCCCCAGGCTTACGCTCTGCCGCTCGCCCTCCCGCGGGCGATGAGTGTCACCTTATCGTAATGGAGGCGAGTCGTCTCGCATCGAATCGACATTGGGCGCGGGATCGGCGCGGTTCGGCGCATCGATAACGCCGAACGGTCCTAGGGTTATTCCGGTCGCTCGCCACATTGCGCGCGGTGCAGCAACTTCTGGTCGGCCAGCACCAGCGCCATCATCGCTTCGACCACCGGCACGCCGCGAATGCCGACGCAGGGGTCATGGCGGCCCTTGGTGATGATGTCGGCGGCAGCGCCTTCGCGCGTTACCGTTTCGACCGGGATCAGGATCGAACTGGTAGGCTTGAAGGCGACACGGATCTTGACCGGCTGGCCGGTGGCGATGCCGCCCGCGATGCCGCCCGCGTGGTTGGCGAGGAACACTGGCCCCTCACTGCCCCCATTCAAAGCCGGTCGCATCGGGTCCGCATTCTGCTCGCCGCGCAGGCGGGCGGCGGCGAAACCGTCGCCGATCTCGACGCCCTTGACCGCATTGATGCTCATCATCGCGCTCGCCAATTCGCCGTCGAGCTTGGCGTAGAGCGGCGCGCCCCAGCCGGCCGGCACACCGGACGCGATGCATTCGACCACCGCGCCGAGCGAGGAGCCGTCCAGCCGCGCGTCATCGACCAGCTTTTCCCAGCGCTTGGCCGCTTCCGCATCAGGGCAGAAGAAGGGATTCTGGCCGATCTGCGCGGGATCGAAGTTCGCATAGTCGATCCCGTCGCCGCCGATTTCGCTGACATAGGCGAAGATATCGACTTCAGGGATCACCGCCCGCGCGACCGCGCCCGCTGCGACCCGGCTGGCCGTCTCGCGCGCCGAGGAGCGCCCGCCGCCGCGATAGTCGCGAAAACCATATTTGGCATCATAGGCATAGTCGGCATGGCCGGGGCGATAGGCCTTGGCGACGTCCGAATAATCCTTCGACCGCTGATCGGTATTCTCGATCATCAGGCTGATCGGCGTGCCGGTGGTCCGCCCTTCGAACACGCCAGACAGGATACGCACCTCATCCGCTTCGCGACGCTGGGTGGTGAATTTGGACGTGCCGGGCTTGCGCAGGTCAAGCCATGGCTGGATGTCGCTTTCGCTGAGCGGCAAACCCGGCGGGCACCCGTCCACGACCGCACCGATGGCAGGACCATGGCTCTCGCCCCAGGTGGTGAAGCGGAACACGCGCCCGAAACTGTTGAAACTCATATTCTCCTCTCCCCTTGGGGGACAGGAAGAGGCCCGCTCGGCGCAGCCGAGTGGGAAGGTGAGGGGTCAAGGCGCACCGTCATCGATATTGTCTCCAAAACCCCTTCGATATTGCGCATGATATCCGCATTAGCGAAACGGATGGTCCGAAATCCCTCGCGCTGCAATATCCGGGATCGCTGCTCATCGGCTGCTTCCCTAGCGGCATGGTCATCGCCGTCAACTTCGATGACTAGCCGAAGATCGGCGGCATAGAAATCCGCGATGAAGCCTGCCAGCCAGACCTGTCGGCGAAACTTGATGCCGTCCAACTGTCGGTTGCGCAGCTTCGCCCCCTGCTTCAGGGATTCGGGTGTTTCAGGATCGGGCCGCTTCATATCCCCCTCACCCTCCCATCGCTTCGCGATGGGCCCCTCCCTCTCCCCCAAGGGGAGAGGGGTTTGACCTTACTTATCCAGCGCGATGTCCGGCGCGTCTTCGGCCTTCATCCCGATGACGTTATAGCCCGCATCGACATGGTGGATTTCGCCGGTCACGCCCGACGCCAGATCGGACAACAGATACAGGCCCGCGCCGCCGACATCCTCGATCGTGACGTTGCGGCGCAGCGGCGAGTTCAACTCGTTCCATTTCAGGATATAGCGGAAATCGCCGATGCCGCTGGCCGCCAGCGTCTTGATCGGGCCGGCGGAAATGGCGTTGACGCGGATATTTTCCGGCCCCAGATCCATCGCCAGATATTTGACGCTGGTTTCCAGCGCCGCCTTCGCAACGCCCATGACGTTATAATGGGGGATGACCTTTTCCGCGCCATAATAGCTCAGCGTCAAGATACTGCCGCCATTAGGCATCAAAGCGCGCGCGCGCTTCGTGACTGCCACAAAACTGTAAGCAGACACGTTCATGGTCAGCAGGAAATTCTCCAGGCTGGTGTCGACATAGAGGCCGCGCAGCTCGTTCTTGTCGGAAAAGCCGATCGCGTGGACCACGAAATCGATCGTGCCCCAGCGCGCTTCCAGCTCGGCGAACGCCGCATCCAGCTTGTCCATGTCGGTGACGTCGCAGTCGATCAGGAAATCGGAGCCGACCTGCTCCGCGAGCGGCCGCACCCGCTTGGCCAGCGCATCGCCCTGGTAGGAAAAGGCCAGTTCCGCGCCATGCGCGTGCAATTGCTGCGCAATGCCCCAGGCGAGCGACTTGTCGTTCGCCAGCCCCATGATGAGCCCGCGCTTTCCTGCCATCAAGCCGTTCATATCGTCGTTCCGTTCCCTTGGTCCTTCGCCGCCGCGTCCAGTTCCTCTTCGGGAAATTCCGCCAGCGCCGCATTTAATTCCGCGCCAATTACCACGCCAAGCCCGACGAGAAAGAAAAAAATGAGGGTGATCATGACACCCGCCAGACTGCCATAGGTCCGGCCATAGCCGCCCAGCAGCGACAGGGTGGGCGGCAACAGCAGCACCGTCCCATACCACCAGAGCGACGTCGCCACCGCGCCGGGCCATTTGGGGAAACGGCGCGGCTTGTAAGCGGTGGGCGTCAAGGCCGCGAACAGCGACCATAAGGCAAGGCAGGTTATCGCCATCGGCACCAGCTTCGCCGACGCGACCAGGCCGATGGCGTCGTCCGCCCAGGGCAGGATATTGTGGAGGAACTGGTCGAGGCCGGTGATCGCCACCTGCAACGAAAAAGCGAACATCAGCGCGAAGACGCTGACCAGCGTGATGCCGATCGCGCCCAGCCGATAGCGCCAGAAAGGCTTGGTGCTCTTGGTGCCATAGGCGCGGCGGAGAATGTCGCGGATCGTTTCTATGAGGCTGCCCACGGTCCACAGCCCGACCAGGCCGCCCAACCACAGCAGAGGACCGCTGCGCGCGGTCAGCACGTCGCTGATCGGCTGGCGCACCACATCGGCGACGCCGCGCGGCACGGTATAGAGAAAGGCGTTGACCGCCTGCACGCCGTCCTGCGTCCGGCCAAAGATGCTGGCCACAGCCGCCGCGACGATGAAAAAGGGAAACAGCGTCATCAGCGACAGATAGGCCAGATTGCCGGCATGGATGAAGCCGTCGCTATAGGTGCCGACCGCCACCCGCTTCATCACCTCGAACAGATGGGAGCCAGGCCGCACCCGGTCCATCTGCCGATGAAAATGCGCCCGCGCTTCATGCGTCACCTGGCGGCGGGATTCGGGCGACAGGGGCGATGGCATCGGCATATATGGACTAACGCATCATACGCCCATATGGGCGCGCACCGGCCGTTCGTCCTGCCAGCTTTCCACCAGCGCCTGGATCGCCGGGTCGTCGGCCGGCACGTCGATCTGGAGCGTGACCAACTGGTCGCCGCGCTGGCCGCTTTTGCCGGTAAAGCCCTTGCCGCGCAGCCGCAGCGTCTTGCCCGACGTCGCGCCAGCCGCCACGCCCAGCATCACCGGGCCGTCCACCGTCGGCGCCTTGACCTTCCCGCCCTTCACCGCCTCATCGAGCGTGATGGGCAGGTCCAGCAGCACATTGTCGCCGTCGCGGATGAAGAAGGGGTGCGGCTTCACCTCGATCGTGACGATCGCATCGCCCGCCCCGCCCGGCCCGGCCTGCCCCTTGCCCGACAGGCGCATCTGCGTCCCGCTTTCCACCCCAACGGGCAGCTTCAGGTCGATGGTCTTGCCATCCTGCAAAGTGATCCGCTGCGGCGCGAGGGTGGCCGCGTCGGTGAACTGGACCGCCAGCCGATAGGCGACATTGGCGCCCTTTGGCGGTGGCGCCTGCCGCCCGAAACCGCCGCCACCGCCCGCACGACGCCCGGCGCCGCCGAACAGCCCTTCGAAAATATCGCCGAAATCCGCGCCGCCCTGATCGAAGCCGCCGCCCGGCTGGCCGCGAAAACCGCCGCCGCCCCCGCCGCCATAGCCAAAGGGCGCGGCCGGATTGCCGTCGCCGTCAATCTCCCCCCGGTCGAAACGGGCGCGCTTATCCTTGTCGGACAGCAGGTCATAGGCGTTGGTCACGGCGGAAAATTTGTCCGCCGCCCTGGGGTTATCCTTGTTCTTGTCGGGGTGCAGTTCCTTGGCGAGCTTGCGATAGGCGGATTTAATCTCCGCATCGGTCGCGCTGCGCGTCACACCCAAAAGGGAATAGGGATCGGCCATCATTCTACCTGTTGCACAAAAGCATCACTTCCCGACTATGTGGACGATGCCGCGCCCACATTCAAGCCGGGGATGGCGCAAGGGGCGACCGGACTTCCCCTTATCGACACTTTTGCTCCCCTCCCGTAAGAATGCGCCATGACCGATCCCTTCGCCCTGTTCGACGAGTGGTACGCGCAGGCGCGCGACACCGAAATCAACGATAGCAACGCCATGGCGCTGGCCACAGCCGATGCGCGCGGGCGGCCGTCCGTGCGCATGGTGCTGCTCAAGGGCCATGGTCCCGACGGCTTCGTCTTCTACACCAATTTCGAAGGACGCAAGGCGGGCGATCTGCTGGAAAATCCCCACGCCGCGCTGCTCTTCCACTGGAAATCGCTGCGCCGCCAGATTCGTGTCGAAGGGGCGGTAGGCCCTGTAGACGACGCCACCGCCGACGTCTATTTCGCGACCCGCAGCCGCGACAGCCAACTGGGCGCCTGGGCATCAGACCAGTCCCGCCCCCTGCCCGACCGGCAGACCTTCATGGACCGGTTCGAGGCGGCCAGCGCCCGGTTCGAGGGCGGCCCGGTGCCGCGCCCGCCGCATTGGTCGGGCTTCCGCCTCACCCCCGAACGGATCGAATATTGGCAGGATCGCGAACACCGGCTGCACGAACGCCGCCTGTTCGAAAGGGTCGGCGATAGTTGGATCGAAGGACTGCTCTACCCCTGACCCGTATATCCAAGGGCGTGGAAAGGCGCGACTGCTTCGTCTTCCCTGATGCGACTGGACGCGCCGCGATTGCGGGTGGCCCATGCGCCTGTTAGGTGTCGGCCTGACAGACGTACAATAGGCGGGGGCTGCGCACGGGCAGCCTAAAGGGATTTGATGCGAAACAGACTGACAGTCTTCATCCTCATCGGCATGGTCCTGGGGGTGATCACGGGCTTCGTGGCCAATCTTTGGGTCGGCGGCGACGAAACGCTGGCGAAGGATGTGGCGGGCTATTTCCACCTTCTGGCCGACATATTCCTGCACCTGATCAAGATGATCATCGCGCCTCTGGTCTTTTCCACGCTGGTCGCGGGCATCGCCCATATGGGCGACAGCGCGGCGCTGGGGCGGATCGGCGGGCGGGCGCTCGCCTGGTTCATCATCGCCAGCCTGATTTCGCTGACGCTGGGCCTGATCTTCGTCAACTTCTTCGCACCGGGCGAGGGCCTCAACCTGGTCCGCTCCGGCGCGGATGCGGGCGTCAATACCGAAGCGCTCAACTTCCGCGACTTCATCCTCCATGTCTTCCCGACCTCCATGATCGGGGCGATGGCGGACAACCAGATCCTGCAGATCGTCGTCTTCTCGCTGTTCGTGGGCGTGGCGCTCACCGCCATCGGCGACAAGGGCAAGCCGATCGTCACCATGATCGAGGCGATGGTCGAACTGATGCTGCAAGTGACCGGCTATGTCATGCGCGTAGCCCCGTTCGCGGTGTTCGGCGCGCTGGCCTCGTCCGTCACGGTGCAGGGGCTGGGCGTGCTCAAAACCTATGGCGAACTGGTCGGCGAATTCTACATCGCGCTGTTCTGCTTGTGGCTGCTGCTGTTCGGCGCCGGATCGATTTTCCTCGGCAAGCGGATGTTCAAGCTGATCCGCTATGTCCGCGAACCGATCCTGATCGCCTTCTCCACCGCCTCGTCCGAAGCCGCCTATCCCAAGATGCTGGAGCAGCTCGACCGCTTCGGCATCCCGCGCCGTATCTACAGCTTCGTGCTGCCCCTGGGCTACAGCTTCAACCTCGACGGGTCGATGATGTATTCGACCTTCGCGACGATCTTCATCGCCCAGGCCTATGGCATCGACCTGCCGATCGCGACGCAGATCACCATCCTGCTCGTGCTGATGGTCACCAGCAAGGGCATCGCCGCGGTTCCGCGCGCCAGCCTCGTGGTGGTCGCCGCGACGCTGGGCCAGTTCGACCTGCCGGTCGAAGGCATCGCCTTCATCCTGGCGGTCGATCACTTCATGGACATGGGCCGCACCGCAACCAACGTGCTGGGCAACGCCATCGCCACGTCGGTCATCACCAAATGGGAAGGGATGCTGGAGGTCGAGGAGCCGATCGACGTGCCCCATCCCAAGGCGCCGGCGCATGGCGCCGCTCATGGCCGCGCGGGACTGGAACTCGCGTCCGACATGGTGGACGACCGGCACAAGGAGTAATCAAGGATAGCATGTGCTCCCGCGCAGGCGGGACCCGATCCTCCTTCACCATAGCACCCCGCGCACCGGCTTAGCCGGCTCTGGCGCGGGGTCGCCGATCGACTGGAGCAGGTCGATCTCGATTGTTCGGCACATCGCCGTCAAAGGCACGTCATGCACGGTATCGCCAAAGGGATCGGTCAGGTCATCGCCGATCCGCAGGACCGCGACGAACATCAGCCCCGCCACCGTGGAGCCGAGCGGCGTGGCCAAGCCCAGCGTTTCAACCAGGCCGATCGGCAGGAACAGACAGAAAAGATGCGTGAAGATGGTCGGTAGATAACGATACTGCACCGGCAGCGGCGTGTTTTTCAGGCGTTCCATTCCACCCTGCGCATTGGCGATGTCGATCAGCACCGCCTCCATCTGCGTTTGCTGGATCGTGTCGATCCACCCTTCGCGCCGGGCGATGTCGATCCGTCGCCCGGTGCTGTCGAGCAGGCCGTTGGCCGGGTTCGCGCGAGCCAGCGCCTTGCCCTTATCCTCTTCTCGCAGGAAGGTCGTGACGTCCGTGCCGATCGGCTGGCGGCGCAACTGGCAACGCAGCGCATTCACATAGGCGATCTGGCGCATCACGATCTCGCGCTTCAGGTCGCGCGCCTCCGGATCGGGCAGGAAATTGCGCGTGGCGCGCGCCAGGCTGCGCGACGCATTGATCATCGCGCCCCACAGAACCCGCCCTTCCCACCAGCGTTGATAGGCGCTGTTGGACCGGAAGCCCAGAAACAGCGCCAGCGCCGTACCAAAAATGGTGAGCGGCAGCGACGGCGCCTTGAAAGGCAGAACATAATAAGTGAGTGTCACGGCGCAATCCCATATGAACAGCGCGGTCAGCGGCTTCCAGACTTCGGACGCCATCCGGCGCATGCTGGGGACAGGATCGATGATCATGCAGGTCTCCGAAAATAATCGACTGCGGTAACGCCAGCGTCGCGGTAATGCTCCCTTGATGCCATAGCGAAACGAAATATCCCGGCCGACGCAACTCGTACCCCCGCGGCTCGTTGAACCGAGAAGCGAACGGAGAAGCCTGTGACCAGCGACGCGCCCGACAGCAGCGGCCAGACGGCGGCGCTCTCGCTTCAGTGGCAGATGCTGGCCGGCTTCCTGATCGGCCTGATCCTGGGCCTGGGCGTCTATATGACGGCGCCCGACGCGCGCTGGGTCGATGCCATCACCACCTATGTCACCGGGCCGATCGGGCAGGTTTTCCTACGACTGCTGTTCATGCTGGTCATCCCGCTGCTGGTGTCGGCGCTGATCGTGGGCATTGCCGAAATGGGCGAGATGCGATCGCTGCGGCGGATCGGCCTGCGCACGCTAATCTATACGCTGATCGTATCGGGCGTCGCCGTCGTCATCAGCCTGCTGCTGGTCAATCTGCTGCGGCCGGGCGGCGGAGTGGATCCCGCCCAGGCGCAGGCGATGCTGGCCGATGCGGGCGCGGGGGCCAAAGCGATTCTCGTCCGCAGCGGCGACACGCCGACGGGGATGCAGGCGCTGATCGCGATC
Organism: Sphingobium sp. AntQ-1; assembly: GCF_028538045.1. Lineage (NCBI taxonomy): Bacteria > Pseudomonadati > Pseudomonadota > Alphaproteobacteria > Sphingomonadales > Sphingobiaceae > Sphingobium > Sphingobium sp. AntQ-1. Next base: position 1,482,292 of record NZ_CP117158.1, read on the forward strand.
ATCCCCGACAACATTATCGGCGCGATGGCCGATAACGACATATTGGCGGTGATGGTCTTTGCGCTCTTCTTCGGCATTGGCCTCGTGCTGGTGCAGACCGAACAGTCGAAGATGTTGCTCAATGCGATGGAGGGGCTGTTCGACGTGACGATGCGGCTGATCGGCATCGTCATCCGCCTCGCCCCGATCGCCATCGCCTGCTTCATGTTCAATCTGGCTGCGCAGTTCGGCTGGGACTTGCTGATCCGCCTGTCCGCCTATGTCGGCGTCGTGCTGCTGGCATTGGCGATCCAGATGTTCGTCGTTTATCCGCTACTCATCGCCCTGCTTGCGCGCCGTTCCCCCCTCGCCTTCTTCGCGGCGGTGCAGGAGGCCAGCGTCATGGCCTTCGCCACCGCATCGTCCAACGCCACCCTGCCCACCGCCATTCGCGTGGCGGAGGACAAGTTGCACCTGCCGCGCCGCATCGCCCGCTTCGTCCTCACCATCGGCGCGACCGCCAACCAGAATGGCACGGCGATGTTCGAAGGCATCACCGTCCTCTTCCTCGCCCAGTTTTTCGGCGTCGACCTCAGTCTGACGCAGCAGTTGATGGTGATGCTGGTGTGCATATTGGGCGGGGTCGGCACTGCGGGGGTGCCCGCCGGATCGCTGCCGGTCGTCGCGATGATCCTGGGCATGGTCGGCGTGCCGCCCGAAGGAATCGGGCTGGTGCTGGGCGTCGATCGTTTCCTCGACATGTGCCGCACCAGCCTGAACGTGACGGGCGACCTGGTGGCCGCAACCGTGATAGCAGCAGGCGAAGAGGATGGACGGGGGAGGATAGCCACATGACCGGCTATCGCATCGGCGCAGCGATCGTCATGCTGGTCAGCCTGACCGGGCTGGCGGTGCAGTTAGACGCCACGCTGACGCAGACCGGATCGATCGGCGCGACGCTGTGGACCCTGATGCGCTTCTTCACCATCTGGGCCAATATCCTCGTCGTCCTGACGCTGGGCGCGATTGCACTGGGTCGCGCCGTATCGCCGCGGCTGGTCGGCGGGATGCTGCTGGCGATCCTGCTCGTCGGCATCGTCTATGGCCTGCTGCTGCGCGGGCTGCTGTCCTTGAGCGGTGGCGCGCTGCTGGCCGATACGCTGCTGCACAAGGTGACGCCCCTGCTCACGCCGCTCTGGTGGATCGCCTTTGCGCGCAAGGGACGGCTTGGCTGGCGCGATCCCTGGGTCTGGGCGATTTTTCCCGCGCTCTATCTGCCCTACGCCCTGCTGCGCGGCGTGATGGAGGAAAGCTATGCCTATCCCTTCATCAATGTCGCGAAGCTGGGCGTCGGCCAGGTCGCGCTCAACGCCGCGCTGATGGCGGCAGGCTTCGTCGCGGCGGGCTATGCGCTGGTGTGGATCGACCGGCGATATAGAGCGGTTGATCCGATTGCATCAGACCAACCGCTCTAAATTATCGGTTTTACGCGATTTCGCAATCATCAGATGATCCCATCTGATTAGAAATCGCTCCAGCGCGCGGCCTTAGCCGCTTCCGCCCACCAGATGAGGTTGTTGGCGAACCCGGCAAAGCCGCGCTCCAGCGCCGCGCCACCCTCGCCCTGCGACTGGGCCTGTTCGTCCAGCGCCTGGCCAATCTGGCCGACGCTCAGCCGCTCCGGCACCACGGCCATGCCCATCGCCGCCAGCGTCACCGTCCAGTCGGCGTGGCTGTTGACCCCCGCAAAACGCCCCATCGAATAGCTGGCGATGGCGGCAGGACGGCGGTCGAACTCTTTGAGATAATGATCGACCAGATTTTTGAGGCCCGGCTGCATCCCGCGATTATATTCGCCCGCGACGAACACGAAGGCATCGGCGGCGGACAGACGATCCGACAGTTGCGCCATCGCGGCGGGCGCTTCCCCGGCGGGATAATCGCTGTAGCGCAGGTCCAGCATGGGCAGGTCGACCGCCTTGGCATCGACCAGTTCGGCTTTGTGGCCCAGCCCCTCAAACCCGCGAACCAGATAATCGGCGAGCCGGATACCGAGCCGGCCACGGCGATAGGAGCCATAAAGGACGAGAATGTCGAGCGCCATGCGAAGCCTTCCCTGTTGGTAAGGCGTGGTCTTCGCATGGCTGTGTGGCGGGGTCCAGACAGTCAATGCTCCGGCGCAGGCCGGAGCCCAGTTCCGCCCTATCGCACGGAATCGACGGCAGGACCGCCCCCCTGCGCGGGAGCACCATGTATCTACCGCAGCTTGGCGATATTCACACTGTCTTCCTTGGCGCGCGCCTTGACCGATTCTTCGGTGCGGGTCAGCGCCTTGGCGATGGCTTTCAGGCCCATGCCCTTCTTCGCCAACATGTGCAGTTTCTGGATCTCGTCCTGGGTCCAGGCCTGCTTGTGACGCTCGAAGCGTTGTTCGGCCATCGCTCTTAATCCGCGAAGGGATCGCGCACGAGGATGGTGTCCTCGCGCTCAGGACTGGTCGAAACGAGCGTGACCGGGCAACCGATCAGTTCCTCGATCCGGCGGATATATTTGACCGCCTGCGCCGGGAGTTCGGCCCAACTGCGCGCGCCGGCGGTGGTGTCGTGCCAACCCTCGATCGTTTCATAGATCGGCTGCGCCTTCGCCTGGTCCTGCGCATGGGCGGGCAGATAGTCGAACCTCTGGTCGCCGATCTGATAGCCGACGCAGATCTTCAGTTCATCGAAGCCGTCCAGCACGTCCAGCTTGGTGAGCGCGACGCCGGTGACGCCCGACACCGCGATCGACTGGCGCACCAGCACCGCGTCGAACCAGCCGCAGCGGCGCTTACGGCCGGTGACGGTGCCGAATTCATGGCCGCGTTCGCCCAGCCGCTGGCCGGTTTCATCCTCCAATTCGGTCGGGAACGGGCCGGAACCCACGCGGGTGGTATAGGCCTTGACGATGCCCAGCACGAAGCCCGCCGCATTGGGGCCAAGGCCGGTGCCGCTCGCCGCCGTGCCCGCCACCGTGTTGGACGATGTGACGAACGGATAGGTGCCATGGTCGATGTCGAGCAAGGTGCCCTGCGCGCCTTCAAACAGGATGCGCTTGCCCGCCGCCTTCGCCTTGTTGAGCGTCAGCCAGACCGGCTTGACGAAGGGCAGGATGAAGGCCGCGATCTCTGTCAGTTCCGCCATCAGCGCGGCGCGGTCGATCGGCGCTTCGCCGAAACCGGCGCGCAGCGCGTCATGATGGGCGGTCAGCCGGTCGATCTGGAGGTCCAGGTCGTCCAGATGCGCCAGATCGCAGACGCGGATGGCGCGGCGGCCGACCTTGTCCTCATAAGCCGGGCCGATGCCGCGGCGGGTGGTGCCGATCTTGCCCGCGCCCGATGCGTCTTCGCGCAGGCCATCAAGGTCGCGGTGGAAGGGCAGGATCAGCGGGCAGGTTTCCGCGATCTGGAGATTGTCGGGCGTGATGGTGACGCCCTGCCCCTTCAGCTTCGCCACTTCATCGCGGAAATGCCAGGGGTCCAGCACCACGCCATTGCCGATGACCGACAGCGTGCCGCGCACGATGCCCGACGGCAGCAACGAGAGCTTATAGACCTTCTCGCCCACGACCAGCGTATGGCCGGCATTATGGCCGCCCTGGAAACGGGCGACGACGTCGGCGCGCTCCGACAGCCAGTCGACGATCTTGCCCTTGCCTTCGTCGCCCCACTGAGCGCCGATCACGGTTACATTTGCCACAGATACAGTCCTCCGCCCGCCGCGCGGACCGGCCATGCCCTTCGACGGGACTCGGCATGCCGGTGGGATCAAGCAGGCGCGTATGACGCCCTGTTTCGGGGCGCGCGTTAGCCGCGCTACCCCGGTCAAGTCAAGTCAATAGGCGCACGGCTCCGCGCCATCCAGCCAGTGCGAACAGCGCTGGGCCGCGCCATCTTCGTCGCCGGACAGCGCCGCGACGGTTTGCCAGCCCTCGGCGCGCAGCGCGTTCGCGCGGCCTGCGTCATGGCCCAGCGGCAGGAACAGGCGCCGGGGCGCTTCCCCGCCGAAACCCGCGTCGATCAGCGGGTCGGGATAGAGGGAGAAGCCCATAGCCGGTTCATCCGCGCCATCCGCTCGCGCGATGGCGTAGCTGCCGCCGCGACCGATCTCGCCAATGAAACCCTCGGCGAAGATGGAGAAGCCGAACCAGTTCTGAAATTCGAAACCGTGCCGTTCGGTCGGATCGAGTGTCAGGGTGATGTCCCAGCCGATCGGCTTGGCGATGGCGCGCAGACCCGCGATGCGGCTGTCGATCGCGCCGCCCAGTTGCGCGCTAAACGCTTCGAGCCGGTCCATCGCGGCATGGAAAGGGCCGGTCGCTTCGATCAGCGGCAGATAGGCGGCGGCAGCCGGGCTGATGGCGACCAATGCGCCCGCATCCTTGGCGTCCAGCCCGGCGCGGACCGCCTCTATCTCCTGCGCGCCGAGCGGCAGCGGGCCGGCGGCCAGCGCGTCGATCAGGTCGGGCAAGGTGAAGTCGATGGTGATGCCGGTCACGCCCGCGGCGGTCAGCGCCTCGATCGCGATATTCACGATCTCCACCGCGGCGGCCGTGCCGTCGCTGCCGATCAATTCAGCGCCGAGCTGCAATTTCTCGCGTTCGGGGCGCAACTGGCTGGCCTTCTGGCGGATGATCGGACCGGCATAGGAGAGGCGCAGCGGACGCGGCGCGGCGGCCATCCGCGTAGCGGCGATGCGGCCGACCTGCGCGGTCATGTCCGGGCGAAAGGCCAGGCTGCGCTGCGACACGGGATCGACCACGCGGACCAGATCCTGCGCACGCATCGATTTGAGACGCTGGGTCAGCGTATCCTCAAACTCCGCAAGCGGCGGCATGACCCGTTCATAGCCATGGGTCGCCACCGTATCGAGCACACGGCGCGCCAGGCGCGCGGAGGCTTCGGCCTGGGGCGGCAGGCGATCGGATAGGCCTTCGGGCAAGAGGCTGGGCGGAATCACGGCAGACACCTTTACTCCCTCTCCCCTGGGGGAGAGGGTCTTTAGAGTTTAAGCAAACCGCAGCAACTTGACCTGCTTCACGCCGGTCAGATTGCAGATTTCCCAGCGCAGCGGTTCGGTGACGGTGCCGTCGACCGACAACAGGAGAACGGCTTCACCGCCCTGGTTGCGCCGGCCTAGGTGGAAGGTGCCGATGTTGACATCCGATTCGCCCAGCTTGCTCCCCAGGCGACCGATGAAGCCCGGCGCGTCCTGGTTGACGATATAGAGCATCGTGCCGTCCAGATCGGCTTCCACCTTGATGCCGAACAGTTCGACCAGGCGTGGCGACGCATGGCCGAACAGCGTGCCGGCGACCGAACGCTCGCCATTTTCGGTGGTCACGGTGACGCGCACCAAAGTCTGGTAGTCGCCTTCGCGGTCGTGGCGCACTTCGCGCACGTCCAGCCCGCGTTCCTTGGCCAGGAAAGGCGCGTTGACCATGTTCACCGTGTCCGAATAGACGCGCATCAGGCCCGCCAGCACGGCGGCGGTGATCGGCTTCTGGTTCAGTTCGGCGGCATGGCCTTCGACTTCCACCGCAACGCCGGTGATCGCGTCGCCTTCCAGCTGGCCGACCAGGCTGCCCAGCTTTTCGGCGATCGCCATATAGGGCTTGAGCTTGGGGGCTTCTTCGGCGCTGAGCGAGGGGACGTTGAGCGCGTTGGTGATGCCGCCGTCGAGCAGATAGTCGGACAACTGGTCGGCGACCTGGAGCGCCACATTGACCTGCGCTTCGTCGGTCGACGCGCCCAGATGCGGGGTGCAGATGAAGTTGGGCGTGCCGAACAAAGGCGATTCCTTCGCCGGTTCCTGCACGAACACGTCGAGCGCGGCGCCCGCGACATGGCCCGAATCCATCGCCTCCTTGAGCGCGGCTTCATCGATCAGCCCGCCACGCGCGCAGTTGATGATGCGCACGCCCTTCTTGGTCTTGGCGAGGTTTTCCTTGCTCAGGATGTTGCGGGTCTGGTCGGTCAGCGGCGTGTGCAGGGTGATGAAGTCGGCTTTCGCCAGCAGCGTGTCGAGATCGGCCTTTTCCACGCCCATTTCGATGGCGCGTTCGGGCGTCAGGAACGGATCGAAGGCGACGACCTTCATCTTGAGGCCCAGTGCGCGGCTGGCGACGATCGACCCGATATTGCCCGCGCCGATCAGGCCCAGCGTCTTGCCGGTGACTTCCACGCCCATGAAGCCGTTCTTGGGCCACAGGCCCTGCTGCGTCTGGGCATTGGCCTCTGGCAACTGGCGGGCCAGTGCGAACATCAGCGCGATGGCGTGTTCGGCGGTGGTGATGGAGTTGCCGAACGGCGTGTTCATGACGATCACGCCCTTGGCCGAGGCATAGGGGATGTCGACATTGTCGACGCCGATGCCGGCGCGGCCGATCACCTTCAGGTTGGTGGCGGCGTCGAGGATCGCCTTCGTCACCTTGGTCGAGGAGCGGATGGCCAGACCATCATAGTCGCCGATGATGGCGATCAGTTCTTCGGGCGTCTTGCCGGTGATTTCGTCGACTTCCACGCCGCGCTCACGGAAGATCGCGGCTGCGCGGGGGTCCATCTTGTCGGAAATAAGGACTTTGGGCATGTGTGTTTCCTTTGGAAATATATTCGTCATCCCCGCGAAGGCGGGGATCCATCTCTCGACGTTGCACCTATCGATAGGGCTGGAGATGGACTCCCGCCTTCGCGGGAATGACGACAATTATGAGAGTTAAGCGGCAGCCTTGGTCTGGGCATAGGCCCAGTCGAGCCACGGCCCCAGCGCTTCGATATCCGCCGTTTCGACGGTCGCGCCGCACCAGATGCGCAGGCCGGCCGGGGCATCGCGATAACCGGCGATGTCAAAGGCGGCGCCTTCCTTTTCGAGGAGGGCGGCGAAGGCCTTGATGAAGGCTTCGTCGGCGCCTTCGACGGTCAGGCAGACGCTGGTCTTCGACCGCGACGCTTCGTCGACGGCGAGATGGCCGAGCCAGTCGCGCTCCGCGACGATCTTGCCCAGCGCGGCGGCATTGGCGTCGCTGCGCGCGATCAGGCCGGCCGAACCGCCCAGCGACTTGCCCCATTCCAGCGCGAAGATCGCATCTTCAACCGCCAGCATGGACGGCGTGTTGATGGTTTCGCCCTTGAACACGCCTTCGGCCAGCTTGCCCTTCGACACCAGGCGGAACACCTTGGGCAGCGGCCAGGCGGGGGTGTAGGTTTCGAGGCGTTCGACCGCGCGCGGGCCGAGGATCAGCACGCCATGGCCGCCTTCGCCGCCCAGCACCTTTTGCCAGGAGAAGGTGGCGACGTCGATCTTCGCCCAGTCGATGTCATAGGCGAACACCGCGCTGGTGGCGTCGGCAAAGGTCAGGCCCTCGCGATCGGCGGGAATGAAGTCCGCATTCGGCACGCGCACGCCCGACGTGGTGCCGTTCCAGGTGAACAGCACGTCGTTGCTGAAATCGACGGCGCTCAGATCGGGCAACTGGCCATAATCGGCGCGGATGACGGTCGGGTCCAGCTTCAACTGCTTGGCGGCGTCGGTCACCCAGCCTTCGCCGAAACTTTCCCACGCGATGGTGGTGACGGGGCGGGCGCCCAGCATCGTCCACATCGCCATTTCGAACGCGCCGGTGTCGGACCCCGGCACGATGCCGATGCGGTGGGTGTCGGGCAGGTTCAGCAGCTCGCGCATCAGGTCGATGCTGTAAGCGAGGCGAGTCTTGCCGATCTTGGCGCGATGCGAGCGGCCGAGCGAGTCGGTGGCCAGCTTGTCGGCGCTCCAGCCAGGCGGCTTGGCGCAGGGACCGGAAGAGAAAAAGGGGCGGGCCGGACGAGTTGCGGGCTTTGCGGCAGGCGCAAGGGTGGCGTCAACGGCAGTCATATCAGTCATGTAGCGTCTCCTTACAGAGAGCAGCGCGGCGTTGGGACCGCGTGGCCCGTCGGCGGCACTAGTCGCCGCGAAAAAAGAGTCAAGCCGTTTGTCGAAATGCGACGAACGGTGCGAGCGGTTAACTTTCGTAAAGATTCACGATGGTAAACACCTGATTCATGGAAGAGCGGGCGACAGAAACGGGATTTTTGCGCGGCGCGGCCCTGGCCGTGCTTTGCGCAATCATGCTGAACGCATGTGGCGGCGACCTGGTCCCGCGTGGCCGCGTAGCGAACATATCCAAGCCCCCGCCAGCCCGCGCCCCGGCGCAACCCGCGCTGGAAACGCGCCAATGTTTCGCCAAACTCCAATCGCAGGCGGTGGCTTTCACCCCCCTGCCCGACCGCAATTTCGGCGGCGGGTGCAGCGCGGTGAACAGTGTTAAATTGATCGACATAGGCGTGCCGACAACCGGCATCGGCGCGATGACGTGCAATCTGGCCGCCAATTTCGCCGCCTGGGCGCGCTATGGCGTGCAGCCGGCTGCGCGGGTGATCTTCGGCGCGGAGATCGAGAAGATCGAGACGTTCGGCACCTATAATTGCCGCCCGATCGCGGGCAGCGGCAAATTGTCCGAACATGCGCACAGCAATGCGATCGACGTGTCCGCCTTCATCCTGAGCGATGGCCGGCGCATCAGCATCCAGAAGGACTGGAACGGCGACCGGCAGACCCGCCAGTTCCTGACGCTCGTCCACGCCAGCGCCTGCAAGCGGTTCAACACCGTCCTCAGTCCCGACTACAATGCTGCGCATCACGACCATTTCCATTTCGACATGGGCGGGCGTGGGGGGTTCTGCCGTTAGAATAACAGCACCGTGGCTGCCCCGCGCCTTTATTGGAACGATGCAGACTTGGATTTGTCGCGGACGCGCACTAAGTTGGCGCCAATGACGAAAAAAGACATTGAAGAACGTAAATTCCGCCCAGCCCGCGAAGAGGCCGATGACGCGAAGAAGCAGGTCGGCACCCCCCAGACGCAGAGCGCTGCCTATAGACTCGCCTTTCAGGACAGCGAATTTCTGCTGCGCGAAGACCTGCGCCCGGTCCGTTTCCAGCTGGAATTATTGAAGCCCCAATTGCTGATGGACGAGGCGCAGATCGAATCGACCTTCGTCTTCTACGGCTCGGCACGCATCCCCGAACCCGATCAGGCGCAGGCGCGGATCGACGCCGCCACGACCCCGGAGCAGAAGCGGATCGCGGAAAATCTGGGCGCCAAGGCCCGCTATTATGAAGAAGCGCGCAAACTCGCCCGGATCGCCGCCCAATATCCGGTCAATGCGGAAGGATGCCGCCACTTCGTCGTCTGTTCGGGCGGCGGCCCATCGATCATGGAAGCCGCCAATCGCGGCGCGCAGGATGTCGGCCAGACCACGATCGGCATGAACATCGTCCTGCCGCATGAACAGGCGCCCAACCGCTTCGTGACGCCGGAGCTGAGCTTCCAATTCCATTATTTCGCGCTGCGCAAGATGCATTTCCTGTTGCGCGCCCGCGCGCTCGCAGTCTTCCCCGGCGGCTTCGGCACGTTCGACGAGATGTTCGAACTGCTGACCCTGATCCAGACCGGCAAGATGAAGCCGATCCCCATCTTGCTGTTCGGCAAGGATTTCTGGAACCGGGTGGTGGATTTCGAGGCGCTGGCGGACGAAGGCGTGATTGCGCACAGCGACCTCAACCTGCTGACTTGGGTCGAAACGGCGGAGGACGCCTGGACTGCGGTGCAGGCTTTCTATGAGGACAGTGAATCGTTGGCCTGCGGCTGAAACCCTCTCCCCTGAGAGGGGAGCGAGACTTGGCGGCTTTGCCGCCTAGTCGCAGCCGGAGAGGGGCCGCGTACCCCTCCTTCCCCTCTTCCAACTCCGCCTGACCGGCGGCGCCGGCAAAGCTCCATATCCTTCTTCCCTGCGGTTAGAAGGGTTAGTGGCTTGCCCTCCGCCGCTTGCCGCTTTAGGGCGCGGCCATGCGCGCAGATATGGCCCATATCGACAGCTGGATCTTCGATCTGGACAATACGCTCTACCCGGCGAAAGCGGACCTGTTCGCGCTGATAGACGTGAAGATGGGCGAGTTTATCCAGGGGTTGCTCGGCTGCGACCCGGTCGAGGCGCGGGCGGTCCAGAAACGCTATTTTATCGATCATGGCACCACCCTGTCCGGGCTGATGCGCCATCATGGCATCGAACCGCGCGAATTTCTCGACTATGTCCATGACATTTCGATGGATCGGCTGGCGGTCGATCCTGCGCTCAACGCCCGGATCGCCGCGCTGCCGGGCCGCCGCCTGATCTTCACCAATGGCGACGCCGCCTATGCCGCGCGCGTGCTCGACAAGCTCGGCTTGGCGCAAGCGTTCGAATTGATCCACGACATCCACGCCTGCCAATATGTGCCCAAGCCTGACCCCGCGGGCTATGCGGACCTGTGCCGCATCCATGCGGTCGATCCCACCCGCGCCGCCTTTTTCGAAGACATGGCCCGCAACCTGCGGCCCGCCAAGGCGATCGGCATGACCACCATCTGGGTCAATAATGGCTCGGAAGCGGGCAATCACGACCATCATCCCGACTTCATCGATTATGAAACCAACCATCTGACGCCATTTCTGGCCGCCATCCTTGGGGAGCATCCATGAGCCAAGACCTGCAAGCCACCATCGACGCCGCGTGGGAAGACCGCGCCAATGTCAGCCTGACCACGCAGGGCGCCATCCGCGACGCCGTCAATGCAGCGCTGGCCCTGCTCGACAGCGGCAAGGGCCGCGTCGCCGAACCCACCGCCGATGGCTGGCAGGTCAACCAGTGGCTCAAAAAGGCGGTACTGCTCTCCTTCCGCCTGAACGACAACGCCCTGATCGACAACGGCCCCGGCGGCGGTTTCTGGTGGGACAAGGTGCCCAGCAAGTTCGCGGGCTGGGGCGAGGCGGAGTTCCGCGCAGCCGGTTTCCGCGCGGTGCCCGGCGCCTTCGCCCGCGCCGGCGCGCATATCGCCAAGAACGCGATCCTGATGCCCAGCTTCGTCAACATCGGCGCGTTCGTCGATGAAGGCACGATGGTCGACGCCTGGGTGACGGTCGGTAGCTGCGCCCAGATCGGCAAGAATGTCCATCTGTCGGGCGGCGTCGGCATCGGCGGCGTGCTGGAGCCGCTCCAGGCCGATCCGGTCATCATCGAGGACGACTGCTTCATCGGCGCCCGCTCCGAAGTGGTCGAAGGCGTGCGCATCGGCAAGGGATCGGTCCTGTCGATGGGCGTGTTCATCGGCCAGTCGACCAAGATCATCGATCGCGCGACCGGCGAAATCTTCATGGGCGAAGTGCCGCCCTATTCCGTCATCGTCCCCGGTTCGCTCCCCGGCAAGCCGCTGCCCGACGGCACGCCCGGCCCCAGCCTCTATTGCGCCGTGATCGTCAAGCGCGTGGATGCCCAGACGCGGTCCAAGACCGGCATCAACGAGCTGCTGCGCGACTAAAATAGTGCGACATCCGTTCGTTTCGAGCGACGTCGAGAAACCATGCGGCGCGTTTCCCGCTTCTCGACACGCTCGAAGCGAACGGACGTTGAACCATAGCCCTTCTATGGCGCTGCCCGGCCGCTACGTCGCGCTAATGTTGCAGGGCGTCCACGCCCTGACGCACGCTGAAATCCCCCCGCGATAAACGCAGGGCATTTCTCCATTCGGGTCTGATCGAATGGAGTTTATCATGGGACGCGACTGGTTCGACCGGAGCGATGCTGCGGCGTTGGCCCCGCCACAACGGCTGTGCTTCTTCTTCAACGCGCAAATCCACCAGCTATTCCACGCCCTGCCGGTCGCGATCGAACTGTCGCGCGACCCCGCCTTCGCCGTGGACGTCATGGCCGCGACCGACGACCATCTGGCGCTGGCGCGCGACATCGCCGCCACCCGCGGGGCCGGGGCGATCCGCTTCCTGCGGTGCGGCGGGCGCTGGCTGGACGCGCTGGCCGGGCTGACCGGCGGGACGATCCCGCCCAAACTGGCCGTCCTGCTCGCCGCGCGGGGCAAGCTCGTCGATTATGACGCGATCGTCGTGCCCGAACGCACATCATTGCTGCTCAAGCGGCTGGGCCTGTCGCGCACCCGCTTCATCCACACCTGCCATGGCGCAGGCGACCGGGCGGTCGGCTATGACCGGCGCATCGCCCGGTTCGACTTCGTCCTGCTGGCCGGCGAAAAGCAGCGGCGGCGGATGCTGGACGAAGGGCTGATCCGCGAGGGCCATTATGCCATCACCGGCTACAGCAAGTTCGACCTGACCGGTCCCAAAAGCGACCGCCAGCGCCTGTTCGCACAGGACCGGCCGGTCATTCTCTACAATCCGCATTTCTCGCCCCGCCTCTCCTCCTGGCCGGCCATGGGGGAGGATGTCATCCGCCAGTTCGCGCAGGACGACCGGTTCAACCTGATCGTCGCGCCGCACATCCGCCTGTTCGACAATCGGCGACGCCGCGCCGCGATGGAGCGCCGCCTCGCCGATATCGGGCGCCTGCCCCATGTCCATATCGACCTGGGCAGCCGGGCCAGCATCGACATGCGCTATGTCCACATGGCCTCGCTCTATCTGGGCGACGTCTCCAGCCAGATCTACGAATATCTCGCCCGCCCACGCCCCTGCCTGTTCCTGAACGGCCATCGCGCGGATTGGCAGGAGGACCGCAGCTATGGCCATTGGCGTTACGGTCCGGTGCTGGAGTCGGCGCAGGGCATCGCCGATGCGGCGGCCGACGCCATCGCCAGCCACACCGCCTATGCGGAGGCGCAGCGGCAAGGCGTCGCCCGCACGTTCGACGCGCTTGGCGACGCTCTTGGCGACGCCGCCAGCGTCCGCGCGGCGCGGGCGCTGACCCATTATCTCGCGCGCAGCCAGTCGGTGGCGCGCCCCGCCCTGGATGGCCTCCCCCGGCTGGAGCGGGCCGCCCATGTCTGACTCGCCTGCATCACTCTGGATCGTCGCCCGCGTCTACGCACCCGATGAGGGCGGCGTGCAGACCTATGCGCGCGAAGTCGCCCGCGCCTATGCCGCGCAGGGACGCCGCGTCACCATCTTCGCCAAATCCTCCGCCGGCCCACGCCGGGTGCGACAGGACGGGATCGATCTGATCGATGTCGGCGTGGCGTCTATGCTGGCGGTCTATGCCCGGCTGTTCCGAGCGATGCTCGGCGCCTGGATCGGCGGCGATCGCCCTGCCCTGATCCATGCCTGCACCTGGCGCGCGGCGCTGCCCGCTTTGCTCTTCCCGCGTCCGCTGGTCGTCACCGTCCATGGCCGGGAGGTCGGGCGGCCACGCGGAATCGCGCTGCTGCTGTTGCGGCTGGTGCTGCATCGCGCGCGGCGGATCGTCGCGGTCAGCGACGTGACGCGCACGCTGTTGCTGGGTCGCCTGCCCCATCTGGCGGCCCGCACCATCACCGCCTGGAACGGCGTGGTCATGCCGGCCGATCGCGCGCCCACCGCCTTTGCGCGGGGCGCGGGCGGCGCGCAATTGCTCACCGTCTGCCGCCTCGTCGCGCGCAAGAATATCGCCGCCGCCGTGCGGGCGGTCGCCGGCTGTGTTCAGGACGGCGCGCATCTGCGCCATGTCATCATCGGCCGCGGCATCGATTCGGTGCGGGTGCGCGAGACGATCCGCCATTGCGGCCTCGACGGCGTGGTCACCATGGCCGGCTATGTATCGACCGCCGACCTGGCCGACGCCTATGCGGCCGCCGACATCTTCCTGCACCCCCAGATCGCGATGGAGGATGGCGCGGAAATCGAGGGATTCGGCCTGTCGGTGGCCGACGCCATGGCGCAGGGGCTGGCGTGCATCGTCGGCCGCGATGGCGGCCCGGCCGAATTCGTCCGCGACGGCGTGACCGGCCTCGTCGTCGATGGCCAGTCGATCGACGCGATCCGCACCGCGCTCGACCGGCTGGTCGCCGACCCGGCCTTGTGCCGCCGGATCGGCGACAGAGCGCGCGCCTGGGCGGCGGACAGCCTGTCCTGGGACCGGCATTGCCGCCTTTGCCTGGGCCAAGGCGATGCGGATGTGGTCATGTCTGCAACCCTGGCGAAAGCCGCCTGATGGCTGCGATCGTCCATATCGGCTATCACAAGACCGGCACGACCTGGTTCCAGGACAGCTTCTACCCGGCCATCCGCAACCGTCGCTACATCCCGCGCGCCACCGTGCGCGCCGCCTTCCTCGACGTCGGCGCGCTGCATTTCGATCCGGCGGCGGCGCGGCGGCGGCTGGGCGACGCGCCTGACGATATGATCTTGTGCGAGGAAAATCTGACCGGCGGGCTGCATAATGGCGGCCTGGCCGGCAACCTCAGCAAGGATGTCGCCGATCGCATCCGCCGCACCCTGCCCGATGCGCAGATCGTCATCTTCGTGCGCGATCCGCTGTCGGCGATCGTGTCGGCCTGGCTGCAATATGTGAAGGGCGGCGGCACCTTCGGCCTCAAACGCTATCTGTTCGGCCGCGATTCGCTCAGCCCGGTGGCGCCCGAACGCGACGAGGCGCCGGGCTTCCGCCTCGACCATTTCGACACGATCCGCCTGATCGCCCATTATGACGCGCTGTTCGGGCCGGACCGCGTCCATGTCTTTCGCTATGAGGATTTCCGCGCCGATCCGCGCGGCTTCGCCGCCGCCTATGCCGCGCGCTTCGGGCTGGACGTGGACCTTGCCCATATCGACTGGCGCGCGCGCAACCCTTCGCTCAGCCGCCCGCTGCTCTGGCTGGCGCGGGCGATGAACCTGTTCACCCGCCGCGCCGTCGCCGACAAAAGCTGGCTGATCGACATTCCCGGCTGGTACGGCGTCAGTCGCCGCCTGCTGCGCCGCGCCAATGCGTCCGGCCGGTTCGGCCGTCCGCTGGCGACGCACGACCTGCTGGACGCTGCGCTGGGCGACCGGCTGCGCGCCCATTTCGCACCGGGCGAGCAATTGCTGGCGGCGCGACTGCAATGGCAACTGCGCGTGGACAATCAGGACAGGACGGTTTTGCGCTGGCGGCAGCGTCCTTGCGGGCATGACGATCTCGCACAGTCGCCTTCTCATCGTCGATAACGACAGCGCCCAGCTCGCCCAGTTGGCCGATAATTTCGCCCGCTACGGCCTGATCGTGGTAGGCGTGGAAACCCCGTTGCAGATGCGCGCGGCGCTGGCGCAGCATGATTATGCGCTGGTGGTGCTCGACCCCGCCATCGCCCCGGAACAGGGGGCGGCGCTGCTGCACGAACTGGCGATCGAGCGCCGCCTGCCGGTGATCGTCCATAGCGCCGCCTGCGGCGAAGCGGACCGGATCGCCGCGCTGGAGCTGGGCGCGGAGGATTGCCTGTGCAAACCCGCCAACCCGCGCGAACTGCTGGCCCGCATCCGCGCCGCGCTACGCGGCCGGATGGCGCCGGGCGCGCCCCTGAACGCCGCCGCTACCGCACGCAGCTTCGCCTCGTTCGACGGCTGGCGCGTGGACATGACCACCGGCCAGCTATTCGATCCGAAAGGAACGGCCGTGTCCCTCTCGGACGGCGAATTTCAGCTATTGCGCGTCTTTGTCGAACATCCGCGCCAGGTGCTGGACCGCAGCCGCCTGCTCGACCGCGTCCATGGCGCGACCGCCGACCATTATGACCGGTCGATCGATGTCCAGCTCTGCCGCCTGCGCCGCAAACTGTCCGCCAGCGGCCTGAAAGGCCCGGTCATCCGCACCATCCGCAACGAAGGCTATATGTTCGTCCATGCCGTGACGAACTGACCCCTATTCCAGCGCCAGCAGGGCGAAGGTGGCGAGCCAATGTTCGCCCATATAATCGCCCGCGACATGGGGCAGGCTGGCGGCGACATGCACCCGCGTGGCGTCCTGCGCCAACAGGGCCACCGCATCGTCCGGCCCCAGCGCGGCGGCGATCGCCCGCCAGCACCAGGCGCGGCTGAGGTTCAGACCGTCGAGATGCGCGATCTTGCCGTCGCTGCGGTCCGACACGGTGGCGGGCGTGAACAAAGTGGCCGGTTCGCCCTGCGCCAGGTCGGGCAGGAAGCCGTGGAACCAGTCGGCAAAGGCCGGGCGGTCCAGCAACCGGCTCATCAGCAACGCCTCGCACAGCGCGGGCGAGAGAAATTCATCACCGCCCGGCTCCCACGCCTGGCATCCCCGGTCCCGCCCGAACCAGCCCAGCGCCTTGTCGCGGATCAGCGAGACCAGCGCCGGATCGCGCGTCTCCGCCCAGTCCAGCGTCAGCGTCAGCGCGAAGGCGATGTTGAAATGGGTGCCGACCCGCAGCGGATAGGTCAGCTTGGGCAGGAAAGCATGGAAACGCGCGGCAAAAGCCCCCGCCAGCGGCGCGAAGGCTTCCGCCCAGGGCGCGTCATGCCGCGCCAGTTCATCGTGCAGCGCCAGCGCCCAGGCCCAGCCATAGGGCCGCTCGAACCCGGTGCTCAGCGGCCGGTGCAGAAAGGCCAACTCCCCCGCAACCTTGTCCCGCACCAGCATCGCGTCGGCCCGCGCCCGGATCGCGCCCGCCTGCGCCATGTCGGGGAACAGGCGCATCAGCCGCGTCACCTGCCACCAGCCATGGACGCAGCTATGCCAGTCGAAACTGCCATGGAAGATCGGATGATGCTCCTCCGGCGGGCGCGCATCCTGTGGCCCGCCCATCACCAGGTCCATCTTGTAGGGATAGCACCGCCCCAGATGCGACAGGGTCAGCGCGGCGAAACGGTTGGCGATGTCGGGCGTCAGAAGCGTCATGGGAAAGCCAGCCAGTAGATGAGCGCGATGTTGACGATCAGCAGCGGGACGGCGGTGCCGACCTGCCGCTTGATGACGCCATGCTTGTCCTTCAGTTCCAGCAGGGCGGCGGGGACCAGGTTGAAATTGGCCGCCATCGGCGTCAGCAAGGTGCCGCAGAAACCCGTCAGCATCCCGATGGCGCACACGATGGCGGGGTCACCATGATAGGTGCGGATCAACAGCGGAATACCGATCGCTGCGGTCATCACCGGGAAGGCGGCGAAGGCGTTGCCCATGACCATGGTGAACAGAGCCATGCCGAGGCCATAGGCGATCACTGCGCCGAGCAGGCTGCCCTGCGGGATCGCCTGTTGCACGATGCTGCCCACGACATCACCGACCCCCGCCAGCGCAAACACCGCGCCCAGGCTGGCCAGCATCTGCGGCAGGATCGCGGCCCAGCCGACACAGTCCATCAGCCGCCGCCCCTGCTGCAACGGCACGCTCGCCCCGGCGCGCAGCCACAGGCAGCCCACCATCATCGCTACAGCCACCCCCAGCGCCAGCGCGATCAGCGTCGCCTGTTTCGCGTCGAACCAGCCTGGCGCAGCCTTGAACAGGAACGTCCCGGCCAGCGCCGTAACCGGGATGATGAGCGCGATGGCGAACAACCGGTTGCCGAAGCGATCGGCCCGCGCCTGCCGCACCTCCGGCGGCACCACGCCATCGCCCCGGCCAAGCCCCAGTGCGCCCAGCGCGACCAGGCCCAGCACCAGCACGCCATTGCCCAGGTCGCCCAGCGCGTCGCCCGCCCACATGGATGTCGCGAGCAATGCCCAGAAAGCGGACGTCGTCCAGCGGCGCGGGTTCCCCCGATCGGCCACGCCCAGCAGCGCAAAAGCGGCGAACACCGCGCCCGCCAGCGCATAGACCCAGTGCAGCGTGATCATGGCGCGCGCTCCGCCCGGATGCGGGCCAGTCGCTTGTCGAGCCGCCACAGGCGAAAGCCGTGGATCAGCAGCGCGGCGATCGCCGTCGGGATCGCCCAGACCGAGAGCTGGAGCGGCTCCAGGCTGATGCCATATTGCTCCAGCAGCCCCTTGATCAGCAGGATGGAACCGATCGCCAGGAAAATATCCTCGCCAAAGAACAGCCCGACATTGTCGGTCGCCGCGGCCCAGGCCTTAATCTTCTCGCGCTCATCCTCATGCAGTTGACCCGCCTGGGTTTCCGCCGCCGCCTCGGCGATCGGCGCGACCAGCGGGCGCACAGTCTGGGGATGCCCCGCGACCGACGTCAGCCCGACCGCAGCCAGCACCTGCCGCAGGATCAGGTAGAAGGTCAGGAATCGCCCGACCGTCGCCCCGCGCATCTTCGCGATCAGCCCGCGCGCCCGCTCCTGCAATCCATGCGCCTCCAGCAGGCCGACGACCGGCAGCACGATCCAGATGATGCTGACATAGCGCGCCTCGTTGAACGCCTTGCCGAACGCCGCCAGGATCGCCAGCGGATCAAGACCCGCGGCCAGGCCCGTGACGATCGCCGACGCCAGGATCACCAGCAGCGGATGGAAACGCAGCAGAAAGCCGGCCACGATGATCGCAATGCCCAGCAACACCATCAGCGATACGCCCGCGCCATCCTACAGCCCCGCCTCGATCGCCAGCCTTATGCCCTCCGCCGCGGTGCGCACGTTCAGCGCGCGCAGCATCGCGGCGCGGTGCATCTTCACCGTGCGTTCGGTCAGGCCCAGATCATAGGCGATCTGCTTGTTCAGGCGCCCTTGCGCCATGCCGACCAGCACCGCGCGCTGGCGCTGGGTCAGCGTGCCGATCAGCGCGATGGCGTCGTCCGCGCGCTGACTCGCCGCCGCTTCGACCGCCATCTGCGATCCCAGAAAATAGTTAAGCGTCCCGTCCGCGCCGAAAATCGGCGCGATCATCAGCGCATTGCGAAAAGGGGTGCCGTCCTTGCGATAATTGAGCAGTTCGACCAGCGCCGGTCGGTTGTCGCGGATAGCGGCGCGGATCATGTCGGTGCTCGCACCGTCCGTGTCCGCCCCCCGCAGGAAACGGCAATTGCGGCCGACAATTTCGTCGCGGGCATAGCCCGTCAGCGCCATGAAGGCGTCGTTGCAGTCGACGATCGGATTGTCGGGCAATCGTGGATTCGTCACGACGGCGGGGACGGCGCTTTCGGCGATCATTGCGGACAGGGACATGGACGACAGGCACTCATGGGACAAAGGCGCGCCGCCGATGCGACGCCCTTCGCCATCGTGCCTCAAATACCCCACTCACCGCAAGGCGAGCGAGCGATATCCTATGTCAGCCCGCGAAATTGCCTGAATGGGCGAACGCCTCGATCGGTTTGCGGTCGCTGGGCTCCTCGCGCGCCTGCAACGCTTCGGGCAGCACCGCCTTGTCGCCCTGCCGGCCGATCGCGACCGCCGCCTCGATGCGGAAACGCTCCGGCACCGCCAGTTCGGCGCGCGCCTTGTCGAAATCGACGCCGGTCATGCCATGGGTGTGATAGCCCAGCCGCGTCGCCTGCAACGCCAGCAGCGCCCAGGCCGCGCCCGCATCGAAACTATGGCTGTGCGAGGGTTTATAATCCTCCGACCCCGGCGCCGCCATCAGCGTGTCGGACAGAATGAAGACGATTGCGCCCGCATTTTGCACCCAGGCCTGGTTGAAGGGCAGCAGCAAGCGCAGGAAGCGCGACCAGTCGGCGCTGTCGCGATGAGCATAGAGGAAGCGCCAGGGCTGATAGTTGAACGCCGACGGCGCCCAGCGGGCTGCATCAAAGATGGTGTCGAGATCGTCCTGCGCAATTGCGGAGGAATCGAAAGCGCGCGGCGACCAGCGCTCCAGAAACAGGCTGTCGACGGCGCGGGTTACGGCGCGGGGGTTGGTGGCCATGCTAACTCCTGGGAAAGGGGCGAAAAGGAATGAGACGCCGATCTAGGCCGTCTTTCGCGATCGCGAAATGATCGATCCGTCAATTCACCGTTTCGCGCAAAGGCACAGCATTGTCGTCCAGACCGGACAATGGGAGCAGCGCGTCGGCGTGCCCCTCGATCAGCACGACCAACGGTTCGCGCAACAGGGCCTGCGCCAGACGCGCGCGCCAGCGCCCGAACATATTGTCGGCAACCTGGCCATCCTGCTCCCGCCTGTCCTGCATAACTGCTCCGCGCCGACCCATGCGTCTTATCTATCGATCTTATAGAGAAGCGTCCTGCAAGCAATGCTCAGGCGTGCGACAGAAAATTTTGAGCGTCGCGCGACCGCCGCCTGCGCGACCTGGCGTCGCAATGCCTGTCTGCCGTCCCTTTTTGGTTAGGTCGAACGGCTTTCTACTGTTTTTCCGGCCGGTCATAGATGGATGTCAGTTCCGGCATGGCGCGTTTGAGTCCCGCTTCGATCGCTTCGATCAATATTTCACCCGCGCCCATGGTCAGCGCATCCTCGAAATCGGCGCTGATCGCGACGAAGACGGCGTCGGGCGCGGTGTGGAAGGTTTGACAGGATTGACCGCCATGATTTCCGGCCGACGCTCGATCGCGCGCCACATCTGTTCGATCAAGGCCGGGTCGGCGCTCTCTCCGATCAGCAGGCCCTTGGCTTCGCGGGCCAGCATGACGGCGACGAAGGCCAGCGCCAGGCCAGAGCGAAATGCGCCCATCGCCCGGCCCATGCGCCATGCCGCAGCAGGGACAGGCAAGGATAGCAGTCGGGGACAGGTGATACGCGCCCGAACGCCATCAGGCGCGGTCGCCCGCGGACATCGCTCCATACCGGCGTCGCATGACGCCGCACGACGCCAGAGCGCAATCAGGACGACAGCTTGCAATCTCATGATTTCGGGGAGAAAATTTGGCGGAGAGGGTGGGCTTAGAAGGTCCACATCTAAGAATTTGATATTAAAATCAATTCATTATGCCAAATGACTCTTTCCCACATCCTATACTGTGGATCGGCGTGCAAAAAGGACCCCGTTAGCGGGGTGATCGGCGTCTAAAAGGGACCCCTCATTTCGATGGTTTAAGCAGCCGGCTGGATTTTCAGGCGGCGAGATCGGGATGTTGGTTTTGGAGACAGTTTTACGGATCCGGCGCGAGTATGCCGGAGGCAAGGCGATCAAGGCGATCGCACGGGATCTGCATGTGTCGCGGAAGGTCATCCGCAAAGCGGTCCGAGCGCCGGAGGGCGCCTTTGATTATCAGCGCAAGGTTCAGCCGCTGCCCAGGATCGGTCCGTTTCAGGAGCGCCTGAACACGCTGCTGGAAGAGAACGAGCTGCGCGGCAGGCGTGACCGGCTGCGGATGACGCGGATCCATGACCTGCTGGTGCGCGAAGGCTTTGAGGGTTCTTACGATGCGGTGCGGCGCTATACGACGCGCTGGAAGATCGAGCGGCGCAAAGATGCCGGCGATGGTGTCACGGCCTTCATCCCGCTGATGTTCAGGCCAGGCGAGGCCTACCAGTTCGACTGGAGCCATGAAGATGTTGAGATCGCCGGGGCACCGATGCGGGTGAAGGTCGCGCATATGCGACTGTGTGCCTCACGCGCGGTCTATGTCCGGGCTTATCCTCGTGAGAGCCAGGAGATGCTGTTCGACGCGCATGCGCGCGGCTTTGCTTTCTTCGGCGGCGTGCCAGGGCGCGGCATCTACGATAATATGAAGACGGCTGTGACGAGCGTGTTCACCGGCAAGGAACGCGTCTTCAACCGGCGGTTCCTGATCATGACCGACCATTATATGGTCGAGCCCACGGCCTGCTCGCCTGCGGCGGGATGGGAGAAGGGTCAGGTCGAGAACCAGGTGCAGACGATCCGGGGTCGCTTCTTCCAGCCCCGGTTGCGGTTCGCCAGTCTCGAAGAGCTCAATGGCTGGCTGGAGGCCGAGTGTCGGCGCTGGGCGGAACGGCAGCCCCATCCCGAACAGGGAGAGCTGACCGTGGCGCAGATGCTGGAGATCGAACGATCTGCGCTGCAGCCGATGCTGGGACCGTTCGACGGCTTCAATGAGAGCGAGCATGCTGTGACCGGCACCTGCCTGATCAGCTTCGACCGCAATCGCTACTCGGTGCTATCGACGGTGGCACGACGCACGGTGCAGGTCCGCGCCTATGCCGATCGCATCGTCGTTCGCTGCGGCGAAGAGGTTGTCGCTGAACATCCTCGCTACTTTGGGCGCAACCGCACGATCTATGACCCCTGGCATTATCTGCCAGTGCTGGCCCGCAAGCCTGGCGCGCTGCGGAACGGTGCCCCCTTCCAGGACTGGGATCTGCCACCGGCGCTTGCCCGCCTGCGCCGCAAGCTGGGTAATGGCGACGATGCCGATCGCCGGTTCGTCCGTGTGTTGTCGGCCGTACTGACCGATGGCCTGGAGCCTGTCGAAGCCGCTGTGCGTGAGGCACTGGCGACGGGCACGGCAAGCGACGACCTGATCCTCAACATCCTGGCACGACGCCGGGAACCGCCGCGTCCTCTGACGATCATCACCTCCGAGGATAGCGCTCTGCGCCATCCCCCGATCGCCGACTGTGCCCGTTACGACCAGCTGAGGACCTTCGATGCAGCGGCATGATATGATCGAGGCCATGCGCGGGCTTGGACTCAAGGGCATGGCGGGCGCGTTCGACGATGCCGTCACCACCGGCCTTCAGCGCCAGCGCACCACCATGGAGATACTGACCGATCTCCTGCGAGCGGAGGCGACGCATCGTCATGCCGCGTCGATCCGATACCGGATGGCCGCTGCCAGGCTGCCAGTCGTAAAGGACATCGATGCCTTCCGGTTCGAGGGTACCCCGATCAACGAGGGGCTTGTGCGTTCATTGCACAGCGGCGCGTTCCTGCCCGCACGGCGCAATATCGTCCTGGTCGGCGGCACAGGCACAGGAAAGACCCATCTGGCCATCGCCATCACCGCCAATGTAGTGCGCTCCGGCGCCCGAGGCCGCTACTTCAACACGGTCGATCTGGTGACCCGCCTCGAAGAGGAGGCCAGGATCGGCAAGAGTGGCGCTCTCGCCGCCCAGCTATCCCGCCTCGATCTGATCGTGCTCGATGAACTGGGCTATCTGCCGTTCGCCCGATCAGGCGGCCAGCTGCTGTTCCACCTGATCAGCAAACTCTATGAGCAGACCAGCGTCATCATCACCACCAACCTCGCCTTTGGCGAGTGGCCCACCGTGTTCGGCGATCCCAAGATGACCACCGCGCTCCTCGACCGCGTCACCCATCATTGCGACATCGTCGAGACCGGCAATGACAGCTGGCGCTTCAAAAACCGCAGCTGATCCCCCCCAGCACCGATCAATTAGAAGATGTTTTGCGCTGCGCGCGCCTCCGGTCGGGCTACGCCCTCCCTACGCCGCGCGCAGCGCAAGGAAGCCCGTCACATCAACGCTCCGCCATCCTGACAGGGGGTCCCTTTTGCGCGCCGATAAGGGGTCCCGTTTGCACGCCGATTGACATTAAAACTCTCAAAAATCAACATCTTGCGTCACCATTTTGACCCGGACCGTGGTGGGAAGGCCGACCGGAAGGGGCCATCAAATAGCCCAAGGGAGGTCGGCCTTCCCATTGTTTCAGCGATACGGTGGACATCGCAACCCGGCAGCGATAGCGCATATGACAGCGACCAGACGTTGGGCGATCTGCTCGTCAGAGCGGGCTGGCTCTGTGAGAGAGTCAGCCCGTTCGATGCGCAACTGGCGGTCGATCAGCCTGCCTGTTTGACGCCCGCAGTGAGCTCCGCAATCCGCTCCGAACATACTGCCAAGACGACGCGACCGAGTTCCTCGATCTGCACGCCAAGCCAATCCAGCTGCTCTTTCGAAATGCGGTAATGCTTTGAATAGCGCGCCTTGACGTAGGCTTCCTTGAGCTTGTCGAACAACGCGCGATCCTGCCGTGAATCCTGCGGCCAAACGTGAACCAGACGGCGATCGATCAACTCAGCCTGCCGCCTGAGGAAGCCGAGATTATGCACATGTGGCGTGTAGAATGTGCATACCAGCATCGCGCAATGATAGAGGCTCTCAACGGTCTGATGCATCTCAAAGGCAGTTTCCTTTAGATGCCCCTTTTCGAGGCCGAACTTGGCGAAGTCATAGCGCCGCATCGCCGCCGGATACCATTCATCGAAATACTCCTGCGCCATATCTAGCGCTTGGGCGGGGGTTTTGGGCTTGGGCTGGTGCAGTTCGGTGTCATCGCTTTCGTAAAGCGCGATGCCGTCCCTGGCGACGTCCATGAAGAAATAACGGCCATGGGCGAGGCCGTCATTCACCTCCTGAAGGGTGTGGACGATAAAATTGATCGGCGTCCGGATCGCCTTGGTGATCGTCTGTTCGGCATAGAGGCGCGCTTCGAGCTTCGCCCAATATGTCACCCGATCGGTCAGCCGCTTGTCGTTGACGATGATCAGGAGATCATAGTCCGACTGGTAGCCCTTCGCCGTATGCGGTTCGTCCACCCAGCCGCCCCGCGCGTAAGAGCCGTAGAGGATGACCTTCTGGATGCGGCCCTTCTTTTTCCACTCATGCCGGGCCAGCGACAGGCTGTCCTCGAATTCCTCGAAGATGATCTGCACGAGGCGTTCAAGCTCGCGTTGCTTGTTGGCTGGCAAATGATCGAGTTCGGTACGCATGGATAACTACCTAGCAAGTCGGGTGCAGCCATGCACCCGGTTTAGAAAGGCCACCGGAATCGCGGGGGCGGCGCTGGTCAAAAAAGCCGTACGCCGCCGCGATCCGGCCGCGCCGGGTTAGCAAGAATCCGTAGGATTCTACTATTAGCATTGTTAAGGGCCGGATTCATGGTGCAACTTCATGACGTTAAGGCCATTTTCGGTTCCCGATAGGCCGAGTTTTGCGTTCCCGATAGGCCGAGTTTCGGGGTTCCCGATAGGCCGAGTCCGCCCCCTGTCTGTTCTGCGTTTTTGGCGGCATCGAAGGACATGGAAATGTGCTGATTGCGGGGCATAGGATTGGGCGGCGCAAACGCCTTCCACCTGCCTGATGGTGTCGCGCATGGCAGCGCCCTCACTTGATCGTGGTGCAGTAGGTGGACCAGTCGTCCATCAACTTACGGCGCTTCTCCAACAGGCTTCCACGGCGGTAGGCAGCTTCGGTCTTGTCCCTGACCATATGCGCCAGTGCCGCCTCTGCGACCTCGCCCTGTACGTCCGTTTCCTCGCTGGCCCAGTCTCGGAAGGCAGAACGGAAGCCGTGGGCGGTGTAAGGCTGCTTCATTTCGCGCAGTAGCTTCGTCAGGGTCATGTCCGAAAGGGGCTTGTCCCCCTTCATGCCGGGAAAGATCAGGGGGCATTCACAGGTACGCAACTGGCTGCACCGCTCGATGATGCGGATTGAAGGTCTCGACAGCGGGACGACATGCTCGCGCTGCGCCTTCATGCGCTCCTTGGGGATGGTCCATAGGGCGTTCTCGACGTCGATCTCGGTCCATGCCGCACCGCGCACCTCCCCGGATCGTGCAGCGGTCAGGATGGCAAACTGCAAGGCAAGGCGGCTGAACGACTCCCGTTCGCGTAGCCGCGCCATGAACGCCGCCACATCGGCATAGGGCATGGCCGCAAAATGCCCGTCCTTCTTGGGCTGGCGTGGAAGCCCCTTGGTAATCGAGCGCATCGGCGCTTCGGTTTCACGGTAGCCGGACGCAAAGGCCCAATCGAGGACCGCGCCGATTCGCTGGCGCAGCCGGCGTGCCGTTTCCGGCTTGGTCAGCCAGATTTCGGCAAGCACGTTGCGGATCATCGGGCCGTTGATCTCGGACACTCGGATATCGCCGATGATCGGGAAGGCGAAGGCTTCCAGCGTTCGCAGCCACTGCCCCTCATGCTTCTCGTTGCGCCAGGTCTTGCGGTTGGCCGCATAGACCTTAGCCGTCGCCTCCCTGAATGTCGGGATGCCGCTCGCCTTACGCTTCTCGAACACCGGGTCGAGGCCAAGCTCCACCCAGGTCCGCACCTCGCGCGCCCGATCGCGGGCGACAGACAGCGTGACCTTCGATGCGCTGCCCAATCCGATGTCGCGCCTGCGCCCATGCTTCTGGACCCTGCACACCCAGCTTTTGGAGCCGGTCGCGCCGACCACGAGAAACAGGCCATCGCCATCTCCGAAGCGCCCCGGTCGCTTTGCCGCCTTCACACCTGTTACGGAGAGCTTTCCCATGCCGATATTCTCCCACGCTTTTTACCACACGCCAAATCGGTCACCGACGGAAGCGAGGGGATGAGGTGGGACGCGAATCAGCCCGAAAGGCCCGGAAATGCTGGGCTTTTTCGGTTCGCTAGGGATGTAGGAAAATAAGCTGTTGGCGGAGAGGGTGGGATTCGAACCCACGGTACCCTCTCGGGCACGCCGCATTTCGAGTGCGGTGCATTCGACCACTCTGCCACCTCTCCGCAGAAGGTCCAGCCTGCGCCGTCCCGGTCGAGGGGCGGCCATTAGCGAATGAAATCATACTTGCCAAGCGGCCTTTCCGGTATTTTTCTTGTGTCCGCGCAGCAGCATCCTAAATTGGGGGGATGAAAGACACGATTCAGATTTTCGGCGCCGGCGTCATCGCCCCGCCGATCGTCCATGCCCGCTTCAATATCGGCGATGTCGTCAAGCATCGCCTGTTCGGCTTTCGCGGCGTCGTGTTCGATATCGATCCGGTCTTCGCCAATAGCGAGGAATGGTATGAGGCGATTCCCGAAACCGCGCGGCCCGACAAGGACCAGCCCTTCTATCATCTGCTCGCCGAAAATGGCGAATCCAGCTATGTCGCCTATGTCAGCCAGCAAAATCTGGTCACCGACGACAGCGACGAGCCGGTCGATCATCCCGCCATCACCGGCATGTTCGGCCCCTATGCGGACGGCAAATATCGCCTGCGCCCGCTCCACCGCCATTAAGGGCGCGGGCCTGCGCCGGACGGCGCTGCCGACATTGCTCGCCTGCGCGCTGGCGGTCCCCGCCATCGCCGCGCCGCCGCCTGCTCGCCCTGCCCCCGTTCCCAATGCCGACCCGACCTTCCCCTTCTCCAACGAGGTGGAGGCTTTCGCCAAAGCCAACAGCGCCAGTACGCCTGTGCGCGACGCCACCCTGTTTCTGGGCAGTTCCAGCATCCGGCTGTGGGACATAGCGGGCAGCTTCGCCGATATCGACACCGTCAATCGCGGCTTCGGCGGCGCGACCACCGCCCATGTCCTCCATTATTACAGGCGGCTGCTGCCGCCTGTCCCGCCCCGCTCGGTGGTCGTTTATGTGGGGGAGAACGACTTGGCCGCCGGTGCGACGCCGGATGCCGTGTCCCGCGACATCCTCGCTCTGCTCAAGCGGCTGCGCGCGGATTATCCGCGCGCAGCCATCGCCTGGCTCTCGCTCAAGCCCAGCCCGATCCGCTGGACGCTCTGGCCAAAGATGGCGCAGGTCAACGCCGCCATCGCCGCGCGCGCCAAGCGCGACGGCTTCTCCTATATCGACGTCGGCGCCGTGCTGCTGGCGCGCGATGGCCTGCCCGACGCCTCGCTCTTCCGCCCCGACGGACTGCACATGAACGCGCGCGGCTATCAGCGCTGGACAGGGCTGGTGGACGACTGGCTCGATCATGCCGCCCCCACGACCGGCGCGCGTCCAAACGCATCCTGATCGCACTTTCTGATTGATCCACAGCCAAGCAACATTATTACCAGCCACTATATAAGCGCCAAGCCAAGGGGACGACGGGTGACAATGGAAGCCAAGGGCCGGGGAGCGCCAACCGGCGCGATGGCCGAACTGACGCTGCGCGGGGTCATTCTCGGCGCGCTCATCACCCTCATCTTCACCGCGGCAAATGTGTATCTCGGCCTCAAAATCGGCCTGACCTTCGCTACCTCCATCCCCGCGGCCGTCATCTCCATGGCGGTGCTGCGGCTGTTTTCGACCGGCACGATCCTGGAAAACAACATCGTCCAGACGATCGCGTCCGCCGCGGGCACCCTCTCGGCGATCATCTTCGTGCTGCCGGGCCTGGTCATCATCGGCTGGTGGCAGGGCTTTCCCTACTGGCTGTCGGCCTGCACCATCGCGCTGGGCGGCATATTGGGCGTCATGTATTCGGTGCCGCTGCGCCGCGCGCTCGTCACCGGTTCCGACCTCCCCTATCCCGAAGGCGTCGCCGCCGCCGAAGTGCTGAAGGTCGGCGCGGGTTCGCGCGAGGGGCTGGAGGAAAACCGCCGCGGCCTCGCCGCGATCGTCGCCAGCGCGATCGCCGCCGCCAGCTTCTCGATCATCGCCAAGACGAAAATCCTGGCCGAAGAAGCCGCCACCTTCTTCAAATTCGGCGCGGGCGCGACGTCGGTTTCCACCAGCTTTTCGATGGCGCTGATCGGCGTCGGCCATCTCGTCGGCCTCTCGGTCGGCGTCGCCATGTTCATCGGCCTGCTCATCAGTTGGGTCGGCATCGTGCCCTATCTCACCACCCCCGTCCCCGCCGGCGCTGACCTGGCGGATCTGGTCGGCACCACCTTCCGCACGAAGGCGCGTTTCATCGGCGCGGGCACGATCGGCGTCGCTGCGATCTGGACCCTGCTCAAGATCCTCGGCCCGATCGTCAGCGGCATCCGCTCCGCGCTGGTCGCCAACGCCGCGCGCCGGTCGGGCAATGGCGCGATGCTGGAATTGACCGAGCGCGACCTGCCCATCTCCATCGTCGGCGGCACGATCCTCGCCGCGCTCGTCCCCATCGGCTTCCTGCTCTGGATCTTCGCCCAGGGTGGCCCGATCGCCGACAATCCGGTGCCGATCATCGGCCTGACGCTGGCCTATGTGCTGGTCGCGGGCATCATCATCGCGTCGGTCTGCGGCTATATGGCGGGCCTGATCGGCGCGTCGAACAGCCCGATTTCGGGCGTCGGCATCCTCGCCGTGCTGGGCGCGTCGCTGATGCTGGCCGCCATCTACGGATCGGGCGGCGACGACCCGCAGCAGACGCAGGCACTGATCGCCTATGCCCTGTTCACCACCGCGATCGTGTTCGGCATCGCCACCATATCCAACGATAACCTGCAAGATCTCAAGACCGGCCAGTTGGTCGGCGCGACTCCGTGGAAGCAGCAGATCGCGCTGATCCTGGGCGTATTGTTCGGCGCGCTGGTGATTCCGCCGGTCCTCGACCTGCTCAACAGCGCCTTCGGTTTCGCCGGCGCGCCCGGCGTCGGGCCGAACGCGCTGCCCGCGCCGCAGGCGGCGCTCATCTCCGCGCTGGCCAAGGGCGTGCTGGGCGGCGACCTCGACTGGGGCCTGATTGGCATCGGCGCGGGGATCGGCGCGGTCGTGGTGCTGGTCGATGAACTGCTGGGCCGGGCGGGCAAGCTGCGCCTGCCCCCGCTCGCGGTCGGCATGGGCATCTACCTGCCGATGGCGCTGACCCTGCTGATCCCCGTCGGCGCGGTGATCGGACATTTCTACAACCGCTGGTCGCTGCGCCAGGCGAACCCGGAATTCGCCGAACGCATGGGCGTGCTGATGGCCACCGGCTTCATCGTCGGCGAAAGCCTGTTCGGCGTCGCCTTCGCCGGCATCGTCGCCAGCACCGACAGCGATGCGCCTCTGGCGCTGGTGGCGGAAAATCATCTGGCCGTGCCGCTCGCGATCCTGATCTTCGCCGGGGTTATCGCCGCGCTCTACGCCAAGCTCAAAAATTGGGCCAGCAGCCCGCTCAGCTAAGCCTTCCCCGGTCACCTGTCCCAAAGGGAAGCGGAAAAGCGCCGCCATTTATGCGTTTGTATCTGTCCTATGAGACAGGCACCAAAGATCAGCGACCCGGACATGGAAGCAGACCGCGTCACATTGGATAATGAAGCGGCGATCCTCTACTGGACCTCCCGCTTCGACGTATCGCCGGAAGAATTGGCGGAAGCGGTCGATGTCGTGGGCGACAGCGTCGATGCTGTCGCCGCCTATCTCAATACGGGTCGCCGGCAATGAAATGGCGCTGCGGCTGCTACATCGCTTAAAACCAGTATTTGGAGCGTCGTGCAGGAAAGCAGGGACCGATTTTTGCTTAAAACGATGCGATAACCAGAACTTAAAGCACGCGCCCTGTATCATTGAATGCAGCTTGCTCTGGCGCAATTCATCCGGCGCAACCGGGTCAACCGCGCCATGGTCGCAATTCTTTGCATCCGCTGTTTCCAAATAGTTTAATTGACCCGCGATACCGTTCTGTAGCATTCCACCGCCACATGGAAACAGGACTTCTGATAAAATGATCCGAAAAAGAAGAGCGTCATTTCATGCTCCGATATCTGACCCCATCATCAACCACGAAAAGGCTTCCATGACCGGATCGTGCAATATATATTATAGTTCGATGATTGCCTGTTTCGCTTTTATTACATTGTCCGCTTGCGCCACCGCCGAAGTGGAAATTCCGGTCGCCGTTCGCATCGCCAATGCGACCCCCGCCGTGTCGGTTACGGCGCGCGGCGAAACCACCCCGGTCGGCACCGCGAACGCCGACGCGGCAGACGATCCGGCGATCTGGCGCAACGCCGCCAACCCGGCGCAAAGCCTGATCGTGGGCACCGACAAGAAAGCCGGCCTCTATGTCTATGGCCTCGACGGCAAGACCCGCGCCTTTCTGGACGCCGGCCGGGTCAACAATGTCGATCTGAAGGACGGCGTGGCGATCGGCGGAGCGCCCGGCATCCTGGTGGCCGCCAGCGACCGCAACGACATCGCCCATGCGAAGATCGCGCTCTTTCGCCTCGACCCCGCCACCGCGACACTGACCGCGCTGGGCAAGGTCGATGGCGGCGCGGGCGAAGCCTATGGCGTCTGCCTTGGCCGGGACGCGGGCATCCTGTCCGCCTTCATCGTGCTGAAGGACGGCACGATCAACCAGGTCGCGATCGACGCCAACAGCGCGACGCCCAGCGGCAAGATCGTCCGCACTATGAAGCTCGGCACCCAGTCGGAAGGCTGCGCCGTCGATGACCGCACCGGCACCCTCTATGTGGCGGAGGAGGATGTCGGCCTCTGGCGCTTCGACGCGCGCGCCGCCGGATCGACCATGCCGACCAAGATCGCAGCGGCCGATGACAAGAACCTGGTCATGGATGCCGAAGGCCTCGCCATCGCGCCCGTGGGCGACAAGGACGGCTATGTCCTCGTCTCCAGCCAGGGCGACAATGCCTATGTCGTCTACAGGCTGAGCGACGACTCCTATGTCGGCCGCTTCCGCGTGGTCGACGGGGTCGTTGGCGGGTCGGAGGAAACCGACGGCATCGAACTGATGCTGGGCGATTTCGGCCCTGCCTATCCGGGCGGCCTGTTCATTGCGCAGGACGGCCATAATGCGGCGGCGGCCCAGAATTTCAAACTGGTCGCCTGGGACGACATCGCCAAGGCGCTGGGGTTGCCGCAGTAACCGGCTGGAATAAGGGCGGCCCTTTTTTTCGAGCCGCCCTTTTTATTTCCTACCTCTTGCCCGCGAACCAGGCGGTCAGCGGCGCCTGCAACCGGCTCCGCGTCTCGATCCGCGTCTTGATCGCGGAGATGGCGCGATCCACCACCTTGCGCGATTCGGGCGTCAGATATTGGGTGGCATAGGCGTCCAGCTTGGTCGCCATCGCCGGATCGGCCGACCCGCCGCCGAGGCGCGCCAGCGCCTGGCTCCGCGCCGACACGTCGATCAGCGCCTCATATTGCGCGCGGTGCGCCAGCACATAATCGACCGCCAGCATCGGATGCTCGGAACCCACAGCGCTGATGATCGCCGCGCTCGTGGTCTTGCCCGGCTCATCGGTCATGGCGAGGTCGAGCGCCTGCGCCGCCAGCTTTTCGTCCTTCGCGCCGCCCAGCAGCGCATAGGTGCTGCTCTTTTCCAGGTCGGTCGCCGCGCCCTTGGCCATCGCGCGCAGCTTGTCCCAGGTCGCCTGATCGGCATTTTTGGCGATGATCGAGAGCCAT
Source organism: Sphingobium sp. AntQ-1 (assembly GCF_028538045.1). NCBI lineage: Bacteria > Pseudomonadati > Pseudomonadota > Alphaproteobacteria > Sphingomonadales > Sphingobiaceae > Sphingobium > Sphingobium sp. AntQ-1. Next base: position 1,513,951 of record NZ_CP117158.1, read on the forward strand.
GTGTTGCGCAGCGGCCCATCGAGCAGCGCCGGTTGGGCGAAGCGGCGATTGGCTTCCGCCACCACGGCCTTGTCGCCCATGTCGCCCAGCGTCGCCACTAGCGCCTGGCGCAGCACCGGCGCCTGCGCCGCCTCGCCCGGCTTGGCGTCATAGCCGATCCCCGCCAGCACCGGCCCCAGCTTGGCCGAACCATAGGCGGCGACGCGCGCCTGCGCCGCCTTGTCGCTTTCCAGCATCGCATGGGCACTGGCGATATACTCCGGCACCTCCGCCAGCACGGCGGGGCTGGCGGTGGCGGGCACGGCGTCCACCAGGTCCATCGCCAGCCCGATCGGCTGATAGCCGCCCAGCCCCAGTTGGAAATTGTCCGCAAGCAAGCCGGTCTGGTCGATGCTGGCCAGCTTGGTGAAATCCTTCGCCAGCGCCTTCACATTGGCCGCCGGATAGAGCGAGCGATAATAGCCCGTCTGCCCCGCATTGACGACATAGGCGCCGCAGCCCGGCAGCGTTACCGTGCCCTTGCCCTGCAAAATCAGACGCTGCGCTTCGCCGCCGATGGTCTGCGCCTTGACCGGCACGTTCCAGCGCAGCGGCGTCTTGCTCTTCTGGTCGCGGCTAAATTCGCCCTGGCTCAGCGTCAGGACGGTCGATCCACCCTTGCAGACCGCGCTGTCGACGGTGACCAGCGGGATGCCCGGCTGCGACGTAAAGTCATGCGCGATCGAAACCAGCCCCGTGGCGCCCGCGCCCTCGACCGATTTCCACAGGTCGTCGGTCACGGTGTTTCCGTAGGCATGCGCCTTCATATAGGCTTGGATGCCCGCCTTCCATGCGTCCTCGCCGGCATAGCCTTCCAGCATGGTGATGACCGCCTCACCCTTCTGATAGGTGATGGCGTCGAACGCCTGGTTCACCTGATCGACGGTGGTGATCTTCTGCACAACGGCATGGGTGGTGGCGAGCGAATCGAGGCTCATCGCCGCCTCGCGCCCGTCCACGCGGGTCAGCAGCATTTCCCAGTCGGGTTGCAGCTTGTCGGTCACCTTGGTCGCCATCCAGCTGGCGAACCCCTCATTCAGCCACAGATCGTCCCACCAGGCCATGGTGACGAGGTCGCCGAACCACTGATGCGCCATTTCATGCGCGACCGTTTCGTAGATGCGACGCTTGGTCGCTTCCGACGTGAAGCGCGGATCGACCAGCAAGGCGCGCTCGAAGGTGAAGATCGCGCCCCAATTCTCCATCGCGCTGAAGAACTGGCTCTGGCCTGGTCCTGCGACGTTATCCAGCTTGGGCAGCGGATAGGGGACGCCGAAATAGTCGTTATAATAGGGCAGGATGCTGGCCGACGCGTCGAGCGCCAGTTGCGCCTTGCCCGTATTGCCCTTGCCGGTGATGACGCCGACTTCGGTATTGCCCGCCATCTTGGTGGCGCGGTCGAGTTCGCCCAGGCCGAAGAACAGCAGATAGGAGGACATTTTGGGGCTGGTGCCGAACGTCACCAGCTTCTTGCCGCCGCCCAGATCCTTGCTCGTCTTGACCGGCATGTTGCCGACCGCCAGTTGATCGGCGGGAACGACCGCGGACAGGTCGAACGTCGCCTTGAAGCTCGGCTCGTCCCAGCTCGGCACGAAGCGGCGCGCATCGGGCGCTTCGAACTGGGTGAAGAGCGCGCGCTTCGCCGCGCCCGCATTGTCGGTATAGTCGAGCGCGAACAGGCCGTTCGCCTGCTGGTTGATGACGCCGGCATAGACGATGTCGAGCTTGTAGCTGCCCGGCTGGACCGGCTTGCCGAAATCCAGGCTGACGGTCTGCGCGTCCGCGTCGACCTTGGCAGTGCCCTTGATCGCCTTGCCCTTTGCCGGCGTCAGCATGACGGACGAAACGGTCAGGTCGGCGGCGTTCAGCACCAGCGCCGGCAGCGCGGTCGCGACGCTGACATCGATCGTCACCTTGCCGCTGAACTTCAGGTTCGCCGCATCGGGCGTCACTTGAATCGCATAATGGCTGGGCGCGGCGCCGCGCGGCAATTGCGTGGTGATCCCGGCGGCCGGGCCGGTGGGCATGGAACCGGGCGTTGGCGCGCTTTGCGCCAGGGCGGGGGCCGCAATGGCGACAGGCGCAGCCGCGATCAGCAGCGGCAGGATGGTCTTGAGGGGCATAGGATGAAGACTCCGACACGTCTTGGGAGCGCATGAAATCATGTCTCACGCGCGATAAACGCGGGATCACCCGTTTCGCTGCATCGGTCAAGCGATGGCGTACGGCCGGCATGTCGTTGGTCGAACCCTGTTGCCCGTTGGTCAAACAGGGCCGACCCGCCCCATCTCCGTTCGGGATTTACCCCCGCCCGCGATAGCCCGGCACATCCTGCGCCGGCAGCCACAGGCCCGCCGGCGGCTCGCCCGATTGCCAGAAAACGTCGATCGGGATGCCGCCGCGCGGATACCAGTATCCGCCGATGCGCAGCCAGATCGGGTCCATCTCGGCGAACAACCGCTCGCCGATGCCCACGGTGCAATCCTCGTGAAAGGCGGCGTGGTTGCGGAACGCGCCCAGGAACAGCTTGAGCGATTTCGATTCGACGATCGTCGCGCCCGGCGCATAATCGATCACCAGATGGGCGAAATCGGGCTGGCCGGTCACCGGGCAGAGCGAGGTGAATTCGGGCGCGGTGAAGCGCACCAGATAGGGTTTGCCGGGGCGCGGATTGGGCACATAATCCAGCACGGCCGCTTCCGGGCTGGCGGGAAGGGCGCTGCTCTGCCCCAGATGCAGGGGCGCGGTGGGAAGGTCAGTCATGCCCGGCCATCTACGCGATTGCACGCCTGATGTCATCGGCCTGCATTGTTCACTTGCGGTTCAGCCATTCTTGTGCCTTGGCAGGGCCATGGGGTCTCATATTCGTCCGTTGCCGTTCGCTGCGCCGCTGCTGGCAATTGCCGCACTTTCCGCCGCGCCCGTCCATGCCCAGCAGGCGGCGGAAACCGCCCCCGACTTCCAGCTACCGCCCGCCAACACGACGCCCGCGCCCAATCCGAACCGGCAGGGGCCAGAACTCAACGTCTATCGCGATCCCGTCACGCCCAGCGTTACGCCCCCGGTCGTAGCCCCCACGGTGACGCCGCCGCCTGTTACGGTGCAGCCGACGCCGCAGCCCAACCGCCCGCGCCCTGCCCCACCCGCCACGCCGTCGGAAACGCCCCGCGCGCCGCGTCCGACCGATCGCGCGACGCCGCCGCCCGCGCAACCGACGCGCCAGCCCGAAGCCGCACCCGCCGCCGCCACGCCGGCGCAGCCCGCGCCCGACGACGCCCCGGCCAACGCCAGCGCCCCGGTCGCGCCAACGCTCCAGCCGCCTCCCGCGCCCGCGACCAATGCCACGGACAGTCCGGAACCGGCCGCCGCGCCCGCCCCGACGGCGGAAGACGCCAGCCCCCTGTCCCTGCCCTGGATCATCGGCGGCCTGCTCGCCCTGGCCGTGCTGGCCGCCGCCTTTATGCTACGCCGCCGCCGTCCGACCGCGGAACCGCTGGCCGAACCGGCTGCGGAACCCTTAGCCGATCCAGTCGCCCCGCCCGCCGCGCCACCACCGCCTGCCGACACCGTGCGACTCACCCCCGCCGCCCCCGCCACCGCGCGCGCGCGCACGTCCGCCCCGGCCGAGCGTCCCTGGCTCGACATGGACATGACCGTGTCGCAGGCGCGCTATTCGCTGATGGGCGTCACGATCAGCTACAGCCTGATCCTGCACAATCGCGGCGACCGCCCGGCGCAGGACGTGCTGGTGCGCGGCCTGTTGGGCAATGGCGGCGCGCAGCAGCAGGCGTTGCTCAACGGCTTCTTCACCGGCGATGACGGCCTGCCGCTGCATAGCGTCGTATCGATCGCATCGGGCGAAACACTCCAGTTGGCGGGCGAACTGCGCCTGCCGCCCGACCAGATCGTACCGGTGACGATGGGCCAGCGCAGCCTGCTCATCCCGCTCGCCGCCTTCGACGCCGCCTATCGCTGGGGCGCGCAGGATGGCGACCCGGTCGAACAGGGCCGCACCGCCCGCGCCTTCATCGTCGGGCAGGAACAGGAACCGCCCGCCGAACGCCTCGCCCCGCTCCGCCTGGACCAGGGGCCACGCCAATATCGCCGCCCCGCCGCCCGCGCCGCGGCGGAACTTACGCCGGCCTGATACGCGCAACGCCCTTTAATCCCTTGCCGTCCCGCTCTAAGACAGGCGCGAACAAGGGCCGAAGGATGCCGCATGACCATTTTCCTGTCCACCGCAGATCTCGCCGCAGAGCTTGGCCAGCCCGACCTCGTCATCCTCGACGCCAGCCTGTTCCTGCCCGGCACCCCCCGCGACCCGCGCGTCGAATATGAAGCCGCCCATATCCCCGGCGCGGTCTTTCTCGACCTGCCGACGCTCAACGATCCCGCGGACCCGACCCCCGGCATGTTGCCCTCCGACGATCTCATGACGCAGCGTGTCCAGGCGCTGGGAATCCATCCCGACAGCCGCATCGTCGTTTATGACAACAGCCCCACCCACAGCGCCGCGCGCGGCTGGTGGATGATGCGCCTTTACGGCCTGGGCGCATCCGCAGCGATCCTCGACGGCGGCCTGCCCAAATGGCTGGCGGAGGGCCGCCCGACGCAGAGCGGCGCGGCAACGCCCGCCCCCGGCACCGCCATCGCCCGTCGCGCAGCCGGCCAGGTCCGCACCAAGGCGGACCTGATCGCCAATGTCGCGAGCGGCGCGGAACAGGTGCTCGACGCGCGCGGCGCGGGCCGCTTCACGGGCGCAGAGGCCGAACCGCGCCCCGGCATGGCGTCGGGCCACATCCCCGGATCGCGCAACCTCCCCTCCTCCGCGCTGTTCAATCCGGACAACAGCATGAAGGCGGGCGACGAACTGCGCGCGCTGTTCGAGGGCGCGGGCATCGACCCGGCCGCTCCGGTCATCACAACCTGCGGCAGCGGCGTCACCGCCGCGATCCTGCTCGCGGGCCTCGAAACGCTCGGCAACGACGCCGTCACCCTCTATGACGGGAGCTGGTCGGAATGGGGCTTCGACCCGGTCACGCCCAAGGCGACGGGCGCAGCATGAGCGAAGACGCTTCCGGCAAGGATGGGCGCAGGCCCCTCACCAAACTCGCGCAAGCCGGCCGCAAGCCCGAATGGACCGGGATGCCCGGCCAGCCCGGCGCGATCGTCAGCCCGCCTGTCTGGCGCGCCTCGACCATCCTCTATGACGATGTCGCCCATCTGCGCAAAGCCGCGGGCAGCAGCACCCACGAACGGCTCTTCTACGGACGCAAGGGCACGCCGACCGCCTGGTCCCTTGCCGACGCGCTCACCGAAATGGAGCCGGGCGCGGAAGGCACGATGCTCTACCCGTCGGGCGTCGCGGCGATCGCCTGCGCGCTGATGGCCGTCCTCAAGCCCGGCGACCGGCTGCTGATGGTGGACAGCGCCTATGACCCGACCCGCAATTTCTGCACGCAATTGCTGGATAATTACGGTATCGAAACGATCTATTATGATCCCACAGCCGTCTCACTCGATGTCTATCTTGAAGGCGGCCCGATCCGCGCCCTCTTCCTCGAAAGTCCCGGCAGCCTGACCTTCGAGGTGCAGGACGTTCCCACGCTGACCGCCTGGGCGAAGGCGAACGGCGTCGTCACCCTGCTCGACAATAGCTGGGCGACGCCGCTCTATTTCCCGGCGCTCAGCCATGGCGTCGATATCTCCATCCTCGCCTGCACCAAATATATCGTCGGCCATAGCGACGTGATGATGGGCAGCGTCACCGCGACCGCCGACTGGTTCGCCAAAATCCGCCAGACCGCCTATGTCTTCGGTCAGATGGTCAGCCCCGACGACGCCTGGCTGGCCAGCCGCGGCCTGCGCACGCTGGGGCTGCGGCTGCAACAGCATCAGGACAGCGCGCTCGCCATCGCCCGCTGGCTCAGCGCCCAGGCGGATGTCGCTCGCGTCCTCCACCCGGCGCTCCCCGACTGCCCCGGCCACGCGCTGTGGCAACGGGATTTCAGCGGTTCGACCGGCCTCTTCACCGTCATCCTGAACGGCGGCGACGATGCGGCGCGCGGCGCCCTGATCGACGGCCTCGCCCATTTTGGCATAGGCTATAGCTGGGGCGGCTTCGAAAGCCTGGCCCTGCCCGTCGATCCCGCCCGCTACCGCAGCGCCACACGATGGAGCGCGCAAGGTCCGGCGATCCGCCTCCATATCGGCCTGGAAGACCCGGCCGATCTGATCGCGGACCTCGACGCCGGCCTCGACCGCTTCCGGGCGATACGGGACGCCGGCTAGAAAATGACCCCGCCGATGACCCCTGGCGCCACCCATTTGCTGGCGCTCTTGCCCGGCGACCCGGACATCGTCCACCCGATGGTCGCGCTGCTGCTCGCCATTGTGCTTTATGCCGCCGCCTGGGCCATCGGCCGCGCCCTCGCCCCGCGCCTGCGCCATCGCCTGCCGCCGCTGGGCGACGCGCTGGCCGGCCATGTCCGCGCCATCCTGCGCCACGGCGTCGCCGCCTTGCTGCTGGCGCTGGCGCTCATCCTCTGGCCGACCGGCTCTATCGCCCATCTCGTCGTCGGCGCCATGCTGGGCGGCGCGGTGGCGCTGCTCGCCACCCATATATTGCGCGGCCTCGCCATCCCGCGCTGGGCGGTCGCCCCACTCGCGCTCATCCTCTTCATCCTGATCGTGTCGGGCAGCAGCGGCGGCATCGCCCCGGTGGGCGAAATGCTCGACCGGATCGGCGTCACCCTGGGCAAGCGGCGCATCACCCTGCTCGGCCTGCTCTCGATCGCCGCCACCTGCGTCGCGCTATTCGCCGCGGTGCGCCTGGCCAACCGGGTGATCGGCCGCTCGATCCAGAAGACCGACGGCTTCGATCCGACGCAAAAGCTGCTGGCGCAGAAACTCGCCGCCATCATCGTGGTCGTCGCCGCCTTCTTCATCGGCGTCGACTTGCTGGGCATCGATCTTACCGCCTTCGCGGTATTCTCCGGCGCGCTGGGTCTTGCCATCGGTTTCGGCCTGCAAAAAACCTTCGGCAACCTCATCGCCGGCATCATCCTGCTGATGGACCGATCGATCAAGCCGGGCGACGTCATCGTCGTGGGCGACAGTTTCGGCTGGGTGAACAAGATCGGCGTCCGCGCCGTCTCCGTCATTACCCGCGACGGCAAGGAACATCTGATTCCCAACGAGAATCTGATGACGCAGGAGGTGGAGAACTGGTCCTATTCCGACCGCAACGTCCGCGTCCGCATCCCTATCGGCATTGCCTTCGACTCCGATCTGCAACTCGCCCAGCAACTCATGCTCCAGGCCGCGCAGGACAGCCCCCGCGTATTGCGCAATCCCAAGCCCAATGTCTGGCTCACCGGCTTTGGCGAAAGCCGGGTCGAGCATGACATTTTGGTGTGGATCAGCGATCCCGAAGGCGGCGTGGGCAATGTGAAGTCGGACGTATTGGGCCGCGTCTGGCAGTTGTTTCGCGACAATGATATCGCCATTCCCTACCCGCAGCGCGTCATCCACCACGCCCCGGACACGCCATCCAGCCCGCCTGGCCATAACGCAATTTGTCCATAGGAATGATAGGAGGGTCGCCTCGTCCTGCCACAGCGCCTATATGCGTCAGCATGTCGCCCATCGCCCTCTGCCTCGTCTTCTTCGCCACGCTCGCCGCGATGGAGGGCTTTGCCTATGTCATGCACCGCTGGGTGATGCACGGCCCCGGCTGGTTCCTCCACGCCAGCCACCACCGCGCGCGTACCGGCTTTTGGGAAGCGAACGACCTCTATTTCGTGATCTTCGCCCTGCCCTCCATCCTGCTGCTGCTCGGTGGCGTGCAATGGGGCTGGGGCAGTTGGGCGACCGCGGTCGGCGCGGGCATCGCCGCCTATGGCGCCATCTATCTGGGCTTTCACGACATCATCGTGCATCAGCGGGTGAAGCACCGCTATGTCGCGCGCTCGCGCTACATGAAGCGCATCGTCCAGGCCCACCGCCTGCACCATGCCGTCGAAACGAAACATGGTACGGTCAGCTTCGGCTTCCTGATCGCTCCACATCCGACCGCGCTGAAACAAGCATTGGCACAGCGCGGCCGCCAGGGCGTGCGCGCGGCTAAGGGGCTGGAGGATGCGGGCGCGAGGGACTGATTTGGGTGGTTAGGGGACTGTCAGCTATCAACATCGCTCACCGGCTTAGCTGACATTCCCGTCGTAAAGGATGATCTGGGCAAATTGTGATGTTGATGGATCGGCAGTTGTGTCGGCATCCACCGCAATCACCTCAACCCGTTGGACCACAGCTAAATCCGCCACGCGTTCGATCAGTGCCTTGATGTCAGTCGATGAGTTTAAGACGGGAAGTTTGGGATACAGAAATCCACCCTCTCCATCGCCAAGATTAACCCCCTGCAATTTGCCCAGTTCGTCGGCCAGTGAATCGAGCCTCTCAGGTGCCGCTGTAAGGTAAAAGGTCAGCCATATACTGGGAATATCAAATCCCGGCTCGGACCGGATGATTGCTATTCGTTGTTCAATATCGGCGACGGTCATAGTTCCAATCTAATCGCATTCTCGATAGTCAGCTACTGGAGACTGGTAGCTGCCGATTATGGTCGATCATCGCCGGTCGAACGCGACCGTCTTGGTTGCCTCAAAGGGAGGCTTGACGACGGCTTCATACCAATCGGCTCGAAAGCCCGGCAGTGCCGATAGATGGGCTGTCAGGTCATTCCAACCCTTTGATTCCTCATGAAAGGTCCATACGCGACCGGCAATTGCGACGTCGCAGCAAATGAGGTCGGTGGTAATTTCATCCAGCTTGTAAAAGATGACCGCATCAATATCGGTCAGCGGAAGCTGAGCAAGGATCGCCGGTGTGATGGTCATTGCGACATGCTGCCTTGCTCACCGAATGTCAGCAAGTGGGAAGCGCAAACGAGACTTGGAACGGTAAAAAATGGTCGTCAGCGGTCATCGCTCACCCCGTCAGCGGACAGGCATCCAGTCCGCTTTCGCTCCTCCGCACCACCGTCTTTCCTATTCTCCCATTCTCTGGTTTACCCTCACCGATGGACCAGCCCCTCCCCTCGTCACCCCCCACGCCTGCCAGCCGCCGGCCCATGGCGTCCGTGGCGCGTGGATGGCGCGAACCCGGCGCGTCCCCGTCGCGTTGGTGTGAACCGATCATGACCGTCCCTTCACCCACCTGTAGCCTCGCGATAGCGTCGCAGGCGCGTCGGCGGCGCTTTTCGCGCAAATCACCCGACAACGGTGTGAACTTCGGCCGTGGCGCGCAATCGGACCCTGCGCGACGCGCCGACATCACCAAATCCTCGTCCCCCCTTCATCTTGGCCGCCGCTTGTTCTATGCCCGCAATCCAATTCCCAAGGGGACGTTGTTTTGATCCTGGACCTTGCCGCCGCCGCTTCGGGCGCCATTCGCTTTGAAGATCTGGGGCTGGACCCCGTCGCCCTCAATCTGGGCTTCTTCACGCTCAAATGGTACAGCCTCGCCTATCTGTCGGGCATCCTGATCGGCTATTGGTATCTGCTCAAACTGGTCGCCCAGCCCGGTTCGCCGATGGGCCGCCGCCATGCCGACGACATGATCTTCTATGCGACGCTGGGCATCATCATCGGCGGGCGGCTCGCCTATGTGATCTTCTACCAGCCCGAAATCCTCGCCCACCCGCTCGATATCTTCAAGCTGTGGAATGGCGGCATGTCCTTCCATGGCGGCGCGGTCGGCGTGTCGCTCGGCATCCTCTACATGGCGTGGAAGGAAAAGCTGAGCTGGCTGCGCATCCATGATTATGTCGCCTGCGTCGTGCCTTTCGGCCTGTTCTTCGGCCGACTCGCCAATTTCGTGAACGGCGAATTGTGGGGCAAGGAAACCGACGTGCCCTGGGGTATGATCTTCCCCACCGGCGGCGATCTGCCGCGCCATCCCAGCCAGTTGTACGAAGCCGCGCTCGAAGGCGTCGTCCTCTTCCTCATCCTCGCCTTCGCCTTCTGGAAGACACGCGCGCGCTACAAGCCGGGCATGTTGGTCGGCCTCTTCCTGCTGGGCTATGGCTGCTTCCGCTTCGGCGTGGAATATGTCCGCGAAGCCGACGCCCAGTTGATGGAGTTCGCCGCGCGCACCGGCCTGCACATGGGTCAGTGGCTGTGCGTGCCGATGATCCTGGGCGGCCTCTATCTGATCGTCACCGCCGGCCGCCGCCGCGTCCGGGTGGAACCGATCGCCGGGATGAACAGTGTCGCCTAAACCCTTGGCCGATCTGCCGTTGGCCGATCGGCTGGCGCGGCAGATCGCTTCAGGCGGGCCGATCTCGGTCGCGCACTATATAGCGGAGGCGAACCAGCATTATTACGCCACCCGCGATCCGCTAGGCGCGGACGGCGATTTCACCACGGCGCCGGAAATCAGCCAGATGTTCGGCGAGCTGGTCGGCCTGGCGCTGGCCGACGTCTGGATGCGATCGGGCCGCCGCCCCGAAGCCGTCTATGCCGAGCTGGGGCCGGGCCGCGGCACCCTGGCGGCCGACGCGCTGCGGGCGATGGAACGCGCCGCGCTCGCCCCCAAAGTGCATCTGGTCGAAACCAGCCCGGCGCTGCGCGGCCGCCAACTGGCCCTGCTACCCCATGCCGTCCACCATGACAGCATCGACAGCCTGCCCGACACCGGCCCGCTGCTGGTCGTCGCCAATGAATTTTTCGACGCTCTGCCCGTCCGCCAGTGCATCCGCGTCGGGGACGAATGGCGTGAGCGCGTCGTCGTCAGCCGGGAGGCGGAGGGCCGCTTCCTGCCCGTCCCCGGCTATCGTCGTATCGAATCGGGCCTGCCGCCGCTCGCCGTGGAAGCCCCAGAAGGCGCGATCCTCGAATCGCCGATCGTGGGCGCCGGCATCGCCTATGCGCTGGCCCACCGCATCGCCAAGCAGGGCGGCGCCGTCATCATCATCGACTATGGCCATGAAGGCCCGGCGCTGGGCGACACCCTCCAGGCGGTGAAGGGACACCAGTTCGCCGATCCTTTCACCGATCCGGGCGAAGTGGACCTGACCACCCATGTCGATTTCACCGTGCTGGGCAATATGGCGCGCCAGGCGGGCCTGCGTGTCCATGGCCCGGTCGGCCAGGGCGATTATCTGCGCCAGCTCGGCATCGACGCCCGCGCCGACCAGCTCGCCCGCACCGCCCCCACCCGCGCCGCGGAGATAGGCGCCGCCCGCCACCGCCTGACCGACGAAGCCGAAATGGGCAGCTTGTTCAAGGCGATGACCTGGACTCATCCCGACTGGGCGGACCCGGCCGGGTTTGATCGGGTTTAATCGTCCTGGTGGTAACGGCCCAGCTTGCGGATGAAGCCGATCAGGCCGGTCTGTCGGCTGCGCTTCATCCGTTCGGCGTGCAGGATCGTCTGGACCCGTGCAAAGCAGTCCTCGGCATCGACATTGCACAGCACATAATCATAGCCGTCCCAATGCGCGATCTCGCCCGCGGCGCGCGCCATGCGACCCTCGATCACCGCCTCGCTGTCGGTCGCCCGCCCGCGCAGGCGACGCTCCAGCTCCTCCATGGACGGCGGCAGGATGAAGATGCGGACGACGTCGCCGCCGGCAATCTGGTGCAATTGCTGCGCACCCTGCCAGTCGATGTCGAACAATACGTCCTGGCCAGCCTTCAGCATCGCCTCGACCGGGCCACGTGGCGTGCCGTAACGCTGGCCGAACACATGCGCCCATTCCAGAAACTCATGGTCGCTCGTCATCCGGCGGAACTCTTGCAGATCGACGAAATGATAATCCTTGCCCTCGATCTCCCCCGGCCGCATCGGCCGCGTGGTCGCCGATACCGACATGGACAGGTCCGGTTCGGCCGCCAGCAGTTTGCGCGCAATGGTGGATTTGCCCGCGCCGGAGGGGGAGGAAAGGACGAAAAGAACGCCCCGCCGCTTGAAATCGGGAGTCTCTGAAGGAAGGGTGTCGGCCATGGCCGCTAGTGACGCCTGAAACGCGATTTTGCAAGAGGGGGCTGGGGAGAGACGATGCGACGCAGACAAAGGATCAACCGGCGCGGCCTCATCGCCGCCGCCCTGATCGCACTGGCCGCTTGCGTCATCCTGTTCCTGATGCGCCGCCCCCCCATCTGCACCTGCGGCTATGTCGAACTGTGGCACGGCGCGCTCGACAGCGGCAACAGCCAGCATATCGCCGACTGGTACAGCCTCAGCCATGTGATCCACGGCTTCCTGTTCTACGCGGGCGCACACCTGTTGCTGAAACGCCGGCCGATCGGGCCTCGGCTGGCGCTGGCCGTGCTGATCGAATCGGCATGGGAGATATTGGAAAATTCGCCGATCATCATCGACCGCTATCGCGCCGCGACGATCGCGCTCGGCTATTCCGGCGACACCATCCTGAATTCGATGAGCGATATCGGCATGATGACGCTGGGCTTCCTGTTCGCTGCCCGCGCGCCAACTTGGGTGACGGTCATGCTCGCGATCGTGCTGGAATTGCTGGCGCTGGCGGTGATCCGCGACAATCTGACGCTCAACGTCCTGATGCTGACCTGGCCCATCGACGCGGTGCGCGAATGGCAGGCGGCGCTCTAGGCCTTGGCCTTGCGCGCGCTTTCGATCGGAATAGGCTCGCCGCTCTTGTCGGGCAGCAGTTTGAGGTTCTTTTTACGCTCCGCCTCGCGCTTGGCCTCATACAGCTTGCCCGCCATATAGGCGCCTGTCACGAACAGCGCGCCGGCGGGGTAGCGCATGATGATGCGCTTGGCGCCTGCGCCCGCGATCAGGCCGAACACGCCCTTCTTGCCCGTCGCCGCCGCGACCCGCGCAGCGACCACCGTGGCACCGACCCGCGCCGCTTTTCGCAGCAGGCCCGCCTTTTTGGGCGGACGGATCGTCACCAACGGGGCGGAGGGGGTGAGGGCTTTTTTCTTCATACAGGGTTAATGTACCGGATGCCCGCCGGTTCCGCCATGTTGATCTGGATCAGACCATATTTTCCGGCCGCACCAGCCGGTCGAAGGTCGTCTCGTCCACCAACCCCAGTTCCAGCCCCGCCTCTTTCAGCGTCTGCCCCGTCTTATGGGCGTGCTTGGCGATGGCGGCGGCATTGTCATAGCCGATCTCCGGGGCCAGCGCGGTCACCAGCATCAACGACCGATCGACCAGCTCGGCGATCCGCGCTTCATTCGCGACCAAACCCTCGACGCAGCGCTCCGCGAAACTCTCCATGCCGACGCTCAGCAGATGGATGGAGCGCAACACATTAGCGCCGATCAGCGGCATGAACACGTTGAGTTCGAAATGGCCCTGCATCCCGCCGATCGTCACGGCCTGCGCATTGCCGATCACCTGTGCCGCGACCATGGTCAGCGATTCGCACTGGGTCGGGTTGACCTTGCCGGGCATGATCGAACTGCCCGGCTCATTGGCGGGCAGGTCCAGTTCGCCCAGACCCGATCGCGGCCCCGATCCCAGGAAGCGGATGTCGTTGGCGATCTTCGTCAGCGACACCGCCAGCGTGCTCAAGGCGCCCGCAAAGAAGACCAGCCCATCCTTGGCGGCGAGCTGCTCGAACTTGTTGGGCGCGCTTTCGAACGGGGCGCCCGCGATATCGCTGATCGCCGCGACCATATCCTCGGCCCAGCCTTGGGGCGCGTTGAGGCCGGTGCCGACGGCCGTGCCGCCGATCGCCAGCTTGCGGATATTGCCGTTGAGCGCCCCCTCGATCCGCGCCCGGCCGCTGACCAGTTGCGCGGCATAGCCGGAAAATTCCTGGCCCAGCGTCAGGGGCGTCGCATCCTGCGTATGGGTGCGGCCGATCTTGACGATATGGCTCCAGGCCTGCGCCTTGGCGGTCAGCGCCGCCGTTAGCTTTTCGAGCGCGGGGATCAGCCGGTCGCGCGTCGCCATCACGGTTGCGACATGCAGCGCGGTCGGAAAGCTGTCGTTGGACGACTGGCTCATATTCACATGGTCGTTGGGATGGACCGGGCTCTTGCCGCCGCGCGTGCCCGCCAGTTGCTCATTAGCGAAACCCGCGATCACCTCGTTCACGTTCATGTTGGTCTGGGTGCCCGACCCGGTCTGCCAGATGACGAGCGGAAACTGGTCGTCCAGCGCGCCCGACACGATCTGCTGCGCCGCATCCTCGATCGCGGCGACGAGGCTGGCGTCCAGCCCATGCGTCCCGTTCACCCGCGCCGCCGCCTGCTTCACGATCGCCTGCGCATGGACGATGCCGAGCGGCATCCGTTCGGTGTCGCCGTAGGGGAAATTCTCGATGCTCCGCTGCGTCTGCGCCCCCCAATAAGCGGCGGCAGGCACCTCTATGGCGCCGATGCTGTCGGTTTCGGTGCGGGTAGTGGCGGACATGCAGATAGTCTCCTTTTGAGAAAGAATCTCAAGAGACTGTCATGTAAGGCAGGGCTGCAAAATTCCAATGACCGACGGCGCGACATGCCCCGCGGACGGACAGCTCTACTTCTTCTTCCCGAAGTCCACCGTCACCACGTTGGAGCCATCTTCGGCCGTCACCTGCGGGCCGTCATTTTCCGCCTCCTCGTGCGGCTGCGGCAATTCGTCCGCCGCGACCTGGAACTGGAGCGCGAAATTGACGGCCGGATCGACGAAGGCGGTGATCGCGCTGAAGGGAATGTTGAGGTGGGCCGCGACCTGGTTGAAGGTCAGGCTGACTTCGAAATGATGGTCGCTGACCTTCAGGTCCCAATATTTATTCTGGAGGACGATCGTCATCTCGTCCGGGAAGCGCTCCACCAGATGTTTGGGGATGTCGACGCCCGGCGCGTTCGTCTTGAAGGTGATGTAGAAATGATGCGCGCCCGGCAGGCCGCCGGACTGCTGCACCTCGCCCAGCACGCGGCCGACGACTGCACGCAGGGCCTCCTGCACGATTTCGTCATAGGGAATCAGGCTGTCGGGCAGATCTTCACTCATGGCGCAATGTCCTAACGGCCCGAAACAGGCGGTCAACCCCCGCAGGCGGATTGCACGCCCAGATTGCATGGCAGATTGCATGACGGGCGCTACGCGCTATAGGGCGGCCATGCGCACGGCCGAGATTCACCGCAACACGGCGGAAACCCAGATCGACGTCACCGTCAACCTCGACGGTACTGGCCTCTATACGGCGTCGACGGGCATCGGCTTCCTCGACCATATGATCGAGCAGTTGTCGCGCCATTCGCTGATCGACATGACCGTCAAGACGGTCGGCGACCTGCATATCGACCAGCATCATACGACCGAGGATACCGCGATCGCGATCGGCGAGGCGCTGGGGAAGGCGCTGGGCGACAAGCGCGGGATCAGCCGCTACGGATCGGTCTATTCGCCGATGGACGAGACGCTGAGCCGCGTGGCGCTCGACATTTCGGGTCGCCCCTGGCTGGTGTGCAAGCTGCCCTTCACCGTCACCAAGGTCGGCGAATGGGACACGGAGATGGTGGAGCATTTCTTCCACAGCTTCGCCCAGGCAGCCGGCATCACGCTGCATATAGAGCTGCTCTATGGCAGCAACAACCATCATATCGTCGAAAGCGCGTTCAAGGGTCTGGCCCGCGCGCTGCGCCAGGCGGTGGAGATCGACCCGCGCAAGGCGGACGCGATTCCCTCGACCAAGGGCATGTTGTAACAGCGCAACGAAAGGCCGGACCCATGTTCATCATATCGCTGACCTACACGGCTCCGGCCGATATTCTGGACGGCCATCTGGCGGATCATCGGGCCTGGCTGGACCGCGGCATTGCCGATGGCTGGCTGCTTCTGGCCGGCCGCCGTGAGCCGCGAACCGGCGGTATATTGCTGGCCCGTGGCGATCGCGCGGCGATCGAGGCGAAGGCCGCGACCGATCCCTTCGTCGTCAACGGCGCCGCTACGGCTGAGGTGATCGCATTCAACCCGGTGCGCGCGGCGGCGGGCGTCACTCTGGAGAGCCTGCTCGCATGATCGCCCTGATCGACTATGGCGCGGGCAATCTCCATTCGGTCCATAATGCTCTGCGCAAGGCCGGCGCGCACGATGTCGCCATCACCGCCGACGCCGATGTCGTGGCCAGGGCCGATCGCATCGTCCTGCCGGGCGTGGGCGCCTTCCGCGCCTGCCGCGATGCGCTGGTCGCGATCCCCGGCATGGTCGACGCCATGAACGAGGCGGTGAACGGGCGCGGCACGCCGTTCCTGGGCGTATGCGTGGGCATGCAGTTGCTGGCCGATGCCGGCGAAGAGTTCGGCCGGCATGAGGGGCTGGGCTGGATTCCCGGCACCGTCCGCCGGATCGAACCGACTGACGCCGCCGTCAAGGTGCCACATATGGGCTGGAACGATGTGGTGCTGAACGGCGCGCCGCCGCTCATCGAGGCGGGCGAGGCCTATTTCCTGCACAGCTATCATTATGAGGCCGCCGATCCCGCCCATGTCGCCGCGACGACCGACCATGGCGGGCCTCTCGTCGCCGCAGTCGCGCGCGACACCATCATCGGCTGCCAGTTCCACCCCGAGAAAAGCCAGCGTTACGGGCTGGCCTTTATGGCGCGGTTTCTGGATTGGAAGCCGTGATATAATGCAACATCCGTTCGGTTCGAGCCTGTCGAGAACCCTCGCGCAACAGGTTCTCGACAAGCTCGAACCGACCGGAATTTTGGAAGTCGCATAATGTCCCTGATCGTCTTTCCCGCCATCGACCTGAAGAACGGCCAGGTCGTCCGCCTCGCCGAGGGGGATATGGACCGCGCCACCGTCTATGGCGACGATCCCGCCGCGCAGGCACTGCTGTTCGCGCAAGCGGGCGCGCAGCATCTCCATGTCGTGGACCTCGACGGCAGCTTCGCCGGCCATGCCGTCAATGCGCAGGCGGTCGAGAAGATCGTCGACGCCTTTCCCGGCCATGTCCAGTTGGGCGGTGGCATCCGCAATCGCGAAGCGGTGGAGCGCTGGTTCGACCTCGGCGTCTCGCGCATCGTGATCGGTACCGCAGCGCTCAAAGACCCCGCCTTCGTCAAGGCGGCGGCGCGCGACTTTCCCGGTGGCATCGTCGTCGCGGTCGATGCGCGCGACGGCTTCGTCGCGACCGACGGCTGGGCGGAAAAGAGCGATATGGAAGTGATCGACCTGGCCCGTCGGTTCGAGGATGCCGGCGTCGCATCGCTGCTCTTCACCGATGTCGGCCGCGACGGGATGCTCAAGGGCTGCAATATTGACGCGACCGTCGATCTCGCCCGCGCCACCGACATTCCGGTGATCGCCAGCGGCGGCGTGGCGGGGATCGCGGACATCCGCATCCTCAGCCTCCATGCCGACGAAGGGATCGAAGGCGTCATCACCGGCCGCGCCCTCTATGACGGGCGGCTGGACCTCAAGACCGCGCTGGCGGTCGCCAAGGCGGCGGCGTGAGTAACGTGACATCCCACGGGCATTGGAAACCAGTCGCATGACCGTCCGCACCCGCGTCATCCCCTGCCTCGACGTCGCCAATGGGCGCGTGGTCAAGGGCGTCAATTTCGTCGATCTGAAGGATGCCGGCGATCCGGTCGAGCAGGCGAAGCTTTATGACGCGGCCGGGGCGGACGAACTCTGCTTCCTCGACATCACCGCCACCCATGAAGCGCGCGGCACCATCCTGGACGTGGTGCGCCGCACCGCCGAAGTCTGCTTCATGCCCGTCACCGTGGGCGGCGGGGTGCGCACGCCGGACGATGCGCGCGCGCTGCTGCTGGCGGGCGCGGACAAGGTCGCGGTCAACAGCGCGGCGGTCGCCCGCCCCGAACTGGTGGCCGACATCGCCGACCGCTTCGGTAGCCAGTGCATCGTCGGGTCCGTCGATGCGCGTAAAGTGAGCGAAGGCCGGTGGGAAATCTTCACCCATGGCGGTCGCCAGCCGACCGGCATCGACGCATTGGAACACGCCCTGCGCCTGGCGGACCTGGGGGCGGGCGAACTGCTCGTCACCTCGATGGATGGAGATGGCACCAAGGCGGGCTACGACCTGGCGCTGACCCGCGCCATCGCCGACGCGGTATCGATTCCGGTGATCGCCAGCGGCGGGGTCGGCACGCTCGACCATCTGGTCGAGGGTGTGGTGCAGGGCCATGCCAGCGCGGTGCTGGCCGCGTCCATCTTCCATTTCGGCCAACATACGATCGCTGAGGCCCATCACGCGCTCGCGGCGGCGGGCGTGCCGGTGCGGTCGGCGTGAAGCGTCGATCCACTTTACAGCAACCATGTTTTCGCAATCGCCGTTAACTATGGCGCACCGCTGAAATGCCGAGATTTCTGCTGCATGGCATGAACTCTGCTTAACCATCTCCGGGTCGCGTTCCACCATCACAGGTTTGACGCAAACGGGGTGATTTGACATGAAAATTCCTAAGATGCTTCTGATGGCCGGCGCTGCCGGCCTCATGGGCGCTGCCGTACCAGCGCCCGCCAATGCCAGCTTCTGGTGCTGGTTCGGCAAGTGCGGCGGCTCGTCCACCGGCGGCGGCACGGGCGGCTCCACCGGCGGCTCGTCGGGCGGCACGCCCACGCCGGTGCCGGAACCGGAACAGATGGCGCTGTTCGGCATGGGCGCGGCCGTATTGGCCGGCCGAATGTTCCTTGCTGGCCGCAAGCGTAAATAAGTGATTGACGGGTCGCGCGCGAAAAGCTTGATGCAGCCCATGCGCGCGACCCTTCATACTTTGGAACAGACCATCCGCCAACGACGGAACGCCGACCCGTCGGCCTCCTATGTCGCCAAGCTGACCACCAAAGGCCGCGCCAAAATCGCGCAGAAGGTCGGCGAGGAAGCGGTCGAAACGGTCATTGCCGCGATGGCGGACGATCGCGCGGGCGTGATCGGCGAAAGCGCCGACCTGCTGTTCCACCTGATGATGCTGCTGGCCGATCTCGACATACCGCTCGACGCGGTGATGGACGAACTGGATCGGCGCGAAGGCCTGTCGGGCATCGCCGAAAAGGCCGCGCGACCCAAGGACTGACCGCCAGGACGGGAAAGATGTTGCCCGCCCTGCGTTGATGCGTCAGCTTCATATCGGAAAAGGGGGATGCATTATGGTTCGCGCTCTGATCGGCGGCCTGTTGGGGGGCCTTTCCATGTTCATCACTGGCTTCATCTTCTGGGGCACGCCCTTGTCGGCGCTGGCGCTCAGCCGTACAGACGAACAGGCCAGCGCCAATTTGCAGGCCGCAATGGCGCAGGCGCTGACCCCCACCGGCACCGGCGTCTATGTGATCCCCGATCCTGCGACGGCGCAGGGCACCATCCTTTACGGCAAGGGGCCAGTCGCGCAGATCTTTTACAATGAAGGCGGCTTCCCGGTGATGGACAGCGGCGCGCTTATCGGCGGCTTGATCCTGTCGCTGGTCGTCGGCGTGGTGATCGCTCTGGCGCTGCGTTTCGTGACGACCGGCTTTGCGGACCGGGCGCGTGCGACCATCCTCTTTGCGCTGGGCGCCGTGCTATGGCTGCATATCGGCCAGGCGGTGTTCAATCATGCGCCCTGGGGCTATATTCTCTACCTCGCCTTCAGCGATTTCGTGGCGCTGGCGCTCGCCGGCCTGATCGCGGCCAAGCTGATGGAGACGAACGCCGAGGCGGCCGTGGCCGATCCCGGCGCCTTCCACTAAGCCGCTTCTTCAGCCAGACGGATCATGCAGGCGGCGTGGCGGCGGGCGATCGCCATCCGGTCCTCGCCATAGCCGCCGCCCATGGTACTGGCGAGCGGCACGCCGCGCGCGCGCGCCTGCCGCATCACGAAGCGGTCACGCGCTTCCAGCCCGGCATCGCTCAGCGCCAACCGGCCCAGCCGATCCTCCCCGTGCGGATCGACACCGGCCTGATAGAGAATCAGGTCCGGCGCGAAATCGTCCAGCACGCGCGGCAGCACATCCGTCAGCACCATAAGATAGGCGTCATCGCCAGTTCCGTCCTCCAGCCCGATGTCGAGCGTCGATCGCGCCTTCCTGACCGGGAAATTCTTTTCCGCATGGATCGACAGGGTGAAAATGTCGCCCCGCCCCGCCAGCAGCGACGCGGTGCCGTCCCCCTGATGCACGTCGAGGTCGAGGATCAGGATGCGCGCCGCATCCCCCTCCGCAATCAGCCGGTTGGCGGCGATCGCCAGATCATTGAACACGCAATAGCCAGCCCCGGTATCGCGCAGCGCATGATGACTGCCCCCCGCGGCGTTGGCGGCATAGCCATGCACCATCGCCAGCTTCGCCGCCGCCCAGGTGCCGCCCGGCGACAGCATCGACCGGCGCATCACCCGTTCCGTCATCGCAAAGCCGATCCGCCGCGTCTTTTCGGGCGGGACCGTCAGGGTCATGACTTCCGCCACATAGGCCGGGTCATGCACCGCCTCGATCCAGGCGCGCGGCATCGACACAGGTTCAACCGTTTGGAAATTCACGCCACTTTCGCGCAGCGCATCCATCACCAGGCCATATTTGTCGAAACGAAAGCGGCCGCCATCTGTTGCAGGGGAGACATAGGCAGGATGGTGAACAACGTGCAGCATGATCTTTTCCGCTATCGCGATTTGAACCGTGACGGCTTTGCGCTATCTGGTCCAGCATGAACCGTCCCAACCTGATCCGTATCCCGCTGCTGGCGCTGCTTGGCGTAGCGTCTTCCCCCGCCGTCGCGCAAACCCCGCCGCCCATCGTCGCGCCCACGCTGCCTGCGCCGACCGTCCAGCCCATCCCGGTTCCGCCGCCGCCCGTGCCGATCCCGGCGCTGTCGCCAGCGCAGGAGGCCTGGGCCAATGACTGGCTGAGGACCGGCGCCGCGCAGGGTCTGATGGCGCGGCAGAAGGCAAGCGGCCCGCTGAGCGGCGACGCGCTGGTCAACGCCCTGCTCGACCGCGCCAAGGCGCTGAACACCGGCCGGGTCGATACGGCCGATTTCCTTCAGGTCTGGGCGCTCCGCCCGGCCGCCTTCGATCCGCGTCCCGGCCTTGCCAAGGCAGTCGGTGAAGATCGGCTGGCGCAGTGGTCCGCCAGTCTCACCCCGCCCTGGTCGGGCTATGCCACGCTGCGCAAGGGCCTCGCCCGATATGAGGCGATCCGCGACAAGGGCGGCTGGCCGACGCTAACCGCCTCCACCCCGCCCGACGTGGTGCGCGCCCGCATCGCGCTGGAAGACCCGGCCGTCACGCCGAACGAAAAACTGGTCGACGTGATCCAGCGCGCCCAGCGCCGCTATGGCCTGGAACCCACCGGCACGCTCGGCGCACGCACGCTGGAAGCGCTCAACGTCGGGGTGGACGATCGAATCGCCGCGATCATGGCGAATATGGAGCGCTGGCGCTGGATGCCGCGCAGCCTGCCGGTCAACCGCGTGCAGGTGAACATCGCCGCCGCCGTGCTGACCGTGTTCGAAGGCGACCAGCCAGTCAGTTCGATGCGGGCCGTCACCGGCAGCCCGACCAACCAGACGCCGATGCTGACCTCCAGCATCCATTCGATCGTGGTCAATCCGCCCTGGAACGTGCCGATGTCGATCGCCAAGCGGGAACTCTTCCCCAAGGGGCGAGCCGCGCTCGCGCGGCAGGGCTACAAGATCGTCAAGACGCCCGACGGGGGCGAACGCATCGTCCAGCCGGCCGGGCCGAACAGCGCGCTGGGCCGCTTGAAGTTCGACTTCAACAATCCCTTCGCCGTCTATCTGCACGACACGCCCTCACGCGGGAAATTCTCCAGCTACGACCGGCTCGCCAGCCATGGCTGCATCCGCCTGGAAAAGCCGGTGGCGCTGGCCGAACTGATGGTCGCTGCCGATCCCGATCTGAACGGCCAGATCCAGACGCTGATCGACGAAGGCAAGACCCAGCGCGTGTCCCTGCCCAGTCAGGTTGCTGTCTATCTGCTCTACTGGACGGCCTTCGCCAACAATGAAGGCACGGTCAGCTTCCGCGCCGATCCCTATGGCTGGGACAAGCTGCTCGCGCAGAAGATCGAGGCATCCAGCCGCCGCGTCGATCCCACAGCAGCCCCCTCTCCCGCAATCGCATCGAAGGATTGATCCCATGCGCACATTCGTACTCGCCGCCCTTGCCGGCGCCCTCCTCCTCTCCGCCTGCGGCAAGAAGGAAGAAGAAGCCCCGACCGTCACCAACAATCTGGTCGAGCCGCCGGTCGAAAATGTGATTGTGGAGGAACCCGAAGCGCCACTGCCCGAACCGCAGAATGACGTTGACGCGACTCCGGCTGCGCCGCCGCCCTCGGTGTCGGAACTGCAGCAGATTCAGGATGATGCCGAGGCGTCCGGCATGACATCGCGCCTGCCCGAAGGCGGCGAACAGAGCCAGCCTGCGGATGAAGCGAGCAAAACGGGCGAGTAAACTCATGCGCCCCGGTCTTGGACCGGGGCGTCCGCTTTGCTATAGGACGGTCATGGATCGCCGCAATTTTACGAAGTTCGCTTTAAGCGGACTCGCCTTTTCGTTTTTGTCGGACAGCATCGGTCGCGCCGCTCTGTCCTCGACAGGGCCTGAACCGATCAGCCCCGCTGCGGTTCCGCCAGCGCCCACCGTACCTGCAACCCCGCGCACGGTGGCACAAAAGCCCTATTCCGCGCTGCTGGAACGCGCCAGGGCGGCGCTCGATCGTCATGCCAACGCCTTCGCGTTGCGCGATCGACTGGCGATCGTGGATTTCGACGCCCCATCGAAAAATCCGCGGATGCATATCGTCGATTTGATCGGCGGACAGACCAGCAGCTATCTGGTATCGCACGGTCGCGGATCGGACCCCGAACATTCCGGCTGGCTGCATAGTTTTTCGAACGAATTTAATTCGCTCGCCAGCTCGTCCGGCGCATTCAAGACGGGCGAGATGTATTTCGGCCAACATGGCCGGTCGATGCGCCTGCTGGGCCTCGACCCGCAGAATAATAACGCCGAACCGCGCGCCATCGTTATCCATGGCGCGGACTATGTAAGCGAGGATCATGTTGCCGCCTGGGGCAAATGCGGCCGTTCCGAAGGCTGTTTCGCTGTCGCCCCCCATCTGGTGCCGCAGGTGCTAGGCATGTTGGGACCGGGCCGGATGCTCTACGCGGACAAGATCGGTAACGGTTGACGGGTCTGCTTGCGCGCGGCGCACGAAAAAGGCCGAAGCATCGCCCCGGCCCTTCCGTCGCGTCATACGACCAACACTTATTGTGCAGGAGCCGGCGCCGCAGGTCCCGTCATCGTTTCGATCGAGGGCTTGTTCATCGCGTCGATGGTGCCGTCGGCCATCATCGCCTTGCCCATGCTGATCGCTTCTTCACGCAGCCCTTCTTCCGTGGAGGTCTGGCTGGCGCCGATGAGCGCGGACAGCAGCACATTCTTGCTCACCGCGTCAGTCGGCTGCTCCGTCACCGACTTGCGCGCCAGGGCCAGCGCTTCTTCATAATAGGGGTCGGCCCCGGCGCGGTCATGGTCGCGTAATTCCTTATTGCCCATCTGGATGAGGATGCCGGCCAAAATGTTGCGGCTCGCGGCGTCGGCGGGCTTGGTTTCCACCACCTTGCGCCAGTGGGGCAGCGATTCGCCGTAGAGCGCCATCACCTTGTCCATCTGGCCCAGCACGCCATAGGCGGCAGCGTCGGCATAGAGCGCATTGGCGAGGAAATTGACATTGTCGATCTTCGCAGGATCGGCCTCCACCGCAGTGCGGATCGCGGGAATCGCGGCATCATATTTGGCCACCGCCCCGGCATTATCACCCTTTTGCTGCGCCGCCTGCCCCGCGGTGAAGTCGGTCACGGCCTTGTTGAAGGCGGCGATTTCGGCCGGGGTCATTTCACGCGCGGCGGGAGCGGCCTGAGCGGCGGGCGCCGCTGCGCCCTCGGTTGCAGGGGCGGCGTCGGCCGGGGGCGCGGCATCCGCTGCCGGGGGCGTCGTTTCGGCCGGCGCCTGCTGCGCCAGTGCGGGAGCGGCCAGGGCCAGCGGCGCGGACAGCGTCAAAAGAGCGGTCAAAGCGGTGTTGCGGAACGTTGAGGCCAACGTCTGGGTCTCCTTGATCGTTGAAACAGGTTGTCGGATGGACGCAATGCGCCCTCTCCAGCCATAGAATGAACGAATACGTGCTTGGGTTCCTACCGCCTTATTTGCGGCTCATCGCGCAAAAGGCTCCGGCCATGGAAAAATCAGCGGTGCGCCGTGCGCCAGCTGCGGCGGCCAGCGCGTCTTCGCCCCATAGTTCGACCTGCCATGCCTCATCGATTTCGGCGGCCTGCCACACCCGATCAAGGTCATGCCCGCCCTCTACGATCGACAATCCGCAGACCAGCGATCCACTGAGCGACACCAAAGTTGACAGTCCGACCAGCGTGAAGGCGTCGCAGGCGGCTACCGCCGCGCCCAGCCGGGCGAGCGTTTCAGGCGGCTGCGGCACCGGGATGATCCCTTGCGTCACCGCAAAGGTCACGTCATAGCGCGCCCGCGCCCAGTCGAGCAGCGGCTCCCACGCGGCCGCCTGCCGCGCGACCAGCGCTTCCGGCCCATCGGCGCGATAGCAGAGCAGGTCGGTTTGCGCATATTGCGCGATCCCTTCGGCGAACGCCGCAGGCTTTGGCGCCACATGGTCTATCGCCGCATTGGCAAGGCCGGTCATCGGCATGAGGGCGGGGTCGACCGTCTCGCCCTGCGCGCGCCATTCCTGCGCGACCGCATCGGCCAGCGCGGGCGTGGGCAGCGCCAACGGCGCGCGCGCGGGGGTGCGGACCGCGCGGCCGTCCAACTGGATCGCGAAGCCGCCATCGTCGGCCACGACGGTCACATCCTTGTAGAAACGCTTCATTGCGGCGGCTTCTGACGGAACAGCGCCAGCAACAGGCGCGGCACGACGATGAACTGGAACAGGCCAGTGACGACCATGATCGCGCCGAACGCCTTGGCGCTGTCACCCTGCACCCAGGAAAAGCGCTGCATGATGGCCACGAAGCCGAACATGACGATAAAGGCGCCCGACAGGCGGAACAGGCCAATGGCGAAATGGCGCTGGCGGGCGATCGAATCGGCGTTGGTCTTGGGCGGTGTCTCTGGAGGAAGATCGGTCATGGCGCGCCGATATGACCGCGTAATTCCGCGCTGTCCATCGCCACCGCATGGGCGCCCGCTGCGACCAGTTCCCCCGGCAGGTGATAGCCCCATGCCACGCCGATGCTGCGCACGCCTGCGGCCAGCCCCATGGCGATGTCGAAACTGGTGTCGCCGATCATCACCGTGGTTTCCGGCTCTGCCCCCGCCTCCGCCATCGCGGTCATCAGCATCGAGGGATGCGGCTTGGACGGGTGGCGATCGGCGGTCTGCAGCGTCACGAACCGGTCGATGATACCGTGATGGGCGAGGCACAGGTTGAGGCCGCGGTCCGACTTGCCGGTCGCCACCCCCAGCAGCCATCCCGCCGCGTCCAGCTCCGCCACCAGATCGGCGATGCCGGGATAGAGCGGTTCCTGCACCCCCTGCTCGCGCCGCATCGCCTGGAACGCCAGCTTGTAGCGATCGGCCAGATGATCGTGGAAATCCGCCTCCGCATCGGGCAGCAGCCGCGCCATCGCGACCGGCAGCGACAGGCCCACCGCCGACAGGATCGCCAGCCGTTCGGGCGGCGGCAGTTGCACATCCTCGAAGGCGCGGGTCATGGCGGTGCAGATGCTGTGCTGGCTGTCGACCAGCGTGCCGTCGCAATCGAAGACGACCAGGCGATTGCTCATGCCGCGTCCCCTTCGCCCAGAGTCGCCCGCATCAGCGCCGCCAGCGCCGCATTGCCACCGGCGTCTAGCGCATCGGCCACGCCGGTCCGCGCCGCCTCCGGCTTGTCCTGCCCCAGCTTGGCGGTGCCGTGCAGCGATTCCACCTGCATGGCGAATCCGACCAGCCCCGTCAGCAACCGCTCGAACTGTCCCGCCCCCATCTTGTCGCGGGTCCACACCGGTTTGGGCGCCAGCCGCCGCTCCTGTTCATCGCTCAGCGCATCGATCTGCGCGATCGTCGCCGCCCGATCCAGCCGCGCCATGGTCCCGCGCAGCTCGACCGACTGGTAATTCCAGGTTGGCACCTTGTCGGGCAGGCCATACCAGTCCGGGCTGACATAGCCATGCGGCCCGGCGACGACGATCAGTGCGTCCGCTCCATCCAGATGCCGCACGATCGGATTGGCGCGATGGATGTGCAGGCCGATCCGCCGATCGTCCAGCCAGACGACAGGCAGATGCACCACATGCATCCTGTCGGGCGCAGCGACGCAGAGCAGGCCAAAACCCGACTGTCCCACGAAATCCCGGATCGCCGCCTCATCCGTCCAGCGATAGGGCGCCCCCGGCGTCATTCGCCGCGGCCGCCACCCCGCGACCGGCGCTCGCCCTTGCGATCCTTGCGCACCTGCTTGGCGTGCCGGCGCGCGAACATCTTCTCGTCCTCGCGGGTCGGGGTCCGGTCGATCTCGTCGTCCAGCGGCATGTCGCCCAGGGAGAGGTCGAAGCCCAGATCCTCCAGGCTGTTGGCGAAATGGGTCGGCAGGTCCGCCATCACGTCCACCCGCCCGCCATCGGGATGATCCACGCGGATGCGCCGCGCATGAAGGTGCATTTTGCGACTGATGCTGCCGGTCAGGAAGCTATCCTTGCCGCCATATTTGCCGTCGCCCACGATCGGGTGGCCGATCGCCGCCAAATGGACGCGCAACTGGTGCGTTCGGCCGGTATAGGGTTGCAGCTCGACCCAGGCGGCGCGGTTGCCGGCCCGTTCGATCACGCGATAGCGCGTGCGGGCGGGCATCCCCTCTTCCTCGTCCACATGCATCTTCTCGCCGCCGGTGCCTGGCTGCTTGGCGAGCGGCAGTTCGATCATGCCGTCATTGATCGACGGCACGCCGATCACCAGCGCCCAATAGACCTTGCGCGCGGTGCGGCTGGAAAAGGCTTTGGCGAAATGCGCGGCCGACCGGCTGGTCCGCGCCAGCAGCAGCGCGCCCGACGTGTCCTTGTCCAGCCGGTGGACCAGCTTGGGGCGCGATTCGGAATCGAACAGCAGCGCGTCGAGCAGCTTGTCGACATGCTCGTCGGTCTTGGTCCCGCCCTGCGTGGCCAGCCCCGGCGGCTTGTTGATGACGATGGCCTGCGCATCGCGATGGATCACCATCTCCTGCGCATAGGCGATCTCGTCGGGCGTCAGGTCGATGACGCGGACGCGCTTCGCCTTTTCGGGCATATCGGGCCGCGCTTCGGCGGGGGGGACGCGGATCGTCTGCCCCTCTACGATACGGTCGCCCGGCGCGGCGCGCGCGCCATCGACCCGCAACTGGCCGGTGCGCGACCAGCGCGACACGATATTGAAGCCGACATCGGGCAGATGCCGCTGGAACCAGCGGTCGAGGCGGATGCCGTCATCGTCGGCGGCCACGCGGAACTGGCGGACGTCTAGCGACACGCCCTTGGCGGCGCTACTCTTGGCGGCGGCGGGCTTGGCGGCGGCCGGTGCGGCCTTGGCTGCGGCGGGCGCAGCAGCTTTCGCACGGGGCTTGAACGGCGGCTTGCCGCCGTCCCCCTTGCGCGCACTTGCCGCCTTCGCGCCCCCACGGGCGCGGCCGGGCGCGCCGGGTTTGCCGTCGGCGGATTTCCGGTCGAACTTGCGGTCAGCGGGCTTTTTATCACCCGGCTTCTTGTCGCCGAAGCGCTTGTCCGACGGCTTGCCGCTGGCGGAACGGCCCGCAGGCTTGCCGTCGCGCGGCCCCTTGCCGCCGGTCGCGCCCGCGCCGGGCCTGGCGGGAGGACGCCCCTTCATGCCACGACACTCCGCATCACGGCCAGGCCCACGCCCAGCGCCACGACTGCGCCGATCACAGACGCCAGCGCATAGCCGCTCGCCAGCAGGATATCGCCGCGCTGGATCATCAGCATGGTTTCCAGGCTGAACGCGGAAAAGGTGGTGAAGCCGCCCAGCACGCCCACGCCCAGCAACAGCCGGATCGGTTCGCCCGACACGCTCCCCCCGCGCGCCAGCCATCCGGCGAGCAGCCCCATGGCGAAACCGCCGATCAGATTGGCGGCGAAAGTGCCCCAGGGCCAGGCCGTACCGGGCGCCATCTGCCCGGCGAAGCGCCCCAATTGATAGCGCAAGGCGGCGCCCACGGCGCCCCCGCCCATCACAAGAAACATATTGGTCATGCAAAGCGCCCTATAGCGAATCCGTCAAAGGGGAAAGCGCGCAATCAGGCGGTTGTGACAAGCCCTGCCACCGGCCGCCGATGCGCCGCGATGCAACTGACGACACTCAGCACCACCAGCAGGAACGCTGCGCTCTCCAGCCCGGTCGGCCAGCGCGCTTCCCACGCAAAGCCGTAGAGCAAAGCAAAGGCGGTTTCGAACAGGATCATCTGCCCCACCATGGTCAGCGGCAACAACCGGCTCGCCCGGTTCCACAACGCATTGCCGACGATCGAAGCCAGCAGCGCGACAGCGACCGAGACAGTAGTAAACTGCGTCCAGGCCGCGGCATCATGCCGCCCCAGGCCCAGCCACAACACGACCGGCAGGAACAGCAGCGCCTGGCACCCGGTCGCCAGCCCGATCAGCAGGTTCCAGTCCTGCGCCGGCATGTCGTCCTGCCGCCGCAGCCAGTGATTATTGCCGATGGCAAAGGCGGTCCAGGAGATCAGCGCCCCGACCGCGCAGGCGAAGCCCAGCAGCCGCGTCGCCACCGGCCCCGGTCCGGGCATCACCACCGCCTGCCAGCCGATGCACAGCGCGCCCGCGACGCACAGCAGCAGCGAGGGCGCGAGCTGGCGCAAAGGCACCGCGCCCGCCTGCCGGCTACCGACGATCGTCACCGCCACCGGCAGGAAACCGACCACCAGCGATGTCATGGCGACGCCGCCCATCTGCACCGCGCTCACCAGCAGCACATAGTAAAAGAGGTTGCCGGCCAGCGCGAGCCAGGCCAGCGCCCACAATAGGCGCGGCGTCATCTGCGCGGCCAGCATCCGCCAGCGCGGCGCGACCAGGATCAGCGAGAGCGCGCCAAAGGCCAGATAGCGACCGACCGCCTGCTGCAACGGGGTGAAGCCGCGCACCACTTCGGGCGCCAGGAACACCAGCCCCCATAGAGCGCCCGCGCCCACGCCGCACGCGATGCCCGCCAGCATCGCCCCGCCTGATTCCCTTGTCATCATCGTCCATCTTTCCGTCCGACCCCGTATCGGCTGCGAACATTATCATCATGACGGCGGGAAAAATGCTCTTGATTAGCCCCAGAAATGCAACAATTACTCGCTTATGCCCGATATTCGCCTTCCCGACCCGTTCGACCGCGCGATCCTGCGAATCATCCAGCAGGATAATCGCACGCCGCAGCGCGCCATCGCGCAGGCGGTGAACCTGTCCACCGCAGCGGTCCAGCGCCGCATCGCCGCCATGGAAAAGGACGGCATCATCGCCCGCAACGCCGCGATCGTCGATCCCGACGCGGTAAGCCTGGACATCACCGCGATCGTGGAGGTCCATCTGACTGACGAACGCTCCGCCACGGTCGATCGCGCCAAGGCCTTGTTCCGCGCCGACCCGGCGGTGCAGCAATGCTATTATGTAACGGGCGGCTGCAGCTTCATCCTGCTGATCGTGTCACCGGACATGCGTCATTACGACGCGACCACCCGGCGCCTGCTGTCGGACACGGACTATATTGCCAGCTTCCACAGCTTTCTCGCGCTTGATCGGGTAAAGGCGGGTATGGAGTTGGTGATTCCGTGATGGTGGGAGGCTGGACCTCCCATTCCTGCGCATGGCGCGCCAGACATATGCGTTCAATCATATAGCATTCGGCCGGCACATGCGCGCGCTGAACGCCGCAGAGTGGCGAGTGCGCGTGCGAATTAGAATCGCCGGCGCCTTGCGGCACAAATTCACCCTAATTTTAGTTTGTTTTGAAATTTTGAAAATGCCTCAAAACAATCTGAATTTTACATGAAACCCTCACATTCGCCAAACAATCTATCTATCTGTAATTCATATATAAATACGGCGATTTAACCAGTCTCATCTTGCCGTCGCAACCTTTTGCGTTCGACCAGTTGCGATACCTGCGTTCCCGATTGACATTTGCCTAATCATAGTTAGTCTAATGTTCTCAAAGATGCCTGCAGGGGCACGCCAAGATGGGAGAGTGTTATGAATGTGAAGCAACAATTGGCTTGCGGCATTGCCACTATTGGGCTTTTGGCTGCGATGCCCGCATTGGGCCAGGATGCCCCGCAGGCGGCGGACGATAGTCAGAGCAATGAAAAAATTGCTTCGCCGGCCGACATCGTTGTTACCGCCCAGAGGCGGGAACAATCCCTTTCCAAGGTTCCGGTGGCCGTGTCGGCCTTCAATGCCGACACGCTTCAGTCGCGCAATGTGGCAAGCGAACAGGATCTCGCGGCGCTAGTTCCCGGACTGGTGGTCAAGAGCGGTCAGAACTCCAACCAACTCAACTTCACCCTGCGTGGCCAGACACTCGATCCCTTTTCCGGCTCAAGCCCCGCGGTTCTGACCTATATCAACGAAGCGCCGGCGACCGAAGGCAACACATCGACGGCCTTTTTCGACTTCAATTCTGTGCAGGTCCTCAAAGGACCGCAGGGCACTTTGTTCGGTCGCAATGCGACGGGCGGCGCGATTTTGTACGAAACGGCGAAGCCGGGTGACGACTTTGGCGGGTTCCTGACTATCAAGGGTGGTCAGCGTAATTATATCCAGGTGCAGGGTGCCGTGGACATTCCAGTATCCGACATGATCAAGGTTCGTGTCGCCGGCGATTACAACAAGCAGGACGGCTATATCCGCAATATCAAGACCGGCAACACGCTGGGCGACACGGATTCGCTGTCAGGCCGTATCACGGTCGTCCTGGAACCGAGGGACGGTTTCAAGATGACGACGGTCGCGCAGTACAGCGACTTCGGCGGATCGGAAGGCGCTGGCGGTCTCTATTCCTATCATATGGCGGGTGAGGTCAATAACGGCTATGTCCTCAACAGCACGCTCGATACCCTTTATGGCGTGAACAGCCCTTTTGCTCCCTTGATCGGCGATGGGCCACGGGGCGACGGCACATGGCCGGGCGCCGTAGCGGGCTATCTGGCCTGGCAGCAGGCGAATCCCTATAAGGTCTGGCTAAGCTATGACCTGCCGCACAAGGCTCACACCGCGTTCATCACCAACACTGTCGAAGCGGAAATCGGCGACGATGTCGTGCTGAAGAACATCTTCAACTATGCCGACGCCTTCGCGCGCACGCCAGGTATTCTGACCGGTTCGCCCTTCGGCTCGCTGAGCCTCTACAATCGATCCGGCCTGGGCAACGGCCCTCCGGGCGGCGAGGAATTCAGCACAGAGCGGATTTCGAACGAACTGCAACTTCAAGGAAAAACGGGCGGCCTCGAATATATCCTGGGCGTCTTCTATTCCGACACGACGAAGCAGGAATATATTCCGGTCATCGTCGGCGCGGAATTGCCGACGCCGCTGGCCGACATCGCTTATAATTACGAAGTCGGGAACGAATCGAAGGCGGTGTTTGGCCAGCTGACCTATGCGGTGACGGACAAGCTGAGCATAACCGCTGGCGGACGCTATAGCTGGGAGACGGTGAGCCTTCGCCAAAAGGCAGGAAGCCTCTTCAATTTGAACGGCTCCACGCCATTCAAACAGGAAGCCAAGCTCCATGATCCGAGCTGGACGTTCAATATCCAGTATCAGATCAATTCGGGCAACATGGTCTATTTCGCGCAGCGCGGCAGCTTCCGCGCCGGCGGCTTCAACGGCGCGGTCGGCCCGTTCAACAACGCCAATTTCTTCGACAATGAAAATACCTATGATTTCGAACTGGGCTATAAGTTCAACGACTATATCGGCGCCATGCCGACCCGGATCAATCTGGCCATCTATCGCCAGATCGTGAAGGATGCGCAGCATTCGCTGTTCGTCGATCTGGGCGCAGGCCCGTCGGCGTTCACCGTAAACGTGCCCGAAAAGCGCATCCAGGGCGTCGAGTTCGACGCCAATGTAAAACCCAGCGCCTGGCTGGAGCTGGGCATTTCGGGCGCCTATACCGACGCGAAATTCACCAAGAATATCGTTGATCTCGCGCCGCTGGGCGGGCCGATAATTCCCTTCGACACCTATGCCGACGCGCCCAAATGGGCGGGTTCTGTCTTTGCCGAAATCACCATGCCCCTGTCGGAAGACGTCGGAAAGGTGAAGCTGCGCACCGATGTGTTCGGCCAGACATCCACCCATTTTTCGAACAACGAAGGCTCGATTACGCCGCGCACCAAATTGCCTGGCTATGCGACCGTCGATGTTCGGTTGAGTTGGAACGACGTCATGGGCAGCAAATTCTCGGTCGCGGCCTACGCCAAGAACCTGCTCGACGAATTCTACTATAATTCGGGCTATGTCGAAGGCGGCAGCGGCGGCTTCAACACGGCCATCTGGGGTGAACCCCAAACCTTTGGCGCGGAAGTGACCTACCGCTTCTAAGGCGCAATCTGAAGGGGGGCAGGCATGTCTTGTCCCTGTCCCCCCTCTAAGCTTCCAGGCGCCGCTGACCCCATCAAAGCGCGCGACATATAGTCTATTCCCGTTCGGGACAGGCGCATCGCGTCAGGAAAGACACAGGACATGCCGACAATTATCAACCCCGATTATGACGCAGTCGTGATCGGTGCGGGCGTCACCGGCATCTATCAAACATATCTGCTCGACCAGAATGGGATGAGCGTGCTGGGCGTCGATGCGGCCGAGGATGTCGGGGGCACCTGGTATTGGAACCGCTATCCGGGCTGCCGGCTCGATACCGAAAGCTATGCCTATGGCTATTTCGCGCTGAAAGGCATCATCCCCGAATGGCGGTGGAGC
Source organism: Sphingobium sp. AntQ-1 (assembly GCF_028538045.1). Taxonomy (NCBI): domain Bacteria; kingdom Pseudomonadati; phylum Pseudomonadota; class Alphaproteobacteria; order Sphingomonadales; family Sphingobiaceae; genus Sphingobium; species Sphingobium sp. AntQ-1. The sequence goes on from NZ_CP117158.1 coordinate 1,546,930, forward strand.
GAGAATTTCGCAGGCCAGCCCGAAATGCTGCGGTACGTCAACGCTGCGGCCGACAGGATGGATATAAGGCGGCTGTACAAGTTCAAGACCAAGGTCGTATCGGCCCATTATAATGAAGCGGACAATGTCTGGGATATCAGGCTGGACGACGGCGCCTGCCTGACTTGCCGTTATCTGATATCGGCCACCGGCCCGCTATCGGCATCCGCCATGCCCGATTACAAAGGGCTGGACCTGTTCCAGGGCGAGGCTTTCCATTCGTCGCGCTGGCCCACGGATGCAGACGGCAAGCCCAGGAATGTCGACTTTGCAGGCAAGCGCGTGGGCGTGATCGGCACCGGCGCCACCGGCGTCCAGATCATCCCCATCGTCGCGGAAACCGCGCAGGATCTGTTCGTGTTCCAGCGCACGCCCAATTGGTGCACTCCACTTGGCAATTCGGCGCTGGGCGAGGAGGAGATGGACCTGATCAAGGCTCGTTTCCCCACCATCCTCGAATATGTCAAGACGACGCCAACCGCCTTCCCCTATCATCGCGATACGCGCAAAACATCCGAGGTGCCGGAAAAGGAGCGAAACGCATTTTTCGAGGCTCTTTACGACAAGCCTGGATACGGAATCTGGCTAAGCACCTTCCGCGACCTGCTGCTAAGCAAGGAATCGAATAAAATCCTGGCGGATTTCGTCGCCGGCAAAATCAGGCAGCGGGTCGATGATCCAGAGGTCGCCGAAAAGCTGATACCGGTCGATCATCCATTCGGCGCGAAGCGCGTGCCGATGGAAACCAACTATTATGAAACCTACAACCAGCCCAACGTCCATCTGGTCGATATAAAGACGACGCCGATCGACGAATTCGTGGCGCAAGGCGCGAAGATCGGCGAAGAGATTTACGATCTGGACGTCATCATCTTTGCGACCGGGTTCGATGGCATCACCGGATCGCTCGACCGGATCGACATCCGGGGCCATGACGGTGTGCGACTGATCGACGCCTGGGTCGATGGCCCGTCAACCTATCTGGGCTTACAGGCGCGCGGCTTTCCCAACTTCTATACGCTGGTTGGACCGCATAATGGCTCGGCATTTTGTAATGTCGGGGTGTGCGGCGCGCTTCAGGCTGAATGGGTCACGCAGATGCTTTGTTATATGAAGGCTGGCAATTATAGCTATGCGCAACCGACGCAGGCGGCCGAAAAACAGTGGACCGACGCGGTATATGCCGATTTTGCCAGGACGCTGATGGCCGACACCAATGCGTGGTGGGTCAAGGTGACGCAAAAGCCCGATGGGACCACCGTGCGCCGCACTCTGGTCTATGTCGGCGGTGGCCCGGAATATCGCAAGCGATGCGAGGAGGTCGCCTATGGCGGCTATGAGGGGTTCGAACTGGCGTGATGCCCGGCGACGGTCGCGACTTGCGCATAGGCCGCATCGACAGCTATCCACCCGGCGATAGCGAACACGACCGATCAGGCGATATTGGCAGCCTGTATTGCGTTACCCGGTTCAAGGAGCGGCTATGACATCTGTATATATTCTGGCGGGCGTTCGTACTGCGATAGGCGACTTTGGCGGCAGTCTGAAAGACTATCCGCCAGCGAAACTGGGCGCTGCGGTCATCGCCGAAGCCATTGCACGGTCGGGCATCGCCGCCGATCAGATCGGTCATGTCGTCATGGGCAATGTCATCCCCAGCGAACCCAAGGACGCCTATCTGGCGCGGGTCGCGGCGGTCGACGCAGGCATTCCGATCGAGGTGCCCGCCCTTACGCTGAACCGCCTGTGCGGTTCGGGTGTCCAGGCGATCATCTCCGCCGCGCAGATGCTGGCGCTGGACGAATGCGATTTCGCCGTCGCCGGTGGCGCGGAGTCCATGACCCGTTCCCCGCACCATGTCGCGGCGGCCCGTTTTGGGCAGAAGATGGGCGACATCAAAATGGTCGATGCGCTCATTGCGGTGCTGAGCGATCCCTTCGAAGGCATTCATATGGGCGTGACCGCCGAAAATGTGGCTGCCGATCACGACATTTCGCGCGCGGATCAGGACCGTCTGGCCGTCGAGAGCCACCAAAGGGCGGCGCGGGCTCAAAAGGAAGGGCGCTTTTCGTCGCAAATCCTGCCGATCGCGGTCAAGGATCGGAAAGGGACGAGACTGTTCGATACCGACGAGCATGTGCGCGCCGATGCCAGCGTGGAACAGCTTGCCGGGCTGAAGCCCGCCTTCAAGAAGGATGGCTCCGTCACCGCTGGCAACGCATCGGGGATCAACGACGGCGCGGCCGCCCTGGTCCTGGCGTCGCAGGCGGCGGTGGACGCGGCCAATCTGAAACCGCTGGCCCGAATCGTCAGTTGGGGTCATGCCGGCGTGCAGCCGGACCGTATGGGCATCGGCCCGGTCAAGGCGGTTCCCATCGCCCTGGCGCGCGCGGGCCTTGCGCTTGAGCAGATGGATGTCATCGAATCCAACGAAGCCTTTGCGGCGCAGGCCTGCGCCGTCGCCAAGGTCCTGGGATTTGATGCAGAAAAGGTCAATCCGAACGGGTCCGGCGTAGCCCTGGGCCATCCGGTTGGCGCGACCGGGGCGATATTGACCGTCAAGGCGATCTACGAACTGGAGCGGATCGGAGGCCGATACGGTCTGATCACCATGTGCATCGGCGGCGGACAGGGCATCGCCATGGTCATCGAGCGGATGGGATAGCCTATCCGCTGGCGATGCCCGTCCAGATCACCGAACGGAAATCAGCCCGCCATCGACAGGGATGAGTTGCCCGGTGATGAAGCGGGCGCCATCGCTGGCCAGGAATAGCAGGACGGGCGCGAGATCCGTGTCCGCGTCACCGAATTTTCCGCCCAGCGGGATCTGTTCGGCGGTCGCCTTGTCATGCGCGGCCAGGTCTTCCGGAGACAGGGCTTCGCGAAAGCGCGCGTACATGGGCGTTACTATGTAGGGCAGCACCGCATTCATGCGGATATTGCGCTTGCCCCATTCGCGCGCGACGCTGCGCGTCCAGGCGTGAACCGCCGCCTTCGACGCGCCATAGACGGCATTGTTGATTTCGGCGGTCAGCCCGGATTCAGACCCGAAATTGATGATCGAGCCGCCGTCCGGCATGTGCCGATAGGCGGCGCCATTGGTATAGATGGTGCCGTTCACATTGACGTTGAAAAGCCAGGCCAGCGTTTCGTCAGGGACATCGTGGGTGGGGGCGTGACGATGGACGCCCGCGATATGCGCCAGCACGTCAAGGCCACCCAAGCGCACGGCAGCCGCATCGAAGGCCGCGTCCACTTGGGCACGATCGCCCACATCGCAGGCGATAAAGAAGGCGGACCCTGGCCCTTTGGCAGTCGCGGCGGCGGCAATCGCCTCCCCCTGCGCCCCATCGATGTCCAACGCCGCGACATGCGCGCCGGCCGCCACATAGGCGCGCAGGGCGGATGCCCCGATACCTTGCGCCGCGCCGGTCACGATGATCTTCTTGCCGTGCAATTCCATGACAGTAGTACCTTTCTCCACGCAGCTGGGCTGCACCTGATTTTCTGTCGGGATCATGTCCCGCGACTAAAGATCATACGCGGCGCATGGGTGGCTGACTTTCACCGGCCTTGCCATTTGGGCGTGCGCCTTTCCTTCCAGGCCGACGCGGCTTCGGCACAGTCGGCCGTCGCCGCATAGGCATCGATCAGCGGATAGCGGCGATCGAGCGCCGCGTTCAGGCCATGGTCCAAACCAAGCAGCGCGGCTTGCTTCCCGCCTTGGGATACCAGGGGCGCGCAGGCGAGGATCTTCTGGGTCCATCGTTCAGTCGTTGCGGCAAGATCCGCCATTGGCGCGGTTTCGTTGACCAGGCCGAAATGCAGAGCGCGGGCCGCGTCGAGCGGTTCGCTCGCGATGATCATCGCCATCGCCACATGATGGGGCAGTTGGCGGATGGCGCGATGCACGACGCCGCAATGGTCGATGACCCCCGCCCGCGCCTCTGGCAGGCGGAATTGCGTGTCGTCGGCCGCGATCAGGATGTCGGCGCACATCGCCATTTCAAAGCCCAGGCCAAGGACATGGCCGTGCACCACGGCGATCAGAGGCTTTTGCAACGGCACGAGGCGTCCGCCAATACCCGTCAGCCCGCCGCCGAACGACAGCCCGTCCTCCCCAGCGGGCGGGTCCGCCATATCCGCGCCTGCGCAAAAGGCCCGATCCCCCGCCCCAGTCAGGATCGCGACGCGAATATCGGGATCGCTATCGATCCGCGCCCATGCCTGGACCAACGCCCGGTCCATCTCGGCGTTGATGGCGTTGAGGACCGCAGGCCGATTGAGGCGGACCTCCGCCAGCTTCCCCCGCACCTCAAACGCGATCGATGACATGGGTTTTGGCTCCGTCTGTCGCTTAGTGCGCCAACATGCCGGCATCGACCAAATGTTCGGCCCCGGTGATGTAGGAGGATTCATCGGACGCCAGGAACAGAACGAGGTTCGACACCTCGATCGGCTCGGCGATCCGCCCGAGCGGAATTTGGGCAAGCGCATCGCCGCCCACCTCGTCGGTCGCCTCGACCATCATCGGCGTCTGGATGAAGCCGGGATGGACGGAATTGACCCGGATATTATGCTTGCCATATTCCATCGCCGTCGCCTTGGTCATGCCGCGCACGGCAAATTTGCTCGCCACATAGGCCAGGCTGGGAAAGCCGTAATTGGCGGCCATGCCCGCGATCGACGAAATATTGACAATGGACCCGCGCCCGGCCTTGACCATCACTGGCAGGACCGCCTTCATCCCGTAGAAGACGCTATGCTGGTTGATGGCGCAGACCTGATCATAGCCTTCTTCGGTCAGGTCGACAGTCGCCGCCATCGGACCCAATATGCCCGCATTATTGACCAGAATGTCGATCTTGCCAAAGGAACCCACCGCCGCCGCGACAACATCGGCCCAGGATTCCGGCTGGGTGACATCATGGGCCACGAAGGTTGCAGCGGCGCCCAGTTCGGCTGCCAGCGCCTGCCCGCCATCGACATTGCGATCGGTCAGGATGACATTGGCGCCTTCCTGCACGAAGAGGCGCGCGTGCGATTCCCCCATGCCCCGCGCCGCGCCCGTGATGATGGCGGTTTTTCCTGTGAGGCGGCCCATATTCTCTCCTATATCTGGGTGTTTGGCCGTTTAAGCCTAATTACAGTTATACAAAGCGCGAGTTGATCGGAAAGTCAAGGACGGGGCAGCCGCCAGGATCGTTCTGGCCGAAAATTGACCCATGGAATGAAATATATTTCTTATATATCAGAAATATATGCCATTATCCGGTTATTACATTGAGCGGCCTGCGCATTGGGATCGGCACCCTGTCGAGATTGCTGTTGCATATTTTATCTAATTCTGATTAGTTTTATATCAATCGAACGCCGGGTTAAGCGGGCGCGACACCATGTCAGCGGTATCTTTGGGTCGGCGAGATGGTGGGACCAAATTGGGTTGGCATCGAGAGGATGGGCCATGCACGGTAAAGCCGCAGTACTGGTTGAAAAAAACCGCTTGGAAACATGGGATGTCGAGGTCCATGCGCCGGAACCGGGCGGCGCGCTCGTCCGCACGATCTTGGGTGGCGTCTGCGGCAGCGACGTCCATATCCTGACCGGCGAAGCCGGCGAAATGCCCTTCCCGATCATATTGGGGCATGAAGGCGTCGGCGAAATCACGCAGTTGGGTGCCGGCGTTTCCACCGACTATGCCGGAACGCCGGTCAAGGCTGGCGATCTGGTGATCTGGTCGCCGATCGCCCTGTGCCATCGCTGCTATTCCTGCACCGTGCTGGAACAGACGCCGTGCGAGAACAGCCAATATTTCGAGGATGCGGCCAAGCCCAATTGGGGCAGTTATGCCGACTATGCCTGGCTACCCAACAACATGCCCTTCTATCGCCTGCCCGACGGCGCGCAGCCCGAAGCGATCGCTGCGCTCGGCTGCGCCCTGCCGACGGTGTTGCGCGGCTTTGATCGCTGCGGTCCGGTGCGTTTCGGCGACTCCGTCGTCGTGCAAGGCGCAGGACCGGTCGGCCTGTCCGCCATCCTGGTCGCGGCGCAGGCCGGCGCGCGCGAGATCATCGTCATCGACGGCGCGCAGGCCCGGCTGGACGCCGCCATGACGCTGGGCGCCACATCCACCGTGTCGCTCAGCCTGTCCCCTGACGAGCGCAAGCGCATGATCTATGACCGGATCGGCAAGCAGGGACCGGACATCGTGATCGAGGCGGCGGGCGCGCTGCCCGCATTTCCGGAGGGCGTGGACATTAGCGGCATCCACAGCCGTTACATCATATTGGGCCTGTGGGGCGCGATCGGTACGCAGCCCATCTCTCCGCGCGACCTGACGCTGAAAAACCTGATGATCGGCGGCGCATCCTTCCCGGCGCCCAAAAATTATTATCAGGGGATGCAGTTCGCGGCGCGGGTGCAGGATCAAGTGCCGCTGGCCGCGCTAGTCAGCCATCGCTTCGGCATCAGCCAGGCGGCAGAGGCGCTGACCGTCACCAAGAATGGCGTCGCCACCAAAGCCGTCATTGATCCCACGATAAGCTGAGAGGACGTAGGCATGAACGTCGATACGATCGCCCCGCCATCCGCCAAGCACCGTATGCCCATTCCCGATTATGTGCCTGCGTCACTCGTGCGCGACATCGACATCTACGATCTGGATGGCATTGAGGAAGGCGTGCATGAAGCCTGGAAGAAGGTGCAGCAGCCCGACACCCCGCCGCTGGTCTGGACGCCCTTTACCGGCGGCCACTGGATCGCGACGCGCGGCGCGCTGATCGATGACATCTATCGCAGCCCCGATCGCTTTTCGAGCCGGGTCATCTGGGTGCCGCGCGAGGCGGGCGAGGCCTATGACATGGTCCCGACCAAAATGGACCCGCCCGAACATACGCCCTATCGCAAGGCGATCGACAAGGGGCTGAACCTGGCCCAGATTCGCAAGGTCGAAAGCGATGTGCGGGCGGTTGCAATCGACCTGATCGAAGGTTTCGCGGCGCAGGGCCATTGCGACTTCGCCAAAGATTTCGCCAATATCTTCCCGGTGAAGGTCTTCCTGGCGCTTGCGGGCCTGCCAATGGAGGACGCGGCGGGCCTTAATGCGCTGGCCAAGGAAATGACCCGGCCATCGGGCAATACGCCGGAGGAGCAGGGACGATCGTTGAGAGAGGCGAATGCAGGCTTTTTCGCCTATGTCGCGCCGATTATCGCGGAACGACGCGGTGGCGCCGGCACTGACCTGATCACGCAGATGGTCAACAGTGAAATCAACGGCGCACCGATGCCCGAAGACAAGATGCTTGGGCTGGTGTCGCTTTTGCTGCTGGGCGGCCTGGATACCGTCGTCAATTTCCTCAGCTTCATGATGATCTACCTCGCGCGCCATCCCGAAACCGTCGACGAGATGATCGCCGATCCGATGAAGCTGCAACGCGGCGTGGAGGAAATGTTCCGTCGCTTCGCCGTCGTGTCCGATGCGCGTTATGTGGTGGCGGACATGGAATATCATGGCACGCAACTCAAGGCTGGCGACCTCATCCTGCTGCCAACGGCGCTGCATGGCCTGGACGATAGCCAGCATGAAGACCCCATGACGGTTGACCTGTCCCGCCGCAATGTCGCCCATTCGACTTTTGCGCAGGGGCCGCACCGTTGCGCGGGTATGCACCTGGCGCGCATGGAAGTGCTGGTCATGTTGCAGGAATGGCTGGCCCGCATCCCCCGCTTTGCCCTGAAAGAAGGGGCTGCACCCGTCTATCACGCCGGTATCGTATCTGCGGTGGAGGATATTCCGCTGGTCTGGAAAGTTTGAGGAAAAGCATGTCCATCGTCGCAGACGCCGATACTTTCCGGCAAATATTGGGCCATTATCCGACCGGGGTGTGCGCCATCACCGCCATGCAGACGGACGGCACCCCCGCCGCGATGATCGTCGGGTCGTTCACCTCCGTCTCGCTCGACCCGCCATTGGTCGCCTTCTTCCCCGACAAGGCTTCATCCAGTTGGCCCAAGATCGAAGCCTGTGACGGGTTTTGCGTCAATGTGCTGGCGGACGATCAGGAGGGTTTGTGCCGGACGCTGGCGTCCAAAGACCCTGCCAAGTTCGACGGCGTGCCGCATCATCTGTCGGCGCGCGGCGCACCGATATTGGACGGGGCGCTGGCATGGATCGACTGTTCCTTCCATGCGATCCATGAGGCGGGCGACCATTATATCGCCATCGGCGAGGTCCACGCGCTCGACATCCACCATCCCGGCGCGCCCTTGCTGTTCCACAAGGGGAGTTACGGCAAAGTGTCGCCTTTGCTGTAACCATATGGAGCGAGGGGCGGACCAATCTCGCCCCTCCCCTCAATCGGCCAACATAGGCGCGGGCGCGACGTTGGCGTCCCGCAACGGAATGCGATCCCCCACCGTCAGGCCAAAGCCTTCGAGCGCCGCCAGCTTCGCCTTGCTTGATGTCAGCAAGGTCATCTGCCGCACGCCCAGGTCCAGGAGTATCTGCGCGCCTATGCCATAGTCGCGGGTGGCATGGGCATCATGATAGGTTTTGCGTCCTCCCTCGATCCGTTTGGAGATGGAATCCGGGCTGGGATCGCGCACGAACACCGCGACGGCCTGCCCCTCATGCGCGGCGATGGCTTTGAGAGCCTGCGGCACATAATCGGGATGCGCCTGGGACCAGCCGAGCATGTCGGTCGCCATGTCGACTTGATGCACGCGGACCAGCGTGTCGCGATCGGGGCGGATGTCGCCCTTGACCAGTGCGACATGCTCGCCGCCATCGACCAGGTTGCGATAGACATGGATGGTCAGATCGCCACCATAGAAGCTGTGGAAGGGCGCGCTCGCAACCCGCTCGATCAGCTTTTCGAACCGCCGTCGATAGGCGATCAAGTCCGCGATCGTGCCGACCTTCAACCCATGTTCCTTGGCGAAGACCAGCAGTTCGGGCAGCCGAGCCATGCTGCCATCGTCGTTCATGACTTCGCAGATGACGCCGGCGGGCGTCAGACCGGCCAGGCGGGATATGTCCACGGCCGCTTCGGTGTGGCCTGCCCGCACCAATACGCCACCGTCACGCGCCGTAAGGGGGAACACATGCCCCGGCGACACGATGTCCGCCGATGTCTTGGTCGGATCGACCGCCACGGCGATCGTGTGGGCGCGATCCTGCGCGGATATGCCGGTGGTCACGCCCTCGCGCGCCTCGATGGATATGGTAAAGGCCGTGCCATGACCGGACTGGTTGTTGATGGCCATGGGCGGCAATTTAAGCTGTTCCGCCCGCGACTTGGTGATCGCCAGGCAGATCAGTCCGCGCGCGTGTTTGGCCATGAAGTTGATCTGGCGCGGGGTCGCGAATTGGGCCGGTATGATGACATCGCCTTCATTTTCGCGATCGTCGGCATCGACCAATATATAGGGCAGCCCATTTATCGCGTCGTGAATAATGTCCTCTATGGACGAAATGCCTTCGCTACTCATCGATCCGTCTTTCATGTCTTGGCTGCTTTCAGGCCGCGCCGCGTTGCGTGGCGAGGTGGGCCAGCGCCATCTCTTTCAATATATTCTTCTGAACCTTGCCCGTCCCGGTTTTCGGCAGATCGGCGTCGGCGATGAACCAGATGTCGCGCGGCAATTTATATCCGGCCACCTGCGGCTTCAACCAGGCTAGAATATCCTCGTCCGACACGGCATGGCCCTCGGCGCGGACGATCCACGCGCAGCCGCATTCGCCCCAGCGATCGTCGGGCATACCAATGAAGAAGGCCTGCCCGATAGCGGGGTGGGTGGTGACGAGCTGTTCCAGTTCCTTGGGCGACACCAACTCTCCCCGGCTCTTGTACAATTCCTTCGACCGCCCGGTCAGGAACAGGTTGCCGTCAGGCCGAAACTGCCCCAGATCGCCGGTGCGCAGCCATCCGCCCGGCAGAAACAGCTTTGCCGTTTCCTCCGGTCGGCGGAAATAGCCAAGACTGTTCATTGGTCCCCGCGTGCACAGTTCGCCCGCGGCACCGGGCGGCAGGTCCGCGCCGGTAACGGGGTCGATGGTCTTGAATTCGCAGATACGGCCATCCTGCGCGGCGATCCCGGCGACGCCTGCTTGAACGATACAGCCCTGCGTCTCTGCCACGACCTCGATCGGATCACCCGGCTGGGTACAGACGATCGTCGCCGTCGCTTCGGTCTGGCCGTAGCTGGTGAAAATCTCCTCGCACCCGAAGGTTTCCTGAATGTCCCGCCAGACCCAGCTTGGGGTTGGCGCCGCCGCGCTATGGACGGCGGTAAGCGAACTAAGGTCATAGGATTTGACCTTCGCCCGCTCCATCATCGCGATCGTCATGGTGGGGACGCCCATCAGATAGGTCGCGCGGTGACGCTGTGTCGCGGCCAGCAGCGCGTCGGCATCGAAACGAAGCAGAGGGACGATCGACCCGCCAACGATCATGCCGGACAGCAGGCCCACGACCAGTCCGAAGCCATGATAGAGGGGCAGCGAAAAGACCGCGCGCCGCCCTTCGTCGAATGCCTGATGATAGGCTCCCGCATAGGCCGCGCGCAGCAGATTATCATGGGTCTGCACGACCCCCTTGGGCGATCCGGTCGTGCCCGACGTGAACATGATGACGGCGGGATCATGCGGCTCCGCCCCTTGTGACGGCAACACGCCTGCCGGCAGAGCGTCGAAAAAGGTCTGGGGCGCTTCCGCATCATAGACCAGACCCGCGCGCAGTTCCGGCAGGGCGGCGCAATCGCCGGTGCGCCAGCCGGGGATTTGGGCGTCCAGTTCCAGATCATAACGGCGCGACCCAAAGCGCGCCATGCTGATCAGGACATTGCAGCCCGCTTCCCGCACCGCATATTCCAGATCCTTGGCCGCATAGAGCGTGTTGATCGCAACGGCGACGCCGCCCGCGCGCCAGATGGCGAACATCAATGACACCGTTATCGGGTAATTGGCCAGCAGCAGCCCTACGCGATCGCCCCTAGAGACACCGAGGCCGCAAAGAGCCGCCGCGAGACGCTCCGACTGCTGGCGGACTGCAGCATAGTCGAGCGTTTCGTCATCGGTGATGACAAGAGGTTTTGCCGCAAAATGGCGCTGCGCGCGCGCAAGATAGGCATCCAGCGTCATCTCCTCCCAGACGGGGTGCCGATCCGACATCGCCTGCCGTCGTTCCGCTATGGCCTCGTTCAACGCGGCTCTCCTCCTCTGCCTAATAGCGGTTAATATGCCAACATTGGCAATTTGCGTCAAGCGTCGTCCTGCCCCAGAAAGTGGACGAGTTGGCTGCCATGCCCTCGTCGCGAGGGATGAAAATCGTCATTAATCATTGATAATATTATATATTATTGAAAAAGACGAATACCTCAAGATGATAGCATCCGGCCCGATCGCGATGTTCCAGCGCCAAAGATTTGATCTTGGGCTTGCCAAAGTAGCCTAATTTTGATTAGTTTATCTCCATCGGCATATTTTGGAGGCGTTTATGGATGTGGGTTTGGGGCTGACGTTCCAAAATCTAAAGGATCAAGTCAGCGATATCGAGGTTTTCAGACATGAACTGGCGCTTGCGGCTGAGGCCGAGGATCGCGGCTTCGACTCGGTGTGGACCCCGGAGCATCACTTCACCGGCTACATGATGACGCCCAACGTCCCCCAATTCCTGTCCTGGGTCGCCGCCAAGACCAGCAAGATCAAGCTGGGCACCACGGTCACCGTACTGCCGTGGCAAAATCCTGTCCGCATCGCCGAAAGCTTCTTGCTTTTGGACCAATTATCCGAAGGTCGTGCCATATTGGGCATCGGCCGTGGCCTGGGCAAAGGCGAGTTTGACGGCTTTCAGGTGCCGATGGGCGAAGCGCGCCACCGGTTCCGCGAATATGCCGAAGCGCTGCTCAACGCGCTGGAAACGGGCGTCATGGAATATGACGGGAAATATCTGCAACAACCGCGCGTCGAACTGCGCCCGCGCCCCTATGCCAGCTATCGCGGCCGCGTATTCGCGTCGGCGGTATCGCCGGAGTCGGTCAAGCTGATGGCGAACCTCGACGTCGGCCTGATGATCATCGCGCAAAAGCCGTGGGACCGGGTTGCCGAAGATGTAAAAAGCTATCGCGACCGCTTCTTCGCGATGCAGGGACGCCCTGCGCCCAAGCCCGTGGTCGTCGCCTTCGTCGCGGTGAACGAGGATGCCGCCAAGGCGCAGGAGATGCGCGACAAATATCTCGTCGAATATGCCCGATCCACATCGTCCTTCTACCAGTTCGGGAACAAGGAATTCGAGAAGATCGAGGGCTATGAATATTATGGCGCGCTGGCCAGCAGCGTCGAAAAGCATGGCATCGAGAAATTCAACAATTTCCTGGCCGATCTCCAGATATGGGGCCGCCCGGAAGAGGTGGTGGAAAAGCTCAAAGCCATGGTCGATCGATTCGATGTCGGCAGCTTCATCATCTATACCCAGTTTGGCGACATGCCCTTTGATGTCGGCCGCGACAATTACGAGCTGTTCGCCCGCAAGGTTCTCCCGCATCTCAAGGACATCGACGTGTCCGCTCCGGCCGTGGCGCCCAGCCCCCTGCAATCGGTCGCCTGAGCTGTTACCATCCGTCGCGGCGCGCCAGATGCCGCGACGGGGAAGATAGAGAGGATGAACATGGAAGACGCCGCACAGCTGCTGCTGTACGAGGTCCGTGACGGAACGGCCTGGATCACCCTCAATCGTCCCGAAAAGCGCAATGCGCTGAGCGAGCCGTTGCAGGAGCAACTGAGCGCTCTGCTATGGGAAGCCGATGAGGATAATCGCGTTCACGCCGTCGTCCTCAAAGCGGCTGGCCCGGATTTCTGCTCCGGCTACGACCTCCAGAAATATGATCAGCCCATACCGGGTCAGGTCGATCATAAGCGCGGGCGCGCGAAATTCGACGACGATAGCTGGCATCAGGAAAAAGCGCAGCGGCTGCGCATGGCGCTGTTCGACATGCACAAGCCCGTGATCGCCCAGGTCCATGGCCGCTGCCTGGCTGGCGGCACCGACCTGGCACTCTTGTGCGACATGGTGATCTGCGCCGACGATGCGCTGTTCGGTTTCCCGCCCGCCCGTTCGCAGGGTTCCCTCCCCAGCCATATGTGGCTCTATCTGGTCGGTCCGCAATGGGCCAAGCGGCTCCTTCTGACCGGCGATTCGATCCGCGGAGACGACGCCGCGCAGATCGGGCTGGCGCTCAAAGCGGTCCCTGCCGACCAGCTCGACGCGGAGGTCGCCGCGCTCGCCGCGCGCCTTGCCCTGATCGACGCCGACCTGCTGAGCGCCAACAAACGGATCGTGAACCTTGGTCTGGAACTGATGGGCGCCCGCACCTTGCAGCGCATGGCCGCCGAAATGGATGCGCGTGGCCATCTGGCCGCCAGCCGCACCCGGTTCAACGAAACGGTGCGCAACGAGGGATTGAAGGCGGCGGTCCGCCAGCGCGACGATCCCTTTGGCGACCCGGTGATCAAACTATAACAGCAGACAGGATGAGTCGATGATGGAAGGCGAAGGCTGGCGGTGCCTGTGGGACGCCAAGGCGATATTGGGCGAAAGCACGGTCTGGGACGATCGGGACGGCTGCATCTACTGGGTCGATATCGAAGCCCCCAGCATCAACTGGTTTCATCTCGACAGCGGCCGCACGGGACGCTGGGACGCGCCGGCCTGGATCAGCGCGATCGCGCCGCGCGCCAGCGGCGGCTTCGTTGCCTCCTGTGCCGACGGCTTTGCCCATGTCGATCCCCACAAACAGATTTATGCGCCGTTCATCCATCCGATACCCAACCCCAAGATCGCCCGGCTCAACGATGGCGTCACCGATCGCAAGGGACGGTACTGGTCCGGTTCGTGCGATTCCAGCCAGTGGGACGAAAGCACGACCACCGATGACAAGGAAAGCACGCTCGGCAAACTCGACGTGCGCAACACCGGCGAACTCTATCGCCTGGACGCCGATGGCGGCGTCAGCACGCAGGAACGCAATATCGTCACTGCCAATGGGCCGGCTTTCAGTCCCGATGGTCGGACCGCCTATGTGAACGACTCCATGCCGCTGGTCAGTTGGGCCTATGACGTCGCCGACGATGGCACGCTATCGAACCGCCGCGACTTCCTGAACTTCAAGCCGCAAGACGGCTATCCCGACGGAATGGCTGTCGATGTCGAAGGCTGCATCTGGATGGCCTTTTACGAAAGCTGGGTGCTGCGCCGCTTTGCGCCGGACGCGACATTGCTGGAGGAACGACGGCTGCCGGTGCGGCGCGGTCTTCGCCCTGCCTTTGGAGGCAGCGACCATGAGCGGCTCTTCCTCATCACTGGATCGCAGGGCTTTTCAGCCGCGACATTTGCCGAACAGCCGCTCGCTGGCGGCCTATTCGAAATTCTCGCTCCCCCCGCGCCAGGCGTCCCTAATTCCCTTTATGCCGGGTAGACGGAAACCACGCTTCATGATGCTGTCTTTCCCTTATGATTTTGCTAAGGGACGCCATGGCACACGCAGATAATGGCCGAACGCGCATTTTGGACTCGGCCGCGACAGTCCTCCGTCAAAAGGGGCTGGCGGGCGCGAAACTCAGTGAGATCGCCAAGGGCGCCGGGATGCTGGCGCCCAGCATCTATCATCATTTCCCTTCCAAGGACCATCTGGTCGAAGATGTGATGATGGAAGGAATTTACCGCAACAGCCGCCACATCGTCGCCCGTGTCGAGGTGTTGGGACTCGAAGCGTCTCCCTTGGTGCGCCTGCGCGCCGCGATCGTGGCCCATATCGACTTCCTTTTGTCGGGCGACGATTATTCCTCCGCCGTAGCGCGCGTGTTCGACGATTTGCCGGATGAAATGCGTCGACGGGTTTTGGCCGCCTATTCCAGCTTCGACAATTATTGGCGCGACCTCATCGTCGCTGCGCAGGCAGACGGCAGCGCCAGCGCCGCACTGGACCCAACCGTGGTCAGGAAATTTCTGATCGCGATGCTCGATTCCAGTTCATCCTGGTATCGGCCAGGCAAGTTGGGACCAGCGCAAATCGCCGAGCAGGCAGCCGACCTTTTGCTACATGGATTCGCCAGCGGGACCGTCTAGGACAAGCATGGGAAGGGGAGAATTCATCCCCCCCTCCCTATTGCCTGTCAGGCGGCCACCGTTTCCGCAGCGGTTGCCTTGGCACCGGGCAGTTTGACCCGCGGCGCCACTTCCTTGGCGATCAGTTCCAGCGAGTTCCACCAGGGCGTGGGATCATCATAATAGTCATGCGATTCGACCTGTAGCGTGCCCCAGCCGCCGGTCGCCTCGAACAGCGTGTTGAGCTTGTCGACGACCGTATCGGGCGATCCGACCACAAAGACGTTATCCACCAGGAATTCCAGGTCGGCGTCGGCCGGATCGATGCCCGCGTCCTTGGCAAAGCCGTCCATCATGCCGAACCGATGCCAGATCGGGATCAAATATTTGTTGAAGCAATAGCCGATCGGCCCTTCCATCACGAGCCGCTTGGCTTCCGCATCGGTATCGGCGCAGAATACGGTCTGCGATACCGCATGACGCTGGCGGATGGGGGTGAAGCCCGCCTTGGTATTGGCTTCCGCGTAAATCTCCCAATGACGCTTGAGCGCATCAAGCCCTGAGTAGATCGAGACGGGCTTGAAGTTCTTTTCGCCGGCGAGTTTCATCGACGGGGAGTTGGCGCTGAACCCGGTGACGGCGATCTCCGGGAACGCGCCGTTATAGGGCGCGAAATTCGCGAGCATGTGCTGCTCATCGTCCTCGGTTTCCGCAGGCGCCTCTTCGGGATAGCCCGCGTCCCAATATTTGCCTTCGAAGAAGAAGGGCTCGCGCTTCCAGATCTTCTCCATGATGCTCAGCGACTCGCGGACCATATCGTTCAGCATCTGCGGTTCGGCATCCTTGATGCCATGGATATAGGATGCTTGCGGATAAGCGCCCGCGCCGATACCCAGAAAATAGCGGCCTTCCAGAATCTGCGAGAGCCAGCCGACCATGATGGCCAGTTTTGCGGGATGCTGGTGCGGTAGAATATGCGCCATTGGCGCGAATTTGATCTGGCTCGTCTGCAGCGCCGCGGCGGCCATGATCAGTTCGGGGTTGGGGATATTTTCCCATATCTGCGACGCATGTTCGGAGATCATCATGGAGGTGAAGCCCGCCTTGTCGCAGGCTACGCTATTTTGGACACCCCATTCGAAAGTCTGCCTCGCGGTACGTCCTGGACGCATATAGGGGTGAAAGATAAGGCCGGTTTCCATCGCCATGAAAGTCTCTCCTTGAGCGTCTGTCGCGTCATGCCGTTTTTGACCGTCTTGGCGCGGCGTCGGCAGGACCTGTCTAATGACGATTAGGGAATAATCGCATCGGCCAATTTAAGTCAAGTGTAAATGCGTTCTTGGCTTGTCGGGAGGTGTCCCCGGCGCAAAATTCGCCGGAGCGCGTCATTCAGACCCTGAAATTCGAGAAAAGTTGAATTTCCTGATATTTCATGCAAGCTGGCGAACGCATAGGTCGCCTTTCGGACTCACGACATCTCCATGCAGGCAGTCAAAAATATTACACTTGTTTTAGGATATTGCGGTGGCGAACGTGGATATTGAAATGAGCGCCCCGCTGACCATCGAAGCCATGGACGGAAAAACGCGCCTGATTCTGGCGGGGGAGCAGCTTTTCGCCCAAAATGGCATCAATGGCGCGTCCATGCGGGAGATTGCGACGAAAGCGGGCCAAGGCAATCATGCTGCCGTGCAATATCATTTCGGATCGCGCGAAGGCTTGGTACGCGCCATTTTCGACTATCGCATGGAGCAGATGGAGGCGGAACGCGGCGCCATGCTCCAGCGCGCCAGGACAACCGGCAGCCTCAAGGATGCGCGGACCATCCTCGAAATCATCCTGCTACCACAGCTTCATCTGCACGACGCCGACGGCAACCACTCCTATGCGAGCTTCCTGAGCCAATATCTGCTGCAAAGCCGATCGCCAGAGTTTGGCGACTTTAGCGGATCGGAACCGCCCCATTTGACCGAAGCACTACAGTTGATGCGCGAGCGCGTCGATTACCTCCCCCCCTATGTGGCGCAACGACGGCTGATCAGCGTCAGTCTCATGTTCCTCAATATCTTGATGCGACATCATGGCACGGATGAAGCCGGTTTTGGGGAATCCTTTCCCAATGCGCTGGAAGACACGATGGAACAGATTGTCGGCAGCATGTGCATGCCACTTCGACTGGCTTCGCCGCGATGCTGTGGATAAGCGCCGAGATTGTCGGTCAAACTGCCGCAACAGGCTCGACCAAAACATATGCGACGAAATCCTGCGGCTCTGGTAGAACAGATTTGATCCGCTGGAGCATCGCGCTGGAAAGTGCGAACCTGTTTTCCGCTTAAAGCTCCAACCCGATCAGCGTCCCGCTGCCGATCCGGTCGACATGACGCTTGCCGTCAATCTCCAACCAGTCGGGCGTCACCTCCAGCCGGCGGCCGTTGATCGTGGTGCGCAGATGCTCCACCGCGATTCGGTTGCGCGCGACGATGCGCAGCACCGCCAGCCCGTCGCCCCGCGCCGCCATCATGCTGTAACGGTCGCCGCGCAGCAAGAAATGCCAGCTGCCGTCGGTCGGCTTCCATTCATTGCCGTCGATGATCTGGGTCGCCACCCCGTCGGGCGAGCCCAGCCGCACGCTGATCCGCGTCGCGCCATTGGTCCGGCGCGGCGGCGCGAAGATCAGGATCGGTTCGCCCTCCAGCGTTATCGGGATCGGCGTGTCGCGCAACAACCGCGATCCGCCGACGATAAGCTGCGGCAACTCGGCGGAAAAGGGCAGCCGGTCGCGCGCGAAATGGCGCTGGCGCACCACCGGATTGGCATGGAAGCTTTGCACCTGGGTCGCGGTCAAGCGCCCCTCCTCCACCAGCCCGTGGCAGGTCGGGCATAGCAAAGTCGCCCCCGGTCCGTCCGGCAACCCCAGATAGCGATAGATGGTGACGCCGCAGCGCACGCAGGCGAAGCCGCAAGCGTGGCGGATTTCGGCGCGCTGCTCGGCCGTAAGATCCGGCAAAGACGGCATCACTCGCAAACCAACCATGGAAGACGACCCCTTATCCCGCCGTTCACCCCTTTGTGAACGGACGTTCCTGACATGGCGTCCTCTTGCGAATTGAGGCTCTGCGACCCCTCTTTAGTCACCCTATCGTTGAAATATATCGGCTCAAGTCAAGGGGCTGGACGAAATAGTCTATCTTTGCGGCAACAGATCGACGTTGCGCGCGGCGGCGATCGCGCGGATACGGTCGGGCCGCGGCATGTTCTTGATCGCGATTTCCGCCATGTCCCCGGCGCTGAACAGTTCGACATGGCCGACGCCGAAGACGCGCTGGCCCAGGCTCTGGGTGATGCGCACCGACCGTATACTGGACAGCGCAATCTCGGTCCGCTGCTTGGCCAGCAACCCGCGCTCCATCAACACGTCCCGCTCGCTCAGAGCCAGCCGCTCGCCCTTGCGCAGCACCCACCAGATCGCGATCGCGACGATGCCGACCACCGAAACCAGCAGCAGCAGGAACAGGAAAGGATGCGCCCGGAACATCGCGGGATGCTCGTCATACAGCCAGGTATCGCTCACGCCGCCTCCGTCGCTATAGCCCGGCGACTTGACCATGGCTCGGTCGGGGCGTCAAGGCGCACGCTGTCCCACGGCGCCGTTCCATCTGGTTAACCGAAATTTTCCATAAGCGATGGTAAAGCGTCCGCTCCATTTGGGACGAATCATGGCACGCAATCTGTACGACGTCGGCGATCGCCACCCGGACGAGAGCGGCGCCTGGCTGAACGAGAAGCAGGAAACGCGCACGCGCGTCGTGCCGATCGGCCTTCTGCTAGTCGCGCTGGCGCTGGCGATCGCCGTGGCCCTGTTGCTGGCCAAGATCCTGCCCGCCCACGGCGAACCCATGAACGCGGACGCTGCGCCGATGACCATCACCGACCAGTTCGCGCTGTGCGACGACGCCAAGGGCGACGCCTGCGTCTTGTCCGCCAGCACTTATGCCTGGCGCGGCCGCCATTATCATATCGCCGACATCCATGTGCCCAGCGCGACCGACGCCCGCTGTCCGGCCGAAGCCGACCGCGCGCAGAGGGGCCGCGCCGCGCTGACGGCGATGCTGAATGGCGGCGCGTTCGAAGCCCGGCCAGATACCGCCGACCCTGATCCGTCCGCCAGGTTGCTGCTCCGCGACGGCGTGTCGATCGGCCAGTTAATGATCCTCAAAGGCCACGCCAAAGCCTGGTCGCGCACCCCGATCAACTGGTGCGCCGGCTGATCGCCGAACTGACCGGGAAATATGCCCTACCCCCCGCGCGCCCCGACCGCCGCCAGCACCTCGCCCGCCAGCCGCGCATAATCGGCGCAAGCGCGCTGCATGGCGGCCTCGGCCCCTTCGCCGCGCAAACGTCCGAAACAATGGCGGTTCTGCGCCGCGCGCATTTCGCGCAAACGCGCCTGCGCTTCCACCGCCAACCCCAGTTGCGGCCCGGCCCGCCGCCAGGCTTCCGCCGCGCTATAGATGCGGCGGCCCGGATGGATGCCCGGATCGCGCCCCGCCGCCACGCCCAGTCGGTGGACGCGCCCCGCCTCCACGATCAGGTCGGTCAGGAACAGGTCAAGTTCGCGCAAGCCATTGCCGATCAGCTTGGCGGGCATGGCGTCACGCCGCCTGCCCGCCGCTTGCGGACACACGCCCCAGGACATGCCGTTGGCCAGAAACGCCGCCGCCCGTTCAATCCGGGCCAACTGGCCCAGAAGCGCGGCGTGCGGGTCGATCAGTTCTCGTCGCCCATGCGCAGCGCGGCAATGAAGGCTTCCTGCGGGATCTGGACGCTGCCATATTCGCGCATCCGCTTCTTGCCTTCCTTCTGCTTGTCGAGCAGCTTCTTCTTGCGGCTGATGTCGCCGCCATAGCATTTCGCGGTCACGTCCTTGCGCATCGCGGCTATGGTTTCGCGCGCGATCACCTTGCCGCCGATCGCGGCCTGGATCGGGATTTTGAACAGATGGCGGGGGATCAGATCCTTGAGCCGTTCGCACATGCCGCGACCACGCGATTCGGCGGTGCCGCGATGGACGATCATGGACAGCGCATCGACCGGCTCTGAATTGACCATGATGCTCATCTTGACGAGATCGCCCTCGCGATAGCCGATCTGGTGATAGTCGAAGCTGGCATAGCCCCGGCTGATGCTTTTCAGGCGATCGTAGAAGTCGAACACCACTTCGTTGAGCGGCAGTTCATAAGTCACCTGCGCGCGGCCGCCAACATAGGTCAGGTTCTTCTGGATGCCGCGCCGGTCCTGGCAGAGTTTGAGGATCGAACCCAGATATTCGTCGGGGCAATAGATGATCGCCTCGATCCATGGCTCCTCGATCTCGTCGATCTTGGTGGGGTCGGGCATGTCGGCGGGATTGTGCAGTTCGATCTCGCCCGCGCCATAGGTCAACTGGATCTTGTACACCACCGACGGCGCGGTGGTGATGAGGTCCAGGTCATATTCGCGCGTCAGCCGCTCCTGGATGATCTCCAGATGGAGCAACCCCAGGAACCCACAGCGGAAGCCGAAGCCCAGCGCGGCGCTGCTTTCCATTTCGAAACTGAAGCTGGCGTCGTTCAGGCGCAGCTTGCTGATGGAGTCGCGCAGCTTGTCGAAATCATTGGCGTCGACCGGGAACAGGCCACAGAAGACCACCGGCTGCACTTCCTTGAAGCCCGGCAGCGGCACGCTCGCGCCATTTTTGACCGTGGTGATGGTGTCGCCGACGCGGGTCTGCGCGATTTCCTTGATCTGCGCGGTGATGAAACCGATTTCGCCCGCCGCCAGTTCGGGCAATTGCTCGATCTTGGGGCGCATACAGCCGACCCGGTCGATCAGATGTTCGGTGCCGCCGATCATGAACTTGATCGCCTGGCCCTTCCTGATGACGCCATTGACCACGCGGACCAGGATGACGACGCCCAGATAAGGGTCGTACCAGCTATCGACCAGCATCGCCTCCAGCGGGGCGTTGCGGTCCCCCTTGGGCGGGGGAATTTTGCGGACGATGGCTTCAAGGATTTCGTCGATACCGATACCCGACTTGGCCGACGCCAGCACGGCTTCGGACGCATCGAGGCCGATCACATCCTCGATTTCCTTGCGCACCTTTTCCGGTTCTGCGGCAGGCAGGTCGATCTTGTTGAGCACCGGCACGATCTCATGGTCATGTTCGATCGACTGATAGACATTGGCCAGCGTCTGCGCCTCCACGCCCTGCGCCGCGTCCACGACCAGCAGCGCGCCTTCGCACGCGGCGAGCGAGCGACTGACTTCATAGGCGAAGTCGACATGCCCCGGCGTGTCCATCAGGTTCAGTTCATAGGTCTGCCCATCCTTCGCGACATAATCAAGGCGCACCGTCTGCGCCTTGATGGTGATGCCGCGCTCTTTCTCAATGTCCATATTATCAAGGACTTGTGCGCTCATTTCGCGGTCGGTCAGGCCGCCCGTGCGCTGGATCAGGCGGTCGGCCAGCGTCGACTTGCCATGGTCGATATGGGCGATGATGGAAAAATTGCGAATATGGCTGAGATCGGTCATTGCGCGCCGATAGCAGCAGTTGCGCGCCCTGTCAGCAGGATCGCGCGCCAGGCCTGCATTCCATGACAATGGCCGTCATAGACCGCCCGCATTGCTTGGAAGCATCCCTGCCCTGTGATAAGCTTTCGCAAAAGACGGGGCGCGCGACATTCTCTCTATCAAGCAACAAACGGGGTTCTTGAAATGCGTGGATTGAACAAGCTGACGGCGGCCATGGTCTGCCTGGCGATGGCGACGCCGCAGGCGATCGCGGCGGACAAGGGGTCGTCGGGTCGGCAGGCCCAAACCAAGAAGCAGATGGAAATTCCCCGCTGCACCAAGCGCCTGGGCACCGTCGCGATCGTCGAGCCCGACAATCAATGGTGGCGCGAACTGAACTTGGGCAGTCCGGAAGCGATCATCAAGTTGTTCGTGCAGCAATCGGGCTGTTTCGGCATCGTCAATCGCGGCCGCTCCATGGCGAGCCGCAATATGGAACGGGCTATGTCGGATTCCGGGGAACTGCAGGCTGGGTCGAATCTGGGCAAGGGCCAGGTCAAGGCGGCGGATTATTTCATTCAGCCCGATATCGTGACCACCAACAAGAATAGCGGCGGCAACGCCCTTGGCGGTCTGGTCGGCGGCTTCCTGGGCGGGCGCACCTTGGGCGCGTTGGCGGGCGGCATATCGATCAAGAAGAGCGAGGCCAATGTCATGCTGTCGGTCGTCAACGCCCGCACCACCGAGGAGGAGGTGATGGCCGAGGGCTATTTCCGCAAATCCGACCTCAGCTTCGGCGGTGGCAGCGGCCTTGGCTGGATGGGCGGCCTCGCCGCCGTCGGCGGCGGCGGCTATCAGAATACCGATATCGGCCAGGTGATCGTGCTGGCCTATCTGGACGCCTATACCAAGATGGTGACGCAGATGGGCGGCCTGCCCGAAAATGCGGCCGCCGCGGCGCCCGTCGCACAGTAAAGCTATAGGATTAAAAAGGGCGCGGCCGGCAACGGCTGCGCTTTTTGTGCTTCAACCCTGAATGGTCGCTGCGCTCGCTATCGCCAATCGGGCGTCGCGGCGGCGCTTCCACCAAGCGATGATGGCTTCGCCCGCGGGCCGCTCCACCACCCGGTTGATGACTGTGCCCAATGTCAGCGCCACGGCGAAGGCCGCGGCGAAGCCCAGCCAGGGACTATAGCCCGCCTTGGCGAATTCCAGCATGACGACGAAGCCGACATGCTGGTGGATCAGGTAGAAACTGTAGCTGATCCCACCCAGCCAGACGAGCGGGCGAAGGCTGAGGAAGCGCAGATGGCCGTGGATCAGCGCCAGGAAGGCGGCCATCAGCACACAACCCACGATCGTCACGTCCCATGTCTCCATGGTCGCGATAGACAGCAGCGCGAGCGCCGCATAGGGAGCCTGCTGCGCCAGAGTCCGCTGCCCCGACCAGAGGCGGTAGGCCAGCATCCCGATCACGAAGAAGGGCGTGTAGCGCAGCACCAGCAGCATGATGATCCGTTCCGGCATGTCCGGCCACAGCCAGAACAGCCAACGCACCGCCAGCCAGAGTGCCAGCACCGGCTCCAGCCGCCGAATGCCGACGAATTTCCAGATAGCGACCATGCAGAAATAAAAGGCGATCTCGACCGTCAGCGTCCAATAGGCGCCGTCCACCTCCGGCATGAAGGCGAAGCCCTGGAGCATGGTGAAATTGGCGAGGATCGCGACTGGTCCCACCAACAATTGCGTCGCCTGCGCCAGATATTCGATGCCCAGCGTCAGCAGCATCGCCACCAGATAGGCGGGATACAGACGGGCGAAGCGATTGACGACGAAATCGGCCACGGTGCGGATGCGATCGAGCGTGAAGAAGATCGCAAAACCGGAAATGGTGAAGAACAACAGGACGCGATAATTGCCGCCGGGAAAACTGAACGGCACATGCGCCGCTTGCGGAAACAGTTCGTGGAAGCGGGTGGAATAATGGAAGATCAACACGCACAGCGCCCCTATGCCGCGCAATGCGTCCATTTCCGTCAAGCGGCCACGACTACGCAGCGATCCGTCCATGCCGCCTCTTAGCAACAACGGAGCAATAAATCCGTTAAGATCGTGGTTAATGAGGGCAGCGAATGCGCTTTTCTTTGCTGCTTCCTTTCCAAAAGGCGTCGACAGGCTGCGCCACATCCTTCACCAGAGGTAAGCCAATCAGGATGGCGGCGTCTCCGCCACCCGTTTCAGGCCCTGCAATTGTTCTCCCAGCACCTGATCGACCATGGGCGCGATCTGGGCGGGACGGGTACGCAAATAGCCCCCGGCCACATAGGTCATGCGGACCGTCATTCCCTTGCCTGCCGGCGTGAGCACAAGGTCGAGCGTGCCGATCGCCGCATCGGTCTGCAAAGGTCCCAGCGCGCCGGACAGACGCAATTGCCGCCCCGGCACGACATAGATGACGCGGCCATGCTCGACCGAGCCGGCCGCGCCGGCCTTGGCCGGAATCGTCTCGCAGAAACAGCCGCCAGCATGGGCATCGATCGTCATATTCGCCGAATCGCCGCTATAGCTGTGGGCGTCGTTCCACCAGCGGCCGGGCGTCAGCAGCAGCGCATAGACGGCATCGGCGTCCGCCGCGATCTCGACTTCGCTTTCGATAACGAAACCGACGTCGCTGGTCACCATAACGACGGAATGGGCCGGCGCAGCCATCGCTGCACCAGCCCATCCCAATAATGTGATCATGCGCATGTCATGCCGTCCCCTCGTTCGAAGGGAGGAGTTTAGCTCAAGCCGGCTCGCCGTCCAATATGGCCGCGATCGCCGTGCTCACATCGCCCATGTCGGCCATGCCGTCCACCCGCGATACGATATCGCGCGCTTCGTATATCGGCAGGATCGGCGCGGTCTTGGCGCGATATTCGGCCATGCGGGTGCGCACCGTTTCCTCATTATCGTCCGGCCGACGCTTGAATTCGTGACCGCCGCATTTGTCGCACGTATCTTCGACCTTGGGCTTGTGGAACAGGTCATGATAGCCAGCGCCACAGGTTCCACAGGTGAAGCGGCCAGTGATGCGCTCGACCAGCGCGTCCTCATCCACTTCCAATTCGATCACATGATCGAGCGTGCGGCGGCGGTCCGACAGGATGGTGTCGAGCGAATGGGCCTGGGCCTCCGTCCGCGGATAGCCATCAAAAATGACGCCCGTCTCCGGCGCCAGCGCGTCGAGCGCCTCGCCGATGATGCCCGACACCACTTCATCGGGAACCAGCGCGCCCGATTCCATCAGCACCTTGGCCTGAAGCCCGACCGGCGTCCCCGCCTTCACCGCGGCGCGCAGCATGTCGCCCGTGGACAGTTGCACCATGCCACGTTGCTCGACCAGCCGACTCGCCTGCGTTCCCTTGCCCGCCCCCGGCGGTCCAAGCAGAATGATGTTCATTGCGCGCATACTCCCCTGTTGTGCGCCCTTGTTTGTGGTCGCCTTAGCGCAGGCGACCCTTGAGCTTCGCCTTCTTGATCAGATCCCCATATTGGTGAGCGAGCAGATGGCTTTGAATCTGGGTCACGGTATCGACCGTAACATTGACGACGATCAACAGGCTAGTCCCACCAAGGTAGAAGGGAATGCCCGCCCGCGCGATGGCGAATTCCGGCACCAGGCAGATGAAGGCCAGATAGGCCGCGCCGATGACGGTGATGCGCGTCAGCACATAATCCAGATAATGTTCGGTGTTCTTGCCCGGACGGATGCCCGGAATAAAGCCGCCATTGCGCTTGAGATTATCGGCCGTCTCTTCCGGGTTGAACACCACGGCGGTGTAGAAGAAGCAGAAGAAGACGATGCCCAGGCCATAAAGCGCCATATAGACAGGGCTGCCATGCGACAGATACTGGTTCAGCGTCAGAACGAAATCGCCCCACTTGCTTTCGCCCGCGACCGTCTGCCCCGCGAACTGCGAAATGGTCAGCGGCATCAGCAGCAGCGACGACGCGAAGATCGGCGGGATGACGCCGGCGGTATTGACCTTGAGCGGCAGATGGCTGCGATCGGCCTGCATCAGGCCCTGGCGTGTCTGGCGCTTGGGATATTGGATCAGCACACGGCGCTGCGCCCGCTCCATGAAGCAGATCAGCAGGATCAGGCCCAGCGCCATCACCATGACGAACATGATGAGCAGGCCGGAAATCGACCCCTCGCTGCCCGATTTGAACAGGTTACTCAGCGTCACCGGCAACTGGGCGACGATGCCCGCCATGATGATGAGCGACACGCCGTTGCCGATCCCGCGCGAGGTGATCTGTTCACCCAGCCACATCAGGAACATGGTGCCACCGATCAGCGATACGACCGCCGTCAGGCGGAACAACACACCAGGCTCGATCACCGCCGCGACGCCCGACTGCGCGCCAAAGCTTTCCAGGCCAACGGCGATGAAATAGCCCTGTACCGCAGTCAGGCCGACCGTGCCGTAACGGGTATATTGGTTCAGTTTCTTGCGCCCGCTTTCGCCTTCCTTCTTGATCGCCGCGAGTTGCGGCGAGAGGCTGGCGCCCAGCTGCACCACGATCGAAGCGGTGATATAGGGCATCACGCCCAGCGCGATCAGGCTCATGCGCGACAGCGACCCACCCGAAAAGGTGTTGAAGATGTCGAGAATGCCGCCATTGGTCTGGCTGTAAAGCTGCGACAGCGCGGTCGGATCGACGCCGGGCAGCGGCACGAAGCTGAGGAAACGGAAGACGATCAAGGCGCCCAGCGTGAACCACAGGCGCTTCTTGAGGTCGGTCGCCTGGCTGAACTTTGCGAGGCTGAGATTGGATGCGAGCTGGTCGGCTCTCGATGCCATGGTGGCTGCCCTTCAAATCACTCTTGCCGGGGCATCAAGCCCCGGAGCGGAATCGCTCATCCCTTAGCGGGACGGGTTCAGCGTGTCGAACGGGGAGTTGCCGCCTGCGCGACAAATGGATTCCCCCCGATACGCATGACCCCGCCAACCCATATCGGGCAGCGGGGCCGTTGTTGCAAGTCTGGGCTTGCAAGTCTGCGACAGGCAGATCAGCCCTTATGGGCGGCCTTCTTGGCGGCCAGGGTGGCGCCCTTCTTGGCCTTCGCCTTGTCGGCGGCCGGAACGACTGCGATCACGTCGACCTTGCCACCGGCCTTCGCCACGGCGTCGATCGCGCTCTGCGACGCGCCGGCGACCAGGAAGCTGACCTTGGCTGTCAGTTCGCCCTTGGCCAGCAGACGGACGCCGTCCTTGCCACCGCGGGTCAGGTTGGCGGCGTTCAAAGCGGCCTGGTCGATAGTCGCGGCAGCGTCCAGCTTGCCGGCGTCGATCGCCTTCTGCACGGCGCCCAGGTTTACGATCGCATAGTCGTTCGCGAAGATGTTGTTGAAGCCGCGCTTCGGGATGCGCATGTGGAGCGGCATTTGGCCACCTTCGAAGCCATTGATGGCAACGCCGGAACGCGCCTTGGCGCCCTTCTGGCCGCGACCGGCGGTCTTGCCCTTGCCGGAACCGATGCCGCGTCCAACGCGCATACGGCCCTTGCGGGCGCCATCATTGTCGCGGATGTCGTTCAGTTTGAAAGTCATATCGTGCACTCGCTTTCGCTTGGTTCGCGCGAGGCATGGTTGTCCTTGGACAATCATGCCGCCCCAGCGAAGGCTGGGGCCGGGTTGATCTGGACGCGCCCTTGCGGATGCAGCCAGCGATTGAGAACCGGGGGTTTCCTTTGGCAAGGACGCGCCATCCGGCATGAGATCCCAGCCTGTGCTGGGATTTTCAGAAGCGCGCCTGTAGCGCGCCTCTGAAAAAAACGAAAGAGGGGTCGCCCCCTCCTTCGCCTCTTTTCATAGGGTCGAAAGGCTCAGCCTTCGACGACCGCAACCATGTGCGGCAGCTTCTTGATCGCACCGCGGACTTCCGCCGTGTCTTCAAGCTCCACCACACGGTTCATCTTGCCAAGGCCCAGACCGACCAGAATCTTCTTCTGGTCGGCGGGACGGCGGATCGGCGAACCGATCTGCTTGATCTTGATCTTCGCCATATCAGTTACTCCGCAATCGCTTCGGCATCAGCCTGCGCGACGTCAGCGGATGCACCACCACGACGCAGAAGGTCGGCGACCTTCTTGCCGCGACGCTGCGCCACCGACTTGGGGCTGGTCTGTTCGACCAGCGCCGCGAAGGTCGCACGGATCATGTTATAGGGGTTCGACGTGCCGTTCGACTTGGTCACGACGTCAGCGACGCCGAGGCTTTCGAACACGGCGCGCATCGGACCGCCGGCGATGATGCCCGTACCGGCCGGGGCCGAACGAACCGTCACCTTGCCCGCACCGAAATGGCCCAGGCCATCATGATGCAGGGTGCGGCCTTCCTTCAGCGGAACGCGGACCATCGCCTTCTTGGCGGCGGCGGTCGCCTTGCTGATGGCTTCTGGCACTTCGCGCGCCTTGCCATGGCCAAAGCCTGCACGGCCCTTGCCATCGCCTACGACGACCAGCGCCGCGAAACCGAAGCGCTTGCCGCCCTTCACGGTCTTGGACACGCGGTTGATGTGGACCAGCTTCTCGATCAGTTCTTCGCCCTGATCTTCGTCGCGGTTGCCGCCACGACGATCATCGCGCCGACCACGGCCGCCGCGATCGCCACGGTTGCGATCATTGCCGCCGCCGCCGCGGTTGCCACGGCCACGGCCGGGACCACGACCCTCGGTCGGTGCTGTCGCTTCTGCGCCCTCGACGGGTGCGACGACTTCGTTGGTGTTTTCGTCAGCCATGATCAGAACTCCAGCCCGGCTTCACGAGCCGCGTCGGCCAGCGCCTTCACGCGGCCATGGAACAGGAAGCCACCACGGTCGAACACGACGCGGGTGACGCCGGCAGCGGTCGCCGCGGCGGCGACGCGCTTTCCGACATCGGCAGCCGCTTCCGAAGTGGCGCCGGTCTTGCCGCGCACGTCCTTGTCCAGGGTCGATGCGGCGGCAACGGTCTTGCCCTGCGCGTCATCGATGACTTGGGCGTAGATGTGACGGCCCGAACGGTGAACGCTGAGGCGCGGGCGGGTGCCCGAAACAGCCTTGAGCGCGGTGCGAACGCGGCGACGACGCCGCGCGAAGAGGGAAAGCTTTGCCATCTTACTTCTTCTTCCCTTCCTTGCGGAAGATGAATTCGCCAGCGTATTTGATACCCTTGCCCTTATAGGGTTCGGGCTTGCGCCAGCGACGGATTTCGGCCGCTACCTGACCGACCTGCTGCTTGTCGATGCCGCTGATCTCGACCGTGGTGTTATCCGGGGTCTTGATCTCGATCCCGTCGGGGATCGCGAAATCGACGTCATGGCTGTAGCCAAGCTGCAGCTTCAGGTTCTTGCCCTGCGAGTTGGCGCGGTAGCCGACGCCGGTGATGAGCAGCTTCTTGGAGAAGCCCTCGGTCACGCCGGTGATCAGGTTCTGCACCAGCGTCCGCTGCATACCCCAGAAGGCGCGCGCCTGCTTGGTCTTGTTGGCGGGCTGCACCGAAATGCCGTCATTTTCGAGCGTATAGCTGATCTCGTCGCGCATCTGCAGGGCCAGGGTGCCCTTGGGCCCCTTGACCGACAGCTGCCCGCCTTCGATGGTCGCGGTCACCCCTGCGGGGATCGCAACCGGCTTTTTACCGATGCGGCTCATTAGAACACCTCCGCCAGCACTTCGCCGCCGACATTCTGTTCGCGCGCTTCGGCATCGGACAGAACGCCGCGAGGCGTGGAGACAATGGTGATGCCAAGGCCGTTGCGCACGATCGGCAGTTCCTTGGAACCCGAATAGACGCGGCGACCAGGCTTGGACACGCGGGCGACATGCTTGATCGCCGGCTGGCCTTCGAAATATTTCAGCTCGATGCGCAAGCCGGGATGGCTGCCAAGGGCTTCTTCGGAATAGCCACGGATGTAGCCTTCACGCTGAAGCACGTCGAGCACGCGGGCGCGCAGCTTGGACGCCGGGGACATAACGCTGTCCTTCTTCGCCTGCTGCCCGTTGCGGATGCGGGTGAGCATATCACCCAAGGGATCGGTCAATGCCATGAGATGATATCCTTACCAGCTCGACTTGGTGACGCCGGGGATCAGGCCCTTGTTGGCCAGATCGCGCAGCTGAATACGGCAGAGCCGGAACTTGCGGTAATAGGCGCGCGGACGGCCGGTCATCTCGCAGCGGTTCCGAACGCGGGTCGGGTTGCCGTTGCGGGGAATTTCCGCCATCTTCAGACGCGCCATCAAACGGTCGCTATCGTCTGCGCTGGTATCGTTCGCGATCGTCTTGAGCTTCGCATAACGGCCGGCATATTTCTTGACCAGCTTCTTGCGGCGCTCATTCTTGTTGATCGAACTCAGTTTCGCCATGACTTAAGTTCTCTTCCTTAGCTTTAGCGTTGGGAGAGAAGCGGGGCCTAAATTAGGCCGCCTGCTTCTCTTCTTCCTGCGGGAAGGGGAAGCCGAAGAGGCGCAGCAGTTCGCGCGCTTCGTCGTCCGTCTTCGCGGTGGTGGTCACGATGATGTCCATGCCGCGCACCTTGTCGACACGGTCATAGCTGATCTCAGGGAAGATGATCTGCTCCTTGATGCCGAAGGCATAGTTGCCACGGCCATCGAAGCTCTTCGGGTTGAGACCACGGAAATCGCGGACGCGGGGCAGAGCGATGTTGATCATGCGGTCCAGGAATTCATACATGCGCTCGCGGCGCAGCGTGACCTTGGCGCCGATGGGCATGCCTTCACGCAGCTTGAACTGCGCGATCGACTTCTTCGCCTTGGTGATGACCGGCTTCTGGCCGGCGATCAGTTCCATTTCCTCGGCGGCCTGCGTGACCTTCTTCTTGTCCTGGGTCGCTTCGCCCACGCCCATGTTGAGCGTGATCTTGTCGATCTTGGGGACTTCCATGACGTTCTTGTAACCGAACTTCTCGGTCATCGCCTTGGCGATTTCAGCGTCATACTGCGCCTTGGAGCGCGGGATATATTTGTCGCTCATTACAGCACCTCACCGGACTTGACGGCGACGCGGACCTTCTTGCCGTCGCGGTCCTCGAAACGAACGCGGGTCGGCTTGCCATCCTTGTCAGCGACAGCGACATTCGAAATGTGCAGCGGCGCAGGCTTGCGCTCGATGCCGCCCTGAGGGTTCGCCTGATCGGGCTTGCGATGCTTGGCATGGACGTTGATGCCTTCGACAAGAACCTTGTCGTCCTTGGGCATCACCGCGAGGACGGCGCCGGTACGGCCCTTGTCCTTGCCAGCCAGGACGACGATCTTGTCGCCCTTCTTGATCTTAGCAGCGCTCATTACAGCACCTCTGGAGCAAGGCTGATGATCTTCATGTGCTTCTTGGCGCGCAGTTCGCGAACGACCGGGCCAAAGATACGGGTGCCGATCGGCTCCTCGTTCTTGTTGATCAGCACAGCGGCGTTGCCGTCGAAGCGGATGACCGAACCGTCTGCACGGCGGATATCCTTGGCGGTACGCACGATGACGGCGCGATGCACGTCACCCTTCTTCACCTTGCCACGCGGCGCGGCTTCCTTGATCGAGACGACGATGATGTCGCCAACGCCCGCGAAGCGACGCTTCGAGCCGCCCAGCACCTTGATGCACTGGACGCGCTTGGCGCCGCTGTTGTCAGCGACGTCAAGATTGGATTGCATCTGGATCATAGATCCGGTTCCTTCTCATTTGGCCTACCGGGGTTATTCCCGGCGGTTCCGAATTTCGTGCCTAGAGCCCGGTGACTCTACGCGAAGCGCGGGCCTGTAACCCTTTCCGAAGGAAAAGGCCAGCCCCGCGTCGCATTTAGAGTCAAAGGCTCAGCGAGCCGTCCCTCAGGACGCCGTTTCCGGCGACTTGTGGGTGTCCACGCGCTCGATGACCTTCCAGGTCTTGAGCTTGGAAATCGGGGCGGTCTCTTCGATTCGGACCGTCTCGCCTTCCTTGTAGACATTGCCCTCGTCATGGGCGTGATACTTCTTCGAACGGCGAATGATCTTGCCGTAGAGCGCATGTTTCACCTTGCGCTCCACGCGAACGACCACCGTCTTGTCGGTCTTGTCGGAAACCACAGTTCCCGTCAGCACGCGCTTGGGCATCGTGTGGTTCCTTTACTTGGCAGCGGAGCTGTTACGCTCCGTCTGCAGGGTCTTGATCTGCGCGATCGACCGACGGACTTCCTTGACCCGGCTGGGCTTTTCCAGCTGGTTGGTGGCCGCCTGGAAACGCAGATTGAACTGCTCGCGCTTCAGGTTGTTCAGTTCGGTCGACAGTTCGTCGTCCGTCTTGGTCTTCAGGTCTGCAACATTCGCCATGTGCTTAACCCTCCAGATGCGAGGTGTCGCCGAGGCGGGCGACGACCTTGGTCTTGATGGGCAGCTTCATCGCGGCGCGCGAGAAGGCCTCTGCTGCGAGCGGACCGGGCACGCCGTCCAGTTCGAACAGGATGCGACCCGGCTTCACGCGGGCGGCCCAATATTCGACCGAACCCTTGCCCTTGCCCTGACGGACTTCGGCAGGCTTCTTCGACACTGGAACGTCGGGGAAGATGCGGATCCACAACCGGCCCTGACGGCGGATATGGCGGGTGATCGCGCGGCGGGCCGCTTCGATCTGGCGCGCGGTGACGCGCTCTGGTTCCATGGCCTTGAGACCATAGGAACCGAAGTTCAGAGCCGAGCCACCCTTGGCATCGCCCTTGATCCGACCCTTGAAGGTCTTGCGGAACTTCATTTTCTTCGGTTGCAGCATGACGCTATTACCTTCTTATCTTCAACGCGCCGGGCGCACGCCGGAGGTTTGAGCCTCCAGCATCAGCCGGTCGGTCGCGAACGGATCATGGCCGAGAATCTCGCCCTTGAAGATCCAGACCTTGATGCCGCAAACGCCATAGGCGGTATGCGCCGTGGCTTCGGCATAGTCGACGTTCGCACGCAGCGTGTGCAGCGGAACGCGACCTTCGCGATACCATTCGACGCGCGCGATCTCTGCGCCGCCCAGACGGCCGCCGCAGGTGATCTTGATGCCTTCGGCGCCCAGACGCAGGGCCGACTGCACCGCACGCTTCATGGCGCGACGGAATGCCACGCGGCGTTCCAGCTGATCGGCGATGCCCTGTGCGACGAGCTTGGAATCGACTTCCGGCTTGCGGATCTCGACGATGTTCAGCGACACGTCGGACGAGGTCAGCGCGCCCAGCTTCTTGCGAAGCTTTTCGATGTCCGCACCCTTCTTGCCGATGATGACGCCCGGACGGGCGGCATAGATCGACACGCGGCACAGCTTGGCCGGACGCTCGATCACGACCTTGGAGATCGCGGCCTGCGGCAGCGTCTTGAAGATGAACTGGCGGATCTTGAGATCCTCCAGCAGAAGGCGACCATAGTCGGCGCCTTCGGCGAACCAGCGGCTGTCCCAGGTACGGTTGATCTGGAGACGCAGACCGATCGGATTGCTCTTGTGACCCATGTGCTTACGCCTCCGCTTCTTCGCCAGCTTCACGCACGACAATGCGCACGCGGCTGTAGGGCTTGAGGATACGGGTCGACTTGCCGCGGCCGCGAGCGTGGAAGCGCTTCAGGGTGAAGGCCTTGCCCACCGATGCTTCCGCGACGACCAGCGAATCGACGTCGAGATTATGGTTGTTTTCCGCGTTGGCGATGGCCGAAGCCAGCACCTTGCGCACGTCGACAGCCATCGCCTTCTTGGAGAAGGCGAGGATGTTCAGCGCGTCCTCGACCTTGCGGCCGCGGATCAGCGTCGCGACCAGGTTCAGCTTCTGGGCCGAACCACGGATCTGCGTGCCAACGGCCAGCGCCTCATTGTCGGCGACGCGACGGGGAGCTTTTTCCTTGCTCATCAGCGCTTGCCCTTCTTGTCGGCGGCATGGCCGGGGAAGAAGCGGGTCGGGGCGAATTCACCCAGCTTATGACCCACCATATCCTCGTTCACGGACACCGGAACATGCTTGCGGCCGTTATAGACGCTGAACGTCAGGCCAACGAACTGGGGCAGGATGGTGGAACGACGCGACCAGGTCTTGATCGGGGCGCGGCCACCGGCGTCCTGCGCCGTTTCTGCCTTCTTTAGAAGGCTGAGGTCCACGAAAGGACCTTTCCAGACGGAACGAGCCATCGCGGATTACCTCTTCTTCTTGGCGTGACGCGACCGGATGATCATCTTGTCGGTCGACTTGTTGTGACGAGTGCGAGCACCCTTGGTCGGCTTGCCCCATGGGGTAACCGGATGACGGCCGCCCGAAGTCCGGCCTTCACCACCACCATGAGGGTGATCGACCGGGTTCTTGGCGACGCCGCGGGTCAGCGGGCGGATGCCGTTCCAACGGTTGCGGCCTGCCTTGGCCAGGTTGGTGTTGCCATTGTCCGGGTTGCTGACGGCGCCGATGGTGCCCATGCAGTCCGAACGGATGTAGCGCTGCTCGCCCGAAGACAAACGCACCATCACCATGCCGCGATCGCGACCGACCAGCTGGGCGTAAGTACCCGCCGAACGGCAGAGTTGACCGCCCTTGCCCGGCTTCATCTCGATGTTGTGGATGATCGTGCCGACCGGCATCTGACCCAGTTCCATCGCGTTGCCCGGCTTCACGTCGGTCTTCTTGGCCGCGATGACCTTGTCACCGGGGGCAAGACGCTGCGGCGCCAGAATATAGTTCTGGGTGCCGTCGGGATAGTTGACCAGCGCGATGAACGCGGTGCGGTTGGGGTCATATTCCAGACGCTCGACCGTACCTTCGACATCCCACAAGCGACGCTTGAAGTCGATGATGCGATAGCGCTGCTTGTGACCGCCACCGATCCCGCGCGAGGTCACATGACCCTTGTTGTTGCGGCCACCGGTCTTGCGCTTGCCTTCGGTCAGCGCCTTGACGGGCTTGCCCTTGTGCAGGCTGGACTTGTCGACCAGAATCAGGCCGCGGCGAGCGGGGCTCGTCGGGTTATAATGCTTCAGAGCCATCTCAGCGGACTCCCTCGGTGATATCGATCGACTGGCCTTCGGCCAGGCGGACGATCGCCTTCTTCACGTCCGAACGCTTGTAGGGCTTGCCCTTCCAGCGCTTCGTCTTGCCCTTCGTGACCAGCGTGTTGACGCTCTTGACGTCCACACCCCAGATCGCCTCGACAGCGGCCTTGATCTCAGGCTTGGAGGCAGTGCCCGCCACCTTGAAGACCACGGCGTTGTTTTCGCTGAGAAGGGTCGACTTCTCGGTGATGTGCGGCGCGACAACGACGTCATAATGACGGTTGTCGACGGTTCCGGCTTGCTTTTTAGCCATTGAAACGAGCCTCCAGCTTTTCGACCGCGGCGCGGGTAAGCACCAGCGAGTCGGCTTTCAGGATGTCATAGACATTGGCGCCAACGGCGGGGAGCAGGTCCACGCCGATGATGTTCGCCGAAGCCTTCGCGAAGCTGACGTTCACCGCGTCGCCGTCGATGAACAGCACCTTGGTGAGGTTCAGCTTGGCAAGGCTGGCGACCAGCGCCTTGGTCTTGCCGTCGGCGACGTCCAGGCTGTCGATGATCGTGAGCGTGCCGCTCTTGACCTTCGACGACAGCGCCATCTTCAGACCCAGCGCGCGAACCTTCTTGTTCAGCGAGGGGTTGAAGTCGCGGACGCGGGCGCCGTGCGCCTTACCACCACCGATGAACACCGGCGCGCGGCGATCGCCGTGACGGGCGGTGCCGCCGCCCTTCTGGCGGCCGAACTTCTTGCCGGTGCGGGCGACGTCGCTACGCTCGCGGGTGCCGCGGGCGGTGCCGCGACGCTTTTCGAGCTGCCAGGTGACGACGCGGTGCAGGATGTCGGCGCGGGGCTCGATACCGAACACGGCGTCGTTAAGCTCCAGATCGCCAGCTTCCGCTGCGTCGAGGGTCTGTACCTTGACCTTCATGGTTTAGCCCTCCTGGCCTTCGGTCGCTTCGGGAGCCGCGGCGTCTTCCGCCGGGGTGTTCGCCGGAGCGTCGTTGCTGTTGTCAGCCTTCTTCAGGCTGGCGGGATAGGGAACGTCGGCCGGACGAGGAACCTTGACGGAATCCTTGATGGTCAACCAGGTGCCCTTGGCGCCCGGAACGCTGCCCTTGACGAAGATCAGACCACGCTCGACGTCCGTGCGGACGATTTCGAGATTCTGCTGGGTCCGCTCGCGGTCGCCCATGTGACCGGCCATCTTCTTGTTCTTGAAGACGCGGCCCGGATCCTGGCGGTTGCCGGTCGAACCATGCGCACGGTGGCTGATGGACACGCCGTGGGTGGCGCGCATACCGCCGAAGCCCCAGCGCTTCATGGCGCCGGCAAAGCCCTTGCCCTGCGTGTGACCCGACACGTCGACCAGCTGGCCGTCGATGAAATGGTCAGCGGCGATTTCAGCGCCGACGTCGAGGAGCGCATCCTCGGCGACGCGGAATTCGACCAGGCGAGCCTTGGGCTCGACCTCCGCCTTGGCGAAGTGGCCACGCTGCGGCTTGGCGACATTCTTCACCTTGGCGACACCGGCGCCGAGCTGAACGGCGATATAGCCGTCGCTGTCGACATCCTTGCGCGCCACGACCTGATTGCCCTCAAGGGCCAAAACCGTAACCGGAATATGACGTCCGTCCTCTTGGAACAGACGGGTCATCCCGACTTTCTTAGCGATCACGCCTGTGCGCATCACTTGTTACTCCCATAGAGGCCCGCAGCTCCAGTCATTCTGGGCAACGGGCGTATCCAACGAAAAAACCGCTCAGGATTTCTCCTTCGCGGCCAACCCAATGTGCAGATCACCCCGTCCGGGTTGGATGCCACTCCTTCTCAGGAACGGCGACGGGGGACCAGAACCACAGACCCTCTGGTTGCCCAGCTCTGTGCGGTATCCCTTGTGTCGTTTGAGCTTCCGGTTTCCCGGAATACCCGATACCCTGCCCACCTTACGGAGAGCAGGGACTTGCCGGCTTAGGCCAGCTTGATCTCGACGTTCACGCCGGCAGCCAGGTCCAGCTTCATCAGCGCGTCGACCGTCTGCGGCGTCGGCTGCACAATGTCAAGCATACGCTTGTAAGTGCGGACCTCGAACTGCTCGCGCGACTTCTTGTCGATGTGCGGGCCACGATTGACCGTGAACTTTTCGATGCGCGTCGGAAGGGGAATCGGACCGCGGATAAGGGCGCCGGTGCGGCGGGCGGTGTCGGCGATGTCGCCGGTCGCCTGGTCAAGCACGCGATGATCGAACGCCTTGAGACGAATGCGGATGTTGCTGTCCATAGTTCCTGTACCGATGCGAAAGAGCCAAAAACTCAGAGCATTTTCAAAAATCAGCCGGAGCAGCCGATGATTTGTGAAAATGCGCCAACCAAAAAATATCCGCCCCGTATATTACCCTTCTAGCTCTTGCGAGCCGGAGAAAGGCGATCCGGGGCGGTTAAAATTCCGAGCGGCGCGAATCAGGCGATTCGCGCCGCTGCGGTCCTATATTACTTCGAGATCGTTCCGACAACCCCTGCGCCGACGGTGCGGCCGCCTTCGCGAATCGCGAAGCGCAGACCGGCATCCATGGCGATCGGAGCGATCAGCTTGACGCCGAGCTTCACGTTATCGCCAGGCATGACCATCTCGGTGCCTTCGGGAAGGATCACTTCGCCGGTCACGTCCGTCGTGCGGAAATAGAACTGAGGGCGATAGTTGGCGAAGAACGGGGTGTGACGGCCGCCTTCTTCCTTCGACAGGACGTACACTTCGGCGTCGAACTCGGTGTGCGGGGTGATGGTGCCCGGCTTCGCCAGAACCTGACCACGCTCCACGTCTTCACGCTTCGTGCCACGCACCAGGGCGCCGATATTGTCGCCAGCACGACCTTCGTCGAGCAGCTTGCGGAACATTTCCACGCCGGTCACGGTCGTCTTGGTGGTGTCCTTGAGGCCGACGATCTCGACTTCTTCACCAACCTTGATGATGCCGGTTTCGACGCGGCCGGTGACGACGGTGCCGCGACCGGAAATCGAGAACACGTCTTCGATCGGCATCAGGAACGGCTTGTCGACCGGACGCTCAGGCTGCGGAATCCAGCTATCGACGGCAGCCATCAGAGCCAGAACGGCGTCATGGCCGATTTCCGGGGTCTTATCCTGCAGCGCGGCGACGGCCGAACCGGGGATGACGGGGATGTTGTCGCCGTCGAAATCGTAGCTGCTGAGCAGTTCGCGGATTTCCAGCTCGACCAGCTCAAGAATTTCGGCGTCGTCGACCAGATCGACCTTGTTCATGAACACGACCAACTGGGGAACGCCGACCTGACGGGCGAGCAGGATGTGCTCACGGGTCTGGGGCATCGGGCCGTCGGTGGCCGACACGACCAGGATCGCGCCATCCATCTGGGCGGCGCCGGTGATCATGTTCTTCACATAGTCAGCGTGACCAGGGCAATCGACATGCGCATAGTGGCGGGCTTCAGTCTCATATTCGACGTGGGCGGTCGAAATGGTGATGCCGCGCTCGCGCTCTTCGGGCGCCTTGTCGATATTGTCGTACGAGGTGAAGGTCGCGCCGCCGGTTTCGGCCAGAACCTTCGTGATCGCTGCGGTCAGCGAGGTCTTGCCATGGTCGACGTGACCGATGGTTCCGATGTTGCAGTGCGGCTTGTTCCGCTCAAACTTAGCCTTAGCCATTTTATCCTACCTTCTAATCAAAATCAGCTTGGGTCTGACCGCTCGGCCGCGCCTCGCGAAGGCGCGTCCATAGCAGCAAATTTACAGATTACCAGCCCCTAACCGAGCCGTTCGCACGGCTCGGCATGGGAAAGTCATCAGGCCATCTTCGCCTTGACTTCATCCGCCACATTCTGCGGCACTTCGTCATAATGCGAGAAGGTCATCGAATAGTTCGCACGCCCTTGGGTGAACGAACGTAGCGAATTCACATAGCCGAACATGTTGGCCAGCGGCACCATCGCTTCCACGATCTGCGCGTTGCCGCGCGTATCGGTGCCCTGGATCTGACCGCGACGGCTGTTCATGTCACCGATGACGTCGCCCAGATATTCTTCCGGGGTGACGACTTCGACCTTCATGACCGGTTCGAGCAGCGTGATGCCCGATTTCTGCGCGACTTCGCGCATCGCGGCGCGACCGGTGATTTCGAACGCCAGCGCCGACGAATCGACGTCATGATAGGCGCCGTCATACAGGTTGATCTCAAAATCGATGATCGGGAAGCCGATCAGCGAACCGGTCGCTGCGGTTTCGCGCATACCCTTTTCGATCGCCGGGATATATTCCTTGGGAATATTACCGCCCTTGATCTCATCCTTGAAGATGATGCCCGCACCGCGCTCGCCCGGCGTGACCTTCACCTTGATGCGGCCGAACTGGCCGGTGCCGCCCGACTGCTTCTTGTGGGTATAATCGACGTCGACGGCCTTCTTGAGATATTCGCGATAGGCCACCTGCGGCGCACCGACGTTCGCCTCGACCTTGAACTCGCGCTTCATGCGGTCGACCAGGATTTCGAGGTGAAGCTCGCCCATGCCCTTGATGATGGTCTGACCCGATTCGTGGTCGGTCGACACGCGGAAGGACGGATCTTCGGCGGCCAGGCGGTTGAGCGCGACGCCCATCTTTTCCTGGTCGGCCTTGGTCTTGGGTTCGACCGACAGTTCGATGACCGGCTCAGGGAATTCCATTCGCTCCAGGATGATCGGCTTGCGCTCGGCGCACAGCGTGTCCCCGGTCGTGGTTTCCTTCATGCCGGCCAGCGCGACGATATCGCCGGCATAGGCCGCATCAATGTCTTCACGGCTGTTCGCATGCATCAACAGCATACGACCGATCTTTTCCTTCTTGTCCTTGACCGAGTTCAGATAGGTGCCCTTGGTCAGGGTGCCCGAATAGACGCGCAGGAAGGTCAGCGAGCCTACGAACGGATCGTTCATGATCTTGAACGCCAGGCCGGAGAAAGGCGCGTCGTCCGCCGTCGCGCGGCTATCCGGCTCGTCGGTATCGGGATTGATGCCCTGCACGTCTTCGATGTCCAGCGGCGAAGGCAGATAGTCCACGACCGCGTCGAGCAGGGGCTGAACGCCCTTGTTCTTGAACGCCGAGCCGCACAGCACCGGCACGAACGACTGGTTCAGCGTGCCCTTGCGGATCAGCGCCTTCAGCGTCGCGGTGTCGGGCAGATTGCCTTCGAGATAGGCTTCCATCGCCTCGTCGTCCTGTTCGACGGCGAGTTCGATCAGCTTTTCGCGATATTCGGCGGCCTTGTCGGCGAGGTCGGCCGGAATCTCTTCATAGGAGAATTCGGCGCCCAGATTCTCATCCTTCCAGATGATGGCGCGGTCCTCGACCAGATCGACCAGGCCCTTGAACTCGCTCTCCGCGCCGATGGGGAGATAGAGAACGGCCGGGGTTGCGCCCAGGCGATCGATGATCGTCTGCACGCAATAATAGAAATTGGCGCCGGTGCGGTCGAGCTTGTTGATGAAGCACATCCGCGGAACCTTATACTTGTCCGCCTGGCGCCACACGGTTTCCGACTGCGGCTCAACGCCGGCGACGCCGTCGAACGCGGCGACCGCGCCGTCCAGCACGCGCAGCGAACGCTCGACTTCGATGGTGAAATCGACGTGGCCAGGGGTATCGATGATGTTCAGGCGGTGGTCGTTCCAGATGCAGGTCGTCGCAGCCGACGTGATGGTGATGCCACGCTCCTGCTCCTGCTCCATCCAGTCCATGGTCGCGGCGCCGTCATGGACTTCGCCGATCTTGTAGGACTTGCCGGTATAGTAAAGGATGCGCTCGGTCGTGGTGGTCTTGCCGGCGTCGATATGCGCCATGATACCGAAGTTGCGATATTTCTCGAGCGGATGGCTGCGGGCCATGATGCTTCTCCGTTGCCGGCGCGCCGGCGGTTGGGGATTCGTTAGATCTGGGCGCGCCCCTAAACCAATCCGTCCGCCATGGGTAGGCCCACGACGAACGGATGGATTTTTAGAGCGAAAAACGGGACAGACACCGCAAGGCGCCTGTTCCGTTGATCATTTTTACCAGCGATAGTGCGAGAAAGCGCGGTTCGCTTCCGCCATGCGGTGCGTGTCTTCGCGCTTCTTGACCGCATTGCCGCGGTTGTTGGCGGCATCCATCAACTCGCCCGACAGGCGAGCGGCCATGGTGGTCTCGCTGCGATTGCGCGCAGCGGTGATCAGCCAGCGGATGGCCAGGGCCTGCGACCGCTCCGGGCGGACTTCGACAGGCACCTGATAGGTGGCGCCGCCGACGCGGCGGCTGCGGACCTCGATGCCGGGCTTGATGTTGTTCAGCGCGTCATGGAACATGCCGATCGGATCCTTCTTGGCGCGGGCCTCGACGGTTTCGAGGGCGCCATAAACGATCGATTCAGCAACGGCTTTCTTGCCGTCCTGCATGATGGAGTTCATGAACTTGGACAGAACCTGATCGCCATATTTGGGATCGGGCAGGATGATGCGCTTTTCGGGGCGACGACGACGTGACATATTATTGTTCTCCCCTTACTTCGGACGCTTCGCGCCGTACTTCGAACGGCTCTGCTTGCGATCCTTGACGCCCTGGGTATCCAGAACGCCGCGAAGAACGTGATAGCGCACGCCCGGAAGATCTCGCACACGGCCGCCGCGGATCAGCACGACACTGTGCTCCTGCAGGTTATGGCCTTCACCCGGAATATAGGTGATGACTTCGCGCTGGTTGACCAGGCGAACCTTGGCCACCTTGCGAAGCGCCGAGTTCGGCTTCTTCGGGGTCGTCGTATAGACGCGGGTGCAAACGCCGCGCTTTTGCGGGTTTGCATCCATTGCAGGGACCTTGCTCTTGGTCTTCTGCAGCTCGCGGCCCTTGCGGACTAGCTGATTGATTGTTGGCATGAAGCCCTTCACCTTTTTCAGTTACTTTACCTGGGCATCCCCGCGTCTCGCACCGCCTGGAGGAATGATTCGTCCAAACGGCAAAGGCCCCGGTGGGCATAAGCCCCCTGGAGCCGCAAGAGCACCCGGCAATGTTCAGCTCTAGTGTCGCCCAGTTGATATGACGCGAGGAGACGAGTCTTCGCACGGCAAGGCCGCTGGGCAGCCGCGCCTATAGCCATCGACGTCCGGCCGGTCAAGCGAGCAGCGTCGGCGGCGATCGGCGCTTTTCAGGTACACGCTTTTTCAGGCACTTAGTAAATTGATAACCTTAACAGTCCTATGATGACAACCCGCTGAGCCTGGACGCGACGTGACGATATTATCCCCTTTAACCGGCGAGTTTCGCGATCCCGACCGGGAATCGGCGTTCCAGGCCGAACGACTCCCCGAAACCCGCCGCCATGCCAGAACCTTGTTCGCCCTGTCGGCGCTGCTGAACGCCATCTTCCTGATCAGCGACTGGCGCTTTGCCGGCACCCCCCATTTCTGGGTCGCCATTCCCGCCCGCCTCGCCGTGGTCGCCGGATCGCTGCTGTGCCTCGCTCTGTGGCGCTACACCCGCAGCTTCTCCGCGCTGGAGCGACTCTGCTTCCTGTGGCAGGGGATCACCGCCATCGGCGTGGCGCTGCTCGTCAGTTCGCGCAGCGACATTGCCCTCTTCGTGCTGGTCATGCTGCCGCTCGTCTTCTACCTCGTCGTGCCCACCAGCTT
The DNA here is from genome assembly GCF_028538045.1 of Sphingobium sp. AntQ-1. Lineage (NCBI taxonomy): Bacteria > Pseudomonadati > Pseudomonadota > Alphaproteobacteria > Sphingomonadales > Sphingobiaceae > Sphingobium > Sphingobium sp. AntQ-1. Next base: position 1,589,298 of record NZ_CP117158.1, read on the forward strand.
CCGCGGCAATGCCGGCGGCGGCCTGGCCTGCGCGGTCGCGATGCTGACCGGCTATCTTGCCCCTGCGCCGCATAGTCAGACAGCGATCGGCATGGTCCTGGCGATGCTGATCCTGCATTGCGGCATGTGGATGGCCATCACCCGGCACAACCGGCTGCAACGGCAGGAATGGACCGCCGGCCGACTGGCGCAGGTGGCGCAGGCGGCGCTGGCCAACAGCCTCGACGCGCTGGAGCGGATGTTCATGGCCGTGCCCATCCCCCTGCTCGTCACCCGGCGCGATGGCAGCATCCTGCGCCTGAACCAGGCCGCGCAGGACGCCTTTGCCGCCGGCAGCGACATCCCGCTTGCGCATGTGGAGCAGACCTATGTCGACCTGCCGATCCGCAACCTGCTGTTCGGGATGTTGCAGCGGGAAGAGCGCGTCGACAATTTCGAATGCCGCCTGCGCCGGGCGGACGGACAGATTCGCGACACATTGCTGTCCTCGCGCCCGATCGTCGTCGACGACACGCCCTGCATCGTGACCAGCGTCGTGGACATCACCGAACGCAAGGAAGCCGAACAACATCTCGAGCGGCTGGCCATGACCGACGCACTGACTGGCCTTGCCAACCGCGCCCATTTCATGGCTGCCGTGACCCAGGCGACGAGCGGCCCGGCCAGCCGACTGGTGGATTCGACCCAATCGGCGATTTTGCTGATCGATCTGGATGAATTCAAGCGGGTCAACGATACCGCCGGCCATGATGCGGGCGACGCGCTGCTCTGCGCCGTGGCCGATCGCCTGCGCGCGGCGCTGCGGCCGGGCGACCTGGTCGCGCGCATGGGCGGCGACGAATTTGCGGTGCTGCTGACGCGCCTGCCCGACGTCGACGCGCTGGCGCCCATATTGGCGCGCATCACCGAACATCTCCATCCCCCGCTCAGCTTTCGCGGCCGGCCGATCGAGGCGCGGGTCAGCATCGGCGTGGCGCTGTTCCCCGACCATGGCGGCGATGTCACCGCCCTGATCAAACATGCCGACATCGCCCTTTATCACGCCAAGAATAGCGGCCGCGGCCGCGCCACCCTTTTCGAACCGGCGCTGCTCGTCAATTGGGAGCGGGAAGCGACCATGCTCGACCGCGCGCGCCAGATATTGGCGCAGGAGCGCCCCCGTCCCTGGTATCAGCCCAAGATCGACCTCGCCACCGGCGCGCTGGTTGGTTTCGAGGCGCTGTTCCGCTGCCCCACCGCGACGGGCGCGACCATCATGCCCGGCGACATCGCCGCCGCCTTCGAACATCCCGAACTTGGCCCCGCCATCACCGCGCAGATGATCGACGGCATCCTGGCCGACTGCCGCCGCTGGCGCGACGCTGGCCTGCCCTTCGGCCATGTCGCCTTCAACGTGTCGGGCGCCGACCTCAATGACGATGATTTCGCCGACCGCCTGCTCCGCCGTCTGACGGACGCCGACCTGCCGCCGTCGATCATCGAACTGGCAGTGACCGAATCGGTGTTTCTGGGGCGCAATGCCGACCGGGTCGGCCGCCTGCTCCAGCGCTTGAGCGAAGCGGGCGTCGCCATCGCGCTCGATGATTTCGGCACCGGCTATGCGTCCCTCTCGCACCTCAAGCAATTCCCGATCGATGTCATCAAGATCGACCAGCGCTTCGTTCGCGACCTCGAAACCGACCCGGACGACGCCGCCATCGTCCGCACCGTGCTGAACCTGGCCTACAGCCTGGGCATCCGCACCGTGGCGGAGGGGGTCGAGAACCGGCAGCAACTGGATTATCTGCGCGCGGGCGGCTGTCACATGGCCCAGGGCTTTCATTTCAGCGCCGCCATCCCCGCCGCAGATGTGGAAGCCATGCTCGGCCAGCAGGATCAGTCCCATCGAAGCTGAAATAATCTGCAAAAGATCGTTCGGCATAGGGAACAAAAGGTCCGATCGATCATTTCGCCGCATTCAGCGCTCGACTCGTCACGACTCCGCAACGACGGATTCGCGGAAAAGGCGGAGCTTTGCTACCGGCCCCCTCACTAAAAAGAGTCGGGGTCGCATTGTTGCATCACAAGAAGAAGGGGATCGCTCCCCTCCGGGAACGGCTGCTCGCCCTGTGCCCTGAGCGGGAGATTTTTCTCCGGTCCGGCGGCCAGGTGAAGTTCGTCCGCATTTCCCGCCGCGCGCAGCTGGCCGCGATCGGCGTGGCGTCCGTCGCGCTGCTCGGCTGGGGCGGCATGACCCTGTCGATGCTGGCCGACAGCGCATCGATCGCGCAGGAACGCGCCGCGCTGGCGCAACAGGGCCGCTCGGTCGCCACCGCCGCCACCAAGGTCGAAGGCTATCGCAAGTCGGTTCAGGATCTGGCGCAGGATCTGGAAGCCCGTCAGGACTTCATGGACGATCTCTACAAGACGCATTTCGGCGACCAGGACGACAAGGCGCCCGGCAGCGACATGGCCGCCCCGACCAAAGCCGATAAATCCGACGCGCTGACCGCCAAGATCAGCCTGGCGCCCGAAGCCGCCCCGCTGGTCCGGCTGGAAGCGCGCCAGCGGCAATTCGCCACCCTGCTGACCGCCGCGGTCGAACGCCGCGCGGACAAGGCCGCCGCCGCGATCCGCAGCTTCGGCCTCAACCCCGACCATCTCGCGCGCAGCGCCGCCCGCGCCCAAGGTGGCCCCTTCGTTCCGTGGAAGGGCGACAAAGGCGCGCTGACGAACGAACTGGAAACCCTCGCCGACGCCATGTCGCGGATGGAGTTTCTGGAACGCAGCCTGCTCACCATCCCGTCGGGTCAGCCCACCGCCGCGCCGATGCTGACCAGCTCCTACGGTTATCGCCGCGATCCCTTCAACGGCCATGCCGCCTTCCATGCCGGCCTCGACTTTCCCGGCCGCTACGGCCAGCCGATCACCGCCGCTGCCGATGGGAAGGTCAGCTATGTCGGCCAGCGTCAGGGCTATGGCAATGTGGTCGAGGTCGAACATGGCAATGGCATCATGACCCGCTACGCCCACCTCTCCGGCTTCGCTGCCCATGTGGGGCAAAAGGTCGCGCGCGGCGACACGGTCGGCCGCATGGGATCGACCGGCCGATCGACCGGCACCCATCTCCATTTCGAAGTCCGCCTGAACGGCCAGGCCGTCAATCCCCGCCCTTTTCTGGAGGCCCGCAAAGATGTTCTCCAAGTCCAGCAAATCGCCACGGCCCGTTTCGCCGATGTCCGCGACCGGAGCTAAGCACACGCCCTTCTCGCTGATCGGCAGCGACGTGACGATCACCGGCAATCTCGCCGCGTCGGTCGACCTGCATGTCGATGGCACCATCGAGGGCGACATAAGCTGCGCCGCCCTGGTGCAGGGGCCGGACAGCCGCATCACCGGCCATGTCACCGCGCAGAGCGCGCGCCTCGCGGGCCTAGTCGATGGGTCGATCGCCGCCGGCGAACTGGTGGTCGAAAGCAGCGCCCGCATCACCGGCGACGTCGTCTATGAACGGATCACGATCGAACCGGGCAGCCGCATCGAAGGCCGCTTCCGCCCCAGGGACAGCGACACCCCCGCCACAGAATTGAAGCTGATCGCCAACGACAGCGCGGGGTAAGGCCCACGGTGATAACAAGAGGGTCACCCTCCTTCCGTTCGGGCTGAGCGAAGTCGAAGTCCTCGCCTGAACGCAGTGAAGGCACTTCGCCGATGCTCAGTGTGGCCCTTCGACTTCGCTCAGGGCGAACGGATTGCAAGGGTCGGCCAAGGTCCGCTTCCGGTCGATTGCGGCCACAAGCACATCCTCAATTCACCGGCACCCTGCGCCGATAGCTCAGCGCCTCCGCCACATGCACCCGCCCAACCTGCTCGGACCCGGCCAGATCGGCGATCGTGCGCGCCACACGCAGCACGCGGGTATAGCCCCGCGCCGACAGCTTCATCGCCGCAGCCGCCTGCGCCAGCAATTGCCGCCCCGGCTCGTCCGGCCCGGCGACGTCCTCCAGCCGCTCGCCATCCACCTCGGCATTGGTCCGCACCTTGGTCCCGGCATAGCGCGCGGTCTGCACGCGCCGCGCCGCCGCGACCCGCGCCGCCACTTCGGCCGATCCTTCGGCGGGCGGCGGCAGCACCAGATCGGCGGCCGTCACCGCCTGCACCTCGACATGCAGGTCGATGCGATCCAATAACGGCCCCGACACCTTGGCCTGATAATCCGCCGCGCAGCGCGGCGCGCGCGAGCAGGCCAGCGCCGGATCGCCCAGATGCCCGCAGCGGCACGGGTTCATCGCCGCGATCAACTGCACCCGCGCGGGGAAAGTCACATGCGCATTAGCCCGCGCCACCGTGACCTCGCCTGTCTCCAGCGACTGGCGCAGCGAATCGAGCACCGTGCGCTGAAACTCCGGCAACTCGTCCAGGAACAGCACCCCCAGATGCGCCATGCTGACCTCACCCGGCCGCGCCTTCAATCCGCCGCCGACCAAGGCCGCCATCGACGCGCTATGGTGCGGATTGCGGAACGGCCGCGCCCGGCTGATCCGCCCGCCCTCCAGCGTGCCGGCGACGCTCGCCACCATCGAACTTTCCAGCGCCTCGGACGGCGTCATGTCGGGCAATATGCCCGGCAGGCAACTCGCCATCAGCGATTTACCCGCGCCCGGCGGCCCGACCATCAGCAGATTATGGCCGCCCGCCGCCGCGATCTCCAGCGCGCGCTTGGCGACCTCCTGCCCCTTGACCTGTTTCAGGTCCGCGCCCCGCACCGGCGCATCCACGACGCCCGGCTGCGGCGCCGACAGCGCCGACGTCCCCTTGAAATGATTGAGCAAACCCAGCAAATCCGGCGCGGCGACCACCTCCACCTCGCCCGCCCAGGCGGCCTCGGCCCCCTGCGCGACCGGGCAGACCAGCCCCATCTCCTGGCTGCCCGCATGGAGCGCCGCCAGCAGCACGCCGGGCGACGGAGCGGTGCGCCCGTCCAGCCCCAGCTCGCCGACCACCACATAGCCCGCCAGCGTTTCGGCATCGATCACCCCCATCGCGCCCAGCAAAGCCAGCGCGATCGGCAGGTCGAAATGCGATCCCTCCTTGGGCAGATCGGCGGGCGACAGGTTCACCGTGATCCGCTTGGGCGGCAATGACAGCCCGATCGCGGCGATCGCGTTGCGCACCCGCTCGCGGCTCTCCGCCACCGCCTTGTCGGGCAGGCCGACCAGGATGAAATTGGGCAGGCCCGGCACTAGCTGGCACTGCACCTCCACGGCGCGCGCCTCCAACCCCAGATAGGCGACCGTCGATACCGTTGCGACCAAATGCCCCCGCCTTTTCCCGCTGCCCCGCCAGTCTATTGCCGCACTATTCCTCTACCGGCTCCCCGGTCCGATCCCGCACAGGCTCGTCGGGTCGCCCCTTGAACCCCTGCGCCACCACATACCATTCGACGCTGCCCTTGCGGCTGGCCGGCGGCTTGGCATGCTTGATCGTCGTGAAATTCTTCTTCAGCAGCACCAGCAACTCGCCATCGGTCCCGCCCGCAAACACCTTGGCGACGAACGTCCCGCCCTTGCGCAGATTTTCCACCGCGAACCAGGCCGCAGCTTCCACCAGCCCCATGGTGCGCAGATGGTCGGTCGCGGCATGGCCGACCGTATTGGCCGCCATGTCGGAAATCACCAGGTCCGGCGCATCGCCCAGCGCATCACACAGCATCTGCGGCGCCTTGTCGTCCATGAAATCCATTTCGAACAGCGTCACGCCCGCAATCGGATCGACCGGCAACAGGTCGATGCCCACCACCGCAGCTTTCGGCGCCAGCTTGCGCACCACCTGCGCCCAGCCGCCCGGCGCAACGCCCAAATCTACGACCGCCTTCGATCCCTTCACGAAATGGAATTTCTCGTCCAGTTCGATCAGCTTGAACGCGGCGCGGCTGCGCCACCCTTCCGCCTTGGCCTTTTTGACATAGGGATCGTTCAGATGCCGCTCCAGCCAGCGCACCGATTGGGCGGTACGCCCCTTGGCGGTTTTGACCCGCACCCTGCCTGCGCCAGCGCCCCTCACATCACTCTCCCGTCGCGGTCCATCAACCCGCGCAATATGCCTTCGCGAATCCCCCGGTCGGCCACGCCCAGTCGCGCGGCGGGCCATATGTCGAGGATCGATTCCAATATGGCGCAGCCCGCCACCACCAGGTCGGCGCGCTCGGTGCCGATGCAGGGCAGCTTCTGCCGCTCCGCCAGCGCCATGGTCGACAGCCGCTCCGAAATGGCGCGCATCGATTCGCACGGCACGATCAGCCCGTCGATCGCCTGCCGGTCGTAACGCGGCAGGTTGAGGTGCAGGCTGGCCAGCGTCGTCACCGTGCCCGACGTGCCGAGCAGGCGAATATCCTCCGCCCCCTGCGGCAGCCGCCGGGCCAGCGGCGAAAAGGCCTCGCTCACCCGCGCACGCATCCGGTCATAGGCCGCACGCCGCTGCGCCGGATCGTCATGCTCGAACGCCTCGCTCTCGGTCAGCGACACCACGCCCCAGGGCGCGCTCACCCAATCGACGATATGCGGCGCGCCATCGCCATGGGCATCGACCAGCACCAACTCGGTCGATCCGCCCCCGATGTCGAAGATCAGCGCTGGTCCCTCGCCCGGCTCCAGCAACGCATGGCACCCCAGCACCGCCAGCCGCGCTTCTTCCTGCGCGCTGATGATGTCGAGCGCGATGCCGGTTTCGCGATAGACGCGCTGGATGAACTCCGCCCCGTTCGCCGCCCGGCGACAGGCTTCGGTCGCGACCGATCGCGCCAACGTCACATGGCGGCGGCGCAGCTTGTCGGCGCAGACGGACAGCGCCGCGATCGCCCGGTCGATCGCCGCATCGCTGATCCGGCCGGTCGCGGCCAGCCCCTCGCCCAGCCGGACGATGCGCGAAAAGGCGTCGATAACGATGAAGCCGTCGGCGGACGGCTTGGCGATCAACAGGCGACAATTATTGGTGCCCAGGTCGATGGCGGCATAGGACCGCCGCTCACGTCCGCCATGGAGCGGAAAACCCCGTTGCGTCGACGGGGGCGGAATGGCCGCAGCCTTGCTCCCATCGCCCGGACCGGGGCGGGCGCGCTTGCCCGCATAACGGCCGGTCGGGCCGGAACTCTGCGGCGATGGGCGGCTCTGCTGCACCATGCCGTAACTCGCTTCTATAATCGCCAGCCGCCAAAGGGCGACCGGAACTTGCCCTCATGCTTAAGCAGATATGGGGCGTTGCGCAAGGCGCGGCCGGTATGGCCGCTGATGCAAGACTTGATCAGGATTAGCGATACGCCCTGCACAGCCCTAAAAAGGAAGGTTCGTTTCGGATGAACAAAGAACAAGACCGCCTGTCGACGCCATCATCCTTTAGGACAAAACAGACATGCTGTGACGTTTTGGATACATGACATAAGTTTTCATAATTGGCCGATTGTCTTGGTCAATACAGTGGATTAGCTTCCCGCTCGGTCTTTGGGGAGTTTATATCATGCACATTCGCAAGAATGGCGCGGGCCTGTTGGCGCGCGTCGGTCGTCCTGCCTTGCTGGCGTCCGCGGCCATCGCCGCCCTCGCCGTAGCGCCGATGGCGCAGGCGGTCGTACCGACCGACGACAAAAGCCCTACCGACATCATCGACGGCAGCGATGTCAACGGCGTGGGCATCATGTATCGCGCCGACGGCTTCGTCTGCACCGGCACGCTGATCAACCCGCGCACCGTCATCTTCGCCGCCCACTGCGTCAACGACCAGACGTCGGCCGACTACAGCACCGTCAATGGCGGCGTGCCCGTTGCCTTCGCGTTCCAGAACGACGCCCGGCCGGGCCTGATCGACTGGCTCAGCAACGGGTTCCAGACCAACACGGCGCTCAGCGTCTATAATGTCAACAATATCGCCTATCACCCGGATTCGCTCGATCCCCCGGCGCTCAGCTTCCTCTATGGCGACGTCGCGATGGCGACGCTGGACACGCCCGCGTCCGACGTCCCCACCTGGGCGATGCTGTTTTCCGCCCTGCCCGCCCCGTCGTCGATCAGCGAGACGAGCGGCACCGGCTATCATGTCACGATCACGGGCTATGGCCGCAGCGGCAGCGGCACCACCGGCAACAGCTATGGCATCGACTTCCGCCGCAAGACGGCGGAGAATTTCCTGGGCATGTTGGGGTCGCTCGACGATGTCGACACCTTCCTCTTCGGCGGCGGCGGGGGCTATACCCAGAATCTCTACCACACCGATTTCGACGATCCGACGCGCGAAAACCCGTTCGACTTCAACCTGTTCAAGGATGACGCGCTGCCCAACGAAGGCAGCACCGCGGGCGGCGATTCGGGCGGCCCGCTAATTCTCGACCAGACGTTCAACGAACAGGTCGTGCTGGGCGTGTTGTCGGGCGGCAGCCGCTACTTCTTCGAACAGCCCGCCAGTTCCTATGGCGGCTCGTCCTTCTACCAGCCGCTCTATCTGTTCTGGGACTGGATCGCGCAGAACAACCCCTACCGCTACGCCACCGCCAAGGCTGGCGATGGCAAGTGGAGCGACGCCTCTCACTGGATCACGGCGCTCGATCCCAATTACCGGATCATCGACAGCAACGGCGCCCTGGTCAACGGCGTGCCCACCACGCCCGGCGCGGGCGCCTTTGGCGAAGACAGCGCCTCGAAATTCGGCCAGCTCTGCTACAGCCCGGACGATGTCTGCTACGATGTCGGCACCGACACGCTGATCGTGAACGGCCAGCCCGTCACCGAAGATGACCGCACCACCGCGACCCCGGCCGGATCGGCCGCCCTGACCAATGCCATCGGCAAGGTCGACATCGCCGATCGCAGCCCCAATGGCGACGGCGCCACCCTGGCCGACGCCGCCATCCTGGACGCGCAAGCCGATGACGGCGAAGTCACTACCCAGGCCGTCCTGCCCAGCCCGACGCTGGCCAACGGCCTGCCCGGCGCATCCGATTTCGTCCCCAACAATATCGACCCATTGGCGTCGCAGGGGATTATCGGCCGCTATTATGACGTGACGCTGAGCGCGGCGGGCAAGACCACGCTCGACACGGCCGTCACCGTCGATCGCTTCACCATTGCCGGCACCGGCGCGGCGCTGGACGTCACGGCCGACGGCTCGCTGACCAGCCTGATGGACATTTCCCACCTGTCCGGGGTGGTGAATGTGAACGGCACGATCGAAACGCCCGGCGACTATTTCCTGCTGACCGGCCTGTTGTCGGGCAGCGGCACGCTGCGCACGCCCTTCTTCACCAACATCCTGGGCACTGTCGCTCCTGGCGGCATCGGCACCATCGGCACGCTGACGGTCGAGGGCAATGCGCTGCTGACGTCGGGCAGCACGCTCCAGATCGACCTGGGCGCCAATGGCGTGTCGGACGTGCTGGCGGTCAAGGCGACCGAGTTCGTCACGAATGATGGTGGCGAAGGCGAAGGCGAAAATCCCGACACCGGCGGCGGCGATGGCGGCGGCGGCACGGAGGAACAGCGCAGCGCCGCTGCGATCACCGCGGCGCAGGCCGATGGCGACGTGTCGCTCCTCGCGGTCGGCGATCCGATCGACGGCATCGCGGCGCTGGGCGGCCAGGTCGCCTTCGGCCAGGCTGCCGGCGCCAAGATCCGTTTCGGCAACCAATATACGTTCGTAACGGCGGAAGGCGGCATCGACGGCACCTTCACCGCCCCGGCGCAGTTGTCCGCGGTGCTCAAGCCGGTGCTGATCTATGGCGAAAATTCCGTCAGCGTGCGTATCGACGCGGGTCTCTATGCCGATGTCGTCAATCCGGCGGCGCAGAACCAGACCAGCTTCGCCCAGCTGCTCGACCAGAACCGGTCGCTCTACGCCAATTACGCCGCCCTCTACGGCGAAGCGGACCTGCTGAGCGTCGCCGGCGTGCAGGCGACGTTCGAGGCGATGGCGCCGCGCACCGAAACGCTCAAGACGTCGATGGCCGAGGTGCTCAACGACAATATGGCGCGCTTCTATCGCGACCGCCTGACCAAGCTGGACGGCGGTTCGATGGGCGGCACGCTGACCATGACCGGCCAGCCGATCCAGCTCGCCTCCGCCAGCCTCAACAATATCGATCTGGGCATGGACCAGGGCGGCGGCGACGACACGACGACCCGTGAAGGCGTGCTGCCCGACGATATGAGCGCGTTCCTGGCGGGCGGCTATCTCGACGGCAAGAGCGCGCCGATGCGCACCGCCGTGCCGCTCGGTCGTGACCAGTTCGATGGCTGGTATGCGGCGGCGGGCGTCGAAAAGGCGTTTGGCGACAATGGCGTGATCGGCCTGGCCGCCTCGTTCAGCGAGCTGAAGGGCGATACGGGCGCCAATGACACGGCGCGCGCGCGGCTCTATCAGGGCACCGTCTATGGCGCCTTCGACCTGGGCGGCGTCAAGCTGGACGGCGTCGGCAGCGCCGGCACCCTCACCACCCGCTCGCGCCGTTCCTTCGCCGTCGGCGTCACCCCCTACACCCTTTATGGCAGCGACCAGGAACTCGCGCTGTCGGGCGAACTGGGCCTCAGCAAGGCGCTGGGCGGCGACGCCTTCAGCATCGTGCCGCGCGCCTCGATCCGCGGCGCCTATATCAGCTCGGGCAACCTGGCCGAATATGGCGGCGACGCCGCGCTGGTGATCAAGCGTCACGCCATCCGCAGCGCGCAGGGTCGCCTGGGCGCTACGGTCAAGGCCAACACCGGCGGCTTCAAACCCTATGTCACCGCCAACTTCGTCCATGAATTCAACGACCAGCCGGCTTATTTCCTGGCCAATCTGGTCGGCGGCACCGGCAGTCTGGCGCCCTTCGCGCTCGGCGGTTCGGATCGCAACTGGGGCGAGGTGGGCGGCGGCCTGACGGTCACCACGGGCAATGTCGATCTCAGCCTGTCGGCCGACACGACCTTGTGGCGCAGCGACGTGAAATATCAGAGCTATCGCGCCGCGGTGAAATTCCGCTTCTGATTTCCGGCTCCCAGCCGAAAGGAAAGGGCCGCCCGATGGGGCGGCCCTTTTTCGTTGGGGTGGCGGTGGGACAGGATCATGAACGTCCGTCCGCTTCGAGCGTAGATGGCTTTTCGCACCTCACTGCGTATACAGCTTCACCAGCCGGTACAGGAATGCCCGCCCGTCCAGAATCGACTTGACGCGGATGCGTTCGTTCAGGCCATGGACCCCCTGCCCGTCCGGGTCGGCGAACATGCCCGACACGCCATAGGTGGGGATGCCCGCCGCATTGGTGAAACGCCCGTCGGTCGCCCCGGTGGCGAGGCGCGGGATCACCGGCACGCCCGGCCACATCTCCTTGGTCAGCGCTTCAATCGGCCCCATGATCTGCGGCGTTAGTTCGGGCGCGGAGGATTTGGGCTGCGGCGGATCGGCCAGCGTCACCTTGACCTTCGAATCGGCCGCCACCTCGCTCAACCGCGCCAACACGGCGTCCACCGCCTCGCCCGGAATGATCCTGCAATTGACGTTGGCGGTCACCGATTGCGGCTGGGCATTGGGCGCATGGCCGCCGGAAATCAGCGTCGGGATGCAGGTTGTGCGCAGCGTCGCGTTCCAGCTCGCGCTCTCGGCCGACACGGCGGCATAGTCGGCCGCGCTCGCCTTGCCCGCGCCGATCGCCGCCATCGCGCTCGACACCTTGGCGGGATAGAGCGACGCCGACGCGCCGAAATAGGCTTTGGCCGCCGGGGTCAGGTTCACTGGGAAATCATAGGCGTTGACCCGCGCCAGCGCCGCCGCCATCCACCCGATCGCATTGACATGCGGGGTCTGGCGCGAACTATGGCCGCCCGGCGCGGTCGCGGTCAAGGTGAAGTCCTGATAGACTTTCTCGCCCGCCTGCACGCCCTGGCTCACCGGCTTGCCGCTCTCGTCCAGCGACCCGCCGCCGCCCTCGTTCAGCGCCCATCCGGCCGACATCGCATCGGGCTTGGTCTTGAGCAGATATTCGACGCCATTCAGCGCCTTCTCCGTCTCCTCGCCGCAGGTCAGCGCCAGCTTGATCGTCCGCTTTGGCGTGTAGCCCTCGGTCTTGTAACGGACCATCTGGTCGGTGAAGGCCGCCGCCATCGCCTTGTCGTCGGACGTGCCACGCCCGTAGAAATAGCCGCCTTCTTCGATCAGGCTGAACGGATCGCGCTCCCAGTCGCTGCGCTTGGCCGCGACCACGTCGATATGGGCGAGCAGCAGGATGGCGGGCAGCTTGGCGTCGCTGCCGCGCAGGATGGCGGTCAGATTGCCTTCCTTGGGATGCGCCGGATCGACGATGATCGCTACGTCGCTTGTCCCATAGCCCGCCGCCTTCAACCGCGCGCCCATCCGTTCGGCCGCCAGCGTGCAACTGCCGTCGGGCCAGCTCGAATCGGTTTCGACCAGTTCCTTGTAAAGACCCCGGAAAGCGGCCTCGCCCCCGCGCGCCTGCGCATCCGGGGTCGCGGCGTGGGCGCTGGTGGTGACGAGAAGCGCCGCGATCAGCGCGGCGGCGGGACGGTGAAATGCCATGGAAAAGCCCCTTGGATGAAAGAGACGACCAGCTTGGCGGAGCGGGGATGGAAGGGCAAGGCTTCTGGCAAAGCGTGAGTGTTCCCGCCTTTGCAGGAACACGCCCCGCTTCACAAAGGCAGCAACGCCGCCACGATCTGCCGCTCCTCGGCGCGCAGCACGCCCCAGGCGCGGGCCGCGGCGCGGCTGTCCATCGCCTCCACGCCGATCCCCAGCGCCTCGACCGCGCGGACGAAGGCGCGCGGCGGCTGCCGCAATCCGGCGCCGGTGCCCAGCAATAGAAATTCAGGCTTCGGATCGGCATCGAACAAGTCGCCCAGCGCCTTCACCGTCAGCGCCTCGACATCCGGCGCATCGTCCCAGGCCATTGCCCGCACCGGACTGAGCAGCAGGCCGTCGGGAAACACGTCATCGCGCACCCGAAAGCCCCGGCCCTGAAAGCCGGTGACGATCGGTCCCTGACCGTCATCGTCCCGGCGAACCTTGATCCCGGCGTCGCTCAGGGCTTGGCCCCATCGTCGCGCGGCCCGACCCGCTCGGCGGTGCCGGCATAGTCGCCCTTCTTGGCCGCCTTCTTATCCGATGTCTGCGGGGTCAGACCCAGCGAAATCAGCAGCGAAGACGACACATAGACCGACGAATAGGTGCCAACGATAATGCCCAGCATCATGGCGGCGGTGAAGCCGCGCAGCACATGGCCGCCCAGCAGCAGCAGCGCGCCCAGCGCCAGCAGGATGGTGACGGACGTCATCACGGTCCGGGGAAGGGTCTCGTTGACCGACAGATCGATCAGCGCCTTCATGTCCATCTTGCGATATTTGCGCATATTTTCGCGGATACGGTCATCGATCACCATCTTGTCGTTGATCGAATAGCCCACGATCGTCAGCACCGCGGCGATGATGTTGAGGTCGAATTCGAGCTGGGTGATCGCAAAGAAGCCCAGCGTCATCAGCACGTCATGGACGATCGCGACGAAGGTCGAGACGCCGAACTGCCATTCGTAGCGGAACCAGCTGAACACCGCGATGCCCAGGATCGCCAGCACGACCGCCAGCACGCCATTCTGGATCAGCTCGCCCGACACCTTGCCCGACACCGTGTCGTAGCGGGAGAAGGTGACGCCGGGGAATTGCGCGACCATCGCCTGGCGGGTCTTTTCCACCACAGCATTGGCCGCGCCGGCCCCGCCCTGATCGGGCAATGGCAGGCGAATCTGCACGGTATTGGCGTCGCCGAACTGCTGGAGCGAGCTTTCGCCCACGCCCAGACGGCCGATGGTGGAGCGCACCTTGTCGGTATCCACCGCCTGCGGGAATTTCGCCTCGATCATCAGGCCGCCGACGAAGTCGACGCCCAGATTGAGGCCCTTGTGCGCGGTCGCGCCCACGGCCAGCACGGTCAGCAGCGCGGTCAGGGCAAAGGCCCATTTGCGGATCGCAACGAAGCCGATATTGGTGTTGTCGGGGACGAGCTTGAGAAGTTTCATGGGTGTGTCCTCCCGCCCCTCTTAAATGTGAATGTCGGTCGGACGGGTGCGGCGCACCCAGTTCGCGACGACCATGCGGGTGAAGGTGACGGCGGTGAACACGCTGGTCGCGATGCCGATCAGCAGCACGATGGCGAAGCCCTTGACTGGCCCCGACCCCAGCGCGAGCATGATGCCGCCGGCGATGGCGTGGGTCACATTCGCCTCGAAGATCGTGCGGCTGGCTTCCTTGTAACCATGTTCGATCGCCGCCACGACATTGCGCCCCCGTCGCCGCTCTTCGCGGATGCGTTCGTAGATCAGCACGTTGGCGTCGACCGCCGTGCCGATGGTCAGCACGAAACCGGCGATGCCGGGCAACGTCAGCGTCGCGCCCAATATGCCCATGACGCCCAGGATGACCAGCACGTTGATCGCGACGGCCAGGTTCGCATACATGCCGAAGCGGCCATAGCTTACGAACATGAAGACCGCGACCGCGACCACCGCGACCACCGATGCGATCAGGCCCGCCCGGATCGAATCCGCGCCCAGCCCCGGCCCCACGGTGCGTTCTTCCACCACCACGAAGTTCACCGGCAGCTTGCCGGACCGCAGCGCGATGGCGAGCTGGTTGGCGCTTTCCACGGTGAAGCTGCCGCTGACCTGCGCGCTGCCGCCCAGGATCGGTTCGTTGATGTTCGGCGCCGACAGCACCTTGCCGTCCAGGATGATCGCGAAGGGGCGGTTGACATTCTGCGACGTCACCTGCCCGAACTTGCGGCCACCCGAACTGTTGAACCGGATGTTGACGATCGCCTGGTTGCTCTGGTCATAACCCTGCGTCGCGTCGGTCAGATCCTCGCCCGACACCATCACCTGGCGCTTGACCGCGATAAACGGCACGCCCGACGGGTTGTTGACATAGGGCAGCACTTCGCTGCCCACCGGCGCACGCCCCTGCGCCACTTCGGACGGGTTGGCGGTCGTGTCGACCAGCTTGAATTCCAGCTTGGCGGTCTGGCCCAGCAGCGCCTTCAGCGCCTTGGGATCTTGCAGCCCCGGCACCTGCACGACGATGCGATTGTCGCCCTGCTGCTGGATCGTCGGTTCGCGCGTGCCCATTTCGTCGATGCGGCGGCGGATGACTTCGGTCGAAACCTCCATCGCGCTCTTGACCGCATTCTTGATGCCCGCCTCGGTCGGCGTGATGACGATGGTAGAGCTGTTGACCACCTCGACATTGAAATCGCGCTGCCCGGTCAGGCCCGCGCCCTGCGTCAGCGGGCGGATGCGCTCGACGGCGGCATCGACCTGGGCAGGTTCGCGAACCATGAAGCTCAGCTTCCCGTCGCGGCTCGAAATATCACCGATCGCGATCCTGGGATCGCCCCGGCGCAATTCGGTGCGGACCTGCTCTTCCATGTTGGTGAGGCGCTGCTTGGCCACATCCTGCGTCGACGCTTCCAGCAGCAGATGGCTGCCGCCCGACAGGTCGAGGCCCAGATTGACGCGCGTCTGCATGAAGCCGGGCAGTTTCGTCACGACGCTGTCGGGCAGGAAGCTGGGCACGGCGCACAACACGCCGATCGCCAGAGGCAGGATGATCGCGAAGACCGCCCAGCGCGAGAAGTTCAGCATGAAGGCGCTCAGTCGTTCGCGGGCTTGGCGGCGGTCGGATCGATCACCTCGGTCAGGGTCGCCTTGACCGCCTTGACCTTCAGGCCCGGCGCCAGTTCGATGTCGGCGTAAATTTCGTCCACGCGCGCCACCTTGCCGACCAGGCCGCCGCCGGTGATGACCTGATCGCCCTTCTTCACGGCGTCGATCTTCGCCTTATGCGCCTTCATCTTCTTTTGTTGCGGACGGATCAGCAGGAAATAGAAGACGACGAAGATCAGGACCAGCGGCGCCATCTGCACCAGGATTCCGGCGCCGGAGGCTTGCCCGCCCGCGGTCTGGGCAAAGGCTGGGGTAATGAACATGGGTGGGACTGCCTCATTGTCTGTCGGTCGCGCACGCCCTCTCGGCGTCCACGGATCAAGGGCGGGCGGCTAACACAGATGGGGGCGCAGAGGCAATATGATTAGGGATTGCGGCGGTCGGCGCAAAGAGATGCGATTGAGCGCTTGCAACTTCCCATTTGTGCTACTATTGGGCGCCCTCCGGTCGGGACGTAGCGCAGCCTGGTAGCGCATCACACTGGGGGTGTGGGGGTCGGAGGTTCGAATCCTCTCGTCCCGACCAAGAAAGCCGCCGCTTTCTGCGCATATGCAGAAGGCGGCGTTTTCATTTGGGCCTTACGACCGGCACGCCTATATGACCGACAGTCGATCGACATGGTCACGCCACCATGCGACGATGGCGGTGGCGTTGCGGCCTCGCCCGTGGTGCCGGGAAAACAGCCTTATGTATATGATGACCGGCGCCGCGCTTGGCGCCATCCTGCTGATCCTCCTGCGGCTCAGCCTGACGCATATTCAGCGTTGGATGAAGCGCCATATCGAAGTCACATCGAAAGATGATGATCGCAAACCCCGCGACTGATCGCTCCGAACAGGGCCACATTTCCCCTGTCCTACAACGAACCATATGGGATAAATGATTCGCCTCATCTATGAAGGAGGCGAATATGGATATTGACGACCTGATCGAAGAGGTCATCGCCCGCGAAGGCGGCTATAGCAATCACCCCGCCGATCGCGGCGGCCCGACCAATATGGGCATCACCTTGGGCGTCGCTCGCGCCAATGGCTATGCTGGCGATATGCAGGCGATGCCGCGCAGCGTGGCCCAGGACATCTACCGCCGAATTTACTGGGAACGGCCCGGCTATGCCTTCGTCGCCGAGATGAGCGGGCCGATCGCCGCCGAATTGTTCGACACCGGCGTCAATATGGGCGTCGCCGCCGCGACCGGCTTCCTCCAGCGGGCGCTCAATGCGCTCAACCGCAACCAGCAGGATTATCCCGACATCAAGGTGGACCGGGCGATCGGCGCACGGACGCTCGCTGCTCTACGCGCCTTCCGCACGCTGCGCGGCGCGGCCGGCGACAAGGTTCTGCTCAAGGCGATGGAGGCGCTCCAGGGCGAACGCTATATCGCCCTGGCGGAGCAGCGCCCGGCCAACGAAGCCTTTCTCTATGGCTGGCTCGCCAACCGGATCGGTTAAAGGAGGCCGTGATGCAGCAGGAAACCGAATCTGATTCCACCGACCCGTGGGCACGGCGGGCGCGGCCCGCCTTCCTCTATGTCATGTACGCGCTGCTGCTTTGGTCGGTGCCGATGGGGTTGGTCGCAGGCGTCCATCCGGCCACGGCGGCGGCGATCATCGCGGGGATGCGCGCCTATCTCGATGCCCTGCCCGAACCGCTCTACGCGCTCTTTGGCACCGGCTATCTGGGCTACACCGCCGCGCGCGCCTGGGGCAAGGCGAAGGGGCTGGAGCGCTGACCGGCTGAGTATCAGCCCTGCCTATGTCCCGGACTGCAATATGCTATCGACCACGCAAAGCATGAGAGGGGCCGTCGGGGGAAACCCGACGACCCATCATGTGCATGGTCAGCGGCCGGAAGCACCGCCCAAGGAAAACGGAATATCGCGCTATCGCCCGCACAGAGACATGGCCTGTCTATTGGCGCTCACAGTCTCTGGAGAGGGGTCGACGCCAAGGCGTCGCTCAGCGGCGCGTTTCCCGAATGGACTGAACCGACCCCAATGCTGAACCATGAGACATCGGATCACCTCCTTTCGCTAGTTGAAGCCCGCGTGGCCGACTTCGATGTAACCTCTGATCGGCCACGAGACGGACTTTGAATCAGACGCAAGGTAGGATCAAGACTTGTAATTTTCTTTTTTCGAATCATACTTCCGCGTCCGCACCTCGACCGGAATCGCGTCCAACGGTTCAGCCCCGGCAATCTTCGATGACGCGCGATATTTCGGCCCAGGCCGGAACGATCAGCATCGGCGCGCCCGCCGCCTCCACCGCGATCTTGCCACGGCTATAGGCCAGTTGGTCGAGCCCCGCGTCGGACGCCGCGCGGAAGGCGACCAGTTGCCCCGCCGCTCCGGCAGACACCGTTGCCGGCCAACTCGCCGCGCCATAGCTGGTCCGCACGATCAGCGCGCCCTGCCCAGCCCCGGCCCCCGCCCGCGCCAGACTGACCCGGCGGCTGGCACGATCGCAGCGCAGCGTCAGTTGCGCATCGGCAACGCCGGGTCCGAACGCGGCCGACGATCCCGCCGCCTCGGCACGATAGGTCCAGCCGCCCGGCGCAACCGGCCGATATTGCCAGCCGCTCGCGACCGGCGCGGGCTGCGGCGTCGATGCGGGGGCAGGCGCAGCCGGAGACGGCCGCGCAGGCGCGGACGCAGGCGCCGGTACAGACGCGGGCCGCGTCACCGGCCGCTGCGCGCCGGGACCGACGCAGGAACCGAGCAGGATCAAAAACGGCGCAAGCGCGGTGAAGGATGGGATAAGACGCATAGCCTTCCATGCCGGACGCTTGGCTCCCGCTCAACCCGAAAAGGGTCGAGCCGCCGACCCGCTGCGTCCGGCCGCATGGCAATTGACAGTTTTCCGCCGAATCGCTAAAGGCCCCCTTCCCCTGAACGTGGCGAGCGGCGGTGCTTTTGGCACTGGCCGTCTTTTTTGCGTCCTGGGGCTATGTAATTGGCCGTTTTTCCTGGCCAGGGAAAATCGGCTCGGACGCTTTGAGATAGGGACGGCTCCGGTCGACCCTGTGGAGCAGGAGACACTATTACCATGGCACGTATTGCGGGTGTGAACATCCCGACCAACAAGCGCGTGATCATCGCGCTGACCTACATCCACGGCATCGGTCGCAAGACCGCCGTCGACATCGCCGACAAGCTGGGCATCGATCACAGTCGCCGCGTGCAGGACCTGTCCGACGCCGAAGTGCTTCAGATTCGTGAAACCATCGACGCCGACCTGTCCGTCGAGGGCGACCTGCGTCGCGAAACCGCGATGAACATCAAGCGCCTGATGGATCTGGCCTGCTATCGCGGCCTGCGTCATCGCAAGGGCCTGCCGGTCCGCGGCCAGCGCACGCACACCAATGCGCGCACCCGCAAGGGCAAGGCGAAGCCGATCGCTGGCAAGAAGAAGTAAGTAAGGCGCCGGGAAAACAGTCCGGGGGACTGTTTTCAGCCTTACTCCGCCGGAGGCAGCCATCGACAAGGCGCGGCCTAGGCCTAGCAGATTTTGTAGGAAGAACTCAAAATGGCACGCGAACCCCAGCGCATTAAGCGCCGCGAACGCAAGAACATCTCGGCCGGCGTGGCCCACGTCAACGCCAGCTTCAACAACACCATGGTGACCATCACCGACGCCCAGGGCAACGCGATTTCGTGGTCCTCGGCCGGCATGATGGGCTTCAAGGGCAGCCGCAAGTCCACGCCGTACGCCGCTCAGGTGTGCGCCGAAGACGCTGGCCGCAAGGCCGCCGAACATGGCGTCCGTACTTTGGAAGTCGAAGTCAAAGGCCCCGGTTCGGGCCGTGAATCGGCTCTGCGCGCGCTGCAGGCCGTCGGCTTCCACATCACCTCCATCCGCGACGTGACGCCGATCCCGCACAATGGCGTGCGTCCGTCCAAGCGTCGCCGCGTCTAACAGCGGCTGAACGACATGCGGGCGGCGGACGCGCCGCCCGTTACCCGTCTACATCGGCCGCAACGTCCTGTCGGGTCCAGGATGATAAGCGTTTCGGCCACATCCCCAGGGGAATTACATGACTGTCAACATGAAGAACTGGCAGGAATTGAAGAAGCCCAACGCCCTCGAAATCAAGCCGACCAGCGACGGCAAGCGCAAGGCGACCTTCGTCGCCGAACCGCTTGAGCGTGGTTTCGGCCTGACGCTCGGCAATGCGTTGCGGCGGGTTCTTCTTTCCTCGCTCCAGGGCGCGGCGGTCACCTCGATCAAGATCGAGAACGTCCTGCATGAATTCTCGTCGCTCGCCGGCGTCCGCGAAGACGTGACCGACATCGTCCTCAATATCAAGCAGGTCGCGCTCCGCATGGAAGGCGAAGGCCCCAAGCGGCTGCAGCTGTCCGCCACGGGCCCGGCCGTGGTGAAGGCGGGCGATATCAGCGTCGTGGGCGACATCGAAGTGATGAACCCCGAACTGGTCATCTGCCATCTGGACCAGGGCGCAACGCTCAACATGGAACTGACGGCTGACATCGGCAAGGGTTATGTCCCCGCCGTCGCCAACCGCCCGGCGGACGCCCCTATCGGCCTCATTCCGATCGATGCGCTCTACTCGCCGGTCCGTCAGGTCGCCTACAAGGTGGACAATACCCGCGTCGGCCAGGAACTGGACTATGACAAGCTGTCGCTGACCATCGAAACCGATGGCACCGTCACGCCGGAAGACGCGGTGGCCTACGCCGCCCGTATCCTGCAGGACCAGCTCCAGCTGTTCGTCCACTTCGAAGACGCGCTGCCCGCCGCTGCGCCTGCTGCGGGTCACACCGCCGCTACGGCTTCGGAAGGCGAAAGCGACACCAACCAGATCAACCGCTATCTTCTCAAGAAGGTGGACGAACTGGAACTGTCGGTCCGCTCGGCCAACTGCCTCAAGAACGACAACATCATCTATATCGGCGATCTGGTCCAGAAGACCGAAGCCGAGATGCTGCGCACCCCCAATTTCGGCCGCAAGTCGCTGAACGAAATCAAGGAAGTGCTGTCGTCCATGGGCCTGCGCCTGGGCATGGACATCCCTGGCTGGCCGCCGGAGAATATCGAGGAAATGGCCAAGAAGCTCGAACAGGAGCTGCTGGGTTAAAGCCAGACTGCCGTTCGTTTCGAGCGAAGTCGAGAAGCGGGAAGCGCGCGCAAGACGCTTCTCGCCACGCTCGAAGCGAACGGATGCTGGTTTATCGGGGTTTTGGGCGGCGCCCCTTATTCGCCGCCTGGTCTGGGATACCTCACACGGTCCCTTAACGAACGAAGGAATGCAACATGCGTCACAAAATGGGTCAGCGTAAGCTGCAACGCGCCACCGGCCATCGTAATGCGCTTCTGCGCAACCTGGCCGCCTCGCTCATCAAGCATGAGCAGATCATGACCGGCGCGGTCAAGGCGAAGGCGCTGCGCCCCTACGTCGAAAAGCTGATCACCCTCGCCAAAAAGGGTGGCCTGTCCAACCGTCGCCTGGCCGACGCCCGGCTGAAGGACGATGCGCAGCTGGTCAAGCTGTTCGAAGTCCTGGCCGAGCGCTACAAGGACCGCAACGGCGGCTATACCCGCGTGATCAAGGCCGGTTTCCGCGCGTCCGACGCGGCGCCGATGGCGATCATCGAACTGGTCGACCGCGACGTCAGCGCCAAGGGCCAGGACAGCGGTCCGGTCTTCAGCGCGGACGACGAGCTGGAAGAAGCCTGATCCGACCAGTCCCGGATTAAGGGACTGGCGCTTTACCAACAGGCCGTGGCTCTCTAGGAGCCACGGCCTGTTGTCGTTTGGAAAAGAGTCGAAAAGAGAGGATGCGCGCCGCTGCCCTGATCCTGCTGCCGCTGTTGCTGGCGGCCAATCCCGTCCTGGCGGAACCGGACGGCGCGACCCCGGAAGCCGCCGCCATCGATGCGGGCGGGCGCACGGAAGCCGGCGTGCTGCGCTATCCGATCACGAAACGGCTGGACCTGGTCGAGGATCATTTCGGCGTGAAGGTCGCCGATCCCTATCGCTGGCTGGAAAACGACCTGCGGGCCGACCCTGCGGTGCGCGACTGGGTGGGGCGGGAAAATGCCCTCACCCGCCGTTATCTCGACGACCTGCCCGGCCGCGAAGCGCTCAAGGGCCGGATGCGGGCGTTGCTCTCGCACGGGCGCTACACCGTGCCGCGCAAGGCGGGCGGCCGCTATTTCTATGGCTATAACAAGGGACTGGAGAACCAGACCCCGCTCTATGTCCGCGACGGGCTGTCCGGCCCGCAACGCCTGCTGCTCGACCCCAATGACTGGGCGAAGGACGGCGCGAGCGCGCTGGCCGAATGGACCCCCTCCCCCGACGGCCGCACCCTCGCCTTCGCGGTGCAGGAGGCCGGCAGCGACTGGCGCACGCTCAAACTGCTCGACGTCGATACCGGCAAAATGCTGGACGACCGGGTCGAATGGGTGAAATTCTCCCAGATCGCCTGGGACGGCCGGGCAGAGGGCTTTTTCTACTCCCGCTTCGCCGCGCCCCAGGAGGGTCAGGCCTTCCGCTCCGCCAACGAAGACCAGCAACTCTATTATCACCGCATCGGCACCCGTCAGGCGCAGGATCAACTCGTCTACGCCACGCCCGACCGGCCCGCCCTCAGCCATCAGGCCCAGGTGACCGGCGACGGCCGCTGGCTGATCATCAGCTCCTTTCAGGGCATAGACCCCCGCCGCGAACTCCATGTCGCCGAACTCACCGGCGGCCCGATCAAGCCCCGCCTGCTGGTCAAGGGACCGGCGCAGGACTGGCGGCTGATCGGCAGCAAGGGCACGACCCTCTTCTTCCTGACCGACGACCGCGCGCCCCACATGCGGGTGGTGACGCTCGACGCATCGCGGCCGCGCCGGGGACCGCGTGAACTGGTCCGCGAACGGCCCGAAACGCTGGCGGGCGGATCGCTGGTCGGCAACCGCATGATCCTGGCCTATATGAGCGACGCCCAGACGGTCGCCGAACTGGTCGATCTGGACGGGCGCAAGGTGACCGACGTGCCGCTGCCGGGCTTTGGCACCGCAGCGGGCTTTGGCGGGCGGGAGGGCGACCCCGAAACCTTCTTCAGCTTCTCCGGCTTCGTCACCCCGTCCAGCATCTACCGCTTCGACACGGCCAGCCTGCAAAGCCAGATCTTCGCCCAGCCCGACCTGCCCTTCGACCCCCGTGATTTCGGCATCGAACAGCGCCTCTACCCGTCGAAGGACGGCACGCTGATCCCGATGACGATCCTGCGCAAGAAGGCGCTGGCCGATCGCGCGATCGCCGCGCCGACCATCCTCTACGGCTATGGCGGCTTCAACATCAGCCTCACGCCCGGCTATTCGGCGACCCGCATGGCCTGGCTGGAACAGGGCGGCGCCTATGCCATCGCCAATCTGCGCGGCGGCGGGGAATATGGGAAGGCGTGGCACGATGCCGGGCGCGGCGCGAACAAACAGAATGTCTTCGACGATTTCATCGCCGCGGCCGAATATCTGAAAGCCAACGGCTTCACCCCCCAGAACGGCCTCGCGATCGAGGGCCGATCGAACGGCGGGCTGCTCGTCGGCGCCGTGGTCAACCAGC
Organism: Sphingobium sp. AntQ-1; assembly: GCF_028538045.1. Lineage (NCBI taxonomy): Bacteria > Pseudomonadati > Pseudomonadota > Alphaproteobacteria > Sphingomonadales > Sphingobiaceae > Sphingobium > Sphingobium sp. AntQ-1. Next base: position 1,612,592 of record NZ_CP117158.1, read on the forward strand.
GCCCGGACCTGTTCGCCGCCGCGCTGCCCGCCGTCGGCGTCATGGACATGCTGCGCTTCGACCGCTTCACCGCGGGCCGCTACTGGATCGACGATTATGGATCGCCCGACAAGGCGGCCGATTTCCCCCTGCTTTATGGCTATTCGCCCTATCACAACATATTGGGCGGAAAGGATTATCCCGCGATATTGGTGACCACCGCGGACACCGACGATCGCGTCGTTCCCGCCCATAGTTTCAAATATGCCGCCGCGCTCCAGGCCGCGGACCTGGGCGCCCGCCCCCGCCTGCTGCGCGTCGAAAACCGGGCGGGCCATGGATCGGGCAAGCCAGTGGATAAGCTGATCGACGAATATGCCGACAGCTACGGCTTCGCGGCCTATTTCACCGGATTGCAGATCAAGGCCAAGCCGCAGTAATTTTATTCAGCCGCGCGACAGCCGACCGCCGCTATATCCCCGTCCATCGCATGGAGACGCAGGCATGATCGGGACCAAGACACGCTGGATGACCGGAGCGCTGGTGAGCGCGGGACTGCTGCTGGGCAGCGTCAGCGCCGCAGAAGCTCGTCCGCGTTATGGCTATGACCGGGGCTGGAATGGCGGCGGTCCTGGCGGCTGGAACCGGCATCATCGCCGCGGCGACGGCTTTGGCCTGGGCGACGCGATCGGCGTCGCCGCCATTCTTGGCGCGGTCGCGGTCGTCGCCTCCTCCGTGAACAGGAACAAGCAGGTCCGCGACCCGAACACCGGCGGGACATATGATGCGCCGCCGCCCCGCACCGGCACCGACTATGGCACGGACATCCGCAACGATACGCCTGCGCGCGACGACGCGGACTTTTCCGATGTCGCCGCGCAGGACGACGGCATGACAGACGCCTGCGCCATGGCCGCGCGCGACGAAGCGCAGGACCGCGAAGGCGGCTATGCCGAAGTCCGCCACATGGAAACGCCCCTCGCCACGGCGGACGGTTATAATATCGACGGCTATGTCGAAACCCGCGCCAGCTACCGCGCCAATGACGGTGTCTCGCGCCGCTTCACCTGCGCCATGAAAAACGGCCGCGTGGCGAACGTATACATCAGCCGCGATCTTGCAGCACAGTAACACGCATCCGCTTGGCAGGGCGGTCATGGCCGGTTAGGCCAACCGCCATGACCGCCCCGTTTATGCCCCGTCGCACCGCCGCGATCGCCTTCATCCTCATCACGGCGCTGCTCGACGTCATGTCGATGGGGATCGTCATCCCGGTCCTGCCGCAATTGATCGAAATCCTGTCCGGCTCGGATGCGGCGGCGGGCATGTGGAACGGCCTGTTCGTCGCCCTCTGGGCCGGGATGCAGTTCGTCTGTTCGCCGCTCATCGGCTCGCTGTCCGACCGTTTCGGCCGCCGCCCGGTGATCCTGATCTCGGTCGCGGGCCTCGCGCTCGACTTCGTGCTGATGGCGCTCGCGCCCAATCTCTGGTGGCTGGCATTGGGCCGCATCCTGGCGGGCGTCACCTCGTCCAGCTTCACCTCCACCTTCGCCTATATGGCCGACATCACCCCGCCACAGGATCGCGCCAGGGGCTATGGCCTGATCGGCGCGGCGTTCAGCGCGGGCTTCGTCGCCGGCCCGCTGATCGGCGGCCTGCTGGGCGAAATTTCGCTGCGCGCGCCCTTCTGGGCCGCTGCCGCCCTGTCCGGCCTCGCCTTCCTTTATGGCTGCTTCGTCCTGCCCGAATCACTCGCCCCGGCAAAGCGCATGGCGTTCAGCTGGCGCCGCGCCAACCCCTTCGGCGCATTGAAGCTGCTCCGCTCGCACCCGGAACTCTCCAGCCTCGCCGTCGGCAATTTCCTCCTCTATTTCGCCCATCATATCTTCTCCGCCATCTTTGTCCTCTATGCTGGCGACCGCTATGGCTGGGGCGCATGGCAGGTGGGCGGGCTGCTGGCGCTGGTCGGCTTGCTGGACATGGGGGTGCAGGGCTTGGCTGTAGGCCCGGTGGTCAAGCGCCTGGGCGACCGCGCCACCATGGTCGTGGGCCTTTGCTTCGGCGCCATCGGCATTGCGTCCATGGGCCTCGCGTCCACCGGCTGGCTGTTCGTCGCCGCCATGTTCCCCAACGCGCTCTGGGGCCTCGCTATGCCGACGCTCCAGTCGCTGATGACCCGCCACGTCTCCGAATCCGAACAGGGGCAGTTGCAGGGCGCGAACAACAGCGTCGGCGCGATCGCCGGCATCATCTCGCCGCTCTTCTTTGGCGCCATCTACTCGCTGTCGGTCGGCCCCCGCCCGCCCCTGCCCTTCATCGGCAGCGCCTTCCTCATCGCCGCCGCCGTACTGGCCTTCGCCGCGCTCATCGGCTGGCGCGCCGGGCAGCAGTTCAAGCCGCAACTGGACATATCGGGGCCGGGCGACTAACCGGGCGCGAATCCCTTCCCACGCTCGACATAAAGGCGATTCGATGACGCTGCCCCTTCAGGATTCCATCCTTATCGTGGACTTCGGCAGCCAGGTGACCCAGCTCATCGCCCGGCGCGTACGCGAAGCCGGCGTCTATTCCGAAATCGCCCCCTTCAACACCGCCGCCGAAGCCTTCGCGCGGATGCAGCCCAAGGGCATCATTCTGTCGGGCGGCCCCTCCTCGGTCATGTGGGAAGACAGCCCCCGCGCCCCGCAAGCCCTCTTCGACGCGGGCATCCCTATCCTTGGCATCTGCTACGGCCAGCAGACGATGATGCAGCAGCTCGGCGGCAATGTCGAAGGCGGCGAGAGCGGCGAGTTCGGCCGCGCCTTCATCGAAGTGAAGAAGCCGTGCGCCCTGTTCGATGGCCTGTGGACCACCGGCGACAAGCATCAGGTCTGGATGAGCCATGGCGACAAGGTCACGACCCTCGCTCCCGGCTTCGAAGTCGTCGCGACCAGCGAGGGCGCGCCCTATGCCGTCACCGCCAACGAAGCCAAGCGCTTCTACGCCACCCAGTTCCACCCCGAAGTCGTCCACACCCCCGACGGCGCCAAATTGCTCGCCAATTTCGTCCGCCATGTCTGCGGCCTGGCCGGTGACTGGACCATGGCCGAATTTCGCGCGGCCAAGATCGCCGAAATCCGCGCGCAAGTGGGCGAAGGCCGGGTGATCTGCGGCCTGTCCGGCGGCGTCGACAGCGCGGTCGCCGCGGTCCTGATCCACGAAGCGATCGGCGATCAGCTCACCTGCGTATTCGTCGATCATGGCCTGATGCGTCTGGGCGAGGCCGAACAGGTGGTCAGCCTGTTCCGCGAACATTATGGCATCAAGCTGGTCCATGTGAACGCGGAAGACCGCTTCCTGGGCGGCCTTGCCGGCCTCACCGACCCGGAAAAGAAGCGCAAGTTCATCGGCGGCGAATTCATCAAGGTCTTCGAGGAGGAAGCCGCCAAGGTCGGCGGCGCCGATTTCCTCGCGCAGGGCACGCTCTATCCCGACGTCATCGAATCGGTCAGCTTCACCGGCGGCCCTTCGGTCACGATCAAGTCGCACCATAATGTCGGCGGCCTGCCCGAACGCATGAACATGAAGCTGGTCGAACCTTTACGCGAACTGTTCAAGGACGAAGTCCGCGTGCTGGGCAAGGAACTGGGCCTGCCCGACATTTTCGTCGGCCGCCATCCCTTCCCCGGCCCCGGCCTCGCCATCCGCATCCCCGGCGAAGTGACCAAGGAACGCTGCGACATTCTCCGCAAGGCGGACTTCATCTATCTGGAGGAAATCCGCAACGCAGGGCTGTACGACGCGATCTGGCAGGCCTTCGCCGTACTGCTCCCGGTCCGCACCGTCGGTGTCATGGGCGACCTGCGCACCTATGACAGCGTCTGCGCCGTGCGCGCCGTGACCTCCACCGACGGCATGACCGCCGACATCTATCCCTTCGACGCCGCCTTCCTCAGCCGCGTCGCGACCCGCATCATCAACGAGGTCAAGGGCATCAACCGCGTGGTGTACGACTACACCTCGAAGCCGCCGGGGACCATCGAGTGGGAATAAACCGGGATCAACGGCCGTTCGGGGGACGGCCATCCGGTTTATTCGGCCGCGCAAGCGGCCGCAGCGGTGGAGACTGATATGACCAGCGCCCTCCTCGGCCACCCCGTCTATCGGGACATGCCGACCACCATTTTCGAACATATGTCCGCCCGCGCCCGCGAAACCGGCGCGATCAACCTGGGCCAGGGCTTTCCCGAAGGCCCCGGTCCCCGCGCCGTGTTGCAGGCTGCCGCCGACGCGCTGCTCACCAAATCCAGCCAATATCCGCCGATGGCTGGCCTGCCCGAACTGCGCAGCGCGATCGCCGACCATTATGCCCGTCACCAGCAATGCGATCTCAGCCCGCAGGAGGTGATCGTCACCTCTGGCGCGACCGAGGCGATCGCCGCAAGCCTGCTGGCCTTGGTGAAGCCGGGCGACGAAGTGCTGATGCTGGCCCCGCTCTACGACGCCTATCTGCCATTGGTCGAGCGCGTCGGCGGCGTGGCGAAGGTCGTGACGCTGACCCCGCCCGACTGGCGCGTCACGCGCGAAGCGCTGAGCGCAGCGATCACGCCGCGCACCCGCATCCTGCTGATGAACAATCCGGTGAACCCCACCGGCATCGTCCTGCGCGACGCGGAACTGGCGCTGCTGGCCGACCTCTGCGTCGCCCACGACCTCATCGCCATCTGCGACGAAGTCTGGGAACAGACCGTTTATGACGGCATCCCGCACCGCCCGCTGATCGCCTTTCCGGGGATGCGCGACCGCACGGTGAAGATCGGGTCGGCGGGCAAGATCTTCTCCGTCACCGGCTGGAAGGTCGGCTGGATGTGCGCCGCGCCGCCCATCGCCACCCTGCTCGCCCGCGCCCACCAGTTCCTGACCTTCACCACCCCGCCCGGCCTGCAATGGGCGGTGGCGGAGGGGCTTGCCTATCCCGACGCCTGGTTCTCCGAGCAGCGCGCCGCCTATCAGGCCTCGCGCGACCGGCTGGCGGCGGGGCTGACCGTGGCGGGCTATGTCGTCCAGCCCAGCGCCGCGACCTGGTTCCTGTCGATCGATCTGCCCGCGTCGGGCATCGCGCTGGACGACGTCGCTTTCTGCAACCGCATCATCGACGAAGCGGGCGTGGCGGCGATCCCGATCAGCGCCTTTTATCCGGCCGACCCGGTCACTCATCTGGTCCGCCTCTGCTTTTCGAAGACGGACCAGACATTGGATCAGGCGATCGAACGGCTCGCCGCCTTCCGCGCGACGCTCGGCTGACGGACGATCGCCGCGACCAGGATCAGCATCGCGATCAGCAGCAACCCCTGCGCCGCCAGGAAGGGCGATTCCGTCCCGGTCGGCGCGAAGGCGTTGAGCAAGGGCACCTTGAGGAAGCTCTGCACCACCAGCACGAACAGGTTGAGCCACAACGCCGCGGTCGCGCTCACCGCGTAGACGACCCGCGCCCGGCCGCGCAGCTTGAGGCCATAAAGCGCCACCAAAGCGACGATCAACACCAAGGTCGAGACGATGCCAACCCCGATCGCCGGGGTGAAGCCGCGAAAGGGAAAGAGGAAGCCGGTCAGGCTGGTCAGCAGCGTCGTGCCCAGGAAGACCGCCTGCGCGCCGGGCAGGAACCGCCCCTTCGCCTGCGCCACCAAAGCTAAAATCCCGGCAAGGATACCGACCAGGCTGATCGCGACATGCAGCGCGATGAAGGCGGGAATGGAAAAACCGAGGATCATGATGTTTCTCCTAGGAAAATTCCCGTCATCCCCGCCTTCGCGGGAATGACGGAGCAAGTTAAACGCGATACCGCGCCGCCGCATCCTTGCGCGACAGGCCCGGCCGCAACGCCCCCCGCGCCGCCAGATAGGCGTCTAGGTCGCCCCGGTCCGGCAATGCCGGAATGGTGATCGGCTCGCCCATGTCCAGTCCCGCCAGCGCGGCGTCGACCATCACCTCGACATCCATCACCATCTCGGCCGGGATGCCTGCGATCTGCTCGTCGGTCCAGATCGCCGTCCGGGTGATCCCCGGCAGCACCGCCTGCACCTTCACGCCCTTGGTGCCCAGTTCGACCTGCAACGCCTCGGTAAAGGCCAGGACATAGGCCTTGCTCGCCGGATAGACCGCGGTGAAGCCGTCGGGCATCAGCGCGGTGACCGACGTGATGTTGATCAGCGTCCCCGCGCCCTTGGCCGCCAGCCGCGGCGCGATCGCGCGCGACAGCCGCGTCACCGCCACTATGTTGAGGGCGATCATCCCGGTGAGGTAATCCGGGTCCGTCTCGACAAAGCCCTGCTCGCCCGCAATTCCAGCATTGTTGATCAGGCCGGTGATGGCGTCGTCGTCGCGCAACCGCGCCTCAATCCGGGCCAGGTCATCCGCCTTGGCCAGATCGGCGGCGATCACCTCGACGCGCACGCCGGTCTGGCGCAGTTGGACAGCCAGCGCCTCCAACTTGTCCGCCCGCCGGGCGACCAGGATCAGGTTGGCGCCACGCTTGGCGAAACGACCGGCATAGACCGCGCCGATGCCGTCCGACGCGCCGGTGATGAGGATGGTTTCATTGGTCATGGGAAGTCTCCTTCGATTCGCAGCCTCCCCGTTCGTGCTGAGCCTGTCGAGGCACGCACGCGAACCGGGGTAAGGCGCTTGATTGTCAGCCGTTGATGAAATCGAGCAGGTCGGCATTGAACCGATCCTGATGCGTGACCGTCAGTCCATGATCGGCGCCTTCATACACGATCAGTACCGCCTGCGTAACGATCTTCACGGTAGAGAGCGCGGACGCGCCGATCGGCACGATCTGGTCGTCATCGCCATGCAGGACGAGCGTGGGCACATCGACCTTGGCCAGGTCCGCATGGAAATCGCTCTCGGAAAAGGCGCGGATGCTGTCGAGCTGGCCCTTCAACCCGCCCATCATCCCCTGCCGCACGAAATCGTCCCTGATGCCCTCGGACACCACCGCGCCTGCGCGGTTATAGCCGTAGAAGGGGATGGTCAGATCCTTGAAGAACTGGCTGCGATTGTCGAACGTGCCCTTGCGGATACCGTCGAACACATCGATCGGCAGCCCGCCCGGATTGGCCTCGGTCTTCAGCATCAGCGGCGGCACCGCGCCGATCAGCGCCAGCTTGGCGACCCGGCTGGTGCCATGGCGGCCGACATAACGGGTGACTTCGCCGCCGCCGGTCGAATGGCCGACCAGAATCACGTCATGCAAATCCAGCGCCGCGATCACATCGGCCAGATCGTCGGCATATTGGTCCATATTGTTGTTGTCCCACACCTGATCCGACCGGCCATGGCTGCGGCGGTCATGGGCGATGGTGCGAAAGCCATGGTTGGCGAAGAACACCATCTGCGCGTCCCAGGCGTCGGCGCTCAGCGGCCAGCCATGGGAAAAGACGATCGGCTGGCCGTCGCGCGGCCCCCAATCCTTGTAAAAGAGGCGGGTGCCGTCCCTGGTGGTGACGAAATTGCGCATGATGAAAATCCCTTCTGTGTCTGGAAGAGCGTCTGTCTCGCCCTGTGCTTGCAGTTTTAGAGGCAATGACGGAGGATCGGGATTGGCGGTCCCGACATTAAGCGGGCCGATTCCGACAAAGGCTGCCCCATGGACGCGACGCAGACCCCCAGGGCCGAAATCGGCATCCTCCTCTATCGCGACTGCCAGCAGGCGATGGTCCATGGCATGACCGACCTGATCGCCATCGCCGGGCAGTTTTCACGGCAACATGGCGGCCCGCCACTCCGCGTCAGCCATTGGCAGATGCAGGTGGACGGCGGCTGCGCCCGCAGCCAGGACACGCATGAAGGCCACACCGGCACGCCCGACATCTGGCTCGTCCCCGGCCGCCTGTCGGGCATTCCCGATGCGGAGGAAGCCGCGCCCTACGCCCGCTGGCTGCTCGATCGCCACGCCGCGGGCGCCACCCTTGCCTCCAACTGCGGCGGCGCGTTCCTGCTGGCGGCGACCGGCCTGCTCAGCGGCCGCCCGGCGACGACGCACTGGTGGTTCGCCGACCCATTTCGGGGGCGCTTCCCCGACGTCAAACTGGATTGCGACCGCATCGTCATCGACGATGGCGACATCATCACCGCGGGCGGCCTGATGGCCTGGACCGACCTTGGCCTGCGACTGGTCGACCGCCTGCTCGGCCCGACGGTGATGCTCGACACCGCCAAATTCCTGCTGATCGACAGCGCGGGGCGCGAACAGAAGCATTTCGCCCGCTTCATGCCCCGCATGACCCATGGCGACGAACCGATATTGAAGGCCCAGCACTGGCTCGCCGCGCGGGAAGCCAAAGCCGTCAGCGTCGGCGACATGGCGGCGCAGGTCGGTATGGAGGAACGCACCTTCCAGCGTCGTTTCAAGGCGGCGACCGCCATGACGCCGATCGAATATGTCCAGCATCTGCGCGTCGCAAAGGCGCGCGAACATCTGGAGTTTACGAAGCGCACGATCGACCAGATCGCCTGGAGCGTCGGCTATGAAGACGCCGCCGCCTTCCGCAAATTATTCCACCGCCTTGTTGGCCTGTCGCCCGGCGACTATCGCGCCCGCTTCGCCGCACCAAGCACGCAGGCGGCCTGAATTTTTCGATAGTTAGCTAACTATCTAAATTTGCGGATGGCGATTCAATTGTCGCACTCGCTGTCTCAGACTTGCGGCTTTCCCCGCTCCCCGTTAAGTTCCCTTTTCGTTCTTATCAGGGAAATTTCATGAACAGCCTGGCCGCCCTCTTCATTCTCGTCGCCCTGCTGATTGGTCTTGCGGTCGGCTGGCTGCTCAGCGCCCGGTCCATGGCCCCGCTGGCGGCGGAAAAAGCCGATCTCGCCGCCAGGCTCGACCTCGCCACCACCCAGCGCAACGGCGCCATCGCCGAACTGGCGGTGGAAAAGGAGCGCGTCGCCCAGGCCGAAACCCGCATCGCCCGGCTCGAAACCGCGCAGGTCGTCGCCGACCAACAGCGCGAATCCATCCAGGCCGCCGCCGCCCAGCGTATCGAGTCCATCCAGGCCGAACGCGAAGCCGCGCTGCGCGAACTGGCCGGATTGAAGTCCGATACACAGGCCCGCACACAGGCCTTCGAGCAGCAGATCGCTGCGCTCCGGGACGCCAAGGAACAGCTCTCCGCCCAGTTCAGCGAAATCGGCGGCAAGTTGCTCGAATCCGCCCAGACCCAGTTCCTGACCCGCGCCGACCAGCGTTTCGCCCAGGCGAACGAGAAGAGCGAGGCCCAGCTCAAGACCCTGCTCAATCCGGTCGAAACCACGCTCAAACGCTATGAGGAGGGCCTCGCCCGCGTCGAAAAGGACCGGGTCGGCAGCTATGCCGAACTGCGCGAGGCGGTGCAGCAGGTCCATCTGGGCCAGGGACAGGTGCGTGAGGAAACCGCCAAGCTGGTCAACGCCCTGCGCGCCGCGCCCAAGACCCGCGGCCGCTGGGGCGAGCAACAGTTCAAGAACCTCATCGAAACCGCCGGCCTCTCCCCCTTCGTCGATTTCAAGGAAGAAGTGTCGGTCGCGGTCGAGGACGGCAGAATGCGGCCCGATTTCGTCATCAACCTGCCCGGCGACCAGCAGATGGTGGTCGACGTCAAATGCTCGCTGGTCGCCTATTTGAACGCCGTCGATCAGGTCGATCCCGCGTTGCGCGACGCCCATATGCTCGACCATGCCCGCGCCATGCGCACCCATGCCGACGCGCTGGGGCGCAAGGCCTATTGGGAGCAATTCGACAAGGCGCCCGACTTCGTCATCATGTATGTCCCCGGCGACAATTTCGTCACCGCCGCGCTGGAGGCCGACATGGACCTGTGGGAACGCGCGGCCAAGAATCGCGTCATCATCTGCGGCCCCGCCACCTTCCTGCCCCTCGCCCGCACCTTGGCGGGCCACTGGCGCCAGGCCAAGATGCAGGAACAGGCGCAGCAGGTCGGCCAACTCGGCAAGGAACTGTACGAGCGCCTCGCCGTCGCCGCGACCCATTTGAAGCGCCTCGGCTCCGGCCTCAACAGCGCCGTGTCCAACTATAATAATTTCATCGGCAGCTTCGAAAGCCGCGTCCTCTCGACCGGCCGCAAGTTCCGCGATCTCGACATCGAAACCGGCGGCAAGGAGATCGAGGCGATGGAGCCGCTCGACGTGCTGGCGCGCGACGCCCAGACCGACGAGGCGCGCGTCCTGCCGGCAGCGTAACGAACAAATAGAGGAACCAGCCCGGTTTTGCTGCGTCTCTTTCCCATAAGCGATCCGACTCAACCAGGATCGCAGGTCGGAGATGAACCATGTGGAAGTCATTATTGACGCGCCGCCCGCTGCGGCGCCCGGACAAGGCAAGGGATGATCCTCCCCCGCGCGACAGCCGAACGGCGCTGGATAATCCTTTCGCCGACCTGATGGCGAAGCTGGACCGGATTCCCTATCGACGGACGCGCAGGCCCGCTTTCGGCGGCCGCTGACGCCGATCCGCCGATCGCCCCCATTGCGGCCCTGTCGCCGCGCTGGCATGGCGGGATCATGACACGCATCGGCCTGCTCGGCGGTTCCTTCAATCCGGCCCATGGCGGCCATCGCGCCATCTCGCTCTTCGCCAGGGAAGCGCTGGACCTGGACGAAATCTGGTGGCTCGTCTCCCCCGGCAACCCGCTAAAGCCCGCCAAGGGCATGGCCCCGCTCGCCGCCCGCCTCGCCCATGCCCGCACCGTCGCTCGCCGCGCCCCGATTCGCCCGACCGCGATCGAGCGCCAGTTACGCACCCGCTACACCATCGATACGCTCCGCGCCCTCGCCCGCCGCTACCCCAAAAACCGCTTCATCTGGCTGATGGGCGCGGATAATCTGGCGCAATTTAGTCAATGGCGCGACTGGCGCGGCATCGCCCGGCAAATGCCCATTGCTGTTATCGCCCGTCCGGGCTATGATGATGCCGCTCGTGGCTCTGCGGCTATGAGCTGGCTGCGGCGCTTCGTCCGGTCCGCGCGCCAGGGTGCAGACTGGACGAATTGGAGACCACCGGCGCTCGTGCTATTGCGCTTTCGCCCTCATCCAAGATCGGCAACCCTGCTGCGGCAGGCGGACCCCCTCTGGCATCGCGAATATGAAGCAACGTGTGCGCGCGATCCGCTCACGCGTCGGTACGTCATCTAGATTGGAGTTTCATTGTCTAACCTCGCCTCTGCCAACGATCCGGCCTTTGCCGCCGATTCCGTGGCCGCCCTGCACGCCCTCGTCATGCAATCGCTCGACGACGACCAGGCCCAGGAAACCATTTCCATCCCGCTGGAAGGCAAGAGCAGCATCGCCGATTATATGGTTATCGCCAGCGGCCGTTCATCGCGTCAGGTCGCCGCGATCGCCCAGCATCTGGCTGAACGGATCAAGAAGGAAACCGGCCGTTCCGCACGGGTCGAAGGGCTGCCGGTCGCCGACTGGGTGCTGATCGACGCGGGCGACGTGATCGTCCATCTGTTCAAGCCGGAAGTGCGCAGCTTCTACAATCTGGAACGGATGTGGGGCTTCGTCGACGCACCGGTCGCGGGCAACGCCTGAACTTTAAGGAAGTCTCCGTTCGTCCTGAGTAGCCGCTGAGCGAAGTCGAAGCGGCGTATCGAAGGGTCACGCGGGTGCTTACGGGGCTTCGCCCCTACTCAGCACGAACGGAGTAGAGTGTGCTCCTCCACATCATCGCGCGCGGCAAGATCGGGCGCTCGCCCGAAGCCGACCTGGTCGACCGCTATGTTAAGCGGCTGACCATGCCGCACAAGATCACCGAAATGCCGGATCGGGGCGGCAAGCTGCCCCCGGTCGCGCCCGGCACCGTCACGGTCATGCTGGACGAAAAGGGCAAGCAGCTCTCCTCCATGGACTTCGCCCGACGGATTGAGGGCTGGCGTGACACGGGCACCCGCGAATGTCGCTTGCTGATCGGCGCGGCGGACGGCTTCGATGATGCCGACCGGGACAATGCGGACCTGCTGATCGCCTTTGGCGCGATGACCTGGCCGCATATGATGGCCCGCGCGATGCTGGCGGAACAGCTCTGGCGCGCCTGTTCCATCCTTGCCAACCACCCCTATCACCGCGAAGGCTGAAGCATTCTGAAGTCGGCTGGCGCAGCCGACGCCTCGCAGAATGCGACCAACAAAAGAAAGAGCGGAGAAGGTCGTTCGCCGCTAGAACCCGGACGGATTTCCGCCTAGTCAGAGACGACATGGGTCGGGATAACGGGTGAAGCGCAATCTCCTCATCGCAAGCACAGTGGCGGGCCTGATGGCCCTGGCCGCCACGCGCCTGCCCGCCGCCAACGACAGCGCGATCATCCTGTCCGGCACCGCCGGCACCACAATGGCGCAGGAACAGCAGGCGCTCAAAGCCGCCCGCCGCCAGTCGGACGAGGCGCGCGACCGTTCCGCCCGGCTGGAACAGCAGGCCAGCCTCGCCCGCGACGAAGCCGAACAGGCGCGCCGCCGCGCCGCCGCGGTCGCCGCCCGCATCCAGCAGGCCGAAGCCGACGTTCAGGCCGCACAGGCCCGCATCGCCATCATCAACCGGATGCAGCGCGCCCAGGCCAGCCGCCTTGCGGCCAAGCAGGAGCCGGTCGTCCGCCTCACCGCCGCGCTGCAAATGATGGCGCGCCGTCCGTTGGCGCTGGCGCTGGTCCAGCCCGGATCGGTCGGCGACGCGGTCCATATGCGCGCAGTGCTGGGGCAGGTGCTGCCGGTGATCGAACAACGCACCGCCGGCCTGCGCCTGGAACTGGACAAGAGCCGCGCCCTGCGCGCCACCGCAGGGCAGGCCGCCGACGCGCTGGGCAAGGCGCAGGCCGACCGCAAGGACCGCCAGACAGCATTGGCTGCGCTCGAAGCGCAAAAGCGGGTCGCCGCCCGCGACTATGGCGCCAATGCGGGCATGGAAGGCGAACGGGCGCTGGCGCTGGGCGAACGGGCGCGCGACATTGTCGATCTGATGGACCGGCTGGAGGACGCGGGCGACCTGCGCGATCGGCTGGCCGCGCTGTCCGGCCCGCTGCTGCGTCCCGCCCGCCCCGACCAGGCCGGCGCCGCCGCGCCCGAACGTACCGCCTCGGTCGGCGGCCCGCCCCCCTATCGCCTGCCGGTGATCGGCCAGCTCGTCACCGGCATGGGCGAAGTCAATGACGGCGGCGTCCGCTCGCGCGGCCTGACCCTGGTCACGCAACCGGACGCCCAGGCGATCGCCCCCACCGCCGGCCGCGTCGCCTTCGCCGGCCCCTATCGCGACTATGGCCAGATCCTCATCATCGACCACGGCCAAGGCTGGACCACGCTCATCACCGGCCTGCACCGCGTCACCGCCCAGGTCGGCGATAGCGTGCGCCAGGGCGACCCGGTCGGCATCACCGGCGCGGAACGCCCCAACATCACCGTCGAACTGCGCCGCAACGGCCGCCCGGTCGATATCGTGCCGCTGGTGGGGCTCGGTTAAGCCGACGCTCATCGACCCTGCGCGACATTCATCGAAGCGCGCTTTTGCGTTGGCACGCGAATCGGCCTATATCGGGGATCAGATGCCGGAATCTAGGAAAGCCATGAAATCCACCTTCCTCCAGGGCGCCGTCGCGCTTGGGGCGCTTGCGCTCATCCCTGCCACCACCGCAGCCCTCGCCGACGGGGAGGCGTCGAGCTACAAGGCGCTCGACGAATTTATGGACGTGTTCCAGAAGGTCCGCAGCGACTATGTCGAAAAGGTCGATGACGAAAAGCTGATCAAGGGCGCGATAGACGGGATGCTCGCCAGCCTCGATCCGCATAGCAATTTCCTCGACGCGCGCGATTTCCAGAATCTGCGCACCCAGACCGAGGGCAGCTATGGTGGCCTCGGCCTCTCGGTCACGCAGGAGGATGGCGCGGTCAAGGTGATCGCGCCGACGCAGGATACCCCGGCCTGGCGCGCGGGAATCAAGGCGGGCGACTATATCACCCATATCGACGGGCAGCTCATCTATGGCGGCACGCTGGACGAGGCGGTCGACAAGATGCGCGGCGCACCCGGCACGGCGCTCAAGCTGACGATCGTGCGGGCGGGCCGCGACAAGCCGATCGAACTGACCCTGACGCGCGAAATCATTCAGTTGAAGCCCGTGAAATGGGAGGTGAAGAACAATATCGGCGTCATCAACATCGTCAGCTTCTCGGCCAATACCGGGGCGGACGTGCGGTCCGCGATCCGCAGCATCGACAAGTCGCTGGGCCACAAGCCCACCGGCTATGTCCTCGACCTGCGCTCCAACCCCGGCGGCCTTCTGGACGAAGCGGTGACGGTCAGCGACGCCTTCCTGGAACGCGGTGAGATCGTGTCGCAACGCGGCCGGGCGAAGGGCGACGTCGAACGCTATTACGCCAAGCCCGGCGACGACGCCAAGGGCCTGCCGGTGATCGTGCTGGTCGATGCGGGGTCCGCCTCGGCTTCCGAAATCGTGGCCGGCGCGTTGCAGGACCAGCATCGCGCGCTGGTGATGGGCGAACGCAGCTTCGGCAAGGGCAGCGTCCAGACCATGCTGCCGCTGTCGAACACGACCGCGCTCAAGCTGACGACGGCGCGCTATTACACGCCGTCGGGGCGCAGCGTGCAGGAAGGCGGCATCCAGCCCGACATCCGCGTGCCGCAGCTATCCGATCCCGATTACAAAAATCGTCCGAAATTCCGCGAGAGCGACCTGCGCCGTCATCTGATCAACGAGATCAAGACCGACGACAAGGCGCTGGAGGAGGACACGAAGGACGATCCGCGCTTCGCTTTGTCGGCCGAGGAGCTGAAGAAGAAGGGCATCGAGGATTTCCAGCTCGACTATGCGCTCAAGACGATCGCGCGCCTCGCCAGCACGCCCGGCGCGACCATCGCCCAGGCGCAGGTCGCCGCGCGCAAGCCGGGGGCGAAATAACGGCTATCAACAGCGTGTTCCCGCGCAGGCGGAAACCCAGTCCCACCGTCCGAACTGGATGCCCGCCTGCGCGGGAACACGCCATGATGCGTCCAGACCATCAAGTTCAGCATGACGAAAGCAAGCCAAGGCTTTAAGCGGGCGTTATGAAGAGCATCCCGCTTGCCCGCACCATCGCCCTGCTGACCCCGGTCCTGTTATTGGGCGGGGCCTATGCCTCCCAATATATTGGCGGCCTGCACCCCTGTGAGATGTGCTGGTGGCAGCGTTACCCGCATATGGCCGCCATCCCGCTGGCGCTGATCGCCTATGCGCTGCGCAGCCGCGCCTGCGTCAGCGCGCTGTTCGCGGGGCTGGCCGGCCTCGCCATCGGCATTAGCGGGCTGATCGGCCTGTTCCATGCCGGGGTCGAATATGGCTGGTGGGAAGGGTTGACCACCTGCTCCACCACCCCGGCCGGCGGGGCGGACCTGCTCAACCAGATTTGGGCGACCCCGATCGTCCGCTGCGACGTCGCGCCCTGGGATCTCCTCGGCATTTCGCTCGCCGGCTATAACGGCCTCTTGTCCGGGGCCGCCGCGCTCGCCATCTTGGCGCTGTTGCTTAAAGCGAGAAAAGCATGACCGCGCCCAAGGATTTTCCACGCCCCGGCAGGAGCCTGTCCGATTCCGATCGCGCCGCCATGGTGCGGGTCGATCAGGCTGGCGAGTTCGGCGCGGTGAGCATCTATGCCGGGCAACTGGCAGTGATGGGTGATCGCCATCCCTATGGCCGGCTGATCGCTGGCATGGCGGCGCAGGAGGAACGGCATCGCGCCGCCTTCGACGCGATGATCGCCCGGCGCGGCGTCCGCCCGACGGCGCTCGCGCCGATCTGGAGCGCGGCCGGCTTCGCGCTGGGCGCGGTGACCGCGGCAATGGGACCAAAGGCCGCGATGGCCTGCACCGCGGCGATCGAAACCGAAATCGACCGCCATTATGCCGAACAGTTGGCGCAATTGGGCGACAGCGATCCGGAACTCTCCACCGCCATTGCGGATTTCCAGGCGGAGGAGGTCGAGCATCGCGACGCGGCGCTCGCGCATGGCGCCGAACAAGCACCCGCCTACCCCCTTTTGTCGGGCGCCATTCGTTTGGGATGCCGGGCCGCCATCGCGCTTTCCAAGCGCCTCTGATAAGGACGGATATATGAGCAAGACCCCAATGATCGCAGCCTTCGCGCTGATGCTGGGCGCGTCCGTCCCTGCGCTGGCTCAACCGGCGACAGCGCCGACGGCCGTGACCGACCCCGCGTCGGAAAAGGTCAATATCGTCATCGTCTATGGCGAAGACGCCTGCCCGCAGAGCCAGGGCGACGACATCGTCGTGTGCGCGCGCAAGGGCGAGGAGGAACGCTATCGCATCCCCGAACCGCTGCGGGGCGATCCCAATATGCCCAGCAAGCAGGCGTGGGGCGAACGGGTCCGCTCGATGGAATATGTCGGTCGGCAAGGCACTGAAAGCTGCTCGCCGGTCGGCGGCGGCGGCGCGACCGGCTGCTTCGCGCAACTGTCCCGCCTCGCCAAGGCGGAACGGCAGGCGCTCGACAATGCCAGTTGGAAGGATCTGGTCGCGGCCGAGCGCGCCAAGCGCCTGTCCACCATCGACGCTGACAGCGACGCGATCGAAGCGCGGGTGAAGGCGGAGGAAAAGGCGGCGCAGCAGCCCCAGCCGGCTCCCGCCGCGCCGCAACACTGACGGTTTTGGGGCGTTCATGCCGTCCTGATCCATGAACAGCCGCGCATTGGGCACGCCCGGCATCCAACGGGGGCGGTAAAGGATTTATCTTATGCGGCCGCGTGTCGTACTTCCCCTGATCGGCCTGTGGCTGGTCCCTCTGCTGCCTTCCTATGCGCTCGCACAGGCGGAGCCGCCGCCCGAACGCATCATCAACCTGCTGGTCTATGGCGACGACCCCTGCCCGCAAAGCAAGGGCGACGATATCGTCGTCTGCGCGCGCAAGCCGGAGGCGGAGCGTTATCGCATCCCCAAGAAACTGCGGGAAAAACCCGCCGTGTCTGGCGGTCCCGGCTGGGGCAGCCAAGTCGCGACGATGGAACAGACCCAGCGCCAGACGCTGCCCAATAGCTGCAACGCCATCGGCAGCAACGGCTTCACCGGCTGCACCGCCCAGATGCTGCAACAATGGTTCGCCGAACGGCGGATGCAGGAAAGCGCCGGCGAGCCGTGAAATACGCTGCGTTTTCCCGCGCAGGCGGGAACCTTGATCCAAACGGCGGACTGGATTGCCGCCTGCGCGGGAACACGCCTCTTGCTATACCGGATGAATTTTAGGGCCGACGCCCCTCCAGTTCCGTTCCGCTGTCCACGGTCGCCCGGAAATCCGGCTTGCTGCTGATCCCCGCCGCCTGTTCATAGACATAGCCCGCATCGAGCAGCCTTTGCTCGGCATAGGCTGCGCCAATGAAACTCAATCCAACCGGCAGGCCGCGCACCAGCCCCATTGGCACGGTCAGATGCGGATAGCCCGCAATCGCCGCCGGGCCGGCGGAGCCGCCTGGCCCCTCATATTGATCGCCCCACACCGTGTCGGACGGCCAGGCCGGGCCATAGCTGATCGTCACCAACAGATCGACGCGGTTGTCGGCAAGCATCGCGTCGATCCCCTCTTTGCCCGCGAGCCGCAACGACGTTTCGCGCGCCGCCTTGTAGGCCGGGTCGTCCAGCCCGCCCTTCGCCTGCGACAGGACGAATATCTCCTGCCCGAACAGCGGCAACTCCGACGTTTTGTTGGCATCATCAAACACTATGAGGTCGGCGAGCGTCCGGCTCTCCACCTGATCGGGCCGGGTGGAGGCCAGATAGGCGTTCACATCCGCCTTGAATTCATATTGCAGCACGTCGTAGCTGGCCGCCGACATGCCCTCCATCGCCGGCTTCTTTACCTCCACCAACGTCGCGCCCAGACCCTTGAGCAGCGCCAGCGCCGCTTCATAGCGCGCCAGCAGTTCCGGCTGCGCGCCGCCGCGCAGCACGCCGATGCGCGCGCCTTTGATGTGTGTCGGGTCAAGCGCGGCGGCATAATCCCTGGCATGGGCCATGGCGTCGGCGGTGGCCGGGTCGGCGGGATCGCTGGCGATCAGCGCAGACAGCAGGATGGCGACGTCGCGCACGCTGCGCGCCATCGGACCGGCGGTATCCTGGCTGTGGCTGATCGGCACGATATGGGTGCGGGGTATTAGGCCGACCGTCGGCTTCAACCCCACCAGCCCCATCATGGATGCCGGGCAGATGATTGATCCGTTGGTTTCGCTGCCGATTGCGGCGGGCGCAAAACCGGCGGCAACCGCCGCGCCCGATCCGCTCGACGATCCACAGGTCGTGCGGTCCAGCGCATAGGGATTGCGGGTAAGGCCGCCGATCGCGCTCCATCCGCTCATCGACCGTTCCGACCGGAAATTGGCCCATTCGGACAGGTTCGTCTTGCCCAGGATGATCGCGCCCTTGGCCTTGAGCGCCGCGGCGACCGACGAATCCCGACCCGAATCGTTGCGGGCCAGCGCCAGCGAGCCGGCGGTGGTCGGCATCCCCGCCGCCTCGATATTGTCCTTGAGCAGGATCGGCACGCCATGAAGGGGGCCGCGCAGCTTGCCCGCGCGGCGCTCGGCATCCAGCACCCGCGCTTCCTGCATCGCATGGGGATTGAGACTGATGATGCTGTTGAGGCGCGGCCCCTTGCGGTCCAGCGCCGCGATGCGTTGCAGATAGGCGCGCACCGCCTTCTGACTGGTAATGCGGCCGGCCGCCAGATCGGCGGAGAGCGACGCGACCGTCGCCTGCTCGATCTGCGCCCGCGCGGGCGATGCGGCCAGCAGCAGGGCCAGGATGGGCAGCAGCCTCTTCATCGCGGATAGACCTCGTCCATATGGGCAAGGCTCTTGACGATCAGCGCCTCCAATACCGCCATGTCGATGCCGGACAGGCGTTTCACATAGAGGCAGCCCTTGCCGCGCCGATGCGTGCCCAAAGTGGCGAAATCCATGTCCGCCAGCCCGGCCAGATAGAAAACCAGCTCCGCCTTGCGCGGCGCAAAGCCGATGCGGCAGCTCTCGCCCTCGCGCCCGCTGTCATAGCGATAGCGATAGCGGCCAAAGCCGATGATGCTCGGCCCCCACATGCGCGCCACTTCGCCTGAAAGCGCCGCCATCAGCGCGGCGATCCGGCGAACGTCCTCGCGCCGCTCTTCCGGCTCCACCGCCGCCAGAAACGCCTCCACATCCCCCGCCGTTTCGACCGTCTTGTTCGCGTCCTTCGCCATGGCTTGCCTTCCCCGCGCCGCTCGCCTAGAGGCTAGCGCGTCATCTGGGGAGTAGCCAGCCGTTCCGTGTCAGGAACGGGCCATGCGTCAACATATTCGGCCGAGAGGTCGTGGCGTATGGGAGGCGGCGAAAAGCCGCATCGGGCGAGACCAATGGCATCGGCGCTTATCTGTCCGGCCGGGCGGGAGGCGACGGTGGCATTGCGTCTGTTTCACTTCCGCCCGGCCCCGGAAATTCACGATGGAAGCTCTCTTCACTTCCGCCGCGCTCGTCGCGCTAGCCGAAATGGGCGACAAGACGCAGTTGCTGGCCATGCTGCTCGCCACCCGCTTTCGCAAGCCGGTGCCGATCATCCTGGGCATTTTCGCGGCCACGGTCGCCAATCATTTCCTCGCCGCGCTGGTCGGCCATTCGATCGCAGGCGTTCTGACGCAGGACTGGTTTCGCTACGCCGTCGCCGCTTCCTTCATCGCCATGGCCGCCTGGACGCTGATCCCCGACACGTTCGACGAGGATGCGCCGCTGAAAGCCCCGACCAAGGCAGGCGTGTTCGTGACGACGCTGGTCGCCTTCTTTCTGGTCGAGATGGGCGACAAGACGCAGGTTGCGACCGTGGCGCTGGGCGCGCGGTTCGACAATCTGGTCGCCGTCACCATGGGCACGACGTTGGGCATGATGGTCGCCAATGTGCCGGCCGTCCTGTTCGGCGAGGCGCTGGCCAAGAAGGTGCCGATGCGCGCGTTGCAGATCGGCGCGGCGTTGCTGTTCCTGGGTCTGGGCCTGTGGATGCTGGCCGATCTGCAAGGCTGGTTCGGCTAAAGGCGGTTGTCAGCGCGCGGCGGCTGTTGCAAGGGGTTGGCGGAGTCATTCCCTTAAATTTGGACATGGGACGCGCGTGATGAAGGACAGTCTGGTTACGGTGTTCGGCGGCGGCGGCTTTCTGGGCCGGCAGGTCGCCCAGGCGCTGATGGCGCAGGGCGCGCGGGTGCGGATAGCCCAGCGCGACCTGGCCACCGCGATGAAGGTCAAGACGCTGGGCAATCTGGGCCAGACCCAGTTCGTCGCCGCGGACATCCGCAAGCCCGACAGCGTAGCCCGCGCCATCCATGGCAGCGACGTCGTCGTCAATCTGGTCGGCATATTGGCGGGCGATTTCGACGCTTTTCACCACGTCGGCGCGGCCAATGTGGCGAAAGCCGCCGGCGCGGCGGGCATGCGGGCGCTGGTCCATGTCTCGGCGATCGGTGCGGACGCCGAAAGCCCGTCGGCCTATGGCCGGTCGAAGGCGGCGGGCGAGACCGCGGTCAAGGCCGCCTTCCCCACCGCGACCGTCATTCGCCCGTCGATCATCTTCGGGCCGGAGGACCAGTTTCTCAACCGCTTCGCCGACATCATCAGCCTGTTCCCGGTCGTTCCGGTGATTGCGCCTGCGACCAAATTCCAGCCGGTCTATGTCGGCGACGTCGCCGACGCGATCGCCCATGCAGCGGCGCAGCCCGGCGTGCATGGCGGCAACACCTATGAAGTCGCCGGCCCGCAGGTGATGAGTATGAAAGAAATCAACGCCTGGATCGCCAAGGCGATCGGCCGCGACAAGCCGTTGATCGATGTGCCGCGGGGCGTCGCTTCGCTGTTGGCGATGCTGCCGGGCGGACCGATCAGCCGCGACCAACTCGCCATGCTGGGCCGCGACAATGTCGTGGCGGCCGGCTCGGAAGGGCTGGAAGCGCTCGGCGTGGCCCCCACCCCGCTGGGCGCGGTCGCCGACAAATGGATGGTCCGCTATCGCCGCCACGGCCGTTTCGCCGGCCGCGCACGCGCCTGACATATCCTCGTGCTCCCGCGCAGGCGGGAGTATGCTGCGCCAAAAGGCTAGCCCATCCATGGACCTGCATTACCTCACCGTCATCCTGCTGGGCATCGTGGAGGGGCTGACCGAGTTCCTGCCGGTATCCTCGACCGGCCACCTTATCCTGGCGAGCGAATTGTTGGGCTATGATTCGGCGACCTGGGCGATGTTCAACGTCGTGATCCAGCTCGGCGCGATCCTGGCGGTGGTGGTGCTCTACTGGCGCACCTTCTGGGCAGTGGGCATGGGGCTGCTGCGACGCGAGCCGGTGAGTTGGCGGTTCCTGCGCAACCTCCTGCTCGCCTTCATGCCCGCCGCCATCGTCGGCCTGGCGCTGCACGATTATGTCGAGATGCTGCTGGGCGCGCCCAAGGTCGTCGCCTGGGCGCTGATCGTGGGCGGCGTGGCGATCCTGCTCATCGAACGCATGGTGAAGGAGCAGCGGTTTCACGGCATCGCCGACATTCCCGCCATCCGCGCGCTGGGCGTGGGCCTGATCCAGTGCATTTCGATGATTCCGGGCGTCAGCCGGTCGGGCGCGACCATCATGGGCGCGCTGACGCTGGGCGTCGAACGGCGCACCGCGGCGGAATTCAGCTTCTTCCTCGCCATCCCGACCATGTTGGGCGCGACGACATTGGAACTGCTAAAGAAGGGCGACCAGATCACCAGCGCGGCTGTGGGCTGGGACAGTATCGCGCTGGGCTTCATCGTCTCTTTCTTCGTCGCGCTGCTGGTCATCAAATGGTTCGTCGGGCTGGTGTCCAAACATGGATTCACCCCTTTTGCCTGGTATCGAATCGTCGCTGGCTGCGCTGCACTCATCTGGTTGGGGATGCGATAGGTCCGAATCGCTACTTATATCTGGTTAGTTTTTGCGATCTATTCGCAACTATGCGACAAATTGGCATTTTATTAGTAAGCTTTGCTGTCCTAAATGCTAGAATCCACGTGACTGCGTGGGTTTTTCTGCTATGCGCGCTACTGAAACAGATTCAGAGGCGATCCATGGCTGACAATCCGATGCTGAAATTTGTGGGCAAAGTGCAATCCTACCCGGAAAAGCGGGCGGCAGATGACCGCGCCGACGATTTCCTGGAAATCAGCCGCAGCTTCATTCTCGACAAAGCAGAGGAACAGGCGTCGCGCTGCTCGCAATGCGGCGTCCCCTATTGCTCGACCCATTGCCCGCTGCACAATCATATCCCCGACTGGCTGCGCCTGACCGCCGAAGGCCGGTTGCGCGAAGCCTATGAGCTGTCGAACCTGACCAGCACCATGCCGGAAATCTGTGGCCGCATCTGCCCGCAGGACCGCCTGTGCGAAGGCAATTGCGTCATCGAATTTTCCGGCCACGGCGCCGTCACCATCGGCAGCGTCGAAAAATACATCACCGACACCGCCTGGAAGGAAGGCTGGGTCGAACCTCTGGTCCCCGGCGCGGCGCGCGGCCAGTCGGTCGGCGTCATCGGTGCGGGACCGGCCGGCCTGACGACGGCGGAATATCTGCGCGTGGCGGGCTATGAGGTCCATGTCTACGACCGGCACGATCGCGCTGGCGGCCTGCTGACTTATGGCATCCCCGGCTTCAAACTGGAGAAGGACGTGGTCATGCGCCGCATCCAGCGACTCAAGGACGGCGACATAGTCTTCCATGATAATTTTGAGATCGGCCGCGACGCGACGCTGGACGCGCTGCGCGCCAAGCATGACGCGATCCTGATCGCGACCGGCGTCTACAAGCCGCGCGACATCAAGGCGCCGGGCGTCGGCGCCGCGGGCGTGGTCAAGGCGCTCGACTATCTCACCGCCTCCAACAAGGCGGGCTTCGGCGACGCCGTGCCGGAACATGACGACGGGTCGCTGCTGGCGACCGGCAAGAATGTCGTCGTCATCGGCGGCGGCGACACCGCGATGGACTGCGTCCGCACCGCCATCCGCCAGGGCGCTAAGTCGGTAAAGTGCCTCTATCGCCGCGACCGGGAAAATATGCCCGGATCGCAGCGCGAAGTCGCCAATGCGGAAGAAGAAGGGGTCGAATTTGTCTGGCTGACCGCCCCGATCGCCTTTGAAGGCACGGAGCATGTCACCGGCGTCAAGGTCACCAAGATGCGCCTCGGCCAGCCCGACGCCTCCGGTCGTCGTGCGCCGGAAGCCGATCCGGGCAGCGAACATACGCTGGAAGCCGATCTCGTCATCAAGGCGCTGGGCTACGACCCTGAAGAACTGCCCAGGCTGTTCGGCGCCGACGACCTGTCGGTCACCCGCTGGGGCACGCTTCGCGTCGATCACAAGACGATGATGACCAGCGTGGACGGCGTGTTCGCCGCAGGCGACATCGTGCGCGGCGCATCGCTGGTCGTCTGGGCGATCCGCGACGGCCGCGACGTGACCGAGCATATGCACAAATATCTAAAGGCCAAGGCGAAGACGGGCGAAAGGGTCGCGGCGTAAGCCGCCCCTCGCCCGTTCAACACCATCATCATCGGAAGGAAGGCCCGATCATGACCGACACCAATTTCATGGCCAGCCCCGAAGAACGCGCACGGATCGCGGCCGAGGGCATGTATCACCCCGAAATGGAAGGCGACGCCTGTGGCGTGGGCCTGGTCGCCGCGACCGATGGTCGCCCCAGCCGCCGCGTCGTCGCCTCCGCGATCGATGCGCTCAAGGCCGTGTGGCACCGCGGCGCGGTCGATGCCGATGGCAAGACCGGCGACGGCGCGGGCATCCATGTCGACCTGCCGGTGCGCTTCTTCGACGATGCGATCGCGGATTCGGGCCACAAGCCGCTGCCCAATCGCCTCGCCGTCGGCATGATCTTCCTGCCGCGCACGGACCTCAGCGCCCAGGAAACCTGCCGTACTATCGTGGAAGCCGAAATCATCGAGGCCGGCTACACCATCTATGGCTGGCGCCAGGTGCCGGTGGACGTGTCGGTCATCGGCGAAAAGGCGCAGCGCACGCGCCCCGAAATCGAGCAGATCATGATCGCCGGCCCGATGCCGGAGGAACGCGACCAAGCCGAATTCGAAAAGGATCTCTACCTGATCCGCCGCCGGATCGAAAAGCAGGTCATCGCCGCGCAGATCCAGGATTTCTACGTCTGCTCGCTGTCGTGCCGGTCGATCATCTACAAGGGGCTGTTCCTCGCCGAATCGCTGTCGGTCTTCTTCCCCGATCTGCAGGACGAGCGGTTCGAAAGCCGGGTCGCGATCTTTCACCAGCGCTATTCGACCAACACCTTCCCGCAATGGTGGCTAGCCCAGCCGTTCCGCACTCTCGCCCATAATGGCGAGATCAACACGATCCGCGGCAACAAGAACTGGATGAAGAGCCACGAGATCAAGATGGCGAGCCTCGCCTTCGGCGAGCAGTCGGAGGACATCAAGCCGGTGATCCCGGCGGGTGCGTCCGATACCGCCGCGCTCGACGCCGTGTTCGAAGCGATCTGCCGGTCGGGCCGCGACGCGCCGACGGCCAAGCTGATGCTGGTCCCCGAAGCCTGGCAGGCCAAAAGCGCCGACCTGCCCAAGGCCCATGCCGACATGTACGACTATCTCGCCTCCGTCATGGAGCCGTGGGATGGCCCGGCCGCGCTCGCCATGACCGACGGCCGCTGGGTGGTGGCTGGTGTCGATCGCAATGCGCTGCGTCCGCTGCGCTACACGCTGACCGGCGACAATCTGCTGATCGTAGGGTCGGAAACCGGCATGGTCGTCGTGCCCGAAACCACCATCGTCAAGAAGGGCCGCATGGGGCCAGGCCAGATGATCGCCGTCGACCTGCTCGAAGGCGAAATCTATGACGACCGCGCGATCAAGGACCGGATCGCGGGCGAACGCCCCTATGGCGAACTGATCAAGGACTTCCTGGCCGTGGAAGACCTGGCCGAAGCGCCGACCGCGCTGCCGGCTTGGGACAAGGCTGAACTGACCCGCCGCCAGGTCGCCGCCAACCTGACGCTGGAGGATCTGGAACTGATCCTCGCGCCCATGGTGGAGGACGCCAAGGAAGCCATCGGATCAATGGGCGACGACACGCCGCTGGCCGTCATTTCCGACAAGCCGCGCACGATCAGCCATTTCTTCCGGCAGAATTTCAGCCAGGTCACCAACCCGCCGATCGACCCCTTGCGCGAACGGCACGTCATGAGCCTCAAGACGCGCTTCTCCAACCTCCACAACATTCTGGAGGAAGGCGCACAGAACAGCCATGTGCTGGTGCTGGAATCGCCGGTCGTGACGAGCGCCGAATGGGCGCGGCTGAAGGCCTATTTCGGTCCGTCCGTGGCCGTGATCGACTGCACCTTCCCCGCGAGCGGCGGGCAGGAGCAACTGCGCGCCGCCATTTCCCGCATTCGCGAGGAGGCCGAGCAGGCGGTGCGCGAGGGGCGCACCGAAATCTTCCTGACCGACGAGGGCGTCAATGCCGATCGTGCGGCGATCGCCGGCGTGCTGGCGGCGGCGGCGGTCCATACGCATCTGGTGCGCAAGGGGCTGCGCAGCTACGCATCGATCAACGTGCGGTCGTGCGAAGCGCTCGACACCCATTATTTCGCGGTGCTGATCGGCGTCGGCGCGACCACGGTGAACGCCTATTTGGCTGAAGCCAGCATCGCCGATCGCCATGCGCGTGGCCTGTTCGGGTCGCTGGACCTTGACGCCTGTTTCGAACGCTATCGCACGGCGATCAACGAAGGCCTGCTCAAGATCATGTCCAAAATGGGCATCGCGGTCATCAGCAGCTATCGCGGCGGCTATAATTTCGAGGCGGTCGGCCTGTCGCGCGCTCTGGTCAACGATCTGTTCCCCGGTATGCCAGCGAAGATTTCAGGCGAGGGCTATGCCTCGCTCCATTACAGCGCGATGCTGCGCCACGAGCAGGCGTTCGACGCCGCTGCCGTACGCCTGCCGATCGGCGGCTTCTACCGCCAGCGCCAGGGCGGCGAGAGCCATGCCTATTCGGCGCAGCTGATGCACCTGTTACAGACGGCCGTGGCGACCGACAGCTATTCGACCTATCTGCAATTTTCGCGCGGCGTGCGCGATTTGCCGCCGGTCTATCTGCGCGACCTGATGGAGTTCAACTTCGCCCGCGAAGCCGTGCCCATCGATGAAGTGGAAGCCACCACCGAAATCCGCAAACGCTTCGTAACGCCCGGCATGTCGCTGGGCGCGCTCAGCCCCGAAGCGCATGAAACGCTGGCGATCGCGATGAACCGCATCGGCGCCAAGGCGGTGTCGGGCGAAGGCGGCGAGGATGCGAACCGCTTCAAGCCCTATGAAAATGGCGACAACGCCAATTCGGTCATCAAGCAGATCGCGTCGGGCCGCTTCGGCGTCCATGCCGAATATCTGGCGTCGGCCGAGGAGATCGAGATCAAGGTCGCGCAGGGCGCCAAGCCCGGCGAGGGCGGCCAGTTGCCCGGCTTCAAGGTGACCGAGTTCATCGCCAAGCTGCGCCATTCGACGCCGGGCGTGACGCTGATCTCGCCGCCGCCGCACCACGACATCTATTCGATCGAGGATCTGGCGCAGCTCATCTACGACTGCAAGATGATCAACCCGCGCGCTCGCGTCTGCGTGAAGCTGGTCAGCCAGGCCGGCATAGGCACCGTCGCGGCAGGCGTGGCGAAGGCGCACGCCGACGTCATCCTGATCGCGGGCCATGTCGGCGGCACTGGCGCGTCGCCCCAGACGTCGATCAAATATGCCGGCACACCATGGGAAATGGGCCTGTCCGAAGCCAATCAGGTGCTGACCCTCAACGGGTTGCGCCACCGGGTGAAGCTGCGCACCGATGGCGGCCTGAAAACCGGGCGCGACATCGTGATCGCCGCGATATTGGGCGCGGAAGAATATGGCATCGGCACGCTGTCGCTGGTCGCCATGGGCTGCATCATGGTGCGCCAGTGCCATAGCAACACCTGCCCGGTGGGCGTGTGCGTGCAGGATGAAAAGCTGCGCCAGAAGTTCACCGGCACTCCGGAGAAGGTCATCAACCTGATGACCTTCATCGCGGAGGAAGTGCGCGAAGTCCTCGCCCGCCTCGGCTTCCGCAGCCTGGACGAAGTGATCGGGCGGACGGAACTGCTCAAGCAGGTCAATCGCGGGGCCGAACATCTCGACGATCTCGACCTCAACCCCATTCTGGCCAAGGTGGATGCCCCCGACGACCAGCGCCGGTTCAGCCTGGACCATTGGCGCAACGAAGTGCCCGACAGCCTGGACGCGCAGATGATGCGCGATGCCAAGGCCGTGTTTGAACGGGGCGAGAAGATGCAATTGACCTACACGGTGCGCAACACGCACCGTGCGGTCGGCACCCGTCTGTCGTCCGCCGTAACCGATCGTTTCGGCATGTCTACGCTGGCCGACGGGCATCTGACCGTGCGGTTGCGCGGGTCCGCCGGGCAGTCGCTGGGCGCGTTCCTGTGCAAGGGCATCACGCTTGAAGTGTTCGGCGACGCCAACGACTATGTCGGCAAGGGGCTGTCGGGCGGCATCATCAAGGTGCGCACGACCGTATCCAGCCCGCTGTCGTCAAAAGACAATACGATCATCGGCAACACCGTCCTCTACGGCGCGACCGGCGGCAAGCTGTTCGCGGCGGGTCAGGCGGGCGAGCGCTTCGCCGTCCGCAATTCGGGCGCGCAGGTCGTGGTCGAAGGCTGCGGCGCGAACGGCTGCGAATATATGACCGGCGGCACAGCCGTCATTCTGGGCAAGACCGGCGCGAATTTCGGCGCGGGCATGACCGGCGGCATGGCCTTCATCCTGGACGAGGATGGCAGCTTTCCGGCGCAGGCCAACCCCGAAGGCATTGTCTGGCAGCGACTGGACAGCGCCCATTGGGAGGCGCAGGTCAAGGCGCTGATCGCCGAACATGCGGTGGCGACCGACAGCAAATGGTCCAACACCATATTGGACGACTGGGATCGCTGGCGCCGCTATATCTGGCAGGTCTGCCCCAAGGAAATGCTGGGCCGCATCGCCCATCCGCTCAGCGACAGCGCAGCGGAAACGGTCGCCGCCGAATAGACCTGCTTTAAGGCCGGACACCCTCCGCCGTCGTCGCCACCAGCGTCGGCGGCGGAACCGCGCTTGCGCCGGTGCGCGTCACGATGGCGGGCGGCGGCGCGTCGTCGGCGAATCGCGCGGCCTGTGGCGGCACGATACGGACCGGCACAGGCGCGGCCGCAGGCATGATGTCTTCAGGCGGCTGTTCCGCCTCGTAATCCCGCATCGCTGGATCGCTACTCCCGCCGCGGGTCATGGCGTCCAATTCTAGCCCCGCCATGTCCGCCTGCCAGCGCCGCTCGGCCAGTGTCGGGCCGCAACCTGTGCAATGGATCGCCCCCGGCCCTTTCTGCATTGCAAACGACGTGTCGGTCGCCGCCTGATCGCTGATCACCGTCTCCACATATTCACTGGCGTTGCGCGCAGGCACCTGCGGGCTGGTCACATAACTGCCCAGCCCCAGCCCCATCATGGCCGCCGCGCCCAAGGTCGCGCCGGCACCCATCCAGAAATGCGCCGTCGTCATGCGGTTTCTCCTAGGCCGCTCACGCTATGGCGCGACAGCGGCATCACCTTCTCCAACCAATCACAACGCCGACGCCGATCACTTGTTGCATGGTGTAAAAGCCTTTGCTAAGGGCCGCCTCCTACCAAGGCACCGGCCCCGCCGGTTTCCCTGTTGATGTGCGGCCATGGCGGAATTGGTAGACGCGCAACGTTGAGGTCGTTGTGGGCGAAAGCCCGTGGAAGTTCGAGTCTTCTTGGCCGCACCATCATTATCCCGCGCCATCGCCATCGGGGCGAGCGGCCGGGAAAGCTGGCCGATACAGGCAATAAACTTCGTCGCTTCAGAGATTGGCTGTTGCATTGCAACAGGGGGTGGCGTTTGATCCGGCCATGCTCAAGGCCGCCCTCCACCATCTCACCGCCTATCGCTACAACCGCCCGATCCGGCTCGGCCCGCAGGTGATCCGCCTGCGCCCCGCGCCGCACAGCCGGACCAAGGTGCCCAATTATGCGCTGAAGATCGAGCCGGCGAACCATTTCCTCAACTGGCAGCAGGATCCGCACGGCAACTGGCTGGCGCGGGTGGTGTTTCCCGATCCGGTCGATCATTTCCGCATCCAGGTCGACCTGCTTGCCGATCTCGACATCATCAATCCGTTCGACTTCTTCGTGGAGCCCTATGCGGAAAATTATCCCTTCGCCTATGACGACCAGCTAAAGACCGACCTCGCCGCCTATTTCGATATCGAGGATCAGGGGCCAAGGTTCGAGGCAATGGTCGCCCAATATGACGGCTATCAAAGCCGCACCGTCGATTTCCTGGTGGAGGTGAACCGCCGCCTGCAACAACAGGTGGGTTACGTCATCCGCATGGAGGCAGGCGTACAGACGCCGGAGGAGACGCTGGACATCGGCACCGGCTCCTGCCGCGATTCCGCCTGGCTGCTGGTGCAGTTGCTGCGCCGGCTGGGCTTTGCTGCGCGCTTCGTGTCGGGCTATTCGATCCAACTCGTCGCCGATGTCGAACCGATCGAAGGGCCAAAGGGCGTCACCCAGGACGTGGTCGACCTCCACGCCTGGGCGGAAGCCTATGTGCCCGGCGCAGGCTGGGTCGCGCTCGACGCGACCAGCGGCATGTTCGCGGGCGAAGGCCATATCCCGCTCTGCGCCACCCCGCACTACAAGTCCGCCGCGCCGATCAGCGGCATGGCCGAACCGGCCGAAGTCGATTTCGAATTTGCGATGACCGTCAGCCGCATCGCCGAAGCGGTGCGCATCACCAAGCCCTTCACCGACAATCGCTGGGACGCGGTGATGGCGCTGGGGGCCAAGGTGGATGCGGACCTGATCGCGCAGGATGTGCGGCTCACTACCGGGGGCGAGCCGACCTTCGTGGCCGAAGATGGCGGCGACGCGGGCGAATGGAATGGCGATGCGGTCGGCCCGACCAAGGCCGCCTACGCCGACCGGCTGATCCGCAAGCTGCGCGCCGAATTTGCGCCCGGCGGCCTGCTGCACCATGGCCAGGGCAAATGGTATCCGGGCGAAAGCCTGCCGCGCTGGGCCTATGCGGTCTATTGGCGCAAGGACGGCACGCCGATCTGGCGCGACGACAGCCTGATCGCGCCCGACGACGCGCCCGAAGGCGCGGCGCAGGTCACGGCCGCCGACGCGAAGGCGTTCCTCGCCCACATGGCGGGCAATATGGGCTTTTCTGACGAATACACCCATGCCGTCTATGAAGATCCGGCGGTGTGGGCGGTGAAGGAAGCCGACCTGCCGCTCAACGCCAGCCCCGACGATCCCAAGATCAGCGATCCCGAAGCCCGCGCGCGCATGGTCAAGACGTTCGAGCGCGGCCTCGACCAGCCGGTCGGCTACGTCCTGCCCGTACAACGCTGGCAAAGCCAGGCCGCGACGCCCCGCTGGCAGAGCGAAATCTGGCAGCTGCGCCGCGGCCGCCTGTTCGCGGTTCCGGGCGATTCGGCGCTGGGCTATCGCCTGCCGCTGGGGTCGCTGCCCTATGTGCCGCCGTCCGACTATCCCTATATCCATCCCCGCGACACCAGCGAGCCGCGCGAACCCCTGCCCGATTTCCGTGCGCAGGCGCCGCAACAGGCCAGCATCGAGGAAGTCCGCGCCCAGCAATCGCAGCGCGTCGCCGGGCCGGACGGCGGCGTCGCCGCGCAGGACCGGGTCGAGCAGGTCTTCATCGAGGGCGCGGTGCGCACCGCCGTCACCGTCGAGCCGCGCGGCCATTATCTGTCGGTCTTCCTGCCGCCGGTGCAGGCGCTGGAAGATTATCTGGAACTGATCGCGGAAGTAGAAGCGACCGCCGAAGCGCTGCGCATCCCCGTGCGGATCGAGGGCTATGCCCCCCCGCCGGACCCGCGCATCGACGTGCTGAAAGCCACGCCCGATCCCGGCGTGATCGAGGTCAATGTCCAGCCCGCATCGAGCTGGGACGAAACGGTCGCGATCACCGAACGCCTCTATGCGCTGGCCCGCGAATGCGAACTGACCGCCGACAAGTTCATGGTGGACGGCCGCTCCGTCGGCACCGGCGGCGGCAATCATATCGTGCTGGGCGGCGCGACGCTGACCGATTCCCCGTTCATCCGCCGCCCGGACCTGCTCAAGAGCTTCGTCCTCTACTGGCAGCGGCATCCGGCCCTCTCCTACCTCTTCTCCGGCCTCTGCATCGGCCCGACGAGCCAGGCGCCGCGCATCGACGAAGCCCGGCATGACGGCCTCTACGAACTGGAGATCGCGCTGGCGCAGGTGCCCAACCCGTTCGCGGGCAATGGTGCAGCCCCGCCGCCCTGGCTGGTCGATCGCCTCTTTCGTAATCTGCTGGTCGACGTGACGGGCAACACTCACCGCACCGAAATCTGCATCGACAAGATGTTCTCGCCCGACGGCCCGACCGGCCGCCTCGGCCTGCTGGAGTTTCGCGGTTTCGAAATGCCGCCCGAAGCGCGGATGAGCCTGGCCCAGCAATTGCTGATCCGTGCGCTCGCCGCTTGGTTCTGGCGCCAGCCGCAACAGGGCGGCCTTGTTCGCTGGGGCACAACACTGCACGACCGCTTCATGCTGCCCCATTTCGTCTGGGCCGATTTCCTGGAGGTATTGTCCGACCTGCGCGGCGCAGGCTATGACTTCGACCCCAACTGGTTCGAGGCGCAGCGCCAGTTCCGCTTCCCGATCCATGGCGCGGTCGATGCCGGTGGCGTAGGGCTGGAAATCACCCATGCGCTCGAACCCTGGAACGTGCTGGGCGAAACCGGCGCGATCGGCGGCACGGTGCGCTATGTCGATTCATCGACCGAGCGGTTGCAGGTGCGCGCCACCGGGCTGGTCGCCGGGCGGCACATCGTGACCTGCAACGGTCGCCGCGTACCGATGACCGCGACCGCCGTGCCCGGCGAAGGCGTGGGCGGCGTGCGCTACAAGGCTTGGACGCCCGCCAATTGCCTCCACCCCAATCTGCCGACCAATGCGCCGCTGACCTTCGACGTGCTGGATAGCTGGAGCGGGCGGTCGCTGGGCGGCTGCGTCTATCATGTCGCCCATCCGGGCGGGCGCAATTACGACACGCTGCCGGTCAACGGCTATGAAGCGGAGGCGCGGCGCAAGGCGCGGTTCCAGGATTATGGCCATACGCCCGGCCAGGTCGACATGCCCGCCGCCGAACCCGCCAACGAGTTCCCGATGACGCTCGACCTGCGTTTCCACTATAGCGGACTGTGATGGCCGCGGACGTCCTCGCGCCCCGCGCAAGCGGTGAAGCCTGGGCGGACGCCTATCTCGCCACCGCGCCGGCCGGCGACCTGTTCGCCGGCGCGGCCCCCGCCATGGCGACGCGCTGGCGCGACATGCTGGGGCGGCTGTCGATTCAGGCGCAGGGCGATCCCGCGACGCTGGCCGACCATGTGTCGCGGCAGGCGATCGACCTCGGCATGGCGTTCCGCCTGACCGGCGACGAACAGGAACGCTCCTGGCCGCTCGGCCCGGTGCCGCTGTTGATCGACGCGGCGGAATGGGCGCAGATCGAACGCGGGCTGATGCAGCGGGCCAACCTGCTCGAACGGGTGGTGAGCGACATTTATTCGACCCAGTCGCTGGTCCGCGACGGCAAGCTGCCCGCCAGCATCGTTACCGGCAGCCCGCATTATTGGCGCGTCATGACCGGCACGCCGCCGCCGCGGGGCCATCATCTCCATTTCTACGCCGCCGATATCGGCCGCGGGCCGACCGGCGAATGGCGCGTGCTGGCCGATCGGGTGCGGACCCCCGTCGGCGTGGGCTATGCGCTGGAAAACCGGCTCGCTTTGTCCCGCGCCACCGGCGACCTGCTCGGCGCGATGAACACGCGGCGGCTCGCCCCCTTTTTCGACGAGTTGCGCCGCGGCCTCGCCGCCGATTGCGAGCGCACCGATCCGCGCATCGGCCTGCTGACGCCCGGTCGATTCAACCAGAGCTATGCCGAACAGGCGCATCTCGCCCGCTATCTCGGCCTGTTGCTGGTCGAGGGCGACGACCTGATCGTGTCGGACGGGCGGCTGTTCGTGCGGACGATTCAGGGGCTCAAGCGCATCGATGGCCTCTGGCGCTGGATGGACAGCCGCTTCCTCGACCCGCTCGCCTTCGACGGCCGGTCGCATATCGGCGTGCCCGACCTCTATAACGCCTGTGCGCGAGGCGGGCTGATGGTCAGCAACTGGCCCGGCGCGGGCGTGATCGAATCGCGCGCCTTCGCCGCGTTCCTGCCGCAACTGGCGCGCGAGTTGCTGGGCGCGGACCTGATCCTGCCCAATATCGCAACTTGGTGGTGCGGCCAGCGGCAGGAGCGCGACCATGTGCGGGCGCAGCTCGATAAACTGGTCGTCGGCTCCGCCTTCGACCAGGATGTCGCGGGCCTGCCCGACGCCCATTTCACGCCCGGATCAGGGCTGGACACCGCGCAGCGCGCCGCCCTTCTCGACGCGATGGCGCGGCGGCCGATGGACTATGTCGGGCAGGAAGTCGTCAAGCTGTCGACTACGCCCGCGATCATCGACGGGCAATTGACGCCGCTGCCCTTCACCCTGCGCATCTTCGTCGCGCGCGACGCCGCCGGCCAGTGGCGGGTGATGCCCGGCGGCTTTGCGCGGCTGGCGGGCCATGGCGACATTCGCGCCGCGCTGATGGGTCGGGGCGACATGTCCGCCGACCTGTGCGTGATCGACAGCCATCCGGTGCCGCCCGACAGCCTGCTGGGCGTCGGTGCGCCTGCCATCCGCCGCGTCGGCGGCATGTTGCCGGCCAAGGCAGCGGACAATCTCTTCTGGCTCGGCCGCTATATCGAACGGGCGGAAATGACGCTGCGGCTGGTCCGGGCGATCGTCGGCGGATCGATCGAGGCCGATCTGGGGCCGTCGCTGGCTTCGCCCACCATGGCGCGGCTGGTCGACCAGTTGGCGCTGTGGGGCGCGATCGCGGGGCGAGGCGGCGCGATCGGCCCCCTCTGCGCCACGGCGCTGGGCGATGCGCGCCAGTCGGGCAGCGTGCGCGCGCTGATGGGCGTGGTGGCCAATATCGGCGAGGGGCTGCGCGACCGGCTCGCCAGCGATTTCTGGCGACTGGTGCGCCTGCCCCTGCCCGGCTTCGACGGGAACGTCACCGAAACCCTGCTCGACGCCTCGTCCCGCATGATCGAGCGGATTTCCGCGCTGTCGGGCCTGGCCGCGGAAAATATGGGCCGGACCGAGGGCTGGCGCTTCCACGATATGGGGCGGCGGATGGAACGGGCGGTCAACGGCTGCCGCCTGCTGACCGCGTTCGGCAACGACCAGGCCTCAGCCGACGACCTGACCGTGCTGCTGGACCTGATGGACAGCCAGATCAGCTATCGCACCCGCTACCTGACCGGCCCGGCGCTGCCCCCGGTGCGCGATCTGGTTGCTTTGGAGCCGCATAATCCCCGCGCCATCGCCTATCAGGCGGCGCGGCTGGCCGAGCATGTCGCCGCTCTGCCCACGCTGCGTGCCGACGGCATGCCCGAAGAGCCCCGCCGCCTGGCCGACGCGCTGGTCGCCCGGCTCGCGCCGCTGACCGGAGACATGCTGACCATGGGCGACATCGGCGATGTTGAAAGCCGCCTGCTGCGCCTGTCGGATGCGATCGGCCAGCGTTACTTCCTGCAATTGCGCAAGACCCAGACGCCGGACCTGCTGTCATGATCTACCATGTCCGCCACCAGACCATCGTCCGCTATGCCAGTCCCGTGCGGCTCGCCCGCTTCAACCTGCGGCTGCGCCCCGCGCCCTGGACGGGCCAGTGGACGTCCGACTATGCGCTGACCGTCGATCCCTTGCCCTCCGCCATCGAATCGCGGCCCGGCGCCTGGCCGGTCAACGTCGCCCGGCTGGTGATCGAAAATCCGATCCGCCAGTTGACGATCGAAAGCCGGTTCCGGGCCGGGGTGGATAATGGCCCACAGATCTCGCCGCAAAGCGACGACCCGACCATCGCCACCGTCGCGCAAGCCGCCCTGCTGGATCGCGACATGGGGCCTTCCGCCCCCGCCCATTATCTCTACGCCTCGCCGCGCGCGCCGCTGCTCGCCCAGATCGGCGACTGGGTGGGCGCCATGCTGGCCCCGAACCGGCCGATCGTCGCCGCCGCGCTGGACCTGACCCGGCGCATCCAGGCCGAGTTCGCCTATGAACCCGGCGCGACCGATGCCTCCACCCCGGTCGCCGACGCCTTCGCCGCGCGCCATGGCGTGTGCCAGGATTTCGCGCATGTGATGGTGGTGGCGCTGCGCCTTGCCGGCCTTCCCGCCGCCTATGTCAGCGGCTATCTGCGCACCCTGCCGCCGCCCGGCCGCCCCCGG
Source organism: Sphingobium sp. AntQ-1 (assembly GCF_028538045.1). Classification (NCBI taxonomy): domain Bacteria; kingdom Pseudomonadati; phylum Pseudomonadota; class Alphaproteobacteria; order Sphingomonadales; family Sphingobiaceae; genus Sphingobium; species Sphingobium sp. AntQ-1. The sequence continues at coordinate 1,648,088 of NZ_CP117158.1, forward strand.
CTGATCGGCGCCGACGCGATGCACGCCTGGGTGATGCTGTGGTGCGGCCCGACGCGCGGCTGGATCGGCTTCGACCCCACCAATGGCGTCATCACGCATGACGGGCATCTGTTCGTCGCCATGGGCCGCGACTATGCCGATGTCGCGCCGATGGACGGGCTGTTCGTCGGCGGCGCGGGCCAGAGCCTGCGAGTCATGGTCGACGTCGCGCCGGAAGAAGAAACCGCGCTCAGCTGAACAGAAGCGGCATTCCCGTCCTGGGCCGAATCGTCAGGCGGCTGATCGGTTCGGGCTTGAAGCCTTCCGGCACGGCAAGGGAAAAGCGGCGCACGACGCTGGCGATCACCGTCATCACCTCCTGCTGGGCGAAGCCCGCGCCGACGCACACGCGCGGGCCGCGGCCGAACGGGAACCAGGCCTGTTTCGCCATGTCCGCATTGGCCGGATCGTCGAAGCGATCGGGATCAAAGGCATGGGGACAGGCCCAATTATCCTTGTTGCGCTGGGTCAACCAGGGCGCGACCACCAGCATCGATCCGGCTTCCAGATGCTTGTCGCGCATCGGCATCGGGCAGGTAACTTCGCGCGGCAGGAAGGACACGGGCGGATAGAGGCGCAGCGTCTCCTTGAAGATATTGCGGACCTGTCCCATGTCCTTGAGCATCGCCGCGGTCAGCGGGGCGTCGCCTGCGACCTCCGCGATCTCCGTCCGGACCCGATCCTGGATATGGGCGCATTCGGCCAGCATGTAGAGCGCCCAGGTCATGGTGCTGGCCGATGTTTCATGCCCGGCCAGGAAGATGGTCGACACCTGTTCCATCACCTGCTGACAGGTGAAGGCTAAGCCGGTCTGCGCGTCCTTCGCCTCGATCAGCGATTGCAATATGTCGCGATGCGGCGCTTGCCCGCGGGCGTGCCATCCTTCGTAGCGCGCCTCCACGATCGGCCGGAACACGTCGTGGATCGCCCGCGCCGGACCTTCGGATCTTTTCTCGAACCAGCCCGCCGGCAGGCCGTAGAGGCGCAGCATCGATGCGCTGTGGGCGAGCCGCTGGAATTTGCCAAAGGCGGTGTGGATGATGTTCGATCGCTCGGCATCCAGCGTCTGCGAAAACAGCGTGCGAAAGATGATGTCGGCCGCGACATGGGTCATCATCGGGTCGATATCGACCGGCTTGCTGCGGTCCGCCGCGTCGAGCCGGGCGAGCAGATCGTCCGCCGCTGCGACCATTAGCGGCATCGATTTGGTCAGCGCAGTATGGGCGAAGGCGGGATTGACCATCGCCCGCTGGCTTTCCCAATCCGCGCCATTGGCGGAAAAGACGCTGTTGCCGATCAGCGGGTCGAGGTTGCGCACCAGTTCGCTATGCTTGGGATAAGCGGTGCCGCCGCGCAATATCTGGTCGACCAGCCTCAGTTCGTTGGCGATGTACATGGTGCGTCCGGGCAAGCGGATCTCGCCCATCTTCATCGTATAGCTTTTGTCGAACAGCACATGGATCCAGCTATGCCAGCCGCGCAGAAACCGCTTGATCAGGCCCCGCTTGGTGCGGGGCGGCTGCGGATAGGGGGGCGTAAAAAGATCGGTCACGGGATCGTCCTGAACGCGGCGACGGCGTCGTCCACAGTGCGGCGGCCAGCGGTCAGGCTGATGAAATCGAGCGGCGAGAGCCGATCGCCGACGCGCAGATAGTCGAAATGGGCCTCATATTTGTTCGACCATCCGCCATGATAATTGTCCGGCTCGTAGAAGAGATGGAAGCGCGGCGATAGCATATCGACCCGCGCCGCATGAGCATCGGCGACGAGCCGGAACGGATTGACGTTATAATAGGCCGCGCCATCGGGCGGGGAACTGATGTCGACATAGCGGAAGGCCTTGTCGGCCAGCGCGCGCAGATCGTCATGATACCAGGTCGCGTCGCGGCGCAGGCCGATGACTGGCACCACCTGCCCCAACCCCAGCATCACGAAATGATCGGGCAGGCTGCCGCCGCGCAACGCGATCAGGCGGCGCATCAACCGCATCCCCAATATCGTCCCCGCGCTGTGCGTGACAAGTTGCACCTCGTCCCAATTCCCATCCAGTTCCTGCGCCATCCGCGCGGCGAACTGATCGATCCGCTCATCCAGCGCCGCGCCCGGTCCCTGCGCGGCCAGCGCGCCATGATAGGTCATGAAGCGCAGCAGCCAGGGCACGACCAGCTTGGCCAGGATGCGGCCCGACAGAAAGGCGCTGAACGCGATGCCGATGATCGCCCCGATCCAGAAGGGCAGTAGCAGCGACAGCAACAGCGCGGGCGCCAGCGCCAGCAACAGCGGGATCAGCACGGCCAACAGCGGCGGATAGAGGATGGTGACGACCGGCCCCTTGCGCAGCCGGCGCATCCGCAGGAAATCCATCTGACGGGCATGGCCGGCATAGGCGCGGGCCGCGCGCAGGGCGAGGTTGAGCGGATTGCGAATCCACACCTTGCCGATCAAATCCTCCCAGCGGAGATATTCATAGTCGATTTCGACTCCAGCCTGCGGGTTATCGACGGTCCAATGCGCCGATACGATCGATCCGGCTGCCCCCGCCTGCCGACCGCCCACGGCCAGCGTTTCGCCCGTCAGTGCCGCATGGCGCGCCGCCTGCTCGCGATAGAGCTGATGGTAGAAACGCACGCCACGTGGATCGAAACCGCCGAGGTAGAAGACTTTACGCTTGAACTTTTCCAACAGCATTGCCCTAATCACGCGCATGAGCACGCCCGAACGCGACTACTGCTATTTCATCGACCACCGCAAATACAACCGCAATGTCGGCTGTCGAAAGCATGACAATATGTACGGCATCAATGGCGGCGGCAGCGAACGGGACCGGTGGCGGGCCGACCTGACCTTCTACCGCCACATGAAATCCAATGGCGATCCGATGGCAATCCCTTCCTTGCTCGCCTGCCTCGCCTTCGGCTGGTTCTGCTGGAACTATCATCCGGACAAGGGGCTGTGGCGCGGGCAATTGTTGCGCCGCTTCGCCAAAGCGCCCAAATGACCGCCATGACCAATCCCAAACATGTGACCGCAGGGCCTATCACCTTCGGCAACGACCTGCCCTTCGTCTTGATTTCCGGCCCCTGCCAGATCGAAAGCCGCGACCATGCGCTGTTCATGGCCGATGCGCTGGCCAAGACGGCCGACAAAGCGGGCGTGCCCTTCATCTTCAAATCCTCCTTCGACAAGGCGAACCGGACGTCGATATCGGGCCGACGCGGCGTCGGCATTGACGCGGGGCTGGCGATTCTGGCGGACGTTAAGGCGACGCTTGGCTGCCCGGTGCTGACCGACATCCATGGTCCCGAACAGGTCGAAGCCGCGGCGCAGGCGGTGGATATCCTGCAAATCCCCGCCTTCCTCTGCCGCCAGACCGACCTGCTGCTCGCCGCCGGGCGCACCGGGGCGATCATCAACGTGAAAAAGGGCCAGTTCCTCGCGCCCTGGGACATGGCGGCAGTGGCGCAGAAAGTCGCCTCCACCGGCAACGACCGCATCCTGCTGACCGAACGCGGGGCGAGCTTCGGCTACAACAGCTTGGTCAGCGACATGCGCGCGCTGCCGACCATGGCCCAGACCGGCTATCCGGTGATCTTCGACGCCACCCATTCGGTGCAGCAGCCCGGCGGTCTAGGCACCGCATCGGGCGGCCAGCGCGAATTTGCGCCCCTTCTGGCCCGCAGCGCGGTGGCGGCAGGCGTCGGCGCGATCTTCGCCGAAGCACATGACGATCCCGACAACGCGCCCTCCGACGGCCCGGTGATGCTGCCGCTGGACTGGGTGGGGCCAATGTTGGAGAAGCTCAAGGCGATCGACGAGGTTGTGAAGGGATAAAAACCGCCGGTTCCCGCGCAGGCGGGAAGCTAGTCCCGGCCTCAGAACTGGACTCCCGCCTGCGCGGGAGCACCCCATATCTTTAAGGCCGCACCTGCCCCGTCCCGCGCACGATCCATTTATAGGTCGTCAGCCCTTCCAGCGCCACCGGCCCACGCGCATGGAGCCGCCCGGTCGAAATGCCAATCTCCGCGCCTAGCCCAAATTCGCCGCCATCGGCAAACTGGGTCGATGCGTTCCACATCACGATCGCGCTATCCACGGCGTTGAGGAAGCGCTCGGCCGTCGCGCCATCCTCCGTGATGATCGCGTCAGTATGGTGGCTGGCATGGGCGGCGATATGGGCAATGGCATCCTCCACGCCATCGACCAATCGAACCGATACGATCGCGTCGAGATATTCGGTGTCCCAGTCCGCATCCGCCGCCGCAATGACCCGCGCATCCATCGCCTGCACATCCTCGTCGCCGCGCGTTTCGCATCGGGCGTCCAGCAACGCCGTCACCAGTGCCGCCGCCGCGCCATAGGCGCGATCGATCAGCACCGTTTCGGTGGCGCCGCACACGCCCGTCCGCCGCATCTTGGCGTTGACGACCAGCGCCTGCGCCATGGCGGGGTCGGCCGCCCCGTCGACGTAGCTGTGGTTGATACCGTCCAGATGCGCCAGCACCGGCACGCGCGCCTCTTCCTGCACCCGCGCGACCAGGCTCTTGCCGCCGCGCGGCACGATCAGATCGACAAACTCGGCGGCTTTCAGCAGCGCACCCACGGCCGCGCGATCGGTCGTGGGCACCAATTGCACGACATCGGCGGGCAGGCCGGCGGCGACGATGCCCTCGACCATCGCAGCATGGATCGCACGGTTGCTCTCCTTCGCTTCGCTGCCGCCGCGCAGGATCACCGCATTGCCCGCGCGCAGGCACAAAGCCGCCGCGTCCGCCGTCACATTGGGGCGGCTTTCATAGATGATGCCGATCACGCCCAGCGGCACGCGCACCCGACTGAGTTCCAAGCCATTGGGGCGCACCACGCTGTCGATCACGCTGCCTAGCGGATTGGCGAGCGTCGCGACCTGCTCAACGCCCTCGGCGGTGGCGGCGACGCGCTCTGCGTTCAACTTCAGCCGGTCGAGGAGCGCAGGCGAGAGGCCATTGGCGACCGCATTGTCCATGTCGCGCGCATTGGCGGCGATGATCGCCGGCGCCTGATCCCGCAACGCCTGCGCCGCGCGCCGCAGCGCGTCGGCCTTTTGCGCGTCGCTCGCCTGCGCGATCGTCGCGGCGGACGCGCGCGCCCGCGCGCCCAGCATGGCGATCAACATTTCAGGGGTCTGGGTCAGGTCGTTCATGGGAAAGCTCTCGCCGAAAGGTCGGCCGCGCCTTAGCATGAAAGCGCGCCGAAACGAAAGCGGCAGACCTTGGGGAGAAATAGTGCCGACGACCGGATCATGGGTCGCAATATGATCCGGCCGCCGGCCCAGCAGGACGAACCCGCCTGCGGCATTCTCTACCCTTTCGTGATGGCCGCCACATACCCCAAAGGGGGTAGGCAACAGAAAATTCGCAAAATCAGTGACTGATCAGGCCGACGATGCGCACCAGTTGCGATTCCCGGCTGCAACCGGTCTTGTCGTAGATGCTGCGCAGTTGCACCTTGAGCGTTTCCACCGACACGCCGCGGGCCACGGCAATGTCCTTGCGCCCCTGGCCCGCCGCCAGCCGTATGGCGATGTCCGCTTCGGCAGGGGTCAGGCGGAAGGCCCGCGTCAGCGATTGCACATGCCGGTCGGTCGGCGCGCCGACGCGGGCGATGACGATCGCGCGCGGGGCGAAGGGCAGCGCCCAAGGCCGCACCGGCAAAGGATGAAACTCCAGCATGATCGCGACCCCGCCGGCATCGTCCGCCAGCGCGACCGGATCGGCCGGCAGGCCGGGCGGATCGATCACCGCACGCATCGCCCGCACCATCGCGCGCGTTTCCTCCGCCCGATCGCTGGCCAACCAGCCGTCGCTGACCCTGATTCGGCTGGACGACAGCAACGCTTCGGCGCGCGGCGTCATGCCGCCCACCCGTCCGGTCGCGTCGAGCAGCCAGCAGGCCCGGTCCATCGCCTCGAACGTGCCGGACAGCAAGGCGAAGCCCTGCTGCTCGATCGCCTGTTGGAGCCGAACGGCGTTCCGCGCATGGCCCGCAATCTGCCCGAACAGGTCACGATCCCGCTCGCTGGTCCGCCCGTCCTTGCTGTCGCGCAACAGGGCCAGTCCGATCATCTGGTCGTCATTGACCACCAGCCGCGTCTGGCACCCATCGAAAATATCGAAGTCGGAACATAGGTCCAGATAAACGTCGGACCGCAGCGATTGCCGGGCGACGTCATAATGGGCTTCATGCACGATGGTCGGCCGATCGGCCAGCCGATCCGCCGCCACCCGGAAATTCAGGTCGGGCGCGGACTGGTCGATCAATGCCGTCTTGGTGACGACGCTGGCGTCGATATCGCTGATCCAGTTGAAGCTCGACGCGCCCGGCCCAAAGCCGATCAACTGCCCATGGCGCGATCCTGTGGCGTCGGCCATCGCCTTGATGGCTTCCCCCCATTTTTCCGGTTGCAGCGCTGCGGACAGGAACAGGTCCGCCCACGGATCGCTACCTTCGGCGCGTGTCGCCATGATCTTCCCCCATGCCCCGCAACGGGGTTAGCTCAAGCGGGGCGGAAGTCAAATTCGCTTTGGAAGGCTGCCGGTTTAGTCCGGAGACTTGATCTCGATTAGGAAATTTCAGGCGGCTTGCGCCAATGCCTCCCGCCGGACCGCGCGAATCATCCGGCAGGGCGGGATGTTGCGCCATTCCAGCGAATCGCTGACATCGCCGAACAGCGGATTGAGCAGGCGCAGCACATAGCGCGAATATTGGTAGATCAGGAACGCCCCGCCCGGCCGCAATGCGCTGCGCGTTTCCGCGCAGATCGACTCGCCCACGCCTTCGGGCAGGGTCGAAAAGGGGATGCCCGACAAGACATAATCGGCCTGATAATGGCCCGCTTCCTTGATGAAGCGGCGTACATCGGCTGCCGATCCGTGGACCACGCGCAAACGCGGATCGTCGATCTTCGCCTCCAGATAGGCGACAAAGTCGAGATTGAGGTCGATCGCGAGCAACGTGCCGTCGGTCGGCAAGCGATCGAGGATCGATCGGGTGAAGGTGCCCACACCCGGCCCATATTCCACGAACAGCCGCGTATCGCGCCAATCGACCTGGTCCAGCATCCGGTCCACCAATGTCGCGGAGGACGGGATGACAGAACCTATCATGCCGGGATGCCTGACGAACTGGCGGAAGAACATGCCCCATTGGCTGAAAAATGACCCCGCCTTACCCGCGTCGGCCTTATTCTTGTTCTTCTTCAATGGAATGGAGGCCATCAACACCCGCCTATCTGGATCATGCTCACCGCCTTGCAAATCCCGGCCTTGCTGGCAAGCGGCTTTGCGACACTATCGTCATGAACGCGGCGGCGGCGGATGGGTTCAATCCGCCGCCCCGCCCGTTCAGTCGATCCGCTCGCTCAGTCAGCCCCGTCGCGCGATCGAACCATGCCTGGCGACACGAAGCCGATCGGATCGACCTGCATCGCCCGCTGCTTCAATTGCGACTGGATCTGCTCATATTCGCGCTCCATTTCGGGCGTGACGGACGCGCGGGTGTCGCCCAGCGCGCTGTCGAAATGCGCCTGCGTCACCTTGTCGACCGACAGCGACTGGCGCAGCGCGAACAGGCCCGCGCGCCGCACCAGATCCTCTAGGTCCGCGCCGGTGAAACGCTCCGTCTCGCGCGCCATATGATCGAGGTCCACATCATCGGCCAGCGGCATCTTGCCGGTATGAATGCCCAATATGCGGCGGCGGCCCGCCTCGTCGGGGACCGGCACATAGATCAGCTCGTCGAACCGCCCCGGCCGCAGCAGCGCCGGATCGATCAGGGTGGGGCGGTTGGTCGCGCCGATGACGACCACCGACTGCAACTCCTCCAGCCCGTCCATCTCGGCGAGGATGGTGTTCACGACCCGCTCCGTCACCGCCGGTTCGCCCAGCCCCCCGCCGCGCGCAGGCACTAGGCTGTCCAGTTCATCGATGAAGATGACCGTCGGCGCCACCTGCCGCGCGCGCGCGAACAGGCGAGCGATCTGCTGTTCGCTTTCGCCATACCATTTGGACAGCAGGTCGCTCGACTTGGTAGCGATGAAATTGGCCTGCGCCTCACGCGCCACCGCCTTGGCCAGCAAGGTCTTGCCGGTGCCGGGCGGGCCGTAAAGCAAAAACCCCTTTGCCGGGCGGATGCCGATGCGGCGAAAGGCGTCGGGGTCTTTCAGCGGCAGCTCAACCCCTTCCTTCAACCGCATCTGCGCATCGTCCAGCCCGCCAATATCCTCCCAACTGACATTGGGCGCCTGCACCATCACTTCGCGCATCGCCGAAGGCTGGACGCGCTTGATCGCCGACAGGAAATCCTCCCTCGTGACGGACAATTCCTCCAGCACGTCGGCCGGAATCGTCCCGTCCTCCAGGTTCAGGCGCGGCATGAAGCGGCGCACCGTCTCGATCGCCGCCTCGCGGGTCAGCGCGGCGAGGTCCGCGCCGACGAATCCATAGGTCATGCGCGCCAGTTCGGCGAGGTCGACCTTGTCACCCAGCGGCATCCCGCGGGTATGAATGCCCAATATCTCGCGCCGCCCGCGCTCGTCGGGCACGCCGACGATGATCTCGCGGTCGAACCGGCCGGGCCGCCGCAATGCCTCGTCGATCGCCTCGGGCCGGTTGGTTGCGGCGATGACGACCAGATTGGTGCGCGGCTCCAACCCGTCCATCAGCGTCAACAACTGGGCGACCAGACGCTTCTCCGTCTCACCCGTCACCTGCCCCCGTTTGGGCGCGATCGAATCAATCTCGTCGATAAACAGGATCGAAGGCGACGCCTTGGCTGCCGCCTCGAAAATCTCGCGCAACTGCTTTTCGGACTCGCCATAGGCCGACCCCATGATCTCCGGCCCGTTGATCAGGAAGAATTCAGCGTCCGATTCATTGGCGACCGCCCGCGCCAGCCGCGTCTTGCCGGTCCCCGGCGGGCCATGCAGCAGCACCCCCTTGGGCGGATCGACGCCCAGCCGGGTGAACAATTCGGGATAACGCAACGGCAGCTCGACCATCTCGCGCAGCTGGTCGATCGCATCGGCCATGCCGCCGACATCGTCATAGGTCACGTCGGCCCGGCGCGATTCGCGCGGCTCCTCATATTCAGCGCGCAGTTCCACTTCGGTATCCGCGTCGATATGGACGATGCCCTTGGGCACCGTCGACACCACGACCAGACGGATTTCCTGCAACGCATAGGCGGGCGCGGCCAGCATCTGGCGCAACTGCGGGGGCATGTCGCCGGGCGGCACCTGCTGTTGTCCCGATGTCGCGACGACGTCGCCCGCGGTCAGCGGCCGCTGATAAAAGACGCGCTTCAAGGCATCGGGATTGCCCTGCAACCGCAGATTATTTTGTGCAGGCGCGAACACCACTCGTTGGGCGGGCCGCGGCTCCGCCTTGCCGATCTCCACGAAGTCGCCAGAGCCGACCCCGGCATTGGCGCGCTGCAAGCCATCCAGGCGCAGCACATCCAAGCCCTCATCCTCCTTATACGGCCGCACGACCCGCGCCGATGTCGATCGCTTGCCCACAATCTCGATGACATCGCCTTCGGCCAGCTGCAATTCCGCCATCACCGCCAGCGGCAACCGCGCCAAACCGCGCCCCGCATCCTCCGGCCGTGCATTGGCGACCTGAATCCGGCGTCCGCTACTTTCCTGATCGGCCACAAGCCATCCCCGTCTTTCTGGTTCCGTAACGAGATAGGAAACGCAAGGACGCGCGAAAAGGGGCAAGCCGCCGGATCGACCGACGAAAAAAAGGGCCAGCCCAAAAGGCCAGCCCTGAAAGTTTTAGGAGAGGATGCCTGAAAGGCACCTCCTATGTGCGGCGCGACACATTTTATTGCAAGTGCGAAAAGAAACGCGGAGTTGCAAAAAATGCATCTTGCCATTTTGCCCATTTTCCTGCTCAGTGCGGAGAGGATGCTTGAACCCCGGCTCGCGATGCGCCCGACAAGAAGACATGACGCGGCGCAGCGCACCGGCTTTGATATTTGACGAGATATGCGCAGATTGCCGCCCCTCACGGCCCTGGAGGCCTTTGTTCAGGTTGCTCGCCTGGGCTCCGTCAAGGCGGCGGCGGAGGAACTCGCCCTTTCGACTCCGGCGCTCAGCCGCCGCGTGCAGGCGCTGGAACGCTTCATTGGCCGCCCCCTGTTCGACCGCAAGCATCAGGCGCTGGAAATCAATGCCGAAGGGCAGCGGTTGCTGGACGATATCGCGCCCGCCCTCGATTCCCTGGCGCTGGCGCTGGAAAATATTCAGAGCGGCGGCAACCAGTTGCGCCTGCGCCTGGCCGTGATGCCGCTGTTCGCGACGCAGCGCCTTTTTCCCCATCTGGGCAAGCTGCGCCAGCAACATCCACAGCTGCATATCGACATCGAAACGACGCCCCATGCGGTCGCGCGGCTGGGCGAAGGGCTGGATGCGGCGATCGTGCTGTCGAAGGACATCGATCCCGCGCTCTACGCGCATGAGTTGGATCATGAGGAAGTCTATCTGATCGGCCGGCGCGAATTGCTGGAGGGGTCACAGGCGCTCGCCTCTCCCACCGAACTGGCGCAGCAGACGATCCTGCTCCACCGCGACATGGCGATGTCGTTCGACGCCTGGAAGGAGGCGGCGGGCCTGCCCGACCTGCAACCGCTGGCGATCGACAATTATGATTCAGGGCAATTGATGCTGGAGGCCGCCGCCCAGGGGCTGGGCGTCGCGGTGATGCACGCCAGCCATTATGAACAGTCGGGCGATCCGCGGTTGGTGCGGCTGTTCCCGATCCATGTCGAAAGCCCCTATCGCTATTTCTTCGTCTGCCGGCCCCGCGCGCTGCAGACCCGCGCCGTGCGCATTTTCCGCGACTGGCTGGTCAGCGCCGACATCTGACCCGATTATTTCGCTGTCGCCGCCTTAACCTTGTTTCCCGCCGTCCGTTATGAAGCATATGAACGGGGCACAATCTTCTTCCGCCAGCCCGCAACATGGGCTGACCGATCGTCTGGCGCGCTGGGCCAGAGGGTTTTCCGGCAAATCCGAGGAGGATAGCGTCGAAGAGGAATTAAGGCCGCGCAGCGGCACCGCATCCAACCGGGAAATCAACCGCCGCCGACAGCTTTATGGCGATATAGGCGATTTCCTCTTCGCCCATGATCTCGATCTGACTCCCATCAATTTCAGCGTCGCGCTGGATTATCTGACCGGCGCCAATATTGGCGTCGAAAAGGCGATCAGGGCGGTGATGATGGAACGCGGCAAGATCACCAATGGCTGGATCGAATCGATCGCCGCCGAACAGCGCGCCGATGAGGTGACGCCCGAATCGCTGGCGACCATGTTGGACAAGGTGGAGGAAAACCTCACCCAATTCACCGGCCTGATGCATGAGTCGCGCAATTCGGCGAAGGATTATGGCGCTGCGCTGCAGGAGCAAGCCAAGGACTTGGGCGAAGGCCGCGACAATGAACCGGTATTGGCCCGCCTGGTCGGCCTGACCCGCTCAATGGTCGAAAAGACCCGTCAGGTCGAAACCCAGTTGCGCGATAATCAGCGCCAGACCCAGGCGCTCAAGTCCAGCCTGGAAAATGCCCGCCGCGCCGCCGAACATGACCATCTCACAGGCCTCCCCAACCGCCGCGCATTCGAAGGGGTGCTGCGGGAGGAAGTGGCCCTGGCGCAGCAGAATGGCGAAATGCTCTCGGTCGCCTTTTGCGACATCGACCATTTCAAGCATGTCAACGACACGCACGGCCATGATACGGGCGACCGGGTGTTGAAATTCGTCGCCGGCCTGCTGGCCAAGGCTTCGAACGACCATTGCCACGTCGCCCGCCATGGCGGCGAGGAATTTGTGATGCTGTTCCGCGGCAAGAGCGCTGCCGAAGCCTGCGAAGCGGTGGACAGCGTGCGCGAGGATTTGGCCACGCGCAGCCTGGTCAACCGCACCAATGGCGAACGGATGGAGCGAGTCAGCTTTTCCGCCGGCGTCGCCAATGTGCTGATCTACGAAGACCCGCGCGCCGCGCTCAAGGCCGCCGACCGCGCCCTTTATCTGGCCAAGGAACATGGCCGCAACCGCGTCTATCTCGCGGCCGAAACGGACTAAAACCGCTAAAAATCCGGCTTCTCATAATGCGCCGGCGGGGTGATGACCTCCATCCGTTCCGACAATAGAGGCCGGAAGGAGGGGCGCGACTTGAAGCCCGCATACCAGCGTCTGACCGGCTCATGCCCCTGCCAGTCGATCCCACCCAGATAGTCCGCCACCGACAGATGCGCCGCCGCCGCGATGTCGGCCAGGCTCAGCGTCCCACCCGCCATCCAGCTGCGATGATCCAGCAGATAGTCCATATAGTCCATATGGACATTGGCGCGCTTCATCGCCTCGCGCAGGATGCGCGCGTCGGGCGGCGCACGCTCGATCAGCCGCTTCTTCATTCGTTCGTGCAGCAGCGGGCCGACCACGTCTCCATAGAAATTCTGGTCGAAAAAGACGGTGAGCCGCCGCACTTCCGCCCGCCCTGCGGCGGTGCCGGAAATCAGCGGGAACTTCTCTACCGTCTCTTCGAAATATTCGCAGATCGCCTGACTGTCGATCAGGGTGACGCCCTTGTCCGCGTCCGCCATCACCGGCGTCGTGCCGGCCGGGTTCAGGTCCAGAAATTCGTCGCGCATCGCCCAGGGCGATTCTCGCACCAGATCATAGCCGATCCCCTTCTCGCCCAGGAGAAGCCGGACCTTGCGAGAGAAGGGACAGAGCGGGAATTGATAAAGCAGCCACATAAGCGACCCCTGTTAGGCGCGGGCGCGCCGCGGGGGAAGCAGCAAAATCGCCGCATAATATTCCATTCATAGGGCGCTATTGGCCAAAAGGATGGTGGCGATAGGCATGGTGCGGCCTTTCGATCCTGCTATCAGCGCGATAGAAGAGGCGGCAATAACGGTTTCGCGATGGAAAGGATGCCCAATGTCTGATGATTTCTTCCCGGTCCCTAAAAGCTGGGCGAAGGGAGCATTGATGGACCGGGCGGCGCGCGACGCCGATTATGCGCGCTCGATCGAGGATAGCGACGCCTATTGGCTGGAGCGGGCACAGCGGCTGGACTGGATTACAGTCCCGACCAAATGCAATGAAAGCAGCTTCGCCGAGGGCGATTTCGGCGTCAAATGGTTCGCCGACGGCGTGCTGAACGTCAGCGCCAATTGCATCGACCGCCATCTGGCGCAGCGGGCGGACCAGACCGCCATTCTGTGGGAACCCGATTCGCCCGATGCCCAGCCGCGCCGCTACAGCTATGCCCAACTGCACGAAGAGGTGTGCCGCCTCGCCAATGTGCTCAAGGCCGCCGGCGCGAAAAAGAGCGACCGCATCACCATCTATATGCCGATGATCCCGGAGGCCGCCTTCGCGCTACTCGCCTGCGCCCGCATCGGCGCGGTCCACAGCGTCGTGTTCGGCGGTTTCTCGCCCGACGCGCTGGCCGGTCGCATCCAGGATTGCGATTCGAATATCGTCATCACCGCCGACGAAGGCCGCCGCGGCGGCAAGGCGGTGCCGCTCAAGGTCAATGTCGACGCCGCGCTCGTCCATTGCCCCAGTGTGAAGAAGGTCATCGTCGTCAAGGCGACCGGCGGAACGGTGACGATGCAGGACGGCCGCGACCTGTGGCTGCATGAGGAAGCCGCCAAGACATCGCCCGACTGCCCGCCCGAACCGATGAACGCGGAAGACCCGCTGTTCATCCTCTACACCTCCGGTTCCACCGGCAAGCCCAAGGGCGTGCTGCACACGACCGGGGGCTATCTGCTCTGGGCTGCCCTCACGCACGAACTCTGCTTCGATTATCGCCCCGGCGACATCTACTGGTGCGCCGCCGATATCGGCTGGGTCACCGGCCACAGCTATATCGTGTATGGCCCGCTGGCGAACGGCGCGACGACGCTGATGTACGAAGGCGTCCCCAACTGGCCGACCCCCAGCCGCATCTGGGAAGTGGTGGACCGGCATCAGGTGCAGACCATCTTCACCGCCCCCACGGCGCTGCGCGCGCTGATGAAGGAAGGCGACGGCTTCGTCCATTCCACCAGCCGCGCCTCGCTGCGCCTGCTCGGCACGGTGGGCGAACCGATCAACCCGGAAGCCTGGCGCTGGTATCATGAAGTCGTGGGCGAAGGCCGCTGCCCGATCATCGACACCTGGTGGCAGACCGAGACGGGCGGCGCCATGATCGCCCCGACGCCGGGCGCCACCGATCTCAAGCCCGGCTCCGCCACCTTCCCCATGCCCGGCGTGGCGCCGCAGATCGTGGATGCGGAGGGCCATGTGCTGGACGGCGCGGCCGAGGGCAATCTCGTCATCGCGCAAAGCTGGCCGGGCCAGATGCGCACCGTCTGGGGCGATCATGACCGCTTCTTCCAGACCTATTTCACCACCTTCCCCGGCAAATATACCACCGGCGACGGCGCCCGGCGCGACGGCGACGGCTATTACTGGATCACCGGCCGCGTGGACGACGTCATCAACGTGTCGGGCCACCGCATGGGCACGGCGGAGGTCGAAAGCGCGCTGGTGCTGCATGAAAGCGTCGCCGAAGCCGCCGTCGTCGGCTTCCCCCACGATATCAAGGGCCAAGGCATCTACGCCTATGTGACGCTCAACAGCGGCGAGGAAGCGACCGACGATCTGCGCAAGACGCTGGTCAAATGGGTGCGCACCGAAATCGGCCCGATCGCCACGCCCGACGCAATCCAGTTCGCCCCCGGCCTGCCCAAGACCCGGTCGGGCAAGATCATGCGCCGCATCCTGCGCAAGATCGCGGAGGGCGACGTGTCGGCCCAGGCGCTGGGCGACACCAGCACCTTGGCCGACCCGTCGGTGGTGGACAATCTGATCGCCAATCGTCAGTCCTGACGGGTCGCCCGCGCGGCGGCACGTTCAGAGTGAAGCCAGGGCCATCGGACAGGATGGCCCTGGCTTCCGGCAGACATTCGCAAGAAGGAGCCGCCCATGGCCCGTTACACCGCCGTCGCCCGCGCCCTGCACTGGGCCATCGCCGTCCTGATTCTCCTCAACCTGGCGCTGGGTTTCGCCCATGACGCCTTTCCGAAGGACTGGGCGGTGATGCCGGTCCACAAGTCGATCGGCCTCACCATATTGGCGCTGACGCTGCTACGGATCGTCTGGCGCCTCGTCCACCCCGCCCCGCGCCTGCCCGCCGCCATGCCACTGTGGGAAAAGGGCGCCGCCCATGCGACGCACTTCCTCTTCTACGCGCTGATGCTGATCCTGCCGCTTTCGGGTTGGATCATGACTTCGGCGGGCACCCGTCCGCTCAACTGGTTCTTCCTGTTCGACGTTCCGAAATTCGGCGTGGGCAAGGAAGATGCGATCGTCGGGCTGTCGCGCGGCGCGCATGAACTGTTGCCCTGGCTCTGGGCCGCCCTGATCGCGATCCACGTCAGCGCGGCGCTGCGCCACCATCTTGTGCTGAAGGACGACGTGCTGCGCCGGATGCTGTGACGCAGGGAGGCTGGACTAGTCTTTCCCGCCGCCCACCGCCGGTGCGAGCCGATCGACCAGGATGGCGCTGGCCCGGTTGAGACCGATCACGTCGACCGTGGCGCCATGATGGCGCATTTTGGTGACGACCTCCTCCAGCGCGCCGACCGCCGTAATGTCCCATAAATGACTGGCGGCCAGGTCGATGCGCACCCGGCTCGCCGTGTCGCGCAGGTCGAACCGATCGGCGAAGATATCCGCGCTGGCGAAGAAGACCTGGCCAAGGACGGTGTAGGTTCGGGTATCCGTCGTCGCGTCGTAGGTCGAGGTGACATCCATCAGCCTTGTCACCTTGAAGGCGAAGAAAACGCCGCTCAGCAGGACGCCCACGGCCACACCCATCGACAGGTCGTGGGTCGCGACGGTGACCAGCACCGTGGCGAGCATGACGACGCCCGAAACCTTGGGATGGCGCGCCAGGTCGCGGATCGACCCCCAGGAAAAGGTGCTGATCGACACCATGATCATGATGGCGACCAGCGCCGCCACCGGCACCTGCGCCACCCATGGCCGCAGCGGCACCATCACCAGCAGCAGGAATACGCCCGCGACCAGCGTGGAGAGGCGTCCACGCCCGCCGTAGCGGACATTGCCGACCGTCTGGCCAATCATGCCGCACCCGGCGATGCCCCCGAACATCCCCGCTACGACATTGGCGAGGCCAAGGCCCGTGCATTCCCGCGCCTTCGAACTGCTGGTTTCGGTCAGGTCGTCGACGACGCTGGCGGTCATCATCGATTCCAGCAGACCGACCGCCGCCATGGCGAGCGCATAGGGCGTGATGATCGTCAGCGTCTGCCAGGCGAGGGGAATCACCGGGAAAGCGAAGGACGGCAGTGACGACGGCAGGCGGCCCAGGTCCGCCACGGTGTGAATCGGCATGGGAAAGGCCATGCTGACCGCGGTCAGGATCAGGATGCAGATGAGCGGCGAAGGGATCGCCGTTGTGATGCGCGGCGCCAGATAGATGATCGCCAGCCCGCCGCCGATCATCGCATAGGTGTGCCAACTGACATCCAGCATCTGCGGCACCTGCGCCAAGAAAATGAGAATGGCGAGCGCGTTGACGAAGCCGGTACGGACGGACCGCGAAACGAAGCGCATCAATATGTCGAGCTTCAGCAGGCCAAAGACGATCTGGAACACCCCCGCCAGCAGCGTAGCGGCGAGCAGATATTGCAGCCCATGGCTATGGACGAGCGCGGCGGCCACCAGCGCCACCGATCCTGCCGCGCCGGAAATCATCGCCGGTCGCCCACCCGCAAAGGCGATCACGATGCCAATCATGAAGGATGCGAACAGGCCGACCTGCGGATCGATGCCCGCCACGAAGGAAAAGGCGATGACCTCCGGGATCAAGGCGAAGGTGCCCACCATGCCGGCCAATATGTCGCGTCGGGCGCTATCCGCACCCTGAAACCATTCGGCGCGATAGCGCGCAAAAGCTATATTGTTCATATTTTGGAAAACCGACGAGGTCACAGCAATGGCGCGAACGCAATCGCGGGAATGAGTCTGTGACGCGCGTTGTTCGGCGGATCGGCGGCCGAAATAGCCACCCGGAATTGCACCGGGTCCATGCGAATGGCAGCCCTGTATCGTGGTGGACGCGCCAGCGCAATCCACTTGCGCCCCTCGCATCAGCCGCTGCTGGTCTGCCGCCTCACACCATCTCGCCGGACAGCAGCTTGGGCAACGCCCCCGATTGCCCCCGCGCTTCCGCCATGAAACGTCCTTTCAGCGCCCCGCTGCGTTGCACCGCCGCCAGCCCCGCGCGCCGCACCAACGAGGGCAGCTTGCCCGGCACATCGAACAGCCGCACCAGCCCGTCCATCGCCACGCTCGTCATCATCGCATCCAGGCCGCGCCAGCGCTGGTAGCGCGCCAGCAACTGCGCATCGCCCGGATCGAGGCCAAGCCGCATGCCGTCCACCAGCACCTCGACGAGCGCCGCGACGTCGCGAAAGCCCAGATTGACCCCCTGCCCGGCGATCGGGTGGATGGCGTGCGCGCTGTCGCCCACCAGCGCCAGCCGCGTATCGGTGACGCGCGCGGCATGATGGAAGCCCAGCGGATAGGAGGATCGCGGACCCGCGAGCCTGATCTCGCCCAGAAAGCCGCCGATCCGCTTCTGCGCCTCGGCCAGCCAGGCGCGCTCGCCCAGTTTCATCATCGCGGGGGCCTGCTCGGTCGGCACGGTCCACACCACGGCGGACCGGGTGCCCGGCAGCATCGGCAACAGCGCGAAGGGGCCACCGACATAGAAAATCTCATAGGCCGTATTGGCGTGCGGCAGTTGATGGTCGATCGCCGTGACCATGGCGGTATGCTTATATTGCCAGCGCGTCGTGTTGATCCCCGCCGCCTCGCGCGTGGGACTATTGCGCCCCTCCGCCGCTACCAGCAGCGCGCCATGGATGGTGACGCCGCTCGCCAGCGTCAGCGTGACGCCATCCTCATTGCGATCCACATGAACCGCGCGGTCGGGCTGATGGCGAGTCAGATTGACCGCCTCGGCCGCCGTCTGCGCCAGCGCGACGCGCAGGTCGCGATTGGGCACCATCGTTCCCATCACGCCATCGTCGGCATCCGGCGCGAAATCGAGCGCCCCCGGCTCCAGCCCGTCGCTCACCCATATCCGGTCGATCGGACAACCCTTGCCCGCCAGATGCTTGCCAACGCCAATGGCGTTCATCATGGCATAGCTGGTCGAGCTGATCGCCGACACGCGGCCATCGAAACCCGCGGCGGTGGTCGAAACCGGGTCAGCCGGATCGATCACGGCGCAGCGCACGCCATGGCCGGAAAGAGCGATACCCAAGGTCAGGCCGACCAGCCCGCCCCCCAATATGACGACATCGAAGCGTTCCATGCGACGCTATCTAGGCGCTTGGCCAAGAATTGAAAAGCGATCTGGACCAAATAGCATGTACTTCCGCGAAGGCGCTGAAACGAGTAGCGTGCCTCGTCTCAGCGTCTTCGCGGGAGCACGCAGCCCTATAATCTCAGACGGTACGCACCCAGCCCGCCGGATCGGCCACGATCCCGCGCTGGATACCCGTCAGCTCCGCCCGCAGCGTCTCCGTCACCAATCCACCATCGCCATTGCCGATGGTGAAGTCGCCGTCCTTGCTTTTGACCGTGCCGATCGCGGTGACGACCGCCGCGGTGCCGCAGGCAAAGGCTTCGCGCAGCGCGCCGCTGGCTGCATCCGCGCGCCACTGGGCGAAGCTGTACGGCTCCTCGCGCACATCATGGCCCTTGGCGCGGGCCAGGTCGATGATGGAATTGCGGGTGATGCCGGGCAGGATCGTGCCGCCCAGCGGCGGGGTGACGATCGACCCGTCGTCCATCACGAAGAACACGTTCATGCCGCCCAGTTCCTCGACCCACTTATTCTCGGCGGCGTCGAGGAAGACGACCTGATCGCAGCCATGGCCGATCGCCTCCTTCTGCGCGACCAGGCTCGCAGCATAGTTGCCGCCGCATTTGGCCGCGCCCGTGCCGCCGCGCGCCGCGCGGGTATAATGTTCCGACACCCACAGCGTCACGGCCTTCTTGCCGCCTTTGAAATAGGCGCCAGCAGGGGACGCGATGACGCAGAAAATATATTCGTTGGACGGGCGGACGCCCAGGAACGTCTCGCTCGCGAACAGGAAGGGGCGCAGATACAGGCTGCCCTCGCCAGTCGGAATCCAGTCGGCGTCGATCTTCACCAGTTCCTCGACCGCTTCCAGGAACAGGTCTTCGGGCAGGGCCGGCATCGCCAGCCGTTCGGCCGACGCGGCGAAGCGGCGGGCATTTTCCTCCGGGCGGAACATGGCGATGCTGCCATCTTCCAGCCGATACGCCTTCATCCCTTCGAAGATTTCCTGCGCATAATGCAGCACCGCGCAGGCGGGATCGAGCTGGAAGGGTTCGCGCGGACCAATGGCGTGGCTGTGCCAGCCCTGCCCCTCGGTATAGCGAATCGTCACCATATGGTCGGTGAAGAGCCGGCCGAAGCCCGGATCTTCCAGCAGGACCCCGCGCGCGTCAGCCGCCACAGCCTTGGTGCTGGGGGTAACGGTGAAACGCGATGTCTGCTCGGCGGCCATGGTGAGTCTCCTGTTCTGGCGTGCAAGGCGCCCGCCTATGTCACAGAGCGGCGCATGAAACAATGGGTCATATATACTGACCCATTTTGCCGAAAAGGGCCAGCGATGCCGCGCTGGCCTCTTCCCGCCGCCGGACGCCAAGGGTATCGCTGCGGCCATGCATTATTTTTCCGACAACGCCACGCCCGTCAGCCCCGCCGTCATGGCGGCCATCGCCGCCGCCGACCGCGCCGATCATGGCTATGATGGCGACGCCTGGAGCGCGCAGCTGGATGGCGCGCTCAGCGCCCTGTTCGACACCCCGGTCAGCGCGCTGTGGATCGCGACCGGCACGGCGGCCAACAGCATCGCGCTGGCCACGCTCTGCCCGCCCTATGGCGGCGTGATCTGCCATGAGGAGGCGCATATCGTCGTCGACGAATGTGGCGCGCCCGGCTTCTTCACCCATGGCGCGACGCTGATGCCGCTGCCGGGCGAAGGCGCGAAGCTGACGCCGGACGTCGTCGCCGATCGTTTGAAGGCGATCCGCCCCGACGTGCATCAGGTGCCGGCCTGCGCGATCAGCATCACCAACGCCACCGAATATGGCCTGGTCTATAGCCCGGACGAGGTCGCCGCGCTCGGCGAACTGGCGACGGCGCATGGCTTGGGCTTTCACATGGATGGCGCACGTTTCGCCAATGCCGTTGCGCACTTGGGCTGCGCACCCGCCGACATCACCTGGCGCGCCGGGGTGGATGCGCTGTCCTTTGGCTGCGTCAAAAATGGCGGCATGATCGGCGAAGCGCTGCTCTTCTTCAGCGACTCCGCACCAGCCCGCACGGCCGAAGCAAAGCGCTGGCGCAAGCGGTCGGGCCATCTCTTCTCCAAGGGCCGCTATCTCGCCGCGCAGATACTGGCGATGGTCGAAGGCGACCTGTGGCTCCGCAACGCCCGCATGGCCAATGCAGCGGCGCAGGCGATTGCGGACGTGGCCGCCAGCCGCCTGCTCCATCCCGTGCAGGCGAACGAGCTGTTCATCCGTCTCTCCGCCGCCGAGGCCGCCACCTTGCGCGCGCAGGGCTTCGATTTCTACGACTGGGGCGACGGGGCCGCGCGGCTGGTCACCAACTGGTCGCAAGACGCGGCCAGCATCGCGCCGCTGGCGCAGGCGCTGCGGGCCTTGACCGATGGCTGAGGGAAAGCAGGGCGGCGTTTTCCTGCCCTTCATCCTGGTCACCCTGATCTGGAGTTCGACCTGGATCATCATTCGCGACCAGATCGGGTCGGTGGCGGCCAGTTGGTCGGTCTGCTATCGCTTCCTGCTCGCCGGGCTGGCGATGGCCGCCTTCGCCCGCTGGCGCGGCGTATCGCTCCGCATCGGCGGGGCGGGTCTGATCTACGCCGCGCTGCTGGGCGTGGCGCAATTCGTCCTGAACTTCAACTTCGTCTATCGGGCGGAACATTATCTGACCTCCGGCCTGGTCGCGGTCGTCTATGCGATGCTGCTTATTCCCAACTCGATCCTCGCCTGGCTAATCTTCCGCCAGCCCGTCAGCCGCGCCTTCATCGGCGGGTCGCTGGTGGCGGTGACGGGCATCATATTGATGCTGGTCCATGAATATCATGCCGCGACCGTCCGGCCGGATATGGTGCTGCTGGGTGCGGCCTTCTCGCTCGCCGGGCTGATGAGCGCGTCGGCCGCTAATGTCATGCAAGGGATGGATATCGCCCGCCGCCTGCCGATGGTGGCGGTGCTGGCCTGGGCCATGCTGATCGGTGCCGGGGTGGACGCCGCCTTCGCCTGGGCCACCATCGGCCCGCCGCAGTTCGAGCCGCGGCTGGGCTATATATTGGGCATAGGCTGGCTTGGCATCGCCGGATCGGTCGTGACCTTCCCGCTCTATTTCACCTTGATCCAGCGCATGGGCGCTGGCCGCGCAGCCTATAGCAGCGTGCTGATCCCGGTGATCGCGATGCTGATCTCGACCCTGGCGGAAGGCTATCGCTGGAGCGCGCTGGCCATTGCGGGCGCGCTGCTCGCCATCGCGGGTATGGGCATCGCGCTGCGATCGAAAACGGCTTAACGCGCGCCCGGCTGATAACGCCGCTTGGCGGCATCGACTTTGGCGAGCAGGCTGGGAATCGATTCGGAAGGAGCCAAGACAGGTCGTGGCGCAGACAAATGCTGCATCTGGTCGCTGAGCGCGGAAAAGGCCTTGTCGATACGGGTCATGGATCATCCTTGCACTATGATGACCCCGCCTTCGTCCTCGCCGGTTAACAAGCCGTAAACCATACGCCAGACCGTCTCACAAGCAGGCGGCGAGGCCTTCGCGATAGGTCGGATAGCGCGGCGCCCAACCCAGCAGCCGCTTTGCCCGGCCATTGGCGACGCGGCGATTTTCGGCGTAAAAACCCCGCGCCATCGGCGACAGCGCGGCCGCCTCCATCGTCTGGAGCGGCGGCCAGGGCAGGCCCAGCAGGTCGCAGGCCGCCTCTATCACGTCATTCTGCGCGCAGGGCAGGTCGTCGGCCAGATTATAGATGCCGGGCGGCCCGGCATGGATCGACGCGATCACCCCGGCGACGATATCGTCCACATGGGCGCGGCTGAACAACTGCCCCGCCAGGGCGATGCGATGCGCCTTGCCTGTGCGCACCCGGTCCAGCGCCGACCGCCCCGGCCCATAGATGCCCGGCAGGCGAAAGCGCCGCATGTCGGCGCGCAGCACGCCCCAATCGGCATCGGCGGCGGCGCGCGCGGTGCGCCGCCCCTGCCCGACCGGGCTGGCCTCATCCACCCAGGCGCCTGCCGCATCGCCATAGACGCCGGTGGACGACAGATAGCCGGTCCAGAGCGCCGGTGCGGCGGCGAGCGCGGCGCCATAGCGGGCAAGGACGGGGTCTGCGTCCCCTTCGGGCGGCACGGAAGACAGGATATGAGTTGCGCTGGCGATGGCGGCGCGGACGGCGCTGGCGTCATCGAAGGCCAGGATATCCGCGTCGGCGCTCCGCCGAACGCCCGTAACCCGCCACCCCTCGCCACGCAAGCAAGCCTCCAGGCGAGCGGCGGTGTAGCCTAGCCCAAGGATGAGCATATGGGGCATAGATTCCCCTTCAATCATATTCCGCCTATGCGGGAACACGGCCGCCTTAAACCGTGAAGCTCTCGCCACAGCCGCAACTGCCCTTGGCGTTGGGATTGTTGAACACGAAGCCGGCGGTGAAGTCATCCTCCACCCAATCCATCGTCGATCCGATCAGGTACAGCACCGACGCGCCGTCGATATACAGCACGCCGCCGGGCGTCTCGATCTTCTCATCGAACTTCGCCTCTTCGTTCACATAATCGACCGAATAGGCCAGCCCGGAACAGCCGCGCTTGGGCGTGGACAGCTTGACGCCGATCGCGCCATCGGGCGCCTGCGCCATCAGGTCAGCGATGCGCGCCTGCGACGTCGGCGTCAGGATGACGGCGGCGGGCCGGGCGCGGATCTTGGTCTGTACGTCGGTCATTCTCTTGTCTCCTCCCCTCCATTTAGGGAGGGGTTGGGGGAGGGCATGTTGGAGCAGCCGAACCGTACAGCCACTCCCCTGACCCCTCCCTGAAGGGAGGGGAAACTTTCAGAGCATCCCCAGTTCCAGCTTGGCTTCATCGCTCATCTTTTGTGGGTCCCATGGCGGATCCCAGACCAGGTTGACCTGCGCATCGCCCACGCCTGGCACCGCGCCCACGCGCAGTTCGACTTCGCCCGGCATGGATTCAGCGACCGGGCAATGCGGCGTGGTCAGCGTCATGGTGACGACGGCGTGGCCATCGTCCGTCACATCGACGCCGTAGATCAGGCCCAGATCATAGATATTGACCGGGATCTCCGGGTCGAAAATCTCCTTCAGCGCCTCGATGATCCCGTCATAGAGGTTGCCGCCCGGTTCACCGGCCGGCGCGGCGCTGGGCTTGGCGGACAGGAAGCCGTCCAGATAGTCGCGCTGACGCGCCTCGTCGACCCGCGCCTTGGGCGGGGCTTCCACCGCCTCGACTTCCTCGATCACGATCTTACTCTCCTCGCGATTATTGTCAGTCATTGGCGAAGATCTTCCTTACTCTTTCTAATCCCGCGACCAGCGCCTCGACATCGCTCTCGTCGCTATAAATGCCGAAACTGGCCCGCGCGGTCGCCTCGACGCCCAGATGGCGCATCAACGGCTGTGCGCAATGATGGCCGGCCCGGATCGCAACGCCCGTTTCATCCAATATGGTGCCGACATCGTGCGGATGCACCCCCTCGACCGCGAAAGACAGAATGCCCGCGCTGTCGTCCGGCCCGAACAGGCGGATGCTGTTCATCCCGCCCAGCGCCGCCCGCGCCTTGGCCACCAGCGAGCACTCATGCGCGTGGACCCTGTCCAGCCCGATGCCCTGCACATAATCGATCGCAGCGGAAAGCCCAACGACCCCGGTGATATGCGGCGTGCCCGCCTCGAACCGGTTGGGCGGGGGGGCATAGGTCGTCTTCTCGAACGTCACCTTGTCGATCATCGACCCGCCACCCTGATAGGGCGGCATGGCGTCCAGCAATTCGGTCCGTCCCCACAATATGCCGATGCCGGTTGGCCCGTACAGCTTGTGCGCGGAAAAAACGTAGAAATCGCAATCCATCGCCGCCACATCGACGGCCAGCCGTGGCACCGCCTGGCACCCGTCGATCAAGATTTTGGCACCCACCATATGCGCGATATCGGCGGCGCGGCGCACGTCCAGCACGCTGCCCAGCACGTTGGACACATGGGCCAGCGCGACCATCCGGTGCTGCGGCGTAATCATCGCGCGCATCGCGTCCAGGTCGATCTTGCCATCCTGCGTCAGCGGCACGACGTCGATCGCCGCGCCGACTTTCTCCGCGACGATCTGCCACGGCACGATATTGCTGTGATGCTCCAGCATCGACAACAGGATGCGGTCGCCCGCCTTGAGTTGCGTCCCGGCCCAGCATTGCGCGACCAGGTTGATCCCTTCGGTCGCGCCTCGGACATAGACGATCTCACCGTCGCTCGCCGCGCCGATGAAGCCGGCAACCTTGCGCCGCGCCGCTTCATAGGCGAGCGTCATGTTGGCCGACCGCTCATAGACGCCGCGATGCACCGTCGCATAATCCGGGCCATAGGCGCGCGCGATGGCGTCGATCACGGCATGGGGCTTCTGCGCGGTCGCGGCGCTGTCCAGATAGTGCCAGTCGCCCACACCGGAGAAATCATCCCGCAACCGCAAAGTCTGGGCGAGATCGTTCATACCAACGCCTCCAGCTTGGCGATCGCGGCCGCTTCCAGCGCTTGCCTGACCGCCTCGTCCGCCACATCATCAAACACACCCGCGACGAAGGATCGCAGCAGCAACGTCTTGGCCGTCGCCGGGTCCATCCCGCGGCTCGCCATATAGAACAGCGCCGCCTTGTCCAGTTCGCCCACGGTCGCGCCATGCGCGCATTTCACGTCGTCGGCGAAGATCTCCAACTCCGGCTTGGCGTTGGCCGTAGCCGTCCGGTCCAGCAGCATCGCCTTGACCGACTGAAATGCATCGGTCCGCTGCGCATCGCGCGCGACATTGATGCTGCCCAGGTAACTGCCGGTGGCGCGACCGCCCAGGATCGACCGGATCGTCTGACCGCTGGTCGAATCGGGCTTGGCGTGCGTGACGCTGGTGATGATCTCCAACGTCTGGTCACCGCCGCCCAATATCGCGCCGTTCAGCTCGAAATGCGCCTGGCTTCCGATCGTCACATGAAAGGTCACCCGCCCCAGCTTGCCGCCGATATTGAGCACATGAAAATCGCACCGCGCCCCGTCGGCGATGGTGATGACATAGTCATGCACCGCCGCCGTCCCATCCGCCGCGTCCTGCAACAGATGATGGCGCGCGACGTCCCCTGCCGCCACATCGATCCGCGTCGGGGCAGGCGTCGGCCAGATGGCGGCGACAGCCTCCACATCGCTATAGCGCCAGTCTTCCTGGCGGCGGGTTGGCAGAGCGAGAGCGTTCACGCCGCCACCACCTCGGCATAACCCTCACGCTCCAGCTCCAGCGCCAAGTTCGGCCCGCCGGACTTCACGATCCGGCCACCCGCCAGCACGTGCACATAGTCCGGTTTCACATAATCGAGCAGCCGCTGATAATGGGTAATCAGCAGCACCGCCTTGTCGGACTTGCGCATGATCGCGTTGATCCCCGCGCCCACGATCTTGAGCGCATCAATGTCGAGGCCGCTGTCCGTCTCGTCGAGGATCGCCAGCTTGGGATCAAGGATGCCCATCTGCACCATTTCGGCCCGCTTCTTCTCGCCGCCGGAAAAGCCGACATTCACCGGCCGCTTGAGCATCTCCATGTCGAGGCCCAGCAGCGCGGCCTTTTCCTTGGCCAGACGGATGAACTCGCCGCCATTCAATTCGTTCTCGCCGCGCGCCCGCTTTTGCGCATTCAGGCTCTCGCGCAGAAATTGCAGGTTGGACACGCCGGGAATCTCGACCGGATATTGAAAGCCCAGGAACAGCCCGGCCGCCGCGCGCTCATGTGGTTCCAGTTCGAACAGGTCCGCATCGTCAAACGTCGCGGTCCCGCCCGTCACGTCGTAACCCGGCCGTCCACCCAGCGTATAGGCCAGCGTCGATTTGCCCGCGCCGTTCGGCCCCATGATCGCATGGATTTCGCCCGCATTGATGGTCAGCGACAATCCCTTCAGGATCGCCTTGCCGTCGATTGCGTTGGTGAGATTGTCGATCGTCAGCATAAATTATCCCTCATGCGCCCGCTGAAGCGTCCGCGCGGTCCAGAACGCCATGTCCCGCACGTCGCCCGGCGCGGGGAACAGCGTGTCGATATGGCGCTTGATCGGCATATAGGGCCACCAGTCGGCCTCGCCCTCCGGCGGTCCCTTTTCCAGCAGCGCGACGACGAACTCGCTCACCGGCCCCATGCGGGCCAGGTTGGGCGCCTTCGCCTTGTGGAACGCCTTGTCCTTGCGCAGCTTCTCGGTCATCGCCGCGTCGGCTTTTTGCAGGGTATCGCGGCTGGTCGCCTCATAGGCGTCCAAATCGCCGAAATCGGCGCGGGCGCGCGTCTCCAGCTCGCCTTCTTCCAGCTCATAATCCTCGGTCAGGATACGGATCGCGGCGGTCCACGCCTGGCCATTGCCAACATCCTCCGCAAAATCCGCCAGGGCATCCTGAATATCGTCTTCGTCGCTCAATTTTTCTTCCTTGGTCCTGTTATGGAGCCGCGCCTGGCGTCAACCCACCGATCCTTCCAGCGAAATCCCCAGCAGCTTCTGCGCCTCGACCGCAAATTCCATCGGCAATTGCTGCAACACTTCCCGCGCGAACCCGTTCACGATCAAACTCACCGCGCTTTCCGCATCCAGCCCGCGCTGCATCGCGTAGAACAATTGGTCGTCGCTAATCTTCGACGTCGTCGCCTCATGCTCGATCTGCGCGCTGGGGTTGCGCACCTCGATATAGGGCACGGTGTGCGCGCCGCACTGGTCTCCCAGCAGCAGCGAATCGCACTGGGTGAAGTTGCGCACGCCCTCCGCCCCCGGCGCCACGCGCACCAGCCCGCGATAAGTATTGTTGCTGCGCCCGGCCGAAATCCCCTTCGACACGATGGTCGATCGCGACCCCTTGCCATTGTGGATCATCTTGGTGCCGGTATCGGCCTGTTGCAGATTGTTGGTCAGCGCGACCGAATAAAACTCCCCGACGCTATTCTCGCCGTTCAGCACGCAGGACGGATATTTCCAGGTGATCGCGGACCCGGTTTCCACCTGCGTCCAGCTTACCTTGCTGTTCTTGCCCTGACACAAAGCGCGCTTGGTCACGAAATTATAGATGCCGCCCTTGCCGTCCGCGTCGCCGGGATACCAGTTCTGGACGGTCGAATATTTGATCTCCGCATCGTCCAGCGCGACCAGTTCCACCACGGCGGCGTGCAACTGGTTCTCGTCGCGCATCGGCGCGGTGCAGCCTTCGAGGTAAGAGACATAAGACCCCTCGTCCGCGACGATCAAAGTCCGTTCGAACTGCCCGGTATTCTCCGCATTGATGCGGAAATAGGTGCTGAGTTCCATCGGGCAGCGCACGCCCCTGGGAATGTAGACGAAGGTGCCGTCGGAAAACACCGCGCAGTTGAGCGTCGCGAAATAATTGTCGTGCATCGGCACGATCTTGCCCAGCCACTTCTTCACCAGATCGGGATATTCGCGCACCGCCTCGCTGATTGAGCGGAAGATGACCCCCGCTTCCTCCAACTCCTTGCGGAAGGTCGTCGCGACGCTGACGCTGTCGAACACCGCGTCCACCGCGACCCGACGCGAACCCTTCACGCCTGCCAGCACTTCCTGTTCGGCGATGGGAATGCCCAGCTTCTTGTAGGTCGCCAATATCTCCGGATCGACCTCGTCCAGGCTGTCCAGCTCCACCTTCTTCTTCGGCTCGGCGTAATAATAGGCGTCCTGATAGTCGATCGGCGGGACGTTCAGCTTCGCCCAGTCCGGCGGCGTCATCGTCTTCCACATGGCGAACGCCTTCAACCGCCAGTCGAGCAGCCATTGCGGCTCCTTCTTCTTGGCGGAAATGAAGCGGACCGTATCCTCGTTCAGCCCCTTGGGCGCGAAATCCTGCTCGATGGCCGAAGACCAGCCATGTTCGTAGGTGGAGGCGCGATCCGCGGCCTCCTGCGCTTCCTGGTTGCGGCCAGAATAGCCTTGAACGGTGGTTGCTTGTTCGGTCATGCCATTTCTCTGCTAAGGCTGGCGATCGTCACGCCGGCCAGGGCGGATCGGATCGCTTCATTGGCCACATTCATGTGCGGGCGGATGCGGCAGTCGGTTTCCAGATTGCAGTCATGCGCCCCCAATTCGTTGCAGGCGGTCATGGCGATCGGTCCTTCGACCGCCTCCACCACATCGGCCAGCGTGATCGTCGCGGGCGGGCGCGACAGGCGCACGCCGCCGCCGGTGCCCCGGCTCGATTCGAGCAGCCCGGCCGCCGACAGCCGGCTCACCAGCTTTTGCGCGGTGGGCAGCGGGATGCCGGTTTCGGCCGAAAGCGTGGTCGCGTTCATCTTCGCCGCGCCACAATGGCGCGCCGCAGCGGACATCAATACGACCGCATAGTCAGCGAAGCTCGATAATTTCATATCAATTGCGAACCATTCTCAAATCGGATCGAATCCATCCGATTGGCCGCATGTGGCCCCGCGGGCGCGGTTAATCAAGGCATTTTTGCCTGGAAAGGCTTAGAACAACGCGCTTCACATAATCCGTTCGGGTTGAACCTGTCGAGGCATCCTGCTGGTTGCGGCCCTTCGACAGGCTGAGGGCGAATGGATATGGGAGCCGTTCTGATCGCTCAACTCAACCGATTCAGCACCGCCACGTCGCCGCCCAGCGATCGCCGCAGTAGCGTCAGTTGCGCCACCGCAGACGGCTCGGTCTGCAACTGGTGCGGGGTCAGGCCGATGAAATGCTTGATTTCCCGGATGAAGTGCGACTGGTCGTAAAAGCCGCCCTCCTCGCACAATTGCTGCCAGCTTTCCCCGTCCAGCGCGATCCGCGCCGAACAGCGCAGCGCCCGATATTTGCGCGCCAGCAATTTGGGCGGCGCGCCATAATATTTATTGGCCAGGCGGGCGAGTTGGCGCGGCGACAGGCCGGTCGTCTCCGCCAGTATTTCAATCCGCGGCGACCCTTCGTCCATCAGCCAGGCGTCGATCGCCGCCAGTAATTCCCAGGTCGCCGGGCGCAATGGCCGCGTCAGCCGCCCCAGTTCTGCCCAGCACAGCGCCGCCATGGCGTCGGCATCCTCGCCCAGCCCACGCAACCCGTCCAGCAACCGGGCATAGGCGTCGCCCCGTTCGGCGGCCAGGTCGCACAACCGGTCCGCCAACTCGCTGGCGTCGCCGCCATATAGCGCCAGCCAGCCGGCGGGCAGCAGCGAAATGCCCATCACCCGCGCCGGCCGGTCCAGTTCGAACCGGGTCGCCCCCATGGTCGGCCCCAGCAGGCAGACGTCGGGCGTCGCCATCACCGTCCCGTCCTGGAAATGATAGTCGCCGCCACCCTCCAGCATCAGCCGCAACTGCGGCACATCGGCGCGGGTGACGTCGGCATAGCGATCAGCCGACACGGTGAAATAATAAAGCGATCCGAAATAGGCGCGCAGATGCGCGGGCGGCGCGAAATAGCGCAGCCGGACAGGCCCCTGTGCGGCATCGACCGTGTAGGACAGCGGCCCGCGGTCATCCGGCAACGCGACTGCGCGCGCCACATTATCGCTGTGATGCGACCCCATGTTTTCACCCCTGCCGATCACTATGCGCCAACGCAGGCGCAGCGCAAGCGGCCGCTTGAAATATGGTAAAGTTTTTCGGCACCTAGCTTTGAAATGCGCCAAAAAAATGACCCGGCGGTTTGCACCGCCGGGTCAGTAAAAGGTCTCATTGGCCATAGGCCAGAGAGCCTTCGGGTCGCAAGGCGGCTTTACGCCCGAATCGAAGCAACTTTATTGGATGAAACGGACATTTTTGGCGCGCAAACGGTTCCATTCATGACGTTTCTTGTCATGAAATAACCTTGTCGCCGCGCTGTTGCCGCATGGCCACAGTGACTCGACGGGCCGATGGTCCGCTGGCATAGGCTTGGCGATGTCCTATCGCCTGATCCGCCCGCTGCTCTTCGCCCTGGATGCCGAGCGCGCCCACCATCTCTCGATCGCCGCCTTGCGCCTAATGCCGACCACCGCGCCGCTTGGCGTCGATCCAATGCTGGAATCGGTGGTGGCGGGAATCCGCTTCCCCAACCCCATCGGCCTCGCCGCGGGCTATGACAAGGACGGCCGGATCGCGCATAAAATGCATGGCCTGGGCTTCGGCTTCGCCGAACTGGGCACGCTGACCCCGCTGGCCCAGCCGGGCAATCCCCAGCCGCGCCTGTTCCGCTTGGTCGAGGACCGCGCCGTCATCAACCGCTTCGGCTTCAACAATGGCGGTCAGGGCGCGGCCGCGGACCGGATCGCCCGCTACCGCCAGCCCGTAAATAGCGGCGGCCCGGTGATCGGCATCAATATCGGCGCGAACAAGGATGCGACGGCGGCCGGGCGCGGCATCGCGGACTATGTGACCGGCGTCACCTGCATGGCCCCGCTGGCCGACTATCTCACCGTCAAC
This sequence comes from Sphingobium sp. AntQ-1, assembly GCF_028538045.1. Classification (NCBI taxonomy): domain Bacteria; kingdom Pseudomonadati; phylum Pseudomonadota; class Alphaproteobacteria; order Sphingomonadales; family Sphingobiaceae; genus Sphingobium; species Sphingobium sp. AntQ-1. Next base: position 1,678,996 of record NZ_CP117158.1, read on the forward strand.
ATCTCCTCCCCCAACACGCCCGGCCTGCGCGCACTGCAGGGCCGCGCCGCGCTGGACGATCTGCTCTCTGCGGTGATGGCGGCGCGCGGCGCGGGAACGACGCCTATTTTCCTGAAGGTCGCGCCCGATCTGGAACCGGCCGACGTGGAGGATATCGCCGCGGCCTGCATCGACCATTGCGTCGACGCGCTGATCGTGTCCAACACCACTCTGTCGCGCCCGGCGCTGCGCTCGCCCCATGCGGGCGAAACGGGCGGCCTGTCCGGCGCGCCGTTGACCGACCTGTCGCTGGCGCGGCTTCGGGATTTCCGGCGCCTGGCCGGCAACCGGCTGCCGCTGATCGGCGTCGGCGGCATCGCCAATGCGACCCAAGCCTATGCCCGCATCCGCGCCGGCGCGTCGCTGGTCCAACTTTACAGCGCGCTGGTCTATGAAGGGCCGTATCTGGCCAGGCGGATCAACGCGGGGCTGAAGGCGCTGATGGCACGGGATGGCGTGAAGACGATCGCCGAATTGGTGGGCGTGGACGTCTGATATAGTGCGGCATCAATGGGTAGGCTTACCGCCATTCCGCTTTGCGCGAGGCTTCAAGCGGAAGGCGACGTAAAAATCCCGTCACCCCAGAAGGCTGGGGTCTTGTGAGGGGGGGACGCGGCGCTTCGGCTTGGCGCTTACCCAACCGCATCGCATCGTCGCCTGAGACCCCAGCCTTCGCTGGGGTGCGGTGTGGGTCATCCGCTTGCCGGTTATGCGACTGGTCTGCTGAGCGCCCGCTTCTGCCCAACCCAACGCCCTGCCATGCCCAAAAACCGCCACAAAGGGTTGCGGCGCGCAACCTTATGGCTAGGGTGACGGCCATGCTTCCCCGCCTTTCGCGCCTGCTGGCCCCGCTCGCCCTCCTTGCCCTCATCCCCGCACCTGCCGCCGCGCGCGCGCCGGTGTCGACCAACGCCACCGTGTCCGCCGCCGATCCCCGCGCGGCGCAGGCCGGACAGGAGATATTGCGCCAAGGCGGAAGCGCCACCGACGCCGCGATAGCGATGATGCTGACGCTCAACGTCGTGGAACCGCACAATAGCGGCATCGGCGGCGGCGGTTTCCTGATGCATCATGACGGCGCGACCGGCCTGCTCGAATCGATCGACGGCCGCGAAACCGCCCCCGCCGCCGCGCGGCCGGACCGCTTCATGGGCGCAGACGGCAAGCCCCTCCCCTTCATGCAGGCTTGGCCGGGCGGCTATTCCGCCGGCGTGCCGGGCAATCTGCGCATGGCGTGGGACGTGCATAAAAAATGGGGCAAGCTGCCCTGGGCCGACCTGTTCGCCCCCGCGATCCGCTATGCCGAAGATGGCTTCGACCTGGGCGAACGCACCGCCACCGCCCTGCGCGCCACCCAGAATATCTGGGCCGACTTCCCCGAAATCCAGAAGCTCTTCTGGGTGAATGGCGCCCCGCCCCCGGTGGGCGCCACACTCAAGAACCCGCCGCTCGCCGCCCTGTTCAAACGCATCGCCGCGGAAGGCCCGGACGCCTTCTATACCGGCCAAAACGCCCGCCTCATCAGCGCCGCCGTCACCAACGCCCCCAAGAATCCGGCGCCGCTCACGGAGGCCGACCTCGCGACCTACAAGGCGAAACCCCGCAAGCCCGTCTGCGGCCCCTACCGCGCCTATACCGTCTGCGGCATGGGACCGGCCTCGGCCGGCGGCGTCACCGTGTTGGAAATTCTCGGCATGGTGGAACGCTTCCCGCTGGCGCAATGGGGCAAGGATGACCCGCGTAGCTGGCACGTCATCGGCGAAGCGATGCAACTCGCCTATGCCGATCGGGAAACCTGGCTGGGCGACCCAGACTTCGTATCCGTCCCGGTCAGCGGCATGATCGACCCCGCCTATCTCAGGCGGCGCTCCTCTCTGATCCGCCTCAATAAGGCGCTGGGTGCCTACAAGCCCGGCACCCCGCCCGGCGCGCAGCCGCGCACCGCCTCGTTGCCCCAGCCCGAAAGCGGCACCAGCCATTTCGTCGCGATCGACCGCAATGGCGACATCGCCGCCTGGACCTCCACCATCGAAAGTTTCTTCGGCAGCCAACTGATCGCAAACGGCGTCATCCTCAACAATGAACTGACCGATTTCAGCTTCACCCCTGAAAAGGATGGCAAGCCTGTCGCCAACCGGGTGGAACCAGGCAAGCGCCCTCTCTCCTCTATGTCGCCCACCATCGTCTATGACGCCGGTGGCACGCCCATCTTCACCGTCGGCGCGGCGGGCGGCAAGACCATCATTATGCAGGTCGCCAAGGCGCTGATCGCCCATTTCGACTGGGGCCTCTCGGCGCAGGACTCGATCGCCCATGGCCTGCTCTTCTTCAACGGCGACGGACTGGTTCTGGAACAGGGCACGTCGCTCGAAGCCATGAAGGCGCCACTGGAGAAACTGGGCCACCGCGTCAGCGTCAACCGCATGGGCCTCAAGGCCAATGCCGCCGAGCGTCTGCCTGACGGCCACTGGCAGGGCGCCGCCGACCCGCGCAGTCCAGGCGTGTCGTTGCAGGAGTAATCCCGACAAACCCGTTCGTGCTGAGTAGGGCTGAGCTTGTCGAAGTCCGGTATCGAAGCATCCTTCGATACGCCATTTCGATTTCGCCCAATGGCTACTCAGCACGAACGGAGCATGAAGATCACCCGTTCAAATCCAGCCCCGCCAGATTAAAGTCGAACGGCGCGGTCTGTGCCTTCCCGTCCACCACCAGGTCGACCTTCATGCTCTTGGCGTCCTTGATCGCATCATAAGCCCCCTGCGACGGCGCGATCGCGATGCCGTCGTCATTGGTCGCCATCCGCCCTTTCCATTCGTGGCGCTTGCCGTCGTCAGTGGTGGCCGTGATCCGGCAGTCCGACAGGTCGCAGGTAAAGGGCGCACCGACCAGCTTGACCGTCACGTCCGCGCCGCCCTCCTTGAGCGGCTGAACCAGCAGGACCGAAAATGTGTCGGGTGCGGTCATCGTCTGCACACTGTTGGCGCTGCCGATATAGGCGACCTTGGGCTTGCCACTCTCACCGCCCTCATATTTCCATACCTGGCCGATCTGCTCGCGCTGGGTCAGCTCCTTGGGCGTGTTGTCGCTACAGGCCGCCAGCGTGGCCACAGCTGCAATCATCACAATGGCGCGCATCGCCGTTTTCCTTCCATACAGTTACGGAAGGACAATGTTTCAACCCGCCGGGAGTTTCCTATGCGGCGTAACGCGCCGCCGTGTCGCGGATCAGGGCGATCATGTTGGGAATACCCTGGGTCCGGTTGGAACTGAGCTGGTTCTTGAGGTCGAACGGCGCCAGTGCGCCCTCGATATCGGACGCGCTGATGTCGCCGGGCGCGCGATCCTGAACGGTCAGCAGCACCAGCGCAATAATCCCCTTGGTAATCGCGGCATTGCTGTCCGCCAGGAAATGTAGCCGACCATCATCCAGGACCGTAGGATAGACCCACACCGCCGCCGAACAGCCCCGCACCAAAGTCGCGTCGGTCTTGAGCGCATCGGGCATGTCCTCCAGCCCGCGCCCCAGATCGATCAGCAACCGATAACGGTCGTCCACATCGAGAAATTCATATTCTTCCTGAAGATCGGCGAGATTGGGCTGGTCGGTCATGCCCGCCATATAGGGGCAAATGGTAAAAGCGGAACCCGCTTTGCATCATGGCGCAACCTGTTCCCGCGCAGGCGGGGACAGGCATCCTCTATCTTATCTGTCCACCGCACCCGTCAGTTCGTGACCTTGCATCCCTTGGCCGCCGCATAGCCGCGCAGATAGCCGCGCCGCGCGACGCCCGCCGTCACCGCGGCCTGCAACCGCCGCTCGGCCGGGGCGGCGCCGCTGATCTCGCGCACCAGCCCGCGGAAGGGGATGAGCGAATTGACGATCGTCTTGCCGACCGCCTCGGCGATCTTGCCGGTGCGATTCTCGTTCGCCTTCGCGCCGATGGTAAAATCCTCGCCCAGCACGGCGTTGAGTTCGGCCAGAGAGGCTTTCAGCCCCTTGCAGGTCCGCGAAGGCGGCGCAGCATAGGGATTGTCCACCGCCTTGAGCAAAACGGGCGGAATCTCGTCCTTGTCCAACCCAATGTCGCGCGCCGGTTGCGTCGCGATGGTACCGGCCTTGTCCAGCGTCCCGTCACGGCGCTTTTCCGGCTCCTGCTTGGTCTGATCCGGCTTGGTCTGATCCGGCTTGGGTGCCTCCTGAGCCAGCGCCGCACCCGGCAGCATCAACATCAGGGCAATGGCGGTCGTCGTAAATTGCATGATAGTCCTCCCGGCCCATCAAACCAGCGACGGACAGGTCGGTTCCGGGCCGAAACGATTGTGGCGCAAGACAAGGCGCACCCCCCGCGCTATGCGGCACGCTCCATCCCGCAGGAGATATGTCTTGTCCCGATCCGACGCGCGCCTCACCATCGCCTCGTCCACCCTGTCCGCCGCCATCGATCCGATCGGCGCGGAACTCTGGTCTTTGCAGGACGCTGCCGGGCGCGAGATGATGACAAACGCCGATCCTCGCTGGTGGACCGGCCATGCGCCGCTGCTCTTCCCCTTCGTCGGCCGGTCGCGCGGAGACGTCTATCGACTGGACGGCCAGGACTATCCCATGCCCCAGCACGGCTTCGCCCGCCGCAGCGTCTTCCTGCCCATCGAACAGGACGATAATCACCTGCTGCTGCGGCTGGAGGCGGACCATGAGACGCGCGCCGTCTATCCCTTCGACTTCCGCCTCGACATGGCCTTCGCGTGCGAAGGCGCAACCCTGCGCATGACCGCCACCGTCACCAACCGGAGCGAAACGGCCATGCCCTTCAGCTTCGGCTATCATCCCGCCTTCGCCTGGCCGCTTCCCTATGGCGGCACAGTCGAGGATCATCGCATCCTCTTCGAAGCGCCCGAACCCGCCCCGATCCGCAAGGTCGGCAGCGAACCCGGCCTGATCGCCCGCGAACCCTTCCCCTCCCCGGTGGACGGCGACACGCTCGTCCCCACCTACGCCCTGTTCGACGGCGACGCCCTGATCTGGGACGATCTCGCCAGCCGCTCGCTGACCTGGGGTGTGCCGGGCCAACCGCATCTGAAGATCGATTTCCCCGACACCCCCTGGCTCGGACTCTGGCAAAAGCCCGGCGCGCATTATCTGTGCGTCGAGCCCTGGGCCGGCATGGCCGATCTGGTGGGCTTTACCGGCGACGTCTGGGACAAGCAGGGCATCATGGCGCTGCTGCCGGGCGACCACCGATCCTTCCGCATGGACGTGACGCTGGTGGACGTGTAACGGGCGCCTTCAAAGGATTCCGTTCGGGCTGAGCCTGTCGAAGCCCTGTCCTTTTCTCCGAAGAAAAGTGCAGCCCTTCGACAAGCTCAGGGCGAACGGATGTTTTCAAGAGCCGTTGACCATGACCATCCCATCCCGCCGCACCTTCGCGATCATTTCCCACCCCGACGCGGGCAAGACCACGCTGACCGAAAAGCTGCTGCTGGAAGGCGGCGCGATCCACCTCGCCGGTGAGGTCAAGGCGCGCGGACAAAACCGCCGCGCCAGATCCGACTGGATGAAGATCGAGCAGCAGCGCGGCATTAGCGTCACCTCCTCGGTCATGACGTTCGAACGGACCCGCGATGGGGAGACGATCACCTTCAACCTGCTCGACACGCCGGGCCATGAAGATTTCAGCGAAGACACCTATCGCACCCTGACCGCCGTCGATTCCGCCGTCATGGTGATCGACGCGGCCAAGGGGATCGAGCCGCAAACCCGCAAGCTGTTCGAAGTCTGCCGCCTGCGCAACGTCCCCATCATCACCTTCGTCAACAAGGTCGATCGCGAAGGCCGCGAAACCTTCGGCCTGCTGGACGAGGTCGCCGACCAGTTGCAGCTCGACGTGTGCCCGATGAGCTGGCCCGCCGGCATGGGCGGCGAGTTCGAAGGTATCTACGACTTCGCCACCAACCGCCTGATGCAGCCCACCGGCCCGTCCAAAGAATTTGACGGCACCCGCCACCAGTTCACCGGCCTGGACGACCCGAAACTGGCCGATTTCCTCACCCCCCATGCGCTGGAAAAACTGCGCGAGGAAGCCGAACTGGCGCAGGGCGGCTATGCCCATTTCGATCTCGACCGCTATCGCGCAGGCGACCTGACCCCGGTCTATTTCGGATCGGCGCTCAAATTGTTCGGCGTCACCGAACTGATCGACGCGCTCGGCCAGCACGCCCCGCCGCCCCGCGCCCAGCCCGCCGAACCGGCCGCGATCGAGCCGGAAAACAGCGAAGTCACCGGCTTCATCTTCAAGGTGCAGGCCAATATGGACCCGATGCACCGCGACCGCATCGCCTTCATGCGCCTCGTCTCCGGCAAGTTCAAACGCGGCATGAAGCTGACGCCCAGCGGATCGGGCAAGCCTCTCGCGGTCCACTCGCCAATCCTCTTCTTCGCGCAGGACCGCGAACTGGCCGACGAGGCGTTCCCCGGCGACATCATCGGCATCCCCAATCATGGCGCGCTGCGCGTGGGCGATACCCTGTCCGAAAAGCCCGGCCTGCGCTTCACCGGCCTGCCCAATTTCGCGCCGGAAATCCTGCGCCGCGTGCAACTCAAAGACCCGACCAAGACCAAGCAGTTGCGCAAGGCGCTGGACGACCTGTCCGAAGAGGGCGTGATTCAGGTCTTCTACCCCGAAATCGGCAGCAACTGGATCGTCGGCGTCGTCGGTCAGCTCCAGCTCGAAGTGCTGATCTCACGCCTGGAGGCCGAATATAAGGTCGCCGCAGGCCTTGAACAGTCGCCCTTCGACACCGCCCGCTGGATCAGCGGCGACGATGCGGCGATCAAGGAACTGGTCGGCCATAATGTCAGCAACATGGCCAAGGACCGCGACGGCGCCCTCGTCTTCATGGCCCGCAGCGCCTGGGACATCGGCTACCAGCAGGAACGCCACCCCAAGGTGAAATTCAGCGCGACCAAGGAACGGTAATCAGCAGCGTGCTCCCGCGAACTGGAGGCCGCCTTTGTCGTAACAGGCGAGGGCCTTCGAGGCGGGCCTTAAAACGGCATCCAAAATTCCCATGAGGGCAGCATGTCCCGTGGCGTGGATTTCGCCGCGCTTGCGAGCCCGGTCGGTGGCTTGGCGTGCGGTGAGTTTCGGGAAGCGCTTGACGGCATTGCGCGGCATGAACCGTAGCATATCGATATAGTCGCGACAGTGAGCCCGCGCGTGTGCATCGGAGCATCCTTTACAATCACCGATATAGCGAGCTTACGGCTTGTCTCATATGATTCGCGCGTTCGCGCCGACCATGCCTGTGTCGGATCGGCGAGATAACGCTCATAGGCATCGCCAAAGGTCAGGCTGGAAGGCTGGACGGGAGGTGTCGTCACCACCTGATCGATAGGGGCTGCTTCACGGATCGTCGGTCGCCTTGCCACCGCATCGTTAAGTGACGGTTCGAAAAGCGTCTGATCATGAGGGAGGCCCGCCATCCAGCGACTGTGCTCGATCTCAGCGTCGATCCGCGCCATCGCCACAGGCGACTGGCGCAGGCGACTTTGAGACTATCCGTCCGAAGCGAACGCCATATCTGCGTGCGACCGATCAGATCGCGAGCATCACGCGGAACGCGGCGACGATAGTAGAATTGTGTGCCGCGCAGACACAGCCCGACAGGCGTATTGTGTGGCAGATTTGTGTAACAGCCACTTCGACGATCACTGGCGGTTTTCCGAGGGTTTCGGGACGATTGCCGCGCAGATTGTGTAGCAAACGCGCGTCGGAGGTCGTCTGACCTACGATCTCCTCGCATTTCGAACGATATTGGGGAACTGGTGCCCAGAAGAGCTTTCGGCCGGGCGACCTAAGCGATTGATTTCGCAATAAAATCATAGACTTGCGAATTCGCCGATGGCATCATTAGCACGATCTGTATTCGTGGAAAAGGCTGGATGTGCATGGACGCTCGGCTCAGGCCCGGCTCGAGCGCCAGCCAATTCTGGACCATGCGCGCGCGACGAGCTTCCATGCGTCGAGCAATAGCCTCAATTTTATGACCCAAATAAGCTCATGGTATATTCATGGCATAAAATCCAAGATCCTTCGGACGCTGGACATAAATCGACGAACGGATCGTATCTGTCTGGACATTGGATTGTCCGAAATATGGCTACATATTTCGTACAACTGAGGGGGATCATCGCACCCGCCAAACCTGAAAACCTAAAAATCGTGCAGCAGAGAAACCTAATGGCGCGCATGACAAGGTGAACGTGGCGACCACTCCCAAAGGAGCTTCGTCGACGCGCTCTTTGCGCTTCGCGCGGTCCGGAGAGCAAGGCGCGGTGTGGGCGATATCGACAAAGTAATGCCGTGCGTGATGATCAAGCGGCCGGTTGGTTCAACGAGCGCTGGAGCGCTTCGACGGTTGCGAGGACGGCATCGCGGTCTGACAGATTGCAAAGCTTATTTGTCAGATTCATGATGCATTTTTCTGACAAATTTTGGGCCAGACAGGATGGAGATGGCAGGATTCTGGAGAGGGGAAACCTCAAGGACCCTCTTGAAACCCTGGTGATGCCCTTTGATACCGAACGCATGGATTGCTCGGCTTATGTATCGCCCAACGACGCGAAACGGGATGCATTACCCACTTGCCCGAGCGAACTGCAGCGCGACTGAAGCGCTCAAAACTGAGCGATTAAAAGAGCTTTTATAAATCAAATTTGTTGATATTATGATCGATATAAAGGTGGCCTATCGATCATGCGTTGGAACTGGCAGCAACCCGACTGGCCCAACTTCACTTACGACGCGCAGCGTCTGAGGAGTCGCGAGGACCAGTTCCTGAGAGGCGCAGGCGTTCTCATCGGTGTCTTGTCCCATCTCGACACCGGGGATCGCCAGGATTTGTCCATCGAACTCTTGGCTCAGGAAGCTGTCGACAGCTCAGCGATCGAGGGTGAGATTCTCGATCGGGCGAGCGTGCAGTCATCGGTTGCAAAGCATCTCGGAATCAAAACGGACAATCGGCGCGCCAATGCCGCCGAAGCGGGAGCGGCCGAGCTTATGGCGAACCTGTTTCGCGGCTATCGTGAGCCACTTAGCGACGCCCTACTGTTCAACTGGCATTCCCTGCTCATGAACGGCAGGCGAGATATTGCAGACATAGGCCAATATCGAAGTCATGCCGATCCGATGCAGATCGTCTCAGGCGCACTGCATGCGCCTAAGGTGCATTTCGAAGCTCCCGCGTCGGAGGCCGTGCCGGCTGAAATGAAGGCGTTCATTGCCTGGTTCAATCACAGTCGACCGGATGGTTCGTCACCCACAAGCGCTCTAGCTCGGGCCGGCGTCGCGCATTTATGGTTCGAATCCATCCATCCTTTTGAGGACGGTAATGGGCGCTTGGGTCGCGCGATCGCCGAAAAAGTTCTCGCGCAAGGACTCAATGCACCGGCAGTCACCGCGCTCGCAGAAACCATCCAACGCCACCGCAAAGACTATTATTCACAACTGCAGCGAGCGAGCCTCTCCAATCACATTGATGAATGGCTCGACTGGTTCTCGGTCATCGCGCTTGAAGCCCAGCAGCGCACGTTGGATCGAGTCAACTTCCTGCTTTCCAAAGCGAAGCTGCTCGACGGTCTTCGCGGGCGGATAAATGCTCGGCAGGAGAAGGCCCTGATCCGCATGTTCGCGGAAGGGCCGGATGGCTTCAAAGGCGGGCTGAGTGCAGCGAATTACAGGACGATCACCGACGCGGCGCCGGCGACGGCCACGCGCGATCTCGCGGAACTGGTCGAACTGAAAGCCCTTCGCAGGCAGGGAGAATTGAAGCACACTCGCTACTATCTCAATGTCGGTTGATAGCGCGTAAAGGGTAAGCCTGGTCAATCTGTCCTGACCGCTCCCCAGTCCAGCCCAAACCTTGCGAGATATTTGCGCAGCCGATCTGCATCGTTCGCGCTGGTGCGCCGCGCATGCGATGCGCCGAACAGTATCCGTCCTGCTTCTGACAACGAGCGGCTGTTGCGGCAGACACGAAGCGTTTCAGCCAGTTGCCCGTTGACGGTCGTGCCGTCGAGCAGCGCCGCCTATACCTCCCAGCCATTTCGCGCGAGGCAAGCTGGCACGATTCCAAAACATCCCGTTGGATGGCCGCTTTCCTCAACCCTTATGAATTTCTTCATCCTGCTGACTTGACGAGCCCCGCCGGTTCGGCATCCGAATATCGTCCGAAGTGCCATTGTTTTCCTGTCTATGGGACCGCGGCATGAAGCGTTCGAAGAGGAAAGCGGCAGACAGGAGAAGAAGCGCCAGGACTGTTCCGGCAAACACCAGCACATATTGTCCCGCTCCTGCCGTGATCCCTACCGCAGCGGCCATCCAAAGGCTGGCAGCCGTCGTCATGTTTCGAACGTCGCCGCCGCGCACGAAGATAAGGCCGCCTGCGATGAAACCAATCGCCTGTGCCAGGCCTTGCACGACCCTGACAGGGTCTCCCTCATTGTGTTGTTCGACCATTTCGAGCGCGGAAAGGGTTAACATCGCCGAACTGAGCGCGACGAGACCGTGGGTTCGCAAACCCGCATCATGGCCGCTTCGCTCTCGTTCAAAGCCCAGTGCCAGACCGAGGACGGTTGCGAGGCCCAATCGCGTCAAGGTGGTGGGAAGATCATTCTCAAGCATAGCGACTACCTCCCTCCCAGCAACGCGCTTCGCGCCGATGAGATGCACGGCCCCAGGTTGCGCGCTCGCAGGGCAGCGCTAGCTCTGTCGAATATGACTCAAAGCCCGATTCAGAAGTTCGTCAAATTTGACAGTACCTTGCGGTTCTGCGCGTGAGCATGCGGATTGAAGCGATGAGAGCCCAGGCCGTCGATGAGGCGATGGACCTTTCCCAATCTTTGGCCAGCCGTCGGCAACGCCCGAGCCATGCGAAGGTTCGCTCGACAACCCATCGGCGGGGTAGCACCTCGAAACCCTTGGCTTTGTCGGAACGCTTGATGATTTCGATCGTCCACTTTCCTATGCCGACGAGTGCCGACCGTAACTTTTCACCCGCATAGCCGCCATCCGCGAACACATGGCGCAGCCAGGGGAAACGGGTCCGGATTGCGGCCAGCACATCGACAGCTCCATCGCGATCCTGAATGTCGGCAGCGTGGACGAGGATGAAGATCAGAAAACCGCAGGTGTCTGTCAAAATGTGCCGTTTGCGGCCTTTGACCTTCTTGCCAGCGTCAAAGCCCGAAATTCCGCCACTTTCCGTGGTCTTCACCGACTGGCTATCGATCACTCCAGCGCTGGGCGAGGCTTCCCGTCCTTCGATTTCCCGCAAGTTCATAACCAACACGGTGTTGATGGCTTCGAACAGACTGGCATTGCGCCAGGCGTAGAAGTAGCGCCGGACAGTCGACACCGGAGGAAAGCATTTTGGTAGAAGTCGCCACGCGCACCCGCTCGCAGCTACATACAACTTCGCGTTCAGGACTTCGCGCATGTCTGCCGTTCGAGGTCGGCCTCCACGCCTTGCCGGAGGCACGAACGGCGCTGCCAACGCCCACTCAACATCGGTCATATCCGATGGATATCGCAGTCCCTCCCGGCTATGCTCGCGCCGGGAAATACCAGTCCATGTCACCATTCACTCCATCTCTTCGCAAAGAGGCGTGAATTACAACATGCTGGTATTGCTCAACAACTTTCGGATCGGGCTCTCAGCCACTTGAGCATTACCATCCACCGAACCTTTTTGAGCGGTGTGGGTTTCGATAGTTATCCAAAAGATATCACTTTGCAAAAGTGGAGGTGAGCATGGCTGAGCAACTGAAAATTCTATTCGTGGAGGACGAACCCGACATTCGCACAATCGTTGCACTAGCTTTGGGGCGGGATCCTGACTTTTCCCTCACTACATACGGCAGCGGAGTTGAAGCCCTGGAAGATATCGGAAGAAGCAGGCACTCATTTGATTTCGCCCTCCTCAACATGCGGCTGCCATCCATGACAGGCATCGAGTTACACGAAAAATTACGACAATTGCCCCACCTGTCTGGCTTGCGCACGGCCATCATCACCGCCGGAATTCGACCTCATGAGGTTGACGCTTATAAACGTCCCGGCGTTGTGGGCGTTATCGCCAAACCGTTCGACTCGCTTAGCCTTAGCGATCGGGTACGTGTGCTGGTAGCTGGTCGCTAACGATGGCTTGTCATACAAATTCTGTCGGCATAAAGTGACTTAACCAGGTTAAAGTCGCTCCATTTCCAAGCATAATCAACGGAACTGCTTGTGGACGGTCTGGTTGTCAACCTTGTCGTATTTGGCCGGCAAGGAGGACATGGTGATCAAAGCACGTGCCGACGGGATTGCGGATCGTGCCATTTCCAAGGCCACTGCTTTTCCTAGCAGTGTTCAGAGTCCTTCCCTGCGCCTGACCGTGAAGACATTCATCGAGTCTCCGACAATGGTTGGATCGGCCTTTCCAGCAAGTCATTGGCTCGTGGATCGAATGCTTGCACCAATCGACTGGCAGCGGATCCAGCTATTCGTCGAATTTGGACCGGGAACGGGGGCGTTTACAAGAGCAGTGCTGGCACGCTTGTCTACCAGCGCCGTCCTCCTCGCGCTGGACACGAGTGAGGCCTTCGTCGATCATCTCAGAGCATCAATCGACGATCCCCGGTTTGAAGCCGTCTGCGCCCCTGCGGCGAATGTCGCTGCTGTCCTGAGAGAACGCGGCCTGCCCTCTGCCGATTGCATACTCTCCGGCCTGCCCTTCTCCACGCTTGAGCGATACGAAGCCGATCGCACGATGCACGCCAGTCGCGCCGTTCTCGCATCGAACGGCATGTTTTGCGCCTATCAAATGCGCCGCACCATCGAGCCGCTGCTCGAAACATATATCGGCCCGATCCACTCTGCCTTTGAGTGGCGCAACATCCCGCCATGTCATCTCTATTGGGCTGAGGCGGGTCCTGGAAACCAGACCGTAGGAGATCACCGATGAACGAGCCGACAGACACGCCGTCAGAGGCGGTGGAAACATCCATGGACAAAAGTCCGCGCCAGGGGCCGCTGGGTGACGTTCTGCCACAGAAAGGTCCCGATCCCCGTACGCGCGGTGGCCAGCGGCAAGAGGATGTCAACGACCGTCCCGCTGTGGGGACAGTCAAGCCGGAAGACTATCCAGAGGATCAACGCGCCAAAGGCGCATGAAGGCAGGAGCGTGCCATGGAAGATGAAACGCACAGCCATGAATCTGTTCCGACCACGAAAACCCGTCGTCCCAACATCTCCACCGAGAATCAACCAGAGGGCGCCGCGCGACGGCCCAGCGATACGCTGGATCGCGAGCCGACGCGTGACCCGGTGAGCGGTGGTACCATATCGTCTGATTACAATCCCGACACTATGACGAGGCGCGGTGAGGAAAACGACACGCGGGCGGGACAAGAAATGCAGAAAGGAGGCAAATCATGATCGATGATGATGGTGTCCATCCGCGGTCCACTGAGCCAGCGGAAGGAGGCGCTGGAACGCCTCCACCGGAACAAGGTTCGCCCACGCCTTCGGACGCGGAATCCGAAAAAGGCGGCGATGACGATCAGGCTGAACCTGAAGCTGCGTCGAACCACAATCCGCTCGCACCCCCTGTAAACATAGAACCGGGAAGTTAAGCAGCTGAACGCGCCGGGAGACACGCGATGAGCAAACATAAATGGTCGCAAGATGTGACCGAGCAGAGCGACGCACTGGATCTTGATGAAGGCCTGTTCAAGCGGACTGATCCAAAAGCGATCGCCCTGTCGTTGAAACGATCCGCCGAACACAGCCATCGTCGTAAAGGCACACCCCTGCAATCTGCAATGAGCATGCTGACATTCTATATCAATCGCGCGGGGGACAATCTCAGCGCCAAGCAGCGGCACATCCTGGAGACGACCAAGGATGAGCTCCGCATGGCGTTCAGCAAGACGGAGAAACGCCATGCCCCGCGGTGACAAGTCGAGTTATACCGACAAACAAAAGCGCAAGGCCGAGCATATCGAGGAGGGGTATGAGGATCGCGGCATTCCGAAAGACGAGGCCGAGCGCCGCGCATGGGCGACGGTGAACAAGGAGTCTGGCGGTGGCAAGAAATCCGGTTCGGGGCGGGGTAAGACGGAAAGCCATGCGTCATCGAGCAAAGGCGGGCGTGTCGGCGGAGCTAGCCAGACCCATGACGAGCGATCAGCCGCTGCAAAGAAAGGGTGGGAAACCCGGCGTAAACAGGCGAAGGCCTGACGATACTCGCCGAAGCGGGGTCGCTTTTGGAGCAGGCACAGGGCGTTGTCGAGTGGGTGCCAATGTCCCGTGAAGCTGTACTGCCTATCGGTATGGCTTATCGAAACCCTCATAATGCCAGTCGATGAAATAGGTTAGGCCCTATGTTAGTGGCCATGTTAAAGACGCTATATTGCCGGGCAACTAACTGGGTGTCCCGGCGACAGAGAGATACATGTGCTCCCGCCCGGTGGAGGCTGCATGTCATCGATCACCAATTTGGATTTCTTCGCGCGACGGCTTTCGCAGCGGGCCGCGCTCGACGAAGAAGATCGCGCAGCAGTATCAGCACTCCCCTTTCAGCATCGCTACCTTAACCCAAGCGCTTATGTCGTCCGCGAGGGGGAGCCGCCCCGTCCGCATTGCAGTTTTGTCCTCTCTGGACTCGCATTTCGGCATAAGTTGACGGTGCATGGCGCGCGTCAGATCGTGTCGATCCATCTGGCTGGCGATCTGCTCGATCTACAACATTTGTTTCTCAACATTGCCGACCACAGTGTCCAGGCCCTGACCGAACTTGAGGTGGCCGACATTGATCGCGATGCTCTGCGGGAAATTGCCCTGGAGCGGCCTGCTGTCGGCCAAGCGCTCTGGATCGATGGTCTGGTGGACGCATCGATTTATCGAGAATGGGTGCTCAACGTCGGGCGGCGTGACGCAAGGGCGCGCATTGCCCATATATTGTGCGAAATCGCCGTTCGCATGCACGCTGCCGGTGTTATCGATGCGGCTGACTTTCATCTGCCGATGACGCAGGAGCAATTGGGGGACGCGACCGGGATGACCAGCGTTCATGTCAATCGAACCTTGAAGGCACTCGCGAAAGATGGCCTTATCGATCATAGCGGACGTTGGATCGCTATTCAGGACTGGAACAAGATCAGGCGAGAAGGCGACTTCAATCCGCTTTACCTGCACCTCGATCAGGTTGCGCCGCATTTACCTGGTCCCCTTTCATCGATGTTTCCTTAACCAGGTTAGAGCGTGAGTTCGGGCGAAGCATTACTGTGCGCGATGCCTGGAGGAAAAAATGCCACGCTACTTCTTTTCCGCGTCGGATGCCGATGGGGATGAAACAGGAACAGAGTTACGCGATCACGCTGCAGCAAGGCGTTTCGCCATCCAGTTTGCTGGCGAAATCATGAACGATCAGCCTGACGTACTTTGGGATGGTCGAGAGTTCAGCATCTTTGTAACGGATGAACTGAGAAGACTCTTGTTCACTATCAAAATGGTGGCCGTGAATGCGCCTGCGGGCGAAGGTACGGAGTAAATTCAGGTGAATGGCCGAATGGCGGATGAGATAGTGTCAAAACGGAAATTCTGATGCTCACATGCTCAATCCTGACCTGGACATTAACATCATGAACAATCGAGGTTAGCGACACGCCTGAACCCGCTTCCTACTCTTCTCTTGAAAGAGAGGTGCGTATGTCAGAGCGGCTCAATGGTACTCACGGGGTTGCCGGTAAACCCGCGTTGCGCGATAATATGCCCATGCATGGCACTGCCAATGAGGGCATGGGGCGGCCGCAATCATCAACTCGATCGGATGGTCGGGCGGGCGCCGAAGCGCAGGAGGCGTACAAGCGTTTGGAACTGTTATTGCGGGAGACGGTACACCGGTGCACCAACGACCTCCAACTGGTCGTCAGTCTGCTCTCCCTCCAGGCGACACGACTGAAAGATCGGGAAGGACGCGCCGCCCTTGAGGATGCGGCGGAACGGATAGCTATTCTAGCCCGAGCGCGGGCCGCCACGTCGGAAGAGGAACAGTCCGCGCTGGCGACCGCTTTGCGTCAGGTTTGCGAGGCGTTGCAGGCGCATGCGGAGCTGAGATCCGTTTTGATCTCGCTCGAAATAGGTGATGGCTGCGACGAGGTTGCTTCGCCGTTAGTCACGCCGATCTGCCTGGCCGTGAACGAACTTGCGACCAACGCGATTAAACATGCTTTCGAGGCGAAGGGTGGCAAGATTACCGTGGTCGTTCGACGGCGTGACGATGATGTCGTCGTACAGGTCGATGATGATGGCCTGCCGTTCCTCGATGCCGCTCCATCAGACGGGCATGGACTAGGCCTTGGTCTTGTCCGCCGTCTTGTGTCGTCATGTGGCGGGAAATTTCATCAGCCACCGTCGGGATCGAAGACATTCGAGATTGTCGTACCCAGCGGCCAAAACGCAAGCTAGCGTTCAAGCTCGATTGGATGCAGGCGCATCGATCGACAGCATCACGATCGTAAAAAGGAGAGCGCCCGTCTCGTTGGTGACTTCCACTCGATAGTCGCGTCCATCCCAAAGTACATCAGGCTCATCATGCATTACAGCACCGGCAAACCGGATCGCAGCCTTCCGTGCCGCGGCATCGTTCGGCAATTCAGTGCCTTCCTGGTCAAAGTCGCGCCCGCCATCAACGGTATGAAAAAAAGTAACGAGGCATCGCCTTCCCCATTCGGTAATAGATTTCAGATGAAGGGCCGCCCGCCTGTGACAGCGACCGTGGCACCCGTCGTGTAGCTGGACTCGTCGCTTGCCAGCATCACATAGGCTGAAGCCAACTCGCGGGGCTGGCCGGCGCGACCGAACGGGGTGTTTTTCCCGAAATTCTTCACGGCCTCCGGCAGCATGGTCGAGGGAATAAGCGGCGTCCAGATCGGGCCGGGCGCTACGCAATTTACCCGGATTCCCTTGTCGGCCAGCAACTGGGCAAGGCCCATCGTGAAATTCTGGATAGCGCCCTTCGTCGTTGCATAGGCAAGGAGATGGGCATTGGGCTGATCGGCATTGATCGACGTCGTATTGATGATCGAGGCCCCGGGCGCCAGGTGCGGCTCCGCCGCTTTGACAAGATAGAACATCGCATGAATGTTCGTGGCGAATGTCTGCTGCCATTCCTCGTCTGAAATGTCCCCAATCTTTTCAAAGCTCGCCTGATGGGCGGCGTTGTTGACGAGGATATGTAAATCGCCCAACTCTTCGAGTGCGCGATCGACGATCAATCGACAATGGTCGGCATCGCTGATGTCGCCAGGCACCAGCACCGCCTTGCGACCCGCCTCCTCGACCCACTTCGCCGTTTCTCGCGCATCTTCGTCTTCATTGAGATAGGAAATGAGGATGTCGGCACCCTCTCGCGCGAAAGCGATCGCAACGGCGCGCCCGATGCCGCTGTCGCCACCCGTGATGATCGCCGTCTTGCCGCTTAGCTTACCCGAACCCTGATAGCTCGTTTCGCCGTGGTCAGGGCGTGGATCCATAGGCTCGGTCAGGCCCGGCATCGATTGCTGTTGCTCTGGCTGGGGTGGTCTTGGGTCGGTCATGGTGCGCAGTCCAAATCTGTTGGGAGCAAGATTTCAACACGCAAATGCCCAATGGGTTCAACGCGATCAATCCAGTCCAATCTGACCTAAGCAGCGCTCATGCTGACGCAGGAAGCCAGGCCCGCTCAATCCCAAGGATATTGGGTGCTTGCGTAATTGTATCGGCCTTTCATGGGTCGGAGTGGTCGGGAGCGCCGGCGAACGCTGCTGCCAGTTCATCGAGCCAGACTGCTGCGGTTCCATCGGATGGTGCCCGCCAGTCTCCGCGCGGCGATAATGCCCCGCCGGATGAAACTTTGGGTCCGTTGGGGATTGCCGATCGCTTGAACTGGCTGATCGTGAAGAAGCGAAACAGGAAATTTTCAAGCCAGCGCCGGATCGATGACAGATCGTAGGAGATTTTGGCATTGTCGGGATAGCCGGGCGGCCATTCCCCCGCACCGGCATCGTGCCAGGCCTGCCAAGCCAGAAATGCCACCTTGGAGGGCGGCAGCCCGACGCGCGCCACATGGTGAAGGAAGAAATCATTGAGGGCATAAGGTCCAACCTTGCTCTCCGTGCTCTGCAGTGCGCCGCTGGCGTCGGCCGGGACAAGCTCTGGAGAGATTTCAGTGCCGAGGATAGCAGTCAGAACCGCGTCCGTGGCGGAATCGAATTGCCCTGTGGAAACGCACCAGCGTATCAGATATTGGATAAGCGTCTTGGGAACCCCGCAATTGACGGCGTAATGACTCATCTGGTCGCCCACACCATAGGTGCACCAGCCCAACGCCAGTTCGGACAGGTCACCGGTGCCGATGACGAAACCGCCGTGGCGGTTGGCGAGCCGAAACAGATAGTCGGTGCGCAGCCCCGCCTGCACATTTTCGAAAGTGATGTCGTATAGTGGCTCACCAGCAGCGAAGGGATGCTTCATGTCGGAAAGCATCTGGTGTGCAGCGGGACGGATATCGATCTCCTGGGCCGTTATGCCAAGCGCTTTCATCAGTGCCCAGGCATTCGATCGAGTCTCTTCACCGGTCGCGAAACCCGGCATGGTAAAACCAAGGATCGTCGAACGCGGGAGACCCAGCCGGTCGCATGCCTTGGCGGCCACGATCAGCGCATGCGTAGAATCGAGCCCGCCTGAAACGCCGATGATCAGATGCTTACCCGAAGTAGCTCGAAAGCGGGTGATCAGACCTTGCACCTGGATGTTGAACGCTTCGTAGCAGTCGGCATCCAACGCCATCGCGTCCGCGGGGACGAACGGAAAGCGCCGTTGCGGACGGTACAGACCCGAACGGTCGCCTTGGGCTACCCAGGAAAACTTTACGTGGCGGAACCGCTGTTCGGGGTGGCCGCATGCCGTGGCTGTATCATTGAAAGTTCCGTTGCGCATTCGTTCGAGCCGCAGACGCTGAACATCGATATCGGCCAGTGTAAGCTCCGGGTCGTCCCCGAAGCGCTTCGATTCCGCTAACAATTCCCCCAGTTCGTGCACCATTGCCTGCCCATCCCAGGCTAAGTCCGTCGTGCTTTCTCCGGGGCCTGCCGCAGAATAGGCATAGGCGGCCAAGCATCGCGCCGACTGTGAAGCCGACAACATATGCCGATCGCGCGATTTGCCGATGGTGATGTTCGACGCCGAGAGATTACACAGGATCAGCGCGCCCGCCAGCGCGCCCATCGTCGAGGGGGGCAGGGGCGACCAGTAGTCCTCGCAAATCTCGATATGAAAAATGAAGTCTGACTTCTCCTTCGCCGAAAAGATGAGGTCAGTGCCAAAGGGCGCTTGGCGGCCGGCAAGCTCGATATCGAGATCGGTCAAGCCTGCGCCGGACGCGAACCAGCGCTTCTCATAATATTCGCGATAATTGGGAAGGTAGCTTTTCGGGACCACGCCCAAAAGCTTTCCCCGGCCGATGGCCAAGGCCGCATTATAGAGCCGTCCTGCACGCCGAACAGGAGCGCCAACAAGCAGGACAGGTAAGTCGAGGCTTGCCTCGATCAGCTTGCCGATCTCTGTTTCCACGCGGTCCAGTAGCGCATCCTGCAGATGCAGATCATCGATCGCGTAGGATGATAGGCACAGCTCTGGAAACAGGACGATGTCGGCACCTGCCAATGCCGCTTTCCGCGCTAAGTCTAGGATTGCATTGGAATTGCCCCCTACATCGCCGACACTTGCAGTCGGCGTTGCCACTGCAAGGCGGATCAATCCATGCTCATCGATCAAGGCGAAGCGATCAGGCGTCACGCACGGCGTCCGTCATCATATCTAAGGCCACCGTTACGGATGCGATCCGAATGGGTCCACGGCCTACGGCACCGAAATGCTTCACCCTATGTCCTGTCGTTCCGTTTCTGCGGGTACAGGCAAAATGGACAACCCCTTCTTCTCCCCCGTCGTTGGTGGGACCTGCATAGCCGGTGATCGCAAGCGAAATGTCGGCGGCTGACTGCCGAATGGTGCCCTGCGCCATTGCAATAGCGACCTCACGACTGACGGCGCCGCACACATCAATCTGATCCCTCGCGATGCCGAGCAATTCACATTTGGCTTCTTCGCTATAGACAATGAAGCCACGCTCGAAGGCGTGGCTCGCACCCTCGACGTCGGTAAGCAGAGAGGCGAGTAGGCCCCCCGTGCAGCTTTCCGCCGTCGCAATCTTTAAACGGGCGTCGCAACAGGCACGAAGAAGCTTGGAGGCTGCGTCTTCGACCGCAGTCGGCAAGACAGGGGACAGAGTTTCTGCCGGGCTATGAGACACGTTCCCACTCCGCTCACTTACTTGCGCCGTTAACCGCTTAGATAAAAGTTCGTTCCTGTTGACATATGCTGGGCGATCCCGGAACCGCCGCAAGCATGTCGGCAAAGAGTCGATTTCTACCTGCAAACGGGGATCAGGTCCGCCCTTCCAGACGCTGGACCTTATCGGCAAAATCCTCAGCAACGATGGGTTTGGTGATCACCCCGACGACCCGGTCGGCATATAAATTCGCGATGTCCTGCTGGCCGGTCACGAAGATCGACGGAATTCCTCGTTCCTTGAGCCATGCAGCCGCATCGGGTCCGGTGCGTCCATCAGCCAGATCGATATCCACAAGCGCGCCATCTATGTTGGTCGCGCCAGGGTCAGCCGTCAGTTGGGAGAAGCTATCGGCAAAACCCGCCAGAACATGGCCTGCATCCTCAATCAGATGTTCGATATGAAACACGATCAGGGGATTATCTTCGATGCAATAGATCCGCAGTGGCTTGCGAACGCCGATGGTGTCTGATGTCATAAGCCCGAAACGCTGTCTGGTGCCTCCGAGTTGCAGGCGACGCGTCCCAATGGTCCGGTAATCTCACATCGAAGGCCTTCGGTCGCGAACATGATGTCGGGTTTGGTACCGAACAGGCCACCGAGAGCCGCACGTAGATAGCGCGTCCCATAGCCGGAGCGCGACGGCGCGACGACAGGCGGTCCATCCGTTTCCTGCCACAAGACAGACAAGTCAGGACCCAGGTCCGGCAGTATGTCCCAATGGAACGCAACTCGGCCGTTCGGCACGGACAACGCACCATATTTGATCGCGTTGGTCGTCAGTTCGTGCAGGCAGAGTGCCAGTGTTGTACCCGCCTCGCGTGTCAACATGACTGACGGGCCGGAGGCGTCGATCCGGCTGACCCCCATCTGCCGATACGGGTCGAACGTGAGCCGTGCGATCTCGGCGATCGAGATCGCCTCCCCCTTGGCCTCGAAGACGGCGGAATGTACGTTTGACAGTGCGGTCAGCCGGGCACCGAAATCATCCGCAAGCGCGTCCACACTCGTCGCGCCGCGGCGCGTCATTTCAAAGATTGAAAACACGCTCGCCAGGATATTCTTGACCCGGTGGTTCAGCTCCCTGCGGAGTTCGATCTCGCGCTCGATATGATCGCGCACTTCCCTCTGCCGCATTCGCGCCAGCAGCGCCGACTGGATGCCGCTGACCAGTTCGACTTGGGTGAGCGGGCGCTGATAGAAAAGCTGGCGCGACCGTGGCCATGCCGCCGCCAGCTGTCCACGGATTCGACTGTTCGGCGACGCGCGGTCAAGCAGGACCACGATCGGCATTTCGGACCATGGGGGCTGGGCGTTCAGATGCCGGGCGACGATATCGATGAGGGTCGGGGTCAATGCTTCATGGGTCGTCACGAACACGCCTGGCCCAGCCGCCAGATACCCCGTCAGTTCGTCTGCCGAGATGCAGGTCGCGACAGCCATGTCATATTCGGCGAGTAACTGACCCAGATAGGCCGCGTCCCGTCGATACGGCGCCAGAATAAGGACCTGGTCCAGCGCACCCGGCTCGACCAGATCGCTGCCACTCATGCCGTCGGCAGCGGATTGAACGGGACGACCCTGACGCCGTCGCTTTCGATCAACAATTCATGAACATTCAGGTCATGGGGGCCATGGCGTTTCTTGACGACGGTGATGTTGCGCCGCAGACGGCCATCATCTTCCATGATCCGCAGCAGGAGTACGGTATCGCCCAGGAAGCTCACATCGACATCGATACCGACATTCTGGCCGAGCAGACCGTGCTGGGCGACGATCAGCATTGTCAGAACGCCCGACCGCGCGAGATATTTGAGGAGAGACTGAATGTCTCGTACAGCCTTCTCGCGGTGCGGCAACGAGTTGAGGTAGCCTGTGAAACTGTCGATGACCACGACGCGGGTCTTGAAATCCTTGACGATCGACTGTGCAATCTGGGCGAATTCACCGGGAGATATCTCGTTGGGATTGAAATCCCGGATGATCAGCTGACCGTCTTCATGAAACTGCCGCAAATCCATGCCGAGGCCTTCCGATCGCCGAAAGAAGGTCTCCAGGCGTTCCTCGAACAGGAATAGCGCCACCGTTTCGCCCCGTTTGAGCGCTGCGGTTGCGTAGAGCGAGGCCATGGTCGATTTGCCGGTCCCGGACTGGCCGATGACCAGAGTGGTTGTGCCCGATTCCTGGCCGCCGCCAAACAT
Source organism: Sphingobium sp. AntQ-1 (assembly GCF_028538045.1). NCBI lineage: Bacteria > Pseudomonadati > Pseudomonadota > Alphaproteobacteria > Sphingomonadales > Sphingobiaceae > Sphingobium > Sphingobium sp. AntQ-1. The sequence continues at coordinate 1,701,666 of NZ_CP117158.1, forward strand.
GTCGTCGAGCGCATCGACGCCCGATTTAATTAGCTGCGGCTTGCGGGTATCGACGGCTTCGCCCGGAATGATCCGGGGGAAAACAACAACGCCTTCGCCTTCCCGGATCGCCATGTCGTGATAGCCGTCGGCAATCGGCACGCCGCGCATCTTGCTGACCTCGATCCGCCGTCGCACGGAGCCATAATCCTGCAACGACTTGTCGAAGCGGATGACGCCATGTGCAATCCCTTCGACCTCTTCTCCGTTGGGCGCTGCCTCATTGGTCTGGGTATCCAACAGGAGCGCGACGACCTTGCGCTGCGCGAGGAACGCCTTGAAGCCGAGCAGTTCGCGGCGGAACCGCGGTGTATCGCCCGTGATGAGCCGGATCTCCAGCAGCGAATCATAGACGAGGCGGTGTGGCTTATGCTCCTCGATCGCCAGCTCGATCGCCTGGCGCGTTTCGTCGAGGCGGAGTTCGGCGGTCTGGAATATGGTCTGATCGGCCGCGCCATTGATGGCGTCGGATGCGGACAGTTCCTCGATCCGAATGCCGTCCAACGTCCAGCCATGGGACAGGGCGATCGATTTCAGCTCAGCAGCAGTCTGGGAAAGGCTTACGTAGATGCATCTTTCCCCTGCTTCTACGCCTGCGCGCAAGAACTGCAGAGCAGCTGTCGTCTTGCCCGCGCCGGGCGCGCCCTGAAGCATATAGAGGTTGGATGCGGGCAGGCCGCCGCGCAGGATTTCATCCAGTCCTGCGACGCCCGTTGCAACCACAGGCTGGGCTTTGCGCTTGCTCACATATGTCTCCTCGTTTGGCATCGGATCGCACAATCGCCCCTGATTTGCCAGTACGATGGAGAAGGGTTCTCGCGCCTTCGATTAGAACATGGAAGTCTTGTCGCGTTAAGCCGGACGGGATCTCCTTGTCGTTATCCGAACCGGCGAGAAAGGAGATTTTGGGTGACACGGATCAGATGAACGGGTCGGCTCTACCTTGCGTGGCACATCCATGTCCTGCGGCCTGTCTTTGACACAAAGTAAGCGGCCATGACGACATATGTTTGCGGGAGTCGCGCCACGACGTTCCGGGGCTTCTAGAGAGCTACTCCGAAAAATAAGGTCAGGTAGGGCGGGTTCTGGTCCAATGACCAACTGGGTGCCAAGGCATGGGTAGCCGAATGTCCAAACCTGAGCAGCGAAATCGTTGCCCAGTTTCAGATTAGGTCTGGCTAGCCAGAATAACGGACATTTCACACCTAGTGACGATAAATCAGCCGAAGGTCCGGAAAAGGTCGGCTTGTGCTAAAGGATTACCCTTATGTCAGCCAGTTTGCTGCCTTTTCAAGAACTCCACGATAGGGCTGGCCCTCTATGTTTCGCCTTCCCGCCTTGACTTGTCCGCCTCGTCGATCATCTCGCGCACCTTGCCGGCGATGGCTTCTATGCCAAAGGGCTTGGTGATGACGTGCATGTCCTGACCCAGCAGGCCGTTGCCGACCACGGCATTTTCCGCATATCCCGTGATGAACAAGATTTTAAGATGCGGTCGGTGCACTCGCCCGGCGTCGGCTACCTGACGACCGTTCATTCCTCCGGGCAAACCAACATCGGTGATGAGAAGGTCGATACGCAAGTCGGACTGGAGCACTTTGAGTCCGCTCGGACCGTCCGCCGCCTCGATAACATGATAGCCGCCATCGGTGAGGACATCGACGATGAGCGAGCGAACCGAAGCCTCGTCATCGATGACCAGCACCGTCTCGCCATGGCCACCAAGCTCCAAACATAGCGACTCGCCTTCCTCCTCCGTTTCGGCCACGGCGCCGGTATGGCGGGGGAGATAAAGGCATATGGTCGTGCCGACGCCCACCTCGGAATAGATTCGCACCTGACCGCCCGATTGGCGCGCGAAGCCATAAATCATCGACAGCCCCAGGCCCGTCCCTTCGCCGAGCGGTTTGGTCGTGAAGAAGGGGTCGAAAGCGCGGGCGATCACATCGGGTGTCATGCCGGTCCCGGTATCGCTCACGCAAAGTGATACATATTGACCTTGCGGCAGTTCGCGTTCGCGCGCCATGCGGTCGTCAAGCCACTTATTAGCCGTTTCAATTGTCAGCCGACCGCCGTCCGGCATGGCATCCCGCGCGTTGATGCACAGGTTCAACAGCGCGTTTTCGAGCTGGTAGCGATCCACCAATGTCGTCCACAGCCCGCCCGACCCGACGACTTCGATTTCGACCGAAGGACCAACAGTGCGGCGCAGCAGGTCTTCCAAGCCGGAGACCAGCCGATTTACATTGACGGGCGTAGGATCGAGCGTCTGCCGGCGTGAAAAGGCGAGCAGCCTCTGGGTTAGCGCGGCAGCGCGTTTTGCCGCGCCCTGCGCCGTCTCGAGATAGCGGCTGATCGCCTCCAACCGGCCTTGCGAAATACGCAGCTCCAGCAGTTCGAGATTGCCCAGAATGCCGGCCAGCAGATTGTTGAAGTCATGGGCGATGCCGCCGGTCAACTGCCCGACCGCTTCCATCTTCTGGCTCTGGCGCAAAGCGTCTTCGGTCGCGGCGAGCGCCTCGGCCGCTTCGGTTTCAGCCGTGATGTCCCGGCCGAAAAGATAGAGCAGGCCGCCCTCAGGCACGGTGGTCCAAGCGAAGCGATGGTGGCTGCCATCCTGCGCCCGAAAGACGCTTTGGGATTCTATGACGGTCGCATCGGGCCGCGAAAGTTTCGCCAGTCTCTTGCGCGCGGCGTCCTGCTCCTCGGCCACGAACTCCAGGATATTGCGCCCGACCGTATCGGCCTCGACCCATCCGAGCACTTTCGTCCAGGATGGATTGACTGCATTGATGACGCCTTGCGTCGTCGCCACCACCTTGACGACGGGCGAGATCGCCCAGATCCGTTCCCGGTCGCGGGCAAGCAGGCGTTCCTGGGTTATGTCGCGCGCAACGGCATGAATGCGGCCGGCATCGGGAACGGCGTTCCAGTCGAGCAGCCGATAGCTGCCGTCCCGGCAGCGATAGCGATTCTCGAACAGGAGGGTAGTAACGCCCTTCGCCAGCTTTGCGACCTCCCTTGCCGTGCTGCGCAAGTCGTCGGGATGGACGAAATCGGCCAGGACCTGACCGACCATCTCATCTTCCTGCCATCCCAGGAGCCGCGTTGCCGTTGGGTTGACCGACCGGATCACGCCGTCGAAATCACACACCAGCATCAGGTCCTGACTAAGCGACCAGAGCCGGTCACGGTCGCGCCGCTGGGCCGAGACAGCATCGATCGTGGCAAGCGCGCCGGCGATCTGCACCGCGATGAGGCTGGCGAAATCGCGGGTGGCTTCATCAAGCAGGCGATAGGGATTCAAGCCGAGAATGAGCGCGCCGATGGCCCGCGCCTCTCCGGGCTGTTCGACCGCAAGGATCAACGCTTCACGCGGCGGTATCTGCCACGGTCCGGCTGGTAGGTTTCGCCCGAAACCGTCGAGCGCGATGACCGTCTGCTTCTCACCCTGTTCGACCGCGGCAACGGGCCACCGTGTCGCGTCGCCAGCGGCAGGATGGGGGCTGTCGGGCAGATCGAACAATATGAGGTCGGCGAAAGGAAAGTCCCGGCTGTCACTGCCGAAATAGGCACGAACCACCTCCCCCACGTCCGACCGGCTCTGCGCCCTGAGCAAGGCTGCGGCCAGATCGTTGAGCTGCTTGATCCGTCGTTCACTGATGACCCTGTCCGTCTCTTCGCGAACGACGCACATAAGGCCTTCTACGGCGCCGTCTCCGCCGACGAGTGGGCTGTAGGAGAAGGTGTGGTAGGTTTCTTCCGGATAGCCATTGCGCTCGAGGAACAAAAGCAGCTGCTCGTCCCACGTCGCGACGCCGTCGCGCATGACCGACACGATGCGATCCTCGACGTCCTCGAACACTTCCTTCCAGACCTGCGACATGGGCTGGCCCAGCGCGGTGGGATGTTTTGAACCCAGCGTTGGAATGTAGGCATCATTATAGAAGAAGGTCAGATCTTCCCCCCAGCCAAGCCACATCTCGAACCGCGACATGAGCATGAGCCGGAGCGATGCTTTCAGGCCTTCAGGCCACTGTTCTGGGGAACCTAACCGGGTTTTCTCCCATTCATGGGCACGCATGATGGCGCTCATCCTGGAATCACCAGGAAAAATCTCAGACATGCGGTCGGTCATGTTCCCCCAAACTACTGGTCACGAGACGGTGGCGTAACCCTAATGACTGCCTTTGCCTTAAGTTCCTCCAGCGCGGCGCTTTGCCCGCTGGACCGAGGGATATTGGCCACCATACCTTATCATTGCATTCTTGTTCTTCGCTGTGGGGGAGGCAATTCCCGCGCTGACCAAGCAGATCCTGCGCGCCCGACCAAGCATATTCCCAAGCGCTTGTTCGCCGATTGGCACATAAACCGGGCCTTGCCCTTAAGCCCACGATAATTCCTACTAACCAATGTTAATTTCGGCGTTTTTCGTCTGTGACGGACAATCAAAATTGGAACGAGCCGCCAAGAACCGGGTTGATCGGTCTATTGCCATCGTCAGCCAGGAGAGCCGCATGAGCGACACGCTTGTCCCGCCGCGCGAAGATGACGCGCCGATCACCACGTCAAAGCAGCGTAATGCCGTCGATGACGCGACAGCCAGCTTTGTCGAGGACAAGGGAGATGCGCTGATCGGCAAGACTGTCACGATCAACCGATCGCGCGCGGAGCTTTTCGCCTTTTGGCGCGACTTCTCCAATCTTCCGCGCTTCATGGAAAATCTCGTTTCCGTCGAGAAGCTCGATGATCGGCGGTCCCGGTGGGTTGTAAAGGCACCGGCCGGAAAAACGGTCGAATGGATCGCTGCGATAACCGGAGAGAAACAGGACGAATTCATCGCCTGGGCCTCGGAAGACGGCGCGGATGTTCCCAATAGCGGGCGCATCGATTTTCACGATGCACCCGGCGGGCGCGGCACCTGGGTCAGAGCGACGATCCTCTACGATCCGCCAGCCGGCATCATCGGCAAGGTCATCGCTACCATGTTTCAGCGCGAGCCCGCCATTCAGGCGCGGCGGGAGCTGCGCCGTTTCAAGCAGCTGATGGAGACCGGCGAGGTGGCGACTGCGGCTTGGACCCGTAAGCAGATGGAAGAGGAGCAGGCCTGATGCGCGCTTTGACCTGGCATGGGAAGCATGACGTGCGCGTCGATACCGTCGACGATCCGGAAATCCTGAACCCGCGCGACGCGATCATCAAGATCACATCGACCGCAATCTGCGGCTCCGACCTTCATCTCTATGACGGCTATATCCCGACCATGAAGGCGGGCGATATCCTTGGCCATGAATTCATGGGCGAAGTTGTCGAGACTGGCCCCAAATCGACACTGCGAAAGGGCCAGCGCGTCGTGGTGCCTTTCACCATCGCGTGCGGCAGCTGCTTCCATTGCAGCAAGCATCAATATTCGGCATGCGACAATGGCCTGCCAGCGGACAATCAGGATATTGCTCAGGCCGCCTATGGCCAGCCCATGTCGGGACTGTTCGGCTACAGCCATATGACCGGCGGCTATGCAGGCGGCCAGGCCGAATATGTACGCGTGCCTTTTTCCGATGTGGGACCGATCGTCGTTCCCGACGGGGTCGACGACGACAAGGTGTTGTTCCTCTCCGACATCTTGCCGACCGGCTGGATGGCCGCGGAAAATGCGGAGATCGAGCCCGGCGACACCGTGGCCGTGTGGGGCTGCGGCCCGGTCGGGCTGTTCGCGGTGCAGTCGGCTTTCCTGATGGGTGCAGAGCGCGTCATCGCGATCGACCATTTTCCGCACCGGCTCGACCTTGCGAAGAAGTTCGGCGCGGAGACGATCAATTTCGAAGAATCGAAGACCTATGAGGCGTTGATGGAGATGACCGGCGGTATCGGTCCGGACGCCTGCATCGACAGCGTGGGCCTTGAGGCGCACGGATTTTTTGCCGATAATGTCTGGGATCAGATCAAGGTCTCGACCTTCCTCGGCACCGACCGCACCCATTCGATCCGCCAGGCGATCCTCGCCTGCCGTAAGGGCGGGCGTGTCTCGATGCCGGCGGTATATGGTGGGTTCGTCGATAAATTCCCCTTGGGTGCCTTCATGGAAAAGGGCCTGACGCTCAAGACCGGCCAGACCCATGTTCAGCATTATATGCCCGGGCTGCTCAATGCGATCATGGAGGAGAAGATCGACACGACCTTTCTCATCTCGCACCGCATGCCGCTCGAACAGGCGGCGGAAGGCTACCGGCTGTTCCACGACAAGCAGAACGAAGTGACGAAGATCGTGCTGAAGCCGGGCATGGACCTGGCGCAGGCGACCTGACCCTTATCCCATAGGAGACTAGCTCATGCGTTCTTTCTTCCTTTTCACCGCAAGCGCTTTGCTTCTTGCCGGGTGCAATAGTCCCGACACATCCGATAACCAGGTCGGAGCGAATGCCATTTCCGCCAATAGCGCGTCGGAAATGGCCGATCGGGGCGTAATGGCAGACCCTGTGGCCACGCCGACCGATGCGTCTGGCTATCTTGCCAAGGCGGGTGCCGGCGACATATTTGAAATCGAATCGTCCAAAGCCCTGCTAGAAAAGAGCAAGGACGCCAAGCTGCGCGAATTTGCGCAGATGATGGTGAAGGCCCATCAGCAATCGACAGCGAAGGTCAAGGCCGCGGCAGCTGAAGCCAAGCTCACCGTGGCACCGCCAAGCCTCACCCCGGACCAGCAGAAGATGCTCGACGAGATCAAGGCTGCCTCGGCCGATACGATCGTTGCCATCTATATCAAGGATCAGAAGATCGCGCATGATGCCGCGCTCGCCCTACACGAGGGCTATGCCAGCGGCGGAGATACGCCGGCGCTCAAGCAGGCAGCCGCGCAGATCGCACCTGTCGTCAAGGAGCATATCGCCCATCTTGCGGCGTTCCCTGCCAAGTAAGGAGAAACAATCATGAGCAAATTCGCGCTCATCACCGGCGCTTCGACCGGCATAGGTTTCGAGCTGGCGCATCTGGCGGCCAAGGATGGCTATGATCTGCTAGTTGTCGCAGACGAGCCGCTGATCAATGCATCGGCGGAGGATTTCAAGCAATATGGTATGCAGGTGCAATCGGTCGAGGCGGACCTTTCCACTCTGCAAGGCGTCGATCAACTGCTCGCCGCGACCGATGGTCGACAGATCGATTTGCTCTGCGCCAATGCGGGTCGCGGCCTGGGCCATGGCTTTCTCGATCAGGATGTTGCCGACTGGCGGCGGGTCATCGATACGAACGTCATGGGTACGATCTATCTGCTACAGAAAGTGCTGAAACAGATGGTCGCCCGCGATGACGGCAGGGTTCTCATTACCGGCTCTATCGCTGGCTTCATCCCGGGTAGTTTCGAGGCGGTTTACAACGGTACCAAGGCCTTCATCGACAGTTTTGCCGATGCGATCCGCAACGAGATCAAGGAGAGCAAAGGCGTAACGGTCACGACTCTTATGCCAGGCCCCGTCGAAACGGAGTTTTTTGCGCGAGGAGATATGCTCGACACCAGCGTGGGCGCGTCGGACAGCAAGAGCGATCCCAGGGATGTGGCCAAGGACGGCTGGGACGCGCTGATGGCCGGTCATGCGCACATAGTGTCGGGCTGGAAGAACAAGGTGCAGGCGGCGGTCGCCCATGTGACGCCCGCAGCGGTTCTTGCCGAGCAGCACCGCAAGATGGCCGAACCCGGATCAGCAAAGGCGCAATAGGCAGAGGAACGAGCCGTGACCGCCCATACACGGTCTCAGGACGTAACCGAGCATGGCAATGCCGGAGGCTTGAGGCGCACAGGCAGTCGCGGCCCTGCAGCTCACCAGCCTATGGGGCGGGATGCAGTCATGATATTTTTCGGGCGGTAGGGCGCGGCGGTGGCTCCGACCATTTCAGCCATGGCGACTGACGATATGCCATTTTGGTCGTCTCCATTATCGCGCGAGAACGACATCTGTCGCGGAGCGTTGTTCTTCATGGCCGTTTCTCGAGGGTGATGAAGAGGAGAACGTTCATGAAGAAATATGCGTATGGCTGGATTACCGCCCTTTTCTTTCTTGTGTCGATTGCCGGCCACTGGATTTTTGGTTGGTATGCATTTGTCGAGGAAGCGCGCGAGCATCATCAGGTCGCGCAGGTCAGCAGCTATCTCGTCGAGATGGGCCGGGATACTTTCGAAAACTGGCAGTCGGAATTCCTGCAGCTTATCTGGCAGGTCGTTGGTCTGGCGTATTTCCTTTATATCGGCTCACCGGCGTCCAAGGAAAATGACGACCGACTCGAAGCGAAGGTGGATGAGTTGATGAAGCTTGTCGGCGGTACGGAGGCCGAAAGGCTGATCGCCACAATCGATGATCGCTATCTTCGGACCCATGGCCACGCAAAGCCGCACGCCCATGATGTAGGACACGAGTGAGACCTCGGCATTAGGCGATAGATGGCCGGATGTTTGTTGCGAGTCGTTCGCTTGGAACAACGAGCGGGTGCTCGATTTTTTGTCAGGAGCGGAGCAACAGGAGGACGTTATGGCGACCGATACATTCACCGACGCGATCGCATTGCTGAAAGCTGACCATCGCAAGGTCGATGAGCTGTTCGATCAGTTCGAGGCGACGAAGGCGGCAACGAAGAAGCAGCAGATCGCGCGCCAAATCTGTACCGAACTCAAAATCCATACTTCGATCGAAGAGGAAATTTTCTATCCGGCGTTTCGCGGGAAAATCGAGGACGATACGTTAGACGAGGCCTATGTCGAGCATGATGGTGCCAAGGTGCTTATCAACGATATCGAAGCGGGTTCAGCGGAGGATGATTTCTACGCTGCCAAGGTCAAGGTGCTGTCCGAGGAGATCAAGCATCATGTCCATGAGGAGGAAATGCCGTCGGAGGGCATGTTCGCTCAATGTCGCAAGACGGACGTCGATCTCGTCGCCCTGCGCGACCAGATGATGGCGCGCAAAGAAGAGTTGATTGCGCTCGCCGAGAGCTCCGGACTGCCAGCGGCAAAGCCAAGCGTCGTTAATCCGATCCCTGCCTGATGCAGACATGTCCGGCCGCCTTCTGACGGTCGGACATGTGGCTTCTCCGGTTACGTTCGCAACAGTGGTCAGTATCATGGCGGTGCTCACTCCGCTGGTGAACGTCGTCTTCTGGTTCGGGCGACAATTCCTGGATACAGTTCCCGCAAGAGATCAAGCATGACAGCAGATCTTCCGGTGGCGCAGCGTAACGAGTTGATTTCGCAGCCACGTCATGGACTTACGAAGTTGCCATAAGAGACGGCGCTGGGTTCTCGCGAAAGGATATGTCCGCCCCAGGATGGGCGCGCATTCGTCAGCAGCGAAAGAAGCCAGTCATTGCGCCTGCTTCTCCGGTGACCGGATCACGCCTGGGATCGGGCAACGCGTGCATCCGCGCTTGCGCCGCCTCATCGGTCGCTTCGCGGCAAATGTCCCACGCCTGCCCCTCGGGATAGGCGCCGACCACCTGGAAATCGTCGCTCGCCTCGAAGGCACGATGCCCGGTCCCGGTCGGGAGCATCACGGCATCGCCAGCGGTCACCGCGACCCGTTTCCCACCCGATCCTCCCAACTCAAGGGTCGCCTCCCCGGCGAACACGCCCAGGACCTCGTGCGCAGTCGAATGATAATGATGATAGTCGAAGATGCCATCGCGCCAGTCCGGCGGCCAGCCATGACCTTCGAACAACGCCTCGAACGCTTCGGCGAGCGCACTGCCTTCACCGCCCAGCACGTTGCGATAGAGGACAACAGGCAACCTCGCGTTGTTGGGAACCCAGCCATTTCCAGCGAGCATGAAGGTCTCAATGTGCATCAGTCAGCGCCCTTCTTCGCGCGTTTGCGTTTCGGTTTGTCCACAAGCTCGATCCACACCGGCGCATGATCGCTGGTCTTCTCCCAACCGCGGACATAGGCGTCGACTTGCGCATCAGTCAGCCGGTCGGCAAGCAGCGGGCTGAGCAGCAGATGATCGATCCTAAGGCCGGCATTGCGGCCATAGGCGTTGCGGAAATAATCCCAGAACGTGTAGATCACTTCGTCCGGGTGCATGGTGCGCAAGGCGTCGGTCCATCCCTGTCCCAATAGACGGAAATAAGCCTCGCGCACTTCAGGCGCGAACAGCGCGTCGTCGAGCCATCGCTCGGGTTTGTAGACGTCGAGGTCGGTGGGCATGACGTTGAAATCGCCCATCAGCATGACCGGCAGGCCGCTGGTGAGGAGCCCGGCGGCATGCTCGATCAATTGCTCGAACCAGCGCAGCTTATAGTCGAACTTGGGCCCCGGACTCGGGTTGCCGTTCGGCAAATATAGTCCGCCGATCAGGATGCCGTTGACCGCAGCCTCGATATAGCGGCTCTGGGCTGGATCGGGATCACCGGGAAGCCCGCGACGCGTCTCATGGATCTCGCCGACCCGGCTGAGCAGCGTGACGCCGTTCCACGATTTCTGCCCATGCCAGATTGCGTCATAGCCAACGTCACGTATCGCACTTTCGGGGAACCGCTCCTGCGGCGCCTTGAGTTCCTCCAGCACGACGATGTCGGGCTCGGCTTCTGCAAGCCAGCGCAGCAGCACCGGCTGCCGGCCGTTGACGCCGTTCACATTATAGGTCGCGATCTTCACAGGTCCGGCAACACCTGATCGGCGCGCCCCCAGCCAGCGAGCGCCTTCGAGCCGGCACGCTTGACCAGTTCGATCCCATCAAGGATCGACCAATGCGAGGGTTTGTCGATCGTCTCCATTTCCTTCCACGTGATCGGCACTGCGACCGGGGCGCCCTCGCGGGCGCGGGCGGCATAGGGCATGACTGCGGTTGCCCCCCGCTGGTTGCGCAGATAATCGACGAAAATGCGCCCCTTGCGCTGCGCCTTTGGCAAGGCCGCGGCGAAATTCTTGGGGTCTGACTGTGTGACCGCCTGCGCCAGTCGGTGGGCAAAATCCTTGACTTCAGGCCACTCGGCCTGTGGCACCAAAGGCGCGATCACATGCACGCCTTTGGTGCCGGTCAGCATCGGGAAAGTTGCGAGGCCGATCGATTTGAGGATGTCGCGGAAGTGGAAAGCCGCGGTGCGCACTGCCTCGAAGTCGAGCCCGACATCGGGATCGAGATCGAATACAAGCCGGTCGGCCTTTTCGACATCCTCGATCCGCGCACCCCAGCCATGAAACTCGATTGTGCCCATCTGCACGCAGGTCAGCAGACCATCGGCAGTGTCGATATACAGATAGGGCTCGTCATGCCCGTCCTTCTCACGAATGGCGACATGCCTGACCGCATCTCCGAAGCTGCCCGCGTCATGCTTCTGGAAGAAGCATTTCTTGGCCCGGCCCTGTGGGCAGCGCACCAGACTGATCGGTCGCGAGCCAGCGAAGGGCAGCAGGATCGGCGCGACCTGCGCATAATAGTCGGCCAGCTAGCCCTCGGTGAGCTTGCCCTCAGGGAAGATCACCCGTTCGCGACTGCTGATCGTCACGGAAGATCTCGCCATGGCGACCGTTTCAACGGGCGCCTCGGTCTCGATAACGACCGCTTCGGGCTTCTTGTCTTCGCGCATGCCGAGATAGGAGGGATGCCGCAGCGTTCCCTCATCGGTCATCTCCGTAAAGGCGATCTCGGCGACCAGCCGGGGCTTGATCTAATGCGCTCCGCAGACATCCGCGCGCGGCGCCTTCACGGTCGGTGCGTCCTGCCGAGCGGACCCATGACCGCCATCAGGTCGATGATTTCCTGGGTGTCGAAGCCGGTACCGACCTTGCCGGCATAGCGCAGCACGCCGTCTTCATGAACGCCCAGGATCAGCGAGCGAAACAGCCGAGATTTATCCGATGGGGTCCAGCCGACCACGACGAATTCCTGGCGGCGGATGCACTTGGTCTTCAGCCACCCGCCCGAGCGCGATCCGACATAGCGACCATCGATCTTTTTCGAGATCACGCCTTCGAGATTGGCATCGCAGAACTGGTGGAGCAGCTTCTCGCCATCGCCGACGATATGGTCGGAATAGCGCAGACGGTCGCCACCCTTGGGCAGGATCTTCTCGAGCCGCGCCTTGCGCTCTGTGAGCGGCAATTGCGTGAGATCCTCGCCATCAAGTTCGAGCAAGTCGACTGCACAATAATCGATATCCGCAGGCGCCCCTTTCAGAGCATTCTGCAGCGCCTGAAAGCTCGACCGGCCATCGGCATCAAGCACGACTGCCTCGCCGTCGATCAGCGCGGAGGCAACCTTGAGTTTGCTGGCCGCCTCGACCAATCCTGCGAATTTCTCCTACTAGTCGAGCCCCGAGCGTGTATAGGCAACCGCTGTGCCCCCGCCCACCGCGAGCAACACGCGGTAGCCGTCATATTTCATCTCGTGGAGCCAGCGTGTTCCGGTTGGCACGGTATCAACCAGGGTCGCCAGCTGGACCGGCCGAAACGGTGGTGGACCGGCGGCAGCGCCACTTGTGGCGGTACGCAACGTCGGCTTGTCGCTCTGCGCCGCGTTCACCCGCGCCATGATGGAATGTCTTTCGTCCACATACCTAGTAAAATTCCTGCGGCCGCGACTCGTTCCGGCGCTGGCGAGACTCGCTTCATCGCCCGGCACCGGTGGTCAGCCGCCGCCGGGAAACCAGATCTACCGTGCGGCGTTGGGACAAACAAATAACAGCTTGCAGGAGATATAGGATGGCAGACGACAAGACATTGCGCAGCCCACAGGACAGCTCGCTGATCGCAATGGGCGAAGATTATGAGGTCGCATACTGGACCGATAAATTCGGAGTCAGCCGTGAGGAGTTGGCGGATGCGGTAAAGGCAGTTGGTAACAGCGCTGAAGCAGTCTGGCAGCATCTGAAGCAATAGTGCCTACCCAACCCGTGACAACCGGTCTGGATATTGCCATCAGTGCGGTCGATAAGCCAAGATGACGGTATTTGACCGTGTTTGTCTCCATGTGCTCATGGTCCATGCCAACCGTCTCACACGTCTCGCGCACAAACCAGAAGCCGAGTCTGGGCGACTAATCGCATCACTTTGCTAAACCCATAGTATATGGTCATCAAGGACCCGGGACGGCTGACGAAGCAACGATTTTAAATCCATCCATGCGACGGGCCGAACCGCATCGAGTATCCTGAGAGTAGCGAGCTCGCCGATCTCGCCACCGCTTATTCCAAAGCCCGCAAGTTGCTCGCCATCTGTGGGCCACAGCGATATTCGAAGGCCGCGATATTGCAGTCACGCCCTTCGGGCGACCTGCAATTCGCTCCCGGCAGCAAAAGGTTCTTCATCAACAAGCTGTTGAAACCGGCAATTCAATGAACACCCAAATCCAGCTGACCAGTGTTCTACGCTACGGCACCCGTTCGGTAGGGGTTCGTATATCGACCGTCTCGCGGCGACGGATACGACTACGAAGGTCAATTCGATGGCCCTGGAAGATAGAGCGGTGCTTTTACTGCAATCCCACAGGCTTGTTCAGAATAATACCGCGGCCCCGGGCCTTCCCGCTCATCTACGCGTTTGGTGTCTGACGGGGCAGCAGGCAGACGGTGCCCGTTCGGGCAAGTACGAAGAGGAGTATCAATGGGTGACATAGCGGGATGGATCGCACTTGGCGCAACATGCCTGGCGGCCCTCATGACAGCATCGAACCTGGGACCGCGTGTGACTGGATGGGGGTTTGTTGTCTTCACGTTCGGCGCGATCGCGTGGATCGTCGTTGGCGTGGCCACGGACCAGACCCAGTTGCTCTGGAGCAATATCTTTCTTGGGGTCGTGGACCTGTTCGGTATCTGGCGCTGGCTAGGCTGGCAGACGCGGATCAGCGACACGGTCGAAGCGGAGCAGAACCGCAGCGAGACCGAAAGCGGGGAGACCCTGCTCGCTTTCTCAAAACTGGAAGGCATGCTCGTCATCGGTTCGGACGGATCGATCGTAGCCCATGCCGTCGATGCGCTGGCGGCCTGTTCGACCGGCCACTTTTCGCATCTCATCATTGCCGAAGGCGGTGTTGCCGGCGTCGGCGAAACGCTGCGCAAGCTCCCTTGGGACAAAGTCAAGATGGTGGGCGATACGCTCGTGACCGACCTGGACTCTGCGCGCATCCAGCGGCTCGAAAGTTTAGAAGCAGCATAGGGCATGGCGCCGAACCAAGAACCCGCCGCGTCGGCACCGTCCGGCGTTTGCTTAAATCCCGTCGATGTCCTGGTCGTTGGCGGCGGGCCGGCAGGCCTCACCGCTGCGATCTACCTAGCACGCTTCCATCTCAAGGTGCGTGTGGTTGATTCCGGTCAAAGCCGCGCAGCGCTGATCCCGCGCACCCGCAACCATGCCGGCTATCCTGGCGGAATTCCTGGGGTGAAGCTCCTTGGCCTGATGCGCGAGCAAGCTGCGGAGTTCGGCGTTACCGTCGAGGATGAAACGGTCGAGGCGTTGCAGATCAATGGCGACGTTTTCCATGCGCGATGCAAAACGCAGTCTATCGCCGCAAGCGCCGTCCTGCTGGCCACCGGCGTCGTTAACAACCGGCCTGAGATGGATGATGCATCGCATCAGACAGCCTTGCAGCAGGGTCTCCTGCGATATTGTCCGATATGCGACGGCTATGAGATCACGGATCGAAAGGTTGCCGTGATCGGCACCGCGACGCATGGCTACAACGAAGCGATGTTCCTTCGCACGTACACGCGCGACGTTGCGCTAATAGCGCCGGATGCGGCCCATGCGTTGACCCCGGAGGAACGCGCTCGGCTGCAAGCCGCGGGCGTCGCTATGATCGACGGGCCTTGTGGTCCGCTTGCGCTGTCAGGAGACGCCATCCTCATCCCAACTCCATCGGGCCTTGAAAGGTTCGACAGTTGCTACCCCGCCTTGGGGTCGGTCATTCGCTCAGAACTCGCGATCGCGCTGGGCGCCGAAGCAACCGAAGACGGCTGCCTGGTCATCGACCGGCACCAACGCACGACGGTTTCGGGCCTTTATGCCGCCGGCGACGTCGCGAAAGGATTGGATCAGATCAGTCATGCCATGGGAGAAGCCGCCGTCGCCGCAACGACCATCCGCAACGACCTGGCGGACAAGGCTCGCTTGCTTCGGTAGGCATCGCCTCATTCATGGGACGGAATGCAAGCATCAAGTGCCATATCTTCGCAGACTGATGCCCGATACGACGCTCACCGGGCAGAGGATCTCATGGAGCCGCGTCTCAACGGGCCGAGAGCCTACGGGCCAGAACGCCTTTGTCGTCTTCCTTCGCGATGGAGGATAGCGGGCAGAAGATCTGCTATTCTGGCTGCGGATATTGGCACACCAAGGGCGCGCATTTAACCTATGTAAGTGAAATAGTTTGGCTCGCCTCAAACATCATCTATTTTGCTCATCACCCGCAACCGTATCCCAAGTTGCAGGTTTGAAGTGGTCGGAGGCACGGCTTGTCTCATGGAGCGCGCGCCACCACCGTTTCACAAAAGGGAGCTTCTCATGGCCAAGAAACCAGCTGCACCTCGGAAAGGCGTTATTCCAGCCGACATCGCTCCTGGTGCACCGATGTCAGGAGAATCTCCCCAGAAGGCCTCTCTCATTCCCGCTGACGCGGCCGTTTCCGAAAGCTTTGCCGAGCCACAGAGTGATGGTGGCGAAACGCACCAGACAGCGGAAGGCGACATCGCGGTGCTCACCACGCAGCAGGGCGTCCCGGTCGCAGACGACCAGAACAGTCTCAAGCAAGGGGCACGCGGGCCAGTGCTGCTGGAGGATCCGCACTTCCGCGAGAAAATCTTTCACTTCGATCATGAGCGCATCCCTGAGCGCGTGGTCCATGCCCGCGGCTATGGCGCACACGGCTTTTTCGAGCTCACAGACAGCCTGGCCGACGTCACCCGCGCAGACATCTTCCAGCGTGTCGGCGAACGCACCCCCGCCTTCGTGCGCTTCTCGACGGTCGCCGGATCGAAGGGATCATTCGATCTCGCCCGTGATGTTCGAGGTTTCGCCGTCAAGCTATACACCAAGGAGGGCAATTGGGATCTGGTCGGCAACAACATTCCCGTCTTCTTCATTCAGGACGCGATCAAGTTCCCGGATCTCATTCACGCAGCCAAGCCCGAGCCCGATCGCGCCTTTCCGCAGGCGCAGACGGCGCACGACAATTTCTGGGACTTCATCACCCTGACCCCGGAAAGCATGCACATGGTCATGTGGATCATGTCGGATCGCACGATACCCCGCTCCTTCCGCACGATGGAGGGGTTCGGCGTGCACACCTTCCGTCTCGTCGATGCCGAGGGCAACTCAACCTTCGTCAAGTTTCACTGGAAGCCTAAACAGGGACTGCAGTCGGTGCTCTGGAACGAGGCCGTCAAGATCAATGGCGCCGATCCGGACTTCCATCGTCGCGACCTCTGGGATGCCATCAACGGCGGCGATTTCCCTGAGTGGGAGCTTGGCGTGCAATTGTTCGATCAGGCGTTCGCGGACAGCTTCCCGTTCGATGTTCTTGATGCAACGAAGATCATCCCAGAAGAGATCCTGCCGGTGCGCGTGGTCGGCCGACTCGTTCTCGACCGCGTCGTCGATAATTTCTTCGCGGAAACCGAGCAGGTCGCCTTTTGCACCCAGAACGTCGTACCCGGGATCGACTTCACCAACGACCCGCTGCTGCAGGGGCGCAACTTCTCGTACCTCGACACCCAGCTCAAGCGGCTCGGCGGCCCAAATTTCACGCACATCCCAATCAATGCGCCCAAGTGCCCGGTCGCCCACTTCCAGCAAGACGGGCACATGGCGATGACCAATCCACGTGGTCGGGTGAACTATGAGCCCAACAGCTGGGGTGCCACGATCGGCGGCCCGCGGGAGGATCCGGTCCGCGGGTTCACAAGCTTCGCGGCGACTGAGGATAGCGCCAAACTGCGGATCCGGCCGGAAAGCTTCGCTGACCATTACAGCCAGGCGCGCCTCTTCTATATCAGCCAGCTCCCGATCGAGCAGAAGCATATCGCCGATGCGCTCGTCTTCGAGTTAAGCAAGGTCGAACGGCCCGACATACGTGCCCGGATGGTCTCACACCTGCTCAATATTGACGAGGGCCTTGCCGCCACGGTGGCGGATGGCCTTGGCCTGCCCCAACTTCCTGCGCCGGCTCAGGCGGCCCGGCCGACCATCACCGATCTGCCGCCCTCCGACGCCCTCTCCATCGTCAAGAACGGGCCGCCCAGCTTCAAAGGTCGTAAGCTTGGCATTTTGCTTAGCGACGGGGCCGATGCCGGCTTGTTCAACGGCCTGGTGAAAGCGATCGATAAGGTCGGCGCGATCTATGAGGTGATTGCTCCAAAGATCGGCGGGGTTAATCTTTCGGACGGCACGAAGTTGGCCGCCAAGCAGAAAATCGACGGCGGGCCCTCCACTCTGTTCGACGCGGTGGCCGTTGTCGTTTCGGACGAAGGCGCTGCATTACTCGCGACCGACGCTGCCACGCAGGACTTCGTGCGCGATGCCTTCGGTCACTGCAAATATATCGGCCTGACCAAGGAAGCCCAGCCGATCTTCCTCAAGGGTGGCATCGCTGACGATCTTGACGAAGCCTGCCTCGCGCTTGCGACCGCCAAGGACGCGGCCGCCTTCGTGGATGCGATCGCTGGTCTGCGCTACTGGCCGCGGGAGCTGAAGGTCGATCTCGATGCCAAGTGAGGCAGTAGGTGGCCCAGCCAACGACGATCAGGCGCCTCCGCCACTGCCCTCGCCAGAGCGCATCCAGGAGTTGCTGTTCGATGCGGCGCGGCTAGGCCGCGACGACATGATCGCCCCGCTTTTTCAGGCGAGCGCCGACATCGCGGCGCTGGACCCGAAGGGTTACACGCCCTTGATCCTCGCAAGCTATCACGGGCATGAAGCCACGACCGCGGCGCTTTTGGTGCAAGGCGCGCCGGTCGATCAACAGGATTGCGTTCGCGGTAACACGGCGCTCATGGGCGTTGCATTCAAGGGATATACGCAGATTGCCGCACTGCTGCTCGACGCCGGTGCCAACCCCCACGTCACCAATTCGGCGGGTCAGACGGCATTGATGATGGCGGCACTCTTCGGCCATAGCGCGATTGTCGATCTGTTGATCGATCGTGGCAGCGATCCTCATGTTCAGGATGCCGCGGGCAATAGCGCGATCTCGATGGCGGAGACACAAAGCAACGAATTGATGGTCGCGCGGCTTAAGACCAGGCATCGCGTACTCGCGTGAAGTGAGGCGGCCACCAGTGTGTAGCAGCGCGTCCCGCATAAGTTGATCGACGCGGCGGTCCTCCGTCACCGCAGTAAGAGCCCGTCATGAAAGGCCACGGGTCCAGTGCCGTTAGCGCTGCCGCTTTGGCGCTGCACGCCGAAACTGAGAAAGGGCTTGCGGCCGATTGCGATGCTGAGCCTTGGCGATCAATCCGTTGATGTCAGAGCCGGTCATGATTTCCTCTGGCCGATCATCCGGCGCAACAGCGGTCCCGACAGCGGAGGCATTGCCTTACGGCTCGCCCACTGCTGGGGCGGTTGCGCGTGCATCCGCCGGACCTGCAAGCCATAGGGTGCCCTACTCGCCCTGGGCGTTGCAAGTGCGATCGGATCCCCGCAAGTGTGCTCCGCTCCAACCGCGACGCGCTCGAAATAGTACGCCTCACCATAGTGCTGACGCTGTCGCAGCCGCTGCTCATTCCTTATCTTCCACGCGACATCTCTCCGTTGGGGACTGGCGACGGTCCCCTCGATGCTCGGTCCGCGCTGACCGGCGCCAGCCGAAGGTCGTGTCGAGGCCGCGCAGCGCATGCTTTTAACCTGTCGCCGCCCCAACTTGGACAGGCATCACCTGACTCCTGGACAATGCTTACCGCCCGGTTTTGGGGTCGAGCTTGGCATCGAACGGAATCTTGTCCAGCTTCGCCATAAGGTCGGCGAACATGTCGTCCCTCGCGATGGGAAAGTGGCGTCGAAACCCTTCCCCCAACTTTACCAAGTCCCGCTCAGTCAGGAACCCTATCGACACAATCCTTTCGGACATTTTGCGCTCTCCTCAATTCACCCAACAGCCGACATCGACGGCTGTGCGCAGAATTTCGTCTGCGATACGATCGGCACCGAGCTACAGCACACCGATCCATTTCGATGCGCGCTCAGGTTCCCCCCGGCTTCGCAGACGCCCGGACAAGCTTGATCCTGTTTGAGCTCAGCCGACGGCACCTGCGCTGGCGTCGGGGCGAGGCACTTGATGGGGACTACCGGCCAGGCGGACGCGCGATGCGCAATGGCAAGCTGCAGAACAACGACGAGCATAGGGTCGGCGGATTCCAAGCGTGGCCCACGGGTGTGCGGGAATGCCCCGCGAGACCGCGGCGTTACATCGACGAAGACCCTGGAGGAAGATCGACGTCTTCTCCCGCGCCGCCTTCCTCGTTCTTGATGTCAGGCAGCGCCCTGTGCCCTTTGCCAGCATCGATCGTCGGACCGCCCCCTCCCCCTGCACTATCCTCATCATAGTCTTCCGTGCCGATCGCAGTGCCGCCAGCACCCGCGCCGCTACCGGCAACAGCGCCGGATCCTTCCTGGGCTCTGCGCCCTCTGTCAGGTCCATCAGCATCGATCAGAGGCGTGATGTTCAACTGTTCCTCGGTCGTCTTCTCGTCCCCGTCATATACCGGAGGCGAGAATGGCTTGCTGTCGTCTTTGGTCATGGTCATGAGTCCTTTGCAGGTCTAAAGGGCAATCTCGAGCCGTCGGACCAGCTGGCGCTTGACTGGCATGCATGGCGTCGGATCGTTGATGGAACTTCCAGATCGCAGGTGAGGCTGGAAGTCCCTGCCCGCCGCTTACGAGACTGGTGATCAAGATGCGACCGGGAACGCTCGCTCCCGGCCACACAGCATCACAGAGTGGCAGCCCGGGCCCGCGAAGCATTATGTCCGCCGTTGCGATAAAGAACGTCGCGGACGAGGTCCCCGTCAATGCCTGCATCGTTCACAGTGACCAATACCCTGCCATCCTTGAGGCCGCTGTTATAATAGGCTGCGTCTTCTTCTTCGATGCCATGCTTGGTCAGCACTTCGTTCAAGCTGCCCCCGACAGCTCCAAGAACAGCGCCAAGTCCGATCGCCTCAGGAACAGCCGAAGCGGCGATGGCGCCCGCGGCGGCCAGCGGACCCACACCAGGAATTGCGAGTGCCGCGACCCCCAGACCAGCCCCGAGCGCACCGCCTCCCAGAATGCCGCGAAGGACGTTTCGATGATGCTCATCGGTGATCTCGCCATCCCCCGAGCGCGTCGTCGTTGTGCCACCATGGTGGGCAATGACCGATAGGTCGGTGTCGGTCACGCCTAGCGCGCGCAGGTCGGAAACCGCGCGTTCGGCTTCAGCATGGGTGTCAAAAAGCGCTGCTGCTTGAACCATTTCCTCGATCCTCTTCTAATGTCTGGCCATCATTGTGGCTGAGACCTAACGGAGCGGGCGCATGAGTGTTCCGCTGAACACCAGGGAGGGTGCAAATCTGCTGTCAAAGGAGAACGCGGCACTGTCAGGCCAGTACCCTTGACCGGAAAGGCAAGGGGCGCAGCGGAGACTATCTGGCTCTCCCTCCGATACACGTAGTCAAACAGTCGTTAAGATTGGCCGCATGCCAAATTCCCTACAGGCAGGCCAATTGCCGACCGGAAGCTGCTGAACGCCCAATCACGTGAGTCTTGGAAGAACGGCCACGCCGCCGGGACGTCCCAAAGGGCCTGGGCGGAGGGACGTGGAGTCCCTTGCGACTATGCTTCGAGCGCAGGTCAGCCAGACGGATAGATGCCATGCAGATCGGTATCGAAATGATTTTCGATCGCTGTAGTGCATGCGCAGGCCGTCCGCCGCAGCAAATCTTCATCCTTCACCGTGAAAACGCAGCGGCGCGTTGCGATGGTGCCCTCGTCACGAAGCTTCTTGACGACACGGGTTACAAAAGTACGCCCGATACCCAGCATCTCTGCCAGCTGATCTTGGTTTATGGCGAATTCGCAGGCATAGGTGCGGCTCACGGCCGCGAGCAGCCATTTGGCGGTGCGCTGTGAAATTCTATGGGTGCCCATATCCGGCCTGTCGAAGCCAGTGGCCCCGACAGCGTCCAGAACGGTATCGCCCTGTCCGGCACCGTCTACTGGATGTTCGACCGGGGGCTTATCAGCCTCTAGGACGATCTCGACATCATGATCTCCCGTCAGGCCAATGACAGCGACAGCATCACGGGCCTTATCAACAACAGCCGCCACGCCATTCTTCCAATGCGCGCAGCAGACGGGCCACACCCCCATTTCCTGGCTTGCCACCGGGAGAATGTCTTCATGCTTTGAATGCTGAACGTGCCAAAGCAGCCTGACCCGCCCCCAACATAGCCAAGGACCATCAGCCCATGGCCAGATACCGCCCCATTATATTGGAAGGCCTGCTGATGCAGGAAGGCCGCCAGCTTATCCTGCAAATTACCGACGGTGGGCAATGGCGACTTGTCGCCCTGGGCAGGCAAGAGCATCTTCTGGGCCGCCAAGTACGCGTCGAGGGTGTGCGGGAAGACCATGATATTGTCGCCGTGGACAAGATCACCGCCAGATGATGAGGACAGCAACGGGGGCACCGCGAGCAGACCATAATGACTCTCCCGCATGGCATGCGCAGAGCGCGCAGGTGACACAATGCCGAACCCCACTGGAGCCCAAACACGACTCGGCGATCCCGACTCTGGAACAATCCAAGCGCCTGTCGGTCTTACCAAGGGGACGACAGGACAGATATGATGCGCAACGCACTTGCCCAAACACCCGAACGTCGTCGAAGTCCACGCGAGACTGCCAACGTTCCATGCACGGTCAACTGGTCAGGCCTCTATGAATTTGCCACGATCAGAAACTTGTCGATCTACGGAGCGCAGCTCGACGGGTTCGAATTTCCGCCAGCCGGTACGGCCGTTACGATCGTAGTCAATCGGGTCGAAATCTGCGCGTCGATTATCTGGGCGGACGGCGAGACATGCGGCGTGCTGCTGGCACATGATGTCGATCCCGCAGCCTTCATTCGCAAACATTCCATCCGGCCTCTGGGGCATGAAGCGCCCTCAATGGGCACCATCACGCAGATGAACGTCCTTAGCGCCTGCTGAGTGCGACGTTGCCGCACGCCTTGAGCTTCAGCTGAACGTCACAGGGGCAGGTAAAACAAAGATCCATACCGCCCGCGCTGCGTTAGACGTCCGACCAGGAGAGGCGGGGAAGGTACCTGCCAAAAATAGACCCCGTCAGCGAACGACCGCTGACGAGGCCATCGCGGCTATTGATAGCCGCCTTCCTGTTCCCGCTTTTCCGCGGCATCCTTTTGGACGTCCTCCAGTTCATCGGCGTCCTGATCTTCCTCCTCGGCATCAACATCGACGTCGACATCTTCGTCGGCGCCATCAGCGCCGGGCAGATCGTCCATGGACGTGCCCTTCATATCAGCCTGGTCATTTTCGCCTGGAATCTGTTCGGGGAACATCGCTCTCTCCTGTCAGCTATGGACTCAGCCAACCGGTGAAAGGCGAGCATGTTCCGTGCGGCTTTCGTCTGGGCCGCCACACCTCCGTCGACAGCGTGCCGGAAGGCCATCTTATTGTTGCCGGCGACAGGATCATGCCAAATGACGCTGACACAGGAGCAGATTTCATGGGGCGCGGCATCCGTGCTCATCCGCCGCCATGGCGAAGAAGCAAAAATACATGCCGACAGTAGAATTTCCGAGCTGACCGCAATCGGTGACGACCAAGGCATCGCCATTTGGAATAAAATCGCCTGCTGCATCAATGTGCTGAGCGGGACGGGACCATCAAATTAGCGTCGTCATTTGATGTTAAGCCTGCGTGACTCTATCTCGCACCTGTCGCTGTCCGTTGAAAGGCTGGCGATCTTCCTATCCTCCCTTCAGGAGCAACAAAAATGTCAGAACAGCCGGTCGCACAAGATATGCTTATCACCCTCACCGCCGACATCGTTGCGGCGCATGTATCCAACAATAGTGTCAGCGTCGGCGATCTGCCGCAGCTGATCGCCAACGTGCATCGGGCTCTTAACGGCCTGGGCACGAAAGAACCGGAAAGACCCAAGCTCGAGCCCGCCGTCTCGATCCGCGCCTCGGTGAAGCCCGATCATATCATCTGCTTAGAGGACGGTAAGAAGCTCAAAATGCTCAAGCGGCACCTAATGACCCGCTATCAGATGACCCCGGATGACTATCGCGCCAAATGGGGCCTTCCCGCCGACTATCCGATGGTTGCGTCCAGCTATGCCGCCACCCGCAAGGCGCTGGCGCTCAAAATCGGTCTGGGCCGCAAGCCCAAGGCAGCGGCTGCCGCACCTGCTGCAAAGGTGCCGGGCACCCGCAACCGCAAAGCCAAGGAACCCGAACTCGCCTGATCGAAGCGCGAGGAATCCAGAATTTCACCATGGGGTGGCATCTTACCGCCCCATGTCGTTCAAGAAGCTCTTTCGCGCTGTGCCCATTCGTGAAGGCGCGTACTATGCGGCAAGGAGGCGCAAGCGCCAGCAGCGAAGGCTTGCCGTCAAAATAGCTGCCGGAACGATGATCTTCGCTGCCGTAGGGGGCGGGACTTTCATGACGCGCGATCACCATGAAGATCGTCCCGCACGAGAACGCGGCGGCGGATGGTCCTACCCGCATTGCGATGCTGCCGCGCCGCAGGCGCTGGCCCCTTCACGTCATTGCAAAGGCCTCTCACGCGGTTGACCGAATTGAGGACGCGCCCCGCCCTGACGTCTCACCCGGTAAGTGCCGAGCTTCCTAAGTCCGGTTTTTAGGCGATCCGGACGCTAGGATCATGAGCCCTGTGGCGGTGCTCCGATAGGCTGAGGGATTGCAGGACAGCGCGGTCTTATCCGGCCCGGTGCGGTGTATGCCGTCGCCCCTCGTTATAGTAAGGAAGGCGCAGCGTGGCCCTCAGAAAATCCCAGCGATGAAAGGAGGAAAGTCCGCGGGAGCCATCGGAAAACTGACTGGTGATTTCGAGACAACATCGCCTATGAGGGCACGATTTGGAGGTCGTTACGCATGGTGAAAGTGTTTTTGGTGGTGAGACATGACGATGGCCTTTTGGAGGACCTAGGGTCAGGACCCATTGATGTGAGCGGCGCGATCTGATTCAGTCTCCTTGAGGAGACTGATTATGAGCGACCTGTACTGGCTGACGGATGAGCAGATGGCGCGTCTGCGACCGTATTTTCCCAAGAGTCACGGCAAGCCTCGCGTTGATGATCGGCGGGTGTTGAGCGGCATTGTGTTCGTCAATCGCAACGGGCTGCGATGGCGGGATGCGCCGAAGGACTATGGTCCGCACAAGACGCTGTACAATCGGTGGAAGCGCTGGGGTGAAATGGGCGTTTTCCTCCGCATGATGGAAGGGTTGGCTGCCGCTGACGCCGATCCGAAGACCGTCATGATCGACGCGACCTATCTGAAGGCGCACCGCACGGCATCGAGCCTGCGGGTAAAAAAGGGGATCTTGGGCGGCTGATCGGTCGCACCAAAGGCGGCATGAACACCAAGCTTCATGCTGTCACCGATGCAAACGGCCGCCCGCTCAGCTTCTTCATGACCGCTGGTCAGGTCAGCGATTACACCGGTGCGGCAGCGCTACTGGAAGACCTGCCGAAGGCGCGATGGCTGCTGGGCGACCGTGGCTATGACGCCGACTGGTTCAGGGATGCCTTGCAGGCGAAGGGTATCGAGCCCTGCATCCCAGGTCGAAAATCTCGGCTCCACCCCGTCAAATATGACAAGCGCCGGTACCGACGCCGCAGTCGCATTGAGATCATGTTCGGACGACTGAAGGACTGGCGCCGCGTCGCCACCCGCTACGATAGGTGTCCGACCGTCTTCTTCTCCGCCATCGCACTGGCTGCCACCGTTATCTTCTGGCTCTGATCAACGAGTCCTGACCCTAACAATCTTCGACATCCCGCACAGTCTCGGCCGTGACGAAGCAGGGCGCCGCATGACGGGTATAGGCAAGCTTGCCTCGCACATCCCAGGCGGCGCGGCCACCGTTAGCACAGCTGGCCCAGCCAGGATCAATTGTCGCTGACCGTTGCGACCATGGGCGTGGAAGTGCCATGCACGGTCGATGCTGAAGATACTCGCCTGCGTATCATCCTGCAATTGCCAGCCATGCTGAGCCTCATGTAAGGACCGATCAAGGCGATCGTTCAACAACAGGGCGAACGACTGCTGCTCGACAAGAAATCTGATCAAAGGGCCTGACCCGCGCCGCAGCGCAGGTCAGACCGTCATCTTCCTTTTCAGGCCCTTCGTTGCCGCGCGTAGAGAAGCGCTGCGACAATAGCGGCCGATCCAATCCCGACAGCGGCACCCAAGAGTTTCGCTGAACCATGTAGCTTGGCGTCCTGTTCTTCCTCGCTCGCATCGGTCGAAAGCTCATCTGCCTGTATGCTTTCTGCATGCGGCGCTGGGTGTGCGGGATAGGGTGCCGTGCTGCCTGGGGGCACGG
Source organism: Sphingobium sp. AntQ-1 (assembly GCF_028538045.1). Lineage (NCBI taxonomy): Bacteria > Pseudomonadati > Pseudomonadota > Alphaproteobacteria > Sphingomonadales > Sphingobiaceae > Sphingobium > Sphingobium sp. AntQ-1. The sequence continues at coordinate 1,727,257 of NZ_CP117158.1, forward strand.
AAGGACGATGTGTCATATTTTCTCTCCTTGGGTGGATCGAACGCGCCGGTGGCGGCGTGGTTGCGCTAGAACCCAGATCATCCGGCAACAGGCACGCCAAATGAGACAGCCTGCAACGGTGACGGTCCGACCTCGTCGTTGGAACGCGAGGTCGGACCGCCCCCGAGCCTTATTTTCGACCTTTAAGGCTGCGCCACAAGGTCGCGATGCTGGTCAGCACTGCGGCTATCCCAAGAAGAAATGATCCGTCGATTATCACCATTGCCGACTCCTTTCCTTCTCGATATGTTCGCTATATGTTCTCATGTAGGAAAGAGGGATTTTGCGATGTGCGTTTCGATCACCCCAATTCCAGATAGCGTACGCTTGGCGGTCTCCGGCGATGTCGAGACGGTGCTAACGGTGCCCTATGACGAAGATGAGCGGTTTCTGGTGGGTCTGAGCGACGGCACTTTGCTCATGGGCTATTATGATGAAGGCATGCAGTGTCGATGGGAGGTAGCACGCGACGGCGCTGGCATTGTCCGATTCGAAGGCAATGCTGCCCGAGTCGAATGGCGCGTCGAATGGCTGACTGTCGCGACGTTCGACGCGAATGTGGTGGAGCCCGGCCTGCCGCCAGCCGTACCGTTGTTTCCCGAGCTTGATCGTTGGGCGGCTTGACAGCAGGCAAGCTCAAGGACCAGTTGGCCTGATCCAGATTCTCTGAGTCCGTGCGCAATGTCCCATTGCTACTGATGATCGGGAAGTTCAGCGATGGCGCTCGCAAGCCGTGATGGGGAGGAAGGCGGGTTCGCCATATCCGCCATAGACGTCGCTCATCAGCCAGGCGCGTTCAGCGTCGCGGTCCAGCTCTGCGATGCTCTTCCACCAGAAACGCATGGTGGCATCCCAGCGATATCCGCGAGATTTCAGCCGGTCCTTGGAATCGAAAGGCGCGTCGATGGCGTTCACCCGGTAGGTCTGCTGTTCCGAGCAGGCGATCAGCTTTGCCAGGATCGTCTCTCCGTCCGGCAGGCCGTGAGAGAGCAGGTACAGAAGCGCCAGGATGTCATTCTCGGCCCTGTGCCCTTCATAAAACCAGCCGCATTGCGAAACGAGATGAGCGAGCGCGCGCCCCTCAAACCCAAGCGCCAACCAATCCAGTTCTGCCATCGAGCAGGCCCAGGGCTTGCCCGCGATGGCAGGCAGGCGACGATCCACAAACGGTCTGTCGAAAGCCGCATTGTGCGCGACAATGATGTCGGCGGAGGAGAGAATGTCGATAGCGGCCGATTCATCGATCTGCTGCTCGGCAACGTCCGCATCGGTAAGGCCGGTCAGGCTGGTGATTTTCGGATCGATCGGCATGCCTGGATCTTCGCGCCAGACCCGGGGCACCCCGACCTGGATGATTCGTCCACGCTCATCGAACCGGAAACGCTGGATCGCCAGTTCGATGATCCGATCGGTCTCTCGGTCGAGCCCGGTCGTCTCCACATCAATCGCAACCCCGATACGGCTGGAGGCCTCAGGACTTGCTGCATGGAAATGGGTGACGGGGCCAAGGCGCCGCTGCACCCGATAATCTGGATGCACGCTCAGCAGGCGTGCCGCCTGCGCGTGGGGATCGCTTGCGGCGTCGTTCATCTGGCGGCGGCTCCGCTCATGCGCCCTCTACCACCCTGAACACAGCGCCGCTTCCCGCATCCCGAACAAGATCGACCCGTTCGCCGTTCCAGTGATAATCGAGATGCCGACCTTGAACGGGGCTTGAGGCGCAATCCGGATAGAAAAGCGCGACGCATTCTCCCCCGGCCTGCCGGACGCTTGGATAGGCAATACCGTCCGAGCCTGAACTGCGCAGCGTCGCGGCGAGCTGCTGTGCTGCTTCGTAGCTGTCAGGATCGAGGCAAGGGCCCAATGCTGCTACATCCGCTCTGAGATCATGCAAATCGGCATCGACCTTCAGAATGATCTCCCGAAACTGCGATGTCCATCCGGCAGGCTCCGCCGTCCAGGCCATGAAGCGCGCATGATGATGGATCGTCTCGAACAGCGCTGTCTCATAGCTGCGCGCGACATAGAGTACGCCATGATGTCCGGCCGAGAACCGGCTTGGTCGATCGGGACTTACATGAGTGAATGACGCCATGAGATAGGAGGCGCCAACGCCGCCGACCCGTCGCGCGGGAGGGACAAGATCGATATTGCCAACCGACGTCATGATCCGCGGATTTGTCTTCTGCTCGGCGGAGATGAGGAGGGGCCAGTCTGCAGGGTCCGCAATGTCCTCGAACAGATCTATCGGAGGATAGATGCTGCGGATGATTCTGACCGCCCCCTCCCAATGGACCCTGTTGACCGGCGGACCATCAGTCACCGTCACCAGCCGCCACGCTCCGCGTCCAAATAGCGCCGCACCCGCATGATGTCGGTCAATTCGCCGCCCAGCATGACAGACAGCGCGCTTGAGCCATCAAAGACGGCGTTGGGCGCCTTGATCCAGTCATAGCCGCGCTGTGGCTCTTGAAAGATGATTCGCAGGGCCTTGTGGATGCCCATCAGGTTGGACAGCCGCGCAAGGCCGTCACGCGAGATGCGGCCCGGTCCTTCGGCCTTCCAGCGACGAAAGCTGCGCACCGGCATGTCGGTCAGCATGGCAGCCTGCTCGTCCGTGACGCCCCACTTGGCGAAAAGATTGAGGGCCGCGCGAAACATCGCGCCGCCTTCATCCTGCGTGACAGGCTCAGGCCGGAACGGCGCCGGGACCGTCTCGACAGGTTGCAACATGCTCATAACCGCCTCCATATGGCATCATATAGGAAAAATATGCCAAATGGCAATACCGAGGTTTTGTTTGCTAGCCTCGTCGAGCAATGTCCGTGATGTAAACAGGCTGGATTGAAAAACCGCCGCCAAGAGGTAGCCGAAAAGGGCGAATGGAGCGACCATGACATGCCCCAGAACATCTTCGACAGTCCCAGCTAAAGACATCAAATCGTTCGAATGCTGGACGCTGTCGGACCGTATGGACAACGAAACAGAAGAGATGTCAGCCATTCAGCCTAAGCGACTGATTTCAAAAACAAATCATGGACTTGTGAAGTCGCTGCTTTGGCATGCTTTCAATTCGTGGAAAAGACTGCACGTAGATGGAAAGGTCGCCTCCAGTCGCTGCTTTCTCTGATGCGCGTCTTAGTCTGGGACACCGCGTAATTGATGTAGCCACCCTCCTGTATGGTACGAAGTCGCATGAACGCTTCAATGCAGGAGGGTGACCATGTCGATCTACGCAGGACTGGATGTGAGTGACAAGACCACGCATGTGTGCGTGGTTGATGGCGAAGGCGCTGTGTTGCGGCGCGAGGTGTTGGCCAGCGATCCCGACGTCATCGCCAAATGGCTCGGCCGCTATTGCCCAAATCTGGTGCGAGTGGTGCTTGAGACGGGACCGCTGTCGGCGTTCCTCTATCATGGCATGGTGGCTCGCGACGTGCCGATCGAGTGCATCTGTGCTCGCCATGCCAAGGGCGTGCTGTCAGCGCGGGTCAACAAGAGTGATGTTCACGATGCTGAGGGTATTGCGCAGATGGCCCGCACGGGCTGGTTCAAGCGCATCCATATGAAGGCTTCGGCAACGCACTTCGACCGCGCAGCTGTGCGCATCCGCGCACAGTTGATCATGGCACGCACCGCCATGCTCAATCAATTGCGAGGGCTGTTGAAACTGTTCGGTCTCCGGCTCGGATCGACCAGGGCACCAGGCAAGCGCACAGAGCGTCTGGATGCGCTGTATACTCAGCGACCCGATCTGGAAGCGTTATTCGCGCCACTTCTGGCATCCATCGAAGCGATCGAGGCGCAACTGCGGACGTCGAGTCGCATATTGGAGCAGCGCGCTGCATCAGATCCGGTCTGCGCACGTCTAATGACGGTTCCCGGCGTTGGGCCGATTACCGCGCTCACCTACACCATGAGCATCGAAGATCCCCGTCGCTTTGCCAGAGGCGAAGACGTTGGCGCCTATGCTGGCCTCGTTCCGCGCCGAAGCCAGTCGGGCGAACGCGATACGCAAGGGCATATCTCCAAAGCCGGCGATCCGATGCTCCGGCGATCGTTGTACGAGGCAGCCAACATCATCCTAACCCGGGTAAAAAGGCCCTGTGCCCTTCAGAGTTGGGGCAGGAAAATAGCTGAGGCCAAAGGTCCACGGCGGGCCAAGGTCGCGGTTGCTCGCAAGCTAGCTGCATTACTGCATTCCGTTTGGTTGAACGAGACCGAGTTCCGCTGGGCCTGACCCGGCGCTCCCGATCCCGATCAGCCATGCCCGGACGATCTCGTCTGAAATGTGGAGGGTTAAACCTCGTTTGGGACCCAGAGACGTCCACCCACTACCGCTCGGCCGCGATCATGAGGCCCGGACGTTAAGCTCTCCCAGCTGGACACCCGCAAAAACTCTGGCGGATTTGTTGCATTGATGATTCATTGAGCGGGTAGCCATTGGAGGCGATCTGTGATGGATCCGAAGTCGCTTTTCAGTCTGAACGACCACCTTGAGATGCTGAGCCGTCACGGTGATCCGCTTGAGATGCTGGAACGGACGGTAGATTTTGAGTATTTTCGGGACTGGCTGGTCGAGGGGCTGGGTTATGGCGATGGGGGCAAGGGTGGTCGTCCGCCGTTTGATCCTGTCGCCATGTTCAAGATCCTGATTTTGCAGGCCCAGCATAATCTGTCGGATGCGCGGATGGAGTATATGATCCGGGACCGGCTGAGCTGGATGCGGTTTCTGGGTTTTGCACTCGGCGATCGCACTCCCGACGAGAACACAATCCGACATTTCCGCAACCGGATGACGGAGACCGGAACGCTCAAACGGGTGATGAAGGCCTTCGACTGGCAACTGCACAAGAAGGGCTACATCCCCATGTCCGGCCAGATCATTGATGCCAGCCTGGTGCCCGCGCCCAAGCAGCGCAATACCGATGATGAGCGGCAGGCCATCAAGGATGGCAAATCGGCACAGGATATCTGGCCCGACGACCCAGCCAAGGCGGCACAGAAGGACACAGATGCGCGCTGGACGCTCAAGATCGGCGGGAAGGTGCGCTACAAGGATGGCAAGCCGCTGCCGATGATCGCCTTGCCGGTGTTCGGCTATAAAAGCCATATCAGCATAGACCGCCGCTATGGGTTCATACGTGCCGGTGAGGTCACTTCGGCGGCCCATGCCGATGGGCGCATGTTGCGCCATGTGATCGCAGAAAATAGCAGCAGCGAGGTTTGGGCCGACACAGCATACCGTTCCAGGACCAACGAAACATGGCTGGCCGATCGCATGCTGACCAGTCGCATCCACCGCCGCAAGCCCAAGGGAAAGTCCATGCCCAGGGCCACCGCTCGCGCAAATGCGGCAAAGTCCGCGATCCGGGCCAGGGTCGAGCATGTGTTTGCGCATCAGAAAAACCGGTTCGGTTTGTTCATACGCACGATTGGCCTCAAGCGGGCCGAGGCGAAACTCACTTTGGCCAATCTCGCCTACAACTTCGACCGCCTGATCTTCCACGAACGACGTGCCGTCACAGCATGAGTCTGCCCTGAAACCCCCAAATTGGCATGAAATGCCCTATTTGATGACCGAAAACGGCCAAATATGGCACCCAACGCATCGGTCATTGCGACATCAGCACAACGCTCGCTTTACGTAGCCGGTTTTTGCGGGTGTCCAGCTGTCCGACGACCTCGAAGACAACCTTTGGCAATCGGGCACGGGTAAAAAGGAACCGCGATGCGAATATCAATTAGACAACATTCGCGACAGTCGGCTTCCAGGTCATGAACTCAGTGAAGCGGACGTTGGCGAAGCATGGCAGCATATCTGCTTCGCGCCAGAAACCCGCCATGTGGAGATCAAGAGGCGCTCATTTCCAGCGATCAATGGGTCCAAGCTATGCAAATTAGGTCTCCCGATGTGCAATTCGATGAATGGCGCGTAGAAATGCTGCATGTAGCAAGGTGACAACGCGTCTCGTTGAGTAACCACATTCCTCTTGTATCGTTTCGGCTACGTAAACTATGAACATGAGTCAGGGAGTTATCTTGAAAATCACGGGTTTTCAGAAGCGGGTCGAGGAATGGCTGATGGCATGTTTTCCTGCCGCAGTATGGTCCGACCGTGCCGAGCGTACACATCGCTTTCTTGAGGAAGCGCTGGAACTTGCTCAGGCGAACGGATGTTCGCGGGAAGATGCTGCAGCGTTGGTGCAGTATGTCTATGACCGGCCAGTTGGGCATCCCGATCTCGAGGTGGGCGGCACGATGGTGACCCTTGCCGCTCTGTGCAGCGCTTCTGATATCAACATGGACGAAGCAGGCGATCGGGAGCTCGATCGTAATTGGGAACGGATCGACCAGATCCGCGCGAAGCAGGCGTCCAAGCCTCACGGGTCGCCCCTGCCGCAATAATGCTTGTTCTGATGCACAGGATGGCAGCCTTTCCGGTGTGCCGATTGATCTCCATGATCTGCGAGGCGCCGTGCTGAACGTATCCTTCAGGACAGAAGCGCTCAAAAACCTTTGCACTAGGATCGAAGAGGCTCAGAGCCAGTTCGGTCCGCAAGCGGCAGCGGAATTGCACGAGCTTCTAGCCGAAGCGGAGTCCTTCTTGACCACCGATGAACTGATAGATTTTCGCGATGGTGAATTTTTGGAGGGGGATTCCCTTTCCTTCTCGTTCGGTTCACACTACCGGGCAGCGTTCAAACCGGTGGGCGAAAATCTACCACGTGCAGACGATGGTGATGTCGATTGGGGGCAGGTGCGTAGAATTATGCTGTTCGAGATTTCGCAATGACGAAGGTCGAAGTTCAGCCGTTTGGCAAGGACTGGTTCTCCCGACCGGGCGACAGCGTCCTGTCGGCGATGCGTCGACGCCAGATTTCTCCGAGCGCCGTTGCTGAACGCCTTGCAGGCGGAATGCCCCAGTTGCGCGAGATACTCAGTGGCTTCGGCGAAATCGACGACGAGGCGGCGTCGGCGCTGTCCAGCACTGTCGGCGGATCGATCCCATTCTGGATTTCTCGCCAACAGAAGTATCAGGAATCTCTTTCCCACGCCGTCGAGCAGCTGTCTGCGGAAGAGGCGGATGCCTGGCTGGAACAGATTCCCGCTCCAGGCCCCAAGCGACGGATCACCCCGAACACGCGGACGACCGAGCTTGAACGCCGCCTTGCCTATTTCGGCGTTAGCACCCTCAAGTCCTGGGATGGGCGCTATGGTCCGAACCAGCGCGTAGCCCGATTCCGGCGTTCGCTTACTTTCAGTGCCCACGACGGCGCTACGTCCCTGTGGTTGCGTGAGGGAGAGCTTGAGGCGAACCTCCGCGAGACCGAGGCTTGGTCATGCGAGGGATTGAACGCACGCCTGGCAGACATCCGTGCGCTTTCCAGGATAAGGAAGCCTTCCCGTTTTCTAAAGCCGCTAGCCGCGCTCTTGGCCGCATGTGGAGTGGCCCTTGTAATTGTGAAGGCTCCGCAGGGCTGCCGCGCAAGCGGCGCGAGCCGCATGATTGCGCCCGATAAGGCCATGATCCTTATGAGCTTCCGCCATCGTGCGGACGATCACTTCTGGTTCACCCTTTTCCACGAGATCGGACATCTGTTGCTTCATGAAGGCGCGCCCTTCGTGGATGTCGAGGGAATGGACGTCGCTGACGATCCTCAAGAGCGCGAAGCCAACGAATTCGCAGCAACGATGATCGTCCCGAAGTTTAGGGAGGCCGAGCTTGAAAGCCTGCCGGCGCGCGACGAGCCCATCCGCCGCTTTGCCGTTTCGCTCGGGGTGTCTCCGGGAATGATCCTCGGCCAGCTCCAGCATCGGGGCATTGTGCCGCACGGAGTCCTGCGCAGACTGCGGCGCCACTGGACGTGGGAAGAAATCTTCGCGGAGGACTGAGTACTGGCGCTCCTGAGGCGAACAGCACTGGCTGGTCAGTTCACCCCTTGAAATGCTGAAACACCGTGGGCGTCTTCTGCCAGTTGCAGATTGAGTCCTCTAGGACTTCCATCCCGACGCTCAGATCCGCGTCGAGGTCATCGAGCCACGCCTGGAGCGTGGCTGGTGAGACTTCAGCCTTGGGATCACCTTCGAACAAAAGCTTCAAGCCCGATTTCGGTCCCGTCGCGTTCTGAAGGTATGCCGTCCCTGCTTCAGCGGGGATAAACTGATACCGCGATAACATGGACACCCAATCGAAACGTCCCAGCCGTCCGAACCCCTTAACCGGCAGGCTGTGATAGAAGGCGTCGAAGATGACGTGCGGGTCGTTGCCTGCGTCCAGAACCGTCTGCGAAAAGAGCGTCCTGTGATCGCCTGCGGCGTTTACCCAGTTCACGTAGGTTACGATGGCAGCGCCCATCGGGCGGTTCGTGTCCGGATCTAGGCTTTCATACTTCCTGTGGTTGCCGAACTTCCCGCCGACCGCCTGCCAGTTGGCAGCCAGCCATTGCTCAAAGGCTGCCGGATCGGCGCTCACAGACGCCCAGTCCCATCTTCCAGCGCCGAGGCGGCCATAGATGTCACGCAGACGATGCCACCCGCCGATCTCCGGCTTCGCCAGATAGACCATGAGGAAGATCAGCCATGCGGCTTCATCATAGGCGTTCTGCTGGAGTAGGTGGACGACGCCGAGCTCGGCCTCAAAGGTGCCTGAGTTCGGATCCGCCCGATCGGGATTGATCGGGCCGCGTCGCTGGATCACCCTGAAATAGTCCTCGCGCCGAATGCTGGCGATCATCTGCATCGCCAGCGTGTCACGGGCGTTGGGATCGGCGATACCTGGCAACTCGCGGATGTTCTGGTGATGGTGCAGCAGAAGATCCGAGATTTCTTCCTTGCGCGCCTGACGTTGCGGCCACTTCATTCAAGCTTGCTCCACATTCACTTTCGCTGCTGCTCGACGGGCAGCCTCTGATTTTCGATCCCGCTGATCTTCGATGAAACTGTGGTAGAAATTGTTACGCATGCGTGCTGATATATCCATGATTTCATTGTCGTCCCTGGCGAAGTTGATCTGGAGCAGCCGGGCTAGGTCTGCCCAATAGTTTTGGCCCAACTCGGCGTCTGGATCGGCTTCCTCATTGACCCTGGCCTTCCGCTCGAACGCGAGCAGTTCTCCGATCATGGCGAAGGGTTCTGACCGCGGCATCGGCGGCATTTCGGCAGCACGCTGATACCCTTCGCTGATGTACTGCTCAGCTTTTCCCCTATCGGACTCGTACAGATGCATGCTGCCGACCATGTGGGTATACTCGCCTAAATCGAGGCCCAGTTCGGTGGCCACCAGTTCCTGGATCATGGTGAAGCAAAAGACGTCGTGGGGGAGGCCCAGATATGCGTCGTTCGAGCGCATCATGGCAGTCATGTGCAGGAGGCTGCCGCGTCGATGGAACTGAAGGCCCAAGGTACATGGAATGTCTAGGTCGGTAAGCAGGTCGGCCGCATCATAAAGCTGAATTACGGCCCGGCGACTACCGTCTTTCCGCCTCATTATCTCGATAACCTTTTCCAGCTGATCGAAGCCATGCCTTGTTCGGATACGCGGTCCGTAAGCTCCGTTGACGATCGAGGGTTTCCCTTTCCTTCCATAGAACGGAATGTACGGAGACACGAAGGCAGCCTCGTCGGATCCCGACAGATACCAGAGGAGCTCTCCCAAAGCGCTGAATGGACGCGCGCGAGTTTCAGATCGACTGACCCTCGCGCGGGGCTTGGCAATTCGAAGTGTCACGCCGAGGAATTCTACCGAATTGCCAATCGTGCTACTGTTCGCTTCCCCATTCTTCAGCAGTTGCTGATACAACTCGATCAGAATGTCATCGAGTCCATCGCCTGGAATTTCCACGTTGCCCCCCGTGAAGCCAAGATCACTATTTGGATGTTAGGTAGATTTCCGAGCGCGACAAGCCCGACATGCAATTCTTGCTCGAAAGGTACGAAGCATCATTTTGTGAAAAGCGGAGCAGACCGCTGAACGTTGTTGAGGGTAATAAGAGCGGACCGACCCGACTCGGGAACGGAAAATCGTAAGCGAAGTTTCCAAAAAGGGTTAGGTTGGCCAAAAACGAACGCCGGATCTGGGACAATACGGTCTTTCTCGGATTAACGCATGAGCGGCAGGTTGCGCTGCAACCTGCTATTCCTAAGCCGGAAAGCAACAGGGCATCAGTGCGCGAATTTCCTTCGTTCAGCCGCACCTAAGCTAAGTCCGATAGCTGATCCTCATTTAGTGGTGCTGATCAGAACGATGGGTGGAAACCAGAACAGCCGCTTTCGAGCCCGAAAGAGCCAATGCTGACATTTCGCTCACCTCAGCGGCGTGCTTCTCGCAACAACTCGTTCCCTTGCAGCCCTACAATTCCACTCCGAACGCTGCCGCGTTTATTGCGCTGAAGCCAACGCGCTTCGACCATTCCATGTGCGCACCCAGACGCTCGATGACCGCGATCGCTTGGGTGCGCGGCAGGTTCAGCGAACCCAGCGCCTGCGCTGTCGCTCGCAGGTGCAGGACCGGCAGCGACTGGATGTGCCCTGACCCGCGGTCGAGGATGTCGGTCAGCATCAGCACCTCGACCTCGTCAATAGGCAGCGCGGCGAGATACTCCAACGCCACGCGGATCGCCGCCGAACAGATCGCGTCACGGTGCATCTCGATGCGCTTGCCGACGGCTAGCGCCTTCACGGATGCTTTGCCTGATTTGAGTAGCGTTACAATCTCCTCAGGCATGTCCTCGAGGTTCAGCCCGTCGACAATTGCGATCGTGCGCCCGTCGAGGAGTAGCGTGTCCACGCCCTCGACCGAGAACGGGAGGCTGCCGAGCGCGCTGCGCTCGTCTAGCACCGCGACCATTGCGTCGGGGTCGCGGTCGACCACCCGCCGCGCGACGGCGATTTCGGCGTTGCGGGCCTTGGCAGCGGCCGTCTCGGCCGAATGCGCCGCGTCGTCGCACGCCTGCGCGGCCGCGACTTCGTCTGCCAGCCGGTCTCGCTGTTTCTGCTCGCGGCCGAACGTCCGCGCGAACCAGCCCGGCGTGTATTCGGCAAGCCGCGTCGTGGCCGCGTCCTCGGCCTCGGAGCGGCGCTCTGGCATCGGCAGTTCGGAAGCCGTCGCTGTCGCCAGCCAGTCTACCCGTGACAGGGGCACCCGGTGTGCGCCAGTGAGTACCTCGACGATCTCCTCGTATTCTGCCGCCGCCCTGGCCGACGCGTCGAGATGCGCCTGGTGATGCAGGGCTCGCTGGCGCGCCACACGCTGGCGCTCGGCCTGCTTCGCCGCGCGATCCATCGCGCGCATGGTGCGGCCCACGCCCCTCACGAACTGTCTTGAAGTTACCATCGCCCCCCGCCCGATTGTCGTCTGTCGCTAGCGGGTTATACCTTTGCAGAGACGTGTGGCCATAGGGAGGCGGACATTATCATCGGCGTACTGGCCTCTCTGGCGGTGACGACCTCGGCTGCGATCTCCGGAACCGCCCATGTCGCGGATGGCGACACTCTGCGCGTCGGCGCGACGCGCGTGAGGCTGTCTGGTGTTGACGCGCCCGAGCTTTTGCAGCGTTGCGGATCCGATGGCCGCATGGTCGCGTGTGGCACGATGGCCGCAGAATGGCTACGGCGGCGCGTCGAGGGCCGGCCCATCACCTGCGAGCAGGTGGACACCGACCGTTACGGAAGGTCAGTCGCCATCTGCCGCGTGGGAGGCGAGGACATCGGCGCGGCCATCGTCGAGGCCGGCTGGGCGACCGCATACCGCAGCTACAGCATGGCCTATGTGGGGCAGGAGGCCCGCGCCCGCGCGGCGCGCCGGGGCATCTGGGCGTTAGGGTTCGAGGCGCCGTCCGATTACCGCCGCGAACGCCGTCTGGCGGACGTGCCCGTGGTGCCCGATCCGCGCTGCCCGATCAAGGGCAATGTCGGCTCTTCAGGCGAGCGGATCTACCACATGCCGGGAAGCCGGGCATATCCGGAAGTCCGGATCGATGCGCGCAAGGGGGAGCGCTTGTTCTGCTCGGAGCGCGAGGCGGTCGCAGCCGGCTGGCGTCCCATCCGCTGACGTCAGCGGACGGTGCGCTCGCGCAGCGCCGGCGCCGCCGCTGCGGCCGTCGCATCCACTGCCGCCACGGCAATCCGCTTCAGCGGCGTCGCGCCGATCGGCAGCGCCTTCTCGATGACCAGGCCGCCGCCCGCGTCGCCCAACGTCTCCTGCAGCGCTGACACGTCGCCGCACCAGATCGACTCGGCGTCCCGGTCGCGCGACGGGTCCGGCCCCACGCCGCCTGCGTCGAAAGCGACCGGGCGCATCTGCATCCGCTCGCCCGCGGCGCTGACCTCCACGCCGTAGTCCGGTCGGCTCGCGCTGCGCACGACCAGCCTTCCGTCCTGCGCCCAGGTCGTCCCCATCCCCTCGGTCACCTCGTAGCCGAGGCCATTGAGGCCCTCGAGGACCGCGGCCCGACGGGCAGCCGAGGCCCGCGCCTGCCGGTGCTTCTCTAGCCCGGCGCGTCCTTCCGCGATCCGCGACGCGATGGCGGTCACGTCGAGCGCTTCTTTCCCCACGGTCAGGGCCGTCGCGTCGAGCCCGGTCGCGACGAGCTCGGCCGCCACGAGCTCGAGGTCCATCGCCGCGGCCGCTCGTGCCCGCGCTTCCGTCAGCTCGCGACCGGTCGCGACGTCGAGTCCGTCGAGGAGCAGGCCGCGCCGCGCCGGTTCGGCGTCGAGCGCCTCGTCGAGCCTCGCGCCCCACGCGGCCGAGGTCGCCTCGTCGACATACGGCCGCAACTCGGCGATGCGGGCCTCGATGTGCGTGACCGCCGGATCGGCAACGCCTGCGGGTTGCGCCGCGAGCCAGTCGGCGAACGACGCTGGTGCCTCGTCGCCGCGCAGCCGGTCTGCGAGCGAGCGCGACGCAGTGGGGTCTGCCGCGCGCTGCGCCAGCATCTTGAACCCCTCCGCCAGCGCGGCGGCGTCACCCCGCTCGAGCCGGCGCTCGAGGTCCGGTGAGAGTGGGTCGCCTCTGCTCCGCAGCGTCCGGAGCAGGCTGGCGGCCGCCTCGCGCTCGCGTCGGTCGCGCGACCGCGCCGCCGCCTGCTCCGCCGCGACCTTGGCAAGGCGGACCTGGACGTCGTCGCGCAGGAACGCCTCCTCGATCGGGGCCTGCTTCTGCAGGTCCATAAACCGGTCCGCCGTGATCAGTGCCGCAAGCGCGTCGCGCCGACGCTTGGCCGTGGCCAGCGCGTCGTCGTCGATGCAGTTGTTGCGACGGCCGATCCGCGTCCATTCGGCAAGCGCAGCGTCGACCCGGGCGAGCATCCCATGACAGATCTCGAGGATCTCCTCGCGGGTTACGATCCGCACAACCTTCGGTCCGCTCATGCCTTCACCCCCATCGCCGACGTGACCGCCGCGCGCAGTCGCTCGCGCTCGCGCTCGGGCTCGTGGAACCAGCGGTGCGACGAGACCCGGTGAATGACGGGGATCGACCGCCGAAGGACCGAAGGGCGCCATATTTCGCGCGCCCTCGCGCCCTCGAGCAGCCGGTGGCGCGGTGCGTCGCATTCGATGCCGATGCCGTAGAGCCCGGTCCGTGGATCCTCGATCGCGAAGTCGAGGCCGAACGCGCCGTTGTCCTGCACAGGGGCGGGATCCCAGCCAAGCGCACGCAGCTCCGCGGCCACCGCCTGCTCGAGCCCGTCCTCGACGTCGCGCGCGGGTCCTACCGGTCGACGCTGCTCGGGGGTCAGTCTTCCCAGTAGTGCGGACGCCGCGTCGAGGTCGCCCTCGGACAGCGTGCGCGCATACTCGAAGTAGGCCTGCAGGAAGTCGCGTGGACTCGCCGCCTGGCGGCGGGTCGTCAGCATGTCAGAGATGAGCGGGATCGGCATGGACGTGACCAGCACGACTTTGCGCTTTGCGCGGGTGATCGCGACGTTCAACCGCCGCTCGCCGCCGGCCTGTCCCAGCACCCCGAACGAGCGCCGGAAGGTCCCTTGCGCGTTGCGGCCGAAGGTCGAGGAGAACACGATGATGTCGCGCTCGTCGCCCTGCACGTTCTCGACGTTCTTGACGAAGAACCCCATGTCCTCCCCACCCTCGACGCGGTCGCGCTCCTTGGTGAGCGCCGCGCGGAAGGCCGGATCCGCCTCTGCGCGTTCCTCGAGCACGTCCTCGATCAGGTCGGCCTGCTTGCGGTTGAACGTGACCACCCCCACGGTCGGCGGATTGGGGCCGCCGTCGGCCCAGATGTCGCGCACGACGTCAGCGACCCGCTGCGCCTCGGCCGGGTTGGTCTGGTCCTCGTAGGTCCCGTCGACACGGATCAGCTCGATCGGACGCTGGCGCCTGACCTCGTCCGCCGGATGTCGGGCCGGCACGCTCAGCCGATTTACGTAGAACGAGGCGTTCGAGAACTCGATCAGCTCGCGATAAGCCGAGCGGTAGTGGATCTGGAGCGTGGTCGAGGGAAGGACCGTCTTCGCCAGCTGGAGCAGGTCGGGGCAATCCTTAATCTCGCGCCTGTTCCAGGTCTCGACCGCCTCCTCGCGCTCCTGGTCGTCGAGCCGCTCGTCGGCCTCCTGGCCCTCGAACACCTCCGCCTCGTCGCTCTCGACGCGGCTCGAGAAGAACGCGCTCGGCGGCATCTGCTTCTCGTCGCCGCTTACCACCATCGTGCGGCTGCGGTAGAGGGTGGGGAGCGCGTACTCGATCGGCATCTGGGACGCCTCGTCGAAGATGACAGTGTCGAACAGCGCCTTGCGCAATGGCAGCAGTCGGCTCGCGACGTCCGGGTTGACCAGCCACACCGGTCGCAGGCGCATTAGGCCGAGGTCCGCGCCAAGGTCGACGAACTCGCGCAGCCGCTTGGCGCGGATTCCGCTCAGCCGCGTGATGTCCTCCCACTCGCGCATCGGCCGCAGCCGGGACGCGTCGAGTCCCTCGACCAGCAGCCGCCGGTTGAGCGAGCGCATCTCGCGGTCGGCCGACGCGAGCGACGTCGACTTCGCCTCGAGCTCCCCCGCTTCGAGCAGGAGCGCGGGATGCTCACCCTCGATGCGCGACTTCCAGGCCAGCCTGCCTTCCGTCGCCAGGATGCGCCGGACCGTCGCCTCCAGCGACGCCTCGTCGAGCGCCTCCAGCCGCTCGCGTATGCGGGCGAGTTCAGAGAACGCCGCCATGGCCGCCTCGCCGAGCTGCGGCACCCGGGCGCGGAAGCGCTGGTAGGCGGCGATGTGCGGTGCCTCGGCCTCTACCGGGTCGACGGCTGTGGTGTTCGAGATATCGCGGCGCACGGTGTCGCCGCGCGCCTCGATCCACCCGTCCGACATCCACGGTCGCAGCCGGGTCAGTGCTGCCAGGCTCGCCGTACGCGCGGCGTGCCTCGCGAGCCCCTGGTCGATGCCCTCGATCATGTCCTCGACCGCTTGGCGGCTGGCCGCGCGCGCCATGGCGTAGGCGACCGGACGTTCCGGGTAGGCCTCGAGCCTGGCGACGAGTGCCTCGGCCGCCCCGAGCTGCCCAAGGTGGAGTCGAGCCACCTCCAGCAACTCGGGGATGCGCATGGGCGGCAGCGCGCCCGCCGTTTCGCCCGCGTCGACGACCGCGGCCAACAGCCGGTCGCGGACCGGTCGCAGGCCGCCCTCCCGGTGCAGCGCGGCACCGAGCGCGCGCGGGTCGGCGAGGCCGTATTCGCGCATCAGCGATCGACGTCGCCATAGCGAGATCCAACGTCCCGGCGACAGCTTCTGAAAAAAGCTCGGGCGGCTGAGCAGGCGGTCGGAGACCGCGGTCCAGCTCTCCAGCTCGCCATCGTCCATCGCACGCGCGGCCTCGACGACTTCGTCGGGCGCGTCGTCGGCCGGGAGGCCCAGCAGGTTGCGCTCGATGGTCGCGAAGTCGCGCTGGAGGGCCGTCCTTCCAGGCTCGCGTCCCGACGCCTCCTCAAACATGCCCAGCCACCGCGCGAGACGCGCGCGCGCCGTGTCGTCGATGTCGCGTAGCGCGCGGGCGTTGCCAACGGTCCATGTCCGGTAGGGTTCGGGATCCTCGATCGCGATCGCGTGGGGAGTCCGTTCGATGACGCCCATCCGCTCGCGCTCGAGCCTGGCGAACTCGGCGACGTCCGTGGTGAAGGTCTGCACCGTTCCCGGATCGACGCCGAACTGGCGCGCGTCGGCGAGCGGGCTGCCCTCGAACCTGGCGGGCAGCCACAGCCTGGCGATAGGCGCGCAGGTCTCCTGCAGCAGCGCGAGCGCACCAGGATCGAGCGCGCCGAGCTGGTGCCGCAGCGATGGCACCGCGGGCGTCGCACCTTCCCGGGAGAGGCCGATAAGATCGCCGATCACCAGCCGATACGAGAGTCCGGTCTGCTCGTCGACGGCGTGCAGCGCGCGATGCTGGCTATCGAGATCCCGCTCGAGCGATTCGATGCGCGCCGCAGCCTGCTGACGCTGCTGGCGCCAGCCGGTCGCGCCGCCCGGTCTCCTGAACAGCTCCTCGAGTTGTTCGCGGATGGACTGGATGACGGTCCGCCGGTCCTTGTTGACGTCGTTGACTATCACGATGCGCTCGCCGAGCCCGGCGGCCTCGAGCCGCTTGTACACGACCTCCAGCGCCGCCTGCTTCTGGCACACTACCAGCAGGCTGCGGCCCGTGCCGATCGCGTCCGCCACCATGTTGACGATCGTCTGGCTCTTGCCGGTGCCGGGCGGCCCCTCGACGATGAGTCCGCGGCCGGTGCGCGCCTCGAGCACCGCCGCCTCCTGCGAGGGGTCGCTGTCGGCGGTGAAGTAGCGCTCGATCTCGGAAGCGTGGACAGGCTCGGCGCGCTCGACCTCTTCGCCGACCCGGAACGCAGTCTCTAGGCTCGATCCGGTGGGCGGCGCGGACTTCAGCTGGCGCAGGTCCTCCATCACCGCTTGGCCAAGGAACGCGAGGTGGAACAAGGCGGCCGAGCAGAACAGCCGGTCCTCGCCGACGCGGGCGTTCAGGTCCTTCGATGGGAGCGGGACGAGCTCGCGTCCCTCGACCGTCGCCAGCTCGCGGAACGCGTCGAGCACCTCCGCCGGGGTCACGGTCGAGCGGCCCAGCATCTCGTTTGCGGCCTGCTGCCACCGACCGGCGGCCTCCACGCCGAGTAGTGTTTCGAATGCCGGGTTGAGGCGAACCTCCTCGCGGCCGCGGTCGAACGCGAGCGTCACCCGGCCGCGGGAGCCGACCTCCGGGTGCAGGCGGACCGGCCACAGCAGGACCGGCGCGATACGTGGCCGCACGCTGGCCTTTGTCTCCTGCATCACAAGGAACGGGAAGCCCAGGTAAAGGCCGTCGATCCCGGTGTCGCGCCTGTACAGCGTGGCGTGGGAGTGCAGCGTCCGCACGCGGCGCTCGACGCGGGGGTCGACCGTGAGCGAAGCCGGATCGATGTCGATTGTCTGGTCGTTGCGCAGCAAAAGGTGGTCGAGCAGCGACGATGCACAGCGGCGCGCGCTGTCTAGCTCCATCATGTCGATGCGCGCGGTCGTCTTGCCGATCACCATGCGGGTGAGCGGGCCGCGCATGATCGAGGCGGTGATGCGGCGTGCATAGAAGTCGAGAAGCGTCGCTACGTATGACTGGCGCGGCGGCTGGCGCCAATCGGCGGCCGGCACCGCCAGCAGCGCGAGCGCGCGGGCTAGCGGGAGGCGTCGCTCGAGCCGGAACTGGTCGGCCCACTCGTCGATGCGGTCGCGGCCGCAGCGCGCGAAGTTCTCGAGGCGTGCCTCTATCTCGGCGTTAATCTCGCGCCTCGGACGCGTGAGGCGGTCGAGCGCGGCCTCGCGGTCGAACTCGCTTAGCCCGGCGCGGGAGGCGGCCTGCGCGGCCTCATCGACGATCGCGTCCGCCGCGCGGAACTGCGCCGCCGACGCGCCGAGGAGGAGGATGAGGTCCTCCTCCTCGGTGATCCGGCGCTCGATGATGGCGAGCAGGCCGGGATGGTCGGTGTCCGGTAGGACGCGGCGGCGCTCATCCCACACCGCAGCCAGCTGGCTGCGCGAGGTCGACAGCGCGGCGGCCCTGAGCTGCGTCTCGTCGAGCTCCACGTCGAGCTGGCGCGCACGGTCCCGGACGCGCTGCTCCCGGCGCTTCAGGCGCGCCAGCCAGAGCTCGTCGTCGTCGCGCTCGAGCCGGTCGGGCACCGGTCCGGTGATCAGGGCGTAGCCTTCGTCGAGATGGTCGAGAAGCCAGCCAGGGGTCACGATCTCGCCACGCACGACGAGCGGCATCAAGGGATTGAGCGCCTTCAGCGCGAGGGCGAGCCGCAGGTCCTCGTGTACCGCGTCCAGTCCGGCTATCGCACGTAGTTCCGCGCGCAGCTCGGCATGGTGCCCCGCCTCCTCCATCCAAGTCGCGAGTTCGCCGCGGAGCATCAGTCCGCGCGCCTCGTCCCAGTTCGCGGCTTCGGCCGCCGCCAGCGCGAACCGCTCGGTCGTCGCATGGCGCGTGCCCGCGAGCGTGATCGGGCGCCGGCCGCCGGTCTCGTCCGCCCGGCGCGGTGAGGCGGGCGCGTCGGGCATGTCGCCCGCCAGCCAACGCTGCACCTCGGTCCATCCCCACCGCTGTCGGCGGTCGAGCGCGAGCAGCCCGCGCAGGAGGGTATCCACTGCCGGGGGCAGGCCGTCCGGGATCGGCGCGCCGTTGGTGAGCACGCTGATCAGGAAGGACTGGTCGTCGGCCCCGCCGAAGCATGCGCCGCGGGTCACCTGTTCCAGCAGCAGCATCCCGAGGCTCCACCAGTCGCTCGCGGCGGCGACGCCACCAGCGACGGCCTCGGGGGCGGTGTAGCGGGTGATCTCGAGCGGCGAGACGACGTCGAGGTCGTAGTCGGACAGCCGGGCCGAGCCGAAGCCGGTCACGACGAGGTCGAGCGGCTCGCGGGCGCGCACCATGATCGCCCCAGGTCTCAGGTCGCGGTGCCTCAGGCCGCATTCGGCGAAGACTGCTAGTGCGCCGCCGACCTCGCGGAGGATGACCGACAGCGTTGCGATGTCGTCGGCGAGCAGTCCGAGGTCGGCGAGCGTCCCACCTCGCAGGTCCTCGGACACCTCGTAGGCGCGGTCCTCCCAGCGGCCGGTCTCGAGGATCTCGGGTACATGGTCGCGGTCGAGCGTCCGGAGCGCGTCGTAGACCTCGGGATCGGGTTCGCTGCCGTTGGCGTAGAGCGTCAGCACAGCTTCGCGGCTGTCCGCGTCCCGCACGGTTTCGTAGCGTTCGCGCACCTCACTCGTCGTGGGCAGCCTGCGGAGCAGTCGCCATCCGGCGACGCCGGTCTCGACCGCGGCGTGAGCTTCCGCCGCGTCGGTCGGCCGTCCGTCAATTGCGGACAAGGCCTGCGTTTCGGTCGCCACGGGCACCGGAGCCGTCTCTGCGATGTCGCCTCCGCAGACGCCGCACAGCAGGTCTCCGACTTCTACCTCATGCCCATTGACGCAGACCGGCGGCGCGGCGACCGGAGCCGCACTCGACGGGTCGGCGGCTGCGGGCGAGCGCCAGCCTTTCGGACGGATGGGTATTGAGGAGAGGGGCCAGTCGCACACGCGCCCGCCAACGTCGCCGTCGCAGAACATCTCCTCGGGCGGACGCTCTGTCTCGCAGTTGGGGCAGAACCTCATCATGCGGCGAACATCCCTACTTCGGCGGAGGAGGCGGCCCGGTGTCCGGCCGCCCTTAACGCATGCCGCAGGCGCGCCAGGTCGCCACGCGCCGGAATCCCGGCCATCCACGCGTCGCCGTCCTCGTCAAACATTACGTCCAGGCGTCGGTCGGAGCCGTCCGCCGGCCGGTCGAAAGCCGACAGTTCGGCACCGAGAGGCGTCAGTGTGTGCAGCCGCTGGTTGTCGCTGCCGCGCAGGGCAAGCGTCTGCGGCAGGTCGGACCGGAAGGGGCCCGTCATCACGGCGTCGATTAGGCCCGCGTTGCGGTCGAGCCATGGCGCGATGTCCACCATTTCCCGTCCGGTGAAGACCAGTACCGAGCGCTTCGACAGGCTGTGCCATTCACGGAGCAGCGCGGCCAGCGCGTCGGGCTGGTCGAAGGGCTCGCCCCCCGACACTGTCAGGCCGTCGGCCTCGTCCACGTGCAGCGCCAACGCCGTAAGCAACTGGTCGAGTCCGACCTCGCCGATGCCTGCGTTCCAGGTATCGACTGAGACGCATCCCGGGCACCTGATCGAGCATCCCTGGAGCCAGACACCGAGCCTGCGGCCGGGCCCTAGGGTCGTGACGGGGAAGTGGATGCGCGAGACCGCGACCCTCACGCTGCGCTTCCGAGGACGATGGTGGTGACGGTGCCGGGCTCTACCACCGCCACGGTGACCGGGCCATCGCCGTCCCGGTCGAACAGTGCGCGCGCGAGGGGATTGATCAGGTGAGCCTCGATCTGGTTGCGGATGCCACGGCCGCCATTGGAGAGGTCCACCGTGCACAGGTGGCGCAGCGTGTTCCACGCTTCCGCGGACAGGGTCACGCTGTGCCCCGACGCCTCGGCGTCGGCCAGGACCGAGCGGACCATCGCGGCGAAGATCTCCTCAGCCACGGCCGGCCGGATGAAGTCGAAGACGATCACGTTCTCGCCGAACCGGTTTAGGATCTCGGGCCGGTTCAGGACGAGCTTGAAGTGGTTCGCAATCTCGGCTCGCACGCGCGAGCGCACCTCCTCGAAGGGTTGTTCTGGGGTCACGTTCGCGACCCGTCCGCCGTCGGCCCCGCTCGAGTAGATGCCGAGGTTTGACGTAAAGATGATCAGCGCCTCGGAGAAGTAGACGCGGTCGCCGCGACCAGAGGTCAGCACGCCGTCATCGAGGATCTGCAGAAACTTGTCGAGGATCCGCGGATGCGCCTTCTCGATCTCGTCGAACAGCACGACGCTGAACGGCCGCTCGCGCACGGCGTTGGTCAGCTCACCGCCGACGTTGTAGCCGATGTAGCCGGGCGGTGCGCCGATCAGACGCTGGTCGGCGTGCTCCGCGCTGAACTCGGACATGTCGAACCGGATGTATGCGCTCTCGTCGCCGAACAACAGTTCGGTGACCGTCTTCGCGAGTTCGGTCTTTCCGACGCCGGTAGGCCCCGCGAGGAAGGCGATGCCGCGGGGACGGCCACCGCGCCCGCCGCCGCCGATGCCGGTGGCCGCGCGCTTCACGATGTCGAGCATGTGCACCACGGCGTGGTCCTGGCCGACCACCCGCCGCCGGATTGTCTCGGCGCCTTCTCGGATCTTCTCCCGCTCTATCATGCGCCAGGCGTCGTCTGTGACGCCTACCTTGTATCGGCGAACGGCCTCTCCGATGTCGGAGATCGCCACGCCTTCGGCGCGAGCCAGTTGAGCAACAGCGTTGAGGTCGACGAGCAGCATGCCTTCAGTCGCATCTACGAGTTCGCGCTCGGCTTCGGCGATGTCCTCGGCCGATGCCTGCCGCACGCCCGGGATGCCGCGTATCAGCGAGCCGGCAACGGCCTTGCGGGTGGCGCGGTCCGGCGGCGCGATCGGCACGTGGCGGATGCGAGGGTTGTCGATGGTGAGCCAGTCAGGGAGGTCGCCCTCCTTCTCTACGATCCACACTACAGTGTTGAAGCGAGGCGCCCGGTCCGGCCCCACCGGGCGCGCCTCGGCGCGCTGGCTCAGGACCAGCGCGCGGGTGAAGAGCGACTGCTCTGGCGGCGAGAGCGCGTCGCTTCGGACGATTAGCCGCGAGGCGAAGTCGGCTACCAGCGCTACCGGCGGACCGTCGAGCGAGATAAGTCTCTCGAGCGTCGCGGCCAGCATGTCGCCACCGCCTGCGACACGTCCGCCGGAGGGCGTCAATCCCAACCGGGTCAGCAGCGCGTCCGCGTCGGGTTCGCTGCCGTCCGAATGCGGCATGACCGAGAAGCCCGAGACCGGGTCATAGCGCACCGCGTCCGAATAGCCCGCGTCGCTGAGCGTCGCCGCGAGGACGTCGCCGAGCGGTGCGGCGACCGCCTTGCCCCCGATGTCGCGGATCTGGAGATCGCGCACGTTCCCGGTGAGGACAAACTGGCTCTTCAGCGGGAGGAAGCGTGTGAGGTCCCGCACCCAGCGCGCCCGATGGTCCTCTTTCTGCACCGCCCTGTTTCCCCGTTGATCGCGAATCCTCCATTGATGACTCGTTCGCGCAGACTATCCTTTCACGCCCCACCGTCAATGTCGGTTAGTCTTGCGGGAGATTGCTAAGTCCATAGGATCCGCGCAAAAACGGGAAAGTGGCGCGATGATGATCTTCTTAGCGGCGGCGATGGCGCTTGCGATGACTGCGTGGGCCGGCACTGTCTAGGCCGCGGCGATCGGCGGTTCCGCTGCGGCTTGCCGGGCATCGCCGTCGACGAGGGCCGCCGTGGTGGATAGGCCAGTTCTCTTCATCGGGATAGGCAAAAACGCGCCAGCCCTCGGCACCGGACCAATATGGCGTAAGGTCTGAATCCACCCGCGCGGTGCTGTCCTGCATAGCAGCGAGCAGAGCAATGGGGACGATCGCTGCGAAAGCTGGCATGGTCGTTAGGTCCGTTTGAAATGCGAGAGCGCTGACCGCTCAGCAGATGCTTTCGCAAGGCACCCCATCGCCATCACCATCCAACCGGCCAACCCCGCACTGGTAGAGATAATGATAGGCTTCCTCGCAGCTGTTCATCTGTCGGCATAGATGCTTGCCTCCACAGCTTGGTCCCTCATCGCGCGATCCTAGTTCTTCCAAGGCGCTGCTTGAGATCAATGCATCGGGCTCGGACGGTACCTCGACAGGCGTATCCGAAGAGGCACCTTGAGAAGCAACCGCATCAGATGACATAAACGCTACGGGGGCAGGGTCAGTGACGGGCTTAGGGCCTTCTGCGGAACATCGGCCGAGCGCAAACAGAAAGGCACCAATGGCGATGAAGCCGATCAGGCTGTCATTTTTCTTCCCCCGCATGGACGTGCCCCATGCCATGCAATCCTTTATACGCCATATCGCTTGTTGCCACTGCGCGTGATGCAATAATGCCCTCCTCTTGGACCGACGCAGACTTTGCCGCCGTTACATGGGCACTCGCCATCGTCTGTCGTGCCGCGGCCAAATAAAGGCGTGGACGCGCCGCTGCGGGTCCGGCGCCTTGCCTTGCGACCGCGACGCTTGGCATCGCCATCACTTTCAAGTCCAGTGATTGCTAGCGCAAAAATGCCAGCCAAAAACGCGCGTCGATGCATCTCGTCCCCCTCCCCATAACAAGATCCATCGACAGCAAAGTTGATAATAAGTCAAACAGGCTTGGATCGAAGATGCAGGTCT
The DNA here is from genome assembly GCF_028538045.1 of Sphingobium sp. AntQ-1. NCBI lineage: Bacteria > Pseudomonadati > Pseudomonadota > Alphaproteobacteria > Sphingomonadales > Sphingobiaceae > Sphingobium > Sphingobium sp. AntQ-1. Next base: position 1,750,604 of record NZ_CP117158.1, read on the forward strand.
TTGATCTTGGGAAAGAGATTGCTGCCTTGTACGGCTTTCATGCAGCAATGGCGCCGCCCGGTAACATGATAATGGCTATGCAAACTCAGACAGCATGTCTGCCCGCAATCAGATCATCGAGCCGATGAGCCACCCCCTGCCATAGGGCAACGCCACCATCCTCGCCATGATGTGCCAATCTCGCGATCCGGCTGGCGACTTCGGATGACGCTTTATCGCCATGCTGCCGCAGCATCATAAGGGCCATGCCCCAAAGCTCTTCGTCTCGCGTCATGCGGGTTCGATTTTCTGCACAGCGAGCAAATCGAAGCCATCGCGGACGCCGACAACCCTCACGCGTGTGCCGACAAGATGTTTGTGGCGCTTGGTGATGTCTAACCGCCATTCGCCACCGCCTGGCATACGCAGGATGGGGTAGAATCCGTTTTCGAGCAGGATTCCAGTCAGGTCATGTTCGCTTCCCCGTGGCATCGAGCGTGATCATAATCCTGTTCGGTGCTGGAGATCCATATCATTATGGCCATTCACTGTGCTCAACTACCATAAGCAACCGGCCTAGGGCTGGCATTTGGCTGGGCTGCATTGTATTTCGCTGTGGAATGCGGTGGGGGCAATGAGACTGTGAAGGGTGTCTTCGAGATCAGCGGGGCGTCGCGCTATGACGATCTCATTGCTGAGCGTTATCACTTCCCACGCATTTACCTGCGGGCCGCGCAAGCCTGTATCGGCGACTGGATCATTTACCGCGAGACGGGATCAGGTGGCGGTCGCAAAGCCTATGTAGCGGCAGGTCATGTCGATCGAATTGACCCAGATCCGGCTGCGCCTGGCCTTTATTATGCGCGGATCAGCCAGTTTGTCGAATTTGACCGCCCGGTTGCCTATCGCGATGCGACAGGTCGGTTCGCTGAACAGATGCTGCGGGATCTCCCGAACCCGGCGGAGGCAGGGCGTGCGCTACGCGGACGGTCAGTCAGAGCGCTAAGCGGCAGCGATTTCACTGCGATCGTCAGTGATGGGCTGACTGACACGCTTTCGGAGCGCCTTGCCATTCGCCTGGAATTGGACGCCGCGCATCTCGATCCGATGACCCAAGCCTTGTTGCACGAGCCCCCATCTGACCGCCGGATCGAACAGATCCTTATCAACAAGAAGATCCGGAGCGCTGCCTTCAGGGGGCATGTGCTCGACGCTTATGACAGTCGTTGTGCGGTGACGGGACTGAGGATGATCAACGGCGGCGGCAAGGCGGAAGCGCAGGCAGCGCATATCTGGTCGGTCGCCGATGGGGGACCTGATGAGGTACAGAATGGGATAGCCTTGTCGGCAACGGCTCATTGGTTGTTCGACCGGCATCTCATCAGCCTGGATGAGCAGTTCGGTCTACTCGTGTCGCATAATAAGGTGCCGTCCGAGCTCAGCCGCCTCTTCCCGCCTTCCGGCATGCCTATTCACTTGCCTGCCAATCCCAAATTCCGGCCCCGGCCTGAATATGTCGCGCGACACCGGGCCCGCTTCATGGGTGACCTGCACTGACCTCTTACGCCCGCACGATCGCAGCCTATGATGCGGCGGCGGCAGATCTGGCTGCGCGATATGAGGCGTTGCCTGGCGGCGCTGCCTTTGTGCAGGCCCATGGCCTGTTGCCCAAAAAGGGTTTGGCGCTCGATGTAGGGGCCGGATCGGGACGGGATGCTGCCTGGCTGCACGCGCAAGGATATGATGTTATCGCTGTTGAGCCTGCTGACGGATTGCGCCTAGAGGGCCGCGCGCGTCATAGCCCAGACATTCGTTGGCTCGACGACCGGCTGCCCAGTCTGGACCAGGTTCATCGGCTCGGCTTGGCATTCGATCTGGTCGTGCTGTCAGCCGTCTGGCAGCATGTCGCGCCAACAGACCGGGCGCGCGCCTTTCGAAAATTGGTGACCCTTCTCCGTGCGGGTGGCGTTATGGTCCTCACTTTACGGTCCGGGCCGGCGCCTGAAGATAGACCGATGTTCTCTACCTCGAGTGGCGAGATCGAAGGACTGGCACGAACCTATGGCATGGAGATCGTCAAGGTCCATGCGTCTCACGATCTACAAGGACGCGATGGCGTCAGCTGGACTACTATCTGTCTGCGTCTGCCTGATGATGGCACCAGTGCGCTGCCTCTGATCCGCGGCATTGTGCTGGGCGACGAAAAGTCATCCACCTACAAGCTCGGCCTATTGCGGGCAGTGGCCCGGATCGCAGAGCAGACGCCAGCGGCCGCCACGCCTTCGCGCGAACTGGATGATGCTGTCGATCTTCCTCTTGGCCTCGTGGCGCTGACCTGGATTCGCCTCTACTTGCCTTTGATCCGCTTGGGATTGCCTCAAGCTCCGCGCAACAGCGGTCCCGACGGGTTGGGCTTTGCCAAAATCGGGTTCCGGACGCTGCTCGCTGATGGCACGGATGCTTCCGACCTGCGCGTGGGCTCAGTCTTTGGAGCCGAGCGCGGCACTGCGATCGCGGCAGCAATTACCGAGGCAGTGCGCACAATCACTGCAATGCCCGCCCATTTTACGCGCTTTCCAAATTCTGATCAGCCGGTATTCGCTGTGCAGCGTGGGCGATCCAGCCGCCAACAAGGTCTGGAGCTCGACCTTGATCAGCTGCGAGCATGGGGAACCCTTACCGTCCCTGGCAATGTGAGGCGCGTGCTTTCTCGCTTTGGCCCATGGATCGAGCCGATGCTCGTGACGGAATGGGCAAGGCTCATTCGCCGATATGCTGATCATATCGGGTTCGCGATCCCTGCCGGCAGAGCCGAGGCTGCACTCGAATGGCGCGAACCCGTGCGCAGCACGACAACCGCTCGGTTCGCAGCTCAGAAGCTCGTGGCTGGAGGGCCGGGGCTATCCTGTGTCTGGACCGCCCGGAGATTGAGCGAGGGCAAATTGGATGTGGATCACTGCCTGCCTTGGTCGGCATGGCCCTGTGGCGATCTTTGGAATCTTGCGCCCTGCGACTCTCGGATCAACCGCCACGAAAAGCGGGATCGGTTGCCCTCTGCCGCCATGTTTGCCGAGAGCCGCGATCGGATTATCACATGGTGGCATGATGCCTATCTCGATGATGCGGTACTGCGCCACCGTTTCCTGCGCGAAGCAGCAGCCGCACTGCCGGTTCTCCAAGGCGAGGATCTGAGCGACATTTTCACAGCCTTCGATTGGCGACGCTTAAGGCTCTTGCAGGACCAGCGCGTGCCGGAATGGCATTGGTCGGCCTGATTGCTCCCTCAAAGCCTTTGACGAATTGACCAGATGAGACCCGACATGCTGTTGAATAGTGCATCCTCATGCTTAGGAGATGGTCGGCCCCGCTCGACCGCGCCCGAATTGCCAGCTTATTCCATCCGTGCGCATGATGCCCGAAGCGGCCTTGCCGATGTTGCGTTCGAGCACGTCGCGCCACGGCACCAACGTGAAGTCCCGCGACCGCTCAACGACAGCGAAACTCCCACTTTCAAGATCGACTCGCCGGGCGATCTTTCCCTCGATCCGCTCGCCGATCCGGGCCGGTTCGAACCGTTTCCCGATATCGTCGCCGAGCCGTTCCCCGGCCTGCCGCAATTCACGCTGGCGCAGCGTGCCGAGCGCGCCCTCCCGATATCGAAACCCGGACTGCTCGCCGTCCGCCAATTGCTGCTCGATCAGCCACTGCCGCCGCGCCGCGAGCGCGGTCCGTACCTCCCGCCCATATCCAACATCGCGCACGGCAGTGTGACCGCCCTCGGCAAGCTCCCGATCGAGCCAGGTGGGAGAGTCCTTCCCGGACAGTTCGTCAATCGGGGACCGCGAAAGGATAGTAACCGTTACCGGCCGGTCGCGCTGCTGGGCTCTCGCATAGGCATCGGCGCGAGAGAGATGATCGTCGGGGATGGTCCAGCTTCCATCCGCGAGCCGCTCGGGTCCAGTGCCCGCGCGCCGCATCGCCTCGAGCCGGCGGACATGACTGGTTGTGAACGCCTCGCTGGCACTCGGATCGTGCGCCAAGTGCAGGTCGACCGAGTAGCGCCCGCCATTGGCGCGGGCGACCGCATCGACGGTGCGATCGGCCTGCGTCGCCTCGATACGCGAAGGCGCGATCCGCACCGTCGATCCCTCGGGCACCGACGGCGTCGCGTCCCCCCGGCCGATATCGACATAATGGACGCGGCCATCGACCCCATCGACCATCAGGTAATGCCGATCGCGATGCTCGTCGGAAAAGCCTCGGCTGATGACCCGCCCGACCAGGGCCTCGCGCAGGTCATTCGACACGACCTGCTCGACGCCGGCGCGGTCGAGCCTGCGAGCTGTTAACTCGCGTTGCATGAGCCGGATGATGTCGCCGCGCTCGCCCATGCGTCGGAGCGTGTCCTCCAGCCCCTCGGCAAGTCTGTAGCGTCCGCCGCCGACATCATCGGCCAGGTCCATTGCCTTGAGCTTGCGCAGTCGGCCTGCCGCGACCGACTGATGGAAGGGATCATTGTCGGCCGGCGATACCGTTCGATCGACGTCCATGCGGCGCAGCAGGCGGCGGTCGATCGCGGTCAGCCGTTCCTGGTCGACATCGTGGCGCAGGCGCGCCGCGATCTCCTGATCGGTTCGGGGGCCGAGGTCGAGCGTCACAAGCTCTGAGGCGCGCTCGCGAAGCCCGTGCGCAATATACTCCCGCGCGATGACCAGATTGTCGCCCTGGTCATCGACCCCGCGCAGAACGATGTGGGTGTGCGGACGCTCGGTGTTGAAATGGTCGACCGCGACCCAGTCGAGCTTCGTCCCGAGGTCCTGCTCGACCTGCGTCATCAAGCGCCGGACATAGGGTTTGAGGTCGGGATATTCCGCGCCGTCCTCGGCCGAGACGATGAAGCGAAACTGATGGCGGTCGCCAGCGGTGCGCTTCAAGAAATCATTACCGCCGGCGCGGTCGGTTTCCGGTCCGTAGAGCTCGCCTGGCAAGCCCTGGCGGGTCACGCCGTCGCGCTGGATATACCGCATGTGCGCGCGGGCAGCCTGACCGCCCTTGCCCTGGAGCCGTATCAGGCTTGCCTTTACCACCGCGCGACGGCCGCGAGAACCGCCAAGCCGATCACGGCTCGACAACAAACGTCCCATACTCGCGCCGCGCCCGATCCGGCTGCCGTCGAACCGACGCGAGCGCTGTCCGTCTTTGGGCCCCGTCTTGATGCCCGCGAGACGCGCGGCGGCGAGGATGCGCCCGCCATATTTGCCGACCTTCTTGCCGTCCTTGCCGCGCTGCCTGCCGAGCCTGGGGATGAAGTCGTCGTCAGACATCGAAACGACCCCGAGTCTCGCGATAATCGGTGGAAAATGTCAGAATTTCGCAATTCTCGAGCGCCATGTCTCGCGGTCGCGATTGCCTGTCTCGTGAAAAAAGGATGTGCAGACAAAGGCTTGGTAAGGGTCGGGAGACATTGCCTTTATCTTGTTTCCCCTTTCTTCCCTTCCTGCTCCCATCCCGGCTCAAAAAAAGGGGAGAGACGAGCGCCTTTCGGCGTCGCCTCTCGCCCTGGATTGTCCTGCGATCAGTGCGCATGGAGCATCGCATCCCGCGCCGTGACCAGCGACCTGAACTGGCGGCACCCCATCATCCCATGGGCCTGGCCATCCCCATCCACGAGCATGATGGCACAGAACCAGCTGCCATCGAGCCGGCCGCAAATCGCAATCCGGTCCAGCTCCAACCCGTCGTCATCCATGCCTTCATAGGTGCCGATCCAGCGCTCCTCGACCCTCGCATCCCAGCGAAAATCGGCCTCCTCCGCGTCCAGAAACCGGTGTGCCAGTGCTGCCCCGGCGCCGCGCCCGAACTCCAGTTCAAGGCCGGAAACCAGCGCCACCATCACGCGGTCCACGACCTTGGCCGACGCTGTTCCGATGCTCTGATATATGCTCATCATGACCTCCAACGCTTGCGTTCTTCCACTCGAGAACGGCGTTTGAAGGACGGGTGGCGGAGCGGCTGTCAGGGCCGCGGCGCACAGCGCCGCGCCGCGAAGCGGATGCGGGGGGAACCGATTTTCGCAGAAAATTGGGGGGCACCCGCAGGCCTTGAGAGCCGCTCCGCCACCCGTCATGCTGGGTCTATCGAGACGAGCTTCCTCCCTCTCGGTGATGCGCACCATCGCCTCAATTTCCCTGCGACAGAGGGACGAAAAGCGATGATGCGGTCGCCGAATCCGCCACATCCGGACCAGCCATCGCGCCCCGCCGCACCGCAAAGATCGATCGCGGCGGCAATGAAGTTGCCGTCGCGAGGGCCGGTGTGGGAGATGACGGGGCCACGCTTGCCAGATATGCCACGGTCTCGGCCGGGAGCGCGCGATGGCCGGCAAGATGCGCGGCATAGCGGCCAGGGCCGGCATTATAGGCGGCGAATAGCCCGGGGTAACCGAAGCGATCATGCATCAGCCGCAGGTAGAAGGTCCCCGCCAGGATATTGTCGCGGGGCGCATCGGGATCATGCCCGAGGCCCAGCCGCGCACGGACATCGGCCCATGTGCCAGGCATCAATTGCATGAGGCCGATGGCGCCCGCGCGCGAACGGATCGGTCGACCATTGCGGTGCGTGCGCCCCCGGCTCTCGGCTTGCATGACCCGTTCGATCCAGTCGATGGGAACGCCGAAGCGGGCCGATGCCTCGTCGACATAGGGTCGCCAACGAGCGACCGTCTGCGCATCGGATGGCGAGGCGAGCAGAAGCGCGCCGAGGGTCACCAGCCGCTTCAGCGCGCCCATAGCAGCCGCGCCTTCCCCACGACATCAACCCCGCCCGTCACCCCGAAATAGCGACCATCGAACGAGGCCGACGCGTCCATCATCAGGAAGAGTTGGCGACCGCGCAGGCGCAGGCAGCCCGACCATGTCGGCATGGGGCGCCCCTGTGCATCGGCGTGGCGACGTTCGGCAATGCGCCGTCCATTGAGGAAGATATCCTTCCCCAGGGCGCAAACCTCATCGCCCGCGACGGCGACCACACGCTTCACCAGGGGCACGTTCAAGGGCAGGTAACGCCGCCGGGCGGCCATCTGCGCAGCGCCTTGAGGAAGCTGCGCCACGACCATGTCGCCGGGCTTCAGGTCGGCGCCTGGCCGGACCCAGTAGAGCCCGATCGGCGCGCTGGCACTCGCATTCCACACGAACCGGGGCGTGGGCGGAAGCGCGGCGGATGCCAGCACGACCAGCGTGGTGATACCGACCGCCGCGATGCGGCGGCCCAGCCGTGCGCGCCGCATAGTCTGCGCGCGCAGCGCGTCGCCCCAGGCGAGCAGAGGGGCGTCATCTGCGCGGGTCCGGCGCCCGCTCATGCCATGAAATCCTTGCCCGCATGCTCGCGCGACCAGCTGTCCAGGTCGTCGATATGATATTGCACGAAACGGCTGTGGCGGCGAAAAACCGGGCCTTTCCCGGCCCGCTTGAGACGCTTGAGCGTACGGGCTGACAGTTTGAGATAGGCTGCCGCCTGATCGGTGTTGAGGAATGGCGAGCCCCGCCTGGCGCGGTTGGCTCGCTGGATGTCATCGTCGTCCATGTCGCGGATACCCCGGTACGAGGCGGCCGCGAGAGTGCGGGCCGCGTCACCGGACATGGATGCCAAGACCCTGGGTGAAGAGTGTCGGAATGGCGGGTTCGAATTTCGACACCTTTTACGGGCAAGGCCCCGCGCCGCCTGGCGCGGGGCCGCCGGATCAGCGCGACCAGATGAGCTTGTGTTCGCCATCGTCGCCCTGGGTGAGCGTCGCGTAGATCGGTGCCGGGAAGGATGGATCGTCGAGCTTGAGGCTGAGATATTCAGCCCCGGTTTCACGCGCCACCTTGGTCCAGCCTGCCCCGAATTCCACGCCGCCGGTGTGGACGCGGTGGTCGGGCGCCTTGTCGTTATCGCGTTCGACGGGCCGGATGGTGGCCTTGACGCGAAGGGTCAGGGTGCGGATTTCGCCGGTGTAGATGCCGTTCTCACCGCGAGTGAAGCTGCCAATCTGTGCCATCTTAGTGTCCTTCTGCTTGCTCGATCGCCGCCCCATGCGGCCTCGATGGCAGTCGACCGGGCGACGGTCGGACGACGCGCACCTGTGCCGGGGTCCCATCGCCAGGCTATGGGGTGGACAGGCCGAAGCGCAGCGGAGGACGGCGAAAGCCGGGCTTCTTGTCTCGCGAGGAAGGCGCAGGAGCGAAGCGCCCAAGCCGGGGAAGAAGATCGGCGCAGCCGTTGCGCGGATCAGGACGACCGGCGCCAGACCTGCCATGCACAGAGGCAAATGGGGTCGGCGATGAGGGGCAGAAGGACGATGGTATCAGGGAGGCTACAGCTAGCGGGGCCGATCACAAGCGGCCTGTCGTCCGCCCCCAATCCTCAAGGCCAGCATCCGGCCCTTCGATCCGGCCCATGGCTAGACGATGAGCCGTGACGTCGGCTTGAGCGTCGCGCAGGCGGGTGTGCCATCCCTGGCGGTGCCGTGGACGCGGGTTTCGATAACGCCCCCTCGGGCAGCGCGGTCGAGCATTTCGGTGGCGATATCGTGGATGTCGATCTTCATCCGGCGGGTCCAGGGCAAGGACGGATCACCAGCCATCTGTCCGATCAGGACATGGACGAAGCGGCGCTCGGGGCCTTCCCCCCGCACCTGGTCGCCGAAGAATTTGGGGCCGGGCGCGACCCTTGTGGCGAAGTCGAAGGCAAGCGGTTCGCCGCCCTCGGAGCATTGGGCGTCGAGCGGCCGACCGTCCTTGGAGTGGAGGCTGTGCGCCACGCCGATGACTGGCTCGTCGATCACGATCCGCATGCGGATTTCACTCTGGTCGGCGCGCGTCATGCGGCGATCATGGCTGGAAAGGCGTGCCGTTCAACGAGCGGCAAAGCCGTGCCGACGACCCGTTCGCCGCCTGGCCGACGCCGATCCGGCGGCGGCCACGCGGCGCGATTTTTTCCCGGCAAAACAAGCGCGGGCGGATGCAATCCGCCCGCGCCCGCAATTCAGGCCGCCTGTTCGAAAGGCTCGTCTTGGCTGTCAGTTTGCGGCTCGACCGACCGCGCCACTTCCGCCTTCGCCTGCGCCGCCACCGTGCCGACGCCACCGCGCGTCGTGTAGGCCGACGCCGGAAATGCCATCCAGCGCGGCACCCAGCGTTCGACCTTGGCGCGTCCATTGGCACCGGCGAGATGGTCAGCGACGATGCTTTTCAGCACCTTGGCTTTCTCACCGGCATTGGCGCTGGCGACGGTCTCGCCCGCCACCTCGGCGACGATCCGCGACAGGACTTGCCTGTCGCGGACCAGCTCGAAAAAGACAGCGTCCGCCTCCCACCAGTCGGCCATGTCGATACCGATGTGCGTGCCTGCCGCCGCGACAGCGGCACTGCCGCTGGCCATGGTTTCGCCCATGACAATCGTGATGATCTCCATGACGACGGCATCGGGGAGCTCGATCAGCCGATCGAAAATGCCTGCGACGCCCTGCCGGGAGTCATGCGTCCCCTGAGCAGCGTCGCCATCGCCCCCGTTGCTGGAAGACACGTGACTTCCAACAATGGTCGGCTCCTCGGGCGAGACGCCAAGCATATCGAGGATCGCGCGGCGGCGCTCGTCGAAGACGGTTTCGGCGCGACAGGTCTCGAGGCTTTCGCGCACCCCGTCATTGCGGCTGGACTGTGGTTCGGGTGAGACGCGCCACAGATGCGATCCGCCAATGGCATGGGCGACCATGAGCCGCAAAGCGACGCCGGGATGGCCAAGCAAGGCCGCGCGGACGGCGGCATGGCGGTGCAGGTCGATATAGGTCTGCATGGTCGAGGTGATTTCGGGACGCGCAATGCTGGCAGGCTGCGACCCTTCACCCCGAGCCACTCTCTGGACTTCCTTGCGGGTGAGATAGCCCTCATGGAAGCTGACTTCGCCGGTTGCCCGGACATCAGTATAGACACGCCCGCCCTTCCGCTTGGCCGCCTTTTCATATTCCCAGCTGTGGAAAGGATCGGATGGCGGCACGATGACGACATCGCTCCAGCCCTCCTCCAGATAGGCCGTCCGACGCGCCTCGATGGCGGCATTCTGCGCGGTCCAGAAGGCATCGGCATCGGCGAAATAGCGGTCATCGCCGAACAGGTCGGCGATGGTCGCGCCCTTGTAGGTGTCGAGGTCGAACAGGGCGAAGCGGGAGGGGATGGACTGCCCGCCAAAGAGCCAAGCCTTCAACTGATGGCCGGTCGGCACATAGCTGTCGGGGTCGTCGAACAGCGCCAGCCAGCTCCGCTGCTGGCTCTTGCTGGCGAGGGTAAGGTGGCGAACGGTGGTGCGGTCGATCTTCTCCGCCGCGTAAGCCGCACGGATGCGCGGCAGGAGGTTTCCGAGCGCCAGGACCCGCGCGATGGTGAGGTCTGGAAGCCCGAAGGTCGCGGCAATGTCATCGACAGTTCGGCCCTCCTTCACCAGCCGGGTGAAGGTTGCCCACTGGGTCACTTCGTCGGCATCCAGCCTTGCCAGATTCTCGATCATCGATGCCTCGATGGCCGCAGCGTCGTCGGTTTCAGAAAGAATGCGACAGGGAAGCGGCTCGGCCTCGCCGGTTTCCTGGGCGACGATGAGCGCGGCGTGGAAGCGCCGCGCGCCCGCGATTATCTCGAAATGTCCCTCCTTGGACCCATCGACGCCGCTCGGGACAGGAGTTGGACGGACCAGCAGCGTCTGGATGACGCCGCGCTTGCGCACAGTCGGCAGGATGTCGGACACATCGGGGGCCTTTCGCCCATAGCGCATGTTGGTCCTGCTGACGGAAAGCTTGTCAGGCGCGATAAAAACGAGTGTCATGGCTCTTACTCCTTGTGAGTGCCGGTCCCTCACACTTCGCGGCGTAGGGGGGCCGGTTTTGCAATTGGCGGCGAAGCGCGCCGCCTGCGCGTCAAGGACCCCATCAAAATAGTACTTTGATGGGAGCCCTCATCCGCCGTCCGGTTCGCCGGAACGATGCGGAAGGTCTTGGGCGTTGCTTGCCTCCCGCGAAGGGTCCGCGCCGGGCGTTGATCCGCTTTGGGCGGCGCGGCGCAACAGGGTCTCGGCCCACAGGATCGAACCGGCACGGCGCGCCCATTCGGTCCAGACGGTCAGGGAAAAGCCGGTGTCGAACGAGAGGTCGCGTTCGATGAACAGCCCATAGGGCAGGCGCACGGCGGCGATCTCGGACAGGCTGAAATGGCCGAGTTCCGGGCAGCCGAAGCCAAGATCGGCCAGTCCGAACAGGGTGTCGCCGTCCTCGCCCAGCTCGGTCGCCAGCCATGTCGCCGCGCCCACGGGATTGAACAGTTTGACGACAGGCAGCGGGTCGAAGCGCTCGCCATTCGCGTCGCAAGCCCGCCGCGCAATGTCGTTGGCGCGCAGCGCGAAGCGGAGGTCGGGGGGCACGAGGATCATGCCGCCCTCCGCAGCCACGTGTTTGCCTCGGGCCTCCCATCCTGTGCGGCCGCCTGCGCCTCGCAGTGCCGCGACAGCAGCCAGTCGGCGGCTTTGGTTGCGGCGCTGGCGGCGCGAAAGATGGCGCGATTATCCTCGCGCAGGACCTCCAGCCATGCGCCGATATAGTCGGCATGGCGGACGGTCGGCGTGATGCCAAGCGCAGCGCAGAGGAAGGCGGAACCCATTTCGGCGACCAGTTCCTCGCGGGCATAGTCCTTGCTCCCGAAGCTGTTGATGAGGTTCCGGCCCAGCCGCTTGGGGTGGCCGGTGGCGTGGGTCAGTTCGTGCAGGCAGGTCCGGTAATAATTCACCTGCTCGAAGAAGGCCGGTTGCGGTGGCACCTGAACATAATCGAGCGAAGGCATGTAGAAGGCGCGGTCGCCGCCGACATGAAAATCGACACCGGATGCGGCAATGACCGCCTCGGCGACGGGGACGATTTCCCGTTCGGGCAGCGGGGCAGGATCATGGGCCAACCCTTCGCGCAGTCCTTCGCACTGGGCGACATTGAAGACCGTAAAGCGCTTGAGAAACGGAATGGATTTGACCTCGGGCGGTGCATTGCCGTTCGGCGGGGCGGTGCTCCCCCGGAGGCTCGCCTGTTCCGCCTCCTTGGGAATGAACCGGTCGGCATAGACGACGGTCACGCCCTGCTCGCCCTTGCGGACGCAACCGCCTGCCTGCCGGGCCTGCCGGAAGGTCAGCCAGCTTTGCGAGGGCCAGCCATGCGCGATCACCGCGCCCCACAGGATGAGGATGTTGACGCCCGAATAGGGCCGCGCGGTAAGCGCGTTGCGCGGCAGGCCGGGCAATGCGCCACTGCCCTCGCCTGTCCCCCATGGCTGCACCCAGGGTAGGCATCCGCCTTCCAGCTGCGTGATGATCCGGGCGGTCACCTCGTCATAGAGGTTGTTCCGCGTCTCTTCCTGACGCGTGTCGCCAGCACCCTTTCCACGGGCACTAGGCTTGCGAGGTTCACGCATGGTCTGTCTCCTGCGCCAGCCCAAAAAAGCACAAGGCCTCCCCGCAAAAGGCGGGGGTGGGCGGCACGAGCGACCAAGAGGCCCGGCTCAGCGGCCGGGGGCACCTCCCGGGGTCCCCATCGCGCAGCGATGGGGTGGACCAGAGGGCGAAACGCAGTGGAGCACCCCCAGCGCAGCGCCGGGGTTGCCCCGGGCCGCGACGGGCCTAGCCGGGAGCGCCGCATGCACCCGCCGCACCGGGAGAGGCCCGACCCGTAACGCCGCCGCGCGCCGCGGCGTCCGCCAGGGTCGGCGGGACGCCGGCCCATGCCTGCCAAGCGATCGACGCCGAATGGCCGGGACGCGTGCGGCCCGGCGGCCTTGCCGCAAGAGCGCGGTCGCGCCGCGCAGCGCGCGATGCAGCCAGACCTGCTGATCTATTGTCCCGCCAACGACTCGGTTTCTGCGCCGCAAGTCAGCCACGCATTATATCGCAAATATATGCGGACTATCCGCAGGCCCCTGTCCAACATGCTGGAAACAGACCTTTTCCCCCGCCCGAGAACGAGTTTTTGCAGGCCGTCATCCTGCAATCATGCTCGCATGGCGCTTCCACCGGGCTGTGGGAGACAGGCATTGCATCCAAGAAACGCAGGCGCGCAGCCGCCTTCCTTGATAGCGCGGCCCGCGCCCGGCGCTGGCGCGCCCGCCACGCCGGCACAGCTGGCCTGGGAAATCCTGCGCCGCAGGCAGGAGTATGAAGGCCAGCCTGCTCGTCGCCGGATCTTGCGCGCCAATCCCGAACTGCTCCTGATCGACGCTGTGCCACCGCCCGGCGACTGGGGGCTGTGTTTTCGCCGAGGATCCGGCCCTGCCTGCGGGCGAAGCCTGCCTGTTCTGGGACGCAGGGCTCGATGGCAGCGTCATCCCCGTCGAAGCGGCCTCCGGCGCGATTCTGAATGACGGGTTCGATCTCCTGGCCCTTCCGTGGCGAGCCGCGATGCTTCGCTGCGGCGGGCGAGAGGAACTGGCGATCGACGCGCCGGGTGGTGCGGTCCGGCTCAGCCTGGAATCGGGGACGCTGCTCAACGGGCCGGTCAGGCTCCGATATCTGCTCGACGGGCATCGCCTGTCCAACCGGCTGGCAGCGCTGCAGCGCTGGGACCGGCTGTGCCGGACCGGCACGGCTTCACCGACTTCCGTAGCGACGCCGAGCCAGGCGGCCCGCTGGCCGCTCCTGGTCGCGGCGCTGGACGCGATCGCCGATGGCAACACATTGCGCCAGACCGCCATCCGCCTGTTCGGCAAGGAGAAGGTCGAGCGCGACTGGCAGGATGAATCGGACTATCTGAAGCTGCGCACCCGGCGGTTGGTCACGCAGGCACGGGGCTTGGCCGCAGGTGGCTACCGGGCGCTGCTCTAGGCGAGGCCATCAGGTCAGGAAGAGTTCGCTAGCTCGGCCGCAGGCGCGCCAGAGTGCGCGGCACATATACCGATCTGGAAGGATGATCAGTGGCGCACCACGGGACGTAGCGATGCGTCCGTCTCGAGCGCCAGCGCGGCCGGCCACAACGGCGTCTTGACGAACAGTTGCTGCCGGTCGAAGCCGCGTCCGGACCGAAGCTCGTCCATGAGGCCGGTCCAGCACAGGGGCCGCAGGACATGGATGTAGAATCCGGCCGCCACCTGCCAGCCATGGCGTGCGAAATCCCTTTCCTCGCCGCCGAAAAGGACATGGCAGAGCCGCTCCTCGGTGACCCCGGCCTGTGCCTCCACGTTGATGATGTTGAGGAAGATATCCCAGTTTCCGACCGGACGCTCGCTTGCCCGCGCATATCGGCCATGGTCGATTTCGAACAGGAGATGCCTGGCCAGCAATTGCCATAATTGCGCTGGCCGGTCCTTCAATCCGATGGCCAGTTTTGTCGGGACCAGCGCGCCGCGATAGTGCCGTGCCAGCCTTGCGCCCAGCAGGACATCGTGGAGCAAGACCAACGGCGGGAAATCCTGCTCATTGAGAACGCGGTTGACCGCGAGAAGATCGGCAGCGGTGTAATGCGGCCACGCGAAGGCCTCGGCCGCCCATTGCACGAAATAGCGTTTCAACGCTTTGGACGGCGTGAGTCCGATAGGGCCGTTGGCGACCATATAGTCGATCGTCAGCCGGGCAGCCCGGAGAAGCGGAGAGTGGGCGAGGGCGGGCTCGTCGTCCGCGATCGGCCCGAACATAATCAAGACGGCGAACCTGAGGCGGCCTTTCCGTGCTGCGCGGTCGGCTTACCCCGTTCAAGCTCGCCGACGAGCCGCGCATCGATATTGAATGCCAACCCAAGCTCCCTTCGGATCATGCCGAGAACCTTATGCGCGCGAGACACCTCGGCGCCGAACTGTCGGGCAATCGTGGTCATCATCTTCCTGATCGGGAAAATCACACAGCCGGATGCGCAGATGCAAGCGCAATTCCGACCGCCCGGGAAACCAAGTGCCGGTCGATGCACATTTCCGCCTGACGTTCATGAACGGCCAATCCTGCCGGGATGCCGGAAAGCATAACTTTTATCATAGACTGACGCGAGCCCATCGGCACCGGGTTGTTGTTGGACTGTCTGGCGGCGGACTGGGGGCTATCTCCGGCAAAGGTAATATAGCTGCCCCTGTTGAAGTCCAATGTCTTGGGTCGACCAACTCACGCCGTTCACAGCACCGGGGGCGAGAGGCAGCTCTGGATAAAATCCGCCGTTCTCGCCTCAGCGGCCAATGACGAGGAGCCAATTGCTGACCAAATAATTGGCGGGAGGGCGTCCTGCCAACATTGATGCCAATCCTTCGATGCCAAATGCTTCTGCGCTCCATCCGCCACAGACCGCTACGATTGAGATTGTTATGGCTTATGTTAGCCAGCATGTTAAGGACATGAAATTGCCGAGCAACTAGCATGGGTGTCTTGGCGACAGAGAGATGTGTGTGCTCCCGCCCTGTGGAGGTCGCATGTCATTGCAAGCAAATCTGGACTTTCTCGCACGGCGATTGTCTCAGCGCGCCGCGCTCAGCGATGCTGACCGCGCTGCCGTGTCTGCACTTCCTTTTCAGCATCGGTATCTAAACCCAAGTGCCTATGTGGTTCGCGAAGGAGAGCCGCCCCGTCCGCACTGCAGTTTCGTTCTGGCGGGATTGGCGTTCCGACACAAGCTCACTGTGAATGGATCGCGTCAGATCGTGTCCATTCACCTGACTGGCGATCTGCTCGACCTTCAGCATCTGTTTCTCAACATTGCCGACCATAGCGTCCAGGCGCTGACCGAACTTGAAGTTGCCGACATTGAGCGAGAGCCTCTTCGGCAAATCGCTCTGGAGCGTCCTGCCGTGGGCCAAGCGCTCTGGATCGACGGCTTGGTCGATGCATCGATATACCGGGAATGGGTGCTGAATGTAGGCCGACGCGACGCCCGGGCGCGTATCGCTCATATCCTGTGCGAAATTGCGGTGCGTATGCACGCCGCTGGCGTCATAGACGCAGCCGATTTTCATTTGCCCATGACGCAGGAACAACTTGGGGACGCCACCGGAATGACGAGTGTCCATGTAAACCGGACGCTCAAGGCCCTCGCGAAGGATGGCATCATCAACCATAGCGGGCGATGGATCGCGATCAAAGACTGGGACAAAATCCGGCGGGAGGGCGACTTCAATCCGCTCTACCTGCACCTTGATCAGGTCGCCCCGCATTTCGCTGGAAGCCTATCGTCTCTGTTCCCTAAAACAGTTTAACGCACGAGGTTGCACCAATCGATACTTTGGGCGGCGGCTGGAGGTTAATATGCCACGTTACTTTTTCTCCGCTTCCGACGAAGAAGCTGATGAGATCGGAGCGGAATTGCGCGACCAAAGCGCGGCAAGGCAATTCGCGATCCGCTTTGCCGGTGAAGTCATGGACAATCAGCCTGACGTGCTTCAGGGAGGTCAAGGCTTCAGCATTTCGGTGACTGACGAGCGCAAGGTGCTCCTTTTCACAATCGAGATTGCGGTCATAGACGCGCCAAAGAGCTAGAATGCCAGCTGATCGCCAGCGCTGAGCCATTTTGGATGCATGCATTTTCTAGCTGACGCCAAATGATGCCTGGTGAGCAATTTGATCTTATTTTTAACATCGTGAATGACACAGGTTAGGTAGCTTGCCTTCGCTCCGGTCATGGGATCATCGCCCGACACCCAATTCGCTTGATCCTTCTCAGTGTTCGATCCGGGATGCTCGTCGAGCTTGGGATGATGAATCTCGTGCGTCATAGCGCTGTACTCGTTCTTGGTCTGTTCTTAAGTACATCTGTTATGTGTCGAGGTTCCCTGGAGCGAAGGCCATGGACCCGGCTCGATCGCAATCAGACCGCCGAGAGAGGGGGGTGGATGTACGGCCATGGTCGGGAACGGAGGAGTTCGAAAGTGAAAGATACAGGATTAGTCGCGGCGACAAAATTTTTACGCCATCCCTCAATGGTTGGGTCGGCTTTTCCGGCATCCGCGCGTATGGTTCGCCATATGCTGGCGCCTGTCGATTGGTCGAAGGTGAGGATCGCCGTTGAATATGGTCCGGGGAGCGGCCGGTTCACTTTTGCCATGCTCGAGCGGATGCGTCCCGACGCAAGACTGCTTGCGATCGATACTGGCGAGGAATTTGTCGGAAAGCTGCGTTCGGCAAGCGCCGATCGACGACTGATCGTTGTCAAAGGGTCGGCGGGCGATGTGGCACGGCATCTGGCGGAGCATAATCTGGGTGAGGCGGATTTGATCCTGAGCGGGCTGCCCTTCTCGACTTTTAAACCAAGTGAGGCCGAGGCGATCATGGCCGCGACTGCGTCTGCACTCGCGCCGTCCGGCATGTTCGCCGCTATCAGATGCGCACTGCCATCCGGCCGCTAATCGAACGTCATCTCGTGTTGCTGCGGCGGAGCTATGAATGGTGGAACATTCCGTCCTGTCACCTTTACTGGGCAACGAACCCACCACGATAGCCGAGAAGCGGGTCGACTAAGAAACATATGGGGAAGGTCAGTGGGACACTCGTAAGCGTACGGCCTCCCGCGTGTTGCGGCATTCAGGCTCGGCGCTGATGGACCTCCGCTAAGGAGTCTCTTTCTGGACTCCAGAAGGAGGCCTAGTGAAGGATCGGGTAGAGATCATCGCGCGCACCGAACGGCGCAGAAAGTTTTCGGATGTCGAGAAGGCAGCGATCCTCGCCGAGGCGGATGCAGACGGCGTATCGGTGCGTCAGGTCGCTGAGCGCCACGAGATTGCCGAGAGCCTGATCTATAATTGGCGATCGGCGCGTCGCCAGGCGGCGGCCATCGCCAGCGAGGCGCTCGAGTTCATTCCCTACGGTGCGATCATAACGGCGGAGCCTGTATCTGTGCCGGCGGTGTCCGAGCCCCAGAAGGCGCCGCGACCTGTTTCGTCGTCGATGCCGTCAGCGCCGGAGGAACTGATCCGCCCACATCCCGGTGCCCGCCCCGGCGCGATAGACATAGACCTGCCGAGCGGCGTGCGCCTGTCCGTAGACAGCTACGTCAACGAGAAGGCGTTGGCCCGCGTGCTGCGTGCATTCCGGGACGTATCGTGATCTCGCTTGCGCCCGGAACTAAGGTCTATCTGGCGAGCAAGCCGGTCAGCATGCGGCTCGGTTTCGATGGGCTGGCGGCGCTGGTCCGTCCGCTGTTCGCGGTCGAACCCTACGGTGGGCATGTCTTCGTGTTTCGTAGCAAGAGCGGCAATTACCTAAAGGCGTTGCACTGGGATGGGACAGGACTTTGCCTGTTCGCCAAGCGTTTGGAACGCAGCCGTTTCGTCTGGCCGCCGCTCATTGAGGGCGGTGTCGTGTTGACCTCGGCGCAGTTTGCGCTGCTGATCGAAGCGATGGATTGGCGCCGCACGGTGGCCCCTGATCCACCCCGCGTACCGCTCCAGATTTGACGCAATAATTGCCGCATTTCCGGGCTTTCTGCTTGGGCGGAAGGCCGGATTCTGCTAGCGGGAAGCGTGTCTCCCGACGATCTCGAACTCCCTGTTGATCCTGCAGAACTGCGCGCTTTTGCCGAGGCGATGCGCGCACGCCTGGCAGCTTCAGAGCAGGAGCTGGAAGCCGAACGCGCGGCCCATGACGCGACCCGCGAGAAGCTCGAGACCGCCCAGAACTCGATCAAGCTGACGGCGCTGCAGATCGAGAAGTTCAAAGTCCAACTAGCCCGCCTCCGGCGCATGAAGTTCGGACAGTCGTCGGAACGCCTTTATCTTCAGGCCGATCAACTCGAGCTGACGCTGGAGGATCTCGAGGCCGAGCATGCCCATGCCGAGTGCGTGATCGAGGGGCATGTGCAAGATGCTTCGGCCAAGGCTGCCCCTCGCAAGCCTCGCCGTGCTCCGCTGCCCGACCATCTCCCTCGCGACGAGGTTATGCACGCAGCGCCGGATGCCGACGGCTGTTCTGACTGCGGCGGCACAATGGGCAAGCTCGGCGAAGATGTGACCGAAGTGCTGGAGTATGTCCCCGGCCGCTTCCGCGTCGTCCGTCATGTCCGACCCAAGCTTTCGTGCAACCGCTGCAATGCAATCAGCCAGGCACCCGCCCCGGCGCTTCCCGTGCCGCGTGGCCGCGCTGGTCCTGGCCTGCTGGCCCACGTTATCGTTTCCAAGTTTGCCGATCATCTGCCGCTGTACCGCCAGTCACAGATATACGCTCGCGAGCGCGTGGAGATCAGCCGTTCGACCATGGCGGACTGGCTCGGCCAGGCAAGCTGGCTACTGCAGCCGCTGGTCGATCGGATCGCCGATCACGTCATGGCCAGCGTAAAGCTCCACGCCGACGACACACCCGTCCCGGTTTTAGCGCCAGGGACCGGGAAGACAGCAACCGGGCGGCTATGGGTCTACCTTCGTGATAACCGACGATGGAGCCATCTGGACAAGTCGGCAGCGCTTTTCCGCTACAGCCCCGATCGCAGAGGCGAGCGACCTCGCGAGCACCTCAAGACCTTTGCGGGCTTCCTGCAGGCCGATGCCTATGCCGGTTTCGATCGCCTCTACGCGAGTGACCGCAAACCGGCGCCGATCACGCCCGTTGCCTGCTGGGCCCATGCCCGGCGTAAGCTGAACGATGTCTACAAGGCAGACCCAAACTCGGCTGCGCTCGAAGGGCTGCAGATGATCGGAGAGCTTTACGACGTCGAACGGCAGATCGTGCGTGAGCCGGCGGATTTCCGCCGCAAAGCTCGCAAGCTCTCGAAGCTCAAGGCGTTGGATTTCTTCGCCTGGGCCGACGAAGTGCTGTCCAAGGCCTCGGCCCGATCACCGCTGGCCGAGGCGCTGCGTTATGCCGTGAAGTTGAAGCCGCAACTGCTCACCTACACCGACGACGGCAGGCTGGAGATCGACAACAACCAAGCGGAGAATGCCCTCAGGGGCATAGCCGTGGGCCGCAAGAACTGGCTTTTTGCAGGCGCCGATTGCGGTGGTGAGCGCGCCGCTTCCATGCTTTCGCTGCTGGAGACGGCCAAGCTCAACGGCGTCAATCCGCAGGAATGGCTTGCCGATATCCTCGACCGCATAGGCAAGGGGCATCCGATCAACCGGATCGATGAACTGTTGCCTTGGAACTGGGCCACCCCGCAGGCGTGAACGCGCATTCGGGGGTTAGTGAGCGATCTTGCCAATATTTTCTGACGAGCGAAACGAATGCCCGCATTTTGAACACGCCGTCGGCTGCTTCCAAAGATGCTTGGAATACAGCGGTGCGAGGAATTGGTCTGCGGCTTGCTTGGCCTTCGCGGTCCCGTAAACACGGTAGGCTGGCCAAGCGCACTCCGGACAGTGAAGGTTGAAGAGCCAAGCAGCCGGCATGGCGACAGTCGCAGATGCAAGGGCCACCCAAAATTCTTGCACCAGCCACGATAGGACGATGCCCGCCATCGCCAAATACATGATCCACCGAGCTGGCGTCTCCCAGCGTCTCGCCAGCGCCAGTCTAGCTTCTGTTCCGGTTTCCAGGCTCACCCCAACATTCCCCCTTTCGAACAGCAGTAGCCACCGTTTGATTTCATGAGATAGGCTAAGGAGGCTAGGCAATGTCCGCAATGGGGCGTTTTCTGCCGCCAACGGTCCCGGGCGGACGCTTACGGACACTCAGTATGAGGGTTGATCTTGATCAGTGGAATTTTCTGGAACGGTTATGAGGCCTTCGGCTTTCTAGATATATCTATCGGAAGGCACCCCCGTGGCGACACAGCTTAAACATCACATCCCGCTAGTTCTTGATCAGCCCTTTCAGGAAGAACTCAGTTTCTGGAACAGACGACGGCTGGCACCGGCATTTCCTCAGAACATGTCTCCCGCTTCATTCGGCGACGATATTGTCATGCAGCGGTTGCAGCATGCCTTTCTGGAGGAACTGCGGAAAGAGGTGATCGAGGAAGCCGCCGAGGCACCGACCGATGCCGACGGATTTATTGCTTGGTTCGAAAAGCTCAAGGCTATCGGACCCGGGCAACAAGATCGCCTTTTCCCCTGGCTTGCTGATGAGGCGAGCCGAGACGAGTTGCGCTGGTTCCTGTCCCAGGAGGCAGCCGGAGAAGCGGGGTTTGACGATCTTGTCGCGCTGACGCAGGTGAAGCTGCCCGCACGCGCTAAGCTGGAATTGGCACGCAATTATTGGGACGAGATGGGGCGAGGTAATCCCAAGGGCATGCATGGACCCATGCTTGGGCAACTGATCGACATTCTTGACCTCGATACACGCATCGAAAATACAGTGTGGGAAAGCCTGGCATTGGCAAACGCAATGACAGCGATGGCATCTTTGCGTGCCTATGCCTGGCACAGTGTCGGAGCGCTGGGGGTTATTGAACTGACTGCGCCGGACCGCTCAGCCCATACAGCCCGCGGCCTGCGGAGGATCGGATTGTCGGGCAGCGAGCGGCGCTATTTCGACCTTCACGCCGTTCTTGACGTGAAGCACAGCCGGGACTGGAATGACGAGGCGATCCGGCCGCTGGTTGCAGAAGATCCCCGGCGCGCTACGGCTATGGCCGAAGGCGCATTGATACGCCTGCGATGCGGAGCACGCTGTTTCGAGCGCTATCGCGCCCATTTTGGTCTTGAGTAGGCTGCATGACCGAGGAATATTGCGGCGACCGCAAAATCCTGCTGGTCGAGGACGATCCGGCAGTTGCGGCAATAATCGCTGAGCTCCTGGAAGACGCGCATTATGTTGTCGACGGTCCCTACGCCACTCTGGCCGACGGTATCGCCGCAGTGGCGGATGAGATGCCTGTAGGAGCGGTGCTCGACGTGCGTCTGGGGCGAGGCGATTCCGGTCTTCTGGCAGACGACCTCGATCTCTATGGCATCCCCTATGTTTTCTGTGCGGCAGCATTCGATCATCAAGCCGTCCACGCCCATCCTTCCGCGCCCCTGGTGTTAAAGCCCGACCTCGTCCGGAGGCTGGTGCCCACCTTGCGCCGAATGCTGCACTGAGATTCTGGCCAAAGATGTTAAGATCGGCGGGCAGCCCGGAAAAGCGCCAAAGCGACGCCGGACAGTGTAAGGCCGAGCAGTGCGCTAAGACGGGCGCGCAAGGCGAGCGAGGTATAGGGGCTTGCAGTCAGACCCGCTTCGTGCGGCGATCGGGCATGTTCATCCAGTCGCGGCACCTCCAGCGCATGGAGCATCGTCCTAGGCCGGTCGCATCGGCGACTGGCGGGCGTGGATGAAGAACTTCGCGCTGTGGATCGGGCGGACATGAACTTTGCAAGTGATCGGCTGACGCTGCTGAGTGACAGAGGTGGAGCATGTGCTTCCGGTCGGGTGCCGTCAGTCCAGGCCGGTCGAAGGACACGCGATATCGGGCCGACGCTGCATTTGCTCGCAGGCTCAAAAGCCCCTTCGATCTGCCTCATGCAAGATCGAAGGGGCAGGGAGCCGGGTCATTGGCGATCTCCGCCATGGCCCGTCCGTACACACAGAGAGATTCTGAAAAAGAAATGTCCGTTCAGGACTTGAGGCCCTTCGTCATGTTGAGATGTGCTGTCACAATGGGAACAAGCTTGGTCGCAAATTCCTTCAGTGAGGGAACGTCACCATTGGCAGAATAGGCTTTGAGCGTGTCGAGCGTCTCCTGATGTCCCTTGGTCTGCGCTTCGATATAGGCGGCATCGAAGTCGGCACCTTTCTTGCCCTTGAGCGAGTCGAGCGACTGTTGCTGCGCGCTGGACAGGAGCGGCTTGGGTACGATGGCCGGGGACGCAGCGCTCGCAGCCTGGCCGAGCTTTGCCGTTGAATCGGTATGCGCCTTGATCATCGATTCCGCGAATTTCTTTACGGACGCCGACTGGCTGTTGGCTTGCGCCAATCTCGAGCTTTCGATTTCGAATGTATCGCTCGCCGCTGCCGCATTGGCGAACATCTGGCCTGCGCTCTCCGCAACAGGCGCCGGTTCGATGGCGTTGACGCTGTTCATCGGCGCCGCCGCGGCGTTGTTGGACGTCGTATCGACCTTCTTGCCGCATCCGCCAAGTGTCAGCGCTGCCAATGATATCGCCACCGTCGCGAACTGCATCTTCATTGATCGTCTCCCGGATCATCCTCTGTCGGAACGTCAACCCGCCGCGTCCAAGCTCGTTCCCATGGGAGCTTTCTTTGCCACCCGCCGTTTGGTGATGATTGAACCAGCATATGGAGGACAGGCACATGGGCATCTTCAGTAAGATCAGAGACAAGATTTTTGGTCATGACGACCAGAAGGCAAGCAATGGCGCTCCTGCATCCGCCACGAATGTCCAGACGGCCAGCCCGACCCCGCCAGCCACTACGCCCTCTGCGTCGCCCGCCACGGCCACCGCGTCATCTGAGGCAGCCTCGCTGCCGCAGGTCGATGTCGGCGCGGTTCTTTCGGCCATGGCCGACGCCAGGGGCGGCGGGGGAAATTATCAAAGTTCGATCGTCGATCTGCTGAAGCTGCTCGATCTCGATTCCAGCCTTGCGGCGCGCAAGGAACTAGCCGACGAACTGGCTGTCCATGAAGGCGCTGACGGCAGCGCAGGGCAGAATATCGCGCTGCACAGGGCGGTGATGACGAAACTCGCTGAAAATGGCGGCGTGGTTCCCGATAGCCTGCGCGACTAAGGCCTCTGGCCGTGCCGCTCCATCTTGAGGTGCCGGCCCGGCGTTATCCTGTCAGAACCATATCTGTTGGGATGATGGCCCCGCGGTGACGCGGGGCCATCCTTGCGTCAGGCGATCCCGGCGCCGCCGGTCACGCCATAGACTTCACCGGTGATATAGCTGCCCTCCTGCGAGGCCAGCAGCACATAGATAGGCGCGATCTCGACCGGCTGACCAGGGCGGCCGAACTGGCTCTGCTCCCCGAACTTGGTGACCTTGTCCTGCGGCTGACCGCCACTGGATTGCAGGACTGTCCAGAATGGACCGGGGGCAACCACATTTGCCCGGATGCCCTTTTCGATCAGCTGTTTGGCCAGCGCCTTGGTATAGGCGACGATGCCTGCCTTGGTCGTGGCATAATCGAGCAATATGGCCGAGGGCTCATAGGCCTGGACGGAGGCGGTTGTGATCACCGACGCGCCGGCGGGAAGATGCGGCACGGCGGCCTGTGTGATCCAGTGCATGGCGTAGAGATTGGTCTTGAGCGTGCGGTCAAAATCTTCCGAGCTCACTGCCTCCACGTCATCGCGATATTGCTGGCTGCCAGCGTTGATGACGAGAATGTCGAGCCCGCCAAGGCCATTTACCGCTTCATCGACGAGCTTGCGGCACCAATTCTCATCCGTGATGTCGCCAGGCAGTGCGACCGCCTTGCGGCCCTCTGCCTCGATCAGGGCGATGACCGCCTTTGCGTCCTCCTCTTCGCTTGGAAGATAGGAGATGGCGACATCGGCGCCCTCGCGCGCATAGGCGATAGCGGCAGCTCGGCCGATGCCGCTGTCACCGCCAGTGACCAGCGCCTTGCGGCCCTTGAGTTTGCCCGAGCCGGTATAGCTTTCCTCGCCATGGTCAGGCCTGGGATCCATGTCCGCAGCGATCCCGGGAACCGGCTGCGGCTGCTCTGGAAATGGGGGCTTGGGATATTGTGCGCGCGGGTCCTGCATGGTGAGACGCTCTGCCATGTTCGCTCCTTGCTGATGGGGATGATGGACGACAGTCCAGTTTGCCGTTCTAGGCGACATGGCAAACTACGAGCCGCAGAGCCTTCCAGTTCCACAAAGGGTCATCTGGACGGCAATCTTATTCAAACCTCTGATCTGGATCAGGAAAATAGATCGCCTCTTGTGCGTTCTTGCCTGAAATCAGTTCAAGGGAATGGTGGTATCAACAGGATCCGGCTCGACAACGCACCCCCCCGGCGCGACGCGGAAAACCATCTCCAGCTCGAACATTATGCGGCCCTGGGCGATGGCCGGACCGTGGCTCTGAGCGGCGGCGATGGGTCGCTCGATTGGTGGTGTGTCCCCAATCTCGATTCTCCGCCCCTGTTCGATCGTTTGCTTGATCCGCAGGAGGGCGGCTATTTCGCCATCACGCCTCGTGAAGCGTTTGAGGTCGACCGCACTTATCGTCCCGAGAGTAATGTCCTCGAGACTATATTTACGACCGCTGGCGGTAAGGCGCGAATAGTCGAATCGCTCAACAGCGGTTCCGCAGGACGCTTGCCCTGGTGCGAATTGGCGCGGCGGATCGAGGGGCTAGAAGGTTCGGTACATTTCGACATCGCGTTGAGGCTTGGCCATCGGGCGGGGACCGCTTCGCCCTATATGCAGAATGTCGGAGGCCATGATGTCTTCCATGTCGGCAGCGTGCTGGGTCTCTTTCTGCGGGGATCGGCCGTAATCATCGAGCATCTGGGCGATGATGGCGCGACCGCAAGTTTGACGATCGAGGCGGGCCAGACGGAACTGCTCGCGATCGTGGCGGGCGAAGACGAGCCGCTGGTGGTGCCTTCGCTTGACGAAATAGACGCCCGGATAGACGGCTCGGACAATGAATGGCGCACATGGGCACAGACGGTCCAATGTGACGGACCATATCGGGAGGCATTGGTCAGAAGTGCCCTGGCCCTCAAGCTCCTGCTCTTTTCGCCCAGCGGAGCGATCGCAGCGGCGGCGACCACCTCTCTTCCTGAACGGATTGGCGAGTCCAAGAATTACGACTACCGCTTCGCCTGGGTCCGCGACGCAGGCTATACCATCAACGCCTTCCTGCGCGTTGGTGCCCAAGCGGAGGCGAAGGCTGCTCTGACGTGGCTGCTCAAGCAAATCGGGGAAGTGGGGCCGCGCGTTTTCTATTCGATCTGGGGCGGCGCAGCGCCTGACGTCCGGCCAGTCGACCTGCCCGGCTATCGCCGTTCAGAGCCGGTTGTCGCTGGCAATCGCGCCACGGATCAGCGGCAGCATGGAATTTATGGCGATATCTTCGAGCATGCTTCATAGACCATGGCAATATCCTGGACGCGCGCAGCGCAGAGATATTGGCCCATCTTGCCGACCAATGTGCGGACAACTGGCGCCAGAAGGATAGCGGGATCTGGGAGCTTGCCCAGGAGCAGCATTATACCATGTCGAAGATCAGTTGCTGGCAGGCCCTGGCCCGAGCCGTCGAACTGGCTGACGCAGGACAATTGCCGACGACCTGCCGCGATCGCTGGTCACGCGAACGAGACAGGATCGAGGCCTGGATAACGGAGCATTGCTGGTCCGAGAGCCTCGGCGCCTATAGCTTCTATCCGGGCTCGGATCGCCTCGATGCGTCCCTTGCCCTTGCTGTGCGCTTTGGGTTCGACGGACGAGATCGCCTGCGTCGAACGGTCGAGGCAATTGATCGAGAGCTCGGCTGCGGAGCCTATCATTATCGCTATTCCGGAGCCGACAAGGAAGAAGGCTGCTTCCTCGCCTGCACCTTCTGGATGGTCGAGGCCAAAATTCTGCTTGATCAGCCTGAAGCGGCGTCCAGGGCATTTACCGAAGCGATTGACGGGCTGGCGCCCACAGCTGGCATATATCCTGAAATGATCGATCCTGTGTCCGGTCGCTATCTGGGCAACATGCCGCAAGGACTGACCCATCTTGCGATCATTCAGGCTCTCATGTCGCTGCAGGCTGGCAGAGGCTAGGCTTCTCCAAAGATGGCCGGCTTCCAGGCTCCGCTGAAACCTGCGCAGGTTCAAGGCTGCTGGTTATAGGATGGGCCGGTATGCTCGGTCGCGACGTTGTCGCCGGTGACCTGATCCTGCTCCAGTTCCTCGCCATGCCAGACATTTCTCGCGACGAATATGATGATGAACATGGCGATGATGACGCCGCAAATGAATGCGCCGGCCTTTCCGAGCCGGCGGGGCGAGGGCTTGTCATCCGAGGCCATCAGTGAGCGCCCTCCAGCCATAGCTCGCCTTCCTCTTCGCCATCCCAATAGTGCGCGCGCTTGCCAATCACCTGGATAAGAACAAGGCCCGGCGTCTTCGTGCCCTGCGGCCACCACCGTTCCAGGCCTTTCGTCCAATGCGCTTCAAACTGGTCCTTGTCGCGGATGAGCATGGCTGTCCCTTCCACCGTCAAAAAGAAGGGGCGTTGTCCCAACAAGCCCGATTTACCCTGATAGCTTAGATTTACTGCGGGATCGGCCTTGATATCCGACACCATGAGCGTGGTCTCTTCCGTGAAAAACCAGGCACTACCGTCATAATCGACCTCGCGGTTGTTGCTCATCGGACGCGATCCGATCGCGCCGCCGCCCGTATGGGTGGCAAGCATCGCGAAATCGATCTCCTTCATCTTGCGCGACAGATCTTCAACCGACATGGACATGGCCGTCTACTCCTATTTGTTGCGGCATCAACGCACGAACAGGAATAACGGGCCACTCCAGCGAAGCGTCGCTGCAAGAACGCATCCGCTTGGATGGTATCAGCCTTGTGCAAGCTTCCTAGCCTGCGATGGCAAATTTTCCTCTGCGTGGGCGTCGGATGGTGACGGGCGGCGACCGCCCCGAACCATCTCCTCTATCCAGGTGAGCAGCAACTGATTGTAGGCCCGTCGGCCGCCTTCATCCCGCAGCGAATGGTCAGCGCCTTTTAGAATCCGATAGCTCAGCGAATTGCTGTTGTGGAACGCGGACATGTAAGAGCTGATGGTCGTGTGCGGCACATAATCGTCATGTTCCGATTCAACGATCAGAACGTCGCCGGCAAAGCGCTCGCAAGCGGCCAGAGCCTTGTCTTCCCGACCCGTTCGAAAGCGTGCCCGATAGGCATTGATGAGATCGCGGTCGAGCTTCGCCTTGGGCACATCCCAATGTTCGTCAGGATAGAGCGCAGGGACGCGAAGCGCCAGCCAGTTGATCGGGCGAGCCGCAGTGAGCAATGCCGCGAGATAGCCACCATAGCTGGTGCCCACGACCGCAATTGCCGAGGGATCGACCTGCTCCTGCCTGACGAGATAGTCATAGGCCGCCGTCACATCTGCAAGACCGTGCGACCGGGTCACGACATTGCGCTCTTCGGCATGTCTGGCATGGCCTCGCAGGTCGAAGGTGAAGCAGATGCATCCCAATTGGGCGATCTCTTCGGCTCTCACCATGTCCTGTTCGCGCGAACCGCCCCATCCGTGAATGAAGAGAATGCCAGGGACCAGCTTGTCGGGCGACAACAAGGTTGCCTCGAGGCTCTCGCCCTCGACGTCAAAGGATAGCTGACTGCCTGTCATTCCAGCTCCATCGCATATTTTGTCATCGGTCCTGCCACGGGATCGACACCGCTATAATAGATAATGCTGCCGTCCGGAGCAGCGTCTACCTCGCCATAAATCTCCATCGTCATGCATGTCACAGCCGAGCGGCCGCGGTCACGCGCCAGGGCTTCGAACGCCGCAATCTCCGCGCCGCTCGCGCCGCCGACACGCCAACTCTGCTCGAGCACGCCGATGCGACGTTCCCCGTAGGAATTGACGCCCGCGGCGACATCGTAATTGCGGCGAGACGCCAGCAAATCCGGATAGAACCGCGAGACGATATCGTCATAGGCGATCGCTTTATCGATCCCCTGCTGCAGTTCGTCAGCCAGACCCAGGCTCGCAAGCCGCTCCAGACCGCCCCTCACGACATGAAGGATGGAACCGCCATAGACAGTCACGCCACTGTTGTTGGTGGTGAGCCGCTGCGTGCCCCAATAGGAAATCGCCTCGCCAAAAAGGCGCGTCCTACCGACGCTGTAGGTGACAACGTCATCGAGATTCTCCTCGATCACCACGCCATGCCTCGAAATGGCAGCCTCGTCGAGCAGGGCCATCGCTTCGTCCAGTTCCTTGACTGACGTCGCGACGAACTGGCCTAGTCCGGCAGTGGCCTCGACCTCCTTCAGGCGGATCGCCGTGCGCCCGAGCATATCAAGAGCGGCAGCGCGGACCGCATCGAGAGTGAAGGCCGACCAGCCCGAAAGAACGTGAGGAGCAAGAGATGAGCCCAGTTCAGCGCGCCATCCGCCGGGAATTGCAGGGTCGTCGCCGAAGGCCGGATGCGTGATGACCTTGCTCCCGACAAAGGGAAACGGCACGACGCCACCGTAGATCTGGCTCTCGGTCTGGATGCCCAGTTTTCTTGCTGTCGACAGGTCGATCGTGCCGGTCGGAATGAAGAGTGTGTCCGGTTGGTCACTTGAAAGCTGTTGGTCACCCGACATGTCATGATCGACAAATCTTGCGGCGCCGAGCCGGGCAATCCTGCGGGCAAGTTCGCTCCGTGAGGCCTTGTCATGTTCATTGTTCAGGGCACTGGACTGGGTGGCATGGATCTTCACAAAATGGGTCTGATGCGAGCGAGCCATTGGGCCTCACGGATCTTGGAGCTGCTGCCGAGCGCAGTCTTGCAACAACCCCATGCTCGGACATTATATCCCTGACCTTACAAACCAGGCTTCCCTGATCTGCGGCTCCAGATCAGGACAGGGTCAGGGCTTGTCCTGGAATGCGCGCCACCAAGGCATTTCGCCACTCAAATGCCATTGGGTGCCGGCAAAATAATCCATGATCTCACACATATGATCTGCGCAGGCTCGGGCCAGGATCCAGCTCGGATCGCTTTTATCCTGCGTGGATAGGTCGCGGAGCAGCGAAATTTCCTCCGCCATGAGCGTCAGCGCTTCGACATCATCGCGCATGCGTGATTCCCGGCTAATATGTCCCTCTCATTCCGGTGAACTCAACGGAGCGAAGAAATATCCTTGACCGGGCTGCATTACCGCGCTCGCAAAGGGGATCATTTGGCCAGCCCATCCATTTCTTTCGAAAAGGAGAAAAGCGGTGAAGCAGCTGCATTGGCCAAGGAAACTGACGGTCGTTCGGCATGGCCAGAGCGCAGGCAACGTCGCGCGGGATGCAGCCATGCAGGCCAATGTCGATCGCATAGATTTGTCCGAGCGAGATGCTGACGTACCCCTGAGCGACCTGGGCCGCGACCAGGCCGGGGCGCTGGGACGTTGGTATGCCGGCGGGGCACCGCATGAGCGTCCGGATGTTCTCCTTGCATCTCCCTATCGGCGCGCCTGCGAGACCGCCGATCTATTCCGTCAGGCCGGAGGTTGCGCAGGCAATGTGCCCATCTGCTTTGACGAGAGGCTGCGGGAAAAGGAATTCGGCATCCTCGATGGACTGACATCCATGGGGATGGGCAGCATCGAACCGCAGCAAGCAGAATTTCGCAGGCTGCTAGGCAAATTCTATCATCGCCCTCCAGGGGGCGAAAGCTGGTGCGATGTCATTCTGCGACTGCGCTCCGTCATGGATACGATCGCGCTTCATCATGCGGACCGGCATGTGATGATCTTCACCCATCAGGTGGTGGTGCTGTGCTTGCGATACATCATCGAAGGCATGACCGAGGCCGAGATATTGGAAGTCGACCGTGAAGGCGATGTCGCCAACTGCGCCATCACCGAATATGCATTCGACGCGAAGAAGGGCAAGGATGGAGGGCTATTGCTTGGTCGATACAATGTGACGGCCCCGGTCGAGCAGGAAGACATGCCCGTGACCCGCGCGCCCGATGCCATAGCCGGTGCACGCGGATGAATTGCCAACAGCTCGACGAGGCTTGGCTGAAGCGCCATCCGCTGCCGGCGATCGCGCAAGGCGCCGACAAGAACAGTCGCGGCCGCGTCCTGGTGGTTGGAGGAGCTGAATTTGTGCCCGGCGCGCTTCGCCTTACCGGTGAAGCCGCGCTACGCGCAGGTGCTGGAAAGCTGCAGCTGGCGACAGTGCGATCTTCGGCCTTGTCGTTGGGCGTGCTCGTCCCGGAGGCAGCCATGATTGCCCTGCCCGCCGACGAAGACGGAGAAATCGCCCCTGCGGCAGCGGAAATATTGAAGGATCGAATCACGACCTGCGACACGCTTGTTCTGGGACCAGGCATGAGCATGGGCAAAGGTGCGCGGGCATTTATTGCCAATCTCCTCGATAGCCTCAATTTTCCTGGCAGTCTCATTCTCGACGCTGCGGCTCTGGTTTCACTGCGCGACTTCGACCCCTCACGGTGGCGAGTAAGCAAGAATGTGATTTTCACGCCTCACCATGGAGAGATGGCGGCGCTGAGCGGCTTGCCAATCGAAGAGATCAAGGCGAGGCCAGCAGCGATAGCCGCCGAAATGGCAGTGCGATGGAACGCCGTCATCCTGCTCAAGGGCGACATTAGCTATCTGGCCACAGCTGAAGGACAATACCTCGTTTATGAGGGGGGCTGCGTCGGGCTTGGCACGGGAGGCTCCGGCGATGTGCTGGCTGGACTCATAGGGGGTCTTGCTTCTCGAGGTGCGACTGCATTTCAGGCTGCCGCCTGGGGCGCCTGGATCCATGGAAAGGCTGGCAACATCCTAGCTGAGACAATCGGCGAGGTAGGCTTTCTGGCACGCGAGCTGTTACCGGTCATTCCTGCTCTCATCGAGCAAACCATGCGGACTCTGGGTCCTCCTGAGGATATCCTGCCCTAGCTGTCGTTCATTGTTGACTGCGGGAGCTATTGATCAGCAGATGCACGGTACATCGATTTCCGTGATCTTTCCCACCGCAGGCGCCAAGTGCCCTATCGGCCGGATCGAATGCTGGCGAATGAATGCAATAGGATCCTCATCATGCGCCAGCAGAACACCGCATTTCGCGCCGTCCACCCAAATGATTGATGCGCAGATTTCGACTTTATCGACTACGATTGTCACCGCCGTTCCGGCTGGTGGAAAATTAAACCCTTCCAGTTGCGCGCCATAGATCGACATATTTTTGATCGTGGCGAACTCGTACATGCCGGACCAGTTGACTATGCAGGGGACGTTCGCGGACTCACGGGGGCTTAAGCGACGTTCAGGCGTGTAGGCGACTGCGTTCAGCATCATATTTGTCCTCTCGTCCCACAGCAACGATCATCGATGTCCCTCATAAGCTTGGCCGCGCCGAGGCGAAGCACCGCATGACAAAAGGGATGGCAAAACTGGCCTCGCACATCCTTGGTGGGGGGAGCCACCGTGCCCCATAGCTGAGCCAGCGAAGATCAAAAGTCTTGACCGTCGTGGCCATGGGCATGGAAGCGCCATGCATGGCGGACACGTTGGCTGATTTCATCGACCAGCTCTGTCCAGTGTCCGCTGCTACGCGAATGTC
This sequence comes from Sphingobium sp. AntQ-1, assembly GCF_028538045.1. Lineage (NCBI taxonomy): Bacteria > Pseudomonadati > Pseudomonadota > Alphaproteobacteria > Sphingomonadales > Sphingobiaceae > Sphingobium > Sphingobium sp. AntQ-1. Next base: position 1,782,729 of record NZ_CP117158.1, read on the forward strand.
AGCTTCCGCCGCAATCCTGCTACGAACCGGACATTCACCTATCGGTCAGTATCATGCATTCCTGGAAAGTTGGGCAGGGCTTCAGGAATGGCGGGTGTTGAATGGGGACCTGTCATTCCCGGCAAGGCTTGCGAACGTCGGTTTTGTCCCAAGCCTAGTCACCCCTGCAGTGGGTGATGGTTCTCCAACTGTCCGTTTCGAGGTCGAGGATCGAGACATCAAGAGACCGGGATTGAGGCAAGGTGGTGGCAGCTTGTTCGGCAAGATAGGCCTTGTCTAATTCCGCCTCTATAGAAGAGCCGTGGTGTAGATTTTGGAGGGAATGATGAGCAATCCGTCACAAAGATGGGATGCAGCAGTGGTCCGGAAATGGCTTGCGCTCCGGCTCAAAGCTTCAAAAGTGGATCAGGCGGCGGCGGATAGGCGCGGCTATGATGCGCGGGATGAGTATGACAAGGCTGCCGCAGAGGAATGGGTGTGTCATGCCCTTCAAGTCCCTGATTCCTCCAATGGGCAGGCCACCTTTGCCCAGCGCCTCAAGGACCTGATCGCCAGGGAAGAATATCAGGCGACGGGCATTTACGACGATGTACGATTCGAGCGACACGTCCGCAGCCATCTCAGGAAAGTAGCCAAGATGGCCAACGCGAATGAAGGGTTTGGGAAAACACTACATTACCAGTGAACTGAGCGCATTTGGCCCGCGAATTAAGGCTAGTGAGCGGCATTTCTAGAACTCGATCGCTGCGGATAATCGAAGTGCCCATGCGCAGACATGGGATGGCGGCAGGAAGACATGCATTCCTGACAACGCCTGTGCCTACCGTCCAAATCTGCAATCCACGGACGTCGACCTTTCAGGCTTTACGACGATGCAAACCGCGCAGGCTAAGGGCGCCGAGTCCGATCCGACCGGTGCGACCATCGAGCCATTTCGCGAGGAAAGCTTCATTGTCGTCAAGCCGGACGCCCAGATCCTTGAAGAGGCGCTGGAGAGCGGCGATCACGTTTGGCGGTTCAAGGAAGCTGATGTCGGCGCCACGATCCTCGGCAAACTCCTGCAATGACATGACCATGATCATTACGAGCTTGGTATCGGCGCAATTGACGGCAAACTCTGCGGAATTGAACGGTCCGGCCAACGCGAGCGCGAAGGGATCGCAGTCGGTCGCTTCGGCAAAGGATATGATACGCGCAAAGGTAATACGCCCGCCGCCTGCTTCGAACATTTCGTAGCTGCGCTGCGGCATGTTCATGCGACGCGCGACCTCACTAGTCTTGAGACCGCGATGGCGTCGGATGGCGCGCAACGCGCGCGAGAGGCAGGGATTTTGGTCCGACAGGTCCAGCGACGAGAAAGGCAATGGCACCTCCATCCTGCAAGACCCGCCTCTTATGCCGGTCGATTAGCGTCAGGCCGATCCCTGCCCAGCGGACAGGGGCAAACCGCCCTTCAACCTCACCTTGGTGCGAACGTCTCCTGCGGAGTATCCGCCTTATATTTGCAGATTATCGGCAGCTTGGTTGCCAAATGCAACTCTAGCGCTTGCGTAGGCTTGACCTGCCCGGTCGAAAACGGCTGATTTCCTTGCTCTTATGTCTCCTAAGCCGATGCTCATGCCCAAGGAGGCGTAGAGATGGAGCACAAGACGCGGATGCCATACGAGGCAGTTTATGCGGCGGTTACCGCTCGAATCGTTCAAGGCCATTATCGTCCGACCCACCGGATCGGCATAGCAGCGCTAGCAGAATCGCTCAGCGTGAGCACGACCCCGGTGCGCGAGGCACTGCGGCAACTGGCGGGGCGTGACATCATCGTCGAACGCCATCGCGAAGGTTTCTACCTCGCCCCGCTTACCGCGCGCGTGATCGCCGGCCTCTACGGAGCGCATGGCCACTGGATGCAGCAGATACTCGCGACAAGGCCGAGCCTGCGCTTGGGGGAACGGCATCGGCGCGGCCTGTGGCGCGCCTTCGACATGGTTGCCGACCGATCAGGTGATGCGGCGATGTCTGCTGTCCGTCGATATCTCGACGATCGGCTGCTTGTGCTCCGTCGGCACGAGGCTTTGGCCATAGGCGACCTGGCAGCGACTGGAAGCCTGTTTGCCCAAGCTGTGGCGCAGGGCGAGCATGATCGCGCACGCGTCATCAACGACGCTTTCCATATGCAATGTGCACAAGAGGCCCAGCGTCTCGCCGAGGCGCTCTACCCGATCCGATGACGGCTATGTCTATAGTTCAAATATAGGCCAGATATGATTTCGGTATAGATCTAGGGCAGGCGTCTACTGGCTCTGCCGCAGCTTTCGCGGCAGCATGACGGAGGTAGATATGACACATCAGACCAAAGCGGCACCGGCATCGGTCCGGCCCGCTCCCCGCGCCATCCCGCTCGGCGCAGCGCGCAAGCTTACCCGCGCATCCTTCGCGGGCATCCGTGCTGAAATGGTCAGCGACCGCCAATATACGCTCGGCGGCTGATCGGACCGGTGGCGTCGGCTTTCCACGCCGGCGCCACTTCCTTCACTGGGAGGCTATGATGCTGCCGCGCGACCTCTTTACCGTCCACAGCGTCCGCTGCGGCGATGGCCATGTGCTGCTCGACTTCGAGACGGACGGCTATTTCTGCCGCTATGAAGGTCCTGCAATCGAAGCTGTCGTACCGGCCGCAATGCCTCTTGAGCCCTATTGGCGCGAGCCGTCCGTTGAATATCCGCAGGTCAAGCCCAGGACTATTGGCTGCTTCCTTCTGGCCTATGCCACTGCGCTCGCGCGCTTTCCCCGCCAGCCTGTCCGTGCCCTGCTGATCGACGCTCTCCAACTCGAGCGCATTCCTCGACCGAACGCGCCTTCGCCTGTGCAACTGGCAGCCTGCTTCGAGCGCCTTTCGCTCTATCTGCCCATCCAGCCGTCCTGCCTGCTCAAGGCCTATGCGCTGCTTCATTATCTCGCTGACCATGGCCATGGCGCCGATTGGGTGATTGGCGTCCAGCTCTTCCCCTTCCGTGCCCATTGCTGGCTGGCGATCGACGACGTGCTGCTTGGCGAGCGCGCACATCTCCTGGAAGACTATGTTCCGATTTACCGGCTCAGGTGCCGTTGACGGATGGGCGGTTATCTCATTCTCCAGTGGTCGCCTGACAGGGAAGCCCCGCAGCATGTCGTGGCCAGGGTAAAAGACCAGATCGATCGCAAGAATCAGGACAAATTGATCCTACGGCCTGGGCTGCTGGTTGCAGGCTTCGACGACCGATTGGAGGAAATCGCGCCGGGCACCTACATCCTGGGCCATGTCTTCAGCGGCGGAGGCAGGGCAGGCGTCATGCCGGTCTCCGTCGCTCAAACGGTGGCGGGGTTTGACGCCTGGTGCCGCACGATGCTGTCACGCTGTTGGGGCAGCTATGTCGCCATTCGTCATGCACCCGAAGAGAACGACGCCTTGAGCGTGCTGACCGAACCCATGGGAATGCGCGACTGCGTCGCCTGGGAACATGAGGGCATACGGTTCCTCACCAGCGATCCAGATCAGTGGCTCAAGCTCTTCCCGCCTGAAACACTCGCCGTCGATCAGGACGCCGTGGCGCATCTCGTCGCTTATCCGGCAACGGCGGCGGAAGCCAAGCCTCTTACGGGGCTCACCGTCCTCGATCCGGGGACGCTGACGCATTTTTTTGGATCGGCGCAGAAAATGGAACGGCTCTGGGTGCCGCACGACTTTTGCCGCCGGGACGCGCGTCAAGCCCACCCCGATGCGCTTGCCCAAATGGTTGACGATTGCCTGGCAGCCTGGAATTCCCATGGCGGTCCGGCAGTGCTGGAGCTCTCCGGGGGGCTGGATTCGGCCATCGTGGCGGCGAGCGCGGTAAAGGCTGGTTTCCCCATCGAGCGTGCTTTCACCTTCTTCAGCGACACGCTGAGCGGCGACGAACGTCGCTTCAGCCGGGCGATTGCCGCGCGGCTCGATATCGATGCTCTGGAAATCCCGCTCGCCCTCCAGCCGTTGGAAGCAGACCCGCCCGCAAGCCACCGAACCGGCATAAGGCCGGGCATCGGTGCCGGCAGCTTTTTTCATGACCGTCGCTTGGCCCAGGAGGCAGGCACAATCGGCGCAGCCTTGCTACTGACGGGACGGGGTGGCGACGCACTGTTCTTCCAACATCCCACGGCGCAAGTGGCCGCAGAACCCTGGGCGCAAGGACAGTTTCGAAGCAGAGCCAGGCTGGAAGCACTGGCGCGCTGGACGCAAAGTCCGATCTGGCGGGTGATCGGACAGGCCTGCTTCCCGGGATGGGGCAAACGGCAGAGCGACTCCCGGCCATCCCGCTTCGCCACGTTCGACGGGCCGCTGCGCTCCATGCGCTGGCCAGGGCGTCTCGATGGACTCTCACCAGCCAAGCAGATGCAGGTAACGGCCATCGCGGGCGATCGCAGCGCCTTCGGGCCTAGCCATTGCAGCGCCGCGCTTCAGGTCATCCACCCACTGCTGTCGCAACCTCTGGTCGAATATGCGCTGGGCCAGTCTATCATGGTCCTGACCGACGGGCGGCGGGATCGGGCGCTTGCGCGCGCCGCCTTTGCCGATCGGCTGCCAGCTGCAATCATCGAGCGCCCGGGCAAGGGGGCGCTGTCTGGCTATTTCGGCCGCATCCTCGCTATGAGTGTGGAGACGCTGCGAATCGAACTGCTCGAGGGCGCTTTGGCAAAGGCAGGCGTTATCGACCCCGCGGCGCTGGAGCAGGTGCTCGATACCGATTATCTGATGCGCGAAGATTGTTATAGTGAGCTTCTCACCATGCTGGAGATCGAGCGCTGGATGCAGGCCTGGCAGGCCCGGCTAGGTCAAGGTCCGTCATGAGCGGCGGGGCCGGGCCGGAGATTGTCCCTAAGAAAGGCAAGCACCCGGTGATAGAGGTCGGCGAGATTGGCGGGGCTGGCGACGACATGGCCTTCGCCCCAATAGGTGACGAGTTGTGCATCCTTGCCTTGGCGGAACAGGGCGGAAAAAAGCTGCTCAGTCTGCCCCAACGGCGAGAAGTCGCGGTCGGCGGCGATCAGGAGCATGGGCGTACGAATACGATCCGCACGATATACCGGACTATTTGCCACATAACGCATCGGAGCGTCCCACGGCGCGCTACCCATGCGCCCCTGTCCGGCTTCCGCCCAGGCATAGGCCGAGGCAATCCAGACGCCACGTTCAGGTGCGATGCGCATGCTAGGCCCGAAGGTGCCGACCGTACCAGCCAGATCATAAAGGCCAGCCGAGGCAACGATGGCGCGATAGTCATTCTTCCCCTCCGATCCGGCCATCGCGGCGGCATAGCCACCATAGCTATGTCCCCAAAGCGCGACGCGAGCAGCGTCGCAGCAGCCCGAGCCGAGCGCTGCTCCAAGAGCTGGCGCGATCGCCTCCGCAAAGGAAAAGCCCGTGTCGGGAAGTTGGGACGGCATTGGCAGCGAGGGCAGCAGAACGGCGAAACCGGCGGCAGCCAGCAACTGGGCATTGGCATAGGGGCGCTCACCGCTCACCTGCTGGTCAGCGGGCGGGGCATGCGTGAAGATCTGGCCGGGATAGGGAATGACGACCAGCGGATGCGCTGGTCCGGTCCTATGTCCGGGCGGCAGGACCAGCCAACTCGTTACCGGCGTCCCGTCGGCGGCGCGATGATCGAGCGGGCGCTTCATCGCGGGCTCGACGTCCCGCATATGGCGGTTGAGCGTCATCAGGTCGTGCACGCCAGCGCGGTCGGCGAGCAGGAGACGTGTCTCGCCAGATGGGGCGCGCAAGCGAAGAAGCGAACCGGGCGCTCGCGATCCTAGCCAGATCGCTGCGACTTCCGCGACGTCGTCCCGGCCAAGACCGGGCAAGCGCACGAAGCCGAGACCATCCAGTCGGGCAGACACGCCGACTTTCCCCGTGACCATGGGCACAGAATTCCAGACAAGCGCGTCATTGCCTTGAGGTAATGGGCAATGGATTGGCGCTTCCCATTGCGGCGTGACCCCGCCCGCCGCGAGCGAAGAGCGGGCGGCGGCGGGCACGCCTTCATCCAGGCTCAGCGGGCAGGTGGCGCCGTACTTCCGCTCGGTGCTCGCGACACGGTGAATGGATTGCACGTCCACTTTGGCGATCAGGGCAGCAAGACCATTCGCCTCGTCGGAAAGAAAGGCGATCGCGCGACCCGCATCTCCCCAACGCGGGTCGCCGCGCAGATTGCATTCGGGGCAGGGTGACCAGCTGTGACCGGACCGGACGTCGACGAGAAGCAGGGTCCGAGCGAAGAAACCCTCGTCCTCCCGTACCGCAGACTTGGCCGAAGGCTGAAGCGGGCGCGCCTGTTCGATCAGGGCGACGGACCTGCCATCCGGTGCGACCAGCATCTGGTTGAAATGACCTCGTGCAAGCTGTCTTGCCGCTCCCGAGCGCGTGTCGAGCAGCAGGAGCTGTTGTTTCGGTCGCGCGGCGACCTCCAGATAGCGCCCGCTTCCCAAGCTTGTTACGGCAAGTCTCCCTGCCGCCGTTGCGTCCCATTTTGCACGCACGCGATCAGGTGCAATGTCCCGCTCCAGGGCCCAGGGTACCGTGCCATCCTCTGCCAGCAGCAGCAGCCGATCCTCGGACAGCCATGCCAGGACCTGGTGAAATCCGTCATAGCTTGGCGCATGAGGCAGCCAATCGATCGCGCCCGACGTCATGGTGGCGAGCCCGAGACGGAACCGCTGGCCTTCGAGCCGTGCCACGGCGAGTTGCGTGCCGCGCGGCGAAAAGCCCAGGATGATGGTGCCGGGCGGCATGGTGTCGGGCAGCAACGGGCGCGGCACGCCTGGTTGCTTGAGGTCTACGACAAAAAGTCGGGCGCGAAGAAGATGGGACAGTCCGATGCGATCGGGACGTCCAGTCTCGACGATGGCGTCGAGCCTTTCGAAGGCGAGCCACCGGCCGGTCGGATCAACCTTGACCTGCCCAACCTCTTCGTGCCGAAGGAGGTCGTCGAGCCCATAGGGCCTGGCGGCAAGCGGAGGCCCGAGAACGCAGAGCATCGCCAACAGGGCGAGGCAGCCAGACATAATACGCATGCCTCAGATTACCAGCGCTTGCTGATTTCGAGCGCCAGGAAGCGGCCGGTCGCATCCGCATTCGCGCCATCATAGCCTGCGCCGGTCGTCGCGTCATAGAAGGGTGGCGCACGGTCCAGAAGATTCTGGGCGACGAGCGACACAGAGAGACCACCGAGCGCGCCGCTTTCCCCGGTTGGGGCGTAAGCGACGCGCAAGTCTACCGTCGTCCAGGCCTTGATGCGGCGTCCGGCCTCGTCGCGATAGCGATTGACATGATTGACGCCGACAAGGGCATCGAAGGGCCCGTGGCTCCAGCCCGCGGTTATTCGGCCACGCAGATCGACGGGGCGGCCAGCCACGTTGCGACGGTCAAAGCTTGGCGCCGTGGGGGTCAATGTCTCACGCCAGCGCGCTAGATAGGTGGCGCTGAGGCCAAGGGTAAAGCGATCACCGCCACGGGTGAAAGAATAGGCCAGATCAAGATCGCCACCTGCCACATCGACCCGACCCGTGTTGACATAGCGCGTGTCGACGATCGCGGCGATCGCGTCCACCGGCGTGCTGCCAACTCCGCCCGCCTGTGCGAGCAGCGTTTCGACCAGCGCACGGTCGCTCGCGTTGCTGGCGGGAGTCACGAACTGGACGAAGGGCGCGAGGCTAGTATCCACAAGTGCCCGTGAAAAATTGCGCAGCGCGGGCAAGTCGATTCGTCGGCTGAAGATCGTTTGGAAAGCCGTGAGGCTCGCCCTGAATCCTGCAAGGGAACGCGGTTCAAGGTCGAGCCCCACGGTCCAGCTTCGCGCCTTTTCAGGCGCGAGGTCGGCATTGCCGCCGCTGCGCTGGAGGACGATGAGTTGATTGCCGTTGGCGTCGGGCAACACGGATTGACTGACGGCTGCGGGTGCGCCCAGTTCCCGCAGATTTGGCGCGCGGAACGATGTCCCCCAGCTGCCCCGTAACGTGATCCCGTCTGACGGCACCCAGCGCAGGCCGATCTTGGGATTGGTGGTGGATCCCACATCATCATAATATTCGGTGCGCAGTGCAGCGGACAGCTCCAGCCGATCCAGGCCCGGGCGGGCATTGTTTGGCCCGAAAAGCGGGAGATTGAGCTCGGCAAATCCTGCCCAGATCGTGCGCGCATAGTCAGCAGGCGTTCCTGCCTCTGGCTGGGGCGAAAAGACGAAATTCATCGACCGGGTGGCGAATTCCTCGCGGCGGACATTGCCGCCGATCGCAAGCCGTGCCGTGCCACCGGGCAGTGAAGCTAGCGGACCATCAGCAAGCAGGTCGCCGGTATAGATGCGTGAGCGAGAACGGATGTCAGTAAAGCCGCTAATTGCGTCTAGGATGGCGCGGCCGTTGGCCATCCCATTGCCATAGGGGTTGAAATAGCCCTCGACTGAAGGCGAATAGCCGGTCTGCGGATCGTCCGGGATGGCGCCCAACGCCTCGGCAAGGATATATTCGTTGGCGATGCGATCGGTCCGGCTTACATCGCGCTGGTCTGCAAAGGCGCCATAGGTGGCAAGCTTCCAGCCCGCGCCCAGCTCAATGTCCAGCGCCGCAGTGAGACTGAGGCTGCGTGCAGACCCGGCCGTCCGGGTGGCACCGAGCTCCCGAGTAAAGGCATAGCCGATGAGGTCGGAGGATTGGCTAGTCGGCGAGACGAACCAGGGATTGGCGTCGGTGATGCTCAGGATGGTGGCATAACCGAACGTCCGGCTGTCGAAGCGACGATGGGCAAAGCGGCCTTCCAGCGACAGGTCGATGCCGTCCCCAAGCGATTGCTGTGCGCGCGCATAGACGCTGTGTCGTCTCTGGTCGGGCGAGAGGTCCGAGCCTTCGCGGAAATTCTCGAGGTTGACGGCACCTGCAAGAAAATCGCCTGGAGCGAGGGCAGCCCCCTCCTGTGCCATCGGAATGGCAAAGGCAGGCACTAAAGCCCCGTCCGGACTGAAGCCGAAGATGTTGCCGGGAAGACTATAGGGGTAGCGATGGTCGCTCCCGCCCAAGGGGCGGGAGTCGGCGGAGCGGGCAAAGCGGCGGTCGGCGCTGCGCAGTCCCACGCGGCGCTGATACTCATAGGAGATCAGCGCGGAGCCGCCCGTCCATTGCGTGCCAGCGGTCTGCGAAAGCTGGAGATCGCGAGCATGACCGCTCGTCACACGGCCGAGCCGGGCATCGCTTTCATAGCCATCGAAATCTGTCTTGAGGATGATGTTGACCACCCCGGCAACGGCATCGGAGCCATAAAGCGCCGAAGCGCCATCGGTGACCAGCTCGACCCGGTCGAGCGCGCTCATCGGAATGCTCGAAATATCTGCGAAGTCACCGAGCAGGCCCGCCCCTGCGACGCGTCGCCCGTTCACGAGGACGAGCGTCGCATCCGGCCCGAGGCCCCGCAGGTTCACGCCCGAAGCAAGGCTGGCATTGTTGCCCGACCGATCGGCGAAGGACAGCGCGGCCTGTTCGCTACCTTGCCCAGCGAAATTGCCCGGCAGCGCCTGGAGGGCCTGCGCGATCGTGCCATAGCCGTTGCGTTTCATCTCCGCGCGACTGACGGTACGGGTCGGCGAAGCGGATGGAGGCGCGCCGCGGATGAGCGAACCGGTGACGACGATCTCGCTTCCCGCAGGAGAAGCCATAGCGTCTGTCTGCGTGGCGTTCGCCCGCGTTGAAGGGCCAGCGACGAGCATGACGATGCCAGGCTCTACCTCTTGGGCGGTAATGCCAGTGCCGGCAAGGAGCCGCTCGAGGGCAGTGCGCGCCGAAAAGCGGCCGCGCAAGGGCGCAGCCTTGCGGCCGACCGCGAGGGAGGGCGGATAGATGAGCTGAACGCCCGACTGCGCTGCATAGCGTACCAGGGTTTCGGAAAGCGGTCCGGCAGCGATATCGAAGTCCCTGTCCACCTGTGCGGAGACGGGTGTCGCAGCCATGGCTGCCACGGCCACCGCGATGATATATGGCGCCCGGCCGAAATATATTCCGCTGTTTCCCATACCCTTAGTCTTTCCCCCTTTGCGCTCCGGCACAAGCCGACGCGGAAGCGTCCCATCGGCGCCCCTTCAATCAAGGGACGCGCGGGGGTGGGGGTCACCCTGGCACGGACTGAAAAAAACTCAGCCTTTGGGGTGGGCCATCTCGCGCAACGTCATTCCGCCGTCCTCACGCTGCTCGACGGAAAGCCCCAGCATTGCAGAGGCCGCCTTGGCGAAGGCAGCCGTGTCGCCGGTCTTGAACGATCCGCTGATGACATCGTCGGCACGCGCTGGCGTTGCGAGTCTTAGCTTGCGGGCGCTGTAACGGTTGATCTCGTCTACTGCCTGGCCCAGCGGCGTCGCGTCGAAGACCAACCGCCCCTGTGTCCAGGCCAGGGCTTTGTCCGCTTCGACATTGCGGACTGCTTGTAGGGTACGGGCATTCGAGCGCCATTGCTGTCCCGCGCGCAGTTGCACGAGTGGACGGCCGGGCATGCTAATCTCGACCCCACCCTCGAACAGGGAGACGCGAGTTTCACCCTCGTCAAGACGGACATCGAAGCGCGTGCCGATCGCGCGAACTTTGACATTGCCTGCTGTGACGATGAAGGGACGACCAGGATCGTGGGCGACCGTAAAGAGCGCTTCTCCACGATTGAGCCGCACCTGGCGAACATCGCTCTCCAGTCTCGCGTCGAGTTGCGAGTCGGTATTGACCTCGACTTGCGAGCCATCGTCCAAGGCGAGGCTGCGACGCTCTCCGATGGCTGTGGCAACCTGAGTTTCCGGAGATGGTTCGAACATGCGCCAGTTCGCCAACAGGAGCGCGAGGACGAGCGCACCCGCCGCTAGCATGAGCGCAGGAATCCAGGGCCAGCGCCGATGAGGCTTGGACTTTATGCCGCGCGCCATGGCCTCTTGCGTCAGGCGCAACATGGCCGGGCGTGCGCCGATCCGGCCCGCGTCGCCCCAAAGCTGCTCCGCCTCGGCGAAGGCCTGGGCATTGGCAGGGTCGCGGCGCCATTCGAAAAAGGCCTCGAGCGAACCTTTGGAGACGGGAAGGCTCTTGAGGCGTGCGTACCATTGCGCAGCCTGCGCCCGACGCTCGGTCGCGAGGGCGTCTTCGTCGTTCGTCATGCTAGCCCCGGAGCCTTGTCATACATTGCTCCATCGCCTTGCCCATGCGCCATTCGACGGTCTTCACTGAAATCCCCAGATGCGTGGCAATATCATGGTTGGTCATCCGCCGAAACCGGCTGAGCACGAAAACATCGCGCAGGGGCTGGGGCAGGTCGGTGATGATCTGCTCGAGCAGGCGGTCTGCCTCCTGCTCGTGAAGGGCTTGGGATGGGACTGCTGTGATATCATTAGCCGCGAGGAGATGCGCCTTCTCGCGGCGAAGCTTTTCGCGCCGGTGCCCGTCGCGAAAAAGATTGAGCGCGATGCGTGAGAGAAAGGCGCGGGGATGGGCGACCTCGGCAGGCGGCGCGCGCAGCACACGCAGCCAAGTCTCCTGGACGATGTCCTCGATCTCTGCGGCTGACAGACGAAGGTTGCGGCGGAGCAGGCGATGCAGCCACTGCCCATCGCGCTCGACCCAGGTCTCGACCGGCGAGGATGTGCGCTGCGCGCGAGGCCCGGAGCGCATGTCGGGCGCTGGCATGGGACGTCTCCCTTTCCACAAAAAGGGGTCGGCCCTGACGCCGGCGGAATCGATCCACGCGCGATCGTACCCGCGCGCAAATATGGCGCACGAGCTGCAAGACACCATGGTAGAACCTGCGGCGTCCTTCATCTGCATAGGGGATTCCACGCCCCTGCCCCGGTCTGTCCGAAGGGCGGCGCAAGGCTCGATCATTTGCAGGCCGGGATCAAGCCCCAATCGGAATGCGCGATAATGGGGAGGGGTGGGTGTTGGAACCTCTATGCAAGAAGCCCGCTTTTTGGCCGGACGCATGGGGACCATGCTGCCACGCCCCTCCCCGGCACGAAGCCCGGCTTATTCACGGCACCGCCGATGACGATAGCCCGGAGTCTGCATAGCGCAATGGCTCAGTGCAACGAGCCCAGTCGCTCGATGCAAATCGTTTCGGTCAGCGCCTGCAATTCGCGGATGCGCGCCGTCAGCCAGTCGAGTTCCTCATCAGTGATCTTGTAGAAGTCGGAATAGCGGGCCTTGATATAGGCGGCGCGCAGCAGTTCGTAGCAGCGCTTGCCCTGCTTGGTGTCGCGCTGCCAGATGCCGATCAGCCGGGCATCGAGCTGCTCGCAGCGTTGCGAGAGGAAGTTGAGGTTGTGCGACTTGGGCCGGTACAGCTTCAGCACCAGCAGGATGGAATAATAGGCCCGCTCAGCTGCTTGGTGCAGATTGAACGCCGCTTCATTGCGCCATTTCGCTTGCTCTTTCAGAGGCGCAGCCGCTGAAGCTTCGGCTTTAGCATAGGCAGCAAGTTTAAGGGCTCTATCGATTCCTGGAAAGTCATCGTCGAAATAGAATAATGCTTCCTTCCGTGCCTCCTCCTCGGAGAGCGGGACCGGCTCCGCCAATGGGAAACCCGGCTCCTCGAACAGCGCGATGCCCTCCTTCACGATGTCGATGAAGAAGTAGCGGCCGCGCTCTAGCTGGTGGTTGATGTCCTCGAGGCTGTGGATGATGAGGTTCAAAGGCTGGGGCCAGAAGCGCCGGGTCAGCATCTCGACCATTCGGTCCTCGGCCTGCGTCCAATAGTCCGCGGCATCGGTAAGATCGTCATGATCGACGATCACGAGGATGTCATAGTCGGAAAAATAGCGCCCGACCGGATCGATCACCTGCCGTCCGCGCGCATAGGATCCGAACAGGATGATTTTGAGTATCCGTCCGTCGCGGATGTGCGGCGCGTTGCTGGTGGCGGTGCGCTTGGCAAATTCCTCGCGCAATATCTCGACCGCCTGCGCAAGGTCGCGCCTTGCCCTGGCGGGAAGATGCGCAAGGTCGGTCTTGAGAGCGGCTGTCATGGGGGAATCATCGCCGCTGAACCCGAGAAGCGCAAGGCCAACATGGCGCGCAAAGCGGCGATGGCACCGTAAAGGCCCATTGTGACATCAGCGCGCGCCTGACGCTCGAAGCGAAATTCAGGGACAATTTGTCCAGTCCTGCAGTGCCATTCCGGCCAGCGCGGGTGGAGGATGTTCGCATGACCCCTACAAAGCTCCTTATCGGGCAGATGCTCGTCGTGCTGGCGATCGTCACGCTTGGGATCTGGACGGCGACTCAATGGGCGGCAGCGCAACTGGCCTATCAGCCGGAGCTAGGGCCGCCATGGTTTACCGCCTTTGATCATCCAGTATATCATCCATGGGCCATCTTCCCCTGGTGGTTCTCGTTCGATGCCTATGCACCGGTCATCTTCGACAAGGCAGGCGCGATTGCGGCGGCTGGCGGGTTTCTGGGTTGCGGCGCGGCGGTATTCGGTTCGCTGTGGCGAGCGCGCCAGTCGAACAGCCTTACAACCTATGGCTCGGCGCGTTGGGCCACCCGCAAGGACGTGAAGGCTGCTAAACTGCTCGACGAACGAGGGGTTACGCTTGGTCGGTTCGGCCACGAAGACCTGCGGCATGATGGCCCCGAGCATGTCATGGCGTTCGCCCCGACCCGCTCGGGCAAAGGGGTCGGTCTTGTTGTGCCCACCCTCCTGTCCTGGACCGGCTCTTGCCTCGTCCATGACATCAAGGGCGAGAACTGGCAGCTGACCGCCGGCTGGCGGGCGCGCTTCTCGCACTGCCTGCTGTTCAATCCGACCGATGCGGGTTCGGCGCGCTACAATCCCCTCCTCGAAGTACGGCGGGGTGCTGAGGAAGTCCGCGACGTCCAGAACATCGCCGATATCCTCGTCGATCCCGAAGGTGCGCTTGAACGTCGCAATCATTGGGAGAAGACCAGCCATTCCCTGCTCGTCGGCGCGATCCTCCACATTCTCTACGCAGAGGAAGAAAAGACGCTCGCCCGCGTGGCCACCTTTCTGTCCGATCCACAGCGCTCGTTTGCCGCGACGCTGCGGCGGATGATGGCGACCAACCATCTTGGAACCGAGGAAAGCCCGCAAGTCCATCCAGTCGTCGCTTCGGCGGCGCGCGAACTGCTCAACAAGAGTGAGAATGAGCGCTCGGGCGTGCTGTCGACGGCCATGTCATTCCTTGGCCTTTATCGCGATCCGACCGTTGCAGCCGTCACCGGGGCATCCGACTGGCGCATCGCGGATCTCGTCGAGGCAGCCCACCCGGTGTCGCTGTATCTCGTCGTCCCACCCTCGGACATCAGCCGCACCAAGCCCCTCATTCGCCTGATCCTCAACCAGGTTGGCCGTCGGCTGACCGAGCAACTCCAGGGCGTTGGCAAGAATGGCGAGGCAGCGAAGGGCCGCCACCGTTTGCTGATGATGCTCGACGAGTTTCCCGCGCTCGGGCGGCTCGATTTCTTCGAGACAAGCCTCGCCTTCCTTGCCGGGTACGGGGTGCGCGCTTTCCTGATCGCCCAGAGCCTGAACCAGATCGAAAAAGCCTATGGCGAGCATAATTCCATCCTCGACAACTGCCATGTTCGCATCGCCTTCGCGACCAATGACGATCGCACCGCCAAGCGGATTTCAGACACGCTAGGTACCGCCACTGAACAGCGCGCGATGCGCAACTATGCCGGCCACCGGCTCGCCCCCTGGCTCGCCCATGTCATGGTTAGCCGGCAGGAGACCGCGCGTGCGCTGCTGACGCCCGGCGAAGTGATGCAGCTCGCGCCGACCGACGGGTTGGTGCTGATCTCGGGGCATCCCCCGATCCGCGCGAAGAAGCTGCGTTATTATGAGGATCGCCGGTTCACCGCGCGTGTCCTGCCTGCGCCGTCGCTCGACACCGCGGGCTATCGTGACCTTCCTGTCGCTCGCCCGGACGACTGGGCCGGACAGATCCGCAGAGCGGATATGCGCCTCGTGCGTGACACCGACGGTGACGAAGGCGTCGACGCCGGTGGTCTCGAACAGGCTCGCCATCCGGCGCATGAGATCGAGTCGGCGGTCGTCGTCGAGCCGGAGATCGCTGACCCGCTCGGCCTTGGGGAAGATGATGGCGACCAAGCCGCCGAGCGCCGCGCGATGGATCGGGCCCAGGCGCTCGGCACTGCGCGTACCGTCTACGGCCTTGATGCGGCGTCCGGTCGTCCCGACGACCTCCAGCTGGGGTTCTGACCATGGAGAAGGCCAAAGACAAAATACGCCACCAGCTATTCCTGACCAAGCCGCTTTCGGATCGGCTGGAAGCGCTCGCCGCCAAGCCTGGCGCCAGCAAGTCCGCGATCCTGGTCGATGCGGTCACCGCATGGCTCAATCGCCGCGGCGCCTCCGAACTGGAGGATCGGTTCGCGATCCGGCTCGACCGGCTGACCCAGGCGATCGGCCGGGTCGATCGCGACGCCTACGTCATTCTCGAGTCGCTGGCGTTGTTCATCCGCTTCGAGCTCGCGATCCAGACGCCGCTCGCCGAGAACGACCATGCGGGCCGTGCGCTCGGCGCGAAGCGGTTCGAAGCCTTCGTCACCCAGGTTGGTCGGCAGGTTTCGACCGGGCGTCGCACGCTTGGTACGTCGGACGACGCCGCATGAGCGCCGGTCCTTCCGCCGAGCGTCGCCGGCGCATGCTGATCACCGCGCTAGGTGCTGACATCGCCTCGGCCATGCGCGACCCGTTGGTGGTCGAGATCATGGTCAATCCCGATGGCGCGCTGCGGCTCGATCGACTTGGCGAGGGCCGCACCGATACCGATGTACGGATCGAACCCGAACAGGTCGAGCGGATCATCCGGCTAGTGGCGAGCCATGCCCGCGCCGAAGTCCATGCCGAGCATCCGATCATCTCGGCCGAGTTACCGCCGCATATCGAAGGCCGCGCAGGCGAGCGGTTCGAAGGCGTCCTGCCGCCCGTGTCGTCGGCGCCGTGCTTCTCGATCCGCAAGCCGGCGCAGAAGCTCCACACGCTCGATGACTATGTCGCTGACGGGCTGATGTCGGAGGCGCAGGCGGACGCGCTGCGCGCTGCGGTAACCCAGCGCTACAATATCCTCGTCGCCGGCGGCACCAGCTCTGGCAAGACCACACTCGCCAACGCGCTCCTTGCCGAGATGGCCTGGGTCGACGCCCGCGTGATCCTGATCGAGGACACACGCGAGCTGCAATGTCCGCTGCCCGACACGGTGGCGCTGCGCACGCGGCCGCCACATGTATCGATGACCGAGCTGGTCCGCTCTACGATGCGCTTGCGCCCCGATCGGATCGTGGTTGGCGAGGTGCGGGGTCCCGAAGCGCTCGACATGCTGAAGGCGTGGAATACCGGCCATCCGGGCGGGATAGCGACGGTCCATGCCAACAGTGCGCTCGCCGCGCTCTACCGGATCGAGCAGCTCGTGCAGGAAGCAGTGGTCACCGTGCCACGCCAGCTGATCGCCGAAGCCATCGACATCGTCGTATTCATCTCCGGGCGCGGCATCGATCGCCGCGTCTCGACCATCGCACGCGTCGCCGGACTCGACCCCGACACCGGCACCTACGCGCTCACCGCCTTTCCCACCGCCAGACACAAGGAGATCTGATCCATGACCCGTGCCCAACTGACTCGCCTTCCCAGCAATCACTCGCTGCTGATCGGCGCGGCCCTCGGCATAGCAATGGTGCTTACCACCCAGGTCCAGGCTGCCGGCTCCGGCATGCCGTGGGAAGAGCCTCTGCAACAGGTGCTGGAATCGGTGCAGGGGCCCGTCGCGAAGATCGTCGCGGTGATCATCATCATCGTCACCGGCCTGACCCTCGCGTTCGGCGAGAGTGCGGGCGGGTTCCGGCGCCTGATCCAGATCGTATTCGGCCTGTCGATCGCGTTCGCGGCCTCGTCCTTTTTCCTGTCCTTCTTCAGCTTCGGCGGCGGGGCGCTGATCTCGTGAGCGCCCAAACTGCCTCTGCCGACCAGCATATCGAGGGCTTCGAGGTGCCGATCCACGCCTCGCTCGGTTCGCCGTTGCTGCTCGGCGGCGCGCCGCGCGGCCTCGCGATCATCAACGGCACGCTGGCGGCCGCAGTCGGCCTCGGCCTCCAGCAATGGCTGGCCGGGGTGCTGCTCTGGGCGGTCGGACACAGCGTCGCGGTGATGGCCGCCCGCCATGATCCGAGCTTCGCGCCCGTCCTGCTTCGCCACATCCGCCAGAAGGGATATTTCGCATGCTGAGCCTGCGCGAATATCGCGATCGCACGGAGCGGCTCGCCGACCATCTCCCTTGGGCGGCGCTGGTCGCTCCGGGCGTCGTGCTCAATAAGGACGGCAGCTTCCTGCGGGTGCTGGCGTTCCGCGGCTCGGACCTCGAGTCCGCCACCGAGGCGGAGCTGGTCTCGGCCTGCGCGCGGGCGAACAATGCCCTCAAGCGGTTCGGCAACGGTTGGGCGCTATTCTTCGACGCCGAACGGCGCGACGCATTGGCCTATCCCGACAGCGACTTCCCCGATGCGGCGAGCTGGCTGGTCGACGGCGAGCGGCAGGCAGCGTTCGAGGCGGAGGGCACGCATTTCGAAAGTCGCTACCACCTGACGCTGACCTGGCTACCGCCGGCCGATGCAACCGATCGCGCTGGACGCTCGCTGGTCGAGCGGCCCGAGGGTGACAAGGAGCGGGACTGGCGCGGCGCGTTGGAGAACTTCGTCGCCGAAACCGACCGGGTGCTCGACCTGCTCGGCGGCTTCATGCCCGAGGTGCGGCCGCTGGATGATGGCGAGACGCTCACATTTCTCCATGGCACCATCTCGGATCGCCGCCATGCCGTCGCCGCGCCGGAAACCCCGATGTATCTCGACGCTGTGCTCGCCGACACACCGCTGGTCGGCGGGCTGGAGCCGCGGCTCGGTGACCTCCATGTCCGCACACTGACCATCCTCGGCTTCCCGAGCCTTAGCCGGCCGGGCATCCTTGATGCGCTCAATCACCAGCATTTCGGCTATCGCTGGGTTACGCGCTTCATTGCGCTCGATAAGATGTTGGCGACCAAGACGCTGACGTCATTGCGCCGCCAGTGGTTCAACAAGCGCAAGTCGGTCACCGCACTATTGCGCGAAGTGCTCTACAACCAGCCGGCGCAGCTGCTCGACAGCGACGCCGACAACAAGGTCGTCGATGCCGACCTTGCCCTGCAGGCGCTCGGTGGCGACCATGTTGCGTTCGGCTATCTGACCACAACGATCACGGTCACCGATCCCAATCGCACCGCAGTGGAGGACAAGGTCCGCGCGGTCGAGCGGATCGTCAACGGCTTGGGCTTCACCTGCGTTCGCGAAGGCGTGAACGCGGTCGAGGCCTGGCTTTCATCCTTGCCCGGCCATGTCTACGCCAATGTCCGGCAGCCGCTGGTCCATACGCTGAACCTTGCACATCTGATGCCGCTCTCGTCGGTATGGGCCGGGCCGGTTCGTAACGCGCATCTCGACGGACCGCCGTTGCTGATCGCGAAGACCGCTGGCTCGACGCCGTTCCGGCTGTCCACCCATGTCGGCGATGTCGGCCACATGATGGTGGTCGGGCCGACCGGTGCGGGCAAGTCGGTACTACTCAGCCTCATCGCTCTCCAGTTTCGCCGCTACCCTGACGCTCAGGTCTACATCTTTGATAAGGGCAATTCCGCCCGCGCCGCGGTGCTGGCTATGGGCGGCGCGCATCATGCGCTCGGCTCCGCCGAAGCGGACGGCGAAACGCTCGCGTTCCAGCCGCTTGTCGGCATTGACGATGCCAATGAGCGCAGCTGGGCCGCCGAATGGATCGCGGCGCTGCTCGCCGCCGAGAATGTGCTGGTCACGCCCGAGGTGAAGGACGCGGTCTGGACCGCGCTCGGTAGCCTCGCCTCGGCGCCACGCGAGGAGCGGACGATGACCGGCCTCGCGCTGCTGCTCCAGTCGAACGCGCTGCGCATCGCGCTCCAGCCCTACACGCTGGAAGGGCCGCACGGCCGCCTGCTCGACGCGGCCGAACAGCATCTGGAGCTGGCCGACGTCCAGTGTTTCGAAACCGAGGCGCTGATGGGCATGGGCACGGCGGTCGCGCCGGTGCTGACCTACCTGTTCCATCGCCTGGAGGAGCGGTTCACGGGAAAGCCGACCTTGCTGATCCTCGACGAGGCCTGGATATTCCTCGACCATCCGCTGTTCGCTGCGCGAATCCGCGAATGGCTCAAGGTGCTGCGCAAGAAGAACGTCGCGGTGCTGTTCGCGACCCAGAGCCTCGCTGACATCGCCGGGTCGGCGATCGCGCCGGCCATCATCGAGAGCTGCCCCCAGCGCATCCTGCTGCCCAACGACCGCGCGATCGAGCCGCAGGGCCACGACATCTATGCGCGGTTCGGGCTCAACTACGCCCAAATCGAGCTGATCGCCCGAGCCATGCCCAAGCGGCATTATTACCTCCAGTCTGCGCGCGGCAACCGGCTGTTCGAACTCGGCCTCGGCCCTGTCGCACTGGCGCTGTGTGGATCGTCCGACCCGGTCGCGCAGGCGCGCATCGACGCTGTCCTCGCCGAGCACGGCCGCGCCGGTTTCGCCGCCGGATTTCTGCGCGATGCCGGGCTCGACTGGGCGGCCGACCTCGCTGTCGACTTCCCCGCTCCGGACCTGTCGACCTCCCAAGCCCCCCAAGAAGGAGAAGAGTAATGCGTATCCCCACTCGAAAGCACGTCATCGCGTTGGCCCTCGGCCTCGGGACCGTTGGTGCGCTCGGCATGGGCCTGGTGATGTCGGCCACACCGGCGCATGCCCAATTCGGCGGCGTGGTGTTCGATCCCAGCAATTACGCGCAGAACATCCTGACCGCCGCGCGCACGCTGCAGACCGTCAACCAGCAAATCCAGCAGCTCCAGAATGAAGCGCAGATGCTGGTCAACATGGGGAAGAACCTGACCCGCATCGACTTTCCGCAGCTCGATGCCCTCAAGCAGAAGCTCGCCGAGATCGACCGGCTGATGGGCCGGGCACAGGCGATCGACTTCCGGGTCGACCAGCTCGACGACAAGTTCCAGTCGCTCTACCGCCAGGACTTCTCGTCGGCGCTGCGCACCGATGCTCGTGTACGCGATGCCCGCTCCCGGCTCGACGCCAGCATGGGCGCCTTTCGCCAGACGATGACCGTGCAGGCGCAGGTCGTGGAGAATATCCACTCCGACACCGAGACGCTCGCCGACATCGTCGCGCGCAGCCAGGGCGCCGAAGGATCGCTTCAAGCCCAGCAGGCCACCAACCAACTGCTGGCGCTCACCGCCAAGCAGCAGTTTCAGCTCCAGCACATGATGGCTGCGCAGTTTCGCAGCGAGGCGATCGAACAGGCGCGCCGCGCTACCCAGGCCGCCGAGGCGCGCGCGGCGACCAAGAAGTTCCTTGGATCCGGATCGGCCTACACGCCCCAATAGCCCCCCGAGGGCCGACAGGCCCGATCCGGACCTGCGATCGGCGGCGCGCCCTCTCGCCAACGGTCGCCGTCGCGGGGCGCGGCCAGCTCCCCATCCGCGTCCCGCGACACCTTTTTAACGCCAGCAGGAAGGCAGCCAATTGAACGACCTCAACGTTATCGACCGCTTTCTGCAGGTGTTCATCACCTACATCGACAGCGGGTTCGGGCTGCTCGGCCCCGATGTCGGGTTCCTGACCGCGACGCTGATCGGCATCGACATCACGCTCGCGGGGCTGTTCTGGGCGATGGGCGGCGAGGACAATGTCATCGGCCGGTTCCTCCGGAAGATTCTTTATGTCGGCGCGTTCGCCTTCATCCTGAACAGCTTCTCTACGCTCGCCGATATCATTTTCCGCTCGTTCGCTCAGGCCGGCCTGACCGCAGGCGGCGGCACCCTGTCGGCTGACGACCTGCTCAAGCCTGGGCGCCTCGCCGGCACCGGCTTTTCGGCGGCCTGGCCGCTGCTCGAACAGGCAAGCGAGATGGTCGGCTTCACGACCTTCTTCGATAATTTTCTGACGATCATGGTGCTGCTGTTCGCGTGGGCGCTGGTGATCGTCGCCTTCTTCATCCTCGCCGTGCAGATGTTCGTCTGCATCCTCGAGTTCAAGCTGACCAGCCTTGCTGGCTTCATTCTCGTGCCGTTCGCGCTGTGGAACCGGACGAGCTTCCTTGCCGAGCGCGTGCTCGGCAATGTCGTGAGCTCGGGCATCAAGGTGATGGTCCTCGCCGTAATCGTCGGCATTGGCTCCAACTTCTTTACCGAGTTCGCGCAAGCGCTCCAAGGCCAGGAGCCCGACATCGGGCAAGCCATGAGCCTCGTTCTCGCCAGCCTGTCGCTGTTCGGCCTCGGCATCTTCGGCCCATCGATCGCCTCGGGTCTTGTCGCCGGAGCACCGCAACTCGGTGCCGGCGCGGCGCTGGGTACCGCGGTCGGCGCGGCCGGCGTGACCATGCTGGCCGGTGGCGCTGCCGCCGGTGGCGCACGAGCGCTTGGCGGGGCAGCACTCGGCGCAGTGCGATCAGGCACGGCAATGGGGTCCGCGGCATCGACCGCCTACCATCTCGGTCGCGAAACCGCCGCCACGCCTTCGGTCGGTGCGGGCCTTGGCGGGGTTGCGCGTGCCGCCGGCAATGCCGCCAAGTCACGCGCCACCAGTGCGCTCGGGTTGGGCGAGGCCGCAGCCGGCGGACGTAAGGCGGCATGGAACGCGCTCAACGAGAACTCGACCCAGATTTCTTCGGCGTCGTCTCAGGGTGGACCGAGCGGTGGCGGGGCAACCGGCATGCCCGCCTGGGCACGCGCGATGCGCGACCAGCAGACCGACCGGCATCGGCGTCAACTTGCCATCCACAGCATTAGCCAAGGCGATCGCGGCGGCGCCTCCGCCACCCCCGACATCAAGGAAAGGAACGACTGAGCCATGTTCTTCAAGCGAAGTGCGCAGCGCTACGGGCGCACACCACCCCCTGAGACGCCGTACCAGCGTGCGGGCCAACTCTGGGACGACCGGATCGGCTCGGCGCGGGTGCAGGCGCGCAACTGGCGGCTGATGGCGTTCGGCTGCCTCGCCCTGACCGCTGGCACCTCCGTCGGCCTTGCCTGGCAGTCGCTGCAAAGCCGCGTGACGCCCTATGTTGTCGAGGTCGATCGGCTCGGTGAGGCGCGGTCGGTTCAGGCCGCCGATGTCGATTACCGGCCGACCGATCCGCAGGTTGCCTGGCACCTGTCGCACTTCATCAGCAATGTCCGCTCGATCTCGCTCGACCCGGTTCTGATGCGCCGCGGCTGGCTCGAGGCTTATGACTTCGCCACCAAGCGTGGCGCGCAGTTCCTAGACGACTATGCCCGCTCGGCCGCGCCCTTCGCCAATGTCGGCGAGCGCACCGTGTCGGTGCAGGTCACGAGCATCGTGCGGGCGTCGGACAAGTCGTTCCAGGTGAAGTGGACCGAGACGGCCTACGAGCGTGGCTCGCAGTCCAGCACCAGTCGCTGGACAGCCATCCTCACCACCGTCACGCGCCCGCCGGTCTCGGCCGATGTACTGCGCAAGAACCCGCTCGGCATCTACGTCCATGCAATCGACTGGAGCCGCGAACTGGACGGCGACGCCCGCGTGCACCCTGCGCCCGCCGCGTTACCCGCTCACGCATCCTCGACTGTCGCAGGCTCGACCCGACCAGACCCGACCGATGTCCCGTCGACGCTCAGCCCCGCGCCCGACATCCCGGCCGGCAACACCCAGGAGACACAGTCATGAAGCCGACCACCCTGATAGCGCTTTCCAGCATTTTCGCCGCCATGCCGGCACTCGCCCAGCCTCAGGTGACTTCGGGATCGATCCGCCATGTCGCGACTGCAAACCGTGTCGCGACGTTCCGGCCAACGCCGTCCGGGTTCATCGGCGGCGCGCAGGTCTATCCCTGGAGCGAGGGCACGATCTACACCGCCTACACGGCGCCCGGCATGGTGACCGACATCGTCCTCCAGCCCGGTGAATTGCTGATCGCAGTGGCGAGCGGCGATACCGCGCGCTGGGTGATAGGCGATACCACCAGTGGCTCCGGCGAAACGAAGCAGACGCATCTGCTCGTGAAGCCCTTCTCGGACGGTCTCGCTACCAATCTTGTCGTGACAACGGACCGTCGCACCTATCATGTCCGGCTTGTCAGCACTTTGGCGACCGCGCTGTCGTCGATGCGTTGGACCTATCCGCAGGATGAGTTGCTGGCGCTCCGTCGCAAGGCGGAAACCGAGCGAGCCGCCGCGCCGGTCGCGACGGGATTGTCGGTCGAAACGCTCAACTTCAATTACACGATCCGCGGGGACAAGCCGGGGTGGCGTCCGATGCGTGCATTCGACGACGGCCAGCGCACCTATGTAGAGTTTCCCGCATCGCTGGGGAGCAGCGAGGCACCGCCCCTGTTCCTTGTCGGTCGCGACGGCAAGGCCGAACTGGTCAACTACCGGCTGAATGGCCGCTTCTACATCGTCGACCGGATCTTCGACGCCGCCGAACTCAGGCTTGGTCTGAAGAAGCAGCAAATCGTGCGCATCGACCGATTTACGCCACCGGCCAAACGGAGGGGCGCATGACCGAGACCGGAGCAACCGCGCCAGCCGGATCGGGCGTGGCGCCCCAAATCGGTCCGGCAAAGCTCGATCCCGAGACCCTGGCCCTCCGTTCGCGGCCGGCACGCGCGATCCGCTTCCGCAAGGGTGCAATCATCGCGATCGCAGCGCTTGGGTCGGTCAGCCTGATGGGGATCGCCTGGATGGCGCTGAAGCCGCAGATGTTCATCAGGCAAGCCCAGGAAAGCGAGTTGTCCCAGCCGATGTCGAAACCGGCATCCGACGCGCTCTCCGGCCTACCGTCCAGCTACGACGACGCGCCGAAACTCGGACCGCCGCTTCCCGGCGACCTTGGTCGGCCGATCCTGCGGGCGCAGCAACAAGCAGAGGGCATTGCCCCATCCACGCGGGTCGATACCGCCGAAGCCGAACGCCAGCAGCATCTCGCCGATCTCAAGGCCGCGCGGGAATCTGGATTGATGGCGCAGATGCAATCAAGCCGCGCTGCTCCCGTTTCTCTGGAAGTCGATCCCGCCTCAAGCGTGTCAGGTGCAATGCCAAGTCCAGCCGCAACCGGCACGCGCAAGGAGCAGTTCGCTTCCGCGCGCGATAACGACAGCAACCTAAACTCCGGCAATGTGGTCGCGCCGGTCTCGCCTAACAGCCTGCTTGCAGGCAGCGTCATCGCGGCCAGCCTCATCACCGGTCTGAACTCCGACCTGCCCGGCATGGTCACGGCGCAGGTGACCCAGAACGTCTTCGACACGGTGACGGGCAATATTCTGCTGGTGCCACAGGGGGCCCGGCTTATCGGCAAATATGACTCCATCGTCGCGTTCGGCCAGCGTCGCGCGCTCGTCGTGTGGCAGCGCTTGATCCTCCCCGATGGCGGCTCGATCCGGCTCGACAATATGCCCGCGACCGATCCTTCTGGCTATTCGGGTGTCGCCGACAAGGTCGACTTCCACACCTGGACACTTCTGAAGGGCGTTGCGATCGCCACTTTGCTTGGCATTGGCTCAGAACTGTCGATCTCGGGTGA
The DNA here is from genome assembly GCF_028538045.1 of Sphingobium sp. AntQ-1. Lineage (NCBI taxonomy): Bacteria > Pseudomonadati > Pseudomonadota > Alphaproteobacteria > Sphingomonadales > Sphingobiaceae > Sphingobium > Sphingobium sp. AntQ-1. Next base: position 1,807,380 of record NZ_CP117158.1, read on the forward strand.
AAGCGATCTCGTCCAGGCAATCCGCGAATCCGCCCAGTCGAACACCGCCCGCGCCGGCGACCGGATCACACAGCGCAACCTCGACATCCAGCCGACCGTCACGATCCGGCCCGGGTCACCCGTTCGCGTTCTCGTGACCCGCGATCTCATCCTGGCACCCTATCAGAGCAGGACAAGCTGACATGGCCGAACTCAAGCTAGGGAAGCTGCCCGACCGCACGCCGGTCAAGTTGACCATCACCATCACCCCCGACTTGCAGGCCAGGCTTCAAGCCTATGCTGCTGTCTATGCCTCGACCTATGGTGTTGAAGAACCGGTCGTGGATCTTGTGCCAGCCATGCTGGCCGCGTTCCTCGAAAGCGATCGCAACTTTGTGCGATCGCGCGAAGCTGCGGCACGGAGGCAGACATGATCGAACGCGCTTGGGAGAAGAAGATCGAGCCGCTCACCGTGCGTATATCGACCGCTGTTCGGATCACTGGCCTCAGTCGGTCCCGGATCTATGAACTCATCCAATCCGGAGACCTTGAAACAACAAAAGTCGGGCGAGCCACCTTGGTCCAGTATCGAAGCCTGAAGCTGCTGACGGACAATGCCGGTCCCGTCATTGATGGACCGCCCTAGAGCCGCCTGGGAAGTTGCATCCCTGGCTGTTGGACGGCCACAATTCCGAACAGGGGCGCACAGGCCAGGACGGCGCGCATGGCGCAGGTTAGCGCACCCCAGTTCCGTCAATTGGGGAGAATGACCGTTATAAAGAGGGGATTTTCATGCCTGCCATGTCGATCATTTCCATCACGTTGAAGCTTTGATCGACCGGGCGCAAAATCGCTCGTCTATGATGGCATGCCGAATGCCGCACTGCGAACCTGTCATGCAAGCCAGCGGCATTTTTGGACATACGCGCTTTGGTCGGCCTTGGACGGACCTATGGCCTATTCCCGAAAATGCCTTCTTGAGCGGAACTGGCCGGCGCAACCGGCGACGGGACCAGAGGGACCGGCCGCATGCCGCATCAGCGCAGTTGACTATCCTTGCTGCCCCGGCGGTTGATCGCGCCGAGGGCTACATGCGCGCGGTCGCGCTCGCTCTGACAAGCAACGCAGGTGCGCGCACCCGGCAGCGCCTCGCGACGCTTCTTGGGGATTTCTTCACCGCACACTTCGCAGTCCTCGAGGCTTTCGCCACTCGGCAGGCGACTGCGCGCCGCATCAAGAGCATCCTTGATGCTGTCGTCGATCTGCTCCTGAACGGCGCCATCGGGCGCCCAGCCATTGGCCATGCGTGATCTCGTTTGTCGCTGTGGAATTGCTTCCCCGATATGGGGACCGGCGCGCGAACTTCCAAGTGCGGGAGAGCGGTGCCGGGAGGGTGGAGTGCCAGCAAAGGTGAAGGAATAGGGCCGGACTATCAACTCGTCCGGACCATCTCGCCGACGCTGACCGACGCCAGCCCCAGCCAGATGGCCATCCGGTCGAGTTCGATCGTCAGCCGTTCCACCGTTTCGGGCGGAGCGTTGGGTTCGAGCGCGATGCGGTGTGCGCGCAGCACGCCGGCTTGGCGGTCGGCCTTGAGATCGACGCGCCCGACCAGTGCCTCGTCGAGCAGGAATGGCAGTACATAATAGCCATGGGTGCGCTTGTCCTGCGGCACATAGATTTCGATCCGATAATGGAAGCCGAACAGCCGCTCGGCGCGGCCGCGTTCCCAGATCAGTGGATCGAATGGTGCGAGCAGCGCGGCGCCCTGGCGAGGGCGTGGGAACTTTGCGTCGCGGTGCATCCAGGCTTTCTGGCTCCAGCCCTGAACCTTGACAGGCACGAGGCTGCCCTGTTCGGCGAGGGCGGCAATGGCGTGGTCGCCCTCGTTGGGCTTGAGCCGAAAATAGCCGCGCAGGTCAGCGGCAGTCGCGACGCCCATTGCGCGGGCGCTGCGGTCGATCAGATGACGCTGCGCCGTGGCGGCGTCGGGCGTCGGAAGGTCTCGGATAGCCTGCGGGATGACCCGCTCAGGCAGGTCATAGACCCGCGCAAAGCTGCCGCGCCGCGTTGCGGTGGTGATGAGGCCGGCCCAGAACAGCCATTCGAGGGCATGTTTGGTATGGCTCCAGTCCCACCAGCCGCTCCTGCTCTTGCCGTCCTCGAAGGCGGCGGCGGTGAGCGGGCCATCGATCCTGATTCGATCCAGGATCGCGTCGGCTTCGGCGCGGCGCTCGGTCGCGAAGCGTCGAAGGCCGACATAGCCCGCTTCGCCGCGTTCAGCCTTGGCCATCCGCCAGCGCAGATTCGGGTGGAGATCGAGCGGCAGCAGCGACGCTTCGTGCGCCCAATATTCGAACATGCGACGCTGACGCTTGGGGCCCCAGGCATCGCGTTCGAGCAAGGCGGGATCGTAATTCCCAATCCGCGAAAAGGCGGGAAGATAATGCGCCCGGGTGAGGACATTCACGCTGTCGATCTGGAACAGGCCGAGCCGGTCATGGGTGCGTCGAAGCTGCAAAGCGCTGGCTTGCGGCAGCCCGCGCTGGCCGAACCCCTGCGCTGCGAGCACGATACGTCGGACCTGCTTTTGCGAGAGGCTGAGGGTCACTGGGGTCGGTGGCCGGGTCGTGTTCAGAAGCCGGAGCAGCGCGACGCGAGCGCCGCGGCGCTCAGAATCTCGATGCCGCTGCCCTGGTCCTGCAACTCTTGCGCTTTGCGGTATTGCGCGTCGTAGCGGACATAACCGAAAGGCTCTTGAGCGCAGACCGCGAGAACCGTGGTCGTCTTGCCGACCGCGGCTACGACGCGGCCGCCCTGCGCGGCGATACGTTGCGCAAGCGCACCATGGCGCGGCTCACCGAGAATAGCGATGCGCTGGCCGACGAGCGGACCACCGGGCGCGGGCTTTGGTGCCGGTGGAGCCGACGGGCGTTTAGGAGCGGTGAGCCAGCCCTGCAGTGGAATACCGGTCACCTCGCTCGCCTTCACGACGATGAGCCCGGCGGCGCGGGCGTCGCTCAGCGCGTCATGGTGCTTCAGGCGAATGCCGAGATGCTGCGAGACGACGTTGAGCCGATGGCTGGGCAGTTCGGGCCAGACCCGTTTTGCGACGCGAACGCTGTCGAGCCAGGTCGCCTCGATCGCCGTGCGGTCGTGCACGCGGCAGGCGGCGCTCAGCGCGCCCTTGTCGAAGTAGCTATGGGCGACCGTCACCCGCCCCGCGAGGTGACCATCGATGATCTGGTGGAGATCGCCGAAGCACGGCTTGCCCGCGACTTGGGTTGCGGTGATGCCGTGAATGCGCGTGTTGAAGCTGCTGAAATAATCTCTCGGATTGATCAGCGTCTCATATTCAAAAGCAATCTTGCCCCCGCGGAAGCCGACGATTCCGATCTGGCAGATGCTGCTAACGCGTCCGCATGCGGTCTCGACATCGACCGCCACGAAATCGAGGGCGTCTGGATCGACTGCGGGCGCGCAAAGGGCTGTCGGATCGCTAAGGACAGGACGGGACGACGAAAGGAACATAACGCGATCATAGCTTCCTGCGATCGCAGTTCCAAGCAGGAATGACGGCCACTCGGCCTGCTGATCGGGCGGCGGCACGACGTGGCGAAGCGAGGCTCCGCCACGTCTTAGTGTCGACAATGCGATGGGCTGACGATCAACCTGTTGCGCGTGCGGCTTTGAAGTCTGGGCGCAGCACCGTTCCACCATCCCGCAGCCGATCCAGATAGTCCGACCAGTGCTGCATCATTTCCACGCGCTCATCCCAATATTCGCCACGCGCATAAGCGCGCCGAACCTGATTGGTATCGACATGCGCCAGTTGGCGCTCGATCGCATCAGGATTCCACTGCCCCATTTCGTTGAGCAACGTGGCGGCCATTGCCCGGAAGCCGTGCGCGGTCATCTGGTCGGTCGTATAGCCGAGCTTGCGAAGGCCCTGGTTGACGGCATTCTCTGACATGGCCTTGCGCGGCTTGCCGAGGCACGGGAACAGATATTTCCACCAGTGCGTGTGCTCGTGGAGTTCTTTCAGCATCGCGATCACCTGCCGCGACAACGGCACGCGGTGCGGCCGCCGCATTTTCATCCGCTCCGCCGGAATGAACCAGATCGCCTCGTCGAAATCGATGTCGGTCCACTCTGCCTGTCTCAGTTCTCCCGGGCGGAGCAGCACGTGCGGGGACAGGCGCATCGCCATGATCGTGACCTTGTGCCCGCTATATCCGTCGATGGCACGCAACAGCTGCCCGACTTCCGACGGCTTGGTGATTGCGGCGAAATGCTTCACCTTAGGCGCGGCGATCGCACCGCGCAGGTCGGCTGCGACGTCCTTGTCGCACCGCACGGTCGCAACGCCGTAACGGAACACCCGGCTGAGTACGCTACGCATGCGCCGCGCGCTCTCATAGGCCCCGGTCGCCTCGACCTTGCGAAGGACGGCGAGCGCCTCATGCGGCGTGATCTGCGCGATCGGGATGGTGCCGATCAATGGATAGGCCTTGGCAAGCAACCAGCGAATCTTGTCGATAGTCACGGGCGCGAGGCCGTCACGCTCGCATTTGACGAGCCATTCCTCCGCCACCGCCTCGAAAGTATTGGCCGCGGCATATTTGGCGGCGATCCTCGCGCGCTTTTTCTCCAGCGCCGGATCGATCCCCTCGGCAATCTTCTTCTTGGCTTCGTCGCGCCGGACACGCGCCTCCGCGAGGCTTATGGTTGGCCACCCCCCGAGATGAAGCTTCTTCTGCTTGTCCAGAAAACGGTAGTTGAAGCGCCATAGCTTCGAACCGTTCGGCTGGATGACAAGATAGAGGCTCTGAGAATCGCTCAGGGTCCAAGCCTTCTCTCTCGGCTTGGCGGCATTGATCTGGATGTAGGTCAGCATGGTCGTTTTCCCAGCAAGGCCGGGTCGATCCGAGGGCAACAAAAAGAGCAACATCTTGTGGTCGCTGCTGTTGCCCTTAGCCGGATTTCGCCGGACGGTGTCTGGCGATCTTCGGTCAAGAAATGCTGTGAAACCAGCCGCTTACTGGACTTATCTGGACGCTGCCAGAGCCAGTATTGGTGCCCAGAAGAGGACTCGAACCTCCACGACCTTGCGATCGCCAGCACCTGAAGCTGGTGCGTCTACCAATTCCGCCATCTGGGCACGGGGTAGGAGGGCGCCTCTAACCGGGTCCCCCAAAGCTGTCAACGCATTGTCTCCAATATTTTTCTCGCCATCGCAAAAAGCCCGTCTAAGGCGGGATCGTCATCGCAAGATCATGAAGGATGCTGAACGTGAATGATATTCCCGCCACCCCGCCCGCGCTGTTCGCCCGGCCCGATGGGCTGCGCCTGGCCTATCGGCGGCAGGTCGGCAGCGGACCGACGATCGTCTTCCTGCCCGGCTACATGTCCGACATGGAGGGCGGCAAGGCGGTCGCGCTGGAGCGGTGGGCCGTAGAGCAGGGCCGCGCGATGCTGCGGATGGATTATGCGGGTTGCGGGGCCAGCGAGGGGCGGTTTGCGGACGGGACGCTGGCGGGTTGGCGCGACGATGTGCTGCTGTTGCTGGATGCGCTGGTCGAGGGGCCGGTGGTGCTGGTCGGATCGTCCATGGGCGGCTGGCTGGCATTGCTGGTGGCGTTGGCGCTGCCCGATCGCGTTGTGGGGCTGGTCGGCATCGCCGCGGCACCCGACTCTACCGAATGGGGCTTTACCGACGCCGACAAGGCGCTGCTGGCGACGGAGGGACGGATCGAGGAACCGTCTCCCTATGGCGAAGATCCCTATGTCACGACGCTGACCTTCTGGCAGTCGGGGCAGGCGTTGCGGCTGCTGGAGGGCGCAATCGCGATCGATTGCCCGGTGCGACTGCTCCACGGGCAGCAGGACCGCGACGTGCCCTGGTATGTGGCGGTCAAAACGGCGGGGCTGGTGCGTTCATCCGATGTGCAGACGCTGCTGATTAAGGACGGCGACCATCGCCTGTCGCGCGACGGCGACATCGCGCTGTTGATCCGCACCGTCGCCGATCTGGCCCAAAAGGTGGATATCCTCTGATGCCCTTTCTCCTGCCGCTCCTGCTCCAGGCCTATTCCCCCGAAACCGAGGCGGTGATGAATCGCAGCCGCAGGGAGAAGCAGGAAGAGCGCGCCGCTGCGGCAGCGGCCGTGAATCCTGCGGCGACGGCTCCCGCGCGGGCGGACGGAAAAATCCCTGTCCCCGCCAAATTCGCCGAACCGTTTCAGGCGTGCCTGGACCAGGCGATCGAATCGCCCGATGCCGGGATCGCCTTCGCCCAGAAATGGCGGATCGACGGGGGCAGCTTCTATGCGCGCCATTGCATGGGCTTTGCCTATGCGCGCGCCGAGCGCTGGACGCCGGCGATCGTGGCGTTCGAGCAGGCGGCCGAGGAGGCCGAGCGCAGCGGTGAAATGGTGGAGGCGGCGCGGCTCTGGGCGCAGGCCGGCAATGCCGCCATGGCCAGCGGCGACCTGCCCAAGGCGCGCGGCGATTTCGACGCGGCGCTGGCGCGCGGATTGCCCGACGGGCTGGAAAAAGGCGAGGTTCATCTGGACCGGGCGCGGGCGCTTGTCGCGCTGAACGAGCCGGATGCCGCGCGCGATTCGCTGGACGTTGCGCTGGCGCAGGCGCCCAAAGACCCGCTGGGCTGGCTGTTGTCGGCAACGCTGGCGCGCCGGTCAGGCGAGATGCGCCTGGCGCAGGCGCATATTGCGCGGGCGGTGCAATTGTCGCCCGACGATGCTTCGGTCGCGCTGGAGGAGGGCAATATCGCCGTCCTGACCGATCATGAAGATATTGCGCGCGCGGCCTGGGCGCGGGCGGTGAAGCTGGCCCCGGACAGCCCGTCCGGCAAGGCGGCGGCGGACAATCTGTCGCGGCTTCCCGTCGCCAAGCCTGCCCGTTAAGATCACCAGCAAGACTTTGTAACGGAACCGCTTTCGCCTTTGCCCCGTTCGCTCGACCGCAGCGGGATTGCACGAAGGAGACAGCGAGTTGGACAGTTATTGGAAGAAAGGCGCGGCGATCGGCCTGCTGCTGATCGGTGCGATGGCGACGACCGCCTGTTCGCGCGGCGCGACCCGCGGCGGCCTGATCGGCGGCGCGGGCGGCGCGGTCGTGGGTAGCGCCACCGGTCTTGGCACGGTCGAAGGTGCGGCGATCGGTGGCGCCGTCGGCGCGGTCATCGGCGACAAGGACGATCGCTGTTCGCGTCGGGATCGTCGCCGGGGCCGGTGCTGATAAGGCCGATTATTTGAGGTAGAAGTCGACGGTCGTGACGACGCGCACCTTCTTGTAGGGCGTGTCGCTCGATCCGTCGCCGCCCTCGCCATCGCGGGCGTCGATCGAAAAATAGCCCTGGGTGGCGCTCTTGATGCCCCCTACCCCGGACCCCGAATCCTTGGCGAATTGTTCGGCCGCGGCGCGCGCGTCGCGGGTGGCGGCGGCGACCATGTCGGGCTTGACGTCATTCAGCTTGGTGAAGCTGTATTTCATGCCCGACCCTTCCTGCAGCGTCACGCCCCGGCGGACCAGGTCGAATTGCTGCGCGACCGCCTTTTGCGCGCGGGCGATGTCGGTCGTGCGCAGCAGCATCCGCTGGGTGATGGTGATATTGTTGACGCCATTGTTGAGATATTGGTTCACCCCTGCGCCGGTCGGGGTCAACTCGCCCGGCTTGAAGCCCAGGTCTTTGAAATAGCTCTGCAATTCGCGCGTATTATTGTCGATTTCGGCGCGGACCGTCGGCAGGTCGAAACCAGTGGCCGAATAGCTGATCGACCAGGTGGCGAGGTCCGCCGTCACATCCTTTTCCGCCAGACCGCGCACCGTGACCGAGCGGTCCGCCGCCTTGGCCCGTTTCAACCCGTCGCCCAGCAGATAACCGCCCGCAATCGTCCCCAACGCCAGCAGCGCCGCGCCGCCCAGCACAATCTTGTCCCGCATTTCCAACGCCATTATCCGCTTTCCTCTTCCGTCTGGTGATGCGCGACCTTATCTTGGGGCTGTATCTAATACTCCTGAGGTGAACCGTTGCTTGACAGCGACGAACGGAGAATATCTTGCCCAAATTCCTGCATAGCATGATCCGCGTGCGTAACGTCGACAAGACGATCGCCTTTTTCGAACTGCTGGGCCTGGAGGAGGTCAAGCGCTTCGACAGCGAACAGGGCCGCTTCACGCTGGTCTATCTCGCCGCGCCGGGCGACGAGGACGCGCAGGTCGAACTGACCTATAACTGGCCGCCGGCCGATGGCAGTGCAGCCGAAACCTATGATGGTGGGCGCAATTTCGGCCATATCGCGTATCAGGTCGAGAATATCTACGACACCTGCCAGCGGCTGATGGACGCGGGCGTGACGATCAACCGGCCGCCGCGCGACGGGTATATGGCCTTCGTCCGCACGCCGGACGATATCTCGATCGAATTGTTGCAGGATGGACGGCTGGCGCCGGCCGAACCCTGGGCGTCGATGCCCAATATCGGGATTTGGTAAGCCATGCTGGAGGTCGTCCGCATCCCCGTGCTGACCGATAATTATGTCTGGCTGTTGCATGATGCCGCCGGCGGCGAGACGGTCGCGATCGACCCCGCAGTGGCGGAACCGGTGCTTGAGGCGGCGGCCGCGCGCGGCTGGACCATCAGCCAGATCTGGAACACCCATTGGCATGGCGACCATGTCGGCGGCAATGCGGCGATCAAGGCGGCGGCAAAGGCATGGGGCGGCTGTATGATCACCGGCCCGGCCGCGGAAGCCGAGAAGATCGGCACGCTGGACCGGACGGTGGATGAAGGCGACACCGTGCGGATCGGCGACCATATCGCCACGGTGATGGCCGTGCCGGCGCATACGGCCGGGCATATCGCCTATCATCTGGCCAACGATCGCGTGATCTTCGTCGGCGACACGCTGTTCGCCATGGGCTGCGGCCGGCTGTTCGAAGGAACGGCGGCGCAGATGTTTGCCAATATGGCGCGCTTGGCCAAGCTGCCGGACGAGACGATCGTCTATTGCGCGCATGAATATACGCTCTCCAACGGCCGCTTCGCGCTGGGCGTGGAGCCAGACAATGCGGCGCTGGCGCAGCGTGTGGCAGCAGTAGAGGCGGCGCGGGCGCGAGGCGAGGCGACGGTGCCGACCAGCATCGGGATCGAGCGGGAGACGAATATCTTCATGCGCGCGCGCGATGTGGCGCAGCTGGCGGAACGGCGCGCGGCTAAGGACGCGGCCTGACGGTTTTTGCGCTATAGTGCCGTCCTATGGTCGATGTAGGGAGAATCACGATGCGCGCGTGGATGGGGATGGCGCCGCTGCTGCTGGCGGCCTGCGCCGGCAGCTATGAGCCGGCACCGCTGACCGAAAAGCAGACGGCGAAACTCGACAAGGCGTTGGCGGGCAAGGTCGCCGGCGAGAAGGTCGGTTGCATCAATCGCGAGCCGCAGAGCAACCTGACCGTCATCAGCAATAATGTGCTGCTCTACAGGGTCAGTCGCAGGCTGGTGTACAAGAATGAACTGATCGGCAGTTGCAGCGGCCTGACCTATGGCGACACGATGATCGTGCGCAGCTATGGATCGCAAATGTGTCGGGGCGACTTCACCACGACCGCCAATTTGCAGACCGGCATTACGACCGGCGCCTGCGCGCTGGGCGACTTCATCCCCTATCGCGAACCCAAACCGTAAGACGGATCAATCTCCGATCGCCCTGGCAAGGGCCGTACGGATAGCCATGAGCCGGGCCAGAAGATCAGGCAGGTCGGACGGCTCAGCCTTGGCGACGGGGGCGTGGCCATTGCCGTCCACTAGCGCCTTTTGCGCGCCTTTGACGGTGAAGCCCTCGACATTGAGCAACTGGTGGATGCGGCGCGCCAGCGCGACGTCGGTGGGCCGATAATAGCGGCGGTTGCCCGATCGCTGGAGCGGACGCAGTTGGGGAAAGCGCGTTTCCCAATAGCGCAATATATGCTGGGGAAGACCAAGTTCGCCCGCCAGCTCGCTGATGGTCAGAAATGCACCCTCTGCCTTTTCCATGACAGCGATGTTGCACCCATAATTGTACAGACGTCAACTATGGTAAAGCAATGGTAATGCTGGAAAAGCGGCCAGCCGCCATTTAAACCGAGGCGACCCGGTCGCGCATCGTCTGGCTGGCGCGGAAAGTCAGCACCCGGCGCGGTTCGATCGGTACTTCCACGCCGGTCTTGGGATTGCGCCCCATACGCTGCGTCTTGTCGCGCAGGACGAAGGTGCCGAAGCTGGAAATCTTCACATTTTCCCCGCGTTCGAGCGCGCAGGACATATGTTCAAGGATCGATTCGACCAGCGCAGCGGCTTCCGCCCGCGACAGGCCGACATGGCGGTTCACGCTCTCAGCCAGATCGGCCCGCGTCAAGGTTGCATTGCCGCTCATAGACCATCCCCACTTCTTCGCCCCAGCGACCATCTTCGCGGACGATCTGCCTGAAATGTGATCGATTCGCAGCGCTTTGGCAAGCGCCGCCTATCCTGCATCCAGCCCTAGAGACGCAGGACGCATGCGCCCCAGGTGAAGCCGCCGCCCATCGCTTCCAGCACGACCAGGTCGCCCATCTTGATCCGGCCGTCGCGCATCGCGACGTCGAGCGCCAGCGGCACGGACGCGGCGGACGTGTTGGCGTGGCGATCGACCGTCACCACCACGCGATCGGGTGACAATTTAAGCTTGCGCGCGGTCGCGTCCAGGATGCGGGCATTGGCTTGATGCGGGACCAGCCAGTCGATCTCGTCCGTCGACAGGCCCGCTACGTCCATCACTTCCCTGAGCACCGAGGCGAGGTTGACCACGGCGTGGCGGAACACTTCCTGCCCCCGCATCCGCAGCTTGCCTACGGTCTGGGTCGTGGACGGACCACCATCGACATAGAGAAGCTGGTTGTGGCGCCCGTCGGCATGGAGCTTGGCGGCCAGGATGCCGCGCTTGCCGTCCACGCTTTCTTCCGCGCCCAGCACGATCGCTCCCGCGCCGTCGCCGAACAATACGCAAGTGGTGCGGTCTTCCCAGTCCAGGATGCGACTGAAGGTTTCCGAGCCGATCACCAGGGCGCGGTTGGCCGCGCCAGACCGGATCATGCTGTCCGCCACGGTGACGGCGTACAGAAAGCCCGAACAGACCGCCGCCACGTCGAAGGCGACGCAATCATCGATGCCGAGCGCAGCCTGGACCTTGGTCGCGGCGGCCGGGAAGGTCTGGTCGGGGGTCGCCGTCGCCAGGATGATGAGGTCGATATCCTGTGCGGCGACGCCCGCCGCCGCGATCGCCTGACGCGCGGCTTCCGCGCCCAGGCTGGCGGTGGTTTCGCCCTCACCCGCAATATAGCGGTTGCGGATGCCGGTGCGCTCGACAATCCATTCGTCGCTGGTGTCGACGGTCTGCGCCAGTTCGGCGTTGCTGACCGCACGGACGGGCAAGGCCGAGCCGGTGCCCAGCAGGATGGAGCGGCGGATCACTTGACGGGCTGCTCCAGCTTGGACGCGGCGGCCGACAGCGACTGGATGCCGGCCATGTCGGCGGCGATCCGACGGGTGATGTCTTCCTCCAGCAGCCGGGCGGCGACATGGACGGCGTTGGCCACGCCCTTTTCGTCCGCGCTGCCATGGCTTTTCACGACCACGCCGTTGAGGCCCAGGAAGACCGCGCCATTATGGTTGTTGGGATCGAGATGATGTTTAAGCAGGTGCATCGCGGGCTTCGAGATCAGGAAGCCGATCTTCGAGCGGATCGAACTGGTGAACGCCTTGCGCAGCACGTCGGTGACGAAGCGGGCGGTCCCCTCCGCCGTTTTCAGGGCGACATTGCCGGAAAAGCCGTCGCACACGATCACGTCGGCGTCGCCACGGGATATCTTGTCGCCTTCGGTGAAGCCGTCAAATTGCAGCGGCAGGCTGGTCGCGCTGCGCAGCACGGCGGCGGCTTCGCGAATCTCGTCGGTGCCCTTGAGATCTTCGGTGCCGATGTTGAGCAAGCGCACACGCGGCCGTTCAAGATCGAAGGCGATACGCGAATAGGCCGCGCCCATCACCGCGAACTGGACGAGGTTGCGGGCGTCGCATTCGGTGTTGGCGCCCAGGTCCAGCATCACGACGTCATTGTCGCCCAGCGTCGGCAGCAAGGCCGCCAGCGCAGGACGATCGACGCCCGGCATGGTGCGCAGCGCCAGCTTCGCCATCGCCATCAGCGCACCGGTATTGCCGGCGGACACGGCGGCGCCCGCCTGGCCCGATTTCACGGCGGCGATCGCCATGCTCATCGAGCTGCTTTTCTTGCGAATCGCCACGCTCGGCTTGTCGGAGCCCGCAACCACGGCGTCGGCGTGGACGATTTCCGACGCCGCCCGCAGATTCGGGTGATGATCGAGCGCAGCCTTGATCTGCGTCTCGTCGCCAAACAGGGTGAAGCGGAGCCCATCATGACGGTGGCGGGCCAAAGCCACGCCCGCCATCATCACGCGCACGCCTTCGTCCCCGCCCATCGCGTCGACTGCGATTCGCGGCTGACTGGACACTTAAGATCACCCCTTTGCGGAGATGGGGATGGGCTTACGCCCCGACGGCGACGATTTCGCGGCCGTTATAATGCCCACAGGCGTCGCACAGATTGTGGGGACGCTTCAATTCGCCGCAGTTGGAGCATTCCTGAAATGCTTCGACGCGCAGCGAATCGTGGCTACGGCGCATGCCGCGCTTGGAGGGGGACGTTTTCCTTTTGGGGACAGCCATGTCGGCACCTTGTTCCGTATAATATCAAGTTGTGCGACCGGCCAGTTCCGAACAGAAAAGCGGACGCCAACGGCGCCGCAGACCCATGCGGCCCGGTGATCGCGAAGCCCTGCGCCTATAGCGCTTTTTGTCCGCGGCGCAAGGGTTTCCTTTCCCTTTGGGCTTGCCCCCTTGCCCATGCGGTCTAGGATATGGCGCTAGAAACGAGGGGATATTCCATGCTGCTGCCGATCACGCTGACCTTTGCCGCCGCCTGCGCGTTGCTTAACCTGTGGATCGCGACTCGCTGCGCGCGGATTCGCATCGCCGACAAGGTGATGCATGGCGATGCGGGCAACGACCTGCTGGCGCGGCGGATGCGCGCGCACGCCAATTTCGTGGAATATACGCCGATCGTGCTGATCCTCTTCGCGCTGGTCGAAATGGCCGTGGGCGCGTCCCTATGGCTGTGGATCGGCGCCCTGGTCTATGTGGTGGCGCGGGTCGCTCATGCGTTCGGCATGGACGCGGACAAGCCCACGGTCTGGCGCGCGGGCGGCGCGCTGCTGACCTGGGGCGTGATGGTCGCGATGGCGATCGCGGCGCTGATGATCGCCTATATGGCGACGCGGGAAATGCCAGTGCCGCCGGCGATGGCGGCGCGGGGATAATCAACCCGCCAGCACCGAATCGGCGACGAAGGGGTTGGTGCGGCGTTCATGGGCGAAATTGCTCATCTGGCCATGGCCAGGCACGAACGCCGTCTCGCCGCCCAGCGGCCACAGCTTGCCGGTGATCGCGTCGATCAGATCCTGATGATTGCCGCGCGGGAAATCGGTGCGGCCGATCGAGCCTTGGAACAACACGTCGCCGACGATAGCCAGCTTGCTGGGCGCATGGTGGAAGACGACATGGCCGGGCGTGTGGCCGGGACAATGATAGACATCGAAGGTCAGATGGCCGACCGTCACCCGATCGCCGTCGCTCAGCCAGCGATCCGGCTCGAAACTCTCGCCTGGCACGCCCCAGCGCTCGCCATCCTGCGGCAACCGGTCGATCCAGAAACGGTCATCCTCATGCGGCCCCTCGATCGGGACATTGAGGTCGCGCGCCAGAACGCCAGCTTGGCCGCAATGGTCGATATGACCATGGGTGACGAGGATCTTCTCGATCGTTACCCCCTTATCGGCGGCCGCCTTCTTGAGCACCGGCAGATCGCCGCCCGGATCGACAAAGGCGCCGCGCATCGTTTCGGTGCACCAGAAGAGGGTGCAATTCTGCTGCAACGGAGTGACGGGGATCAGGACGGCTTTGAGCGGCGGCATGGTCATGGGAATGATGTGGCGAAGGTGACGCGCTAGCGCAAGGCTCAGGCCTCATCCATCGTCGCGAACGGTTCGGCCAGGCTGATGCTGTCCAGCACCTTGGCCGTCTCGTCGCGCACGCGCAGCATCACACGGTGCAGGCGACATTCCGATTCGGGCAGGCAGTTGGTGCAGCTTTCATGCGCAAAGCGGCTGGCGCAGGGCGTCAGCGCGAGCGAGCCGCGGGTCAGCCGGACGATGTCGCCATAGCTGACATCCACCGGCGCCAGCGCCAGCCAATAGCCCCCGTCCCGCCCCCGCTGGGTCGCGACCAGTCCTTCCCGCGACAGTTCCGATAGGATCACGGTCAGGAATTTGGACGGGATATTCTGGCGCGTCGCAATGTCGTTGAGGGGCACTGGACCCTGGCGGTAGCGATCGGCGAGATGCTGAAGCGCACGGATGGCGTAACGGGTCTTCTGGGACAACATGCGGCTGTTATTCGCCCGCCCACCCGCTTTGGCAAGTCAAGCGTGGCGAGAGAGAAAGAAGTTTTCGGTGTGGCAGCCGGCAGAGTGAAGAACGAATGACTGATTAGCGCACCGACTCCAGCGCAGCCTTCACCTGCCCCGGAAAATCGCTGAAGACGCCATCGACGCCGGTGGCCGCAATGGCGCGGACCCAGGAGGCGAAGTCGCCACGGCCCTGCGGGTCGTCGGCACGCTGATATTGGGCGGGCAGGAAGATGTTTTCCATCCGCAGCGTCCAGACATGCACCTGCAGGCCCGCATCATGGGCGCGGCCAACCAGCGCGGTGGGGCCTTCGGGCGCGATGATGAGCGCCGCCGACGGACCAACGCCATCGGCATAGGTGGCGATGTCGGTGAGGCCCTGGACCGTCAGCATGTCGGCATAGGTCGTGCCGGGCAGGTCGGCCGGGCCGCCTTCCGCATCGACCAACTGGATCAGGCGCAGGCGCGAGGCGGCGCGCAGCGCTTTCAAATTGCCGACCTCGAACGACTGGATGAAGACGGGGTCGGCCTCGATTTGATAGCCGTAGCGGCCCAGCAGGTCGAGCAAGGCGGCCTGATGCGGCAGGCCGATGCCCGCAAAATAGCTGGGATGCTTGGTTTCGGGATAGAGGCCGATGCGACGGCCGGCCTCGGCCTCCTTCGCGCGGACCAGCTTCAATATCTCTTCGAAGGTCGCGATCGGATAGAGATCGTCAAAGCGCCTGTTCGCGGGACGCACATCGGGCAGCCGTTCGCGGGCGCGCAGGGTGCGCAGTTCGGCCAGGGTGAAGTCCTCGGTGAACCAGCCTGTCATGGCGACGCCGTCGATCGTCTTGCTTGTCTTGCGATCGGCGAATTCGGGATGATCCGCGACATCGGTCGTGCCGCCAATTTCATTTTCATGCCGGGCGACCAGGACGCCGTCCTTGGTCAACACCAGGTCGGGTTCGATAAAGTCGGCCCCCTGGTCGATCGCGCGCTCATAGGCGGCGAGCGTATGTTCGGGCCGTTCGCCGCTGGCGCCACGATGGGCGATCAGGATCGGTTCGGCCTGAACCGCAGAGAGGGGAATGAGGCTCATCAACAGATACAGTCCGATGCGCGCCAGCCCCCGCCCGATCATGCCTTCACGCCCTGCAGTGCATTTTCATAGGTCGTCGCCTTGAACCCGACGAGGGTTTCGCGGCCGGTGTCGAGGATCGGGCGCTTGATCATCGATGGATTGGTGATCATCAGCAGGATCGCCTTGTCCGCGTCGATATGCGCCTTGTCGCCCGCATCCAGCGCCTTGAAGGTGGTGCCGGACCGGTTGAGGATGGTTTCCCAGCCATGTTCCATCACCCACTCTTCCAGCTTCGCCTTGTCGACGCCCGCGACCTTATAATCGTGGAAGCTGTAGCTGACCCGTTCATTGTCCAGCCAGTTGCGGGCCTTCTTGATCGTGTCGCAATTTTTGATGCCATACATGGTAATCATGATGCGGTGCTCCTGTTACCCTTTGAAGGCGGTGACTTCGATTTCGATCTTCATGTCCGGCTTGACGAGACCGGCGATGACGCAGCTGGCCGCAGGGCGGATGTCGCCGAACACGGAGCCGGCAATCTCGCCCATCACGTCCCAATAGGCCGCGTCGGTGATATAATAGGTCACGCGCACCACATCGGCAAAAGCAAAGCCGGCCTCGTCCAGCGCCTTGCCGATCACCTTGAGCGCGTTCCTGCCCTGCGCCACCACATCGTCCGGCATGGCCTTGGTTTCGGGATCGGCGCCGGTGGTGCCGGCGACGAAGCACCAGTCGCCCTGGACGACGGCGCGCGAATAGCCGACCTGCGCCTCGAAGGGCGAGCCGGAGGAAATGAGCTGGCGGGGCATGGGAGATTCCTGCTGCAGTGCGAAAGGATCAGAGCGGCCTTTGCCTCCTTGACGAAAGACTGTCCAGTCATTTCCGGGCCAGTCATTTCCCCGGAACGGCGGGCGCGCAAGGCCGTTGGGGAGGGATCGGGCATCAGGCCCCAAGGAGACATGCGATGGACCGCCCTACCCCCGACCGCGAACTGGAAGACAATAAGGAACAGGCCGAAGCCGGCACCCAGGCGCAGGATGTCGCGGACGATGCGCAGGCGCGCTCCACCGACCTTGCCGAAGAAAGCGAGCATGGCGGGCGTACCAACCCGGCGCAGATCATCCCCGACGACACGCCCGACCTGGTCGACAAGATGACCGAGATGGACCGGTCCGGCCGGATCGACATGGACGCCTATGCCGGCGAGCCGCAAATGGATGACGAAGAGGAAGAGATGGGGCCGACCGAGGAGGACGAATAGCGCCGGGCGCCCGCGACGGCGTTCATCCTTTAAACGCCGTTTCGGATGATCCCGAACGGGATGGCAGCTCGCCGGGCCATGGCGTTGACCGGCGTCAAATCGGATCGCCGCCGGATCGGTGAAAAGCTGGATCGGCTTTAACGCCCTGTTTGCCGGACGCTCGATAGAGCGGGGGCATGGCGAGACAGAAATATGCGCGCGGCCGGCAGGTCCGATCGGGATTTAGCGGGCCGGCGCTCCTCTATATGCTGTGCCTGGGCTTGCTGCTTGGCTGGTACGGGCCGGACTGGATCGCGCGGATCGACCTGCCTCCGATCGCTGCGCCGGCGCCGGAGGTTGCGGCCGACGGCCTGCGGGCCGATTTCAGCTTCTGCCATAGCGGCGGCGGGACCAATTGCGTTGTCGATGGCGACACATTCTGGTTCCGCGGCGAGAAATATCGCATCGCCGACATCGACACGCCCGAAACCCATGGTCCGCGCTGCCTGGCGGAGGGCGAATTGGGCGCGCGCGCGACGCGGCGGTTGCAGACGCTGATGAATGATGGCGCCTTTTCGCTGGAAAGCGGCGATCGCGACAGCGACCGCTATGGTCGCGCCCTGCGGATCGTGACGCGCGGGGGCCAGTCGATCGGCGACCAACTGGTCGCCGAAGGACTGGCCCGACGCTGGGATGGCAGTCGCCACCCCTGGTGCTAGTGCCGACTTAGCGGCAGTTGACGCCGCCGCGGTCGATTTCACGGCCCAGCAGTGCGCCGGCGCCGCCGCCGATCAGGATGCCCGCGACGTTGGACTGGCCGCGGTCGATCTGGCTGCCGAGCAGGCCGCCCAGCGCCGCGCCGACGATCAGGCCGGTGGTGCCGTCCGACCGGCGGCAATAATAGCGGTCGTCATAGCCGCGGTAGATGCGAGTGCGGCGATCGACCCGGATTGGGGCGTAGCCGGTGCGATAATAGCGGTCGGGCCGATAGGAACGACCATAGCGCGGATCGGGACGGTTCCAGTCATAGCTGTAGACCGGGCGGCCGGGACGGCGATAGTCGGCGCGACGATTGTCCGCGCGGCGATCCTGGCGCCAATCGCGGCGGTCGGCCCGACGATCCTGGCGGAAATCACGGCGGTCGGCGCGGCGATCCTGCTTGAAGTCGCGGCGATCCTCGCGCTTTTCCTGGCGAAATTCACGACGATCTTCGCGCCGCTCCTGGCGATGTTCGCGATTATTATGGCCGGGCTGGGCGAAGGCCGGGGTGGCGGCGATGCCGGTCAGCGCCATCGCGCCAAGCGACAGGGCGGCGATGGCCTTGTGCAACGAAAATCTCACGGGTGGGACTCCTTCCCTCTGGGTATCGTGGCGGTAGAACCCGTGAGATTAGGGGATGTTGCATGAACGGAACAAAACGCATCGTTCAGTCCGGAGACAGGGACGAAAAGCGGCGACGCGGGCATCCGGAACTTCATGCCTGTCGATCATGGCAAGTTTTTTGCAGGACGATTTCCCCCTCGCGCGGCGGGATGCGGCCTGACGATGCGAAGGAACGGGCAGAGCATAGCGTAGCGGCGGCATGTAGGACAGCGCGGACGGGATCGGCCGGATGCGCCCAGAGCGCCAACGGCGTCAGAGCGCGTTGGCGAGGGCGGCGCGCTGGTCGTTGGTGAGGCCGTCGGCGGCAGCGTTGTCGTCCTGCGCGCCGGGACTGTCGTCGCCGGAGCCGACGAACTGGATGGCGGTCAGGATCACCAGCAGCGCCCAGAGCAGCGCGAACCAGCGGCTGGTGAAGAGCGAGCGGAGGCGGACGCCGAAGAACATGGCGCGCAGGATAAGCGAGCGGGGTTAAGGAAGCTTCACCCCGGCGACGCGGTCCTTTGCGGGATCGGGGCCGGATCGGGGGCGGCAAAGGTGATCGGGCTGGTCAGCACGACCCGGTCGAGCCGCGTGGCGCTCATGCAGCGATGACACCAGCACTGGTCGAAGACGACCTCCAGCACCCATTGCTGCGCCGCCATGTCCCACGCCGCCCAGGCATCGCGCGTGACATGGTCGCTGCCGCAGACATTGCAGATATAGCTGTGGCGGCGGGACGTGTGAGGGGGCGGGGCTGGCTCGGTCATGGGGCGAGCATAAAGCGGATTTCGCCATTTTGGCGGAAGATGGGTCCGTTATGGACGCAAAGCGCCGGTCCCGCCGTCGGAGGCATATTGGAAGCGTAAAGGTGGCGCCATCGCATCGGCGCCACCTTGGATCATTGTCACTCCGCCGCGATGCCCGCCGCCTTGAACATGTCCGGGTCGCTTTCGTCGGTGTTGGCCGCGTCGCTGCCCTTGACCTTCTGGCGGCGGTCGAAGGCGTCCCAGACGTCATTCCACTGGCCGCGCGTCGCGCCCTTCGAATATTCGGTCGCGCGGGTTTCGAAGAAGTTCGCGTGCTCGACGCCGTTCAACAGCGGGGCGAGCCAGGGCAGCGGATGCTCGTCGATCATGTAGATGGGCTTGAGGCCCAGCTGGCCCAGGCGCCAGTCGGCGATGTAGCGGACATATTTCTTGATGTCCTTGGGCGTCATGCCGGGCACCGGCCCCATTTCGAAGACCAGATCGACGAAGGCGTCCTCGATCCGCACCGTCTTCTGGCACATGTCCATGATATCGTCCTTGACCGCCGGGGTCAGGCAGTTGCGTTCCGCGCAGAAGGCGTGGAACAGCTTGATGATGCCTTCGCAATGGAGCGTTTCGTCGCGGATCGACCAGGTGACGATCTGCCCCATGCCCTTCATCTTGTTGAAGCGCGGGAAGTTCATCAGCATCGCGAAGGAGGCGAAGAGCTGCAGCCCTTCGGTAAAGCCGCCGAACATGGCGAGCGTGCGGGCGATATCCTCGTCCGTGTCGACGCCGAACTGCTGCAGATAGTCGTGTTTGTCCTTCATCTCCTTATACTGCATGAAAGCGCTATATTCGCTTTCGGGCATCCCGATCGTGTCGAGCAGATGCGAGTAAGCGGCGATGTGGACGGTTTCCATGTTGCTGAACGCGGTCAGCATCATCTTGACCTCGGTCGGCTTGAACACGCGGCCATATTTTTCGTGGTAGCAATCCTGCACCTCCACGTCGGCCTGGGTGAAGAAGCGGAAAATCTGCGTCAGCAGGTTGCGCTCATGGTCGGACAGCTTCTGCGCCCAGTCGCGGCAATCCTCACCCAAGGGCACTTCTTCGGGCAGCCAGTGCAGCTGTTGCTGGCGCTTCCAATATTCATAGGCCCAGGGATATTCGAAGGGCTTGTACACCTTGGAGGCTTGAAGAAGGGGCATGGTCGGTTACTCCGCGAAATCTGTTCATTCCCTCTCCCATCGGGAGAGGGAGGGACCCGCGCCGTCAGGCGTGGGAGGGTGAAGGTGTTTGATCGCCCGGCCATTTGCCCTCACACTCTCGGCGCTTCGCGCCTCCTTCCCTCTCCCGCAGAGAAAGGGAAATCCGGGTCAGGACTCCGTCCAGATTATCCATCACGTCATGGTTCCAAAAACGCAGAACCTTATAGCCTTGCGTTTCGAAATAGCGGGTGCGCACGTCATCCTGTTCGATGCTTTCCACATGGGTAGCACCGTCTGCTTCCACGATCAGCTTCGCCGAAAAGCAGAGGAAGTCCGCAACATAGAGGCCATGGGGGACCTGACGACGCCATTTGTAGCCAGCCAGTTTTTCTCGCAGTGCGCGCCATAACAGCTTTTCAGCGTCGGTGGCGTTGCGACGGAGAGCGCGGGCCTTGCTGACAGACCCGGAGGACAGATTGCGATAATTGCGCACCAACCTCACCCTTCCGCCGCTTCGCGGCTCCCTCCCTCTCCTGAAAGGAGAGGGAATCATGGCATCACTGACAGGCCAGACATTCGTCATAGTCGGTGGTCTCGCCGATTTCGAACTTGGGTGCGTCGATCGTATTGTCAGCCTCCACGCCGCCGGCGAAGCCCGCGCGCTGAACCGATTTCGACCGCAGATAGTAGAGCGACTTGATGCCCAGTTCCCAGGCGCGGAAGTGGAGCATGAGCAGATCCCATTTTTCCACATCAGCCGGGATGAACAGGTTCAGCGACTGCGCCTGGTCGATATAGGGCGTGCGGTCGGCGGCCAGTTCGAGCAGCCAGCGCTGGTCGATTTCGAAGCTGGTCTTGAACGTGTCCTTTTCTTCCTGGCTCAGGAAGTCGAGATGCTGGACCGAGCCGCCCTTTTCCAGGATCGAGTTCCACACCGCACTGCTGTCCTTCGCCTTGGCGACCAGCAGCTTTTCGAGATAGGGATTCTTGATCGAGAAGCTGCCCGACAGCGTCTTGTGGGTGTAGATGTTCGCCGGGATCGGTTCGATACAGGCCGACGTGCCGCCGCAGATGATGGAAATCGATGCGGTCGGCGCGATCGCCATCTTGCAGGAAAAGCGTTCCATCACGCCCTGATCGGCGGCGTCGGGGCACGGACCGCGCTCCTGCGCCAGCATCATCGACGCTTCGTTCACCTGGGCGTTGATATGTTTGAAGATGCGCAGGTTCCACGACTTGGCCATCGCGCCTTCGAAGGGAAGCCCACGCGCCTGGAGGAAGCTGTGGAAGCCCATGACGCCCAGGCCGACCGAGCGTTCGCGCATCGCGCTATATTTGGCGCGCGCCATTTCGGGCGGGGCGCGGTCGATATAATCCTGCAACACATTGTCGAGGAAGCGCATGATATCCTCGGCAAAGGTCGGATGATCCTTCCATTCGTCCCAGGTTTCCAGGTTCATCGACGACAGGCAGCAGACCGCCGTGCGATCATTGCCCAGATGGTCGCGGCCGGTGGGCAGCGTGATTTCCGAGCAGAGGTTGGAGGTCGATACTTTGAGGCCCAGATCGCGATGATGTTTGGGCATCATGCGGTTCACCGTGTCGTTGAACACGATATAGGGCTCGCCGGTGGCCAGCCGTACTTCGACCAGCTTCTGGAACAGGGCGCGGGCGTTGACCGTGCCGCGGATCGACTGATCCTTGGGGCTGCGCAGATGGAAGTCCGCGCCGTCGCGCACCGCTTCCATAAACTCGTCGGTCAGCAGGACGCCATGGTGGAGGTTGAGCGCCTTACGGTTGAAATCGCCCGACGTCTTGCGGATTTCCAGGAACTCCTCGATCTCCGGATGGGAGACGTCGAGATAGCAGGCGGCCGAACCACGGCGCAGCGACCCCTGGCTGATCGCCAGGGTCAGCGAATCCATCACCCGGACGAAGGGGATGATGCCGCTGGTCTTGCCGTTGAGGCCGACCGGTTCGCCGATGCCGCGGACATTGCCCCAATAGGTGCCGATACCGCCGCCGCGCGAGGCGAGCCAGACATTCTCGTTCCAGGTGTTGACGATACCTTCCAGGCTGTCGTCCACGCTGTTGAGATAGCAGCTGATCGGCAGGCCGCGGCCAGTGCCGCCGTTCGACAGGACCGGCGTCGCGGGCATGAACCAGAGGCGCGAAATATAGTCATAGACGCGCTGGGCGTGGGCGGCGTCGTCCGAATAGGCGGCCGCCACGCGAGCGAAGAGATCCTGATAGGATTCGCCGGGCAACAGATAGCGGTCGTTCAGCGTATCCTTGCCGAACTCCGTCAGCAGCGCGTCGCGCGACGAATCGGTTACGACGGGGAAGCGCCGCGCCTGCACGGTCGAGGAGGTCAGCACCTCCGGCTCGGCCCGCGCTTCCACCGGCGCCGCTGAGGCCTGCGCCTTCATATCGTCCAAAAGATCGTCCATCACAGTCGCCACGTCGCCAGCACCTTGTCCACTATCTCGAAAATCCATGCGAGCCCCCGATGTTCCTGTTCCGTTCGATTCGGTCAAGCGGGTCGCGACAAGCCGCGCATCCTAGCATGAACCGTACCGCGCCGGGGACGGAAAAGGCCCAACCGAGCGATTGCAGGGGCAGGAATCCCCCCGCGCTGGAAATTTCACCAGCGACGCAATCACAATCTGTTGGGTGACCCCCGTTAACCCGATACCACAGATAGTGCCATAGCCCGTTGCAGGCGCAAGAGGGTAAATGACAATTGAAAGACTCGGCACATCGCCAACGGAAGCCATTTCGCTGTCAGGCGCGCAGGCGACGCATGGACTTGCCTTGCCCCCAAAAAAGGCAAGGGGGATATGCAGGCCGAAAAATAAATTTCGCTTGTCAGCCAAATTCAGACCGAGGTCTAAACGGTTGTGACGATCGATCGTCAGCGCCGCCCGCCATGGACGGGGCGCGCCATGCCCGGCTGCTGCCAAATGTGCAGATATTGCTGTTATACGGAGAACGCCCGATGATTCTCTATTATCACCCCCTCTCCTCCTATTGCTGGAAAGTTCTGATCGCGTTCTACGAAAATGGCGCTCCCTTTGCCGCGCGGACTCTGGAGGAAGCGGACGTCGCGCAGGAATGGATGACGCTGTGGCCGATCGGCAAATTTCCGCTGCTGCGTGATCCGGCGCGCGACGCCACAATCGGTGAAGCGAGCATCATTATCGAATATCTCGCCCAGCACGAACATGACGTAATCGCGGGAGCGCCGGCCACGGGCCATGTGCACGAGATTAGTGGAAGGTTGGTTGCCCCCCGATAAGATGAAGAACGGGCTCACGATTTTGGACCGGGCCCAGCATCAAATGGAGGACAACCGTGGATCAGCATATAGGACTCGACGTCTCCTTAAAAGATACTTCGATATCGGTTCGTCAGGATGGCAAGCGCGTTTGGCGTGGCAAGTGTGCATCCGACCCAAAGTTGCTCGCAGAAATTATTCGCAAGCGCGCGCCGAATGCAAAGCGTGTGGTATTTGAGACCGGACCGTTGTCAGTCTGGTTCTACCATGCGCTCATAGCGGAAGGCTTGCCAGCGATCTGCATAGACGCGCGCCATGCCAAGGCTGCTCTGGATATGGCTGCCAACAAGACCGATGCGAACGACGCTGACGGTCTGGCGCACTTGGCTGAGGTCGGTTTTTATCGGGAGGTTCGCGTCAAAGGCTTCGACAGCATGTTGATGAGGACGCTGATTGCCGCCCGCCGCCAACTTATGAAGATGCGAGTGCAGATGTCGAACCAGATACGCGGGCTGATGAAGACGTTCGGGCTGGTCGTACCCAAAGGCGCCGGCAGCGTCTTTGAGCGCAACGTTCTGACGCTTCTGGAAGCCGAAGACGATTTGTCGCGCATCATTCTACCGCTCCTTAAAGCTTGGGGCGATATTCGGCTTCGCGTTGCGGAGTTGACCAAGCAGCTGGTCGCGATGGCGGGCACGGATCAACGCTGCCGCCTGCTCACTTCAGTGCCTGGTGTGGGAACGGTCACCGCCACGGCCTTTGCAGCAGCCGTAGAGGATCCGATCAACTTCAAGAACTCGCGCGCTGTAGGCGCCTGGGTCGGTCTAACCCCGAAGCGATATCAGTCGGGAGAGGTTGACTATGAAGGCCACATCTCGCGTCGCGGCGACGCAAAGTTACGCACCTTGTTGTACGAGGCGGCTTCGGTCATTTTGAACAGGTCGACGGAGACGAACACCTTGCGCACCTGGGCTCTGGCGCTGAAGGAACGGCTCGGTTTCAAACGAGCCGCCGTCGCCCTCGCGCGCAAACTGGCAGTCATCATGCATGCGATGTTGAAGTCGGGCGAGCTGTTTGATCCCAATGCTGGAGCCGCCGTGCCTACTTGATCTACATCGGCACACCTTCACCAGCACATCTAACGTTTCACTGATAGCGTCCTTTGAGGACGCGCCGAGCCGTCCCTGCCGGGACGCGGCTGAGATCATTCCGCGAAGCGGGAAGCAACTGCCCTCGTGAGCAGATTGCGTCACGAACATAGGAAGATCTTGCCTACGGAACACATCCTGCGGCGATCAACTTGCGTCGACCGCGTAGACGACCCTGTACCCGGCATACGCATGGCTTCAGTTATAAACGATTTGATTTGGCTGGCTTGACAAAGGGGCGATTAGACGACCCGGCACCTTCCGCCCCATCCCTGCCGATCCCGACGCGGCGCTGGAGGTGCGGCTGATGGACCGATTGTTCGACAATTATGTCATGGCGCCGATGCAGGCGATCGTGGCCGACCGGTTGCGGCCGCAGGAGCAGCGCGATTCGCTGGGCGTGGCGCAGGCCCGCGACCTGCTGGCCAAGGCCTATGCGATGTTGGAGGCGCGGATGGCCGGGCGGCGCTGGGCGGTGGGCGAAGCCTTCACCCTGGCCGATTGCGCCGCCGCCCCGGCGATCTTTTATGCCGACCAGATCGTGCCGCTGGGTACGGATTTTCCGGTGCTCGCCGCCTATCTGGCGCGGCTGGAGGCGCGACCCAGCTTTGCCCGCGTGCTGGAAGAGAAAGAGCCATGGTGGCGCCTCTTCCCCTTCGCATGAGCAGAGAAAGGGCGGGGATGGACGAGGTGCCCGAATCGCGACTACAGCGTCGCCCACAAGGGCGGCCGCACAGACGGACGGTCCAAACCGTTAACGCAGAGACTATTCGCCCATGCCCGTCCAGATCCGCAATGCGCCAGACAATGATGTCCGCATTCCCGAAGATTTCCTTGCCAACCAAGGCGGCGTCGTCACCTTCACGGGCAAGGGCGGGTCGATCGAGATCGGCGCGGACTGCTACGCCGCGCAGATCAACCTGACGATAGGCGACGGCTGCGCCGTTCGCATCGGCAATGGTTGCCGGCTGGGGGCGATCACCATCCACACTGTCCGCGACTCCACCGTGTCGATCGGCGACCTGACCGGCTTCACCTGGACCTGCAACATGCAGTGCCATGAGTCCTTCGACATCAGCATCGGCAACGGGTCCCTGTTCGCGGGCGGCACATGGATCACGGTCAGCGACATGCATTCGGTGGTTGACGTCGCCAGCGGGCGGCGCATCAATCCGGGTGGAAACGTCCAAATAGGCGATCGGGTCTGGGTGGGGGATGGCGCCGCGATCCTGAAGGGATGCAGCATCGGCGCGGGCAGCGTCATCGCCGCGCGTGCGTTGGTGAGCAAGTCCGTGCCGGCGCAATGCGTGGCGGCCGGGGTGCCCGCACGCGTCGTGCGCACCGGCACGAGCTGGGATTTCCGGCTGCTGCCGGTAGAGGTCGAAACGGAAGAGGTCGATCCTGCGCCGCGTCGGGCCGGATGGTTCCGGCGACTGCTGGATGCGGCGCGCGGCTGATCGGGTCGCGCGGTAGTGGAATCTCCGGCATCCTCCAGATTCGGCGCCTTCTGGACTTGAACGGCCAAATGCCTATAGCCGCGCCTGCATGGACCCGCTGTGCAGAGGCGGGCCGCAGATAAGGACCAGGGTAGATGACGCTCATCAAAACCGCCGACCTGATCGAGAGCGTGGCCGACGCGCTCCAGTTCATCAGCTATTATCATCCGATGGATTATATCCGCGCGCTGGGCAAAGCCTATGACGCCGAAGCCAATCCGGCGGCCAAGGACGCCATCGCCCAGATCCTGACCAACAGCCGCATGTGCGCGGAAGGGCATCGCCCGATCTGCCAGGACACCGGCATCGTCAACGTCTTTATCAAATGGGGCATGGACTGCCGGCTGGACGATAACAGCCGTTCGATGCAGGAGATCGTCGATGACGGCGTGCGCAAGGCCTATCTGAACCCGGAAAACCGCCTGCGCGCGTCGATCCTGCGCGATCCCGCCTTTGCGCGGCAGAACACCAAGGACAACACGCCCTGCGTGCTGAACGTCGAAATGGTGCCGGGCAACAAGGTCGTCATCGACGTTGCGGCCAAGGGCGGCGGGTCGGAGAATAAGACCAAGTTCAAGATGATGAACCCCAGCGATTCGATCGTCGATTGGGTGCTGGAGATGATCCCGCAGATGGGCGCAGGCTGGTGCCCGCCCGGCATGTTGGGCATCGGCATCGGCGGCACCGCGGAAAAGGCGGTGGCGCTGGCCAAGGAAAGCCTGATGGAGCCCATCGACATGGGCGAATTGAAGCTCCGCGGGCCGCAGAACAAGATCGAAGAGATGCGGATCGAGATTTTCGACAAGGTCAATGCTCTGGGCATCGGCGCGCAGGGTCTGGGCGGGCTTTCCACCATCCTCGACGTCAAAATCCATGACTATCCCTGCCATGCGGCGGGCAAGCCCGTGGCGATGATCCCCAATTGCGCCGCGACGCGCCACGCGCATTTCACGCTCGACGGGTCCGGCCCGGCTTATCTGGAAGCGCCCAAGATTTCCGAATGGCCCGACGTGAACTGGGCACCGAGCAAGGAAGCGATCAGCGTCGATCTGAACGCCCTGACGCCGGAAATCGTGCAAAGCTGGAAGCATGGCGACCGGCTGTTGCTCAACGGCAAGATGCTGACCGGGCGCGACGCCGCGCACAAGCGGATCAAGGACATGCTGGCCAAGGGCGAGAGCCTGCCGGTCGATTTCAAGGGCCGCGTGATCTATTATGTCGGCCCGGTCGATCCGGTCGGCGACGAAGTGGTCGGCCCGGCCGGTCCCACCACCGCGACCCGCATGGACAGCTTCATGGACATGATGCTGGAACAGGGCCTGCTCAGTTGCGTCGGCAAGGCCGAGCGCGGCGTGGCGGCGACCGCGGCGATCGCCAAGCATAAAAGCGCCTATCTGATGGCGGTCGGCGGCGCGGCCTATCTGGTCGCGCGCGCGATCAAGGGCGCCAGGGTCGTGGGCTTTGAGGATCTGGGCATGGAGGCGATCTACGAGTTCGACGTGCGGGACATGCCGGTGACAGTGGCGGTCGACAGCGAAGGACAGAATGTCCATCACCTTGCCCCGCTGGTCTGGCAGGAGAAGATCAAGCGCGAGAAACTGCTCGAAGGCGCGTGACCCTCATCAACCCTCCCCGTCGCCAGATGGGGAGGGTTTGAAGAATCACGCTAACCCCGATCAAGTCCCCTGCCGACACCGGAACTCGCCCCCTCATCCCGCATTGTCACCGGCAGCCTCATACCGCCGGAGCAGCGCCCATGTCCTTTACCCAACTCGATCCGCCCCTGCCCGTCCATGTCGAGGGCAAGGGAAAAGGCTATGCCCTGGCCGTCATCGATTATGGGCAGGAACATAATCTGATCTGGGTGACCGGCCTGACCGATTCGGGCGAAATCTGGTGCGCGCCCAATCCGCTGGTGCGGATGGAGGCGAACTGGACCATGGGACGAACGGGTTTCCCGCACGCGCTGCCGCCCGGCGCGAAGCCGAGTTGATACCAGCCGATCAAGCCGTCTGGCATCCGTCATACACCGCTGATAGTCTCCCGATCCATGACGGGGGAAATCGAAGCGGCGGGTGACGCGATCACTGGGGGGATGCTGGCGCGCGCGGTCGAGCCGGGCCATGGCGAAGCGCATGACGCCGGCCATGGCGGGTGCCTCAATTGCGGGGCGGCGATCAACGGCAATTATTGCGCGCAATGCGGTCAGGCGGCGCATCTGCATCGCAGCTTCGGCGCGATCGGCCATGATCTGGCCCATGGCGTGCTGCATTTCGAGGGCAAGATATGGACCACCCTGCCTGAACTGGCGCTGCGGCCGGGTCATCTGACGCGGCGCTATATTCACGGCGAGCGTGCGAAATTCGTGTCGCCCTTCGCCCTGTTCCTGTTTTCCGCTTTCCTGATGTACGCGATCTTCTCGCTCACCAGCCATGGCCCGGAAGCCGGGAAAATGGTGCAGATGGACAAGGGCGAGATCGCCGAACTGAAGCAGGAAGAGGCCAAGGCCGACGCGCAGATCGCCAAGATCGAGGCCAAGCTGGCGGCGCCTGGCCTGTCGGCGTCACGCAAGGCGGCGCTGACCGAAAATCTGGTTGAAGCGCGCGAGGAGCGGCAGGGCCTGACCATGGCGAGCGGCCTGACCGACGCTCTGAGGGGCGAAGGCGTAAATGGCGGCGTGGCGCAGACCGTCGGCACGGCCATCAGCGCCGCGGCCAAGAATCCCGAATTCGCTTATTACAAGCTCAAGGCCAACGCCTATAAATTTTCCTGGGCGCTGATCCTGATTTCACTGCCCTTCATCTGGCTGCTCTTCCCCTTCAACCGCCGCTACAAAATGTACGATCATGCGATCTATATCACCTATTCGATCGCCTTCATGTCGCTGCTCTTTTCGCTGTCGATGGTCCTGACGACGGTCCATGCGACCAGCGGGCTGGTGACGCTGGCGCTGCTGCTCTTCGCCATCTGGCATATGTATCGCCAGTTCAAGGACGCCTATGCGCTCTCGCGGATGGGGGCGCTCTGGCGGCTGCCTCTGCTTTACGGCTTTGCCTGCGTGTCGCTGTCGCTCTTCTTCACCTTCCTCGTGATGATGGGGTGACGGGCTGTGTCCACCCTGTATAGGGCGGGCATGATCACATCCCCGATCTGGTTGCCCGCAACGCTGATCGCCGGGGCCGTGCAGGCTTGGCGCACAGCGATCCAGCGGCGCGTCAGCCACAGCCTGTCGATCAATGCGGCGGGGCTGGTCCGCTATCTCTACGGCATCCCTTTCACCTTGTTGCTGCTCGGCGGCTATGCCCTGCTCGTCCCCGCATCGCTGCCCGCTATAGCGCCGACATTCCTGCTCTTCTGCGTCGGCGGCGGGCTGGCGCAGATCGTCGCCACCAATTTGCTGATCGCCGCGTTCAAGCATCGCAATTTCGTGGTCGGCACCGCTTATTCCAAGACGGAGGCGGTTCAGGGGGCCATCCTGTCTTTCCTGCTGCTGGGCGAACGGCTGCATCCACTGGCCTGGGCCGGGATCGGCTGCGGCGTGACCGGCGTGATGCTGCTGTCCGCCGGGGGCAAGCGCATGGGGCCGGGCGATTTCCTGCGCGCGCTGGGGCAACCGGCAGCGAAGGCGGGCATGGCGTCGGGATTTTTCTTCGCGCTGACCGCGATCGGCATCCGCCGGGCGACGCAGGCGGTGGGCGGGGACGACCGCATTCTCGCCGCGCTGCTGGTGCTGGTCGCCACGGTGCTGGTCCAGACGCTGATGCAGGGCGCCTGGCTGATGGCGCGCGAGCCGGGCGAGATGCGGCGGGTGCTTGCAAGCTGGCGGGTGTCGGGACAGGTCGGATTGCTGTCCGCGCTGGGCAGCGCCTGCTGGTTCGCGGGCTTCGCCACCGCGCCGGTGGCGCTGGTGCGGATCGTGGGTCAGGTCGAGGTCGCCTTCACTATGGCGTTCGGCCATTTCTACCTGAAGGAGCGGATGCGGGGAAGCGAGGCGGCCGGGCTGCTGCTGGTCGTCGTCGGCGTGGCGCTGGCGTTGATGGGCGCGCTCTGAACGGCGCGCCGCATCGCTAAGCTTTCCTTTACCATGGACTGTTAGCCCTGTTTATGTGGGAAAAGAAGCGCACTCCGAGAACGTCGCCAGAGCGGTGATGAAGGTCGCCAAATTGTCTGGCGATTTGGGCATCCGCACGCTTGATTTGCAGGCGGACATCAGCGAACTGGCCGATCGGGTGACGCACCAGGCGCGCACGATCGAGGCGATCAGCGGCGCGGCCGCGCAATTGTCGCGCGACGGCGACAGCGTCGCGATGGCCGGGCAGGAAGCCCGCGTGCAGGCGGTGGCCGCCCGCGGCATCATCGACGATTCGGGGCGGCAGCTTTCAACAGCCAATCATAATTTCGTTGGCCTGATCGACCAGGTGAGCCTCATCCATGCGCGGCTGGACGGCTTTGGCGAGGCGCTCAAGACCGTAGCGCATGTCACCAGCGTCATCAGCGGCATCGCCAGCCAGACCAATCTTCTCGCGCTCAACGCCACGATCGAGGCGGCGCGCGCCGGCGACGCGGGGCGCGGCTTCGCCGTGGTCGCGTCAGAAGTGAAGAAACTGGCGCAGGAAACGGCGGCGGCGACCCATACGATCGAGCAGTCGATCGCGGCGCTGACCGGTGAAGCAGGCGGCATGTTGGCCAGCATCACACATGGCGCGCAGACCGCGCGCACCGCGCTCAACGACACCAAGAATATCGAGGCGCTGGTCGATCGGCTGGGCACGCTGATGCAGGGGCTGTCGAACAATAGCGAGGCGGTGGCCGAACGAATCGCGTCGATGGTGGGATCAGCCGGTGAGATTCGCGGCGGGCTGGCCGCGCTCGCCAGCACGTCTACCGACAATGCCGACGGGCTGCAGCGCCTGTCGGGCCGCGTCTCCACCGCCAGCGACGACACCAACGAATTGCTGCAATATCTGGCCGAAAGCGGCGTCGATATTCCCGATTCGCCCTATATCCGTTTCAGCCTGGAGAGCGCGCAACAGGTCGGCCGCGCGATCGAGCGCGCGATCGACGCGGGCGCGGTCAGCGAGGCGGCGATCTTCAGCGACTATTATGCGCCCATCACCGGCACCAATCCGCCGCTCTTCACCCACCCGGTGCAGGAGGCGATGCTGCCCGCCGCGCGCACCGCGCAGGAAAAGGCCCGCACCTTCCCTGGCCTGTTCGGCATGACCTTCACCGACCGCAACGCCTATGGCGCGGTCGCCATGCCGGAACGCGCGCAGCGGCAGCGCCCCGGCGACGACAGCTGGAATCTGGAACATGCGCGCCAGGGCGTGATCTTCGACTTTCCCGACACGCGCGAGCAGGCGAAGATCACCAAACCCTTCTGCATCAAGGCCTATCGCCGCCTGACCGCGCAGGGCGACGTCATCCTGCTGAAACAGGTGATCGCATCCATCCATGTGAAGGGTCGCCACTGGGGCATATTGCAAATGGCCTATCAGGATCAGAGCTGAAGCGACGACAGGTCAGTCGAGCAACGGCGCACAAACAAAGGCGGCCCTCTTGAGCATGGCGATGTCTGTGATGGCGTCCAACCCCCTATAACCAACCTCCGCCCTTGCTCCATCGTCGCCTTGCGCTATGTCGCTGTCGTCATCTTCAGGAGCAGCCATGGGTCGCCTTGTCAGCATCGTCCGGGGCGCAGGGATCGCGCTGCTGTTCGCCGTGATCGCCCTGTGCCTGGCGGTGACGATCGTTCCGCCGTTCCTGGACCGCATCTATTATCAGGGACCGGTCAGCCGCCATTATGACGGCGCGCATTTTTTCAATCCCGATGGGGCGATCGACGTACCCGCGCCTCCCGGCGCCAGTCGGCAGGGCTTCATCGTGCGCTGGCTGATCGGTAATGACGACCGGCCGGAATGGCCGCTGGGAATCGCGGTCAAGCCCGCCCGACCCGCCCCCTTCGCCGCGCCGCGGGGCATGGTGGCGACCTGGGTCGGCCATGCGACCGTGCTTGTGCAGGCGGCGGGGCTCAACATCCTGACCGATCCGATCTGGTCCGACTATGCCAGCCCCCTCCCCCCGCTCGGCCCGAAGCGGATCGCGCGGCCGGGCATAAAGTTCGACGACCTGCCGAAAATCGATCTGATCCTGCTCAGCCACAACCATTACGACCATATGGACCTGCCCACGCTGAAAAGACTGTGGGAGCGGGACCGGCCCAAGATCGTCACCAGCCTGGGCAATGACACGATCCTGAAGGCGCACGGCATTCCGGCGACGGCGCTGGACTGGGGGCAGTCGGTCAGCGGCGCGGCGTTGAACGGCCTCGCCCCCCAAGCGGTGATCCAGTGCGGCAGCTACGAACATTGCCCCGATTATCAGGTGCATGTGACCCGCAACCATCATTGGGGCAGCCGCTGGGGCGCGGATCGCAACCGGGCGCTCTGGTCGAGTTTCGTGATCGAGACGCGGGCGGGCAATATCTTCTTTGCCGGCGACACCGGGGCGGGCGATATGGGATGGCCCATGCAAGCCCGGCGCTATGGCCCGATCCGGCTGGCGCTGATCCCAATAGGCGCGTTTCGCTTCTGGAAGGGCCAGATGCGGTCGGATGCGCATATCGGCCCATTACAAGCTGTGGACGTTTTCCAGCGGCTGGGCGCGTCGACCGCGATCCCGATCCACTGGGGGACGTTCCGCCTGTCCTACGAACAATGGGACACACCGCCCCGGATGCT
This sequence comes from Sphingobium sp. AntQ-1, assembly GCF_028538045.1. Taxonomy (NCBI): domain Bacteria; kingdom Pseudomonadati; phylum Pseudomonadota; class Alphaproteobacteria; order Sphingomonadales; family Sphingobiaceae; genus Sphingobium; species Sphingobium sp. AntQ-1. The sequence continues at coordinate 1,840,215 of NZ_CP117158.1, forward strand.
GGAACTGGCGCTGCGCTGCGCGGGGATTGCGCGCAAGCGCTTCGCCCCGTTACGGATCGGCCAGTCGCTGCCAGTGCCCACGGTCAGTGCGGTGCCGATCGGGCCGAAGCGGTGTGACGATCGGGCCATCCGGGCGCTGGAATAGGCGTCGGGGTTCAACCAACCCCGGCGCTCGGTTTCAGCCCGGCTTGGGGCAATCCCCCGTCCGCTTGCCGGTGATGTCATGAGTTGTGCGCAACACCGCATTGCCGCCCTGCATCTTGGTCATGGTGGTGCCCAGCGTCAGCGTGTCGGCGGTATAATTGCCCTCCACCACGATTTCCGACGTGCCGGACCCCGCGGTGCAGGACAGGGTGGCGATCAACCGCCCCTTGCGCACCATCTTATCCTTGTAGGTGCAAGCCGTGCCCTCCTTGCCCGCCAGCGCATCCGCATCGGGCACGCCCTGCGCATTCACGGCGACGCATAATTTATCCTCGCCGATCTGCTTGAGCGCCGCCTGATATTCGGCTGGCGTGACGGTGGGCGTATTGTAGCCGGTGGTCTTGCGGATAATCGTCCATTCGCCCGCCTGCATCAGCACCGGCGCTTCCTCCGCCTGGGGCGCGGGGGCCGGATCGCCGCCACAGGCGCCAAGGCCAAGGGTCAATCCAAGCAGCGGCGCCGCCAGCAGTTTCATGCGCATATCCTCGTCCCCTGTCCTGTCGCTGTTCTCTGATCGGAACGGCGCCAAGGCTCTACCCGCCATCGCCAAAGCGCAAGCGGAAATGACGCATGTCCCCGATTATCGTGGAGGCGAGTGAGGCGTGGGAATCGGGGCGGCCGCGGCCTCAGCCATGGCACGCCGCGATCATTTGTCAGCCACGCACGCCGGTCCGATCCACTTGCCCTCCGACCGGGCGGTCATCGCCATGGTCATGCCCTGCGGGCCGCCGACCATCTTCATGTCCATATCCATCGCATAGTTTTCCGGCGCATAGGTGCCGGACATGGTGGCGTTCATCGTGCCGCCCTCCGACTTGCACGACACCTGCCCCTGCACCGCGCCGCCTTTCGCCTCGAACCCGCCATAGGTGCAGTTCTTATTCTCCTGGCCGGCGAACATCTCGCCGCTCGGATTGGCGGCCTGCTCCGGCGTGACGCAATATTTAAGCGCGGTCTGGTTCATCGCGCTCTTCATCTGCTCCTTCATGTTCGCGGGCGCGCCGGGCATGTCGCCCAGGTCCAGATCCTTGACGGTGAAGCGGCCCTCCCACTGGCCGGGTTTGAGTTGCACCTTGTCGACCTGCGCCTTCACCTCCTGCTTGCTCATGGCGTCGGTGGCGGCGATATCGCCCGTTTTGTCGCCGGGCTTTTCGCTGCAGGCAGCGAGGCCGATCGTCAGAACCGCAAGCGTCAAGACTGTCCGGCGCATCATCATTCCTCCCTGTTTTCCCTGCCCTCGCCCCGATCATAACAGCGCCGCGCGGGGGTTCAATGACGGGATGCAAGGATTATAAGCTCTTGTTTTGTTCGTTCCTTCCTTGGGAAGCCTGGTAGGTCGAGTCCGACGAAGGCGGCATCAAGCGCTGGTCGATCATGGAATATGAGATCAAGGACGGGAAGTTCGACGTCAGCTTCCGATATTCCGACGAGGTGGATGTCGCAGTGATCGATGACGAACGCCGCCAGGCCGCCCTGCGCGCCCGTTTCGGCGACAAGCCGGTCATCTTTCCGCCCATGCCCAAGACCGCGTTCGAGCTGAAGCCCTGATCCCGATTGCGTCCCGGCCCAAAGACCCCATATTCGCCCCATGTCGATTCAGATCCGCACCACGCTCGATGAACCGGAAACTGGCGCAGGCTTCGTGCCCCATCGCCCGGCCCGCCCCGAAAAGAGCGAGGGCGGCCGGCCCTTCACTTTGGTCAGCGACTATGAACCGTCGGGCGACCAGCGGACCGCTATTCCCGAACTGGTCGAGCAGGCGCTGGCCGGGGAGCGGGACCAGGTTCTGCTGGGCGTCACCGGATCGGGCAAGACCTTCACCATGGCCAAGGTGATCGAGGCGTTGCAGCGTCCTGCGCTGATCCTGGCGCCCAACAAGATTTTGGCGGCGCAGTTGTACGGCGAGTTCAAGAGCTTCTTCCCCGACAATGCGGTCGAATATTTCGTCAGCTATTATGATTATTACCAGCCCGAAGCCTATGTCGCGCGGTCGGACACCTATATCGAGAAGGAAAGCAGCGTAAACGAGAGCATCGACCGGATGCGTCATTCGGCCACTCGCGCGCTGCTGGAGCGAGACGATTGCATCATCGTCGCGTCAGTATCCTGCCTCTATGGCATCGGGTCGGTCGAAACCTATTCTGCCATGACTTTCACGATGACGAAGGGGGGGATCGAGGACCAGCGTGAGATTATCCGCAAGCTGGTCGCGCTCCAATATAAGCGCAACGATGCGGGCTTCGCGCGCGGCAATTTCCGCGTAAAGGGCGACAATCTGGAGATTTTCCCGTCCCATTATGAGGATACCGCCTGGCGCATCAGCTTCTTTGGCAACGAAATTGAGGAGATTGTCGAATTCGACCCGCTGAGCGGCAAGAAGGTGGCGAGCCTCGATTATGTGAAGGTGTTCCCCAATTCGCACCATGTCACCCCCGGCCCGACGCTCAAGCAGGCGATGGAGGCAATCCGGCACGAACTGACCGAGCGGCTGAAGGAACTGGAGGCGGAGGGCAAGCTGCTGGAGGCGCAGCGGCTGGAGCAGCGCACCAATTTCGATCTGGAGATGATCGCCGCGACAGGCAGTTGCGCGGGGATCGAGAATTATTCCCGCTTCCTGACCGGCCGCCTTCCGGGCGAACCGCCGCCGACCCTGTTCGAATATCTGCCTGAAAATGCACTATTGTTCGTCGACGAAAGCCACCAGACCGTGCCGCAGATCGGCGCAATGGCGCGTGGCGACCACCGGCGCAAGATCAACCTGGCCGAATATGGTTTCCGCCTGCCCAGTTGCATCGACAACCGGCCGCTGCGTTTCAACGAATGGGATGCGATGCGGCCGCAGACGGTCAGCGTCTCCGCGACCCCCGGTCCGTGGGAAATGGAACAGACCGGCGGCGTGTTTTCCGAACAGGTGATCCGCCCCACCGGCCTCATCGACCCGCCGGTCGAAATCAAGCCGGTGGAAGATCAGGTCGACGACCTTATCAACGAGTGCCGCAAGGTCGCGGCGCAGGGCTATCGCACGCTCGTCACGACGCTGACCAAACGGATGGCCGAGGATCTGACCGAGTTCATGCACGAGGCGGGCATCAAGGTCCGCTATATGCACTCAGACGTCGAGACGCTGGAGCGGATCGAACTGATCCGCGATTTGCGGCTGGGCGTCTATGACGTGCTGATCGGCATCAACCTGCTGCGCGAGGGGCTGGACATTCCCGAATGCGGGCTGGTCGCGATTTTGGATGCGGACAAGGAGGGCTTTTTGCGCTCCGAAACCTCGCTGATCCAGACGATCGGCCGCGCCGCGCGCAATGTGGAGGGGCGCGTGATCCTCTATGCCGACCGCATCACCGGATCGATGGAGCGCGCGCTCAACGAAACCGGGCGGCGGCGCGAAAAGCAGGAAGCCTACAACCTCGAACATGGCATCACGCCGACCACGATCAAGCGCAACATCGGCGACATCATCGCCCATGTGTCCAGCCGCGATCAGGTGACGGTCGATACGGGGCTGGAGGATCGCCCGCATCTGGTGGGCCACAATCTGCGCGCGCATATCGAGGACCTGGAAAAGAAGATGCGCACGGCGGCGGCCGACCTGGAGTTCGAGGAAGCCGGGCGGATTCGCGACGAAATCAGGAAACTGGAGGCGGAGGAGCTGGGGTTGCCGGTGGATCAGCAGGTCGCGGCGCCAAGGGGGCGGGCGACCGAGGGCAAGCCGGGGACGCGAAAATTGCGGTACGGGAAGACGCAGAAGAAATTTGGGCGGTGATAAATGACTTCGACAGCGACATTCGACCCTCGCCAGCTTGGCGTTCGCAAAGCAGTCTTTGATACAAGGCTCCGCTTTTCCATGACCGCTGTTCATGGTGGGCTATCTGTTTGCACTGCCTATGTCGCAGCGGGCGCGACCTACTGGACCACCGCGGCAGCGTGATTATTAGAAGGCTTGGTCTTTAGAAGAGAGCAAGCCGTGATTCGCAGCATCGATGACCCCGAAGCAGAGAAAATCTGGCACGGCCAGCGCAGCCGCAAATTGCCACCCAACATTCAGGATCGCGCACTTTATAAATTGAAGCTGCTCAACCGTGCGCGAACCCTCGACGACCTGCGCAATCCGCCTAGTAATCGGCTCCACCCGTTGAGCAGCGACCGGGCCGGGCAACATTCAATTTCCATCAACATGCAATGGCGTATATGCTTCGTTTGGAAGAACGGACACGCGCACAATGTCGAAATCACCGATTACCACTAATCCCGATTGGCTGCACAACGCCCATGCCGGCGAAATGCTGTGGCTGGAATTCATGGAGCCGCTGGGCATGACGGCTGCCGACTTGGCCGCTGCGATCGGCCTGTCCGTTGAGCGCGTGCAAACGGTGATCGACGGCGATCGGCCGATGGACGGCGAACTGGACCTGCGCCTTGCGCGCTATTTCCGCATGTCGGAAGGCTTTTTCCTCGGCCTCCAAATCGATTATGAACTGCTCGAAGCGAAGCGTGCGCTGAACGGGGAACTGGATCGCATCGTTCCCCGCGCCGCCTGACCCTTCACCCCTTATACAGCGCGTCCAGCCGGTCGGCGTACCGCTTGCGGATCACATGCCGCCTGATCTTCATCGACGGCGTCATTTCCTCATTGTCGATTCCGAACGGCTCATCGGCCAGGATGAAGCGGCGGACGCGCTCCAGCACCGACAGGTCGGCGTTCACCCGGTCCACCGCCGCGCGCAGCGCTGCCATATAGGCCGGGTTCGTCTCCACCCCGTCCACCGCCACGCCCTGCGCCGCCGCCCATTCGCGGGTCCATTCGGCGTCGGACACGATCAAGCCGACCAGATAGGGGCGGCGATCGCCATGGACCATCGCCTGGCCGATCTCGCTCTGGAGCGTCAGCATCCCCTCGACCTTTTGCGGCGAGACATTGTCGCCCTTGTCGTTGACGATCAGATCCTTCTTGCGGTCGGTGATGCGAATGCGGCCCTTCGCGTCGAATTCGCCGATGTCGCCGGTGTGGAGCCAGCCATCCTGGAGCGCCTTTTCGGTTTCCGCCGGGTTGCGCCAATAGCCGTGCATGACCAGTTCGCCGCGGACCAATATCTCGCCATCCTCGGCGATCTTTACCTCCACCCCGTCAAGCGGCGGGCCGACCGTGTCCATCGCGATGCCCGCTCGCGGGCGATTGCAACTGACCACCGGCCCCGCTTCGGTCTGGCCATAACCCTGGAGCAGGGTCAGCCCCATGGCGTGGAAGAACAGGCCGACATCCGGGTTAAGCGGCGCCCCGCCCGACACCAATGCCTTCATCCGCCCGCCAAAGCGCGCGCGAATCTTGGGGATCAGAGTGCGCGACAGCAATAGTTTCATCGGCAGATCGAGCACCGAACCCTTGCCTGCTTGCTCCTTGGCCGCGATGCGCAACGCCTGGGCCAGCAGATAGGTTGGGAATTTTCCCTGCTTCTCGATCGACTTGATGATGCGGGTACGCAGCACTTCGAACAGACGCGGGACCACGACCATGATGGTCGGCCGCGCTTCCTCGATATTACTGGCGAGCTTCTCCAGCCCTTCGGCATAATAGATCTGCCCGCCCAGCAGGATGGGGAGGAACTGACCGCCGCTATGTTCATAGGCGTGGGACAGCGGCAGAAAGGACAGGAACACCTCATCGCCCCAGCCGAAATCCTCCGCTACGATCGTGCCCGCGCCCTCTACATTGGCCAGGATCGCGCCATGATGCTGCATCACCCCGCGCGGGGCACCGCCGGTGCCGCTGGTGTAGATGATGCAGGCCTGGTCGTTGCGGGTCGCGCACTGGGCCGCGGCGATGGCGTCCACGTCGGCCGGATGCGTCGCCAGAAGCTCGCGCCATAAATGGCAGGTGGACGTCCCCTGCGCCCCGCGCAGCGGCTCGATGCCGATGACGAAGCCGACCTGCGACCGGACGACCGCGGGCATCAGCGCCTGCGCCAACTTGGCGGTCGACACGATCACCGCGCGGGCGCCGCTATCGGTGAGGATATGCTGGTGATCGCGCGTCGTGTTGGTGGTGTAGGTCGGCACGGCGATGCACCCCGCCGCCATGATCGCCAGGTCGGCGATGCAGAATTCCGGCCGGTTTTCGCTGACCAGCATCACCGGATCGCCGGGCTTCAGACCCTGCGCCTTCAAGGCGGCGGCGAGCGACGCGACCTGCCGCGCGACCTCTGCCCAACTCTGGCTATGCCAGGCGCCGCCACTCTTATGCCAAAGAAAGGGCGCATCCCCCTTTTCCGCCGCGCGGGCGAAGAACATGGTGACGAGGTTGGGAAATTTCTCAATGGCCCTCAAGGCTCGACTCCTGCGGTTTCCGGCGCATCTGACGCGCGCCTGAGCGTTCGGCAAGGCTATAGCGTCGCCCTGCCGTAACGGCCAAGGACTTTGACGGGTGTCTCAGTCAAAAAGCCCGTTCTGGACATCCTGCGGCGGATTGAGGCCCAGATGCTTCCAGCCCGGCCCGTTGAGGCAGCGGCCACGCGCAGTCCGGGCGATAAGACCGAGCTGGATCAGATAGGGTTCGACCACCTCCTCGATCGTGTCGCGCGCTTCGGAAAGTCCCGCGGCGAGCGTTTCGACACCCACCGGCCCGCCGCGATAGATATCGGCGATCATCATCAGGTAACGCCGGTCCATCAGGTCGAGGCCGAGATGATCGACCTCCAGCCGCATGAGCGAGGCGTCGGCGACCTTCGCATCGACCGCGGCCACACCCGCGACATTGGCGAAATCGCGCACCCGGCGCAGCAGGCGACCGGCGATGCGCGGGGTGCCGCGCGATCGGCGGGCGATTTCGACCGCGCCATCGGGGGTGACGGCGAGATCGAGCAGCCGCGCGGCGCGGCGCACGACCAGTTCCAGTTCGTCCACCGTGTAGAATTGCAGCCGCACCGGGATGCCGAATCGGTCGCGCAGCGGCGTGGTGAGCAGCCCCTGCCGCGTGGTAGCGCCGACCAGGGTGAAGCGCGGCAGGTCGATGCGGACGGAGCGAGCGGACGGCCCCTCCCCGATCATCAGGTCGAGCGCCCGATCCTCCATCGCGGGATAGAGGACTTCCTCGACCGCGGGACTGAGCCGGTGGATTTCATCCACGAACAGGACGTCACCCTCGTCCAGATTGGTGAGCAAGGCGGCCAGATCGCCCGACTTGGCGATGACCGGGCCGGACGTCGCGCGAAAGCCCACGCCCATTTCCTTCGCGACGATCTGCGCCAGCGTGGTCTTGCCCAGGCCCGGCGGGCCGAAGAACAGCACATGGTCGAGCGCATCCCCGCGCGACCGCGCCGCCTGGATGAAGATGCGCAGATTTTCGCGCGCCGCCTGCTGGCCGATAAATTCGTCGAGCGATTTCGGACGCAGAGCCGCGTCGACATCTTCGGGACGACGCGCGGGGGTGAGGAGGCGATCATCGTCCGTCACTTCGCCGCCTTCCGCAACGCCAATCTGACCAGCGCGTCGAGACTGGCATTGTCGCCCAGTTCCTCTTCGGCGGCGGCGACGGCAGTGCTGGCCTCATGCGGTTTGAAGCCCAGATTCTGGAGCGCCGACAGGGCGTCGGCGGCGAACCCGCCAGTCGGGAGCGCGGCCAAGCCGCCGATGCCGATCGGGCCGCCGGCGGGCGCGGTGCCGATCTTGTCCTTCAATTCGTTGACGATGCGCTGGGCGAGTTTGGGGCCGACGCCGTTGGCGCGCGCGATCATCGCCTTGTCCCCCATCGCCACGGCGCGGTGCAGTTCCAGCGGTTCGAGCGCGGAGAGGATCGCCAGCGCCACGCGCGATCCCACCCCTTGCACATGGGTGAGCAGCCGATACCAGTCGCGTTCCTCGGCGCGGGCGAAGCCGACCAGCCGGATCGAGTCCGCCGCGACCAGCATTTCGGTGTGGATCGTCACCGCTTCGCCGACCGACCCCAGCGCCGCCAGCGTGCGCGAGGAAGCGCCGACCAGATAGCCCACCCCGCCCACGTCGATGATGGCATGGTCGATGCCGGTGCTGTCCAGCAACCCTTTGAGTTTCGCGATCATCTGCCCTGCCCTTCGGCGTCCCGCCCTTTGGTCATGATCTGTTCTTTACAGCCTGTCGCGCCCCGCGCCAGTCAAAAGCGCGGCACCTTTTGCTGTCCCGTGCGTAGTGCAGCGCGACTTTATCGATTCAAGGACGAACAGATGCAAATGACAGCCCCCCTGCTTTCCCCCAAGGATTTCGAATTTCCCGCGATCATGCTGTCGGGCGTGGTCGACCATGGCATGTATCTGCATTTCAAGAATTGCCTCTCCACCGCTCCGCAACAGGGGCTGGTCGTGGTGGAGCTGTCCACTCTGGGCGGCGACCCGGAGATCGCCCGGCTGATGGGCGAGGATATCCGCTTTCATTCCGAACTCTATCCCGACCGGCGGCTGGTGTTCATGGGGCGCACCGCGGTCTATTCCGCCGGCGCGACCTTCATGAGCTTCTTTGCGACCGAAAATCGTTATCTGACGCGCGGCACCCGGCTGATGATCCACGAGCGGGTCATCACCAAGAATATCCAGTTGGCCGGCCCGCTTTCCACCTGCATCGCGACCCTGAAGGCGACGCTGAACGAGATCGAATCGTCGATCGCGATCCAGAATGAAGGCTTCGCCAACCTGATCCTGGGATCGCAGGTGACCATGGAGCAACTGCTCCAGCGGGCGCCGGAAAACTGGTATATGGAGGCGAATGAGGCGCAGGCGCTGGGGCTGATCGCGGCGGTTCTTTAAGCGCTTGCCAGATGGCGCGGCTGCGCCTTTGATGCGGGCCATGCGGTCCTCGTCCCTCTTCCCCTGGCGTTATGGCATGTTCCTGGCGCTGCTGGCGCTGGTCGCGCCGCTGGCCTTGTGGATGCCGTGGCATGAAGCGGTGATGGCGGGTTTCGACCTCGCCGCCATCGCCTTCATGATCGCGGTGGCGCCGCTGATCGGCGCGGCGCCCGCCACGATGCGCAAAAATGCCGCGTCCAACGACGCCAATCGCGAACTGATGCTATTGTTGACCGCGATCGTCAGCCTGGTGATCCTGGTCGCGGTGGGGGTGGCGATCAGCCAGCACGGCGGGCCGAACGGGGCGATGATCGCGCTGCTGCTGGCGACTTTGCTGATCGCCTGGCTTTTTTCCAACCTCGTCTATGCGATGCATTATGCGCATAATTTCTACCTGCCGGACAAGAGCGGGAAAGATCGGGGCGGACTGGATTTCCCGGAGGAGGACGAACCGGGCTATTGGGATTTCCTCTATTTCGCCTTCACCCTGGGCATGACCTTCCAGACGTCCGACGTGTCGGTGACGGCGACCGCGATGCGCCGGACGGTATTGTTCCAGTGCCTGGCGGCCTTCCTGTTCAACCTTGGCATATTGGCCTTCACCATCAATGTGCTGGGCGGCAGTTAAGGCTTAGCCATGTTCCCAGCCGAGCGAGTCGGGCAACGGGATGACCGCGCCGTCGATCATCAGCGTCAGACCCGATCCTTCCGCGACATGGCCGACCGGGATGGCCCGCATCGGCGGGGTCAGCCCGCGCGGCAGGGTGAAGAGCAGTTCATAATCGTCGCCCGCCCGCGCCGCGGCGATCTGGACCGCGGTGCTGGCGCCGCGCACCCGCTCCAGCGCCGGGGACAGCGGAATGTGGTCGATGGTGATCGCGACGCCGCTCGCTTGGCCCATGCGCGATGCGTCGATCAGCAGGCCGTCCGACACATCCATCATCGCGGTCGCATGGGGCGCGAGCAGCGCGCCTTCCGCCAGGCGCGGGCGCGGGCGGCGATAGGCCTCCACCAGCGGCCCGGTCGCTGCCGGATCGGCGCTGGCGAGGGCGAGGCCAATGCCAGCGTCGCCGACCGGGCCGGTGAGATAGAGCCGGTCGCCCGGCTGCGCCCCGTTGCGGGTGGGGACGGCGCCAGTCGCCTCGCCGATCGCGGTCAGGCTGTAGCTGCGGGCCGATCCGGCGGGCATCTTGACCGTGTCCCCGCCCAGCAGCGGCATGGCGTGGCGGTCGAGCGCCTCGCCCAGCCCCGCGACGAAGGCCTCATCCCACGCATCGTTGCCGGACAAGGCGTAGTTCAGCAGGCAACCGACCGGCTTCGCGCCCTTGGCGGCGAGATCGGACAGGTTTACCGCAGCAAGTTTCCAGCCGATGTCGGCGGGCGGATCGGTGGGCAGATAATGGACGCCCTCGACCATCGTGTCGCTGGTCAGGATCAGGCGGGCGTCGCCGACCGGCAGGATAGCGACATCGTCGACCAGCCCCTGCGCCGCGGGATCGTTCGCCAGCAGGCGCAACAGGGTGAGGAAGCGGGATTCGGCGGACATGGGTCATCCTACCGTTCAGGCTGAGCGAAGTCGAAGCCCATCATCGCGCGGCGCGAAATGCCCGCGCTCCGCTCGGTATGGGATTTACGTCCGCACATCCTTCGACACGCCGTCGAGCAGGCCGTTGACGAAGCCGGACTCGCGCTTGTCGTAGAAGGCGTGGGCGACATCGACATATTCGCTGATGACGGTGCCGGTGCCGACATCGGCGCGGGCCAGCAGTTCATAGGTGCCCGCGCGCAGAATCTGGCGCATCGGCTTGTCGAGCCGGTCTAGGCTCCAGCCGCTCGACAGGCGGGCGGCGATCAGCGCGTCGATCTCGTCGCGGCGCTTGTCCACGCCGGTCACGACATCGTCGAAGAAAGGCTCCTCCGCCGGGGCGTATGTGACGTCCTCGATCGTGGCGCCCAGGCGATGTTGGTGGAATTCGTGCAGCAGGACATGGACGGGCGTACCCTCCATTTCGAGCTGATAGAGCGCCTGGACCGCGGCGAGTCGCGCGGCGGAGCGGGATTTGGAGCGGTCGTTCATTATATGTCCCTATGTCTTTTTGAGGCGCAACGCCACCGAAGCAGCGTGGGCGGGCAAGCCTTCCGCCCGCGCCAGCGCGACGGCGGCGGGGCCGATCGTGCCGATCGCCGCGGCGTCGAGGCTGAGGAAGCTGGTGCGCTTCATGAAATCGAGCACCGACAGGCCCGATGAGAAACGGGCGCGACGGCCGGTGGGCAACACATGGTTCGGCCCGGCGACATAATCGCCCACGGCTTCGGGCGTCATGCGGCCGAGGAACACGGAGCCGGCATGGCGCACCTGCGCGAAATAGCGGTCGGGATCGTCCACCGCGAGTTCGAGATGTTCGGGCGCAAGACGGTCGATCAGCGGCATGGCTTCATCCAGGTCGCGGACCAGGATGATCGCGCCATTGGCGTCCCAGCTGGTGCGGGCGACCGCGCTGGTGGAGAGCGCCGGAATCTGACGATCGACAGCTTGCGCGACCGCGTCGGCGAAGGCCGCGTCGTCGGTGAACAGAATAGACTGGCTGGTCGGGTCATGTTCCGACTGGCTAAGCAGGTCTGCGGCGGTCCATTCCGGGTCGTTCTTGCCATCGGCGACGACGACGATTTCCGACGGGCCGGCGACCATGTCGATGCCGACCACGCCATAAAGTTGCCGCTTGGCTTCGGCGACCCAGGCGTTGCCGGGGCCGGTGATGACGTCCACCGGGCTGATCCGGTCGGTGCCATAGGCGAGCGCGGCGACCGCCTGCGCGCCCCCGACCCGCCAGATTTCCTCGATCCCCGCAATCTGGGCTGCGGCCAGGACGAGCGGGTTGATCTCTCCATTGGGAGTGGGCGTGACCATGGCGATGCGGCGGACGCCCGCGACCTTGGCGGGAATGACGTTCATCAGCAGCGAGCTGGGATAGGCGGCGCGGCCGCCCGGCACATAAAGGCCGGCGGCATCGACCGCGCTCCAGCGCGCGCCGAGGCGGACGCCCGCGCTGTCCACGCCATCGCTGTCCTGCGGACGCTGCTTTTCATGATAGGTGGTGATGCGCGCCGCGGCGAGTTCCAGCGCGTCGCGGAGTTCCGTAGAGAGGCCATCGAGCGCAGCGCGGGTTTCCGCCGTCGTCACCGCCCAGCCGCTGACGTCCAGGTCATGGCGGTCGAAACGCTGGGTATAATCGGCCAGCGCGGCGTCGCCGCCGGCGCGCACGGCCTTCAGGATCGCGGTAACGTCGCGCGACACATCCTCGTCCGCTTCGCGGCGGTCATCGACCAAGGCGGTGAAGGCGGCGGCGAAACCGGCGTCTCGACTATCGAGCCTAAGCGGCATCCTGCACCCCCACGGCGGCGCGGAACGCCTCCACCAATGGCGAGAGTTCGGCAGAACGCATCTTGTAGGCGGCGCGGTTGACGATCAGGCGGGCGCTGATCTGCATGATGATGTCGGTTTCGATGAGGCCGTTGGCTTTCAGCGTCGCGCCCGACGACACGAGATCGACGATCCGGCGCGACAGGCCGAGCGAGGGGGCCAGTTCCATCGCGCCGTTCAATTTCACGCATTCCGCCTGCAATCCCCGCGCTTCATAATAGCGGCGGGTGAGGTGCGGATATTTGGTCGCGACGCGGACATGGCTCATCGCAGCCTGATCCTCGTCAGCAGCGTCGACCGGCTCGGCGACCGACAGGCGGCAATGGCCGATGTCGAGGTCGACCGGCGCGTAGAGTTCGGAATAGTTGAACTCCTCGACCACGTCGGAGCCGACGATGCCGATCTGCGCCGCGCCATGGGCGACGAAGGTGGCGACGTCGAACGCGCGCACGCGGATGATCGACACGTCGGGCCGGTTGGTGGCGAAGCGCAGCGCGCGGCTCTTCTTGTCGTGAAACTCCGCCTCCGGTTCGATACCGGCTTTGGCGAGCAGGGGCAGCGCTTCATCGAGGATGCGGCCCTTGGGGATGGCGAAGGTGAGCGGGCGAGTCATGACGCGCGGGCCTTACGCGCGGGGGCGTAAAAGGGCAAGGTTTGGGGGATATCAACAAACCTTCTCCCTTGGGGAGAAGGATATGGAGCCTTACAGAGCGAAGCGAAGTTAGGCGGAGTTGGATGAGGGGGCACGGGTGCAGCGAACCCATGCCGATCGAGCGATGCCCCCTCACCCAGCTTCGCCTAAGCTCGCTCCGCTCGCCAAGGCTGCGCAACCCTCTCCCTCAAGGGAGAAGGGCTGGAGGGAGCATCTCTACAAAAACATTCGTCAGATCGTCGATCGGCGCATCACTGGCGACGCGATAGGCCGTTCCAATGACGAGCCAATTTTGACGCTGATCCCAATCCTGTTGCATCACGCCGCTTCCGCCATCGCCGCCTGCGTGCTGGCGATCCAGCCGCCACCCAACACGCGCTCGCCCGCATACAACACAGCCGCCTGCCCCGGCGCGACGCCATATTCCGGCGCATCGAACAGCAGCCGGTCGCCGTCCAGCCGCGCCGGCACAGGCTTCGCCATCGATCGCACCTTGGCGGTCAACGGCCCGCTGAAATCCCCGCCCAGCCAGTTGATGTCGCTCAGCACCGCGCCCGATACCGCCAGCGCCGCGCGTGGCCCCACGATCACGCGCCTGGCCGCCGCATCCAGACGCACGACATAGAGCGGGTCGGGCTGGCCGCCGATGTCCAGCCCTTTGCGCTGGCCGACGGTGAAATGGATCATCCCCTTGTGCCGACCCAGCACCCGGCCGTCGATATGAACGATGTCGCCGCCCTCGTCCGCATCGGGGCGCAGCTTGCGCACGATCTTGGCATAATCGCCGTCGGGGACGAAGCAGATGTCCTGGCTGTCGGGCTTGAGCGCCACCGAAAGACCCAATTCGGCGGCAATCTCGCGCACCATCGGCTTGGGCAATCCGCCTAGCGGGAAACGCAGATAGTCGAGCTGCGCCTGAGTCGTGGCGAAGAGAAAATAGCTCTGGTCGCGGGCGGGATCGGCGGCGCGGTGCAGTTCCGCACCATGCGCGCCTTCGACCCGCTGGACATAATGGCCGGTGGCGAGGCAGTCGGCGCCCAGATCGCGGGCGATCTGGAACAGGTCGGTGAACTTCACCCCCATATTGCACTTCACGCAGGGGATGGGCGTGCGCCCGGCCATATATTCATCGGCAAAGTCGGCAATCACCGAATCGCGAAAGGCGGTTTCATAATCAAAGACATAGTGGGCGATGCCGATGCGGTCGGCGACCGCGCGGGCGTCGCGAATATCCTGCCCGGCGCAGCAACTGCCGGTGCGGCCCACCGCCGCGCCATGATCGTAAAGCTGGAGCGTGACGCCGATGACTTCGGCGCCGGTCTTCGCGGCGAGCGCGGCGACGACGCTGCTGTCCACGCCGCCCGACATGGCGACGACGATGCGCCGCTGGGCGAGCGGGCCAGAAAGCTGGAATTGGGGGAGCTGAAACTGAGGCTGCATGGGCGGCCCTATAATGCAGCGACGGCCGCGGCGCAAAAGTTAACAAAAGGTAGCGCCGCTTTGGCCATAATCGGGACGGATCGACGCGAAACGCGGGTCGGACGAGTCACGAAAGCGTCGCCGAGTTTACCGACCCTTATTCATTACCCCCTACACAGGGGCCATGGATCTGAGTTTCCTTCGGGGTGGCGGGCTGAAGCCTGGCTCCCCCAGACCCTTCAGCCGGCCGCGCGTGCCGGCCTGGCCATTCCTGCGGGCCGCTACGGCGGCGGCGCAGGCGGCCAGTCCGACCGCGCAGGCGGTGGCGGGCGTCCTGCGGGGGCAGGGCGGAAGCGACGACTGGGTCCAGGAACTGGCGGGCATTTTCGCGCCACGTTCCGGCGGCAAGATCGAAGCCGTGCGTCTCGCGGGAAGTTTCCACCCGTTGATCGCGAGCCGTTTAGCCAGGGGGCATGAATGATGAAGGCTGTGTTTACCGTTGGGCTTTAGCCGTTCTTCAGGGCTGACGCAGATAAAGGTTTCACGGTTGAATTCGGTAACGCCAGTGCCGCACTTTGAGGGTTAGAATGATCGAGAACCAGAAAATCAAGCCGGCTCAGGTCGTCGGCCCGCTCGGGGAACCCCTTACCCTCGACAGCCTGCCGCCAGCCGACACCACCCGCTGGGTGGTGCGGCGCAAGGCGGAAGTGGTCGCTGCGGTGAATGGCGGCCTGTTGAGCGTGGACGAGGCGTGCGCGCGCTATAATCTGACGCTGGAGGAATTCGCCAGTTGGCAGCGCGCGGTCGACCGATCGGGGATGCACGGCCTGCGCGTGACCCGCATCCAATATTACAAGTCGCTTTACGAGCGGCAGCAGAAATACTGACCGGCCGCCAGGCCGCCAGCCCATGATCGAAAAGGGCCGCCGGATGCCGATCCGGCGGCCCTTTTACTTGCCCCCCGTCCGCGACCGCCGCGGGGGCGCGCAAAACGGCGCAAAGCCAAGATGGTTTCTAGCCCGGAATCATTTTTTGCACCGTGGAACGGGACGCCTTCTCTTCCGTTAAGACAGCACCCAACCCGCTGGGGGCGTGGTCAAGGAGAGTAACATGGGCATTATCTTGTGGCTTATCGTCGGCGGCGTCATTGGCTGGCTCGCCAGCATGGTGATGCGGACCGATGCGCAGCAGGGCATCCTGCTCAACATCGTGGTCGGCATCGTCGGCGCATTCATCGGCGGCCTGATCTTCAGCGGCGGCTCGATCAATGACGGCCTGACGCTGTACAGCTTCCTAGTGTCGCTGGTCGGCGCGATCATCCTGCTGGCGATCGTCAATCTGGTTCGTCGCGGGTCGATGCGGTAACGGCACATACCGCACATACAAAAGGGCCGCGCCATGGCGCGGCCCTTTTTTTGCGCCTTTTCAACGCCGCGCGGCGAAAAAGCGATAGAGCGCCAGCACCGCGATTGCGCCCAAAATAGCGGCGATGAAGCCTGCGCGCTCGCCGGGCGCATAGACACCGGCCAGCCGCCCGACGAAGCCGGCCAGCAACGCGCCGGCTATGCCCAGCAATATGGTGACGATACAGCCGCCCGGATCGCGACCGGGCATGATCAGCTTGGCCAAGGCCCCGGTCAACAGGCCGACGACGATCCACCCCAGCAAATCCATGGCGCGCTCCTCTCCAGCATGGCGTCGCCGCTGCGCCACGACCGGCGGATTCGGCAAGTCAATATGCGTGCTTCAGCATAGACGAACGGCGCGTCGCACTCCACCCTCCATCCGCCCCGCAATATCGCTTTGCCGTTCCGCTTTGAACCATGATATTGGGGGTTGAGAGCGGTGCTATATTCATATAACACAGTTGCCGAAATGGCGATGCGCCGGAGAGACGAGAGCGGCATGAACTACGAAACGCAGCTGGTGGGCGACTCGATGGTCGTCATCGACGAAGATGAGGCGCGCCGACGGCGCAAACGCCTGCTGCTGATCGGCGGCGGCGTCGCCGTGCTGCTCGTCGCCGCAGCCGCCTGGATATCTATGCGCGGCGACACGGCGGCCGCTCCCGCCGCCCCGGCAGCGCAGGCGCCGGTCGTCACCGTCATTCGGCCCGGCCAGTCGGTCGTCGCCCGCACCGTCACGGCGACCGGGTCGCTGGCCGCGAGGATCGACATGCCGGTGGGCGTCGTCGGCGAAGGCGGCATGGTTTCGCGGGTGCTGGTGCAGCCAGGCGACTGGGTGCGCGCCGGCCAGCCGCTGGCGATCATCGAACGGTCGGTCCAGGTCGAACAGGTCCGATCGCTCGCTGCGCAGGTGGAGGTGGCCCGCGCCGACGCGAAGCTCGCCCAGGCCCAGCTCGACCGCGCCAAGGCGCTGGTCGGTCGCGGTTTCATCAGCGCCGCCGACATCGACCAGCGCACCGCGACCCGCGACGCGGCGGCGGCGCGCGTCAATGTCGCCGCCGCGCAGCTTGCCGAACAGCGCGCGCGCACCGGTCGGCTGGACATTCGCGCGCCCGCGTCCGGCCTGGTCCTTACCCGCGCGGTCGAACCGGGCCAGATCGTTCAGGCGGGCGGCGCCGTCCTGTTTCGCCTGGCCAAGGATGGCGAGATGGAATTGCAGGCGCAGGTGGCCGAGGGCGACTTGGCGACGCTGCGTCCAGGTAACAGCGCCATGGTGACGCCGATCGGCCATAGCGACCAGTTCGCCGGCCGCATCTGGCAGGTGTCGCCGGTGGTCGATCCCCAGACCCGCCAGGGCATCGCGCGCATCGCCATCCCCTATAATCCGGCGATTCGGCCGGGCGGCTTCGCTTCCGCGACCATCACCAGCGGATCGGGCAGCGCGCCCCTGCTGCCCGAATCGGCGGTGCAGAGCGACGCCAAAGGCAGCTATGTCTACGTCGTCAACGCCAAGAATCAGGTGGAGCGCCGCGCCGTGACCGTGGGCCAGGTGTCCGACGCCGGGGTCGCCGTGACCAGCGGGATCGACGGCGCGGAAAGCATCGTCACCTCCGCCGGCGCATTCCTGGCGCCGGGGCAGAAGGTGAAACCGGAATTGTTGAAGACCCGTTAGGAGACAGGCGCGGCCGACACCGGCCGCGCGCGTCCCTAAATGGCAGGATGCGCGCCACCGGCGCGGCGAGCAGGTTGAATGGGACGCGATGCTGCGTCCGGCACAGGTTGGACGGACGCGCCAGCGCGTCCGGTGAAGGAAGCCCGTCATGAATTTTCGCAACATTTCCGCATGGGCCATCCGCAACCCGGTGACGCCGCTCGTGCTGTTCGCCGCGCTGATGCTGGCGGGCATCGTCAGTTTCATGCGGATGGACGTCAACAACAACCCCGACGTCAGCTTCCCCATGGTCAGCGTAACCGTGTCGCAGCCGGGGGCCGCGCCGACCGAGTTGGAAACGCAGGTCACCCAACGGGTCGAGGCGGCGGTGCGCGGCATCAGCGGCGTGGACGAAATCACCTCGTTCGCATCCGAAGGCCGGTCGCTGACTAACGTCCAGTTCCAGATCGGCACGCCGGTCGATCGCGCCGTCAACGACGTCAAGAACGCCGTCGACCAGATTCGCAGCGATCTGCCCGACGGCATTTTGGAACCGCAGGTCCAGCGCATCGACATCGATGGCGGCCCGATCGCCTATTTCAGCGCCGAAGCCACCGATATGACGCTGGAGGAACTATCCTGGTATGTCGATAACACGGTCGCCAAGCGGCTGCTGTCGATCAGCGGCATGGCCGCGGTCAATCGCGGCGGCGGCGTCAGCCGGGAAATCCGCGTCATTCTGGACCCCGCCAAGCTGCAAGCCTTCGGCATCACCGCCGCGCAGGTCAATCAGCAACTCAACCAGGTCAACCTGAACGCGGCGGGCGGCCGCACCGAAATCGCCGGCGCCGAACAGTCGATCCGCGTGCTGGGCAACGCCCGCAACGCCCGCGATCTGGGCGCGACCCAGATCGCGATCAGCGGCGCCCGCACGGTCAAGCTGGCCGACATCGCGCAAGTGCGCGACATGTATGCCGAACAGCGCAGCCTGGCCCTGATGAACGGCCGGCAGGTCACCAGCTTCAGCCTGGAAAAGGCGAAAGGTTCTTCAGACGTCACTGTCTATGACGAATCGATGAAGGTGCTGGACAAGCTGAAGGCCGAAAATCCCAAGGTCCAGTTCAAGCAGCTCTACACCAGCGTCGAATATACCAAGGAACAATATCATTCGGCCATGGCAGCGATGATCGAAGGCGCGGTGCTGGCGGTCGTCATCGTCTTCCTGTTCCTGCGCGACTGGCGCGCGACGATGATTTCGGCGCTGGCGATCCCGCTGTCGGCGATCCCGACCTTCTGGTTCATGGAGATGATGGGCTTCACGCTGAACGGCATTTCGCTGCTGGCGCTCAGCCTTGTCGCGGGCGTGCTGGTCGATGACGCCATCGTGGAGATCGAAAATATCGTGCGCCATATGCGCATGGGCAAATCCGCTTATCAGGCGTCGATCGATGCGGCGGACGAGATCGGCCTGGCCGTTCTGGCCACCACCATGGCGATCGTCGCGGTGTTCCTGCCGGTCGCCCTGATGCCCGGCATATCGGGCCAGTTCTTCATCCAGTTCGGCATGACCGTCGTCGTGTCGGTGCTGATGAGCCTGGCGGTCGCCCGCCTCATCACGCCGATGATCGCCGCTTATTTCCTCAAAGCCCATGGCGAGGAAAGCCATGGCGAAGGCTGGATGATGGACCGCTATATGAGCGTGCTGCGCTGGTCGCTCGACGAGCGCCGGGCGATCGCCCATCGCGCGCGGGGCGGCTGGCGGCGCTTCACCGCCCTGTTCCTGGACCATCGCATGTGGACCGTGGGCATCGGCGCATTGGCGTTCGTCGCCACGATCATCGCCTTCGCGACGCTGCCGATGACGTTCCAGCCGGTCACCAACACCGATTTCAGCCAGGTGAAGATCGAAACGGTGCCGGGCAGCACGTTGGCGCAGACAACCGCCATCACCCGCAAGGTCGCCGAGATGCTGGCGGCCGACACCGACGTGGTGGAGGCCGCTTTCGCCGATATCGAGCCGACCACGGCCGATATTTTCCTGACCCTCAAAAAGACGCGCCCGATCAGTTCGGTCGATTGGGAGCGCAAGATCGCGCCGCAATTCCAGACCGTCGCCGATGCGCGGGTCAATTTCCAGTCGCAATCGGGCGGCGGTTTCGGCCGCGACATCATCATGATGTTCGGCTCCGATGACCCGGAAAAGCTGGAGCAGACGGCCAATCAGCTGGTGGCGGAAATGGCGCGCATCCCCGAACTGCGCGCGCCGCGCGTGCAGGGCGACATGCAGCGGCCCGAAATCATCATCACCCCGCGTCTGGACCTGGCCGCCAGCCTGGGCGTGACCACGGCCGCGCTCAGCCAGTCGATCCGCATCGCGACGATCGGCGACATCGACCAGAACAGCGCCAAATTCTCGCTGTCCGACCGCCAGATCCCGATCCGCGTGTCGATCGCCGAGGACAGCCGCAAGGATATCGCGACGATCCAGAACATGCCGGTGCCAACCGTCAGCGGCGGATCGGTGCCGCTCAAGGTCGTAGCCGACATCCATTTCGGCGCGGGACCGACGCAGATCCGCCGGTACAACCAGATTCGCCGTATCGTCGTGGGCGCGGACCTGGCGCCCGGCATCGTCACCAGCCAGGCGACGAAAAAGATCGACGCGCTGCCGCTGATGAAGGCGATCAATGACGGGAAGATTCAGGGTCTTCAGAAGATCGAGGCGGGTAACAGCAAGTTCCAGGCGGAAATGCTGGCCAATTTCATGATCGCGGTCGCATCCGGCATCCTGCTGGTGCTGGCGGTGCTGGTGCTGCTCTATAAGCGGATCATGCCGCCCTTCGTCAATTTGGGGTCGCTGCTGCTCGCCCCGTTGGGCGGCGCTCTGGCGCTACATATCGCGGGGCAGCCCATTTCCATGCCGGTGCTGATCGGCCTGCTGATGTTGCTGGGCATCGTCGCCAAAAACTCGATCCTCGTCATCGACTTCGCGCTGGAGGAGATGGAGAAGGGCGTGCCCAAGTTCGACGCGATCGTGGATGCCGGGCACAAGCGCGCCCAGCCGATCGTCATGACTACGGTCGCAATGGTCGCGGGCATGGTGCCGACCGCGCTGGCGCTGTCGGGCGATGGCGCCTGGCGCGCGCCCATGGGCATCACCGTGATCGGCGGCCTGCTGCTGTCGACGGTGCTGACGCTGGTGATCGTGCCGGCGACTTTCAGCCTGGCGGTCGGGATCGAAAGCTGGGTCGGGCCGCGGCTGGGCCGGGGTCTGCTGACCTATAAGGCCGGCGACGACAAGGATAGGCCGGCCCATCCGCACCCCGCCGAGTGAGGCTGGCAAAAGAAGGCTTTGCCTGAACGAAACGGCGGCGTAACCGTTGGACGGCCATGACGCTGTTTCGCATCCCCCGGCCCAGAGGCGAATTCGCCCCGCACCCCGCACGGCGGATGCGGCTGGTGGCGACGGGGATGCTGGTGGCGATGGCGGTGGTGTTCATCACCGCGCGCGCCACCGTCCACCTCCACCCCGCCATCGGCTTCGTCCAGGCCTTTGCCGAGGCGGCGATGGTCGGCGGGCTGGCCGACTGGTTCGCGGTCACCGCGCTGTTCCGGCACCCGATGGGCCTGCCCATCCCGCATACCGCGATCATCCCGCGCAACAAGGACCGGATCGGCGACACGCTCGCGCTGTTCCTGCGCGACAATTTCCTGACCCCCGCCGTCGTCGCGCGGCGGATGCGCGGCATGGATGTCGCCGCCGCCGCCGGCCGCTTCCTGGCGAGTCCGTCCGAGGGCGACGGACGGCTGCGCGAAGGCGCATCGCGCCTGATCGCCGATATATTGGAGGCGCTGGACCAGGAACGGCTGGGCGGCATGGTCAAGGGCGCGATCGGCCAGCGGCTGCGCGCGATCAATATCGGCCCGCTGGCGGGGCAGGCGATCGAGGCGGCGATGCGCGACGGCCGCCACGCTCCGGTGATGGACGGCATCATCCATTGGGCGGACCGCACGCTGGAGGCGAACGAGCATCTGATCCGCCAGATGGTGCAGGAACGGGCGGGCAAGGTGCTGCGCTGGACCGGGCTGGACGAAAATCTGGCCAACGCCATCCTGTCGGGCCTGCGCAAGATGCTGGCGGACATGGCCGCTGATCCCGGCCACAGCCTGCGCCTGAAGGCGGAGGAAGGCATGGCCAAGCTGGCCTTCGACCTGCAATTCGACCTGGAGACGCAGGCCAAGGTCGCCAAGATTCGCGACGAGATCGTCGATAATCCGGCGATGCAGCGGTGGATCGAGGGGATGTGGGAACAGGCGCGCGCCGGGTTGCTGCGCGCGGTGCGCGATCCGGGCAAGGCGATGGCCGGGCGCCTAGGCGAAGCGCTACGCCAACTGGGCGGCACGTTGCAGCAGGAAGCGCGGCTGCGGCTGGTCATTAACCGCTTCGTGCGCCGCGCCGCGGTGGGCGCGACCGCCACCTATGGCGACGCGATCGTGCGGCTGGTCAGCGACACGGTGCGCGGGTGGGATGCAGGCACGGTCACCAGCCGGCTGGAAAATGCCGTAGGGCGCGACCTGCAATATATCCGCGTCAACGGCACGCTGGTCGGCGGTCTGGTCGGCCTCGCGATCCACAGCGTCGATATGCTTTTTCAGGGATAGGGCCGCACCAGCCCTCTCCTCCAAAAAGTTGCCGGGACGTGTCGGGCCAAACGACACGCCCCGGCGGAACCAGCCGCGCAGAGGAGAGAGAGGCGGCCGATCCCTGGCTGGGAAACTCAATTCTGGGGACGCCCCTCACCGCCCGGCGGCAGCGGCAGTTCTTCGGCGGTCAGCACGCCGTCGCCATTGCGGTCCTGATCGGCGAACATGGCGAGCGCGGGGGCAAGAAATTCGGCGCGGTCGATCTGGCCATCGTCATTGCTGTCTTCGGGATAGGGCATGGCGCGGCCGGGCGGCGGCGGAGAGGGCGCAGCGTCGGCGCGATCGCCGCCACGGGGGTGGTCACCGGGCGGCGGACCGCCTGCACCATCGGGGCCACCACCACCACCGGGGCCACCGCCAGAACCGCCCGGACCACCTCGCCCATTGCCAGCGCCGCCTTCTTTCCCGACCCTACCCTCCGCGGTTACGCGCGCCTGCCGCTCATGGCCCAGCATCCGCTGCATCACCTGCACCGGCACCAGCCCGTCGCCGTCCTGATCCATCAGGCCGAAGCGGCGCTCCATATAGGCGCGCATCTCGTCCCGTGTGATACCGCCGTCGCCATCGGCATCCGCCGCCCAGGGACCGTTTTCAGGGTCGGCGGACGGCTGCGCCAGAAGCGGCGCGGAAGCGAGCAGCGCGACAGCGAGTGAGACAGCAGAAAGGCAATGGCGAAAACGCATGAAGGCTCCTGAAAGCGGGATCGCCTCCCTCTCGCACCCGCGCTTTGCCGCCATATGTCGCGATGCAGCCGCAATGTTGCAGGCTCGATAAATTTTATGTTGCAACATATCATAGAATAATGTTGTATCATTTCATCGACGATCAAGGTTCGGGCAAGAAGAACCGGCGTCGGCGAGAGGATGCGACAGACGAGGAGCGAGACGATGCGACTCATGACCCTATCGGCAATGGGACGGACTATAACAAATCGGACGACGGACGCGGGCGGGTCAGCACGCTATGGCGCAGGGCCCAAATCGCCGCTGGGCCTGGGCGGCACGGTGGCGGTGCATGGACTGCTGATCGGCGCCTTCCTGCTGATTCCCAAGGAAGTGATCCAGTTCGTCACGCCAACGCCCCCGATCATCGGCTCCAACATACCAATCGATCCGCCACCCCCGCCCGAACCGACGGAAGATGTTCGGACCGACCCCAAGATTCCGACCCAGCCCCAGCCACAACGGCCCAGCGCTACCGTTCCGGTCATACCCATGCCGACCAGTGACACGATCCTGACCGGCGCGCTCGATTCGGGCGACAGCATCGATCCCGGCCCGTCGATCATCCCGCCCCCGATCGATCCGCCCCGCCCGCCGGTGCTGACCGAACCGGCGATCGATCCCCGCGCGATGGGCGCGTTCCAGCCCGACTATCCCGGCGCGATGATCCGGCAAGGGCTGGAAGGCGCGGTCACGGTGCGCGTGACGATCAGCGCCGAAGGGCGCGTCACCGCTATCGAGAAAGTCTCCGCCACGGACGAGAGCTTCTGGGCGGCGACCCAGCGCCACGCCCTGCGCAAATGGCGCTTCCGCCCCGCAACCCGCGACGGCGTGGCGGTGGTCTCAACCAAAATTCTGACGGTGCGCTTCACCCTGACGGAGCGATAGGGCGAGAGCGCTGCGGGGAAGGAAAGGGAATTTCGCGGAAAGCCATCATGGACCATTTTGCATCTGCGCCCGCCCTGTCCTATAAGGGCGACATGGCGATCTTTCCCCGTCCCGTTTCCCCTAAAAGCGCGCTTGGCGATTTCTGGGGCTATTTCAGGCAGCAGCGGCAGCATAAATGGCCGTTGCTGGGCGTGTCCGTTGCGCTGACCTATGTCATCATCTGGACGTTCGTGGTCGATGCGAACACCAATACGATGCCGACGCGCAACAAGATCATCTATGTCCAGAGCTGGGACGCGAACCGGTCCGACGCCGCGATCATCCTGCAGCAGAAGATCGATTTCGCCAAGCGCGAGGCGGCGTTGCAGAAGAATCAGGCGAAGATGCAGGGCTTCGCCGATGCCTTCGGCATCGAATGGCGCGAGGAAGAAGCCCGCAACACCGCCCGTCGCAAGGAAGCGGTGAAGCAGATCGACGCGCTGCTGGACGAGCGGCTGGCCAAGGCGGAATCAACGACGAAGACGCCGGGCGGGACGCCTGCGGGAGCCGCCCAGCCCTGAGCGACGCGCCTTCGCCCCCAGAGGCGCGATCCGCACAGGATCGACGCTATATGGCGGCCGCCATCGCCCTGTCGGGGCGCGGGCGCGGCCTTTCCACCCCCAATCCCAATGTCGGCTGCCTGATCGTCCGCGATGATCGTGTCGTCGGGCGCGGCTGGACCCAGAAAGGCGGCCGTCCCCATGCCGAGGCGCAGGCGCTGGACCAGGCGATGGACCGGGCCGCAGGCGCTTGCTGCTATGTGACGCTGGAGCCTTGTTTCCATCTGTCCCCGCGCGGGCCGCGCTGCGCCGACCTGATGGCCCGCGCCGGCATCGCACGCATGGTGATCGCCCTGCGCGATCCCGATCCGCGCACCGACGGACAGGGCGCCGCCTGGCTGCGCGATCGCGGCGTGGCGGTGGACATGGGCCTCATGGCGGACGACGCCGCGCGCGCCATGGCAGGATTCGTGCTGCGCCAGACGCTGGGGCGGCCGCATGTGACGCTGAAGCTCGGCCTCTCGCTCGACGGGCGCATCGCACTCAGCGACGGATCGAGCCGCTGGATCACCGGGCCGGATGCGCGCGCCCATGCCCATATGGAGCGGGCGCGGCACGACGCCATATTGGTGGGCGGCGGCACGTTGCGGGCGGACGCACCGTCGCTGGACGTGCGGCTGGCGGGGCTGGCGGACCGATCGCCGCGCCGGGTGCTGCTGAGCCGGGGCGACGCGCCGGCAGGCTGGACGCGGATCGGCGCGCCGGAGGAGATTGCGACGCTGGAGCGCGTCGATCATCTGCTGGTCGAAGGCGGGGCGGAAACGGCCGCCGCCTTCCTGCGCGCCGGGCTGGTCGACCGGCTGCTGCTCTATCGCGCCCCGATCGTCATCGGATCGGGACTGGCCGGGATCGGCGACATCGGCTTGTTCGACCTGGCCGATGCGCATGGCCGCTGGCGCATGATCGACAACCGTGCGCTGGGGGTCGATCGGCTGGAGGTTTACGAGGCGGTTCGGAGCGCTTAGATCAGCCCCAAACTCACCCGTTCGGGCTGAGCGAAGTCGAAGCCTATCACTGAGCGAAGCGAAATGGCCTCCCATGGTCGGCCGCACCTTCGATTTCGCTCAGGACGAACGGAAGATTGGATTGGGGCAACATGTTCACCGGCATCATCACCGACATCGGGACCATCCGCAGCCATGAACAGCGCG
Source organism: Sphingobium sp. AntQ-1 (assembly GCF_028538045.1). NCBI lineage: Bacteria > Pseudomonadati > Pseudomonadota > Alphaproteobacteria > Sphingomonadales > Sphingobiaceae > Sphingobium > Sphingobium sp. AntQ-1. Next base: position 1,865,848 of record NZ_CP117158.1, read on the forward strand.
GCGACCTGCGCCTCGTCATCGGCAGCGCCTATGATATGGACGGCGTCGCCATCGGCGCGTCGATCGCCTGTTCGGGCGCCTGCCTGACGGTGGTGGAAAAGGGCGACGACTGGTTCGCGGTGGACCTGTCGGCCGAAACGGTCGCGCGCACCGCGCCCGGCCTGTGGCGCGAAGGCGGCCGGCTGAATCTGGAACGAGCGCTCAAGGTCGGTGACGAACTGGGCGGGCATATCGTGACCGGCCATGTCGACGGCATCGGCCATCTGGCGTCGGCGGTGCGCGAAGGCGATTCGACCCGGCTGACGATCAAGGCGCCCGCCGACCTCGCCGCCGCGCTCGCCGCCAAGGGATCGATCACGCTGGACGGCATTTCGCTGACGGTCAACAGCGTCGACGACCAGGCCGACGGCAGCGTGCATTTCGGATTGAACATCATCCCGCACACCGCCACCGCGACCACGCTGGATGCGCTGCCGGAGGGTCGGACCTTCAATCTGGAGATCGACGTGCTGGCGCGGTATCTCGACCGGATGCAAAGCCTTCGCAACCGCAGCATGTGATTATAGCTTGAATTAATCACACTACAGTGTGATATGCGACACCGTCCCGCTTGTGGGAAGGAGTCGTTCCATGTCCTCTGCCCTTATCGATACCGTCCGCAATCTCGTCACCGACGGCGGCATGTCCCGTTCCGGTCTGGCGCGCGCCGCCGGGCTGCACGCCAATTCGCTGCGCAAGCTGGGCGAAAGCGACTGGAACCCGACTGCCGACACGCTGGGCAAGCTGGAATCCTACCTGCTCAAGCGCGAGGGCGGCACCGCGCTCGCCAGCCCGGAAGAAATCATCAACGAAGCCCGCAACGGCCGCATGTTCATCCTGGTCGATGACGAGGATCGCGAAAATGAGGGGGACCTGGTGATCCCGGCGCAGATGGCGACCCCCGACGCGATCAATTTCATGGCCACCCATGGCCGCGGCCTCATCTGCCTGGCGCTGACCAAGAGCCGGACCGAGGAACTGGGCCTGGACCTGATGAGCCGCAACAACGGCACCCGGCATGAAACCGCCTTCACCGTGTCGATCGAGGCGCGCGAGGGCGTGACCACCGGGATCAGCGCGGCCGACCGCGCCCGCACCGTGTCCGTGGCGATCGACGGGTCGAAGGGCAAGGTCGATATCGTCACGCCCGGCCATGTCTTCCCGCTGATCGCCAAGGATGGCGGCGTGCTGGTGCGCACCGGCCATACCGAGGCGGCGGTGGACGTCGCGCGGCTGGCCGGCCTCAACCCGTCGGGCGTCATTTGCGAAGTGATGAAGGACGACGGCACGATGGCGCGCCTGGACGACCTCATCCCCTTCGCCCAGAAACACAAGATGAAGATCGGCACGATCCGCGACCTGATCGCCTATCGCCGCCGCCACGACCATATGATCGAGCGACGCGCCGAAACCACGTTCGACAGCCGCTGGGGCGGCGACTGGAAGGCGATCAGCTTCTACAACAAGGCGACCCAGACCGAGCAGCTGGTGCTACAGAAGGGCCATGTCGATCCCGACAAGCCGACGTTGGTGCGGATGCACCAGATGTCGCCGCTGAGCGACACGTTCGGCAAGCTGGGCGCGCGCACGGGCCTGCTGCCGCGCTGCATGGAGATTATCGGGGACGAAGGCGCCGGCATCATCGTCATCCTGCGCGGCGACGAACCCGACATGCTGACCCGGATGCTGCAATATAATGCCGGCATCGTGCCCGGCGACATGGACGAATTGCGCAATTATGGCGCGGGCGCGCAGATCCTGGCGGACCTGGGCGTGCATGACATGATCCTGCTGACCAACAGCCACCACAGCCTGATCGCGCTTGACGGCTATGACCTGGCCGTGGTTGGGCAACGGCCGATCGAGCTGTAAGGACATATCATCATGGCAAAATTCCTGATCGTCGAAGCCCGCTTTTACGACCATCTGAACGACCTGCTGATCGAAGGCGCCAAGGCCGCGCTGGACGAGGCCGGCCACAAATATGAGGTGGTGACGGTGCCGGGCGCGCTGGAAATCCCCGGCGCGATCGCGCTGGCGGCGGAAAGCGGCCGTTATGACGGCTTCATCGCCATCGGCGTGGTGATCCGCGGCGAAACCTATCATTTCGAAGTCGTATCGAATGAAAGCGCCCGCGGCCTGATGGCGCTGAGCATGGACGCGATCGCGATCGGCAACGGCATATTGACGGTCGAGAATGAAGCCCAGGCGCTGACCCGCGCCAAGCCGACCGAAAAGGACAAGGGCGGCGAGGCGGCCAAGGCGGCCATCGCCATGCTCGCCCTGCGCGATCGATTCGGCATGTGATGAAAAAAGGGGCTGCTTTTTTTGCAGCCCCTTTTCGACTGGATCAGGCGTCCGCCTTTGCCTGCGCCAGCGTCGGATAGTCGGTATAGCCCGTCTCGCCCGGCCCGTACCACGTCGCCATCTCCTGCGTCGGGTTGAGCGGCGCGCCGATGCGGAACCGTTCGACCAGATCGGGATTGGCCATTAACGGGCGGCCGAAGCTGATCGCGTCGGCCAGGCCGCTGGCCAGATCCGCCTGCGCCCGGCCGCAATCATAATCGCTGTTCAGGATCAGCGGCCCCTTGAAATGCTGACGGATCAGCGTCGACTGGCGCGGCACGTCGGTCGAACCGAAAGTGCCATCCGGTCCCGGTTCGCGCAATTCCAGCGATGCGATGCCGATCGCGTCCAGCACGTCGGCGGCATGGGCGAACAGCGGCGCGGGATCGCTGTCATCCACCCCCTGCGAATCGCCATTGGGGGACAGGCGCACCGATACCCGGTCCGCGCCGATCGCATCCACCACCGCCTGCGTCACTTCGCGCAACAGGCGAACGCGATTTTCGACGCTTCCGCCATATTGGTCGGTGCGGAAATTGGCGTTGTCGCGCAAAAACTGGTCGATCAGATAGCCATTGGCGGCGTGGATCTGCACCCCGTCGAACCCGGCTGCAATCGCATTATGCGCGGCGCGAACATAGGTATCGATCAGGCCGGGAATCTCGTCCACGCCCAGCGGCCGGGCGGTTTCGAACGGCGCCTTGCCCTCATAGGTGTGGGCGTCGCCCGCCGTCGCGGTCGCGCTGGACGATACCGGCTGTTCGCCGGTCACGGCGCTGTGCACCTGACGCCCCATATGCCACAACTGGACGATGATCCGCCCGCCAGCGTCATGGACGGCTTGCGTTACGGGCCGCCATGCGGCGACCTGCTCGTCGGACCAGATCCCCGGCGCATAGGGCCAGCCCAGCCCCTGGCGCGAAATGCCGGTCGCTTCGCTGATGATGACGCCGGCCGATGCGCGTTGCCGATAATAATCGACCATGATCGGGGTGGGCACATGGTCGCGGGTGGCCCGGCCGCGGGTCAGCGGGGCCATCAGGATGCGGTTTGGCGCGGTAATGGCGCCGATCTGGACGGGGTCGAACAGGGTCGTCATGGAATCTCCCTCAATCATAGTTGCAATTTGCAACGCGACTTGATGCGTAACGCCAGCTAGGGAGCCGGCATGTCGAGTTCAACCCCCGCTCCGTCCGGCCGGCGCTTGTGCGCCCGCGATCGTGGGCCTAGATATACGACATGAGCGAAACATCGGACCTTACCCTGGACGAAATCCGCGCGCTATTGGCCCCCGTGCTGGCGCGCCATGCCGCGTTCGACGGCTGGCGACCGCAAGCTGTGGCGATGGCCGCGGCGGAAAAGGGCGTGGATGCGGACATCGCAGCGCTCGCTTTCGCCGATGGCCCGATCGCCATGATCGACGCCTGGTTCGCCAGCATCGATGCGCGCATGGTCGCGGCGCTGCCAGCGGACGAACTGGCGGCGCTGTCGATCCGCCGGAAAATCACCGCTCTGGTCGAAGCGCGCTTGACGCTGCTGGCGCCCGATCGGGAGGCGCTGCGCCGCGCGATCGCGATTCTTGCGCTGCCGACCAATGCCGTCCGCGCCGGGAAACTGGGTTGGCGCGCGGCGGACGTCATGTGGCGCGCGGCGGGCGACACCGCCACCGACTTTGCCCATTACAGCAAACGCACCACCCTGACCGCCCTCTACGCCGCCACCCTGTTGGTGTTCGTAGATGACGAGAGCGAAGGCCATGCCGACAGCCGCGCCTTCCTGGCCCGTCGGATCGAGGATGTGATGCGTTTCGAAAAGTTCAAGGCGAAGGTCAAAGGCGCGGGCGGCGGCGAGCGGCTGAGCCTGTCGCGCTTCATCGGCCGCTTGCGCTACCCGGCGATCTGAACAGGCGGCGCGCGATTCGCTCTGGCCTTTCCCAATCGGTATTGATAGTCACTCGCAGAAATAGCCCGCGAGTATCCTCCCTTTGCGTCTCACCGACCTGCCGTTGCGCCAACCCGCCTATGTCGACCTGATCGACTGGTCCGTCCTCACCCCGTCCGAAGGGCAGCGGTTGCGGGAATTTGGCCTGTGCGAAGGCGCGAGCGTCGAAGCGCTGCACCATGGCGGGATTTTCGGCAAGGGGCCGATCGCCTGCAAGATCGGCCGCATGACCGTGGCGATGCGCCGCAACCATGCCGCCGCAGTGACGGTGCGCACCGGACCGGAAGCCATTGGGCCGGAGCAGGACGCATGAGCGCGCTGCCATTGGTCGCGCTGGTGGGCAACCCCAATGCGGGCAAGAGCGCGCTGTTCAACGCGCTGACCGGCGCGCGACAGAAGCTGGGCAATTATCCGGGCGTCACGGTGGAGCGCAAGGCGGGGCGGCTGGCCCTGTCCGACGGCCGCCCGGTCGAACTGGTCGACCTGCCCGGCACCTACAGCCTCGATCCGAACAGCCCCGACGAACAGGTTACCCGCGACGTCGTGATGGGCCAGCAAACCGGCGAAAAGCGGCCCGACGCGCTGGTGATCGTGGTCGATGCCGCCAATCTGGACAATCATCTGCGCTTCGCGCTCGAACTGCTGGCGCTTGGTCTGCCGACCATCGTCGCCTTGAACATGGTCGATCTGGCCACCCGCGACGGGCTGGAACTGGACGCGGCGATACTGTCCCGCGAACTGGGCGTGCCGGTGATATCGACGGTGGCGGTGCGCAAGCGCGGCCTGGACCATCTGCGGCAGGAACTGGAAGGGCTGCTGAACGGCGCGCCGCGGGCCTATCCCACCGGCGCCGCGCAGGATTTCGACGCGGTGCGCAGGGAAGCGGGCCGCATCGCGCGCGCCGCCATCGTGCGCGAAACGCCCTCCCGCCGGCTGACCGCCGCGGTGGATCGGGTGGCGCTGCATCCCGTCTTCGGCCTTATCCTGCTGCTCGGCCTGTTGTTCGTCATGTTCCAGGCGGTCTATGCCTGGTCCGAAGCGCCGATCGCGATGATTGAGGGGTTTGCCGAAGCGATCGCCAATGCCGTGCGCGCCGCCCTGCCCGACGGAATCGTTCGATCCTTCCTGGTCGATGGCGTTATCAACGGCGTCGGATCGGTGGTGGTGTTCCTGCCCCAGATCCTGATTCTCTTCTTCTTCATCCTGATGCTGGAGGCGACCGGCTATATGGTCCGGGCCGCCTTCCTGATGGACGGGCTGATGGCCAAGGTCGGCCTTTCAGGCCGCGCCTTCATCCCGCTCCTGTCCTCTTTCGCCTGCGCCATTCCCGGCATCATGGCGACGCGCACCATCGCTGACCCCCGCGATCGGCTGACCACGATCCTGATCGCGCCGCTGATGACCTGCTCGGCGCGGCTGCCGGTCTATGCCGTCATCATCGGCGCATTCATTCCGGCGCGCGACGTGTTGCCGGGCGTGGGCCTTCAGGGCTTCGTCCTTTTCTGCCTCTATCTGGCCGGCATCGTCGGCGCGATGCTGGTCGCGATGCTGCTGCGGCTGACCGTCACCAAGGGCGCAAGCGGCGGCTTCCTGATGGAAATGCCCAAATATCAGTGGCCCCGGCCGCAGGATATATTGCTCGGCCTGTGGCAGCGCGCGGTCATCTTCCTCAAGCGCGCGGGCACGATCATCTTCACCTCGACCGTGATCCTGTGGCTGCTCCTGAGCTTCCCGCGCGTGCCCGACGGCGATCCCACCAGCCAGGTCGATCATTCGATCGCCGGCCGGATCGCCAGCGGCCTCAACGTCATACTGGAGCCGATCGGCTTCAACCGCGACATCTCGCTGGCGCTGATCCCGGCGATGGCGGCGCGCGAAGTGGCCGTATCGGCGCTCGCCACCGTCTATTCGATCGACGCGGGCGATGATGAGGCGCTGCTGGAACGGAGCCTGGGCGACCGGCTCAAGGACCAGTGGCCGCTGCCCACCGCGCTTGCCTTCCTCGCCTGGTTCATCTTCGCGCCCCAGTGCATATCCACTATCGCCGTGACCCGGCGCGAGACGAACGGCTGGAAATGGCCGTTGTTCATGGTCGGATATCTGTTTGCGCTGGCCTATGTCGCGGCGGGCATCACCTACTGGACCGCCACCGCAGCGGGTCTATAAGAGCGGCTTTAGAGTTTCGGAGGAATCATGGCAGGGTCTGTCAACAAGGTCATTCTGGTGGGCAATCTGGGCGCCGACCCGGAGGTCAAGAGCTTCCAGAATGGCGGCAAGATTTGCAATCTGCGCATCGCGACGTCCGAAAGCTGGAAAGACCGGATGACCGGGGAGAAAAAAGAGCGCACCGAATGGCATAATGTCGTCATCAACGGCGAAGGCCTGGTCGGTGTGGCCGAGCGCTTCCTGCGCAAGGGCAGCAAAATCTATGTTGAGGGCCAGTTGCGTACCCGCAAATGGCAGGACCAGTCGGGCAATGACCGCTACACGACCGAAGTCGCGCTGTCGGGGCCGGGCGCGGTGCTGACCATGCTGGACGGCGCGCCGGGCGGCGGCCAGGGCGGCGGTGGCCGTTCGCAGCAAGGCGTGAGCGACTGGGGCGCATCGTCGGGCGGCTATGATGATTTCGGCGGTGGTTCTTCGGGCGGCGGCGGCTTTGGCGGCGGACGTTCGCAGGGTGGCGGCGCGTCGGGCGGCGGCCGTGCGGGCAGCCCCAATTTCGACAATGATTTGGACGATGAAGTGCCGTTCTGAACGCTTTGCGTCACGGATATGAAAAAGGGCGGCTTCCCATGGGGAGCCGCCCTTTTTCATTCGTTCCGTCGCGCTTTACCTGGCCAGTTCCGCCGTCGCGAAGGCGCGGATATGCGCGCCCAGATCCTCGCGCTCCAGCGCCAGCGCCAGATTGGCCTCGATATAGCCCGCCTTCGACCCGCAGTCGAAGCGGCGGCCGTCGAAGGTCACGCCGTGGAAGGGCTGGCTGCCGATCAGCGACGCCATCGCATCGGTCAGCTGGATTTCGCCGCCCGCGCCCTTTTCTTGGCGCTCCAGGATCTTCATGACTTCGGGCTGGAGGATGTACCGGCCCGGCAGGATCAGGTTGCTGGGCGCGGTGCCGAGCTTTGGCTTTTCGACCAGTCCCTTCACCTCCGTCAGCGCGCCGTCGCGCGCGCCCGGATCGATCACGCCATAGCTGGGCGTCTGATCCATCGGAATTTCGAGCGCGCAGACCAGATTGCCGCCGACCTTCTCATAGGCGTCGACCATCTGCTTCATGCACCCCTGTCCCGGCGCGCCCTTCATAAATTCATCGGGCAGCAGGATGGCGAAGGGTTCGTCGCCGATGATGTCGCGCGCCACCCATATGGCGTGGCCCAGACCCAGCGATTCCTGCTGGCGCAGGAACACCGCATTGCCCGGATCGAGCCGCGTCCCTTCCAGCGCCGACAGATCCTTGCCGCGCTCGCGCTGCAACGTCTCACATTCGAAGGCGATGTCGAAATAATCCTCGATCGCGCCCTTGCCGCGACCGGTCACGAAGATGAACTGCTCGATCCCCGCTTCGCGCGCCTCGTCCACCGCATATTGGATCAGCGGGCGATCGACCACCGGCAACAATTCCTTTGGCACCGCCTTGGTGGCGGGCAGGAAGCGCGTGCCAAGGCCGGCGACAGGAAAAACGGCTTTACGAATCGGCTTGGTCAAGTTGGAATCCCCTTCACGCGGACGCGATCGGGCCTTGGATTGCCGCCCGTGCAAAAAAGGTCAAGCGTCGCGCGCGCGTTAGCATATTCTAGCGTCGGCGGAACGGCCGAAGACGCAAAAAACTAAGATGGAAGGGGCCGCGACCGATCAAGGCCGACCGGTCACCGCCCTATACGGCGAGAAGACGGCTGGCGACACCTTCCAGCGCCGCGATTTCGCCATCGAGATGGTCTAACGCGACGTGCTGGATATTGTTGCGGCTGTCGCGACAGGTGAAACCGCCTGATTCGGGCTGATGAAAACCCTGGATGATGAGCGCGCGGAAGCGATCGATCCGCTGCATGTCGCGCTCGATCGCGGAAATCTCGGTCAGCGCGCTGGCGTTGCGCCGGTCGCGCATCGCCACCATCGTGCGCAATTCGGTCATCAGCTTGGCCATGCTTGGCCGGGTTCGGGCGCCCACGGTGCGCACGTCACCCATGGCGTCGCGCAACAGCCCGATCTTCGCCTCCAGACTCTGCTCCAACATCGTCCAGGCGCACACCAGCCGCCCGACCGCGCAGAGCAGCGCCGCATCTTCCGGCGCATAATCCGACACCGCCCGCACATTCACGTCAGAAACCAATTGCACGCCCACGCCCCAATATCTCCTCTTGGCCCAAGGCTTCAGGCTTTGAGCGGGAAAAGGCCAGAGCGGGGCGCTTGGCTCCCCGCAGCGGCGGCACGGGCCGTCGGCAGCCGTGCAAAATCGGCGGCGAGCCGAGACGGGTCAGCAGGATCAAGGATTTAGAACCAACTCAGAAATCGATCGCGATGCCCTTCCGTTCCCAATCGCCATAACGGACCGGACTCATCGCCTCGTCATGGGGCGTGGGCTGGTCCAGCGGATCGGGCTGCGGCACCGGCGGGCTTTTGGAGAGGTGCGCGGGCGGCTTCACATGTGCGGGGCGCTTGCCGTTGAAGGTTCCCATGGTGGCGGCCTTTCGATTGCGAAGGGGCGACATCACCCCCATATTCAGGACTGACAGGCTATCTGGGCCGACAAGGAGGCAAGTGCAAGTGAATGGCATGAAGACGACCATGCTGCTGGCGACGCTGACCGCGCTGTTCATGGCGCTGGGCTATACGCTGGGCGGCGGCGGCGGGGCGGTGATCGCGCTGCTGGCGGCGGCGGGCATGAATCTCTTCACCTTCTGGAACGCCGACAAGATCGTGCTGCGGATGCATGACGCGCGCGAGGTCGATGCGCAAAGCGCCCCCGATTTCTACAATCTGGTGCGTGACCTGGCGCAGCGGGCGCAACTTCCCATGCCGCGCGTCTATATCATCGACCAGGACGCGCCCAACGCCTTCGCAACCGGGCGCAACCCGCAAAACGCCGCCGTCGCCGCCACCAGCGGCCTGCTGGCGACGTTGAGCCGCGACGAGGTGGCGGGCGTTATGGCGCATGAACTGGGCCATGTGCAGAATCGCGACACCCTCATCATGACGATGGTCGCGACGATCGCGGGCGCGATATCGATGCTGGCCAATTTCGGCCTGTTCTTCCGCGGCGGCGACCGGGAAAGCGGCCATGCCAATATGATCGCCACTCTGATGGCGGTGGTCGTCGCTCCCTTCGCCGCGATGATCGTGCAGATGGCGATCAGCCGCACCCGCGAATATGGCGCCGACCGGGCCGGAGCGGAAATCAGTGGCGATCCCCATGCCCTCGCCTCCGCCCTCGCCAAGATTGCCGGGCAGGCGCAGCGCATCCCCAATCCGGTGGCGGAGCGCAATCCGGCCGCGGCGCAGCTTTATATCGTGCCGACCCATGTCAGCGAACTCTTCTCCACCCACCCCGCCACGGAAAAGCGCATCGCCGCCTTGCAGGATATGGCGGCGCAGATGGGCGCGCCCGCAATGACGTCGGCGGCCCGCGCCTCAGCCCTCTCCCCGGCCGCGCCACCCCCGCGCCGCCGCAGCGCGCTCGACCCGCACGGCCGCTGATGGTGGACGAGATTGTCGGTGAAGCGGCCGGCTTCCTGTTTCGGCAGGTCGGCGGCCTTGCCGTGGAACTGACCGTCAATCATATCTTTTCCCGCCACACCGCCCGCTTCTTTCATGGCGTGGGGCGACGGTTTATTGCGGTCGCGACATTCGGCGCCAAACGCATCCCATCCTCCCTGCGGGTGGTGCCCAAGGGCGCCCGCCCCAAGCCACGCCGGTCGGACTGGCTGGCGCTATGGGTCGGCATAGTGTCCTGGATCGCGCTGTTCCTGGGGCTGGGCTTTGGCGTCTCCCATTTTCTTTAAGGGCGAAAGCGCGTAGGGGCCGCCCATGTCCCCCCGTCCCGCAATCCGCCCCGAAGATGTTCCCGGCCTTCCCGCCCGTCGCGCGGCGCTCAAACTGCTCGATGCGGTGCTGCGCCGGGGCGATCCGCTGGAACTGGCGCTGCATGGCGCGGCGCAGGGGTTGCCGCCCGCCGACCGCGCGCTGGTCCATGCGATCGCCGCCGAAACCCTGCGCCACCTGCCCGATCTCGACGCGCTGATCGACGGCGCGACCAGGCAGGTTTTGCCGCCGGATGCGAAGGCGCGGATGGTGCTGCGCATCGCGCTCGTCCAGACGCTGGTGCTCGACACCCCGGCCCATGCCGCCATCGCCACGGCGCTGCCGCTGGTCGATGGCGGGCCGCGCAAGCTGGTCCATGGCGTGTTCGGCACGGTGACGCGCGGCGATCCCGCCCTGCCCTCGCCCCCCACCCTGCCCGCGCAGGTCGCCGAACGCTGGAGCGCTCAATGGGGCGAGGCGATGCCGCAGGCCGCCGCCCATGCCTATGCGATCCGGCCGCCGGTCGACATCAGCCTGCGCGATCCGGCCGAGACAGCGAAGTGGACAGCTGAACTGGATGGCGCGTCGTTCGCGCCCGGCCATGTCCGCCTGTCCGAAAGCGCGGCCATACCCGCCTTGCCCGGCTTTGCGGACGGCGCCTGGTGGGTGCAGGATATCGCCGCTTCCTGCGCCGCGCGGCTGCTGGGGCCGGGCGAAGGCGGCCATGTGCTGGACCTGTGCGCCGCGCCGGGCGGCAAGACGATGCAACTGGCCGCGGCCGGCTGGCGCGTCACCGCGATCGACCAGTCGAGCAAGCGGCTGGAGCGGCTGACGGAGAATCTGGCCCGCACCGGCCTGACCGCCGAGGTTACGACCGCCGATCTGCGGACATGGGAGCCGGACGCACCGGTGGACGCGATCCTGCTCGACGCGCCCTGCACCGCGACCGGCATTTATCGCCGCCACCCCGATGTGCTGCACCGCATCGGCCCGCGCCAGATCGCAGAGTTGGCGGAATTGCAAAGCGCCCTGTTGGCCCGCGCCGCCAACTGGCTGAAGCCCGGCGGCCGCATCATCTACGCCACCTGCTCCCTGGAACGGGCCGAGGGCGAAGAACAGGTCGAACGCTTCCTGGCCGCCCACCCCGACTTCGCGCTGCTACCGATCGAAGCTGGCGAAACACCCGAAGGCATCGCCTCCACGACACAGGGCTGGCTGCGGACATTGCCCGACACGCTGGCGGCGCAGGGCGGCGCGGACGGATTTTTCATCGCCAGGCTTGCCAAGAGGGCGAACTAAGCCTTAACCTTGATCAGCTTAGAGAGGGTTTCCCCGCGTAAAAGGTGCCCCGTGCGTCCGATCGAGCCTCTTCCTCTGAATCATAGTTGGCCGCTCTACGACCTGCGGGAACATCTTGCCCCGGTGCTGCTCGATTCCAGCATCGCCCGCAACGATGCGGCGCTGGCGGAACGGGGGCTGGGGCTGTGGCATTGCAACCTGGCCGACAATGCACTCAACTGGACCGCCGGCGTCTATGACATATTCGGGCTGGAGCGGGACAGCCCGGTATCGCGGCCGCTGTCCGTGTCGCTTTACACCCCGGAATCGCGCGACGCGATGGAGCGACTGCGCGCCTACGCTATCCGCCACAAGCGCGGCTTCACGCTGGACGTCGATATCAACCAGATCGACGGCGCGGGCCAATGCGCGATGCGGCTGATCGCCGCGCCGGTGCTGGACGATGACGGGGCCGTGGTCGGGCTGCATGGCGTCAAGCAGTTGCTGCCCCGCGGCGCGCCCGCGTCGCAGCGGCTGGACCCCACGATTTTCGTGATGCTCTGATCCGCGCGGACGAAGATCGCGACACGCCTGCAAATGTCCGTTGCCCTCGCCTCCGGCGGCGATTAAGGCGAACGGTTAATGACCCGTTCCATTCTCATCTCGCCCTCCATCCTCTCCGCCGACTTCGCCCGCCTGGGCGAGGAGGTGCGCGCCATTGACGAAGCGGGCTGCGACTGGGTGCATATCGACGTCATGGACGGCCATTTCGTGCCGAACATCACCATCGGCCCGAATGTGGTGAAGGCGCTGCGCCCGCACACGCAGAAAACCTTCGACGTCCATCTGATGATTTCTCCGGTCGATCAGTATCTGGAGGCGTTTGCCGCCGCCGGGTCCGACATCATCACCGTCCATCCCGAAGCCGGGCCGCACATCCACCGTACCGTCCAGCATATCAAGTCGCTGGGCGTGAAGGCGGGCGTGGTGCTGAACCCCGGCACGCCTGCCAAGATGCTCGACTATCTGATCGATGATGTCGATCTGATCCTGGTGATGAGCGTCAACCCCGGTTTCGGCGGGCAGAGCTTCATCGAAAACCAGCTGCGCAAGATCGAAGCGATCCGCAAGATGATCGACAAAACGGGCCGGGACATTCACCTCCAGGTCGACGGCGGCATCGATTTCACCACCGCGCCCAAGGCGATCGACGCGGGCGCGGACGTTCTGGTGGCCGGCACCGCCACCTTCCGTGGCGGCCCCTCCGCCTATGCCGACAATATCAGGAAGCTGCGGGGCGGGTGAACGACTATCGGCGCATCGCCAGCCGCTCCACCCCCGACGCTGCACCGGAAACCGGCGACGATGGCATAGAGCAAGGCAAGCGTCTCATCCGCGTCGCGGATGACAAGGGGCTGTCATTGGCCCAGAAGATCGCCAATCAATTCTATCTGCTCAGCTGGAAGACGCCGATCCACGGCCGCAAGCTGCGCGGCAAATATCCGCTGAAGCTGCTGGCGGTGCCCGACGACGCCATCCCCGGCGACGGCCGGGCGGGCGCGGCGATGCGGGCGGGTTATTTCCTGTTCCGCGGCCACAAGCTGCCGGTCGATGCGCTCGATTTCGCCAAATTGTCGGTCGGCCCGGCCTTTGCCGACTATCTCCACGGCTTCCGCTGGCTGCGCGACCTGGCCAGCAGCGCGACCCGCGAACAGGGTGCGCCGATCGCCGAAAGCATCATGCGCAAATGGCTGGCGGCCCATCATGAAACGCCCAGCGAACCGGCCTGGCGCGCGGACAATGCCGGCTGGCGGCTGCTCTTCTGGACTGCCCATGCGCCGCTGATCCTCTCGTCCAGCGACCTCGTCTACCGCTCGCTGGTGCTGAACTGCATCGCCCGCACCGCGCGCCACCTCGACCGCAGCGCCGACAAGGCGCCGATGGGCCTGCCCCGGCTGGTCGCCTGGTGCGGCATCGTCGCCGCCGCGCTGCTGATCCCCGGCGGGGCGGCGCGCAAGCTGTTCGGCGAAGCAGGCCTGAAGCGCGCGATCGACAGCGGCTTCCACCCTGACGGCGGCATCGTGTCGCGCTCCCCGCTGGCGCAACTGGAAGCGGTGATGCTGCTGTCCATGCTGCGCGCCGTCTATGACGTGCGCCGCGAAGCCCCGCCCGCCTGCCTGACCGAAGGATTGAACCGCGCGGTCCCGGCGCTGCTGGGCCTCGCCCATGGCGATGGTGGCCTGGGCAACTGGCAGGGTTCCGGCGCGATCGACCCCGACCTGGTGTCCTCCGTGGTCGCGGCGAGCCAGGTGCGCGCCCGACCGCTGCGCCAGGCGCGCGACTGGGGCTATCAACGGATCGCAGCGGGATCGACCGTGCTGCAGATCGACGCCGCCCCGCCCCCGGTCGCGCGCCTCGCCGAGGCGGGCTGCGCCTCAACCGGCGCGATCGAGATCAGTGACGGGCCGCTGCGGCTGGTGGTCAATTGCGGCGGCGCGGCGCTGGAGGGGGCGTGGATTCCCCGCGACCTGGCGCAGGGGCTGCGCACCACCGCCGCGCACAGCACGCTGATCCTCAATGACAATAATTCGACCGCGCTGCTGCCCGACGGGACGCTGGGCAAGGGCGTGACAGAGGTCGAGCTGAACCGGCAGGAGCTGGACAATGGCAGCCGGCTGGACCTGTCGCATGACGGCTATGTCCGGCGGCTGGGCTATGTCCACCGCCGCCTGCTGATGATGAGCGGCGACGGCAAGGAAATCCGGGGCGAGGATATGCTGACCCCCGCCGAACGCCGCCGCAAGCGCGGCAAACAGCCGGTGCAGTTGCGCTTCCACCTCGCGCCGGGGGTCGAGCCGACGCTGACCGCAGACAATATGGGGGCGCTGCTGCGCATCGACCAGGGCGCGCTGTGGCAATATCGCACCGGCGCAGGCGTGTTGAGCGTCGAGGACAGCCTGTGGGTCGACGGCGACGGCCGCCCCCATCCGACCAAGCAGCTGGTCGTGACCAGCGAAGCGCTGCCGGGCGGATCGAGCATCGGCTGGCTGTTCAAGCGGGTGGGGTGACGACCCGCGGCTGATCCTGGGCTATAGGCGCACGGACGCTTTGGCCCTCACCCCAATCTCTACGCAACAGCCTTTCGCCGCGCTGTCGCTTGCGGGCTGTATTTTTCCGACGTCGGGCCTTATGGACCGGCGCAAAGCCGTCTCGTAAACCAGAAAGCGCCTTCCTCATGACCGACTACCCCATCAAACGCGCCCTCTTGTCCGTGTCCGACAAGGCCGGGCTGATCGAACTGGGCACGGCGCTGGGCAAACATGGCGTTGAACTGGTGTCGACCGGCGGCACCGCCAAGGCGCTGCGCGAAGCAGGACTTGAGGTGATGGATATTTCCGACCTTACCGGCTTCCCCGAAATGATGGACGGCCGCGTCAAGACGCTGCACCCCAAGGTCCATGGCGGCCTGCTCGCCGTCCGCAACAACCCCGAACATGTCGCGTCGATGGACGAACATGAAATCGGCGCGATCGATCTGGTGGTCGTCAACCTCTACCCCTTCGCCGCCACGGTCGCCAAAGGGGCGGAACGCGAGGAGATCATCGAAAATATCGATATCGGCGGCCCGTCGATGGTCCGTTCCGCGGCCAAGAATCACGAGAGCGTGGCGATCGTCACCGATCCCGCCGACTATGCCCGGTTGATCGCCGAAATGGCGGAGAAGGGTGGCGCGACCAGCTACGATTTCCGCCGGATGCTCGCGGCCAAGGCCTACGCCGCCACCGCCGCCTATGATTCGATGATCGCCAGCTGGTTCGCCTTCGCCGATCAGGGCATGATGTTCCCCGATACGCTGGCCGTAGCCAGCACGCTGTCCACCACGCTGCGCTACGGCGAAAACCCGCACCAGTCCGCCGCGCTCTATCTGCCCACCGGGCCGTCCGCCAAGGGCATCGCCCAGGCGCAACAGATCCAGGGCAAGGAACTCAGCTACAATAATTATAACGATGCCGACGCCGCGCTGGAGCTGGTCAGCGAGTTTCGCGATGGCCCGCCGACCGTGGTGATCGTCAAGCACGCCAACCCCTGCGGCGTGGCGACCGGCGACACCCTGATCGAAGCCTATGAAGCCGCGCTCGCCTGCGACAGCGTGTCGGCGTTCGGCGGCATCATCGCCGTCAACCGCCCGCTTGACGGCCCGACCGCCGAAGCGATCAGCGGCATCTTCACCGAAGTCGTCGCCGCGCCCGATGCTGATGACGCGGCCAAGGCGATCTTCGCGAAGAAGAAGAATCTGCGCCTGCTGCTGACCGGCGACCTGCCCGATCCCGCGCGGACCGGCCTCCAGATCAAGAGCATCGCCGGCGGCCTGCTGGTGCAAAGTCGCGACAATGGCCAGGTTGACCGCGACGCGCTGAAGGTCGTGACCAGGCGCGCCCCGACCGATCAGGAACTTAAGGACTGCCTGTTCGCCTGGACCGTCGCCAAGCATGTGAAATCGAACGCCATCGTCTATGCCAAGGACGGCAGCACCGCGGGCGTGGGCGCGGGCCAGATGAACCGCCTCGAATCCGCCCGCATCGCCGCGTGGAAGGCGAAGGACGCCGCCGAAAAGGCCGGCTGGGCCGCACCACGCACGATCGGTTCGGCGGTCGCCTCCGACGCCTTCTTCCCCTTCGCCGACGGCTTGCTGGCGGCGGTGGAGGCCGGCGCGACGGCGGTCATCCAGCCGGGCGGATCGATCCGCGACGATGAGGTCATCGCCGCGGCGGACGAAGCGGGCCTGGCGATGGTCTTCACAGGGATGCGCCACTTCCGGCACTAAAAGCAGGTCAGCGTCGATCCCTTATGATCAACGATTTGGGAAATGCAGCGACGAAAAGCCTGATGCGGGTGCGAACAAAATCTCTTCGCACCCGCAAAATCGCGGAAAACCGCCACTTTTTATCAACTGGCCTCTTTTCAACAACCCCCTGTGCGCTTATTTAGAGCGGGACCCTGTTTCCACGTCAGACGCGGGGCAGACAATCCGAACAATGTTCGACAGGAGATACAGGATGACCAAGAAAACCTGGGTGGCCATGGCCGCCGTTATGGCCCTTGCGCTGCCCGGCGTGGCGAGCGCCGGCAGCAATGACATGGATGTGATCGTGGACGGCCGCGCCGGCACTGAAACACGTACGCTCGCCGTGTCCGTCGCCGATCTCAACCTGGCCAGCGCCAATGGTATGCGCCGCGCCGATTCGCGCGTGACGCGCGCCGCCAAGCAGGTGTGCGGCTATGTCAACGGCTCCATCCTGCCCGTGACGGAGGATTATCGCGCCTGCTTCGGCAGCGCGATCGACGGCGCACGCAGCGACCTGAGCACGCTGGCCCAGCGCCAGAGCTGAGAAGATTCCGCTTTCCCCGCACGAAGGGGAACTGCAGGGGGCCGTTCCATGCCCATGGAGCGGCCCTTTGTCATGCGCGCCATCTGACCCGCCTTGTCATCCTTACCGCGCATTAACCACTCCTTAGAAGATTTCCTTCACTCCGGCAGGGACGAACGATCTTCCGGGGGAATTGCCTGCCATGCCGCGTACCGATCAAAGCGTAGATGTTGCCATCATAGGCGCCGGCCCTGCGGGCCTGACCGCTGCCTATCTGCTGACGAAGCAGGGCCTGCGCGTGACGGTGGTCGAGAAAGACCCGGTCTATGTCGGCGGCATCAGCCGCACGGTGGAACTGGACGGCTTCCGGTTCGACATTGGCGGGCACCGCTTCTTTTCCAAGTCGCAGCAGGTCGTGGACCTGTGGAATGAAATCCTGCCTGACGACTTCATCCAGCGGCCGCGCATGAGCCGCATCTATTATGAAGGCAAATTCTACAGCTATCCGCTGCGCGCGTTCGAAGCATTGTGGAATCTGGGCATCTGGCGCTCGACCCTCTGCATGGCGAGCTTCGCCAAGGCCCGGCTGTTCCCGAACCGCAACGTGCGTTCGTTTCAGGACTGGACCGTCAACGCCTTCGGCCACAAGCTGTTCTCCATCTTCTTCAAGACCTATACCGAAAAAGTGTGGGGGATGCCCTGCGACGAAATGTCGGCCGACTGGGCGGCGCAGCGGATCAAGGGCCTGTCGCTCTGGGGCGCGGTGGTCGACGGGCTGAAACGCTCGCTCGGCCTCAACAAGCGGCCCAATGACGGCATGGCGACCAAGACATTGCTGGAGACGTTCCGCTATCCGCGCCTTGGCCCCGGCATGATGTGGGAAGCCGCGCGCGACCGGGTGGTGGAAGGCGGCAACCAAGTGCTGATGGCGCATAGCTTCAAGCGGCTGGAGGAAGACCAGGCGAACGGCGCATGGCGCCTTGTGGCGCAGGGGCCGGAGGGCGATGTCGTCATCTATGCCGCCCATGTGATCTCGTCCGCGCCGATGCGCGAACTGGCCGGGCGTATCCACCCGTTGCCGGACACGCTGCCCCAGGCGATGGACCTGAAATATCGCGACTTCCTGACCGTGGCGCTGATGGTGAAGGGGGAGGATATCTTCCCCGATAACTGGATCTATATCCACGACAGCAAGGTGCAGGTCGGCCGCATCCAGAATTTCCGCAGTTGGTCGCCCGAAATGGTGTCCGATCCTTCGCTCGCCTGCGTGGGTCTGGAATATTTCTGTTTCGAGGGCGATGGCCTGTGGTCCGCGTCCGACGCCGACCTGATCGCGCTCGCCACCCGCGAAATGGCGCAACTGGGCCTCTGCAACCCCGACGATGTCGTGGGCGGCGCGGTGGTGCGGCAGGAAAAGGCCTATCCGGTCTATGACGACGACTATGCCGCCAATGTGCTGGCGATGCGCAGCGAACTGGAATCGCGCTATCCCACTCTGCACATGGTCGGGCGCAACGGCATGCACCGCTATAACAACCAGGATCATGCGATGATGACGGCGATGCTGACCGTCCGCAACATCGTGGCGGGCGCCCGCGTCCATGACGTGTGGAGCGTGAACGAGGACGCCGAATATCATGAGGCCGGCGAGGAGGGCCAGATCGATGGTGCTGATGCCGATACGCAGGCCGCGCTGGCCAGCGTCCGCGCCGTACCCTCACGATTGAAGGCCGCCTAACCGCCATGGCGGAGCGGATCGGCGCGCTGGTCGCACGGTTGATGTTCGCCCGCTATCTGCTGGCGAGCGTCGCCGCGCTGGCAAGCGACTTCGCCGCCTTCCTGATATTGGACCATGGCGGCGCGGCGCCGATGATCGCCGCGCTGGGCGGTTATCTGGTCGGACTGGTGGTCCATTGGGTCATCAGCATCCGTTTCGTCTTCGACTTGGCGCGGGGTCCGACGCACGGCCAGCGCATCGGATTCGTGGTCAGCGCGGCTGTAGGCATGGGCATCACCATGGCGCTGGTCGGCGCGCTCAGCGCCCTAGGCCTGCCGCCAGCGCTGGCGAAGCTGCTGTCGGTCCCGGCCAGTTTCCTGACCGTCTATGCGATCCGCAAATATGGCATATTCGCGCGCGCCTGACGCCCCGCGCACCGCGCTCTGGGCGCTACTCGCCTGGCTGCTGTGCAGCATGGCGATGCTCTGGCTGTTCCGGGGCGATTTCTCCACGCTCGCCTTTCGCGATCCCGACGATGCGATGCGCCTGGCGCAGGTGCGCGACTGGATCGGCGGGCAGGGTTTCTGGGACGTCAGCCAGCATCGGGTGAACCCGCCACTTGGCGGGCCGATGCATTGGTCGCGGATCGTCGATATGCCGATCGCGGGCGTGATCCTGCCGCTGACGCCGATGATAGGCGCGGCGGGCGCGGAACTGATCGCCTGCGCGCTCGTGCCGCTGCTGCTGCTCGGCGGGCTGACCGCTGCGCTGTTCGTAGCGGCGCGGCGCGTGGCGGGCAGCGGCATCGCCCTGCTCGCCGTCGCGCTGCTGCTGACCAGTCCCAGCATCCTGGTGCAGTTCACCCCGCTGCGGATCGATCATCATGGCTGGCAGATCGCCATGGCGACGCTGGCTCTGTGCGGCGCGCTCGACACGCGGTCAGCGCGCGGCGGGATCGTCGCGGGGCTGGCGCTGGCGCTCTGGCTCCAGATTTCGAGCGAGGCGCTGCCCTATGTCGCGCTCTTCGCCGCCGCCTTCGCCCTGCGCCACTGGATGGCGCGGGAGCAGGCGGCGCGCTTCCTCAGCTTTGCGGTCGTGCTGGGCGGGGCCGCGCTCTTGTTCCTCGCTTGGCTGCGCGGACCGCAGGCGTTGTTCGACAGCCGGTGCGACGCCCTGTCTTTCGTTTATCTCTGGCCGCTGGTCGCGCTGGCGTTGACGACGGCGATCGCGGCGCGCCTGATCGGAACGGCGACCGCGGGCCATCGCCTGGCCGTCGCCGCGATCGGCGGTGGAACTGCGCTGGCGACCTTTCTCGTCACCGGCGGGCCGTGCCTGTCCGGCGACCCCTTCGCGGCGCTTGGTCCGATCGCCTACAAGCTCTGGTATCTGCATGTGATGGAAGGGCGACCGATCTGGGAACAGAGCCTGTCGCTGCAAGGGGTGATCCTGCTACCCGCGCTGCTCGGCCTCTATGCCAGCCTGATGGCAGCGCGTGGCGCTTCGGGCGAAGCGCGGATGCGCTGGCTGATGCTGGCGCTGCTGCTCGCCGGGGCGACCATGGTGGCGCTGTTGGTGATGCGGGCGCTGTCGGTCGCTCATGTCTTCGCGCTGCCGGGCATTGCCTGGCTGGTCGCGCGGCTGTTCGCCAGGGCGCAGGCGTCGCGCGCCGCGCTGGTGCGCGTGACCGGATCGGTCGCGCTGGTGCTGCTGACCCCGGCTGGCCTGTGCGCCGCCTGGGTGGCGGTGACGGCCCAGCCCGAACCGGCCAAGGCGGCGAGCGCCAATTGCCGGGCCGCAAGCGTGCTGGCCCCATTGAAGGCGCTCCCGCCCGCGACCCTGTTCGCCCCGCTCGACCTTGGCCCCGACATTCTCGTCCAGACGCGCCATGGCGTTATCGGCACCGCGCATCACCGCAATGCGGCAGGCATTACCGCGGTGATCGAGGGGTTTGTCAACGCGCCGGACAAGGCCCGCGCCGTCATCGCGCAGACCAGCGCCACCTATGTCGTGGCCTGCGACGGGCTGACCGAATATCGGCTCTACGGGCAGGAGAATATGCAAGGCCTCGCCGCCCTGCTGGCCAAGCGATCGCCGCCTGACTGGCTGGAGCCGGTCCCGACCAAAGCCCCGCTCCGCATCTGGCGGATCAGGCGAGACTGAACTTCATCGCCACGCCGTTCATGCAATAGCGCTTGCCGGTCGGCTTTGGCCCATCGTCGAACACATGACCCAGATGACCGCCGCACCGCGCGCAATGGACTTCCGTGCGGGCATAGCCCAGCAGGCCGTCGCGGCTGGTGCCGACCGCCCTGGGCAGCGGCGCATAAAAGCTGGGCCAGCCGGTGCCGCTGTCGAACTTGGTCCTGGAACTGAACAATTTCTGATCGCAGCCAGCGCAGGCGAACACGCCCGCGCGATGTTCATCGTTGAGCGGACTGCTGCCGGGATATTCGGTCGCCTGCTGGCGCAGCACCTTATAGGCCCAAGGGCTGAGCCGCTTCTTCCATTCCGCATCGCTCAATGCGAAGGGGTAGGCCGCCTGCGCTTCTTCGGGCATGAACTGCCACAAAGCCAAAGCCACCGCGCCGCTCGTGAGGCCACCCAGGAAATGCCGTCTGTTCATGGCGCCGGGTCTAGCCATCTCAGCCTGTCGCAGGCCTGAACAGCCGTTTCCACCAGCGCCCGCCCGACTGCATCACATGGCGGCGGAACAGCAGCACGCCGACGCGGATGATGAGCGCGACGAACGCGCCCTGCCAGACCAGCGCCACCAGATGCGGCCAGATCGCCCCGTCCTGCGCCGCACGGGCGATCATGGCGAAGGGCGAACTGAACGGGAAGATGCAGGCCGCAAGTTCCGCCGGCGATCCCATATGATCGACCGCATAGCTGGCGAAGAAGAAGATCAGCATTTGCCCCATGGTGACCGGCATGTTGAGCGTTTGCACCTCGCGCACCGTCGCCGCCTGCGCGCCGATCCCCAGGAACAGAGAGCCGAGCAGCGTATAGGCCATGGCGAAATAGAGCACCGCCAGCATCAGGAACAGCGGCCATCCCACCGCCGGCGTCGGCAGCGCCCCGCCGCCATCATGCAGGGCGACGAAGATCGCGAAGGCCGTCCCGCCCCAAAAGGCGATGCCCACGAAACTCATCGCCAGCATCGCCATCAACTTGCCCAGGAAAATCGCGTCGATCGGCACGGCGGCGGCTAGAATCTCGATGATCTTGTTGGTTTTTTCCTCGACCAGGTTGGACAGGATCATGCCCGCCAGCAAGATGGTGAGAAAGAACATCACCACCTGCGCCACCCGTCCGATCAAAAGCTGCGCCTGCGCCTGCGCGCCCAGGCTGGTGGTCGCTTCCTGTCGCTCCACCGTCACGAATTGCAAGGTCCGTTCGGCCAGCGCCGCGGTGGACAGCAGGCTGATATCGCCCTGCAATGTGTCCAGATCGTTCGCCTTGCCGGTCAGGGTCGGACGGAGAAGCGTGCCAGACATGATCGCCACCACCTCCGAATCCGGGCGCGCCAATTGTATCCGTGGGCTGGGCGTAGACGCCACGGGGCGCAGCCGGGGCAGCGCTTGGTCGCCCATCCGCTTCGTCAGCCGATCATGCGCCCGCTCCAGCGCCGCGCTGTCGCGCGCGGACATCGCGACGCCCACGACCGGGCGCAGGTCGGTGCTGGAAATCCGGTCGCCAAGGCCGCCGAAAGCGAAACCGATCAGGATCGGCAGCAATGGCCCCAGCAGAAAGAGGATGAAGGTGCGCGACAGCACGACCGCGGTGAAATCCCGCCGGGCGATAACCAGCGCGGCGCGGAGCAATTCCATCATGCGTCCTCCTCCGGCGCCGGCGCATCCTGCATTTGTTTGGCCGCAGCCGCCCCGGCGATCGCGACGAAGGCGTCATGCAGTCCGGGCCGCTCGATCGACAGGCTCTCAATCCCCGCCTGCCCGTCCAGCAAAGCACGCAGCAGCGGCTCTATGCCTTCATCGGGCAGCGCGAAATGCCATGCGCCATCCTCCGCCACCGTATCGGCCGGCAGGGCGCGCCGCCAGCCGCCGTCGCTGACGCGCGTGCGCAGCCGCACCTGAGATCGCAACTGGTCGCGCGCCTGCCCCGGCGTCCCTTCGAACCGGATGCGGCCGCCCGCGACGATGGCGATCCGCTCGCACAACCTGTCGGCATGGGCGATGACATGGGTGGAAAAAAGGATGGTGACGCCCTGGCGCGCCTGCTCCCGGATCAGCGCCTCCAGCTTTTCCTGGTTGATCGCGTCCAGCCCGGAAAAGGGCTCGTCCAGCACGATCAGCCGGGGTTCGTGGATGATCGTGCCGAACAATTGCACGGTCTGGGCCATGCCCTTGGACAATTGCCGGATCGGCTTGTCGGCCGACGCGCCCATGCCATGCCCCTCCAGCAACGCCCGCGCCCGCACCCGCCCTTCTTTGAGCGGCAGGCCGCGCAGCGCGCCCATGAAGGCGATCGCCTCAAACGCTTTCATCGACGGATAGAGGCCGCGCTCTTCGGGCAGATAACCCACCTGCCGCGCCATGCGCAGCGGCTGCCCCTCGCCCAGCAGCGTGCGATGCCCCTCATCCGGGTCGATAATGCCCAGCAGGGTGCGCAACAACGTGGTCTTGCCTGCGCCGTTGGGACCAAGCACCCCATAGATGGCGCCCGCAGGCACGGCGATGTCGATCCCGTCGACCGCCCGAAAGCTGCCGAATGTCTTGACAAGCCCATGGCCTTCGACGGCATAGGAAGCCGCCGGGACGGGCGCGGAAGCAGCCGGTGAAACGGGGGATGGAGCCGGAGTGTCGCCGATCATCCCGCCCTGATAGTCTGGACCCATGTCTGTGGAAACCGAAACCTTGGAACAGCGGCTGAAGGAAGAGGCCGCCAGGCTTGGCTTTGCCGCCTGCCGCGTCGCGCCCGCCGACGCTGCGCCGCTTGCCGGGGCGCGACTGCGCCAATGGCTGGACGCGGGCCATCATGGCGACATGCTGTGGATGGAGGAACGGGCGCAGCAGCGCGGATCGCCCAAGGGGCTGTGGCCCCAGGTGCGCAGCGTCATCATGCTGGGGATGAGCTATGCGCCGGGGCGCGATCCGCTTGCGCTGGCCGATGTGCCGGACCGGGCGCGCTTTTCGGTCTATGCCCAGGGCAAGGATTATCATGACGTCGTCAAGAAGGCGCTCAAAGCCCTGGCCCGCTGGCTGGTGGAGCAGCAGCCCAGCAGCCTCAAGGTGTTCGTGGATACAGCGCCCGTGATGGAAAAGCCGCTGGCGCAGGGCGCGGGGCTGGGCTGGCAGGGCAAGCACAGCAACCTCGTCAGCCGCGACCATGGCAGCTGGCTGTTCCTGGGGGCGATCTATACCGAATTGGCGCTGACGCCCGACGACGGCGAAACCGATCATTGCGGCCGCTGCACCGCCTGCCTGAACGCCTGCCCGACCGACGCCTTCCCCTCGCCCTATATGGTCGATGCGCGCCGCTGCATCTCCTATCTGACGATCGAACATAAGGGGCCGATCCCGGATGATTTGCGCGCCGGGATCGGCAACCGCGTCTATGGCTGCGACGATTGCCTGGCGGTGTGTCCGTGGAACAAATTCGCCGACGCGGCCGCTGCGAACCGGGCGTTTGTGGGCCGCGCGGAACTGGCCGCGCCCGAAATCGCCGACCTGCTGGCGCTGGACGATGCGAGTTTCCGCGAGATTTTCTCCGGCTCGCCCATCAAGCGCATCGGACGCAACCGCCTGGTCCGCAACGCCGCGATCGCGGCGGGCAACAGCGGCGACGCGCGCCTGCTGGCGCCGCTGGAGGCGCTGGTGCGCGATGACGACCCGGTGGTGGCGGAAGCGGCGACCTGGGCGATTGGGCGATTGTCGGGCGGAGATGAATCAGTCGGCTGATGACGAGAGGGGCGTGACCGCCAGCGACCACGAGCGGACATTCTCTCCCCTGCCTTTCACGGGAGGGGCTGATGTCTTGCTTCCACGCATATGGTCATGAGAAACAGGCCATCATCTCTTCCCCCTGCGCGTCATCCTTGGCTTCGCGCGAAAAATCCGAATCGTGCGGAGCCGCGGAGAATCCGGTGAAGTAAAGCGCAAACATCGCCTCGCCCACCGGTTGGCCAGCACCGCTGCCGCCTCTCCTATTCCCCTTCCAATGTAGGATTTATTCTGATCTATCCTTGGCAATGGACCCGCACGCCCTTCCCCTGCCGGTCGCTCCAGCGCCGCCGCCAGCCTGTGACCCACATGGGGCGTTCCCGTTGCATGGGCGTGACCCGGCAGGCGCATCGCAGTGTCGTCGGCGATACTTGGCCGGTTCGTTTCGGGCACTATTGCCGCGAAAAAGCGCAGAAACGCGCTTCCAACGATGGTGTGAACTTTGGAGCTGTGACCCTGTCGGTCGCTTCAACGTGCCCGAATCGCCCGGCAGGACAGGCTCAGGCGGCGATCGCTTCCAGCGCTTTCCCTACCGCGGCAATCCCCTCCGGCGCGGCGGCGAAGCCCATATGGGTGCAGTCCACCTCGATCGCCCGGTCGCGCTCGCCCGCGCGGCCTCTGGCACATGCGGGCAGGATCACGCCGTCACGCGGCGACCACAGCGCCACGGTCGGCACCGGCGGCTTGGCTTCGCGGGTGCAGGGGAAGGGCGGCCGGTCGACCGGGAAGCCCGACACCAGTTGGTACAGCCGCCAGGCATGATTGGCGCGCGGATCGCCGGAAAAGGGCGTGCCCATCGTCACCACGCCGCCAACCTTGTGCGCCGCGAACTTGGCATATTCGCGCGCATACAGCCCGCCCAGGCTCCATCCTACCAGCGTTACCGGCGCGCCGCTCTCCCGCCGGATCGCGTCGACCCGCCGGTCGATCTGCTCCAGACTATCGGGCTTCGGCCCGAAATTGCGGCCCATGCCCCATCCATGGGCGACATAGCCGGCCGCGCCCAGCACCGCGCGCAGCGGCTCCATCCGCTGTTCGGACGCCAGCAGGCCGGGGATCAGCAGCACATGCCGTCCATCGCCCCGCATCCCCTGCGCCAGCATCGCGCTCTGCGCGCGGGTGCGCGCCAGGTCGAACGGCACCGACGCATTGCCCAGCAGATGGGAAAGCGACGGCCGCTCCGCCGCACGCGGCCCTCCGACGATACGGTCTTTCCAGCTATGGACTTTCCAGAAACTGGCGATGGCATCGGCGTAAGGCGGCACGAACAGATGGTCCTCTTTCGAAATCGAAAGATGACATTCCCATGACATGATAGTCCGCGTCCATGCCGTTTATCGATACCGACAAACGGTTCGTCGTTTGTGACAGAGGTTTAAGGCGCGAGCGGCGACATTTGGGTCACGGTCGCGCCTTGTGCGCCGCGCAACTGGCGCGGTTCCAGGATCGCGGCCGTCTCGATCAGGTCCAGCGCGCGCCGCGCCTCCAGATAGCGGCGGGCATATTGCATCCACCGGTCCGCCGCCGCCTTGCCCGGCATCCGCTCCACTTCGCCCAGCGCCGCGCTCACCCGGCCGCCGTCGATATAGCGCAGCGCCCGGTCCATCGCCGCCTGCGGCCGGGGCGATGGGGTCGATGCCTTGCGGATCGTGACGAGTTCACGCGCCTCATGTTCCAGCGCATCCCACCAGCCGGATGCGGCCGGCGGCGTGACCACCCGGTCCGCCACTTCGCCCAGTCCGCCGCGCAGGTCAGCGAGCGTGATCGGATCGCGCGCCGCATTGATGACGGCGGCGACGGCGCGCGGCTGCGCCTGGCCGAAGCGCAGCCGCAACTGCCCCTCGACATAGCCGAGCGGCGTCCCGCTATCGAGCGCGCGCCGGGCGGCGAAGGCGACCAGCAGCCCTTCGGCGCGCGCCGCATTGCCCGACGCGGCCTGCGCCTCCACGGTGATGCGATTGAGCCGCTCCTCCAACTGGATGACGCGGGTATCGAGCATCTGCGCCGCATCGGCGGTCAGCGGTCGGACGGTCGCGCGCGCGCCGGTCCCGGTGATCAGTCCCTGCGGTTGGGTCGGGACGGTCGGCTGCGGTTGCGGATCGCCCCAGCGGCGCTGGATTTGCGGCCAGGCCCAGACGGTAAGCGCGACGCCCAGCGCAAAGGCAAGCAGGATCAGGATCAGGAGCGGCAGGATCGTGCGTCGGCGCGGCGGCATCACGGTCGCGTCGCCAACCCCATCCTCGTCGCTCATGCCGGCCCTTTCGTCTGTCATTACGTCCGTCATTCGCACAATCGCGCGGCGAGGGCCAGCATCTCGTCATCGACCGGCCGGGCAGCGGCCTGCCCGCTCGCCCAGCCCGCACCGCACGCCGCGAGCGCCGCCGGGCTGATCGCGACGATATGCAACGCTGCGCGCCCATCCGGCAGAATCCGCGCCGCCAGCCTTTCGCCCGCGCGGGGGGAATGGACCAACAGCACCGATCCGGGCGCCGCATCGGCGACCAGCGCCGGGTCCGGCGGCAGGGCGATCATGCTGTAAACCGCGACCCGCGTCACGTCGATCGCCGCCGCCATCGGCGCGACGGTGGTCCCGCCCAGATGGAGCAACCGCCGATGACCGTCCGCCGCCGCCCGCGACGCGATCGCGCTACCGTCGCCCGCGCCCGCCACGACATCGGCAAAGCCTGCGTCGCGCAGCGCCTGCGCGGTCGCTTCCCCCACGGCATAGGTCGGCAGTCCCCGATAGGCGGTCAGCCCCGGTCCGGCCAGGCGCACGCCATGGGCGCTGGTCAGCAGCAGGGCGTCAAATTGGCTGGCTGGCGGCGGCGTCCACGCGAACGGCCGGGGCGCGAACAGCGGATGCACCCGCACGTCCAGGCCCAGCGCCGCCGCCTTGGCCGCCGTCCTGCCCGCCGCCGGTTCGGGGCGCAGGATGAGAACGCGGTTCACGCCTCGAACAGCGCTCGCAGCGCCGGGCTGGCCCGTTCCAGCAGCGCATGGCCGACCGCCTGCGCCGCCGCGCCGTCGCCACGCGCCAGCCGTGCCTCTTCACGTATCGTTTCCTGCCCGTCGGGGCTGATGATCTCCGCGATCAGGCGCAGGCTTTCGCCCTCGACCCGCGCCAGCGCGGCGATCGGCGAATGGCAGGTGCCGCCCAATCCCTTGAGCACCCCGCGTTCGGCCATCACCGCGTCGCAGGTGTCGCGGTCGTTGATCGCCCGCAGCGCGCTCATCATCGCGGCATTGTCGCCCAGCGTCTCGATCCCCACCGCGCCCTGCGATGGCGCGGGCAGCATGACGTCGATGGCGATGGTCGCGCCAACGTCCTGCTGGTTCAGCCGGTCCAGCCCCGCCGCCGCCAGCAGCGTGGCATGGACCTCCCCCGCCGCCAGCTTGGCCAGCCGGGTCGCGACATTGCCGCGGAACAGGGTGATGGTCGCGTCCGGGCGCAGCCGCTTGACCTGCGCGGCGCGGCGCGGCGAGCTGGTGCCGACGATCGGGTTGGCGGGGAGCGCGGCGAAATCATCGGCGCCCACCAGCCGGTCGCGCACGTCCGCGCGCGGCAGCATCGCGGCGATATGGAATGCGTCCGGCCGCAGCGTCTCCACATCCTTCATGCTGTGCACCGCAAAATCGATCTCGCCCTCGACCAGAGCCCGGTCCAGTTCCTTGGTCCATAGCGCCTTGCCGCCGATATCGGCCAGCGCCCGATCCTGTATCCGGTCGCCGCTGGTCTGGACGGTGACGATCGTCACCGCCTCGTCGGGCCAGCCATGGACGGCGCACAGCGCGCGGGCGGTCATATGGGCCTGGGCCAGCGCCAGGGGCGATCCTCTGGTGCCGAGGCGCAACGGTCGATCGGGCAAAAACATATGCAGCTTGCTCTAATGACCACGGGCATTAGATGGAAGCGGCAATGACCATCATTCTTGGCCTGGAATCGAGCTGCGATGAAACCGCGGCGGCGCTGGTGAGCGCCGACGGCCGGATTCTCGCGCATCGCCTCGCCACGCAGGAGGAAGCGCACCGCCCCTATGGCGGCGTGGTGCCGGAAATCGCCGCCCGCGCCCATGTCGAGGCGCTCAGCCCGCTGATCGCCGCGGCGCTCGCCGACGCGAAGCTGACGCTGGCGAACGTGGACGTCATCGCCGCCACCGCCGGGCCGGGCCTGATCGGCGGGGTCATGGTCGGCCTCGTCACGGGCAAGGCGCTGGCCCATGCGGCGGGCAAGCCGCTGATCGCGGTCAATCATCTTGAAGGCCATGCCCTCTCGCCGCGCCTTGCCGATCCGACGCTACAATTCCCCTATCTGCTGCTGCTGGTGTCGGGCGGCCATTGCCAATTGCTTCATGTGAAGGGGCCGGGCGCCTATGTCCGCCTCGCCACCACCATCGACGATGCGGCCGGCGAAGCCTTCGACAAGACCGCCAAGCTGCTGGGGCTGGGCTATCCTGGCGGCCCTCAGGTGGAGAAGGCGGCCGAGCTGGGTGATCCCAAGGCCGTTCCCCTGCCGCGCCCGTTAATCCACACCGACGAACCGCATTTTTCCTTCGCGGGCCTCAAGAGCGCGGTGATGCGCGCAGTCCAGTCGGGCCAATATTCGACCAAGGATATCGCTGCGAGCTTTCAGCAGGCGGTGATCGATTGTCTGATCGACCGCACCCGTCGCGCGCTGGGGCGAAGCGAGGGCGTCACCGCGCTGGTCGTGGCGGGCGGGGTCGCCGCCAATAGCTCGGTCCGCGCCGCGCTCGAAGCGCTCGCCGCAGCCCACGACCTGCCCTTCGTCGCGCCGCCGCTGTGGCTGTGCACCGACAATGCGGCGATGATCGCCTGGGCCGGGGCGGAGCGCTATGCGGTCGGCCTGATCGACGATCTCACCTTCCCCGCCCGGCCGCGCTGGCCGCTCGACCCGGCGGCCGAAAAGGCGCGTGGCGCAGGAGTGAAAGCATGAAGGCAGGAGTCATCGGTGCGGGCGCCTGGGGCACGGCGCTGGCGCAATTGCTGGCCAGCGACGGCCAGCCGGTCGCGCTCTGGGCACTGGAGCCGGATGTAATCGACGCGATCAATGGGCGGCAGGAGAACCCGCTCTATCTCGCCAATATTCCGCTTTCAGCGTCGATCCGGGCGACGGGCGCCATGACCGACCTCGCGACCTGCGACCTGTTGCTGGTCGTCAGCCCCGCCCAGCATCTGCGCAGCGTTGTGGCGCAAGCACCCCCTGGCGTGCCGCTCGTCCTGTGCTCCAAGGGGATCGAGGCGGGCACCAGTCTGTTGATGTCGGAGGTCGCGCAGCAGGCGCAGCCGACCTCGCCCATCGCGGTCCTGTCCGGCCCGACCTTCGCCCATGAAGTGGCGAAGGGCTTGCCGACCGCCATCACGCTGGCCTGCGAAGACCGGGCACTGGGCCAGCGCCTCGCCGCCCGCATCGCCCGCCCGTCCTTCCGCCCCTATTTGTCCGACGATGTCATCGGCGCGGAGATTGGCGGCGCGGTCAAGAATGTGCTCGCCATTGCGTGCGGCGTCGCGGAGGGCGCGGGTCTTGGCCTCAACGCCCGCGCCGCGCTCATCAGCCGCGGTTTCGCCGAAATGACTCGCTTCGGCCTGGCGCGCGGCGCGCGCCCCGAAACACTGGGCGGCCTGTCGGGGCTGGGCGATCTTGTCCTCACCTGCTCCTCCACCAATTCGCGCAACTTCTCGCTGGGCAAGGGGCTGGGCGAAGGAGCCAGCGCCGCCGCCCTGCTCGCCAACCGCCGCACCGTGGCGGAAGGGGCCTTCACCGCGCCGGTGCTGCGCGATGCCGCGCGCGCGGCGGGCGTGGAAATGCCGGTGGTGGAGGCGGTATGCGCGCTGCTCGCCGATGTCGCGCCGCTCGGCGCCGTGATCGACGCGCTGCTCGCGCGGCCGCTGCGGCCCGAATAAGCCGTCGCGCTCGCGCCCTATTGCCCGTACAACAGAAATAGAAACATGATGACGCAGGGGGTTCAGGGTTCGTTGGCGACGCCGGTATCGGGGACACAGGCATCCGCATCCAAGGATCAGGATGACATCGCCGCCCTGGCCAAGGGCGGGCGCACCAATATATTCGGCTTTCTGCTGCGGCTCGCCGCGCGGCTG
Source organism: Sphingobium sp. AntQ-1 (assembly GCF_028538045.1). Classification (NCBI taxonomy): domain Bacteria; kingdom Pseudomonadati; phylum Pseudomonadota; class Alphaproteobacteria; order Sphingomonadales; family Sphingobiaceae; genus Sphingobium; species Sphingobium sp. AntQ-1. Next base: position 1,896,630 of record NZ_CP117158.1, read on the forward strand.
CCCTTCCTGTTCATCGCGGGGCGGTGGTACGGGGCGGATGCGCTCGGCCGGTTCGCCTATGCCGTGCTGGTTGTCGAATTCGTGGCGCAACTGGCCACGCTGGGGTTGAAACGCGGCCTGGCCGGCGCGCTCAGCCAGACCGAACGGCCCCATGCCCATGTCGTGACCGACGCCATGGTCGTCACCTTGTTCGCCGCGCTGGTCGGCGCTGGCCTGCTGGTCGCCTTTCCCCAGGCGATGTTCCCCAATAGCGGCATTAACGGCCTCGACCGGTTGCTGGCGCTGGTCGTGATCGCCGTGGCGGGATCGGACGTGGCGCTGGCGGCCTGCGCCTATCGCTTCGACGTTGGCGCCACCGTGCGCGCGCGCTCGATCATCGAACCCTGGGCAATCAGCATCGGCGCTTTCGCCTTCGCCTTCTATTCGACCCGCGACGGCCTGATCCTCTCCTATGCCCTGTCGATGATCGCGGCGCTGGTCGCTTCGCTGATCCCGATGGCGCGCCATTATGGCCTGCCGCGGGGGTGGCGGCCCGATGGCGGGCGGCTCTGGCGGCTCGCCCGCCGCAACCTGCCGCTTGCAGCGGCCGACGGCGTCGAATGGGGGTCGCGCCGGCTCGACATGGCGATATTGGGCCTGTTCGTCAGCCCGGCGGTGATCGGCATCTATTATGTCGCCCAGCAGGTCGCGTCCTTGCCGCAGAAGCTCAAGACCAGCTTCGACCCCATTCTTGGCCCGGTCATCACCCGCAACCTGGCAGAAAACAACCTGGCCGGCATCGCCCGTCAGGTCAGCCAGGTCGGGTTCTGGATTATCGCGGCGCAGGCGGGCATCGCGCTCGCGCTCGGCATCCCCGGCGAAGCGGTGATGGGGCTTGTCGGCCCGCATTTCGTCGGCGGCACCGGCGCGCTCGCCTTCCTGCTGCTCGCCGAAGTGGTGGCGGCCACGGCGGTCGTCAGCGAATCGGCGCTGGTCTATATCGCCCGGCACCGCAACCTGATGATCTCGCTCGTCATGATCGGCTTGCAGGCGGCTTTCAGCTTCGCGCTGATCCTGTTGGCCCGCAGGATGGCCCTGCCGGTGATGTGGGTGGCCGCCGCGCCCGCGCTCGCGCTCTGCCTGGCGCTGGCGGTGGGGGCTTTCGTCAAAGCGCGGCTGCTCGCCCGGCTGCTCGATGCGCCGATCAATGCCTGGCGCTGGCCGCTGCTGAGCGCCGCGGGCGTCGCCTGCATCGTCGGCGCGGGCTTCGTCGCTCTGCCGCCGCGCCTCGAATGGGTCGAACTGGCGGTCGGCGTTTGGGCGATATTGGGCGCCTATGGCCTCGTCATATGGCGCTGGGGCTTCGGGTCCGACGACCGCGCACTGTTCCGCAAGCAAAAGGCCGAGTGACCCGATAGACAGGCCCGCCTCTCCAATGAGAAGCGGGCCTTGTCCATGTCAGGCGAACAGCGCGTCGCGGATCACGCCCAGATCGGCTTCCGGGCGCGCGCCCCAGTGGGAGATCACTTCGGCCGCCGCGGCCGCGCCCAGCGCCAGCGCATCTTCGACGCTGCGGCCGTCGATATGGGCCGCCAGGAAACCGGCGGCGAACAGGTCGCCCGCCCCGGTGGTGTCAACGATCTGCGCGACCGTCGCGGCCGGCGCTTCGTGGCGCACGCCATCGACCATCGCGACGGCGCCCTTTTCGCTGCGAGTCGACACCAGCACCGGCACCTTGTCGGCGAAGCGGGACAGCGCTTTGTCGAAATCGTCGATCTGGGCGAGCGACTGAATCTCGCCCTCGTTGGAGAAGAGGATGTCGATCATCCCCTGATCGATCAGGTCGATGAAATCGCCGCGATGCCGGTCGATCACGAAATTGTCCGACAGCGTGAAGGCGACCTTGCGCCCTGCGCCGCGCGCCGCGTCGATCGCCGCCCGCATCGCCGCGCGCGGCTGCTCCGGATCCCACAGATAGCCTTCCAGATACAGGATTTTGGCCGACCGGATGAGGTCGAAATCCACTGCCGCTTCCGGCAGGAATTGCGACGCGCCCAAGAAGGTGTTCATCGTCCGCTGAGCGTCCGGGGTCACCAGAATCAGGCAGCGCGCGGTCGGCACTTGCCCATGCATGACCGGCGTGTCGAAGCGGATGCCCAGAGCATGAATGTCATGGGCGAAGACCGCGCCCAACTGATCGTCGTTCACCTGGCCGATGAAGCCGCATTTTTTCCCCAGCGCGGCAAGGCCCGCCAACGTGTTGGCGGCCGATCCGCCGCTAATTTCCTTCGCCTGCGGCATGTCGGCGTAGAGCGTCTCCGCCATGGCGGCGTCGATCAACTGCATCCCGCCCTTGGTCAGCGCATGTTGCGCCAGGAAGACGTCTTCGCTGCGCGCGAGCACGTCGACGATGGCGTTGCCGATGGCGACAATGTCGAGCGTGGCGGCCGGGATTTCCTGGGGCGTGGAGGATGCGGTCACGCAATATCCTTATGCAAAAAGGGGATGGGGAAGAAATTGCGCTGTCTCTACCGGCCAGTTCGCCCCCATGCAACCTGCGCCCGCGTGCAAGCGCAGTCCGTGCAACCGCGCCGATTGACCTTGCGCCCGTGCGGGCGGATAGACAGGACCATGGTCCTGACCGCCGCCCTGCGCGCCTTTCCTTCCCTCTTCCATGGCGCGGCGCTGCGCCTGCTGTTCAAGACGCTGGTGCTGACGCTGCTGATCTTCGCAGGATCGGCCGGGGCGCTATGGGCCGGGTTTCATGCGCTGCGGCTGCATTTCGGCTGCGGCGGCGGCGGCATCGCCGAAGCGACCGCCACGGCGCTGCTGATGGTGGGCGCGGGCTGGCTGCTGTTCCGCGCGGTGGCGATGGCGGTGATGGGCCTGTTCGCCGACGACATTATCGAAGCGGTGGAGCGGGATAGTTACCCCCAGGCGGCGCTCGCTGCCCGGCCGGTGGGCTGGGCGCGCAGCCTGCGCTTCGCGTTCGCCTCGCTGGCGCGCACGCTGGGCTGGAACCTTCTGGCGCTGCCCGCCTATATCCTGTTGCTGGTGACAGGAGTGGGGACGATCGGGCTGTTCCTGATGGTCAACGCCTATCTGCTGGGTCGCGACATGGCCGACATGGTGGAACCGCGTCATCCCGCCCTCCAGCCGCTGTCGCGCGGCAGCCGGTGGCTTTTGGGGCTCGTTTCGGCGCTTGCGTTCCTGATCCCGCTGGTCAACCTGCTTGCGCCGATCTGGAGCGCGGCTATGGCCGTGCATATGTTGCTTGGGCGAAAGACATCCGCATGAATTTCCGACCTTTTATGACGGCATTGTGCCTGCCGCTGGCCGCCTGCGGTGGCGGCGTCGTGCCCAGGGGCAATTATGCCCCGCCGCCGGCCGGCCCGCCGGCCAGCGCCTTCATGAAGCAGGGGCCGCTAATGGGGTCGGACGCGCGCGCGCTGACGCAGATGTTCGGCCAGCCCCGGCTCGACATTCGCGAAACCACGGTGCGCAAACTGCAGTTCGCCAATGGCCGCTGCATACTCGACGCCTATCTCTATGCGCCCGCACGGGGCAAGGAACCGGTGGTCACCCATGTTGATGCGCGCAGCCCGGTGGGCGCAGATGTCGATCCGGCGGCGTGCGCAAGCGCGCTGCAGGGGAAATAGCGAGCCACACAGGGTCACAGGCGCGAAGTTCACACCGTCGATGGGCTTTTCCGGGCAATAGCGGCGGCAAAGCCCTGGCCATATAGCGGCAGAGTAAGGGACGGGTCACACCGACGCGCCTGTAGGGTCACGGCGAAGCGCTCGCCGCGCGACGCCGCCGCCGGAGGGAAGAGGAGGGAGGCGCCAAGCCTCTCATCGGGACGTTTGCAAGAGCGAGGTAAGCGAGAGGCTGATGCGGGACAGCGCGCTTGCGGCATCTCCCCTCTCATCATGCCTGGCTTGACCCGGCATTTCGCCATTTTTCCGAAGCGCCCCAAGCGCAGCGGTATCTCTACCTAAGCCTGTCCTGAGCCAATCGACGTAGCCGGGATGACGAAAAATGTCATCCCGCCCCCCCCTCAGGATCGCAGGCGCGCCAAGGCCTCTTCCCGGCCGATCAGCGGGAGAAACTGGCCCATGTCGGGACCGTGATCCAGCCCGGTCAGCGCGCGGCGGAGGGGGAGGAAGAGGGTCTTGCCCTTGCGGCCGGTCGCATCCTTCAGCGCCCCCGTCAGCGTGCGCCAGATGTCGGCGTCGAAGGCGGCGTTCGACAGGATGCCGTGAGCGGCGGCGAGGAAATCATGGTCTTCCTCCGCTGGCGCGGGCGCGTCTATCGGACCGGTGACGATGCGCCACCAGTCGGCCGCGTCGGCAACCGTTTCCAGATTGGGGCGGATGGCGGTCCAGGCGGCTTCGTCCATGCCCTGGGGCAGGCGATCGGCGACAGCCTCAAAGGGAAGGAGATGGACGATTTTCTGGTTGAGGGTCGCCAGTTCGGCTTCATCGAAGCGCGCGGGGGCGCGGCCGAAATGGGCGAAGTCGAAACTGTCGATCAACGGCTGGATATCCGCGAAGGGTTCGATGGGCTGCGAACTGCCGAGGCGAGCGAGCAGCGAGGCCACGCTCATGGCTTCGAGGCCGATCTCGCGGAAATGGGCGACGCCGAGCGAACCGAGGCGCTTGGACAGCTTGCCTTCGCTGCCGGTCAGCAGCGCTTCATGGGCGAAGGCGGGGAGTGGCGCGCCCAAGGCAGTGAACATCTGAATCTGGGTCGCGGTGTTGGAGACATGATCCTCGCCGCGCAGGACATGGGTGACGCCCATGGCGACGTCGTCGATCACCGAGGGGAGCATGTAGAGCCAGGAGCCGTCGGCGCGGCGGATCACCGGATCCGACAGCAATTTCGGGTCGAAGCGCTGGTCGCCGCGGATGAGGTCGGTCCAGACGATCGGCTGCTCATGGTCCAGCTTGAAGCGCCAATGGGGGGGGCGGCCTTCGGCTTCATAAGCGGCGATCTGATCGGGGGTCAGCGACAGGGCGGCGCGGTCATAGACCGGCGGCAGGCCGCGGCCGAGCAGGATCTTGCGGCGCAGGTCGAGTTCCTGGGCGGTTTCATAGGCGGGATAGACATGGCCCGATGCTTTCAGCGCTTCGAACCGGGATTCGTAGAGGGCGAAACGGTCCGACTGTTTTTCCTCACCGTCCCAATGGAGGCCGAGCCAATGGAGGTCCGCCTTGATGCCGTCCGCATATTCGGGGCGCGAGCGTTCGAGATCGGTATCATCGAGGCGCAGCAGGAATTGCCCGCCGCTCTTGCGCGCCCACAGCCAATTGTGGAGCGCGGCGCGGATATTGCCGACATGGAGATGGCCGGTCGGCGACGGGGCGAAGCGGGTGATGACGGTCATGATTGGTCCTAAACCCGTTCGGTTCGCGCGTAGCACAGTCACTTCGCGTCGCTCAGCCCGAACGGCCTTTTGCATTGGTTAGATCGTGCGAAAGCCGTTGGTGATCGGGTAGCGGCGGTCGCGGCCGAAATTGCGGATGCCCAGTTTGACGCCGGGGGGCGATTGGCGGCGCTTATATTCGGCGATGTAGAGGAGGCGCTCGATCCGGGCGACGGTGTCCTTCTCGAAACCGCGCTCGACCAGTTGATCGACCGACAATTCCTCCTCGACGAGTCCGTAGAGGATCGGATCAAGAATCTCATAGGGCGGCAGGCTGTCGTCATCGCGCTGATTGTCGCGCAGTTCGGCGCTGGGCGGCTTGGTGATGACCCGTTCGGGCATCACCGGACCTTCCGGCCCGATGCCAAGACCGAGCGACGGGACATTTTCGTTGCGCCAGCGGCACAGGTCGAAAACGGTCGTCTTATAGGCGTCCTTCAGCACCGAATAGCCGCCCGCCATGTCGCCATAGATGGTGGCATAGCCGACCGACATCTCGCTCTTGTTGCCGGTGGTCAGCAGCATATGGCCATATTTGTTGGACAGGGCCATCAAGGTCACGCCGCGAATGCGCGACTGGATATTCTCTTCGGTCAGGTCGCGCTGGCGACCCTCGAAGACGGGCGCCAGCATCGTGTCGAAGGCGGCGACGGCGGGTTCGATGGGAATGGTGTCGTAGCGGACGCCCAGCAGGCGGGCGCATTCCACCGCATCGTCCAGACTGTCCTGGCTGGTGAAGCGCGAGGGCATCATCACGCACCAGACCCGGTCGGGACCGAGCGCATCGACCGCGACGGCGGCGGACAAGGCGGAATCGATGCCCCCCGAAAGCCCCAGCACCACGCCGGGGAAGCGGTTGCGGTTCACATAGTCGCGCAGGCCAAGGACCATGGCGTTGTAGATGTCGGCCGGGCGCGGATCGAGGTCATGCTGCTCGCCGGGCAGGCAGACCCACTGGCCGTCCCATTTCTCCCATTGCGTCAGCACCAGCGCCTCTTCCCAATCGGGCAGTTGCTGGGCGATGCCAAGGTCTCCGTTCATGACGAAGGACGCGCCGTCGAACACCAGTTCGTCCTGTCCGCCGACGCGGTTGAGATAGACGAGCGGCAGGCCGGTTTCGCGGACGCGGGTGCCGGCGACGGCGTTCAGGCGGCGATCGTCCTTGTCCACCTCATAGGGACTGCCATTGGGGCTGATGAGGATTTCCGCGCCTTCGCTGCGCAGATGCGCGGTGACGAAGGGGAACCAGATATCCTCGCAGATCGGCACGCCGATCTTGACGCCCTTGAAATCGATCGGCGCGGGCAGCGGTCCGGGGGCGAACAGGCGCTTTTCATCGAAGGTGCCGTAATTGGGCAGTTCGCGCTTTTGCCGGATCGCGGTGACAGCGCCGTTTTCCAGCAGGGCGACGACGTTGAAGAGGACGCCCTGCGCCGCAACGACGGTGCCGACCAGCATCGCCGGGCCGCCATCGGCGGTTTCCTGCGCCAGCCGGTCGAGCTGATAATTGGCCTGGGTGACCAAGGCGGGCTTCAAGACCAGATCTTCGGGCGGATAGCCGATCAGTTGCAGTTCGGGATAGACGATAAGGTCGGCGCCCGTCGCCCGCGCGCGCCATTCCAGCATGGCGTCGGCATTGGCCGCAAGGTCGCCCACGGACTGGGTCATCTGCGCGAGCGCGATCACGAGTTTGTCGGTCATGTCCGCGCCCTAGTCCATTTTTGGGGCTGGCGCAAAAGCGCCTTTCCACATTGGACATGCCCGGCTAAAGGGACCGCGTTTCGCGCATCGTCATCCATTCGTCACGCCAATCAGCCTGGGGTTTTTCGCCATGAAACTCATGACCGGCAATTCCAATAAGCCGCTCGCGGCCGCTATCGCCGACTATATCGAAATCCCCCTGACCGACGTCAGCGTCCGTCGTTTCGCCGACGAAGAAGTTTTCGTGGAAATTCATGAGAATGTCCGCGGCGAAGACGTGTTCGTGATCCAATCGACGGCCTATCCGACCAACGACAATCTGATGGAATTGCTGATCATGATCGATGCGCTGAAACGCGCTTCGGCCAAGCGAATCACCGCCGTCGTCCCCTATTTCGGCTATGCCCGGCAGGACCGCAAGCCCGGCCCGCGCACGCCGATCAGCGCCAAGCTGGTCGCCAACCTCATCACCACCGCCGGCGCCGACCGCGTCTTGTCGGTCGACCTGCACGCCGGGCAGATTCAGGGCTTTTTCGACATTCCGACTGATAACCTATTCGGCGCGCCGGTGATGTCGGCCGACATCCAGGCGCGCTTCGGCGACAAGAATATCATGGTCGTGTCCCCCGACGTGGGCGGCGTGGTGCGCGCCCGCGCGCTGGCCAAGCGGCTCGACAACGCCCCGCTCGCCATCGTCGACAAGCGCCGCGAGCGCGCCGGCGAATCCGAAGTGATGAACATCATCGGCGATGTGTCAGGCCGTTTCTGCATCCTGATCGACGATATCGTCGATTCGGCTGGCACGCTGTGCAACGCCGCCGCGGCTTTGAAAGCGCAGGGCGCAGAGGGCGTGATCGCCTATGTCAGCCATGGCGTGCTGTCGGGCGGCGCAGTCGCACGCGTCGATGCGTCGGAACTGCTGGAACTGGTCATCACCGATTCGATCCAGGGCACCGAGGCGGTGAACACGTCCCGGCGCATACGCCACTTGCCCATCGCCCCGCTGCTGGGCGAGGCGATCAAGCGGATCGCGGACGAGAGTTCGGTTTCCAGCCTGTTCGACTGAAAGGAGAATGGGCTGGCGAACGATCCGGGGGATCGTTCGACCGAAACTCCGTCGGTGTCCAGCCTGTTCGAACGAGGATGGTCAGGCCGCCGGGAGCATCACCAGCGGCACCGTCAGGATCATGACCAGCGCGATGACGATGCGCTGGCCGCGCGAAATGCCCAGCGGCTTTTCGCGCCAGAGCATCGGGCAGGCGAGCAGCGCAAAGCCGATCGCCAGATTGGACAACGCCACCGAGCCGCCGACCGGCATATCCTGCCGCAAGGCGAGGCCCCCAAACAGGCCGACGAAACTCAGGAACCAGCCGATCAGCGCCATGCGCCCCCCTTTGACGATGAAGGATAGAACGGTCGGGTTGCCGAAGGCTTAATCGGAGATGGGCGCCCAGGGATCGTAGCTGCCGAAGCTCCAGACATTGCCCTCCGGGTCGAGCGCGGTGTAGCCGCGGCCGGGATAGCCGTCATTGGCCTGCGGTTCCTGCACCACCACCGCGCCTTCGTTGCGGGCGTGGAGGCAATGGCCGTCAGGATCGGGCACGACGATATAGACGCAGGCGGTGATGCCGCCCAGGTCGCGCGCCGTGGACCAGGTATAGAGCGATTCGCCCTCCATATCCCTGACGCTGCCTAACATCACCATGCCGCCGCCGAGCACCAGCTGGGCGTGGTGGATAATGGTCGGGTCGGCATCGTCGGGATAGACGGCGTGGCGCGCAAAACCGAAGGCGGCGCACAGGAAATCGATGGCGGCGGGGGCGTTGGCATAGCGCAGGCATGGAATGACGGGCGAACCGGGCATTTTCCTCTCCTTCTCTTGCGCCGTTCAGTCTAGCGCAACGGCGACGCAACCGCTAGGCGAAGGGCATGACAACCCGCGACGACCTGGCCCTTGCCAACCGCCTTGCCGACGCCGCTGCGGCTGCGATCCGCCCCTTTTTCCGCGCCCGTTACGACATGGAGTTTAAAGCGGACAAATCGCCGGTGACGGAGGCCGACCGCGCCGCCGAGGCCGCGATCCGCGCGATCCTGGAAAAGGAACGGCCGGGTGACGGCATCATCGGCGAGGAATATGGATCGGTCCGCGAAGATGCCGAGCGGGTATGGATCCTCGATCCGATCGACGGGACGCGCAGCTTCATTGCGGGGCGGCCGATATTCGGCACGCTGATCGCGCTGACGCAGGATGGATGGCCGACCATCGGCATCATCGACCAGCCGATCGCGCGCGAGCGCTGGGCCGGGATGAGCGGGCAGCCCACGACATTCAACGGCAAGCCGGTGCGCACCCGCGCGTGCAAGGCGCTGGAGGGCGCAGGCATCGCCACCACCAGCCCGCATCTGTTCGGCGAGGGCGACGTCCCCGCCTATATGGCGCTGGTCGCCGCCGTATCGGGCGGGTCGCCGCGCCAGGGGCCAGTCTATGGCGGGGACTGCTATAATTACGGCCTGCTGGCGTCGGGCTTCCTGGATATCGTCATCGAATCGGGCCTGCAAAGCTATGACTTCGCCGCTTTGGTGCCGGTGGTCGAGGGCGCGGGCGGGCTGATGTGCGACTGGAATGGCGAGCCGTTGACGGCGGACAGCGAAGGCCATGTGCTGGCGATGGGCGATCCGGCGCGGCTGGAGGATGTCCTGGAGGCGCTGGGCAGCGCGCCGCACGCCCATCATCACCCGGATCACTGATCGCGCAGCGTCAATCCTTCACCGGGCCGCCAATCGACCAGATATGGCCGAACGGATCGACCAACTGGCCGTAGCGCGCGCCCCAATATTGATTATCGAGGGGAAAGCGGATGCTGGCCCCGGCATTGACCGCGCGGCGCCACCATAGGTCGGCATCATCGACCTCCAGATGGAGGGTGACGGCGGCGGGCGGCGGCATCGGTTCGCCATTGGCCATCTCATGAAAATGGTCGTTCAGCATTAAGGCACCGTCGTTGATGCTGAGATGGGCATGCATGAGCCGTTGGCCGTCGTCGGCCAGATGCCGGCTCTGTTCAGTGGCGCCGAAGGCTTTGACGTAGAAGGCGATCGCTTCGCCCGCACGGCCATCGGCGATGGTGAGATGCGGGGTGACCCCCGGCATGACGAATGGCGTGTCGCTCATGGCCCACTCCTCCTTCGAGTCGTTACGGGCACAGGATAGACGCTGTGGGGTGCGATCAGAAGATGCCTAGGAATTTCTTGTCCTGGCGCTTTTGCTCGCCTTTGCTGCCTCTGCCCTTCTCATCCTTGGCCGTGGTGCCGCGGCCGACATCGTCGCGGGGCGCACCGCGCTTGGTGCGCTGCGCCTGGGCGCTTGCCCCCGCCAGGATGGGACCGCAGGCCGCGCCCTTCGCATCGCCCGAATCGACGAAGGCCAGCAGCGACGCGATCGGCGTGCCGACCACGCCCAGCGCCAGCGCCGCGCCGCCACGGGTCAGCAGTTCGGGGCTGACGACATTGATGCCAGGCCGCGCGAAATAGCCGTTGATGCCGATCGGCGACTGGCCGGAAAAGAGGCTGATCTTCTTGCCATCGGCGCGGAAGGCGAGGTCGAGGCTCTCATTCCTGAACGAGAAGCCGCCGCGGCCGATCATCACATTCTTCTTCGTGTCGATCAGGATCGGGTCGGCGGCCGCCACGCCGTTGCGGACGGTGAAGGCGATCAGGCCGCAGTTGATCTCCACCGGCTGTTTCAATTTGCCGGAGAACATCTTGGTGACGAAGGTGCCGACATCGAGTTCGGACAGTTGGACATTGCGCGCCCACATCGACCCGGCGGGCAGGATGACGGCGATGCGGCCATTGGCGGTCGCGAGCGAATCATGGAGCGTGTCGCCCAGTCCGGTCATCTGCACGCGGCCCTTAATCGTGCCGGTCGTGCCCGATTGTTCGACACCCCAGCGGGCGAGCAACGTGCCCATCGGGGTGGGGGCCATGCGGATGTCGTAGCTGGTCTTCACCGGCGCGCCGCGGGCGTTGATCTCTATGTCGGATGCGACATGGCCGCCGGACATGTCGAAGCTGAGCGGCGACAGGGTCAGCAGACTGCGGTCGAGTTTCAGGGTCAGGGCGATGGCGGAGATGGGGACATGCTGCGCCCGGACGCGCTTGACGCTATAGCTGACATTCGCGTCGAAATTGCGGATCGCCTCCACCCGCAACGGCGCGTCGGGCAGCAGGCGCGGCGTGCCCTGCACGGTTTCGATCGCGCCGGCAGCGCCCTGCTTCTCGATCTTGTCGGGATCATAGCCGAAAAAGGGCGCGGCATCGACGATGTCGAGCGTCTGGGTCGCCAGGTCCGCCTTAAGCAGCAGCCGATTATTGGGCAGCGACGCGGTGAAACTGCCTGCCAGGTCGCTGGCGCCAAAACGACCCTTCAAATGGGTGAAGCGCCATTCTTCGCCCACCTTGGTCAGGGCCGAGGTGAAACGATAGGGCCGCGTATCAGGGATGGCCGCGCCCAGAAAATCGAACAACAGGCTGAGATTGGGACCGCGCGTGACAAGGCGCAGGTCGCTGCCTTCCAATTCGATTGCGCCACGCAGCGTGCCGGCGACATCCACGATCGTCGCGCCGGCCTGCGCGCGCATTTGCAGGCTGTTCTTGCCGCGCGACACCGTGGCGTTGGGGGAAAGGAGGCTGCCCTTGAGCGTGAAGGGCTTGTCCCTCATGCGGCCGGTGCCCGACAGGCGCACGTCGCTGGCGAAGCGGGTGTCGCGCGCCCGGACCGTCTCGAATCCGATATCGGCGTTCAATTGCATCCGCGGATCGCGGTAGCGCAGGGTGGTTCCCGCCAGCTTCGCCTGGGTTATCAGCGGGAAGACCATGGGTTTGCCCTCCACATTTGGATCACCCAGCGTCCATGTATTATGCCGGTGATCGCGCGACCATTCCAGATCGACCGCGCCGTTGCGCAATTCCAGCCAGGGCAGGCGGACCTTGTCGGCAAACAGCAAGCTGAGCGGCGCGATGCGCGCGTCGATCAGGTCGGCGCGGAACAAGGCGGGCTGGCTGGCCCAGGGCAGGTTGCCGATACGCGCTTTTTCCGCCAGGAATTTGATGCTGATCGGGGCGAAATAGAGCTGGAAATCGCCCTCGACCCGGACTTCGCGTTGCAGGCGTTTACCCACTATCTGTTCAAAGGAGCCTTTGAGGAAGCGGCCCTTGGTGATGAACAGGATCAGCCAGATCGCGAAAAGGAAGCCGATGATGGCCAGGAGGAAGCGGACCGGCCATGGCAGCCGGCGCCACCGTTCGCGCAGCGCGGTCGCGTGCGCGCGATAGCCCGCGCGCGGCGCGGCGGCCGCATGTTCCGTGATATGCACATCGCTATCGACCATGGCGGCCTCAACGCCCCGGCGGGGCAAATGGCTCCAGGCGGTCGGTTACGCGAATCGCTTGCCTTTGCGCGCATGTGGCCCTATGCGCGCCGTTCGCGATATTCAGTGAGACCGCCCGGCTAACTAGGGCTGCCGGGGCTGTCTGTAATCGTCGCGCCAGATAAGGAGACGAAAATGCCCAAGATGAAGACCAAGAGCGGTGTGAAGAAGCGCTTCAAGTTCACCGCGACCGGCAAGGTCAAGCACGGCGTCGCTGGCAAGCGTCACCGCCTGATCAGCCACAATGCCAAATATATTCGCCAGAACCGCGGTACGTCCGTCCTGTCGGATTCGGATGTTGCCCATGTGCGCCTCTGGGCGCCCTACGGCCTGAAGTAAGGAGTAGAGGCACATGGCACGCGTAAAACGTGGTGTAACCACCAAGGCGAAGCATAAGCGGTTGCTGGTTCAGGCGAAGGGCTATTATGGCCGTCGCAAGAACACGATCCGCGTCGCTCGCCAGGCCGTCGAAAAGGCCGGCCAGTACGCTTATCGCGATCGCAAGGTCAAGAAGCGCAGCTTCCGTGGTCTGTGGATCCAGCGCATCAACGCGGGTGTCCGCGCTGAAGGCCTGACCTATTCGCAGTTCATGCATGGCCTGAAGCTGGCTGGCGTCGAACTGGACCGCAAGGTCCTGGCCGACATTGCGATGCACGAAGGCGAGGCGTTTAGCGCCATCATCGCCCAGGCGAAGGCTGCGCTGCCCGCAGCCTGAACCAGTCGATCGCAAGATCGTCAAAGGGGCGCCGGGGCAGATGCTTCCGGCGCCCTTTTTTGTTTTGGCGGATGTGACCAAGACCCGTTCGTTTCGAGCGAAGTCGAGAAACGCCCGCGCAAACGCTTCTCGACTTCGCTCGAAATGAACGGAGAGGGGAAGCTCAGCCAAAAGGCGCATTCCATGTCGCTGCATCTGTGGTGGTTGTACGTTACGGCGGTTTTCCTGATATCGGCCACGCCCGGCCCCAATATGTTGCATGTGATGACGCAGAGCATCGCCCATGGCCCGCGCAAGGCGACCGCCACGATGGCGGGCCTGATGAGCGCAGTGCTGCTGTGCCTGATCGCGTCCGCGCTGGGCCTGGGGGCCCTGCTCAAGGCGTCGCCGCGGCTGTTCGACATATTGCGCTATGCCGGCGTCGCCTATCTGGTGTGGCTCGGCATCAAGGCGTGGCGCGCGCCGGTGGGCGACAGCGAGGCGAGCGCCACCAACGCCCGTTCCGTGCGCGCCCTCTATGGCACCGGGCTGCTGACGGGGCTGGCCAATCCCAAGCTCATCATCTTCGCCGCGGCGCTCTTTCCCCAATTTATCGAGCTGGACCGGCCCTTCTGGCTGCAGCTTGCGATCCTGATCGCCAGTTTCGTGGTTATCGAAAGCTTCTGGTACGCCGTCTACGCGCTGGGTGGCCTGCGCCTGGCGCGCTGGTTGGCGCCGGCGAACCGGCAGACGCTGTTCAACCGCGGCACCGGATTGATGTTCATCGGCTTTGGCGGGGCGTTGCTGGGGGCGCGGGCTTAAGCTTTCCAGGCCCGCCCCTTTCCTTGAGCGCCCGGCGTCGCTAAGGCCGCGGGCATGTTTCCGCCACCACAGGCTCTGGAAGAAAAATGACCGAAATTAGCGCATTGAAAGCCGGCCTGATCGCCGACATCGCCGCCGCCGACACGCTCGACGCGCTGGAGGCGCTGCGGGTCGGCGCGCTGGGCAAGAGCGGGGTGGTTACCGGCCTGCTCAAAACGCTTGGCCCGATGTCGCCGGAAGAGCGGATGGACAAGGGGCCGCCGATCCAGGATTTGCGCGAGAATGTGACGGCGGCGCTGGCGGACAGGAAGGCCGCGCTGGAGCAGGCCGCGCTCGATGCCAGGCTGGCGTCGGAGCGGGTCGACATGACCCTGCCGGCCGATGCCGGTCCTTTTGGGGGTGCGTTTGGATCGGTGCATCCCGTCAGTCAGGTGATGGACGAACTGGCAGAAATCTTCGCCGATCTCGGCTTCTCGGTCGCCACCGGGCCGGAAATAGAAGACGACTGGCATAATTTCACCGCGCTCAATATTCCCGAAACCCATCCGGCGCGCGCGATGCACGACACTTTCTACTTCCCGGACGAGGAAGGCCAGAAGCGGATGCTGCTGCGCACCCATACGTCGCCGGTGCAAATTCGCACGATGATGAACGGCACGCCCCCGCCGATCCGCATCATCGCGCCCGGCCGCGTCTATCGCAGTGACTCAGATGCGACCCATACGCCGATGTTCCACCAGATCGAAGGGCTGGTGATCGACAAGGGGATCACGCTGGGCCACCTGAAATGGACGCTGGAGACGTTCCTGAAGGCGTTTTTCGAGCGCGAGGATATCGTCCTGCGCCTGCGCCCCAGTTACTTCCCCTTCACCGAACCGTCGGTCGAGGTCGATGTCGGCTACACGCTGGCCAACGGCCAGCGGGTCATTGGCGGCGACGGCGATGCGGCCGATGGCGGCTGGCTGGAAGTGCTGGGCAGCGGCATGGTCAATCGCAAGGTGATCGCGGCGTGCGGGCTGGACCCCGACGAGTGGCAGGGCTTCGCCTTCGGCACCGGCGTCGATCGGCTCGCCATGCTCAAATATGGGATGAACGACTTGCGGGCCTTCTTCGATGGCGATCTGCGCTGGCTGAAACATTATGGCTTTTCGGCGCTGGACGTGCCCACGCTGAGCGGAGGAGTGGGCGCATGAAGTTCACCCTGAGCTGGCTCAAGACGCATCTGAAGACCGATGCGGACCTTGCCACCATCCTCAAGAGGCTGAACGCCATCGGGCTGGAGGTCGAGGGTGTCGAGAATCCGGCCGAGAAGCTGGCCGGGTTCAAGATCGCCCAGGTGCTGACCGCCGAGCGTCACCCGCAGGCCGACAAGTTGCAGGTGCTGAGCGTCGATCATGGCGACGGCAATCCGTTGCAGGTGGTGTGCGGTGCGCCCAATGCCCGTGCGGGGTTGGTGGGCGTGTTCGGGGTGGAGGGCGCGGTCGTGCCGTCCAACGGCATGGTGCTCAAGAAGACCGCGATCCGGGGCGTGGAATCCAACGGCATGATGTGTTCCACCCGCGAGCTGGAACTGGGCGACGATCATGACGGCATCATCGAATTGGATGCAGCTGCGCCGGTTGGGCAGGTCTATGCCGACTGGGCGGGGCTGAACGATCCGGTGATCGATGTCAGCGTGACCCCCAACCGGCAGGACTGCATGGGCGTGCGCGGCATCGCGCGCGACCTGGCGGCGGCGGGGCTGGGCACATTGAACGCCATCATCGTGCCGGAGATTGCGGGCGTGGGTCCGGGGCCGGATGTGCGGACGGACGATGTGGACGGCTGCCCGGCCTTCTTCGCGCGCACCGTGCGTGGCGTGACCAACGGCGCGTCGCCCGACTGGATGGCCAAGCGGCTGAAGGCCATCGGCCAGAAGCCGATCAGCGCGCTGGTCGACATCACCAACTATATCATGTTCGATCTTGGCCGGCCGCTGCATGTCTATGACATGGCGAGCCTGAAGGGCGGCCTGGTGGCACGCAAGGGGAAGCCCGGCGAGCAGGTGCTGGCGCTGAACGGCAAGAGCTACACCATCGACGAGACGATGACTGTCATCGCCGACGACGAGGCCGTGCACGACATTGGCGGCATCATGGGCGGCGAACATTCGGGCGCGCAGGATGGTACGACCGACGTGCTGATCGAATGCGCCTATTTCACGCCGGAACGGATCGCGGTGACCGGGCAGAAGCTGACCCTGACCAGCGATGCCCGTGGACGGTTCGAGCGCGGTGTCGATCCGGCGTTTCTGGACGATGGCCTGTTGATCGCGACCAGCCTGGTGGTCAGCCTGTGCGGCGGGACGCCCAGCGAGGCGACCCGCGCCGGGACGCCGCCCGCGACGCCGCGCACCGTAGTTTATGCACCCGACCAGTGCCTGGCGCTGGCCGGCGTGCATGTGCCCGCAGATGAACAAAAGCGTATCTTGGAAAGCCTGGGCTTTGGCGTCGACGGCGAGGCGAGCCGCGTCGAATATGAAGACGGAATGCCGGTGATGGTGCCAGGCAGCTGGACGATCATCGTGCCGACATGGCGCCGCGACGTCGATGGCTGGCCCGACATCGTCGAGGAAGTGGTGCGCATCGTCGGCCTGGACCAAGTGCCGTCCACGCCCTTGCCGCGCGGGCCGGGCGTCGCCCGCCCGACCGCCACGCCAGAGCAATTGGTCGAGCGTCGCGTGCGCCGCACCGCCGCTGCGCGCGGGATGGCCGAAGCGATCAACTGGTCGTTCATTGCCGAAAAAGAAGCCGCCGCCGTAGGCGGGGGCGATTGGACGTTGGCCAACCCGATCTCCGAGGAACTGAAGGTCATGCGGCCATCGCTGCTGCCCGGCCTGCTGTCCGCGACCAAGCGCAATGTCGATCGCAGCGCGACGTCGGTTCGCCTGTTCGAGCTGGGCCGCCGCTATTTCAAGCAGGGCGAGCGGGCGACCGTGGGCTTCGTGCTGGCGGGCGAGAAGGTGGCGCGGGGCTGGCAGACCGGCAAGGCGCAGGGCTTCGACGCCTTTGACGCCAAGGCGGAAGTGGTCGCGCTGCTGGCGGCCGCCGGCGCGCCGGTCGGCAATCTCCAGAATTTCGGGGACGCATCGGCCGCCTATCATCCCGGCCAGTCGGGCACGCTGCGGCTGGGGCCGAAAGCGGTGCTGGCTGAATATGGCGTGCTGCACCCGTCGCTGGCCAAGCAATTCGGCCTGTCGGGCACGGTGGTCGCGGGCGAGATCTTCCTCGATGCGATTCCGGGCAAGCGCAAAAGCGGCTTCATGCGCGCGCCCTACGCGCCGCCCGCGTTGCAGGCAGTGAAGCGCGACTTCGCCTTCCTGGTGCCGGATGCGGTCGAGGCCGATGCGCTGGTGCGCGGCGTAAAGGGCGCGGATAAGAAGAGCATCGTCGACGTCCGCCTGTTCGACGTCTTCGTCGGGCCGGGCGTGGAGGATGGTTTCAAGTCGCTGGCGATCGAAGTTACCCTGCAGCCGGGCGAGAAGAGTTTCAGCCAGGAAGAGCTGGAGGCGATCAGCGCTGCGGTGGTCAAGGCCGCGCAGAAGCTGGGCGGGTCGCTGCGGGGGTAAGGCCTTCGAACTGATGAAAGCGCAGCGTGCTCCCGCGAAGGCGGGAGTCCAGTTCAGAGGTTAGGACTGGGCCCCGCCTCGCGCGAGCACCTTCATCTCATTGAAGCGATGTTTACAGATCCACGCCCGCGGCGATGGCTTCCAGCTTGCGGATGCGCTCCTTGAGGTCGGCGACCTCGATCCGGGCCGACGCGCTTGGCGGCGCGGCTTCCTCGAAGCGGCGGCCCAGTTCGGCGCGCTTGAGCTCCAGCCAACCGTTCCAACCGCGCAACCCCGCAGCCGCGATGATGGCGAGGCCGACCAGGCTGGTCGTCGCCAGGATGATGTAGAGATAGGGGTCTTGCATATAAGCCTCCCTGGCCGGCACGGACCAAATTCAGTCGCGATCCCGGAGTTTTTCAAATTCCCGCTCCAATGCGCTGGAGCCGTCCGTCGCCAGCCGTTCCAGCACGGCGACGCGATCCTTGAGCGCCTTCACTTCCGCGCGCAGCCGTTCGGCTTCCGGGTCCAGGCCGCGCTGGATGAAGTCTTCGCCCTTGTCGCGGCGCACGACGCCATATTTGGCGCGCAGGACGCTGGCGATGGCGGTGATGGCGATGATGGCAACGACCATTTCAAACGGATTCATGTCGATCACTCCCTGATGGCGCTATGCTCTGCGGCTTTGTGTGGCATCATCTACCGGAGCCTTCGGCGCCGAATGATGCCGTTAGTTAGCCGGGCTGCGCAGTTGTTCGATCTCGCGGGCCAGCTGATGGCTGCCGTCGGTGACGATCCGCTCCACCACGGCGAGCCGGTCCTTCATCGAACCGATCTCGGCGCGAAGCTGGGCGTTTTCCTGGCTCAGCAGCTTGATGCGTTCGACCATTTCCTCATTCTTCTGCGGATAGACGGGCTTGCCCCAGCTGTTTTCCAGCGGATAGCCATTCTTCACACGCAGCCAGGTGGTGAAGATCCAACCGCCGACCGCCAGCGATCCGACGATGACCGCCACCGGGGCAAAGGCTTCGAATGGAAACATGATGATACTCCCCTTGGCTCGCCGGTGTCAGCGCAGCGCGTCGATTTCGCGCGCGGTGCGGGCGGCGGGATCGGTGGCGATCCTCTCCAGCACGGCGATGCGGTCTTCGAGGCGGCTGATGCGGCCCACCAGCTTTTCGTTTTCATTTGATAAAAGGTCGATTTTTCGACCGGCGTCGGGATCGCTTCGATGAACGGTGCCCGTCCACTCATTTTCCACCGGATAGCCGTGGCGGGCACGGACCCAGGTGGTGAACATCCAGCCAAGCGTCGACATGGCGATGATGGCGAGGACGAAATAGGGTCCACTAAATTGCATGATGGCGTCTCCCCGTTATGCTGCCCCGACGCGCGCTTTCAGCGCAGGCTGTCGATCTCATCGGCCAGTCGGGTGTTGCGGCTTGTATAATAGATTTCGATGTCGGCCAGGCGGCGATCGATGTCGCGGAACTTGGACCGGACGTCGCGGGTGGAGCGGGTCGGGTTGGTCCGCACCCCCTGCCAGAATTTCTCGTCGTCGCGGTCCGCATAGAGGCCCAGCGGCTTGTTTTCAGCGAAATATGCGATGACGAAATAGGCGATTAGCGTCCAGAGGAAGGCTCCCATCAGGGTGATGAGCACCGCGCCCACGCGGACCCACAGGACATCAATGCCACTATAATCGGCGATGCCGGAACAGACGCCCAGCCATTTGCCATTGGCCTTGTCGAGATAGAATTTAGTGCGGCGGGCGGTCATTTCAGTTCCTCCGGTCGAAATCGAAGCCGTCATCGGTGGACGGGCGTTGCGGGCGGAAATCGGGGTTGTCAGCGGCGACGATCCGTTCGACCGTCTGGAGCCTTTCTTCCAGACGGCGGGCGAGAAGATGGAGTTCGTCCAGCAGCTTCTCATCCTCGTCGGTGATCTTGGGCGCCTGCTTCCATTTGGTGACATAGTGGAAAATCAGCCAAGGCATCCCGATGAACAGCATGGCGCAGATCATGATGGGCAGAAATACGTCCTCCATCGGATCAGCTCCCCTTGTTCATCGAGGCCTTGAGCGCGGCGAGATCGGCATCGACCTTGTCGGCCGACTTCAATTCCGCAATCTCCTCCTCCAGCGTCTTGGGCGCGCCGCCCAGCGTCGCGGCGTCGGCGCGGCCTTCGGCCATGTCCACGCGGCGTTCGAGCATGTCGAAGCGGGCGAAGGCGTCGTTGACCTTCTCGCCAGCATAGGCTTCGCGCACGCGCAGGCGGTTTTCCGCGCTCTGCATCCGGGTGACCAGACTGTTCTGGCGAGCGCGGGCTTCGCGCAGCTTGCCCTGCAGCTTGGCGATATCCTCTTCCGACGCCTTGAGCGCGTCGTCGAGCGTCGCGATTTCATGACTCAGATGATCCGCCATGTCGGTCGCCTTCTGGCGTTCCACCAGCGCGGCCTTGGCCAGATCTTCGCGATCCTTGGACAGTGCGAGCTGCGCCTTTTCGGTCCAGCTGTCCTGCAGAGCGGTCAGCTTGGCGATGTGGCGGCGCATTTCCTTCTGGTCGGCGATGGTGCGGGCGGCGGACGCGCGCACTTCGACAAGGGTTTCCTCCATTTCGAGGATGATCATGCGGATCATCTTCGCGGGGTCTTCCGCCTTGTCAAGCAGGTCGGTCACATTGGCGGCGATGATGTCGCGGGTGCGGGAGAAAATACCCATTTGAACGTCACTCCTGGTCTTATCGTCTTGTTGGGGGCCGGGACGGGCGAGAGGGGGCACTCCCGCCCCGGCCGGGGCTTGCGCCTTATGCGAGGTAGCGCAAGGCCGCGGGGGTATCGTGCGTCGCAAGGATCGGGGCTTCGCTGGCGCGGGCCGGGCCGACCGCCGAAAGGATCATGGTCGATCCGAACAGCAGGGCGGCGATGGCGGCCGACATCAGCTGGCTGATTTCGCGAACGCTGTTGCTCTGGTTGGTCATCGTCATACTCCCTGAAACTTGGCCTTCATAGGTTCCGCGATTGGTTGCGGATTGCCCTGAGCGCTGCAGAGGTCGTGCCAGTTTCGAAAAATACCCGATTTTCTGCCATTTTTTGAGGTCTTCGCAGGGGTGCGCCAACATGCCGCTTGCCAAGGAGTGGGAAATTTCACCATAAGTTGGCATATGGAGAAAAATACGCAATTTATCGGCCAGTCCTCGGTCTTTCTCGACGCGGTGGAGCAGGCCGGCCGGGCGGCCGAGTTGAACCGGCCGGTGCTGGTGATCGGCGAACGCGGCACCGGCAAGGAGTTGATCGCCGAACGGCTGCATCACCTGTCGCCACGCTGGGGCGAGCCGCTGATCACGATGAATTGCGCCGCCCTGCCCGAAACGCTGATCGAGGCGGAATTGTTCGGCCATGAACAGGGCGCCTTCACCGGCGCGACCAAGGCGCGGCCGGGCCGGTTCGAGGATGCCGATGGCGGCACGTTGTTTCTGGACGAATTGGGCACATTGTCGATGGCGGCGCAGGAACGGTTGTTGCGCGTGGTGGAATATGGCGAGGTGACGCGGATTGGCGCGTCGAAGCCGTTGACCGTGGACGTCCGCATCGTCGCGGCGACCAATGAGGATCTGCCCGCCGCAGCCGATGCCGGACGGTTTCGCCCGGACCTGCTCGACCGGCTGAGTTTCGAGGTCATCACCCTGCCCCCGCTGCGCGCGCGCGCAGGCGATATCAGCGTTCTGGCCGATCATTTCGGCCGACGCATGGCGGCGGAGCGCGACTGGCCGCAATGGCCCGGTTTCACGGCGGCCTGCGCGGCGGAACTGGAGGGCCATGGCTGGCCGGGCAATGTGCGCGAGCTGCGCAATGTGGTGGAGCGCGCGGTCTATCGCTGGAACGAGCCGGGGCGGCCGATCAGCCAGATCACCTTCGATCCCTTCGCCTCGCCGTGGAAGCCCAAGTCGATGATGAAGCGGGCGGATGCGGCGCCGTGTGATGCCCCCGCCGCGCCATCAGCACCCACCATGACCTATGAAGAAATCAGCGACCTGCGCGCCGCCGTGGACGGGCACGAGGCGGCGATCATCCGCGCCGCGCTGGAGCGATTTCGGTACAACCAGCGCGCGACCGCCAAGGGGCTGGGCCTGACCTACGACCAGTTGCGCCATTGCATGAAGAAACATGGGTTGAGCGCGGGCTGAACAGCCCACGCTCGATGGGCAATCAGCGCGTCGGCACTGGCTCCGCGCCGCTATAATCGTAAAAGCCCTTGCCGGTCTTGCGGCCATACCAGCCCGCTTCGACATATTTGACCAGCAAAGGCGCCGGACGATATTTGGGGTCGCCGGTGGTGCTGAGGAAGACGTTGAGGATTTCCAGCGCGGTATCCAGGCCGACGAAGTCCAGCAAGGTCAGCGGCCCCATCGGATGATTGAGGCCGAGCTTGCAGCCCTGGTCGATGTCGGTGACGCTGCCCACGCCCTCGCCCAGCACGAACACCGCCTCGTTCAGCATCGGCAGCAGGATGCGGTTGACCACAAAGCCCGGCGCGTCGAAGGCGTGGACCGTAGTCTTGCCGATCTTTGCGGCGAAGCCTTCCACCGCAGCGACGGTTTCGGGCGTGGTGGCAAGGCCCCGAATGACCTCCACGAGCACCATCACCGGTACGGGGTTGAAGAAATGGACGCCCACAAAGCGGCCCGCATCGGGCGCGGCCTGCGCCAGCCGGGTGATCGGAATCGAGGATGTGTTGGTGGCCAGGATCGCGTCGGCGGCCAATATCTTGCCGACATTGGCGAAGATGGCGCGCTTCACCTCTTCGCGCTCGGTCGCGGCCTCGATCACCAGTTGGGCGTCGGCCAGCGGGGCGATGTCGCCGACGGGCGTGATCCGCGCGAGCGCGGCGTCGGCGTCGGCCTGGCGGATCTTTTCCTTGTCCACCGCCTTGGCCAGCAGCTTGGCGATGCCCGCCAGCCCCTTTTCCGCGCGGGGCAGGTCGATGTCCGACAATATGACGTCATAGCCCGCCTGCGCCGCGACCTGCGCGATGCCCGCGCCCATCTGTCCCGCGCCAATCACGCCGACCGTCCGAATATCCGTCATGCCCTGCTCTCCCTCATGAATCGTCGCTTATCCCTTAGCGGGGCGCAGGGCCGACGACCAGTATCGGGCACCCATCCATCGGACAGGCGATGGATCGCGCGCGGCTGTCGGACGGATTGCGGGTTCATCCGCCATTTCCGGCTTTGCGTGGGCGCTGCGCCATGGTTAAAAGCGCGCAATGTCCGTTTCAGACCTGATGCCCGCGCCGGCGACCGGACGCTTCCTTGCCGCCGTGCATCATTTCCCGCTGCGCGTCTATTTCGAGGATACCGACCTGTCGGGGCTGGTCTATCACGCCAATTATCTGCGCTATATGGAGCGCGCCCGGTCCGACATGCTGCGCATCGCCGGGATCGACCAGCGCGCCAATCATGAAGGGGGCGCGGGCGTCTATGCCGTCACCGATCTTGCCATTCGCTATCGCCGCCCGGCGCGGCTGGACGACGACCTGATGGTGGCGAGCCGCGTCACCGATGTGCGCGCGGCGAGCTGCGCCATTCATCAGAGAGTCATGCGGGGTCAAGAAGAGTTGACGGACGCCGCCATCACCGTCGCATGGCTGACGCCCCAGGGCCGGCCGCAGCGCCAACCCAAAGCCTGGACCGCCATTTTCACCCGCCTTTGCCAAGGGGAAGACATTCACCCATGACCCTCAACCTGCCTGCCGGCGCCATCACCGACGCCGCGACCATATCCCCGCTCGCCCTGTTCCTGCAGGCCGACATCGTCGTGAAGGGCGTGATGCTGGGCCTGTTGCTGGCCAGCATCTGGACCTGGGCAATCATCATCAGCTTCAGCGTCAGCCTGCGCAAGGCGAGCAAGGAAAGCCGGAAATTCGAGGCCGATTTCTGGAAGGCGGAGGATATCGACCGCTTTTATGAGGCCCGCGGCAAGGCGGAATTTCCCGCCGCCAAGGTGATGGCGGCTGGCGTCACCGAATGGCGCCGATCGACCGCGCAGAAAGTGATCGACCGCGACGGCACGCGCGACCGGCTGGGCACGTCGATGTCGAGCATCATCGCGTCCGAGGTCGATCGCCTGTCCGATCGGCTCAACATATTGGCGACGGTCGCGTCGGCCGCGCCCTTCATCGGCCTGTTCGGCACGGTGTGGGGCATCATGCGCGCCTTCACGTCGATCGCGGCCGAGCAGAATAGTTCGCTCGCCGTCGTCGCGCCGGGCATCGCCGAGGCGCTGTTCGCCACCGCCATCGGCCTGTTCGCAGCGATCCCGGCGCTGATCGCCTACAACCGGTTCAGCCATGGCATCAACCGGCTGGAAGCGGGCTTGACCCGCTTTGCCGACAGCTTCTATTCCACGCTGAGCCGTGAGTTGGAGGCCCAACGCTGATGGCTATGTCCGGTCCTCCCTCCGCCCGGCGCGGGCGCGGGCGCGCGCCGATGGCGGACATCAATGTGACTCCGCTGGTCGACGTCATGCTGGTGCTGCTCATCATCTTCATGGTGACCGCGCCGCTGCTGGTGACGGGCGTGCCGGTGAACCTGCCGGAAACACGGGCCAAGGGGCTGGACGCGGACGCCAAGCCGACCATCCTGTCGATCGACCGCGACGGCGGCCTGTTCATCGATGACATGCAGATCAGCGATGCCGACCTGCCCGATCGGTTTGCGGAAATAGCGTCCGCCCATGCGGGTCAGCCGGAGCCGCCGCAAATCTTCCTGCGCGCCGACACCGCGCTCGACTATGGCCGGGTGATGCGGGTCATGGGCGAGCTTAATCGCGCGGGCCTGAACAAAGTATCGCTGGTCAGCACCGGGTCGGACGCCGCTGATGTCAGCGACGGTTCAGAATAGGGGCCATAGGTCAGCCATATGGAGCGCGCGGAAAAGATCGGCCTTGGCGTCGCGACGGCGGGACATGTCCTGCTGTTCGGTTTGCTGTCGGCCGGATTCCTGGCCACCCCCAATCCGTTGAAGCTGAAGTCGCCGCCGATGGACGTGAGCCTGGTGGACGAAGTGGCGCTGCAATCGACCGCGCCGCAGGTGTCGACCCAGCCGCCGCCGCCCAGCGTCGCGCCGGAGAAAGGACCGACGGAGGACGCCAAGCCTGCCCCGGCGCCTGCTCCCGCACCGGAGCCGACGCCCGCGCCGACGCCGCCCAAGGCGGAGCCGAAGCCGGTTCCCAAGCCGACGCCGCCAAGGCCGGTCGTGAAGGAAGCCCCGGCCAAGCCCAAGCCGGCACCGCCGAAGAAGGATGTGGCCAAGACGCCGCCCAAGGCCAAGCCTGCGCCTGAAAAGCCAAAGGCCGCGGCGGCCGTGCCGTCCAGGAGCGACGCCAAGGCAAAGAGTGACGCCAAAGCCAAGGCGGATGCGAAAGCCAAGGCCGACGCCAAGGCGAAAAGCGACGCTAAAGCCAAGAGCGATGCGAAGGCCAAGGCCGATGCGGCTGCGCGCGCATCCGGCGCGGGCAAGGCGGACAGGCCCAAGGGGTCGCTGCTGGGCAAGGATTTCCTGAAAGGGATCGACGCCAAGGACGATGCGCCGCGCACACCCGCGCCGCCGCCCGCCGCCGCCATGGGGCCGCAGCAGAAGGCCGCGCTGGACGCCGAAATTCGTCGCCAGCTCAAGCCACATTGGCGGCCGCCATCGGGCGCGGATGCGGACCAACTCGTGACCTTGCTGGAAGTGCGGCTCGACAAGAGCGGCGCGCTGATCGGCGCGCCCGAAGTGATCGACCAGACCGGCGTCACCGCCAGCAACCGGCCACAGGCGAAGCTCCATGCGGAGCGCGCGATCCAGGCGGTGAAACTCGCCGCCCCCTTCCGGAATTTACCGCCTGAATATTATGACCAATGGAAATGGCTCCGGCCACTCCGCTTTGACGCGAGGCTGAACCGATGAAGACCACCTTCCTTCGCCGCATCTCTCTGGCGACCGTCGCGCTTGCCGCCATCCTGTCCGCGCCCGCGATGGCGCAATTGTCGGTTGATGTGACCGGCGAAGTCGACAGCAACGTCAAGGTCGCCGTCCCCTCCATGCCCGCGCAGCAGGATGTGGCGACGCCGGCCGGCACCGCCAGCGAACTGGGCCGCAAGGTGGCCGAAGTGATCGCGTCCGACCTGAAAGGCTCCGGCCTGTTCGATCCGTCCGGGCCTGGCGGGATGCCGGCGGTCGCCTTCCCTGAAGTCACCAACCCGGTCTATGAAAAATGGAACGCCTATCAGGCGCTGGTCCAGGGGTTCGTGCGCACGACCGGGGGCGAGGCCGACATCACCGTGGGCTGCTACCTCTACGACGTGGCGCTGAAGCAGGAACTGACGCGGCAGGGCTATGTCGTCGCGCCGCGCGACTGGCGGCGGGCCGCACATAAATGCGCCGACGCCATCTATGCCCGCCTGTCGGGCGAAAGCCCCTTCTTCGACAGCCGCATCGCCTATATCGCCGAGAGCGGTCCCAAGGGGGCGCGAGTCAAGCGGCTGGCGATCATGGATTCGGACGGGGCGAACCACCGTTTCATCACCAACGGCCAGTCGATGGCGCTGACGCCGCGCTTTTCGCCCGATTATAAATCGATCCTCTATGTCAGCTATCTGGGCAGCCGGGTGCGCCTCTATATCTACGACATCGGCGCGGGGCAGCAGAAGCTGGTGACCGAAAGCAGCAACGCGACCTTCGCGCCGCGCTGGTCGCCCGATGGCCGCAACATCCTTTTCTCGATGGCGGTAGCAGGCAATACCGACATTTATCGCGTGTCGGCCAATGGCGGCACGCCGGTGCGCCTGACCAATTCGCCCGGCATCGACGTGGGCGGCAGCTATTCGCCCGACGGCAGCCAGATCGTGTTCGAAAGCGACCGGTCGGGCGGCCAGCAAATCTATGTCATGAACGCCGACGGGTCCAACCAGCGGCGGATCAGCCATGGCGGCGGCCGCTATGCGACGCCCGAATGGTCGCCGCGCGGCGACCTGATCGCCTTTACCAAGCTGTCGGGCGACTTCAAGGTCGCGGTGATGACGCCCAGTGGCGACAATGAGCGCATCCTGACCAATGGCTGGCAGGACGAGCAGCCGACCTGGTCGCCCAATGGCCGCGTGCTGCAATTTTTCCGCACGACGCCGGGCAAGCAGGGCAGCAGCCAGGTGTGGCAGGTCGACCTGACCGGGGTGAACGAACGGCGGATTCCGACGCCGCTGAGCGGATCCGACCCGGCCTGGGGACCGTTGCTGCCCTAAGTTTAGGTTCAGGCGCTTTCGCCCATTGCGGAACCTAGTCGTCTTGACAGCGTAACGAACATCACGGACCCTGATGACTGTCTTAACGGATTGATTTTGACATTTGCATCCCCTGACGGTTGGGATGGGTCTGCAAATGTCAAAATCGTAAAATCCGTTAAAATCAAAAGATTGCTAGTGGTCCGAAAAGATTCTGACATTTGAGCACGCCTTATCGGATAGGGTAGCAAATGTCAGAATCGGACCACTAGCGGGCGGCATAGAGAATATCGAAGGAGACCCCCATGAAACTGTCCCGGACCTTGGTTGTGGCGACCGCCATCATCGCGCTGGCCGCCTGTTCGAAAAAGCCGCCGGCCCAATTGCCCCCCGCCCCTGGCGGCACCGGTGGCACGACCGCGCCCAGCGGCCCGATCGGCGCCAGCGGTCCGGTCAAGGGCAGCCAGGAGGATTTCGTCGCGTCGGTGTCTTCGGACCGCATCTTCTTTGGCCTGGACCAATATGATGTCGATATGGAGGACCAGGCGACCTTGCAGAGCCAGGCCGCCTGGTTGCAGCAGAATCCGTCGGTGCGCGTGACGATCGAGGGCCATGCCGACGAACGCGGCACCCGCGATTATAATATCGCGCTGGGCGAACGCCGCGCCAATGCGGCGAAAAACTATCTCGCCTCACTGGGCATCGCGCCCGGCCGCATCACCACTGTCAGCTATGGCAAGGAGCGGCCGGCGGCGCTGGGATCGGACGAGGCAAGCTGGGCACAGAATCGCCGCGCGGTGACCGTCACCATCCAATATTGATCCGCCTGGCCTTCGCATGACTGAAAAGCCCGCCGGTCGACAGGACCGGCGGGCTTTTACACGCCCTTAGATCCCCGCGATTTTCCTTGGCCGTAAAAACGGCTAGAGAAGAGGGAATGCAGAAAAGCGACCTCAAGAAAAAGCCCCCCACGATCAAGGAAGTCGCCGCCAGCGCGGGCGTTTCGGTTATGACCGCGTCGCGCGCGGTCAACGGCAAGGCGCTCGTCAGCGCCAAGGCGCGGCGGGCGGTAGAACTGGCGGTCAAGGAGCTGGGCTATATCCCCAATGCGTCGGCGCGCGCGCTGGCCGGGAGCGCCGACCGGCGCGTCGCGCTGTTGCACAGCAACTCCACCACATCGGCCTATCTGGGCGAACTGCTGCTCGGCGCGCTGGGCGAAGCGCCGCAACGGCACCTGCATCTGGTGGTCGAGCAATGCGCGCCCGGCGCCTTTGCCGAGGAAATCGTCGAGCAGGTCGCCCATGCCAATGTCGCCGGCGTGATCCTGCCGCCACCGCTGTGCGACTGGCCGGAACTGGTCGCCGGGCTGAGCGCGCGCGACATCGCCATCGTCGCGATCGCGCCGGACCAGGATGGGCCGGACATGCTGGTGGTGGGCACCGACGACCGCCATGCCGCCTATGACCTGACCCGCCACCTGATCGAACTGGGGCATCGGCGGATCGGCTTCATCGAAGGCAATGTGCGCCACCGGTCGAGCGCGCGGCGGTTGCAGGGCTTTCGCGATGCGCTGCTCCATCATGGGCTGGCGCATGACGACCAGCTGATCGTGCCGGGCGACTATAGCTATCGATCAGGTCTGGACGCGGCCGAGCGACTGATGAGCCTGGAGGCGCGGCCGACCGCGATCTTCGCCTGCAATGACGATATGGCCGCCGCCGCGATCACGGTCGCGCACCAGCGACGCATCAACGTGCCGGCCGAGATCAGCATCTGCGGCTTTGACGATACGCCGCTGGCGAGTGCGATCTGGCCTGCGCTGACCACCATCCGTCAGCCGATCCGCGACATGAGCCGCGAAGCGATCGGCCTGCTGGCGATGCGATTCCGCAGTCAGGACGAGGGCGCCGACGGGATCATCGGCAAGGTGAAGCTCGACTATCAGCTGATCCGCCGCCAGTCGGACGCGGTGCCCGCGCGGCATTGATGCCGGACCGGGGCCGTCACACGGCCAGGCGGTTGCCATAGCCTATGATGAGGGTGGCGAAGACCAGCAGGCCGACCCCGCTCCACACCATGCCGCGGACGGCGGGGGCGGCGTCCTTCCACTCGCGAAACGCGAAGCCCCAGCAGGTCCCGAAGATGATGATGGACGCCATGTGCAGCGTCCAGCTGGAGAAGCCGAAGCGGCCCATCTGGCTTTCGCCCATGGTGTAGAAGAAGAATTGGAAATACCAGGCGGTGCCCGCCAGCGCGCAGAGCAGGAAATTAGGCAGCAGCGCGGGGCGCTGGCCCGATGCGTCCGCCGCCCCGACCCATTGGCCCGCCGACTTGTTTTTCACGATCAGCCAGCCGCACCAGAGCGCATTGGTGACGAGGCCGCCGAGCATGACGAGGCACAGGGTCGGCAGCCCCACCCAGAGCGGGCCGGTTCCTGCCGCGCGGCTGAGTGCGTTCACCGGCTGTCCCGCCGCCAGGCCGAAGGCGAAGCAGGAGGACATGATGCCGGAAAAGATGGCGACGGCGATGCCCTTTCTGAAATCAAATTCGGCGACGGCGGCGGCCTTTTGTTCGGTGGACAACCCCGCATCCTTGCGTGAGCCGGCCATGGCCACGACGATGATGCCCAGCACCGTGACGGCCAGGCCCAGCAACACGATCCGGCCGTGCAGGGTGCCTGCAATCTCCGTCATGAAGCTGCCATCGACGATCGGCGGGATCAGCGTGCCAAAGACGGTGCACAGCCCCAGCACCACCGCCATGCCGAGCGAGAGGCCCAGATAGCGCATGGTGAGGCCATAGGTCAGGCCGCCAAAGCCCCAGAGGAAGCCGAAAAAGACGCACCAGCCGACGACCGAGGACGGCACTTGCCGCATCACGCCCATCAGGTCGTTGGTCTGCATCGATGCGAAGAACCAGGGTGCGATCACCCAGGAGAAGATACCGCCGGTGAGCCAGAATATCTCCCAGTTCCAGCGCCGCACGCCGCGATAGGGGACATAGAAGCTGGCCGAGGCCAGGCCGCCCAGCCAATGAAACAGCACGCCGAGCAGTGGATTTCCGGTCATAGGTCAAGTCCCAGGCGATAAAGGCGGTCGGCGTTGCCCGCAAAGAGCGCGCGGCGGTCGGCTTCGGGGAAATCGGCGACGATGGCGTGATAGGCGTCCATATATTGGTCGATCGGCGCGAACAGCTTGTCGGTCGGCGTGTCGCTGGCGAAGGCGCAGCGGTCGACGCCGAACAGGTCGATCGTTTCGCGCACCAGCGGTTCGACATTTTCGCGGGTCCAGTCGCGGCGGATGAAGCCCATGCCCGACAGCTTGACCGCGACATGGGGCAGCGCGGCCAGCGCCTTCATGCCCCTGCGCCAGTGCGCCAAGCCATCGGGATCGGTCAGGACGGGCATCCCCATATGATTGATGATGACGGGAATGTCGGGATGGCGCTCGATCAGCGGGACAAGGCCGGGCATTTGGCCCGGATAGCATTGCAGGTCGAAGGACAGGTCGTGCTTGGCGAGCAGAGCATAGCCCGCCTGCCATTGGGGATCGACGGTCAGGTCGACCGGACCATAGGTGCGCAGGGGATCGCGGTGCCAGTTGACGATATGGCGGATGCCCTTGACGCGGCGGTGGGCGGCCTGCGCGGCGAGCAGGGCATCGACATCGGGATCATGCAAAGCGGCAAAGGCGACGAGGCCGGTGGGCAGGCCTTCGACTTGCGCCAGACCGTCGAGCCATTGGGTTTCGCGCAGGGCGCTCTCCGCCGCCGCGCCGGCATCGACATGCACCGCGCCAACGACATTCCAGCGGGCAAGGTCGGCGCGATAGTGGGCGACGCCATAATCGTGGGCGATGGGTTCGACGCTGCCATTCGGCCCTTCGTCAGAGAAAGGCGCGCTCAGCCAATCGTAGCGGATATGCTGCAGGTCCCATAGATGGATATGGGCATCGACAAAGGGGATCATGGCTATCCTCTCCAGAAACATACAGTCCGTTCGCCCTGAGCCCGTCGACGGGTTGGCTGAGCGGAGTAAGAGATTTTGCGGCGCGCTGGTTCTTGGGACCAGTCGCGCCGCGCAACTTCGCATATTAGAAGGTGGTGCGGCCGCCCGATGTGTCGAAGGTGGACGCGGTGGTGAAGCTGCATTCCTCGCTGGCCATGAAACAGACCATCGCGGCGGACTCCTCGATCAGGCCCAGACGGCCCATCGGGATTTTCGAGCGCATATAATCGACCTGGCTCTGGGGCAGTTGGGCCAGGATCGGGCTTTCGAAGGTGGCGGGCGTCAGTGCGTTGGCGATGACGCCCTTGCCCGCCAGTTCCTTGCCAAGGCTCTTGGTGAAGCCGATCACGCCCGCCTTGCTCGCCGAATAGGCGCTGGCGTTGGGATTGCCTTCCTTGCCCGCGACGGACGCCAGGTTGACGATCCGGCCATAGCCATTTTCCAGCAGGAAGGGCGCGACTTCCCGGTTGCAGTAGAAAAGGCCGTTGAGGTTGATGTCGATCACCCGCTGGAAGCTGTCGACCGGATAGTCCCACACCGTCGCTGTGGCGCCAGTGATGCCCGCCGAGCAGATGAGGATATCGACCTTGCCCAGCGCGACGGCCGTGTCCTTTGCGGCGGCGGTGACGGCGGCGTAATCGGATACGTCCAGCGCCACCACATGGGCCGCGCCGATCTCAGCGCTGGTGGCCGCGAGCGCTTCGGGATTGAGATCCCATAGCGCCACTTGGCCGCCTTCGGCGACGATGCGGGCGGCGACCTGCCTGCCCAGGCCCGACGCGCCGCCGGTGATGATCGCATTGCGGCCCGCGAAACGGCCGGCATAAATGCTCATCCGAGCACCACGTCGCCGAGGTGACGCCATTCCGAAACCTGCTGCGTCTGGGCGCCGAGCTTTTCGATGCCCAGTTCCATGACGTCGCCGGCCTTGAGATAGATGGCGTCTGGCTTCTTGCCCTCACCCACGCCCGGCGGGGTGCCGGTGATCATCAGGTCGCCGGGATAGAGGGTGATATATTCGCTGACATAGGAGATGAGTTGCGCGACGTTGAAGATCATCGTCCGGGTGTTGCCGGTTTGCATCCGCTGGCCATTGAGATCGAGATACATGTCCAGATCCTGCGGGTCGCCGACCTCGTCCGGGGTCACCAGCCAGGGGCCGACCGGGCAGAAAGTGTCATGGCCCTTGCCCTTGCTCCACTGGCTGCCGCGCTGCTTCTGGTTGAAGCGTTCCGACACGTCGTTGACCAGGGTATAGCCTGCGACCTTGGACAGGGCGTCTTCTTCGGACACGAAGCGGCAGGTTTCGCCGATCACCACGCCCAGTTCGACTTCCCAGTCGCCATGGGTCGCATTTTTCGGCAGCACCACTTCGTCGTTGGGGCCGTTGAGCGAGGACAGCGCCTTCATGAACATCATCGGTTCGGTCGGGATCGGCAGGTTGGATTCGATCGCGTGATCTTCATAATTGAGGCCGATTGCGACGATTTTACCGATGCCCTTGACCGGGACGCCATAGCGCGGCGCGCCGTCCACGATCGGCAGCGAGGCGATGTCGGCGGCCCTGGCGGCGGCCAGCGTTGCGACGGTCAGTTCGGGGACGACGCCCGACAGGTCGCGGATGTTGCCCTCGCTGTCGATGACACCGGGCTTTTCCTGGCCAACCTGGCCGAAACGGACGAATTTCATGGGATCAGTCTCTCTTCTGCGGCAATCAATGGGTGTAGGGGCGGTGCATCGCGATGTCGGGGTTGAGGTCTACCCCGAAGCCGGGCTTGTCGAGCGCAGTCACCTTCATCCGGCCATTTTCCGGCACCGGCTCGCCCAGCAATTGGGGATGGAACATCGGCACCACTTCGGTCGGCCCTGGATGCATCATCAGAAATTCGGCGAAGGGCGAATTGTGGCGGGTGATGACGAAATGATAGCTGTAAACTGACGATCCGTGCGGCACGACCATCTTGCCATGGGCGTCGGCCAGCGCGCTGATCTTGAGCAGTTCGGTGACACCCCCGCACCAGCCGACATCGGGCTGGATGATGTCGCAGCAATCCATTTCCAGCAACATGCGGAAACCCCAGCGGGTCGCTTCATGTTCGCCGGTGGTGACCAACATGCCCTTGGGCACGTTGCGCTTGAGCGCTGCATAGCCCCAATAATCGTCGGGGCTAATCGCTTCCTCGATCCATTTTAGGCCAAGGTCATGCGCGGCAATGGCGAGACGGGTCGCATAGTCGACGTCAAGCGCCATCCAACAATCCCAC
This sequence comes from Sphingobium sp. AntQ-1, assembly GCF_028538045.1. NCBI lineage: Bacteria > Pseudomonadati > Pseudomonadota > Alphaproteobacteria > Sphingomonadales > Sphingobiaceae > Sphingobium > Sphingobium sp. AntQ-1. Next base: position 1,929,793 of record NZ_CP117158.1, read on the forward strand.
ATCAGCCAGAAATCCTCGCCGACCTTTGACCGCATGTCGGCCAGTTCGGCGATATTCTTGCTTAGGCCCTCGACGCCTTCGGCCGGGCCGTGATGTAACGCCATCTTGCCGCCGATAAAGCCGAATTCCTTCGCCTTGTCGGGCCGCGCGCCGGTGGCGTAGAATATCAGTTCGTCGCGCACCGCGCCGCCCAGCAGATGATAGACCGGCTCCTGCCGCAACTTGCCCAGCAAGTCCCACAGCGCCAGATCGACGCCAGAAATGGCGTTGATGACCAGCCCCTTTCGCCCATAATATTGGGTCGAAAAATACATCTGGTCCCAGATTTTCTCATAATCGGTCGGTGCGCGCCCTTCGAGGAAGCGGGCGAGATGCTTTTCGACAATATAGGCGGCCGGTTCGCCCCCGGTGGTCACCGCAAAACCAACAGTGCCGTCCTCCGCCTCTATCTCCACGACCAGCGTACCCAGCACGTTGATCCCGAAGCTCTGGCGCGACTGGCGATATTCGGGATATTTCGACATCGGCGTCGCGATGTGATTGTCGATCCAGTGGCCTTCGCCCTGGTCATGATAATCCGCCCCGCCCCCACGCACGGTGAAGGCGCGGACATGCTTGATCTTCGGCAAGGTCACGATCGGCACATATACACTCCCTGAACCATGCCGATGCCCAATATGTGGGAGCGATCGGCAAAAACTTTCAATATATGGTCAAAACACCAATAAGGGCTGGGTTAACGGAGGAAGTACCGCGATCGGAAGAATCATGCTCAGCCTCCAGTTCACCCTTGTTTTTCTCATTTTGTGGGATAGAGTGTTATTAGATGAGACAGAAAACGTCAAACACAGAATCGGATGCGCCGGAAAATTTGGGCCGAGAGGAAAAGGCGAAGGCGGGCGGGTCGCAGACTCTGCAGCGCGGGCTGGATCTGCTCGACCAGGTGATCGACGGTCCGATCAAGCTGGCCGACCTGTCGGAACGGATGGGGCTTACGCGCTCGACCACCCATCGTCTCGCCAACGCCATGGTGGAGCGCGGTTTCCTGACTTTCCTGCCGCGCGAAGGGTATCAACTAGGGCCGAAGCTGCTCCAGTTGGGGTTTCTGGCGCAATCGCAGGCCGACTTGGTGCAGATCGCCCGGCCGCATCTGGAGGCGCTGGCGGCCGCCAGCGAAGATGTGGTGCATCTGGGGCGGCTCGACGGCGACCAGGCGCTGTATCTGGACAAGATTCCCGGCCGCCGTCGGGTGGAGATCAGCAGCCGTATCGGCGATCGGCATCCCTTGACCTCGACAGGGCTTGGCAAGGCGCTGCTGATGGACGACCCGGAGGGCAATTGGCGTCGGCTGTTCGACGCGGACCAGGCGGCGGGCACCCATCCGGTCGCCTATGATGGCTGGCTCGAACGGATGCGCGGCTATGTGGTCGCCGGTCGCGCGTTCGACCTGGAAGAGAATGAAGACCAGATACGCTGCGTCGCCGCGCCGATCCGCGATGCGTCGGGCGCGATCGTCGCCGCCATCAGCCTGTCGAGCGCCGCCCAATATATGGACGACGACCGCATGGCGGCGCTGAGCGAGGATGTCCGCGCCGCCGCGCACAAGGTCAGCGCCGACCTGGGCTGGACCCCCGGCGTCAAATCCCCCCGCCGCCCGGCGCGGCGATAATCATCGAAGGAAAATCGCCCCATGAAGCTGCTTGAAGGCAAGACCGTCCTTATCACCGGCGCATCGACCGGCATCGGCCGCGCCGCCGCGATCGGCGCGGCGCAGCATGGCGCGGATGTCGCGATCAACTATGCGAACAGCGACGGGCCGGCCGCAAGCTGCGTGGCGGAGATCGAGGCGCTGGGCCAGCGCGCCATCGCGGTGAAGGGAGACGTCGCCGATCCGCAGACCGCGCAGGATTTCGTGGCCAAAACGGTCAAGGCCTTCGGCAAGGTCGACGTCATGGTGAGCAATGCGGGCATCTGCCCCTTTCACGCCTTTCTCGACATGCCGGTCGATGTGGTGGAGCGAACCTTCAAGGTGAACCTGCATGGCGCTTATTTCATGGTGCAGGCCGCCGCGCAGCAGATGGTGAAACAGGGGCATGGCGGATCGATCGTCGCGGTGTCCTCCATTTCGGCGCTGGTCGGCGGCGAGTTTCAGACGCACTACACCCCCACGAAAGCGGGGGTCCATTCACTGATGCAATCCACCGCTATCGCGCTGGGCAAGCATGGCATCCGTTGCAACAGCGTGCTGCCCGGCACGATCCTGACCGAAATCAACAAGGATGATCTGGCCGATGTAGAAAAGCGCGAATATATGGAAAAGCGCGTGCCGCTGGGGCGTCTTGGCGCGCCGGACGATCTGGCCGGGCCGATTGTCTTCCTGGCGTCGGACATGGCCGCCTATGTCACCGGCGCGGCGCTGCTGGTCGATGGCGGCATGTATGTAAATCTGCAATAATGACACGAACCGTCGCCCTGTTCGTCACCTGCCTGGTCGATCTGATGCGCCCCCGCATCGGCTTTGCCGCGATCCGCGCGCTGGAAGCGGCCGGGTGCGACGTGGTCGTGCCGGAAAGGCAGACCTGCTGCGGCCAGCCTGCGCTCAACAGCGGCGACCGGGACCATGCCGCCGCGCTGGCGAAGCAGACGATCGTGGCGCTGGAACCCTATGAGGCGATCATCGTCCCGTCAGGCTCCTGCGCGGGGACGATCCGCTGCCATTATCCCGAAATATTCGAACATGACGCGCATTGGCTGTCGCGCGCGCAGGCGGTGGCGGGCAAGACGTGGGAGGTCATGGCCTATCTGGATCAGGTCTGCGGGTGGAAACCGAAAGGCGTGACGCTGGACGCCAAGGCGACCTATCATGACAGTTGTTCGGGCCTGCGCGAACTGGGGATCAAGGCGCAGCCGCGCCGGTTGCTCAAGGCCATCGACGGCCTGACCTTCGCGCCCTTGGCCGGCGAGGAGACATGTTGTGGCTTTGGCGGCGCATTCTGCGTCAAATATCCTGCCATTTCCAACGCCATCGTTGGTGAGAAGGCGGATGCGATCGATGCTACGGGCGCTGACCTTTTGCTGGCGGGCGACTTGGGCTGCCTGATGAACATGGCGGGGAAGCTGCACCGCCGGGGCAGCAAGGTGCGCGCCTATCATGCGATCGAACTGATCGCCGGCATGGGCGACGGCCCGGCGATCGGGGAAGAGGCATGAGCGGCTTCACGGACCGCGCCGAGGCGGCGCTGGCCGACCCGATCCTGAAGATTGCGGTCGAACGCACCGCCGGCACGGCCGAGGCCAAGCGGGGCATCGCCATCGACGCCTTCCCCGATTTCGAGGCTGCCCGCAGCCGCGCCGCCGCCATCAAGGATCATGTGATTGCGCATCTGGGCGCCTATCTGGAACAGTTCGAGGCCAATGCCATCGCGGCAGGGGCCAAGGTCCATTGGGCGAGGACGGCCGACGAGGCCTGCGCAATCGTCATCGCTATCTGCAAGGCGGAGGGCGCGAAGAGCGTCGCGCGGTCCAAGTCGATGCTGGGGGAGGAGATCGGCCTGCCCCATGCGCTGGCCGAGGCCGGGATCGGCCGGGTCGAAACAGACCTGGCCGAACATATCATCCAACTGGCCGACGAGCGCCCGTCGCACATCATCTGGCCCGCCATGCACAAGACGCGCGATCAGGTGTCGGCGCTGTTCAAGGCGAAGCATCGCTCACCCCATCAGGAAGAGACGATCGCCGCCATGGCCGAAAGCGCGCGGCGCGAATTGCGCACGCAGATGCTGAGCGCGGATGTCGGCATGTCGGGCGCGAATTTCCTGATCGCGGATAGCGGCGCGGTCTGCACCGTCACCAATGAAGGTAATGCCGAATTGTCGCTCGTGCCGCCGCGCGTCCATATCGTGACCGCGGGGATCGAGAAGATCGTGCCGTCCATGCCGCACGCCATCCATATGCTGCGGATGCTGGCGCGATCGGCCACCGGCGCGGCGCTGACCCAATATACGACCTTCTATACAGGGCCGAAACGCGCGGGCGACCGCGACGGGCCGGACGCGATGCATATCGTGCTGGTCGATAATGGGCGCACGAAAATGCGCGAGGAAGGGCTGGCGGAGATGCTGCGCTGCATTCGTTGCGGCGCGTGCATGAATCATTGCGTCGTCTTCCGCCAGATTGGCGGCCATGCTTATGGCGGCACCTATCCGGGACCGATGGGCGCGGTGTTGACGCCGGTGCTGGATGGGCTTGCACCCAATCGCGACCTTATCCATGCCTGCACCCTCAACGGCAAATGCCAGGAAGTATGCCCGGTGCGCATCCCGCTACCGACCCTGCTCAAGGGCTGGCGCGACAAGAGTTGGCGCGAGGGACTTGAGCCGACCTCCATGCGCGCGGGGCTGGGCCTGTGGGCCTGGATCGCGACGCGGCCGAGTCTTTATCGGCCGGTCACCACTATCGCCGTGCGGGTGATGCGGCTTTTGGGGAAGAAGGGTTGGATCGCAAGCCTGCCACTCGCGGGCGGCTGGACCCGTCATCGCGACATGCCCAGACCCGCCGCGCAGACCTTCATGACGCAATATAAGAAGGCGCGCCGTCCATGAGCGCCCGTGACGCCATCCTCGCCCGGCTGAAAGGACCGTCGCCCGACCAGGCGGAGGCCGACGCGCTGCTGGTCGCGCCAGAGCGTCCGGCGGTGAACGAAGCGACGCTGGAGGCGGAATTTCTCGCCCGGCTCGCCCTGCCCAGCGTCAATGCAAGCCAAGACGTCGTCGGGTCCATGGCGGACCTGCCCACCGCCATCGCCCGCTATCTGGCGGGACAGGGTGAAGCGCTCACGCTCTGCTTGCCCCCCGATCCGCGCCTGACGGCCTGCGACTGGGGCGGCTTCACCCTGCACGACAGCGCCGCGCCCGACGAAGCGGCCGTCCTCGCCATTGCGCGCAGGGGGATCGCGGAAACCGGGTCGCTAATCTTCGAAACCGGCCCGACCGCACCGATGCTGCCCAATTTCCTGGCGCTGCATCATATCGTGTTGCTGGCCGTACGCGACATCGCACCCCATCTGGAGAATGCCCCGCTGACCGGCCCGCAACCGCGCGCCCATTATTGGGTCACCGGCGTATCTGGCACCACTGATATCGAAGGCGCCTATGTCCGCGGCGCGCACGGCCCGCGCTTTCTGCATGTCATCCTCCTGCGGAATTGACCGCAAATCGGACCTTCATTCCACATTCAGGGAGGAGAGCATCGTACAAAAAGTGGGAACCGATTCTGCCTGGAGCGACGCAAAACCAAAAGGCATCGACAGCCGTTCCGCACATCATCCGTTCACCATTTTTTTTTAGGCGTCTGCAAGAACGGCGGATGCAGAATAGGGAGGGGCCGGGATTTATCAGCATGGGCAAAAATCCGTCGATTGACCTTCTCAAGGGGGTCTTGATCCTTTTGGTGATGGCCGGCCATGCCATGGAGCTTGCCCATCAGCAGCATCCGGCGCTGTGGATCGGCGCAGGTTTCCGGATGCCGTTGATGATCGGCATATCGGGCTATCTACTGAACGTCACCCGCACCCGCACCGAACAGACTGGCGTTCTGCTGGGCCGCTATGGCGAACGTATGTTGCTGCCCTGGCTGGTCGCGTCGATCATCTATCTGCTGGTGAGCGGCGGGTCCGTGTCGTGGACCGCCCCGCTGGACCTGCTGCTGCGTCCGCCCTTCCACCTCTGGTATGTGCCGGTCCTCTTCTTCCTGATCCTGATGACGCGCCTCCTTCCCTTGCCGCCGCTGCTGCTGCTGGCGATCGGTGCGCCGATCAGCCTGGCGACCATGTATGGCTTCGGCCTGGATCATGGGCCGGTCGGGGTCAGCCTGCTGTCGCCTGACAGCCGTTTCCTGCGCTTTCCGGTCTATTTCTTCTTTGGCATGTTGATGGCGGAAAGGGGGTTGCCGACCCGCTATCTGGGCGTCGCGTTGCTGGTCATGGCATTGGGCTTGGTCTGGTGGGCGGGCCAGCAGGGCAGCGGCAACGGGCTGGCCTATGTTCCGGCGCGGCTGATGATGTGCCTGGGCCTGATTGCGCTCCTGCCCAGATTGTCGGCGCTGCGCCTGTCCTTCGCCCCGCTCAATCGCGTCGGCCGGGACAGCCTGTTCTTCTATCTCTGGCACCCGCTGGTGATGGGGGTGGCGCTGGCAAGCGGCGCGCGCGCGACGGTGACGCTGGCGCTGTCGATCCTGATCCTGCTGTTCGCCAGCCGCCTGCTCGCGCCGAGCGCGCTGATCCGCCGCCTGGTCGGCAGCGCACCGCCGTCGCGGGCCGTCATCGTGGCGCAGCCGGCGCCGGACGCGGCGCCGCAGCCAGCCTGACGGAACAGGCTGGCCTTTGCTCATCTCAAATGAGGTCAGAGCTTGCCATATTTGGCTTCGAAGCCGGCAATGTCGCCAGCGGCGAGATATTTGGCTTGATCGACCCATTGATCGCGCACCGGGCGGCCCTTGAAATTGCCGAGCTTCGCGTCGATCGCAGCGATGTCGGCATCGCCCCATGCGGCGATCTGGGCGTAGCGGGTGACGCCCAGTTCGATCAGCAAGGTCTTGAGTTTGGGACCGACCCCCTTGAGGCGCAGCAGGTCGTCATGCTCATCCCCGACCGCCGCGATGGCGGGCGAGACGGGAATAGGCGACGGCGCAACTGGTTCCGGCGCGGGCATCGGTTCAGCGACAGGTTCGACCGGCGCGATCGGCTCCACAGGCGCGACAGGCTCCACCACGACCGGCGCGGGAGCGACCGGCGCGGCAATGATCGGATCGACAAATGGGGTGGGCGCCGGGGGGGACGCGGCGCCGGGGACGGACGGTTCGACCGGTTCTTCCGCCTTGCGCTTGCCCGACAGCAGGAAGACCAGCGCGATGACGACCAGCAATGCGACCAGCAGCCACAGTCCATAGTCCATGAAGAATTCCTGCATCGCGCTCCGTCTCCCCTGCCAAATCCTGACGCTATTTAAGGACGCTTTGCCACCCGCTGCAAGAGCATGGCCTATTGCGCTTCGCGCGCGACCTCTCGCCAGCCGATGTCACGGCGGCAGAAGCCGGTCGGGAAATCGAGTGCGTCCACCGCGGCATAGGCCGCCGCCTGCGCCGCGCCGACCGTGTCTGCGGTTGCCGTGACATTGAGGACGCGCCCGCCATTGGCGACCAGCGCGCCGTTTTTCTCTGCGGTGCCGGCGTGGAAAATCTTCGCGCCGCCCTGCTCCGCCACATCGATGCCGCCGATCGCGCCGCCCTTGTCAGGCGTGCCGGGATAGCCGTTGGCCGCCATGACGATGGTCAGCGCGGTGCGATCCGCCAACTGGACCGGCCCCTGATCGGCCAGCGTCCCTTGCGCCACGGCGAGCAGCAGGTCGATCAGATCGCCGTCAAAGCGGGTCATCAAGACCTGGCATTCAGGGTCGCCGAAGCGCGCATTATATTCGATCAGCTTGGGGCCGTCCGTCGTCAGCATCAGGCCGGCATAGAGGACGCCCGAATAAGGCATCCCTTCCGCCGCCATCGTCTCGACGGTCGGCCGGATGATCGTGTCGATCACATCGGCTTCCAGTTCCGGCGTCAGCACGCGGGCGGGGCTGTAGGCTCCCATGCCGCCGGTATTGGGGCCGGTGTCGCCGTCGCCGACGCGCTTATGGTCCTGGGCCGATCCGAAGGGCAGGATCGCGACGCCATCGGTCAGCGCGAAGAAGCTGGCTTCCTCTCCGGTCATGAACTCTTCGAGCACCACTTCCTCCCCCGCTGCGCCGAATGCGCCTGAGAACATGGTGTCGAGCGCTTCGATCGCTTCGTCACGGGTTTGCGCGATGATGACGCCCTTGCCCGCGGCCAGCCCGTCGGCCTTGATGACGACTGGCAGGGTGAAATCGTCGAGCGCGGCGACCGCGCCATCCTTGCTGGAGACGCGGACATAGGCGGCGGTGGGGATGTTGGCGCGCTGGCACAGATCCTTGGTGAAGCCCTTCGATCCTTCCAATTGCGCCGCTTTCTTGTTGGGGCCGAACACCGGCACGCCCATGGTGCGCAGATTGTCGGCGAGGCCATCAACCAGCGGCGCTTCCGGCCCGATCACCACCAGGCCGATCGAATGGCGGATGCAAAAATCCATCGTCGCGCGATGATCCGTCGCGTCGAGGTCGACCAAAGTGGCGTGCTCGGCTATGCCCGGATTGCCCGGCGCGGCGTAGAGCGTATCGAGCCGGGGCGATTGCGCCAGCTTCCACGCCAGCGCATGTTCGCGGCCGCCGCCGCCAAGCAAAAGGATGTTCATGTCGCCCATGTCCCCGGAATTTGATGTCTATGACAGTTCGGGCCGCCTGTTAGCGGAGGAACGCGCAGGGGACAACGCGGCGGCGCTCAGCGTCAGCGAATTGTCGGGCCTGCTCAAGCGCACGGTCGAGGACCGGTTCGGCCATGTGCGGCTGCGCGGCGAGATTTCGGGCTTCAAGCGGGCGGCGTCCGGGCATCTCTATCTGGCGCTGAAGGACGAAAATGCGGTGCTGGACGGCGTGATGTGGAAGGGGGGGGCGCAGCGGTTGGCCTTTTCGCCGCAGGACGGGGTCGAGGTGATCGCGACCGGCAAGCTGACCACCTATCCGGGGCGATCCAAATATCAGATCGTGATCGAGCGGATGGAACTGGCGGGCGAAGGCGCGCTGATGGCGTTGCTGGAGAAACTCAAAGCCAGACTCGCGGGCGAAGGGTTGTTCGCGGTCGAACGCAAGAAGGCGCTGCCTTTCCTGCCGCGCACGATCGGCGTCGTGACGTCGCCGACCGGCGCGGTGATCCGCGACATATTGCATCGGCTGGCCGATCGTTGCCCGACCAATGTGCTGGTCTGGCCAGTGCTGGTGCAGGGCCAGGGCGCGGCCGAGCAGGTGGCGCGGGCGGTGCGGGGATTCAGCGCGATGGACGGCGGCGGCCCCCTACCCCGCCCGGACCTGGTGATCGTGGCGCGCGGCGGCGGGTCGATCGAGGATCTGTGGAGCTTCAACGAGGAGATCGTCGTGCGCGCGGTCGCCGATTGCACCATCCCGATCATATCGGCGGTGGGTCATGAGACGGACACCACCCTGTGCGACTATGCCGCCGACCGGCGCGCGCCCACGCCCACCGCTGCGGCGGAAATGGCGGTGCCGGTGCGGGCGGAGTTGCTGGCGGGATTGACCGAGATGGGCCTGCGCGCCGGACGGGCAGTGCGGCGGGGCGCAGCGCAGGCCAGAGAGCGCCTGGAAATGCAGGCGCGACTGATGCCCACGCCCGACATGCTGCTCAGCCCCCAGCGGCAGCGGCTGGACGACGCCAGTGCGCGGCTCAATCGCGGCCTGAGCCATCGGCTGGTGGTGGCGCGCGCGCATCTCAATGAAGCAGGCGGCGCGCTGCGACCGGCCCTGCTGCGCCAGCATGTGCAGCGCGCGGGCGAACGGCTCGACCGGCTGAAGCTGCGTCCCGACTATCTGCAACGCGCTTTGTCCGATCGGGCCATCGTCTTGGACCGGGTATCGCGCCATTTCGCCTCGCTCGATCCCGATCGGCCGCTGCAAAAAGGCTATGCGCGTGTGATGGCGCAGGGGCGGCTGGTCCAGTCGGTGGCGGCGGCGCAGGCGGCGGGCCAGGTGACGCTGCATTTCAAGGATGGCGCCGTGGACGCCGCCATTGGCGATGCGCCGCCGCTTGAGAAGCGCCCGCCGGTCGCTATATCCCCTTCATCGCGGCCCGTGCGCAAGACGCGCGAGGCGGACGAAACGCCGCAGCAGGATCTATTTTCCTGATGCGGCGAAGAAAGGCCTGACCCATGTTGATGTCGAACAGCGACCGGATCGCCCGGCTCCATTATATGCCCTATAGTTTCCGCGTGTTGCAGGCGGGCGACCATGTCCTGTGCGCCGTGACCGGGCAAAGAATCGCGCTGGAGGATTTGCGCTATTGGAGCATCGCGCGGCAGGAACCCTATGCCAGCGCCGATGCGTCGGTGCAGGCGGAATTGCGGGCGCGCGGGCCGCGATGAGGCGGATCGGCCTGGCGCTGCTGCTGGCGTGCGCCGGCGCGGCCGTCGCGCAGCCCGGCGCTCGTCCCATGGCGACACGGACCGATTTTCAGCTGACCGGCGCGGCGACGCAGGGCGGCCTGCTGGTCGGCACCGCGCCGGCCGGGACGGTCGCACTCAAGCTGGACGCGCAATTGGTGCCGGTGGACGCCGACGGGCGTTTCCTGATCGCGTTCGACCGCGATGCCGCGCCGACCGCGCGCCTGGTCGCCCGGCTGCCTGACGGACGAACGGTCGAGCGCGCGTTGACCGTTGCCCCCCGCGCCTGGCGGATCGAGCGGATCGACGCGCCGATGCGGCCGACCAAGAGCACCGAGGCCTTTCTGGCGATGCGCAAGCCGGAACTGGAGGCGATCGCCGCCGCGCGGGAGACGGTGACGGACGCGCAAGGGTGGCGACAGCGCTTCATCTGGCCGCGCATCGGGCGGATATCGGGGCTGTTCGGATCGCAGCGCGTCTATCAGGGGACGCCCGGCGCCTATCATGGCGGCGTCGATGTGGCGGGCGCGACGGGCGCGCCAGTGGTCGCGCCGGCCGACGGCGTGGTGATCCTGGCGGCGGCGGACAAGCCTTTCTCGCTGGAGGGGCATTTGCTGATGATCGACCATGGCCACGGCCTCAACAGCGCCTTCCTGCACCTGTCGCGGATCGACGTGAAGGTCGGCGAGTCTGTGGCGCAAGGGCAACGCATCGGCGCAGTCGGCGCGACGGGGCGCGCGACCGGGCCGCATCTCCATTGGGGGATGAAATGGAGCGAAGCGCGGATCGACCCGATGCTGGTCGCCGGGCCGATGCCGAACGGCCTGTAAGGGTCAGCTCACCCGCTTCATGCGCACGGCCCGGCCGCCCTCGACCTTGCCCATGAAGCTGCCCATGGCGGCGCGCTTCAACTCGATCTTCTGGCCCGGCTTGGGGTCGCGCGCGGTCATCGCCTCGGTCGTCATCCACTGGGCGCCGTCCTCCAGACCGATCTGCCACTTGCCATAGCCCAGGCTGCGGACCGACGCGATCACGGCGTCGATATGGGTGACCCCTTCCGCCTGCGGCTTGTCGCCATCTTCCTCGTCGCCCCCGTCCAGGAAGGGCAGTTTGGGGAAGGCAAAGCCGAACAGCGTCTTGCGCGTCCTGTTGAGCTCGCTCTTGTCGAGCACCACCACTTCGTCGCGCTGGGCGGCGACGTCCATCGCGCCGACCTGCTGGTCGAAACAGGCGAGGCGCGCGCTATTGTCCGTTATGGTGCGACACTGGAGCAGGTTTGTGAAGATTTCCGGCCGGGGCTGTTGCTTGGGCGCGGCCTGCGCCTGTCCGATGCCGACCACAAGGCAAAGAGATAGAGATAGCGCCAATATCCTGCCGCGCTTGCCGTTCATATCCGCTTTTCCTTCGCCGAACCACCTGATGCGCTTTAACATGCACCCGTAAACGATGACGTCAATATGACAGCCCCGGCCGATCCAGGCAGACGGTAGCGCCACATTCGGTGGGTTGCTCCGCAGCCTGATGCATGATTGCTACATCCTATTGTAACTTCGTGTAATTATCTTGCAATACAGGCGTAAAACAGCCGGCGTTGCCGCTTGTTGCATTTATGATACAGCCACATCCAAAAGCGGCCGTCGCCCTTTTCCACCGCTTTACAGCGCCCTGAACCCCGCGCAGTTTCGGGGTCATCCATATGGGGGGATCGCTGTCGGGCACCATATCCCTCTGTACGGGCCACATCTGTGGCAGGCTATCTGCCAAACTCCAGAGCAAGGGACTGGAACCGTGAAAACATTTTCGAAGAGGGCACTATTGCGTGCCAGCGCCGCACCGGCGATTCTGGGCGCGTCGCTGATCGCGACGGCTGCGTTCGCACAGGACGCACCGCAGGCGGCGGAAGCCGAAGCGGGCGACACCATCATCGTCACCGGATCGCTGATCAAGAATCCGAACCTGGCGCGTTCGACCCCGGTCACCGCCACCACGGCTGACCAGATCGAACTGAAGCAGAACAACACCGCCGAAGAAATCCTGCGTGAAATTCCGGGCATCGTTCCCAGCATCGGCACGGCCGTCAACAACGGCAACGGCGGCGCATCCTACGTCAACCTCCGTGGCCTGGGCGAGAATCGCAACATCGTCCTGCTGAATGGCGATCGTCTGGCGCCTGCCGGGCTGGCCGGCATCTTCGACCTTAACAACGTGCCTCTGGCGCTGGTCGAGCGCGTCGACGTCTTGACCGGTGGCGCATCGACCACCTATGGCGCGGACGCCATTTCGGGCGTCGTCAACTTCGTGACGAAGAATGATTTCGCGGGCCTGGAAGCAAACGTCTCCAACCAGCTGACCGAGCAGGGCGACGGCAATTATGTCCGCGCCGATCTTACGCTGGGCGCCAACTTCGACGATGGTCGCGGCAATGTCGTGTTCAGCGTTGGCTATCAGCAGTCGGACCCGGTCTATCAGGGCGACCGTTCCTTTTCTGCTCTGAATATCGATTCCTACACCGGCGTCGTCGGCGGCGGTTCGGGCACGTCCACCCCTTCGCGCTTCTCCAACACCAACCCGTCGGGCACTGCCGGCGGCAACGGCAACCGTCAGGTGACCGCCGATGGTACGGCTTTCCGTCCTACCACCGCGTTCGACGCTTATAACTTCAACCCCTTCAACGTGTTCCAGACGCCGTTCGAGCGTTTCAACATGTATGGCGCGGGCCGTTACGAAGTCAGCGACGCTGTCGAAGTCTATAGCCGTGGCATCTTCTCGAAGAACACCGTCAGCACGATCATCGCCCCGTCGGGCGCGTTCGGCATCGGCGTTCAGGTTCCGCTGAGCAACCCCTATCTGACTGCTGCGCAGCGCAATGCCTTCTGCGGCCGTAATATCGCGTCGCCGGCCGACATCGCCGCCGGCGTATACACGCCGCTGTTCACGCAGGCAGAATGCACCGCGGCCGCCACGGCGACCGACCCCAACGACCCGAATTATCGCGAAGTGACCACGGCCTTCTCGCGCCGCGCCACTGAATTGGGTCCGCGTATCTCGGACTTCACCACCACCTTCTTCGATTACAAGATCGGCGCGCGTGGCGGCATCACCGACACGATCGACTGGGATGTTTCGGGCGCCTATGGCGAAAGCGAGCAGATCCAGACCCAGAAGGGCTATTGGCTCAACAGCCGCGTCCGTCAGGCGCTGCTGGCGACCAACACCGAAACCTGCCTGACCGACACCAACGGGTGCGTGCCGCTCAACGCCTTTGGCCCCGACGGTTCGATCAACTCGGCGATGAATGGCTTCCTGAACGCCAACAGCCAAGTGACGACCAAGACCTCGCTCGCGCAGGTGCATGGCACGATCAACGGCGACTTTGGCGTGGCTTCGCCTTTTGCCAGCGATTCGATCGCTTTCGCGGTCGGTGGCGAATATCGTAAGTATCAGGCGAGCCAGGAATCCGATCTTCTGTCGCAGTCCGGAGATCTGGGCGGCGCAGGCGGTGCGGCACCGAACATCGACGGCGGCTATGACGTGTACGAAGCCTTCGGTGAACTCGTTCTGCCGCTGGTTCAGGACAAGCCCTTCTTCCAGGATCTGACGCTGGAAGCTGGTATTCGTTACTCAAAGTACAGCGTCGATGCTGCGACAAATCCGAGCTACAAGACGACGACCTGGAAAGCAGGCGGTAGCTGGACCCCTGTCGATGGCTTCAAGATCCGCGGCAACTATGCCCGTGCGGTTCGTGCGCCTAACATCGATGAGCTCTTCTCGCCGCAGAACACGCTTCTGACCAACTTGGGCACCGATCCTTGCTCGGGTTCGGCTCCGCTCGGAAATGCCAATCTGGCGGCAATCTGCCTTGCCCAAGGCGCCCCTGCCAACACGATCGGTGCGATCACCAACGATCCGGCTGGCCAGGTTAACTACACCGGCGGCGGCAATCTCGCCCTCGGCCCGGAAAAGTCCAACAGCTGGACCCTGGGTGCAGTATGGCAGCCTGACTTCGTGCCCGGTTTTTCGGCGACGGTTGACTACTACAACATCAAGATCACCGGCGCGATCACCGAGCCCACTCCGGGCGACGCGATTTCGGCATGCTTCGATAACATCTCGGCTTCCGGTGCAACCAGCGCGGCCTGTACCTCGATCCGTCGCAACCCGCTGACCGGCGAGTTGTTCGGTGAAGCGGCTACGACGCCGGGTCTGCTGCTGGCCAAGTCGAACCTGGGCAAGCTGTCCACCGATGGTATCGATTTCTCGCTGAACTACAGCAAAGATGTCGGCTTCGCCAACCTGTCGCTCAGCCTGACCGGCAACTGGACCAACAGCTCGAAGTTCCAGGCGACATCGACGTCGATCAACCGCGAGTGTGTTGGCTATTATTCGGTCAACTGCGCGTCGATCCAGCCTGAATGGCAGTTCTCGCAGCGCACCACGCTGGCCTTCAAGTCGTTCGACCTCTCGCTGCTGTGGCGCTATATCGACAAGGTGAACTTCGAGCCTCAGCAGCTTGCTGATGACCTCGCCGCTGCCTTGACCGATCCGGCTGGTTGCCCCAATCCGACGGGTGCCGACGAAGGTGGTTGCATGATCGATCCTGCGTTCCGCGAAATCAAGGCGGAGCATTATTTCGACCTGACTGGCCGTTTCCATGTCAGCGACGAAGTGACGATCACCATGACCGTCCAGAACCTGCTGGACAACAAGCCCAAGATCGTGGGTGCCGGCATCGGTTCCACGGCATATAACAGCGGCAACGTCTATCCGTCGACCTACGACGCGCTGGGCCGCCGCTATGCCATCGCGGCCAAGCTGCGCTTCTGATCCTTCGATAAAGCCAGGAAAAAGAAAGGGCCGGTGGAAACACCGGCCCTTTTCTTATGCGTTTGCGGTCAGTCGGACGGTGGCCGACCCTGCCGCGATCAAGCCAGCAGCGGATTGGGCAAGGCCATCGCGATGCCGCCATTGTCCGCCAGCACCCGCGCCCAATGCGCGACCTTCTCCACCTCCTCGCCATGGAGTTCCAGGCCGCGCCGGGCGTCCTGCGCGCGTTGGCCCGGTCCGAAATCGGCGCCATCCTTGGCATTGCGCGTGAACACCGGCCCGTTGACAATGGTCGCGATCGCGCGCTCGTCCAGCGCCAGGCCGAACAGCCGGGCGAGCGCCGCAAGACTTTCCCCCGGACGCGCCACCAGCGTTTCACTGTCGAGCGTCGCCACCCGATCGCCCAGCTTCACGGCGATATCCTGAAACTGCCGTTGCTGCGCCAGCCAGCCGGCGGCCGCGACCTGGATGTCGGTGAGGCCCAGATAATCGTCGGGCGCGATGCCCAGCGGCGCCAGCATCCCTTCGCGCAGCAACTTGCCGAAAAGGTCGCGCACCCACAGGCGGCCCCACATGCCCTTGCGCGCGATCGAGGCGAGATAGGCGTCGAGCGGGGCGTGCAGCAGCAGCGCACGTGCCTGCGGCCGCAATCCCAATAGGGCGGGGATCAGCGGGTTGACGATGTTGGAGGGCTTGACCACCACCGCCTCGCCGGGCGCGAAGGGCCGCGCGAGCAGGCGCAGCCCCTCATCAAGCACCCGCGCGACGTCCGGCCCTTTTGCGCCGCGATGTCGCCAGCCGATCAGGTCGTTGAGCAGCACCGGCTCCTTCAGGCCCATTGCGACGCCGGGATAGTCGAAGGCGGCGGCGAGCAGGGTCGAGCAGCAATAGGCCGAATGGAAGAGGAAATGGATCGGCGCGGGGGCCGGCGCATCCAGCATGGCGTCGACGCGGCGCAGCACCAATGGCGCATCGTCCTCGCCCAGATGCTGGTCGGTCAGGAACGGGGTTTCTGCGTGCCTGGCGCGCCGCACATGTCGCAAATGCACCGCGTCATGACCGGGATCATAGCGGTGTGCGAGCCATTCGGCATTGGCCATGATGTCGCGGGTCGATGGTAAGGAGGCCGTCATGCCTCCCGCCTTCGCATGGGTTTTTCGCATGTACAAGTCATGCGGGATTACGGCCCCTTGCCAGCGCATGGGCTTCTGGTAGCGATGGACGGGCAAGAGGCTGGGGAGCTTTATGGACGTAACGGTCGGGCGGTTGCTGCAACAGGCGATCGAGGCACGGCGGCAGGGCCGGGACGCAGAGGCGGATCGCATAGTGGGCAAGGCGCTAACGCGCCGGCCGGGCGAACCGCAACTGCTGAACCTGCGGGGGCTTATCGCGCTGGACCGTCAGGATTTCGCGGCGGCGCGCGTCCATTTCGTCGCAGCGGCACAGGTCGATCCAGGCGAGGCCGCTTTATGGATGAACGTCGCCTCGGCCGAACGTGGCCTGGGCGCGGCGGAAGCGGAACGGGCTGCGTTGAGCCGGGCGATCGCGATCGACCAGCGCAACCTGATGGCGCAGATTCGCATGGCGCAATTGCAGCAACGGCTGGACGAGGCGCAAGGCGCAGCCGACAGCTGGAACAAGGTGCTGGCGCTGACCACTGGCATGGCCGACATTCCGCCTCAACTGGTGGAGATACTGGCGCAGGCCCGCCGCTTCGTCGGCGACCATCATGCGCGCTTCGCCGCTTTCGTGGAAGCGGGATTGGCCGACCGGCTGCGCAGCGCCGACGCGCTGACGCAGCGTCGGTTCCAGGCGTGCCTGGACCGGGAGTTCGGCCGCCGCACCCTCTATCAAAACCAATGTTCCGGCCTGCATTACCCCTTCTTGCCCGCCGACGAATTTTTCGATCGAGCGCATTTCCCGTGGATGGCGCAGTTGGAGGCGCAAACCGATGCGATCCGCGCCGAATTTCTGGCGTTGATCGCGAAAGATGGCGGCGCGGTCCGCCCCTATGTGCGACAGGAGGCGGGGACGCCGGACAATAAATGGACCGCGCTCGACGGATCGCTTGATTGGGGCGCGTCCTTCCTGTGGGAATATGGCGTGCGCAACGAAGCGATCTGCGCCGCCTGTCCGCAAACGGTCGCCGCGCTGGAGGCGCTGCCCCGCGCCGACATTCCCGGCCGTGCGCCGTCCGCCTTCTTTTCGCTGCTCAAGCCCAAAAGCCGGATTCCCGCGCATACCGGCGTCACCAACAGCCGCGCCATCGTCCATTTGCCGCTGGTCGTGCCCCCGGGCTGCTTATTTCGGGTCGGTGGCGAAACGCGGGCCTGGGAAGAAGGCGTCGCCTTCGCCTTCGACGACACGATAGAGCATGAAGCGTGGAACGAGAGCGAGCATGTACGCGCCGTGTTGATATTCGACGTGTGGAACCCGCATTTGTCGCTTGAAGAGCAGCAATTATTGAAGCAATTCTATGCCACAGCCGATGCGAGCAAGACGAGTGACGTCCGCGCGACCATCTGATCAACGGCAGGCAGCGGGGTTCACGCGAAGAGGCAGGACCAGCCAGGCCGCCTTTCTGGGAGATTATAGGTGCGTATTTTGAAAACCATGATGGCCGCCAGCTTGTTCGCCATGGCGATGCCAGCGCTGGCGCAGGACAAGCCAGCGCTGGATCGCAACGATCCGAATGCCACCCGTTGCAAGCGAATCGCCGTCACCGGATCGCTGGTGCGCAAGGAGCGCATCTGCAAGACCAATGCGGAATGGCGGGCGATGAGCGAGCAGCAGAATCGTGACGCCGACGATTTGATTACCCGCAGCCGAGCGGGCATGAACCCAAGCGGCTGATCGCTTCCGCTTTTTCTGCGCCATAAGGGAGAAAGGCCCGCCGATCGATTCGGCGGGCCTTTTGCCTTATACCACCGTCAGCTTCAGCGCGCCGTCGCCATCCTCCACGCGGACCGTCGATCCGTCCGGCGCTTCGCCGCGCAGGATAAGATCGGCCAGCGGGTCTTGCAGGTAACGCTGCACCGCGCGCTTCAAAGGCCGCGCGCCATAGACCGGATCATAGCCGACCCGGCCGAGCCAGGCACGCGCCTCGTCAGTCAGATCGAGCACGATCTTGCGATCCTTGAGCAGCTTGCCGATACGCGCCACCTGGATATCCACGATCGGGGCCATATGGGCCGCGCCCAGACGGTGGAACAGGATTACTTCGTCCAGCCGGTTCAGGAACTCCGGGCGGAAATGGGCGCGGACGATGTCCATTACCTGATCCTCGACCTTTTCCACCGGCTCGTCATCGGCCAGGCCGGTGAGATATTGGCTGCCCAGGTTCGACGTCAGCACGATGATCGTGTTGGTGAAGTCCACCGTGCGTCCCTGCCCGTCGGTCAGGCGGCCATCATCCAGCACCTGGAGCAGGATGTTGAACACATCGCCATGCGCTTTCTCCACTTCATCGAACAGCACGACCTGATAGGGGCGACGGCGGACGGCTTCGGTCAGGACGCCGCCTTCCTCATAGCCGACATAGCCCGGCGGCGCGCCGATCAGGCGGGCGACGCTGTGCTTCTCCATGAACTCGCTCATGTCGATGCGCACCATCGCGCTGTCGTCGTCGAACAGGAATCCTGCCAGCGCCTTGGTCAGCTCGGTCTTGCCGACGCCGGTGGGGCCAAGGAAGAGGAAGGAGCCGAGCGGGCGGTTGGGGTCTTGCAGGCCGGCGCGGCTGCGGCGCACCGCGGTCGACACGGCCTTGACCGCATCGGCCTGCCCGATGACGCGCTTGCCCAGCGTTTCTTCCATCGCCAGCAGCTTTTCGCGCTCGCCGGTCATCATCCGTTCGACCGGGATGCCGGTCCAGCGGGCGACGACGCCGGCAATATCCTCCGCCGTCACTTCCTCGCGCAGCATAGCGCCTTCCGACGCGGTTTCCGCTTCGGCGAGCCGCTTTTCGAGCGCGGGGATGCTGCCATAGGACAGCTCGCTCATCTTCGCGAGGTCACCCGCGCGCTGGGCCTGCTCCAGTTCTAGCCGGGCGGCGTCGAGCTGTTCCTTGACCCTGGCTTCGCCGGCGATCTTGTCCTTTTCCGACTGCCAGCGCGTGGTCAACGCGGCGGATTGCTCCTCCAGATTGGCGAGATCTTCCTCCAGCGTGGTCAGGCGGTCAGCGGACGCCTTGTCCGTCTCCTTCTTCAGCGCCTCTCGCTCGATCTTGAGCTGGATGATGCGGCGGTCGAGATTTTCGATCTCCTCCGGCTTGGATTCGACCTCCATGCGCAGGCGGCTGGCGGCCTCGTCCATCAGGTCGATCGCCTTGTCGGGCAGGAAACGGTCGGTGATGTAGCGGTTGGAGAGCGTCGCCGCGCTGACGAGCGCGCCGTCGGTGATCCGCACGCCATGGTGCAGCTCATATTTCTCCTTCAGGCCGCGCAGGATGCTGATCGTGTCCTCGACCGTTGGTTCGCCGACGAAGACCGGTTGGAAACGACGCTGGAGTGCGGGGTCTTTTTCGACATATTTGCGATATTCGTCGAGCGTGGTCGCACCGATGCAGTGGAGTTCGCCGCGGGCGAGCGCGGGCTTGAGCAGATTGCCCGCGTCCATCGCGCCTTCGCTTTTACCCGCGCCGATCAGCGTGTGCATTTCGTCGATGAACAGGACGATCTGACCGTCCGCGCCCTTCACTTCGTCCAGCACGCCCTTGAGGCGCTCCTCAAACTCGCCGCGATATTTGGCGCCCGCGATCAGCGACCCCATGTCGAGCGCCATCAGGGTGCGGTCCTTGAGCGTGTCGGGCACGTCGCCATTGGCGATGCGCAGCGCGAGGCCTTCGGCGATCGCGGTCTTGCCGACGCCGGGGTCGCCGATCAGGACGGGGTTGTTCTTGGTCCGGCGGGCAAGAATCTGGATGGTGCGACGGATTTCCTCGTCGCGGCCGATGACGGGATCGAGCTTGCCCGCGCGCGCCGCTTCGGTGAGGTCGCGGGCGAATTTCTTGAGCGCGTCGTAACGATCCTCCGCGCCCGCCGTGTCGGCGGTGCGTCCACCGCGCAAGGCATTGATCGCAGCGTTGAGCGCTTCGGCCTTCACCCCGGCGGCGGCCAGCGCCTTGCCCGCGGTCGTGGTGGTGGCGAGGGTGAGCGCGAGCAGCAGCCGTTCGACGGTGACGAAGCTGTCGCCCGCCTTCGCCGCGACCTGCTCGGCGCTGTCGAGGACGCGCACGGCGTCATTGTCGAGGCCTGGCGTCTGCTGCGCGCCGGAGCCGGACACGGCCGGCACCTTGGCCAGCGCCGCGTCGATGTCGCGCAACGCGACTTGCGCCGAGCCGCCCGCCGCCTTGATGAGGCCGGATGCCATGCCCTCGCTGTCTTCCAGCAGCGCCTTCAAAAGATGGTCCGGGCCGATCCGCTGATGGCTCATGCGGATCGCGACGGTTTGCGCCGATTGCAGGAAACCCTTGGCGCGGTCGGTGAATTTTTCGAGGTTCATGATAGCCCCTTGGAGTGAATTGCCCCTGATGTAGTGTTGCCCAATAGCAACACAAGAGCGGAAACAGACTTTGTCGCCCACCGCGGGTAAGGCCGGAACCTTCGCACCATCTAGGCAGATCCGATTTCTTCTTCTAATCGATTCCACCGGGTCGCACCGCATTATTCCGGGGGGAAAATTTCGTGAAGCGACTTGTCATTCTAGCGGCCATGCTGGCTTCCACGCCGGCAGCCTATGCCAACACCCATTGCGACGCCGTCGGAGGCTACACGATCGGCGCATCGCCGATCGGCCTGGTTCCGGGCACCTATATTCCCTATATCGATGCGGCTGGCGTAGAACGGATCAACGTACCCACTGTGACGGGCGGCATCGTGCCGTTGCGCACCAGCCAGTTGACGACTCTCGGCATTCCCTTTTCCTTTGCAAACAGCACACCGCTGCAACTGAGCTGCGGTAGCCCCGACAGCGCCAATTTCCGGGCGGTCGCCGATGCGCTGGACATGGATTTCGATTTCGACTTGGACGGCGATTCAGACACGATCGGCGGCGCGGCGACGGCGTGGAGCGTCGCCAATGAGGATGGCCAGCGTTTCGACCTTAAATATGCCAAGGGCATCCGCCTGTCGGAACGTAACCGCACCCGCTTGCTGATCACGGTCCCGGCGCGATATCTGAACGTCAACAGCACGGCCGGCGGCCTTGCCAGCGCGCATGGCGGCCTGAAGGCCTTTTCGATCGGGCTGGGCGTGGGCGTGCAGATTCCGGTCAGCACCAATTGGTGGCTGACCCCGCGCGTGTCCTATACCGCCACCGACGCCAGCAAGGGGCTGGGCGGCGATGGTGAACTGGCGTCGGCGACCCTGTCCAGCAACTATCGCTTTGCCGGCATCGGGCGTGGCGAACTGACCATGGGCAATCTGGTCGGCTATACCCAGACGGTCCGCACCGGCATCACCAGCCAGGACAGCGCCGACTATTTCAAGCAGCGCAACTGGTGGTTCCGTAACGGGCTGGCCTATCAGTTGCCATTGGGCGGCCGGATGTTCGGGCGCCAGACGTCGCTGCGCACCAGCTATGTCTTCACCCTGGGCGCCAAGGACACGATGGCGTTCGAGCAGGTGCATGAAGCCGCGATCAATTTCGGTTTCCGCATGCGCGAGACGGAGCAGCGCGCGGGCAGCGACCTGCTGCGCGTTGGTTTGCTCTACACCCATGCGAAGAACGAATATTTCAAGAATGCAGATTATGACTCGCTGACTCTGACGGTCGGCTACCGCTTCTGATTCTAGGGTGGGGGGAGCCAGGCTCCCCCTATTTTGCCGTCAGGGCTTGGCCGCCTTGGACACAGTCGGCGCGAAGGTGTCGCCGAAGAAATCCGCCTGATACCAGAGGGGCGCGGCATCGCCATCCGCCATGGCGCGGGTGATGCGGTAATTGGCCTCGGCAAAGCGGGCGCCGGCGGTCCAGTCGATCTTCTGGCTCATGTCATCGCCGGGGTGGTGATAGGCGCCGCCCAGGAACGCTTCCCAAGCCTTTTCGCCGCCATTGGCATAGCCGGTGGCGAGGAAGACGGCGGGGACGCCCTGTTTCACGAACATATAATGGTCCGAGCGCACGAAGATCGTCTCCTGCGGCATTGGATCGGGCGAGAGCTTCACGCCCATGGGCGCGACCGCCTTGGCCACGATCGGTCCCAGCGTGGAATGATCCGCGCCGAAGGCGATGAGGTCGGTAAAGGGATAGAGCAGCAAGGGCATGTCGAGATCGACATTGCCGACGATCTGCCTGACCGGGACGCTGGGATGACGGGCATAATAGTCGGCGCCGAGCAGGCCCTTTTCCTCCGCCGTGGAGGCCAGGAAGATGATCGAGCGGCGCGGTTTGTCCGGCGCCTCAGCCATGGCGCGGGCGACTTCCAGCATGGTGGCGATGCCCGCGCCATTGTCCAGCGCGCCATTGTTGATCCGGTCCTTGTCCGGCGCGTCGCCAGGCTTGGCGGCACTGACACCGATATGGTCGAGATGGGCGGAGAGGACGACATATTCGTCTTTAAGTTTCGGGTCGCTGCCGGGCAGGATGGCGACGACATTGGGGCTGGTGACGCGCTGGCTGACCGTGTCGGCCTTGATCGTCACGCCGGTCTTGAGCGCGAAGCCCTTCGGCTTGCCGCCCGGCTTGTCGGCGGTCTTGCGGATCGCGGCGATGGTCGTGGGCGCGCCGGCGAACACAGCCTGTGCCGCCGGATCGTTCAGCATCGCGGACGCGCGCAGGCCCGGTGCCGCGTTGAACGGCACGCCTTCGGGCGAAACCCAGGTGAAATCGGGTTCGTCGGCGAACTGCACCATCCGCGCCCAGGGACGGGCCTTGGCCGACTGGAGCGTGTTGAACGCGATCATGCCGATCGCGCCATGGGATTCGGCGATCTTCCCCTTGGTGGCGGAAAGATGTGCGCCCTCCTCGCTCGGCAGCCCCTTGGGATAGCCGCGCAGGGTGACGACGATCTTTCCCTTCACGTCGAGGCCGGCATAGTCGTTGAGGCCAAGCCGCGCATTTTCAAGGCCATAGCCGACGAAGACGAGCGGCGCCGTGACGTCAAGATGCGGCTGGTCGGCGTTTATGCCGACGATCACGTCGCCGGCGTGGGTGAAGCTTTTCGCCCCGGCCGGGCCGGTGACGGTCAGCGTGGCGGGCGTTTTGTCAAATTCGGTTTTCTGGAAGGTGATGCGCTGGAGCCAGCTACCATTGTCGCCGGCAGGCTTGAGGCCGAGACCGTCGAACTGGCTGGCGACGTAGCGGGCGGCGATCTCATGCCCTTCGCTGCCGGTGTCGCGACCTTTCAACAGGTCGTCGGCGAGAAATTCGACATGGGCGCGCATGGCCGCGGGGGTGAAGACCGGATCGGCGGCGTTCTGAGCCGAGAGGGCGGCGGGCAACAACAGCGCCGTCATGGCGGCGAAGGCAATGGCGGTTTTCATGAAAGGATATGTCCACTGGATTACGGTATCGATGGAGGATTGCCGCCCTCCCCCGGCCATGTCCAGCAATAAGCGTATTGCACGTCTAAAACGGCCCGCTATGCTGCGCCCATTGTCGTTTCAGCCGCGTTCTGCACTCGCTAAAGCTCCCCTTTTCATGAGGTTCTCATGGCCCTTTCCCCGATGTCGCGCCGCCTGTCCCTGATGCTGGGCCTGTCGGTCCTGGCGCTGTCTCCCATGGCGCAGGCCGCCAAGCCCGTAGCGGCCGCAGCGCCCGCCCCGGTCGCCAGCCTCGTGTCCCAGGTCGATATTCCTTATGAGGAATTCACGCTGAAGAACGGGCTGCGCGTCATCGTCCATACCGACCGCAAGGCGCCGGTGGTGGCGGTGTCGATCTGGTATCATGTCGGGTCGCGTTATGAACCTGTCGGCAAGACCGGCTTTGCCCATCTGTTCGAGCATCTGATGTTCTATGGCTCGGAAAATGCCGATGGTCCCTTCTTCGGACGGCTGGAAGATATCGGCGCGACCGACTGGAACGGGACGACCTGGTTCGACCGCACCAATTATTTCGAGACGGTGCCGACCGGCGCGCTCGACCGGGCCTTGTTCCTGGAATCGGATCGCATGGGGCATCTGCTGGGCGCGGTGACGCAGGCCAAGCTGGATACGCAGCGCGGCGTCGTGCAGAATGAAAAGCGGATGGGCGAGAATGAGCCTTATGGCCTGGTCGAATATGCGCAGCTCGACGCGATGCTGCCCGCGGGCCATCCCTATCGCCACTCCACCATCGGGTCGATGGCGGACCTGAATGCGGCGAGCCTGGCCGACGTCCAGAGCTGGTTCAAAACCCATTATGGGCCGAACAACGCCGTGCTGGTGCTGGCGGGCGACATTGATGCCGCAACCGCCAAGACGAAGGTCGAGAAGTGGTTCGGCAATATCGCCGCCGGCCCGGCCCCCAAGGATGTGGACGCGACCGTGCCGAGCCTCGACAAGGATGTCGAAAAGGTGATGCACGACAATGTCGCGGCGACGCGGCTGTATCGCAACTGGATCGTGCCGGGGGTCAATTCGGCCGATTTGCAACAGCTGGACCTGGCGATGACAGTGTTTGGGGGGCTTAAATCCTCGCGGCTCGACAATGTGCTGGTGCGCGACGAGAAGGTCGCGGTCAGCGTGAAGGCCAGCATCCAGCCGTTCGAGAAGCTGAGCATCGCCGAGATCACCGTGGACGTGAAGCCGGGCGCGGACCCGGTGGCGGTGGGCAAGCGGCTGGACGCGCTGCTGGCCGATTATCTGGCCAAGGGGCCGAGCGCGGACGAAGTGCTGCGCGCGGCGACGACGCAGGCGGCCGGCACGATTTCGGGGCTGGAGAAGGTCGGCGGCTTTAGCGGCAAAGCGGTGACGCTGGCCGAGGGCGCGGTCTATTCCAACGATCCGGCCAAATATAAGAAAGACCTGGCCGTTTATGCCGGGGCGACGCCCGAAACGGTGAGCGCGGCGGCGCGCAAATGGCTGGGCCGGCCCGTGTTGCGCCTGACCGTGGCGCCGGGCGAGCGTAGCGCCGCGGACAATGCGTTGGCGGGGAATGCGACGCACAGGCCCGCCTTCTTCCGCAATCCCGATGCCGCCGCGCCCGTCATCACGACGCAGGCAGGGGCTTTGGCCGCGCCGACCAAGATCGCCGAGCCGCCGATCGAGCCGGTCAAGGATCTGGACTTTCCCGATGTCGAACATGCCACATTGAAGAACGGCATCCCGGTGGTTCTGGCCCATCGCGCGACGGTGCCGACGGTGCGGATATCGGTCGCTTTCGACGCAGGGAATGCCGCCGACGACCGGGCCAAGCTGGGCACGGCGGGGCTGACCGCCGCGTTGCTGGACGAAGGCACCACAACCCGGTCGTCGGTGCAGATCGCCGAGGAGCAGGAAAGGCTGGGCGCGTCGATCAGCGCGGCCAACAGCATGGACCGGACCAATGTCGGCCTGTTCGCACTGAAGCCCAATCTGGATGCGTCGTTGGGCCTGCTGGCCGATGTGATCCGCAACCCCGCCTTCGCGCCGGCCGAGGTCGAGCGACTGCGCGGGCAGGTGCTGACCCGGATCGCGTCGGAAAAGACCGAGCCGATGGCGATCGCGCAGCGGATGCTGCCGCCCCTGCTCTATGGTCAGGCGCATCCCTATGGCATTCCCTTCACCGGGTCTGGCACGGAAAGCGGCGTCAAGGCGGTGACGCGAGCGGACCTGACCGCCTTCCACGACGCCTGGCTGCGGCCCGACAATGCGACCATCTTCGTCGCGGGCGATACGACGCTGGCCGAATTGATGCCGCTGCTGGAAAAGCGCTTCGGCGACTGGAAGGCGCCCAAGACGGCGAAGGGGACCAAGACGTTCCGCATGGACAAGATGATGCGTCCGTCACGGATCATCCTGATCGACAAGCCGCAAAGCCCGCAATCGCTGATCCTGGGCGGGTTGTTGACCAACAAGGCGGGGACCGACAATCCGGTGACGTTGCAGACCGCCAATGAAGTGCTGGGCGGCAGCACGACGTCGCGCCTGACGATGGACCTGCGCGAGACGAAGGGTTGGGCCTATGGCGCAGGTACGGCGCTGCCGGGCGTCAAGGAGACGATCCCGCTGCTGGTCTATGCGCCGGTGCAGACCGACAAGACCGGCGAGTCGATCATCGCCGCGCGGCAGGACATCAAGGACTATCTGACGACCAAGGGCACGACGGAGGCGGAGCGCAACCAGACGATCAACAGCCAGATCCTGTCGCTGCCGGGCAGTTTCGAGACGTCGTCGGACCTGCTGTCCGCGATGATGCGCAACAGCCTGGTCGGCCGGCCGGACGATTATTACGAGACATTGCCCAAAGTCTATCGCGCCATGACCGCCGCGGACTTCGACAAGGCCGCGCGCGAGGCGATCAACCCCGACCGGCTGATCTGGGTCGTGGTCGGCGACGCCAAGCTGGTGCGACCGCAGCTTGACGCGGTGGGGCTGCCGGTGGAAATGGGCACACTCGCGGATTGACGCGAACGTAAAGGAGACTGGATATGGCAACCGTAGATGGCGCTTATGATTGCGTGGCCAAGACGCCGATGGGCGACCAGAAGGGCGTGTTCACCGTCGTCAGCAGCGGCGACCGTTTCAACGGGACCTTCGCCGGGATGATGGGGTCGCTGGATGTGGTCGATGGCAAGGTCGATGGCGACGCGCTGACATGGAAGATGGAGATGACCATGCCCATGCCGATGACGCTGGAATGCGAGGCCGCGGTGGCGGGCGACGCCATCACCGGCACGATGCAACTGGGCGCGTTCGGGGCGTCGGCCTTTAACGGGACGCGCCGGGCGTAAGGCGCTTTGACTGGGCTCCCGCGCAGGCAGGAGCCCAGTCAGACGGCAGGACTGGACTCCCGCCTGCGCGGGAGCACGGCATATGGCGGATCGATCGCACGGCCCATTTCCATCGTGCGACAACGAGTGCGACAGCAACACGCCATTGACAATTTTCATTAGTTAGCTATCTAATGAAAATGCCCCTGTCAGAACCCAAGCGCGCGCTCGCGCACAAGATGGCCCCGGTCGCCCGCGCCTGGCGGCAGTTGGCGGATACCGTATTGGCGGAATTCGGCGTGTCCAACAGCGCCGCCTGGTGCCTGATCCATATCGACCGGCTGGGCGGCGAGGTGGGCCAGAGCGCGCTGGCCGAGTCGCTGGACATCAGCCAACCCTCTTTGGTTCGCACATTGGACCAGGTGCAGGCGGCGGGGCTGGTGACGCGGGCGCAGCATCCCGACGACAAAAGATCCAACATCATCGCCCTGACCCCGGCCGGGCAGGAACTGGTCGGCCGGATCGAAGCGAAGCTCGACGCGCTGCGGGGCGAATTGCTGAAGGACGTGCCGGACGGCGCGATCGAGGTGACCGTGTGGTTGCTCGACCTGCTGAGCCTGCGCATCGCCGAGCATAAGAGCCCGGCGTGAGCATCCGGCCATGAGCGGCAAAATCATCGGCGAGCGCTTCGGCGCGCCAGCCGCGCTCTTTTCCCTCAAATGCCTCGCGGCGAGCATGTTGGCGCTTTATGTCGCGTTCAGCATCGGGCTGGAGCGGCCCTATTGGGCGTTCCTGACCAGCTATATCGTCGCCCAGCCCATGGCCGGCGCGGTGATTTCCAAGGCGGTGTTCCGCGCCGTGGGCACATTGGTCGGCGCGATGTTCGCGGTCGCCATCGTGCCGCCGCTGGTCAATGCGCCCGAATTGCTGGCGCTGGCCATGGCGTCATGGCTGGCGCTGTGCGTGTTCGTCTCGCTGATGGACCGGACGCCGCGATCCTATATGTTCGTGCTGGCGGGCTATACCGCCTGCCTGATCGTCTTCCCCGACGTCGATACGCCGCAAACGATCTTCACGGTGGCGTCGCTGCGCGTGCAGGAGATTTTGATCGGCATCGCCTGCGGCAGCCTGGTCCATAGCGTGATACTGCCCGGATCAATCACCACCACGCTGTTGGCGCGGGTGGAGGGGATGCTGCGCGACGCCGAACGCTGGTCGCGCGACGCGATCGCGACGGAACCAGTGGCAGGTTTGGATGCCGAACGCCGTCGGCTGGCGCAGGACGTCACGGAATTGCACCAGATGTCGGTCCACCTGCCCTTCGACATCAGCCGCCTGGCGCCGCGCGTGCGCACCGTGCGCGCATTGCAGGACCAATTGTCGATGCTGCTGCCGCTGGGCGCGGCGGCGGAAGACCGGCTGGCGCAATTGAAGGCCGCCCATGGCGGGACCGTGCCGCCGCAGGTCGAGACGTTGATCGCCGATATACGCGCCTGGCTGGATTCGCCGGTGGTGGACAATGACAGCCGGGCGCTGCTGGCCCAGGCGCTGATCGACCGCTGTGCGGCGATGGAGCCGGCGGCGACGCCCGACATGGGATGGGCCGACATGATGCGGTTGAGCCTTTATGCCCGGCTGGCCACGCTGATCGCGGCGCATCGCGACTGCCGCGACCTGCACGACCAGATGGCGACGCACAGTCGCGCCGCGGTGACGCCGAGGGTCGCGCAGCTGCTGGAGGGTCGCCGCAATCGCGAGTTGCACCGCGATTACGCCAGCGCGGCGCGCGGCGCGTTCAGCGCCTTCGTCACCGTGACGCTGGGCTGCGCGATCTGGATATTGAGCGGGTGGAAGGATGGCGGGACGGCGGTGATGCTGGCCGGCGTGTTCCTGGCCTTGTTCGCGGCGCTCGACAATCCCCTGGCCCCGCTCAAGGGATTCATGGTCGGCACGATCGCCGCGTCGGCGCTGGGCGCGCTGTACGGCTATGCCATCATGCCGCGGCTGGACGGTTTTGCGATGCTGGCGCTGGCCTATGCGCCCGCCTTGCTGATGCTCGGCGCGATGATGGCCTCGCCGCGCTGGGCGGGGATTGCGCTGCCCACCCTGCTGGGGCTGGGCAGCCCGGTGCTTTTGTCGAGCAACTATGTCAGCGCCTTTGGCAGCTATATCAACGGCGCGGTGGCGCAGATCGTCGGCATCTGGTTCGCGATCATCATGGCCGGGCTGTTGCAATCGGCCGGGGTCGAAGACGCGATCCGCCGCACGTTGCGCGCGGGCTGGGCCGACATCGCCAATCGCGCGACGCTGATGAGCCCCCCCGACGTGCGTGGCTGGATCAACCGGATGCTCGACCGGATCGCCCTGCTCGCCCCGCGTCTGGCGGCGACCCGCGCCGATAGCGGCAAACCGCTCTACGATGCGCTGCGCGACCTGCGCACCGGGGTCGCGATCGGCGAGTTGCGCCAGTTGCGGCTGGACCTGCCGATCCAGGAAGGCGCGCCGCTGGCCGCCGTGCTGGGCGGGGTCAGCCGCCATTATCGCGGGTTGGACCCGGACGGGCCGGCGCAAGCCGACCCTGCGCTGCTGCACGATATCGACAGCGCCATCAGCGACATCAGCGCCCATCCGCGCTTGCCGGTACGGCGGGAGGGCGTGCTGGGGCTGGTGAGCCTGCGCCGCAACCTGTTCCCCGACGCCCATGCCTATCGGAGGGCCATGGCATGACCGGCGAAATCGCCCTGGGGGGCATCTATATCCCCACCCTGTTGCTGCTGGCGCTGGTCGCGCTGGTGCTGAGCTGGGCGCTGACCCGGCTGATCGGCGCTTTCGGCCTGTACCGTTTCCTGGCCTATCGTGCGGCGGTGGACCTCAGCCTCTTCATCCTCCTGCTCGGCGCCCTCGCGCTGCTCGTCCCCACCTTTGGAATCCGTCTATGAACCGCCTCTCGTCCACGCTGGTCCGCAGCGCCGCCACCATCCTGCTCGTCATCGCCGCGGCGCTGGTCGCGATCTGGATGTGGAATCATTATGAGCGCAGCCCCTGGACCCGCGACGGGCGGGTGCGCGCCGATGTGGTGCGGGTGACGCCCGACATCAGCGGGCTGGTGACGTCGGTCGCGGTGCATGACAACCAGCGGGTGAAGCCCGGCGACCTGCTGTTCGTGATCGATACGCCGCGTTACGCACTGGCGCTGGATCAGGCCCGGTCGCAGATCGCCAGCGCGCAGGCGACATTGGCGCAGGCACGGCGGGAGGCGCGGCGCGACCTGGCGCTGGGCGACCTGGTGGCGGCGGAGACGCATGAGCAGAATGTCGCGCGGGTCGAGACGGCGCAGGCCGCGCTGACAGAGGCGATGAGCGCGCGCGAGGGCGCGGCGCTGAACCTGCAACGGACGCGGGTGCTGGCGTCGGTCAATGGCGTGGTCACCAACCTGGACCTGCATCCGGGCGACTATGTCGGCGCGGGCAGCCAGGCGCTGGCGCTGATCGACAGCGATTCGATGCGGGTCGAGGGCTATTTCGAGGAAACCAAGCTGGGTTTGATCTGCATCGGCGCGCCGGTGACGGTGCGACTGATGGGCGAGGCGCAGGATCTGCACGGCCGGGTCGAGAGCATCGCCTTCGGCATCGACGACGACAGCCGGACCAACAGCGGCAACCTCCTCCCCTCCGTCGAGCCGACCTTCAGTTGGGTACGGCTGGCGCAGCGCATTCCGGTGCGGGTGAAGCTGGACAAGGCGCCGGCGGGGTTGCGGCTGATTTCGGGCCGGACCGCAACGGTGACGGTGCAGCCCGCGGCGCCTGAGAAAAATGGGGACAAGGATGGCAAGGCGGGGGTTTGCCGTCATGGCTAAGGCTAACCGGGCCAAAAGGCAGCCTGTTCCCGCCTGCGCGGGACCGCATAAGGGTTTGGGGGGCGCGCTGTTGGTGTTGGCCCTGTCCGCCTGTGCGACCGCCGGGCCGGATTATCGCCCCCCCGAACGGTCCGCCGCCACCGCGCCGGCCGCGACCGGGGCGTTTCATTCGGCCCAGGGCGGACCCTATAGCCAGGCCGACCTGCCCGACCATTGGTGGCGCCTCTATGCCGATCCGCAGCTCGACGCGCTGATCGAACAGGCGCTGGCCGCCAATACCGACCTCGCCCAAGCCGACGCCAATCTGGCCCAGGCGCAGGCCGTGCTGCGCGAGGCGGAGGGCGGGCGCACGATCGCGACCGGGGTCAGCGGCGGGACGACGTTGTCGCGTCCGTCCAGCACCGGATACAGCCTGCCCGGCGTGGTCGGCTATGATCTGGGCCTGTCGGCCAGCTATCCGCTGGACCTCAATGGCCGGATCAAGCGCGCGATCGAAGCGAGCGGCGCCGATGTCGAGGCGAGCGCGGCGGCGCGCGACTATGTGCGGGTCAGCGTCGCGGCGGCGACCGCGCGCGCCTATGCGCAGGTGTGCGCGGCCAATTACAGCCTGGGCGTAAACCGGCAGGTGGTGGCGTTGCAGCGCGACACGCTGAACGCGACGCGGCGGCTGGCCAAGGGCGGGCGCGGCACCGCGTTC
Organism: Sphingobium sp. AntQ-1; assembly: GCF_028538045.1. NCBI lineage: Bacteria > Pseudomonadati > Pseudomonadota > Alphaproteobacteria > Sphingomonadales > Sphingobiaceae > Sphingobium > Sphingobium sp. AntQ-1. The sequence goes on from NZ_CP117158.1 coordinate 1,961,063, forward strand.
GACGTCAGCCGGGCGCAGGCGGCGGTGGAGACGAGCGCGGCGGCGCTGCCCGCGTTCGAGGCGCAGCGGCAGAACGGCCTTTATCTGCTGGCGACATTGCTGGGGCGGCCGCCGGCCGATTATCCGCGCGATGTAGAGAGTTGCGCCGCGCTACCGGCGTTGCGCATGGCCCTGCCGGTGGGGGACGGCGCGGCGCTGATCCGGCGGCGGCCCGACATCCGGCAGGCCGAGCGGGCGATCGCAGCCGATACCGCGCGGCTGGGGGTGGCGACCGCCGACCTCTATCCGCAGGTCAGCATCGGCGGGTCGGTCGGCCTGTCAGGACCGCTCAAGGATCTGGGGTCTGGCACGGCCTTCGGCTTCAGCCTGGGGCCGCTGATCAGTTGGAGCTTCCCCAACCGGCCGGTGGTGCGGGCGCGAATCGCGCAAGCCGATGCGGCGGTGCGGGGCGACCTGGCCGGGTTCGACGGCGCCGTGCTGGAGGCGTTGCGCCAGACCGAGACGGCGCTGGAAAGCTATCGCCGCGATGCAGAGCGCGCCGCGGCGCTGGACCGGGCGCGGGACAGCGCAGCGCTCTCCGCCAATCAGGCGGGCAAGCTGTTCCGCTTTGGCCGGGGCGATTTCCTGTCGCTGCTGGACGCGCAGCGCAGCCTGGCCAGTGCGGAGGTCATAGCGGCGGCGGCGCGGACGCAACTGGTGCAGGACCAGATTGCTATCTTCCTGGCGCTGGGCGGCGGCTGGGAATGAGGGTGACTTGTCGTGAAGGCCGCGAGCGTGATTACATTGATCCCATCCGTTCGTCCTGAGTAGCCATTGAGCGAAGTCGAAATGGCGTATCGAAGATACATGCGCTGCGCTTGATGCTTCGATACGGGTCTTCGACTGCGCTCAGCCCCTACTCAGCACGAACGGGGTCAGGTCATCCAACCTTAGCTGCCGTTCGGGCCGCCGCCGGTGTTGCTGCCGCCGCCAGCGCCGCCCATGCCGCCAGCGCCGACCGCACCGATATTACCGAAAATCTCGTCGAACAGGCTGCGGTTGCGGCCCAGTGTCGGGGTCTTGTCGCCCATGGGCGAGATGTGGGCAACCTGATCCAGACCCATGCGATCGACTGCCGCGACATTGCCTGCGGGGTCGAAGCGGACGCGCAGCACGGTCTGTTCCACCGGCTTGGGATTGGAAAAGGCGAGTGCGCGCATTTCACGCGACACATAATACCAGTCCTGCTCGCCGAACTGCGACACGAAGCTGGGGCGACCCAGCGTCCCTTCCACCGAGGCGCGGTTGTCGATGCCGGGCTGGACCGAATCGACCAGCAGCTTGTCGATCGAATAGCCCTGATGCGTGCGGATGCGGGTGCAGCCCGATGCGCCCAGCACCAGCGCGCTGAGGCCGATCGCGAGCAGGATACGCCCGCGTGGCGAATGACGGCTGAACTGACGCATGAACTTCTCCTGCGGGGGGCCGTCCCGCGAACCCAAGAAACTGATGTCGCCATTGCATTGGGCGACGCAGCGATCAATATGGAAATGCGCAAGCCCCGGCAAGGGGCGCAAAACATCGGACGGCGCGTCGCCGTCCGATCCGTCACGAAAAGCTGTTGCCCGATGTCCGCTTCCCCCTCCTTCCTCCAGCGCCTCTTTGGCCGCACCGATCCCAAAGAGGGGCTGCGCCCGCTCTATAACGCCGTGATCCGGGAGGGACGGCAGCCGCACTGGTATGTCGAGGGCGCGGTGCCGGACACTCTGGACGGGCGATTCGACATGATCGTCGCGATTTTGGCGCAGGTGCTGATCCGGCTGGAGCAGCAGAATGGCGCGCAGGACAGCGTGTGGCTGACCGAATTGTTCGTCGACGACATGGACGGGCAGTTGCGGCAGGAAGGCATTGGCGATGTGGTGGTCGGCAAGCATATCGGGCGGATGATGAGCGCGCTGGGCGGGCGGATCAGCGCCTATCGCGCGGCGCTGACCGGGGAGGCCGGCCTGGCCCCCGATCTTGCCGACGCGCTGCGGCGCAACCTCTATCGTGGCGCGGCGGTGGACGACGGCGCGATCAACCATGTCGAAGGCGCGCTGCGGGCGCGCTGGACGCGGCTGGGCTGCGTGTCGCGCGACGCGATGCTGACGGGAGATATCGGATGACCATCAACCCCAACCCCGAATTTGCGCGCACCCACAAGGTCGATCAGATCGCGCGGCTGGCGGGCAAGCTGCATATCGCAGCCAAGCAGCCGGAGCGGGACGCGCTGGCGCTGCGATTCGGGCTGTCGGCGCTCGATCGGCTGGAGGCCGATTATAATGTCGCCATGGAGGATGGCGCGATCGTCGCGCGCGGACGAGTGCGCGCGGAGCTGGCCCAGCCCTGCGTCGCGACCGGCGTGCCGGTGCCCGAAACGATCGACAGCGATTTCGTGTTGCGCTTCGTGGTCGAGAGCGAGGAAGCGCAGGCGGCCGACGAACTGGAGCTGGATGCGGAGGATTGCGATACGATCGGCTATGACGGCCATGTGATCGACATGGGCGAAGCGGTGGCCGAAACGATGGCGCTGGCGATGACCCCCTTCCCCCGCGCGCCGGACGCGGACGCCTATCTGAAGGAGGCCGGCGTGCTGAGCGAGGAGCAGGCCAGCCCTTTCGCCGTGTTGCTGGGCCTGAAGGACAAGGATTAGGGAAACGGGATTAGGGAAACGGGATTAGGGAAACGGGATTAGGGAAACGGGAATAGGGAACCGCGCATAGACTGGTGCGTCCCTCTTGCCATGAGACGCATGATTCTGATGGCCGCGATGATGGCGGGTGGGTGCGCCCCGCCGCCGGTGACGCCCCCGGCGTCCCCCAAACCACTATCGTCCGATGGACCGGCGCCACCCGCCGCGCCTGCGTCTTCGCCACTGATCGGCGCGGATGTCGCGCGGGTCCAGTGGGATGTGGCAGAAAATCGGACGCAATGCGCGCCGCTGGCGCTGCGGTCCGACGGCGGCGCGGCGGGCAAGGCGCGCGCCGCGCAGTTTAGCGGCGGCTGGGCGGTCGCATTCGACCTGCCGGGAGTGCGCAGCGCCTATGGCTTCGCCGGGCCGGGGACAATCGCGATCGATGCCGAGCCGGATGCGGCGCAGCGGGCGCGGCTGACGCGGCAATGGCCCTATATGCGCGATCTGCCCACGCTGCCCCATCCTGCCTTTGCCGGTTATGGCGTGGTCGGCGCGGAGCCCTATCCAGCGGACAATCCGGACGGCAAGGGGTTGCATTCGCTCGCCTATCTGCGGATCGGCGGGCAGCATTGCACCTATAATGTGTGGAGCCGGATCAGCCGCGCCCATCTGGAGACGTTGCTCGACAATCTGCGCGTGCAGGATTGAGGCGGCCGAGTCTGTTTCCCTTTCGTTCCTGACTATGGCATAGACGATGGCATGGACGCCTCGCCGCCGCCGCTGCGCAAGATCATCCATGTCGACATGGACGCCTTTTATGCGTCGGTGGAGCAGCGCGACGATCCGTCATTGCGCGGATTGCCAATCGCGGTGGGTGGGGGCGGCCCGCGCGGCGTGGTGGCGACATGCAGCTATGAAGCCCGCACATTTGGCGTGCGATCCGCCATGCCGGGCGCGCGGGCGCGGCGGCTCTGCCCCGACCTGATCTTCGTACCGCCCCGTTTCGACGTCTATCGCACGGTATCGGGCCAGGTGCGGGAGATTTTCAGCCGCTTCACCGACATCGTCCAGCCGCTCTCGCTCGACGAAGCCTATCTGGACGTGACAGTGAACAAGCCGGGCATCGCGTCGGCGACGCAGGTGGCGGAAGAGATCAGGCGGATGATCCGGGAAGAGACGGGGCTGACCGCGTCGGCCGGCGTGTCCTACAACAAGCTGATCGCGAAGCTGGCGTCGGACCAGAACAAGCCCGACGGCGTTTGCGTGGTGCGGCCAAGTGAGGGGCCGGCCTTCATCGCGGCGATGCCGGTGCGGCGCATCCATGGCGTGGGACCGGTGACGGCCAAGCGGATGCAGGCGCTGGGGATCGAAACGGGCGCGGACCTGCGGGCGCGGGACATGCGATTTCTGCAGACGCATTTCGGCAGCGCAGCCGACTATTATTATCGCGCGGCGCGGGCGCAAGACGACCGGCCGGTGCGCGAGCGGGAGGGCCGCAAGTCGGTGAGCGTGGAGGACACTTTCTTCGACGATCTGGTCGAGGAGGCGGCGCTGGTGGCGGAGATCGAGCGGATCGCGGCGAGCCTGTGGACCCGGATCGAAAAGGCGCAGGCCTGGGGCCGGACCGTGGTGTTGAAGGTGAAGTTCGCCGATTTCCGCATCATCACCCGGTCACGGAGTTTTTCGACGCCGGTGCGGTCGCCGGACGTGCTGGCGCAGGCCGGGCGGGAATTGCTGGTCGCGCAACTGCCGCTGCGCATGGGCGCGCGGCTGCTGGGGTTGGGGGTGCATAATCTGGAGGGGGAAGAAGGGGGCGAGGCGCAGGGCGGGCAGTTGGCGCTGGGCTTATAAGGGGTGAGCGGGTGGCGCGCCCCCTGCGCCACCACCTGCGGCGGCGGTCCCCCTCCCCGTACCGGGGAGGATTAGAAGGGTAGCCAAGTGCGCTTTTCGCTGAACTTCATATAGCCCGCATTGACGCCCAAGCGGTAGCCGACGCCCAGGCGGATGGGGATCAGCACGACATTGCCCCAGCGCAGATAGGAGGCGGTGAAGCCGCCGACCAGATAGGCGGTGCCCTCCGCCGCGGGGAAGCGGTGGTAGAGATCCTGGGTATCGTAGAGATTATAGACGAGGACGAAGGTGTTGGCCGCATTGCCGCCGACGTCAAAGCCGATCGACGGGCCGGTCCAATAGACTTCGCGCTTGCCCTCCACCTTATGGTTGAGCGTGCCCGAACCGTAGCGCAGGCCCACGACAAAGGCGCCCGACGCTTCGCGACCGGCGATATAGGCGTTGGGGCGGCCCTGATCCTTCAGCACTTTTTCGATGAGGCCCGCGAGGCCCTCGGCGCCCTTGCCGAACACGCCTTCGGCCGCACCGATCAGGTCGTCTTCCTGATAGGATTCGGCGGGCGAAAGGGCGGCAGGCGGCGAATTGCTCGTCACCGGCGCGCCGGTGGCGGTATTGCCGGCGGCGCTGCCGGCTGGCGCTTCATAGGGGGTGACGCCGGGACTGATGCCCTGATTGACGCTGCTGTCGACGCCGGGATCGGTCGGCACGCTATTGACCGGCGGCGGCGGCGCGAGGTCGGAATCGATCGCCGTATTGGGATCGATCGTCTTGACCTGCGCCGAGGCGGCGATCGGCGTCAGCGCCATGCCCGCGAGCGCCGCGACCAGCGCCGTGGCGCGCGCGATACGGCCCCCTATCTGCCCGTTGATGCCGATCATGCCCGATACTCCCCGAAAAGCCCGCTTAAATGTCATATCATGGCATTGCGACCAGCAAGCTGAAACGACAATGAACGAACGGCGACCTGAGTCGATTCCGCGCCGGAACGAAAGAGGAAAGACGGCGAAAAATTCCGCAAACAGCCCGTTGCCATGCTGCAAAGCCCTCGCTATAGCCCCTGCCAGCCATTGCTCTCCTGTCTGGGTGGGCAAATTTCGTGCGGAGACGTGGGTGAGTGGCTGAAACCAGCGGTTTGCTAAACCGTCGTGGCCTTAAGGGGCCACCGAGGGTTCGAATCCCTCCGTCTCCGCCATTTTTTGTTGATTTTGCTAGATAATTTCCGCTTCGGCGGAGCTATGCCCATTTTTATGCCCACTTTTGGTTTGGCTTTGGGCGATCACTGACGGACGTAGACGCTGATCTGGCTTTCGATCGCTCGAAATTTTAATTCTGCATTGCCAATCTAGAATCTTCTCATATTGACTTCAGCCAGGAGCTTTTGCCTGGAGGGAACTCATGTCGGACGGCGGAGAAAGCAATTCAGTTTGCTTCGACGAAAGTTGGGTTCCTGCATCTAAAGCCCTCAAACTCGTCGAGCGCCAGCTTGGTGGTTCTGTCCAAGCCAAAGATATTCTGGCGGACCAATTGCGAGATGGGCATGTCAGGTCCGCTGCTCGACGAGGCTGGATCTCCGATGAACATACTATCGTTGCTGCATGGAAGGGCCAGCCTGCTGTAGATGACGAAACTTTAGAACATGATGTCGAACTTCCAGCGCTCACATGGCGGTCAAGCAAAAGGTGGGCGAGCGACCAAATGGAATGGCGATGGCCGGTCGACAAATTCTCCATCACTGAAACTTTGAAGCCTCGCTGGATTCATCTTTACGAGGGCGTTCATTTTTTTCTGAATGATGTCATGGCGCTGATCGCGTCCAACGATGATGATTCCCAAATTGCCAGCCGCCGGGGCGCGAAACGGGATGAGTTAAAATGGCGAAGCTTTTGGCATGCGGTGATTGATCTGGAGCGTGAAGATAGGCTGAATCGAGATATATTTTCGAGTCAGGCTGAGCTGTCATTAGAAATTAGAGAAAACATGGGTTTTGCTTTTGGCGAACGGGCTATTCGTACCGATGTTCGCATGATCTGGGACAAATATGTGAAAGACCAACGTCAGCGTTCGAGTGGTTGATCGGATCACCTTCAAAGCCTGAACTGGCAGTGCCAATAACCCCTGCCGTTCACGCGGTGTCCTCCTACTGTAACCATCATATTGGTCTGTGCTTACTGAATTAGTGCCAATTCGTGCCAGAATGGGGTCGTTCTAGGGTCAGCCGAATTCGCTGCGTGTCGCGCACTACCTACCTCGTCCGCAGGGCATTCCGGCCATGCGGGATGGAGGAAAGTATGGAACTGCTACTCAGCAACATAGATGCCCGATCTGCGCTTGGCGGGATTGGCAATACGAGTTTTTTTGCTCTTATAAATCAGGGCAAGCTGAAGCGCGTCAAGATTGGCCGGCGCACATTCGTCACGGTCGAAAGTGTGCGCGAGGTTGCGCAAGGTGCTGCTGATCCTGCTGCGCGGAAGAGCTAATCCTTGACCGGCGGCTAGGCTCTCCTAGCCACCCGTTCCGGCGCGCAACCCGCGCTATTCCCTCACCTTCAATATGCGCCGCTCCGATCCCTCGCCGGGTTCAGGAGATACATTTTTGCGCCCTACGAATGGGTGTGGAGCGGCGACAGGAGCATCTCATGTCTCGAAAATTTGGAAAAATGCGTCGCAGCCTGATGGATGCGCTCGCCGATTATACCCGAGAGTATCAGCACCGGATCGACAATCCGAAAGACCCCCGCTTTCGCGCCCCACAGGAGAAGGCAAACGGATACGCCGATAGGATGATCAACCGCGTCGGGAGGCGAGCAATTCGTCGCCCGGTCGAACTGCAATCCTTCATCACAGATGCCAGCGGAAGAGGCTGGTCGCCGGGGCCTGAGCTTCAAGCAATGGCCTTCGCTTGGTTAGCGACAGCCTTCTTCGGAATGCTGGGCGAGATCACCAAGACGCGTCGCAACCAGATCAGGCACATCGCGCACAAGCTCCAATATTCCTACGACGCCGGTGTGCCCAGTCGCTTCGTGGGTGGCTTTCTCCATCAGATCGGCGGGAGCCAGGAGGTCCAGCGACGCCGTGCTCTCGAGAAGGGACCGCGCGCGTCAGTGCCGGTTGCCAGACCTAAGCCGAAGCTGAGCGATAAGGCACTGGCCGCACGCCGCAGGAAAGTGCGTCGGAACATATCGGTTGCCGCGCGTCGTAAACGGTCACCGGGTGCCCGGATCGGCAAACGCGGCCTGTAAATCAGCATGTGCGCGTCCATGCTCATAGCATCGATGCGTCTATGCCCGCCTGCTTATCCAAGCTGGGTAAGCTCACCATGCACTATCATACCCCCACTAATATATATCCATATACCTACCTTATGATGGGTGTTGGTGGGGTAGATCGAGGAATCTGCCTCATGGGAAAATACGCACCACAGCATGAACGTAGCCATGCTGATACCCCTATCTGTGAATTTGAACCTACCAAGAAGGAGTCATCGCCCGAGCGTAAGCGCAAGCCGCCTGCCATCAAGTATCACCGGCCTCCCCGTGACCGTGCCGAGAGACAGCAGCGGATAGAGGCACTGCAACAATATAGCCAAGAGGCGGGGTTGCCATGGAATGCCCTCACCCCTACCGAGCGGGAGAAGAAAATTCAGTTCGGCACATGCGCCCGTGCTCGCAATCCCGGGAGGGCGAAGCACCTGTGTTCCATCACCGGCAAGATACTGGAGGAGCGGATTGCACGCTACCGGCATGGATTGTCCGCGCAAGCTGCCCGGCAGTTGGATATCCAACCGGGTTTGAGGACCGGCAATTTACGGGGCTGTGACCTGGATGCGCGGGCAACCCTGATGTTTGCTCTCGCCTCGGTGATGCGGCGGTTTTTCCGGCGCAACAAGCACCTCAACTTCTACTTTCTGACCTTCATCCACGATGACTGGCACCGCCTTAGCAGCCACCCTGTCCTGCCCCTAGATGATATCCGATCCCGGTTGCGAAACCTGATGCAGGGCAAAGGCCTGGAGTGGATCGCAACAATCGAAGTCGACGCGCTGAAAAACGTGCCTCGGACGGGTAAGGATCGTTGGCTGATACCCCATGTCCATATGATTGCGTGGACCGAGCAGGATTGGAGGCCATCAGACTTGGCGGATGATCTGGCGGCTTCGGGGCGGTTAGTATGTGCAACAGGCGCAGAGACCGTGGTGGGTCGGCGGATACAGCACCGCCATACGCTCAGCCACCTCTGCTACTACCTCCTGAAGCCGCCATACCAGTGCAAATCCCGTGGCTTCGACACTAAAAAGGGCCGGCACCGCCTCTATCATGTCTTGAAATATGTCCCGGCGCATCTCTCGATCGCCATGTGCCGGATGCTGTCGTCGGTGCATATCAAGCAGTTGATGATGGTCAGCGGACAGGAGGCAAAGGCCGTCCGGCGGCACGTGATGGTGCAGATGAAGCAAATCCCAGCCCGACAAAGACGGTGATCCTCAACACAAACGAGGGCAGCCCAGCGCGCGAATTCGCGCTCAAAGCGGTCGTCTGGTACGAGGATACGCACCCATATTACGCGTTTCGTTTGAGTCATCCGCGGCGCTTGCCGCGCTTTCGATGGTGAGCGGCCAGACCCAGCACAATCTCATGGTCATCGTCTTTGGCGTGGCGGGTGGTGAGGATCGATAAAAGCCGAAAAGTCGCCTCTTCTAACAGCTGCCGTTCAACCTCTCGCTATGGAGACGGCAGGAATGTCCCAAAGTTCGTCGCTCAGCGGACGTTTGCGGCCGAACGCGACATATGGCGAATGTGCAAATTTGCCATATGTCGTTACAGCGGAAACCTGCTTACATTGTCAGCGACAATCGTACTGAATTTCCGGGCCAGGCGGTCCTGCAGTGTAAGCGGGGCCTGGAGACCGCAGATCAGGCGGCTGCGGCGATCGGTTGCTGATCGGGCCGCCAGTTCCACGGCATGAGTTCATCCCAGCGGGTAGCAGGCCAGTTGCCAGCGATCCTGGCGATGACGTCGGCGATATAGGCCTGTGGTTCGATTGAGTTTGGCGCTCTCGATGACGGAATAGATGGCAGCGGCGCGATCGCCGCCTGCTTTTGAACCTGCGAACAACCAGTTTTTGCGACCCAGGGCCACGCAGCGCATGGCGCGCTCGGCTATGTTGTTATCGATTTCCAGACGTCCATCATCGAGAAAGCGCGTCAGAGCGACCCAGCGCTTGCGACCATAGGCAATGGCCTTGGCCATCTCGGATTTGGGCGAAAGGCGGCGCAGGGCATCGTCGAGCGCCTGGCGCAGTTCGTCGATCAGCGGCTTGGTGCGGTCCTGTCGGCTTCGTCGTCGGATATCGGGCTGGTGGCCGCGAACCTCCGCCTCGATCTCATAGAGCTGACCGATGCGTTCAAGCAGATCAGTGGTGAGCGGTGTCGGCTTGGTCGCATGAATGTCGAATATCTTGCGCCGGAAATGCGCCCAGCAGGCGACCTCGGTGACGCGGTTGGTGTCGTAGAGCTTGTCGTATCCGGCATAGCCTTCCGCCTGAAGATAGCCGGTGAAACTGGCCAGCTGCCGTTGGGGATGTGCGCCTGTCCGGTCGGTGGTGAACTCATACCAGACCAGCGGCGGGGTCATGGCACCGCAGCCCCGATCGTCGACGGCATAGGCCCAGAGCCTGCCGGTTGCCGCCTTGCCAAGTCCCGGATCGAGCATAGGGACCGGTGTATCGTCGGTGTGGATCTTTGAAGCGGTCAGTCCGGCCTCGCGGATGCGGTTGATGATCGGATCGAGCAGGACAGATGCCTGGCCGACCCAGCCAGCCAGCGTCGAGCGGTCGATCTCGATGCCCTGCGCGGCCATGATCTCGGCCTGGCGGTATAACGGAAGGTGATGGTCGAACTTGGAGACGACGACATGGGCCAGGGTACCGAAGGTCGCCTTGCCCCGCGCTATCGCCTTCACCGGCGCGGGCGCCTGCACGATCTTCTCGCACGCCCGGCAGCTATATTTGGGGCGGATGGTCCGAACGACGCGCCACTGCACCGGCACGGCATCGAGCATCTCGTCGCTATCCTGCCCTAGCGGCCGCAGCGCGCCGCCGCAGTCGGGACAGGTGCAGTTACCCTGCTCGGGCTCGATCCGCTGCTCCTCGCGCGGCAGATGAGCTGGTAGCGTCCGAACCGGTGGTGGCCGATCGACGGCTACTGGATCGCCTCGACGCGCGGCGGCGACGATGGCCTCGCCTTCGAGTTCTTCGAGCGCCAGCTCAAGCTGAGCAATCTGGGTATCGAGCTTCTCGGACGACTTGCCGAACTGCATCCGCTTGAGGCGCGCAATCTGCACGCGCAGCGTATCGATCAGGATGTCGCGGGCGGAAATATCGGCGTGGGCAGCTGCCAATGCAGCTTCAAGCTCGGCGATCCGAGCGTCTTTATCAGGGGTGGAAAGGCCTGCGTCCGACACCACGATCATATAGCAGATCGATGGTCGAAACGCTAATAAAGCACCAGAAAATGGGCGTTTTACCCCGCCAATGAAGGAGTGAAAGTGCGTTCAGGTCGCCGCCAGTCGATGCCTTCCAAGAGCATCGAAAGCTGCGCCGCCGTCATCACCACCGACCCCGTCTTGGTCGACGGCCACACGAAGCGCCCCCGGTCCATCCGCTTGGAAAACAGACACATGCCCTGGCCGTCGTACCAAAGCAGCTTCACCAGATCGCCGCGCTTGCCCCGGAAAGCGAACAGCGCACCGGAATGGGGGCTCTGCTCCAGAACCTGCTGCGTCATCACCGCCAGGCCGTCGAAACCCTTACCCAGGAAGATCCGCGTCGATGGCGGCAGCGGGATCATCGCGTCAGGATACCGATCACCCGTGACAGGGCATCGGCATCGACCGTGGCATCCACGCTCACCCTGATACCAGACGGCAGTTCGATGCCAATCACGCCGCCGCTGCTCGCTGCAACTGTCGGGACAGGCAAGGCTGGCTGGTGTCAACGGGCACCGAAGATTCCGCAAAAGTGGGCATCTAAAATTCCCTAGTTTGGCGGGAGGGTTTGTGTCGGTGATCAGCCGTGATGGAGATCGGGCTTTTCCTTTGCTGGCGGGCGGCCGCGCCGCTTTGGCAAGGGCGGCGGGTTGTTGGACGGTGCCATGCGCGCATGCTCGGGCAGCAGGTCGGCGTGCTGTCGCATGCGATAGCTGGAGCCCTCGATCTGGATGACCACAGCGTGGTGAAGAAGGCGGTCGAGCAGCGCGGTGGCCACCACCGGATCGCCAAAGACATCACCCCATTCGGCGAAGCCGCGGTTTGACGTCAGGATCATGGCACCCTTTTCATATCGGGCGTTGACGAGCTGGAAGAAGAGATTGCCGCCGCCGGGCGTGACGGGAAGATACCCGATCTCGTCGACGACGAGCAGGGAGGATCGGCATAGGAAGCGGATCTTCTCGCGCAACGTGCCCTCGCGTTCAGCCTTGGTCAGTGAAGCGATCAGATCGGCGAGCGGGATGAAGTAGACGCTCTTGCCCGCCTTCACGGCCTCGACGGCAAGGGCCGTGGCGATATGGCTTTTCCCGGTACCGGGCGGGCCCAGCAGATGCACCACCTCGGCCCGGTTGATGAAGTCCAGGCCAGCGAGCGCCAGGATGCGGTTCCGGTCGAGCGATGGCTGGAAGGAGAAGTCATATCCGTCCAGCGTCTTGATGATCGGCAGCCTTGCCATGCGCAGGGCTGCCTTGATCCTGCGGTTCTCCCGGAGCGACAGTTCTTCGTTCAGCAATATGTCGATGGCCTCGATGCCATCGATTTTGCCCTGCTCTATGCCGCGCAGGGTGGCGTCGAGCATCTCCAGGGCGCGTGGCATTTTGAGATGGGCCAGGCTGCGGCGGATATTATCGACGCGGGATGCGGCACCCCCATGGTTCATGGCCGTTCTCCCCGCGCCAGTTGGCTGCCGATCGCTTGATAGATGGCCAGGGAGCGCACGGTGACATGCTCGCCTACACGACCGATGGCGATTACCTCTTTACCATGGATACGGCGCTTGGCGCCGCTGCTGCCTGTCCGGTGCGCAGGATCGATCCTGCACTGCCGGCGCCCCTCAAGAACCGGGTGCTCGGCAATGACCTGGCCCCGGTCTACGATCCGGATCTTGTCGGGCAACTGCTGGATTTCGACGACGCGCCGGGTGCGATCGGGAACGCTGTAGTAATTGCCGCCGACCGAGACCATCCCATCGTGGCTGACGCGGCGCTCCAGCTTCAGAACAGCGTCAAAGCGGCCCGCCGGAAGCAGCTGCAACTCAGGCTGCTCGGCGGCGAAGGCTTCAGCAATAATCCGCTGCGTCGTGCCGTGGACACGGACGTTGGCGACGGTATCGAGCCAGTCGATCAGCTGGACATTGAGATCGTCCAGATTGCGGAAGCTCCGGCCCAGGAAGAAGTCCTTGCGGATATAGCTGAATGGCCGCTCGACCTTTCCCTTGGTCTTGGCCCGATAGGGACGGCAGGCGCGCGGCACGAAGCGATAATGCCCGGCCAGAGCCAGCAATGATCGATTGTAGATGATGTGGCCCTGATCATCTTCCCCGGTCACAGCGGTTTTCATGCGATCGTAGAGGATCTCGATCGGGACGCCGCCGAGCGCTTCAAAGGCCTGCATATGACAGCGCAATAGGCTTTGGAGATCCTGATGCATGACGTAGCGCGCAAACAGGAAGCGCGAATGTCCCAGCACCAGGCTGAACAGCCAGACGATCCGGCTGACGCCGGGCTCATCGGTAAATTCGACGACGAACCGGGCAAAGTCGACCTGTGCCTGCACGCCAGGCGGCGTCTCGAACCGAACCTCAAAGGGCTTAGGGCCGTTTTCCGCGGCCGGATTGCTGCCAGGAACCGCTTTACTGCGGTATAGGCGCCCATATATCCCAGCTCACGGATTTCCCGCGTCAGGCGCGCCGCCGTCAGATCGGGAAAGGCCGTCACTCGCTCACGCAAAAATTCCAGATAGGGTGCCAGTTTGTTCGGTCGACCCAGCATGCGAGGGCCGTAAACCGGGGCCTCGATGCCCCGTTCGATATATTTTCGGATGGTCTTGGGATCGCGACCAGTGCGTCGGGCAATGGCGGATATCGATACACCCTGCCGATGTAGTTCGAGGATCATCATCAATTCTCCAAGTCGGATCATCGGCCCCGTCTCCGCGTCTGCAAAGGAGATGAGGACAATGTCGGCTCATCTCATTCTGCCGGGGCTAGCCCCGGCAGAATGAGATGAAGGGGCCACCAACTAGGGAATTTTCAAAGCCCACTTTTGCGGAGAATTGCACGACCGATGACAGCTGCTCGCTAATCTGCACCTCCGCAAATGCCGGCTCGGCCAACTTGCGAACCCCGGCAAGCTCACCGGACATCGCCTGGCGCCGCCAAGTGTAGATCGAGCCGCTGCCGACATCATGGCGTTCACAGGCCGTACGCACGCAGCCCTCCGGGCCGAATGCATCCCGCAGCACGGATAGCTTCTGCTCTACCGTCCACCGCCGCGTACGCCTCCGGTAGCGGCCGCATTGTCGGTCGGATGTAGCCGGCGCATTGCGCGGGCATGGATGAGATAATCAGCGATGTGTTTCCGGGCGTTCGTCGCCTGGATGTATTGGAGACGGGCCGGCGTAGGCGTTGGACCGATGACGCAAAGCAACGGATCGTAGAGGAGGCGTTTCAGCGCGGCGTTTCAGTTTTGACGGTAGCGCGGCGCCATGATGTTGATCCATCCCAGATCTATGATTGGCGCAGACGGCTATTTCCGCAGATTTCCAGAGGGATATCCGGCTTTGCGCCGGTGGTTGTGACCCCTGATTGCCCAGTTCCGTCGTCACGCGGCCAGATGGAGATTGTTTGCGGCAATGGCCGCCGGATCATCGTCGACCGCGACGTCGATGTCGCCGCGCTGCTTCGGGTGCTGGCGGGGCTTGAAGGATGATCCCCGTGCCGAGCGATGCGAAGATCTGGATCGCGCTGGGTCACACAGACATGCGACGTGGCATGCGCGGTCTGGCGCTGCAGGTTCAGGAAAGTCTGAAGCGTGATCCTCATCAAGGGGATCTGTACATTTTCCGGGGGCGCAGCGGATCATTGATCAAGATTTTGTGGCACGACGATTTCGGCATGTCGTTATATGCAAAACGGCTCGAGAAGGGGCGTTTTGTTTGGCCTTCTGCGAAGGACGGTACGGTGCCGATTTCGGCCTCGGCACTGGCCTGCCTGCTAAGTCCTGTGGACATTTATCGCATGGCGATCTTCAAAGCTGCGAGGTTGATCATAGCTCGGTAGCTTTGATCGGTTTTCTCGTATCGGGTGGCGATCCGCCGGAATGTTTTGAGGCTGCAGAAGAAGTTCTCGACGAGGTGCCTCCAGCGATAAGCGTGAAAGTCGCATTCGATCTTTTGCTTTCGGTTCGATTTGGGAGGGATCACCGCTACAGCGCCTCGTTCGTTCAACTCGGTTCGCAACCAGTCTGCGTCGAAAGCCTTGTCTCCGAGGAACATATCGAATTCGACGTCCTGGATTAGCGGTTTCACTCCGACGAGGTCGTGGCTCTGGCCAGGCACCAGTACGAAACGGGCTAGGTTTCCCAGCGCATCTACCAACGCCACGATCTTTGTGGTCAGCCCTCCGCGCGACCGTCCGATCGCCTGACGATGAGTCCCCCCCTTGCGCCGGTGCCCTGCTGATGGACCCGGACGATCGTGCCGTCGATCATGGCATATTCAAAGTCGCGGTCGCCGGATAGCTGCTCAAATAGAAGGTCGAAGATCCCTTTCACCGCCCATCTGCGGAAGCGACGGAAATTGGAGTTCCAGTTGCCGAAGCTCTCCGGCAAGTCCCGCCACGGCGCTCCTGTCGCAGCGATCCATAAGACCGCATCGACAAATCTCCGATTGTCTGCGGCAGAACGGCCTCGGTCCCCGATTTTACCGGGAAGCGCAGGACGAACCCGTTCCCACTGCTCGTCGCTTATTCCGTGTCGATCCAAAATGACGCTCCCTTCGCCAGTCTTGAATCCGATCCACGCGAAAAAGGGAATCCCCTAAATGTCCACAGGCCTTAGAGGGCATTGACTGGCGCAACCCGCAGAAAGCCTGGCGTCCGAGCAAAGTTGGGTAGCATTTTTCTGGCGATTTTCCTTCGGGCTCAGGGCCGATTCTGCTAGGGATTCCGGCGATGGAGACGCTCTCGGCCCGCGATATGCAAGACCTGCGCGAGGCCGTTGCCCGCGCGGATCTGCGCGCCGTCGAGGCAGAGGCCAATGCCGCCCGCGTCCTGGCAATCAACGCTGATCTGATCGCCCGCAACGCCCATCTTGAGCTGCAAAACGAGAAGATGCGTCGCGCGCTGCACGGACCATCTTCGGAGCGTTCGCGCCGCCTGATCGACCAGATGGAACTCGAGTTCGAAGAGCTAGAGGCCACTGCAACCGAAGATGAGATCGCTGCGCAGCAGGCAGCTGCAAAAACGACCACTGTCGAAGCCTTCACACGCAAGCGTCAAACGCGCCGGGAGTTTCCGCCAGGTCTTCCCGTCGAGCGGGTCGTTATTCCCGCCGAGAAGAACTGTCCTTGCTGCGGTTCGGATAACCTGAGCAAGCTTGGCGAGAGCGTCATTCGTGCGCTTGAGACTGTGCCTGCCCAGCACAAGATCATCGAGACCGTGCGCGAGCGCTTTTCCTGCAGATCGTGCCAGACCATCACGCAGCCGCCAGCGCCGTTTCACGTCACGCCGCGCGCCATGTTTGGCCCGCATTTCCTCGCATGCCTTGCGTTCAACAAGTTCGGGCTGCACCAGCCACTCAATAGCCAGCGCGATCGCCTCGAGAGCCAGGGCATCCCGCTCAGCCTTTCGACGCTTGCCGATCAGATCGGTGCGATCGCTGCCGCTGTGAAGCCGGTTTTTCTGCTGCTCGAAGCGCACACGCTCGGTGCCGGGCGCCTCCACGGCGACGACACCACCGTGCCGCGCCTGGCAAAGTACAAGACCGACATCGCCCGGATGTGGACTTATGTCTGCGATGATGCGCCGTTTGCAGGTGGGCGGGCACCGGCGGCACTGTTCTACTATTCTAGGGACTGTGGATCGGCGTGCAAAAAGGACCCCGTTAGCGGGGTGATCGGCGTCTAAAAGGGACCCCTCATTTCGATGGTTTAAGCAGCCGGCTGGATTTTCAGGCGGCGAGATCGGGATGTTGGTTTTGGAGACAGTTTTACGGATCCGGCGCGAGTATGCCGGAGGCAAGGCGATCAAGGCGATCGCACGGGATCTGCATGTGTCGCGGAAGGTCATCCGCAAAGCGGTCCGAGCGCCGGAGGGCGCCTTTGATTATCAGCGCAAGGTTCAGCCGCTGCCCAGGATCGGTCCGTTTCAGGAGCGCCTGAACACGCTGCTGGAAGAGAACGAGCTGCGCGGCAGGCGTGACCGGCTGCGGATGACGCGGATCCATGACCTGCTGGTGCGCGAAGGCTTTGAGGGTTCTTACGATGCGGTGCGGCGCTATACGACGCGCTGGAAGATCGAGCGGCGCAAAGATGCCGGCGATGGTGTCACGGCCTTCATCCCGCTGATGTTCAGGCCAGGCGAGGCCTACCAGTTCGACTGGAGCCATGAAGATGTTGAGATCGCCGGGGCACCGATGCGGGTGAAGGTCGCGCATATGCGACTGTGTGCCTCACGCGCGGTCTATGTCCGGGCTTATCCTCGTGAGAGCCAGGAGATGCTGTTCGACGCGCATGCGCGCGGCTTTGCTTTCTTCGGCGGCGTGCCAGGGCGCGGCATCTACGATAATATGAAGACGGCTGTGACGAGCGTGTTCACCGGCAAGGAACGCGTCTTCAACCGGCGGTTCCTGATCATGACCGACCATTATATGGTCGAGCCCACGGCCTGCTCGCCTGCGGCGGGATGGGAGAAGGGTCAGGTCGAGAACCAGGTGCAGACGATCCGGGGTCGCTTCTTCCAGCCCCGGTTGCGGTTCGCCAGTCTCGAAGAGCTCAATGGCTGGCTGGAGGCCGAGTGTCGGCGCTGGGCGGAACGGCAGCCCCATCCCGAACAGGGAGAGCTGACCGTGGCGCAGATGCTGGAGATCGAACGATCTGCGCTGCAGCCGATGCTGGGACCGTTCGACGGCTTCAATGAGAGCGAGCATGCTGTGACCGGCACCTGCCTGATCAGCTTCGACCGCAATCGCTACTCGGTGCTATCGACGGTGGCACGACGCACGGTGCAGGTCCGCGCCTATGCCGATCGCATCGTCGTTCGCTGCGGCGAAGAGGTTGTCGCTGAACATCCTCGCTACTTTGGGCGCAACCGCACGATCTATGACCCCTGGCATTATCTGCCAGTGCTGGCCCGCAAGCCTGGCGCGCTGCGGAACGGTGCCCCCTTCCAGGACTGGGATCTGCCACCGGCGCTTGCCCGCCTGCGCCGCAAGCTGGGTAATGGCGACGATGCCGATCGCCGGTTCGTCCGTGTGTTGTCGGCCGTACTGACCGATGGCCTGGAGCCTGTCGAAGCCGCTGTGCGTGAGGCACTGGCGACGGGCACGGCAAGCGACGACCTGATCCTCAACATCCTGGCACGACGCCGGGAACCGCCGCGTCCTCTGACGATCATCACCTCCGAGGATAGCGCTCTGCGCCATCCCCCGATCGCCGACTGTGCCCGTTACGACCAGCTGAGGACCTTCGATGCAGCGGCATGATATGATCGAGGCCATGCGCGGGCTTGGACTCAAGGGCATGGCGGGCGCGTTCGACGATGCCGTCACCACCGGCCTTCAGCGCCAGCGCACCACCATGGAGATACTGACCGATCTCCTGCGAGCGGAGGCGACGCATCGTCATGCCGCGTCGATCCGATACCGGATGGCCGCTGCCAGGCTGCCAGTCGTAAAGGACATCGATGCCTTCCGGTTCGAGGGTACCCCGATCAACGAGGGGCTTGTGCGTTCATTGCACAGCGGCGCGTTCCTGCCCGCACGGCGCAATATCGTCCTGGTCGGCGGCACAGGCACAGGAAAGACCCATCTGGCCATCGCCATCACCGCCAATGTAGTGCGCTCCGGCGCCCGAGGCCGCTACTTCAACACGGTCGATCTGGTGACCCGCCTCGAAGAGGAGGCCAGGATCGGCAAGAGTGGCGCTCTCGCCGCCCAGCTATCCCGCCTCGATCTGATCGTGCTCGATGAACTGGGCTATCTGCCGTTCGCCCGATCAGGCGGCCAGCTGCTGTTCCACCTGATCAGCAAACTCTATGAGCAGACCAGCGTCATCATCACCACCAACCTCGCCTTTGGCGAGTGGCCCACCGTGTTCGGCGATCCCAAGATGACCACCGCGCTCCTCGACCGCGTCACCCATCATTGCGACATCGTCGAGACCGGCAATGACAGCTGGCGCTTCAAAAACCGCAGCTGATCCCCCCCAGCACCGATCAATTAGAAGATGTTTTGCGCTGCGCGCGCCTCCGGTCGGGCTACGCCCTCCCTACGCCGCGCGCAGCGCAAGGAAGCCCGTCACATCAACGCTCCGCCATCCTGACAGGGGGTCCCTTTTGCGCGCCGATAAGGGGTCCCGTTTGCACGCCGATTGACATTCTAGGGACCGCAAGGGCGAGCACAGCCGGGGGCATCTCACTGGCTATCGGGGCATCCTTCAAGCCGACAATTATGCCGGCTATAACGCGCTTTATGACCCCGGTCGGGCCGAAGGGACGATTACCCACGCTGCCTGTTGGGCCCATGCGAGGCGATACTTCTTCGAACTTGCCGACATCGCCACCCAGTTGAAGCGTAAACCTGGCAAGCGTGTCGTCATCTCGCCACTTGCGATTGAGGCCGTACAGCGCATCGACCGCATCTTCGCTATCGAGCGCGATATCAACGGCAGTCCTGCCGCCGAACGGCATGCCGTGCGCCAAATCCTGTCAGCCCCGCTGGTCGCGGAGCTGGGTGACTGGATGCGTGAACAGCGCGGGCTGCTCTCCTCTAAGGACGCAGTCGGCAAAAAGATGGATTACATGCTCAACGCATGGCCCGCTTTTACCGCATTCCTCGAAGATGGCCGGATATGTCTCACGAACAACGCCGCCGAACGCGCCCTGAGAGCCATTGCAAGAGGAAGAAAAGCTTGGTTGTTCGTCGGTTCTGACCGTGGCGGTGAGCGCGCCGCAATGATGTACACCCTCATCGCCACTTGCAAACTCAACGATGTCGATCCCCTCGTCTGGCTAACCGACGTGCTCACGCGGATCGCTGACATATCCCAGAACCGCCTCCATGAGTTGCTGCCATGGACCTGGAAACACCTGCGCGAAAAGATCGATACCGCTCAGGCGGCCTGATTTGCCAGCAGCGTAAACCCGATCTCACAGGAATATCGGTAGCGATACTCCTATGAGGTCTTACCTCAAAAATGCTGCGCGCCTGCGGTCCACACCGGATGCGTACACCGCCGCCGCCCCGACACCCGGCTAACGACCTCGATCCGACTACTCATACGATTACTCATATGACTACTCGCCCGTTCGCTTGCTGAATCCTCGATCTCGTCCGACACCCGCCACCTCGCTAAAAGAGCGGCAATCATCCCGGCGAATGGGCACCGCGCAAGGCGGCCCTCAGGCCCCGCTTACCTGCAGTGAGCCAGCAAGAACAAGGTCGAGGACATTATATCGACACCGGGAAGCCCCAGCAGAATGGCTTCACCGAGAGCATCAACGCGATGAGCTGCTTAAGAGGAACTGTTCAACAGCTTGGCGGAAGCACGTCGACGCCGGCCATCTGGCGCTACGACTACAACCATGTCCGGCCCCACTCATCTTTGGAAAATGAACGCCTGCGCAAGCGCGCCGGAATATTCAACTGCAAGATCCTCATAATGACCGAGGGGCCACCGGAGGGCGGCTGATAGTCTAACAATTCTCAATATTAAATTGTGAAAATAAATAAAAATGAATTTATGAATTTTCCAAAACAATTAGCTTTAACTTTTTAGAAAAATACCTTTTTTTATCAATCGAATTAACCCTAGAAGCGTGCATTATTACATTATCACACGTTAAAGAATAACCCCTAACTTTTCCGCCAGTTATTTCATTAATGCCGATAACTGCATGAAATGCACAATCATATATTGATCGCAGTTCACGATAAAGATTCAGCGCCTCTTGAGCGAATCGCGAAACAGACAAACTGAACAGCGCATTGCATTCGCGATATATTGCGAGCGCCATTTCATGCTCACTTTTAATCTGGCAGATAAAGCCGAGCAGAAGCATTCCGCGGATGGCGTTGTAAGTCGCCAGCGGCGCAATAGAGAGATCGGAAGCCTGCTCGCGGATTTGCGAAAGGGTGTTAAGCAGCGGCCCTAACTGACCTGCATCCAGTTGATGGTGCCAACAAGCCGTCAGATAAGAAATAAAGCTTTCCTTATCGAGTTCATGCCTGAACGACTCCCGAGCCTCATTCAGCATGATCAGCGCCGTTGCCTTTGTGGAAGCGTCCTCCCGCTCTAGAGACTGATAAGCGACAGGAAGAAGACAGTGCAGTTTCAGCCTACTATCTCTTTGGATGCCAAAACTCTGAATAGCCGAAAACATCAAAGTTTCGTAATCGGCTATTTTGCCGGTCCAGCGGATATTCCGGCGAATTTCCCGCTCGTTAACACATACCAATCGATCGAGAAAATAGGTATCGGTCGTGAAGCGGATGCGATACGTGGCAGCTCCATCCTGCAGCAGCAAATGGACCTTTTCGATGCAGACATCGGGCGTGATAGGCGCCGATATCGTTAAGATATTTCCTTCCTTTTCAATGGAAGCGCGAATATTATTCGATTTACCGTCGACATAGCGCTCAAGAAAAATAAATTCTCCATCCACATGTCTTTTTTGAATTAATTCAACGATATAGCGCCCGCCGCGAACAACGCCATATTTAATTTCCATAGCAGAAGATGGCAGTTTTTTGGTGCCTAATAGCGAAGTCACTTCGAACGTCATGCGAATTCTCTCAGATAATTTGATAGATCGGATGCAATATCAATCCACCCCGGTTCAAATTTGACAATACTGTTCTGGGCTATACGATCCTCGAGCCCGTCCAGAAAATCGCTCACGCTGTTCATGGGCAAATCGCCAAAGTCGGCAAAATTATACTCCCACCATCGACTAGCTTTTATTCGTTCGCACAGTTCCGCGTTGAAGCGCATTCGAATGATTTTAGCAGGAGCTCCTCCGACAATAGCGAAGTCTGGCACAGACTTCGTGACGACAGAACCAGCTGCTACGATCGCACCGCTCCCAATGCGGATGCCGTCGCGGAGAAGAACGCCTTGGCCAATCCAAACGTCATTTCCGATTTCCACGGGGCGAGGCTGCGCTGGAAATGGCGGCAGTACGACCCGCTTTCCAAATTCCGCCATTGCAAATTCCCTTGCATAGGGCCGGAACGCGCACACATTCGACGTAATCCAATCTGTCGGATGATTCAGGCCCATCACGCGCAATCCTTCGGCGAGACTGCAAAAACGACCGATCTTCGTAGCCTGAGGCAAGCCATTGGAACGAGAATATGAATAGGCACCCATACTAATAAATTGCTTGCCAGGCATCGTGGCATAACGCTCAACAACTACGCCGTTCTCTACGCTAAAACGCTGCCCATATTCGTAGACCCCTTCAACTTTATAGGGATGCGCCAAGAATATTTTATTCATGCGAAAATATTCTTCAACAATTTTAGAATATTTAAATCTAGTTGACGCCATCGCTCAATTTTCGCTCCAAAAACATTTATCATGCTCGCTCGACACTAAAACATTGCCTTCGGAGCCGAGAATAAACTCAACCTCTAGAGCGCTAGCAACGTACTCAGCGACAGGATGCAAAGCGTCAGCATCACCCCGTGCGCATTTCTCGCCTTCTGCGGCGGCACAGGTCAAGGAAGCCAAACGAAGCTGCGGAATTTGATCTCCCGGATAGAAGTCCACAGCAGTAATGGAGCTCCCAACCGACTTCCAGATGGCATCGAACCGAGTTTCCTCGGTGTCCGGCAGGAAACGCACGATGAGATGGTGCGCATCAGACAGGATGCTGAATTTGCTAGTCATCTGGCTTCTGATAAGATGATGATTAGGAGTGATGTCAGCAGAATAGCCCTCATGCAAGCTTCTTTGCGCAAAAGTCAGGATGGGCGGTTTACGGCTTATGCCCAGCGCATCCCCCGGCGGGAAACCCTTTACGTTGATCAATCTCTAACCCTCGATCAACCTAAATTTTTCGTTCAGTCGTCAAATGAGGACAGACCATGCACAAATTTCTCACGAAGTATCTGCCGACCTGTGGCGTCGCCCTGGGTCTTTTCATGAGTAGCAATGCGTCGGCCCAGTCGCTGGTGTCTGAGGCACCAATGTGTCGCGGACGTGTATCGCTGAGAAAAAGTTGCGCCAATGGACTATGCTCCGAAGGAGCATCGATCGTCAGCCAGGGTGGGTGGCATGGCTTGGGATTATGTATACGGGATCTACGCGATCTATTGTCTCGAAAGGGGCCGCAGAGCGTTGCGCTAGTCGGCGGGAAATACAAGGTGAGAGCCGATCAGTTAGCGCTCAATGCGATGCTGTCAGGCATTATGGAGGCGAAAATCGGACGATGGTCCGACCGCGAGAAGCGCTACCTGCCACTCGCCAATGGCGATCGCATAAGCGCCGAAGACAAGGTGGCGATACTCAATAGCAAGCGGCACGCTTTCAACGGCATGAGTCAGACCGAATTAGCCGCGTCTCTAGATGGCTTGGCACGGGTATCTGCTCGTGGCGGTGCGGGCGCACGGAAAGCGACGGAATTTTACAAAGCCGTCTCCCAGGCCGCACTAAATGTTGTTATAACTCCCGTGGACAGAGGCGGTCTTGCGACCTTCATCACCTGCACCGACGGAGCGCGCAGATGCGCGTGGTATCATTCTGTGACCAGCCAAGGTGCCAACGTCGCTCGGCGAGGAGCGTTGAACCAGCACCTGCATGTCGTGCGGGATCTGCTAAGGCTAGCAAACGGCAACAAAGATTTCGGGTATCTTACGGACTATGCCTCATACGGCCTCAACCAGCTGTTCATCGGACCGGATGGCGAGCAAGTGTCAAACATTCCCACCTTTGCCACTTTCTTGGGACCTAAGGGGCCGCAGGGCAGAGGGGCTTTTCTGACTTATGGATTCGACGCCAAGCCGAATGGACTGACAACATATTTCCTGAGTCAGGCGCAGAAAAATTGTCATTACGCTATCCATGATCTCGATCTTCTGGCTGCAATTTTAAAGCAGCCCACTATGGCAAGGACCATTGCTGCAGCGAAAGCACTTTCAACTGGATCGGCCGTTTTCAAGGCGGACCAAGCATTGCGGGCGATTGACGATACAGGAAATTCGGGTTCAAGCGAATTTGTTTGCAACCCTAGTTTCAACTATGGAAAATCAGCAACAGGCAGATTTTTTGCAAAACATTTTTAAATTTCGTCCACAAGAATTGCGTTGCTTGAAATCCAGAGCAGACAGTCAATGCTTCGCGTGACGTTGACCCAAATTATGACACATCGGCAGATTTTTCGTTATTTTGACTTAATGATGGACGTAGAATGCTGCGACTACTACTGCGCGGAAAAATTCACAAAATGACGCGGTGTTCCCGGTGATGTATAAATTTATACCTCGCCGGGAACAATCAAACAAATCAAACCGAAAGTGAAAAATTATGGTGGCCGGTGAAGTATGAATTTAGCTCTCCAATGGACTTATCATTATTTCCACCTTTATTGTAATTTAGATAAAGGCTGCTTTCATACTCATTTTCTTCAAGCGCGTTTCGATAATCTGTATTAATAAGGTAAACGGGAATTTGGTTGCGCGCCAGATGCCAACGGAACCAAAGGTCGTCCGCGGTAGGAGCCAAGCGCAGAGCAGCTTCTACGTTCAGTACTTCGATCGGGAAATAGGCCGTATCGTACAACACGCCGTCTTTGCCCGTTGGCAGGATAAGGACGCTGGGGTTTTGCTCGACTTTGCTCTTCATCCATGTGCGATAGGGAGCAATTTCTCCATCGTTCAGGACAATCCGATGCCCGCGGAACGCGACCTGGCACCTGTATTTGTCATGAGCATCCAGCAGGCTGGCAAGCCAATTTGGCGGGTAGACAGTATCGTCATCTACCGTCACGACGGTGCGTGACTGCCCCCAAAATTCGCGCAAATATGGTAACAGCTTACGATACGGGCCGATATTGGGACAATAAGAATAAGAAAAACGACCATCGCTTTCGCGCGCCAACTCAGCGATCGGCGCCGGCACTTCAGGAAATCCTAGATCGAGTAGGAAGGGTTCGCGGGAAATATACAGCCGAATCCTAACATTGTCGTAACTCTGACGCAAAAGCGACTTGATCGTCTGGACAACCGAATCAACACGCGAACTAATAGTCGTGAGGGTGATATCTACGCAGTCCTTCTTCACAGAACTTGCTCCTTGACTGGCATGGCGGCCCGCAGCCGCTTGGGGACCAGAATCTGGTTCGCTGCGCTGAGCGCCTCCTCCTTACGTCGGAACGTGCCCAGAGGGCTCCGGCGCGAAATGTTCGTCCGAAACAACTGCAGATACTCCAGATTGTTCGCTTTCGTCTGTTGTGACAAGGTAGATGTGTCGGCAAAGCAGAGGAGCAGGGGTAGAGGCAGGGTTACAATAGCATGATGGCCATAATAGCTTCTAATCCGCTCACGCATTTCCACGTCGCCTCGCGAACGAACATATGCAAACGGCCCAACCTCGTTGAACACGTCTCGTTTGAACATGGAGGTCATCGGACCGTCGCCAAAGATAGAAAAATCGGCTTCAAACTGCACTTTGCCAGCTCGGTCGATACGAATATGATAGGCTGTTAACAAGCGCGCGTGCGGGTCCTCTTCAAACATAGCCAGCTGCGCCCTCAAACGGTCGGGATGCGCCCAATCATCCGCGTCATGGATCGCGATGTAGTCGCCTGTCGCTTGCTCGATCGCCAAATTGCGACCGATATAGGGACCCGCATTGGTTTCGAGCCGGATCAGCGAGCAGTTATCGAAACGGCCCGCGATGGTGGAAATCTCTGCCGCCAGTTCCGGTGCGCTGGCATCGTCGATGATTATCAACTCCACATTGCGATGCGACTGATTCATGACAGACGCGACGGCCTGCTCCATTAATGGAATGTCCGGGTTAAATGCGGACATGATCACGGTCACTTTTTTGGAACTATCGCCTACCCCCGACACGTTCACTCGGCTTGCCGCCGCGAACACATCGGGCACACTGTCGCCCTCAATTTCGTATGCGGCAACATCATGACCGTCAAAGGCGGTTGCTACAATCCCATTGAGCATGGCGTTATCGCCGGCGATGTTACGGGCAACTGCGTTGATGTCGTTTATCTGATCGACTAAGCCGAGTTCACAAAGGTACCGGATTACTTCAGTATCCGAGAAGACGGCGGCCGCGAGTAATTGCTTAGGCTGGTGGTCAAGTCCATCACAAGCGATGGCGGAGATTGGAATCGCGATCTCGCGTAATTCGTTCGACAATGCCCTCAAGTGATCAAGCAACTTGAAGAAATCGAGTCGAGCGATGCTCAGAGAACTGCCAAGCAATTCCATGGCACCTTGCCGATCCCGAGTCCGCACACGCCTATCGATCCGATCAGATACTTCCACTGTTGCTTCAATGCGTTCGATTAGGGCTGAGCCCAATTGTCTCTCAATAGACGCTCTCAGATCGGATCGGAGCAAAGGCTCGAAGCTTCTAAGCAGTTCCCGCTTTTGCAGCTCAACCTGATCTGCATTGTATAGGTCGACAAGCAGCAGCGCCAGCGCTGTGGAGTCGCCATAGCGACGGAGGCCTTCCGCAACGCGGAAAGTATAACGATCTGATGAGCGAACGCAGCGCGAAGCACAGAAGGCGAGCACAGCCGAAAGCTGGGCTTGATCCAAGCAGGACGCCAATAGTTCGAACAGCGGGAATATCAGATTTACGTCTCGCAGGCAGATCTTGTCTGCATACGTAGACATGTTGATGGCGATTTCGTCCGCATCGGGCGAGCGTCTCGCGTAGCTAATATAAGTTACGAGATGCTCGGGTTTCATCGATAGAGTGAGTGTAGAAGCTGAGCTGGTTTCTCGAATGAAACCGAACAAATCCGATAATATGTAGGCGATATCGACACCTTTGCGGGTTAACGCTGCAAAAAGAGCATTTACGTTGACTTCGGTCGGGTTGCGTCGCGCGATCCGGATCAAATCCTTGAGGTCCCGATGAGCAATCCTGAAATTCAAGACGATCTTGCTGAGCGGCCAATGTACGTTCAGGTCGATCGTGTCCAAATATGCGCCGTCCACGCTGCTGCGCAGCGTCAGCCGCTCAAAATCGCTGCTTGAAATCGACTTCGGTCGATATTCGCGCTCAAGCTTGGCTACGTCGGCGATCGTCAGATTAGCATCTGCATAAGCTATGCAGATACCGTCTTTTGGAAACAGCAGTTGAGAATGTGGATTTAAATCACAAATTTGCGAGGCGGGCAACGATGTCACCGCCCCCGTCAACGTGAAGCGACAAATCATGTCATTTTCAACCAATTCAATCTTTATATCTCCGGTTTCGACCACATAGGAGAAATGAGCAGGCGCAAGGATATAACGGCCACCATAGGACCAATGACGCGCGACCGAGCGCGGAATATAGGTTTCATCATCATGAAGCCCAGGGTGAAGAATTATGACAGGCTTTGCCAACTGCGCAGGCGTCGCTTCAATGAGGGTGGAGCGTAATTCTTCAATATCGTCAAAGACTAGACAATTTTCAATATTGTCCAGCGAAGCGTAATTTTTATCTTTTGCATCTAACTTAAGCACATAAGCATAGCAATTTTCAAACGCAACTTTACTAGCGACACCCGCTGCCGCACTCGAATCTTCCTTCAAATCGGCTATAGGGTCAGTTGGAATGAACCTAGCACCCTTTATCACGCTGGAGACAGTCCCAACGTGGACCTGTTTCCCTTCCTCAGGAAAGCCTACGATTTTTCCGGTCCAGCGCCGTCCAACTGCTTCGCTCGCGCGCGCTTGGATATCGAATCCAGCGGCAGCTTTGTTAATCGTTCGGATAGCTGCGATGGCTAGCGGAGATATGCGCGCGCGCGCCATAATCTCTAGCACCTGCCCGTCGGGCACCTCAACGGCATCCGCGCCTATCAAAAGACCGCTAGACAGATATTCCGTCCAATACGCGTTGTCTGCTTCGGTCGGATTTGCACCCCAAAGTTGCAAGTGAAGCGGCCTGGGTTCGATTAGAGCAAGGACGCCCTTTTCATCAGCCAAGCTGGTGAATAACTTCAGCGCGAGATGATCCCGCTCGATTAAACTCGCACCTGCCCGGCTGCCCATGTGTAAACGCAGTATAGCGCCCAGTAATGCGGCATCAGGCGAATAAGCTCGGGATATGTTGGCGCCAGCGATGGCTACGTTGTAACCCGCCCAGTGCAGATAGGCTTCGATAAGAAGATTCACCCCTGGCTGAGCATTCATAAGTAGCAGTTCAGCCCCGAGTTTAGTCACGTCATGGCTACAAGCCGCCAACGTGTCCGCCAGCCTGGATACGAGCCGATCTGAGCCAGCGGTAATGGCGGTGGGGATACGGCGTGCGGGCAAATCGGTAATATGCAATGAAAAAGGATAAAGTACTTGGGGGCTACCAGTCTTTTCTTGATCACCAGATGTTTCCAGAATGTCGATGTCAACGCGAGAAATGCGCGCCTTGCATCCAGCTGGAAGGTGCAGCAGGAAATCGTAAGCGACGTCCTCAGCCGGAGCAGGCATCAAAAATAAACCACTGACTAGCACCCAACTGCCGATAGGAACAGGCAATCGAGCGCGCGTGTTTTCAAGCCCCTCCTTTCGAGTACCGTTCATTCGACGCGCCATCAACGGCTCTATCCAGCAAGAATCCGGATTCTCGCACCCATCAATCAGAACAAGAGCCTGGACAGCGATCGCGATTTCTCTGCCGTGTACGCCCGTCTTTACAGACAGCCGACTCCACTTCGCGTCCACAGGGGTTTGGATAGAAAGCGCCGACATACCGTCGAGCGAAACAACCTCGGCATTGACGCCGCCTTCCTCATGTTGGTCGGGCAAGCGCCATTCCACGTCCAACGTGGGACTGAAGGATAATTTGTTACGTCCTTTCGAAGGCTGCTCGAACCAAATGGCCTCAGGCTGCTCCCTTTCTGGAACGTTGAAAGATGCGGCGCCTACAACTGCATGCTCGGAGTGGATGACGGAAATCCTTTCAGTCGAATATGTTTCGGAAGCACCATTTTCAGTAGCCGAGAGAGCAATATCGTCGGATGAGGCTTCTTCAAAATCTTGCTCTTGCAAAATATCTGAGACGGAATCTGGACCTGCATCCGCCTCGGTATCAGCCAACACAGGCAGGACGGCTATCGCAGCTGCGATATCGTTTTCATGCTCTGCGCTATCTCGCTGCTTGTCATCCGCCATGGAACCTGACTACCCCCTGAACTCAAATCTAGACACATAACTGCAACATCATGCCTCTGTCTCTTTCAGTGAGGCGCACCTTCGCCCGCAGACTCGATGTTACCGCACCTGCACAGCACAGGAGGGAAGATAGTGCCACTTTTTTTTGGTGACAAAATTCATTTCTCCGCCATCCGGTAATCAATTTAACCCACTTCCGCGGCGAGTTTTTAACGAATAAAAATTTCCACAATGTAATTAATACAACATCTATACATACAAAATGTAATTTTAATTATAGGAATTTTATATACTATAAAGATAATTATCTTTAATATAATGGCACCTCACCCAAATATTGTAATTAAAATATTAACTGCGTGAAATTAGTTCAATTTGAAAATTCGAAATTCACAATTTATTGCAATAAAAATCAAATAAAAATACAAATCCGTAACCCATTACCTACTTAATTATAATATAGTGATAGTATTTTACTTCGATTTTTTTAAACGCGGGACCGGCACTCTCGCAATCGGCTCGACAAAAACAGTCGAATCCACCTTTTTCTTCCGCCCTAATCCAATCTTGACAGCCAACTCCTTACGATGTTGTGCGTAATTGGGCGCGGTCATGGGATAGTCTGCGGAAAGGCCCCACTTGGTTCGGTAATCGTCCGGCGTCATATTGTAGGTAATCGTTAGATGCCGCTTCAACATCTTCACTTTCTTTCCGTCTTCCAAACAGATGATGTAGTCTGGCTTGACCGATGCGCGGATAGACACGGCCGGCACCTGCTTCGGCGCTTCAGGCTTAATGGGCACCCCTAATTTAGATAACGCAACGTGTACGCTAGTGATGAGTTCTCCGATGCTATTGATACTCACAGAGTTGTTGGACACATGTGCGGCAACAATATCTGCGGTAAAGGCAATGATTGCATCTTTTCCTAAAGTTTCTAAAGGCATGTGATATACCTTTCTGTTTTTCTGACGTTTTTATCAATTTTGATTTACTAAGAGCCTTCTCTGATTGGGGCTTCCTAGGTCAAGCTGCTTCCTCGATTTCTTGATCGTTCCCATGGATCACTCGCTTCTCTCCGCGGTCGGCGCGTGGCCGCCGCATAATGGGGTCAGGAGAGCGGGACGCCTCAAGCTGTTTCGCGACCTTCAGGGTATCTGAGGATCCGGACTCTCAACGAGGTCATTCCGCCCATCGTCCCCATGGGAACGATCGCTACCCGTCTTTTCAGACGGGAACTGGTTCGCGTCTCCTCATACTGCGGCGAGCGCTGGCGACTTGCCCCAGCGGAACTCGGCTTGGTCGCTCCGCATACGGTGCAGGATGACGGCAAGCTTGCGAGCCACGGCGACGCGGGCTTTGGCCATGCCGCGCCGCTGGGCAACGCGCATGCCCCACGCTTTTAGCGTTGACCATTTCTGGCAGCGCGTCAGCAGAGTATGCGCCGCCTCGTACAATGCGGTACGGGCAAGCTCGTCGCCACATCGGCTGATGCGGCCCTGGACGTCGGTTTCGCCAGACTGGTAGCGGCGGGGCGTGAGCCCAAGATGAGCGCCGACGTCGCGGGATCGTCGAAAGCGCTCGGGCTGATCAATCGTCGCCCTGAAGGTGAGCGCGGTCAGCGGCCCCACACCTGGCACCGTCATCAGCCGCCGGCATATCGGCTCAACTCTGACCGCTTCCAGTACGCGCTTCGTCAAATGGTCGATCTGGCGCACCATCGCGTCGAGCACTGCTAGCAGCGGTTCGACGATATCGGAGATGGCATCATCGACTGACGCAAGTTCGCGGACCCGGCCGGGGAAGAGCTTGCGCGGTGGTGTTCCCAGCTTGAGCCCGACCTCACGGAGCACGGCCCGCACCGCGTTCTCGATGTCGCGCTGCTTGTTCAACATAGTGCGGCGTGCGCCGAGCAGCGCGCGGGCCGATCGGCACGGCATGCTCTTCACGTGGACCGCTCTATACCACCCTGTCCGGATAATCTGAGCCAGGCCACGAGCGTCGTTACGGTCAGTTTTGTTTGGCATCGCGCCCATTGCCGCCTTGGCTGCTCGCGTTTCGATGCACAGTGCTGGCAAGCCAGCGCGCGTCAGACCCTGATGCAGCCACGACGACAGCGAGCATGCCTCCAGCCCAACGCGCTCGAAGCTCAGGCCGGTAGCGGCCAGCGTCTCGACCACCGCATCGGGCTCACTGGTAGCACGAAGCTCGCGGATCACTTTGCCCGCGTTATCGACAATGCAGATCGCCGTCTCTTCCAACGATACATCCAATCCGGCATAATAGCTCATGGTTGCTTCTCCTCATGGTTGTGGCCGCACACACGGACCACGTTCTACCATTTGCGAGGAGCAGCCACCTCACCGACTCGGTGAGGTGCCCCAATCACCCCATCTGTCTTGAATCTCATGCGTAACGAGCGATACGCCTGATGAGGATGATTGCAGCGGCGGCATAAAGCAGGGCATTTGCGGATTTGATGGTTCGCTCGAAGTCCTTGGCCAAGCGGCGGTTCCGGTTGAGCCATGCGAAGGTGCGTTCGACCACCCATCGTCTGGGATGGACGACGAACCCGGTCTGATCGGCGAATTTGCGGACGATCTCTATAGTGATGGCGGTAGCATCCCGGACGCGATCGCTGTTGTAGGCGCTGTCTGCATAGGCGTGCTCGACCAAGGGGTGTCGCTGGCGTGACTGCCTGAGCAAAGGCACTGCGCCGTCACGGTCCTGCACATCTGCGCCATGGACCAGCAGTTCAAGCGCGCGGCCATCGGTATCGACCATGGCATGGCGCTTGCGGCCCATGATTTTCTTGCCTGCGTCATAGCCGCGCGGTCCACCTGCTTCGGTGGTCTTCACGCTCTGGCTGTCGATGGCCGCCGCCGATGGCATCGGTTCTCGCCCTGATCGGACGCGGTCCATCTGAACGAGATGGTGGTTGAGACTTTCGAATATCCCATCGTCACGTAGAGTGCAGAACCACCGGTAAACTGTGCGCCATGGCGGAAAGCTGTCAGGCAAAAGCCGCCACGGACATCCTGCCCGCAGCAAATAGAAAATGGCCTCGATGATCTCCCGCATCGGCCAACGCCGTCGCCGCCCACGTTGGCATGGTGCTGGCAAATACGGCTCGATCAAATGCCATTCCGCGTCTGTAAGATCGCTTCCATAACGAAGCTGCGCGCGACTATGATGCGCGCGGGCGGTCGGGTTCCACATGATGGCTTCCAAGGTTGGTGTCGCAACCCCTCGGAATCATATCGAAACTCGGCCGTCCACCGTTGCGTTAGCGTTCCGACACAGCCTCTAAGCACAATTTGCAGAACATACCTGATTCGGAATTGTTTGTCATCGGCGTCTGATGGCTGTTCCGGCGACATGAAAGCGCGCCGTACATCGCTAAAGCTCCAGCAGGGCTACAGGTCGCCCGTATCTGGTTCATTCGTTATGGCCGCCGGCATGTAGTGGAAGGAACTTGCGCAGCAGGCTGTTCGTGTTCGCAGTCGGGGAAGTCGCCCCGATGCTCGCCACTTCTTTGCCGCCGACCTTGATCTGCGACAATATCAGCGCGGGGTCTGCTGGGTAGTTGCGCACGAATTCCAGCGTCATGGCCGTCCAGCCATTCCACCGCCCTGCCGGGTCTTTCACCTCCAACGATGCACCGCCGCTATCGTCGGCATAGATTTGATAGGATGCGCCGTTGGCAGAAAAATAGCGCATGATGTCGGCAAGGCGGAGGCAGCAGGCATAGCTGCTGCCGTCGTCGGTGATGACGATGGGCTGCCGGGCGACGATATCAGCCTGTTCGGCATAATATTTTCCTTCGGCCTCTGCTTCTGCATCCTCATCGTTCAGTTCGCCAACTGGCTCCATCTGTGTGGTTTCGTTGGGAATGGCCTGCGCCGGGCTGCCCACTGGCCGCTTTCTGGCGCGTTGCTCGGCCCCCTCCTTACTGTCGGACGCGGCATAGGCTTCGCAGTTAAAGCCCTCTTCGGTCGGCCAGAAATTGTCGAAATGCCAACTCTGCGATTTGAAGATGTACCAGGCGCTGACCCGCGTGATCGGCATCGGCTCACCCCATTGATTATAGTCGGTGACAGTCAGGCAGGCCATGCGCGCATCATTCTTGTCACGGTAGATAAGGGCGTCGCTGATCTCGACTTTTGCGGGATTCACTGCCCGAGCGCGAATGATATTTTCCAGGGCCCGCTGATCGCCGGAAGAGCAGGCCGTCGCTGCTAACAAAAGAATATGCGGAATCCGAGCCACGCAATCACGAAAGGCACCACCAACCGAAAGCAGCGTAAGCCGCTGGCGAAAGATGGAAAGCATGAGGATGTCCTCTCAATAATGAAAGCTGGATCAAAGACGGGACGCAGGGCGCGCTACAGCTTCGGTTCGCTCTTGATAGGATCGCTAGAGAACAGCCGGATCAGCGCTTGATTGATCAACTGGCTGGACTCGGTGTTGCGGGTGGCGCCGTCGCCGGCGATCGGCGGAGGGCCAAATTCATTGGCTGCGGGGTCGCCTTCGCGGCAGAGGTGCAGGAGCAACCAGATAACGAAACCGATCGTCAAAAAGGCATTGGCGTAGCCGAGTAGCGCCAGGAGCGTATCCGCTGCGGTGCCAAGCGCACTCTGGCGCAAATTTTGGAGGGTGTAGCCAACCCCGTTCAATACCCAGATCGCCGCCAGCCACAGGGCTGAAATGCCACGATCATGGAGGCGCCGGATGGTCGCGCAGTAAAGCGGCGGCGTGAAGAACAACATGGTGAAGATGAGGCTTGGCGGCAGCAGCCCGACCTGCATGTAGGCGATGCCGTTCCCGACGATAATGCTCACCGCATAGGCGACGGCCACGATGCCGATGAACTGCCAATATTCCTTGCGGTCGGCGCGGCCGAGGAATTGGATATAGCGTTTGAGTGCAAGAAGCCCCTGCATGGAAAATCCTTTACGATGATGTGGAGGATTGCACGCCCGGTCGTTGCCGGACGCGCGCAGTGTATCGGTGCGCGGTGAAGCGCTGCGACCCGATGGGCTGTTATGCTGTTGGAAGGACCGGGCGATGCCGCCAAGGGATCGCCATTATCGAGCATGTTCGTCATCCACCCCGGCGCCGCCCCCTCTTGCGATTGGGGCGACGGCCGAAGCCGGTTGTGATTTAGCTGAGGTCTTTTCTCTCCTGCAAACGGGCGCACGATAATGCTGCGATGGAAGGGAGATGACACGATGACGAAGAAGATCACGAACCCCGAGATTCTGGCGATCCGGGCGGCGGCGGAAGTGGACCCGGCATGTGGCCGCGTCTGGGTCGGCCTCGATGTTGGCCTCAAGTCGACATCGGTATGTGTGCTGGATCGCGACGGCAAGGTCGTCCACCAGGTTTCGATGAAGACGCATCCGACCGAGATCGGGCGCTACTTGGCGAAGAACTTCACCTCCAACGTCGTGGTCATCGGCATGGAGACGGGCGCAATGTCAGCGCATCTCGCCGGCGGGCTGCGCAAGCAGGGCTACCAGGTCGCCGTGATGGACGCATTGCAGGTCCATCGCGTGCTGTCCCTCAAGCGCAACAAGACCGACACCAACGATTCGCGCGGCATCGCCGAGATCACGCGCACCGGCCGCGATTATCTGACCGAGGTCTATGTGAAGAGCGCGGCCTGCTTCGAGGTGCGCGCCCAGCTCATCATGCGCCACCGCCTGGTCCAGCAACGCCTGGCCAACGAGAACATGATCCGCGGCCTGTTGCGTGTCTATGGCGGGCGGGTCGAGCCTGGCGCCAAGTCGTCGGCCACCTATCGCGACCGTGTCGTCGAGCAGCTGCTGATCATCCATGATCGCGAGGGCATCAACCTGCGGCCGCGCATCCTGCCGGTGCTCGACCTGTGCGAGCGTCTCCAGACAGATGCCGTGCGGATCGAGACCGAGCTGGAAGCGCTCGCCGCCGCCAACCCGGTGTGTCGGCGGTTCATGGCGGTTCCGGGCATCGGCGCCATCACCGCGCTGTCATTCTTCACCGCGATCGAGGAGCCGTCCCGCTTCCGGCGGGCCGACGATGTCGCCGCCTATCTCGGACTCACGCCGCGCGTGTATCAGTCCGGTGAGAGCCTGACCCACGGCAAGATCAGCAAGATGCGCAACCGACTGACCCGCACCCACATGGTCAATGCCGCAACGGTGCTGCTGTCGGCGACCAAGACCTTCTCGTCATTGAAGGACTGGGGCGTCAGGCTCGCGAAGAAGGTCGGGTTCAACAAGGCGAAGGTGGCCGTCGCCCGCAAGCTCGCCGTCATTCTGTTTGGCATGTGGCGCGACGGCACCCACTTCCAGTTCAAGGCAGAGACGGTCGAGCCGCATCGCCAGATGATGCAGACCGCTCGCGCCTGACACGCTTTACGCCATCCGTCCGTCGGACGGTACGATCCTCCCGGGAGGCGGAGGGACCGGTGACTTCGATTCTAACGTTGGGGCAGCGATGACCCCGAGCAACGGTTGTTGAAGCGCCACCCTTCGATACGAACCGACCCCATTGCGGCATGCGACACTGATGAAGGCTGCATCAAGACGGCCGTCGTATGACCCCGGAGAGACTGTTGCACCCCGGGTCGATCGACAAGCCGACGTGACTATTGTCAGAAAAGGCAAAGCATGATGAAGTAGCTAATACCAACGTCCCGCCCAGCCGCAGGGACCTCAGCTAGAGAATGTTGGAAACCCTGGCAATGCACAAGGCGCGTGCGCCTTTACCGTTGCCGGCTGGACATGCGCGCACGCCACCCGGCCCCAAGAATCCTTGCGACCGAGATGCATTGCAGAGAGGTTTCCACGCCCCGCCCCCGAATATCGCGGAGGCAAAGCCGTGTTAGGCGGTAGGCCGTTGCTTTGGCAAGCGCGCTATTCCGTCCAATCGGAAAGCCGCTCAAAGGCCCAACATGCTTCAGGCATAAGCTGATGAGGGCGATTGCTGAGGTGCATGTCAAGCGTCAGGGACCGCGTGTTGATCCAGCAGTAACCGTCAGAGTCGAACAGGTGCAGCCGGTTGCCGCTATAGCCGGCTATCACTGTCCAATGGTCGTAGGCGGCCCCCAGGATCAGTACGATGGGACGCCCAAAGTTGATATGATACCGGATGGGGCCCACAACCTTGGATGGTTTCAATCTGAGCTTCTTATCGAAAACCCTGTGACGCTTGACCCGAAAGCCCACCACATCCTCGATCTCCGGTACAAGACGGTCAAGGAAGCGGTTCCATGGATCGGGGTCCAGACCCCATGACACCGTGAATTTCAGATGTCGTTGTTGGGAGAGGATGGCGATCCCGCGCCGGAATAGCTCTTTGAAATCGCGCGGATGCACATGTTTGTCGGGATAGGCGAGCAACCGCACCGCGTTGAGAATCGCGTAGAAGCCGCATAAGCTATCGACTGCGCCCTGCCTGAGCGGCTTCATCTCCAGTCTGGCTTCCATCAGCGCCAGTGCTGCCTCCTCGCTCAATATTCCGACGCCAGCATGATGGTCAGCACCCGCCCGGTGACATTGGGGTCGGCGGGGTCGGGCGAGCCATGTTCCAACGCTTTGTCATAATAGTCGATCTTCCAGAATATCCGCTGGCCCTCATGCTCCAGCGCGCCGAAATCATGTTCGCCATGCGGGTCATTGCCCTGATCGAAGGCATCGAACGCGGCCACTCTCAGCAGCACCGCCTGCAACTCCGCTTGACCAAGAGCCTGGACGCCCGATGTGATGGTGACATAGCCGCCCCGGCGAAAGCCGCGCAGTTCATCGTTGAGAACGCGGATGCGAGCGACGCGCGCCTCCAACTCAATCGTTCGTGATTTGTTCTTTTCATAGGCAGCATCGTCCTGTGGGTGCATGTCATTCTCCTTTCGTGGACGTGGAAATGGGCGCTCCAGGACGTGCCGGAGCGGAAGAAGAGAATAATGATGGAATGGATTGCCGACGCAGCAGCTTGGCGTCCTGCACGCCAAGGGGCAGCGTTGGCGGCTAGATCAGTCGGATCAGCTTATGCTGGGCATCACGATCGCCCTGGATGTAACGCTCGGTCGTGGTGATGGCCCGATGCCCGGCCAATTCCTGCACATCGCGCAGGGAGCCGCCGGTCTTGGGCAGCAACCGCGCGGCGCGGGTGATGAAGGTGCGCCGCCCTGAGTGGGAGGAGCAGCCCGTCAGCCCCATGCTGCGATAGGTGGCGCTGAACCAGTTGACGATGGCACCGGGCAACATGGCCGCGCCACGCTCGGAGCGGATGACCGGGCCTTGGTCGGGATAGTCCTCGACCTTATGCAAGGCGATCAGCGCAGCGCGCAGCAGGCGATTGACCGGGATTTGCCGTCCTGATCCATATTTGGCGATCGAGCCGGTGACGCTGATATGAGTGGCAATGCTGCCATCGGTGGCCAGCACCATGGGCCAGGTAAGCCCCGCTATCTCGCAGGCCCGGAGACCGGCTTTGAAGCTGAACAGTATGATGGTTCGATTTCGTTCGGGATGACGCTGGAAGCGGACATGCGCCAGCGCAAGGCGCACGTCATCAGCTTCCAGCACCTTGGCAGGCTGTCTGGACATAAGGTTGATCCGCTTGTTGGGAAATGCTGGCGCTGGGCAATCCAGCAGCAAGCCATGCCAGTATAGCAGATCAACACGAAAATGTCAATTTATCATGTAAATTCAGTTATTTATGAATATTTGATCGGATGTGGATACCGGCGATTACCTCTGGTGAAGGTAATTGGCCCACTCCTGCATAAGCAAGCGGCGGCGCTCGATGGCTGTGCCACGGCGATAGGCCGCTTCGGCCTTGTTCTGGATGGTATGAGCCAAGGCCGCTTCGATAATCTCGCGGGGATAGTTGGTGCAGTCGCCGGCCCAATCGCAGAAGGTCGAGCGGAAGCCGTGCGTGGTCACATTGTTCACATTCATCCGGCGAAGAAGCATGGCCATGGCCATGTTACTGCGGGTTGCGCCGTTGATGGAGAAGATACGATCGGTCGGCTTGACGTTATCCGGGCGCAGCGCATCCAGCACGGCCAAGGCAGCGTCGGACAGCGGCACGATATGTTCCACGCCAGCTTTCATCCGATCGGCAGGAACACGCCATAATTTATCGGCAACATTGATCTCACCCCAGGTGGCCTCCAGCGCCTCCCCAGAGCGGGCTGCGGTCAGGATGGTGAACTCCAGGCATCGTGCCGACAGTGCCGAACGCGCACGTAAGGCAGTCATGAAGGCAGCAACGTCCTTGTAAGGCAGCGCCGCATGATGCCCGCGCGCCATGCCGCCCTGCTTGGGCAGCAGGAAATCGAGATAGCCTTTGAAGCGAGCAGGGTTGGCCATATCGCGGGGGATCAGCCCCCTCGCCCGCGCAGCGTCCAATATCCGTTCGATCCGTCCCCTGACCCGCCCCGCCGTCTCTGCCTTGGTCAACCAGATCGGCTGCAGAACCGCCAATATGTCATCGGTCGTGATCTGATCCAGCGCCTTGTCGGTAAGCGCCGCCGCGTGATCGCGCAGGCTATTACGCCATTGCTGCCTGTGCGTCGGATTCTTCCAACCATCCTCGACGCTGGCGATATATTCGTCAGCAAACTGCCCGAAGGTTTTAACCGGCACAGCCTCGATTGCCTGCTTGGGTGCCAGCACGGTGCGGGGATCTTTGCCCAGCGCCACAGCCTCCCGCATGTCGGTTGCTAAGGCCCGTGCCGCTGCCAATCCCACCGACGATGCAGCCCCCAGGCCAATTTCGACCCGCTTGCCGCCAACCGCTGTCATGAACACCCAGGAGCGCGCGCCGCCTGTCGTTATCCGCAGATATAGCCCTCCGCCATCGGAGTGTCGGCCCGGCTCCTTTAGCGCCGCCGCAGCCCTTACCGTCAATATGTTGATCGCTCGTGCCATATGGTATCACGCCCTCAATGCCGTGCCCACTTATGCCCACTTTGATGCCCACTTTCAACTTGGCATGAAGCGGTCATAGACGCACTATGGCGAACGAAACGACCATATAGAGCTGAAAATAATGGCTAAAATTCGCGGTTCAGTCGCAGAAACTCATAAGAGTAAGATTCCCTCCGTCTCCGCCAATTTTTACAGGGTCCGCGCGTTGATCCGATCCCGCTTCGGCACCTTTCGCGGGCTTGTCCGCCTCGCTTTGTCCTATCCGCAGCTCCTGCTCGGCCGGTCGGCCAGCCGCGCACCCAATCCGACGCAGGTGCGGCGGCTGGTGTTCGTGTGCCAGGGCAATATCTGTCGCAGCGCCTTTGCCGATGTCGCGGGCCGGCAGGCCGGGTTGAACACGGCGTCCGTCGGCCTGTCCACCACCACCGGGCGGGCCGCGCATGACGCCGCGATCGTGGCGGCGCGAGCGTTGGGCCATGACCTGTCGGACCATAAGGCGATCGACCTGAAGGATTATGTGCCGCAAGCAGGCGACCTGTTGCTGGCGATGGAGGTGCGGCAACTGCATCGGCTGGCCGCCGATCCGCGCCTGGCCGATCTGCCGCGCCTGTTGCTGGGGTGCTGGACCCGGCCGATGCTGCCGCATCTGCATGACCCCTACGGGCTGGACGACCGCTATATGGCGACCTGCTTGGCGCGGATCGATCGGGCGATCGGCGCGCTGGTCAGCGCCTTTCCCGGCGCACGGCTTTCCTGACGATCTGTCCCATGTCGCGCAGCCAAGGCCCCACGTCGGAACCGCTGAAGACATAGTAGCGAGCACGCGGGTCGAAAAAGGCGAGCAGATAGCTGGCGAGGTCGAATAGCGGGCGACGGCGGAAGAAGGGATCGCCGATGCGGCCGGGCGCCAGCAGGACGCGCGCCAGCCGCTTGGTTTCCGGCACCATGTAGCGCGCGCACATCGTCGCGCGGCGGGGGGGCGACATCGGTCCGGCCCAGCACCTTGCGGCGATAGGCTTCCCAGGCGAAATCGGCGCCGCAATGGCGCGCGAGCGGCAGGCTGCCCCAGAAGCGGCCATTGACTTCCATCAGCCAGTAGCGGCCGCTGTCGGGCTCGTAGCGATATTCGACCATCGCCTGCCCTTCCCAATCGAGCGCGCGCAGCAGCTTTTCCGAGAGCGCCATCTGCGCGCCATGCGCATCCGCAGGCTCGGCGCGGCACAGGGTCGATACGCCGCCTTCGGGCGGCCATTCGTGCAGGCGGCGATGCTGGAAGCGTAGCGTCGCCTGTCCGTCCTGCATGTAGAGCATCTGGCCAAGGCCGACGCCGCGGCAATATTGCTGGATCAGCGGCCAGCGGCCGACCGGGGCATAGCGGTGCAATAGCGCGACCAGTTCGTCAGGCGTGCGGACATAGTCGGTCTTGATCCACTCCAGCCCCGCCTGCGCCAGCACCGCCATGATGTCCGGCGGATTGGCCCATTTGGCGACGAGCGGATAGCGCATCTGGGCGGCGCGGGCGGCGAAATCCTCGCCCGCGCGCGGTTGCCAGGTCTGCGGCACGCGCAGCCCGGCGACCGCGGCGGCATGGAGCGTCTGCAGCTTGTCAAGCACCCGGCCAAGCGGTTCGGGTCGGGGGACGAGGAGATGGCAGTCGCCGATCATCGGCGGCAGGGCGGCCAGTTCGATCAGGTCGGATTCGGAAATCGCCAGCACCGCTCGCGCGCCGGTGCGGGCGATCAGGCCGGGCAGCCAGTCGGCGATCGGGCCAGCCGGGCGCATCGTCCAGTCGGCGCAATGGCGCGATGCCGCCCCGATCGACGTCGCGCTGCGGGCGATGCCATGGACCGGCACGCCATGGCCGCCCAGTTCGCGCACGACCGTCAGGGCGATCGCATTTTCCATACCCAGAAGCAGAACGCCCGGAAACGCGGTCACGCAGGCACCAGCCGGTGTTCGTAGCGCCAGGTCGCCCAGGCCTGCTCCGCCATGCGCAGGCCAGTGCGCCACTGGCTGGGCGCGGCCCGGCTGAGGCTGCGCGCCGGGCGGTCGGCGAGGTCGGCGGGGAGGTCGTTGAAGCCCGCGCCGTGCATGTCGGGCAGGTGGGCGGCTTGCCGGCACAGCGCCTCGAACCGGGCCATGACGGCGCGGTTGGGGCGCTGGCGGTCGCGTGAGAGCATTTCGAAACTATGGGTGACGACGACGAAGGCGTCATGCCTTTCGCCCACGGCGTGGCGCATCCCGGCGCGCATTTCGGCGGCTGACATGGCGCAGATTTGGGCCGGGCGGAAACCGCCAGGGCGGTCGGCGATGCCGGATACGGGCAGTTCGGCGACGCCCTGCGATCGTGTCGCGCCGATCTGCGCGGGATCGGCGGTGATGCCGCATTCGCGGCCGAGATAGGCGGGATTGACGCTGCTGTCCCAAGCGAGGCCGAGCGTCGCCAGCGCGCGCAACGTATCGTCATTGGCGCCGAAATTGCCGGCGCGAAAAGCGGTGATGGCGGGCGCCCCCGCCTGTTCCAGCCATTGTTTGGCGAGGCCCAGCAGGACGATCTGGTCGGCGAGCGAAAAATCGCCGATATTACGGCCCTGCCGACCGCCGACGGGCGAGTCCTTCGCCCAGGCGAGCCATTCGCTGTGGATGTGCATCTGCACTTCATGTCCGCGCCCGACGATCGCGCCCACGATCGGCGCCAGAAAAGCGGCGCCATGGACAAGCGCGGGCATTGGATCGAGGAAGAAGACGCCCTTGAGGCCATGGCGTTCGAGCAGGTCCATCTGCCAGCCGATGCCATAGGGCCTGCCCTGCGCCAGTCCCCAGATCGAGCGATCCACATTGTCCGCCAGGCTGACGCCCCGATGGTGCAGCGCAGAAGACAGTTCGGTGTCGATGGTGATGAGCAGCGCGGTCATGGGGGCGGTCCGGTCAGGGGGCGACAAGCCTGCAATAGATGAGCGGGGTTAAGGAGGCGTAATGTTTCCCCGATATGTCCGAACGGACATTATCGGAAAAAACGGGCCGCCCCCTGTCATCCACCATGCCCCCTGAGACGGCGCGGCGCGCGCCCTTCCTTCATTCGAGCAGGGAAAATTCGCCGTAATTGCCCTGGAAGAAGAGCAGCGGGCTGCCGGGACGGTCCACTTCCAGCGCGACGACGCGGCCGAGCGCGATGTCATGGTCGCCCGCTTCATGCACCGCATCGAGCGTGCAGTCGATCCAGGCGACGACATCGTCGAGGATCGGCGAGCCGTTGGCCGAGACGCGATGGGCGATGCCGGCGAACTTGTCGGGACCGGGACCGGCGATCTGGCGACAGAGCGGCTTCTGGTCGCTGGCGAGGACATTGACGCAGAATTTGCCGACCGCCTGGATGCGCGGCCAGCTGGTCGAGCTTTTGGCGGGGAAGAAGGCCACCAGCGGCGGTTCGAGCGAGACGGAGGTGAAGGAACCGACCACCATGGCGGCGGGCGTGCCGTCCGCCTCGACCGCGGTGACGACGCACACGCCGGTCGGATAATGGCCCAGCACTCGCCGGAAGGTCGCACTGTCGAAACTGGCTACGCTCATATCTTGCTCCCGAAAGGGTCATCAATCTTTTCGCGCGCGCAACATGCACCATGCAAGTGCAAAGCACACATATCCGACGGGAGGTAAGCCGCGAACGGTGCGCGCCCGATCAGAGCGCGACGCCGCCCGCCGCCAGCACCGCCAAGGTCAGCAGTTCGGATGCATTGGACGACATGGTGGCGATCTGCACCGATTTTTCCATCCCGACCAGCACCGGCCCGATCATCGACGTGCCCCCCAGTTCGCGCAGCAGCTTGGCCGAGATATTGGCCGATTGCAGCCCCGGCATGACCAGGATGTTGGCCGGGCCGGACAGGCGGCTGAACGGATAATTTTTCATGACGGCGGGGTTGAGCGCGACGTCGGCGGTCATTTCGCCTTCATATTCGAAATCGACAGCGCGTTCGTCGAGCAGCTTCACCGCGCCGCGCACATTTTCCAGGAAGGCGCCGGGCGGATTGCCGAAATTGGAATAGGAGAGGAAGGCGACGCGCGGGTCGACCCCCATGCGGCGGGCGACCGCCACGGTGCCTTCCGCGATGTCGGCCAGTTCGCTGGCGGTAGGGCGTTCGTTGACCGTCGTGTCGGCCAGGAACACGGTCTTGTCCTTGGCCACCATGACATGGATGCCGAAGGGGGTGCGGCCGGCCGCCGGGTCCATCACCCGCTTCACTTCGCGCAGCGTCTGCGCATAGGGGCGGGTCATGCCGGTGATCATCGCATCGGCCACGCCCATCTTGACCAGCAAAGTGCCGAAGATGTTGCGATCGCGATTGACCATCCGTTCGCAATCGCGGCGCAGATAGCCGCGGCGCTGGAGCCGGGCGTAGAGCAGGTCGACCATGTCGGGCACCAGCGGCGAATTGACGCTGTTGTGCAGTTCGAAGCTTTCGGGGTCGCGGACGCCCAGTTCCTTGAGCTTTTCGACCACGTCGCCGCGGCCGACCAGCACCGGTATGCCATAGCCCAGCTCGCGGAACTGGATCGCCGCGCGCAGCACCACTTCCTCTTCCGCTTCGGCGAAGACGACGCGCTTGGGATTGGCCTTGGCCACTTCATAGGCGGTGGTGAGGACGGTGGTGGTCGGGTTGAGCCGGGCCTTCAAGGACTGGCGATAGGCAGCCATGTCCGCGATCGGCTTTTGCGCGACGCCGGTTTCCATCGCCGCCTGGGCGACGGCTGCGGGCACCACCTCCATCAGGCGCGGGTCGAAGGGCGCGGGGATGATATAGTCCGGGCCGAAGCTGTGCGATCGGCCATAGGCCTTGGCCACTTCCTCCGGCACCTGTTCGCGCGCCAGATTGGCGATGGCGTGGGCGGCGGCCAGCTTCATCGCTTCGTTGATGCCGGTCGCCCGCACGTCGAGCGCGCCGCGGAAGATGAACGGGAAGCCCAGGACGTTGTTGACCTGGTTGGGAAAGTCCGACCGGCCGGTGGCGACGATCACGTCGGGGCGGACGGCATGGGCGTCGGGCGGCAGAATTTCGGGATCGGGATTGGCCATGGCGAAGATGATCGGCTTTGGCCCCATCGACTTCACCATATCCTGCGTCATCGCGCCTGCGACCGAAAGGCCCAGGAACACGTCCGCGCCCCTGACCGCTTCCGCCAGCGTCCGCGCGTCGGTGCGGACGGCATGGGCCGACTTCCACTGGTTCATGCCCTCGGTGCGGCCCTGATAGATCACGCCCTTGCTGTCGCACATGATGACGTTTTCATGGGGGACGCCGAGCGCCTTGATCAGTTCGGTGCAGGAGATGGAGGCGGCGCCCGCGCCGTTCACCACCACCTTCATGTCCTTCATCTCG
Source organism: Sphingobium sp. AntQ-1 (assembly GCF_028538045.1). Classification (NCBI taxonomy): domain Bacteria; kingdom Pseudomonadati; phylum Pseudomonadota; class Alphaproteobacteria; order Sphingomonadales; family Sphingobiaceae; genus Sphingobium; species Sphingobium sp. AntQ-1. Next base: position 2,005,477 of record NZ_CP117158.1, read on the forward strand.
CGCCCGGTCAGCAGCGCGGCGTTGATGACGCCGGCGGCCGCGATGATCGCGGTGCCATGCTGGTCGTCATGAAACACCGGGATGTTCATCCGCTCCTTGAGCGTCTGTTCGATGATGAAACATTCGGGGGCCTTGATATCCTCAAGGTTGATGCCGCCGAAGGTCGGCTCCATCAGTTCGACCGCCTCGATGAAGCGATCGACGTCTTCGGTCTTCAACTCGATATCGATGCTGTCGACGTCGGCGAAGCGTTTGAAGAGGACCGCCTTGCCCTCCATCACCGGCTTCGACGCCAGCGCGCCGAGATTGCCCAGGCCCAGGATCGCCGTGCCGTTGGTGATGACCGCGACCAGATTGCCCTTGGCGGTATAATCATAGGCGCAGGCCGGGTCTTTCGCGATCGCCAGCACCGGCACCGCGACGCCCGGCGAATAGGCCAGGGACAGGTCGCGCTGGGTCGCCATCGGTTTCGACGCGATGATCTCGATCTTGCCGGGGCGTCCGGTCGAGTGGAAGAACAGCGCCTCGCGCTCGGAAAATTCCACATTCGATCTGTCGGACATCGCGGCACCCATATATTGGAACAACAGGGCGGCCCTAGCGGTAACATTATCCTGTGGGCAAGTGCGAGACGCGCAATTTTCTGGCCGCTTGGGCGAAGCGCTGGTTTCGGGGGGAGGATCAGGCTATCGGCTTTGGCCATGGCCCTTTCGACCGATACAGCCGCCCCGACGCCGATGATGGCGCAATATCTGACGCTCAAGGCACAGGCGCAGGACTGCCTGCTCTTTTACCGGATGGGCGATTTTTTCGAGCTGTTCTTCGACGACGCCAAGATGGCGGCAGCAACCCTCGACATCGCACTGACCAGCCGGGGGGAACATGGCGGCGCGCCGATCCCGATGTGCGGCGTGCCGGTGCATAGCGCGGAAGGCTATCTGGCGCGGCTCATCAAGGGCGGGCATCGCGTCGCCATCGCCGAACAGACCGAAACGCCGGCGCAGGCCAAAGCGCGCGGGGGCAAGACGCTCGTGGCGCGGGCGATCGTGCGCTACGTCACCGCCGGCACCCTGACCGAGGAGACTTTGCTCGACAGCCGGCGCGACAATATGCTGGTCGCGCTGGCGCAGGTCGGCGGCGACGTATCTAGCGAGATCGGCATCGCCGCCGCCGATATTTCCACCGGCCGGTTCGAAACGATGACCTGCCCGATCGGCGACCTGCCCGCCGAACTGGCGCGGCTGCGGCCGAGCGAGACGGTGGTGGCGGAGGGATCGAGCCTGGGCGTGGCCGATGGCCATCCTTTCGATCGCGCCGCCTTTTCGAGCGCGCGAGCGGACGAGGCGTTGAAGCGCCTGTTCGGGGTCGCGACCCTGGACGGGTTCGGCCAGTTCGGCCGCGCCGAGCTGGCGGCGATGGGCGGGCTGATCGCCTATCTCGATCATGCGGGCAAGGGCACCCTGCCCTTCCTGGCCCCACCATTGCGCAAGACCAGCGGCGGCCATGTGGCGATCGACGCGGCGACGCGCGAGAGCCTGGAGATCGTGGCGACCATGGCGGGCGCGCGGGCGGGCAGCCTGCTGGGCGCGATCGACCGGACGGTGACGGGCGCGGGCGCGCGGCTGCTGGGACAGGATCTGTCCGCGCCGCTGATGGACCTGGCGACGATCGAGGCGCGGCTGGGGCTGGTGCAGCTCTTCCACGACGATGCGACCTTGCGCGACCAGATGCGCGGCGCGCTGCGGGCGTTGCCGGACATCGGTCGGGCGTTGGGGCGCGTGGCGGTGGGGCGCGGCAGCCCGCGCGATCTGGGGCAGCTCCGCGATGGGTTGGGTGAGGCCCGGTTGTTGCGCGAGCGGTTGGGGCGGATCGCCGAGCCGCCGCTGTTGCTGGCGCGGATATTGCCGGCGCTGGACGGCCATGGCGCGCTGGTCGATGCGCTGGCGCGCGCGCTGGTGCCCGCGCCGCCGACCGAAACGGCGAGCGGCGGCTATATCGCCGACGGCTATGATCCCGCGCTGGACGAACTGCGCCGGATGGCGGGCGATGGCCGCCGCGCGATCGCCGCGCTGGAGGCGAAATATCGGGCGCAGACCGGAATTTCCGCGCTCAAGATCCGGCATAATGGGGTGCTGGGCTATCATGTCGAGGTGCCCGCGCGCGCCGCCGACACGCTGATGGCGCCCGACAGCGGCTTTACCCATCGCCAGACGCTGGCGGGCGTGGTGCGGTTCAATTCGATCGACCTGCATGAAGAGGCCGGGCGCGTGGCGCAGGCGGGCGCCCATGCGCTGGTCGCCGAAGCCGCGCATCTGGAGGAGTTGATCGCCGCCGTGCTGGACCGCAAGGCCGACATCGCCCGCGCGGCCGAGGCGCTGGCGCGGCTGGACGTCGCCGCGTCGCTCGCCGAACGGGCGGTCGAAGGCGGATGGCAGCGGCCGCATTTCGTGGTTGAAGACGGCGCCGGTCCGTGCCTGGACATCGTGGGCGGGCGGCATCCGGTGGTCGAGGATGCGTTGCGGCGTGAAGGCCAGCCCTTCGTCGCCAATGATTGCCGTTTGAGCGAGAGCGACCGGCTGTGGCTGGTCACCGGCCCGAATATGGGCGGCAAATCGACCTTCCTGCGGCAAAATGCGCTGATCGTCATATTGGCGCAGGCGGGCGGTTACGTCCCCGCGCAGTCCGCTACGCTGACTTTGGTCGATCGGCTGTTCAGCCGCGTCGGCGCGTCGGACAATCTGGCCAAGGGGCGATCGACCTTCATGGTCGAGATGGTCGAGACGGCCGCAATCCTGAGCCAGGCGACCGAACGGAGTTTCGTCATCCTGGACGAAGTGGGGCGCGGCACGTCCACCTATGACGGGCTGGCGCTGGCCTGGGCGGTGGTGGAGGCGGTGCATGAGGTCAATCGCTGCCGATGCCTGTTCGCGACGCACTATCACGAGCTGACCCGGCTGGCCGAGACGCTGCCGTCGCTGTCGCTGCACCATGTCCGGGCGCGCGAGTGGAAGGGCGATCTGGTGCTGCTGCACGAACTGGCGCAGGGTCCGGCGGATCGCAGCTATGGCCTGGCGGTGGCGCGGCTGGCGGGCTTGCCGCAGCCGGTGTTGAAGCGCGCCAAGGACGTGCTGGCGCGGCTGGAGGCGGGCAAGGCGAAAACCGGCGGGATCGCGGCGGGGCTGGACGACCTGCCGCTGTTCGCGGCGGCGGCGGTGCAGGAAGAGGCCGCGCCCGACCCGCTGCTGACGGCGATCGACGCGATCGACGCCGATGCGCTGTCTCCGCGCGCGGCGCTCGATCACATATATCGATTGAAACAACTGGCCGCTGAGCGGCGGTCCGACTAGAGACAGCAAATGGTCATGCAGTTCCCCGCGCTGGGATCGCGCCGCGCGATCATCGACCGGCGCGCAATTTCCGACACGATCAATGCCCTGGCGATGGAGCATCGGGGCGATAGCGCGCGGCTGCGCGCCGCTATCGTCCAGGAATTGAAGGCGGCGCTGGACGAGGGCCGGGCCGAGGTGGCGCGACGGCTGGAAGCCAAGCCGACGCGCGGGCGCGAATCCGTGACCGCCTTCGCCTTCCTGATCGACCAGATATTGCGCCTGCTCTACGACGCGACGACGCATCACCTCTATCCGGCGGGCAATCGCAGCACCGGCGAACGGATCGCCCTGATCGCGGTCGGGGGATACGGCCGGGGCGAAATGGCGCCGCACAGCGACGTCGATATCGGCTTCATCACCCCGTGGAAGCCGACCGGATGGACCGAGCAGGTCATCGAATCCATGCTCTATTCGCTGTGGGATCTGGGGCTGAAGGTCGGGCATAGCAGCCGGTCGATCGATGAGACGATGCGGATGGCCAAGGCCGACCTGACCGTGCGTACCGCATTGCTGGAGGCGCGCTACGTCTGGGGCGACCGGGCGCTGTATGAGGAGACGTCGGTCCGGTTCGACGCCGAAGTGATGCAGGGCAACGCCCGCGCCTTCGTCACCGAAAAGCTGGAGGAGCGCGAGGAACGGCACAAGCGGATGGGTGACAGCCGCTATGTCGTGGAACCCAATGTGAAGGAAGGCAAAGGCGGTCTGCGCGACCTGCACACGCTCTTCTGGATCGGCAAATATGTGAACCGGGTGCGTTCAGTCGCCGAGCTGGTCGATGTCGGCTTGTTGACCCAACTGGAACTGCGCCAGTTCCAGAAGGCCGAGGATTTCCTGTGGGCGGTGCGATGCCACCTGCACACCATCACCGGGCGCGCCGAGGACCGGCTGACCTTCGACCTGCAACTGGAGACCGCGACGCGGATGCGCTTCACCGGGCGCGCCGGCCGGTCCGGGGTCGAGCGCTTCATGCGCTATTATTTCCTGAACGCGAAGATCGTGGGCGACCTGACCGCCGTGTTCCTGGCGCATCTGGACGATCAGATGGCGGAGAAGGGCCGGCGCTACATTCCGTCCATCTTCCGCCGGCCCAAGAAGCTGGACGGGTTCGTGCTGGAACGCGGGCGCCTCAGCCTGCCGAGCGACGATTTTTTCCAGGCGGACCCGGTGCGGTTGCTGGAAATATTCGCCGTGGCGGACAAGCACGGGTTGCAGATCCACCCCAGCGCGATCCGCGCGGCAAGCCGCGACGCGGGCCTGATCACCGCCAAAATCCGCAAGGATGCGCGCGCCAATGCGGCTTTTCTGCAAGTGCTGACCAGCCCGCGCGATCCCGAAACGGTGCTGCGCTGGATGAACGAATCGACCGTGTTCGGCCGGTTCGTGCCCGATTTTCGCCGCGTCGTCGCGCAGATGCAGTTCGACATGTATCATCATTATACGGTCGATGAGCATACCATCCGCGCCGTCGGTCTGCTGTCGCGGATCGAGAAGGGCGAGTTGCCGCAGGATCATCCGCTGGCGACCGACCTGATGGGCAAGATCCTGTCGCGGCGCGTCCTCTACGTTTCCGTCCTGCTGCACGATATCGCCAAGGGGCGCGGCGGCGACCATAGCCTGCTGGGCGCAGAAGTGGCCGAGCATCTGTGCCCACGCTTGGGGCTGACTCCAGCTGAAACGGAGACGGTCGCCTGGCTGGTGCGCTATCATCTGCTGATGTCGGCCACCGCCTTCAAGCGCGATCTGTCGGACTATAAGACGATCCTCGACTTCGTCGATGTGGTGCAAAGCCCGGAACGACTGCGGCTGCTCCTGTGCCTGACGGTGGTGGACATCCGCGCGGTGGGACCGGGGGTGTGGAATAGCTGGAAGCGCCAGTTGCTGGGCGACCTGTATGAATCCGCCGAAGAGGTGCTGCGGCTGGGCCATAAGCAGAAGGGGCGTGGCGAAAGAGTGATCGTGAAGCAGGAAACGCTGCAACGGGCGCTTGGCATTGACGACGACGCCTTCGCCGCGTTCAGCAAGCGGCTGCCCGAATCCTATTGGATCGCCGAACCTGACGACATATTGTTCCACAATGCGCAGCATATATTGGCGGCGGGCGAATCCCCGCTATCGATCGCCGCGCAATATTATCCGCAGCGCGGGGCGACCTTGGTGACGGTCTATGCCGCTGACCATCCGGGTCTCTTCTATCGCGTCGCTGGCGCCATCCATCTGGCCGGCGGCAATATCATCGACGCGCGCATCCACACGACGCGCGATGGCGTGGCGATCGACAATTTCCTGGTCCAGGACCCGCTGGGCGGCGCATTCCACAGCCCCGACCAGTTGAAGCGCATCCGCAATGCGATCGAGGATTCGCTGTCCAACCGGCACCGGATGATCACCAAACTGGCGGCGCGCCCGCTTCCCCGGACCCGCGCCGAAGCCTTCCGCATCGAACCCAATGTGCTGATCGACAACAAGGCGTCGAACCGCTTCACCGTGGTCGAGGTCAATGCGCGCGACCGGCCCGCGCTGCTGTTCAGCCTGGCCAATGCGCTGTTCCAGTCGAAGGTCACTGTCCACAGCGCCCATGTCGCCACCTATGGCGAGCGGGCGGTCGACACCTTCTACGTCACCGACCTTTTCGGCGGAAAGATTGAGAGCAAGGCGCGGTTGCAGACGCTGGAGCGGCGCTTGCTGGAGGCCGCCGGCGGCGAAGTGGGCGAGGCGCTGGAGCGAGCGTGATGCGCGTCACCCGCTAAAGATCGCCCAGTTCCGTTCGGGCTGAGCCTGTCGACGCCTTGTTCTTCTTTTCCGAGGTCGAAACAAAGGCCCTTCGACCGGCTCAGGGCGAACAGCGTTTTCATGATACCGCGCTTTAGGGGACGATCTCCATCGCATCGCCCGGCGCGAGCAGCGGGAGCAGGCGCAGCATGTCCGCCCGGTCCACCGCGACGCAGCCGGCGGTGGGGCGGCTTTCGGACAGATGGAGGAAGATGGCGCTCCCCTGCCCCGGCACCGGCGGCGCGTCATTATGGCCCAACACGACGATGACGTCATAGGCGTCGTCGCTGCGGATCAGGCTTTCGGCGGAGAAAGGGCGCGGCAGGCGGACCGGGCGGTTATAGGCGGGGTCTTCGGGATCGTCCGACCAGCCGTCGTTCGCGCGGACCCAGCGCCAGGGAAGGCGTATATCCGTCGCCTCGACCTTGCCGGGGCGCAGCAGCACACCATGGATCGGCCATAGGCCCAAAGGCGTGCACCCGTCCCCTTCCCGCTTGTCCGCCGCCGGGCAGGCGCCGTTGCGGCCAACGGCGCAATCCATCGCCAGATCGCGCAAGGTCAGGCGACCCGCGCCGCAATCGACGCGGATGACGGTCATAATTGATGGCCGGTGCGGTCGCGCTTTGTGGCGAGATAGCGTTCATTATGCGGGTTGGTGGGCAGGATGATCGGCAGGCGCTCCGTCACCGCGATACCCGCCGCTTCAAGCCCCGCAACCTTGTTGGGATTGTTGGTGAGCAAGCGCACCGCGTCCACGCCGAGCAGGTCGAGCATCCGCGCCGCGACCGAGAAATCGCGGGCGTCGATGGCGAATCCCAGCCGGACATTGGCATCCACCGTGTCGAACCCCTGATCCTGCATCGCGTAGGCGCGCAATTTGTTGACCAGGCCGATGCCGCGCCCTTCCTGACGGAGATAGAGGAGGATGCCCCAGGGCGCATCGGCGATCCGGTGCAGCGCCTCATGCAGTTGCGGGCCGCAATCGCATTTCAGGCTGCCCAGCACGTCGCCGGTTAGGCATTCGCTGTGCAGGCGGATGACCGGCGGCGAGCTATCGCGCTTGCCCACCACCAGCGCGATATGTTCGCGCGGTTCGTCCGGGCTGCGGAAGGCGATGATTTCGCCGCTCTCGCTGGCCGACACCGGCAGGCGCGCGTGGGTGGCGATGGCGAGGCGGGTGGCGTCGTCATAGGCGGCGATCGCGTCGGCGCTCACTGTCGCTTCGACCGGGGCGTCGCCGTTCGACAGGAAATAGGCGGGCAAGATGCCGGCCAGCCGGGCGAGGCGGAGCGCCGCCTTGGCGGCCTGGGGCGCGGGTAGCGACCGGGCGCGAAACGGTCCTTTCAGCGGCGAGGCGAGATCGAGCACCGGGTCGGAAATGGCGGTGGCGACATCGGCGTCGATCCAGGGCGCGCGTTCGACCAGCACCGGCAGGTCGGGGTCGGCCGCCGCCAACTGGTTGGCCAGCTTCAAGGTTTCGGCGCGAGCGGCGGATATGAGGATATCGGCCTGGCCGCGCGGGTCGAAGTCCGCCAGCGTGACCGCATCCGCGCCCTCGATCGCCATCAGCCGAATCGCGCCATCGGGCGCAGACAGGCGCACGGCCCAGCCGCGACGCAGCGCGTCTATGGCGCGCGCAGCATCGCGCCCGTTGGCGACGCTAGGCATCAGAAAGCGAATTCGGTGATGATGGGGATATGGTCGGACGGCTTGATCCAGCTGCGCGCGGGTTCGACCACGCGATGGCTGGTCGCCTTGTTCGCCACGTCCTTCGTCATCCACATATGGTCCAGGCGCCGGCCGCGATCCGATTCCGCCCAATCCTTCGCGCGGTAGCTCCACCAGGTATAGAGGCGCGCCGGCGCGGGATGGAAATGGCGGCCGATATCGACCCAGTCGTTCGACGCCTGCAACCGGGCGAGGATTTCACATTCCCCCGGCGTGTGACTGACGACGTTGAGCAATTGCTTGTGGCTCCAGACGTCGCATTCCAGCGGGGCGATGTTGAAGTCGCCGGTCAGGATGGCGGGTTGGCTGCCTAGCGCGGACGACCATTGGATCATCCGTTCGAGGAAATCCATCTTCTGGCCGAATTTGGGATTGAGATCACGGTCGGGAATGTCGCCGCCAGCGGGGACATAAACATTCTCGATCCGCACGCCATTGTCGAGCCGCACGCCGACATGGCGCGCTTCGCCATTGGCCTGCCAGTCGAACCGGTCATCCTCATGCACCGGCACCTTGCTCATGATCGCGACGCCATGGTGCATACGCTGGCCATTCAGCACCTGATGAACATAGCCCATGCGGCGGAACATTTCGGTGGGGAAAGTCTCGTTCACCACCTTGGTTTCCTGCAGGCACAATATGTCCGGCGCTTCGAGCCGCAGCAGTTGTTCGACGATGTCGATACGCGCGCGGACGGAATTGATGTTCCAGGAGCAGATGGAGAGGGTGTCGGCCATGCCCTCCACCTAGGAGGCCGCAGGCGGACACGCAAGCGGCTGAGAGAAGGCCGCACAAAGTAAGACCCCCGCTCCGGGGGCGTGGAACGGGGGTCTCGATCGCGCCCTTGAAGCGCTTCGCGGCGAGAGGGGGGACCGGGTAACAGGGGGGAAATCCCGGTTGTCTCTCGCCTTGGGTCTTGATTAGCGCCCGCCATATGAGCGGCAGATGAACGAAGCGCCAAGTTTTTCCATCCGTCCTGCAAGGCGCTCCGGTCAGCCGCCCGCCGCCCGTCCCCTGGGTCGCGGATCGGTCCAGCGGAAGGCGGAATCGGCCACCGGCGCGCCATAGACATGGTTGCTCAGCCGCACCGCCGTCCGGTTATTCTGCGAATCGAGCGCCACCCAACCGTAAAGCTGCAAGCCCGCGGGCCCGGAGGCGTTGCGTTTGAAGATCATGGTGATGGTGCCATATTCGGGCCGCTTGGGATCGCGCGCCTCGACGCTCAGGATCGACGGATCGCCGGTCGGCACGAGCTTGCCATATTTCGACAGATCCTTGTTCGGATCAAGCAGCGCGCCCAGCGGCGAGTTGCCGATCGGCCAGCGCTGCACCTGGCGTACTTCATAATCGATCATGGTCAGCGCCCTGCCATCGCCCACGATCAGCAGCGGCACGCCCTTTTGATATTGGAAGCGGATCTTACCCGGCTGCTTGAGGGTCAGCTTGCCGGTCAGGGTCTGACCGCTACGGTCGGTCTGGGTGAAATCGGCGGTGAGGGTGGTGACGCCGCGAATATAGGCATTGACCTGGGTCAGGTCGGGCGAGGCCTGCTGCGCGGCGACGGGCGCGGTCGGCACGACGACCGACAGGGCCGCCGGCGCGGCGGCGAGGGCCAGGATCAGGGGCGCAAGGCTGCGCTGCATGGCGTTCAACTCCAGTTGTTCAGGAAAGTGTGGATATGCGGTCGGGCTTGAACCCGTTGTGAACCCGGCTGTTCCGAAATAGCAAGCTTTGGGCTTGATGGGGGAGAGCATCCGCAGACGGTCGCGACAGCTCGATCCCCCATGCTCCCGCCTCGCCCTGCCGGTCTGACCGGCGGCACCGCTCCAATTATGTTATCGGCGCGGCAGCAGCGGGATTCGCCTAGTCCTAATCGCGGATAAAAAAAAGGGCCGATCCGAAGATCAGCCCGAAAAGTTTTAGGAGAGGATGCCTGAAAGGCCTGATCCTATTGCCCGGTTCCGCTTCATGCTGCAAATGCGAAGGCCGCTGGAGCGATTGCACGATACGCAATCGTAACCAATTTTGGCCAGATCATCTGGCCAGTATCAGAGCGGATTGCCATTTTCGTCGCGCAGCACTTCACGGCGGCCAACATGGTTGGGCGGGCCGACCAGCCCTTCCTCCTCCATCCGTTCGATCAGGCGCGCTGCCGAATTATAACCGACGCGCAATTGGCGTTGCAGCCAGCTTGTCGAGGCCTTCTGATTTTCGAAGACGAGCTGGCACGCCTTGCGGAACAGTTGCGCGTCGGGGCTGTCGTCGCCCAGGTCCACGCCGTCGAGCGCGAAGCTGCCCTCCTCCGGCTCCTCGGTGACGGCCTGGATATAGTCGGGCTGGCCCTGCGCGCGCCAATGGTCGGCGACCACGCGGACTTCATCGTCCGATACGAAGGGACCATGGACGCGGGTCAGGCCCTTGCCACCATGCATGTAGAGCATGTCGCCCTTGCCCAGCAACTGTTCGGCGCCCTGTTCGCCCAATATGGTGCGGCTGTCGATCTTGCTGGTGACGAAGAAGCTGATGCGGGTCGGCAGGTTCGCCTTGATGACGCCGGTGATGACGTCGACCGAGGGACGCTGGGTCGCGAGGATCAGGTGGATGCCCGCGGCGCGCGCCTTCTGCGCGAGCCGCTGGATCAGGAATTCGACTTCCTTGCCCGCGGTCATCATCAGGTCGGCCAGCTCGTCCACCACCACCACAATCTGTGGCAGCGGCTGGAAATCCAGCTGTTCCTCTTCATAAATGGGCTTGCCGGTTTCGGGGTCGTAGCCGGTCTGGACCCGCCGGCCGAGCGGCTTGCCCTTGGCCTTCGCAGCGCGAACCTTTTCGTTGTAATTGGCCAGGTTGCGCACCGATATGGACGCCATCATGCGATAGCGATCCTCCATCTGCTCCACCGCCCATTTGAGCGCGCGGATCGCCTTGGCCGGTTCGGTGACGACCGGAGAGAGCAGGTGCGGGATGTCGTCATAGGTCGACAGTTCCAGCATCTTGGGATCGATCATGATCAGGCGCAACTGGTCCGGCGTCATGCGGTAGAGCAGCGACAGGATCATGGCGTTGAGGCCCACCGACTTACCCGACCCGGTGGTGCCCGCGATCAGCAGGTGCGGCATGGGCGCCAGGTCGGCGATGATCGGTTCGCCGGAGATATTCTTGCCCAGGATGATCGGCAGGGTCGCTTCCTGCATGAACTGTTCGCTGGTGATGAGTTCGCGGAAGGACACGCCTTCGCGATGAGCGTTGGGCAGTTCGATGCCGATGACCGTGCGGCCGGGGATCGTCGCGACGCGGGCGGACAGCGCCGACATGTTGCGGGCGATATCGTCCGCCAGCGCGATCACGCGGCTCGCCTTGATGCCGGGCGCGGGTTCCAGTTCATACATGGTGACGACCGGGCCGGGGCGGACTTCGGTGATGTTGCCCTTCACATGGAAATCGTCGAGCACCGATTCGAGCAGACGGGCGTTGCGTTCCAGCGCGGCCTTGTCGATCTTGCCGCCCTGGTTGGCGGGGACAGGGTTGAGCAGGTCGGGCGAGGGCAGCGAGCTGTGGCCGAACAGGTCGTCCTGGCTGACTGGCGCCATCGCGCGCTGCACCGGCGCGGGCTTGGGCGACTGGATGGTGATCGGCGGCTTGGTCTCGTGCGAGACCTGCTTGCGCGGGGCGATGACGCGCCCGGCCAGCTCATCCTCTGCGTCGTCGTCATCATCGACCGCAGCGGCGGGGCCGGCAAAACCGAGCGTCGGACGCGGCAGGTTGAGTTTGGGCAAGGAGGGCCGACGCAGCGCGATGATCGGCTTTTCCAGCGCCAGGCTGCGATAACAGGCGAACAGGCCCGTAATCAGCGCGCCGACGATAAGAATGCCCGTGATCCAGGGCGCGGCGGCCGGCGCCTGCGCGGTCAGGCTGGCGATCCCCTTGGCGACGACCAAGCCGATCACCCCGCCCCAACCCGCGGGCAGGCCGACCAGCGGCGCGCTCTGGAACAAGGCGAGCGCGATGCCGATCAGGGCGATGCCGAACAGGCATTGCCCGAACTGCCCCTTCCACCCGCTCATATCCTGGTCGCCCCACATGCGGCGGGCGGTGACCGTCATCAACGGCAGGATCAGGGCGACGGGGACGCCCAGCAGCCAGAGCAGGAAATCGGCCGTCCAGGCGCCGGGCGCCTGCATGATATTGGCGACATGATCGCCCGCGACGGTGTTCATCGACGGATCGCTCGGCGCGTAGCTGAGCAACGCCAGGGCCAGGAACAGGGTCGCCAGCATGAGCGTGATCGCGCCGATCAGCGCGCCGCTGCGGATGACGCTGCGCTTTAGCATTTCGCGCCATTCCGGCGTGCGTTTCACGGTGCGGCCGACGGCCATAATCCTGCTTGTCCCCCAAATGTTCCGTTTCGGCACAATGAACCCGACGGCGAGTCCGCGTCAAGGGTGCGGCCGATCGGCTCGTCGCGCTGGCTCGATCAGAGCGCGGCGAGCGCCGCCAGCGTGTCGCCATCGACCCGCTGCACCGTCCATTCATCCATCGCCGTCGCGCCGAGCGACCGATAGAAGGCGATGGCGGGTTCGTTCCAGTCGAGCACCGACCATTCGAGCCGGGCGCAATCGCGTTCGATCGCCAGCGCGGCGAGGCGCGCGAGCAGCGCCTTGCCCGCGCCCAGGCCGCGCGCATCCGGCAGGACGAACAGATCCTCCAGATAGACGCCCGGCCGTGCTTCGAAGGTCGAGAAATTGTGGAAGAAGAGGGCGAAACCGACCGCCCGGCCTTCATGTTCGGCGATCAGCACCTCCGCCATCGGCCGCGGGCCGAACAGATAGCGGGCGAGCGTGGCGCGGTCCGCCTTCACCGCATGGGCAAGCCGTTCATAATCGGCCAGCGCCAGGATGAAGGCATGAATGGTGCCGATATCGTCGGCCTGCGCGTCGCGAATGATGATGTCGGTCATGCCGTTCCTGCTTCCACATGGGCGACATTGGCCCCTTTGCTGCGGGCGGCGATAAGGCAGCCCGCGACGATCAGCAATGCGCCGGCCACCGTGGTCAGGGTCAATCGCTCGCCAAACGCCAGCCAGCCCATCAGCGCCGCCCAGAGAAAGGCGCTATATTCGATCGGGATCAGTCGCTGCGCTTCCGCCCGCGCATAGGCCCAGGCGAGCGCGGCGAGGGAAGTGAAGGCGAGGCCGGCCGCGAGCAGCACCAGCGGAATCGCAGAACGGTCGGGCAGCACAGCCCAGGCCGGCGCGCCCAGCACAAAGACGCCCAGCATGACGATATGCTGGAAGAAGGCGACCTCGATCGGCGAAGCGCGCTGCGCCTGTTGCCGTTGAAGGATGAGGTTCCAGGCGAAAAGGACGGCCGATGCCAGCACCGCGCCTGCCCCCAAAAGCGCGTCGGCGTCATAACGCCCCTGCAATTTGCCCGACAGGATCACCCCCACGCCGACCAGTCCCAGCAGCGACGCGGCGATCGCCTGCCGTCCGATCGTTTCACCCAGCAGCAACGCGGCGAGATAGAGGGCGATCAGCGGCGCGATGAAGGAGAGCGCGATCGCTTCGGCGAGCGGCATCCGCATCAGCGCCCAGAAGAAGAGCGCCGCCATCAGCGCCACGACCGCGCCGCGCAGCAGGTGCAGGCGCAGCACGGCGCGGTCCGGCCAGCGCTGCCGGGTGAGCAGCATCAGCGCAAGGCCTAACAAGCTGCCCGCCGCGGCGCGCCAGAGCAGCGCATTATAGAGGCCGATGGAAAGGCTGAGCCCCTTCATCGCCGCGTCCATCACAGAGAATAGCGCGACGCCGATGCAGCATATGGCGAAGGGAATGGCGAACCCGCCGGGCGTGGGGCGCACCGCGTCGCTCCGCTTATTCCGCCGCCTCGGCCTTGCCCGCGTCGGTCATGTCGGCTTCCGCCTTGGCCGCCTCGACCTCCGCCGCCTTGGCTTCGACCAGGCGGACGATATGATCGACCATGCCTTCGTCCTGCACGGTGTGGTCGGTGATGCCCGACAGATAGACCATATGCTTGCCGGCCCCGCCGCCGGTCAGGCCGATGTCCGTCTCGCGCGCTTCGCCTGGACCATTGACGACGCAGCCCAGCACCGACAGCGAGAGCGGCGTGTGGATATGCTGGAGCCGTTCCTCCAGCGCCTGCACGGTGCGGATGACGTCAAAGCCCTGGCGCGCGCAGGACGGGCAGGAAATGACCTTGACCCCGCGGGTGCGGATGCCGAGCGACTTCAAGATTTCATAGCCGACCCGGACTTCCTCTTCGGGTTCGGCCGACAGGGACACGCGGATCGTGTCGCCGATGCCGGCCCAGAGCAGGTTGCCAATGCCGATCGCGCTTTTCACGGTGCCGCCGATCAGGCCGCCGGCTTCGGTGATGCCCAGATGCAGCGGGCAATCGACCGCGTCGGCGAGTTGCATATAGGCGGCCACGGCGAGGAAGACGTCGCTGGCCTTCACCGCGACCTTATATGCGTGGAAATCCTGGTCCTGGAGCAGCCTGATATGGTCGAGCGCGGATTCGACCAGCGCTTCGGGGCAGGGTTCGCCGTATTTTTCGAGCAAATCCTTCTCCAGCGACCCGGCATTGACGCCGATGCGGATCGAACAGCCATTGGCCTTGGCCGCATCGACCACTTCCTTCACCCGCTTTTCCGACCCGATATTGCCCGGATTGATGCGCAGGCAGGCCGCGCCCGCGTCGGCCGCTTCCAGTGCGCGCTTATAGTGGAAATGGATGTCGGCGACGATCGGCACGCGGGACGCGCGGACGATCTGTTTCAAGGCGGCCGTCGATTCCTCGTCGGGGCAGGAGACGCGGATGATATCGACGCCCGCTTCCTCGCAGCGACGGATCTGGTCGATCGTGCCCTTGACGTCATGGGTCAGCGTGTTCGTCATGGTCTGGACCGTGACAGGCGCGCCGCCGCCGACCGGCACATTGCCGACCATGATCTGGCGCGACTGCCGCCGCGCTATGTCGCGCCAGGGGCGCAGGCCGGGATTATGATCGGACATGAAAAGAGGCTCCGTAAGCTACGGAGCCTCTATAGGGATGTTTGGTGACGGTTAGAAGCGGGAGATCCTTGCGTTTCGGCTTCGCTGAAACAGGCCGCACCGCGAGAATCAGAAGCGCAGCGTCGCGGATGCGGCGACCTGATCCGCATTGCCGCTGGTTTGCGACAAGGTGGTGGCGGTCACGGTTGCTGGCGATGGGAAATAGCTGTCGGGACGGATGATGTTCGCCTTTTCCACGAAGGTATGGGCGTAGCTGAGGTTCAGCGCGAAGGCATCCGACATGTTCCAGGTCGCGCCGCCGGTCAGCCAGACGCGGTCGCCATCGGGGACGCGGGTGGTCAGATGCTGCGGATTGGTCGGCGAACGATCGAACATCGTGCCGGCGCGCAGGGTGAAGGCCGGGCTGACATCATATTCGCCGCCGACGCTGACCGAATAGCTGTCCTTGTAATCCAGTTCCTTGTTGGTGGTGCCCGCGGCCGAGGTGACGGCGATGCCCTTGAACTTCGACCAATTATACCATTTGCCGGTGACCATCGCGCGCAACTGAGGCGTCAGCTTATGCATCATCGAGACGGTGACGATGTCGGGCAGTTCCAGCGGCGCGGTGGCGGCGAATTCGCCATTGCCCGCGGCGACCGGCCCGACGAGGCCCGATACGATCTGCGTGCCGGCCAGTTTGTGGCTGACGCCCGACCGATAATGGACGCCCCAATTGGTATCGCCGGTGGTGTAGAACAGGCCCGCATTCCAGCCGATCGACCAGTCGTCGCCTTTCAGGCTGGCGAAACCATCCGTGGTGACCAGGGGCGAGAGCTGCGGCAGCGCGTTGGTCAGCGTCGCCTTGACATATTGCACGTCGACGCCGCCGCCGATCGACAGATTGTCGCTCAGCTTATAGGCGGCCGAAGGCTGGATATTATAGGTTTTAAGGTCGGTGTAGAGCGAGTCATAGCGACCGAAGAAGCCGTCATCATATTCCAGTTTCAGGCCGAAAGGCGCGTTGACGCCCAGGCCGACCCAGAGTCGGTCGCTGACCTGCGCGCTGGCATAGAAGCTCGGAATCGGGATGACGCTTTCGAAAGGATTGCCGCCGTCATTGCCGCCGACCGGGACCGACAGGGTCGATCCGGGGATGGTGCGGCGCGAACCGCGATTGGTCTGGTGCGCCGACGCCATCAGCGCGACGCCGCCGACCGAGGTCTGGATGCCCGACAGCTGCGTCATCGCGGCCGGATTGAAATAGATGGTGGATGGATCGTCCCCGGCCGCCGCGCCGCCGGACAGGGCGCGTCCGGTTTCCTTGGGCGATTGTTCCTGCAGGTAGAATCCGCCGGCAAAGGCCGGGGTCGCGGACGCCAGCATGACGCCGGTCAGGAGAAGAGCAGAAAAAGGGCGACCGCGAAGCAACATGACAGATCCTCTACTGGGCATGATATTGGCCTTGATCGGTGGCGTTCGAACGCCCGACCGGCTGTTTGGACGCAGCCCGATTATCAGGATTGTGGTTAAATTCCAGTGAGCGGATCGCCCGATCCATCCCATTTTCGCGGCTATAGGCGCATGTGGCAGGGCGAAACGCTACGGCAACAGGGCAGGACGGCAAACGGATCGAGACGAAAAAAAAGCCGCCCCGAAGGACGGCCTTGAGATTTTAGGAGAGGATGCCTGAAAGGCGAGTTCCTTTTGCGGTGCAGCGCGGATTGTCGCAAATGCGAAACATGGAGGGACGATTGCGTTTCCTGCAATCATTATCTCAGGCCATGCTTTCCGTAAGGGAAGATAGCGGGAGAAAACGGATTAACGATACCAAAATATGAGAGCGGCGCAGGCGCTTTTCAGGTCGATTCTGCCCGGATGACGCCCGAATCGGCCAGTTGCGCATCCATTTGCGCGATCAGCCGCGCCAGTCCCGCCTCGTCGGCCGATTCGGCGCGCGCCACCAACGCAGCCTCGGTATTGGACGCCCGCAGCAGCCACCAGCCATCGACGGTGCGGACTCGCGCGCCGTCGATCGCGCAGATATCAGCGCCCGCGGCCTTCAGCCGGGCGAGGATATCGGCGATCACCGCGAACTTGCGCGCGTCGGCCACCGGGAAACGCCATTCGGGTGTGATGATGCTGGTCGGCATCGCGTCATGCAGGGCAGTCAGGCTTTGTCCCAGCGATCCGACGGCGCGGATCAGGCGGACGGCGGCGTAAAGACCGTCGTCATAGCCGGGATACGCATCGGCGAAGAAGAGATGACCGGTGGTTTCGCCGCCCAGCGGGCTGCCAATCTGCTTCATTCTGGACTTGATATGGCTGTGGCCAGTCTTCCACATATCGGGTCGTCCGCCCAGCATCGCGATGCGGTCGAAAACGGTCTGGCTGGCCTTCACATCCGCCACGATCGGCGCGCCGGGCCGCTTTTCCAATATGATTTGCGCGAAGAGGCCGAGCAGCTGGTCGCCCGCGATCGTCCGACCCAGCCCGTCGATCACGCCGATCCGGTCGCCGTCGCCATCGAAAGCCACACCGAAATCGAGTTGCTTGGCAAGGACGAGCGCGCGCAGGTCGGCCAGATTCCGTTCCTGGGAAGGATCGGGATGATGGTTGGGGAAATGTCCGTCTATATCGGTGAAGAGCAGATGATGCTCACCGGGCAGCAATTGCGTCAGCTTCTCCACCACCGGACCAGCGGCGCCATTGCCCGCGTCCCAGCCGATGCGGCAGGCCGGGCCGTCGAAACCCTGCATCAAGCGCGCGACATAGCTATCCATGACGTCAATCGTTTCGACACGCCCCACGCCGCTGTTCCAGTCACCGGCCGCCGCCAGCGCGCCCAGACGCTGGATATCGTCCCCGAAAAAAGGGGCACGACGGTGGACCAGCTTGAAGCCGTTCTGGTCGCCGGGATTATGGCTGCCGGTTATCTGGATGCCGCCATCCAGATCGCGCGCCGTGTCGGCATGATATAGCATCGGCGTTGGACCAAGGCCGATGCGCAGCACGTCGATGCCGGTTGCGGTCAATCCCTCGACCAGCGCGCTTTCCAGCATCGGCGAACTCAGTCGCCCGTCATAGCCCACCGCAATCCGTCGTCCTTCGGCGCGGGCGACGATCGTGCCGAAACTGCGCCCCAGCGCCCAGGCGTCGGCGGCGCGCAGCGTATCGCCCACCCTGCCGCGCAGATCATAATCGCGCAGCAACGTGGGATCGAAAAGGTGCGTCAACGCTGCGTCTGATCGTCGAGCAGCAGGTCGCGCGCGGCGTTGATCTGGGCGGCGAGCGCCTCGGTCCCGCCCTTATCGGGGTGGACCGAGGCGATGAGGCGGCGATGGGCGGCCCGGATCGTCCCGGCATCCGCATCGGGTGCGACCCCCAGCAGCGCTCGCGCCTTCGCCACGTCATCGGCAGGCGGCGGCGCGACGGGCGCGGCGGGGCGCGTGCGGGCTTTCGCCTTGATATTGCCCTGCTTGGCGAAAAACAGCGCCGCGCCGATCAGCAGCGGCGCGCCGATGACGGGTTTGCCTTTGGCCGCGAGCACCGCGCCGACCAGCGCCGCGCCCAACGCCATGCCATCTTTTGCCGTCATGCGTTGCAACTTTCCCGTCCAGATCAGCCAGATCGCAAGCGCTGCGATGAAGAGCGTCAGCACGCCCATCAGGCCGCGCCGAGCAGGTCCATCGACGTCACGCCATCGCGCGTCGGCAGAGCCAGGCCGGACACCATTTCGCGCAATTCCTGGCGCGCGGCGATATGGCTGACCCCCAATTCGCCCAGATGCCCCTTGTCAAGCAGGGTGAGGCCGGAAGGGAAGAGTTCGCGGAAGATCACGCGCTCCGACAGGCCGGGTATGACGCGGAAGCCGACCCGGCGGGAGAGTTCCATCAGCGCGTCGCCGACCCGTTTTTTGTTGCGCGCGTCATGATGCTGAACGCGGTTGCGCAGCACCACCCAATCGATCGCCACGCCATCGACCTTCGCCCGCGTCTTGCGCGCTTCGAAGATGAGTTCGGAATAAAAGGACAGGCGGCGGACCTTGAAGGTTTCCGGGTCGACTTGGCCGATCAGGTCGAAATCGACGAAACTGTCGTTCATCGGCGTGACCAGCGTGTTGGCGTGCGGCGCCAGATGCCGGGCGAAGACGTCGTCGCGGCCGGGCGTATCGACCACCAGGAAATCCTTGTCAGCCGCCAGGGTCACGACCTGGTCGTCCAGCGCGGCGATGCTGTCGCCGGTGAAGACGGCGAAATCGGGCGTGGGCAATTCGATGCTGCGGCGGCGTGCGGTGTCGAGGCGATTTTCCATATAGCGGGTGACGGTCCGCTGGCGCGGATCGAGGTCGATCATGCCGACGCGATGACCCAACGCGCTCAAGGCGATAGCGGTGTGGACCGCCGTGGTCGACTTGCCGGTGCCGCCCTTTTCATTGGC
This sequence comes from Sphingobium sp. AntQ-1, assembly GCF_028538045.1. Taxonomy (NCBI): domain Bacteria; kingdom Pseudomonadati; phylum Pseudomonadota; class Alphaproteobacteria; order Sphingomonadales; family Sphingobiaceae; genus Sphingobium; species Sphingobium sp. AntQ-1. Next base: position 2,024,812 of record NZ_CP117158.1, read on the forward strand.
GAAGACGATGAGATGCGGCTGTGGATTGCCCATTTGCCCCGGTTAACCCCGTTGATTGTCGCAATGTTTGTTGACGGTCGCGCCGGCGCGAGCCTAGCAGGACAGCTATAGTAAAGCCCTTATCGGAGCCGTTCCTTCCGTGCAAACGCTGCGTGACCTGCCCGCCCTTCGTGCCGCCGTCGATGCGCTGAAAAGCGATGGAAAGCCGCTGACATTGGTGCCCACAATGGGCGCGCTGCATGACGGTCATATGGCGTTGGTGGAGGAAGCGCGGCGGCGCGGGCGGCATGTCGTCGTGTCGATCTTCGTCAATCCCCGCCAATTTGGTCCCAACGAGGATCTGGACGCCTATCCCCGGCGCGAGGCGAAGGATGCACAGATGCTGGTCGCGGCAGGCGTGGACATCCTCTGGATTCCGCCCGTCAATGTCATGTATCCGGCCGGTTACGCCACGAACATCAGCGTGTCCGGGATCAGCGACGGGCTGGACGGCGCAGCCCGGCCGGGCCATTTCGACGGGGTGTCGACGGTTGTTACCAAATTATTCAACCAGGTGCGGCCCGATGTTGCGATTTTTGGCGAGAAGGATTATCAGCAGCTCGCCGTGATCCGCCGTTTCGTGGCGGACCTCGACCTATCCGTCGAGATTATCGGGATGCCGACCCAGCGGGCCGAGGACGGCCTCGCCCTCTCCTCCCGCAACGCTTATCTGAGCGAAGAAGAGCGCAAGGCGGCGCTGGCCCTGCCCCGCGCGCTGGGCGAGGCTAAACGGCAGATCGAGAAGGGCGAACCCGTCGAGGGCGCGCTGGCCAAGGCGATCGCTACGCTGGCGGCGCATGGCTTCGACCCGGTCGATTATGTGAGCCTGTGCGATGCGGCGACGCTGGCGCCGATGACGGTGCTGGATCGACCCGCGCGGCTGCTGGGCGCGGCAAGGCTGGGCAAGACCCGGCTGATCGACAATATCGCGGTCGATCCGGCCTGATCGATCGATCACGTCGAGAGGGCGTTACCCCATTATGATACCTAAAAAGGCTTCACGATCACCGCGATGACGATGACCGCGGCGGCGATGCCGGGGATTTCGTTCATCATCCGCAATTGCTTGTCGCTGAGCGGGCGCTGACCCCGCGCAAGCTTCTTCGTATAGCCCGCGATCCAGCCATGATAGCCCGACAGGCCGAGGACGAAGAGCAGTTTGAGGTGAAACCAGCCAAAGCTCCACGCGCCGATCTCCACCATCAGCATCAGCCCGAACAGCCAGACCAGGACCAGCGAGGGATTGAGGATGATCTTGAGCAGTCGTCCTTCCCGCTCGATCCATTTCTGGTCTTCGGGCGATCCGGGTACGGTTTCCTGATGATAGACGAAGAAGCGCGGCATCATGAACAGCCCCGCCATCAGGAAGATGACGAAGATGACATGGGCGGCCTTCACCCAGAGATAGGCGGCGCCAAGATAGGCCATCAGGCGGAAACTCCCTTCAGCGACATCATGATCCGCGCACATAGCTAATGAGCGCTTCGACATGCGCAATGGGCGTGTCGGGCAAAATGCCATGGCCCAGATTCATGATATGCGGCCGGTCGGCGAAGGCGGCGCGGATTATATCCACCGCTTCCTCCACCGCGCGGCCGCCCGCGATCAGCGCCAGCGGATCAAGATTGCCCTGCACCGGCATCCCCTTTGGCAACGCCTGGTTCGCCCAGTGCGGATCGATGGTTTCATCGACGCCGACCGCATCGACGCCGGTCTGCGCGGCATAGTCGGCGAGCTTCGCGCCCGCGCCCTTGGGAAAGCCGATGATCGGGATATCGGGGTGCAGCGCCTTCAATCGCGCGACGATGTGCTTGTTGGGCTCGATCACCCAGCGCTGGAATTGCAGCGGCGACAGGCTGCCGGCCCAGCTATCGAACAATTGCACAGCTTCGACGCCCGCATCGATCTGGCCGCACAGATAGGTGACGGTCGCATCGACGATGGCGTCGATCAGCGCGGCGAAACGATCGGGTTCATTATAGGCCATGCGGCGGGCAAGGCCATGATCCTTGCTGCCCTGCCCCGCCACCATATAGGTTGCGACCGTCCAGGGACTGCCTGCAAAGCCCAGGAAGGTGACCGAAGGGTCCAGCGCCGCCTTCACCTGCCGCACCGTCTCGTAGACCGCCTCGAAGCGGCTGAAATCGGGTGTCAGTGCCGACAGGTCGGTTTCGGCAAGGATCGGGGCGAGACGCGGGCCTTCGCCAGCCTCGAACCACAGATCCTGCCCCATGGCGTAGGGTACGATCAAAATGTCGGAAAAGAGGATCGCGCCATCGAAGCCGAAGCGGCGCAAAGGCTGGAGCGTGACTTCGGCGGCGGCGGGGCTGTCATAGACCAGTTCCAGGAACCCGCCCTTGTCCGCCCGCAGCGCGCGATATTCGGGGAGATAGCGGCCGGCCTGGCGCATCAGCCACATGGGCGGAACAGCGGGACACTCGCCCCTGAGAACGGCCATGAGCGGTTTGGCGGGATGGTCGCTCGGCGCGGCGGGGCTCATCTATAGTCTCTCTTATTATTAAGATTCAAAAAGGATGATGGAGATAGTAGGGCGGTTGGCAGCGGGGTTTATGCGTTGCGCCCGGATTTGCCAACAGCTTGACTCAGGTGCGCCGCGCTTTGCCGTCCGAGTCACCATGGTCATCCACGCTATCCACAGGCTGTGGATGAAATTACGGGTCTGTTGGGGGCATGTGGATAAGATTCCCGGCTCCGGGGATAGCGGAAAGACGGGTTTTTATCCCCTATTTCATCCCTTGCTTTATCCACAGCCTGCCCACAGAGATATGCCCATGGCGCGCATCCATCTCCATCTCCTGTCTGACTCCACCGGCGAAACGCTGGAGAATATCGCCAAGGCGGCGATCGGCCTGTTCGAAAATGTCGAGGCGATCCGCCATTTCTGGCCGATGGTGCGGTCCGATGTCCATCTCGACCGGATCATGGAGGAGATCAGCGCCAATCCCGGCCTCGTCCTCTTCACCCTGACCAACCATCCGCTGCGCAAGCGGCTGGAGACGCGCTGCCGCGCGCTTGGCCTGCCCCATGTCGCGGCGCTCGACAGCGTGGCCGACGCCCTGTCCAACATATTGGGGCAGGAGACCCGCACCAGGCCGGGGCGCAAACATATATTGGATGAAGCCTATTTCGCCCGGATCGAGGCGATCCAGTTCACCATCGCCCATGACGATGGCGTGGGCCATGAAAATTGGGAGGAGGCCGACATCGTGCTGGCCGGGGTGTCGCGCGCGTCGAAGACGCCGACCTCCATCTACCTCGCCAATCGCGGCTACAAGACCGCCAACATCCCGCTGGTCCCGGAATCGCCGCCGCCGCATAATCTCTACAGCCTGAAGCATCCCATGGTGGTGGGGCTGACCGTCAGCCCCGAACGGCTGATCCAGATCCGCCGCAACCGTCTGCTCTCGCTCAACCAGGCGCCCGAAACCGCCTATGTCGATAATGAGAAGGTGCAGGAGGAACTGGCCTTCGCCCGGCGCATGTTCGCGGACAATGGCTGGCCGGTGATCGACATGACCCGGCGGTCGATCGAGGAGGCCGCGGCCGCCATCATCAACCTGTTCAACGACCGCGAACTGGCGGAAGGGGTAGAGGCATGATCGTCCTCGCCTCCCAGAGCGCGAGCCGCAAGGCGATGTTGACCGCGGCGCTGGTGCCGTTCGAAACCCTCTCGCCCGGCGTCGATGAGGAGGCCGCCAAGGACGCGCTGCGCGCCGACGGGCTGGACGCGCGCGCGCTGGCCGATGCGCTGGCGGAACTGAAGGCGCTCAAGGTGTCGCGCCGCGTGCCGGGCGCGCTGGTGCTGGGCTGCGACCAGACGCTGAGTATCGGCGATGGCGATGATCGCGGCGTAATGATCGACAAGGCGGTTGATCGCGCCGACGCGACACGGATATTGCAGCTCTTGTCCGGCCGGGTCCATCACCTCCACAGCGCGGCGGTCATCGTGCTGAACGGCGAGCCGATCTGGCGCCATGTCGAGCGGGTGCGGATGACGGTGCGGCCCTTGTCCGACGCCTTCATCGCTTCCTATCTCGACGCGGACTGGGACGCATTGCGCTGGTGCGTGGGCTGCTACCGGATCGAGGGTCCGGGCGCGCAACTGTTCAGCAAGGTCGAGGGCAGCCAGTTCGCGATTCAAGGACTGCCTTTGCTGCCTTTGCTTGACTTTCTGCGCGTGCGCGGCGTTTTGGCGGCATGACCGACAAGTTGCCCTATGCCGAAGTGATCGGTGATCCGATCGACCACAGCAAATCGCCCCTGATTCACAATTTCTGGCTGAACGCGCTGGATATCGAGGCGGAATATAAGAAAACCCATGTGACGCCGCAGGGGCTGGCCGCCTATTTCCTGATGCGGCGGAGCGATCCCGACTGGCTGGGTTGCAACGTCACCATTCCGCACAAGATCGCGGTGATGGACTATGTCGACGACCCGGGCGGGGTGCGCGAGCGGATCGGCGCGGTCAACACCATCGCCAGCGAAACCGGCGGGCCATTGATCGGCACCAATACCGATGCGGGCGGCTTCCTCCAGCCGCTGCTACGCGACAAGTGGAAGGGGCAGAGCGCGGTGATCGTCGGATCGGGCGGCGCCGCGCGCGCAATCCTGTTCGCGCTGTCCAGCCTGGGCGTGCCCGACATCACCATCATGGCGCGCGATAGGGCCAAGGCGCAGGCGCTGCTGAACCGCAGCGGCGCGCCGGGCCGGGCGATCGGGCTGGGCGACGCGCTGCCCGCGGCCGACCTGCTGGTCAATTCGACCTCGCTCGGCATGATCGGCCAGCCGGTGCTGGACCTGGACCTGGCCTCGTTGGCGGACAATGCGACGGTCTATGACATCGTCTATGCGCCGCTGGAGACGGGCCTGCTCAAGACCGCCAAAGCACGGGGCCTCAAGACGCTTGATGGCCTGGAGATGCTGATCGGCCAGGCGGCGCTCGCTTTCGACATCTTCTTCGACGCGCAGGCGCCGCGCGACCTGGACGCGGAATTGCGGGCGCTGCTGATCGCGGCGGACGATTAAGGGCTGGCGACGATGAAAGTCTATGGCCTGACCGGATCGATCGGCATGGGCAAGTCGGCGGTCGCGGCGATGCTGCGGCGCGAAGGCGTGCCCGTGTTCGACGCCGACGCGCAGGTGCATATTTTGCAGGGACCGGGCGGTGCGCTGCTCCCCGCGATAGAGGCGCGTTTTCCCGGCACGACCGGGCCAAGGGGCGTGGACCGGGCGAAGCTGGGCGCGGCGGTGTTCGGCCATCCGCAGGAACGCCGGGCGCTGGAAGCGATCGTCCATCCGGCGGTGCAGGCGGCGCGACGGCTGTTCCTGCGCCGACACCGGTCGCGGAAATTCGTGGTTCTCGATATTCCCTTATTGTTCGAAACCCATGGGCACCGGCGGTTGGACGGGGTTATCGTCGTCACCGCGCCGGCATGGAAGCAGCGCAAGCGGGTGCTGGCGCGACCTGGCATGACGGCGACGAAATTCCGACAGATCGTCCATCTGCAAACCCCCGACGCGCAAAAGCGGCGACGGGCGGACCATATCATCCGCACCGGCGCAACCTTTACCGACACCCGTGCGCAGGTGCGCCGTCTGGTCGCTTGCCTTGGCGCGCAGACAGGTCGATAAGGGTTGGCCCATAGAGTCGAAACGAAGAGGGCGATGCGCGAGATCATTTTCGACACCGAAACGACAGGATTCGATCCGGCATCCGGCGACAGGATGGTCGAGATCGGCTGCATCGAATTGATCAACCGGGTGCCATCGGGTCGCACCTTTCACGCTTATTATAATCCACAGCGCGACATGCCTGCCGCCGCCGAGGCGGTGCATGGCCTGTCGACCCATTTCCTGTCGGACAAGCCGCTGTTCCACAGTGGCGCGGCCGACCTGCTCGCCTTTCTGGAGGACAGCCCGCTGGTCGCGCATAATGCGCGGTTCGACTTCGGATTCCTGAACCATGAATTGCGCCGGTGCGGCCATGCCGACGTGTCGCTGGACCGGATGATCGACACGGTGGCGATCGCCCGCACGCTGCATCCCGGCGCCAAGCACAGCCTGGACGCGCTCTGCACCCGATACGGCATCGACCGCAGCCATCGCGTCAAGCATGGCGCGCTGCTCGATGCCGAATTGCTGGCGCAGCTGTATATCGAACTGACCGGCGGCCGTCAGATCGGCCTGGGTCTGGCACAGGAGGAGGATAAAGAGATCGTCGGGGTGGAACTGTCGGCTGGCGCCGTGGTTCGCCCTGTTCGTCCTGCGCGCGTCTTCACAGCCAGCGCGCAGGAGCTGGAGCGGCATGCGGCGTTCATCGCGACGCTCACCAAGCCGCTCTGGCTGGAGGAGGCCTGAGGCAAGCCGGTCGTTGACCGGTCCCCCCATGTCTCCAGACCAACCGGGTCGCCTTCCTGGCGGCCTGGCAAGAACAAGGAGAAGGCATATGGACATTCGCATTTCCGGGCATCAGGTCGAAACGGGTGAGGCGCTCAAAAGCCATGTCACCGACCGTTTGGAGGCGATGGCCGAGAAATATTTCTCCCGCACGATTTCGGCTCATGTCACTTTTCGCAAGGCGCCCCATGGCGCGTTCCACTGCGACATCGTGTGCCATGTCATGACCGGCCTGATCCTGAAAGGCGCCGGCGAAGCGCAGGAGGCGCATCCATCCTTCGATCAGGCGTGCGAGCGTATCGAGAAACAGCTGCGCCGCTACATGCGCCGCCTCAAGGACCGCAGCAGCCAGGCCGCCGCCGCAGAAGCGCAGCGGACCAACGGCTATAGCGTCGATGACATCGATGGCGCTGGCTACACCATCTTCGCGAGCACTATGGAGGATGAGGAAGACGCCGCCGATGCGCCGCTGATCGTGGCGGAAACCCGCGTCGACATCCCCGAAGCGAGCGTGTCGGACGCGGTGATGATGCTGGACCTGCGCAACACCAATGCGCTGCTGTTTCTCAACGCCGGCACATCGGCCTATAATATGGTCTATCGTCGGCATGACGGCACCATAGGTTGGGTCGAACCACGCGGTTGATCCTGCGCCCGGCCCCGGCCGCCTGTTGACCTGATGGTGCGGGCGGCTTATGGGGCCGGGCTTTCATTGTCCGAGGAAAGCGCGAAGACTGTGCCGCGCGGCTCGGCCGTTTCGGATTGACCATGGTTCACTTCAACGACATCGTTTCGGCCGACGCGCTCGCCACGGGCCTGTCGGCGAACGGCAAGAAGCAATTATTTCAGAAGATCGCGGGGCTTGCCGCCTGCGCCTATGATCTGGACGCGGACGAGGTGGGTGACGCCCTGTTCGAGCGCGAACGGCTGGGGTCCACGGGCTTTGGCGGCGGCGTCGCCATTCCCCATGCCAAGATCGCAGGCCTGTCCAAAATGTGCGGCGTGGTCGTGCTGCTCGACCCGGCGGTGCCGTTCGACGCGGTGGACGAAGCGCCGGTGGATGTCGTCTTCGCCCTGCTGTCGCCGGTCGATAGCGGCGCAGAACATCTGAAGACGCTGGCGCGCGTGTCGCGCTATCTGCGCGATGAGGGTCAGGTGACCCGGCTGCGCGGCGCACAGTCGACCGGCGCGCTCCACGCGCTGCTGGCGGGCGGCGAGGCGCGTGACGCTGCCTGAGACGACGCCCGGCGCCGGCGCGAGCGGCGAAACCGCGCATTTCCGCGCGTTGGAGAATCTCTACCGTTCCGCGCCGATCAACCGGCTGTTCCGGTCGGACCTGACGATCAGCGAGCCGGGCCGGTCGGTGATCGACTTCGACGTCGATGAAAGCCAGTTTCATGCTGCGGGAGCGGTGCATGGCACCGTCTATTTCAAGATGCTGGACGATGCGGCCTTCTACGCCGCCAACAGCCTGGTCAGCGACCGTTTCCTGCTGACCACCGCCTTCAACCTGCTCTTCACCCGTCCGATCGCGCCGGGCCGGATTCGCGCCGAGGGTCGCTGGATCAGCGGCAAGCGACGGGTCTATGTCGCCGAAGCAAGCCTGATCGATTCCGACGGCGAAGAGGTCGGGCGTGGCACCGGCACCTTCATGCGATCGCAATTTTCGCTCTCTTCGCTGCCGGGCTATGGCCGCTGACGCCCGGCTGACCAGCGCGATGCTGGTGGGCGCGCTGCGGCGGCGGGTCGCGGCCGCCGGCGGTTTCGCCACGATCCTGGTCAAGGGCGACGTGATCAGCGGTGTGATTCTGGTCCAGACGCTTGAAAAAGGGCGGGAAACGGGTCTTTTCGAAAGGGTGTCGAACTTTGCCGGGGGTTATGCGTTAATGCGTTGTGGTCCTTCGATCGAAGAGGGGCCAGAGGCGCTCGCTCAATATGTAGCGCGCCGGCGCAAGTCGGACCCCGACCTGTGGATAATCGAACTCGACATCCCGGAAGCGGAACGGTTTGCCGTGGAAACACTCGGCTGATCGTTGACTCATCGCAATGGTTTGGGCAGAGGCCGCCCACGCCAACGCGCAGGTTGCCGAATTCGCCCATTGGGGGGCGGGGCCGGTAAACACGCAGACGGGGGGCGGCCGAACGTCATAAGAATATCGGTTGAAACGACGTTTCCGGCCAATAACCGCATGTTTTTGAGTGATAATGAGTTTTCGTCTGAAAGCTGCCATCGCCGCAGCCTTCGCCCTGTCCGCCGCTGCTGCGGTCACGGCGTCCGATATGTCGATCGCGGGCGAATCGATCGCCACGACCACCTCTCTCCCCCAGACGTTTCCGCAAACGTCCCCGACTGGCGCGCAATCCGCCGTCATTTTCGCCGCGCCGCGTGAAATTACGCAGCCGCTGGCATCGGCCGACAAGGCCGACCCCGAATTTTCTACCGATTCCGACGCGCAGGCGACCAGCCTCGCTGCTCTGGTCGACGCCCAAGGCGCGCCTGAGGAGCTGGACGGCGACATGCATTGCCTGGCCGGCGCGGTCTATTTCGAATCCAAGGGCGAAAGCCTGGAAGGTCAGCTGGCCGTCGCGCGCGTGATCATCAACCGGGCCAAGTCCGGCCGCTTCGCCGACAGCCTGTGCGGCGTCGTCTATCAGCCCAGCCAGTTCAGCTTCGTGCGGGGCCATTCGATGCCGGCCGTGCGCGCCGACAGCCGTAGCTGGCGCGAAGCCGTCGCCATCGCCCAGATCGCGATGAACGACAGCTGGGACAGCCGCGCGGAAGGCGCGCTCTTCTTCCACGCCCGCCGCGTATCGCCGGGCTGGGGCAAGGCCAAGCTGGCGATGATCGACAATCATATCTTCTATCGTTGAGGATATGGCGGCGACGATCGGGCGTGGGAACGCGCCGGTTCGCGATGGCGAAATTTTCAAGGCCGGTTCGGTTCGTCCGAATCGGCCTTTTCATATGTTCCTGTCCTGTTCTATGGTGGCGCGATGAGTAGCGCCCCGATAGACGCCTGTTCGCCGCTGACCGACGGCACCGCCCTGGCGGTGGCGCGCGGCACGCTGCGACTCTTCTTCCGCCACGACATGAGCGGCATATTGGAAGTGCCGCTGCCCAATGGACGCCGCGCCGACATCATGGCGATCGACGGCGCGGGGCGGCTGACCATCGTAGAGATCAAGTGCAGCCGGGCGGACCTGTTGGGCGACATGAAATGGCCCGACTATTTCGACTATTGCGACCGCTTCTTCTGGGCGGTGCCGGCCGGGTTCGACCTTGCCCCGTTCGAGAGCGAGGCGCTGTGGCCGACGCGCACCGGCCTGATCGTCGCGGACCAATATGACGCCGAACTGGTGCGCCCGGCCCCGGTGGAGCCGCTGGCGGCCGCCCGGCGCAAGGCGGAGACGCTGCGCTTCGCGCGGCGCGCCGCCCGGCGGTTGACGGCGCTCAGCGACCCGGACCATGTTACGGAACTGGGCTGGTAGGGGGATGGCCATAGGCGACCAGAAGCGGACCTTGGTCGACCCTTGCAATCCGTTCGCCCTGAGCGAAGGCGAAGCATTTGGCCTCGCTCCGCTCGGCAGAGGGCTTCGACTTCGCTCAGCCTGAACGGATTTCCTATGTCCGCTTCCCGCCCAAACCCGCCTTATCCCCACTTCCTCAAAACACCGGACCCTGCACCGGCCCCTTGGGCGCCGCGGCGGGCTTGGCGGCGTCGAGCGCTTCGGTAAGGCCGGGGGTACGGCCGTCGCGCTTGGCATAATCGCGCGCGGACATGCCGGCGAGGGTGTCGCGCTTTTCGGGGTTCGCGCCCTGCGCCACCAGCAGGCGGACCAGGCCGACGTCGCGCAGTTGCACCGCCCGGATCAGCGGTGTTTCGCCGCTGTCATTTCCTTTATCGACCTGCGCCTTGTAGGCGAGCAGCGTGCGCACCCCTTCCTCGAACCGGCCCTGCACCGCATCCATCAGCGGGGTGTTGCCGTCATTGTCGGTCAGGTTGGGATTGGCGCCCTTGGCCAGCAGGAAGGTCAGCCAGGTCGCATCGCGCCGGGCGACGATGATGTGCAGCGCATTTTCGCCGGTGGACACGTCGCGGCTGTTGACGACGGTGGAACCGGGCTTCTGGATCAGGTCGGTGACCTTCTGCCCATCCTTGTCCTTCACCGCCTTCAAAAAATTGTAGCTGTCGGAAAATTGCGCCTGCGCGGGGCCGGGCGCCAGCAGCGCCAGCGCCATCGAACCCAATAGTGCGGAAAAAAGCTTCGTCTTCATCTTGGCGCCCCGTCGCATTTGCAAATCGCGTCCTAGCAGGGCATGGCTGGCCATGCCATGAACAAAGACGCCGCGATCCCAATTCTGCCTTCTATCGCCCTTTCCTTCCTCGCCCTGCTGGCTGCCTGCAATATGGGTGCTGGCGGGAACGCATCAAGCGGCGACAGCGAACAGGGCGAATTGATCGGCGCGCGGATCGGCGCGCCCTTCACCCTGACCAATCAGGACGGCAAGCCGACCCGTTGGGACGATTATAAGGGCCAGTATCGACTGGTCTATTTCGGCTACACCTACTGCCCGGACGTCTGTCCGGTCGATCTGCAACGGATCATGCAGGGCTTTTCCAAGTTCGAGAAAGCCAGGCCGGCGCTGGCCGCGAAGGTGCAGCCGATGCTGATCAGCGTCGATCCGCAGCGCGATACGCCCGCGGTGCTCAAACCCTATGTCGCGGCCTTCCACCCGCGCCTGATCGGCCTGACCGGCACGAAGGAGCAGATCGCCAAGGTCGCCAAGGATTTCGTGGTGATCTACAATCCCGAAAAGTCCGATGGCGCGACCGACTATATGGTCAGCCACAGCCGCACGCCCTATCTGTTCGACGGCGACGGCAAGCCGGTGGCGCTGGTGCCGGTGGACGATCCCGCCACGGCGGACGTGGATGAAGGCGCGCCGGACAAGGTGCTGGCCTTCCTGGAAAAATGGGTCAAGTGACGCCCTTCTGGGAAAAACCCCTCGACAAGCTCGACAAGGCCGAGTGGGAAGCGCTGTGCGACGGCTGCGGCAAATGCTGCCTGCACAAGGCGGAGGATGAGGAGACGGGGCGGATCTATCCGACCAACGTCGCCTGCCGCCTGCTCGACCGGCAAAGCGGACAGTGCAGCAATTACAAGGACCGGCGCAAGTTCGTGCCCGATTGCGTGCGGCTGACCCCGGCGAAGGTCAGGCAGATCGGCTGGCTGCCTAGAACATGCGCCTATCGGCTGCGCGAAGAAGGGCAGCCGCTGCCCGCCTGGCATTATCTGATCTGCGGCGACCGGGAAGCGGTGCATCGCGCGCAGGAATCGGTGCGCGGCTGGACCATTGCGGAGGCCGATGCGGGCGATTGGGAAAATCATCTTGTCGACCGCGAACTCTGATCCCGATGCCGCGATCCTGATCGACGGCGTGGCGATGCCCGTGCTGGTGCTCCGGTCGGCCAGGGCGCGGGCCTATCGGCTGACGATCGACAGCACACGCGGCGCGTTGCGCCTGTCGCTGCCGGCGCGCGCGAACCTGAAGAAGGCGCTGGGTTGGGCGCAGGATCATGAAGGCTGGGTGCGCGCGCAAATGGCCAGGCAGCCCGCCATCACGCGGCTGGAGCATGGCGCGGTCTTCCCGCTGGAGGGGCGCGATGTCACGATCCACTGGATCGCGGGTGCGACCCGCACGATCCGACTAGAGGGCGACCGGCTGCTGCTGGGCGGTGCGGCGGAATCGGTGGGGGCGCGGGTGCAACGCTGGCTCGTCAGCCGGGCCAGGGCGGTGCTGGAGACGGAAAGCCAGCTACTGGCGCGCGAACATGGCCTGATCGTCGCATCGGTCGGTGTGGGCGATACCCGCAGCCGCTGGGGCAGTTGCGCGTCGTCCGGGGCCATCCGCTATAGCTGGCGGCTGATCCTGGCCCCGCCGGAGGTGCGCCGGGCGACCGTGGCCCATGAACTGGCGCATTTGCTGCACATGGACCATAGTCCCGCCTTTCATGCCGCCCATGCGCGCATCTATGGAGCGGACCCGCGTCCGGCGCGGGCGTGGCTGCGGGCGCATGGCGCGGGCCTGCATCGCTATCGGGGCTGATGCATGGCCCGCAAGAAGCGTTACCTGACCGCCACCATGGCGGACGGCTATGTCAAGACGATCGGACCTACCGCCGATCCCTTCACCCATTATTGGCGGATCGTCGCGGTGCTGGACAATGGCAGGACCGAGGTCTTCTGGGGCCATGTCCGCTCGCTCGCCGAAGCGAAGAAGAAGCGCGCCGCCGCGGCGGAAGGGGCGAAGATGCGGGGATGGAAACGCTATGATTTCGAGATAGCGGAACTGGTGGAGACGTCCGCTTAACCCCGGTGCGGCCAAACACCGGACTCGTCGCCCGGACAGTCATGCGCCGCATCGCGCAGATGGGGCAGACCGCAATCGCGGCAGGTGACATAGTCGCCGGGTTTCAGCCCATGGCCGACCGCGACCCGCTCGTCGAAGACATAGCAGTCGCCCTGCCAGCGGCTGTCGGCCTCCGGCATCTCCTCCAGATAGCGGAGTATCCCGCCCTTGAGGTGATAGACATCGTCAAAGCCGCGCGCCTTGACCAGGGCGGTGGATTTTTCGCAGCGTATGCCGCCGGTGCAGAACATCGCGATCTTCGGGCTGCGGCCTTGCGCCTTCAGGTCGGCGGCGAAAGCGTCGAACCAGTCGGGAAATTCGCGGAAGGACCGGGTTTCCGGGTCGATCGCGCCTTGGAAGGTGCCCACCGCCACTTCATAGGCATTGCGCGTGTCGATGACGATCGTGTCGGGATCGGCGATCAGCGCGTTCCAGTCGGCCGGGTCGAGATGGGCGCCGGCCTGCGTCGCCGGGTCGAGATCGCCCACGCCCAGCGTCACGATCTCCGCCTTCACCTTCACCTTCATCCGGGCGAAGGGCGCGTTATCGGCCCACGAATATTTGACGTCCGCATCGGCGCAACCCGGCAAGGCGCGGACATGGTCGACCAGCGCGGCGATCGCGTCGGCGTCGCCCGCGACCGTGCCGTTAATCCCCTCCCCCGCCAGAATCAGCGTGCCGCGCGTGCCCAGATCGGCGCAGCGCGCGCGCAGGTCGGCGGCAAGCGCCTGCGGATCGGGAAAGCGGGCGAAGCAATAGAGGGCGGCGAGGGTGTAAGCGGGGGGACTAGCGGACATGGCCAGCGCCTATAGGCGTTTGCGCGCCCCCTTGAAAGCCGGGGCGTAGAGGCGCATAGGCGGGCGATGGTTCCCCTTTCGTTCGCAGGTCACGCTTTCATGGCGCTGCCCGAAGCCGCGCTCTACTGGCCGGCGCAGCGGGCGTTGCTGGTCGCCGACCTGCATTTCGAGAAGGCGAGCTGGTATGCGCGCTTCGGCCAGTTCCTGCCGCCCCATGACAGTGAAGCGACGCTGGACGTGATCGAGGCGCTGGTGGAACGCACGGGCGCGCAGGCGGTCTTGTCGCTGGGCGACAGTTTCCATGATGCCCATGGTGCGGCGCGGCTCGATCCCTCGGCCCAAAAAAGACTATTTTCCCTTACGGAAAGGCTGGACTGGACCTGGATTACCGGCAATCATGACGTTGGTGTCGCGGACATGCCGGGGGGACGTCGGGTAACGGAAGCGCAGGTCGAGGGGATATGGTTGCGGCATGAGGCGGAGGCGGACGATCCGCGCCCCGAAATATCCGGCCATTTCCACCCCAAGCTGCGCCTGTCGCTGCGCGGTCGGCATGTGTCGCGGCGGTGCTTCGTGGGGTCGGCGACCAAGCTGATTCTGCCTGCGCTGGGTGCGCTGACGGGGGGGCTGGATGCGGGGCATGGCGAAATTCGCCGCGCGGTGGGGGCTGGAGCGGCCGCATTGGTGCCGGTCGCGGACCGCTTATTGCGCTTTCCCTTATCGTAAGGCGACGTTACGGAAAGCAGATATTAAGCCGTTGCCGATAGGCAACAGAGCTGGATCATTCGGCCGTCAGCTGCGCCAAAAGGCGCAGAAAAGCTTGGCTCTATTGCCTTCGCCCTGCTGTGTCCGCATAATCACCCACAGTTCCGACGCGGCGAAAAGTCGCGCGGACCAGGAGAGGATTAGCCAATCATGACAGACAAGAGTCTCTGGGCATCTGCCGCCATCGTCGCGCTGGCCATGAGTGCGGTCGCAGGCGCGTCCGCTGCGCAGGCGCAGGATGCAATGCAGGACGGGGCCGCGCCGCAGCCGGTCGCCGACGATTTGGGCGCCAACATCATCGTCACCGCCACCCGCCGCGCCAGCCCCCTGTCCGACGTACCGATCGCCGTATCGGCCGTGGGCGCGGCCGCCATGCAGAATAGCGGCGCGAGCGACATCCGCACGCTGAACCAGTTGGCCCCTTCGCTGCTCGTCTCCTCCACCGGCTCCGAAGCCAATGCCTCCGCCCGCATCCGCGGCATCGGCACGGTCGGCGACAATCCGGGGCTGGAAAGTTCGGTCGCGGTGTTCATCGATGGCGTTTATCGTTCGCGCACCGGGTCGGGCCTCAACGAACTGGGCGAGATCGAACGGGTCGAGGTGCTGCGCGGGCCGCAGGGCACGCTGTTTGGCCGCAATGCGTCGGCGGGCCTGATCAACATCATCAGCAAGGCGCCGGAAAACACTTTCCACGCCAAGGGTGAGATCACCTATGGCAATTATGATTATTGGCGGCTGTCGGGCCGCGTCACCGGGCCGATCGCCGAGGGTATCGCGCTCAGCCTGGACGGCGTCTGGTCCAAGCGCGACGGCTTCTACAAGCTGGTCGACGGCGCGGGCGCGACAGTCGGCGACACCAACGACCGCGACCGTTATTTCGTGCGTGGCCAGGCGCTGATCGAACCCAATGACGCGCTCTCCATCCGGCTGATCGGCGATTATACCAATCGCGACGAAAGCTGCTGCGGCGCGGCCTATATCGAATCGCGCGAGCGGCGACCGGCGGCCGGCGGCGGCTATACCGACGCGCCATTCAACCGCATCGCGGCGATCCTGGCGGGTCAGGGCAGCGTCATTCCGGCCGATCCCTATGATCGCGAACTCGTCACCACGCCGGGCCGCGACTATGTCAGCAAGCTCAAGGATTGGGGCGTGTCGGGCGAGATCAATTATGATTTCGGCGGCGCGAAGCTGACCAGCATCACCGCCTATCGCGATTATAAATCCCGCGACTATGGCGATTACGACTATAACCGCGCTGACCTGCTCTACCGCGATCCCAACACCTATCGCCAGTTCAAGACCTTCACGCAGGAATTGCGGTTGCAGGGTTCGGCCTTCGCCGACAAGCTCGACTGGCTGGTCGGCGGCTATTACGCCAATGAGCGGCTCACCTTGCAGGACAATATCCGCTTCGGCGCGGATTATGGCCGGTTTGCCGCCTGCCGCCTGATGGCGGGGGCGAGCGTGAACAGCAATTTCACCGCCCCGCAACTCGCAGCCTGCGGCAGCGGCCTGGCCACCCAGCCGCTCATCAACGGCACGCAGGCGAACCTGAACGCCGGGCTGACCGCGGCATTGATCGCGCGCGGCGTGCCCGCGCCGATCGCGGCGGCGCAGGCCGGGGCGATTTCGACCGGGCTTGGCAACGGCCTGCGCGCCCTGTCGGCGATTCCGTCCGGCACTGGCGACGTCGCGTCGCTCTATCGCCAGAAGAGCGAGAATTGGGCGCTCTTCACCCATAATATCGTCCACATCACCAACCGGCTCGATCTGACCCTGGGCCTGCGCTACACCCATGAAAGCAAGCGCTTCTCGGCGGATTTCAACAATAATAATGCGACCTGCGCGGCGTTGCAGGCGTCGGGCCTGCCCGGCATCGCCACCAACCCGGCGCTGGGCAGCGCGGCGACGCTGGCGGGCGGCATATTGACGCTGGGGTGCCTGGGCAATGCGTCCACGGGTCTCAACGCGCTCGACCTCAACGACAAGATCAGCGACGGCGAATTTTCCGGGACGGCGGTGCTGTCCTGGAAGCCGATTGACGAACTGCTGCTCTATGGCAGCTATTCGAAGGGCTATAAGGCGGGCGGCTATAATCTGGATCGCTTCCAACTGGGATCGACGGGCCTGAACGCCATTCCGGCCGTCTTTTCGCCGCGCACCAATGCCGACGTCGCCAGCCTGCGCTTCGCCGCGGAAAAGGTGGATTCGTTCGAAGTGGGCCTGAAATTCGCGCAGCCCAAATGGAGCGTGAACATCGCCGCCTTCCGGCAGGAGTTCAAGAATTTCCAGCTCAACACCTTCAACGGCACCAGCTTCGTCGTGCAGAATATCAATGGCTGTGACGGGGCGCTGTCGGCGGCCCGCACCTGCGACAGCGACGATGTCGGGCCGGGCCTGATCAGCCAGGGCGTGGAACTGG
The DNA here is from genome assembly GCF_028538045.1 of Sphingobium sp. AntQ-1. Taxonomy (NCBI): domain Bacteria; kingdom Pseudomonadati; phylum Pseudomonadota; class Alphaproteobacteria; order Sphingomonadales; family Sphingobiaceae; genus Sphingobium; species Sphingobium sp. AntQ-1. The sequence continues at coordinate 2,041,667 of NZ_CP117158.1, forward strand.
AAGCGTCGGTCACCCCCGCGCGCAACTTCCGCGTGTCGGGCGGCGCGACCTATGCCCGCGCCAAATTCGCCAACCGGCTGGTAGGCAGCGGCGACGGCAGCGTCCCGCTCGACACCGCGCTGTTCCTGTTGCCCGGATCGATCAACAGCAACGCGCCGCAACTGGTCACGACCGCCAGCATGGCCTGGACCCCGGACATCGGCGCATCGGGCCTGTCCGCGCTCTTCTATGTCGATGGCCGCATGACCAGCGACTATAATACCGGGTCCGACCTGTTCCCCGAAAAGCGGCAGGACGGCTATGCCATCGTCAACGCCCGCGTCGGTATCCGCGGCGCGGACCAGCGCTGGGCGGTGGAATTCTGGGGCCAGAATATCTTTAACCAGAATTATACCCAGGTCGCCTTCTCCAGCCCGCTCCAGTCGAGCAGCCCCGGCACGTCGACAACCGGCCAGTTCGGCCAAGGCGCGCCGATGGCAAACCAGCTCATCTCCGCCTATCTGGCCGAACCGCGCACCTATGGCATCACATTGCGCGGGAGTTTTTAGGCGCGGAAGTTTCTAGGCACGGGAGTTTCTGAGCATCCCTCTCCCGCTCGCCGGTACGGGGCGAGCGGGGGATGGCCTTTCCCCGAACAGCGCTGTGCCGACGCGGATATCGGTCGCGCCCAGCATGATCGCGGTTTCATAATCGCCCGACATGCCCATGGACAGGCGCTCCAGCCCCTCCTCCCGCGCAATCTTCGCCAGCAGCGCGAAGAAGGGCGCGGCCTCGATATCGGCCGGGGGCACGCACATCAGGCCCAGGACAGGGATATCGGCGGCGCGCGCTGCGACGATCAGCGCGGGCAGTTCGGCAATGGCGCAGCCGCCCTTCTGCTCTTCCCCGCCGATATTGACCTGGATGAAACAGGGGACGCGCCTGTTCGCGCCGTCCATCGCCCTGGCCAGCGCGGTCAGGAGCGAGGGGCGGTCCAGGCTATGGATCACGTCGAAAAGGGCCACGGCGTCGGCGGCCTTGTTCGACTGGAGCTGGCCGACCAGATGCAGTTCGACGCTGGCAAATTCCTCGCGCAGCGCGGGCCATTTCTCCTGCGCTTCCTGCACCCGATTTTCGCCGAAGCGGCGCTGCCCGGCATGGAGCAGCGGGCGGATCGCATCGGCGTCATGCGTCTTGGACACCGCGATCAGATTGATGGCGTCTGCGGTGCGCTGCGTCAGGCGGGCGGCGCGGTCGATGCTGTCGCGCAGGGTGGCGAGGCGCTGCGCCGCTTCGATTAGGCTGTCTGTGGTCATGCGCGCTGCTATAGGCGAAGGCCATGGATCGTCGCCACCGCAAAAAACTGCCCACCCTCTGGCTGATGACCGATGAGCGGGTCGATACGGCGGCGTTGCTGGCGGCGGCGGCGCGCCTGCCCAAAGGGCGTGGCGGCATCATCTTTCGCCACTACCGGACCGATCCTGCGCAGCGGCGCGCGCTGTTTGCGGCGCTGCGGACGATCGCACGGCGGCGGCGGCTGGTGCTGATGCTGGCCGGGTCGGTGCGCGGTGCAGTGGCGTGGCGGGCCGATGGCGCGCATGGGCGGGACGCGCGTCGAGCGGACCGGCCGCTAATACGCAGCCGCGCCGTGCACGATGCGCGCGAGGCCGCGGCGGCGCGGCGGGCGGGCGTCGATCTGTGTTTCGTCTCGCCCCTGTTCCCCACCCGCTCGCATGTCGGCGCCAAGATTTTGGGACGTGTGCGTTTCGCCGCCCTGGCGCGGCAGGTCGATGCGCCGGTCATGGCGCTGGGCGGCGTGCGCCGGGAGCATCATCGGCCTATATTGCGGGGGATCGGCGCGGACGGCTGGGCTGCGATCGACGGGTTGACGGCCTAGGCCGCCAGATCAGCTCCAGTCCACCCGCGTCCATCCGCGATCCGCCGCCAGCCTAGCCAGCGGCTTGTGCGGGTTGGAAGCGAAGGCGATATCCGCAAATTCCAGCATCGGCGCGTCGGAGACATGGTCGGAATAGGCGCGGATATGCGCCTGACCACGGTCGATCGCCTGCGACGCCATCCACGCCTTGATCATGCGCAGCTTGCCGGTGTCGTAACAATTTTCGCCGGCGATCTTCGCGCGGACATAGCGCAGATCCTGGCTCAGATGATCGGTGGCGATCACCGCGTCGAAGCCCAGCCGCCGCGCGATCGGTTCGACATAGAGGCGGTAGGAGGCGGTGGCGAGCACGAGGGTATAGCCATTGGCCCGGTCCTGCGCGATCTGCGCCACCGCGCCGGCGCGCAGGTTGCGTGCCATCACCCGGTCGGCATAGCTTTCGACATGCGGCATCAGTTTCGCGCGCTCGACGTTGAAGCCGATCATCAACGCCTGATTATATTCCTTGAGCCGCTGGCGACTGATCAGCTTCACCACATAGGCCAGCATCAGCAGGATGACGCAGGGAAAAAGCACCAGTCGCCATGGCGCCATATGCCCCGCCACATGGATCAGGAAGCCTGTATAGGTGCCGCTGAAGGTCACCGTGCGGTCCATGTCGTAAATGGCCAGCCTGTGCGTCGTCATGCCGTTTCCGAAACTTTTCTGTCCGCCCTTCGTTCTGGCTTGCGGATGGGCCGTTTCGGCTTGCCGTGCAACCGATAATGGACCAGTAATCCCATCGCATGAACAAAGCCGCCGAATTAGCCGAGGAACAGCAGGACGGCAGTAATGTGGTCCGGCTTTCCGGATCGCTGGCGATCGCCTGTCTGGGCGACCTGCCCGACCGGCTGGACGCCGTGCAGGGGCCGGTCGGCGCCATCGATCTGTCCGCTGTCGACCATATGGATACGATCGGCGCCTGGACCGTGCATCGCGCGACCAAGCGGCTGGGCTGTGATGTCACCGGCGCCAGCGACGATGCGCGACGCCTGATCGACGCCGTCTGCCATTTGGACGAGCCGATGCCGATCCGGCCTGACCATGTCCATCCGCTGCGTCGCGTCGTCGGCCAGATCGGCGAGGCAGTGATCGCGTCCGGCGCGAATCTGATGGGGCTGCTCGGCTTTTTCGGCGCCACGCTGATCGCGAGCTGGAGCGTTATCCGCCATCCGCATCGGTTCCGCATCAATGCGGTGGTGCAGCGGTTCGAAGTGGTCGGCGTATCGGCGCTGGGCATTATCGGCCTGATGAGCTTCCTGATCGGTATCGTCATCGCCCAGCAGGGGTCGGTGCAGTTGCGCCAGTTCGGCATGGAGATGCTGACGATCAACCTGGTCGGCCGCCTGACTTTTCGCGAACTGGGCGTGCTGATGACCGCGATCATGGTCGCCGGCCGTTCCGGTTCGGCCTTCGCCGCGCAATTGGGCACGATGAAGCTGACCGAGGAGGTCGATGCGATGCGCACCATCGGCGTGTCGCCGATGGAGGCGTTGGTGCTGCCGCGCACGCTCGCCGTTGTCATCATGATGCCGTTGCTGGGTTTTTACGCTTCGATCATGGCGGTGATCGGTGGCGGATTCCTGTGTGCGATCGCGCTGGAGATTCCGCCCATCACCTTTGTCCAGCGATTGCGGGAGGTCGTTCCGATCACCGATCTGTGGGTCGGCCTGATCAAGGCGCCCGTTTTCGGCATCATCATAGCGCTGTCGGGCTGTTTCCAGGGGATGCAGGTGAAGGCCAATGCCGAGGAAGTCGGTTTGCGCACCACTGCGGCCGTGGTGCAGGCGATCTTCCTGGTGATCGTGATCGACGCCTTTTTCGCCGTCTTCTTCACCTGGGTGGGCTGGAACTGATGAGCGAAGAAGAGATACAGCGAGCCGAGGAAGAGCGGATCGAACAGGCGGTGGAAACGGCCGAGATCGCCATTTCGGTGCGTGGACTGCGTAACAGCTTTGGCGACCAGGTTGTGCATGACGGGTTGGACCTGGATGTGTGCAAGGGCGAGATATTGGGCGTGGTCGGCGGGTCCGGCACCGGCAAATCGGTGCTGATGCGCGCAATCATTGGCCTGCAAACGCCCGATGAGGGCGATATTCACGTTTTTGGCGAATCGATGATCGGGCGGCTGGATGACGAAGCGTTGGCGATCCGCAAGCGCTGGGGCGTGCTGTTTCAGGGCGGCGCGCTCTTTTCCACCCTGACGGTGGCTGAGAATGTCGAGGTGCCGATCCGCGAATATTATCCCAATATCGGGCCGCAACTGCGCGAAGAGATCGCCGCCTACAAGATCCGCATGACCGGCCTGCCGACCGAGGCCGGTCCCAAATATCCGGCCGAATTGTCGGGGGGCATGAAGAAGCGCGCGGGCCTGGCCCGCGCCCTGGCGCTGGACCCGGACCTGCTGTTCCTGGACGAGCCTACCGCAGGCCTGGACCCGATCGGTGCGGCGGCATTCGATGAGATGACGCGCAAATTGCAGCAGACGTTGGGCCTGACTGTCTTCCTTATCACCCATGATCTCGATACGCTCTATTCGATCTGTGACAGGGTGGCGGTGCTGGCCGATAAAAAGGTGACCGCCGTCGGCACGATCGAAGAGTTGCTGGCGACCGATCACCCCTGGATTCAGGAATATTTCAACGGTCCGCGCGGCCGCGCCGCAACCGCGGCGGTGTCGCGCGAAAAGGACCGGGAACAGACAAAGGCGGCGCTTAGTCCGTCGGACGGAAGGCGATAGATATGGAAACCCGCTCCAATCATGTGCTGGTCGGTGCAGTCACGCTGTTGCTGCTGGCTGCGATCATGGCCGCCGCCTTCTGGTTCTCGCGCGTTTCCGATGGCGAGAATAAGGAATATGACATCTTCTTCAAACAGTCCGTCAGCGGCCTCGCAAAGGGGTCTAGCGTCAATTATTCCGGCGTGCCGTCGGGCAAGGTGGAGAAGATCGAACTTTGGAAGCGTGATCCGAGCTTCGTGAAGGTGCGCATTTCCGTCAAGGACGGAACCCCGGTGCTGCAGGGCACCACCGCGACCATCGCCGGGGTCGGCTTCACCGGCGTCAGCGAAGTGGTGCTGGACGGCGCCGTCAAGGGCGCGCCGCCGATCGCCTGTCCGACCGGCAATGTGCGGGCGGCCTGCCCCGACGGGGTGCCGGTGATCCCGACCAAGCCGGGCGCGCTGGGCGAACTGCTCAACAATGCGCCGCAGCTGTTGGAGCGGCTGTCGACCCTCACCGAGCGCCTGACCGAGTTGCTGAGCGACAAGAATCAGCAGTCGATCGCGGGCATATTGGCCAATGTCGAGCGGGTGTCCGGCGCGCTGGCCGATCGCAGCCCTGAAATCGCCGCCACCCTGGCCGAAGCGCGGATCGCGGTGCAGCGCACCGGTGTCGCCGTCGAACAGATCGGCAAGCTCGCCGCCACCACCGACACGATGCTGAACGAGGAAGGCCGACCGCTGATGAGCGACCTGCGCAAGAGCGTGCAGGCGGCGACCCGCAGCATCGAGACGTTGGACAAGACCATCGGTGAGGCGCAGCCGGGCGTAAAGGCGTTCAGCACCCAGACCATGCCGGAGGTCAACCAGCTGGTCCGTGACCTGCGCGAAATGTCGCGCTCCTTCCGCGGCGTTGCGGAAAAGCTGGACCAGCAGGGCGCGGGATCGCTGGTCGGATCGCCCAAGCTGCCGGACTATAAGCCATGATGATGAGAGAGATGCGGACCATGTTCCATGTGAAACACCCCGGCGCGAACCGGAAAGGCGCGCTTGTCGCGCTGACCGCTGCCGTCCTGCTGTCGGGTTGCGTATCCTTCGGCGCAAAGCCCCCCGAAAAGCTACTGACGCTGGATGCCGCGCAGAAGGTGCCGTCCGGCGCCGCACGGGTGGCGGGTGGCGGGCGTACGCTGATCGTCGCCGATCCCGACGCGCCCAAGACGCTGGATACGGTGCGCGTGCCGGTGAAACTGGGGCCGACCTCCGTCGCTTATGTGACCAAGGTGCAATGGGCCGACACGCCCCGCCATCTGTTCCGGGGCCTGCTCGCCGAAACCATTTCCGCCACGACCGATCGGGTGGTGCTGGATTCGGGGCAGTTTTCCGGTGATGGCGGCCAGCGACTGAGTGGCGAACTGGTGGCCTTCGGCATCGATGCGGCGAGCAACAGCGCGGTCGTCACCTATGACGCGGTGCTCACCACCCCCAACGGCGTCGCGCTGGCGCGGCAGCGGTTCACCGCCAGCCAGCCGGTGGGCGGCAAGATCGAAGCCGGGACGGTCGGAGCGCCGATCAATGTCGCGGCGAACAAGGTGGCGGCCGACGTCGCCGCCTGGGCCGCGGCGGTGAAGGACTGACGCCTTGAAGGTTCGCTTCGCAACGCGAAGCGAACCCCTGCCGGATGCTTATTCCAGGCTCTTTCCCGCCTGTTCGGTCACATCCTTTGACAATCCCGGTTGCGCCAGAATGCGTTGCAATTCCGCCCGCATCAGCGCCGCACGCTTTTCCTCGAACCGCTTCCAACGGCCCAGTGGCGGCACCAGTTTTGCGGCTGTCTGCGGATTGAGCCTGTCGAGCGCGATGATGCAGTCGGCCAGCAGGCGATAACCCTTGCCCGACTTGTGGTGAAACGCCCACTGGTTGCCGGCGAAGGCGCCGAACAGCGACCGCACCCGGTTGGGGTTGGCGAGCGTGAAATCCTTATGCGTGCTTAACTGCGCGACCAGGCCCACGGTGTCGGGATGCAGCGCGAACGCCTGGGTCTGGAACCATTTGTCGAGCGTCAGCGCGTCGGCGGCGTAGCGATTGTAGAAGATGTCGAGCGCCGCCTCCCGCTCCGGGCTGGCGCCATTGGCCAGCGTGCCCAGCGCCGCCTGACGCTCGGTCATATTATCGGCCTCGCTAAACTGGACGAATGCGATGGCAGGGCCATCCTGCGCGCCCGACGCCACCAGATAATGGAGCGCCGCGTTACGCAGCTTGCGAGCGCCCTTGGCGGCGGGAGAAAGGGAGAAGGCGTTCGCCTTGGTCCGTGCATGGATATCGCGCCACAGCGGTTCCAGCCCGGCGCCGATCTGCTGTTGCAACGCATCGCGCGCCGCATGGATCGCGTCGGGATCGACCAGGCGCATCTGGTCGCCCAGATAGGCTTCGCTGGGCAGGCGGATCGTTTCTGCGATAAAGGCGGGGTCCAGCAACGGATCGGTGATTGTGTTGCGCACGGCGTCGATCACCGTCGCGTCGTCGGTGGCGTGGCCCGCGATGCGGCCGACCAGCACATTGACCATTAACTGCTGCATCGCTTCGTAACGGGCGAAGGGATCGTCGTCATGCGCCGACAGAAAGGCGAGATCGTCCTGGCTACGGTTGGTTTCCACGATCACCGGGGCGGAAAAACCGCGGTTGATCGACGGGATGGGCGTGGCCGGAAAGCCGGTGAAGGTGAAGCTCTGCTTGCCCTCCGTCAGCATCAGCAGTTCGTCGCCGCGATGCTGCCCGGTGGCGGGATCGAACAGCGCGATGCGCAGCGGGATCGCCATCGGCTGCTTGTCGGTCTGACCCGGCGTCGGCGGCATCGTCTGCTCCAGCGTCAGTGTGGCGCTCTGGCTGACCGGATCATGGCTGATGAGGGCGCGGACATGGGGCGTGCCGGCCTGCTCATACCAGCGGCGGAATTGGGTAAGGTCGATCCCCCCGCCCTCCTCCATCGCCAGCACGAAATCCTCGCAAGTGGCGGCTTGTCCGTCATGCCGGTCGAAATAGAGATCGGTGCCTGCGCGAAACCGCTCCGCACCCAGCATCAACGCCATCATGCGGATCAGCTCGGCGCCCTTATTATAGATGGTGGCGGTGTAGAAGTTGCTGATTTCCATATAGGATTCCGGCCTGACCGGATGGGCGAGCGGGCCGCTATCCTCTGGAAACTGGCCGGCGCGCAGAATGCGGACATCCTCGATCCGCTTGACCGCATGGCTGCCCATGTCGGCGGAAAAATTCTGGTCGCGGAAGACGGTGAAGCCTTCCTTCAAGGAAAGCTGGAACCAGTCGCGGCAAGTGACGCGATTGCCGGACCAGTTATGGAAATATTCATGCGCCACCACGCCTTCGACCCCGTCATAGTCGATGTCGGTCGCGGTTTCGGGATCGGCCAAAATATAGCGCGAATTGAAGATGTTGAGCCCCTTATTCTCCATCGCGCCGAAATTGAAGTCGGCCACGGCGACGATGTTGAACACGTCCAGATCATATTCGCGGCCATAGACCCGCTCGTCCCAGGCCATGCTGTTCTTGAGCGCGTGCATCGCATGATCGGTCCGGGCGAGATCGGCTTCGCGCACCCAGATGCCTAGCTGCACTTCGCGCCCGCTCATCGTGACGAAACGGTCGGCATTACAGGCGAGGTCGCCCGCGACCAGAGCGAAGAGATAGCAGGGTTTGAGGAAGGGATCGTTCCAGCGCGCCCAGTGGCGGCCATCGGGCAGGTCGCCCTGCTCGATGGGGTCGCCATTGGCGAGCAGGATCGGGAAGCGCGCCTTGTCCGCTTCCATCCGCACGCTGTAGCGCGACAATATGTCGGGCCGGTCGGGGAAGAAGGTGATGCGGCGGAAGCCTTCGGCTTCGCATTGGGTGCAGAGCAGGCCGCCGCTGGCGTAGAGGCCCATTAACTTGTTATTGCCCTCCGGCGACAGCTCCACCAGCGTTTCGACGCTATGTGCGGCATCGGGCAGCGCGATGATGAGCGCGCCGGCCTCCAGATGCCACTCGTCCTGCGCCAGCGGGCGGCCATCGACGCACACGGACAGCGGCACGATGCCCTCGCCATCGAGCCGCAGCGGGAGGTCATGATCGCCGTTGCGCGTGACCGACAGGGTTGCGCGCACCCTGGTCAGTGCGGGATCGAGATCGAAGTCGAGCGTGACGTCGGGGACCAGCCAGTCGGGCGGACGATAGTCCATCCGGCGAATGATGGTGGGCGCAGCGGCGTGGGTGGAGATCATGTCGGCCATGCCTGCAATCTAAGGAGCAGGGGGACAAAAGACCAGCGGGCTTTACGGCCACATAGCCCAGACTCTTTCGAACGTCGCGCTTGTGCGCCGTGACGACCGCGGTTTACGGCGGCGCGCTAGATGCGCTCGCCCGACAGGCGTTGGCACAACATGTCCAACTGGTCGAGGTTTGAATAGCGCAGCGACAAGGCGCCGCCAGTCGATGCGCCTTCATGCGCGATCTCGACCTTCAGACCCAATATATCGGCCAGATGCTGCTCCAGCGCCGCGATGTCCGGGTCTTTGTCGCCGTTTGCGGCATTGCGGCGGGCGGCGGGCGCCTCGGCGCCGGTCTTGACCCGCCTCACCAGCTTTTCAGTGTCGCGGACCGACAGGCCCTTATCTTCGACCTGGCGCGCCAGCGCTTCGCAATCGGGCAGGCCGATCAACGCACGGGCATGGCCCATGCTGATCCGGCTCTCCATCACCTGCTGTTGCACCGATTGGGGCAATTCGAGCAGGCGCATCAGGTTGGCGACATGGCTGCGCGATTTGCCGACAATGCGGCCCAGCGCATCCTGGCTATGATGAAATTCGGCGATCAGCTTGCGATAGGCTTCCGCCTCTTCGATCGGGTTGAGATCCTCGCGCTGGATATTTTCGATCAGCGCGATTTCCAGCGTTTCCTGCTCGTCGAAATCGCGGACGATCGCAGGAATGCGATGCATCTGCGCCCGCTGCGCCGCGCGCCAACGGCGTTCGCCGGCGATGATCTGGAAACCGCCGCCATGGGGACGCACGATGATTGGCTGGATCACGCCGCGCTTGGCGATGCTCTCGGCCAGTTCCTGCAACGCGCCTTCGTCGAAATGGCGACGCGGCTGTTCCGGGTGCGGCTGGATCAGCGACACTTCGATGCTCTGCACCGCCTTGCCATTGGCGGGAATGGCGCTGGGCGATACCGGTTCCTCGCGCGCGACGTCCCCCAACAGGGCGGACAGGCCGCGGCCCAGACCATGGGGGCGCTTGGCGATCTTGGGCTTGTCGGTCGTTTCGTCGCTCAAGCGGCAACCTCCTGTCGCGGCAGTCGGGCGATCAGTTCGCGCGCCAGACGCATATAGGCTTCGGACCCCGAACAGCGGAAGTCGTAGATGAGGGCGGGCACGCCGTGACTGGGCGCTTCGGACAGGCGGACATTGCGCGGGATGACCGTGGAGAAGACGAGATCGCCCAGGCACGCGCGCACATCGTCGGCGACCTGGTCGGTCAGGCGATTGCGGCGGTCATACATGGTCAGCGCCACGCCCATGATCGACAGGCCGGGGTTGAAGCGGCCGCGGATACGCTCGACCGTCTGGAGCAGTTGCGACAGACCTTCGAGCGCGAAAAATTCGCACTGGAGCGGAACCAGCAGATATTGCGCGCCGACCATGGCGTTGATGGTGAGCAGGCCCAGCGAGGGCGGGCAGTCGATCAGGCAGATATCCCAGCGACCCGGCTGGGCTTCGGCCAATACGCGCTCCAGCCTGTGGGTGCGCTGTTCATAGTCGATCAATTCGATCTCGCAGCCCGACAGATCCTGGGTCGCGGGGACCAGATCCAGCTTGGGGACGCGGGTGGCGATGACGGTGTCGTCGAGCGCGCAATTGCCGACCAGCAGGTCGTAGCTGGACTGGGCGCGATCGGCATGGCCGACGCCAAGGCCGGTGGAGGCATTACCTTGTGGATCGAGATCGACCAGCAGCACACGCAGGCCGGTGGCAGCCAGCCCGGTCGCGAGATTGATCGCGGTGGTGGTTTTACCTACGCCGCCCTTCTGATTGGCGATGGCGATGCGGATCATCCTCGGCCTTTCCTTTTGGCGGGCTTCACGGCGTGGGCCACGATGATGGCGCTATCGCCATCCGTTACGCTGGGTTCCACGTGAAACGCACCTTGCCATGCCGGACGCGCCGCCTCCAGTTCATTTTGCGCATTTCGTCCCTTGGGCAGCACCCAGAGGCTTTTTTTATCCGAAAGATGAAGCGCCGATTCGAACAATTTGGGCAGCGGCGCATAGGCGCGCGCGCTGATGACGGCGGCATGCAGGGGCGGCACCATTTCGACGCGGCCGCCGAAGACGCGGGCGTGGGTCAAGCCCAGTTCGGCGATCACGCTGTCCAGAAAATCGATCCGCTTGCGCCGGGATTCCACCATCATCAACGGGCGGTCGGACAAGCAGGCGAGCACGATGCCCGGCAGACCAGCGCCCGATCCGAGATCGATCCAGTCGCCCTCGCCCGCTTCCTTTGTGTGAAGCAGCAATTGGGCGGAATCGACGATATGCCGCGTCCACACATGGGGACGGGTCGATTCCGCGATCAGATTCTGCTCGTCCATCGCGGACAACAGGATAGCGACATAGCGCTCCAGCTTGCTCCATGTTTCACGTGAAACATCGTAGTGCGCCGTCAGCCAGGCGCGGGCGTCGTCTTCGGTCACGCCGCCACCCGGCGGACGTGGACGAGGATGGCCGCCAGCGCCGCCGGCGTGATGCCACGGATGCGACCGGCGGCGGCCAGCGTGTCTGGACGGGCGGCGTCGAGGCGCTCGATCATCTCGGTGGACAGTCCGCCGATGGTACGGAAATCGAAATCGGCAGGGATGATGACCCGCTCGTTGCGACGCAATTCGGCAATCTCGCTATCCTGTCGTTGCAGATAGGGGGCGTAATGGGCGTCCTCCAATATTTCGTCGCGCAGGTCGGCGGGCGCGTCGCGCAGGGTCGGCGCGAGCGCGCACAGCAACGCCCGGTCGACTTCGGGAAAGCGCGCCCAGTCGAACAGGCTGCGTCGCGCGCCATCCTGCCGGACCGCTGCGCCGGCGCGCGCCATTTCGCTGGCGCTCCTCGGTTGGGCCAGTTCGGCTTCGATCGCGGCCCGCTGCGTCTGCCGCTCGGTCAATCGGGCAGCGCGGTCGGGGCCGATCACCCCATGCGCCAGGCCGATCGGGCCTAGCCGTGTTTCCGCATTGTCGGCGCGCAGGCGCAGCCGATATTCGGCGCGAGCGGTGAGCATCCGATAGGGTTCGGTCACACCCTGCAAAACGAGATCGTCTATCATCACGCCGATATAGGAACTGGCCCGGTCGAGGATCATGGGCGCTTCGCCGCGCGCGCGCGCAGCGGCATTGACACCGGCGATCAATCCCTGCGCCGCCGCCTCCTCATAGCCGGTCGTCCCGTTGATCTGGCCGGCGCAGAACAGGCCAGTCAGCTGGCGTACTTCCAGCGTGGAATCGAGCGCGCGCGGATCGACATGGTCATATTCGACCGCATAGCCCGGCACGGCGATCTCTACCTGCTCCAGCCCCGGCATCGATCGCACCATGGCGACCTGCACGTCGGTTGGCAGCGAGGTGCTGATGCCGTTGGGATAGATGAGCGGGTCGTCCAGCCCTTCCGGCTCCAGAAAAATCTGATGCCCGTCGCGATCGCCGAAGCGCAAGACCTTGTCCTCGATCGACGGGCAATAGCGCGGCCCCCGCCCCTCGATCGCCCCGCTGAACAAGGGTGACCGGTCCATGCCATCACGGATGATCGCATGGGTAGCATCATTCGTGCGGGTGATGGCGCAGGCCAGTTGGGGCAGGATGCGGCCGGTGGACAACGGAGACATCGTCCACGCCTCCCCGTCCGAAGGCTGCGTTTCCAGTCGCGCCCAATCGATGGTGCGGCCGTCCAGACGCGGCGGGGTGCCCGTCTTAAGCCGCGCGATCGGCAGGCCCAGCGCGCGCAACTGTACGCCCAGTGCGCTGGCGGCGCGCTCGCCGATCCGGCCGCCAGTCTCGCGTTCGTCGCCGCGAAAGAGCTTGCCGCCCAGGAAAGTGCCGGTCGCCAGCACCACGGTTGGCGCAGCGATGGTGCGACCATCGGCCAGCGCCACACCGACGATCGCGTCGCCCGCGATCAGCAGCGCGTCGGCTTCGCCCTCGACAATCTCCAATCCCGCTTGCGCATCAAGCATCCCGTGGATGGCGGCGCGATAGCGTTTACGGTCGGCCTGCACGCGCGGCCCCTGCACGGCGGCGCCCTTGCTGCTGTTGAGCATCCTATAATGAATGGCGGCGGCGTCGGCGGCACGGGCGATCAGCCCGTCGAGCGCATCGACTTCGCGCACCAGATGGCCCTTGCCCAAACCGCCGATCGCCGGGTTGCAGGACATGGCGCCAACCGTATCGCGGGCAAAGGTCAGGAGCGCGATAGACGCGCCCTTCCGCGCCGCCGCAGCGGCCGCCTCGCAGCCGGCATGGCCGCCGCCGACCACGATCACATCATAATGGCTTTGCATGGGCGGCCCATATCAGAGTCAGGGGGGTGGGGTCAAAAGCGTTCCACGTGGAACATGCATCATTTGCCGATGCAGAACCCCGAAAAGAGACGGTCGAGCATATCTTCGGTCCCCGCCTGCCCGGTCAGCGCATCAATGGTGCCGCGCGCCAGGCGCAAATCTTCAGCAACGACGAGCAGATCCGGTGTCGCGCCAGCCGCGCTGAGATGCGCGTACAACTGTCCAACTTGCTGTCTCTGTCGCGCGTGCAGGGCATAGTCGCCCTCCCCCGGCAGCAGCGCCGCTGCACGTTCCTGAAGCGTAGCGACCAACCTGTCCATGCCCTCGCCGGTGCGGGCGGAAAGGCGCAGGCCGGGCCGACCTGCCTCGGCGCGATCGGATTGGGCCGCAATTAACAAGGCATCGTCGCGGGGCAGGTCGGCCGCATCGCCCAGCCACAGGATGATGTCGGCCGCGTCCAACGCCGCGCGGGCGCGGTCGATGCCGATCGCCTCGATCGCATCGTCCGTCTCGCCGCGCAGGCCGGCGGTGTCGGTGAACAGGAAGGCGGTGCCGCCGATCGCGGCGGGCACCTCGATCCGGTCGCGGGTGGTGCCGGCGACGTCGGACACGATCGCCGCGTCGCGCCCGACCAGCGCATTGAGCAGGGTCGACTTGCCGGCATTGGGCGGCCCGGCCAGGACCACGCGGATGCCGTCGCGCAGCCGCTCTGCGGACGGCGCGGCGAGGATGGCGGCGACATCCTGCGCCAATGCGACGATGCCTGCGCCGATCCGGGTTTCGATCGCGGCGTCGGGCACGTCATCCTCGTCGGAGAAATCGAGCGCGGCTTCGGCCATGGCGGATAGATCCAGTAAGCTCAGTCGCCAGTCGTCGATGCGGCGCGAAAAATGCCCCTCCGCCATGAGCAAGGCGGCGCGCCGCTGGCTCTGGGTTTCGGCGGCGAGCAGGTCGGACAGGCCCTCCACCGCGTTCAAATCCATGCGACCATGGACAAAGGCGCGGCGGGTGAATTCCCCCGCCGCGGCCCGGCGCAATCCCGGCATGGCGGTCAGCGCCTCTTCCACCGCGGCGACCACGGCGCGGCCGCCATGGCAATGGAGTTCGGCCATGTCCTCGCCGGTGACGGTGGCGGGACCGGGCAGCCATAGCAATAGCGCCCGGTCGAGCGGCGCATCGTCGCGCGGGTCTTTCAGCAGCGCCAGGCTGGCGGTGCGAGGGGATGGCAAGCGGCGGGCCAAAGCAGCAAGCGCTGCCCCGGCCCCGACGCCGCTGATCCTTATGACCGCAATCCCCGCCGGCGGCGCACCGCTCGACAGGGCGAAGATCGTGTCGCCGTCGGAACCGGACACAGGCCTATTTCTTGTCGCCGCCGGACATGCCCGCCAGGCCCATATTCATCATCTGCTGGAACAGGCGCATCCCCGCATCACCCATAGGCGAAAAGCTTTTGAACAACGTCTCCATCTGCTCGACATTGGCGACGCCATCGAACCCGTCGAGCATTGTCTTGATATATTTGTCGTGGATGGGGGTGACATCGGGCAGGCCCAGGAAAGAGCGCGCTTCGGCAGGCGTGCAGTCCACGTCTACGGTAACCTTCATGTCGCTGCCCTTTCTTTCGGCCTTTGCATGTTATGCGCGCTGTCATGCCGCAATTGCCCGGACCAACGCAAATTTTTTAACGCGGCGGGCGGTTGCGCCTCGGTCTGGATCGGCCAATATGCGTTCCATTCTCATAGCGGCAAGGATATCGGCATGGGCGACTTCACTTCTATCTCGACATTGGACGGCGACAGGCAATTCGACGCCTATGTGGCGAAACCCGAAGCAGAGGCGAGCGCGGCGATCATCGTCATCCAGGAAATTTTCGGGGTGAATGAGGGGATTCGCGCAAAATGCGATAGCTGGGCCAAGGCCGGCTATGTCGCCTATGCGCCCGACCTGTTCTGGCGGCAGGAGCCGCATGTCGAACTGGATGCCGACGTGCCGGAGGATTTCCAGGCCGCGATCGGCCTGATGCAAAAGCTCAACCAGGACCAGGCCATTCGCGATATCGAAGCGACGATCAAGGCCGCGCGCGCCGCGGCCGGTGGCGGCAAGGTCGGTCTGGTCGGCTATTGCCTGGGCGGGCGGCTGGCCTTCATGAGCGCCTGCCGTACCGATGGCGATGCGTTCGTCGGCTATTATGGCGTTGGCATCGACGGCTTGCTGGGCGAACAACATGCGATCGGCAAGCCGGTGCTGCTGCATGTGCCGACCGCCGACCATTTCGTCCTGCCCGACGCGCAAAAGGCGATGCATGAAGGGCTGGCGGATAATCGTCATGTGACGCTGCATGATTATGCAGGTTTGGATCATGGCTTCGCCGCGGAGATGGGCGAGCGCCGCGACGAAGCCGGCGCGGAACTGGCGGACGGCCGCACCGCCGATTTCTTCGCCGAACATCTCGCCGGATGAGCGGCGCATGGCGCATGGTCGCCCGCAGCCATGGCGGGCCGGGGGTGATCGCGCGCGAGGATTTCGATCCCGGCGCGCCGGGTGAAGGCGAAGTGCTGATCGCGCAGGACGCGGTCGGCCTCAACTTCATCGACACCTATTATCGCACCGGCCTCTATCCCGCGCCCCTGCCCACCGCTTTGGGGTCGGAGGGCGCAGGCCGGGTCGCGGCGGTGGGTCCGGGCGTCACCGGCTTTGCGATCGGCGATGTTGTGGGCTGCGCCAGCGGGCTGGGGTCTTACGCCACTCACCGGATCGTGTCGGCGGACAAGGTGGTGCGGATTCCCGATGGCGTCTCGACTCAGGACGCGGCGGCGATGATGCTCAAGGGCATGACCGCCTGCTATCTGGCCGACGACACGATCGCGCTCCGGGCCGGGCAGGTCGCGCTGGTTCATGCGGCGGCGGGCGGGGTCGGCTCCGTTCTCGTCCCCTGGCTGCGCGACAAGGGCGTCATCGTCATCGCCCATTGCGGATCGGCCGAAAAAGCTGCAAGCGTGGAGGCCGATCACAGCCTGCATGGCGGTTTCGATGATCTGGCAGCGCGCGTGCGCGACCTGACCGGGGGCCAGGGCGTGGACGTGGTCTATGACGGCATCGGCAAGGATAGTTGGACCGCCTCGCTCGCCAGTCTCAAGCGGCGCGGGCTGATGGTCAGCTATGGCAATGCATCGGGCGCGGTGCCGCCGGTCAGCCTGCTGGACCTGAGCCGCGGCGGGTCTCTCTACGTCACCCGCCCGACCCTGTTCGACTATATCGCCACGCCAGAGTCACTGGCGCATAGTGCGGATCGCCTGTTCGACCGGATGCGGCGCGGCGTGGTGAAGGCGGTGATCGGCCAGCGCTTCGCCCTGAAGGACGCGGCCGAGGCGCACCGCGCGCTGGAGGCGCGGCAGACGATGGGCGCGACGATCCTCATCCCCTGATGCTCTGCTGAAGCACAAAAAAAGGGGGCGGAACCTGTCAGGTTCCGCCCCCTTTTTGCGTGGCCGGCCGTTCAGCCGAACAGCGTCAATATTCCGACCTGATGATCGACAAAGCCTTCATAGATCATCTTCACCGCGACATAGACGATGACGGCGAGGCCGATATAGGCGATCCAGCGGAAACGCTCGATATATTTGGCGATGATGTTGGCCGCGATGCCCATCAGGGCGACCGACAGAATCAGCCCGATGATGAGGATGCCAGGATGGTCCTTCGCGGCGCCGGCGACGGCCAGCACATTGTCCAGGCTCATGCTGACGTCGGCGACGGCCACGGCCCAGGCGGCTGCGGCGAAGCTCTTGGCCGGACGCAGGCCTGACACATCGTCGTCGCTGGTGTCGCCTGGCGTGTCCCCGCCCCGCTTGGGGTGCAATTCACGCCACATCTTGAAGCTGACCCACAGCAGCAGCAGGCCACCGGCCAGGATCAGGCCGACAATCTGCATCAACTGGCTGACCACGAGCGCAAAGGCGATGCGCAGCACCAGCGCGGCGATGATGCCGATCAGGATCACCTTCTTGCGCTGCGCGGCCGGAAGCCCCGCCGCCAGCGCGCCGACGACGATCGCATTGTCGCCAGCCAGAAGAATGTCGATCATCAGCACCTGACCAAAGGCGGCCAGCGCGCTCGGTGAGGTTATATTGCTGAAATCATTGACGATGTGCTGCCAGATATCGGCAGGAGAGCCGAGGCCCTGGGCCGCCGAAGCGGCGGTGGCGATGAGGTCGATCATGGCGGCCTGCTAACGTCCCTATATTTAGGAAAGGAGAAAGCCGGACCATATACATGGCCCGGCTGTCGCGGCAAAATTTATGATGGATCGGGCCGCGATCGGAGGGATCGCGGGCGCCCCTTACTGATTCATGGAGTCGAAGAAATCTTCGTTGGTCTTGCTGTCCTTCATCTTGTCCAGCAGGAATTCCATCGCGTCGATCGTGCCCATCTGCATCAGGATGCGGCGCAGCACCCACATCTTGCTCAGCTTGGCCTTGTCGACCAGCAACTCTTCCTTGCGGGTGCCGGACTTGCCGACGTCCAGCGCGGGGAAGATGCGCTTGTCCGCGACCTTGCGGTCGAGCACGATTTCCGAATTGCCGGTGCCCTTGAACTCTTCGAAAATCACTTCGTCCATGCGGCTGCCGGTGTCGATCAGCGCGGTGGCGATGATCGAGAGCGAACCGCCCTCCTCAATGTTACGCGCCGCGCCGAAGAATCGCTTGGGCCGCTGGAGCGCATTGGCGTCCACACCGCCGGTCAGAACCTTGCCCGACGAGGGGACGACGGTGTTGTATGCGCGGCCGAGGCGGGTGATGGAATCGAGCAGGATCACCACATCCTTTTTGTGCTCGACCAGGCGCTTGGCCTTTTCGATCACCATTTCGGCGACCTGGACGTGGCGGGTGGCGGGTTCGTCGAAGGTGGAGGACACGACCTCACCCTTCACGCTGCGCTGCATGTCGGTGACTTCTTCCGGGCGCTCGTCGATCAGCAGGACGATCAGGAAGACTTCGGGATGATTGTCGGTGATCGCCTTGGCGATATTCTGGAGCATCACCGTCTTGCCGACGCGGGGCGGCGCGACGATCAGCGTGCGCTGGCCCTTGCCCTGCGGCGACACGATGTCGATGACGCGGGCCGACTTGTCCTTCTGGGTCGGGTCATAGGGGTCGAGCGTCAGCTTCTGTTCGGGATAGAGCGGCGTCAGATTGTCGAAATTCACGCGATGGCGGACCACATCGGGATCGTCGAAATTGACGGTGTTGAGCTTCACCAACGCGAAATAGCGCTCGCCATCCTTGGGCGCGCGGATTTCGCCATCCACCGTATCGCCGGTGCGCAGGCCGAAGCGGCGCACCTGATTGGGCGAGACATAAATATCGTCTGGACCGGCCAAAAAGTTCGCTTCGGGGCTGCGCAGAAAGCCGAAGCCGTCGGGCAGCACCTCGATCGTGCCCTCGCCCATGATCTGCTCGCCATTTTCAGCCTCGGCCTTCAGGATCGCAAACATCAGATCCTGCTTGCGCAGCGTCGATGCGCTTTCGACGCCCAGCTCTTCGGCCATGGTGACCAAGTCTGCGGGCGCTGTTTTCTTGAGGTCCTTGAGGTGCATTGCGAATCGGTCCGATGGCGAGAGGGTAAAGTAGGGCTGAAAGGGGAAGGATTGCGAACCAGGCAGGACGCCGGTCGAGTCCCGTTCCGAACGGAAGGGCGCTATCATTTGGCGTTTAGCGATCGGCCCATGGTCAAGTCAAGACATGATAGCAGGCCGCAGCGGCGGAAAATCGCCTTTCCACCGCAATTCGCGCCGGGCGGTGCCGCTGGTGCGACCATGGCCTTCCATGGTATAAGCGAGGCATAAAATGGAAGGATGAGGATATGGGACGGCTCCTTCTCTGCATGAGGGTGTTGCTGGGGTTCGCGCTGGCGATCGGCGATCCTGCGCTGGCCACTCAGGATGCGTCCCTGCCCGCCCCTGCGATCCTCGATCCCGACGTGCCGCCGACGGTCGTCCAGACCGGTCCCGCGCTGGACGCACGGGTGACCATCCCGATTTCGATCGACGGCAAGGGGCCGTGGAACTTCATCATCGACACCGGATCGCAGCGCACCGTGATCGCGCGCGATCTGGCGCAGGAGCTGGCGCTGTTGCCGCGCGCCAATGTCACGATCATCAGCATGACCGGCCGGTCGGAAGCCGGGACGGTCGCGGTGCCGCGGCTGGGCTTTGGTGGCGGCACCATCGAGGATATCGAGGCGCCGGTGCTGGAAGGCGAACATCTGGGCGCGCCGGGCCTATTGGGGCTGGACAGTTTGCACGCGAAGCGGCTGACGCTGGATTTCCGCACCGGCCGGATGGAAATCAGCGGCAGCAACCCCCGCCGTCGGCTGTCGGCCGATCCCGATGCCATCGTGGTGGAGGCGCGGCGCAAGCGGGGTCAGCTGATCCTGCTCGATTCCGAAGTCAACGGGATGCGGGTCAACATCATGCTCGACACCGGCACCAATTTCAGCATCGGCAATATCGCGCTGCGCGACAAGCTGATGGCGAAGAAGCGCGCCCCCGCGATGATGACGGCGGCGCTGACCAGCGTCACTGGTGGCACGCTGACGGGGCAGGTCGGGCGGATCAAGTCGGTGCGCATGGGCCGCGTCAATCTGATCGACGTGCCCGTGCTGTTCGCCGACGCCAGCCCCTTTGCCGAACTGGGGATGCGGGACAAGCCGGCGCTGCTGCTGGGCATCAGCGCGCTTAAGATTTTCGACCGGGTGGCGATCGATTTCGGCCGGGGGAAGGTCGACTTCCTGCTGCCCGACGGCAGCGCGCTCGACAAGACGCGCTTCGCCGCCAATGACGAGGTGAAGGGTTAGGCTTAGGGGTTGGGCGACGGGCGCGGTGCAGGCGTCGGCCTCTGCTGGCGATCACGGCCCAGCACATTGTCGATCCATTGCTGGTCGATGCGCGGCGGTTGCGGTCGGTCCTGCCTCGGCCGGTCTTCTGGATCGACCTCCATCTGCGGATCATCGCTCCCGGCTTCATAGGGATCGGCGCGCGGCCGTTCGATCGGCAGGCCATTCTCATCGACCATCATGCCGCCGCCCCTGCCGCCATCGATGCCGTTGTCGGGGCCGCCATAATAGGCTTCCTCGTCCGGCTCCAACTGCCATTCGGGCAGGGTCACCTGGGTTTCGAACTGCTCCACCGGCCGCTTGGAGACGGCGACCTTCATATAATCGGCGAAGGCGTGGGCCGGCGCACGCCCGCCTTGCAGTCCGCCGACCGCCTTGGCGTCGTCGCGTCCCATCCATACGCCGGTCGTGATGCCGCTGGAAAAGCCCAGGAAATAGCCATCCTTGTTGCTGGTCGTGGTGCCGGTCTTGCCCGCCACCGGGCGGCCGATCTGCGCCGCCTTGCCGGTGCCGGTGCTGACCGCCGTCTGCATCAGGTCGGTCATGCCGGCGGCGACCCAGGGCGCGACCAGCACGCGGCTGGTGTCGTCCTGGTGGCTGTAGAGCATCCGGCCGTCGGCGGTCGTAACCTTGGTAATGCCATAGGGCGTCACCGCAATGCCCTTGCGCGCGATCGAGGCGGCGGCGCGGGTCATGTCGATCAGGCGCACGTCGGACGTGCCCAGCACCATGGAAGGGTGGGTGTTGACCGGCGTCGTGATACCGAACCGGCGGGCCATGTCGGCGACGGTCGGGAAGCCGACCTCGACGCCCAGCTTCGCAGCGACCGTGTTGATCGAATAGGCGAAGGCGGTGCGGATATCGATGTCGCCGGAAAAGCGGCCCGAACTGTTGCGCGGCGACCAGCCATTGATCGTCACCGGCTCGTCGGTCACGCCGGTATCGGGCGTATAGCCTGCCTCCAGCGCCGCCATATAAACGAAAATCTTCCAGGCGGACCCCGGCTGGCGCGTCGCGGTGGTGGCGCGATTATAGTTGGATGTCACATAATCGAGGCCGCCGACCATCGCCCGCACAGCGCCGTCGCGGTCCAGGCTGACCAGCGCCCCTTGCGTGCCGGACGGGACATTGGCCTGGATCGCTGCCGTCGCGGCCTTCTGCATATTGAGGTCGATGGTGGTGTAGACTTCCAGCGGCTCGTTCGGCTCGTCGATCAGCAGGTCGAGTTGGGGCAGCGCCCAGTCGGTGAAATAGCGCACGCTGTTCTGCGGCGCTTCGGGCGCCAGCTTGACATTCTGGATGTCGGCGTCAGCCCGCTGCGAAGCGGAAATCACGCCATTTTCCTGCATCAGGTCCAGCACCACCCCGGCGCGGCCGATCGCCGCTTCCGCGTCGGCGGTGGGGGAATAGCTGGACGGCGCCTTGACCAGCCCGGCGACGATCGCGGCTTCGGGCAGGTCCAGGCTGGTGGCGGGGTGGCCGAAAAATTTGCGGCTGGCCGCGTCGATGCCATAGGCGCCGCCGCCGAAATAGACCTTGTTCAGATAGAGTTCGAGGATCTGCCGCTTGGAGAATTTGCGCTCCAGCGCCAGCGCCAACACCATTTCGCGGATCTTGCGGCCGAAACTATAGCTGTTGTTGAGAAAGATGTTGCGCGTCACCTGCTGGGTGATGGTCGATGCGCCCTGCCAGCGACGGCCCGATCCGCGTCGTTCCACCGCGACCCAGGCGGCGCGCGCCATGCCGATCGGATCGACGCCGGGGTGCAGGTAGAAACGCTTGTCCTCGGTCGACACCATCGCGTCGATCATGACCTGCGGAATCTGGTCATAATCCATCCAGCGTCCGAAACTCGGCCCCAACGACACGATGACGCTGCCGTCTGCGGCATGAACGCGAATCATCTGGCCATTGGGGGAGGATTTCAGGCTGTCATAACTGGGCAGCGACTGCATCGCGATCACCACAGCGATCACCACCGCCAGCAGGCCCGCCACCGCCGCCGCGAGGCCGATCTTCAGCCCGCGCAGCATCCATGTCTTCGCGCGGCCACGCGGCGCGCCCTTGCTCTTGCCTGATCCTGCCATTTGTGCCGCCCCGGATACGCGCTAATCCCGGCCCCTGCCAGCGCAAATCATGCGTCCGGCGCGGAAAAAGACCGTCGCGCCTTCCATGGAGAGCGGCGCTTTACCGGGAATGAATAAGACGACCCCGCTGGTTCGAAACGAACGGATGTAGGCCGTTACGCCTCTTCGTCGCGCGGCTTGAAGTCCAGGCTGGCGCTGTTCATGCAATAGCGCAGGCCGTTGACGCCCGGCCCGTCAGGGAAAACATGGCCCAGATGGCCCTCGCAGGTCGCGCAGCGCACTTCGGTGCGGACCATGCCGTGGCTGGCGTCGCGAATTTCCTCGACCGCGTCGATATCCACCGGCGCGGTGAAGCTGGGCCAGCCCGATCCGCTGTCATATTTTTCTTCCGCGTCGAACAGCTCCGCGCCGCATCCGGCGCAATAATAGACGCCGTCGGCCTTGTTGCCATTATAGGGGCCGGTGAAGGCCCGTTCCGTGCCGGCTTCGCGCAGCACATGATATTGTTCGGGGGAAAGGCGCGCGCGCCATTCGGCTTCGCTCAGGTTCAGCTTGTCCATGACCGCAATATGGCCCCGGCGGACCGGGGGTTCAAGCCTTCGGATTCAGACCCGCTCGCGCGCTGCCTGCCGCGCGATCGTCAGCAATTCGTGGCGGACCATCAGGTCGCCCAGCCCCCGGCCCGACCGCGTGGCGCGCTCCGCATCCAGCAGCCGTTGCAGCACGCGGGCGATGCCGGGCGCATCCCATTGCCGCACCTGCCGCGACACCAGCCCCTTTTCCTTCCAGAATACCGCCTTGCCCGCCGCCTCGACCGCGCCGTCCAGCCGGCCGCTCGCGTCGAACTCGGTGCGGATATGGGCGATCAGCATCGCGCGGTTCAGCAGCGGCCGGATGACCGAGGCCATCGCCGTGCCGGTTTCGCTGAGGCTGGTGAGTTCGCGGTGCATGGCTTTCAGGTCGCCGCCCAGCACGGCGTTGACCAGCGGGCCGACCTCCGTATCGGGATTGTCGGCGGACAGCGCGTCGAGCGCCTCCGCCGTGGCTTCGCGCGGGCGGTCGGGCGCGGCGTCGAGGTAGAGGATCAGCTTCTCGATCTCGCCGGTCATCAGCGCGCGGTCGCCATTGGCGAGATCGACGATGCGGCGGGCGAGGTCTGATGGCAGGCGCAGCCCGCCGTCGCGCGCGATGCCGACTGCGATCTGTTCCGATTCGCGCGCGTCGGGCTGGTAGGAGATGCAGGCCATCACCGCCTTGTGATCCAGCGCCAGCTTGACAAGCTTCGACGTGGCTTTCAGCGCGCCGGCGACCGCGATCACCGGGTTGCCCGCGGCTTCCGCCTCCAGCAGGGCGGTCAGCGCCGGGACCGATTCCTCGCCCATGCCGCTGATGCGAATCCAGCGTTTGTCGCCGAACATGGAAAAGGATGCGGCTTCGTCGGACAGCCGGGCGGGATCGTCCTTCAGCGTCGCGCCGTCCAGGTCGACCCGCTCGGCCTGCGGCCCCATGGCGCGCTCCAGCCGTTTCGCCAGCGACTGGCTGCCCGCTTCGTCCGGGCCATAGAGCAGGAAGAAGCGGATATCCGCCGAAGCGCCCTGACCCGGCGCGTCGAGCGCCCGTTCGATCTGGCCGCGATTGGCCTTCAAGGATTGGCCGCCTTGCGCGAATAGAGCGCCAGCCGGGTGACGATCTGGTCCGCCACCGTCTGCGACAGCCGTTCCAGCGCCGTGTCTTCGGCCGCGATCGTGGCATATTCGCTCGATGTGACGTCGATGCCCGCATCGGACCCGGCGGTATCGTCCAGCAACTGCGCGCCGGTGGTTTCATCCACCAGTTGATAACGCGCCCGCAACGTGCGCCGCTCGCGCGTGATCGCGGCATCGGACCGCAGGCCAAAGCCGCTGATATCGTCGTCCAGCTTCACCACCAATTTGTAGCGCGGACCCGATCCGCTGCGCATCGCCGAAAGCCGGTCGTTCAGCGCGTTGCGCACCAGCCAGCCGCCCTTGCCCTCGATCGGTTCGACCGTGACATTGCCCAAAGCCTGCGCCACATCGCCCTGCCCGCCCCCGCCATAAACCGGGCGCAGCCCGCAAGCGGAGAGGGAGGCAAGGGCGATCAAGAGCAGGGGCCAGGGCTTCATGCGAACCTCCATAACCGTTC
Source organism: Sphingobium sp. AntQ-1 (assembly GCF_028538045.1). Taxonomy (NCBI): domain Bacteria; kingdom Pseudomonadati; phylum Pseudomonadota; class Alphaproteobacteria; order Sphingomonadales; family Sphingobiaceae; genus Sphingobium; species Sphingobium sp. AntQ-1. The sequence continues at coordinate 2,066,034 of NZ_CP117158.1, forward strand.
GGCCTGAGCCTGTCGAAGGGCTTTCCTTCCTCAACGGGAAGAAGCGGGCCTTCGACAGGCTCAGGCCAAACGGCGTTTTGTCAAATCACCAGGTTCACCAGCCGGTCGGGCACGACGATGATCTTCTTGGGCGTCGCGCCGTCGAGGATGCGCACGACGTTCGGAGCGGCCAGCGCCAGCCGTTCCAGTTCGTTCTTCGCCGTCCCCTTGGGCACGGTGATGGTGTCGCGCAGCTTGCCCATCACCTGGCAGGCGATGGTGACTTCATCGTCCACCAGCAGCGCGGGATCGACCGGCGGCCAGGCGGCGTCGGCGATCAGGCCTTCTCCACCCATCTCCGCCCAGCCTTCTTCGGCCAGATGCGGGGTCATCGGTGCGACCAGCAGGGCGAGTCCGCGGATCGCGGCGGTGCGCGACGCGGACGGCTTGGCCTTCTCGATCGCGTTGGTGAGTTCGTAGATTTTGGCGACGGCCTTGTTGAAGCCCAGCGCCTCGATATCCCGCGCGACGCCATCGACGGTCTGGTGCAGCTTGCGGTCCAGCGCTTTGTCCTGGCCCTCGGCGCTTGCATCGCAGTCGCCAAACAGCCGCCAGACGCGGTTGACGAAGCGCCAACTGCCTTCGATCCCGGCCTCGGTCCAGGGCAGGTCGCGTTCGGGCGGGCTGTCCGACAACATGAACCAGCGCACCGCGTCCGCGCCATATTGGGCGATGATGTCGTCGGGATCGACGACATTCTTCTTGGACTTGGACATTTTGATCACGCGGCCGACTTCGACCGGCGCAGCGTCGGCGATCAGCGTCGCCCCCTCGGACGTCCGGTCGATCTCGCCCGGCGCGAAATAGACAGGGGGCAGGCCCTCGCCCTGTTCGCGGCTATACGTCTCATGCGTCACCATCCCCTGCGTGAACAGGCCGGTGAACGGCTCGGCAAAGCCCAACTGCCCCATATGCTGGAGGGCGCGGGTCCAGAATCGGGCATAGAGGAGATGCAGGATCGCATGTTCCACGCCGCCGATATACTGCCCGACCGGCAGCCATTTTTCGACTGTCTTCCGATCGAACGGCTTGTCCGACGGCTGGCTGGCGAAGCGGATGAAATACCAGCTCGAATCGGCGAAGGTATCGAGCGTATCGGTTTCGCGCACCGCCGGCTGGCCGCAGCTTGGACAATCGACATGCTTCCAGGTCGGATGGCGGTCCAGCGGATTGCCCGGCACGTCGAACGTGATGTCTTCGGGCAGGATGACCGGCAACTGTTCCTTGGGCACGCCCACCGGGCCGCACGTCGCGCAATGGATGACCGGGATCGGCGTGCCCCAGTAACGCTGGCGCGACACGCCCCAGTCGCGCAGCCGGAACACGGTCTTGCCCGCGCCCCAGCCTTCCGATTCGGCCCGCGCGATGACGGCGGCCTTCGCCTCGTCCACGCTCATCCCGTCCAGGAAACGCGAGTTCACCAACTTGCCGGGGCCGGTATAGGCCTCGTCATGGATCGGCGTGTCGGCTTCGCCTTCTGGCGCAACAACACGTTCGACCGGCAGCATATATTTGCGCGCAAAGTCCAGATCGCGCTGGTCATGCGCGGGCACGCCCATGACCGCGCCGGTGCCATAGTCCATCAACACGAAATTGGCGATGAACACGGGCAATTGCCAGTCGGGATCGAACGGATGCGCGACGGTGAGGCCGGTGTCGAAGCCAAGCTTCTCCGCCGTTTCCAGTTCGGCCGCGGTGGTGCCGCCTGCCTTGCATTGTTCGATGAACGCGACCGCTTGCGGGTTGGTCGCGGCGACCGCCTGCGCGATCGGATGGTCTGCCGCGATCGCGACGAAGCTCGCCCCGAAAATCGTGTCGGGCCGGGTCGAATAGACGTCGATCCGGCTGTCGAACGGCGCGACCGGCTCGAAGTGAAATTGCAGGCCGACCGACTTGCCGATCCAGTTTTCCTGCATCAGCTTCACCTTGTCCGGCCACTGGTCCAGCGTGGCCAGGCCCGCAACCAGATCGTCGGCGAACTGGGTGATTTTGAGGAACCACTGGGACAGCTTGCGCTTCTCGACCAGCGCGCCCGACCGCCAGCCGCGTCCGTCGATCACCTGCTCGTTGGCCAGCACCGTCATATCGACCGGGTCCCAATTGACCGCCGATTCCTTGCGATAGACCAGGCCCGCTTCCAGCATGTCCAGGAACAGCGCTTGTTCATGGCCATAATAGTCCGGCTCGCAGGTGGCGAGTTCGCGGCTCCAGTCGATCGCAAAGCCCAGCTTTTTGAGCTGCGCGCGCATATTGGCGATGTTGGACCGCGTCCATTCGCCCGGATGGACCTTCTTTTCCATCGCCGCATTTTCGGCCGGCATCCCGAACGCGTCCCAGCCCATCGGATGCAGCACTTCATGCCCCGTCATCCGGCGGAATCGCGCCAGCACGTCGCCCATCGAATAATTGCGGACATGCCCAATATGGATGCGCCCCGACGGATAGGGGAACATCTCCAGCACATAGCTGCGCGGCTTGGACGATGCGTCGTCGGCCTTGAAACTCTGCCGTTCGTCCCAGGTCGCCTGCCAGCGGGCGTCGGCCTCAAGCGGGTTGAAGCGCCTCTGCATGTCATGTCCTTACAAATGCGATCGGGCTGGGCCTTTCCAAGCCCAGCCCCGATAGGTCAGAAAAATGGGGCGTCGCGCCAACGCCGCCCAAAGCGCGGTGTCAGCCGATCGCCGTGCGGCGCAGGTCGCGCGCCTTGGTCAGGATCACTTCCTCCAGCTTCTGGACGGTGGCCGCGGCGACCGGGGCGTCGACCCACTGGCCGCCCTGGTTGACCTGACGGCTGGCCGCGACGCGGAGCGCGTCGGCGCGCAGATCCTGGTCCAGAATCGACACCGTCAGCTTCATCCGTTCATTGGGGCTGCCCGGATTGGCATACCAGTCGGTGACGATCACGCCGCCGTTCGAATCGGTCTGGACCATCGGCATGAAGGACAAAGTGTCGAGCGATGCGCGCCACAGATAGGCGTTGACGCCGATCGTCGTGACCCTAGATGCGGCAAGATCGGTCTTGGGCCGGTCCTTTGCGCCGCCGCCACAGGCAGCCAGCGGAAGGAGCGCGGCCAGCAGCAGGCCGGCGGTTGCAGAGGCGGGAAGGCGGCGGACCATCAGGCTTGTCCTAGCATGAAAAAGACGAGAAACTGACCGCTTCTATAGTGACCGTGCGTTGTGGGGCAAGGGGGCGCGAAGCCGCGCGCGACGGGTCGCGCCGCGACGGGTGCTGGTAACGCTCCCGTTCGACGGCTTCCCGCCTGTGTGTTCCATGCAACAGCTCGGACAAAAAGGCGTTCTGCCCCTAGCCAGTGGAGGCTTTGCCGGTGTAGAGCGTTACGCAAGATATATGAGCGGGGAAAAGAATCGGGTCATGCGTGTGAATAGGGGATATTTGGCAGGAACAGGCGCGGCGCTGGCCGTCGCTGGCTTCATGCTGTCTCCTGCGTTCGGCGCGGCGACCGATTTCATGCGTCAGCGCGGCGAAGCGCCTGTATCGCTCGGTTCGCTGGGCAGCATTTCGTCCTTCACCCCCACGATCAAAGACCCGCGCTTGGCTGCGGCCTATGCGAAGATGGTGGCCTCTGCTGGACGGCAAGGCTTTCGTTTCACGCCGACCAGCGGTTCCCTAAGCGGCCAGCGGTCGGTAACTGTGATGGTGCGCGCGGCGGGTGAAGACCGGGTCGCGGTGAACCGCACCGTCGATGCGATCGATATCAAGCCCGTCGCTTTCAGCCTGAACAGCGCGCATAACTGGCGCAAGTTTGCCCTGCCCGACGCGGTCGGTCGCAAGGCGCTCGACCCGGTGCCGGTCGAAACGATGGTCGATGCGAAGAATTTCTCGCTGGATGACGGCAAGAAGGATCGGTTCAGCACCAAGATGATGTTGGAGAATCGCCGCGAAGCTGGTGTTGCGACGACCGTTCGCAATCCGTCGGCGGACAAGGATTATTCGCTGGATCTGGCCGGCTCCTATTCGCTGACGCGCAATCTGAACGTCACCGCGGGCGTGCGCTATAATAATAGCGTGGCTGGTCGCCTGACCCCGATGACCGATGAGCGTCAGGATAGTCAGGCGGTCTATCTGGGCACCATATTCAAATTCTGATGCGTTGACGGCCTGCGGGTCGTCTTCCTTCGCATTATCCTCATTGTCCGATGGTCGTCATCTGGGCGCTTTCTTACCGCTCTGATCGATTCGCGTCATCCGTCCGCCGGCACCGGGGACGGCAATTCTTCGCCAGCGAAATGCGCGGCGAGATTGGCCATCAGCACCTGCGCCATGCGGCCGACCGCCTCATGCGTCGCGCCGCCCACGTGCGGGGTCAGCACCACATTGGCTATATCGGCCCAGCGTGACGGATCGGTGGGTTCGGGGTCGAACACATCGAGCGCCGCGCCGCCCAGTCGCCCGTCGCGCAGCGCGGCGACCAGCGCAACCTCGTCCACCAATTGTCCGCGCGCGACATTGACCAGCAATCCGTCCGGCCCCAGCGCGTCGAGAATGCGCGCGTCGATCATGCCACGATTATGCGCATCGGCACGGGCCGCGATGACGAGAATGTCGCTGCCCCGCGCCAGCGCCTCCAGACTATCGGCACGCGGGCAGGACAGATTGGGCTTGGCCCGTGGACCCCACCAACCGATGCGCATTTTCATAGCGCGTGCTCGTTCCGCCACGGCTACGCCGATCGCCCCCATGCCGACGATGCCCAACCGCGCGCCGCCCATGGACCGGGTCCGCGTCTTGCTCTCGATCGTCCATTGACCGGCTCGCAATTGGCGGTCGCCCGCCACGATCCAGCGGCGATGGGCCAGTATCAGGCCGATGGCGTGATCGGCGACGTCGTCGGCATTGGCGTTCCCGGCATGGGCCACCGCGATGCCGCGTTCCCGCGCCAGCGCCACGTCGACGCCGTCATAGCCCACGGTGAAGCAGGCGATCAGGCGCAGCCGCGGCATCGCATCGATCAGATTACGGCCTAGTGGGAATTCGCCCGCCCAAACCAGCGCGTCCACTTTGGCCAAGTCGCCCGGCGTGTGCGCTTCCCAAAGGACGATAACGTCATGATCCGCACGCAACAGCGGCAATAGTGGCGCCAGCAACGGCTGGCCCACCAATAGCAACGGACGGGTCATGGCTCATCCGATCTGCCGCAATGCCTGGGCGAAATCGGCGATCAGATCGTCGGCATCTTCGCAGCCGATCGAGATGCGCACCATATTGTCGCCAATGCCCAGCGCCTTCTTGCGCTCGGCTGGCACAGACAGGTGCGTCATCGCGGCGGGATGGCTGGCCAGCGTCTCGGTCCCGCCCAGGCTGACCGCCAGCTTGGCGATCTTGAGCGCGTCAAGGAACGCGAACGCCTCCGCCTCGCCGCCCTTCAGATAGAGCGAAAAGGTCGATCCCGCGCCCGTGCAATGGCGGCGATAGATATCGGCCTGCCGCTCGGTTTCGGGGAAGCCCAGATAGACCACCTTCTCCACTTGCGGCTGGTCCTTCAGCCAGGCGCAGACCTTCTCCGCATTCTCGCCCGCCCGGCTCATCCGCAATTCCAGCGTCTCCAGCGACCGCAGCAGCATCCAGGCGCTATGGGGGTCGAGGATCGTGCCGATCGTGTTGCGCATCAACCGGATGGTCGTGATCAGCGCATTGGACCCCAGCACGCCGCCCGCGACCAGATCGCTATGGCCGCCGGCATATTTGGTCAGGCTGTAGATGACGAGGTCCGCGCCATGGGCGAGCGGCTTGAGCCACAACGGACCCAGGAACGTATTGTCGATGGCGATCGGCGGGACATGCGCTTCCCCTGCGAACAGCGAGTCGCGCTGCGCGACCACCGCCTCCACATCGACCAGCACATTGGTCGGATTGGCCGGGCTTTCCAGATAGAGCAGGGCGACCCGGCCCAGACCCTTGGCCTTTTCGATCACCGCGCCAATCTCTTCCGGCGTCGCGCCGGCCGGGAAATCGAGCCATCGCACCCCGAATTTGCCCAATATGCGCCCAATCAGCGATTCGGTCGCGGCATAGAGCGGGGCTGAATGGACGATGACGTCACCCGGCTGCACCAGCGCCAGCAATGTGGTGGCGATCGCCGACATGCCGCTGGAAAAGAGCAGGGCATCCTCCGCCTCCTCCCATACCGACAGCCGATCCTCGCAAATCTCCTGATTGGGGCCGTTGAAACGGGAATAGACCAGCCCCTCCGATCCGCCGGGGCGGATGCCGGTCACGCCTTCGAAATGGCGCTTGCCCGCGGCCGCGCTTTCGAAGGCGAAGGTGGAGGTGAGGAAGATGGGCGGCTTGAGCGACCCCTCCGACAGCGTCGGGTCATAGCCATGGCCCATCATCAGCGTGGCCGGCTTCAGCTTGCGGCCATCAATCTCCATGATCGGCGCCTTGGGGCGGCGGCGGTTGCCTGGGGCTGCCACCCCGGTCAGCTCGGCTTCGGACAGTTTAGGGGGCGTTTCGCCGGTCATATCGTTTCTCCTGCTGCGGCGGCGTCTGGTGCGTCGCTGTCATGGGCAGGAGTGTAACGCAGGGCAGCGATGGAGGGCCAGAGGGCGCGTAAGATTATTTCTCGCTGCTATATGATTATTCCGAAGGCCCGTTCGCGAAGGTCAGGCGACCAGCCCTTCCTCAACCTCCAGATCGACCGGCGCCTGATCCGGCTTGACCAGGCTATGCGGCGTACCAAAACGGCCGACCTGCAATGTCTCGGCATAAAAGCCCCACCATTGGGTCCAGAAGGCGGCTGGCATGAACCAGATGTCGAAAAAGACGTCCGGCATCGGCTGTGTGCTGATTTTCTCGGTCATGGCCACTCTCTCCATGCGCTGTGCCGCGCGACACCCTAAACGCCTCATTCGGCGGAGCGTTGCGCGGTCCTGAGGGAAGATGCCTAACCTATCATGGCCGCACGCCATGGCAAAGCGCAGACGGTGACAGCGGCGTCATCGCCCCCTACATCTCCAGGATGCCGCCCGCCCTTCCCGCCATCATCGAAGACTGGTTCGCGTCGCGCGACTGGCGACCGCGGCGGCACCAGATGGATATGCTGGCGGCGGCGGCGCGGGGCGATCACGCGCTGCTGGTCGCACCGACCGGGGCGGGCAAGACGCTGGCGGGTTTCCTGCCCAGCCTGGCCGACCTGATCGCCCATCCGACCGACCGGCTGCACACCCTCTATGTTTCGCCCTTGAAGGCGCTGGCGGTGGATGTTCGCCGCAACCTGCTGACGCCGATCGAGGAAATGGGTCTGCCCATCAGCGTCGAAACGCGCACCGGCGACACCCCGTCCGATCGCAAGGCGCGCCAGCGGGTGCGCCCGCCGCAAATACTACTAACTACCCCCGAATCGCTGTCGCTGCTGCTCAGCTATCCCGACGCCGCCTTGCTGTTCTCGGACCTGCGGACCGTGATCGTCGATGAGGTCCACGCCTTCGCCACGCAAAAGCGCGGCGAACTGCTCAACCTGTCGATGGCGCGGTTGCAGGCGATCAATCCGGCGCTGCGCCGTGTCGCCCTGTCCGCCACGGTGGCCGATGTCGACGCCTATCGCGCCTGGCTCGCGCCCGATGGCGATATCGACAGAGTGACGCCGGTGATGGGGGAGGCAGGCGCGGAGCCGAACGTCGCTATCCTCATCCCCGAAGGCCGCGTCCCCTGGTCGGGCCATTCGGGCAAATATGCCGCGAAGCAGGTCATGGCGGAGATCGAGGCGCGGCAAACCACCCTGGTCTTTTGCAACACGCGCGGCCTAGCCGAACTCATCTTCCAGGAACTCTGGTCCGCCAACGACGCCAACCTGCCGATCGCCATCCACCATGGCAGCCTGTCGATCGAGGCGCGGCGCAAGGTCGAATCGGCGATGGCCGCGGGCAAGCTGCGCGCGCTCGTGGCGACGGCGTCGCTCGACCTCGGTGTCGATTGGGGCAATGTCGATTGCGTAATCCAGATGGGCGCGCCCAAGGGCAGCTCGCGCTTGCTCCAGCGCATCGGCCGGGCCAATCACCGGCTCGATCAGTCGAGCGAGGCGATCCTGATCCCCGGCAACCGCTTCGAATATCTGGAGGCGCGCGCCGCGCTGGACGCGGTCGAAGCGGGCGAGCGCGACGCCGACGATTTCCGCGTCGGCAGCCTGGACGTGCTGGCCCAGCATGTCATGGGCCTGGCCTGCGCCGGGCCATTCCGGGCGGAGGAATTGCTGGAGGAAGTGCGATCCGCCACACCCTATAGCGCGCTGACGGCCGAAGCGTTCGACCATGTGCTGCATTTTATCGAGGGTGGCGGCTACGCCCTGCGCGCCTATGACCGGTTCAAGCGACTGACGCAGGACGATGATGGCACTTGGCGCGTCTCCCACCCCCGCTTCGTCCAGCAACATCGCCTGAACGCCGGCATCATCGTCGATCAACCCGCGCTGGCCGTCCGCTTCGCCAACGGTCGCAAGCTCGGCACGGTGGAGGAAGGCTTCGCCGCGCAGCTACGCCCTGGCGACAGCTTCTTCTTCTCCGGCATGGCGCTGGAGGTGGTGCGGATGGATACGTCCGACCTCACCGTCCGGGCGACGTCCAAACAGGCGCGCATCCCTAGCTGGGGCGGATCGCGCATGGCCATGTCCACCCGCCTCGCCGATCGGGTGCGGCATTTCCTGGCCGAGCCCGACGCTTGGCACCGCTTTCCGCCCGATGTGCGCGAATGGCTGGAAATGCAGAAACTGCGCTCCGCCTTGCCCCAGCCCGGCCAGCTGCTGATCGAAACCTTCCCGCATGAAGGGCGCCATTATCTCGTCTGCTATAGTTTCGAGGGCTGGAATGCGCATCAGTCGCTCGGCATGTTGCTCACCCGCCGCATGGAGAGCCAAAGGCTGATGCCTTTGGGCTTCGTCGCCAATGATTATGCGCTGGCGGTCTATGGGCTAAAGCCCATCACCGATCCGCAAAGCCTGTTTTCCGCCGATATTCTCGACCATGAATTTATCGACTGGGTCGAGCAGTCGAGCCTCCTGAAGCGCGCCTTTCGCGATGTAGCGGTCATCTCCGGGCTGATCGAGCGCCAGCATCCCGGCAAGCGCAAGACCGGGCGGCAGGTCACCTTCTCCACCGACCTGATCTACGATGTGCTGCGCAAATATCAGCCCGATCATCTGCTGCTGAAAGCCGCCTGGGCCGATGCGCGCGCGCGGATGACCGATGTCGGGCGGCTGGGCGACCTGATCGACCGGGCGGCGACGACCATGCTGCATGTCACGCTGGAGCGGGTCAGTCCGCTCGCCGTGCCCGTGCTGATCCTGATCGGCCGCGAGCATGTGGCGCAGACGGCAGCCGAAGATGCGCTGTTGATGGAGGCCGAAGCGCTGGTCGCCGAAGCGATGCGCGCCGACTAAAGGCGACGCCCCTTATGGCGTGTCGTCACCCTCATCCCGCGCACCGCCGCACCCCTTCAACGTCCCTTCGCCAAACGCCACCTGGACCCGGTCGGACCAGATCGCATCGCTCATCCCGTCGCTGCATGGCCCCTGCGTCAGCATCATGGCGAAGCCGTGGCCCTGATAGCGCACTGCCTTGTCATCCCCATCGACCTGTACGGAAAAGCGTAGCGGCGCCTGGTCCGGCCGCTCCAATATAGCCGTCGATCCCCGAATGGTGACCGCCCAGAAGGGTTCGGTGCCGATCGCGCGATAATCGGCCGCCGCCGGGCGAGGCGGTGGTGTTTCACGTGAAACCAAAGGCTTGGGCGGCGTCGCGGACGGCGGGGATGTCGCTATCGCTGCGTTGGCGGCGGCGTCCTTGTCGATGGGCGTGGCGATCGCGTTCGTCGGCGCAGGCTGCGTCTGATTCGCGCCCGTTCCCCCCTCCCCGCACCCATAGAGCAGCGCAACGGGCAAAAGCAGGTGCGCCGCCTTCATGGCCGCAGCGGGTCGCGGCGAAAGCAATTGGCGGCATGATCGTTGACCAGGCCGGTCGCCTGCATCCAGGCATAGGCGATGGTCGGGCCGACGAATTTGAAACCGCGCGCCTTCAAATCCTTCGAGAGGGCGACGGACAGCGGCGTTTGCGCCGGAAAGGTCACCCCGTCGCCCTGCAACGGCACGCCGTCGACGAAAGACCAGGCATAGGCGGCGAAATCCTCACCCGAATCGCGCATCGCGCAAAAGATGCGGGCGCCCGCGATGGTCGCGACGATCTTCGCCCGCGCGCGGACAATGCCCGGATCGCCCATCAGCCGCTCTATATCGGTGTCGGTGAAGGCCGCGACCTTGTCGGGATCGAACCCGGCAAAAGCGGCGCGAAACCCCTCGCGCTTGCGCAATATCGTGATCCAGGACAGGCCCGCCTGGAACCCCTCCAGCATCAGCATTTCCCAGAGCATCCGCGAATCGCGCTCCGGCACGCCCCATTCCGCGTCATGATAGGCGCTATAGAACGGGTCCGTGCCGCACCAGCCGCACCGGACCTGTTCATTGCGATCAGACATCCAGATTGGCGACGTTCAGCGCATTGTCCTGAATGAACTCGCGCCGCGGCTCAACCACATCGCCCATCAGGCGGGTGAAGATTTCGTCGGCGACGTCCGCCTGCTCCACCTCGACCCGCAACATCGAGCGATTGTCCGGGTCCAGCGTGGTTTCCCACAATTGTTCCGCGTTCATCTCGCCCAGCCCCTTGTACCGCTGGATCGCCAGCCCCTTGCGCCCGGCGGTCAGGATCGCGTCGAGCAACTCGCTCGGCCGCGTCACCATCGCGCCCTTGGTCGGGGCGGCGGGCAGATCGTCGTCATTGGCTTCGGCGGCCAGCGCCTTGACCGTGATCAGGCGGCTGGGGGTCAGATAGCTGCCGGCATCCTCGGCGGCGATGCTGTGCAGCTTGCGCGCCTCGGCCGACCCGACGAAGCCGCCCTCGATCACATGATGGTCTGTGACGCCGCGCCAGGCGCGCTGGAAATGGAAGCCGCCCTCTTCGGCGACGCTGCCGGTCCAGCGGCCTTCGACATCCTGCGCCCCCATCCAGGTGACGGTCGCAGCCAGCCGCTGCGCCTGCGTTTGCGTGTCCAGTTCAGGATCGAGCGCGCCATTCAGGCTCAGCGCCTCGATGATGGCGGGATTGTAGCGGCGCGGCACATAGCGCATCACCGCGCGCATCCGGCGGGCATGTTCGATCAGGCTGCGCAGATCCTCGCCGGTGCGCGGACCCTTGCCGGTTTCCAGCGCCATCGATTCGACGCCGTTGTCGACCAGATATTGCTCCAGCGCGGCCTCGTTCTTGAGGTAAACCTCCGACCGGCCGCGCGTCGCCTTATACAGCGGCGGCTGGGCGATATAGAGATGCCCGCCATCGATGATCTGGGGCATCTGCCGATAGAAGAAGGTCAGCAGCAGCGTGCGGATATGCGCGCCGTCGACGTCCGCGTCGGTCATGATGACGATCTTGTGGTAGCGCAGCTTTTCCAGGTTGAAATCGTCCCGGATGCCCGTGCCCATCGCCTGGATCAGCGTGCCGACTTCCTTGGACGACAGCATCTTGTCGAAGCGCGCGCGCTCGACGTTCAAAATTTTGCCCTTCAGCGGCAGGATCGCCTGATTATGCCGGTTGCGCCCCTGCTTGGCCGAACCGCCGGCCGAATCGCCTTCGACGAGGAAGAGTTCGGACTTGGCGGGATCACGCTCCTGGCAATCGGCCAGCTTGCCGGGCAGGCTGGCAATATCCAGCACGCCCTTGCGCCGGGTCAGTTCGCGCGCCTTCTTGGCCGCTTCGCGCGCCGCTGCGGCGTCGATCACCTTCTGCACGATCATCTTGCCGTGCGCGGGGTTTTCCTCCAGCCATTCGGCCATCTTGTCGGCCATAAGGCTTTCGAGCGGCTGGCGCACTTCGGAACTGACCAGCTTGTCCTTGGTCTGCGAACTGAATTTGGGATCGGGCAGCTTGACCGAGACGATGGCGGTCAAGCCCTCGCGCATATCCTCGCCGGTCAGCGACACCTTCTCCTTCTTCAGCGCGCCCGACTTTTCCGCATAATTGTTGAGCGTGCGGGTCAGCGCCGCGCGGAAGGCCGCCAGATGGGTGCCGCCGTCGCGCTGCGGGATGTTGTTGGTGAAGCAGAGGACGTTTTCATAATAAGAGTCGTTCCACTCCAGCGCGACGTCGATCGTCACGTCGTCGCGAGTGCCCGAAATCGCGATCGGCTCCGGCATCATCGCCGACTTGTTGCGATCGAGATATTTCACGAAAGCCGCGATGCCGCCCTCATAATATAGCTCGATCTCCTTCGCCTCCTCATGGCGCGCATCGACCAGGAACAGGCGCACGCCGCTGTTGAGGAAAGCCAGTTCGCGATAGCGATGCTCCAGTTTCTCGAAATCATATTCGGTATGGTTCTTGAACGTCGCGCCGTCGCCCGGCGCCTTCTCCATACTGGCCAGGAAGGTGACGCGCGTGCCCTTCTTGAGCGTCCCGTCTTCTTTGGCGGGCGCATCGCCGATCACCGCCAGCGGCGCGGTCGCATCGCCATAGGCGAAGCGCATATAATGTTCCTTGCCGTCCCGCCAGATGTTGAGGTCGAGCCATTCCGACAATGCGTTGACGACCGAGACACCCACGCCATGCAGACCGCCCGACACCTTATAGGCGTTATCGTCGGACGTATTCTCGAACTTCCCGCCCGCGTGCAACTGGGTCATGATGACCTCGGCCGCCGACACGCCTTCTTCGGTGTGGATGCCGGTCGGGATGCCGCGCCCATTATCCTCGACGCTCACCGATCCGTCGGGATTCAGCGTGATGGTGATGCGGTCGCAATGCCCCGCCAGCGCTTCGTCGATCGCATTGTCCGAAACCTCGAACACCATGTGATGCAGGCCCGATCCATCGTCGGTGTCGCCGATATACATGCCGGGGCGCTTGCGCACCGCGTCCAGGCCTTTGAGCACCTTGATGCTGTCGGCGCCATATTCATTGCTGTTGGGGGTATTGACGGGTTCTTCGCTCATGCCGAGCATATAGGGAAAGCGGCCCCAAAACTAAAGCGAAACATGGCGGCTTCCGCTGGCGTCCGGCGGGGTCTATCACGGCTTTCATGCGCATCATCCCTCTCCTCCTGCTGCCCTTGCTGTCACCGCTGACCGCTTGCTCTAAAAGCAACGACGTCTATGAGGAATTGCCCAACAGCTCGCTCGCCGGCGCGCCGCGCGCGGACGTGCCCGAAACCCGCATGGATGCGCCGGTCGCGCGGCCGGTGACGATCGGCGAGGACGGACCGCGGCTCGACGCCTGCGGCACGCTGGGACAGGTCAGCCGCGCCGGCCCCAACGGCCTGGGCCTCCATGCCGCGCCCTTCGGCGACGCGAAGGAACTGGGCCGACTGGCGGAGGGCCAGCGGGCCTACGTCTGCACCCGCAGCCTCGACCAGAAATGGCTGGGCGTCGTCATCCTGCCCACACCGGCGGTTGGCCAAGCGCCGCCAGCGGGCGACTGCGGCGTGGCGTCTCCCGTGGAACGCAAGCAGCCCTATGCCGGCCCTTGCGCCAGCGGCTGGGTCGCCAGCGCCTATGTGCGGCTGATCGCGGGTTAAATCCCGCCCAGAAAATCGATCTTGCCGACCGGCACGCCCGCCTGGCGCAGCAGCGCATAGGCCGTCGTCAGGTGGAAATAGAAATTGGGCAGGGCAAAGGTCAGCACATGGCTGCGCCCAGTGAAGGGAATCTCGCCACCCGGCACCTTGAGCACCACGGCGGCGTCCTCCCGCCCGTCGATCGTCTCGCGCGGCACTGCTTCCAGCAGAGCGATCGTTCTGGCGATGCGCGCCTGCAATTCCGCGAATGTCTGTTCGGTGTCCGCCATCGCCACCGGCTCCAGTTCGCCCAGTCGCGTAACCGTGCCCTTGGCGGTGTCGCAGGCGAACTGCACCTGCGCGGTCAGCGGCTTCATGTCCGCGATCAGTTGCGCGCCGGTCAGCGTCGCCGGATCGACGCCCTGTTCGGCGGCATAGGCGGCGCCCTTGTCGAGCAGTCCCGACAACGCGGTCAGCCCACGGACGAACATCGGTACGGTCAGATCGTATAATGCGGTCGCCATGAGGCGTCCCCCTCTCATTGGATGCCGGTGAACACCAGCTTCTGTACGCGCCGGCCGGTATTGACCTCGGTCGCATAGATATTGCCGTCGCTGTCGGTATCAATGCTGTGCAGCCAGGTAAATTGCCCCGCCTGCCGTCCGACCCGGCCGATCGCGCCGAGCACTTCATGCGTCTTGCGCAGCAATATCCAGATGCGCCCGTTCATCATGTCCGCGACATAGAGATAGGTCTGGTCGGGATCGGGCGAAAAGGCGATGTCGGTCACCGTATGGGTGCCACCCGTCTCCGGCGCGATCGCCAGGTCGCGTATGAAGGTCAGGCGGCCATCCTTCTCCCGCTTGAACAATTGCGCGCGGTTGTTGTTGCGGTCGCAGACATAGACATGGCTATCGCGTGTCGGCACCACGCAATGGACGATATCGGCGAAGGTCTGCGCCTGGGGATTGGCTTGCTTGCTGGGATCGACGGCATGGCTCTGGTCGAACGCTCCCTGCCGCGTGGGCGCGATCGGCGGCCGGGCATAGGCGCCCCAGCGGCCCTTATAGGCGTTGCTCTGCGCGTCGAAGCCGATCACCCGGCGGTTCACATAGCCATCGGACACCAGCACCATGCCATCGCTGTGATTGACGTCGGACGGATTGCCCAGCAGGTCGGTCGCGTCGTTGCCGCCGGTCTTGTCGCGCTGGCCGAAGCGGCGGATATACTGGCCGTCGGCGCTGTAATTCAGGACGACATGGTCGCCCTTGCCATTGCCGCCGAACCAGACGGCGCCGGCCTTGTCGACGAAGACGCCGTGCAGGCTGGCGGGCCATTGGTTGACGCCATCGACCGTGGGGGCGCTCGCGGCCCCGCCCCAGCCGCCGATATAGCGGCCGTCCTTGGCGAAGCGCACCACCGGCGGCGCTGGCTTGCAGCAGGCGGCGATCGGCGGGTCTTGGGCCAGGCCAGTATCGGTGTTGGTCAGGCTATGAGGCCGATGCACGACCCACACCGAATCGTCCGGCCCCACCGCCACGCCGCTCACCTGCCCCAGCAGCAGGTCGTCGGGCATCGCCGGCCAGGCGGCGTCGACCTTGAAGCGCGGCATTTTCGTGCCGGCGGGCGCGACCTGTTCGAAGGCCAGCGGCGCAAGGGCGGATTCGGGCGCGGGTTGGGGCGGGACCGCAGCGGTCAACGGCAGGAGCAGGGCGACGGCGAGGAAGGGGCGCATGGGGGATGCTCCTTGATCGGGGGGAAAGGCGCGGCGGATCATGCCCGTCTGCATGGTCTGGTCAATGGCCATGCGTCCTATTTTCAAGGCGAAAAGGAACCGACCGCCGCCCAGGGCAGCGGCCGGTCAGGGGGCCTCTGTCATGCCTGCGCCGGGCGCTCCGGCGCGGCGATGCGGAAAAAGGGCAGCGCATGGTGGACGATCCAGCCGATCGTCGCGGCGTAGAGGATGGTGCCCACGCCCACCGTCCCGCCCAGCAGCCAGCCGATCGCGAGCACGCCGATTTCGATTCCCGTCCGCACCCATTTGACCGGCCAGCCGGTCCGGCGGCACAGGCCCGTCATCAATCCGTCGCGCGGCCCCGGCCCCATCCCCGCACCGATATAGGCGCCGCCCGCAATACCGTTCAGGATGATTCCCGCGCCCAGCCAGGCCGCGCGCAGGACGTAACCTTCGGGCGTCGGCAGGATCATCAGCGACAGGTCCACCGCGGTCCCGATCACCAGGATATTGGCGATCGTGCCGATCCCCGGCCGTTGCTTGAGTGGCCACCACAGCAGCAGCACGAGCGCGCCGATCAGGTTGACGGTCATACCGAAGCTCAGGCCCATCCGGGGCGCCAGCCCCTGGTGCAGCACGTCCCACGGATCCAGCCCCAGATTGGCGCGCAGCATCAGCGCCATCGAAAAGCCGTAAAGGCCAAGGCCCCAGAAGAGTTGCCAAAAACGGAGGGCGTAGCGGTTGTGCGTCATGGGGAGGCTTATTTCGCGCAACTGGCCTTTTACAAAACAGCCAATTGCGGGTAAATGGCCTTGATCCATGGCCATATTGGAATGCGCCCCATGTCCACTTCGCTTCTCCGCCCCCCGTCCCTGCTCCGCCTGCTCGGCGCCTGGCGCGCGCAGGACAGCGCTGAACCGGCCTATCGCCAGTTGGCGCAGGCGCTGCGGATGCTGGTGCTGGACGGCCGGGTCGGCCTGAATGTCCGCCTGCCGGGCGAACGCGAACTGGCCGCGGCGCTGGGCCTCTCGCGCACCACCGTCGCCGCCGCCTTCGACCGGCTGCGCGACGAAGGCTATCTGGAAAGCCGTCAGGGGTCGGGCAGCGTCACCCGTATTCCGCCGGGCCGCGCCGAAACCGCGCCGGGGGAGGTCGATACGACGACCGGCGGTAATTTGCTCAACTGGACCCATGCCGCCCTGCCCGCCGCGCCCGGCGTCGCGCGCGCCTACGCCCATGCGGTGGAGGCGCTGCCCGCCTATCTGGGTGACCTGGGCTATGATCCGTTGGGCATCATGGTGCTGCGCCGCGCGATCGCGGCCCATTATGAGCGGCGCGGCTGCCCCACTTCCCCTGACCAGATCATGGTCACCAACGGCGCGCAGCAGGGCTTTTCGTTGTTGCTCCAATGGCTGGCCGGGCCGGGCGACCGGGTGGTGATCGACCATCCGACCTATCATAACGCCATCCAGGCGTTGCAGCGCGCCCATGTCGTGCCGGTGCCGGTCGGTCTGCCGCGCCAGGGTTGGGACGTCGACGCGATGGAGGCGGCCTTTCGCCAGACCAGCCCGCGTTTCGCCTATGTCATCGCCGATTTCCACAATCCCACCGGCCGCAGCATGGACCCCGCCACCCGCCGCGCGCTGGTCGGCGCCGCGATGCGCAACCACACGCCGTTGGTCGTGGACGAAACGATGGTGGCGATGGGCCTCGATTTCGCGCCGCCGCCGCCCGTGGCGATGCACGACCCGTCGGGGCGGCAGGTCATCACTTTGGGGTCGGCCAGCAAGATTTTCTGGGGCGGGCTGCGCGTGGGCTGGATTCGCGCCGATGTTCAGACGGTCGCGGCGCTCGGCCGCCTGCGCACGACGATGGATATGGCCAGCCCGGTGGTCGAACAGATCGCGGTCGCGCAACTGATCGACGCCGATGTCGGCCTGGGCGAGCGGGCCGGGCAACTGCGCGGGCGGCGCGACCATTTGCTGGGCCTGATCGCGGATCGCCTGCCCCATTGGCGGGTGGAATCGCCCGCGGGCGGCCTGTCGCTCTGGGCCGAACTGCCCCGCGCGGAGGCCACGGCGCTGGCGGCATTGGCGGAAAGTCTGGGCGTCCGCATCGCCGCCGGCCCGCGCTTCGGCGTCAGCGGGGCGTTCGAACGCTTCCTGCGCCTGCCCTTCACCCTGCCCGAAGAGCAGTTGGAGGCTGGGGTGGCGCGATTGGTCGAGGCCGATGCCCGCCTCCACGCCCGGATGCCCAAGGGCCGCGATCCCCTCGCCATGGCGCTGGACGCCGACCGGTTGATTTGAACCTTTTTTCCGTGTCCCCCCTGCGCAGGGACATGCTCAGCAAGCCAACGAAAAAGGCCGCGCGAATCGCTCCGCGCGGCCTCTTATTCTCGCAGGAACTCGGCCTTACGCCGTCTTCTTGCTCGCCTGATAGCGTGCGATCGCTTCCAGCGTGATCTGCTTGGCGTCGTCCGCCCCGCCCCAGGTGCCGATGCGGACCCACTTGGTCTTTTCCAAGTCCTTATAGTGAGTGAAGAAATGCTCGATCTGCTCCATCACGATGCCGGGCAGATCGTCCTTCTCGCCCACGTCGGCATAATAAGGAAAGGTCTTGTTGTCGGGGACGCAGACTAGCTTTTCGTCGCCACCGGCTTCGTCTTCCAGGTTCAGCACCGCGATCGGGCGCGCGCGCACGACCGATCCGGGGACGAAAGGCGACCGTGCGATGACCAGCGCGTCCAGCGGATCGCCATCGGGCGACAGCGTATGCGGCACGAAACCATAATTGGCCGGATAGCGCATCGGCGTGTGCAGGATGCGATCCACGAACAGCGCGCCGCTGGCCTTGTCGAACTCATATTTCACAGGTTCGCCGCCGACCGGCACTTCGATGATGACGTTCAGGCTGTTGGGCGGATCGTCGCCGACCGGGATCAGTTCGATATTCATGGAAACGCCTTTTGCTACACGTTACGCTACGGGTGATTATGTTCTTGGCTTGAGCAACCTGTCGAGGCTGCCCTCACCCTCTCCTGTCTTGTCGAGGCGCGGATAGCGCAGCCCGCCCGAATAATCGAGTGTCAAAACACGATAGTATTTATCCTGCTTTAGGATGATCTGGATCGGCGTCTTGGCCTTGATCGCCGCTTTCCAGGCGTCGCCCGAATATTCGTCGCCATTGACCGCGAGTATCTTCGCGCCCGTCACCAGCCCCGCCTTGAACGCCGCGCTGTCCCACACGACGCCGCTCACTTCGCCGTCATTCTTGACGATCGCGCCGATGCCGAAACTCTGGTCGACCATCTTGTTGGCGCCCTCGGCCGCCTTGGTGATCGCGCCCGGTTCGTCGCCATAGACGAGGGAGTAGCCGCCCAGGATGAAGCCGCCCTTGGGCGTTTCCCTGGTGGGCGCATCCACATATTTCTGGAAGAAGCCGGCCCAGTCATAAGGCGCGATAGCGTTCAGCGTCTTGATGACGTCGCCGCGATTATAGACGACCTGACCCCAGTCGCCCGGATTGATGCCAAAGAACGCCTTGGCGAAATCGTCCAGCCCCTTCCTGCCGCGGGTCGCCTTGGCGATGATCGCGTCGGCCTCCAGCCAGATCATCAGCCCTTCATTATAATAATCCTCGGACCGCTGCCAACTCGCCCAGCCCTTGGGCCGGCGGGCGGAGATGATGGGATCATGGGTGGTGTCCTCCATCGGGCGCCACTGGCGGCCGACCGCCGTGTCCAGCCTGGCCGCGATCTGGGCGTAGGCGTCCAGCGTCTCCTGCTTGCTGAACATCCCCGACCGCGCGCCCAGCACATAGCCCCAGAATTGCGTCTGCCCTTCATAGACCCACAGAAGATTATCCTGCATCGGCACGTTGAAATCGGGCGTCCACAACAGGTCGGGGCGGCGGAACTTGCCGTCCCAGCTATGGGTGAATTCATGCGGCAACAGGTTGCGGTCCAGCAGCGCCTCGCCCTTGTCCCAGCTCTTGAAATAGCCCGGCTCGACCTGATTCTCGGAACTGCGATGATGCTCCAGCCCGATGCCGCCCATCTCGTCGGTGATCGCCAGCAGGAAATCATAATGGTTGAAATGATAGGCGCCGAACAGCGAACCGGCTTCGGCGACCAGCTTCCTGTGCTTGGCGATCTGTTCCGGCTTGAACTGCAATTCGTCAGCATCGTCGGCGACGATGTTGAGCGTCACATTGCTGCCAAGGTCAACTGCCTTGAAATGCGTGCCCGCAAACACCGGCGAATCCTGCAACGCTTCATAATCGATCGTTTCATAGGCCACGCTATTGCCGCTCTTGGTGCCGCGCAGCGCGGTCGCGGCCTGCCAACCGGCGGGATAGGTCACGGTCGGCTGGATCGGTATCTGGCGCGTATAATAGCCCGCGGGATAAAGCGACACGCTCTCCCATTGAATGTTCAGCATCTTGGGCGTCACGACGACGCGGCCCTGATTGGGCTGGGTCGCGGACAGGAACTGGAACTGCGCCACCACCTGCGTCACGCCCTGCGGCACGTCGATCTGGAAGGCGAAGACGTTGAGCGGATCGCGCTTCCACGCCAGGGTTTGGCCATTGGCGGTGAAAGTCAGGCCCGTCAGCTTCTCGATCTGCCCACGCGGGGCGTGATTGCCCGGCAGCCAGGCCGGCATCATCAGCGTCAACGGCCCGGCCGCCGCGACGGGGATCGTCTCCTTCACGCGGAAGATGCGCTGGACCGTGTCGGTCGCATCGACCTCCAGTTTTATCGTGCCACCAGGATAGGGCATGTCCTTTGGTGCAGGCGCGGCGCTGTCGACGGGCAGGGCGGTCGGCTTGGACCGGATCGCGTCCTGGGCGAACAGCGGGGTGGCGATGGCGCTCGAAAGGCCCGTTGTCAGGCACAGGGCGGCAGCAAGGCTGCGGATCATGGATGTCTCCAGAAAGATAGGGGGGCCGGACGGCCCGATTGCCTTTAGCATGGCAAGGCGTCGCAGCGCCGTCCACCCCCTGATGGACGCTCTTAAAAAGCGCGTTTCCTTGGGGGTGATTTGCCGTTAAAGGCCCGGCCCCATGGCGAAGATAGAAACGCCGCGCCCGGTGCGCGGAACGCAGGACATGCTGGGCGGCACCACCGAGGCGTTTGCGGAACGCTTCGCCCATGTGGTCGCGACCTTCGACCGGGTGCGCAAGCTTTACGGTTTCCAGCGGGTCGAAGTGCCGGTGTTCGAATCCACCGCCGTCTTCGCCCGGTCGCTGGGTGAAAGCACCGACGTCGTCTCGAAGGAGATGTACACGTTTACGGATCGCGGCGGCGACAGCATCACCCTGCGCCCCGAATTCACCGCCGGGATCAGCCGCGCCTATATCACCGAAGGCTGGCAGCAATATGCGCCGCTGAAAGTCGCGACCCACGGCCCGCTCTTCCGCTACGAACGCCCGCAAAAGGGCCGCTTTCGCCAGTTTCACCAGCTCGACGCGGAAATCATCGGCGCGGGCGAACCGGGCGCGGACGTGGAATTGCTGGTCATGGCCGACCAGCTATTGAAGGAACTGGGCGTCGCCGACGGCGTGACCCTCACCCTCAACACGCTGGGCGACGGGCCGAGCCGCGATGCCTGGCGCGCGGCGCTGATCGCCCATTTCGAGGCGCATCGGGATCAGTTGTCGGAAGACAGCGTGGAACGACTGGCCAAGAACCCGCTGCGCATCCTCGACAGCAAAGACCCGCGCGACCGCCCGGTCGCCGACAGCGCGCCCGACATCGACGCCTATCTGACCGACGAAGCGCGCAGCTTCTTCGAGAAGGTGACGGCAGGGCTGGACGCCGCGGGCGTGGCCTGGGAGCGCAACGCCCGGCTGGTCCGCGGCCTCGATTATTATCGCCACACCGCGTTCGAATTCATCACCGACCGTCTCGGCGCGCAGGGCACCGTGCTGGGCGGCGGCCGCTATGATGGGCTGATCGAAAATCTGGGCGGAAAGCCGACGCCTGCGGTAGGATGGGCGGCCGGTATTGAGCGGTTGGCCATGTTGCTGGACGCACCAGAGCGGCAGCCACTTGCTGTATCGGTCATTCCTGATGCGGACAAATGGCATGACGATGCCATCATGGCTGCCGCGAATTTGAGACGCGCTGGCATTGCCGCCCACCTCGCCTTTTCCGGTAAAATTAAGAAACGGACGGAAATCGGACACAAAATTGATCCTGCGGCCTTCTTGTTTATTCAGGAAGCTGAAGACGGAGGCCGTCGTTATCATTTGAAATTGAGACATGATGACGTCCATGGCCTTGAAGATCGTGTCCGAAAGGCTCTTGCTGGGCCTTTGACGAGCGGTCGCTAATGCACATTTCCCCCGAACGCATCGCGCAGATCGAGGCGCGCCGGGACGAGGTGCAGGCGTCGATGACGCGCGCCGACCTCGCGCCCGAAGCGTTCGTGAAACTGTCGAAGGAATATGCGGAGATCGAACCGGTCGCCCGCGCCGCGCATGAGGTGCGCCGCCTGCGGCAGGAACTGGCCGCGCTCGATGTCATGGCGGGCGGCGGCGGCGATCCCGACGCCGACCCCCTCATGCGCGAAATGGCGCAGGAGGAAATGCAGATCCTCAAAAGCCAGCTTCCGCAAGCCGAGCGCGCGCTGGCGCTGCAATTGCTGCCCCGCGACGCCGCCGACGCCCGGCCCGCCATGATCGAAATCCGCGCCGGCACCGGCGGCGATGAAGCGGCGCTGTTCGCCGGCGACCTGTTCCGCATGTACCAGCGCTATGCCGATACCCAGGGCTGGAAGATGGAACTGATGTCCGCCAATGCGTCCGAAGTCGGCGGCTTCAAGGAAGTGGTGGCCAGTATCAACGGGGTGGGCGTCTTCGCCAAGCTGAAGTTCGAAAGCGGCGTCCACCGCGTCCAGCGCGTCCCCGCGACCGAAAGCGGCGGGCGCATCCACACCAGCGCCGCGACCGTCGCGATTCTGCCGGAACCGGAGGAAGTGGACGTCCAGATCGCCGACGGCGACCTCAAGATCGATATCTACCGTGCGTCCGGCGCGGGCGGCCAGCATGTCAACACGACCGATTCGGCCGTGCGCATCACCCATTTGCCCACCGGCACCGTCGTCATCCAACAGGACGAACGGTCGCAGCACAAGAATAAGGCGAAGGCGATGCAGGTGCTGCGCGCCCGCCTCTATGAAGCCGAGCGCGCCCGCACCCAGAATGAACAGGCCGGCGCGCGCAAGGCGATGGTCGGATCGGGCGACCGCTCCGAACGCATCCGCACCTATAATTTCCCGCAGGGCCGCGTCACCGACCACCGCATCAACCTGACCCTGCACCGCCTGCCCGAAATCCTCGAAGGACCGGGCCTGTGCGACGTCATCGACGCACTGGTGGCCGAAGATGAAGCCGCCCGCCTCGCCCAGTTGGACGGGCTGAGTTGATCCTTTTGCCCGCATGACGATCGAGGGCGTCCCCGACGCGCTACGCGCTGCAACTGTCCAACTCGCCGTCGCAAGCGATACCGCCCGGCTCGACGCCGAATTGCTGATGGCCCATGCGCTGGGCCTGTCGCGTAACGACATGCTGCTGCGCCAGCGCGACCTGGCCGTGCCCGAAAGCTTCGCCCCCCTGCTCGCTCGTCGCTTGACGGGCGATCCGATCGCCCACATCACCGGCGCCCGCGATTTCTGGACGATCACCCTGTCCGTCACGCCCGACACGCTGATCCCCCGCCCCGACAGCGAAACGCTGATCGAAGTGGCGGTCGATCATTTCGCAACCCGCGCGCCCGCCACGATCCTCGACCTTGGCGTCGGCTCCGGCGCGTTGCTGCTGGCGGCGCTGGCGGAGTGGCCCGACGCGCAAGGTCTGGGCATAGACGCCTCCGCGGCCGCGCTCGCCGTGGCGCAGGGCAATGCGGCGCGTCTGGGCATGGCCGACCGCGCGCGCTTCAGCCTCGGCGACTGGGCGCTGGGCGTGGACGGTCCGTTCGACCTGCTGCTCATCAATCCGCCCTATATCGTCGCGGACCTGCCGCTGTCCGGCGATGTGCTGCGCGAACCGGCCAGTGCGCTGTTCGCGGGCGCCGATGGCCTTGACGATTATCGCCGCATCGCGCCCGACCTGCCCCGGCTGATCGCTTCGGGCGGCATGGCCGCGATCGAGATCGGCCACGATCAGGCGGCCAGCGTCGCCGCATTGCTGCGGGAAAACGGGTTGGCCGTCGCTCTGCGGCGCGATCTGGCCGGGCATGACCGCTGCCTGATTGCGACGAACCCAGCTTGGAAATAATCGATTTGCCGATATTCAGGCGAAAATTGCTTGGTTTATGGCGCGAAAGCCACTACATCGACCTTAGGGACGGCTCTATCTTGTGACATGGTCGCTTAGATCATTGATAGAAAAGGCCGTTTTCTTAGCTCCTTATAGTCATGACGGCGTATGCTGCGCAGCGCCGCTGGCAGTCGGGGTAGTGATCCGGGAAGGATCATGCCGTGGCGGAGCCGTATCCGGCCTGAAGGACAGGCCGTGCTTGGGGATGGCGACTGAACAGTGTTTTCAGCCAATGATGTCATAGCGAACGCAAGGATCATATCTTGATCAACAACCGGCAGGCCGGCCGCCGCAATCGCGGCCGGAACAATAATAACAACGGACGTCCCAACGGCAATAATCGGGGCGGTGGCGATAATGGTAACCGCATCGACAACCGCGCCCGCGGCAACGCGACCCAGCTTCTTGAGAAATACAAGAATATGGCGCGCGATGCCCAGATGGCCGGCGACCGGGTGAACGCCGAATATTATCTGCAGTTCGCCGATCATTATTTCCGCGTGCTCGCCGACAATCGCGCCCGTCAGGAGGAGCAAAATCCCCGGCAGCGCACCCGCGACGATGGTTTCGACCAGGATGGCGATGATTTCGACGGCGGCTATGACGGCGTCGACGATTTCCGCACCGATCAGCAGCACGCCCATGATCGCGCGCCCCGTGAGCAGAACCAGCGGGACCAGAACGGTCGCGACCACGGCAACCGGGACCAGGTCCAGCGCGAACAGGGCCAGCGCGACCCGCAGCAGGATCGCCGACCAGATCGTCAGGACGATAATCGCGAAGCCCGCGAGCCGCGTGAAAACCGCGAACCGCGCGCCGGCAATGTCCGCCGCGACCGTCCCCGCCGCGACCGCTTCAACGCCGATGCGCCGGTGCAGCAGGAAATGGGCGTAGAAGGTCCGGCGGGCAATCCCGCCACGGAAGCCCCGCGCCAGCAGCCGGTCGTCCAGACCGCACCCGAATCGACTGCGCCCGAAGCCGAGGCCCCTCGCCCCCGTCGCGGTCGCCCGCGCAAGGTCGTGGCGGACGCGGACACGAACGAAGGGCTGGATTTGGCGGTGCTGCCGCCCTCGATCGCCCGCGCCGACAATGACGCCGACGTGGCCGAGGAAGCGCCCAAGAAGCGCACCCGTCGCGCCCGCCCGGCGACCGAAGCCGCCGAATAAGCGCTCGATAGCGAAAAAATCAGGGGACGGCGCCGCAACGCGCCGTCCCCTTTTTCATGTCCCCGTCTTTTCTCGCCGCTACCGACAAGCCGGCTTTGCAACCCCGGCGCGATCCGGCACAAGGCGTTATATATCTGGCACATATCTGGAGAGAGGCCGATGAGAGCCGCGCACCTGCTGCCCCTGATGCTCACTGCCCTGCCCCTGTCGGCCCTGTCCCTTTCGGCCCTGTCCCCTTCGGCGATGGCGCAAAGCGCGGCCGATCCCACCGGCGCCACCGCGCAGGGCGATGTCGCCGTCACCATCTACAATAATGGCCAGTCGCTGGTGCAGGACGATCGGCAATTGCCGGTGACGGCAGGCCGCAACCGCATCGAATTTCCCGACGTGTCGGCCCGCATCCGCCCGGAAACGGTGAACCTGTCCGGCCCCGGCCTCGCCATCGTCGAACAGAATTTCGATTATGACCTCCTTTCCCCCGACAAGTTGATGGACAAGGCGGTGGGGCAGGAAGTGACGCTGCTGCGCACCAACCCGGCCACCGGCGCGGAAACGCGCGAACGCGCCAAGATTCTCGCCGCCAATGGCGGCATCGTCCTCCAGATTGGCAGCCGGATCGAGGTGTTGCGCGACGATGGCCTGCCGGTCCGCGTCATCTTCGACCGGGTGCCCCCCAATCTGCGCGCCCGTCCCACCCTGTCGGTCACGGTGCAGGCGGATCGCGGCGGCACGATCCCGGCCCGCCTCTCCTACCTCACCCCCAATCTGGGCTGGACGGCCGACTATGTCGCGCTGTTCGACGCGGCCAAGGGGGCCATGGACATGCAGGGCTGGGTCACGCTCACCAATAATACGGGCACCACCTTCACCGACGCGAAGACGATATTGGTCGCGGGCGACCCGGCCAATGGCGGCGGCCGCAATAATTGGTGGCAAACAGGCAGCGGCGCGATCGACCAGGCCGGGACCGAAAGCGGTCCACGCGAACGGCTGGGCGACTATTATCTCTATCCGCTGGCCGCCCGCACCACGATCGCCAATGCGCAGCAGAAACAGGTCAGCTTCCTCGACGTGAAGGGCGCCCCGGCCCGCGCCACCTATGAATATGTCAATGGCTGGCTTGGCAGTTCGGCCGAACCGATGAGCGCATCGAGCGTGCTGAAATTCTCCACCTCGAAGCAAGGCGGCCTGGGCGATCAACTGCCTGCCGGCACGATCCGCGTCTATATGCGCGACGCGCGCGGCGACCCGCAATTCATCGGCGAAAACAGCATCGACCATACGCCCATGGGGTCTTCCATGGCGCTCCGCACCGGCGAGGCGTTCGATGTGAAGGTGCGCCCCACCGTCGAACAGCGCACGCGCAAGGGGAACGCGCGCTGGGAAACCAGGATGCGCTACACGCTCACCAACGCCCGTTCCGAATCCGTGACGATCGATCTGGCGCAGCAGGGATTATGGGGCGACGCGCGCGTGACGGCGCAAAGTCTGGAAGGCAAGCGCGTCTCTGCCGACCGGATGGAATGGAGCGTGCCGGTCCCCGCCAACGGCACGGTCGACCTGAGCGTTACCTTCGATTCGCGCTACTGACGGGAGAGCGCCCGTGCCGCGCATCCTTGTCCTGTTGTTGGCGCTCTGGGCGCTGGCCGTCCCGGCGCAGGCGGAAACGATCGTTTCGCCCCGCGCCGCTTCCGTCTCCGTCACCGTCTACCGCGCGCCCTTTCGGGCCAAGGGGCCGATCGACCGCGACTGGCCGGGCGGCTATGCGCTCATCACTGAAAGCCGCACCGTCGATCTGCCGCAGGGCGAATCGGTCCTGCGGTTCGAAGGGGTGGCCGAGGGGCTGATGCCCGAAACCGCGATCCTGTCCGGTATGCCGCGCGGCGTGCGGGAAAAAAACAGGGACGCCCGTCTGCTGTCGCCCGCGGGCCTGGTCGACGCTTATCTCAAGCGCAGCGTCACGCTGCGTCGCACCGATCGCAAGACCGGCAAGGTGACGCAGCAGGATGCGATCATCAGCGCCGGGCCGACCGGCGGCGTGATCCTGAAAACAGCGCAGGGCTATGAGGCGCTGGGATGCAGCGGCCTGCCCGAACGGATGCTCTATCCGCAAAAACCCGCCGACCTGTCGCCCCGCCCGACCCTGTCGGTGATCGCCACCAGCGACCGTCCCACCCGCGCGACGCTGCAACTCACCTATCTGGCCGAAGGGTTCGACTGGGCCGCCAACTATGTCGCGGACATGGGCGACGATGGCCGCACGCTCGACCTCATGGCCTGGCTTACGGTCGCCAATGGCGGGGTCACCGGCTTTCCCGACGCGCAGTTGAGCGTCATCGCCGGTCAGCCGAACAAGCAGGCTCGCAGGGCACAACCGCGCCCAACCGGCGGCCCGCTGCGCCTGACCTGCTGGCCGACGGACGTCACCAGCACCCATCCAAAATGGATTCTTTCCCCGACAGAAGGGCCACCTCCTCCGCTGATGTACGTCGCGGCAGAGGCAGAAGACATCGTGGTCACCTCAATGCGCCGTACCGAAGGCGTCGTCATGGCCGCACCCGCGCCGCCTCCACCGCCCCCGCCGCCGCCAGAGGATGTCGGCGACCTCAAACTCTATCGCGTGCCGATGGCGGTCGATGTCGCGCCTAATGCGCAGAAACAGGTCGCGCTGCTGCGCCAGCCCGGCGTGAAGGTCGAACGCCTCTATGCTGCGACCGTCTATGGCGACGCCGGATCACAATCGATGACGCTGCGGCTGCGCGCGCAGAATCGAAAGGATGATGGCCTCGGCCTGCCCATGCCGTCAGGCCGGGTCGCAGTGTTCGAGCAGGTTCAGGACATGCGCCTGCTCGCAGGCGAAGCCGATATCGGCGACAAGGCGGAGGGCGAACGGGTCGATTATGACATCGCGTCCAGCGCCGATGTCCGCATCGCCGCGCGGGTGAGCGCGCAATCGCGCAAGTCCCGCAATTGGGCGATCACCCTGACCAACGCCCGGCCCTTCGCCGTGACGGTGGAGGTTACGATCCCCCACGACATCGCCCCGCGCCCGGCAGACATGGAGCGGCGCGGCAATGGCTGGATCTGGCGGACCAGGATCCCCGCCAATGACAAGCGGACATGGTCCTATACGGAGCGTCTGGCCCGCTGAGCGTCAGGCGTCGGGCAGGGGGCGGGGCCGATGGTTGGCATCCAGCGCCACGAATGTATAGACGCCGCTGGTCAGCAGCACTTCCTCCATGTCGCTGCCACGTATCGCCACCACGTCGATTCGTATCGCGACCGACGTGCGGCCGCGCCGCTCCTCAACCGCATAGACCGACACGACATCGCCCAGCAGGATGGGGGTGATGAAGGTCATGCTCTCGATCGCCACCGTGGCCACCGCGCCCTGCGCGATTCGCCCCGCCACGATGCCGCCGGCGATATCCATCTGGCTCAGCACCCAGCCGCCGAAGATATGGCCGTTGGCGTTGATGTCGGTCAGATGCGGCACCAAACGCAACACCACTTCGCCCCGCGCGCCGGTTTTGGCTCTGTCAGTCGTCAAGCGGCGCCTCGTCCTTCAGCCTGTCCATCACCTGCTCGTCATGCCCGGTGCCGCTCGACAAAAATGTCAGCGCCATCAGGCCGGTCCCCAGCATGAAAGTCAGCCATACGCCCAAAATGGTGGCGATCACCATGTGAATCGGCAACCGTCCGGCCCACCAATGGAGGAACAGCAGCGCCAGCCCGACGCACAGCGCGCCGCCCAGCGCCATCCACGCCATGATGCGGCGAAACCGCGCCCAGGCGGTTGCGGCGATCTGGGGATCATCCAGGGCTTGCTTGCGCGTCATCTCTTTTCATTGGGCCGCGAAAGTGGGATCATCAAGCGCCTATCGGGAAATGTCTCGGAAAAGGAGAGTGGTCATGAGCATCGCAGCGATTTTGCAGGGCAAGGGCGAGGTCATCAGCGTGCGGCCGACGGACAACCTGCTCTCCGTGGTGCAATTGCTGGCGGACCGGCGCATCGGTTGCGTGCCAGTGGTCGAGGATGGGCAGGTCGTCGGCATTTTTTCCGAACGGGATGTGGTCTATCGCGTGGCCAGGGACGGCGCAGCCGCGCTCGATCATAATGTCGGCGAAGTCATGACCGCGCCCGCCATCACCA